>NZ_AP045842.1:0-1917588 GCF_059725495.1 Vibrio sp. KUL80
AACGCCATCAATAAAGGTGTACTGAAATTTCAACAGTCGACTAACACAATAAACCTTGCGAATCTTGCTGGATTTTTAGTGAAGATATCGCAAGTCGTTGTTGCCTGTCCGGAGATTCATGAGCTCGATATACATCCACTTCTACTCAATGGCGACGACATTACTATCTTAGATGCGTCGGTAGTCATAAAACGCTTTGAAGGTGACCCACAAGCTAGACTCGCGATCCGCCCGTATCCAACTGAGATGGAACAGGTTTTAACGCTTCGTGATGAGACTAGAGTATTACTTCGCCCTATTAGACCTGAAGATGAGCCGTACCACGCCGACTTTATTAATAACGTGACGAAAGAGGATTTGTATAAGCGTTTCTTCTCAGATGTTGGAGAGTTCAATCATGAAGCGCTCGCCAATCTAACCCAAATTGACTATGACCGAGAAATGGCGTTCGTCGCCGTCGACCTGAGCCACAAAACCCCGCATATCATTGGTGTATCAAGAGTACTCGTTACACCCGATAACAGTGACGCGGAGTTTGCAATCCTAATTCGCTCCGATCTTAAGGGAAACGGTCTAGGTCGTATACTCATGAACAAAATCATCGAATACTGTAAGAATAAACAGACCAGGCAAATCTCTGGTATGACAATGCCGACAAACAGAGGCATGTTAACCCTAGCTCAGAAACTAGGGTTTGAACTAGACGTACAGTTCGAAGATGGCGTTGCAGATATGGTACTCAAGCTGTAAAGCTAAGTTAGTGAGTTCAGTTTTGAAGTGACAATAGGGGCGAAAACGCCCCTATTTTAGATTCCACTCTTTTGTCAGGTGTCGTATACACCATGACTTAGCTTCACCGATGTTGTTGCGTTTCCATGCCAAAACAACATCAATCTTTGCTACTTCTGTGTTTGCTATTTGTTTGAGTGAGCCTTGCTGGATCAATTTTTCAGCGACTTGTGTTGGGAGAGTTCCGATGCCCAAGCCAGAAATTAAAGCTTCAACCTTCGCATCTAGGTTGGAAACGGTCAATCTAGGTTGCTTCTCTAAGATGTTAACGCTCAGCGCTGGTTGCTCCCTTGCAGTGTCGGCTATCGCAATAACACGGTATTTACTTCGAGCGTCACTGTCGAAGTCCCCTTTTCGCTTATGGACATAATGATCGGAAGCCGCTACCCAAGTCATCGACATTTCGCCAAGCTTTTCCGCTTTAACACCTTGTGGCAAGACTTCAGGCTGTGGACAGACAAGTAAATCACAGCGACCTTCATTGAGTGACTCCCAGCATCCTGCCAGCACTTCCTCTTCAAGCTTGATACGAGTTTTACTGACCATTCCTAGCTTGTCGACCAGATCAAAGAAGTTGTTCACCGGAATAATGCTGTCGTAAGCAATGGTTAGGTCTAGCTCCCATCCATTAGCAATCAACCTAGCCTCATTGATCATGCTCTCAGTGGCTTGCAGTATCACTCGCCCTCTTTCCAAGATGAGTTTGCCCGCCTCTGTAAGGGTCGCTTTGTGCCCTGAGCGATCAAAAATCATGATGTCCAAGTCTTGCTCAAGCTTTTGCATTTGATAACTCAGAGAAGACGTAGCGCGATCAAACTCGCCGGCTGCAGCAGCGAACGAGCCTCTGCGCTCTATTGCATCAAGAATAGTCAGTGCTTCTAGTGTAATCGATACCGACATTAGCTGTCCTTTTCAGTGAAAACTCTTAACTTACTGACAGTGATAGCAAAAACAATGCAAGAACACAACGTGAGTATTTTATAACCACTCAATCACATTTATTAATGAAAATAATAGTAATTCTCATTATGATCTGTATTATCTTCGGCAACTGCCCTTTGAAGGCTCACACACAATCAAAATTATGGACTAAAATGATGTATCAGTTTCCTTTCAAGAAGCAGCTCATTGCGACTTCAGTTTTAATGGCAATTGCCCCCCAAGTTTTCGCAGAGAACGAGCAAAAAAAGTTTGACGAAGTAGTTGTTGTTTCGGCTTCTAAAACACCACAGGCCTACTCAGATGTATCGACTTCTATCAGTAAAGTGTCTAGCGACGAGTTCGAGCAGGCAATGGCGAATGACGTCAAGCAAGCCGTGAAATACCTACCCGGTGTAGAAGCTGAAGGTAGTGGTCGTTTCGGACTATCTGGCTTCAACATTCGTGGTATGAATGGTTCGAGAGTCAAGATTATGGTGGATGGTGTACAACAACCTGTCGCCTACAATCCAGGTGCTGGCGAACAAAGAAAGTATCCAAATGCCATTGAAGTCGACACCTTAGCCACTATCGAGGTGAACAAAGGTGCCTCCTCTTCGGTATTTGGCTCTGATGCCGTTGGTGGTGCTGTCGTCATGCGCACTAAAAACCCGGACGATGTTTTGGTTACCGATGGAGATGAACACCGATTCGGTATTAAGACGGGTTACAGCTCAGCAGATGAGAACTTCAAAACCACTGCTACTTGGGCAATGCGTCAAGACAAACTCGAAACGCTGCTGATGCTGACTTATGCAGATGGTTCTGAAACTAAAACACACGGCAGTGGCGCAGATGTTGTTGGTGATCAACGTGGTGCAGCTAACCCCGCTAGCAAGCAACTTGGTAATGTACTCGCTAAAGTGTTCTACCAATTAAATGATAAGCATCGCATTGGTCTGACAGGTGAGTATTATGATTTTACGCACAAAGAAGACGAACTTTCTTACTACGGGATTTCTATCCCAATGGGCCCTGGTTTTGATTTCACCTATAACAGCCGTAATACCGAAGATAGAAACAAACGTTTACGCCTTGGCTTTGAGCATGAGTGGCAAGTCAATGCGGCAATTGCGGATGATTTAAAATGGTCGGTCAATTTTCAAGACAGTAGCAGCCTGAACAAGAACTATGACAACACTAATATTTACGGTGACCGTCTAAGGCAGAGAGATGCGCAAGACAGTACTTGGCAATTCGATACTCAGCTAAATAAGCAACTCGATTTTGATAGCCACTATCACCTACTTACTTATGGTTTGAACTACAAAAACAATAAGTTTCAGTTAAACAACGATGACTTTAAGTCTAGTGGCGATACGGTAGGTTCAACGGGTGTACCAGATGCAACAACCGAGAACTTTGGGTTATTCGTCGAAGATCAGATTTTCCTTTTGAACGAGCGCCTTGTATTGAATGCGGGTCTTCGTTACGACAGCTTTAAGACTGATCCGAAAGAGAGCGAAGGGTACACCAACGAAATAAGTCCGTATAAAGACGACGACTTCTCAGCCAAACTTGGCGCGGTATATCATCTATCCCAGCAGTACAGCGTATTTGGTCAAATTAGCCAGGGCTTCAAAGCGCCGACGGTTCACGACCTTTACTATACCTATAACCAAGGTGCGATCATCAAAGCAAACCCTGAGCTAAAGTCAGAGCGCAGCTTATCTTATGAACTTGGCTTTAGAAGCCAATCGAATGTCGCTAAATATGAGTTGGTCGGTTTCTACAACCAATATACCGATTTCATCTCTAGTAAAGATCTAGGCACTGATCCTGACAGCGGTAAAGATGTTTACACTATGGTGAACTTAGATAACGTTGATATTCGAGGCGTTGAGTTCTCCAGTGATGTTGCGTTAGATGAGCTGCTAGGTGCTCCGCAAGGCATGTATACGCGATTCTCGTTGACCTACACCGATGGTGAAGACAAATCGACAGGTGAACAGCTTGATACAATCACTCCGCTTCGTTCAGTTTTCGCTTTAGGTTACGACAATCTTCAAAATAATTGGGGCTTATTGAGTTCGGTAACAATGGCAAGTAGAAAGACCGACTGGCAAGACAATGATCAACCTGACAGTGAGAAGAATGTTGACGCCCCAGGTTATGCGGTTGTTGATTTAACGGCTTACTACAGACCGATGCAGGATCTAACGCTTCGTGCCAGCCTATTCAATGCGTTCGATGCCAAATACTGGTTGCATGACGACCTTCGCTACAAAACGGTTGTGCCGGGCTTAATGAGTCCAAAAAACTATGACCTATATACTCAACCAGGTCGCAACTGGTCGGTAACGCTAGAATACCTCTTCTAATACAAAGGTAATTAACGACTGGCACAAAAAAACGCCTCATCATTTATATGATGAGGCGTTTTTCTATATGAGGTGAGTTAGCTAGGTAACATACCTTGGAAACAATAAATAGACATTAAGCAGTTTGAGTTTTAAGTCCTTTAGGTGCTGGAGTAATGCTGTCTTTGTAACTAAACCACAAATAGCTCACCGCGATGAGGTAGAACAAGTAAGACAGTGCAAACACGATTGGCGAAGTAATTAAATCATTTGAGATGCTCAACCCTACCCCGACTACGGTCACTGTTAGCTTAGCGATCGTGCCTAATAGAAGCAGTCCCATAGCGAATTGTGGGAAACGCATGCTTGCAAACGCAATCATGTAACACGCGCCTACCGCTAGCGAAGCAATTGATAAACCAAGTAGATAAGAGTGGATATGGTCAGCGGCAGCGTAACCAGCGCCTAGAGACACACCAAGTAGCATTAGGATTTTTGTCATGAACATAAGTCACCTCAATAAACAAATACAATCGCGATTGAAATGTCCATTTTCAATTTTGAAATCTCATTTTACGTGTATTGTTATCCCTAATTAAATTGATTTCAAGCTCATTTTTTAACCACCACAAGGGCAATATTTACTCATTAATTTTCTGTTACATATAGACAACATTAGAAAATCCAAATCCACTGCACTTACAGTATGTTACTTTGTGTTAACTTCATATTGTAACAATGTATTTACAACATAACTTTTTTCAGCTCTTGCTAAATTTGTGATCCAGCGACTTTGCGTAATAAAAGACACTATAAATTAAACTCAATTTTACATATCCATTACATAAATAAGTTAATTGAATTTATTCGGAAAAATCGATTCCAATTGTAGGAATATTGGTTATAATCCGCGCTCGATTGCGCTATCTGTTGATAAACGCAAACTAAATTTGAGTGTTTAACCCCCCGAACGTTGTTCGACATATCAGAGAACAAAAATGAGCAAGATTGATAAAGCAATGCGAATTCTGATTGCAGGATTCTGTATCAACCTTTGTCTTGGCATCCTGTATGCTTGGAGTGTATTTAATAAAGCCCTAGTGAGTGAATGGGGTTGGAGCGCAGCTGACGCGTCTTCACCTTACGCGATCGCGACCATCACTTTTTCTATCTGTCTTCTAGTAGCGGGCGTACTTCAAGATCGCATGGGTCCACGTAACATCCTTATCTTGGGTGCGACGCTAACGGGTCTAGGTATGATTGCATCAAGCTTTGCTGAGTCAGTAATGATGCTTAACATCACGTTCGGTATGATCACAGGTGCAGGTATCGGGTTTGGCTATGCATGTCTGTCACCTTCAGCAATGAAATGGTTCCACCCTTCTAAGAAAGGCATGGTAAACGGTCTAATTGCAGCAGGCTTTGGTCTAGCAGCTGTCTATCTTGCTCCCCTAACCTCTTCTCTGATTGGTTCTATGGGTATTAGCTCTGCATTCATGGTTCTTGGTGTTGGTGTCCTTATTATTGCAGTCCCTCTAGCAGCGACTATCAATAACCCACCAGCTGGCTATCAACCAGAAGCGCCAAAAGTAAAAGCGGGTCAAGCTCCGGTTCAAGTTAAGAAGGCTACTGACATTAGCTGGAAGGCAATGCTGAAAACCCCTCAGTTCTACTCACTATGGGTAATGTACGCGTTTGCTGCTGCAGCAGGTCTTATGATCATCGGCAACATCACGAACATTGCAAGTGTACAAGCTAACCTGCCAAACGCAGTGTACTTGGCATCACTACTGGCTATCTTCAACTCTGGTGGTCGTATTGCTGCTGGTATCCTATCTGATAAGATTGGTGGCGTACGTACGCTGATGCTCGCGTTCATCCTTCAAGGTGTGAACATGGTATTGTTCTCAACGTTTACGTCTGAGTTCATGCTGATCATCGGTACCGCAGTTGCAGCGGTTGGTTACGGCACGCTACTAGCGGTATTCCCATCACTGACAGCCGAGTACTACGGCCTTAAGAACTACGGTACGAACTACGGCGTTCTTTATACCTCTTGGGGTATTGGTGGCGCTATCGGTGCAGCGATCGTTGGTTACTCGATGACTCACGGTGGCGGTTACAACCTAGCTTACACAATTTCAGCGGTGATGATGGGCGTATGTATCGTACTTTCACTTGTCACTAAGCCGATTACAGAAGAGAAAGCAGCGGAACTTAAAGCAGCATAATTCTTCTGGTTTATATAAATACCATCGCATTGAAAGCCTGACATTTATGTCAGGCTTTTTTTTGGTCTTCTTTCTACTCCAATGAGCATCTTTCTTTGTTAAATATTGGAAAATTATTGATTTATCCATGAAAATTAGCACTATGCACGAAGGAACGGACTCGCACTACGCGACGCATTGAGAGCACACTATGACAACAAGACGATTTTCTTTAACACTGCTAATCCTCATCTTTTCTGGATGTGCGACCTACGCAGGCCTCAATTATGACCAGCTATTTGGTCAGCCCGAAGTGAGAGAGAGAACGGTCCCCTCTTCTTCTCCAGAGGCGGATGTATTCCTAACTCAGGTAAAACCAATCATCGATAATCGCTGTGTCGTTTGTCATGCCTGTTACGATGCTCCATGCCAGTTAAAACTATCATCCGTCGACGGAATCGACAGAGGAGCCAGTAAAGAACTTGTCTATCAAGGAACCCGTTTGACAGCATCCCAACCAACGAGACTGTTTGAGGATGCACAAACTACCGCAGAGTGGCGTGAGCTTGGTTTTTTTCCAGTGTTAAACGAACGCCAACAATCACTCGCTGGTAACTTAGACGCAGGTTTAGTAGCAAGAATGCTCACGCAAAAAGCGCGTCATCCACTACCTGAAACGGATCAATTAGAGGGCTTCGATTTTTCTATTGCTCGTGAGCAAGTCTGCCCGACTATTGAAGAATACGACGCTTATGAAGCTGACTATCCATTATGGGGCATGCCATTTGGAATGCCCGCCATTACTAACAGCGAATATCAAACCCTTATCTCTTGGCTTGGCAGCGGCGCGAAAATGAATGCTCCTTTGCCACTGACAGAAGAAGAGCAAGGGCTGGTGGATGAATACGAAATACTACTCAACAACGACGCGTTGAAGAACCAACTTACCGCTCGCTACATATACGAGCACCTCTATCTTGCCCATCTCTATTTCTCAGAAGTAGAAACGGAACGTCGCTTCTTTACGATTGTTCGTTCATCCACTCCGCCTGGGCAGCCAATTAAACGTGTGGTGACTCGACGCCCATATGATGATCCGGGCGTTGAGCGTGTGTATTATCGCTTGGTTGCTGTGCGCAGCACCATCGTTGATAAGACTCATATGCCATTTGCACTCAACATACCGCGACTTGAAAGTTGGTATCAGTGGTTTATCGAACCTAACTATAAAGTGGCTGAGTTACCGAGTTACGATATCTCGGTATCAGCAAATCCAATGACAGCCTTTAAAGATCTACCCGTCAAAGCAAGATTTAGATTCATGCTTGATAATGCTCAAAATACCATCATGGCGTATATCAAAGGTCCAGTTTGCCGTGGTCAACTTGCCCTTAACGTGATCAATGATCGTTTCTGGGTGTTCTTTTTAGATCCTGAAAAATCTGACCTACCAGAAGTCGACGAGTTCTATCAGCAACAGGCGGATAACCTCAAACTTCCAAGCGAACTTGAGAGTAATACTGTCCCTATTACCAATTGGGTCAAGTATGCAAATCAGCAAACTCGCTATTTAGAAGCGAAGTCAGAGTTCATGAATAAATGGTTTGAAGGTGGCAAACACCTCACGACCGATGTGCTCTGGACGGGTGATGGAGAAAACCCAAATGCGGCTCTAACCGTATTCCGCCACTTCGACAGCGCATCCGTAGTTCAAGGGCTCGTTGGCAATCAACCCAAAACGGCTTGGATCTTAGATTACGCCTTGCTCGAGCGAATTCACTACCTGCTTGTGGCCGGTTTTGATGTTTACGGTAATTTTGGTCATCAGCTCATTACTCGCATGTTCATGGACTTCTTAAGAATGGAAGGTGAAAGCAACTTCTTAGCATTGCTACCAAACACGGTTCGCCATGAAGAGTTCAGCAGTTGGTACCAAGAGCAGAGCCCTCAATTTAGTGAGTTTTTGCAGCGTAACATCAAACCATTTAGTCAACCGACTCAGGTGTTGTATCTGACGCAAGACTACAAAAAAGAGTTGTTTGATAAGCTAGAGAAAGAGCTAGCACCTGTTTTACATGATCGCTTTGATATTGTGAATACGGGGCTTTCTTCTGAAAACGAAGCATTGCTGCGTAGTATCGACGACATCAAAGGCGATGGACTCAAGACAGTACCTCAGATCGTCATGGTGATGATCGAAGCTGAAAATGGCAACCAGCAGTTGTTTACCCTGCTCCACAACAACGCTCACATCAATATCTCGAGCCTGTTCTCTGAAGAGAAAAACCGCGACTACAAAAACGATGACTTCACCTTCGTTCGAGGTGTGATCGGTAGCTACCCAGGTGCGTATTTAAGTCTCAAAGAGTCAGACATAGAAAATTTTGTCAAAACTCTGCGAGGCATCCAAGGAGAAGAGGACTACGTGAAATTGCTAGACAATTATGCAGTTAGACGAACCTCTAAAGATTTCTGGGGATTTAGCGATCAAGTTCATGAGTTTTACCAGCGCACCCAACCTATCGAATTTGGTCTATTGGACTATAATCGATTTGAGAACAGATAGGTGCTCTCGTTAGCTCTTAGGAGGTGTGAGATGAGCATTAGAGATAGCATTGAAGCCATCGAGCAACAGATTTATGTTGCCTGTTCAGACGGTGACTACGAGACCGTCAACATGTTGGAACACCAACTCGAACATTTGAGAGGACTCTCAAACAAAGGGTTAGATGAAGACCCATATGCAGTTGAGCACCGTACTTACTTCGAAGATGAGTGGTAGGCGTGAATACTGCACATACAACAAAGGGCTCACATTGTGAGCCCTTTGTTTATTAAGTGAGTTTGATTTGCGATAGAGACGGATGTCGTCATCCTTCTAAAGTTTATACTGGAAGCTGATATCTCGTACTTCGCCCACCACCTGACTTAACCAAGCATCCTTGTTCTACTAACGCCGCCAAATGTCGTGTTGCGGTTGGTTTACTCACTTTGGCGACTTTGTGGTACTGAGTAGTATTGATGCCATCTGAAAAATCGCCATCCAACATACGATTGATCACTTTCATTTGTTCTTTGGTTAACGTCGTTTGGTCGACATTGCGCCAGAAGTTGGTCTTGTATACCGTCTGATTGATTTCCTTGTGCACCTCATCGAACGTTTGGTTAAGCGTATTAAAAAACCAAACCAACCACTCAGTAATGTTCATATCGCCTTTCTGAGTCTGCTCCAAGATCTGATAATAGCTTTTCCTGTTCGCCAATATACCCACAGACATTGCGTAGAAACGAACCGACTGATGTTCGGCCTGCGCTAACGCTAGGTCTGTCAATAAACGAGTGATACGACCATTGCCGTCGTCCAATGGATGAAGCGTGACGAACCACAAATGAGTAATAGCTGCTCTAAGTAATGGATCAAGCGACGTATCACTCAGCGAATCATTGAACCAAGAAATGAACCGCTTCAGTTCAACGTCAAGTGTGTCTCGGCTAGGAGCTTCAAAGTGCACGATAGGTTTATCGATACGGCCAGACACAACTTGCATCGGCGCCGATCCGCGAAGTTCACCGCCCGTGACGGGGTTAAACATCGTGTACCCCTCGGGAAATAGCCTAGCGTGCCAATGTAAAACCCTTTCAAGCGTTAACGGTTCATCAAGGTTTTCAACGGCATCTAGCATAATTTCTGCTAGCCCATCAGTCTGGTCAGTGGTTGGAAAAGGGTGTTCTTCCGTCATACCAAGTCTATTTGCCAATGACGAGCGAACGGAGAAAGCGTTCAGTTTCTCGCCTTCAATCGCACTCGAGTGGATGATGTTAGCCAACAGGGTATCTAACATACTCTCTTTGTCATCGACTGCATGGTTGAACATCTTGCCAAGTAGGATGCCTTGATTTAAGCGAGTCTGCCTAACCAGTGGCTCAATGATCTCTTTATCCCAATGAAATTTTGGCCAGTCAGACTGCTGCCAGATCCACATGATGACTCCTTGATTTGATTACACCCAATAATCTAATCAAATTATGATGCGAATATCACTGTTAATCAACTCATAATTCGATTAGATAAAGTATGGTAATCAAATCAATGCACTTGAGAGTTAAACTGTGTATTCATCCAGTACCGTTATTAACTGCTTGCTAGCGTGCGCCTGAGCGTTTATTAACAATTCCAAAAGCTCTAAAAAGCGTCCAATATGGTCGTCGGCAGTTTCAATCGCTAAACAGACTTCAAACAACTGAGATAAGCCCAATGCGGCAGCACTACCTTTAAGCTTGTGAGCTAATGATTTCACCATCGCCTCATCGTCTGTCTGAGCCGCTATCTCCAAGTCTTTTATTGTCGTTTCGCTCGACTTAACAAACGCATTAACGATCTTCCTTACCCGCTCAACACCCAAGACGCTAATGTCGCCCCTTACCACACTCTCATCAATTATCGCGATCTCATCCAAAGTATTGAACGTGACTGTTTCACTTGGACTGTTCACAGGTTTGAATACCTCAACTTTGCTAGCTAAGTGTTGCTGGATGATGTCACGAAGATCTTCTCTATCAACAGGCTTTGGCAGATATCCGTTAAAGCCTGCTTCCAAGTAGGACTCTACTTCCTCTGTGAACACATGCGCAGAGACGGCAATCATCGGTGTTTTACCTTCTTGGCCGCGATTACGCTCAATTTGTTGGAACGCATGTAGAAGGTCCACACCACTGCAGTCTGGTAAATTAATGTCGACTAACGCGATGTCGAACTCATGTTGTTCAAACATTACCTTGGCATCTTCACCCGTTTCAGCAGCAATCACATGGTGTCCCATATTCACCAAGAATCCTTCAGCCACCATAAGATTTACTGTGTTATCTTCTACCAGAAGAACACGACCATTTACCGTTTCAGCACCACCAATCGGTGTAGTGATCTCTTGACCTTCTAGAGTGCACTGTTCGAGCGGAATAACAAACCAGAAGCGGCTGCCTTCACCAAGGTATGAATCAACATAAATACCGCCGTTCATCGCGCGAACCAATTTCTGGCTTATCGCAAGCCCCAAGCCAGTGCCTCCAATGGCTGAATGCCCCGAATCTGCTTGGGTAAAGGCTTCGAACAGCGACAGTTGATCTTCGGGACTTATACCAATGCCAGTATCAGACACTTCTATCATGACGCAGCTTTCATCGTCTGGGTCCAGAGATACATAGATATCGACTTGGCCTTCTTGAGTGAACTTAATGGCATTTCCGACAAGGTTATTGAGCACCTGACTCAGTCTTGTTACGTCACCGCAATACACATCTGAGACATCACTCTCGATATGGAAGCGAAAGTCCAAATTCTTTTCCAAGGCTTTACCTAGCATCAATTGATAACAGTCTTGTACCATACGGTAAAGATCAAACGGCTTGTTACGGATCTCTAAATGACCGGCTTCTATCTTTGAGTAATCAAGCACATCATTAAGAATGGCTAACAGGTTTTGTCCGCTACGGTTGATGGTTTCAAGGTAACTTCTCTGTTGTTGATTCAGAACTGTATCTTCCATCAGTGCCGCTGTGCCGAGGACACCATTCATTGGCGTACGAATCTCATGACTCATGGTTGCTAGGAAGGCAGATTTTGCACGGTTAGCCTGTTCTGCTGCATTACGCGCTTTGGCGTGGTTGAGTACTTCTTGATTGAGTTTTTCGTTGCTGGTCTGAAGCTGCAATGTGCGCTCAGTAACAACCTGTTCGAGTTGGTTTTTGTGTGACTCTAGCTCTTTCTTAGCTTTGGCTTCTGCTTCCGCGACGACTTTAAGCGCCTGAGCGGTATTTCTCGCCGTGATAATGGCTTGCCCCATGTGAGCAAGCTCGTCATTTCCCTTGACGCTTACATCAACATTGAGTTGCCCCTTTGCAATTGAAAGTAAGGCGTTGGAATACTCTGCTAAACGCTTGACGACCGAAACGTACACAACGCGCCAAACAATCAGTACAACAACCAGGAAGCCGATGATGGATAACACACCAAGTGTCCATTGTGCATAACTTAAAGTTCTAGATAAGTCGTCTACCGCTCTAGTGGTTGCTAGGTTGGATTGATCTACGAGTTTGGACACAGTCGCGTTTAACTTGGTGAATAGCTCTAGTGTTTCTTGCATTAACGTTTGCGAGCGCTGTTTTTCGTAATGCTTTTGCTTAAGAGAGCTGAAAATGGATTTCCCATCGGCAAGGTCTTTTAACAGTTCCGCCATTTGCGCCGACCGTGTGGGATCCTCTACGCCAGGAACGCGTCTCTGCATGATGTTGATATTGGACTTATACTGACGCTGGAGCTCTTCAATACGTCCAAGGTCAGATACCGTTCGAGCTTCTTCAATTTGATTCAAAGTTTTAAATGCGAGTAAGTGGAGCTCATGTAACCGCTCAGACAGATCAAGGTCGACCTCCACTAAGCTATCTAGTGCGTCCAAGGCCGCCGATTTCTGTTCTCGCTCCAATAAACCGTATATATGAGTGACGTTTGCCACAGCGATAGTGCTGGTATTAAGTACTTGAGTACGAGTCAGTTGCTCCAGTTCATCAGCTTGAACACGTAGTTTAGAGGTTTGCTCGTTTATCGACTGGTCAAGGGTGATAGTTTGCTCTACTGAACTTCCAAGCTCAGCAAGGCTATCGATAATAGATTGAACGGTTTGCTCCAATTCATCGAGTAATTTAGAGTCAAAGGAATCGGAACCAAGTGCTTTGATGTGCATTAGCAGGGATTCAAGACGACTAAATAGAACACGCCCTGCTTCTTGGTGCTGAGACTTAGTTTTCGCATTAGAAAGTACTTGGACGGATGCAATAATCCGCGAGCTCAACTCAGACACTTCACGAGCTTCTATCATCGAGGGTATTGCTGTATCGACAACATTTCGCTCTGTTTTTGCTACGAACGAAAACCCCGATACGCCTATCGCTGTAGAAAGCAATACAAGCATCGCCATGACCAAAAATGAAAACAACAGCTTTCGACCAATGCTGGCTTTGGAGAGCAACATAACCACCCCTATAGAATTCCCACTTTTTACATCCAAAGCTTAACTGACAGTGGTTAAGCTGAGCCTACCAATCACATATAGTGCTTGCCGATACGGAATGGACTGTATTACGCTATATTTTGCAATGTTGGCGACCGAGATACCACTACACCTTTACGATATGCCTAAGAATAATCACGTTTTTTCGACCATTTGTGCCTTAATTGCCACCACGAGCGTGCCGTTTTTGTCCGCTGAAGCGATTGCAGCACAATCTAAACCAGGTGAAGCAGCTGAAAAAGTCTGTGCTATCTATCCACACCTGAAAGATTCCTATTGGTTATCCGTTAACTACGGAATGGTCATGGAAGCGGAAAAACAGAACATTAACCTGAAAGTATTTGAATCAGGTGGCTACCCAAATGTCGATAAACAACGCTCACAGCTTGTTGCTTGTCGCGATTGGGGAGCTGACGCCATTATCCTAGGTACCGTATCGCCCACGGCCTTTAGTAATGATCTAAGCCAATATACTAAAGATACGCCAGTTTTCGCGACGGTGAATCATTTGGTCGCAGACAAATCTCAAGAGTCACACATAAAAGGCGTTGTGGGTGTTGATTGGTACTGGATGGGTTATAAAGTTGGCGATTTCCTTGCGAAGAAACACCCTAAAGGAAGCGGCACGGTCGATATCGCATTTTTACCAGGCCCACAATCAAGTGGTGGCACCAAGCCCGTAATACTTGGTTTTTTACAAGCCATAAAAGGTAGCGATGTTAACGTCATGGACACCCTTTGGGCAGATAACGACAAAGAGTTACAGCGTAACCTAATTCAAGAAGTTATTGAGAACTATACTTCTCTTGACTACATTGTTGGCAGCGCAGTAGCAATTGAAGCCGCCATCAGCGAACTCAGAAACAACGAAGCTCACGAAGATATCGAGCTACTGTCTATCTACCTCAGTCATGGCGTGTACCGAGGACTTTTGCGCGGTAAAGTTGAACTCGCGCCCACTGATAAAATGGTAGAGCAAGGGAGGCTTTCAGTGCAACAAGCGGTAAGCTACCTAAGAGGACAAGCCTATCAACCGGACTTAGCGCCAAAGATTGAAGTCCTCTCACCAAAAGCATTGGATGAGAGCGTAGTAGCTGAATCGCTATCCCCTAGCGCGTACCGGCCGATATTTAGCGTTGAAGCAGATTAACTGTCACAGATATCAATTATGGTAATTGCACAGTAAATGACTAACATTTAGTATCAAAGGCTTATCATAAATAATCTTAGATAAGATGAGATTTCAATGACTATTCACCAATATCAGTAATTATTGGAATCTACAGGTTAAAATTTAGGAAACAAAATACATGCAAAAAACCATTCGCACTATGCCAGCGCACAAACACATTGCTCTAGTGGCACACGATCACTACAAACCAGAACTTCTTCGTTGGGTACAAGAGAACAAAGAAAAGCTACAGGGTCACTTCTTGTATGCAACTGGAACGACGGGAAATATGCTGAGCAAAGAGACCGGGCTTGCGATTAAAAGCATGATCAGTGGTCCAATGGGTGGTGACCAACAGATTGGTGCGTTGATTTCCGAAGGTAAGCTAGACATGCTTATTTTCTTCTGGGATCCACTCAATGCGGTTCCACACGACCCAGATGTGAAGGCATTGCTTAGAATCGCAAGTGTCTGGAATATCCCTGTTGCAACAAACCGTGCTACGGCTAACTTCCTCTTCGAATCAAATCTACTTGAACAAGAAGTGGAGATTGAAATACCGGATTATGACGCTTACTTGGCTGAGCGAATCTAACAGTAGTCACCCCCTACTTCTAGACAGATAAAATCCCTGCAAAAGCAGGGATTTTTTGTGGGTAGTCGTAGCGGTCGACCTCTTACTCGCCGCTCTCACCCGCTTGTTGAACCACGAATGATGTGGTTGGTTCAACGGTATTAATCAGAGATTCAACCTGCAAAATCGCCTCTAGCGACGTGCTGTTCTTGCGATAGCTAATATAAAGGGGACGAGACCACTCTTCCGCACCGTCCACTCTGTGGAGCTGTCCAGACTCAATAAACGGCTCTACCAATGACGCGGGTAGATAAGCACAGCCGCCCTTCTCTAACACAAAATCTAGAGCGATACGTCCGGTCGAGGTACGCAAGTAAGGTGCTGGAATACTTGGATGACGGTCGGCATGTTCAAAACCAAACTGTGTCCCCCAGTCTACATAAACGTACTTACTCGTGAATGCGGTTTCGATATCACTCGGTTCTGTAGATACCAAAACCAATGAAAGTTCGGATATCTGATGGCTCTTAAACTCTTCCACTTTGAATGGATCGAAAGAAAACGCGACGTCCAAGGTTCGCTCCAATAGCTTTCGGTTAAGCTGCTCACGACTTAGTGACTCAGCGACAAAACCATAGCCCGAGAGGGAATCTGTGACAACACTTAAACCATTTTGAAGGTAAGCATCCCAGATATTCGGAGTGCCACCCAGTGTCAGCTGTAGCGCCTTATTACTTTCAAGGGATAAGTCGAACGTCGCTTGTTTAAGTGTCGATACCATAACCTCGGCATAACCGATTAACCTTTGTCCTGCAGAAGTCAGTTGTATGTTGTTACGGTGACGAGTGAATAAGCGAGTATCAAAGTATTCTTCAAGTTGTTTGATCCGAGCGCTCACCGCCGCTTGCGTAATGTAGAGGTTTTCGGATGCGCGACCGAAGTGTTTTTCCTTAGCGACTTCAAGGAAGGTTTGGAATACTTTTACGTCCATATCATGACTCTTATGATTATTCTAAGTTTTAGAGCTAACGTTTTGGTTAGCCACGTATTCTTACACAGTTAAGCTTACTTTAAGCATAAATAAAATTTGTGAGTTCGACAAAAACAATTCGTTATCTTTCTTTGTCATTTCCAACTATTTTCAGCATCGAACCAACACGGGATTCTAAGGCTTTAACGACGTCTTTGGATGGCATTCTAGCTCCCTGAATACCCTTGCTTTACTACCTATTTGCTTTGAGGTCTCTATGACTGAAACTCTATTTCGCCACGGCAAGAAACGTTTTTTTGATGCAGTAAAGTTCCCACGCGGATTCGCGAAATCGGGTGACTTTACACTTATTGAAGAAGACATCTTAGTGACTTATGGAGAAACAATGTTAGCACTTGAACGTGGTGACATTACTCCAGAAAACGCTGAAGAAAAACACTTCACAAAAGTGATCGTGAACCCGAGTAAGGCGAAGTCCAAACTGGAACATACCTGGCTTAAATACGTACGCTTAGCACGCGGAAGAAGAGCATTCCATACGTTGAACAGTAAGTCGAAGTTTCATGAAACTCCGAAAGACTACGACTACGAAATGGAGAATGATGACGTTTTAGAGCCAGCATAAATGTTGTGATCTTTCCTCCTAAACACAAAAGTAGAGCCCAGTGCTCTACTTTTTTTTTACCCGTTTACTGGCCGCTAAAGTATCCATTGTCGGCTAACAAGAAAGCCGCACAAAGGCGGCTAAACAGTTACTTTTGATTAATAGTCGATTAATCGATTAGAAACGCACGGCTTGGGTCTACATACACTTTGTCGACCATGGCCTCGCGCCCTAGCAGCATCATATAAGACATATCTTGGCGATTACTCAAGGTTATCTCGATTGGCCATTCCCTATCACCCAGTCTAAACAGCGTTTGAATGACACAACGCTGCTCAGAATCGCCGTTCGATGACTTAATTCTTCGCGAATCATGAATCAAAGACTCACAATGAACGATTTCATCGAGATGGTAGATATCAGGGTGCAGATCATACTGAACATAAAGGCGACCATCACGTTTGACTCGTTTGAGGTTATCAACATGCAGAGACGACGTTTTCGCGCCTGTATCGATACGCACTTCCAAGTCAAAAATACCTAACTCTGGAAGACTACATACCTCCAAGTTACCAATGATCATTCTGTCGTTATATGTATTTGGCATAGTGTTACATGCTCGGTTCTACTGGAACAATCGAGTCTTGCATGATTTCGATATGTTCAAATACCTCTTCTGCGCTATCTCCAAAATACGCAATGTGATACATGGCTTCCCCTTCTTGAACAAGAGGAATATTTTGCTTGCCAATGATGATGCCTGCTCGGTTAGATTTTACTTGCTTGATGTTGTTACCTAATGGTCCGTTGATATCAGCAAGCACTTCACCTTTTTCTACCATAGATCCAAGCTGAACGTATTCCTTAACGAACCCACTCGCACCCGCCCGAGTCCAATCACTACGGTTAGCAATGAATGGTTCCGTTTTCGCCTTAGAAACTCGTTTACGGGTCATTCCCAAGGCTTTTAGTACGCGAAGTACGCCCTTGACACCCATCTGAATTGACAGCTCATCAAATCTCAAAGCCTCTCCCGCTTCATATAAAAGCACTCTGGCGCCATTGTTAACTGCCGCTTCACGTAGTGAGCCATCGCGAATGTTCGCATTCAGCAATACAGGCACTGCAAACGCTTCCGCTAGACGCTTTGTCTCTTCGTCTTCTAAGTTGGCTCGAATTTGAGGTAAATTCGAGCGATGAATCGCTCCCGTGTGCAAGTCAATGCCATAGTCACAGTGAGAAACCACGCTTTCCAAAAAGATGTGAGCAAGCCTACCTGCCAACGAGCCCTTCTTGGAGCCTGGGAAACAACGGTTTAGGTCTCGACGGTCAGGCATGTAGCGACTCTGATTGAGTACACCGTAAACATTGACCATAGGCACATAAATCAAGGTGCCACATTGCAGTTTCAAGTTCTCTGCAATAAGACGACTAATGATTTCGATACCATTAAGTTCATCCCCATGAACCGCAGCGCTAACAAACACCACTGGTCCTTCTTTTTTAGCTCGGATGACTTGAATCGGAATGGATACTTCCGAATCTGTGTACAGCTTCGCTACAGGGATGTTGATTTCTTTACGCTCACCTGGGCGTATATCTACGCCCGCAATGACAAGCTCTTTTGCCATTTTTAACCACGTCCTTTCGTCTTGTTGTTGTTTGGCTTGGCATTTTTCTCGATAAATTCGTAGATTAGGCCCGCCACATCTTTACCCGTCGCGTTCTCAATACCTTCTAGACCCGGTGATGAGTTTACTTCCATTACCACTGGACCATTTTTTGATTGAAGGATGTCTACCCCGCAAAGGTTCAACCCCATCGCTTTGGCTGCCGCCACGGCTGTTGCGCGTTCTTCTTTCGACAGCTTGATAAGCTGTGCAGTACCGCCACGATGTAGATTTGATCGAAATTCGCCTTCGGCACCCTGACGTTTCATTGCCGCAATCACTTTTCCACCGACAACAAAACAACGAAGGTCTGCGCCATTGGCTTCTTCGATAAATTCTTGCACCAGAATGTTTGCTTTTAGCCCCATAAAGGCTTCGATAACGCTTTCTGCTGCCTTTTGCGTTTCCGCTAATACCACACCAATGCCTTGTGTGCCTTCAAGTAGCTTAATAACAAGAGGAGCACCACCGACATTCTTGATCAGGTCTGGAATGTCGTCAGGCTTGCTTGCGAAACCAGTACGTGGCAAACCAATTCCTTTACGCGAAAGCAACTGCAATGAGCGTAGCTTGTCGCGAGAACGGCTGATTGCAACTGACTCGTTTACACAAAAGGTACCCATCATTTCAAACTGACGAACAACCGCGGTACCGTAGAAAGTAATAGACGAACCAATTCGTGGAATAATCGCATCGTATTGTGGCAACTCTTCACCCATATAACGGACTTTAGAGTTACTACTTGTGATGTCCATATAGCAATGAAGGGTATCGATGATATCCACTTGATGTCCCCTCGCTTCCCCTGCTTCTTTTAGGCGGCGAGTTGAGTACAAGTTTTCGTTGCGAGATAGAATCGCAATGCGCATGGCAGTATCCTCTTTTAGGTTTTTTGTTTTATGAGTGTGAAACGCCGGTTACGAACGACCGGAAAGAGCGTGCACCTTAAGAGTTTAGCAGCGAAAAATACAACGATTGTTTTTGTTCGTGACGATAAGAAAAGTTTGTTGTTGAATACGCAAATTTCACGCATAAAAAAACCGACTTACGTCGGTTTTTGTTAATAATTTCATTCATTTAAAAGGTATGTAAACAAAATGTATGAATGAAGCTTATTTTGCAGCCATTTCTTTTTTAACCATTACAACCGCTGCTACTACGAAAGTAATGATGAGTGCTAACTCCATGGAGTCCCCTTGTACGTCAAGACTAATTTTACAGGTTAAATTAAGTACTGAACCTATTTTATCAAATATTCAACAAAATGTTACTTTTTAATCGATAAATTAAGCGACTCAGATCAAAAAAAGGCGCATTTAGCGCCTTTTGTTAAAAGATTGGTAAGCAAATCAAACGTCTTACTCTGGATAACCTTCTGGATTTTGCGACTGCCAACGCCAGCCATCAGTAGTCATATCGACTAGTGTGCGCGTAGCCGTCCAATTGAGCTCTTGGTTAGCTTTCGTTGGATCTGCCCAACACTCTGCGATATCACCAGGGCGTCGGTCAACGATTTTGTAAGGGACTTCTTTGCCTGATGCGACTTCAAACGCTTTCACCATATCTAGAACGCTCGTACCGTTACCAGTACCTAGGTTGTAGATAGACAAGGCTTCTTGACCATTGAGTGTTTTCAACGCCGCAATGTGACCATCCGCAAGATCCATTACGTGGATATAATCACGTACACCAGTACCATCTGGGGTTGGATAATCGTCACCAAATACAGATAAGTACTCTCTGCGTCCAACGGCTACTTGAGAGACAAACGGCATCAGGTTGTTTGGAATGCCTTGTGGATCTTCTCCCATTTCCCCAGTTGGGTGCGATCCAACAGGGTTGAAGTAGCGAAGCAACGTAATGGTCCAATCTGGATTGGCTTTATGGAAGTCAGTTAAGCACTCTTCAACCATGAGCTTACTACGGCCGTAAGGGTTCGTCGCGCTGGTTGGGAAGGACTCAGTAATAGGCACTGATGCCGGATCGCCATATACTGTTGCTGAAGAGCTAAATACTAAGTGTTTGACACCTGCTTCACGCATCGCATCGACAAGGACTAAGGTACCGTTGACATTGTTGTCGTAATATTCAATTGGCTTTGCTACCGATTCACCCACTGCTTTCAAGCCAGCAAAATGAATGACTGAGTCGATGTTGTGAGCCTTCATCGCCTCAACAAGCGCTTGCTTGTCACGAACATCACCTTTCACAAATACTGGGCGAGTCTTTGAGACTTTCTCAATACGATCAATGACCGCTGCTTTTGCGTTATAAAGATTATCGAAGATGATTGGCGTCATACCTGCTTCGATAAGCTGCACGCATGTGTGGCTACCAATATAGCCCGCTCCACCTGTTACTAGTACGTTCATTATAAATTCCTTGTGTTGCTCAGTCCGATTATATGCAATCGATATAGATTTGCGACACTTTATTTAGACTTCTCTTTGTAAACCAGACAATTGGCGTTTCAGTAGGCGATCGCCAATGACTCCGGGTAACCACGTTCTTTGGCGATATTCATTGCAACCTCTTGAACTCGCGCAGGGTCCAGACTGTAAGTATGAACCATAGATTGAGGTTGTTGAACAAACCATTTACTCATGATCTTTTTGGCTGCGATAAGCGCTGATGAAGCCTTAACAATTTCCAAGCGAGCATACCGCTCGCCCTCGAAGCTCACGTCCGCTGTTCTCAAGCTTGCTTCGTTGCCTGGTATCTGCTGAGCACCGTAAAGTGGTTTACCGGCAGGCTCAGCCGTTGAAAAGTCCGGAACAAACTGACTAACGTGTCGAATAGCACTTTTTGAGCGCGCTACCTGCACATCGAGTGGCCAACCTTTATCGATTTTATTAATTAGCGATTGAGGTAACTCTGGCTGAGAGGTTTTTGTGGTTGACTCAACTAAGCCTTTATCAAACAGCGTGATCTCTTTTGTCATTCCATGTAACTGAAAATAGCCACCTGGATAAGGAGTCAACTGCGCCATACCCTGCGGAGTGCCGCGCTTGCCATGAAAGATCACTTCTGGCCATTTCTCTTCTTGATGTGAGTCCCATTTCGTTACATATGCGGCTTTAAACTCAACAAGACGCTGACGTTTTATTTCAAGCTTGTCGTCGATTGAACCGGTTCGAAAGCCACACGCGTTAATAACAAAATCAAATGCCCCAACCTCACCGTTATCCAGTGAGACCTCGTAATGAGACTCAAGAGCTTCAATATCATCGACAACAACGCCCGTTCTCACATGCAAATTATCAAGTTGCTCAGTCCACAACTGAACCGATGAGGCAACGCGGAATAAGCTTAGCCCATACTCTTGGACAACATAGATAGGGAACTTTAGCTGCTCGAGATCAGTATACTTTGCGAAGGGAATGAGCCATTCATCTAGAGACGATGGTGCTTTAGGGCAATCACGCTGAGAAAGCGCTTTTAGCTGTTCATAATCGTACTCATGAAAATAGTCATCTGGAGAGCCGAGCACGTTATTGTCGGCATCTTCATTAATTAAACCACGATAGGCTTCGCGAAGTACCTTCAGTCTTGGAAGCAGCGCAAGTGGTTCACCATCGTCGACCTTGGGTACAGCAATAACAGTTGGACGAACATTAACACTTGATGGGAAAAAACGAACGAAGTCGATCGATTGCTTTAACAGGTCCAGACATTGTTGTTGAGAAATCTCGCGGTATAAATTTCCACCAGCATGGAGGTGACAAATCGGTGGACCGCTGACAAGACTTTTGTTCTTATCAAAAAGCGTTACATCTACGCCCTGTTTTGCTAGAAAGAGCGCGACGGTCGATCCGGCGACGCCTCCGCCAATAATTGCCACACGTTTACTGCTTTGTGCCATTGTGAATTCTTGGTTCATTTCTTATAAGCTGGCGTAATAATGATGCGTCATTTTAGCCCTATCCATCACTAAAAAAAATCCCAAATTTTGTGATGTTTTCTCTTGACAGATAATCGGTGAATAAGTTTTTTGACACAGTTCTGACACTGCAAAACACTCTCATCACCGACAAATCAAAGGCTACGGTTTTTTGACGCTAATATTACTCTTGAGTTATCCAAGACTTTATCCACCGATTTTGTGGATAACTTAACAAAATCGGTGGCTAACTATTAAGCGAACTGCTTCTGTGACGTAGTAAGCATCTGTCTTATCAATGAAAAAAGAACCAGTGCTAAAGTCAAGAAAGCGATTGCGGGGACGATGATCCACGTGGATAAATGCCAACTCCATGGAAGCTCAAATCCAAAGGTCATAATTGAACCTACAACAAGCTCAGCACCAAACGTAGCGACAACACCAGCCGTTATTGCCATGATCCCATATTCAGCCCAGATCGTTCTTACAATACGTTTACGACTCGCTCCAAGCGTTCTATACAAGCGTATTTCAGCTTGGCGCTGCGATAGGCTCAACCTAAGCAGCGTAAAGATCAACAAGACGCCAGACAAAACGCCTAACGCAGCTAATACCGTAATCGACCATACAATTTGGCTGAGCAACCCTTGAATTTTCTCCCCCATCAGACGAATGTCCATGAGACTAACCGTAGGATGGTTTCGAGATAATTCACTGATGAGCGCGTTGTCCTTGTCTTCAAGCCTAAAACTCACTAACCAAGCGCTCGGAATATTCGCCAACACATCGGGAGTGAAAATAAAGTAGAAATTAGGCTTCATATCTCGCCATTCAACGAAACGGATAGAGTTAACCTTCGCACTCACTTCTTGTCCATTAATGGTAAAGCCAAGTTCATCACCAAGCTGCAATCCAAGGTTTTGGGCGACTTCTTTCTCTACCGACACGCCTCCGACATCAGTCCACTCACCAGATAGCACTTCGTTGTAACTAGGAAGTTGTTCCGCGTAGGTAAAGTTAAGCTCTCGACTTAACGCGTCCTCTTCTTCAAGGCCTTTCTTCTGACGGTTTTGAGCATCTTCGCCATTAATTAGCGTTAATCTGCCGCGAGAAATAGGAAAAGCCTCAGAGCGTTGAATCTCATTGCCATCAAGCGCTTCCAAATACGCATCCTTTTCATACTCTGCAATGTTCAAAGCAAAAGCATTGGGTGCATCTGCTGGCAAGGTTCTTTGCCAATCACTTAACAGATCATTTCTGACTAGCCAAATGGTCGTTAGAAGCATCAAAGACAGTCCTAGTGCGCCATACTGCAAACCTGTGTGTCGTTTGCTGCGATTAATACGACTTACAGCAAGCTTCATTGAGATAGGAAGGGACACCTTACCGAGTAGCAACGTGAAGAGTACACTGATAGCCGCAAGCACCATAAACAAGCCAACAATACCAGCCAATACTATCCAAACGAGATTGTTGTCACGGTAAGCCACAAGAAGCGGTACCAGTGGCACTAAAACCAGCAAGTTAATCCAACCGCCCTGTTTCTCGTCTGCGCTTTGAAGGACTTCTACCGAGGAGACTGAAATGAGTTTATACAGTGGAATACCCAACGCCGGGACACCGATCAGTAAGCTAGACATGACAGCGATAATGGCAGGCTTAAGTCCATAAGTTGGTAGCGGGTCGGGCAAGAGGTCGGTTAACGGCAGCCGAAGTAATGTCTCAAGCCCCATCCCTAACACCAAGCCGGCTGCAATAGACATGCTAACAAGCAGCAGTGTCTGTATCGATAACCACCTAACTAACCATTGTCGGCTCGCGCCCAAGCTTTTTAGCATAGCAACAGTTTGTCGCCTACTTTGGACATAGTTTTGGCAAGTTAGAACAAGTGTTGTCGCAGCCATAATAATGATGATAGCGACCGTTAGGGATAGATATTGAGTTGTACGGTCAAAGATATCGTTAGTACGGCTGCCCGACGTTTGATCACGCCACCTATCACTCGGTGTCAGCTCAATCTGTTGTTTTAGCGCTTCAATTTGGGGCTCATCACCAACCAAATAAGCTCTAAATTGGACTCGACTACCGAGTTGAACTGCACCTGTTTGATCAACCGAGCTTTGATGAATATACGCGGTCGGCATTTGCTGGAATGGATTAAAGCTAATACCAGGTTCTTCCAAAATAACACCGCTTACAGCAAGCTCTGCATCGCCGATAGTGACAACGTCACCCTGAACAACATCAAGCTGTTCCGCAATACGACTATCTAGCCATAGCTCACCTTCACTGACATGGTTTTGTTGCCCTTCATCAGAGCCCAAAGTAAGCGTGCCGCGAAGTGGAAACTTTGAATCCACCGCTTTTACCGTAATAAGCTGCATACCATTGTCGCTAAACGACATAGTAGCGAAGCGAGTGTACCAGGAGCTGTCTAGCCCCGAGTTCTCAATGAACTGCTTGTTCTGTTCAGTAATTGGATTGGCAGAGATATAGATAGTGTCCGCTGTCAGCGCATCTTTCCCCTGCTTTACAATTACTTGTTCCATGCGTTCTGCAAGAGCCGCTAGACCGAAGATGCACGCAATGATTAGCGTCAATGAGATAGCGATCGGCCACAGTTGTCCTTGCCTAATTTCATCAAAGCTCCATTTCACTAAACGCGTATTCAGTGTTCCCTGTGACATAGCCTACTCCTGTTCCAATCTTCCAGCGTTCATGTGCAAGATGCGGTCACAGCGTTGAGCAAGCGACAAATCATGGGTGACGAGTACGAGTGTTGTTCCATGTTCTCGGTTTAAGTTAAACAGAAGCTCTACGATTTTATGAGCCGTATTTTGGTCTAAGTTTCCGGTGGGTTCATCAGCAAACAAAATCTTTGGGCTAGTCATAAAGGCGCGAGCAATGGCGACACGTTGTTGTTCGCCACCAGATAATTGCGACGGCAAATGGTCGATACGATGCCCTAAGCCTACGGATTCTAGAAGCTGTCTCGCTTTCGCTTCATCCTCTTGCTCTCCTCGAAGAAGACAAGGCAGCGTCACATTCCCCAAAGCCGACAAGCTCGGGATGAGTAGAAAGCTCTGAAATACAAACCCCAGATACTCGCTACGAATGCTGGCTCTCGCTTCATCATCTAAATCAGAGATTGTTTTTGATAGCAACTCAATGTTGCCTGAGCTAGGGACATCTAAACCCGCTAGAAGCGTCATCAACGTCGATTTACCAGCGCCCGATGTACCAACGATTGCAATCGTCTCCCCTTCCTCAATGGAGAGATTCACATCTTCAAGGATTGTTAAATGTTCCGTTTTCGTAGACACTACTTTGGTCACTGACTCAGCTTTTATTATGGAAGAACTCATGATTCGGCAACTTTCCTCTTTGATTATTATTTTTGTTTCCTTGGCCTCTTTTCACGCAAAAGCGGCGTCAATTCTGATACTTGGCGATAGCTTAAGTGCAGGCTATAACATGTCTGCCGACCTAAGCTGGCCAACGATGCTCTCTGATAAACTGTCCGGCGATTCAACAGATTTTACCGTCATTAACGGCAGCGTATCAGGGGACACGACAGGTAACGGTCTCGCTAAACTACCTGGTTTGCTGACGGAACATCAACCTGACTATGTACTCATTGAGCTTGGTGCAAATGATGGCTTACGTGGATTCCAACCCAACATTATTCAACGCAACCTGAGTACACTGATCACTAAGAGTCAGGAAGCAGGTGCAGAAGTCTTCCTAATGCAAATTCGCGTTCCGCCAAATTACGGTAAACGTTACAGCACCATGTTTGAAAACATCTATCCAACACTTGCCGAAGAACATAACGTTCCGCTGATTCCTTTCTTTCTGGAGCAAATCATTATTAAGCCAGAATGGATGATGGAGGATGGTCTGCATCCTAAAGCCGAAGCTCAACCATTCATCGCAGAAATCGTCGCTGAATCCCTACAACCCTACCTATAACAGTACCTTGGTGATTTTGGTCAACAAACTGATAGCCAGTTTACGCCCAGAATCACCAATTTGATGCCCTAGCTCAATATAATTTACAACACTTTACGCTATCTTGAATTTTTATCATCGTCTTAGATAGGTTGTAATCAATGATAATTGAACCGATTATCAGCGGCGTCGTCGCTAAATCTGCTCACCCTGAGGGCTGTAAAAAGGCCGTCGATGACCAAATCGCTTACGTTAAATCTGCCAACCCGATCAAAAATGGACCTAAACGTGTCCTTATTTTGGGCGCGTCTTCAGGATTTGGTTTGGCAGCGCGAATCGCCCTCACCTTTGGTGGCGCTGACGCAGACACTATTGGTGTATCGTTCGAACGTGGTCCCTCTGAGAAAGGCGTAGGTAGCGCCGGTTGGTACAATAACATCTACTTTAAGCAACGTGCGAATCAGGCTGGCCGACGAGCAATCAATATCGTGGGCGATGCTTTTTCTCAAGACGTTCGTGAACAAGTTATCGAAGCCATTGAAACCTATTTTGAAGGCGAAGTTGATCTCGTTGTTTACAGCTTGGCGACAGGTGTCCGTCCAAAAGGTGATGGTGAGTTCTGGCGCTCGGCGATAAAACCGATTGGAGAAGCTGTCTCTGGTGCCTCTATCAACTTAGAAACTCAGCAATGGGAAAACAAACTTCTTGAGCCAGCAACCGACGAAGAGATCGAAGGCACACTCAAAGTAATGGGTGGCGAAGATTGGGAAAGCTGGATCGATACCCTAGTTAACTCTGACTCTATCGCTAACGGGTTTAAAACGGTTGCTCTATCTTATGTAGGCCCAGAGATTACTCATCCGATTTACCTTGATGGCACTCTCGGTAGAGCTAAAGTAGATCTTCATCAAACAAGTCATGCATTGAACCTCGAATTATCAAACTTCGATGGCAATGCTTATGCTGCTGTGTGTAAAGCGTTAGTGACCAAAGCCAGTGTATTCATCCCAGGCTTAACACCTTATCTACTTGCTCTTTATCAAACGATGAAAGAACAAGGTACACATGAAGAGTGTATTCAACAAATGCAACGCTTGTTTTCAACTAAGCTGTATGGCTCAGAAACTGTCCCACTAGATGGTGAGCGATTGATTCGAATGGACGATTGGGAATTAACTCCATCCGTTCAAGAAAAAGTAAAGACGCTCCTGGATCAGATGAACGAAGACAACTTTAAGGACCTTGGAGATTTCGAAGGTTTCCAACGATCCTTCCTTAACCTAAATGGTTTTGGGTATGACGATATAGATTACACGTTACCTGTAGATATCAACGAGCTTACCCGCCTCAAGCCTTAATATTTATACACGAGGCAAAGGACGTTTCCCTTTGCCTCCGCTACGACTCAATAGCTCCAAACAACATCTCAAACTTGAGAAACACGTCAATATTGCGCCAGTTTTTTGCGATTGGTAAAAATTAGCACTCTCTAAATTTCAGCGCTCATTATACTCATTTAATGACATTTCGTTTCGCAACGATTTAGCGAAACTCAACCACAGGATGTGGTAATTGAACATGACGAGAACCAAGCCTTCCATCTTGCAAACGATGAATGGTGCGGAAAAGCTGCGTATCATTGATTTTTCCGACGTTAACCACTCACCTGACCCGGACTATATTTGTTGGGGTTGGTGTGCATTATATCGTGGCATGATAGACCTAGTATATTCGTCCCACTTAGACGATTTCGATGTTGACGAGAATAGACGAAGGCTTCTTGATGAGTCTGACCGATCTCCTGAAAACACAGTCTTTGAGTCACTACATTCGCTCCTTTCGGTCAAGCCCGACGAACAAATCACTCACCTATACGTTTACTCTCTTGGAAAAGACCCCATCGGCGTCGTGTTTGCGATCCATCGTAAGCCACTGGCAAGCGTGTTTTTTTTAAACGGACTGCAATCTCGCTTGTCCAGATGGGTATCGCGCAAAGAAGCGTCATTCAAAAGTAGAGAGATCAAACGAGCTTATCAAACTAAACTGCGCGAGAAGGAACGTTTACTGAAACAGGCACAAGACGAACTCGAAGCTTTGAGAAAAGACAACTGGCAGCTAGAAAAAAGAATGCTGCACCAACGAAGCCACGATTATTCTACGGACATGTTAAACCGAACTGGGTTGGAAAACGCACTAAACGCCTCGTTCAACAACACGATAGTAATCGAAGGTAAAGCCTATCTCAGTGTTATCTTAGTACAGTTTACGAATGGTGAACGTGTACAGGCGCGTATTGGATGTGAGGGACTCGACCAACTACTCGCGGAGTTTGAGCAAAAAGTCAATGAGATAACGTCTCAGATACACTACTTCGCCAGGATCTCTACAACTGAACTCGCTTTAGCGACCGTTGTCCCCGCTTTAGACGAACAGTTCTTGCCAACACTATGTAAACAGATAGCAAGCATTGCGAAACAAGGCTTTCAGTTTCATGGACAAGAAGTCCATTTACATACGTACATGGGTGTTGCCAACTCTTACCATACCCAAGATGCCAACCAATTAATTAACAATGCGTTTCACGCTGCTTTAGCCTGTAAAGAGTCAGGAGAGCTTGTTTCCTTTTTTACCCATGCTGATCAACAAGACCAAAAAGCATTCAATCAACTCGAACACTATTTAATTCAAGCCGTTAGAAACGACGATCTCATTCTCTATTTCCAGCCCAAGGTTGAGCTTGAATCGCAAAAGTGGATAGGTGCAGAAGTGTTACTACGTTGGAAGCATCCGGTTTTAGGTGACGTATCTAATGAAGCTCTGATCCACATGGCGGAACAAAACGGTTTGATCATAGAATTAGGCTACTTTGTGCTGCGCAATGCAATTGATCGAGCTTCTGAATGGATAGAGTTCGCTTCCGATTTTTGCCTATCGATTAATATCTCAGCCAAACAAATATGCTCACCTCTTTTCGCAGACAAAGTAACGGCTCTCTTAGAGCAATATGAGCTTCCGCCTCACAACCTTGAACTTGAGCTGACAGAGAGCTGCCTCGTATCTAACTTTGATATAGCTAAGAACAACATGGAAATTTTAACTCGGCAAGGTGTGAAGTTTGCGCTCGATGATTTTGGTACTGGCTATGCCTCTTTTAATTATCTAAAGAATCTTCCTTTCCACGCTCTGAAGATCGATAAAGAGTTCTTAGCAAATATCCTTGATAACGCCCAGGACAAATCTATCCTTCGTTCGATCATTACTATCGCTAAAAAGTTGGAGAAACAAGTCGTTATTGAAGGAGTCGAGACACAAGAACAGCATCAATTTGTCTTGAATGAACAGTGTGATATTGGACAAGGCTTTTATTACGCTAAACCTATGCCTAGAGACATTTTTGAGATTCAAATACAAAAACAGTATCCATCTCCGTCTCAGTTTATCATTCGTTGAACGTCGCTGCGTTCTTCCATGAACCGCTAACAGCCTTTGCTTTTGCTATTATTGAACCAAACCCTTTACCGCAGGAGGTTCGCCTCCTATAATCGCGCACCAACCTTTTGAAATCCGAGACATTCGATATGGATCTATTAATCGCCAAACTTAAAAAAATCGAAAAGCAAAACTATCGTGCTTACCAACAAATTAAAGGAAGCTACGATTTCACCGATTTTGAGTTTCACATCGATCATGTTCAATCGGATCCTTACGCTGCGGCGTCACGAGTCCGCGCTTTTCGCAAATGGGCGCCAACAGGATTGGAATGGTTAAAAGAACAGTCTCCTGCCTATCAAATTGCTGCACGTGACTATATCGCGCGTCAGTTTGCTGCTTTTGCTAAACAGGAAAACTCTGTTTCTGTCTCTATCACGGGTCAGACAGTTCTTGATTCAACGTCCGTTGTTTTCACCGAAGAAGGTATTGAGCTTCGCTTTAGAGTGAACTTACCTGCAGAAGGTCGCTCAATTCTCGCGAAGAAGGCATCCAACATTCTTACTTTCCATCTTCCTAAGTACATCCGTAAAGCGACGCTTGAACGAGAGCTCGATATTGCGGACTTAAAACATCACTGTGAAGTCGTTGAAGATCAAGTCGCACTTCGTGAGCAGTTGGAAGCAAACAATCTCGTCGCTTTTGTTGCTAATGGCAGTGTACTGCCTCGTTTGGCCGGTAATTGTGACTATCCAATGAAAGATGCTATCCCGTTTACATCACCAAGTTCGATGGAAGTAACACTTCACCGCCCTAACCAAGGTTTTATCAAAGGCATGGGGATACCAGCTGGCGTCACTCTCATCGTTGGTGGTGGTTTCCATGGTAAATCGACGCTTTTGAACGCTCTTGAACGTTCGATTTACGATCATATACCAGGAGATGGCCGTGAAGGCGTGGTTACTCTCAATGACGCTTGTAAGATCAAAGCTGAAGACGGTCGCTCTATTCATAATCTCAACTTGAGCAACTACATCAATCATTTACCATTCGGTAAGCAGACCACAGATTTTAGTACTCAAGACGCTTCTGGCTCAACGTCGCAAGCAGCCTGGCTTCAAGAGTCTATTGAGTCGGGGGCTTCTGCGATAATGATTGACGAAGACACATCGGCAACCAACTTCATGATTCGTGACGAACGCATGCAAGCGCTCGTTTCAAAAGGCGACGAGCCAATTACTCCATTCGTAGATCGTGTAGGTCAATTGAGAGACGAACTCAATATCTCAACCATTATTGTTATGGGGGGATCGGGTGACTACTTAGACGTTGCTGATACCGTGATTCAAATGCAAGACTACCAAGCTGTTGACGTAACCGAGAAAGCTCGTGAAGTCATCAAACTGCACCCAACGGAGCGTCAAAACGAGTGTGAAAAACCACTAGAGCTCATCCCACCGAGGCATGTGGATTGCGCTCACCTTCAACAACTTCTTGTCGATGGTAAGTTTCGAGTATCAGGCAAAGGGGCTAAAAGCTTAAGGTTTGGTAAAGAAACCATTGATATAGAAGCACTAGAGCAACTTGAGTCTAACTCAGAACTGAATGCTATTGGTTGGACACTATTCCAACTAGCACAACAACCTGGGTGGTCAATGCATCCACCAAAAGCGATTGAATCAATCTTAGAGGACAATTGGAGTGGCAACATGCCAAATTCTGGCGATCTGGCAAAGCCACGCGTCGTCGATGTTTTAGCGAGTTTGAATCGCCTTCGAGCAGCAAAAATGCGTCAACCAAGATAGTAGTGCTTGATACTAACTAGAGCCGCGTGGTCATGACTCCTTAAGGATTGACCACGCCTCACAGTATTTCCTGAATTTTTCACTATCTCCGCCGGGCCTGTCCGGATGCCACTTCAATGCGCAGCGCCTCCATGCCTGGCGAATCTCTCTCGACGAGGCGTTTTCATCTAACCCGAAACAGTTTAGCGCCTGCTTATGTGACATTGTCACATCCGTAACGCCCACATACTCTTTATAGCGTGTCCAAAACTGTTCAAGTAGTCGCTTAATTTCGTGATTGTCGGCTTCATAGTGAGACCAATCCAAGTAGTAGTCTCTAAGAGGGTCATTATCAGCGATTGCGTGCTGAGCGGCGTTAAATGGCATGATTCGTATATCCATCGCTTCTACTTGAAGCCATTTTTCTGGAACGAGTAAGGCTTGAAGCTGATATAGCGCGTTCATAATCAGAAAGTTACGCTTGAATAGATCTTTTTCTGCACTATCGTCGAGTACGGGAATCAGTTGTTGTTCTGCAAGGACGGCAAACAAACTATGTACCTTGATACTTTCGGTTTGCCGCTCTACGACATTGAGTACTGACCACAGCAATGGGTTCTCAGCATGCCGTTTTACATTGATTTGATTAGACTGGAATTCCGTCAAGCCAAGCTCCCTGTTGCTCAATCACGCTGACTAACGTTAGTTTAGCATTAGTACGAGATTTAGATCACTATGGCAATGACAGAACATGGAACCGAGATATACAAGCCCTCTTGATCGGTATTGTTTGATTTGGCTAACTTTTTAGCTGATACGCTTTGTAAGTCTCACTCTTCACACCTGCTTTGCGTTTTTTCATGATGACTTCAATACTACGAGCGTTATCAGTGACCTTGTAACGTATTGTTTGATTTAGATAGCTATCATTTCGGCGAGTATCTCTCGCTTCAATTTTAATGGTTTTATTGCCTCTGCTCACATCGCAGCGATAGTCCCAATCACTTTGCCAATCCTTCACAGACAATAACACACGCTTACCCGATGCTGATTTTGTTTTAATACCGCGTGGTTGCTTGTCGAGAGCCAGTGCTAGACCTGCAGTACAAACTTGTTCATTACTCAAACCCGCCGCCAGGGATGGTGTTGATAATGATGCAGCGATTACAGCTGCTAGTATCAAGGATAAATTACGTTTCATTTTGTCTCTTCTTAACCATATACAATTCGCAAAATTAAAACATGTCGTACGGTTAAGGTCAAATAAAAAAGCCTTCACCGAAGCAAAGGCTTTGAATTAGATTAATAAATTAGGCTTTACGGCGAGCTTCTACCGCATCAGCGAGTTCACGAAGTACTTGTTCTGTGTCTTCCCAACCAATACATGCGTCAGTAATAGACTGACCATAAGTAGGTGCAACACCGTCAACTAGATCCTGGCGACCTTCTACTAGGTGTGATTCAATCATCACACCAAAAATTGCGTCTTCACCGCTAGCCATTTGACCAGCTACATCTGTCGCTACAACTTTCTGACGCTGGAACTGCTTAGAACTGTTTGCATGGCTAAAATCGATCATCACTTTTGCTGGAAGACCGTTAGCCGTTAGTTCGTCTTTAATGCCTTTAACATGCTCAGCGCTGTAGTTTGGCTCTTTACCACCACGCAAAATGATATGGCAGTCTGGGTTACCAGCAGTTTCAACGATTGCTGAATGGCCGTACTTAGTTACCGATAGGAAATGGTGAGAAGCACTCGCCGAGCGGATTGCATCAGATGCAATCTTAATGTTACCGTCTGTGCCGTTTTTGAAACCAACTGGACATGAAATACCAGAAGACAACTCTCGGTGAACCTGAGATTCTGTAGTACGTGCGCCAATCGCACCCCAACTAATAAGGTCAGCAACATATTGCGGTGTGATCATATCAAGGAACTCACTCGCCGTTGGCATGCCCATATCAGTTAGGTCAAGTAATAGCTTACGCCCCATACGTAGACCATCGTTGATCTTAAAGGTGTCGTTTAGGTACGGGTCGTTAATAAGGCCTTTCCAACCCACGGTAGTACGTGGCTTTTCGAAGTAGACTCGCATTACGATTTCTAGACGATCGCCAAGTTCATCGCGTAAAACTTTTAGGCGCTTACCGTATTCGACCGCAGCTTCTGGGTCATGAATTGAGCATGGACCAACGATAACAAGCAGTCTGTCATCATCGCCTTGAAGGATGTTGTGGATCGCTTTACGTGCATTAAACGTGGTAGAAGAAGCAACTTCAGTTGCTGGAAACTTCTCTAACACAGCAACCGGTGGTAAAAGTTCTTTTACTTTATTAATTCTTACGTCATCAGTTTGGAACATTGCTTACTTCTTCCTATTCTTTGTATCTAAATCACTTGAGCACGATCTGCACAATCCGTTTTGTGACTCGTATCGTGCTCTTTCCCGTAACTTATCTGCTTAGAACAAGAAGTGCAATCACTAATTATAAAAAAAGGCAAATTTCTTCACTGTTTTTTCCAATAAACGCCATGTAAATATTTTTATACACACATAGAGTGCCGATTAAGGATTGATTCTTATAGAAAATTTGCTCGCGTTTTGACCAAGCGCCTGTTGAGACATACGATCTAGATCACTTAAAGTAATACTATCAGCCACTGACTCGTAGTTATAAAGCGCATCGATACCGTAACCCATTAACCAATATCGAAATAGCATAAAGCTCGCTCCTTCAGGATCATCAAGCCAAGGGGCAAGGTCACTTTTTAGCTGGGCAACAACCTGATCCCTTTCTGTCTTTTCAAATCCATTCAAGATGTCGTTAGCCACAGTTTCAAACAATTTAACAGCCCGTTCCTCATCCTTAGGATCAACATTAGCAAAAAACGACCAGGCAGCAATCCCATTGCCTTCATCGGCAAAACCATAGGCGTGCGGATTGTAATCAAGGGAGTTATCTGAACGTATCGTCTGGAAAATACGCTCGTTCAAAAGCCGTTGAAACATGTCTTCGGCAAACACGTCTTTTGAGGTTCTTGGTTCATTTCTCTCAGATACAGCGATCAGATAGACTTGCGATTGACCATCCTGTGAATCGTGGCTGTCGATATTGGTTATGTCGTCAGCAAGGCCGTCACGTATTTCAACCGTAGGCCACGTGTACTTTAATTCTTCGCTAAACTGAATATTCGCAATGTACTGCTCTAACAGAGGCTGCACTTCAGAAGCACTCTTACCGCCCACCAACATCATTTTGTATCCACGATTGACCTTAATCAGCTCATTATAGGCTTTCATTACTCTCTCCTTCGTCACCAGTGCAACCTCAGGCTCTGTTCTAAAAAGTAAATGGCTACCGGTGTCAAAGGTTAGTTGCAATGCGTCGTTAATACTTAGAACATTCGAATCCTGTTTCAAGCGCTTGAGTTCATTAATAGCAATGTTTTTCGCTTTACTTATTGCTAATTCATCAACATCATTAAGTGACATAGCATGGTGAACAACAGAAAACACATCAGCGATGCCCTTTTCGTTACTTCCAAAGGACATACCCTGCTTAACATCACGTATAAACGGTTCTACGTAACTATTTGTTTTACTGAATGCGCGTTCAATTTGCTTCGCGGTTAGCGGTCCAATATCGCTGTAGAGCGTAATCAACGGTATCAGTTGACCTGCAGCGATGTTATCTCCGGTAAGTGCAGATGAACCGCCCAGTGAACCAAACCATCCGTAAAAGCGATCGCCGCTGTCCTTGTGATTAAGGTAAAGCACCTCAATGCCATTCGCTAGCTTCCATTTTACTAAGCCATTTTCCAGAGTCTCCATCGACGAGACCTTTCCTTTCGAGCTAGGGACTGCAAGAGCTTTGGTTACTGTCAATTCGAGTGGCTTGTCCGTTTTTTGCTCTAATCCCGAATAAATATCATTTAAAGAAAACGACCCATTTTTTACATTAGTACCGATAATAGGCTCTTGGATGAGCAACTTTTTAATTGCTTGATTAACCTGTTCCAGAGTAATTTCCGTCGCTAACTGGCGATGCACTTCTATGTACTGAATAGGAGCTTGGGCAACACTCTGCGCTAACAACATATCGAATTTGTAATCGATTATTTGCTTAGATGTCCAACTATCAATAATGGTCTTTAGCTCATCGTTGAACGAAGTCCAACTGCTTCTTACTGTATCTAACTCATCTTGGCTAATACCATGTTGCTGCAGAGAGGCGAGTTGTTCGGTTATTGCTTGTTGGATCTTTGCCCTCTCGGTTTCTTCAAAACTCGCACCAATTGCAAACAGTGAGTTCGAGTGTATGTCTACAACTCCAGCATTTAAACCTTGTACAAGGATATCCTTTGAGTGATACAAGTCTGAAATCCGATTCGATATTATGTCACCGACAAACTTTGAACTCAGTTGAACGTATTGGTCTGAAACAGTATTTAACAATGGGTTTGGCATTGGATAGGCAAGATCTAAAGCAGCATATTCAAAAGGCAATGCTTCAGAAACCAATGGGGTATCGTTGAACTTCACAGGGTCTATGAGAACGCGTCTCGGCTGCTCTCCTTTTTCAATTGCAGCAAAGTGTTTATTTACCATAGCGAGCAACTCACTTTGCTCCCAATCGCCAGCAATCATTAATTCCATGTTTTGCGGTTGATACCATTTTTTATAGAAAGCCTTCAGCTCAGTAATATCAACGTTCTCTATGGACTTTCGATTACCAATAATATCGTGTGAACCAAGAGGTGTACCGATCAACAGATGATCATAAATCTTTTGACCGTATGGTAACGGGTCCGGACGTCTCAATCGCATTTCACCCAGCACTACCCCTTTTTCCTGCTCTATCATCGCTTGAGTGATGTGCATAGCATCTGCGACATAAGCTAACCATGTAAGCGCGTCATTTAGCATACCTACATTATCTATCGCCAGCTCATAACTCGTGTACTCGTTGAATGTAAAAGCATTAAGATCTGGGCCAAAGCTCACCCCTGATTGAAAAAGAGCATCTTTCGCTGCCTTCTGCTGAGGTACATCTTCTACACGAAAAAACAAATGTTCCAAAAAGTGTGCATAGCCAGTCTGTTGCGTCGTCTCTTGAAGACTCCCGGCATGAACGACAAGTCGCAGAGTAATAGGTTGACCCGATTTATAGTAACGGCTGACGGTTAAGCCATTATCAAGCTTGTCTATCTTCCAACCTGGGTCAGGTTTAATTGGTGTATCATTTTCTAAAGAGCACCCTATGAGCAATAACAAAGCCCAAGATGCAAACCAAGCTTGTAGTTTTTTCATCGTATAACCTTACTTGCGACTAATATGGCTAAACGCTACGATGATCTGAAGAGCAATGAAACACTACACATTGAATTGCATATTATTTAGTGCGTCGATGCGAGCTATTTCAAACAGTTAACACTCAGGTATTGCCGTGACCCACACACCTTCAGTGGTACTAGAACCCAAATACTATCTAACTAACTTCACGACACTTCTTTCGGGAGTAAAAGGCTTATATCAAGACCTGTTAAATGAATCTGAGCAACAGTGGCTCGCTCGTTTCTACGCATTGGAAGAAGATGAACAATGTTTACTAGTCCGAATGATGACCCGTAAAGGTGAGTGGTTTAGAAGTGATAAGTTACGTTATTCAGAACTCACGAATCCAGAGACACTGCTTGCCAATCTAGCTCTCTCTGGTTTTGTAGATCTAGCCCTTCCCGACTCTCCAAAGCTATTAGCAGACACACTTCTTACTAAACCGGAGCTTCTGGCTTTATTCCCCAATTTACCCAAATCACTCCGTAAAAGTGAGCTGGTGGAACTCTTGCCTGAACAGATGCCGCACTCGGTTTCAACGCTACCATTTCAAGTCATCAGGCTTGTGGATAACCAAATTCTTCCTATGTTTTGTTTGTTGTTTTTTGGCAATCGATACCAAGAGTTTGCTCAGTTTGTACTTGAAAATCTCGGCATTCACAAATTCGAACAGTATGAAATCTCAGTGAATACACGCTTATTTCATACCAGAGAAGAGCTGGATTCGTCTTTTTGCATCAGTGAGATGTCACTACGCTACGAAGAGATAAACCGTAAATCACGAGAAGATTTGATTGAATTCTCTCAATTACTTCCCGCTCCTCACGGCAAACATGCCAAAAGAATGTATCAGAAACTCATCAACTCCGTAGCTCGAGACTTAGAGCGTTGCGGGGCACTAGATGAAGCTCTCGCGCTATTCCAGCAAAGTAACATCCCGCCATCTCGAGAAAGACAAGCACGCATTCTTAAAGCTCAAGGAAGACAAGAAGAGGCTTTATCTATCACAAAAATGATGCTGGCTGACCCGTATAGTACTGACGAGTCTGAGGTGGCAGAGCGCATCGCTTCTCCGCTAAAAAAGAAACTTGGTATTCCTTTACCAAAAAAGCGAGTTTGGACGCTACCGGAAGTCCATCGCCAGTTAGACCTTACAAATTGTCGAGTCGAAGTTGCTGTTGTGGAAGCCCTTAAAGCCGAAGGATGGGATGCGTTTTATCTTGAAAACCAGTTTCTCAACACTCTGTTTGGCCTAGCGTTCTGGGATATCTTGTTTTCACCAGTTGAAGGCGCATTTATCAATCCTTATCAACGTCAGCCTCTTGACCTCTATCGAAAAGAGTTCATAGACAGCCGAAGTGTCCTTATCGAAGATCGTCTTAACCAGATTAGAAGTGAAGGTATCGCACAGCTAGTCGCCGTACATCAAAACAAAAATGGTCTCCAGAACCCATTCATTCTTTGGGAGTTAGTCGATGCATCTTGGATAGAGTTAGCGATGTATACCATGAGCTACCAACAGCTAGCTGGACTATTTGAGGTGATTCTTGAAGATATTCGTGCATACAGAGCAGGCCAACCTGATGTCATTGCATTTAAAAACGGGGACTTTATGTGGTGCGAGGTAAAAGGGCCAGGCGATAAGCTTCAACACAATCAAAAACGATGGATGAAGCACTTTGAGCGGCTTAACATTAACTACCACGTTTGCTATGTGAACCACAGATAGATATTTGGCGTTAATATGAAGGCAAACATGCACAAAAAAGCCCAGCTTAAAGGCTGGGCTTCATAAAACTCAATGTTTATCATCAAAAGTGAAGATGAATCACTGACGTCGCGATACACGCTGGACGTCGAATACCCTCAATTTCTACACGGATCTCGCGTTCAATCTCAAGGCCTTTTTTAATCGGCGTTACTTTGACTAAAGTGCTTTTCGCACGAACATTACTGCCGACTTTTACAGGATATGGGAAGCGAACCTGATTCAAGCCGATGTTCACCATCATTTTCGCTGTCGGAAAAAGTGGCTTGTCCGGATCGACACTATCCGTTAGTGCTGGTAAAAGAGACAATGTAAGGAAACCATGTGCAATCGTCGTCTTGAACGGAGACTCTTGCTCTGCTCGCTCCGGATCGGTGTGGATCCACTGATTGTCTTCAGTGATAGCACCAAATTGATTGATACGCTCCTGCCCAACATGGATCCAGCTACCCTCGTGGATAACTTCACCTATCTTCTCTTGAAGCTCATCAAACAGCTCTTGAGCTGCGGGCTTGAGCACAATTTCTGGTTCGACCTGTGCAACTTCTGGTTCATTAACCGCTGGCTTGTGATAGTCTCGAACCCACGCTAAGAAATTGCTGTGGTTTGTTTTGTCTACAAACTCAGTCCAATACTCTCTAATCGCTGGCGACATCCATTGCATAAGCTCAGACTGATGCTTGATAGAATCAGCTCTTTGTTTAAACAATTTTACAACTTTCATCTTGACCTCAAATCACAGTTCGCGAGAACTAACCCTAATATTTTGAAGCAAACCCCTTAATCACGCAAACAATTTCGAGCGCACAAGCGTATTCTGAACATCGTTTTATTATATATTTTCAATGACTTATCAATAAAAAACATTATTTTATTTTGAGTGATTGATCATGTTGATTACGCAATGAAATCGTTTGCCTAGCTAACGCTACTCTCACCAATCAACACATTGAAGACGATTTAATCAATGTGATCACTTTTAAAGCAGTCAAACCAAAGTCATGAAATTTTTTCTTTACAGCGAACTCCGTCCCCCCTATTATGAGCGCCAACAACGGAGAGATGGCTGAGTGGTCGAAAGCACCGGTCTTGAAAACCGGCAACCGTTAATAGCGGTTCTAGGGTTCAAATCCCTATCTCTCCGCCACTTTGTGACGAAAACGGGAACCGAGAATTCGGTTCCCGTTTTTGCGTTTGCAATCAAGTATAGAACGGCCATGTTAGAGCCTTCAAATATCAACTTTTTTGCGCCCTCTACCACCTTCACACTCGTGACTGTTGAAAGCATTAATTGCTTAATCTTCTCATCGTCAGCGTCCATCAGGTATTCCTGCACTGCAACTGCAAAGTCTTGCAGCCTAGCATCACCGAAGTTCTTAACGGGAAAGTTAATTCTAACTGACAACCGAGCCAACTCGTGTTCTAAAGCATCTATTTGAGCGGAGATTTCAGACAGATTTTTGTTTATTCGTTCGTCTGGAGCTAATTCTCCGTCTGCGACCATCATGATTAGACGAGAGTAACGTGTTTCCAAATTGCTTTTTCTTTTGGATAGTCTGTTTTTTTCACTCACCAGTGTTCTATTAGCATCCTTGATACGGAGCCTTGTACGAGTATGGATTTTTTTCAAGTGATCTTCTTTGAGCAATTCACCAATGAACTTTTGCTTTACAACAAGTTCGACAATATCGCGCCGAATTCTTTTAGACGCACATGTGTCTGGCGCGTGTCTAACTTGTTTGCTGCACTGATAATAGCTGTACTTGCCACTTTTACCGCTTGTAACTACCATACTTCCGCCACATACTTGGCACTTCAACAACCCAGTTAATAGACAATGTGACCTAAGCCTTCTTGACTCAGCAGAGAAGATATCTCTTGCCTTCAAACCATCCTGTACATTATCGAATTGATTCCTGTCTATAATGGCGAGTATTTTTACTATAATTGGTTCCCTTCCTCCCGAGATATAAACGAAATCTCCGATATAGGCGGTATTTCTCAATAATCTAGATACAGAATTTCTATTCCATTTAGACCCTCTTCGATATTGTAGTTTCTTGTTCAACATCTCGGCAATACTCTTAACTCCAAGTGGTTTTCCATTAACTCCTTTTTCAGACAAGCTAAATATCTGTTTGACTAGATCGGCCTCTTCTTCAAAAATTTGCAGTTTTTTCCGACACTTAGACGTTACGCCGGAGACAGTAATTGAACAATAACCGTAAGGAACAGGGCCGCCTGTGAAGTAACCTTTTCGAGCGGTGTCTCGGAGTCGATCAGTTACAACCTTTCCATTTTGTATACTATAGTGCTCGTTCATTAACCCTAGAAGAGAAACCATTATAAAGTTGTCTTCTTGATTAGTGGGCAAAGCTTCTGTAGCAGATACCAACGTTATTCCTTTTTTCTCTAATAGTTTTTTAGCTTCTAACTGTCGTAACAAATTTCTACTAAATCTCGAAAGGGAATAAACTATCAATCCATCTGCTTTCACAATGTCATTCTCAAGCTCATGCAACATCAATTCAAACTGATTTCTTTTCCCTTTGAACGCGCTGACACCATCATCTGTATACCACCTTAATATATTGCCACCTTTTGCTTGCACCCAATCTATTATCGACTGCCGTTGTCCATCTATAGAGTCTCCAAGTTCTTTTTGGTTATATGACGATACTCTTAAATATGCTACATAGTTCATTCTAAGTCTCCTTTCTAGCCTTTGATAAATATATAATCGCCGCACTAATTGAACCATACGTCGTTACTCATAGCCTTCATCCTGCGACGGTTAATAGAACACCCCAAATACAGTATATTTTACTAAGCTATTCAAACATTAAATGAAGAAATGAAAATTCAAGATTGTAAAGTGGTAGAGTATTTGGAAGATTTACAAAAGCAGTTACTTTATAAAAGCCCACTTTATCGCTATTAAATAAATTAACAAAGTACCTTAATAATATGACTAAACCTCAACGAAAAAATAAAAAACGACACTGGGTTACCACAAGAAAAATACGTTAAATTTAAACCTTAAAATAGATGGTACAACTTTAATATAATAGAAAGCTTATGTGACAAGACAATAATCGCTTCAGTTATACTTAACGATTTCAATCCATAGTTGCGGTTTCTGTACTAACTTTCTTTCGTTATTGCTACTCACCCGCCCATCTCCTTTACCATGGAACAGCTAAAGCCCTTATGTGTTGTGCGATCAGCATCGCCTTATCTGGGTTGTCCGTAAGGTAATCTAAGGGGGTCTGGCTATAGAACGGGGCATTATAATTAGCCTTTCTCATAAAACCGCTTTGATTAGAAGGATTGTCAAATACCACCATAAGCATATCTCGGATATGCTCTAAATCTCCCAAATCAACTTTGACTGTGATAACACGAACATGCCTGTCACTTGCTCACCATGATGACAAAATAACCTGTTTTCTACACATACTAATTCCTTATTTTCCTATATAGGAAAAATAGCGTCTCAACGTGCACCATTTAGCTATATAAGAAAATGTAAAAGCAATAACAACACGAACGAGGTAGCCAGCAAGTTAATGTTGAAATACAACTATACAATGGTGGACATATTTGAAACCTCATAAAATCGTTGTTCTTCAATCAGTGTCGAGTAGTTGACTTACATTCAACACACCAAAACTTGAGCAATTATCATGACGACAAAAATTACCTTCTGACATAATTATCTTTATAAACCCGTCAATAAAATCAACTGGAATCATATCAGTGTTAACCTCGAAATAAACAAGGTCATTTTCGAATTTTATATCTTTAATCGATTTTGACATAATGACATCTCTGTGACGACCGATAGTACTATTTAATAAAGTACAAACTAGGTTAGATATCAAACATGTTCTTTTGACAGAGTATAAGCTCAGTTAGCGGTAGTATTATAATGACCAAGTGTGAGCTTCAATATGCTAATCGAAAAACTTAACTTTCAACGCAATGATATAAGAATATTAATCGATTATTGCAGTTCACTATTTTACCACACTCAATTATTCTATTAATTTCAAAAGTTCATTATATTGCCACAAAAAACAAGAATACTTAACTTTTATATAACCTGTAGATATATTAAGAGTAGTTTGCGTTCAAATAAATCTATAGGAAACCGTTAAGAATAGTTACTCTAAACCCATTAGAACTAGTCCAGATCTCAACTTTTCTTGTGTTCTCGCTCTCCCATCCAGCAAGAACTCGTACAACAAAAGCTTCAAAAATGTATGACCATGCACTTTTTGAGCTGACTACTGCTGTTCACCAAGACCAACAGCTTGCACTTCAACCAAACTAATAAGAAGAAGCTCTTAAGTATGTCTTAGATCACAGAAAATTTTGTACTAACTCTATACTGTTGTGCATTTAAGTCTCGTTTTATCATATGGTTAGCTAATGTTTGACAACGGTAAACTAAGCCTTTGGGATGTGTTCAATAACCTATCCATCGGACTAACTACACTTTTAGTCTCCGCGTATCCGGTTTTTTTGTACATTGATTTCGATAAGGCAAAAACGTTTGAGCTGCTTTCAAAGTTCACAACTGTCCTTGTTATTTTACTACCTGTTCTTTTACTTCTACTCGGGATGTTTGTCGATGCCCTATCAAATAGGCTTTGTAACATTCAGAATTCTTTTTATCGAATCAATAGAAGAATCCCTAGAGATCAACCTGAAATAAAGGCAAGAGTTAGAAAGATCGTCCCAGAAGACATATCAGAAAAAACTATGTTTCGTTACTGTAAAGCTTATGTTCTGCAAAACTGCAACAATACAAATGTAGATATCTTTCTAGCTAGATTTGGTTTCTATAGAAACTTTTCTTTTATTCTATTTGTTGTTTCATTTGTTAGCTACATTCCGTCTTCTTCACTTATTCTTTCTCTTGCAATTTTTTTCGTTTCTAGAGAGTTCATGAAGAGATCATTTCACTTTCATTGCCACTTGGAGTCGGAGGTTTATTACAATTATCTAGTAGCTAAGATTGAGAGGAACTCTTAAATGTTAGATCAATCAATTAGTAAAGCAAATATTAAAAACCTGTCAACAAATACTTGGTACAAGAGGAATTCATCAAAAGATTTTGATACGTTCTTTGAGGAAAGTTTTGAAAGATTGGAGGCAAAGCTGTCAAGGGATAGTTACTCTTTCAGCAACTTTAAACTGTTTAACCTAATGGACAAAGATACATACGATTTTACTTGCCCAGAAGACGAAATTGTATGTAAAAAGCTCAATGATAATATTCGTCGACTTTTCAAGATTTCTACCTCAGATAGGCACTCTATTGTTAAACAGGTAATTTCTCTACTAAAAGACACTCAACCAATTAAAGTTTTAAGGCTAGATATTAAGGAATTCTATGAGTCAATAGATAGAGAAAAAACTCTGGACTACGTGATTAATGAGTGGCTGCTTTCTCACCAGAATAGGTGTATTTTGAAGTGTTGGGATAAGAGCTTGACTAGCTTAAATATTGAAGGTTTACCGCGAGGTATGTCTTTAAGTTCAACTCTATCTGAAATACGAATTCGTCCATTTGACCGTGAGGTAAAGAAACTTTCCAGTGTATATTATTATGCAAGATTTGTTGATGACATACTGATTATGTTCACGGGAGATTCAGACGAGCTAATTTCAATTTTGAAAGAGATACTCCATAAAAACTCTCCTGAGTTGAGTTTTAATCATAAGACAAAGCTGATCAATCTAAATAGCGGAGAACAAGCAAACTCTAAACTTGACTACTTGGGCTATGAAATAGAGAGTTGTGGAATTGTAAATCAGAAGAACAAGCATAGACAAAGGAATGTAAATGTCAGGATTAGCAATAAGAAAATAAACAAAATCAAACATCGAGTCAGACGCTCGTTTTCCTCCTATGCTAGCAATAGAAACTACAAATTACTTATATCTCGTTTGAAGTTCTTAACAGGAAACCAATATATAATCGGTGACATAGATAGAACAAGGCTGAAATCAGGAATATTTTACAACTATCCGTTAATTAATGACCATAGTCAGGTTAAGGAACTTGATAATTACTATCACAAACTTATAAACACAAGCCACGGCAAGGTCAAGAATGCCATTAGTCACATTGAGAGCTTTGATAGTAAAACTGGCGGCAGTAGGTTAAGTCAGGTCAAAAAGCTTTCATTTTATTTTGGTTTTAAGCATAGAGTTATGAATTCTTTCAATCGTAAAGAAAGCAGAAACATCAAAAGGTGTTGGTAATGTCAAAAGTAAAAATAGATAAACATGATCATCTCAGGGTCATGTTGACCGATACTCTACCCTATGAAGTGCCTATCACTTTCCTTAATGAGGGGGCCTATTTTTATCTCAGAAGTCAAGATGAAAAAAGCAAGTATTTTCAGAAAGTTGACCCTAGCGTTAAGAAGTTCATTGATAAGTTTTTCTGTCTAGAAGGTTACACTTCTCCTTATAATTATAGGATTAGCAAAAACTCTAAGAGCAAACGACTACTATCCGTACCCCACCCATCGATACAGAGAAGAATCACAAAGCTCTATGGCGAGTACGACTCTTTAATTACTGAACTGTGTAGTAGAAGTCCTATAAGCCTTAGAGCACCAAATAAGGTAGCTTCACGCTACTATGAAAAAGAACTCGCGTCATTCTCCATGTTGGATAAGGAGAGCGGTGTCGAGACTGAAAAAGATGCATTTGAAAAGACTTCCGTTTACGCAAGCTCCTATTTTACTTATAAAAAGTACAATTTCCTGTATAAATATTATGATTCATATGAATCTCACAGAATAGAAAAAAAGTTTGACCACCTAACAAAATTTGATATTTCGAAGTGTTTTCACAATATCTACACTCCAACTTTTAACTGGGCTGTTAAAGGAAAGGATTTTGCAAAAAAACACTCTGACTACTTCTCATTTGACCTACAGTTTAGGAGCCTAATGGAAGATTCAAACGAGTTGGAGTCCAGTGGAATTTTAGTCGGGCCAGAATTTTCTAGAATATATGCCGAAGTCATACTTCAAAACTTAGATATTAATATAATTGCACGACTAAAAGATGAGCACGATCTATATTTTGAGTCTGACTATACGATCAGAAGATACGTAGATGATTATTTTCTATACACAAAGTGTTTATCTACTTCGTCTATCATAATGGATGTGGTTATTGATGAATTAGAGAAATATAAACTCTTTATCAATGAATCTAAAACCGAACACTATGATGTACCATTTATCACTGGATTAACCATTGCTAAAATGGACTGTAAGAAGCTTGTAGCAGAGTACTTTGAACTGATAGTCGACAATAAATCTGAGGTCGAAGACATAAAATTCATATCATCTATAAATCCCTCTAGAAAAGCCAACTTATTTATCCGAGACTTAAAGAGATTAGTAAAAGTCAACTCTGTTACTTATGAAGGGCTTACGGGCTACGCTTTGGGTGAAATTAGAAGAAAGCTGTTTAGGATTATAGAAGATGAACGAGTAACCAAAGCGATTGACGATAAAGAAACTGACCGAGTTACAAAGCTATGTCTATTCGCATTGGAGGTGTCCTTTTTTATCTATAGTATGGATATTAGGGTAAGGACTACTTATATAATCACTCAGCTTGTTGTTGCACTCAACGGCTTGACCGAGCGAGCTTCTGTTGAATTTAAAGATGTGGTTAGGAAGAAAATTTATGATGAGTCTATTCTACTTTTAAGTAAAATGAAGGATAAGGGTAAAGCTAATAGTATTGAAACACTGAACCTTCTCATCTCCATAAAAACAAACTTCCAAGACTACCCAATTAAGCAGAGCACTTTGCTAGACTTATTTGGTATCAAGCAAGTAGGCGAAGAAGTAATTGAACAAGGCAAAAAACCCCTCGGTTACTTCCAAATAATGGTGCTGTCTTGGTTTAACGGAAACAATCACGTTGAAGTAACCAAATTTTTGCAAGATGAAGTTATTCGAAAACTTAATGAGTGTGATTCAGACTCAATAGCGCAGTCAACGGAACTGACCTGTTTGATTTTCGATAGTTTTAGTAACCCCTACTTCTCTGATGACTTCAAGTACCATTTGATCGAGATGTTAGCTGAGCGGCTTCAAATAACACCGTCGAAGAAGAAAGTTGTAGAGTTTTTGAAAGCTAGGGAGTGGTTTTTTACATGGAAAGAGAACAACTTAGCTCAAGTTTTGATGAAAAAGGAATTGCGCAGTCCATACTAGTAAGTTACTGTACTCTAGTACGGGTGATGCGCTTCGAATACATGTATATGTATTACTAGTGGTTGCTAATCACTAGTGTTGCCAAGAGCAGCTCACACGCTATGTCGTGCAGACTCCGTACAACTAATTTATGGCCAGCTTGTCGTTAGCTCTTTTTGAATGTGCGTTCTTTATGCGAATCATTCTTGATCTTGATGACTAAAAATACTAGCCAGAAAGAGCACCCTCATAAGGGTGCTTTTTTGTTTCTTCACAACGTAAACCTGTGCATGTAGTGCTTGTTTCATGGCTGATATGATTAGAAAAGCTTGCTTAGCAAGCTAGTTTGTAGAAAGTAAGGAGACCATTGTCTTGAAGAAACTAATTACGCAGATGGACGCGGATGAAGCAAAGAGCTTTCTTCTCAAGCACAGCAGTTACACAAGCTTAAGCCTACCCCCTTACTTTGATTTTACAGAGCTGCTAGCAAATATTGATGAAGCCCTACTTGTGAAGCCTAATGGCGCAAAAGACATTGGACTTGCACACGCAAGAAAGCACCAGAGATTAAACTATACACTTCAAACAAACAAAGGCGGACATTATGCATGGCGGCCAATTGAGTTAATTCACCCCGCACTATATGTTCAGCTTGTACACACTCTAACTAAAGTAGATAACTGGCAACTCTTAAAAAACAGATTCGAAGAATTCTCTTCCAACCCTAAGATATCGTGCGCGAGTATTCCTAGGGAGTCAGATGATGAATTAACATCTGATGCTGCGGAAAGTGTCAAGGGATGGTGGGATGACTTAGAGCAAGCATCGATATCACGCTCTCTCGATTATAAGTATTTATTTTTAACTGATGTGGCTAATTTTTACCCTTCTATTTACACTCACTCGATACCTTGGGCAATACATGATAAAGAGTCCGCAAAGACAAAGAGAAATAGAAATGACTGCCTAGGCAATGAAATAGATTATCTGATTCAAGATATGAGGAACGGACAAACGAATGGTATTCCTCAAGGCTCAGTTTTAATGGACTTTATTGCAGAGATTATAATGGGTTATGTCGATATCTCTATCTCTACCGTACTGTCCCAAAACAACATTGACGACTACCACATCGTCCGATATCGAGATGATTATAGAATTTTCACCAACTCCAAAGAGTCAGCAGAACTTATAGTTAAACATCTTACTACTGTACTTCAAGGCATCGGCCTTCAGCTCAACGCTTCAAAGACATATCTTAGTGAGGACGTAATCTTAGACTCTCTTAAGCCAGATAAGCGTGAAGCTTTGATGTTGTTCGGTAAAACGGTAACGGGGACTACGATCCAAAAATCATTGCTCAAGTTGTCTATTTTTTCTCGAAAGTATCAAAACTCAGGCCAACTCGAAAGATATCTGAGTACGCTCAACCGAAGAATAGTTGGTCTGCGTGAGCTTAACGAAAATGTCGAGCCAATCGTGAGTATCCTAGCAGATATCATGTACCACAACCCAAGAGTATTTGCGACAGGATCTCTCCTACTGAGCAGCACATTCAAGTTTGTAGATCATGAAATGAAATTAGACCTTATCGCAAGAATTCAAAGAAAATTTGAGCCTCTGCTAGGCACTGGCCCCTTAGACATATGGTTACAAAGGCTCTCTTATCCTATTCAGCAGGACATTGAGTACAAAGAGGTCTTATGTAAAGTTGTAAGCCAAGTTTATGACTCACCAAGTGAAGAAGTGTGGAACTCAGACTGGATAACTGATTCTAGGTTTAAGAAACGGATTCTAAGTACAAGTTTTGTGAATAGTGAGGTTCTAACGAACCTTGATAGTATTATCCAAGAAGAGGAGGTTGTACTGTTCCCTTACTTTTCCGGTGAGTCTTCAAGCAACGACTAACGCGCAAATAGTTTGACAGATAATCTCATTGTTGGATAAGCCCCATAAACTAATTATGGAGCTTATTTCTTGAGTTCCTAATTTAAGTTATGTCGTCCCTTGGATCTGTATCAGTAGCTAACTACCAGATTCCAGTTCCCATACTCGTCCCATGCTGCCCGCCACTTTTTACGACAAAGCCCTTGTTTTACAAGGGCTTTGTCGTCTCTATCGTACTAACAATCACCTACCCCGCAGCATTTCTGTTTTGGAAACTTGTTCTAATTTGCAAGCTGGCACAAGCTTGTGTAACGAAGCCGAATTGGGTTTAGATGAGCTACGTAGCGTTTTCACGGTTTAAGAACCTTGCAAAGCTGTACTAAACCATACTAGTGTAAACGCCCCATGAACCCACGGGGCGATATGACTAATGTTTGAAGTTCCAAGGTAGGAGCGCATCGACATCTGGCTCTGCTTTTGCCAGCTCTTTCATGCACTTGACCATGTAGTCGTATAGGATAAGGCCGTTGGCTTTTGCAGTTTCCACGATACTGTAAAGCATCGCGCTCGCGTCAGCCCCGTTAGGATTGGCCGAGAATAACCAATTTTTTCGGCCAATGACCAGCGGTTTAATTGCGCGTTCAGCACGGTTATTGTCTATCGATAAGTGACCGTCGTCAATGTAGCGGATGAGCTTCGGCCATTGTCCAAGCGTGTATTTTATCGCTTTACCCAACGGGCTAGACGCTATCACTTGTTGAGTTGTCATCCACTCGTACAACTCATCCAGTATTGGCTTGGCATGCTGTTGGCGTTCAGCTTTTCGTGTTTCGACAGACGCACCTTTTAAGCGGGATTCTATTCCATACAGCTTCTGGATTTTGGCCAACGCTTTATCTGCTTTGCCTGACTTACCTTTACCTTGAAGCTTCTTAGCATCCATGAACTTACGACGTGCATGCGCCAAGCAGCCGACATTGGTTACTTGATGAAGGCCATCATAAGCACCATAGCCATCGGTTTGCAGATAACCACTGTAATCCCCCAAGAAGGCAACAGGGCACGCCCTCGCGCGACTGTTTTGATAGTCGTACAAGGCGATATTTTTCACGTTGGGAAGTGCGACTTCTGGCGAGTCTGCGCCTGAGCAGTATAGCCACATGTAGCATTGCTTATCTTCCTTGAGGACATTGAGCGGCGTTTCATCCGCCTGAACCACCACTTGTTCAAGTAGGTGTGTTTTCAAGGCCGCGTAAAGCGGTGCGAACTTTTCACTGACTTGGATAACCCACCTTGCCATAGTCGTGCGCGATAGTTCGATACCCGATTGGGTAAAGAGCGACTCTTGGCGATACAGCGGCATCGCGTATTGATATTTGCCAAGAATGATATTGGCCAGCAGGCTTTCTGTCGCGAAGCTTTTAGGGATAATGCTTTGCGGCGCTGGTTTTTGAACGATGTGGCTTTTTTCTTCAGTTTGCTCGCACTGACGACAAGCATATTTAGGACGAACATATTCCAGCACTTTGAGTACCGCTGGCGAGAACTCTAGCTTTTCACTGCGGTCTTCACCGATTTTATGCAGGTTATGCTTGCAGCACGCACACTGCTTTTCATGGTCGTCTAAATCGAGTTCGATAACCTCACGAGGCAAGGTTTTTGGAAGTGGCTTACGCTTACCACGTTTCTTCGTTGTGGTGGTTGTCGTGACCTCAACCTCATCTTCCTTAGCGGCTTCACATTCCACTTCGTTGAAGAGGTCACCTTGAGATGCATCGTAAGGCTTTAACGCCTCCGAGCGTTTAGCGAACTGGCGGTCGAAGGCAAACTTGAGTTGTTCAAGTAGCGATTGGCGCTCTTGTTTCAATCGGTTTTCTGACGCCATGAGCGCTTTCACCATCGCTTGTAGCTCGGCAACATCTTGACTTTCTGGGTTGATATTTGGCGTCTTTTTCATGGCATTTATTATACTGAAATCATGCCGCTAACGCTTGGTATATAAGGCTTTATTATCGTTTAAGTCATTGTAAAATCGTTTATTCTTACGGGTCTATGGCCGATAATCGTGAAGCCTGAAAGCAGCCTATCAAGCTCAAATTGAGTCAGGGTAAACACCTCATTTTTCTCTTTTGATGGCCATTTGTACTTGGCTTTTTCGAGGCGTTTGTACCAAAGAGCAAAGCCTGTTTTATCCCAGTACAATACCTTGATTTTGTCGCGCTGTTTATTGGTGAACAGGAACAGTGCGCCACTTCCTAAAGGTAAGTCGGTGTCACTTTCGATAATCGCGGCGAGGCCGTTGATGGACTTTCTAAAGTCGACACTCTCACGATATAAATAAATCTCTGGAGCGCTAAGCATGCGTTTCATGATAGCGCTCCGATGAGTTCTGCTAAGTAAGCGGCTGGCGTGCCTTGTGGGATGCTCAGCTCAACATCATTGACGAGCAGAGTCATGTTAGCCGTTACCACTGTCGCTTGATACTTGGTTGTCTTTTCGACAACTTCAGCTTTTACGAAGCCTTGAGAAACCTCAATTTTATTGAGCTGCTGGCGCTTGGCATAAAACGTCGAAGGGTTGATCTCCTTGAGTTTGCAAAAAGCGAGTGTTGACAACGAACTCGATTCAGATTGCTCGATAAGCGTTTGCCATTCTTGGTTAGTGCGTCGTTTTCCCATTTCAAATCTCCTTATGGTTGGAGATTTGATCTTATTGTTCGTTCTAGGTGATTAGAATGCGGGGTTTATGATGCGCTTACATACTAGTTGCGCTAAGTTGGTTCTAAGACCTGACACGACTTGATGACCAAATGAAAGCACTCAACGAGCTCACACTATTTGTCGAAACAGCCAAACTTGGCAATTTTTCAAAAGTGGCTAACCAACTAAATATGACCCCAGCGGCCGTGAGTGCGTCAATCAAACGCTTAGAAGAGCAAGTCGGCTTTCCTCTTTTCGTTAGAACCACACGCAGTTTAAGCTTAACGGGCGAAGGTGAACGGTTTCTCTCTAAAGTGATACTTGCTCTTGATACGTTGAACCAGGGAGTTGAAGAGATCGCCAATGCTCGAGGGGAGCTTACCGGTAATATCTACATAACCGCACCGTCGGATTTTGGTAGAAATCTATTGTTAGATTGGATCGATGAATTTACTCAACTACACAATAACGTAACCGTGAAGCTTGAACTTTCAGATCAACTCATCGATATGTATAGCAAGCCCGTCGATATCGCGATTCGTTATGGAGAACTTCCAGACTCAGGCATGATTGCGACGCCTCTATGCACAGAGAATCTACGTTTGTTATGCGCGACCCCTCGCTATATCAAAGATAACCCGCCTATTTCAGTGCCTAGGGATATACTCAGCCATAATTGCATCAGTTTCATGTTAGCGGATGCGATACACAACAAATGGCCTTTGACCAAAGGCGATGAAGAACAAGTGATAACAGTGAAGGGCTCCTTCCTTGCCAATGATGGTGACGTAGTCAGAAGGATGGCACTCAAAAGCAAAGGCATCGCCAATAAGTCACTGATTGACGCTAGTCAGGACCTAATAGACGGAACGTTAGAGAAAGTGCTTCCTGACTGGCATGGAGAATCCGCCCCACTCTACATGGTGTGTGCAGACAAACGTCAGTTGAGACCTATCATCAAAGAGTTCCGTTCGTTTCTTAAACATAAATGCCAGCTTCAGCTAGACAAAGTGCAACGATTTCTCGTTAACTAATCGAGCTTTTCGGCTGGCAATAATTTTCTGTTCTTGCTCTAGAACTCGCTAAATAAGTATTCGGCCTCATGGCGCGACTTAGGAAGCTTCGCATTGAAATCCTCTTCACTTCGAACACCAAGAGGAACCACTACAGAACTGGTGTAGCCCTTTTCTTTCAAGCCAAACTCTTTATCCAGTATCTCAGTATCAAACCCTTCCATTGGAACGGCATCGATACCCAATGTGGACGCGCCGAGCAACACGGTCCCTAGGTTTAGGTATACCTGTTTTTCCATCCAGTGTTGCACATCTTTGAGCTCTGAACGATGCATATCAACATAATAGCTGCGCACTTTGTGCTGACCTTGCTTCGCCTGGTCATTGGCAATACGACCATCCCTTTCCTCATTTTCAAGTAAAAGGTGTAAGTAGTGGTCATCAATATCTACTTTTGTACAGAATACAAGCACATGAGACGAGTTAAGCACCTTGTCCGAGTTGTAGATGTAATCGCCTTGCATTGCTTTAGCGATACGCGCTTTTCCTTCTGTGCTACCTGCGATCATAAAATGCCAAGGTTGGGAGTTCACGCTCGATGGACTGAAGCGCAATAGCTCTTTGATTGCCTCTATTTGCTCTAGGGAAAGGCGGCCCGCAGGATCAAATGCTTTGGTTGAGTAACGAGATTTAGCACTTTGAACAATACTCATAGGAAGATTCCTTTGTTACCTACTTTTGTCCAAGGCTACAGTAGCCACTCACAATAAAAAACCAGTTAGCCGTTAATAGAGTTTCAAATTAATTTTGAAAGTCAGCCATCCGATTCTTCGGCCAAAAGTGGTAGCTATCGATTAGGCAATCTTGCTAACTCTTCGATGACGTAATCCATCGCACTATTGACCGGCTTCGCGGTAAGCCAACTAATCTCCGTTGACCATTGATTCGGTCTTTTTGATGCTGTTGACGATATATACATTTTGTCTAGCTGACCATCGCCTAGCTGTTGAGAGCACAAAAACTCAGGTACCATCGCCCATGCATCTACCTGCCCCAACAACTGCAAAGTGTTTTTCGAACTGTTACTGTAAATATTCCTGGTGCTCAGGTTGTGCGTATCTTCGCGACTTGTTTGCTTCATAAACCTTGCCGATATCTGCAACATACCTCTGACTTCATCTAGTGTGAGCACCTTATCCTTGCAGTCGAGATTTGGGGAAGCAACACAAGCAACATCAAACGAGTAGCCATCTGCAATCGTTAACTCATGATTGCCACTGAATAATGAGATACCAAAGCCAATATCAGCTTGTTCACTTAGAACATGACTCCTAACTTGCATAGGATCTACTGCAATGACATTAAGCTCTATCGCTGGGAACTTTTTTATGACTTTTGCGCAGATCGCGCTGACATCACTTCCCATTAAGTCATGGTCTATGGCTAACGCTAATCTCGAAGGCATACCTTCTAACAAGCTATTCGCTTTCACGCTCAGTAAATCGCACTCTCTTAGCACAGAGAGTGCATATCGATAAATTTCTGTGCCTTTAGCTGTTATCTCTAGTGAACGAGGCTTACGGACAAAAAGCTCCATCCCCAATTCGGCTTCTAGGTTGGCAATCAATCCACTTACTGTGGATGTGTGTTTTCCAAGTCGAGCGCTAGCCTGTTTAAAACTGCCACATTCAACCGTTTCTACAAAAGCATTCAGTTGTTCTAGAGTCATCGCCATTAGCATTACCTTTCAGTCACCATGTTCAATACATGACTTAAGAGCGGGGTTTTCCCATTCTTGAGGCCGTTCAGAATAAGCAATAGACCCGCCATAATCAATTCATCAGTTAACTATGAACTGAAAACCCCATCCCTTAACGTCCTATGACTTTTATTTGGAATCCGTGAAATGAAAAAGAATCTGAACACGCTAGCCATCGCTATTGCGGCAACTGCTTCAATTGCATCTATCTCTACGAGCACGCATGCTTGCTCGCGAATTATCCAAAATACAGGTGACCTACATGGTATTTCGATAGCACGCTCTTATGATTGGGGTGGCAGCGAACTGCAATCGATCGCCCACGTTCAAGTTACGGACACACAGCGTGAAACCAAGCCAGTTCCTGAGTATAAAAATGCGAAATCATGGACGGTAAAGCACAACACTGTTTCATTCGAAGAGGTAAAAACCTTCCATAATACGACTGGCGAAGCAGTCAACACCGAAGGTCTTTCAGCGTCAATGTTGTATATGCATGACAGTGTAGAGTTCATCAAAGACATTAAAGATGACGGTACTCCTGCAGTACACCTTTCTGATATCGTGCCGTACATTGTTGAAAACTATGCCACTGTTGACGAAGCAGTGAGAGCTTTTGAGCAAGGCGAGTTTCAAATTGCCTACAAAACGGGCATTGCTGGTCATCAGCGTGGCTTCCATGTTTCCATTCAAGATAAAAGCGGCGACATTGCACTTCTTCAGCTCAACAAAGGGGGTGAAATGGTCGTGCACCGCGGCGACGTAACAACCGATCTCCGCGTAATGGCAAACTCCCCACTTCAACAAGATCATAGAGCCTATACCGCTACATTCGATATGAATAATGCCGAAAACTTGCCAGGTTCAATTAGCTCACGCGATCGTAATGTTCGTGGAATCTATGTCACAAGTAACACCGACTGGACACCACAAGCTAATGCGGATTGGATCGATGTGCGAGGAAAAATGAAAGCGGTATTCGATTTTGGTAATAAAGTCCCTCAAGATGTCATCGATCCTACGAACAATGAAAGTTATGCGACATGGGAGACCTTTGTGTATAGCTTAGAGACAGGCGGCATTACTTACTACAACGAAGGTTATGCAGGTCAGCTTTCATTTAATATCGATGATATTGCAGGAATGAAGCAAGAGTCCTGTGCGGACATCTATCAACAAGGACGTAATGGTGGTCAGATTGTTTGGGGGGCGTGTAAGTAATAAGTAAATTCGAGCTTGTGAAGTATTCACAAGCTCGAACTCTAAATTCATCTGACAGTTTACACCTAGCCAATAACTCGCTTGTTTGAATGAGATTCACATGAAAGAGACGACACTTGCTCACTTACGAGAACTAACACAAACGCTTGAGAGCCACAAACACCTTTTCAACCGACATAAATTAAGAGCTGCTCTGCAAGGGAAGCTGCCTGAGTTACCTATCATGAAACGAGAATTCAATACAAAGCGAGGTAAAGCGTTACATATTTTGAATACGACAAACCAATGCTTCACCAGATTTAATGGCGCTGAGAGTACACTGATACAAAAAGCTTGTGATGTGACTATCTCAGCTATTCAAGAACTATCTCTTGATACTGGCACCGTACATGAAGTCGACTAGCGATACTTAGGTAACTTTTGTATTTCATTCACAAGCCACCTCATCGCTGGATTGAGAATGTTTTGTTTCGACCAAACCAGATTCGTGTTCCAATCTGAAATACTATCTGGTGTAGGTTGATACAGCCTTACCTCTTCGTTTTGAATCGCCGTTTGGCAAACAAAGTTTGGCAAGTAGCCCCAACCGGCACCTGCCTTAACTAGATTCAATATTTGTACGGCATCATTACACAACATAAAGCGGTGACTTGTAATATCAGCGTTTCGAACGCCTATTTCGTCTAAAAAAGAGAGACTTAGCTGCAACTTATCTAAAAGAGAACTGGTATCAGCTTGTTCCGGCAGGTCCCATGAACAAGGTACAACGCAGTTAACCCCAAACGCATAGGCTTTTTCAGAGCTCAGCTCGGTGTGCAGTTGCAGCGTGTTAAATATAAGTCCGATATCTACGACCCCTTCTAATACCCATGCCTTTATCAGTAGGGTGTCACCGGTGCGTACCTGCAGAGATAAATGTGGAAACGCTTCGACAAACCTTGCGATGATTGCATCAACTGCGGGTTCCTTTAAACCACTGTCTAAAGCAAATGTCAGCTTTTCTGGGACACCCTGTAATATGCTCTCGACATTGGCATCAAATAGCGACGCTTCTCTCAACATGGCTGTCGCGGATTTATATAACTGTTCACCTTGAGACGTAACCTCTAGAGAGCGAGGGTATCGATCAAATAGCGTAATACCCGTGTCTATTTCTAAATTGTTGATTTGCTCCCGAACTGTGGAAACATGCTTTCCAAGGCTTCTCGCGGCTTGAGCTAACCCCTTATTCTCTACGGTTGCTACAAATGCTCTTAACTGATCTAAAGATGCTGGCATAACACCACACTTCCTCTGCTGTACACTCAATAAACATCATAGGGGATTTACCTAGCCTTAGCAGCTTTTCATCGCTAAATAAATTGAAATAATAGACTCAAGTTACCAATATCAACCAACTTTGAGGTTTGTTATGAAAGCACTAACACTAAATAAAATGGCAATCGCATCTCTAACTGCAGCTGCGTTAGCACTAACTGCTGGCGCGGCTAATGCATGTTCACGCTTCACTCTCGATACGCCGCATGGTGTCTCTACGGTTCGTTCATTAGATTGGGGAGAGCAGTTAGGCAATGTAGCCCAAGTGAATCCTGTTGGCATAAGTAACAGCTCAGAAGCGCCAAGCTACAAAAAAGCGATGACGTGGACCACCAAGTTTCACGCTATTTCACAGATGGAATGGGATGTCTTCGGCGGAGTCGCATCCGATGCCGTCAATTCTGAAGGACTCGCTGCTTCACTGCTCTATATGTACGATTCAGCAGAGTTTATTGCAGATTACCAAGATAATGGCGCGCCAGCGGTCAGCTTCCTCGATGTAATTCGTTACATAACAGAAAATTACGCGACGACAGAAGAAGCCGTTAAAGCATTCAACAACAACGACTGGCAAATCGCTTGGAAAGATGGTTTACACGGCACACAGCACGGTCTGCATATTTCTATCCAAGATAAGTCCGGAGACATCGCACTGCTTCAGCTAAACAAAGGCGGCAAGATGGTCGTTTACCGTGGTGACACCAAGTCTGACCTGCGTGTTATGGCGAACTCGCCACTGCAACAAGATCACCGTGCATACGTTGAGAAAGTAAATCTCGACGATATAGCGGCGAAAGGCATCCCAAGCTCAATTAGCTCACTAGACCGCAACTTACGTGGCCTATTTAACACTCAGCACGTCACGTTCCAAGAAGATGCCAGCTGGGCACAAACTCGCGGCAAGCTTCTAAGCACATACAACGCGGGTAACCTGATCCCACAAGATCTGATCGACCCAGAGAATGGTGAAACTTATGCGACGTGGACTCAGTTCGTCTACAACCACGATAGCGGTGACTTCCTCTTCACTAATTACGATACTCGTTCATCAATTGGATACAACTTCAACGATACTAAATCGTTCACCAAAACCATGTGTGCAGATACCGTAAAACAAGCGGAGGAAGGGTTATCCGAAGTTGTTTTCACTGAGTGCAAAACAAGATAATCCCTTGATTAGGTGCATAGCGCATGAAGCCGCTATGTGCTTTTCCTCTCCCTCATCAAACGCTTGCCTGACAGGCACAGCACAATACAAAGCTATACTTACTTCAACCTTCCCATTTTAAGTACACGGTTTTAGATGAAGAAATCGCTTAGCTATCTAGTCCTAACTTTACTTGTTCCTTTAGTGACATTCGCTTCTACTGAGAAAAAGCTCCGAGTCACGGCGAGTGCCTACACCTCTGCCGTCGGTGAGACAGATTCGACGCCCAACATTGGGGCTTGGGGAGACACGCTCAAGCCAGGTATGAGGTCAATTGCGGTATCGAGAGATCTAATTGAGCTTGGCTTAGACCATAATCAAGAAGTCACCATCGAAGGGTTTAAAGGAACTTATCGAGTGCTAGACAAAATGAACAAGCGATGGACTAAAAAGATTGATATCTATATGGGTAATGATGTAGAGAGCGCCAAACAATGGGGTGTTCGTGAAGTCACGATTATTTGGCGAGAAAACAAAGACAATTGATTTATCGCAAGACGAAAAACAAATGCCTCGACTTAATCGAGGCACTCCTATTGTTTAGCGACTAACACACGAGTCTAGATCGAACTAGGTATACCCCATTAAGCTCGGCAACCATAGAACAATTCCTGGCATCACTAATAACACGGCAATGGTGATCACGTCAGCGACAAAAAACGGTAAGCAACCTCGAAATACGTCTTGTACCGAGCATTCAGGTCTAACGCCCGCAACAACAAAGCAGTTCAAGCCAATTGGCGGAGTAATTAGACAGAGTTCAGCCATCTTTACAACGATGATACCAAACCAAATTGCACACCCTACTCCTGACACTCCAAATGCTGAATCTACCGCCGCGACATCTGCGCCACCGTTTAGAGCAATAACCGCTGGATAAACAACCGGTAGCGTTAACAACAGCATGCCTATAGCATCCATGAACATCCCTAAAACGGCATAGGCACAAAGTATGAGTAGAAGCGTGAGCATTGGGCTTTGTTCCAAGCTAACAATCCAATCCGAAAACGCTGTGGGAAGATCTGCAAACCCTAAGAAACGCACGTAGATCAATACACCCCAAATTATTGCGAAGATCATGGCTGACAATTTAGCCGTTTCCATCAAAGAGCTTTTTATTTCTTTCCAACGACTACCGTGGAAAATAGCCAAGGCCAGAATCAATGATGCACCTAACGCGCCAGCTTCTGTAGGAGTCCCGACGCCGCCATAAATACATACGACGATTATGCCTACTACTGCGAATATAGGCATCGCTCCCGGAAGGGTTTCAAATCGCTCTTTCCACGTAAAACCTCTCACAGGTGGACCAAAGTTTTTACGTGTTAGAGCAAGAAATACAACTAACCCACCATAAATCAGCGCAGAGACAGCGCCTGGTAGAAAGCCAGCCATTAGCAGTGCGCCTACATCCTGCTCAACAATAATCGCGTAGATAACCAATATCGCAGAAGGCGGGATCAACGAAGCCAACGTACCACCAGCAGCTACAACCCCTGCCGCAAAGCGTTTATCGTAGCCAAGTTTGAGCATCTCAGGGACGGCAATTCGGGCAAAAACTGCTGATGTTGCAACAGATGCACCTGATACAGCGGCAAACCCCGCGGTTGAAAACACCGTAGCCACCCCCATACCGCCTGGAAGCCAACCAACCCAACGTTTTGCGGCCTCAAACAATGAACGTGTCAATCCTGCATGGTAAGCGAGAAATCCGATAAGTATAAAGGTCGGGATTAGCGATAAAGCAAGCGATGACACTTTAGAATGCGGAATGGTGCCAGCCATTTTAATCGCAACTAAGAGCCCCCTTTCAAAGCCCAGTTTCGCCGAAAAGATCCACACTAAGCCTAAGAAACCAGCAATCGCAGCAGCAAAAGCGACGCGTACCCCGATGATCACCATGACCAACATAAAACCCGAAACCCACAAGCCGATTTCAATAGAGTCCATGGCACCCATAACTTCAAACAAAGACATCATTTTGAAGCCCCCTCGTCGCTGGCACTCACGGTTTCAGCTTCTTTCGCTGCAACTTCGGCAGCAGATTCGATCATGGGAACGGCTACTGGCTTAGTATCACCTCGCTTAATCGCTCGCAAATACGCCCAGATTTGCAACATCAATCGCAGTGCTAACACCGATAATGCAAATGGCACAACTAGCTTTGCAGGCCAAGTGGGCAAATTGATATCAACAGAAGAGTCACCAATAGAATAGGCTCGCCAAAAGTGAAGGTAAGAGCCGTAAATAAGTAGCAAAGTGACGACTAGCATCAATACACTTGATAAGAACTCAGTGAACCACAACCATCGACCTTTGAAACGTCCGACCAAGATATCCATCCTAATGTGTCCGCCCATACGTTGCGTGTACGCAATCCCTAAAAAGGCGATAAACGCCATCGCCTGTTCTACCCAGTCGATGTAACCGCTGATCGGCATTGAAAACAGCCAGCGCCCTAGGATGTTGGTCGTGGCCAATGCCACAAGTGCAACGATCACGCACCCTGCGGCAAGATTTAATAATGATTCAAGCTTGAAGAATACCTTGTCGACCCGACTTACCGCCGAGCTGTCCTCTAAAACTGACGCAGACATACTCGAAATCCTTTTGGTATTGAAAAAAACCAAGCGCTAGTCACGACTAGCGCTTAATAGTTTGAGTGTTGAAATGAGCATTAATTCTGCTGTTTGAATAAGGCTTCTGTGTAGTCAAATAAAGCCTGAGAGTCGAACTGACCTTTGTACTTGTTCACCCAATCTTCACGCACTGAAGCCGCTAAATCATTAAGTTCTGCAGTTTGATCTGCCGTGAAAGTGACTTGTGTGACGCCCTCATCTGCGATTGCTTTATCGAACTTCGCCGTCGTGTTTTGCTCGTAATTCGAAACATAGTAATCCAGTGCTTCTGGCACCGAGCTCAATAACGCTTCTCGATGTTCAGGTTTAAGCATTTCTAACGCTTCTGTGTTAACCACTACCGGGCAGTTCGCTGAGCCTAGGTTCAAGTTGGTCGTCACCCAGTTTGCTACCTTATATGTATTTGTCGCCAGGTGGGCGTGCGGGGCAAACGATGCTGCATCGATGACACCGGAGTCCATTGACTGCCTAACCTCAGAAAAAGGTACTGTAGTTTTGACTGCACCGAGCTTTTCTAGCACACTCATAATCCCACCGGGACCGCGAACTCTCAGCCCTTTAAAGTCATCCAAGCTTTCTAACTTGTCACTCTTACTTGCAATGTTGTACTGCGGTAAGGGTGTTGGCATCAGTAACGTTGCGTTCCATCTAGCGAGATCTTTTTTAACTTCAGGGTGATTAAAGACTTCGGTATAGATTTCACCGACTCTTGCCAAAGATACATCTTGAGAGAAGGGTAATTCCGTTACCGTAATCGTTGGGTTCTTGTCTGTATGATAGAAAGAGCAGAATTGCGCCATTTCAAAGGCACCAAATGAGATTCCATCTAAGTTTTCTCGCGCTTTCGATAAACCACCGTAAGACAATACAAGCTTAAATTCACCATTGGTTTTCTGCTCAACTAGCTCCGCCAGTTTTTCCACATTCTCTGTGAAAGCTCTGCGCTTCCCCCACAAAGATACATTCCACTCGGTCGCAGCATGTACTTCGGCTGCCATAAACCCAGTTATAATAAGTGATACCGTTAACGCTGTTTTTGTCGCTTTCATGGACAACTTCTCCTGATTTTATTCCTTTTATACAGCGAGTGCGTGCCCCACTAGGTTCCCAGATACCGACTCCATTCTGGGGATAGAGCTAACTCAATGATAAGCATAGATTATTGTTTACATTTCGCTCAAAACGATAACAATTTTGCAAGACAGAACACGTTATTCGACGGAAAGGATATTTTTGACTGCCCCACCTTCTATCTATCGTGAATCAATCACAAGAAAATAAAGGTGTCGCCTTCTTAGACATTAAGCGCCACTATGAGAATTAGGTAGCTGAAGGTCTTTAGTGATGGCTTTGACAAGCGTCTCTACCCTATCGGTTAGTTGGGTTGAAAGACGTAAAATTTGAAGGCGCTCAAGTAACATACAGGTCCAAGACTCGAAGTCACTGAGAAGAGGCTTATCGCTTCCCCCAACCACGGTCAATATCGTCACCAGTAATGCGTAATAATCGTGAATCGGACTCGCGGATTTGTCACCTTTGGGATAGGCAAAACTCTGAGTGCTTTGACTGGCGCCAGTACAACAGTTCATTGATTAACAGAGGCTCCCTCACATTTTGGATCGACGAGGAAGCGATAAGAGACTGGAAGCAACCAAAGCAAGGAACGCGCGGTAGGCCTCGTACATTTAGTGATCTCGCTATCACCACGGCTCTTATGGTGAAACGCGTATTCTCGATGCCCTTAAGAGCACTTCAGGGCTTTATAGACTCAGTGTTTAGGTTGGCCGATGTTCCATTGGTATGTCACCATTATACCTGCATCAGCCGCCGAGCGAAGGATGTTGAGATCTCATTTAAAACTTCTACTCGCGGCACAATACAACACCTAGCCATTGATGCAACGGGCCTCAAGGTTTATGGCGAGGGTGAATGGAAAGTCAAGAAGCATGGTACCGATGGCAAGCGAAGAGTGTGGCGCAAGCTTCACCTAGCCGTCGATACTTCCACTCATGAAATCGTCGCTGCAGCGTTGAGTTTATCTGGTGTGACAGATGGAGAAGTGCTGCCAAATCTTCTGCAGCAAACACGCCGCACTATCAAAGCAATATCAGGTGATGGTGCTTATGATACAAGAAAGTGTAATCAAGCTATCAGTCGCAAGAAGCCCTCAAGCTCGAGACCATTCCTGGTGCAGTTGAACAAATACTCACCAACTTTATCAACAACAGTTGCCAGCATGGGTTCAAAGGCAGCCAAGAGTCACATAATCTCGTGTTTATTAAGGTATTCAAGGTTGATGACAAGGTCATCATCGATTATCAAGACAATGGTGTTGGAATCGATGACGCAATAGCCCATCAGGTTTTTACCCCCTTTTATACCACCAATAGAAATCAAGGCGGAACGGGATTGGGACTTTCTATTGTCTATAACTTAGTGACTCAAAAGTTGAAAGGCGATATTCGAATCGTAGAGCAAGATGCCTCCATTGGAGCGCACTTCCAGATCCGACTACCTATCAATGCTGTTTAACAACTGGCTTTCTATTGTGAGCTCAAAGGTACCTGAAACGCTGTTACCAATAGTACAGATTTTCTTGGCATCTTTGAGCAACTGTTGAGCGGTTTCTGTATCCGAATGAACTCCTCGACTTAACTCAAGTTCATAACTCGCAAAGTGAGCCGGCAAAGTTAGGCCCTTGTGCCCTATCACCCGAATTTGAAATGGGTTGATATCGACTTTTCTTCGCTTCGCCAGTCTTTGGACGGAAATAGCCATACAAGACCCTATTGAATAAAGGAGCATAACAGCTGGGTCATCTAACAAAGGGGCATTAGAAAATGGCTCGTTACCCCTTCTAAACTTTACACCTTCACTCTCGCTGAAAGAAACAGTTATTGGCCCTTCACTCGATGGTTTCACTCTCAACGTCATATTCTTGCTCAACAAGGTTAGTTTCTGAAAACACTACTGGATCTTTAGCCTGATGTATATATTCATCGTCAGAGTCCAGATAAGCAACAAACTGCCTCGTCAGTGCTGAACTGCTTTCGTCAAATTGCACTTCTTGCTCATCGGCTGAAAAGTTTTCTAACCGTCTTTCCAGCTCATCAATCAAATATAAATGAGCAAAGTTTAAAATGGTCCCATTAGGTACTGAGTAGCTTTGGTGAATATCTTGTACTGAGAAGTCTATGACTTCTTGAAACGTCATCCCTGCTTCATCACGAAGATAGGCAATAACATTACTCGCTAGCATCTCGACAAGTATTGAATGTGGCGGTATCGATGGGTCTGGATCACTCACATTTCGTTGATATTCGTCAGACATAGACTGGCTACGAAGAGCAATCATGGCGGCAATATCATCCTCGTCATAACCGAGTGACAAATAGAAGGTCAGCCAACATGTGTCATCATAGTACGCTTCTAGGTCCGCGGTAGTTTCTGAGAATCCTTTCTGTTTGGTTCGTAGTTTAGTTTCATTTATTTTTTTCAATTTCGCTCTGATTCGAGTCAGTTGTTGATTACTATCCACTGGTTTGATTGTCTGTGAAGGGTTCTCTTTCACCACTTCCTCTGGAGCCTGATAGAACGTCGAATTACTCAGCTGTTGATGTGCTTTCGTTTCAACTTCTATTTGCGTTGAGTTTTGCCTGACTTTCTCATTGGGTAGTACATATATAAGCGCACATAACACCAATAGAGGAATCAGCGCCCAGTAGTAACTTCTCATTTCGACTCCCCCTCAAAGTCCTAACCGCAAGCAATAGTCACATGAAACTATCCATGATTAGCGTAATTATGCGCCGCTAATCGTAGCCAGAGAAGTAACAAGGGGAACTAGGGAGTAATATACTTTTGATAACAACTTGATTAATGAAATGTCGCAATTCTCCACTGGCGAAAATCAAAAAAGTCAACCTAACATTTAAGTAACAATAGATACTTAGACACGAAGGAGCGACATCTATGATCTCCTCTTTGCACCTCAAGTTAAACGCAATCAACAACAATAAGTACTTTCAATCGTTAACGGTCATTGTGATCATACTGGCAGCACTTACAATAGGCGCGAAAACGTTTGAACTACCCGATGCTCTAGTCGAAACTCTTCAATGGTTAGATGCATGTATTTTGTTGTTTTTCTTAGTTGAAATTGTCATCAAGTTCTTCTCTTATCGAAACAAACTCGACTTCTTTAAAAGTGGTTGGAATCTATTTGATACTGCCATCGTCATCGGCAGTTTGATTCCTGCAGCAGGTCAAAGCATCTTAATCGCTCGTTTACTAAGAGTATTTCGAGTATTGCGACTGGTATCTGCAATCCCACAACTCAAGCTACTCATTAACGCACTGCTCAAAGCGATTCCCAAGATGGGCTACATCGCCGTTCTCATGTTTATTATCTTCTATATCTATGCAGTCATAGGTAGCTTAGTCTTCTCAGACATCAACGATATACTTTGGGGAGATGTGTCAATCTCCATGCTCACCCTGTTCCGCATTGCCACTTTTGAAGATTGGACTGACGTCATGTATGAGACAATGGAAGTCTATCCCATTAGTTGGATTTACTACCTTACCTTCATTTTTCTCACTGCCTTTGTCTTTTTGAACATGATGATAGGTGTCGTGATTGAGACAATGACGGCTGAGCATGCCATTGCAGAGCAAGACAAGGAATCCGAAATACCTTTACTTACTGCAGACCATAAGGCAAGACAAATACTTGCGACTCACCAGCAGGTGGAAGAAATTCACAAGGAACTAGAAGAGATAAAGGGGATGCTGAAAGCAAAATAAAGCCACTTCTAGAGAAGAGGTTTTACTATGAGAGTGGAGTAACTCTGTCAATAATACCGAGTGTCGCCCAATTGCAGGCGACACTTTATGAAAGGCTATCTTACTCCCAATCGAGAATAACCTTACCAGACTGACCACTGCGCATTACATCAAAGCCTTCTTGGAAGTCATCAACTTTGTAGTGGTGAGTGATAATTGGTGTTAGATCTAGACCTGATTGGATCAAGCTTGCCATCTTGTACCAAGTTTCGAACATCTCGCGACCGTAGATACCTTTGATCACAAGACCTTTGAAGATTACTTGGTTCCAGTCGATGCCCATGTCTGATGGTGGAATACCCAGAAGCGCAATACGACCACCGTGGTTCATGGTTTCTAGCATTGAGCTGAATGCCGCTTGTACGCCCGACATTTCTAGACCAACATCGAAACCTTCTGTCATGCCCAGTTCAGCCATTACGTCTTTTAGGTTTTCTTTAGCGACGTTAACTGCACGCGTTACGCCCATCTTCTTAGCAAGGTCTAGACGGTATTCGTTTACGTCAGTGATCACCACGTGACGAGCACCAACGTGTTTTGCAACCGCTGCTGCCATGATGCCGATTGGACCTGCACCTGTGATAAGTACATCTTCGCCTACTAGGTCGAAAGAAAGCGCTGTGTGCACTGCGTTACCAAACGGGTCAAAGATAGACGCTAGGTCATCAGAAATACCTTCTGGGATCTTAAACGCGTTGAATGCTGGGATAACAAGGTACTCGGAGAAAGCACCAGTGCGGTTAACACCCACACCTACAGTGTTGCGACATAGGTGAGTACGACCGCCACGACAGTTACGGCAGTGACCACAAGTGATGTGACCTTCACCAGATACACGATCGCCAATTTCGAAGCCGCGAACTTCTTGACCGATACCGACGACTTCACCCACATACTCGTGACCAACAACCATAGGAACAGGAATTGTGTTTTGTGACCACTCATCCCAGTTGTAGATGTGAACATCAGTACCACAGATTGCGGTCTTTTTGATGCGGATAAGGATGTCGTTGTGACCAAGCTCTGGCTTGTCTACTTCGGTCATCCAGATGCCTTGTTCTGGCTTAAGCTTTGAAAGTGCTTTGATTTTCATAATATTTACCAAACTGTGCCCCGAGCTATAAGCTCAGGGCCAAAAATCAATGAGAGAGCGATTACTTGATAAGACCCATGTCTTTACCCACTTCGATGAATGCATCGATAGCGCGGTCTAGTTGCTCACGAGAGTGTGCTGCTGACATCTGAGTACGGATACGTGCTTGACCCTTAGGTACAACTGGGAAAGAGAAACCGATTACGTAGATGCCTTTCTCTAGTGCACGCTCAGCGAACTCAGCCGCTACTTTCGCATCACCTAGCATGATTGGGATGATCGCGTGGTCTGCACCACCCATAGTGAAGCCTGCGCCTTCCATACGAGTACGGAAGTGTGCTGCGTTTTCCCATAGACGGTCACGTAAGTCACCGCTTTCTTGTAGCAGGTCTAGAACGCGGATAGATGCGTTAACAATTGCCGGTGCCACAGAGTTAGAGAATAGGTATGGACGAGAACGCTGACGCAACCAATCAATCACTTCTTTCTTACCAGAAGTATAGCCGCCTGACGCGCCACCCATTGCTTTACCTAGCGTACCTGTAATGATATCGATACGGTCAACCACATCGTGGAACTCGTGAGTACCTGCGCCGTTTTTACCCATAAAGCCAACAGCGTGAGAATCATCAACCATAACCAGTGCGCCGTACTTGTCAGCAAGGTCACAGATAGCTGGTAGGTTTGCTACAACGCCGTCCATTGAGAAAACACCGTCAGTCACGATCAGCTTGTGGCGAGCACCTGCTTCAGTCGCGGCGATAAGTTGCTGTTCTAGTTCAGCCATATCGTTGTTCGCGTAACGGTAACGCATCGCTTTACATAGACGAACGCCATCGATAATAGATGCGTGGTTTAGTGCGTCAGAGATGATTGCATCTTCTTTGCCTAGGATAGTCTCGAACAAACCTGTGTTTGCATCGAAACAAGAGGTGTAAAGAATCGTGTCTTCTTTACCTAAGAATGTAGAAAGCTTCTGCTCAAGCTCTTTGTGAATGTCTTGAGTACCACAGATAAAGCGTACAGACGCCATACCGAAGCCATTTTTATCCATACCCGCTTTACCCGCTTCAATAAGCGCTGGGTGGTTAGCTAGACCAAGATAGTTGTTTGCACAGAAGTTGAGTACTTCTTCACCCGTTGAGATTTCAACAGCCGCTTGTTGTTGAGAAGTAATAACACGCTCAGATTTGTACAAACCTTCCGCTTTTACTTCTTCAATCTGATCTTGGATTTGCTTATAAAACGAAGCAGACATAGTGGATTCCTTTTTCTATCCTATTTCTCAATAGGTTATGTAGGGGATGAGATAGCCAAATTCTATTGATTTGGTGTATCTAACGAATGCAATCATTTTAGTTCATTGTGCTGCAAACGATTATCCCTTAACATGGAAAACCATTAGTGAATCTGAGGCACGAATCATGTTCAGCCAGAAGCTTATCGCGCTCCTACCCGACTTGGCGTCTTATATATTGGTCGTTAACGAAGGCAGTTTTACCGCTGCTGCAAAGAAGTTAGGCGTGACACCCTCAGCTCTGTCTAAAACCATTACTCGGCTAGAAAGCGCCCTGTCTGTAAAGCTGTTCGAACGAACAACTCGAAAGCTGATAATCACTCAAGCAGGTCAAAAGGTTTACGATCAGAGTGTTCTAATGGTTAACGCCGCTCAACAAGCGGTTGAAGTGTCACAGTCGGATCACGCCGAACCCAGCGGCTCTATCACCGTGGCAGCGCCAGAAGCTTTCCTTAACTCAGTACTGCAACCTTTCATTGCGCCATTTCTGCAGCAGTACCCTGAGATTCAGCTAAAAGTACGTGCCATTGATGGTGATTACGATCTCTTAAACCTTGGGATAGACGTCGCGTTCAAGCTAACCGACACACCTGATGAAAACTTAGTCATGAAAGAGCTAGGACCAACAAATCTCGTACTGTGCGCGAGCCCAGAATACATCCGAAAAAATGGGCTCCCTACTTCACCCGGTGATTTGGAGCATCACGATTGCTTATATCTGGCAGAAGTCGACAGAGACAACATTTGGGATTTTCTCAAAGACGATGATTTCCACACGGTGACCGTTGCCGGTCGGTATGCCATCAACCACTCACAAATGCGACTTAGCGGTGTAAAACAAGGCTTAGGTATCGGTATCTTCCACGACTTCGTGATAAAAGAGTCACTTGATGACGGCAGTGTTATTCCTGTACTACCAGATTGGACGATTAAAAGTAATTACCACGGGGCTATTGCACTTCAATACGCGCAAACCAAATATATGCCGGCTCGTTTGAGAGTGTTCATCGACTACGTGGCGCGCGAACTGCCATCAAAACTCATCAAATAAAAAGGACTTGTGACATGCTAACAGGAACACATCATATCGCCGTTATCTGTTCTGATTACCAATTATCAAAGCGCTTCTATACGCAAATACTCAGTTTGAAAGTACTGGCAGAAAACTATCGAGAGCATCGCGATTCCTACAAGTTGGATTTAGAACTACCAGATGGCACACAAATAGAGCTGTTCTCTTTTCCCGAAGCGCCGCCTCGTCCCAGCTTTCCCGAGGCACAAGGATTGAGACATCTCGCTTTTAGCGTAGACGATATTGATAGCGCAGTATCGCAACTTATAGAGCAAGGAGTCTCAGTAGAACCGATTCGCGTCGACGAGTACACGGGTAAGCGCTATACCTTCTTCCAAGATCCAGATGGTTTGCCACTAGAGCTTTGCGAAGAGGTGACAAGGTAACAAATTTAATTAAAAAAAGCCCAAAATCTTGGGCTTAACTCTCCCGTTTTAATAATATTTTGAACACTAACTCGCCAGAATCATATTTCAACTCGAAACAATCCGAGCTTCAAAAAGCAGTCTAAATCACTAACAGGGCGATAATTGATAGTTTTTTCTTTCTCACATAAGTCACTGTAAGGTTATATTTACTGCCAAACAAAGTACCAATTGAAGCAAAAATTAACAATTTGTTTACACTTATAGTATCCAAGTGTTTGAGACACTGCGTATAAACACGTATCTGATTTCAACCTTATTGACATCACTCTTACCCAGAGTATGTGAAAAGGAGTTCGAGATGAACGTACAAGCATTACCCATGCATCGTTTTATCGACTACCAAGGAAACTTAGTCAACTCACTACCCGATTGGGCTGACAAAGCGACCCTAATCAAGCTGTACCGCGACATGGTAGTCGCACGAACCTACGATGCTAAAGCTGTCGCACTGCAACGGACAGGTAAACTCGGTACCTATCCTTCGCACCTCGGCGCTGAAGCAATAGGGATTGCCATCGGTCATGCCCTATCCCATCGAGACGTCTTTATCCCCTACTATCGTGATATGCCAGCCATGTGGGTGCGTGGCATCCCGATGGAAAAAAACCTTCAATACTGGGGTGGCGACGAATGCGGAAGCGATTTTGAATTTACCAACAGCGACAATCCATGTACTGACTTGCCATTTTGCGTGCCCATTGCCACCCAATGCACTCATGCCGTCGGCGTTGCAGCAGCGCTTAAAATAAAGGGAAACCACGATGTAGCTCTTGTGACGTGTGGAGATGGCGCAACATCCAAAGGTGATTTTTTAGAATCGATAAACTGCGCTGGCGCGTGGAACATTCCTCTTGTGTTTGTCGTTAACAACAACCAGTGGGCTATCTCTGTGCCTCGCGCACTTCAATGCGGTGCCGATTTTCTTGCAGATAAAGCACAGGGCGCGGGCATTCCAGGTCTCAAGGTCGACGGCAACGACGTCGTTGCCATGATGGATGCCATTACAACGTCGATTGCCAACGCTCGCAAAGGCAAAGGAGCGACGCTCATCGAGGCAATAAGCTATCGACTCAGCGACCACACTACTGCCGACGATGCTACTCGATATCGCAGTGACGACGAGCTGGATACGGCCTGGGAATACGAGCCGATTGCGCGATTAAAAACCTTTTTAGAAGCTCAAGGATGGTGGGAAGAACCCAATGAGATAGAACTCGCTGCGGAAAGTAAAAAGCTCGTTGAGGAAGCTGTCGCACGCTATTTGAATACTCCACCACAAGCTCCGGAAACCGCGTTTGATTACCTTTACGAGCAACCGATAAAGGAACTCAGACCTCAACGAGATGAACTCATCAATAAATCGATGCGAATGCAAGGAGGACAACATGGCTGATCAACTACATATTGAACCTCTCGCAAGCCCGATAGCATCGGTGGAGTCCACCCTAGTCGACGCCGTAAACCTAGCGTTGCATCATGAAATGGCAAGGGACAGACGTGTAGTCCTGTTAGGGGAAGATGTCGGTGATAATGGCGGTGTGTTTCGAGCAACAGTCGGACTAAAAGAGCGCTTCGGTCTTAAGCGAGTGATTGACACGCCCTTAGCAGAAGCGCTAATAGGCGGTGTCGCCGTTGGTATGGCCACTCAGGGGTTGCGACCAATCGCTGAGTTCCAGTTTCAAGGATTTGTATTTCCCGCCATGGAACACATCATCTGCCACGCTGCACGGATGAGAAATCGAACTCGAGGACGCTTGTCCTGCCCAATAGTGTTTCGTGCTCCGTTTGGTGGTGGTATCCATGCCCCAGAACATCACTCTGAGAGTGTCGAGGCTTTGTTCGCACACATTCCTGGTTTAAGAGTAGTTATTCCCTCCTCGCCGCAACGAGCTTATGGACTATTGTTGTCAGCCATTCGCTGTAACGACCCGGTAATGTTCTTTGAGCCAAAGCGTATTTATCGCACTGTTAAATCAAATGTTGTAGATAACGGCGAAGCTCTTCCACTTGATACTTGCTATACGTTGCGAAAAGGTCGAGATCTTACCTTAGTCACTTGGGGAGCATGCGTCGTCGAGTCGCTTCAAGCTGCTGATACTTTGTCTCGTTCTGGTATCGAAGTCGAAGTGATTGATCTTGCCAGCATCAAACCTATCGATATGGAGACGATATTCAAGTCGCTTGAGAAAACAGGTCGTTTGCTCGTGGTGCATGAAGCAAGCAGAAGTTGTGGTGTCGGTGCTGAGATTATAAGCCGCACATCAGAGCAAGCAATGTGCATGCTCAAAGCGCCTCCGAAGCGTGTGGCTGGTCTTGATACCGTGATGCCGTACTACAAAAACGAGGATTACTTTTTGATTCAAGAAGAAGACATCGTTCAAGCGGCTAAAGAACTTGTGGAGGGCTGGAAATGAAATCATTTTTATTGCCAGACTTAGGGGAAGGTCTTGCTGAGTCAGAAATTGTAGAGTGGCATGTTGACGTTGGAGATGATGTCGAGCTAGACCAAGTGATATTGACAGTGGAAACTGCGAAAGCCGTGGTTGAAGTCCCTGCCCCTTACAGCGGCAAAATCGTGAAGCGCTACGGTGCGGAAGGTGATGTCATTAGTATCGGAAGTCTACTGATCGAAATTGAAGAAGCCGTAACGGAAACCAACGGCTCAACATCTCAATCCACAGCAAGTGACGCAGCGACCGTGGTTGGTAATGTATCCAACCACACCCACCACATCGAAGTGGACGATTTCTGGGTGGGACCAGCCCATCACACCTCCAACGAAAAATCTATTACTGCCATGCCATCTGCTCGTCTTCTCGCGAAGAAACTGGGTATCGATCTACTTCAAATTAAAGGTAGTGGGCAAGATGGCGTCATCATAGACAGCGATGTCTACGAGCAAATCGGTAAGCAAGCGCCGGGCACCGAAGTACTCAAGGGTGCAAGAAGAACCATGGTCGGCACTATGTCGGAATCACACCACTCTGTAGCCTCTGTGACCATTACTGAAGAAGCTATGCTAGATAGTTGGGTGGACACAGAAGACATATCTGGACGACTGATTAAAGCCGTCGTTCATGCTTGCCAAGAAGAGCCTGCATTAAACGCTTGGTTTGATGCAGAGACAATGACCCGCTGTGTACATTCAAAAGTGAACATCGGCATCGCGGTCGACAGCAGTCATGGACTGTATGTACCAGTGCTCAGAGATGCAGATGAATATGATCAGCAAGGGATCCGAAAATGGCTCAACCAAACCGTCGAAGGTATTCGTGCACGGCGGATAGGTCGAGATCAGTTGCAACACGCAACCATTACACTTTCAAATTTCGGTGCAATCGCGGGGATCTTTGCCACACCGGTTGTCACACCGCCTCAAGTAGCAATAGTCGGTGCGGGTCGAATTATTGAAAAAGTCATATTACGCGAGGGGCAAGCAGTTGGTGTTAAAGCGCTCCCCTTGTCGATTACCTTTGACCATAGAGCGTGTACTGGTGGTGAGGCCGCGAGGTTTGTCAAAGTACTCGTCGAGCACTTACAGCGTGCTTCCGCAAATTAGTTGGGACAGCTTTAGTACGAAAACGCCCCTATCGAGGGGCGTTTCTATTACTAATCACGTGAATTATTTCAGGTATTTACCGCTACTACCGATCTGTCCGCCGCCATTTAGTACCCAGACTCGTACAGAATGTGCAGGAACATTAAATGTAAAGCTGCCACCACTCACCTGTTTAGTTTCACCCGATACCGCATCGGTATAGGTGCCGTTCTGTACGTTACTAACGCTGATCTGCTGATTACCACCAGCCGCTAATCCAACTACTGCATAGCTACCTTCTGAGCTCAAATCACGAACAAAACTCATACCGGCACCCCATTCGTTTACTTCACTCATAGGAGCCTTTTGTAGCGCTGGCACGGCAGAGCGAATCATATTAAGACGTTTAATATGCTGATAGAGCGGATGTGACTGGGTTGCTCCAGCGTTTTCTAAGTGCTCGCCATAATAAGCACGACCGGTCTGATCAATGGTGTCATTTGCACTCGCAATGTCTTGTGGAAGACCCGCTTGGAACATGATTTCTTCACCATAGTACAACGTAGGTATACCGCGCGCGGTCCACAGTAAGTTGTACACCGTCGCAGCATTCGCTTCCTCACCACCGAATCGATATTTGAAATCATTGTCAGGACCCACATCATGATTCTGGAAGAAGGTGACGAGTTTAGTTGCATCGCCATATACCCAATCCATCGAGAATATGCCCCCTACACCACCAAAGTGACCTCGTGTGACATTGTCACGGAACGTGGAAAATAATGAGAAATCAAGTACCGAGAAACCAGAGTCGCCACCACCATTTGGGTTCGATGGATCTTGAGTTGTTCGGGTATACCACCAAGGACGGATGACAGCCGACGCATTATCGTTGGCAATCTCAGAGCCCCAACCGGTGCCCTTCACCAAGTTCTCACCAAACACAAACAAATCCGGTTTGTGGGCTTTCCAGTTATTCACATACTCTAAAAGCTCATCGCGTTCGACATGTTTAACCGTATCCAAACGGATGGCATCAACACCCATATCGAGATACTGACGTATCGCAGTATTGATGTAGTCTTTAACGTTTTGGTTGCCAGTGGCTAAATCTATTGTATCGCCCGCCATATGCTTGCGTTGAAGCGCTTCCGGATTTTCCCAGTCACCACCTGACATAAACCCATCCAGATGATACCAATCTGGGTCTAGCCCTTGAGCATCAATGCCGAAGAAGCGATTGGGGTCGTAACCAGCAAGCGGCAGCGTGACACCTGTTTTCGGGTCGACGATGGGCTGTATCCCCTCGGGGTCCGAATTACATGCCTCGCGATACCACGGTGGTGCCACTGGGTTATCATCATCACATCGATTGACCGTTGAGTAGTCACCCAAGTTTCCTTGATAAGGACCATTATCAATCAGACCTTGAGTTGAACCTTGCGGAACGTAGTACTTGATTGGCATATGATCTATCCAAACATGACCACGCAAGCCGTATTGGCTTGAATGGTTAATTACCACATCTTGAATGACCTTAAGTCCTTTAGCATGGGCCGCATTAATGAAGTCTTGATAACTCCCGCCTTCCGATTCTAGCCTAGGATCAACCGTGTAGAAGTCATAAGCATGATAACCGTGATAGTCGAGACCAGAGCGGTTCTCAACGGGTGGCGTCACCCAAATCGCAGTGAAACCGAGGTCTTTAATGTAATCCAATTGCTGAATCAAACCTTTGAAGTCACCACGCCATTGCGGATCACCTTCTTTGTAACGGTCTCGATTGTAGTAATTGTTACTGCTATCACCATCGTAGAATCGTGCCGTCATCAAGAAGTAAATCGTTTCGCTTCTAAAATCTCCCCCTCCAATACTTGTATCACCTATACGATATTGAAAAGACTGAAGCTCCCGATTACCCGACGCATCAACAGCCAAGGTGCGGATCTCCAAGTCAACGCCAGAAGTAATATCATTGGCTGTAAACACTTGGTTGTTATATTGGCTGCTTTGCTCAGTTGGTTCTGAGCCATCTGTCGTGAAATATAGCTTAGGGGCGCTATCTTGATTGTCATTGACGCTGAGCGTTATTGACTGACTATCGGCATAGCTGCCCGCACTTGGAGATGCAACCACAGAAGGCGGGGTTGTATCCGCGCCACCCTGCTGAGTGACAACTAAACTCTTGTCGACTGCATTAAAGCAAATCTCATAGTCTCCCGCGTTTGCAATACGGTAATCTTCTGCTGGATAGCTTTCGGTCCAATCGCCGTAGTGATCAACTTTGAACCTAGGATCCGCTCCGCCAAAGCTTTGCTCTGTGCAATACAAATCCGCACCAGAAGATGTCATTTTAAGTGCTGCCCAATTGTTTGGGGTTCCACGGAAGTACCATGAGTCGGTACTCGTTGCTCCGACTGATATCATCAAGCTCGCTCGTGCAGATAGTCCTTGGTTATCTTCCACCGTAACGGATACTTCTTGTTGTCCCGCTTGATTAAAAGTCACATCGATCGATTCTGTCGTTTCCCCTGTATTCCACAGGAAAGACGCAATTGAGCCATCAGGATCATAAGAGTTAGCCGCGGAGAAGGTTACCGTCGTACCAACGTCGACTGACGAGCTAGCGGAAGAGTCAATCTGAGCCACAGGAGCTTGATTTTCGTCCCCTGTTTGAATCAAAGTATAAGCGAGTGTTTGATCATCAACCTCAACATCATAGGTACCAATAATGCTGGTAATAATGTCATCACCTGAGAAGTCTAGAACTCCGTCGTTATCATTATCACCATAGTTTTGAGTCCAGTCCCCGAGTACATCGAATTTGAACCTTTGGTTAGACTGCCCATCAAAGTTAACAGAAACACGCCACAAGCTTTCTGATACTCGTGTCATTGGCGTTGAAGCCCAGTTGTTCGCCGTACCTCTAAAATAAAGCTGGCTAAAACGCGAATCTGATGCTGATTCACAACTGGAAGCCGCTTCGACCGATACTTGCTTGCTGTTGGCATCAAACTGTATAACTAATGTTTGGTCGTTGCTAACAGTATAGTCACTCGAAGGATAACTCTCTGTCCAATTGCCATCTCGGTCGACCTTAAACCTTGGTCCTCCTGATTGATCACCACTGCTAAACACTTGGCAAATCTCATATTTGTTGCCCCCTTTTGAAGACATTTGTGCTGCTGCCCAATCATTGGACGTACCACGATAGAACCATTCTGCGGACACTGGCGACGTTACCGTCGCCACGCCGAGCATGGTCAAAATAAGCTTGCTCATGCTCGTAATCCTTATTGCTTGGTTATAGTGATTTGCTTAGTTGCGCTATTGAAGTCAATCTTATAGCTCGCGTAATCTCCAACTTGGTAGTCACTACTCGGGTAGGCCTCGGTCCAGCTGCCACTATCAATTTTGAAGCGTGCAGGCGTCTCTTCACCATTAAAGCTTTGCTGTGTTGTATAGAGACCAGAGTTAGCATCGTAGGTCAGCTTAGCTAGACCCCAAGCGTTTGAAGTGCCGCGGAAATACCAGGTTTCATCTCCGCCAACAGCTGTACTTTGGCAGTTATACAGTGACTGCCATTGACCATTCTTGAAGCAAAGTTCGGGAGCTGACGTGCTTAAGTCTGCTGATTTATTGTTACCAGCATTGCTAAAGATCGCGTTGAGGCTTTGTACACCCACACCAAAATCATGGCAGTACACACCATTTTCTTCTTTTAACGTCACTCCAGGCCAGGTTGCATTAGCTACGGACTGATCTGCAACCACACTCCAGTAATACAGCGTTGGCTCTGAATGATTTTCTGCATTGTCATAGCAGACCTTACTACCGATTACGGGATCTGGACCGCCGTTATCACCACCGTCACCATTAACTGTGAAACCACAAGCTACTAGTGAGTCCCATTTGCCATTTGAGAAACATTGACCAGAACTAGCGATCAAGTCCTCAGTTTGATTTGCACCATTATCAGAGAAAATCACATTAACACTGTCTACTACCACACCAAGATCGTGACAGAAATAATCTCCATTTGACGTCATTGAGACACCTGGCCACGTCGCGTTAGCAATGCTGCCTGCCGGCGTTGCATTCCAGTAATATAAGTTCGGATTATTTAGTCCCGCACGATTGTCGATACAAATCGCGGTCGTATTGACTGGACTATCAGGCGTTGGTGTTGGTCCTGGCGTCGGCTCAGTACACCCTGCACACACTTTTGCTCCTACGTGAATTGCCGCTGCATCATGCTTGGCAACCGTAAAGTGAGCGTAACCAGACGAATCGACCGAAATAGTAGGTCCGTCACAGGTGCCTGTGTCAGAATCAAAGTTGCCTGCAATCACGTCACAATACTCACCAGAAGGCATTCCGGTTTGAAACCCTTGGTCGATGGATTTATTGTCATCGCGGTTGATCGCTACGAAGCCTAACCCTCCTCGTCCAAAGGCAACTTGGTTATACCCATCATCCCACCAATTGGTGACACGCCACTCTGAAGCGGTATGATTTCGGAACGCGACCATATTGGCAACACCTCGCCATTTGTGTTCGCATACCCAGTTACCACCATCGAATCCACAAGCATTACCTGAGTGGACACCTGCTGAAGGTGGTCCAGCATCAAAATCATTATTGAAGTAGTAACCAGACATAATTTTGGGATAACCATACGGATAGGCTAACGTGAACACATTTCCTAGCATGTATAAATTACCAAAATCTTGATGACTCAATACTTGCCCTGGATTGTGTCGCTCTTCATCGTGGTTAGTGACAAAGGTCACCGCCTGATCACTCGATAGCCAACCACCCCAACTGCCAATACCTTGCAGATCTTTAATTCCGCCATGCTTAAACTTAGGCCCGAGCGTTCTTGCAAAATTGAACTCTGTTACATCACCAATATAGGTGTATTCACCCGGCTGAACTGGTTCACCGCCCGCTCCAATCACTTCTTGGAATATATAAGGGTTTCCATTGAGCTTACTTTTAATGGCAGCAATATCGCCTGCTGGCATGTGTTTCGCTGCATCTATTCTAAATCCAGTCACACCCATGCTAATCGCATCATTCATATAATCCGCTATTTTCTGGCGGACATATTCAGATTCCGTTTTTAAGTCATTTAAACCCACGAGGTCACAATTCTGTATGGACCAGCGATCACCATAATTTATATCGTCGGTACAGTTGTGAAAATCGTTACCACCAAACGGGACCTCTGGGAAATTGCGGTCCCATGCTGCCATATGGTTAATTACGGCATCAACGTATATATCAACCCCAACCGATTTACAGCGGTCTACCATACTTTGAAAGTCTTGACGGCTACCACTTCTGCCCTCAAACGAGTAGCTTACTGGCTGATAACGAGACCACCAAGCCTGATTATCAACACTTTTTTGAGGTGGAGATACTTGCACAGCTGAAAAACCTTTAGGGCCTAAGAATGTCTCACATTCTGTCGCAATATCATTCCAGCGCCATTCAAATAGATGCACAAATGTGGTTCTCGGTACCTCTGACGCGGTGCTAATAGAGGGAAAGGCTAGTCCCGCAAGAATTAATCCTGCAGCCAAGCTTAACTTAGGTTTCATTTCTATTCCTTATTTATAGATTTAATTTCAAACAACATAAACAACCAAAAATAAGGTAGGCACTAAATTTACATCTGTAATTGTCTATTTTTTCTAACGTGAGTAGCATCATAAACTGTACAATAAACGCACAATTCGATTGAAGCAGAATCACTAAATGTGTATTTAAATTGTATTTCTGTGAATAGAAACTCAGGAAATATAACTATCATTATATTTACCTGATTTATAAACGATATTTTTTCGCCTTTGCAGATGTCACATTTTGTTTAACTACATACAGTGATCAAAATTACGTTTTTTGAGTATAATTTTCACTATTTCAACAATGGAACACCGGATATGAAAGGAGAATTAAAGAATAGATTTGAGTGAATCACTCTATTTGCACAGTATATTTTGACGGTAGAATACTACTAGACATCGATTCCGAGTTCTGCTCTTTTTCGTTTGCTCAATCCCAATGCAACAATACGATATGATTCACCGATGTAGTATCGTAACTCCTCATCGAGATGTCCTTGCGTCTCGGTTTGTTGAATCCATTTCATTCCACGATTAGCGAAATACGGTGCGGGGCGATAGCCCTCATGGTCACTGAGAAAATCGAAATTTAGATCCGAGGTTTTGAATATATACGCTTCACTGCCTTCTTTGCTCCACCCTCCGATAGCAAAGACCTTTCCTCCAACCTTCCAAACATGCGCATCTCCCCATTGGACTACATGCGATGTCGCCGTAAATGAACTGCAAAAGTCATTAAACTCATCATACTTCATAGTATTTCTTCCCTTTTAAGCCGTTAGTTCGCAAACTCCAGCAGTGCTGAAAGTGCTTCATCAGCCTTAGTAGATTGCACAAAGATATGGTCGTGATAATAGGCAGCGACGACATTTGCACTGATACCTCGTTGGGAAAGCTTGTTAGACACCGCAGCAGTTAAACCGACGGCTTCGAGGCTAGAGTGGACATTTAAGGTGATCATTCTAAAGACACCTTCATACTCAAGGTCTGCTTGCCTAGCCTGCGATAAAGGCAGTATCAGGGTGAGTCCTTCTCGCTCTTTAAAAGACCCTATAATGTCGAGTTCAGTGTATTCACTTAGCGATCCGTTGCAGGTGCAAAAGACAAACTCTTCATCGACCAAGCTCGGCTCCATGGAGGCTAGTAGTTGGTCTAAATCAGTAATCCCAGACATTTCGTATCCTTTGAGTTCCCATTTGTGGTTTGAATATGTTGCAATTCATCGACGCCTACAGCAAGTATCAATAACTTAAAGTTATTAGATCATCACGAAACCAAAGTAATCCCTATGATATAGTCACGACCGTTGCAGTAGTCGGGACGTCAGTTCTGACTCAATAATATTAATATAGGTAGGAAGCCGTTCGTTTTGAATAGAGAATCAAAGCTACTTGTAGTCGCAATTGCGATTGCTCTTCTCAATATCCTGTCGCACCTTTTGTTATCGAAGTTCTTTACTGAGTACTCATGGGTCGAAATGTCTTTGGCTTCAATTCCATTTATCATGATGTTGATGTGTTTGTTTGCAGTGCGCTACGCGGCGAGGACTCTGAAGGAAAGCGATAAAGACGAAGGCTAAGGTCGTAGCCTTAGCCTGTATTCGGTCATTGAGCTTCAGCTACGCACTGCTTTAAGGAACTTTATCTATCAGTTCAGGCATAATTTCGAACAAATCTCCGACCAAACCATAATCTGCCACCTCAAAGATTGGCGCATCTGGGTCACTATTTATCGCCACGATGACTTTTGAGTCTTTCATCCCTGCCATATGCTGTATCGCGCCGGAGATTCCAACGGCGATATAAAGGTCTGGGGCTACTATCTTCCCGGTTTGACCGACTTGTAGATCATTAGACACATACCCGGCGTCCACCGCGGCTCTCGATGCGCCTATAGCACCGCCAAGTTTATCTGCAAGCCTCTCTACTAAGGCGAAATTCTCTTTACTCGCTAGGCCTCGTCCACCTGAAATTACAACGTTTGCACTCGACAAATCGGGTCTTTCGTTCACCGTTTGTTCAATACCAATAAACTCACTAATAGTATTTGCTGTCTCTGTCGCATCGAGATTAACGACAGGAGCCGAATCTTGACCCAGCGCACATGCTTGAAACGCAGACCCGCGAACGGTCAACACGATTTTACTATCGTTGGACTGCACCTTAGCAAGCGCATTACCTGCATAGATAGGACGAATGAATGTATTTGCAGACTCAATGCTGATCACATCCGATACCTGCCCAACGTCTAACAACGCTGCAACTCTTGGCAGCAAGTTTTTACCGAAGGTCGTTGCAGCCGCCAACACATGGCTATGGTCTTTCGCTAAACCAAAGACTGCTGGTGTTAACGTTTCTGCTAGTGGATTTTGGTATCTTTCATCGTCTATTTGATACACCTGGGTTACACCGACAGCTCCACTCAGTGTATCGGTAACACTCGAACATTGATGCCCAATGACCAATACTGAGACGGCTCCACCTAACTGTGATGCGGCATTTAATGCCTTCAGCGTATCTGGAGCAATGTTGTTATTGTCATGCTCGGCAATGACCAAAACTCGCGTATCCATAATACTCTCCCTAAAGCACATTGGCGTCGTTTTTAAGCTTATCCACCAGCTCATCGACCGTGGCAACCATCACCCCTGCGCTTCTAGCAACTGGCGGTGTAACTTTCAGTATTGTTTGATGGCTAATCACATCGACATCGAGGTCTTCTAACTTGATAAGGTCCATCGGCTTTTTCTTAGCTTTCATAATATTAGGAAGTGACGCGTAACGAGGCTCATTTAACCTAAGGTCAGTACTGATGATCGCTGGCATTTCTAGGCGATTGGTCTCTAACCCACCATCCACTTCCCTGGTTACAGTTACGTGTGTACCTGAAGCGACCAGCTTTGATGTGAAAGTACCCTGAGGACGGTCAGTGATCGCAGACAACATCTGAGCGACTTGATTGTTATCGGTATCGATGGACTGTTTACCGAGTAAAACTAATTTAGGCTTTTCTCGTTCCATGATTTGTTTTAGTACTTTGGCAACCGACAACGGCTCTAGCTCTTGTATCGCTTCAATATGGATTGCTCGGTCTGCTCCGAGTGCCAGCGCGCCGCGCAACGTCTCCTGCACGCTAGTATCACCAATGGAGACCACTATAACCTCCTTGGCAACACCAGCTTCCTTTAATCGAATCGCCTCCTCCACCGCAATTTCACAAAACGGGTTCATCGACATCTTCATATTACTTGTCTCAACCCCGGTTCCATCGCTTTTTACACGGATCTTCGCATAAGGGTCTATTACACGCTTTATCGCCACTAATACCTTCATGTTCACTCCCTAATTCGACGTTCAACGGCTCGGATTGACCATAAACTGAGCTTAGTAAAGTTTACGTTTACGTCAACTGCATTATATTTATACGTAGGAAGTTTTGAATCCGATGTTTGGCAACAAAGGTGTACATAATGGAAAGAGAATCAATGGAGTTTGATGTCGTGATTGTCGGTGCAGGACCGGCTGGCCTCTCGGCAGCCATTCGGCTAGCTCAGCTTTCTCATGATCAAAACCAAACCCTTTCCGTGTGCGTGATTGAGAAAGGGTCGGAGGTTGGCGCACATATTCTTTCTGGTGCCCTATTCGAAACCAGAGCTTTAGATGAACTGCTACCAGACTGGCGTGAGATGAATGCTCCCATAGCCAATCCTGTTAGTGACGACGAGTTTATTTATCTAACAACACATTTAAATCATCTTAAAGTTCCTAGCGCAATGGTGCCCTGTACTTTAAAAAACTCATCAGATAATCACGCGATAAGCCTAGGCAAACTCTGCAGCTGGCTTGCACAGCAGGCAGAGCAGTTGGGCGTTGAGATCTTTCCTGGCTTTGCCGCGAGTAAAGTGTTGTATGACTCTGAGCAACGCGTTATCGGGGTGCAAACCACGGATATGGGAGTCGATAAACAAGGAGAGAAAAAACCAACATTCGAACTCGGTATCAATTTATTAGCCAAGTATACTGTGTTTGCTGAAGGATCGCGCGGACATCTAGGTAAGTCGCTCATCAACAAGTTCTCATTAGACAAGAACAAACAGCCACAACACTATGCTCTCGGCTTTAAAGAACTTTGGCAACTCCCTGACGATCATCCCCACTACTCTAAAGGCAAAGTGCTACACGGAGTTGGGTGGCCATTATCCGAAAGCGCTACCACAGGTGGCAGCTTTCTATACCATCTTGAATCAAACCAAGTTGCGGTAGGTTTGATCGTTGACCTTAACTACGCCAATCCTCACCTGAATCCCTTTGAGGAGTTTCAACGCTTCAAACACCACCGTGCCATAGCCAAATATTTGCAAGGTGGAGAACGCTTGTGTTTTGGGGCTCGCGCTATTACCAAAGGTGGAATACGTTCATTGCCTAAACAACAGTTCCCGGGAGGATTACTGATTGGCTGTGATGCTGGCACATTAAATATGGGGAAAATCAAGGGTACCCATACAGCGATGAAATCAGGAATGATTGCGGCTGAAGCGGTCTTTGAACAATTGTCTGCCGGACAGGTTCATCAGGAAGCCGATTATCAAAGTCGGTTTGAAAGCTCGTGGTTATATAAAGAACTGGCATCGACTCGAAACTTTGGCGCTAACCTGCACAAGTTTGGAGAACCGTTGGGCGGCCTACTTAATGTAATAGAACAAAACTGGTGGTCTAGACTCTTTAAGAGCCCTATTCCATTGAAAGTGACTGATAACATTGAGGATCATATGGCACTCAAAACGAAAGACAGTACAACGCCCATAAATTATCAGAAACCAGATGGCGTTTTGAGTTTTGATAGACCCTCTTCATTGTTTTTATCTGGCACACAGCATGAAGAAAACCAACCCTGTCATTTACACCTTACTGATTCTACTTTGGTGCTGGATACACATATCCCCCTCTACAATGAACCGAGTCAACGCTACTGCCCTGCTGGTGTCTATGAAATCGTTGATGTTGAGGGCAACCGTAAGCTACAAATAAACGCAACTAACTGTTTGCATTGTAAAACCTGTGATATTAAAGACCCTTCAGCGAATATCGACTGGACAGCACCCGAAGGTGGCGGAGGACCGAACTATAGAGGAATGTAGCGGTCAACATAAGGCAAACGTCCTTGTCCTATTATCTTTTCTTCTATCAACTAGTGAGGGCTAATCTTAGCTCTCATGCCGAATAGTATGCTCAGCACTCCAGATTAAATGCCTTAGCTCTATCTCACCTTGCTTTCGACGTTTGGCATCTCCGCATTCTTTATCTGAGGCTGATCGCCCTCGACTTTCTAACTCTTGCACCACTTCTTCACTATAGCCATATGCCAGAGACTGACAAAGTTCATAATTGTCCTGATACTTTAATGGGGTATGATCACATCCTACGAGAGCAATAAATAAAATCCCCAGCAAGTAGCGAAGTCTCATTAACTTAACCGTTAAGATGCCCATTATTTTTCAAGACACACTTTCTGAAAGTCATTCCACTCTCCCACGCCTGGCGCTACTTCCATACATCCTGATTTTGTATCCATCACCGCTGTTAATGTCGTAATAAAATCAGAACCATAGGCTGCGTGTTGGGCGATGGGTTTAGTATTCAGGACATATTTAGCGGCATCAACATTGCCCTCCGGCGTATTGTCGATGAACTGCTGTGCGAATTCTGCTCGCCACTCTGTATAGGCGGTAGCAACCGTGCGTTGCTTACTTTTCTCACCTAAACCAACAGATTCTGCGAAAGCTTGCATGACGCCTGGGCGCTCAGAGTGGTTAGCATGACCAACACCCGCAGGACGTTTAATTATGTAGTTCTCACCATCAAGCATCTCTACGCCAACGGTGTTACCAGTGCTATCAGCAAAGTTAAAGTGAGAAGCCACTACTGTGCGGTATTGGTCGAGGATCTTTTCCGCATCATCAACACTCTTAGCATTGCGCACGAGATAGTTTTGAAGTGCACCTAGCTCAATTGCGCTGTCTGCTTCTAGCCCAACACCTTTGGAATCCGTGCCTTGGAAGTTAATCACAACACCAATATCTTTACCCAGCGTCTGACCTGAGCCATAGAAGCCAGACGCCATCACTTGTACATAGTCATCAGCTTGCAATACCCAGTAGTTGCCTCCAGAAAGCGATGGCGTATCGTTTACCTGACCAACAACACCCGTACCAGCAAAACTTACTGTTGTACATCCAGTTAGTGCAGACTGGGCTGCCGACGCCAATGCTGCATCTAGCTGCGATAGAGTGAACATGGTTTCCAAAGAAATGCCACCTACTGTTGCCAGTGCCTCAACGATTTCAAAATATTCCGGGTTTAACTTTCGTGAGTTTTCCAGCACCTTCATCGAGCTTTTCTCGAACTCGACCACATTTATCCCTGCTAGCTTATAGACGTATTGCGCTTCCTCAATACCACGTCGCACTTCTTCGCCTACCTGCTTTTCAAATAGCTCAGCGTAGTCTGCCGGCTTTACGCCGCGAATATCCACAATAGGTAGGCTTTCTTGCTGCACAAATGCTTGCGGAGCATAGTAAGGCTGATTTACATCCAGGCCTGGAGCTGGCTCAAGAGAAATCGCCTGAGCTGCGCCAGATAGTGCAAGTGCAGTAGCAAGGATTGCGCGTTTAGTCGTTAGCATGGTGTTTACCCTCATCTATTTGGTTAATCAGTTGAGACCGCTCTAGTCTCTGTGTCTGGCTACTAAATTATCATTTCAAATTTCCGAAATTCAGATACCATTAAGGGACTGATTCCAGAAAAACGGACAAACGCTATGGCAGAAATAGAAACTGAAGGATTCGAGTTTTTTGGCGTTGAAGAGACGGTATTTCGAAAAATGGTCATAGAGCGGATCGAAGCTCTCATGGTTCAAGAAGGACTCTCTAAAAACGGACTGGCTAAAAAGGCGGACATTGGTCGTTCTTCTCTTTATGAGAAAATGGATCGAGAAGCGAAGAGCCACTTCACCATTTTGGACTTTTTCCGAATTGCAAAAGCGCTCGACGTAAGCTTACTGCAATTGTTTCCGATGACTCAGTTAGAACGATTACATGGTGGTCAGTTGCCGCTTTCTGCCAGTACGCTAAAGTTCCTCGATCTCATGTTAGCGGCCCCGAAAGAGGACATCGAGTTTCTCTCTAACTTCTACGCGTCTTTGAAAAAACGCGATGGTGACAGCGAAGGCTAACACCCCAAATGCGCATCCATAATTCGTATAATGCGCCCCAATCATTTCCGAATAATGGAAATGCCCTCTAGTAATCTAAGCCTCAATCACACACAACGTGCTTACTTTGAGCTAAAGATTACCGGAGGTAGCCATGAAAGCCATCCATAGAGTTTTTCTAACCCCTTTACTAACACTTGCCCTGTGCTCTACAGCATTGGCTGCTAAATCACCAGAGGCTACATCTAGAACCAATCAAACAGAACAATATGCGATGGTCATCGCCTCAGGGAAATTGCTCAGCCTTACCCAATGGAAAGTTGAAGTCGACTTTGGGCAAGAATTGGAGATAGGGATTAGGAACAAAGATTTATTGAGAGATGAAAGCGGTAAAACACTGGCTTTTAACTCTCCTATGGACGCTCTGAACTATATGAACGCTCAAGGATGGATCCTAGTCTCTGCCAATACGTCCGACAATCGTTTTACTGCCATTATTAAACGATCAGTGAGATAGCCACGAATTAGCTAATATAGGAGTGGTTATGCGAAGAACAAACGATATTGCTGTGTGCATGGATTATGAGGATGCCCAGACTGAAACTCAGTGTCCACAACCTCTGTGCAAAAAAACAGCTCAACGCTATCTAAACAAGCTTAAACATAATTTTGGTGGTGCAGATGTTGCTAGGCCTAACAGTGAGAAGATATTGATCTTAGCCTGTTTAGTGACAGTGAATAGCGAAATATTTGTCGACTGTAGACTGCCGTTTAAAATAGCACTCAGGGGACAGCCCTTAGTCACGGAGCCTGATTGGTCGTTTGACTACGACAAAAGGATAAGATTAATCCAAATACTTCATCTATTGTCCAATATGGTTCAGAGGAAGAACCTGAGGCAAAGCACAATTGTCGCAGACGCGTATTATGCTGCCCTTGAATTATTTGAAGACATTGAGTGTAGTATCCAAAAGAAAAGCCTCAACGGTTGCTGAGGCTTTTCGGAATATAACTAATAGCGCATTATTGAGCTTTCAAAGCAAACTCATCCAAACGTACTTCAGTCTGCTTACCGATATCACCATCCATATTGATGCCAGACGTATCGGTGATACGCATTCTGGTGTAGATAACGGCGCTGGTATTATCACCAGAGTTAAACGAAAGTGACGCTTGGCGGAATGACTTCTTCACCGCACCTTTAGGGCTGTCAGAAAGATCAGTAACATGAATTGATTTCTCTTTGAGTGTCTTTCCGTTTGCACCGAGTACACCAGCAAGTAGTTGGCTCGGTGAGTTATCACCCTTCTTGTCGTTGTAGTAGAACGAAAGCGTATAGTCAGTGTTCGGTTTCAGACCCGCGACTTCTTGACTCACACCCGGAGTAGCTGAGAAATCATCCGTCGCATTTCTAAAGCGAATGCGCACTGAGCCTTCATCATCAAAAGCCGTGTCTTTTGAGCTACCAACATCGCCTTTTCCGTTCTTGTTATCCGCTTCTTTACGCCAAAAATCACTCTTACCTTTGTTGCTTCTAAACTCAGTAAACTGGGGATCTTGTAACAGCTCATTTGAAGAAGAGGTAATCACTTGAGTAGATGCTTGTGCAGCGCCCGCCATTAGGCTCGCAACCGCTAATCCAAGTAAGATTTTTTTCATTGTAGATGTCCTTGTTATCGTTGTAGGGTCTCCAGATGGATAACAAACATACTACAATGCTATTGTATTACTTAATGTGATTGAGCAAGCAATTTTAGACGATGATATAAGTCCAGCACACCTATAATCATAAAAACAAAGACCCCTACCTTTTCAGGTAGAGGTCACAAGACTCATAACGCTGAAAGTAAATAACTAGATAACAAGCCCACCGTCTACCTCAATCACGCGACCATTAACATACTCGTTTTCAAGAATATAACGAACGGTATGGGCGATTTCTGACGGGTCAGCCATTCGACGCACTGGCACCATATTCTCTAAGCGCTCACGCGCTTCTGGCTTCATGGAAGCAGTCATCGACGTTTCTACAACACCCGGTGCAATCGCTACCGAACGGATACCGTAACGAGCCAGCTCTTTACCCCATACTGATGACATGGTCGCAACCGCTGCCTTAGAAGCTGCGTAGTTGGTTTGCCCCATATTACCCGCTCGTGAGACGCTAGAGATGTTGATGATGACACCGCGAGAATCTGACTCAATCATCTTCACTGCAGCCTCACGACCGCACAGAAAAGTGCCCGTAAGGTTGACATTAATGACCGCATTGAAGTCACCCAGAGACATCTTAGTGATTTCGCCCCCTCTTGCTTTAACGAGCATGCCATCACGGAGAATTCCGGCATTGTTGACGAGACCGTTAAGAGCACCAAATTCAGTGACAATGTCACTAAATACCTGCTCCACTTGTTCCTCATTGGTGACATCGACTTGATAAGTTTGCGCTTTTACCCCAAATGCCTCGCAGAGTTCTTTTGTCTCTGTTAAGGCGTCTTGATTGACATCGAGCAGTGCCAAGCTCGCTCCCTGCGAAGCTAGGCTTGTCGCCATAGTTTGACCTAATCCTTGTCCTGCACCAGTAATAGCGATAACGCTCTGTTCAAGTTCCATTTACTTCTCCCTTCTACTGCTTATTGCTAAAAAACTCAAAAAGACTTGAGAAATCTAACTCCGCATTTCCGTTTCGGTTATGGAGTGCGTAGAGACTGTGAGCTAACGCTCCCATGGGCACTGAAGATTGGCTCAATTTCGCCGCATCTAACCCAAGCCCCAAATCCTTTGACATCAACTTACACATAAAACCGGGAGTATATTGGTGGCTCGCTGGCGCGTGCTCCAAAACTCCCGGACAAGGGTTATATAGTTCTAAAACCCAGTTTCTTCCAGAACTCTGTAGCATAATATTTGATAACACCTCAGGATTGAGATCGTTATCCACACCAAGATTAAGGGCTTCACATGTCGCTGCCATGACAGAACCCAATAATAAGTTGTTGCATATCTTTGCCATTTGACCGTCGCCCGCTTTCCCAGCGTGAAACACGTTTTTCCCAATATGAGACAAAATGGCTTTCGCCTTACTAAAAGCAGAGTCCGTTCCACCAACAATAAAGGTCAGCGTGCCAGCCGTGGCACCTGCAACACCGCCAGAAACAGGCGCATCGACAAACTCGATGCCTTTTTCAGAGGCAACGCTAGCGACTGCTTTCGCCGTATCCGGGTCAATCGTCGAGCAATCAATCAAGAACGTATCGTCGGAGATGAGCTCAAGCACCCCTTCATCAGATTCGGTACCAAGGATCACTGCCTTAACATGCTCACCCGCAGGTAACATGGTTACGACGATATTGGCACTCTCTACGGTATCTCTTAGGCTTGAGCATCCCACCGCACCTTCTTTCTTCAACGCGTCAATAAGCGCTGGCACACGGTCATAAGCACGAACGGCAAACCCAGCTTTAAGCAGGTTACTCGCCATAGGACTTCCCATGTTTCCAAGCCCGACAAAAGCAATCGTGGTGTTAGCTTGCTCGTTCATAATTATCTCCTTAATTATTCCACCGTAGTTGACTCAATAGTGTCCAAGTTTGGCGAGAGGATGCTCTTCATCGCGCCATAATGAGGTGAATAGCTCATCAATGACGCTTCTATCCACCAAGCTGACATGTTGATACTTCCAGTTCGGCATACCATCCTTATCAACTAAACGAGCGCGCACGCCTTCCTGAAACTCACCGAGAAGAACACTTCTAAGTCCGAGGATTAGCTCAAGTCGGAAGCAGTCGGCTAAAGATAAGTGACTGTAATTCTTGATTTGTCTAAAACAGATGTGTGCTGTAATAGCGCTACCGTCCATAAGGTTTTGCTTAGCAGCCTCCATCCACTTTTCGTGACAAGGTAACGCCATGATATTGGCGTACACATCGGTGAGGTTATCTGAGTCACATGCTAACGATATATCAGGAAGTAGTGGTTTAAGGTGCGCTTCAGGCTTAGCGATATTGGCCTTGTCGGATAACTCGCTAAGGATTTCAGTGATGTAGTCATAGCTGTCTTCAACGCTATCCCACTCAGCGCTTTGAAGTTGGCCTATCAATCTCTGTTTATCAGAAGGCGCGTTTAGATGGTCAGCGAGATGGATATCTAACGCATCGGTGGCATTCATCATAACGCCAGTTAGTCCGAGAAACAGACCAATACTGTCTTCTAGTTGATTTAAAAAATAGGTGGCACCCACATCGGGAAAGAGACCAATATTAATCTCTGGCATCGCGAGTCGAGAGTCTGGCGTTACCACCTTATGGCTCGCGCCCATAAACAGCCCCATTCCACCCCCCATGACAATACCTTCTCCCCATGCAATGATGGGTTTGCAATAAGTGTGGATTAGGTAATCGCACTCGTATTCGGTCGCAAAAAACTGCTCACCATAGGCTTTTGCATCGTCTAAAGGCCCCTGTTTCATCTTGTCATGCAGAGCACGTACATCGCCACCAGCACAAAAGGCCTTATCGCCTGAGCCATCCAATAGAACGCAAAGTACGTTGTCATCCTCATGCCACACCTCTAACTGCTGCTTCAACAGCACTAACATGTCGAAGGTCAGTGCGTTGAGTGCTTTCGGATTATTGAGTGTAGCAATACCAATCACATTGCCATTGTCACAGCTAACTTCCTGGAACTGGACTGGTGCCATAAAACCTCCTAACGATTCTTCCATTGAGGTGGACGTTTCTCTAGAAATGCATTCACGCCCTCTGCTTGATCCTCGGTATCGAACAATTGAATAAATAACTCCCGCTCTTTGACTAAACCGTGCGATACAAAATGACCTCGGTTGTTTTGAATAAGCGTTTTACATGCTGCTACTGATGAAGGCGACTGATTGGCGACTTGTTGAGCAAGCTTACTCGCAGCTCCTAAGGCTTGCCCCTTACCTACAACCTCCTCGACCAGCTTAATTTGCAATGCTTGCTGGGCTGAAACTTGCTCACCACACAAGATTATTCGTTTTGCCCAGCCCTCCCCGACTAACGCCGTGAGATTTTGAGTACCACCGGCACAAGGCAATAATCCCACTTTCGCTTCAGGCAAGGCGAGCACAGCGTGTGTCTCAGCAATACGAATGTCACAAGCTAGCGCGACTTCTAGGCCTCCTCCCATAGCGTAGCCATTGATGGCGGCGATCGACACTCCACGAAACTGTGATAAGGCTTCGAACGCTTCACCAAAAGCGCGTGACATCAAACAAGCACTCTCTTTATCGCCGCCTGCAAACACATTTAAATCTGCACCAGCAGAAAAAAACTTCTCTCCTTGCCCGGTGATAACTAAAGCATAGACCTCTCTGTTAGCGTTCAGCTCATCGACTAAGCTTTTTAGGTTGTTGAGACTTGCCGCCGTCCAGGTGTTCGCTGGCGGGTTGCTGATCGTGATCATTGCAACGTGATCCTGAATTTGATGAGGAATCAATGATGACTCAGACATGAGGCGTTCTCCTTATCCGCTCATTTTGAAGGTAGCACTATTCGATCGGGTAACTGTTATTTAGCAATCGCCTTGCAATGATGAGGCGCATGATTTCGTTGGTCCCCTCAAGGATCTGATGAACACGAACATCGCGGAAGTGACGCTCTAACGAATATTCCTTGATGTAGCCATATCCACCAAAAAGCTGAAGTACACCGTCACATACCTTAAAACCAACGTCGGTCGCGTAGCGTTTCGCCATCGCGCAATATGTCGTGGCATCTGCATGCCCAGCGTCGAGCTTGAACGCTGCCAAGCGTACCATTTGCCTCGCGGCGACCAACTCAGTAGCTAGATCGGCCAACTTAAATTGCAATGCTTGAAAGCTCGCTAAAGGTTGACCGAATTGCTTTCTTTCTTGAAGATATTGAGTCGCCTGGTTTAGCGCGTGTTGGGCAGTCCCAACAGAACAAGTAGCGATGTTTATGCGCCCACCATCCAACCCTTTCATGGCAAAAGTAAAGCCCTCACCTTCACGACCTAACAACTGATTAACTGGGACTTTAACGTTCTCAAAAGTAATGGCTCTAGTGGGTTGGCTATTCCAGCCCATCTTTGGTTCTTTACGGCCGAAGCTGATTCCTTCGGAATCTGCATCCAGTACGAATGCAGAAATCCCTTTTGCGCCGACCTCTCCGGTTCTCGCCATCACGACCAACACTTCAGTATCTCCCGCACCAGAGATAAAAGTTTTAGCACCATTGAGCACGTAATAGTCGCCCTCAAGACTCGCATTTGTAGTGAGTGACGCTGCATCTGAGCCAGCATTAGGCTCGGTTAAACAGTATGAGCCGAGCCATTCTCCAGAGATAAGCTTAGGTACAAATCGCTGCCGAGCGGCATCGTCTGCAAAGCTGGCGACCATCCACGTCACCATGTTGTGAATCGTCATGAAAGCTGTCGTCGATGTGCAGCCCATACTTAACTGCTCAAAAACGATGGAAGCATCTAACCGACTTAACCCCAGCCCACCTTGCTCTTCCGGCGTATAGAGACTAAGAAAACCGATATCACCCGCTTGTCTAAGAACGTCTTTGGGGAAGTGGCATTCTTCATCCCACTTTGCAGCATTTGGAAGTAGGCTCTCTGTTGCGAACTGACTCGCCGTGTCCGCAAAGGCTCGCTGGTCTTCGTTAAGTTCAAAATCCATCATTTACCCCCATTTGAGAAGCTCACCCGTTTTTCAACGAAGCTGAATCGTTAAATTAGGCCCATCTGACACATCTTCTTCAAACCATTTTGCTGTGACGGTTTTGGTCTCAGTATAAAAACGAACGGCTTGTTTACCGTAGGCATGAAGGTCGCCGTAAAAACTGCCGCGCCAGCCTGTAAATGAAAAAAATGGTAGAGGAACCGGGATCGGAACATTGATCCCTACCTGACCCACGAGCACCTGATGTTGATATTTGCGTGCAGCTCCACCACTCGCTGTAAAGATGGACGTGCCATTGCCGTATGGATTGGCGTTTACCAAAGCAATTGCCTCCTCCAAGCTGTCCACCTCTACACACACCAATACTGGTCCGAATATCTCTTCTTTATAAATCGCCATTTCTGGTGTCACCCCTTTGAACAAGGTTGGAGAGACCCAGTTTCCGTTCGGAAAATCTTTGACAGTACTGCTGGAACCATCTAGCAGGCATTGCGCTCCCTCTGACTTCCCTTTTTCAATCAGATCCAACACACGTTGTTTCGCTTGTTTACTGATTAGTGGCCCATAAGCGGCTGAGGCATCATTCCATGCGCCAGGGTGGATCGCCTTCATTGCATCACTAAGTTCATCAATCCACTCATTTGCGCTACCGACAAACACCGCAACAGAAATAGCCATGCAACGCTGCCCCGCTGCGCCCACCGACGAACCCACCAATTGGTTAATCACCTGCTCTTTATTTGCATCAGGCATGATCACCATATGGTTTTTCGCGCCCCCAAAGGCTTGTACTCGCTTGTGATTTGCCGTTCCCGTTTGATATATGTATTGAGCGGTGGGCACTGAACCAACAAATGAAACCGCGCAAATGTTTGGATGAGTTAGCAAGTAGTCAACCTGCGGCTTCGACCCATGAATAACCTGCAAAATACCTTTTGGCGCACCCGCTTGATGGAATAGCTCAGCGAGTTTCACTGCGGTATAAGGAACTTGCTCTGAAGGCTTAAGAACAAAGGCATTGCCTGCTGCTATGGCAATCGGGAACATCCAAAGCGGTATCATGGCTGGAAAATTAAATGGAGTAATACCACAGCACACACCAAGTGGCTGAATGAGCGAATAGCTATCGATATCGGTCGCCACATTCTCAACGGTTTCACCCATCATATTTGAGGCTATGTTTGCTGCTTGCTCTACCACCTCGATACCGCGCCACACATCGCCTTTGGCATCTGCCAGGGTCTTGCCTGTTTCTTTGGAGAGCACTGCTGCGATATCGTCGTGGTGCTCTTTAAGTAAGTGCTGATAACGAAGCATTAAACGAGCACGCTCTGACACTGCCACCTCACGCCACACTCTTTGAGCCAAAACGGCTTGCTGAATGGCGGCTTCCATCTCATCAATTGGCGTCAGAGGCACCATTCCAATAACATCGTTTGTACTCGGGTCAGTGACGTCAAGCCATTCTGTCGCATTAGAGACGATGGCTTGCCCATCAATAAAATTTCTAACGTTGTTGGTCATGAGTAAGTCCTCATAATGTCCGTTAAATATTCGGTACTTCGATGGCGACCGCGGTTGCCTCACCGCCACCAATACACAAAGTGGCAATTCCTTTGAGCGGTTTATCTGATTTGAGCGCTCTTTCTCTCAGCGCATGTATGAGCGTCACTAGAATTCGTGCGCCACTCGCACCTATTGGGTGCCCTAACGCACAAGCACCACCTTTAACATTGACCCTTTCTGAGTCGAGTTCTAGCTGGTCAATTGCTATTTGAGTGACAACAGCAAAGGCTTCGTTGATCTCCCAAAGATCAACATCGTTTCGATTCCACTGGAGCTGTTTGAGTAGCTTTTGAATGGCATCAAGGGGTGCCAGTGTAAACTCTGAAGGTCTTCTTGCAGCCGTTACCTGTGCCTTAACGACAGCGAGCGGCGCGAGTCCCAAGTCGAGGGCTTTTACTTTGCTTATCAGCACCAATGCCGCAGCCCCGTCGGAAATAGCACTGGAGTTTGCGGCTGTGATAGTACCGCTGCTATCAAAAGCAGGTTTTAGCGACGGGATTTTGCTGACTCGAATTGAACTGGGTAGCTCATCATTTGATATAAAAGTGTTGTTATCTAATTGGATCTTCGCAATTTCTTGTGAAAACGAGGCATTTTCAATGGCACTTTTCGCTCTCATTGCTGAGCGTGCCGCCCATTCATCCATTTGTTCACGGCTATAGCCGAGAGCATCGGCAGTTCTCTGACCGTAAACGCCCATTAGCTCGCCTTCATAGGCATCTTGCAGCCCGTCTAGAAACATATGATCGTAAGTCGTTTTGTGCCCAATGCGCATGCCATTTCGTCCTTGCGGTAATAAGTATGGCGCATTGGTCATACTCTCCATCCCACCCGCTACCGCACACGCAGCTTCCCCTATCCGAATCTGAGTGGTCACCATCATCACAGCTTTCATCCCCGACCCACACACTTTGTTGACGGTTGTGCAAGGCGTGTTGAGATTGAGATTGGCGTTCAGCGCAGCTTGTCTGGCCGGAGCTTGACCAACGCCTGCAGTCAGCACGCAGCCCATTACGACCTCATCAACGACGTCTACGTCTAGCCCAGATTCTTTCAACGCCGCGCTCATTGCGATGCCTCCTAAATCCGTCGCACTAAATGAAGCAAGCTCGCCCTGAAATTTTCCCATCGGCGTTCGCTTCGCTGCAACTACCCAGACTTCGTTGTCTTCAACATGCTTATCCATCACCTTGCTTCCTCACTCACTTCATTGTTAATGATTAGCTTGACGTTTACGTAAGCATAGCACTAACATTTACGTAAACGTAAAGAAACAAGTTGCTAACTTGTCAATTTATCTTTACTCAATACAGCAGTGGTAGAGTGAAGACTGACCTGAGCCCAGTAAATCGGAGAGCAGTACCGTGGAAACCTATAAGATCAGCGAACTCGCAAAAGAATTTGATATCACGACAAGAAGCATTCGTTTTTATGAAGATGAAGGTCTGATCCAACCGGACCGAAGCGGCAGTATGCGTCTCTACAATCGACGCGACAAAATACGCCTTAAACTCATACTGCGAGGAAAACGCCTAGGTTTCTCGCTCGCAGAGATCAGGGAATTGTTCGAGCTTTATGATACTCATCAAGAAGGTGACCAACTCACCAAAATGTTGAAGATCATTGACGAGAAAGAAGCCGTTCTCAAAAGACAGCTCGATGACATTAATACACTACTGGAAGACTTGACCGTTGCGCGAAAACGCTGCGAAGCCGCATTAGCAAAAGAGTAGAACGCTCAGCGCACCTTTGCGCAACATGGGTTTGTGACTAGGTCAATGTCCAGTATGAGGAGGAATTATGCTCGCTCAGTATCGCCCCATGGACTTTGGCTTAGATGAATCCATCAACCTACTTCGTGAACACGTGAGCGGGTTTGCGAACGAATGTATCGCGCCTCTCGCCGCTCAAATCGATGAGCAAAATGCTTTTCCAAATGAATTGTGGTCACAACTAGGAGACATGGGCTTACTTGGCGTTACCGTCGCTGAACAGTATGGCGGCGCAGATATGGGCTACCTTGCTCACGTCGTTGCCTTGGAAGAAATCAGCCGAGCTTCCGCCTCCGTCGCTCTCTCTTATGGCGCGCACTCAAACCTTTGTGTCAATCAAATATACAGAAATGGCAATTCACAGCAACGTGAAAAATACCTGCCAAAGCTCATTGATGGGTCGCACGTTGGCGCGCTCGCAATGAGTGAAGCAAATGCTGGTTCAGATGTGGTGAGTATGCAGTTAAGAGCCGAGCGCCACGAAGACCACTTTTTACTTAACGGCTGCAAAATGTGGATCACTAATGGTCCCGATGCCGATGTGCTAGTTGTCTATGCCAAAACCGATCCGAACGCTGCGCAACACGGTATTACTGCTTTTATCATCGAGAAGCAGTTTGATGGATTCAGCCATGCTCAAAAACTCGACAAACTTGGCATGCGGGGTTCAAACACTAGTGAACTGGTATTCCAAGACTGCAAGGTACCGATTGAGAATGTGTTAGGTGAAGTAAACCACGGCGTCGAGGTATTAATGAGCGGTCTTGACTACGAACGCGTCGTTCTAGCTGCTGGTCCCGTCGGCATTATGCAAGCCTGCCTTGATCTCGTCGTCCCTTATGTTCATGAACGCAAACAGTTTGGACGCGCCATTGGTGAGTTCCAGCTAGTTCAAGCCAAGCTTGCTGATATGTATACCCGTTGCAACGCTGCTCGATCTTATCTGTATGCGGTTGCTAACGCTTGCGATAGAGGCAAGGTAACCCGCAAAGATTCTGCAGGCGTCATTCTGTATACCGCTGAACTAGCAACGCAAATGGCGCTCGATGCGATTCAACTACTCGGCGGTAACGGTTATATCAACGAATATCCAGCAGGTCGACTATTGAGAGACGCTAAACTCTATGAAATTGGCGCAGGAACCTCAGAAATTCGTCGGATGCTGATAGGTCGAGAGCTGTTTGACGAGTCGCGTTAAGGAGAGGCTATGCCACAAATTATCACCAAAATTAAGCCTGATTCAGAGCTTTTTAAAGATAATACAGCAGCGATGGAGAGCCTAGTCTCAAAGCTGGAAAATAATCTCTCCCAAATTAAGCAAGGCGGTGGAGATAAGGCGATTGAGCGTCAACGCAAGAAAGGCAAATTGCCAGTGCGAGAACGCATTGCAGCACTCATTGACAAGGGCTCGGAGTTTCTTGAGATCGCCCAATTTGCCGCTTGGGAAGTCTACGATGAGTCAGTACCTTGCGCTGGGGTTGTTGCGGGCATCGGCCATGTATCGGGCGTAAGGTGCATGATTGTCGCGAATGACCCAGCGGTTAAAGGCGGGACTTACTATCCTTTAACCGTAAAAAAGCACTTAAGAGCACAGGAAATCGCAGCGAAATGTTACCTACCCTGCATCTACTTGGTAGATTCAGGTGGCGCTAACCTGCCACATCAAGCAGAAGTGTTTCCTGATAAAGAGCATTTCGGGCGGATCTTTTTCAATCAAGCTCGCATGTCTGCAAAGGGTATCCCGCAGATCGCCGTCGTTCTGGGTTTGTGTACTGCTGGTGGAGCCTATGTACCCGCCATGGCTGATGTGTCAATTATGGTGAAGCAGCAAAGCACGATTTTTTTGGCTGGGCCACCACTAGTCAAAGCTGCGACAGGGGAAGAAGTGACAGATGAGGAGCTTGGTGGTGCTGATGTTCACTGCAAAAAGTCAGGTGTCGCGGACTATTATGCTGATTCAGAAAGTCATGCCATTGAACTTGCTCGTGAAGCTCTCTCCAACACAAACCAGTCCTTAGTTGAAGCTACAACAGCCTCGTTCCTTCCTCCAAAATACTCCATCACAGACATCTATGGCATCGTCAACCGCGATTTGAGACTCTCATTTGATGTCCGAGAGGTGATAGCCCGATTAGTAGACGGTTCTGATTTCGATGAGTTTAAAGCACTCTATGGCTCAACCCTGGTATGTGGCTTCGCTCGAATTGAAGGTCAGCTAATTGGTATCGTCGCCAACAACGGCATCCTATTCTCTGAGTCTGCTCAAAAGGGGGCACACTTTATCGAGTTATGTGCCAAGCGTAAGGTTCCCCTGCTCTTCTTACAAAACATCACCGGATTCATGGTCGGAAAACAGTACGAAGAAGGCGGCATTGCTAAGCACGGAGCCAAACTTGTCATGGCCGTTTCATGTGCAGACGTCCCTAAGTTTACTGTGATCATCGGAGGTTCCTATGGTGCGGGAAACTATGGGATGTGCGGCCGAGCGTATGACCCAACCATGATGTGGATGTGGCCCAATGCTCGTATATCGGTAATGGGTGGGATACAAGCCGCTAATGTCCTCACTCAGGTGAAACATGATGTGAAAAAGCGTCAGGGTGAAGAATGGGAGCCTGCTCAAGCAGAAGCTTACAAACTAAGTATTGTTGAGCGCTACGAGCGAGAAGGTAGCCCCTACTACGCGAGTGCGCGGCTCTGGGATGATGGAATCATCGACCCTAAAACAACACGCAGCGTGTTGAGTCAAGCTCTCAAAGCCTCGCTCAATGCACCTATACCCGACAGTGAGTTTGGTATCTTTCGAATGTAGGGGAAAGCTATGAGTGACCATATACGTCTTGATATCACCGCGTCTGGTGTCGCTACCATTACTTTGAATCGCCCTGACAAACGAAATGCGTTCAGCAGCAAAACGATCAGTGAACTCATAGCCGCGCTAGATTCTCTTTCCAACCAACGAAATGTCCGGTGTTTGATCGTGCAAGGAGAAGGCAAACACTTCTCTGCTGGTGCTGATTTAGCATGGATGAAATCAATGGCTAATAACAGTCGTGAAGAGAACGTCCAAGACGCCAAGCGGCTTGCGCTACTATTATCGTCGCTGGATAACATGCCAATGCCAACAATCGCCGTCGTTCAAGGTTGCGCCTTTGGAGGAGCGTTGGGTCTACTATGCTGCTGTGATATCGTCATTGGCGAAGAGTCCAGTCTTTGCTGCTTTAGCGAAGTAAAGATTGGTCTGATACCCGCTACTATAGCCCCCTATGTCGTTCGAGCTATTGGAACTCGCTCGGCAAGACGATACTTGCTGACCGCTGAGACAATCTCTGGAAAACAAGCACTTGAACTAGGTCTCTTTCATGAACTGACACAGGACGGCGATTCTGAATTTGTTGCGGCGGACATGGCCAAACAAATCCTTTCCTCTAGTCCGTCTGCCATCCGAAACACAAAATCATTAATTAAAAAATGCCATTTTCATATCGAAGATCCTCTCATCAATCACACCGCAGAGCTTATCGCAGACGCAAGAGTCTCTGAAGATGGGCAGCATGGACTGCAATCGTTCTTCTCAAAAACAACGCCAGAGTGGGTTTGGAAGGAATAACAATGATTAGAAACGATGACTATTCAACACGCTTGCACAAGCTTCTACCAAAACATGTCAACATCGTTGAAGTTGGCGCGAGAGACGGGCTGCAGAATGAAAAAATGGTGCCTCTCGACGTTAAAGTCGCCTTAATTGATAAACTCTCCCAAACTGGTCTCTGTTACATCGAAACAGGCGCGTTTGTTTCTCCAAAACGTATTCCCCAAATGGCGGATTCCGCTGAAGTCTTTGAGGCGATTAACAGAAAGCCGTATATTACCTATTCTGCCCTAACTCCGAACTTAAGAGGTTTAGAAGATGCCATTCAGGCGGGCGCTGACGAAGTTGCCGTATTTACTTCTGCATCCGAAACGTTCAGTCAGAATAATATTCACTGCTCCATCAACGAAAGCCTAAAGCGCTTCGAGCCCGTTATCGCTCTCGCGGCATCTGAAAATATTAGAGTTCGAGGGTACCTCTCATGCGTCGCCGATTGCCCGTACGAAGGTCCAACTCAGCCCGCTCAAGTAGCGTCTATAGCAAAGGCAATGAGTGATCTCGGGTGCTATCAGGTATCGTTGGGCGACACGATTGGGACAGGAACACCTTTAAGAATTGCTCGAATGATTGAGTCGGTGTCCCATTTATTGCCAACCCTCAACCTTGCCGTGCATTTCCACGATACCTACGGCCAAGCCCTCGCCAACATTTTTCAAGCTTTACAAATGGGTATCAACACCATAGATAGCAGTGTGGCTGGACTCGGAGGCTGTCCTTATGCACCTGGCGCCAGCGGTAATGTAGCGACAGAGGATGTTCTGTATCTATGTGAGGGTTTGGGTATCAATACCGGTGTTAATTTAGAGGAAGTAGTTAGAACAGCCCACTATGTCGCTGAGACTTTGCGCAAAGCACCAAATTCAAAGGTGGCACGCTCTCAAATGCCATCTTGACGCTTCCATCAAATCAGTTCGATACCCATACCTTTCGCTATATAGACAACGACAAAGAAGCACCCTATCGACACTAATGCCCCGACACCCAGGGACCACCAAAAAGAATAACGACTCAGCAGGAGTGGAAAGAGAAGAAACATTGGCAACGTCGGCAATACATACCAAAAGGTGTAGTAAGCATGATTTGCTAGCTTTTGCTGACCTTGCCCTTCTACATACATCCAGATTAAAGCAAGAATGGTCACCACAGGTAGTGCTGCAATTAGAGCACCAAGCTTATCACTTCGCTTTGCTACTTCAGAGATCAAGACTACTACGCCAGCTGTGAGCAGGTATTTGGTGATAATCCATAACATATTCCCTCCTCTCTCTACCGACGAATAAAGCCCTTAAATATACTTAACTATAAACAACCTCGTAGAAGCGCTTAACATTCACAGTAGCTTTTCCCCAATGTGATTTAGCAACACGAACTTGATGAAACTCGAAAGCGGCTGTATCAACAAACTCTTCATAAACATCGAATCGACCAGAAATATCATCATGTGGGGTGACTTTGAAAACTATGCAACCCGACTCTTTGCGAGTGAGTAAAATGTGCTCATTCAGAGCTTCAGTTACAACGCTAATTTCATCGTTCGGTACTTCTATGTAACCGGTTAGTATAACTTTAGACATGATTATTCCATTCAACCACTAAATAATTGATATAATGACAAATAAAACATGACTTGATGGAAAACTCAACCAATCGCTTTGTCAGCCTTGACGCCTAAGGTACCGTTTTTTGCAGTACATCGCAGTATCGGCGATGGCAATTGTTTTACTCAGGGAGATGGATTGTTCGTTGATAGGAACCACTCCAACACTCACACTTACTTTAGTTGAACAACTGCTCGGTGAAATCACTTTGAATGACTCTAAGTTTCTGACCATTTCAGTAAGGAGCTTTTGATCCCGTACACCTGACAACAGAGTAATAAACTCATCCCCTCCTAAACGGATATGAGTACCTAGATCATTCGTCGCTGAACGTAAATGTCGCGCAAAATGAATCAGTACCTGATCGCCAAACTGATGACCAAATTCATCATTTAACTGCTTGAATTCATTTATATCGAAGTAGAGCATATAGCTGTAAAAGCTGGGGCTAAAGATGTGCTCAACAATACTTAGATAGTTGCGGTTGTACAGTCCGGTTAATGCATCACAATACGCCAGCGTATAAAGATCATTTAAACTTCGCTTGTCACTCGCATAGTTAACCCGTGAGACAAGTACTTTTTGCAGGTTCACTTTATCGAAGTAAAGTTTCATCTTGAGCTCTGCATTGAGTATGTCACCATTTTTCTTTAAATAGGTCTTATCAATTGATATCTCGTCAATGACCTGATCAACCAATGCTACTCTAGCAAGCTTGTTTAGACCCAGGCTATCAGGGTGCGTTATGACGACATTTGAAGAGAAAATTTCGTTCTGACTGTAACCCAACACAGTAGCGTAGGAGTTATCAACATAAAGTAACTTACCTTGTAAATCACTGACAATTATCGGTGAGATATTAGCCGTAACTAATCTTTTAATCGTGTGTCGCTCAGCATGGTTCGCGCTTTCTCGGATCATCAGAGGTTCCTTCCTCCTTTTTGACTGTTTTATAACTAAGTAAAATAGGTGAATAAATATTAGTCAAACGGCTTAAAAAGGATGGCATGCGGGTAAGCTGCTAAGTTGTTATTTTTTGGTGATTTATGATTTAGTGTTGAGTTAAAACAAAAAAACCCGGAGTCAGGCACTCCGGGTCGAGGGTCAATAGATATTGGGGTATCTAATGATTAAAGCAGTTCAACAGATTGTTGAGCGATAACGAATTCTTCGTTAGTTGGGATAACCATAGCAACCGCGTCTAGCAGTTCAGATTTACCGATGATGCCTGCGTTACCGAAGCGCGCATCTTCGTTACCTTTCGCATCTTCAACGAAACCTAGTAGTTTAAGGTTGCTTAGGATTTCACGACGAATGTCTAGAGAGTTCTCACCAATGCCGCCAGTGAAGATTACTGCATCTAGGCTAGACAGTGGAATCATGTAAGAACCAATGTACTTAGCTACGCGGTATGTAAATACCTCGAACGCTAGTTTAGCGCCCTCGTGGCCCTCTTCCATCGCTTCTAGGATGCCACGTGCGTCTGACGTTAGACCAGATACACCTAGGAAACCAGATTTCTTGTTAAGCGTTTCGAATACTTTCTCTTGGCTCCAGCCTTTTTTCATCAAGAACTCAATGATACCTGGGTCAAGGTCACCAGAGCGTGTGCCCATCATAAGACCAGCTAGCGGAGTAAAGCCCATTGACGTATCAACACTTTCGCCGTTGCTGATAGCACATACTGATGCGCCGTTACCTAGGTGAACAGAGATAAAGCTCGATTCTTCAACCGGTTTGTTCAGCATTTTCGCCGCTTCACGGCTTACAAAGTAGTGGCTTGTGCCGTGGAAACCGTAACGACGGATACCGTACTCTTTGTAAAGCTCGTTAGAGATTGCGCCAGTGAATGCTTTCTCAGGCATAGTTTGGTGGAATGCAGTGTCGAACACAGCAAACTGAGGAAGAGAAGGAAACGCTTCCATCGCAGCTCGGATACCGATAGCACCTGCAGGGTTATGTAGTGGAGCAAGATCCGCAAGTTTTTCGATTTCCGCCGTCACTTCTTCGTTAATGCGTACAGTCTTAGTGAATTTCTCACCACCGTGAACGATACGGTGACCAACAGCTACGATGTTCTCTTGCAGACCTAGTTCATCAGTCAGACCTACTAGCTTGCTGATAGCAATTTTGTGGTGGCTGTCATCGCCTTCGATAGCGATTTCAGTTTTTTCACCATTGAATTTCCAGCTCATACGAGACTCAGGAAGGCCAAAGCACTCGCCAAGACCAGAAAGTACTGCTTCACCATTTTGTGAATCAATCACGGCAAACTTCAAAGATGAGCTACCAGAGTTGATTACGAGAACAAACGAATTAGACATGGGGGGATTTATCCTGTTATTGAGCATTGATGGAAGTCGACTTCCAAACATTAGTAGTATTATTCAATATTTTTTGAATGTTTCAACTTTCTTTTAAGAATTCGATTGTATCAAAATGATATTTATTGATGATGATCAACATATTATTTAATTCACGATTTGAATTTAATCGATTGCATCCCTTGATTATAGTAGCTTCGCAGACAGGTTGCATATTCATCATACAAAAAAGCCGAGCTTACGCTCGGCTTTCAACTATTTTTGAGTGCTCAACTATTTTTAAGCTTCATCACGACGGTTGCGTGAGAATGAACGCTCGCCACGGTGGCTACCACGGTGATCGCCACCACGGTTACGATCAAAACGACGCTCACCATCACGACCACGGCCACGACCGCCTTCACGGTTACCATCACGGTTGCCACGGTAGCCACCGCCATCGCGATTACCACGGTAGCCGCCACCATCGCGACGACCGCCGTCACGACGACCACGAGGCTCACGGAAGTCGTTGAAATCAACCACTACCGCACCCGCTTCTTTTTGGCGGATACGTAGTTTCTGTAGCTTACCAGCAACGTCTGAAGTCATTGCTTTTGGAAGCTGAACGTAAGTTGATTCACGGTCTAGCTTGATAGCACCGATAGAACCTTTAGTTAGGCCTAGTTCGTTTGCTAGTGCGCCAACGATGTCTTTAACCTGAACACCCTGCTCGCGACCAACTTGTAGTTGGTACGTATCCCAGTCTTGAGTGTTGAAGTTACGACCGCCATCACGACCACCGTCGCGATCGCGGTTTTCACGGCGCTCTTTGCGACGCTGCTTGTCACGCTCGATAGCAGCGATCATTGGGTCTTCACCAATGTAGAACAGTGGACGTTTACCCTGTTGGCGCTTAAGAAGGATTGCCGCAAGTGTTGCTGCGTCAATCTCTAGAGTTTCTTGTAGCTTCTCAACAAGCTCAGCAAACTTGTCTAGTGACTTGTGCTCAGTTTCTTGAGCGAGTTCTTCACCAAGTTTAACTAGGCGAGCTTCTGCAACCTTGTCACGTAGAGGAAGTTGGATTTCTTCCATTGAAGACTTAGTTACGCGCTCGATAGTGCGAAGCATACGGATTTGGTTAGTGCGAACTAGAAGGATCGCTTTACCTTTACGTCCAGCACGACCAGTACGGCCGATACGGTGGATGTAAGACTCAACATCGAATGGGATGTCGTAGTTGAATACGTGCGTAATACGTGGAACGTCTAGACCACGTGCAACAACGTCAGTCGCAACTAGGATGTCGATAACACCTTGTTTGATGTGATCAACAGTACGCTCACGTAGAGACTGAGGAATGTCACCGTGCAGTGCCGCTGCTTTGAAGCCGCGTGCTGATAGCCAGTCTGCAAGACGCTCAGTATCTTGACGAGTACGTACGAATACGATTGACGCGTCAGTTTCTTCTGTTTCAAGAAGACGAGACATTGCTTCGTCTTTCTCAACGCCTTTAACAACCCAGAACTGCTGCTCTACTTTGTCAACTGTGTGGTTTTTACCAGCAACGTCGATGTACTCTGGCTCACGAAGGAAACGGTCAACGATCTTCTTAAGCATTGGAGGCATAGTTGCAGAGAAAAGTACGCGCTGTGCTGTTTCTGGGGCGTGCTCCATGATCTCTGTTACGTCGTCAACAAAGCCCATGTTTAGCATTTCATCAGCTTCATCAAGAACAAACGTGTGTACTTCGTCTAGGTGTAGACGGTCGCGGTTGATAAGGTCTTGAACACGGCCAGGAGTACCAACAACAATGTGAGCACCAGATTTAAGTGCACGCATTTGATCAACGATAGATGCACCACCGTAGATTTCTAGAACTTTAAGACCAGCAACGTTTTTACCAAGGTTCTTAACTTCAGCTGCAACCTGAATCGCTAGTTCGCGAGTTGGGGCAAGAACGATAGCCTGTGGCTTACGTTGACCAAGGTCTAGCTTGTTAAGTAGAGGAAGAGAGAAGGCAGCTGTTTTACCAGTACCAGTTTGTGCTTTACCTAGCGCGTCTTTACCTTCTAGAAGGTAAGGAATAGCTGCAGCTTGGATAGGCGTTGGAGAAACAAAACCCATTCCGTCAAGAGCAGAAAGGATAGCGTCGTTCAGCGCTAAATCGCTAAACTGGATAGTAGAATCTGTCATTGGGATCCCATTCTTAGATTAATAACTAGGTCCCACGAGCTCTACCAATTCCAAACTGATCCAGATTGTCTCTAAAAACAATCGATTAAGAGCTGATTCCATTCAGATGCGGATAAGTAACAAATCGCATCAAGCCGCTAGGGACGTAAACAAGGAGGCGGATTATTCCCTAAAAGCACAAAAAAAGCTAGAAAAAATTGAAATACATCACAATTTTCTCCTCAATGACAAAAATCTGTATAAACCATAGTCAAACTGACACATTTCTCGGTTAGAAAACAAACATTCATGCTTTTAGGGACTTAGCAACTTAACTATTGCTGCGACTGTCCTGTCTCGATTTACTTCAACTTGTGTGTGACGCCATATCAATCCAATGGTAGAATCCACCGCAATAATCGCTTCTCTCAAGCAAAGGTATATAAACGCTACATGTTTCAAGACAATCCGTTACTCGCTCAACTTAAGCAGCAAATTCAAGAAAACCTTCCTAAAAAAGAAGGGACCATCAAAGCGACTGAGAAAGGTTTTGGTTTCCTAGAAGTGGACGCTAAAAATAGTTTCTTTATTCCGCCTCCGTACATGAAGAAGTGTATGCATGGCGATAAAGTTGTCGCGATCATTCGTACGGAAAAAGAGCGTGAAGTAGCAGAACCTCAAGAGCTTGTAGAGCAAGGCGTAACCCGCTTTATTGGTCGCGTTAAGTTGTTTAAAGGCAAACTGAACGTTACACCCGATCATCCGCAACTAAAGAAGCTGACGTTGAAAGCTAAGACCATCAAAGGTCTTAAGTCAGACGAGCTAAAAGAAGGCGACTGGGTTGTTGCTCAGCTTATTCGACACCCTCTTAAAGGCGACAATGGTTTCTTTGTTGAAATCACTGAGAAGATCACTGATGCTGATGACAAGATTGCTCCTTGGTGGGTAACCCTGGCGCAAAACGATTTGCCAAACACTGAGCCAGAAGGTCTTGATACTTGGGAAATTAAAGATGACGCAGCACTAGAGCGCATTGACCTAACTGACATGCCTTTCGTCACTATCGATGGTGAATCCACCAAAGATATGGACGATGCACTGTATGCGAAAAAGAAAGAAGATGGCCAGTTCGAACTTACGATTGCTATCGCTGACCCAACTGCATACATCACTCCAGAAGATAGTATGGATAAAGTAGCGCGCGAGCGTGGCTTTACTATCTACCTGCCTGGTCGAAACATTCCGATGTTACCTCGCGACCTTGCTGATGACCTTTGCTCTCTCATTGAGAATGAAGTACGCCCAGCAATCTGCTGCCAAGTGACCGTTGATGCCGATGGTGTTATTGCTGATGACATCAAATTCTTCGCTGCCAACATCAAGTCACATGCTCGTTTAGCGTATGACCATGTGTCGGATTGGCTTGAAACAGGCAGTTGTGAAAAATGGCAACCGACAGAAGAGATCGCCAAAGTTGTGACTGACCTGAGCGAGTTTGCCAAAGCACGAGCCAATTGGCGTGAAACTCACGCAGTTGTATTCCCAGATCGTCCAGACTATCGTTTTGAACTGAGTGAAGACAACGACGTCGTCGCTATTCACGCGGATATGCGCCGCACAGCTAACCGCCTAGTGGAAGAGTCGATGATCACGGCTAATATCTGTGCGGGTCGCGCAATTAGCAAAGCATTTGGCTACGGCGTGTTCAACACCCACCTAGGCTTTAAAGCTGACAAATTAAAAGACGTGGTTGAACTTGTAAACCAAGATAAGGAAGAAGCGACGTATACCGCTGAATCTCTATCGACACTCGAAGGCTTTGCAGCGCTTCGTCGCGACCTTGGTGCGCTTGAGTCAAGCTACCTAGACAACCGTATTCGCAAGTACCAAGCCTACAGCGAAATCAGCAACCAGCCTGATGCGCACTTCGCGATGGGACTGGATGTTTACGCGACTTGGACCTCTCCGATTCGTAAATACGGCGACATGGTTAACCATCGTCTTCTCAAAGCATTGATTCTTGGTAATGAACCAATTCAGAAGCCAGATGATGCGCTAGGCGAAGAGCTCGCGATTCACCGTAAGCACCACAAGATCGCTGAAAGAACAGTCGGTGATTGGCTGTACGCTCGTACTCTTGAAAACGAACCAAAAGCTGGAACAGAGTTCACTGCTGAGATCTTCGACATCAACCGTGCAGGCATGCGTGCTCGTCTTCTAGAAAATGGCGCTGGTGTGTTTATCCCTAACCCGCTAATCGTTGCCAACAAAGAGCGTATCGAAAGCAACAACGAAACAGGCACAGTGTCTATCGATAAAGAAGTGGTTTATCGCTTAGGTGACACACTAAAAGTCGTACTTTCAGATGTAAACCAAGAGACGCGTAGCCTAGTTGCTAAACCTGTTGAAGTATTTGCTGAGTTACCTGCTGAGGTAGAGACGGCGACAGCGACCGAAGAACAGAAGTAATTCTCCATTCGCAAAAATGGGAGCCTAGGCTCCCATTTTTTGTATCTTCTAATACATAACCCTCAAACGCTTTACCAAAAGTAAGCTTTCGGGTCTTTTTCGATTTCTCGCATAACGGCAGTGAGATCTGAGCTTTTGCCAAGAAACGGATAAGGTATCCAGGTTTCGCCGTCTTCTTCATCGGGAACAAACACTAACCAATTCTGATCATTTGGATCCAGTTCGACTTTGGCTACTGCACTGGTGTAACTCGAAGAAGTGGAATCAAGCAGATAGTGTGCTTTAGAAAATACTACGCCCTGCTCTAGCATTTCAAATAGAGACTTTCCGAGTTCAACGGGCATACTGCGATTACGGTTACTGCAAACAATCTCCGCACACCGCTCTAAACGGCACTGTGACATTTGAATAAGCGTCATACACCACACCTCTAGTTAGATACATTTAATATAACTGCTTTTTGGGCAGTTTGTTAGCGTTGCATAGTCCAAAAGAATGTTTTTGGGAGCCAGCCCAACAGCGAGTTTTGCCAATTCACAAAAGTGTCACACTAACGAAATATGATGTGGCAAATTCTTACTTTATTTGGAGTTTTCCTATGCTTCGCATCGCGCTAGCCACCCTACTCTCTATTACCAGCATTGCCCATGTTCAAGCGGAAGAAGTGAACGTTTCAGGTTCAACGTCTGTTGCGCGAGTGATGGATGTTTTAGCAGAGCAATACAACAACCAAAACTCAAACACATTCGTTGCAGTGCAAGGCGTGGGTTCAACCGCAGGCATCACTCTTCTAGAAAAAGGCGCGACCGATATTGGCATGAGCAGCCGCTATCTCACAGTCCAAGAAAATAATGAGTCTCTAGAAGTCTTTCCAATCGCCTATGATGGTCTTGCGGTTGTCGTTAACCTTGCAAACCCAGTTCAAAACGTAACTCGTGAGCAGCTGTTCAATATCTATAAAGGTAAGATCTCCAACTGGAAGCAACTTGGTGGTCCAGATCAAAAGATCGCAGTAGTAACTCGTGAAGCCTCATCAGGTACGCGCGCTAGTTTTGAAAACCTACTCGGTCTAACTCGCGTTATTAACGACAGAACCGTTTCGGATATTAACCCAACCAACTTGGTCGTTAACAGCAACAGCATGGTAAAAACCATAGTGAACCACAACCCACACGCGATTGGCTTTATTTCTGAAGGTTCAGTTGACCGCTCAGTTAAAGCGATTCAGTTCGAAGGCATTGACGCTTCAACCAAAAATATCTCGGAAGGCAAATACAAACTGGCTCGCCCATTCTTGTTGCTGCACAAGAAAGACGATATCGATGACGATGCAGATAAGTTCATCAAATATGTTCTTTCAGCCGAAGGGCAGATGTTGATCGAAGAGTACGGTTACACCCCAGTTAAGAAATAATCTTTGAGAAGGAGAGCGTTGCTCTCCTTCTCTATATCTCATGTCCCCTAACCCCACCTCTAGAAAACACTTCACAAGACACTGTGATGCACCCTTTGATTCCATAATTGATACTTTTATCTAATCCAACCAAGCTGCTATGGTGAATAACACACCATCTCTTTCTTCATTAAGGAACTCTTCATTAAGGAACAAAGCATGATAGTAACAACAACACAAACCGTTGAAGGAAAAAGAATTGTTAACTACAAAGGCGTGATTGCCGGCGAAGCAATATTAGGCGCTAACGTCTTTAAAGATATGTTTGCGGGACTGCGAGACATCGTCGGGGGTCGCTCTGGTACTTATGAGCGTGAGCTACAAAGAGCGCGTGAGATTGCTTTGAAAGAACTCGAGCAAAAAGCCAGCGACATGGGCGCGAACGCGGTTGTTGGCGTGGATCTCGATTATGAAGTACTGGGTACTGGGAATGGTATGTTGATGGTATCGGCGAGTGGTACCGCGGTGGTAGTCGACTAACATCAATCGCCTAGCTCCAATTAAATACCGGCACAATGAGAAAAGGCAGCGAATGTTCGCTGCCTTTTTATTTAAGTTACAAAAACCTTATAGCTGTGTAACGGTAAGCACTGGTGCGCTCTTGTCAGCAAAGTTAACCTCGAAGCGGTAATCACCTGCGCTCGGGATTGCAATGCCTAAGTTCTTAGTTGCTGGACCAACACCAAGTGTTAGTGGTGTACCGAACTCAACTGAAACACCTTCCGCATCCGGTGCAAAGATAGTTGCATCTGACCAACCAGAATCTGCCACTTTCATGTTGAAGTTACCCGCACTCAAAGCTACTTCAAGCGCGTACACGTCGTTAGCTACATAAGTGAACTTAGCAGAATCAATCGCAGCCCAACCAGAATCAGTGACATCGCCACGTAGGTATAGTGCTGTATCACCCCAAGTTGGCGCATCTGGTGCTGCAACAACGGAAACAACTGGTTTGTCTGCTGTATCGTTTTGCATGTAAGACGCATCAAGAGTGAACGTGTACTTGCCTGCTGTTTCAACGGATAGCTTGCAGTTACCTTCTGTACCAAGGTCGATAGAGCCGCTCGCTTGCTCAGCCCAGTTACATCCGATGTTCGTGCCGTCAGACCAGTCTGCATCCGCGAACTTGAACTCATGATTACCTGCATCCAAACCAACTGTTAGGCTGTAGATGCCGTTACCAACGAAGCTCATCTTGAATTCATCAATTGCAGGCCAGCTATCACCCGTTAAGCTACCACGTACGTAAAGGTCTGTTTCACCGTAAGGAGGTAGGTTTGACACGTCTTTATTAGACATATCAACCGGTAGACCAGCACCTTGTGCGCCGTTTTGTGGCAGAACAAAAACTGCTGTTGTTAGTGCTGGAACAGTGAACGTGCTATCCGCAAACTCTGCCGTCTTCACGATATCATCAGCAGAAGCTTTCTGAACATCGTGCAGAACAAACCCTGCAGTATCTTCGATAGTGAAGTCTTGAGTTGTAGCCGTTGAGTTAATCACAACCACAATCGCATCGTACTTGCTATCTAAATCAGCACCAGCGCTTGTACCATCATCAATCGTCATCACAATCAGACCTTGAGTTTGGTCTGCGCCAACGTTACGGAAGTCTACGCGGTTCTTAACTTCAGCTGCAGTCGCAAGACGGAACAGCTCGCTATCGTTACGGATAGTAAGTAGCTCCATGAACTGCTGTTTAGACAGCTCGATATCGTCTGCATCTGGCTTAGCTGTCGAATCTGCGATGATCTCTTTGATCAAGTTCCAGTTTGAACCGTCTTTGTCTTCTCGAGGTAGACCAACGTTCCAGTTGTTGTCTGTACCGTCGAAACGAACGCGGTTATACCAGTCACCAGAATCGTAAGAGTCACGTTGCATTGACTTAGAACGAAGTAGCTCAGAGCCCATGTGGATGAACGGAATACCTTGGCCCATCATCACAGTAGACAGAGAGACCGTTTGCATACGCGCACGCTCTGCAGACGATGTACCTGACGCAATCTTATAGGCATTGTTATCCCAAAGCGTTTGGTTATCGTGCTTAGAAACGTAAGAGATGTTCTCTGAAGGTTGCTCTGTGTACCCAGCAGGTGCACCATTGTAGTCTACGTTCTTACCTAGCTTAGTCTCACCTTGTGAGTCAAGCAGTACATAAGTCGCTAGGTTACCTGCCATACCCAGACGAACTAGGTCTTGGTTATGAAGCATCGCCTTAGTTGTTGCAGCAGAGTCTTCAACCTCATCGTTCATGTAAGCAGCGTTACCAAAGCCTTGGTTGTACTTAAGTGAACGGCGACCATCTGTGTCTTCGCCACCGTCGAACGGGCTACCGCCACGAACCGCATCACGTAGACGATCCGAGAATGTACCGATACCTGTGCCAGCCATCGCGATTTGGGTCGCTTGCTCGAAACGAGCGTGGTTTGCAACTTCACCGAAGTCCCAACCTTCGCCGTAGAAGATAGTATCAGGATCAATCTTCTTAACTTCTGCTAGTGCTTCTACCATTAGGTCTTTAGGTTGGTGGCCCATCAAGTCAAAGCGGAAACCGTCAACGTTATAATCGTTAGCCCACACTTTTAGTGAGTCGACCATAAGTTTACCCATCATTAGGTTTTCAGTTGCTGTGTTATCACAGCATGTAGACATTTCTACGTCACCCGTGTTGATGTTTAGACGGTGGTAGTATCCTGGGACAATCTTATCCAGTACCGACTTATCATTTACGCCCGATGCATTAGTGTGGTTGTACACCACATCCATAACGAACTTAAGTCCCATGTCATGAGTCGCTTGAACCATTTCACGGAATTCTTTGATACGCGCAGAACCGTCAGCATCACTTGCATAGCTACCTTCAGGCACTGTGTAGTGGAACGGGTCATAACCCCAGTTGAAGCTATCAAGCATACGAAGGTCATTCATCAGCGCCTGAGCATCACCAGTTGAGCTATCAAAGCCTTCAAGCACGGATTCAATGGTGTCACCCATGTTGCCCGTCGCACAAATAGCGGCGTCTGACTTAGCCTCACATAGGTCACCTACTGTATCTGTGATATCTACGCGGTTTACTTCATCGACAGTCGCAATATCAAATGCTGGCAGCACGTGCAGAGTTGTCATACCTGCGTCTTTTAACGCTTGTAAGTGTTTCACTGATTCACGCTCTGACTCAGTAAACGCAAGGTATTTGCCGTTGTTTGCAGTAGTACCGTTAGTGTCGCTAAAGCTGAAGTCACGAATGTGTGACTCGTAAAGTACATGGTCAATATCTTTCGTTGTTGGACTAGTAAAGGCAGCGCCCCAGTTTTGAGGAGCTAGATCAGGATCATCAAGATCAACAACATGGGAGTACAGAGAGTTTGCAGATACACTCAAAGAATACGGGTCAGTAACTAGACGCTCTTCGACCTTACCCGTCGTTGGATGATAAACCGTCACTTTATAGCGGTAGAACTTACCAACCGCACCAGAAACTGGATCACTAGACCAAACACCATTGTCAGTGTTTTCATTCATAGTAATCGTTTCTTCTAGACCTTTTGCGTCATCATAGATTTCAAGAGATACAGACTGGGCCGTTGGTGCCCAAAGTTTGAAGGTTGCCGAGCTGCCTTCAACGATAGCACCTAGCTCTTCAGACATTGCGTCACCCGCTTCTTCTGAAGCGTAGACAGAGTCTAATACACCCGCTGACTGAACTTCAGTTGCAGAGATGATTTCGTCGTTAGCGTTGTACGCAACAAGAACAATTTGTCCTTTGAGAAGGTCGTGAACCTCAGCCGCAGTAAAGTTATTCGTTACAGCTTTAAGGCTTGCTAGGTGTCTGAAGCGCTCTTTCTGCGAATCATTTAGATCGCCACCAATGGATAGTTCAAGCTTTTCACCACCAGAGATGTTTTTGTCTTCATCAAGTTCAATGCCACCCGTTTTGCTGTGGTAAAGCGCTACTTTGCTCGCAGAACCTGCTGATTCCCAAGCAATAGTATCTGCATCAATCCAGTGTGCAGAACGACCATCAATCACTACCGGGCGCTCTTCAATAGGTGCGTAATAAAGTTTGCTGCTGCCATGGAAGCCGAAGATACCTTTGTTTTCATCTAAGTTGCGAAGTTCAACTTTAAGGTTGTTGCCACCAAACGCCTTTTCGTCACCTTTATGCAGAATGAAGTTCATACACTCATGAGGATCTGACGCATTTGGGTTAACTTTAAGTACGTAATAAGCACCATAAGTATCACTGATACCAGAGTGTGCGTATGGGCTATCCCATGATGTGCCGCCAGATCCAATGCTCATCGCTTCTAAATCCGTACTCTCACACCCTTCGCCATTCCAAAGGTGCAAGCCCCAGCCATCATATGTCCCGCCAGATTGCGCAGCTACATCACGTTTGTAGTAGATTACAACTTCGTTTTCACCCGCCTGATATAGACCTTCAATATTACCCGTGTTTCCGCCAGCATCCGTACCAGAATCACTACTCGAGTTACAACCTGCTAATACAGCTGCTGAGAGCAGAGGTATTAGGGTTTTAGCAACCACTGTCATGTTTAGTTTTTTATTGTCCACTTTCTAAACCTTTTGTTATAGAGGGAAAAGAGGCGTCTTACATCAAAGACTTGACCTGTCTCTATCCTAAAAAAGGTCCTACCGAACAAAATGTGAAAAATGTTACTAAAGTTTTTGAAATTGATGAAATAACCTTTTCATTGAACACAATTCACACTACTGGACGTAAAAAACCCTACAAAGTGCAATCAAGCGCACAACATTTAGACTGACCAGCCCGAGGCGTAGTTGAGGGGGTGGAGATAGGTAGGCGTAGAAATCAGCCTCCAATGAGATAGATAGCTCGCATTTTAAGGCACACTTAATACGCATCGTAAAATAAGAGTTCAATGATTCGCTTGACGATTTTCCAAACTAGACATAAAAAGCGAGAAAAAGCGTACATCGCCAATGGCAATGTACGCTCATATTTTTATTCCTGAGTCACGAGTTGAACGGATACATTTCCGCTAACCGTATTATCTTGGTCATCTTTAACACTAACAACGACTGCATCTCCAGCGTTGGCATTAAAGTTAACCGCGGTTACGTCATCAAGACCTGCTTCGAAGTCCACGACAAAGGCACACAAGTAAGTGTCGTTACCAGAACCGGCATACTCGATATCTTTATTGAGTTCACATGCTGGATAGAACACTTCGTTATAGGTGCCTCCTACATTTCGGAAAGTGAAACCGTCATCGACCATATCATCCTCTAGCACGTTCTGGCTAAACAATGTGAGACCAGACAACTTGACGTTTTCGATGCTGGTATTCTTGATCTGCAAGACCACAACGATTCTTGGCGCGAACGCGAGCTCAAGAGTTGGCATCACGTCGGTAAAGTTGACCGTTTCAGTCGCTACAGCCATAACCATCTGACCATCAGCGTCGACACCTTTGACATTCGCGATATTCACATGACTATCACCTGCACTGCCCTGTAGATCACGGGAGATTACACAAGAGAGCATTTCTCCTGGATCTGCCACATACTCGCTTAACTTAGTTGAACCGCCTACTAAACATTCATCGACTAGCTCACCAAATTTATCATCTAACAACGAACTAAATGTCACAGTGTCAACACCAGAGCTATTCACAGTAATGGTGAAGGTGTAATCAATAGCTCGAACAACGGAAGGATCGTCTCCAGTTTCTGGTACAGAATTCGGTGTCGCCTGTTTAGTTAACGAAATACTAGAAGGAACATCAAGTATCGCAACAGCATGTGTATTACTGCTACTTGCAGTGTCACCCTCATTGTCAGAGATCGTAATGCTAGCCTCATTCACAATGGCTGCATCACCAAAGTTGCCGGTAAGATTGGTGGTATAAGTACAAACAACTTGTTCACCAGCATTCAGCGTACCTCCTGTGGTACAAGTTCCGGTACCACTCGAGATATCAAACAAATTATCGCTGAGCGAATCAATAGACACTGGTGAGTCAAAATAAGACGACGTATTCGTAATGGTAACAGTATAAGTTACTGGCCCACCAGGCTCTGTTACCGCAGCTACATCACCAACTTTAACGAGGTTAACACTTGGCATAACATTAGTGATGGTAACGTCAATAGGCGAACTACAATTACTTCCAGCCCCAGAACTCAGCCAGGTAGGACATGTCGACCCATCGCCAACTGGTTCATTATTTTTGTCAGCTAAACCAACATTAACAACATCTCGATAAACCTCAGTTTTAGTCGTGTTATCTAGATCGATGTCTTTGACATACACAGAAAATGCACAGCTAAACGTTGCTGAAGGCACTACTTCGGTCGATTGTGTGTGACATGTATTCGCTACAAGGTAAACGCCATCTGGATCAGACTGCGTGGGCGTTGATACTGGTGGTAAGAGTAGATTTACCGAGTAATCCGCCGGCGCACTACTTACTGGAACAACAGAGACTTCGTCAATGAGCGAAGTAACAAACAGTGATGAAGCGGTACTTGGATTAGTAAAGCTGACCGTATAGTCGAATTTGCCACCGGGTTCTGAAACACTGGTTGCTGATACCACCTGTTTGTTAATTGCCGGTGGATTAGGTCTAATGAATAGATCAATATTGAACGTGTCACAGTTACATTTGGATTTTGTGTTAGGGATTTGACCGGAGGAGAAGTTACTGTCGTCGACGGTACAGTTGTTTCTTTCAATATTGTCCCAGGCAGCACAGTATGAGAAATCTGCACGACCATCGTCATCATTATCGACACAGAGCATGTTTATACGTTCATTGACTAGCACGTACTGGTCGCCTGTGTTGGTTTTGATAATGTCCCCACATTCGTCGCCATCAATATTAACATCTTGATCGGCTCCACTATCCCCTGGTTTAGGCAATATTAGACTACAGTTTTCCGCTCCCCCTTGAACAACTTGGGGTGATTCTGGCGTGAGTGGAAGATAAAAAGTGGTATCGTAACGCTCTTTTGCATTGGTTCTAATGGTAACATCTGCATCAAAGCTAACGATTTGGCCGGGCGTACATTCGCTGATTCCCACTGGTACAACATTGGTAATTTCAACGTCGTTAGCGGTACAGTTCAATTGGTTTTGGGGTAAGGAGTTTCCTGGTTTGAGAAGATAGGCATCTGCCATACATCGGCGTTCATAATCATCGCCAAAATCCCAACCAGCGGCTTGTGTGTGAGATGGACTGGCATATAAGAACATACCAAGTGCGATAACTGCCCCATGCCGAGGCAGGTGCTGCAATAGACTGTTATTCATCGTTCTGTCCTTCTGAGCAAAAGAATACGCATACTGCTAAGTGCGCTTTAAGAGACAGAGGCCAGTCAGCATAGTTTATGCCAATGGTTAACTTACTAATTTTGAAGCGATTATTTTATTAGGAAGATTGACCGTGATACAGAGTGTAACGCCTTGGTACTTTAAGGCCAGTTAACTACAAGAAATCATTAAAGTCTTATGATTTTACAAAGTGTAAATAGGTCTGGTATGTAAGTAATGAAGCGCTCAAAAAGAGAGACTTTAGAATAGGATATGGAGTGAGAATGGAGGCGCCTCCCGGAGTCGAACCGAGGTCCACGGATTTGCAATCCGCTGCATAGCCACTCTGCCAAGGCGCCTTTAAATTGTGTGCTAAGTAATGACTCAGCTTTTTAGAGATGGTGCCCCGGGCCGGACTTGAACCGGCACAACGCGAACGTCGAGGGATTTTAAATCCCTTGTGTCTACCAATTCCACCACCAGGGCACGCAATATATTGCGATGGGTAAACACCATCTGTAGCTACCGCTTTTGCAATAACCTTTAATTTGGAGCGACACACGAGGTTCGAACTCGTGACCTCAACCTTGGCAAGGTTGCGCTCTACCAACTGAGCTAGTGTCGCATTTTGTCTTATCAGACTTTGTTTCAGCAGGCTTCCCCGTGAGAACGAGGTGTACTTTAGCGGATTCAGGATTTCCGTCAACAGGTATTTTTCACTTTATGAATCAAGTGATTAAATAGCGAACTTTGCGGTATGAAGCACGAACAATTCGTCGATAATTACAGCAAACTAGAGATTGGCAATCTTGCGGTCTAGCTGATATTTCTCGTCGGTGATAATTTTCTCCAACACTTCGACACGTTCTGAAAGCTTGTCCACTTTATCTAAAAGCTCACTATTTTCACGTTTTGTATCCGCAGAAGAATTATGGAGCTCAATTGCACGCATTTTCTCTCGATGACTGTAAAAAGAGCGCAACAACCCTCTTCCAAAAATTGCGCCGAAGATAATCAGTACTATTAACACTTCTGCCATAAGCACCTCCATGCATTAGCTATTAATGCTAGATTATGCCCGCTCTGGTTGATTTGCAATCAATCTGATTGGCTAAGATACGCTGCTGTGCTCTCACTCTCAACCTCAGCCAACTGAACTAATGAGGGCGCCTCTCGTAACACGTTAAGTGACGAGGAAATTGTATGAAAAACATTAATGTTGTTTGGTTCAAAAGAGATTTGCGACTTACCGACCATCAACCATTGAACTTAGCATTAACGAATGGCGCCCCTACGCTACTGCTCTATCTTTTTGAGCCTGAACTACTCAACGATGGTCACTATGACGACAGACATTGGCGATTCGTGTGGCAATCACTGAATGACATGAATCAACGCCTCAAGGACAGCAATACGAAAGTTCTGATCCTTTTTAGTTCAGCAGCAAAGGCGTTTAGAATGCTCGAGACTAAGTTTGGCATCGAAAACGTCTTTTCATATCAAGAAATAGGGCTAGAGGTTTCGTTTGCAAGAGACAGAGAACTTACACAGCGGTTTCAGGACGCAAATATTAACTGGCATGAAAGCCCTTATGGTGCAGTGGTTCGAGGTGCACGCGACAGAATCGACTGGGATACTCATTGGAAGTCAGTAATGAGAGCGCCGATAGAATCAACGGACCTCAAGGACGGCTCGTTCGTTCCACTGGAATTACTCGATTTCGATGAGGAAAAGCACACACCAGAATCTTGGACGACAAAACAAAAAGGAATGCAGACCGGTGGAACGACTTTAGCTTGGCAGACACTCGAAAGTTTTTTCCAAGAGCGGGGACGACATTATTACTATCAAATATCCAAACCGCTAGAGAGTCGAAGCGCCTGCACCCGCCTCTCCCCTTATCTAGCATGGGGCAACATTTCTCTTAGAGAAGTTTACCAAGCCCTGCTTGCTCACTGGAATGTGAAGGGGTTCAGACGTAGCCTAGTGGCACTCTCATCTCGCCTGCATTGGCATTGCCACTTTATTCAAAAGTTTGAGTCTGAAGCGGAAATGGAATTTAGACCCGTTAATCGCGCTTACAAACATCTGGAGTACGAAAACGACCTCAACAAGCTTGATGCGTGGAAATCTGGAAGTACTGGTTATCCACTGGTGGATGCCTGTATGCGCTGCCTGAAAGCAACTGGATACATCAACTTTAGAATGCGCGCCATGCTGGTAAGCTTTTTAACTCATCATTTGAATATTCACTGGGAGCATGGAGTGAAACACCTAGCACAGCTGTTTCTAGACTTTGAACCTGGTATTCATTACCCGCAATTTCAAATGCAAGCGGGCGTGACTGGCACTAACACGATTCGAATCTACAACCCCACCAAACAAGCCATTGAACATGACCCCGACGGACACTTTATTCATCTTTGGATACCAGAACTCGCGTCGGTTCCCCCTCCGCTGCTATTTGAGCCTTGGAAGCTAACTAGCCTTGAAGCGCAGATGTACCAACTGTCAGAAGACAGCCCTTATCTTGACCCAATCATCAATCTAGAAGAATCAGGTAAAGCGGCGCGTGAAAGACTTTGGGGCTTTAAGCGACGTTTGGATGTAAAGCAGGAATCTGAACGGATACTCGCAAGACACGTAAGGCCCAATTAACCAAGAATTCTGAGCCAGAAACGACGAAGCCCCGACGTAATGTCGGGGCTTCTGAATAATGGAGGCGCCTCCCGGAGTCGAACCGAGGTCCACGGATTTGCAATCCGCTGCATAGCCACTCTGCCAAGGCGCCTTTCTTTTCAACACGTTAGAGAAGCTCTCTCGCCGTGTTCGAGGCATACTTTACGGATATGAGAAAATTAGTCAAACAAAAACTCGAAAAAAATGTTTGTTCGCTGACTTTCCAACCAAGATGAGTGTAAATGCGTCAGCACTGCACAACGATTGAACAAACCTGCCCTTCAATTAAAGTACGTTCGCGCATTACCACTTTTTCATCAAACGCCCTACTAGCGTCGGATGATAGGACCAGCAGTGATCAAACATACTCATCAATGATGGGTTACCATACTTGGACAAATTAATCGCATGAAAACGATTCTTGCGCGCTTTAAGATCGGCAACTTTTTCAATCATCTCTTGCGTTTGCTCTGGTGCAATAAAATCCGAAATGACTACCATGTCAGCGTTCTTGTAAGTATCCGATTGCATCAGATCAATCGATTTATTAAGGACCGGCTCAAGATCAGTGCCGCCATGGAATGAATAACTTAGGAAGTCTGCCGCTTCTCGCAAGCCATCTTGTTTGGTTAGCTCATAGGTAATGTGAGTCGTCGAGAATAGAATCACATAGCATTCGCGCTCTTCCGCTAGCGCTATCTGCATCAATGCATACGCCATCGCCTTCGCACACTGCTCTGGAAATCCACTCATCGAACCAGATGCATCGATACATACGATAAACGGTCCCTTCTCGATATCCACCTTACTATTATCTGGAGCACTAGTACGAACCTTTTTGAGGGTTCGAGCTTTACCCTGCGTTTTGTAATTCATAAGGCGTTTGTCGGCAAGATGCTTGTAAAAGACAACCTCAAGCTCAGGGTATGCTAAGAACATGGTTTCGTTTGGAAGGAGTTTGTTTAAGTCGTCAGATTCATGAATACCGACAATATCGTCGGTCGCTTCGTCGCTTTGCTCCTCGACCATTTCAACATTGTCAGCTTGCGCTTTGTTTAACTCAGGGTCGTCTTGCTCACTCGCCATACGGCCTAACTGCGCCGCTATTTGTTTAAGTGCATCGTTCTTTTTCAAAAACTCTGCATGGCTGTGCATGGTTTTAAGGTCTGTCTTGGTCAGTTTCGCAGCGGCCATATCCCACAAGCGCCCCATCGTCGCTTCATCACCTTGCTGAGTAACCGTGTCCATATCTTTGATGGTTTCCATGCGTTGATATAGATCTGCGAGAAACTTCTCCTTGCTCGATTCTAGTTCTGACACTTCCGCTTGCTTAATAGCGTCAGCTAGACTCTTGTACCAAAGATCGCAAAAATAGCGCGGGAACATGGGATTATTGACGGACTTGTTTTTCTCGAGCAAACGACGAGCTTGGAGGTAGAATGCGGAGTGCCACTCCAGCTTTTTCACCACGCCAGGGATTCGCTCAAAGAAAGTCGCTTCGTCCCAATGAATCACTTCTTGGTATAGAGCGAGTTCTTGTTGGAAGCGCTCAGTTTCACACACGCGCGTCATGCGCTTTTTCACTGAGCCGCGCCATTTGAGCAGATGATTCTTCACTGAGCTTCGCATGCCACGGTTTTCGCTGATCGCCAAAACCTGAGAGCGCGCCATCAAATCGTTGACTGCAGAATCAATTAAGCCTGATTCTGCCACCATTAATGCGAGGTTTAATCCATCTGCTCCGAGCATCCTTGTCTCCGTTTCTCACCTTTACATGGTTTTGCGTATTACACAGCCCGCTCTCAATCTTGTTTGTCTCTTATCTGAGTTTCGCTTCATCAAGCAAAAAAGGTTTGTAGTCCTTTTATTCTTGTCACTGCTTTTTCGGCTTCTGCTGTTGTCGACTCTAATGTTTGAGTCACTGTTTGCAGACTGACTTCCATTTCTGTTGGTATGTCTGGTTGAATGAAGCCGTGTGGCAGAGCACCGTGGAATTTTGAACGTACCGAGCGAAGGTGATGCTCTGCATGTTTTAACTGAGTAAGAACTTGATCGGACTTAGTCACCCACTCTTGAAGCATGCTCTCGTCAATACCATTGGTAGTCACTAAAGTCGTCAGGACGGAACGATTTGCAATGTCTTTTACAACTAGGTGACTTGAGGCGTTGATATCGAGTCTTAAACGGCATAGGTGAGTATTTTGGTTCACATAACCATAAACCTCGCTGCCCCCCTCTTTGATAGCGCGGCTGAGTTCATCTTTTGCGATATAGACCCAACGACTGTCGCCTTTTTCACTTTCAGATACCGACATATTGCTCTGCAGTAGGACCAGTTTCACCAAGTCTGTAGCCGGACCGACTTTGTAAGATTTAGCGTTACTGATGTCGTACTGATAAACATCTTTGCGAAGCAGCCCTGTTGTGGTTTCCATTGATAGTGGCATAGCAAACTCAGCCTCGATCTCCTCCTGGATTTCTTCAAGCTGCTCTTTGCCCTCTTCGATCTGTTGAAACACTTCTTGCTGATCAAAGGCATGATTTAAGGCGAAGTCTTTTATCACTGTTCGTACGATCTCTAATGACTCAGGGCTGTTCCATAAACAGTCTTGAAGTAACAGAAGATCCAGCGGGTTAACGCTGTCACGACCATTAAAGAAAGCACTTGCTTTGAGAAGCTTGACGGCCTTCTTCCAGCGTCTATCAGAGACATACAAATCCGCCTCAGAAAGTGTTGCCCTATGCTCGTCCGCAGACGCTTCTAGCATGGTTTTTAACTGATAGAGTTTCTCAAATACGTCATCACTGAGCGCGACATCGTTCAGCTCTCGCTGCCATTGATGGTATTCAGCATCAGTAATTGCGAGCCCCTCAGGGATCTTCGCTTCCTCTGAAGTGCCGACCGTCAACATTGACTTGAAGTTCTGCTTGTTTTGAATACGGTTAACAAAGATGCGTACAAGCATACGATCGTAAAGTGCTTCTAGACCGCTATCTTCATCAGGCAGTTCATTCGATGCAGACACAAGTAGACGCATTGGCACCTTCTCGATATCACTGCCATTTTTGAAGGTCTTTTCATTCACAACGGTCAATAGCGTATTTAGAATCGCAGGGCCCGCTTTCCAGATCTCGTCGAGAAACACAACTTGGGCGGTAGGCAGATAGCCATCGGTAAGGCGCAGGTAACGTCCATTATCTTTTAGCTCTTGAATACTCAATGGACCAAACACCTCTTCAGGCGTCGAGAAACGAGTCATTAGGTACTCAAAATAGCTACTGTTATCAAATGCTTGAATAAGGCGCTTGGCAATTAAGCTTTTGGCGATACCTGGAGGACCCAATAAGAAAACACTCTCTCCAGCAAGCGCAGCTAAAAGACATAGCTTGATGGTCTCTTCACGCTCATACACTCCGTCGGAAAGTGCTGAGGCAAGTTTTGTAATTCGTTCTGATAGCAACGCTTTGTCGGCGTGTGAGACAACTGTGGGCTTAATCATGCCAATACCTCTGTGCACAAAATTGGAATGCATAATTAATTTTATACATTTGTTATCATTATGTTACAAGATCTTTCAATCCTGCGTATTTTAAGCATGCGCATCAACGCAAAATTATCAAGTTGATTTAATTAGAATTTTACTAAAAAAACGGCGATAAACGCCGTTTATATTAGCCAAAAGTATGAGAAAAAACTTGTCGAGCTCTTTGTAAACCTGCAGTTGGCTTCTTGACAATTTTACCAACTAAGCTTGGATGATATCGCCACTGGGTGTCGAATAGCGATAATACCTCTGGGTTACCGTACTTTGACAAGCACAATGAATGGAATCGGTTATAGCTTCCTTTCAACGACATCACTTTTTCAATGACGTTCTCTTCCTGCTTTGGCGCAATAAAATCGGAGATCACCAAGAGGTCAGCGTTTTTGTACTGTTCGCCCTTCATCACATCCACCGCATAATCTAGGACCTTACTGAGATCGGTACCACCTTTGAATGTGTAAGAGAGAAAATCACAAGCCTCTTTTAGTCCCTTTGATCCAGATAAGTCATAGGTAATAAAGGTCGATGAGAAGAGAATCACATGGCACTCGCGAGACTGCTCTGCTGCCATTTTCATCAGCGCGTAAGCCATAGCCTTCGCCGACTTTTCAGGTGCACCTTGCATAGAGCCCGAAACGTCCACCGCGACAACCATGGGACCTTTTTCCTTTATCGCTTCTCCATGTGACTGCGATGGATTATGAAGCTGGCGAATCGTTCTCTGTTTTCCTTCGGCTTTGTAGGTCAACAAGCGCTTCTCGACAAGGTGTTGGTAGAACACGGTTTCTAGCTCTGGATAGGCAAGATACATGGTTTCGTTTGGTAGCAGTTTATTGATATCGTTACTGGTGTGGATACCAACAATGTCGTCTGTGGCAAAATCAGACTTTTCTTCAACCACCACATCATCATGCGTCTCAACTCTATTTAGCTCAGGGGCATCGACTTCATCAGCCATACGACCTAACTTGTCTGCTATTGCGTTTAAATCGCTATGCTTAGATAGGTATTCTGCGGTGCGCTCTATGGATTTCCAATCTTGCTTAGTAAGCTCAGCACCTGCTAGATCCCATAAACGACCAAGCTTAGTGTTTTCGCCCGTCTGGTTAAGATTCTCCATATCCTTGAGCGTGTCTATGCGCTGGTACAGCTGTTTTAGAAAGCGGGATTTCTGCTCATCAAGAGTATCTTGCTGTTTAGACTGAACGGATGTGGTTAGGCTCTCATACCACTGACGACAAAACTGTCTTGCAAATAGAGAGCTGGGGTAACTTTGCTTCGAAGCAATCAATTTTTGCGCTTTTTCGATAAACACAGAGTCTTCAGGTAGCTGTGCCACGAGAGTACTGAGGTTGTCGTCAAACTCAGACTCAGTCATATACACCGCTTGTTGATAAAGGTTTAACTCAACTTGAATCGAGTCTTCATCTTGAGTTTTGACTAGCTTGCGCTTAACGCTCTTCGACCACTTGGCCATAGATGCGGTGAGGCTCTGCTTAACGCTATCCTCATTGCCAAGCGCCATAAGATCAGTGTGCTGCATGATTTCTCGTACTGCGGAGTCAATCATGCCTGATTCCGCTACCATCAATGCTAAATTTAGCCCATCTGCCCCTAACACGCTATCGCTACCTTTTTATGAAATACACCTGAAGCCTTTGATATACCTAATCTCTCGATGTCAAAATAGTGCAGAAAACACTGTTTCCATTTTCGGAAGGCAATCAACACTTTTATCACTGCAGACTAATCATCGACATTTGATCCTTTGTGTGGTGATATTATCGCTTCAACATCGCAGTCACGGATGATTTATGACCTACAAAACCATTCATCAATGGAAATCTATTTCTCTCATCGAAGAAGAAGTCACCCTACCGAATGATCAATCAGTGACACATACCACCATCAAGCATCCTGGCGCCGCCGTAATTCTGCCAATCAACGACAATGGTGAAATCCTACTACTCAATCAATTTCGCCCATCGCTAAAGAAATGGTTGTTAGAACTGCCTGCAGGCACAATGGAGCCAAATGAGGATCCCACGCAATGCGCGTCTCGGGAGCTGATTGAAGAAACCGGTTTCGCCGCGGGTGAGATGATTTCGCTCGGTCAGGTAACCCCATTGGCGGGTTTTTGCGATGAGATTCAACACCTGTTTATCGCAAAGTCCTTATCGCCTAGCGATGAATATTCGTGTGACGAAGATGTGGTCATCGAAGTTGTGACAATGTCACATACACAACTACAACAATACATTATCGACGGTAAAATCACCGACGCCAAAACCATAGCCTGTCTTAGCAAGGCAGCGCTATGCGGATACATTTAGGAGATATTCAATGGATTTTCGCTCAGATACGGTCACCAAACCAACCCAAGCTATGCGCGAAGCAATGGCAAACGCTCCTGTGGGCGATGATGTTTACGGTGATGACCCAACGGTTAATGAGCTAGAGGCGTGGGCAGCAGAGCGACATGGTTTTGAAGCTGCCATGTTTACCACATCAGGCACACAAGCAAACCTTTTGGGCTTGATGGCGCATTGTCAGCGCGGTGATGAGTACTTATGTGGTCAACAAGCGCACAACTACAAATACGAAGCAGGTGGTGCGGCGGTCTTGGGTTCTATCCAGCCGCAACCTATCGAAAACAACCCAGATGGCACGCTTGATTTTGGTAAACTAAAAGCTGCAATTAAGCCTGACGACAGCCATTTTGCTCGCACCAAACTGCTAAGCCTAGAGAACACGATCAACGGAAAGGTACTCCCTCTCTCCTACTTGGCGGAAGCGCGACAGTTCGTTGATGAACACGGATTGAGCCTCCACCTTGATGGTGCTCGAGTATACAACGCAGCAGTCGCTCTTGATGTGGATGTCATTGAAATAGCCAAGCACTTCGACTCAATGACTATCTGCCTATCGAAAGGCTTATCTGCTCCGATTGGCTCACTACTTCTAGGCTCTAAATCCTTTATCGAGCGCGCTCGTCGTTTACGTAAGATGGTTGGTGGCGGTATGCGTCAAGCAGGTATTTTAGCCGCGGCAGGTAAGCTGGCTCTTACCGAGCAAGTGGCTCAACTTGCGACTGACCACGCGAACGCGAAGAAACTCGCCGAAGGACTTAGCACTGTTTCTGGATTTAACGTTAACGCTGATTTTGTCCAAACCAACATCGTTTTCGCTAAGCTCGATGAAAAAGTCAATATCGACCGTATTGCTGAACAGCTCGCTGAAGATGGCATTACGATCACACCAAGTAACCCAGTTCGCTTTGTGACTCACAAAGATGTTTCCAGCAACGATATTGACGTCTTACTTGAGAAACTAAAAGCGCTGGTGTAACGCAAGTCACACCGCACTTAAAATAGAGTTGAGCTTAACCTAGGGGTAAGGTTTATCTTATTGCCTAGGTTACGTTTTTTTGAGTATTGATATGAATTTCCTTCCTGCTGTCTCCGTACTATCGATTCTATTCTCGAGCACTGTACTCGCCAGCAACTTTGGTGATGCTGAACTTGGAAAGCTTAAGTCACCCAGTTGCGTGTTTTGCCATAACCCGAACGGTCCCACCAGCCAGCCGAGCTACCCAGACCTTAACGGACAAGATCCACTTTACTTATATAACGCAATGAGAGCCTATATCAACGACGAGCGTTCGGGCCCCATGGCTGCATTGATGAACGCTCAACTTCAAAACTTATCAGATGAAGATCTAAAGGATGTTGCGGCGTTTTATTCTGAGCAATAAATCGCGAACTCTACACTTTCTCGACTAGGTAATCTTTATAGATAAGTTGTTAATTTAACGCCTAAATACTAAGCTAGACAGCTTTACACAGTACGACCGATGTAACGCGATGTCAGAGCTTAAACAAGAAATTACCCTACTCGGTGGCATTGGCCAGATGTCTACCACGCTCCTTGGTACTGGCTTATTCATGGTACCCGCTATTGCCGCCAGTATTGCCGGCGAGCAAATCCTTTGGGCCTGGTTTGCTCTATTACTTGCCATCTGCCCGATTGCGATTACGTTCGCATCGCTTGGAAAGCGCTACCCTAACGCCGGAGGAGCATCGTACTTTGTGCGCCAAGCATTCAGTCCGCGACTGGAAAAAGCCATTGCCCTGCTATTTATTAGCGTCATACCCGTCGGTGTTCCCGCTGCCATTGCAATTGCTGGTGGCTTTGCACAGCAGTTCTTACCAAGCTTTATGTCTCACCCACTATCTGCACAGCTATTTGTGGTCGCCCTGCTCATGGCAGTGAACTTTTCAGGCAGCAAATCATCAAGTCGACTTCAAACCCTCATAGCCGTGGGCATTATTGTATTAGTGGCGAGTTTTGTGTGGAGCAGTGATTTACACGTGACGAACTTTGCTCCGACTGCCTCGTCAATTGCTGATATGGGCTCTATTGCTCAAGCTATCGCAGTTATGTTTTGGTGCTTCGTAGGAATCGAGGCGTTTGCTCATATGGGCGAAGAGTTCAAAAGACCTGAGCGTGACTACCCTATCGCCATTTTGGTCGGGTGCCTCCTCGCTGGCGCTGTTTATTACGTTTTCTCGGTTGTGGTCTTGGAGCATCACGCATACGGTACTCAAGCTTTAAACACCACCTCAGTCCCCTTCATTGCTGACAAATTGTTTGGTCCTCAAGCCACGTGGATTATCAGTATTGTTGGTTTTTTTGCATGCTTTGCAACTATAAACCTCTACACCCAAAGCCTGGCTCGTATGATCTGGTCGCTGGCTCGAGAGTATCGCCCAGAAAGTCCTGTTGCTCGCGTGTCAGTGAAAGGCGTTCCTACTATCGCCACTTTAATAGTTGGAGCCACACTTGCTGTGTCATGCGTATTTGGTTATTTGTCTGGTATCGACATTGATATCTTTTTAACGCTCGCCAATGGGATCTTCGTGGTGATCTACCTTTTCGCGATGTGGAGTGCGGTGAGACTGCTTAATGGGTGGCGAAAAAGTCTCGCAATACTATCACTTATCTTATGTGTTTTGGTGCTGTTCTCGATTGGTTTGGCGATGATATATGCCGTCGTCGTATTAGCTGTGATTTGGGCACTATTAGGTCGGGTTAGCAAGTGAGTTTAGGTCCGACTTAAACATGCCACTGAGTGTATCTTTGAACTTATTTTCTGTCTCCCTCGTAACCAATGTCTTGGGAGGAAAAAATGAAACTAAATAGTACGACACTCTACGAGCGACTCTCGAACGAAGAGGATGCGAGAGCATGTAGCGGCATTTCGGATCAAGCTTGTCGAGAGGTGCCTGGTAATTTTCTAAAAATCTTATTTGCTCAGTTCAGCACAAAGCTAGCAGATTCATTTAGTAGCAGCAAAGTTGTTCTACCGTGGCTTCTTGCCTCAGCTGGCGCTCCAGCTTTCTTCACAGCGCTCTTGGTTCCTATTCGAGAATCTGGCTCACTGATCCCACAACTGTTGCTCGGTGGCATCGTTCGACAATGTCAGCAACGCAAGCAATTTTTTGTCATTGGCTCTTTATTCCAGGGTACCATGGTCGCCTTAATGGCTATTTCCGCTGTGCAACTTGAAGGAGCTCAACTCGGCTGGACTATCACTGTCCTACTCGTCTTCTTTTCGCTAAGCCGTGGGCTATGCTCTATTGCTAGCAAAGATGTACTTGGAAAAACCATACCCAAAGCACGACGCGGTCGCCTGAGCGGACTGAGTGCCAGCCTTTCGGGCATAGTGACTTTGTTTATCACAGGCAGCTTGCTGGCTTTGCAGCAAACCTCCCTCACTTTTATTATTGGAATGCTCGTGACAGCGAGCCTTTGCTGGCTATTAGCCGCACTGAGCTTTGGATTAATAAATGAATATGCTGGTGCAAAAGAAGGCGCCAATAACGGGTTCAAAGTCGCTATACAGAACCTCAACCTATTGCGAAGCGATACGCAATTCCAATGCTTTGTCACTGTACGCGCATTGCTGATGGGGTCTGGATTGGCCGCCCCATTTATCGTTTTACTTGCAACGCCTCATACTGATTTTTCCGGTGTTCTTCTTTTTGTGATTTTGACTGGACTTGCCAATCTTGTCAGTGGTTTATTTTGGGGACTCCTTGCAGATAGAAGCAGTCGCTATGTAATCCTACTGACTGCAACTTTATCAATTTGCATATTTTTGTTCGCAGCCTTGTTCCACACAGTTTTGGAGCCCGCTCTGTCGTCAAAGATTGTATTAGTCGTGTACCTCACACTCTATTTCCTTCTTGCCATCACACATCAAGGGGTTCGCCTAGGTCGCAAAACGTACCTTGTAGACATGGCGGAAGGTAACAAACGAACCGATTATGTATCGGTAAGTAATACGATCATTGGCGTGCTCCTTCTGGTATACGGGATAATTAGTGGACTCATGGCACAGTGGAATATGACTGCAGTTCTAGTGTTATTCTCATTAAGTAGCTTCACAGCCTTTATCGTAGCTATGACACTAAAAGAGGTTTAAAGCTAACCTAAGATATAAAAGCCTTATGAGTATTACGAAAAGACTCCATTGGAATGAAAAGTGAATTACAACAACACAGGGAATGAGATATGATTGAAAGCCTAATCTAATAAAATAAACGCTCTACTTTTTCTGAGAGTAAACATGCTTGAAACCTTGCTACAGTCTGACTTAGTTAAACAACTCGCCATCGCTGTCATTCTGATTGTTGCGTACAAAATAGTTGTTAAAGTGGTTCAATCTTGGATCAATACACTCGCGACCAGTAAACAAGTTTCGATTCAACGAAAACAGTTCATCTTAAAAGCGTTTAATGTCGCCGCTCTTATCGTTTTTGGCGCTCTCTTTTTCATACTTTTGGGAATCGGATTTGGTGACATCGCACTATTCTTGTCGTCCATTTTCGCTGTACTAGGTGTAGCACTTGTCGCTCAATGGTCTATTTTGAGTAATGTGACTGCTAGCGTGCTGATCTTCTTCGTTTTTCCGTATCGAATTGGTGACAAAATACAGGTAGTTGAGAAAGATGCCGACATTCGAGGAAAAATCATAGATATAACTATGTTTCATGTACTTATCCGTCATGAAAGCGGAGAACAAATTAGTTACCCAAACAATTTGATTCTGCAAAAAGGCGTCGTAAAGCTCACGTCTGATGAAAGAAGTCAGGTGATGACGCCACAAGCACCACTTCCCAAAGAAGAACCCACGAATACAGAGACGAAGTCGTAAGTTTAATGATTTACTTATCAGCGCGCGCTCGAATGTAGTTATCAAAAAGAATAACAAAAGTATTGGGCGTGTAGTCTCGGTAAATACCCGCCTTAAAGTAAGGTCCAACACAGTCCAAGTAGCTCGTTGGACCGACGTAATCGACAACGATGACATCGTCGATCATGACTTTAAGGTAGCCCTCAGTGCTTGGTGTCCACATTACTTTAATATCAAATTGATACCAACGATCTTTTTCAATTGGCTCACTTAAATAATGGCGGACTCGAGTCATACCCTCTTTGTTGTGCAAGTTCACAGGGAGGTCACTGGTTTGTCCTCGAATTAAAAAGCGATCATTCCGTAGCTCTATACCTAAGTTAGGGCTTCGACTTATCTCTCCCAAGTGTAAATCCGGCGTAGCATGCCATTGGGCGATAAGAGCCCGCACGTCGTCAAACTCCCACTCCTCGGAGATGAGTGTTCTAAATCGATAGCGCATTCCCGTATTAAATGGTGCTTTATAGCGCTCATAGACTTCAGCCCGGTAGGCATCACCCGTTCTTGTAGTAAATGCATCATTTTCTCGAACTTCTACTCGCAATACGTTGTGTTCCTCGTTATGCGGTTCGGAAACAAGTGTTGCGGAATGTGCATAAGAGAAGTGCCGTCCCCAATCCGTTAGGTTGGAAAAATCCACCGATCTTTCATATTGTTGGTTCGAGACATCGTGGGACGTTGGACACGCCAAGCTTCCACTAAAAGCAGACATGGGAGCCCAATAAAGTATCTGCGCGCAAAGCAATACTATATATCTAATCATGTTGAGAAGACGTTTTATAACAAACGGTAAATTGGGCTTAATTCTATTAGAAATGCGTCACTAAAAGTAAGTCACATGGCGGATTTTTTAGCATTACATCAACCGTACTCCCCGTCAAAAATCGAGAAACGCTGCCTCTTCTGCATGCCCCCATGACCAGCAACGAGGCTTTATGAACTTTGACTATCTCTGGGAGTGCGAACTCCGGGTTGCCACGCCCAAACACTATCGGTATTTGATGAAAGCCTTTATCTGAAACAAAATCCACAACGCCTCTTTTCTGACTCTCAAGAATTTCACTCTTGTATTCATTGAGGTATCCCGCCACAAAACGACAATACGCGAGTTCGATATTCATATTGAGTAGTTTCGCGACACTTCTACCCGTTTCTACAACGGTTTCATCAACCTTAGCGTCTTTATCTTCTCTATGGAGAGGGTCAATGGCCGCCAACGCCGTGCTATTTTGAACCCACATTTTGTCTGTGAGTAGAAGGACATTTCGATTCGCTTTTGCCAGTACAGATAAAAGGTCTGAAGTTACACGAATAGAAGCGCGATCAATGAGAATGGGCAATTTTTCTGAGCTTAATTGCGCCGTTAGCATTTGCTTGGCCCAATGCCGCCCCTCTAACCGAATCAAATCGAGCTTGCAATCTACACCCTCTTCTTTGGAAATGAGATCAACCTTCTCGAGAACTTGAGCACTCCAACGTAGATAACTGTCACTGAGACTTTTTCTTCGTCTGTCTTCTGAAAGCAGAAGATCGAGAAAGGTGTGGTCTTCACTTCGCTGATAGTCTTTAGCAAAGATGCAGATTGAGCTTTGTGTGGCAGCAGCTAGCTTTAATGCTTTGATTAAAACTTTTCGTGATGGGATAGCGGTCGTGTTAGACAGCAACTCAACTCGAGCCATACAGTACTCCTTAACTAATTTGACCGATTATCAATCGTGACTTTTGAGAGTAAATTAATAGGATACTTAAACTATAGAGCAGCCAGAGCAAAGGTATGGAAATAGTCGTCAAAACTATCTGATAATGAAGATAACTATTCTTTATCGAAACTACTCTTTATCAAAACTATCGACGACAATCGCACCCATGGAAGCTGGCATTGAAATCAGAAGGACTCGTTTGAAAGCAACCGCTGGATCATCCAATATCGGTAACTTATCAAGGCATATCAGTATCAACGCAACAACGACCATGGTTAGTGCATAAGCCCAAAACACACGAGATATAAAAGCCAGCTTACGCTCGACAATATTGCGTTGAAACACAGCTTCATAGGTGTACAAAGTAACAAAGCATACCGACAACAGCACAATCATTAGCAAGTTGATTGCAGGAAGCGTTGCCCCTAGGTGCCAGGCCTCTTCTGAAAAAGAAATGGGCATACCAAGGGCGAAAGCGCCAACAAGTAGTTGACTCACATCTTCAAAGTTAAAACTAGGCTTCATGATTCACCACAAGTGTTTAAGGGCAGTCTAATACGCTGATTATTCAACGTTCAGTTGTCAAAACTCTCTGATATCATGAAGCCTAGCCGATAGAGGTTAAGTTAGCGACCAAAAACTAGGCCGCGCCTTTTAGACCACGCGATTCTTGTTTGGGCTCGCACAAAGCATGATGAACCACACCGAGCGCTTGTTGATACTCATCTTCTTCAACAACATATTGCACGCTGACATTACGCACCGGAGCATGCAAAGCAACGGGGGATATACCAGCCTCTGAGAGCGCTTTTGTTCCTATCGATAGCGTTTCAGTCGAGTCTATTTTTGTACCAATAGCCGACACCATAGACACAACCCGGCAGGAAACTTGCGCTTCTGGGTAGTTCTTTTTTAACCGCTGCTTAACCTTATCGATTGTTGAAGCAGAACCGCTTACATAATAAGTCAGCGAGTTAGCCGTCATTTCTTTGCTAATGACTTCAAGCCTCATTGGCTCGATGATTGTCATCAAATCCAGGCTCACTTTATCGATATGGCAAGCGTGGCTCTGATCGAATAACTGTAAAGCATGAACCTTGGCTTTTCCTGCGACAATTTCTACACTTTCATCGTCTGAGGTGTAGTGTTCTGAAATGAGAGTACCATCGTGGTCAGGATCAAATGTGTTTTTGATCTGCAGTTCAATACCACTTTCTCGTAGACCAGCAGCCGCTCTTGGGTGAATAGCCTCCATGCCAAGAGATGCCAATTGGTCTGCGACATCGAAGTTCGTTTCACCCACAGGCTTGACGCTTTCTGCGCCCACCACCCTCGGGTCCGCTGAACTCAGATGATATTCTTTATGGATGATAGCCAGATCAGCATTGGTGACGCTAGCAAGGCGACTAAACGTCATTTCACTGTAGCCTCTGTCGTACAACGACATCACACCTTGTTTTGACGCCGCATAACCAGTGACAATGGGTAACTCAGTTTTTGTATCTATTTTCTCAAACGCTTGCGATATTGCCTGTTCTAAGCTTTCCGGCAAGGTCTCAGCATCCCAAAGAGACAAGTCGACGAACGTTGCATTGATGCCCATTGACTTGAGTTTCAGCGCAGTATTATAAGCACTGTGAACTTCACCGAGCGATGCTAAAAACTCTCGAATTTCTGGTAAATAATTGCTGAGGTCAAACTGACCATATTGGCACACCTCTAGTAGATGCGTGATACAACGTCTAGCTTCGGAAACGCGAGAGCGGATAAACTTGTCTGCTGCCATCCGGTCCATCGGGTCGGCAAACATATGGTCATTGGTCAACAGCATACGTTGCTCAACGATATCCAATTCGTCAATCCAGCGCTCATCACCACTTGCAACTAAAGAGTAAACTCCGGGTTTGCCGGTTCTTTTGCACTCCAGTAAGGAATCTGTGAGCCCGCCGTACGCAGACACGACGAAAACCCGATTGTAAAGAGAGCCCTCTGTCGTAGGGCGAAGGAGAATGTTGTCCAGCACAGTGTCAAATGCGGACATTGATGTACCGCCGATTTTCTCTACGGTATAAGTAGTCATAATTAGCCTATTTTGTTGTTTAATGGGATAGAGATGAAATGACTTCGATTAGTCAACGAGTGGGTAAACCCCGTTTTCATCATGAGTTTCTTTCCCAGTAATTGGCGGGTTGAACACGCAGGCCATGACCATTTCCTTGCCTTTGTTGGCTTTCAGAAAATGCTCATCGTGTTTATCCAAGACATAAAGCGTTCCCGGTTTTATTGGATAAGTCTCACCGCCTACGATCTCAATTTCTCCCTCACCTTGAATACAGTACACTGACTCCAGATGATTCTTGTAGTGAATGTGCGTGGTTGTGTCCGCGTAAATAGACGTGATGTGGAACGAAAAACCCATGTTGTCATCTTTGAGTATCATCCTCACACTTTCCCAAGTCTCAGACGCTACGCGTCTCTCGCTATCACGACACTGCTCTAATGTTCTAACTATCATGATTTCCCCCGTTATGATGCATTTTTATAATGCTTGGCAAGTACAGAATTAAACGCGGACTCAAACCGATTTAACCCATCCTCCAGCTCTTCCGCCGTTATGGTTAGAGGGCAAAAGAACTTAACCACCTCATCATTTGGACCGGCAGTCTCAATCACCAAACCTTCTTCAAAACAGGCCGTGGACACCTCTTTTGCAAAACGTTCTGAGTGAAACTCAATACCCTGCATCAAGCCCTTACCTTTTCTTTGATTCACATAGTTTGGGAAACGCTCCAGTAATCGATCAATGAAACTTGCGATGGTCTTGGCGTGTTCGCCGATGTGCTGTGAAAATTGATCATCAAGCCAATAGGTTTCAATCGCTTTGGCCGCCGTGACAAAGGCGTGATTATTGCCTCTAAACGTGCCGTTGTGCTCGCCGGGCTTCCAAATATCGAGGTGTGGTTTCAACAACACAACCGCCAACGGTAAACCATAACCCGAGAGAGACTTTGATAGCGTTACTATGTCAGGCTTTATTCCAGAGGATTCGAAGCTAAAGAAAGTACCGGTTCGGCCACAACCCGCCTGAATGTCGTCCACAATGAGCAGTACATCATTTTCTTTGCATATCTGACCTAGACGCGAGAGCCACTTGTCTGATGCAACGTTGAGCCCGCCTTCCCCTTGAACCGTCTCGACTAAAACAGCAGCTGGCCTATCCATGCCAGAGGAGTTATCGGCGAGCATGGTACTGAGCAGTTTTAACCCATCGATGTCAGCGTAACCTTCAAACGGCAGACGCGTGACATTGGCTAACCCTGTACCGGCGCCATTTCGATGGTGTTGGTTGCCTGTTGCGGCAAGCGCTCCGCTGGTGCAACCATGGAAACCATTAGTAAATGCCACAATGTTGCTACGCCCAGTTACATTTCGTGCAAGTTTTAAGGCTGCCTCGACGGCATTAGTACCAGTCGGTCCGGTAAACTGAACTTTGTAATTGAGCCCTCTCGGCTGCATAATGTGCTGCTTTAATGCCCGCAAAAAGTCTGCTTTCGCGTTGGAGTGCAGATCAAGACCATGGGTGAGGCCATCTTTTTCGATGTAATCAAGCAGTGCCAATTTCATCACTGGATTATTGTGCCCATAGTTCAATGAACCTGCGCCAGAGAGAAAGTCGAGATACTTGTCACCCGTATCAGTTTCAAGCCAACTACCTTTAGCTTTGTGAAAAATGACCGGAAAGTGGTTTGAGTATGAGCGAACGTTGGATTCTTGCTTGTTAAAAATATCCATAATAAGTGCTGTAGTTATCTCCTTTAGTGAGTGTTTTTAAGTAAGATTCGATAGAGATGTTCGGTTTCGTGTTGACCTTCAAAATGTACGTCATGATCGAGGAAGACTGAGACATTCCCCTGCTCCCCTTTCTCTTTTTCAATCCCACGAAACAGTGACCAAGACGCTAGATTGTCTTCCGTAATGGTGGTTTCTATCGCGTTGATTGAATGAAGGTTCTCGCGTTCCAAAAGACGACTAAGCATCTTCTTAGCAACGCCTTGACCTCGAAAATCGCCATCAACCACGACCTGCCATATGAACAACGTACTTGGCTGGTTCGGTTTCAAATAACCCGACACAAAACCAGCGAGGCGACCTTTGTAAAAAGCAGCAATCGATGTGTCTTGGAAATGTATTGCCTGTAGAAAATTGCAATACGTTGAGTTGTCATCCAGCGCTTCGGTCTGTGCCACCAGCTTGTTAATCTTCAAGCCATCCTCGGCACTTGGTGCTTGTAAACGCCAGAGCTGCTCATTTTGATCCGTTTCCGTATCAACCAAACCCTGTTTGATAGCCTTGTTAGTAAACTGCATCCCGCCCTCAATTTGGTTAGTACTCTAATATTTTTGATTACTAAACACTTCGTACACTAAGCATTTAGATAATCATTATGACTGCCTTATTGCGCTTAAAATCAAACTAAAACACGAAAAGCGTGACGCGCATCACACTTATCAAATTGGAAATAATACTTAGATGTCTAAGTAATTTTGAGATGTTACGATCACGTGGGCTTTGTACTAAACAGACGTCTGACTATAGTAAAACTAACTAAACACAAAACCGGGAAGAAGAGATGAAATTACTCTTGATAACAATAATGCTAACGCTTCTATGGCAAGGTCCGGCTCTGGCACAATCCACAAAATACTCTGATTCTGAATTGCTTGATCGCCCCCTGATGGAGCGATACATACTTGATGAGCTCAAATCGCTAAGACAAGACCAACAAGAGCTGGAGAAAAGACTGGTAGTTCAAATTACTGACCGAGAACTAGCAGTGGCTGATAAGTCACTAAACTACGCGAATGTCACCGTCACCTACTTTTTCTACATCATTGCCGGTGTGGCTTCTTTAATTGCGTTTGTTGGATGGCAATCGTTGCGTGAATTTAAGAACAACACGAAAGAAATGGCAGACAAAAGGCTAGACGCTATTGCGAGCGAATATGAAAAGAAATTTAGTGCGCTAGAACGAGATCTGAAACGAAAGACTAGAATCATCAGCGAGAACAACAAAGAGATAGAGCGAATCAATGAGATACATAACCTTTGGTTGAGGGCTCAGAGTATGCCAACCGCTGAGCAGCGTATCGATGTCTACGATGAAATCTTAACGATTCGACCCGGAGACCTCGAAGCACTCACCTATAAAGCGGATGCAGCTATGGAAATTAGGGAATATCACTGGGCACTGAGCTTATGTAATCGAGTATTAGAACTGGATACTACAAACGGCCCTGCACTGTATCAACGTGCTTGCGCATTCTCTCGTCTTGGGGTGGAAGAACAAGCTATTGAAGATTTAGAACTTGCTATTGAAGCAAGTCCCTCGATTCGTGAGCTGATCAACACCGAACCAGATTTGGAGGGCTTACATGGTAATCCTAGATTTGATGCGTTACTGGAGCTAACACACTCTTCAGAAGGCGCAAGCAATTAACAGCCATTCGATAAGAGGTTAGCTCACACCTTTCTCGCTAGTCTCTTGTTCTACCGACGGTGCATCGCCTGCGCGATTGCGCCAAATCTTATAGCCGCGGGCCTGCATACTTTTACCCAACAAGTGGGCTGCGACGGGTGCAGTTAGGACGATGAACACCATAGTGCCTATCACCCGTGATAGCACTGTCAGATCATGAATAGACAAGGCAACAGAGAAGAGTATGGCAGCAAGCCCAACAGTGCCTGCTTTCGTTGCAGCATGCATACGCGTATAGAGATCGCGCATGCGCAGAACGCCAATACTCGCGACCAGAACTAACAGAGTTCCGAATATTAATAGTAGCGCGACAACCACTTGCATTACGACCCTCCTGCTTGTTTGTCTTTAACAATTAAACGAGCAAACGCGATTGTGCCCAAAAAAAGCGACCAATCCTAAAGTAATCGCAATATCAAGTAGCGACGTTTGCATCGTATCGAGGGTCACTATGGCAATGAATCCAATGGTAATGAACGCCATAAGGTCCAAGGCAACGACTCGATCTGCCAACGTTGGTCCCTTAGCAAGCCTCACGAAAGACAGCACCAAGCTCACTAACAATCCCACATAGGCAAACTGGATACTCATTTGAACGAACTCACCCACGGGTCACCTCCAATATTCTTCTCTCCATTCCTTGTTTAATGCTTTGGATCACCTCTTCATGCTCAGGTGCAAACATCGCGTGAACCACAAGATGCTTCTTGTCCTCCGTAACATCGAGACAAAGACTACCTGGAGTTAACGAAACCATATTGGCAAGTAAGGTTATTTCCACGTCACTCGTGGCATCCAATGGGACATAAACAATGTCAGGGTCACTTAAGTGCGTTGGCGTAATGACATCCCACATAACCCTTGCAACCGACACTATCATCTCGTAAATAAAATAAACAAAGAGAGATAGCGCCGCCCTAAAGCGTTTGAAATAACTCGTTTTTAATCCAAAAGGCTGACTAAGGCGCAAAGCAAAGAAACCGACAATAAATCCAACAACAAAGTTACCGCTGCTGTAGCTACCGTTAATAAGCATCCAAGCGAAAGCAAGAAACAAATTAAGCAAGAAGTAACTCATAATCGGCCCCCTAACACGGCATCTACGTAGGCACTTGGTACTAAAAGCTGGTTCGCAGCCCCCATGGCGAATTGAAAAAACGGCTCTGCGGCGAAGCCAATCACCAAGCTGGTTGACGTCAAAATAATAATGGGGGTGTAATACAAGAGTTGAACAGCCTTGGGCAAGGCCACCGATCTCGTCTCCTCAGGCTGAGGCTTCCAAAACGCCTCACTCCAAATTTTGGTCATCGAGAAAATGGTCAACAACCCCACCACTAGAGCGGTTGCAGCGAGCATGTAGTGTTCCGTATGAAGGCTGTCTTTGATGACCAGAAACTTGCCCCAGAAACCAGACAGAGGTGGAAAACCTGCTAATGAGAAGGCTGGAATAATGAATAAGAAGGCCAGCAGAGGCATTGACTTGTATACACCACCAAGCTTGGACAGTTGGCTGGAGCCATATCGGCGCTCGACAAATCCACCAATCAAGAACAGGTTAGCTTTCACTATGATGTGATGAACGATATAGAAAATCGCCCCCGCTAGCGCTAACGGCGTGTAGATAGCCAACCCCATGATCATGTAGCCAATCTGACTGATGATATGAAAAGATAAGATGCGCTTAATATCGAACTGAGCGGCAGCTCCCAACACGCCTGTTAACATGGTTAAACCCGCTACCCATATCAGCAACGGCTGCCATCCACTCTCCGCCAATGGAAATACCAAAGTAAACAGTCGAATGAGTGCGTACACCCCTACTTTGGTCAGCAAACCCGCAAACAAAGCAACCACTGCATTCGGCAAAGTGTGGTAGGACGCAGGTAACCATGAAAAAAGCGGAAACAAAGCTGACTTAATGGCAAACGCGAACAAGAACAACACTGAAAGCAGAGCCTTGGTTTCTGTTGGTATTGCTTGCGCTTTAGAGTGCAAATCTGCCAGATTGAGTGTGCCAGTTGCACCATACAATAAGCCTATCGCTAGCAATAAGACCAACGTAGAGACCAGATTAAGCACCACATACTTGACTGCCCCATCAACCTGAACTTTTCCAGCATCCAGAACCATCAGACCAAATGAGGCTATCAGCATCACCTCAAACCACACATAGAGGTTGAAGATATCTCCGGTGAGGAAAGCGCCATACACCCCCGCGAGCAACACATGTATCAGCACGTGGTACATGCCGTATGAAGGTTTATCTCTAAGATCGGCCATCGCGTAGAAGACACAGACGGCCCCTATTATTGCTGTCACTAAAACCATGGCGGCACTGAGCAAATCAGCTACAAACACGATTCCAAAAGGTGCTGCCCATTGCCCGAATGCTACGGCTTGAGGACCACCATTGAGCACACCAACTAGCAAAGCTAACGCGATACAAAACGTGACGCTGACGCTGATGCCGCTCACGTAGTCCAAAACACGCAAATGGCGTCGAGCAAAGAATGTCAGTATCGATGTCAGCAGTGATATGACAACGGGTAACGTCAAACCTAGCTCTGTCATGAATCCTCCTCAGAGCGGGTTAGCTGCTCAACATCTGCACTCCCTGACTCGTGGTAGGAGCGGTAAAACAGCAACAAGGCAAACACCAGTAAACCAAATCCAATCACGATCGCTGTCAGAACTAAGGCTTGTGGTAATGGGTTTGCGTAGCCCTCTGGCGGCAATACGTCATTTGCGTCGATAAGCGGCGCCACGCCGAAGGTTAGTCGACCGCTAGTAAATATTGCTAGGTTAACGGCACTGCTAAGTAGTATTAGTCCGAAGATAACTCGCAGATAGTGGCGCTCCAACATCAAGTAGATACCGGCTGCGACAAAGATACCTATTACCCCACTCCATAATATTTCCATCAGTCGAGCTCCTCATTCACTTTTAGCAGCATCCCCATCACTCCACCGATAATCGCCAGGTAAATACCGACATCAAATAAAAGAGGCGTTCCAAGCGGCACGACTTCTTTCCACCACAAACCCGTGAGGTACGGCAGACCCACAAATAAGCTCATTACGCCAGACAAAGCACTCACTGCAATGCCCACCATCGCGATGCCAAACGGTGAATAATACAAACGTTCCCTTACGTAACTTGGCGATTCAGCAAACATAAGTAGAGACAGACCAATAACGGCGATAAGTGCGCCGATAAAGCCGCCTCCCGGTGCATTGTGACCTCTCAGCAACAGATAGAGTGAGAACACCAGCATAAGCGCTGCGACAATGTGCGCTGTGGTGGCGAAAATGAGCGAGTTGATCTTGTTCTTTTTATGAGCGCTTGTGTTGACTAGACTTGCGGCTGATAGCCCCGCGATAACAACAACCACCACCTCGCCAAAGGTATCGAAGGCACGAAAATCAACCAAAATCACATTCACAATATTGCGCCCATGACCACCAGGCACACTTTGCTGTGCAAAGAACTGCGATAAGCTCATATCTATAGGCTGGGAGGTGATCGTAATTAGCAACATAGTGACTGCAAAGCCAATGAAAATAGCGACGACTGCGTGCAGTGCTCGACGTCGACGTGGATGTTTAGGAACCGTTGAGAACAACGGTAAATGGCGCATTAACAGTGCGACGAAGACCACCAGCAGCGTCTCTACCAATAAGAGAGTTTTGGCTACATCCGGCGCGCTATAGAGCATAAAAACCAATGTCGTCATAAAGCCAATCACACCTAATGACGCGACTGCTAAAAGACGAGAGGTCGCAACAATACAGAGCAGTGCTGAGGCAATCATGACAGCAGCAATGACGATCTCGAAATAACGAAGCTCGGCAAAACCAGACGACCAATTAATATTCCCCAGCGAGATATGACTGACCAGCAAGACCGCGAGGACAGCAAATGAGGTAAGCACGTATCCACCAAGCTTTTTATGTTGAAGTAGATTAGTTTGCCATTTAGCAACGCCGACCAAGTATGCTATGAATCGATGGAACACAGTGTCAGCCACGGGCGTTGTTGCGCCGTCCCTATCCCACCATGTTTGTACGCGACCTGATAACTTGTAAAATAAGACACCTAAACCCAAAGTAAGCCCACTGAGGATCAGAGGAAGGTTGATGCCTTGCCATAGTTTAACGTCGCCGACTAGAAGATCGGGTGAGACGGTTTGCACGCCAGGGGCCACAATATTGCTATTAAGCCAACCAAGAGCCAAAACAGGTAAAGCGATGCTACCCAGTGCCAGTAAGGCTGGCGGTATCCAGAGCATGAAACTCGTCTCTACCGGCTTTGCTACTGCCACTCTGTTTTCTCGAGAACCCTGAGGTTTTGAAGATAGAAACGGTTTAAAAATGAGCGACATCGCTAGCGACACCATAAGTGCGTTGACAACAAGCAGCACCAGCAAAATCCATGTGTTGACCTCAAGTAGCGCCTTGTACATGTACTCCTTGCTCAAGAACCCCATAAAGGGTGGGATACCAGATTTTGATAATGCAGCAATAGCAGCAGCAATTAACGATATAACCAGCACACTTTTCAAACCGCGAAGCAGCCGAATGTCTCGTGTCCCCGTCGCTTTATCTATGTTACCCACGACCATAAACAGTGCTGCTTTATAAAAAGCATGAGCAATAATCAACAGAAATGCTGATACCAACGCGAGTTCGCTACCAATACCCAGTAGCAGCACCAGCATGCCCAACACGACATTGGTACTGTATGCGAGCATCAGTTTGAGGTTCGTTTGCCTTACTGCCAGCAGCGCGCACCATAAAGCGGTAAACCCACCCACTGTTGTTAAGGTATAAAACCAAACGTCTGATTCCGAGTAGACCGGTGACAATAAAGCTAACAAGAATACGCCCGCTTTCACCATGGTCGACGAATGCAAATAGGCACTGACTGGCGTGGGTGCTGCCATCGCATTTGGCAGCCAGAAATGAAATGGAAACTGAGCAGATTTCGTTAATACGCCGAGCATGACCAAAACCATCGAGGCGTGGTAGATCGGCGCTTGTGTAATCGCCGCTTGCTCAGAGATGATCACACTAAGTTGAAAACTGCCTGCGGCTTGCCCCAATAGGATGAGTCCCGCAAGCAAAGCAAGCCCACCAGCACCAGTAACGATCAGCGATTGCAGTGCATTTTTTCTCGATTGCTCCTTTTCATGGTTAAAGCCGATAAGCAGATAGGAAGTAAGTGTGGTCAGCTCCCAAAATACGAACAACAGAAGGATGTTGTCACTCACCACAACACCTAACATGGCGAGCATAAACAGCGTTAGATAGCTGTGGAACAACCAACGATCTTTTGCCCCTTTTAAGTAAGCATAAGCATAAAGCTGAACCATTACGCCGACACCAGAGATCATTGCCGCGAACAGATAAGATAAACCAGTGAGCCTAAAGCTAAGATCGATCCCTAAGCTAGGCACCCACTCTACTGTCCAGCTCAATCCTGATGGCTGATACCAATAAGTCAGTGCAACCAGAATCCCCGCTGGTAGGATGGCAAAAATCCAAAGCGGTTCTTCCCTTGCTGCGGACTGCGTAACAGGTACTCGATTTATCCCATTGCTCATCATCTTGCTGCACTGTGCTCCTAGTAAACATCGAGTAGCTAGTGAAAACGGAGGCTCACTAGCTTTCTCGGTGTAATGGTTATCAGTATTTAGCTTTCAGCATCAAACTGAAGAGAATGGCATCAGAAAACTCTATCGGTAGGGCCTGAGGCAAGCGTATCTGGGTGGGGAGCGATCAAGGTTTTAACGTGCTCGTTGTGTTGCTCCATCAACTCGAAAGCGTTGTAGGTGCATTCACCTATGTCGTTTCTTGGGCAAACGTGTGTATGATGGCGTTCTATCAGTTCAGTATTACAATGTGGACAGTAGTGCTTCATGATATCCTCCTGTGATTACTCACAAAATTGTGTTGCCAAATCAATGTCGTTACGCTTGATTAACTCCGTTCTCCCTATGGTTGTCAGTTCTGTTTGATTTGTTTCAACTTGCTATTGGTGTTTTGAAGCCCTGCGGCTTGAGTGCAACCAGCGAGCAGTGGATCGATTGAAGTACGTTTTCTGCTGTATTGCCGATCACAAATCCAGATATGCCCGTTCGAGCAACAGTACCCATTACTAACACGTCTACATCACGCTCTCTTACACACTTTGGAATCTGATCGTCCGCTTTACCGTGAAGATGATGGATGACGATACTTCCTTTTATTCCCGACTCATCAATCAAAGCTTGCAGCGCTTCTTCATGTCGAACTCTTTCTTCTTCAACTTCCTTCGCCACATCTTCATGCTCAATCTTGACCCACGTATTTCTGTCTATGTAATTTTCCATGTAGTGTTGCCAGCACGAAATAACATGAAGCCGACTATCGCAACTATCAGCGATCGAACGCGATAGCTCTAACAGTCGCAGGGCTAAGGCATGTTGTTCCTGCGTCGAAGCGACAGGGTCAATCGCAACCGCGACTCGTCGTTTTTGTTTAGGCTTGGAGGTAGGTCTATGAAGCCACACGGGGCTTGGACATTTACGCAGCAACGTCATGTCGATCGCTTTGAAACCATCGCCACCATCGGTGATTGGTTCCGCTTCTTTGATGACTAAGTCGTTGTGGTTGTTGAGAACATGCCTAATGATGCAAACCGCGGGCTGTTCGCTACTTTGAACCTCAATCGGAAAAAGCACCTCATCATCTGACAGACCAACGTCATTTTTGGTTTTAATCACGCTTTGGTTAAGAGAATCTTGCAACGAGCTCTCATAGGCATGCTGATACTCGGAGAGATCATCTGGAAAGGTGGGACTGGCAATCAACCCCTTAACTGGAACGCGATTGTTGGCCGCCAGCATAATAGCCTGCGCCAGTGCATCACTGTGCCCCGGTAAACCTTGGGTAGCAAATAGTATGTTCTCAAATCGTCTCATACACTCCTCCTTGGCTGCACAAATATTAACCAAGCCTACCCCTTAATAGCTAGTTAACAATTGTAACCATAAATTAACAAGTGATAGTCATTCTCATTAAAAGACTGATTGTATGAGACAAAAAATTCCATTGGCAGAGTGTAAAAACTAAAAAAGACAGGCCTCAGCTTGTCTTTTTCAGTTGGTTTTTTTAGCGTTTCTTACCGCGATTAGCGTGTATCTTTAGTTTCGCCTTCATCTTGCGCTTATCTGCGCCTCGACCTCTTCGGCGTGGTGCTCTATCAGGATCTATTTCTGATTCTGGGCTTGGTTCAAACCCTGCTAGCCATTCTTGAGGTAAGCGATTGTCGAGCAAACGCTCTATCGCCTCTAACAAGTATTGTTCATCGTGGCTCATCAGCGAAACGGCAAGACCTGCCTGCCCTGCGCGTCCTGTACGACCGATGCGGTGAATATAGTCTTCCGCTTTATACGGTAAGTCGTAGTTCACCACTTGCTCTAGCTGTTGGATATCCAAACCACGCGCTGCAACATCGGTCGCGATCAATGCTCTCACTGCGCCCGACTTAAAGTCGTCTAGCGCTTTTTGACGTGCTCCTTGGCTCTTATCGCCATTAATGGACACCGCTTTAATACCGTCTAACTTGAGCTCTTTAGCAAGTGCATCACTGCCTTGCTTTGTTTTAGTGAACACAAGGACCTGCTGCCAGTTACGAGAACCAATCAAGTAGGCAAGCAATTCGTGCTTACGCTTCTTATCAACGGGGTAAACCATCTGTTTTACGGTATCTGCCGTCGAGTTCGCTGGTGTAACTTGGACCTCTACTGGCTGATTCATAATACGATGCGCAAGCGCTTTAATCCGCTGCTCAAAGGTCGCCGAAAACATCATGTTTTGACGCTCTTTTGGTAACCGTTTTAGGATACGGTTAAGGTCCGGCATAAAGCCCATGTCTAACATGCGGTCAGCTTCGTCTAGCACTAGGTATTCACATTCGGCAAGCGTCAAGTTACGAGTGTGCTGATGGTCAAGGAGACGACCCGGCGTTGCCACTAGAATGTCGGCACCACCACGAAGATTCTTAGTCTGCACACCAATGCTGGTACCACCGTACGCGACAACCACTTTTAAATCGGTTGATTTGGTGAGCTGAACCAGACTATCGAAAACCTGTTGAGCCAGTTCACGCGTTGGCGTGAGGATCAATGAACGGATTACCTTACTCTCTGGCTCTCTCGCTTTAGGCTCATCCAGCAACTGCTGAATCAATGGCAATCCAAACGCTGCGGTCTTACCCGTGCCTGTTTGTGCGCCTGCAAGTATGTCTTTGCCGTCCAATACAAAAGGAATGGCTTTTTCCTGAATTGGTGTCGGCGACGTGTAGTTTAGGTCAGCAAGGTTTTGCTTTAACGTATCGTTAAACGCAAAAGCATCAAAAGTGGACTGCTCACTGGCAGTATCGAGTAAAGTCTTGTCTGTCATAACGTCGCCAACAGGAAGTATTCAAAAGGGTCGCGAGTGTAACAGAAACAAAGCGCTAGGTTAATGCTATTCTCGCCTAACTACTTGCGAGTTTGTTGTTTTGCCTTCTCTAGCACCTCAGGGTACAACTGATTGAAAAACTCTGAAAATTCTTGATAGTGCATTTCAAGTTGTTCACCGCACTCTGCCAATGGTGCCATGCGCATGCTACGCAAGGACATACGCTCCAAGGCAAACTTGATGTTATCGAACTCTTGATACGACTCTAGCCAACGCCCTTGCCACATATGTGTACTCATTCGCACAAAACGGTCAGGTAAAGGTGCCGAAGTCTGCTTAATGGTCAGTTCTGCATTATCTACAAATCGAGTGAGTGACTGGTGATGAAATCGAGACCAGTGTTTTGCAAGGCAGTGATCCCAAAACATATCCATCGCAATCGGGGCGAACCGTTTTAAGTCAGAGTCGAACAAGGTTTTACACTGCTTCATAATGAGATGGTTGTCTGTGTAGGAGTCAACAAATCGATGCAGCATGATGCCTTGGGCAATATCGTCTTGATAGTTCTTTGTTGGGTCACCTTTGACAAAGTCTCCCAATAAATTGCCTAGTAAGCTACTACTGCAATGCTCTGCGATGTGTAAGTGGGCGAGAAAGTTCATAGCTCTCCATACATTAATGCTTTACCTCATTGTGAGATGCTAATCTATCGACGTCAAACTAAGCTATGCAGACGTCAAACTAAGCTATGCACTCGACTTCGCATTCAACCGTTATATCGAGCAAAAACCTCGAAAAAACAGAAGTCCCCAAAAGCACGTAAGTTTACCAACCTCGCTTACTACTTGTTTTTTAAAGTCTTTCATAAAATATTACAGATAACCACAAACAATAAAAACCGACCTTACATTCATTTGTATGATTAAATGTTTCAGCCGTTACATTTTCGAAGTACATCACACCAGTGAATTCTTATAGGATCGCCGCCATAAATTTATGGCTCGCTAGTGCTGCCATTTTCAAAGACTTATCTGGTGTAATTAATGGAACACTTTTCGTATCTGATTTCTTTTAATCATTTATTGTTTTCAATGGTGGCTGTTGTCATCATGGTTCTGCTTTCAAGAACCATCGTCGCTAATACTAAGTACTCAGCTGTTTTAGTTATCGTTGTACTTGGTCTGCTTATGGGTACCTTGTTTGTAAAAACAGGTCTTGCTACCCCGGGACTTCAAGAGTTCCCTGCTATCGTGCTTTTAAGCCAAACGACCGTCATTGCCTTGATCGCGACGTTCTTTGTCGGTGGACAAGAAATCCGTCGTCTGCTTTCAAAGGAGACAGGTCACGTTGATGTGTTAGCTGTTCCTGCAAAGAATGAAGTTTTCTTTGGCACCACGAGTACTCAATTCGTCTACATCATTCGCGCGTTTGTATTGCTGATGGGTATCGAGATGATTTCAGCGTTGCTAACAGGTCGTAGTGCTTCTCACCCAATGGGTGAATCCTACCTTGCGATGGCGTACCTGTGTATCGGCGTTGCCATCATCTTCGTCGATAGTAAAAAAGAAGTCGCTAAGATGCGTACCTACCTATTTAAGGGTGTGGTCGAGGTTCTGACGATCGTCATCATTATGATGTTGTCGCTAAGACTCTCTCATCTAGTTGCTAGTGTGATTGGTTTGCCGCAAATCTTCTTCGCTATGATCATTTCATCTGGCTTAGGTATGTTGCTTCCACATTGGAAAGCAGGCCCGACACTAAACTCACTGTTGTTTGCAGGCATCCCAGTTCTACTGACCGGTACTTTCTTGGTTGGTGGTTCACACATGCTTGAAGCATTTAGCATCCCTGGTCTACAAAGCGTTATCGTTTATGGCTTTGCAGGTCAAATGTTCTGGATGTTTGGTGGTCTAACTATCCTTATCTTCCTAGCGAAAGCGAACCACGTTCGTAACCTAGCCCCAGGTATGGCAGGTGGTTTGTCTCACTCTGGCTTAACAGGCGCATGTACTGCAGGTGACTTCGGCTATACGGCAGCGGCTCGCGCGCCAATCATGATCAATATTCCATTCCTTGGTCATATCTTTGTATTTACTATTCTTGCGGCAAGTGCAGAGCGTGGCGCATTGCTTGTTGGTTGGACACTGCCTCTCGTGCTTGCAGGCTTGGCTTGTGTGTATCTTGCAACCAAGAACCTTCGTAAAGCGAATGGTGACCATGCAGTTGAAGTTAAGGGTCTGATGCAGTTCTCGTTTGGCTGGCAGATTGTTGCGGTATTCGGCAGTTTCACGATTCTACACTTCGCCGGTATGCCTATTGAACACGCATCGATGGCAGCAGCTTCTGGTCTGTCTCACTTCGGCTTGTTTGCGGCAACACAAGGCGGAATGTTTGGCGATAGTGCAGCAAGCATGATCACCTTCATCTTCGCGACACCATTCTTGGTGCATCCGTTGGTATTTGGTCTGTTTGGTAAAGCGACCGAGAACAACGGCGAGATGTCGAGCAAAGCGGTACTGCTTATCTTCACTCTTGGTACGCTTGGTGTGCTTTACTCAGCACTCTCGATTTAACGCTACTTTATGGACCTAATCTTCCGGTTAGGTCCTTGTTTACGTTTTACATTCAAACGAAAAGCTCTGTTTCTGTGACTAAGGATTTCACTTCTTAAATATAAGAGGGTTCTGATGTTTTCTACTTTGCATTTTGTCATCACCACTTTACTCGCCATCACCTGCGCAAAAGCGATTGGTGTTAGTGATGGTGATATCTCTGTTCTCGCATTAGTCATTCCAGCGCTATGGATACTGCCTCGTAAAGGTGCCAGTGGACTTGTGCTTCTTGCAGGAATGCTCTGTTACGGACTCACGCTACCTTATCAATCCATCTCTCTATCTGTGACACAATGGACGCTGTTCCCACTGCTCTTCGTTGCATTTTCAAAACGCAGCAACCGCAACGTCCGAATCATTACTGCAGCCATCGTTAGTGCCTTACAAGCGGGCATCATGGTCAGTCAGATACTCGGAACACTCGATGGCTCACCACTGATTACTCTGGTTCAAATGGTCTCTATTTGTGTCATCTGGTGGGCGGCGAGACGCAAGAACACTTCTCGCAAGCAAAATTGGTGGGTATTGGCACTCATCTTACCCCTATGGTTTACCGATCAGGCTTATACCATCGTCGTCGCTCTTTCCATCACCGGTATTATTGCCTCCCTCGAAAGCCTATCTGACCTCAAAGGTTTTCGCTGGAACAAACTCATCTATTGGACAGTCCCAGCAGTTGGCTTTGCAACCTTGGTAGTATGGTCAAAAGTCGAAGTTCCCCATCAAGTTGTTGTCGTATGGATGTGTTTATTGGCAACCGCATGGATGACAGATTACATTCTTCGCAGTATGGAAGTAGAAGCTAGACGAGGCTAAAACGGCCTCGTTAGCCACCTCATGTGTAAATCTAACGAAACACTCATTAAAAATCGAAAATTCGCCACGTTATCGACATAAGTATCCATAGAAGGCTAACATCGCCGCCAATCACTTGTAACAACACGCCCCTTTTGGCGTCTATAAATTGGAATTTTCTTTATGGATAAAGATCATAGCCTGCGCGAGAATTTGCTCGCCCTAACGCTCGGGAGTGCTTTGGTATCTCTAGGTGTTATCTTCTTTAATCAGGTTGGCTTGTTAACAGGCGGAACAGCCGGTCTTGCCCTGTTTATCACTAAGGTCACCACGCTTAGCTTCGGACAGGTATTTTTTGCATTAAACCTGCCTTTCTATATTTTGTCAGTCACCCGCATGGGGTGGCAGTTCACGATCAACACCTTTATTGCGGTTAGTATCGTCTCTTTCGCTGTGGACCACTTACACCACGTCATTCAGATCTCGCACATCGAGCCAATTTACGCCGCGTTAATAGGTGGTGGCTTGATTGGTATGGGCATGCTCGTGATCTTTCGACATAAGATGAGCCTAGGCGGGTTCAATATCTTGGCGCTGTTCTTACAAGAGCGATTCGGTATCCGTGCAGGCAAAGTGCAAATGGCACTGGATTGCTCCATCGTTGTACTTTCTCTGTTTGTTGTCGATATCTATCTAATCGCACTCTCTGTATTGGGTGCTATCGCAACCAATCTGATCTTGGCGATGAACCACAAGCCCGGGCGTTATCAACCCGTACAGAGCGGCGCATAAGTGCTAAATAGATGGGCAACGTCAGACCACGAACTGGAACTGCGTTGTCCACTCTCCTTTGCCATCTTTGTTCACATCCATTTGCAGTAAATCTCGCTCGCTACCGCCCCACCACTCGTTACCTGTCTTGCCTTTGAGGTAAAGTTGCGTCGTCAACAACTCTCGTTGATTCTGCCAAAGCTTTACATGTATGTGCGGAGGTCTGCCTGTGTAGGGGACTGGAAATAGAGTTCTAAATTGTACCTGCCCTCTTTCATCACTTTGAAGCGCGCCAAAGCCTGCGAAGTTTTTATCGAATCTCTCAACGTTAGGTTGCCGTGGATGGTCATAGACCCCTCTTCCATCACACTGCCAGATTTCAACCCTGATATCAGAGATTGGATTACCTTGAATATCTACCACTCGCCCAACTAAGTTCATGCTTTCACCTTCGACTTCGTCGCTCTCGATAATCAGATCTGAGCGAACGGGAATAGTTGTCACTGGGTAAAAGGGCCCCTCTGCTTGAGATGGCGTTTTTTGTAGTTTTGTGTTTGCCAGTACCGGGCTAGCAACAAACACAGAGCACAATGCTAGGAAATCACGTCGTTCCATCTTTCCAAACTCCACATTAACGATAATAAAAGTGTGGTACGGATTTACCCTCTCTGCGAGTTCAAAATTGCTTAAGAATCTATCAAATAGAACGTGAGCCCCGAGTTGCCCTACTATTCGAAATGTTTTTCTGTCATTATGAACAAATGAAAAGCCTGACTAGAAGTGGTAAGGCAAACAATGTCACAAGACTGAACATTTTGGCATCGACTCACTTTTCATGCCTAGTCAGTGACGATAAAAACATCCCAGTCGAAGGAGTAGAATCAGCGATGACTTACGAAACAAAAACCATGGAAGTACCTGTTGCTATCGCAGACCGTGTACAAGCGTTGATCGACGGCTACATTGCCAAAGAAAAGTTTAATGCTGAGCGACGCGAGGTCGTAAATAACCTACTCGCTATGGATGGACTGAGCTGCGAGATGGCAGTATACAGCCTGCCTCAAGATGAACTGATGGATACGCTTCGTTTTGTGTATGAGTTGTCTGGTACCAACAGTCGATTCGTCAAAAACATCCTAACGCAAACGCGTGAAAACCCAACGAAGAAACTTTCTGACTCTCAGCGTTCTTCAGCAAAAAGCTTACTGTTCAACCTACTTAACGACCCGTCAGTGGTCTCTGCAATGAAAGAAATGCAGTAATTGAGCTTTACTTTAACGAAAAGGTGGCAGATGCCACCTTTTCTCGTTTTTTACACCACTTCATGTTCCTTCCTACTTTCGTCCACAACTACCTCTAATTAACTAACGAAATTCGTCACTAATTCCTGTAGACTACGCCCTCACTTTTTTTAGGGGTATGGTCGTGACACGAGATCAGTTTGAGTTATTAGCACCGGGCGGTGACGTAGAATCAATCAAAGCAGCAATTGCAGCGGGTGCTGATGCGGTTTACTGTGGACTGGATCGTTTTAACGCGCGTAATCGCGCTGCTAACCTGACACTAGATAACTTAAATGGCGTTCTCGAACTGGCTCACGCCAATCAATGCCAAGTTTTCCTTACCCTTAACGTCCTAATTCTCGAGAGTGAAATTGCTGCGGTAATGAGGCTTCTCGCCCAGTTAGTCGATACAGACATCGATGGCGTTATCGTTCAGGATCTTGGCTTAGCCTATCTTCTAAAGCATCATTTCCCTGCGTTGGATGTTCACGCATCAACTCAGTTAAATACCCACAACACAGGGCAAATTGAGTACCTTAAGAAGATGACCGCAAGTCGCGTCAATCTATCCCGAGAGTTGAACATCGATGAAATTGCTCATCTCGCACACTTTGGTCATCAACATGACGTTTTGATGGAAGTATTCGTTCATGGCTCCTACTGCATCGGTTTTTCTGGTCTTTGCTATATCAGTTCTGCTCGCAATGGCGCCTCAGGTAACCGCGGTCGATGCAGCCAACCATGCCGAGAGCAGTACCAAACCACTAAACAGGGTTATGACTACCCGCTAAACCTCAAAGACAACTCCGCATTTGGTGATCTACAAGCGCTTGCCGATGCTGGCGTGTATTCGCTCAAGGTGGAAGGTCGAATCAAAAAGCCACATTACGTTTACACAGTCATCGACAACTGGCGTAAGCAGATTGATCGACTGTGTGATGGTGAAACGCTGTCGCAAGACACAACTGAACTCTACACAGTGTTTAACCGCGATTTTTCAAACGCGTTTTTGAAAGGGAATTATGGCAAAAGCATGTACATTGATAATCCAAGAGATAATGCCGTCACGCATTTCTCAAAGGTCTATCAATGCACCAATACCGATGATGTTCAAAGCGTCAAAAAGCGTCTGTACGACAAGAAAACCGATATTATCCAACATGTTGATGCCGAGATCGCTAAGATGGACATCAACTCAGATCGCCCGAAAGCCAGCTTAAAGGGCGCCATCGAAGCGCCAAAACTGGCAACGCTTCCGAATAACCCTGAGCTAACTGAGACCAAACCTCTCTCTGTATTGATTTCAGAACGAGAGGATGTAGCACTCGCGCTTGAAGACAATGTCGATGTTTACTTTCAGCTCCCTATGGGACTAAAAGCAGAGCTGCCTGCGATGATTGCTCTGTTTGAGAGTAACCCAAAATTAAAACCATGGTTCCCTGCCATTTTGATCGGCGATGATTATGAAGCGGCGAAGGTGTTTCTCGAGACTATCAAGCCCTCTTTACTCATCACCAACAACTCTGGTGTGGGCTTCTATGCGCAAAGCAATGGATTGAAATGGATCGCAGGTCCACAAATGAACACCACGAACTCATACACACTCAAGTGTCTCGAAGAAGAATACTCGGCCGCTGGCGCATTTTTATCTAACGAGTTGAGCAACAAACAGCTTCGCTACATTCGCAGACCTAATCAAATGCGTACCTTCTACAGCGTGTACCATCCGAATACGCTTTTGACTAGCCGCCAGTGCTTGTTCCAGCAAACTGAAGGCTGTAAGAAGATCAAGGTCAATAAGGGTTGCTTGAGACGCTGTGACAAGCGCACCTCTATCATCAATCTAAAAGACAATCCATACGTCGTTCAAAAGCAGAGAGGCTCGCACAACTCTATCTATAGCGACTTGAACACGCTAAACCTAGATGTCCTTAGTGATCATCGTGATCTCATCACGGATGTATTTATTGACCTTCGAGACATCCAAACCGAAACCAAGGTATTAGGTAGTAAGCTAGATATCATCAATGCATTCCAAGCGGAGTTGCTTCGGAAAGGTGATGACGCATCGAGCGGTGTCACAGCGCTGATCGCGCCGACAAGAAACCAACAGTATCAGAAAGGTATCTAAGTAGACCTGCTTAATTCTTGAAGATTAAGTCTTAAGCTACTGAGAGTCGTCAGCAGAGAGCTTTTTGATATGAACAAAGAGCTCCTCTGCCTCGGCTGTGAGTTTAGAGTACATTCTGATATCGCCATTTCTCTGAGCACGCATCGCTTGCTCTAGCAACATTGAGTGTCTTTTCTTTAGTTTTCTTGCTGGATCTCGTTTTAGGAATGAGAACATGGGAACTCCTTTTCAATGACTTAGATTGCTTACGAACCAACTCCAAAATCCGATTCATAGCAGGTGAACTAATTTGCTTCGTCATTACAAGCCATCTTGGGCGAATACGATTTCCCTTTGATTACATGGAAGAATTAGCCGTGCAATAGTGCTAATATTTCAATAATCCTCTGGCAAAATGAGGAACATTGGAACTTCTATGAACAAGGAGACTTCATGTTAAATTCTGATACGGCGAAAGCAGTCATCGATCACGCCCTCTTTCTCGGCGCTGATTTCGCAGAGCTTTTCGTCGAACACCATCAAACCAATTCTGTCCAGATCGCGTCTGGTGAAGTCGATAAAGTTAACTCAGGTATCGATTTTGGTATTGGTATTCGTCTCTTCTTTGGTCACAAAGTGTTATACGGCTACACCAACAACACTGATGAGGCTGAACTAAAGCGCGTAACGTCACTACTCGCAGCAAAAGACAAGAGAGAGCAAATCGCAACAGCAGGTGCTTTGAATCTAAACCGCTACCCAGTTCAACACGGGTGCCGCTTGCCACTGAGCAAAGACGCCAACTTGGACTCAAAAATTGCGTTTCTACTAAAAACCGATGCAGCAGTTCGCGCTGAAAGTGAATACATCACGCAATTTATCGGAAGTGTTCTGCAGCGAGAGCAGCAAGTATCTATTTTCAACTCAGAGGGCTTACACGTTGACGATACGCGTCATTACATCCGCGTGTCGGGGAACTCCGTTGCTCAAAAAGGTAATGAGCAATCCTCCGGTATGGAAGGTCCAGGCGCACTAGCAGGCTGGGAGTTTAGTGAGCAGTTGGATGCCAAAGAACTCGGCCAGACCATCGCCCAACAAGCACTCGTCAAACTTGGTGCTGATGCCTGTCCATCAGGTGAAATGCCTGTAATCATTGGTAATGGATTTGGTGGCGTTATCTTCCACGAGGCCTGTGGGCACTTACTCGAGACCACCTCTGTCGCCAAAAAAGCATCCGTCTTCCATGACAAAATGGGTGAAATGATTGCGCATACAGCGGTAAGTGCCGTTGATGATGGCACGATGACCAATGAATGGGGCTCTATCCATGTCGATGATGAGGGCATGCCAACGCAGCGCACTCAATTAATCAAAGATGGTCAGCTCACTAGCTTTATGGTTGATAAAATGGGCGGCATGAAAACCGGCTTTGAGCCCACTGGCTCTGGACGCCGCCAAAACTACAAATTTGCCCCTACGTCGCGCATGAGAAACACCTTTATTGAAGCAGGTGAGCACTCTCTAGACGACATGCTAGCGGGTGTAGAACGCGGCATCTACGCTAAAAAAATGGGCGGTGGCTCAGTTCAACCAGGTACTGGAGAGTTCAACTTCGTGGTTCGCGAAGCGTACTTGGTAGAAAACGGCAAAATCACTAAACCGCTTAAAACCGCGACCCTTATCAGTACTGGTCCTAAAGTACTCAAAGAGATCAGCATGGTAGGCAAAGACATGGCGCTAGCACCGGGTATGTGTGGCTCTGTTAGTGGCTCAGTGCCAACAACGGTTGGTCAGCCTTCGTTAAAAGTGGACAACATTCTAGTGGGAGGCGGAAACTAATGAGCCAAGACAAACAACTTCTCAGCGCTGTTGATTACGTCCTCTCAGAGGCAAAACGCCAAGGTGCAGAAGCCGACGTTATCGTCAATCGCAGTAACAGTTTCTCACTGAAGGCCAACCAAGGTCAGCTAGATGAATACAAAGTCAGTTCAAGCCAAGTACTTGGTGTTCGAGTTGTCAAAGATGCACGTATTGCAACTAGCTATTCTGAATCATTAGAAGAATCCAGCCTAGATTTGATGCTCACCAACGCGCTGCAAAGTGCTCGTTTCTCCAAACAAGATGAGCACCAAACGATTAGTTGTGTCGATAGCAAGATCACCACCGATATTGCAGAAATAGCGCAACAAGATACAACCTCCGCAGATGAAAAAATCGCTCTGTCTCTAGCACTTGAAAAAGGCGTTCTCGACTTGCCTCATGCCTCAAGCGCTCCTTATAACGGGTATGCCGATGGCGAGAGCCAACTGATCCTTGCCAACACTCAAGGCACGCTATGCCAGCACTTCGAGCGCTCGTTTAGTTGCTACGCTTACACCTTATTCGAAAAAGATGGCAAGCAATCCATGGCCGGTAAAGTGTCGGTTGGTCGACGCTTCGACGAACTAGACCCGACCTACTGCATCGAACAAGGCTATAACCTTGCACGCGACCTCCTTGATGGTGCACCGGTTGTTACTGGTGAATATTCAGCAATTTTTGATGTCGGTGCACTAAGCAGCCTATTCGGAGCATTCGGCAGCGCATTCTCTGGTGTCAGTGCAATGAAAGGCATCACACCACTTGCGAATAAAGTTGGTCAATCTGTCGCTAGCGAGCTAATCACCCTAACCGACGCAGCATACATGCCAAACGGCATGGCCATCGCAGCATTTGATAGTGAAGGTTTTGCAACGCAAGACAACATCCTAATCGCCAACGGGCAATTAAGTACCCTACTCCACAACAGCCACACTGCTAGCTACCTTGGTGCAGTATCAACGGCTAGCGCAGCGCGCGGTGCAAAATCGAGCTTAGATGTTTCCACAAATCACAAAGTGATTGCTACCGGTCAAAGTAGCGCCTCTGAAGTGAAAGCTGGAGAATATTTAGAGTTGGTTGAACTCCAAGGCGTGCACTCTGGTGCTGATGTGGTCAGCGGTGATTTCTCGTTTGGCGCTAGCGGTTTCTTATGCCGAGATGGTAAACGAGTACAACCCGTTCGCGGTATCACTGTAGCGGGTAACTTCTACAAGATGTTGAAAGAGATCGACGCTGTTGGGGATACACAGCTTGCGAATGATAGCCGCAGTTTCTTTGCGCCTGATGTTAGGTTTGCAAGGTTGAGTATTGGGGGTAAGTAGTAGTTGGACGGTTCAGTGGCGCCAGAGAGTTTGCCACTGAGCCCAGTTCGATTAATAAATAGCTCAAGATGTCGTCCTTCCTGCGCAGGCACTGAGGGATCCCCATTTTTTAGAACAACGGTTGGTCGATAATTCTCAGATAGTTTTTTGAGAGTATCGCCAACCCACTGCTAAATAATCGAATCAACTGTGCTTTGCTTGTATCTAATATCATGTTTTTGGTTAGCGTTAAGAATGACAAAACACGTTTTGATTTCGTCGTATTTGCTTGATATTTTTGGTTAATACCTTTCCTTTCAGATGCAAAACCGATCACCCATAAAACGAGAGTTGCAATACAAGCAATCAAACAAAGTATGGAGATCCGCTCTGAGTTCTGTGTCTGGCTGTGGTGCCAAGAAAACCCATAGCGTTGGCTTTTATCATCCCGAAAGTTCTGTTCGATTTGCATTCTTTTGCTGTAGTAAATCACAGCTTTCATTGGACTTAACTTCGAGTCATTGGTTACTAATACCCACGGCTCTTTTGCAATGGACTTGTATGTCCTTTCTGCATCAGGATAGATACCTTTGTTTCGTTGTTTTACCTTATGCCGGTTTTTTGCTTTCCCCTTGTAGCTAACAAAAGAGCAAGACACTTGGCTCTTCGATGTTTTTCCAAGTAACCCATCACCCAGCTTTTTAGCCTTTATATTCGCGTTTTTTCCAAGGTCTGAAACTGAACACCATGAGCTACCGTCAACTTTTCCAAAAATCCGACCACGTACTCGACCGAGATAATACCAACCTAGGCTCTCTATTTTTTTGAACCACGGTGTTTTAAATCCGCCATCTGTGACGATATAGACAGTTTTGTTCGCGGGAAGCATCGTAGCTAAAACGTCGAGAAATTGATTATGGATATGTTCCTTCTCTTGGTTGTCTTGCGTTACAACCGTGTTGTAGATAGGAATGGCCCTGCCATCTACTAGCAAGCTAGCTCTTAGAAGCCAATGTTCACGGTTACAGCATCCACTCCAATCGACTGCTACCACATAGCACGGAAGCTTAGCGAATAAGCCTTTGAACAAGGCTCGATAAATACTATCTCGCTCATTATGAAGTTTTTTGTTACCGAGAAGTCTGTCGATACGTTTGATTTTGTGTTTAACAGAGGTTAAGCCTTCGAGACAACGACCAATAGCCGTCAGACTCAACTCATTAGAACGAATAAGTGCGTTACTGGCAGTCAGCAATGAATTCACTCTAGCATGATTGAAATCAGCTAGAGATTGGCGGAGGGTTTTGTGGCAGAATTTAGTAATAAGCATGGCGTCGTGAGTTGTACTTTTGTTTTTTGGCGATTACATAAGATCACAACTCGCCATGCTTGTCATTTTTTTGGGGATTCGTCAGTGCGCAGGCAGGAATCTAGCCACAACGAGTAGCAATCTGTTTTGGATAACTCAGTTTTGCCCAATTCGGTGTTTCAAACCATACCCAAAATCACCGTCATCCCCTTGAAAAAGGGGATCTCATTCAGCGCGCTGAAAAGTTGAATTGTGTGATTTAGTCGAATACTTTCAGTCACCTACACTCCTTAGGAGATCCTCACTTTCGTTAGGATGACGAATATCTGGTGAGCGGAGGGGTTGGAATCAACAAGAAATTTTTGTCCAGAAACGTTTTTAAAATTGATCAAACTCTACTGTCCTCCGACAACAATGGCCAGATAAAGAGCGAGCACAGGGTCAGATAGAGTTTAAAAGTAGGTAGTGGTTAGGGGGAGTTGGTGATCTTAATTACACATCCCTGTGTAACGTTTTCTGAATGTCAGTTGGCTTTAAATCGCTTTATAAATTTACTTAAGCGTGGAATCAGGCTAGGCACAGTCGGCGCATCGGGAATCTCATTTACAAAAGTCATAAAGCGTTGTGCTTTATTTTTATCGCCTTGAGCAGTCCCTGCTAATATTGCTTGAGCTAAAATTACATGCTCAGCAGTAACGTCCTTATTCGAAAATTCGTGAATCAACATAGAAAATCCTAATAAGTATAAATACAAATGCAATAATACAATATATTGATGTTTATATCGATACCTTATGGCATTCATCAATGTCAGATTTGTGCAAAAGCAAGACAGTGAGCTTAGTGACTTTCCATACTCCCGATTTCAGATAATAAGTGCGACATTCATGGGAAGGTGTAGAAGAGGAAGCCAACTGCTGAAAGTGGTACGCTCTTCTCGCCAAAGAAACAAGCAGTACTACCATGAATTATCAGCAGTTGACCGAGGGCAGAAGATACCAGATTTCTGCTCTTTTGGAACGGGGAATTTCAGTTTCTGAAATAGCTAAAACAGTTCAGTGCCACCGCTCAACGGTTTATCGAGAGCTTAAAAGAGGTCGTAAAAGCAACCATTACTGTCCAAGCACGGCACAGATGCTGTCCATTACGAGACGAAGAGCTGCGCTTAAATACCGAATACCAAAGGAGCGTGTTGACTTTATTCGTCTTCTTCTAGAGGCGGATTGGAGTCCAGAGCAGATTTCGAGTGTATTGACGAAAGCTGGCGCAGCAGTCAGCCATGAGTGGATTTATCGTTTTGTTGCTAGCGACAAGCGCTCAGGCGGTAAATTATATCGTCACTTGAGACAAGGCCATAAGCGGTATCGTCGTGGTAAAAAAGAGAAAGCTCCAGCGATTAAGAATGCCGTTTCAATTGATGACAGACCAAGCATTGTTGACAGCAGAGAGCGGTTTGGTGACTGGGAAATTGACACTGTTCTCGGGAAGCATGGCACAGGCGCAATGGTGACTATTTTAGAGCGCAAAACACGGTTTTACTTGGTAAAGAAAGTACCATCTAAGTCAGCCGATGATGTTACCCAGGCCACAATAGATCTACTGATGCCTTACAAGGAGCATGTGCATACTATCACCGCAGATAACGGGCGAGAGTTCGCTGGTCATGAAGCCATCGCGAAAGCGCTCAAGGCAGATGTGTACTTTGCTCACCCCTACAGCTCTTGGGAGCGAGGTGCTAATGAAAATGCGAACGGCCTTCTAAGGCAATATGTGAAGAAAGGAACCGACCTATCGACGGTGACAGACAGTGATATAGAGTTCGCCCTATCGCGGATAAATTATCGACCAAGAAAGTGTCTAGGCTTCAAACAGCCAGCCATAATATTTAACAAAATGGCTTTGGCTGCTTGATATTGGAGAGTGTCGCACTTCGCCGTTGAATTCGGGCTTATACTAATTCGTGATTTGCTAATACTAGGTTCGCCGAAACTCATTCTGTCCAAAAGCAAGTTGAAAGCCTCACGCAACACCAGTTCGCACATTTTAACTTTGGGCGCCCGCGTTAAGTAGATTCCGCACCAAGTGCGGAATGACGATCAATTCAGCTTGAGTGCTTCTTCCACTTTGGGTGTACTTTGCACTAATCACATTTCTTGCCTAAGCAGTGGATATTGTGCACCTACGACGAACAACTATAATGCGTCACCCCACCCACATCAAAAAGCTCCAACGGTCTCAACAGATAAAACTTCCCTTCAACCTCTTTCGATTGCTCCCCATAAGGTTCACCAAACACTTCTTGCAACTCATGAATTAAACCAAATTCCCCAAGCTCTGCTTGTTTATACGCTGGCACAACTAACCACTCACGCCAAGTATACTTAGGGTTCACGCCCTGCATTTGCGTTGATAATTCCTGCTCACTAATAGCTGTATCAAGCTTGCTTCTCCACTCCGTTAACCAGTCACTCCATTGATTCATCAGTTCCTCATCTAGAGACGTATAGAAACTGGCTTCAAGCTCAGATATAGCATTCGGAAGGTAAGACAGCTGACGGAAAAAGATCGTGTAATCCACATGTGTCATCATCATGAGTTTAAACAGTTCTTGAAGAAGGTCGCCGTCGAACTCTGTAAGACCTAGCTTTGCAGTCCACATTTCGCTCAGTTTATCGTGCATCACTTGTGCGAAATCATCTTGAATCTGCCCCAGTTGCTCCAACGCTGCGGAATCTTCACGAATCAAAGGCATTAATGCCGAGCAAAAGCTTTCGAAGTTTTTCTCTGCCGCTTGGGGTTGGTTGAAGAATGAAAAATGACGACCACCGCCAGTCCATGGTTGATAGTAAGGTTCGAAGCGCTCAACAAAACCAAACGGACCGAAATCGAGGGTGAAACCGCCTATCGCACAATTATCACTATTGAAGTTTCCTTGGCAGAATCCGACGCGCATCCAGTGGGTCACTAACGTTGTAAGTCTGTCGCGAAAAGCTGTGGCAAAGGCGAGTAGCTTTTCGCCAGCAGGTAGTGTGGTATCAATTTGACCTGAATACTCGCGCTCAATGGCATGGTCGACGATCATCTCTAGTTCACGCATTGCTTCGGGGTGAGCGTCGCTGCGAGCTCTGCGTCCAAACAGCTCTAACTGCCCTACTCTTAGAAATGACGATGCTACACGAGTTGATATTGCCACTGGGTTGGAAACCATAATATCTGGGTTTTCTGAATGAGAACCCTCACGATACCAAGGTCTATCAACCGTTTCAGACTGAGAGGCAAACAAGCAAAGTGAGCGCGTTGTGGGGATGCCCAAGCTATGCATCAGCTCTTGAGCGAGGAATTCTCTAACGCTAGAGCGAAGTACCGCGCGTCCATCTGCGCCTCGACAATAAGGTGTAGGACCACCGCCTTTCAGTTGCATTTCCCAACGCTTATTGTTGAAGACACCTTCAAAGATAGACATGGCGCGACCGTCACCATATCCGTTACCTGTTTTGAATGGGCACTGTTCAATGTACTCAGTACCATAGATAGAAAGCGCGTAACCCGTTGCCCAGCCGAACTTTTCCATGGGTTCAGGTGCCTGGCTTAACTGGCCTGAGAAAACGTTTCGGAACTCATCTGTTAGCGCTAATGCATCCTCTAAACCAAGTTCTTCAAATAGTGATTGGCTGTGAGTAATGTAGATAGGATCGGAAATAGGTGTGGGTTTTACGGGGACAAAATGTCCTGTAAACACCTGCCTCAATTTATGGTCGTATCCAGTGCCATCAGAGTCAGGGTCACGGTTAAGCGACATCATTAATGAGTAGTCTGCGGCTTTGGCAAACTCTTCGATGGTAGTGATTCCTTGGCTCGACGTTTTCACTGCTCGTTCACTCATCCTAACTCTCTAATCCCTTTGATAATTTTCAATCTCTGCCAGCATCATACGGACATTCTATGGATAAGTATGACTTTTATCTTAATAACTAGCCAACACTCAGTCTATTAGCGTAATATGTCATACAAAATTCCCTCTCCTTTCTGCCATTTAATACGGAATCTCAATGACTCAAGGAATTCGCTATAAAGTCATTCTTCTCGCCTGCCTGATCATCAGCGTTGGTCAACTTAGCATGGGCTTAGTCTTTCCCTCTCTGCCTTGGATAGCTAAAGATTTCAACATCACACTAGATGAAGCACAGTTGTTGGTTGGTATCTACCTTCTGGGCTTTGGGCCTTCACAATTTTTATATGGTCCCATTTCTGACGCTATCGGTCGAAAAAAGGTATTGCTGACCGGCTTAGTTATCGCTCTCTTGGGTCTAGTGATGATCATCTTGATGCAAGACACCTTCAAAGGCATGGTGCTTGGTCGATTCTTGCAAGGGGTGGGAACAGGTTGCTGCGCGGTACTTGCTAGGGCATCCACGCGTGATCAGTTCAGCGGAGCGGATCTACCACTGGCGATGTCATACATTGCAATGGCAGCCTCGATTACACCAGTTATTGCGCCTGTGCTTGGTGGATTCATCAACTTCCACTTCGGCTGGAGCATGGTCTTCGTGTCGCTGTTTAGTTATGTAGCACTCGCTTGGGTGGCAATCGCGATTCTGTTCAAAGAAACAGTGGCAGAGAAGTCATCGATCCCTTCTCCAAAAAAGATGGTTATCCAGTATGGAGAGCTTCTAGGCTCTAGTTACTTTATGAGCTTTGCCAGCATCGGTTGGCTCAATTTTAGCTTGATGATCACTACGGTCTCTGTCATGCCGTTCATCATGCAAAATCAAATTGGAATGAATTCCGATGAGTATGCGTTATGGGCGCTGATCCCTGCCCTCGGTATGATTTGTGGTACCACGATATGTAATCGTGTTCGTCCTATCATCGGCAGTAAGAAAATGCTGTTGTGGACACCTGCTTTGCATGCAATAGCTGCCCTGTGGTTATTATTTTGTCCGCTAGAGCCTATCTACCTCATGTTGGGGCAACTGCTTATGATCTTAGGGAATGGTATTGCACTGCCTTGTGCACAAGCGATGGTTATGCTGCCTTATAAAAAACAAGCGGGCGCAGCGGCTGCGTTATCAGGTGGCGGACAGATGATCGTCTCTTCGATTGTCAGTATGTCATTGGTGCAACTTGGATTAAGCCAACCGTGGCACTTGTCTATCGTCATTGCGGTATTCGCGGTGATTACGCTAAGCAATGTTATTAGAGGGTTTAAGGTCGCTCAGCCTGCTTAAGGCTGAGCTTAGACGACTACTAAATGGTTTTTACGCTGTCGCGTACCACTAATGACGGCTCGAGTTGAACCACATCAGGGGCAAGATCGGTCTTATCGATTTTTGCCAGCAAGGTTTCAACCGCTGCTTTACCTAATCGATACTTAGGCTGATGAATGGTTGTAAGTGACGGGGTCATGTACTTAGCGATATGGATATCATCGTAGCCAATGATCGAAAGTTCATTGGGAACGGTAATTCCCTTGGCATGAGCAATATTGAGCGCCCCCATCGCCATCATGTCATTACAGACAAATAGTGACGAAGGCAGAGGCCCACGCTCAATCAAGGCTTCAAGCGATTTAGCGCCACCATCACACTCAAAGTCTGATTCGATAATCCAGTCTGGATTAATCGCAAGATGATGCTCTTTCAGCGCTTTCTTGTAACCCTCATAACGCATCAAGGCTTGATGACGGTTAAGTGGACCAGTAATACACCCCACTTCTTTATGACCATTCTCGATTAAGTGTTTTGTCGCAAGATATCCTCCCAGAAAGGAGTTATCTTGGATCTTGTCACTTTCGAAATGCATTGGCCCCCAGTCCATAACGACAACCGGGATTGACGGGTACTGCTCAAAGATATCGAGTTTCTCACCTGCTAGTGTCGCACACATCAAAATCAGTCCATCTACACGCTTTTGTAGCAAGGTGTCGATAGAGGCTTTCATTCGCTCGGTATCACCTTCGGTATTACAAAGGATGAGGTTGTAGTTTTGATGATAACAGCTGCGTTCGACCCCTTTTACTACCTCACCAAAGAACGGGTTGGTTGAGGTAGTCACTAGCATTCCAATTGTTCGTGTACGATTCATTTTGAGGCTACGTGCCAATGCAGAAGGTGCATAGTTGAGCTCTTTCGCTGCGTTGGTCACGCGCTCAGAAATCTCTTCACTCACGAATCGCGTTTTATTGATGACATGACTCACGGTCGACGTTGAAACGCCCGCGAGCCTTGCTATGTCCTTCATCGTTGCCATTGATCAAGGGTCTCCACTGCTTTTTGTTATGTTTATACGCTTAGAGTATGCCGCTAAGCTTGTTGAGCTCGAAACTCTTTTACTTCATTCAGGGTAGGAATGGAAGTCTGGGCACCAAATCGAGTTACTGAAATTGCTGCCGCAGCGTGAGCGAACACAATCGCTTCTTCGATAGGCTTTCCATCAATGAGACCAGTGACTAGCGCGCCGTTGAAGGTGTCACCTGCCGCTGTTGTGTCTGTCGCCTCTACCTTGAAGCCAGGGATACGCTCACCACGACCATTTTGGCTGAGCCAAACTCCTTTTGAACCAAGGGTAATCATAACGATTTCGATACCCTTGCGGTGAAGCGCGTTTGCAGCTTCTTGTGCGGAATCATCGTCGGTAACGGTAATGCCCGTTAGGACTTCGGCTTCGGTTTCGTTTGGTGTGATGACATCAACGCAAGAGAGCAGAGAATCAGGTAGAGCTCGAGCTGGTGCTGGGTTAAGCACAACATTGGTCTTTGCCGCTTTAGCCACTTGCGCTGCGTATTCAATACCTTCGATTGGCGTTTCTAGCTGCATGAGTAGGTAATTCGCGTTCTCTAGCAGGCCTTTATGTGGCTCTACACGTGCTTTGGTTAACTTGGCATTTGCTTCTGCTGAAATACAGATGCTGTTTTCACCACTGTCGGCTACTTGAATCATAGCAATACCCGTCGGTGTGCCTGGTTCTAATTGAACACCCGCGATGTTGATACCATCAGATTTGAATGCTTCGCGAATATTGATACCAAAAGCGTCATCGCCCACACAAGCAATGAAGCCCGTATCGCCGCCGAGTCTCGCAGCAGCAACCGCTTGATTTGCGCCTTTGCCACCTGGGATGACTTGATAGTTTCCACCATGCAATGTTTCGCCTGGGCGAGGGAAAGAAGGAACTTGCAGTACATGGTCTGCATTCACACTACCCAACACGATGAGTTTATTCATACTTTGTTCCTTTTTAACTCTTTTATGTAGATAACTTGGGGTTGCCTTTGGGTGGCAAGCCGAAGGTATCTGGTTGTCGCTAGCATTAGTTCTCCCCCTTGATAAGGGGGAGCTAGAGGGGGTATATGCGAAGGAGTTTGACTCACACGCACTACTCGAATTTGCTTCGCAAATTCAAGAGCACCCCTCCTAGCCTCCCAGCTACGCGCCCCGCTTGTAAGGGGAGGAACTATAGGCTGGCTCCTACGTCGCCTCGCCTATTACTCAGCTACAACTTTAAGAGGTACTGGGATGTACTCTTCTACTTTCTCGCCTTTCAGTACTTTGTCAGCAGTCTCCACACCTAGTGCACCGATCATATCTGGTTGCTGTGCAATCGTTGCTGCTAGCTTGCCGCGTTTAACCGCTGCCATGCCGTCTTCAGTGCCATCGAAGCCAACGATCATCACGTCTTTACCCGCTGCTTGAACCGCACGAAGTGCACCCAGTGCCATTTCATCGTTCTGTGCGAATACCGCTTGTACATCTGGGTTTGCTGCTAGAAGGTTTTCCATTACGTTCAGACCTTTAGTACGGTCGAAGTCAGCTGGTTGGCTAGCAAGTAGATCCATTTCTGAACCTTTAACCGCATTCATGAAACCTTCACCACGTTCACGTGCTGCTGACGTACCTGCGATACCTTCTAGTTGGATAACTTTCGCCTTCTCACCCACTTTTTCCATAATGTAGTGACCAGCCATTTCGCCACCAACTACGTTATCTGATGCGATGTGGCTTACTACGTCACCACGGCTAGCGCCACGGTCAAGCGTCAGTACAGGGATGTTCGAGCGGTTTGCCATGCGGATAGCGTTCGATACTGCGTCTGAATCAGTTGGGTTGATAAGAATTGCTTTAACGCCACGAACCGTCAGATCTTCGATGTTTGATAACTCTTTGCTTGGGTCATTTTGCGAGTCCAAAACGATTAGGTTGTAACCTAAATCCTTGGCTTTCGCTTCCGCACCTTCTTTCATCGTTACGAAGAACGGGTTGTTAAGCGTAGAGACAACAATCGCCATCGTGTCTTGTGCTGATGCAGCTGTAGACATAGAAGCAGATAGCACGGCAGCAGAGATTAAAGTGGCTAGTTTTTTCATCGTTTTAGTCCTTTGTGTAGGGGGCGGCTCAACTCATTGTCGAGCCTGTTATTGTAAATAATCTAGTGTTAATCGAGGTTACTTGTTTTTGTTATCCACCAGTACCGCAAGCAAGATAACCACTGCTTTTGCGATCATTTGGTAGTAAGAGGAAACATCCAATAGGTTAAGTGCGTTGTTCAGGAAGCCGATAATCAGAGCACCAATTAGCGTACCCATAATTCGACCCTTACCACCCATCAAGCTGGTACCGCCAAGAACAACCGCGGCAATGGCGTCAAGCTCGTATCCCATACCCGCTGTAGGCTGAGCCGATGAGAGACGAGAGGTAACGATAATGCCCGCCAGTGCTGCAAGCAGACCACAGATGGCATAAACACCAATCTTCACTTTGTCGACGTTGATACCTGATAAGCGAGTCGCTGATTCATTGCCGCCTAGCGCATAAACGTAGCGACCAAAGCGAGTGTGGTTAAGTAGATACCAAACAGAAGCGAATACGACGACCATAATCCAAACTGGAACTGGGATGCCCAAAGCGTAACCCGTACCAAACCATGCGAACGCGTCAGCCGTATCGGTAAAGCCTGTAGAGATTGGACGACCATCGGTGTACACCATGGTCACACCGCGCAGAAGCGTCATAGTAACCAGAGTGGCGATGAACGCCTGAACCTTACCTTTGGCGATGATAATACCGCTTATTGCACCAAGAGCTGCACCAGCAAGAAGCGCGGTTGGAACCGCGATCAATACCGGGACTTCCATCGCTATCAAACTGGCCGCAAATGCGCCACAAAGTGCGAGTACTGAGCCTACGCTCAAATCGATACCTGCGGTTAAGATGACCAAAGTCATACCCACTGCGATAATGGCATTCACAGAGGTTTGGCGGAGAATATTCAGAATATTATCGACGGTGAAAAAGTTCGGGTTTAGAAAAGACACCACGATAATTAGGAAGATCAGCGCAATCAGTGATTTTTGCTCAATCAACCATTCTTTATTGAAAAGAGGCTTCTTGTTTTCCATCTCGATGCTCATCTCTTTGTTGATGGTTTTGTTGTTCATGCTGCTTCCTCACTTACATTTTTACCGACAGCGCATGCTAGTAGTTTCTCTTGGTCTGCATCTTGAGCCATAAACTCACCGCTTATATGCCCTTCATGCATCACCAAAATTCGATCACTCATGCCAAGTACTTCTGGCATTTCAGATGACACCAAAATGATGCTCATGCCATCTGCTTTAAACTTGCTGATAAGTTGATAGATTTCTTTCTTGGCACCAACGTCCACACCGCGAGTTGGCTCGTCCAGAATAAGCACCTTAGGTTTAGTCATAAGCCCTTTGGCAATGGCGACTTTCTGTTGATTACCACCGGAAAGATTGCCAATGATTTGGTCACGAGTTGGCGTTTTAATGTTGAAGAGCTTGATAAAGTCTTCTACTGCAATCACTTCTTCACCATGCTGGATCTGCATGCCTTTAGATAGCTGTTCGAGTGCACAGATCGACATGTTTTCCTTAACGGACAATCCTAGTGCTAAACCATCGCCTTTACGGTCCTCTGAGATATAAGCAATACCGTTTGCCAAGCCTTCTTGAGGGCTATCTGGGTTGATGGTTTTACCATTAAGAATCACATCACCAGACTGGCGTTTCAGCGCGCCATAGATAATTTTCATTAGCTCTGTGCGCCCTGCTCCCATCAAGCCGGATACACCAAGGATCTCTCCTTGATCTAGGGTAAAGCTCACATTATCAACGCCTGGGCCCGAAAGATTTTTTACTTCGAGGCTTGTTTTACCGTGGACGGCATCAATACGAGGGTACTGCTCATCTAGCTTACGACCTACCATCATCTCGATTAGGGTGTCTTCATCAGTTTCGGCAACGGTACGCTGACCGATGAACTTGCCATCACGAAGTACGGTAATGTCATCGCAAATCTCAAAGATCTCTTTGAGGCGGTGAGAAATGTAAACAATGCCGCAGCCTTGTTCACGAAGCTCATTAATGACACTGAAAAGGGATTCGGTCTCTGTATCTGTCAGTGCGTCGGTTGGCTCGTCCATGATAATAACTTTCGACTCAAACGACAGAGCTTTCGCGATCTCAACCATCTGTTGTTCGCCTAAGCTCAACTCACCCAAAGGCGTTTTCGCACTATGTTTCACGTTGAGCCTGGCCAGCAATCGGTCTGCTTCAGCGTACATTTCGGACCATAAAATACGTCCAAACGCATTGGTCTTTTCACGACCTAAGAAGATATTCTCCGCAATGGTAAGCTCAGGGATTAGGTTGAGCTCTTGGTGAATAATACTGATGCCCGCTTGTTGAGAGTCTCGCGGTCCTTTGAATCCAGTTTCTTCACCTTGATAGCGAAGCTCTCCCGAGTCTTTCGAGTAAATGCCTGTCAGCACCTTCATCAACGTAGACTTGCCAGCACCGTTTTCGCCAAGCAGTGCCATCACTTTACCTGGGTAGACGTTAAGGCTCGCTTTATCCAAAGCCTTCACACCAGGGAAGGCTTTTTCAATCTCGCTGAGTTGTAAAATTGGTTGCAGCATGAGGATGTCCTGTATATTTCGCTGAACTTAACTCGTATTTCGTGGCGGCTTAAAACACGACGCCAGCTTGGAAAATCACATTGGCATAAGGTGTACACTCACCTGTTCGAACGACTGCTCTTGAATCAACAGTTTTGGCTTTAAACTCTTCATGAGTAATATAACGAACAGTAATCTCTTTCCCCGTATTAACCTGCTCTTGCTCTATCACTGCGAGCAATGCGTTGTGAAGCTCTGGGCTCACTGCTTTAAACTCTTCAGCTAGAATCACACCTTCAACCTGCGCTTCTGATAGATAGACTTTAACGGTATCGATGAAGGCTGGTACGCCGTGAGTTAGGGCTAAGTCGATACGCTGCACTTTATCAGCAATCGGCAAACCTGCATCGCAGATCGTCACCTCATCGGTGTGCCCCAAGGTTGACACCAAATAGGAAAGTTCTGAGTTAATTAGGGCGCTTTTTTTCATTGTTAGTACCTGCTTCATGCGGCTTTATCGAGACTGTAGGGCTTGATAAAAATTCTTGGTCACTTTGCTGTTATCTTTTGTTGATAAAACAATCATCGAAACGTTTCGATGACAATCCTAGCGCAGTCTGAATAAAGATCGATGCAAGTTGCATTTAAGTGTGACTTAGATCGCTCCATCGAAACGTTTCGATGTGTTTTTCGTGAAAGGTCTCAAATTGTAAATAGAGTGTCTAAGGGAGGAAATAAATGAAGAGCTAATCAAACGGATTGGTTAGATAAGCATCACGTTGATTAAAGAGCGTGTTCCACTTTCACACAAGATGAGATATGCGGTCCTGAAGCAAAGTGACAGCCAATGAGTCTAAGTGATTCTAGTTGCCCTTCGGTCTCGACGCCTTCAGCAATCGTATCTATATTCAGTACCTTAGCTAAGCTAACAATGGCTTTTGCAACCTGCTCGACTGATTTGTCCTGCGCGATCTCAGCGACGAGCTGTGCACCAACCTTTAACTTTTGTATTGGCAGCTCACGAAGTTCAGAAATGGAAATGTGCCCCATTCCAAAATCTGCCACGGTTATCTGGCAACCCAGTTCGACAAGTTGATAGAGCTCATCGACACAACGTTTCTTCGAGAGCATGTCTTCAAATACTTCTAGCACTAGGCAGCGAGGAGGTAAGTGATACTTTTCGAGAATATCGGTCACTTCTTGAGTAAAGAGTCCATGTCCGAAGTTCTTCGAGGATACCTTAACCGCGACAGTTTTTAGCTCGCCAACTGAGGCGTACTTACAGGCTTGTTCGATAGTAAATAGATTAAGCTTGCGAATCAGCTGAGTTTCTTCTGCAATAGGAATGAACTCGAATCTATCGACCTCGCCAAACATCGCATCGCTCCACTCAAGGCGGCTCTTGTAAGCAACGACGTTTTTTAGCTCGAGATCGATGACGGGTAAAAAGCTCACCTCGAGCTTGTGTGATTCTATGGCTTGAGCAAGACGTTGCGCCATCGCAGTTTTGCGTCCCCACTGCTCACCCATCGCTTCATCGTAACTCATCCAAGTCGTTTGACACTGTTTGGCACGGTACATCGCGAGATCGGCTTGTTTAAGTAACAAGCTAGTAGGAATCGTCCTACTTACATTCGTTGTAATCCCAACAGAGGCTGAGCCACGCTCGGATTTGTTGCCCACCTCAATAAAGGCAATCGCATCCACAATATGTTGTGCATAGTGTTCTGCGCGCTTTTTCCCACAATTAGGGAGCAAGGCAACAAACTCATCACCGCCCAAACGCGCGACCAAGCCATTATCACCAACCGCCGTTTTAAAGCGCTTGGCCACGTTTTGCAGGAACAGATCACCAAAGTCATGCCCTTTGCTGTCATTGATAGACTTAAACTCATTAAGGTCGATCAACAGCAGCGAATATGGATGGTTGGTAGATTGCTCATCTACTAAGAAACGTTGCAGGTGCTCAAAGAAAGACGTTCGATTTGGAAGTCTAGTAAGGGCATCAAAATAGGCGAGATCACTGAGTCTATCCGTTAGGTGCTTCTCTGACGTTACATCTCGTTTAACCGCAATGTAATAAGACTGTCCAAGGTAGTCGAAGGGGCTAATGTGGGCATGCTCGATAAACAAAGAACCATTTTTCTTTCTGTTTACCAACTCACCATGCCAATCCTTACCGGTTACAAGCTTAGACCACATATCTTGGTAGGTGGCAGAAGAGGTTTGTCCTGACTTGAGGAGCTTAGGGTTTCTGCCAATGACTTCTTCGCGAGTATAACCAGTCAGTCGAGTGAACTGTTCATTGACGTACTGAATGCGTGCAGTGTCATCAGTAATAATGACGGCAACCGAAGCGCTTTTCAGTGCTGATTCCATCAATCCTAACGACAACTCAAATTCCATAAAACGTAACGCCTAGCCTAACTTCTAACAGTCAATATCGATAAGTAAGGAAAACATGATAAAATTTAATGGAACCAACATCAAACAAAACGTCAAAAACTTGCTGTTTTAACAACATTTTTTTGACGCACTAGAAACTAATCGTCTTTGAGACAGCAACTTGGAGAGCATAGTCGCCTAACATTATGACAGTTAGACGAACTATGTATGGAAATGCAGACGTGAAGAAGCGTTTAAAACGCGCTAGTCATTATCAATCTGTTTAATGACACGACATGGATTCCCTACGGCTAAACTATTCGCTGGAATGTCTTTGGTCACAACACTTCCCGCACCGATCACGGCATTATCACCAATGGTCACACCAGGACAAACGATCGCGCCACCGCCAATCCACACATTATTACCTATCTTAATTGGTAACCCGAACTCAACTTCCTCTTCAACTCGACCTTTCACATCGAGTGGATGTCCCGCGGTATAGATCTGTACGTTCGGCGCAAACAACACGTTATCACCAATCTCAACCACATTAACGTCTAGGATGACGCAGTTAAAGTTGGCGTAAAAGTTTTCACCAACGTGAATATTCTCACCATAGTCGCAGCGAAATGGCGGCTCTAGATAAAGACTGCCCTTTCTGTTGGGAATTAAGGCTTCTTGCGCTTCTTTCCACTCAGGTGTGTTAGGGATACTATCGTTTAGCTTTTTGAGAGTGTGACGACATTGGACTCGTGAAGCCAGCAACTCCTCATCCCATGCTAGATAAGGTTCGCCAGCAAGCATTTTTTCACGTTCAGTTTTGGTAGACATCTATTTCTTCCACTTATTGTAATTACTGATAGCATTCAATGATTAACAATCTATGACAATGTCAGAAATTTGTCAGATAAGCGCGGTTATTTCATGGTATCGCTAGCGTCGTCACACTATGTGTAGAAGTCTAATTATTGGCAATCAAGCTTAGAATTGCTTGCGCAGCGGCTCGCGAGCTAGCGGGGTTTTGACCAGTGACCAGCTTGTCATCAATCACAACATATTCTGCCCAATCTTCCGCTTTGGAATACGATGCACCGAGTTTTACCATCTCATCCTCGAGAGAGAATGGAACCACATCAGAAAGACCGACAGCGGCCTCTTCTGAATTGCTAAACCCGGTTACTTGACGACCTTTAACCATAGGCGTTTCGTCTTCATTAGCGGCATTAATCAACACGCCTGAAGCATGGCATACTGCCCCAATGGGTTTATCATCGCTGTAGAAATCATCAATCAAAGTAACGGAGTCAGGATCGCAGGTAAGATCCCAAAGAGGTCCATGTCCACCAGGGAAGAATATGGCGTCATAATCGCTTGCGCGGACTTCGACTAGCCTCAAGGTGTGCGATAGATGTGTTTTCGCGACATCATCATTTTCAAAGCGTTTTGTCGCTTCTGTTTGATAGTCTTCGTCTTGGCTCTTGGGATCGATGGGAGGGTGACCACCAGCAGGAGAACACAATGTGATATGAAGACCCGCGTCTTTAAAAACATAATACGGGGCGGCAAACTCTTCTAACCAAAATCCTGTTTCTTCGTTGGTATCACCCAAACGACGATGTGATGTCAGGACTATTAGGATTTTCTTTTGAGTCACTCGATACTCTCCACTAGATGTCTACATTAAACCTAGTGAAAAGCTGAGAAATTTCAAATACAAGGGGATCCGATAACCCAATCCCCTATCATATTGCTAGACGACTTAACCTTGTAGAGCAGGTCTGGTTGACACCTTATCAAACCAACTTTTGATGTTCTGATTAGATTCAAAAACTTCAATTTTCAGTGCATTGACCGCAACCACTACAAAGATATAAGCGCTGATATCAGCGATACTATAATTCTCTGTTGCTACGTAACTTGACTGCCCGAGTTGCTTGTCTAATTTCGGTAAAAACAGTTCCACTCTGTGCTTCGCTTCTTTACCCCAATCCTCAACACAGTTTTCTCGATCGCTGTATAAACCTGTTAGATTTCTGAATGCTTGAAACGCATTTTGAATACCATCGATTTCAACGATGCGGTTCCACATTTCTACCTTGGCGCGCTCTACCGTATTCTGGCCAAACAGGTTCAAGTCATTAGGTGTGATTTCATCAAAATAGCGACTGATAGCCACGGTTTCACTTAAGTGCGTACCATCATCAAGCTCTAGCAAAGGCACTTTACCGTTCACGCTTTTGTCTTGGTAACCCTGATCTAGGTTATCCCCTTCCCTAACGTTAATTTCAACTCGCTCCAAATCAGCAACACCGATTTCACGCAAGAAAAGATTAAGGCGTTTACAGCTTACCGTCGCCGCTTGTTCGTACAATTTCATGGTTCGTCCCTTTTATCTAACCGATCGTTTAGATATACTCTATGCAATAACTAAACGATCGGTCAAGAATTAATTTCCGTTTCTGCTCAGTATGCTTGTACAATACGAGCTGCAGTTTGGCAGTAACGAAATGAACGTTTTATCTGAGGTTTGTATGGCAAGAAAAGCTAACTTTTGTAAACAAGAAAAGCTTGAACAAGCGATGGCTCTGTTCTGGAGCAAAGGCTTTGCCAATACCTCCATTAACGACCTGACTGAAACGCTCGAGATCAACCGCTTTAGCTTGTACAACACCTTTGGTGATAAAGAGACTCTGTATTATCAAGCTCTCGACAACTACCTAAGGTCGATCTCCTTCCCTAAATTAGAGCCTTTGCGAGCTAGAGATGCAGGTATCGAAACGCTAGAAACCTTCTTAGTAGGCTTTGCTGAAAAACAGAAAGAAAATACGTGTGGCTGCTTTATTCAGAACGCCGTGGTCGAACATGCCGGCGAGAATCAAGAAGTCTTAAAGCGCAGCGATGCGCTATTCAACACCCTACAAACTGCAATCGTAGAAGCGATCAAAAGTGCCCAGGACCAGTCACAGATAAGCCGAAAACAGGATGCAGAGTCACTGGGACAGTTCGTCATCTGCCAGATGCAAGGGATGCGAGTACTTGGCAAAGCAAAACGCTATCAAGAAATTGATACCGCCACACAGGTCCTGCTCCAATACTTAAAAAGCGCATAAAAAAAAGACGCCTTTCTAGGCGTCTCAGACTGCTGACGAACCCCACTTTTCGAAGTGGGGTTCTCTTTTATGAGCGGCCGTAGGCCGCGATCGCGATATTTTTGGTCATGCCAAGTTTAGAAAAGCACAATGCTTAATTTGGTATCTAGACGCCATAATTTGACGTATTTGGGACATATTTAGCCCTATTTTTCGTAAATAGCTCACCACCAACGCTATCTTCTTGATGTTTTGAGCGGCAGCAGCCAGCCAACACTGCATCTGCACTTTGGATAATCCACGGAAGCGGGCATAACGGTGACCATGGTGCTGCTTAGCGTCGGCGAAGCTCCGCTCTACCGTCTCACTTCTTCGTCTGTATGTCTTTTTCCATAAGGTGAGAGCCGCATTTGGTTTGCTCTATCCACCGCGTCTGTATAGATGTGTCTTGTAATGACTTTCTTCATGTTTTTACTTTGCGTACAGTCATCTCGCATTGGGCAGAGAGCACACTCTTTCGGGTCGGAGTGATACTCACGATACGCATCTCTAGACGTTGTTTTATAGATGAGCTCTTGACCGTTAGGACAGCGGTAACTGTCTCGCTCTTTGCTGTAGATAAAGTGTTTTTTCTTGAATGCATTCTTTGTTCTGGACGGTCTGCGATAACCGAACACGCCCAAGATATTTCGACGCTCTAATGACTCAGCGACTGGCGCAGTGAAGTAGCCCGCATCGAGTCCAACGGCGATTGGATTAAGGTTAAATTGCTTTAGGGTAGAGTCCAGACGCTTAACATAAGGTTGAGAGTCATTGATATTACCTGCAGTGACATGGGTATCTAAGATAATGCCATGCTGCCCATCCACTGTACGGTGGTCGAGATAGAAGAAGCCTTGAGGCTTATTATCTCGAGTCATGAAGCCACTTTCCGGGTCGGTCGTACTTGTTTTTGTATTCTTAGTTTTAGGCTCTGAGGCACGTGCTTTTAAAGGTTTCTTACCCTCTTTCTCTCGGTCTAGCGCGACATCTTCATCGAGCATATCAAGATAGGCACTGGCGCGAACCTTAGTCACTTTGTTCGTGTGCTTATTCTTATTGGCATTGGCTTTTAGGTGCGTGCTGTCAGTAAAGAGCTCCTGGCCAGCAACCAAGCCTTTCGCCATAGCCTGCTCCACGACATTGATAAAGATACGTTCAAACACATCGGTACCATTAAAGCGGCGAATACGGTTTTGGCTGAGTGTCGACGCATGGATAACTTTCTCTGTCAGTGACATACGCAAGAACCATCGATACGCGACATTGACTTCAATCTCTTTCACGAGTTGTCGCTCGCTTTTGATTCCGAAGAGATAGCCAAGCAGGATGATTTTAAACAGGCGCACAGGGTCAACAGGTGGGCGACCGTTGTCTTTACAGTAGAGGTGAGCGACTTCATCACGGATAAATTCGAAGTCGATGGCTTTATCTATTTTACGAACTAAATGATTCTGAGGAACGAGCTGTTCCATAGTGACCATTTCGAGTTCATATTGTTGAGGTGAAGGCTCTTGAAGCATATTGAGATATCCATATTTCGATACCTCTATTAGATCAAAGGTCTAGCCTGATGGCTAGACCTTTGTCAGCAATCTGAGACGCCTTTCTAGGCGTCTTTTTCTTTCACAACTCATTCTAGAACTAGGCGAGCACGCCCATAAAGTAAGGGATAATGAACGCGTTAGCCAAATCAATGAAGAATGCGCAAACCAATGGGACCACAATAAAGGCTTGATGCGAGTTACCGTACTTTTGCGCTACTGCTGACATGTTTGCCATCGCCGTTGGTGTCGAGCCCAATGAGATGCCACCAAAACCTGAACAGATAACCGCTGCGTCATAGTTTTTGCCCATCGCAGGGAAGATGATGAACAGGTTCACCAAAATAGCGACGATGAACTGGGCACCCAATATCGCAAAAATCGGTCCAGCCAAATCAACCAGCGTCCACAGCTGCATACTCATCAGGGACATTGCCAAGAAAGCACCCAGAGACATATCCGCAATCAAAGCGACTGCTGGCTTATTGGCAGGCCAAGTAGTCCCGGTAATGCGCGGATAGTTGTGCGGTACGATGTTAGAAAGAATAATACCTGCGAACAGACACGTTACGAATAGCGGTAATTGAAGCCCAAGGTATTCCACACCCTCGTTAAGGAACACACCCACAATAATACAAGTGTGAATCGCCAACATGGCATCTAGGAAGTCGTAAGAGGTAATCTTTGGCTCAGGTTTGTCGTCTGCAACACCAACGTCTAACGCTTGATCCTCAGCAGGCTTCAAATCATGACGTTTAATTAAAAACTTAGCAATTGGACCACCCATGATACTTGCCAGTATCAATCCGAAGGTTGCACTCGCAATACCAATTTCCATCGCGGTATTCAAACCGAACTCTTCTTGAATCCTAGGAGCCCACGCGATTGCTGTACCATGACCGCCGATCAGTGAAACCGTACCACTCAATAGCCCCGCCACAGGCTCTAGACCAAATGCCGTCGCCACCGTAATACCCGTTAGGTTCTGTACAAGCATATAGCCAACCGTGATCACCAATAGAATGATAAGCGGCTTACCACCCTTCATTAGATCACCAAGGCTTGCATTAATACCAATCGTCGTAAAGAAATAGACCAGCAGCACGTCTCGAGCCATTAAATCAAACGACACTTCAAGAGACGTAGCCATGTGAAATAGAGCGAACAGTACCGAGAATACAATACCGCCTGAAACAGGCTCGGGGATACTAAACTCCTTTAGAAACCCCACCACCTGGTTAAGTCTGCGTCCGACAAATAGAACAATAATGCCCATCGTCACCGCTAGAAAAGAATCAATATGAATGACACCGTCTTCAATGATCATAAATCTACATCCTGTAACAAATTTCTAACTACAGGATGCCCTTAATCAGAACGCTATCCAACTCTTTTCTAATTAATTTTTTATTTTGTTACACATCGCTCAAAAAGCATTCGGCACTAGTTTTGAGCCTTTAGTTGTTCTATGACATAAGGAGGCGCAACATTTCCCAACTCCTCTAAACACACATCGGCTTTAGGATGGTCATAGCGAAAGTAAATGTCACACACTGCATAAAGCTGCTCTGGCGCCCCGGAAATTAGATACGCTTTCTCAAACGAGTCCGTCGCTTTCTCCACGTCCAAAGGCTCCTGCAATACACCATTTAAATACCAGTAATAGCTGTTACCTGGCGCGAGCGTTGTTGCTTTCTCAATCGCCACAGCGGCTTGTGCTTTTTCATCCATACGGACCAAAGTTAGCGCTTTCGCGTATTGCAGCTGCCCTGACTTGGCGTTTTGCTCAATCGCTGCATTAAGTACGTCCAGCGCTTTTTGATCTTGAGACTGAGCTCGATAATTATCTGACAGACTCAAAGATGCTTGCGTAGATAATGAGGGTTCGGCAAGCAGTGTTTGATATAGTGCTTCGGCTTTATCCCATTCTTTGTGCCAACGGTAGACATCGGCTAAAAGTAGCTGGCTGCGCTTTCCTGACTGCTTTGAAAGGTACTCAATCGTCGTAGGATAATTCTTATTGATAGCCTCTTGCTGCAACTTCGTCATCGTTGAAAAGTCCGGAATTAAACTCACAACTGCAGCCACTTGTACCGCCTTTTCAGGGTCTGATAGCAAAGGCGAGACTAACTTCCAACGGTACTCAAATTGGTAGGGCTTGGCACCAACGATGGCAGCTTCTCGAATATCCGCATTAGTATCCTTAAGCGATCTGGTCACTGCCACCAGCGCGTTTTGATTCGGATACTGGCTAAGCTCATGTAACGCGTCCACGCGCCTCTCTGCACTCTCACTCTGATTTTGTGCTGTGTATGAAAGTCTTTGAATGCGCTGCTCGGTCGATTCAGACTGATTTTGAGTGGTGGTTGTGATTGGTGCTTGCTGTTGCGTGTCGGTTGCCAATGCAACTTGGCTCATCGAGGCAACAACTATGCCTGCTAGTACTAGTGGTCTCAATTTCATCGTTAGCTCCTAGAATTTTGGATTAAAACCCGCGCCTTGCGCTGAGTTTGCCGTGCGAATCATTTGGTCACTGTACTTCCCATGAGCCACTCGATTTCCCGTCGCACGAAGTATGTAAGCTAACGCCCTGTCAGCGTGAGAGAAGAATTTCTTCCAACCTGCGCAAAGGTAGTTAAGCCCTGGCTCACCACTGCGCGTTTTAATAAATCGGTTCTTTGGACATTCACCATAACAAGCGAACTGATAGTCGCATTGTTGACATTGACTCGTTAGAGTGCGTGATTTAGCAAAACCAAACTCTTGTTGTCGCTTGCTGTACGCCATCTCTTCAAGGCTGTAAGTATCGATGTTACCGATTTTGTATTCTGGGTAGACGTAGTGGTCGCAGCTAAAGACGTCACCATTTGGCTCCATCGCTAAGCCCTTGCCGCATAGCGAGCCTAGAGTACAAAGTGGGTTCTTGCGCCCCATCCATCTTTCGACACTCGCCTCAAAATACTGAACAAAAACTTTGCCTATGTCCTTTTGCACCCATTCATCAAAAATAGCGATAAGAAAGTTGCCCCAGGCTTCGTCAGACACACACCAAGGTTCCATTATTGAGTTTGAGTTGCCTGGAATTAGACGCTTATCGCCTTGTCTCAACTGCTGGCTTGATGATCCTGTCTGCGGCGCATCGGTGCGAAACGTCTTTTGCTCCACAATGGGAATGAACTGCATTTGTGGTGAACGCACCTCATCACGAAGAAATCGATACACTTCTAGCGGGTTCTTACTGGTAAGATTGTTCACACAAGTTAACGTCGCAAAACTCACGTTGTGTTTATGCAGCAGTTCGACCGCTTTCATCACTTGTTTATGCGTACCGCGACCAGCGCGGTTGGTTCGATAGGCATCATGCAGCATTTGAGGACCGTCGATACTTAAGCCTACCAAGAAGTTATGCTCTGCCAAAAACGCGCACCATTTCTCATCAAGTAGCGTGCCATTGGTTTGGAGGTCATTCGAGATTTTCACACCGGAAGGCTGATACTTCGCCTGTAGCTCGACAATTTTCTTGAAGTAATCGAGACCAAGCATAGTCGGCTCGCCACCTTGCCAAGAGAAGATAATCTCAGGGGTGTTTTGTCCCTCAATATAATTTTTGATGTACTGCTCAAGCATCACTTCATCCATTTCTGGAGAGCAGCCTTTTTTGTACTCAAGTAGATCTTGTTTACTCAGATAATAGCAATAGTTGCAATCGATGTTGCACACAGCACCAATCGGCTTTGCCATAACATGCATTCGTTTAGATGGTCTTCCTTGAAACTGTGGTCCTTGTGATAGCTGCATAGGTGACGACGTATTAGAAGAAGTTGAGCTCGCAATAGACGAAGCTGACGATGTCGCATTAGCGCTCGAAACCATAGAAATAGACCTTTAATCGGATGAACAGACCCAGTTTATCCCATGTACAAAGCGTGCTTTGTTATAGTGCATATAACTAAATGGAAAGTGCTCTGCGGTTACTATTTACTCGACTTAATTCATTAATAAGAGCACAGAGCATGAACGATCATCTAGAGGAAAAGCAGGCATGGAACGCGACCAAATTTTTAGCCGTTATCGCCATTATCGCATTGCCTATTTTACTCTCAGGATGCGCGACTCAACCTAACCACCCTATCGCACTCAAAATAGACAACGATATGGTGCTCGTAGAAGGTGGTGAGTTCATCATGGGCTCAGACGATCCAACGGCCGCTAAATCAGAGCGCCCTGCCCATACAGTTAAACTCGACAGCTTCTACCTGTCTAAATTTGAAGTCACACAAGAGCTGTTTGAATCTGTGATGGGTTCATCGATGAGCTTCTTCCCCGATCCAAAGATTCCAGTGAACAACTTAAGCTGGCAGCAAGCCAACTACTTTGTTGAGAAGCTCAACGAGCTTACAGGCGAAAACTATCGCCTACCGACTGAGGCGGAATGGGAGTTCGCAGCCAAAGGTGGCAACCTATCCCAAGGCTTCACTTATGCAGGTTCAAACAATATTGATGACGTTGCTTGGTATGCTGGTAATGCAAACAACCAAGCTCACCCTGTGGGCCAAAAACAGCCCAACGAACTTGGTCTTTATGACATGACAGGCAATGTTGGCGAATTTGTCCAAGACGCCTTTGATGACGGCTTTTATAGACTCTCTCCAGTAGAAAATCCAAACAATGTCAAGCATTCAGATTCTGGGCTTTCCCACAAGTCTGTTCGAGGCGGCAGCTTCGCGTATGACGCTGATGAATCTGAAAATTTCCGTCGTGACTTTGCAAGCCAATCTATAATTATGTCGGACATGGGACTACGTCTTGCGAAGGACAAATAACACTAACTAACGATTTAATGTCATGGCAAGGATTCAATATGAAACAAAACTCGCGTCACAACACAACACCTCGACTTAGCACAAGCCTACTAGTGACAGCGTCACTAGTAGGCGCCGTTTTTATGGCGCCGCAGGCATTCGCTGAGCAGTCAAAGCCTAAACTCGTGGTACAAATTACCGTCGATGGGCTTCGAGCCGACCTTATTGAGCGTTATAAGCACAACTTCTCTGAGGGTGGGTTTCGCTACCTAATGGATGAAGGTGTCTACTACAAAAATGCGCACTATCAACACGCAAACACAGAGACGATTGTTGGGCACGTATCCCTAGCTACAGGTGCTCCGCCAGCGGTACACGGTATGGTCGGTAATGTATGGTTTGATCGCGGTCTTGATCGTCTTGTCTACAATGTTGAAGACCCTAACTACTCCATGCTAGCCACAGGGGCTGGCGTCGATAAATCGACTGAAATCGACCCAACCCAAAAGGCTGCGGCAGGTGATGGGCGCTCTCCAGAGCCAATTATGTCGACCACATTCAGTGACGAGCTGGTTATTTCAAATAATGGTCAATCGCGTGTGTTTTCTGTTTCGGTGAAAGACCGTGGGGCCATCTCATTGGCAGGTCACAGTGGTAAAGCATTTTGGTTTTCTAAGGCGCAATCTGAGTTTGTCACCAGTAATTACTATTACGACAGCAACCCAATGTGGGTAGACCGCTGGAACGAAAAAGCGATTCCTACTCGCTACTCGGGTCAGCGTTGGGAGCTGACTCTTCCTAAAGATGAGTATTCTCTGCAAGAGCGAGTACAAGATCAGAAAGTTGATTTAGGCGGGTTTGCCCGTACTTTCCCACACCCTTATGGTCCGGCATCCTACAAGTATTATTCAACCATGCTAACAGTCAGCCCTGCGGGTGATGAAATAACTGCGGATTTCGCTAAAACTCTTATGGCGCAAGAAAAGCTGGGGACTGGAGAGGCAACGGACTATCTCGCGATTAGCTTCTCTTCAAACGATTATGTTGTTCACTTGTACGGCGCATCGAGCCTTGAGACTGAAGACAACTTAATCAGGCTAGATAAAACGCTGGCCGACCTTTTCAAACACATCGACAACTCCGTTGGGCTTGATAATACCCTCATCGTATTATCTGCGGACCACGGCGTTCCAGAAGCAGCGCCAACTCTCAACACCCTTGGCTTCAGACAGCCATTTTACTTTAATAAGGACAACCTGCTTACAGAAACTCTAATGAGCAAACTCAAATCGCAGTTTGGTCTTAGTGAAGAAGTCATTAAGCTCTACGCCCAACCCTACATCTACCTAGATCACGAACTCATCGCTGAAAAGAAAGTGTCACTAAGTGATGTGCAAAAACTCATTGCTCAAGAAGTGATGAAGGTTGAAGGCGTTGCGGCGGCGGTCACGAGTGAGGATATTGCCAACAACCGCGTGGCAGATTCTCGCGTCAATCAGCTCATTAGAAACAATTACCACCCTCTACGCTCGGGCGACGTCTACATGGTGTTTGGACCACGAACCTATATAAATGATATGGACGGGCTTACCATTGCCTCTACACATGGTTCTCCATGGAGATACGACACTCATGTGCCAATTATCTTTGCAGGCAACAAGCTTGAAGCGAACACCGTGACAAGACCCGTTACACCTTACGATATCGCTCCGACATTATCTGGCTATTTAAACGTCAGTACACCGAGTGGTGCGACAGGTGACATGCTAGAGGAAGTCGTAAAACACTAAAGTTACAACTGGGCACTCGATACGCTAAGTCGATGTGCCCTCTTTCCTTATCCCTTACCATTAACTATTATGTAGACGAATCATTAAGTTAAGGCGCTATTACTACAAGGCGCTGTCTGCATAAGGCGTATATCCATGTCTATCACTTCTCAACTAAGACTATTTGTTGATGTCGTACAACAAGGCTCATTCGCCAAAGCTGCCTCGCTGAATAGCATGGACAACTCTTCCCTTTCCAAACAAATAAAGAAGTTGGAAGAAAGCTTGGGGGTGCAGTTACTTAACCGATCGACCCGTTCATTCTCGCTTACCTCAGCAGGAGAGGATATTCTGGCAGAGACGTATCAGTTAATTGATACGCTCGATAATATTCAAAACATCGCGGATTCCTATCAATCCGAGCCTAAAGGAATGATTCGCATTGTGTCGGCGGTCTTTCTTGGTCAGCAATATATACAACCTGTCATTACGAGATTCATGCGCAAGTACCCTAACGTTCAAATAGTCTTGCACCTAGATGACAAACGCACAGACATCATAGCCGACCACTATGACGTTGCCATTCGTATGGGCAAACTTAACGACTCAAACCTGATCGCTAAGAAAATTGCCAATACCAACTTTGCAGTCATCGCTTCTAACTCCTTTGTTGAAGAGCACGGCCGGCCTCTAACGCCAGAGGCACTGGTAAAACTACCTGCTGTGATCTACAACAACGGCAACGTCTGTTTAGATACCTTCAAAATGAGTCATGAGCCCAAAAGCAACGAGCTACGCTCATACAAAATGCAAGGGAATTACAAAGTGAGTGACGTAAGAACCTTAATGGGCGCGGTTCGTGATGGCATTGGCTATTCAGTTATTGATTTATTCAATTTAGAGAAGCCTATCGATGAACTAGGATTGGTTCCATTGTTAACTGACCATACGTTATCTACATTGAATACCGGTATTTATGCTATTTACCCTCATAGAAAACAAACACTTCTTGTCTCTGAGTTTATTAATGAGGTTAAAGAATACATTGGCGAACCGGCGATTTGGGAAAGCTTTGTACCCGACTATCAACTTATGTACAAATAATAGTTAACATGTATCATTCAATAAGAATAGTCTGACAAAATCACATCAAAAAGCCATCACTCAATAAAAACAATCAGTTATAACAAAACTCCTTTAAATGTCGCATTATCAATAACTTAAGACACAAACCCTTCGATAAAACTTCTAAATATCCGTCTAACTTTTGAGACATTCCATTTTTCCAATAGCTTTTTCTTACCGCATGAGAAATGTCATTTCTATTTTTCAACAATTAGATTTTCACCCCAATTTTTTCTGATAAATTACGCTCGATAAGAAAGGACTTTGTCAGAGAATAAATACCATGTTGTCTATAAATAATAAAATTGCTTTACTTGTAGCGCTTGCTGCGACCGGGGCGGTAAGTATATTTACCATTGGTAGTCAATCGCTTAAATCAAATACTACTCTAGTTTCAGAACTCAAGAATAGCTATTACCCTATTATGAGTTCTGCCACACTAAATAATGCCATTTTAAGTCAGCTGAGCGAGCGATTTAATCTATCAGTCACGCTTGGTGATTCTGAACTATTGCTGCTCAATAAAGAAACGTTTTCACAGTTAACAAAAAACTTCGACAAACAAAAGCAGCTTCAGCCTTCACTTGCTCAACCTATTAATAGTCTCCAAACGCTTGCGAAACAGTATTTCGATGCGTCTTACGATATCGCTTATCGCATGATTGAAGGCACTATTGATCTAAGCTCAGCTGCCGATCTTGCAGCAAAAAACACCCAGATTCTAGAGACGTTAACTGAACGTATGGCTCAGTTTGAACAACAACGTTCCGATGAGTTTGAATCTTTGGTTGTTACTCTAGAAAACGAAAACAATAGCGCTCGTAGCACCATGTTAACTATTGGCAGTGCTGCACTTATTCTTATTGCGTTGTTTGGTTTTGTTGTTGTTCACGGTATTCGTAAAGATCTTGCGAACATTAGCAGCAAGATGAAAGACATTGCCGAAGGCGACGGCGATCTAACAGTTCGTTTAGTGCACAACAAAAAGGATGAGCTCTCTGAACTAGCAGATTCATTCAACAACTTTGTGCAGCAGCTACAGATGAACATTAATGCAACGATCGAAAACGTAAATGGTCTGGGTGGCATCGCTTCTACCCTAGTTCAATCGTGCGAAGATTCAAACAAGCTCACCACTAAGCAGCATTTAGCAGTGGACGAAGCGACAGAATCGCTATCGCAAATGTTTGAGGGTGCGCGCCATATTGCAGTCAACGCGAACGACACAGTCTCATCTGTGCAAAGTGCAAGTGTTCAAGCTCAACTCGCGGAAGAGCAAGTCAATAGCACCATTCAATCTGTGCACAATCTTACGGAGGATGTTCGCGCCGCTTCAGAAGTGGTTCGCGAACTCGATACCAACGCACAAAGCGCTGGCTCCATTCTTGAATCTATCAGCTCTATCGCCGAACAGACTAACCTACTGGCTCTAAACGCAGCGATTGAAGCAGCGCGTGCTGGTGAACAAGGCCGAGGCTTTGCCGTAGTTGCTGATGAAGTGAGAACGCTGGCATCTCGCACTCAAACCTCGACGCAAGAAATCCAGCGCGTTCTGCTGCAACTTCAAGAACAGACTCGAACTGCAGCGAACATCATTGCCGAGAGTGCAGAAAAAGCAGAAGCCTGTGTGGAACAGTCCTTAGTGGCAGAGCAGTCACTAAAACAGATCACAGCAGATGTTCTAGACATTAATCAGCGCAACGAAAGCATCGCGAGTGCAACCGAAGAGCAAGAAGCCTCGTCTTCTCGTATTCAGGAAGTGATTGGCGATATTTCTTCTATGGCTCGCGAGACTTCAGATTCAGTCGCCCACGTGAACCAAGTCGCGCTCGAAATCAACACTATCACACATAACCTTAGCCAGCTCACCGGACGCTTTAAGGTTAACTAACCCTAATTTCAACAACTATTCAGTCTTCTCTTCCCAGCCCTTCATAGAGCATGGGCTAGAGAGGCTTTACCTAAAAAAAGAACAATATTTGTCTTTCTGGAGTTCATAATGAAAAAGACTTTGGTTGCTACTCTAGTTGCGCTTGCTTGCAGCGCAAATGCGGCAAGCTTGGATGACCTAAGAATCAGTGGTTTCGGCTCTGTCGGTATCGGCAAAGCGAACAATGATGCGGGATATGCGGAGTACACAAGCGAGCGTATCGATACTAAACAAGATACGATTGCTGGTATTCAGTTTGACTTCGATATTAACGATAAAGCGAAGTTCACCACTCAGCTAGTAGCGAATGGTCGCTACAACTTTGAGCCTTCAATCGAAGTTGCGTATCTTTCTTATCAGTTTGATGGCTTTACCGCTCGCGCAGGTAAAATGCGTACACCGCTATTCATGTACTCTGATTACCTAGATGTGGGTTACGCTTACCCTATGATTCGTCCTTCGCAAGAAGTGTACGAGCACATCATTATCAATAGCTACACTGGTGCGGATTTGTTGATCCCATTCTCTATTGGTGAAACGACGCTTCAAATCCAACCATTCGCTGGCGTATCTCAGGTTGAAGAGCGCGATTCGACTTGGGGTGAAGTGGACCTAAACAACACCTTTGGTTTGACTGCTCACTGGTATGTGGATGATTTCACGTTCCGTGGTTCTTATGTTCAAGCTAAAACTAGCTACGATGCACCTTCAGATCTAACAATGGGCAGCGTACCATCAATCTACGCTGTACCTTACGCGAACCACGTACTGGACGATAAAAAAGCGACATTTATTTCAGCTGGCGCACAGTACGACAACGGTAATTTACTCGCTGTAATAGAAGGTATGGATATGAAACTGGAAGGTCGCTTCTCTGACGTTCAAGCAATTTCAGGCTTAGTTGGATATCGTTTTGGGTCATGGACGCCATACCTAGCTTCAGGTTGGAATAAGACGACCGATAACGACGAGCGAGCTAATCCAACGGGTACTCTACCTGTTCAACTAGGTATCCACCAAGGTGAAATGGCGCTAAACAACTTTGAACGCCTATCATACTCTGTAGGTACTCGATGGGATTTTGCTAAGAACATCGCATTTAAAGCTGACGTTACTTACGTCGACTATAAAGGTACTTCAGGTGACTTACCTGGTAACGTTGATACGTCTACAGCAACTATCAAATACTCAGACTCATTCGTTTATTCAGCATCTATCGACTTTGTATTCTAAGGAGCCACTATGAAAAAAATCGCTACACTGGCTCTAGTAAGCCTAATGTCATTTGCAGCTAACGCAGGTTATGTGGTTATTGGTAATCCTGCGGGCGTCGATGCTATGTCTGATGCGGAAGTTAAGCAGCTGTTTTTGGGTAAGAAAACTCAGCTTGCGAATGGACAACCAGCAAAGATCATCGAGCTAAACGATGGTAACGCAGACCGTATCGCTTTCCATGCGGCGACAACTGGTCGCTCAGAAGCGCAACTACAATCTGCTTGGTCTCGTCTAGTGTTCACAGGTAAAGCCGAGGCACCTACTCAGGTGGCGGACTATACGGCCGTAATCAATGCGGTTGCAGCGGACGCTAACGCTATTGGGTATGTTGATGAAAGCACCGTCGATGGTTCAGTAAAAGTACTGATCAAATATTAACTGCACCACATACTAAAAAGGCAGGCTTTAAAGCCTGCCTTCAGACTGCTGACGAACCCCACTTTTCGAAGTGGGGTTCTCTTTTATGAGCGGCCGTAGGCCGCGATCGCGATATTTTTGGTCATGCCAAGTTTAGAAAAGCACAAGGCTTAATTTGGTATCTAGACGCCATAATTTGACGTATTTGGGACATATTTAGCCCTATTTTTCGTAAATAGCTCACCACCAACGCTATCTTCTTGATGTTTTGAGCGGCAGCAGCCAGCCAACACTGCATCTGCACTTTGGATAATCCACGGAAGCGGGCATAACGGTGACCATGGTGCTGCTTAGCGTCGGCGAAGCTCCGCTCTACCGTCTCACTTCTTCGTCTGTATGTCTTTTTTCCATAAGGTGAGAGCCGCATTTGGTTTGCTCTATCCACCGCGTCTGTATAGATGTGTCTTGTAATGACTTTCTTCATGTTTTTACTTTGCGTACAGTCATCTCGCATTGGGCAGAGAGCACACTCTTTCGGGTCGGAGTGATACTCACGATACGCATCTCTAGACGTTGTTTTATAGATGAGCTCTTGACCGTTAGGACAGCGGTAACTGTCTCGCTCTTTGCTGTAGATAAAGTGTTTTTTCTTGAATGCATTCTTTGTTCTGGACGGTCTGCGATAACCGAACACGCCCAAGATGTTTCGACGCTCTAATGACTCAGCGACTGGCGCAGTGAAGTAGCCCGCATCGAGTCCAACGGCGATTGGATTAAGGTTAAATTGCTTTAGGGTAGAGTCCAGACGCTTAACATAAGGTTGAGAGTCATTGATATTACCTGCAGTGACATGGGTATCTAAGATAATGCCATGCTGCCCATCCACTGTACGGTGGTCGAGATAGAAGAAGCCTTGAGGCTTATTATCTCGAGTCATGAAGCCACTTTCCGGGTCGGTCGTACTTGTTTTTGTATTCTTAGTTTTAGGCTCTGAGGCACGTGCTTTTAAAGGTTTCTTACCCTCTTTCTCTCGGTCTAGCGCGACATCTTCATCGAGCATATCAAGATAGGCACTGGCGCGAACCTTAGTCACTTTGTTCGTGTGCTTATTCTTATTGGCATTGGCTTTTAGGTGCGTGCTGTCAGTAAAGAGCTCCTGGCCAGCAACCAAGCCTTTCGCCATAGCCTGCTCCACGACATTGATAAAGATACGTTCAAACACATCGGTACCATTAAAGCGGCGAATACGGTTTTGGCTGAGTGTCGACGCATGGATAACTTTCTCTGTCAGTGACATACGCAAGAACCATCGATACGCGACATTGACTTCAATCTCTTTCACGAGTTGTCGCTCGCTTTTGATTCCGAAGAGATAGCCAAGCAGGATGATTTTAAACAGGCGCACAGGGTCAACAGGTGGGCGACCGTTGTCTTTACAGTAGAGGTGAGCGACTTCATCACGGATAAATTCGAAGTCGATGGCTTTATCTATTTTACGAACTAAATGATTCTGAGGAACGAGCTGTTCCATAGTGACCATTTCGAGTTCATATTGTTGAGGTGAAGGCTCTTGAAGCATATTGAGATATCCATATTTCGATACCTCTATTAGATCAAAGGTCTAGCCTGATGGCTAGACCTTTGTCAGCAATCTGAAGGCAGGCTTTAAAGCCTGCCTTTGTTTAATAGCAGTGACCTAGACGGCTTGTTGCAGTCGCTCTGAAGATCTACCTTGCTCCGCCATCACAAACAAATTGTCTACCCAGTGCAAGATTAGTGCAGAGTCCTGAGGCTGGTCTAAATCGACAAACGCCTGCTGATAATGCTGCGGCGTTATCAGATGCTTGCGTTTCTCAACCAACTTGAGAGTAAACGGCACACTAAATTCTGGGTGCCCTTGTACAGTGAACAAGTGATTATCTTTAACCAACATGAAGTTAGGGCAAAAATCATTACCTGCAATGACCTTGACACCTTTCGGTACTATGGTCACTTGGTCTTGGTGGCTCACTAACAAACGGGCGCTATCAACCGATAGGTTCATCCATTTCTTTTGAGCACGGACTTGCACCTCGTAGCTTCCAAGTCCCCATCCTTTTTCGGACTTTTGAACCTTTCCACCCAATGCTCTTGCAATCAGTTGGTGTCCAAAACAGATACCAACCAAAGGCTTTCTTTGCGCTTCACAGCGAACCACCCAGTCAATCAGCATCAGTATCCAAGGGTGGTCATCATAAGCATTATGAACACTGCCTGTGATGATGAAGCCGTGGCATTCGTCTAGCTTTGGCAACTCCCCTTTTGTCGCATCGTAGTTTTGAAACGTAAATGCATTGTTTACCTCATACAAAGAGGTTTCGATCATGTCCGCGTACTGACCATGATCATCTGACAAAGGAGGGTCAACATGACCGCAGGTTAATATCCCTATCTTCATTTATCACCTATTTCATTGTTGGCATAACGAACTCACTCTCACGCTGCCCTTTAGGCCAACGCGCAGTGATGGTCTTCATACGAGTATAAAAACGCACGCCGTCGTTGCCGTGCACATTCAGCGGTCCAAAGATGGAACGCTTCCAACCACCGAAGCTATGAAACGCCATCGGTACTGGAATAGGTACGTTCACACCGACCATACCGATTTGTACTTTTTCAGAGAAATCACGGGCCGTATCACCATCACGAGTAAAGATAGCCGTTCCGTTGCCAAACTCATGTTGATTAATGAGCTCAAGCGCCTCCTGATAGTCTTTAGCTCGAACCACTGAGAGAACAGGGCCAAAGATCTCTTCCTTATAGATGGTCATATCTGGCTTCACATCATCGAATAACGTACCACCAACAAAATAACCCGGAGCTCCCGTATCAATATCTCGACCATCAACCACTAAAGTAGCCCCTTGGTCGACACCGCTTTGGATATACTCTCTAACCTTATTCATATGTGGCTCACTGACTAGCGGTCCCATCTCATTCTCTGGCGACACACCTAAACCAGGACCAACACGTAGCGCCTCAACTTTCTCTTTTAACGCCGCAACCAACTTATCTGCTGCCTCGTCACCGACTGCGACCGCGACAGAAATTGCCATACAGCGCTCACCAGCAGCGCCATACGCCGCGCCCATAATCGCATTAGTTGCACCTTCCAGATCTGCATCAGGCATAACAACAAGATGATTTTTTGCGCCGCCCAAAGCTTGTACGCGTTTGCCATGAGCACTGCCTTTTGAGTAAATTGCCTCGGCTATTGGGGTTGAACCAACAAAGCTCACCGCCGCGACATCCGGTGCTTCTAGCAGTGCATCCACGACTTCTTTGTCACCTTGTACAACGTTGAACACACCATCAGGTAAACCAGCTTCTTTAAGTAGCTTCGCCAACATAAGCGACGCACTTGGATCTTTCTCGGAAGGTTTTAGAATAAAACTATTACCGCAAGCCAATGCGACAGGAATCATCCATAATGGCACCATGACAGGAAAGTTGAACGGCGTAATACCAACACACACGCCAACAGGCTGCATCATGGAATAGCTGTCAATTTCACGTCCTACGTTAAGGGAATGCTCGCCTTTTAACAGGTGTGGAATTCCGCATGCAAACTCAACCACCTCTAGACCACGGGTGAGTTCACCTAATGCGTCACTGTGCACTTTTCCGTGCTCTGTCGAGATCAGCGTTGCCAGTTCATCGGCGTTTTCTTCAAGCAGCGCTTTAAAGCGGAACATCACGCGAGCTCTCTGTAATGGTGGCGTCGCTTGCCAATCTACCTGAGCTTGTTTTGCGACCTCAACGGCATCGATTGCCTCTTGGGCACTAGATAGCTGAACCTGCCCCCTTAGCTCACCATTTGCTGGGTTAAAAAGGTCTGCACTGCGATTGCTGTTGCTCTCAACAATCTCTCCATTAATAAAGTTTGATACCAAAACTGACATAGGTTTTATTCCTTGTATTCAATATGTTGTAGAACGTCGGCAATAAGTGTAAATAGGTCATCAATATGCTGCTTCTCGATAATCAGCGGTGGTGACAGCGCAATAATGTCGCCAGTCACTCGAATCAACGCCCCTTTCTCGAAACATTTGGTGAAGACTTGGTACGCACGAGAGCCTGGTTTGCCTGCGATACCTTCAAGCTCAATACCTGCAATCAGACCGTAGTTGCGCAGATCTTTAACATGTGGCAAGCCCTTCAAGCTGTGTACCGCTTGCTGCCAGTAATCAGCAAGGTCAGCAGCTCTGGAGAAAAGGTTTTCGTTGCGATAGATATCCAGCGTTGCAAGCCCTGCTGCTGCCGCTACAGGGTGACCTGAATAGGTATAGCCATGGAAGAGCTCAATAGCTTGGCTATCAGGCGATACCATAGCTTGATAGATGTCGTCGCTAACAAATACTGCTCCCATAGGAATTGCGCCATTGGTAAGCCCTTTGGCTGTCGTGATGATGTCAGGTTTCACATCAAATTCTTGAGAAGCAAATGGGCTGCCGATACGACCAAATCCTGTGATCACTTCATCGAAGATAAGCAAGATACCGTTTTGAGTACAAATCTCTCGAAGACGCTTCAAGTAACCTTTTGGCGGCAGAATAACGCCTGTAGACCCCGCAATAGGCTCTACGATCACGGCCGCTATATTGCTTGCATCATGCAGAGTGACAATATTATTTAAGCTTTCTGCCCAGCCAGGGTCATAGTCTGGTAGCCCTTTACTAAAGGCACTGTTTTCGATACTTAATGTATGAGGAAGGTGGTCGACTCCTGTGAGCAGACTACCGAACGTTTTACGATTGTTGACGATCCCGCCTACTGAGATACCACCAAAACCAACGCCATGATAACCACGCTCACGACCAATTAGACGAGTTCGCGTGCCCTGACCGATCGCTCTCTGATAAGCCAGCGCAATTTTTAGCGCAGTATCAACCGATTCAGACCCCGAGTTAGTAAAGAACACACGATTGAGACCGGAAGGCGCGATCTCCGCCAGAGATTCCGCAAGTTTAAATGGCAATGGATGCCCCATTTGGAATGTTGGTGCGAAATCTAACGTGTGAATTTGACTCGCGACGGCCTCACTGATCTCATGTCGTCCATGCCCCGCATTGCAACACCATAGACCTGCGGTGCCATCTAAGATCTTTCTTTTGTCTTCAGAGGTGTAATACATCCCCTCCGCCGACACCAACATCCTTGGTGACGCTTTAAACTGCGAGTTTGCCGTAAACGGCATCCAAAATGCGTCCATATTATTTGCTGACTCATTACCTAGCGAGTCCATGCTTCTCTCGTTCCCGTTATGCATAGTGCACCCCAACGCTCTTTTTAAAGGCCGTATTCTTCAAGGCAACCACACAGCCTTGGTCGTTTCTTTTACTAAACACCACTAAACACTCAGACTGCACAATGTAAATGTAGTGTTATTAAATATTAAGCAAAAATGACTATAGATCGTTCTTTTTAGGTGTGCAATGATTAAATTATAAACATTTCCTGGTTTTTTCTGTTTAGTGAGCTAGGATTGTGTTTAGTTTAATAATCACTTTTACTTTTCAGGGAGCATTCATTCCATGGAAATGGAGATTGGACCAAGATTTAAAGCTCTGCGAGAACGAGCAGGACTCTCTCAGCGTGAGTTGGCAAAGCGTGCGGGCGTGACGAACGGCTTTATCTCTCAAATTGAGAGTAATGCAGTAAGCCCCTCTGTTGCCTCTCTTAGTAAGTTGCTGAGCAAAATCCCCTCTTCAATGGCAGAGTTTTTCGCCATCGATGAGCCTCAGCCCGAACAGTTTTATACTCGTCGCCAAGAACAACCAGAAATCGGCCGAGGTAAAATCAGCTACAGACAGGTAGGTCACTATCATGAAGATCGTCACATCGGCATGCTAAGAGAAACGCTGTCCCCTGGCGCGGATACAGGTAAAGAGATGCTGGCTCACGAGGGACAAGAATGCGGTGTGATAGTGCAAGGCGAACTAGAACTCACTGTCGATGATCAAGTAACCGTATTACTGGAGGGCGACAGCTACTACTTTGACAGTCAGCGCCCTCATCGATTCAGAAACACAACCGATGCTGATTGCGTTATCGTCAGCGCTAACTCCCCGGCAAGCTTTTAAGGAAAGGAAATCACATGGACAATATTACTTGGCACGACAAAGCAGAAGCCTTGAGCTTTCGCACTCAGGCATTTATCAATGGGCATTTTGTCAATTCGGTTTCCGGCGATACATTCGAGATCATTAACCCTGCAACCGGGCACTCGCTTGCACATGTTGCGCGTTGTACCCAAGAAGATGTGGACATTGCAGTGGAAGCGGCTCGACTCGCATTTGAAAGCCGCGTTTGGTGTGGTCTTCCACCAGCGAAACGCAAAAGTATTCTGCTGAACTACGCTAAGCTCATCGACGAACACAAAGAAGACTTCGCTCTGCTTGAGAGCTTAGACATGGGAAAACCGATTTCAGATGCAATGGGATATGACGCACCGGCAACCGCACGCTGCATACAGTGGAATGCCGAAGCCATAGACAAAGTGTACGACGAAGTCGCCCCTGTCACAGAAGATGCGTTGGCTCTAGTCACCCGCGAAGCACTTGGCGTCGTTGCAGCGATTGTGCCGTGGAACTTTCCGACTGTCATGGCGGCGTGGAAAATTGGTCCTGCTCTAGCAACAGGTAACTCAGTCATCGTAAAACCCTCTGAGAAGTCTCCGTTAACGGCCATCCTTCTTGCCGATCTTGCCAAGCAGGCGGGCATTCCCGATGGTGTATTCCAAGTTCTCCCAGGGTTTGGTCATGAAGCAGGACAAGCATTGGCGCTTCATAACGATGTTGACTGCATCACCTTCACAGGCTCTACAGCAGTCGGCAAAAAGCTGCTGTCCTTCGCTGGAGAGTCTAATCTCAAACGTGCCTTTATGGAATGTGGTGGTAAGAGCCCTCACATTGTTCATCATGACGTCAAAGATATGGAAAAGGCAGCCGCAACCGCTGCTTCAGCGATTTGTTACAACCAAGGCGAAGTCTGTACGGCTGGCTCTCGTTTACTTGTCCACTCTTCAATCAAGGAAGAGTTTACGGCGCTACTACTTAAATACATGGCGAAATGGCAACCTAACGATCCGCTCCTAGAAGACACTCGCGTTGGTGCTATCGTCGACGCATCGCAATACGAGCGCGTACTTAGTTATATTGATATCGGTAAGAATGAAGGCGCTACACTCGCGTTTGGTGGTCTGCCAACAATGACTCATACCGATGGTTACTTTATTCAGCCAGCGGTGTTTACCGACGTCACTCCAGACATGAGAATCTTCCAAGAGGAGATCTTTGGACCCGTCCTATGCGTCACCACATTTGATTCCATTGAAGAAGCCATCAAGCTTGCTAACGACAGCGACTATGGACTCGCCGCAGGTGTGTGGACCTCGGATATTTCAACCGCGGTTCGTTGCTCTAGAGCGCTGAGAGCTGGCACTGTCTTCGTCAATAACTGGGACGGAGGTGACATGACGATGCCATTTGGGGGTTATAAGCAGAGTGGTAATGGTCGAGATAAATCGCTTCATGCACTACATAAGTACACGGAAGTAAAATCGACTTGGATTGAGCTGGATTAGTATTTATATAGCTAACTATAAAAGCATTAACGCAAAAAGGTGCTCCCATCGAGCACCTTTTTTTAGCCATTTTCTTGGTTGCTGATCGAGGCGTGAGCTTATATAGCGCTACTTGTGCTCGCATACATTGCATAAGCTTCATGTTTAACGAATGCCCAATATTGATCCCCAAAAGAAAAATGCCACCACTCTCTCGAATAATTCACGAATCCCGCTTTGGACATAACAGAAAACAACATTGCTCTATTTTTCGCTGCTTGCGAGGATAAGTTGGGGGCGTCTGTCTCACACAAGGAGGCCGGGACATGAATCCAGTCTTTTATCTCCATACCAAAGTCTATGACCTTGCCTTCATCATCGACTATCTCCACATCAACTGCGCCACCAGTACTATGTGGAGGTGACAGGATTTCACCTTCAAACGTTTTTGTGGGCGCAACCAGACAGGCGGCGGCGTTGTAGGCCTCTCGCTTTGAGTAACCTGGATTGCTTAATCCAACTCTCACTAATTGCTCTTGGAACAGCGTTTCTTGAAACTCTGGCGAACGATAGCCTTCATAAAGCCTTAATGTCAGACCCGACGGAAGCTCTTTTTGTGCAATGAGGAGCCTTTCTAAAACTCCTCTTCGGACAAAATGGTAACTATCTTTCGTTTCATTACACTCAGGTGGAGGACCATAAGCAAGGTGCCCTTTTACTGACACGAGGTCTTCGAGACAGTCTTTGATAGGAATCGCGGTAACAAGGGAAGATGAAATATCTATATGGGTCAAAGTCGGTTGAACTCCATTTTATTGGTCTTCTGAAAGTCCATTCTCAATTTAATTGGCATAGATAATGTTAATACCCTGCTCTTCGCTGGTGGGGACCTCAAAGTACTGTGTCACATGATGAAATACAGCTTCCTTATCGAACTGGGCGCGCTCTGGTTGCTCAACGCTTCTCTTTTTTATCTGCGCTAAGCACTGCTCATCGGTAACATCTAGATAGTGGATCTCATGCTTACAACCCACTTCATCACTCAAAGCGATAAACCAAGCACGCTGTTTGATCGTGTTTGCTGGGAAGTCCATGACTACGTTTACTCCGAGATTCAGCAGCTTTATCACATATTTTCTGACGAATGGTTTAATTAGGTTTGAGTGAGCAATATAGTCTTCAAACGAGTTTATTTGCGTAGGATAGTGAGCTGCTAACCATTCATCTTCGGAAAGGTAAATCGCGCCTTCTGTCGCAGCAAGAGATTTAGCTAAGGTGGTTTTTCCTGCTCCCATTTTGCCGCAAAAACAGGTCAAGATGCCTTTGTTTTTCATATCTAACCTCCTGTCAAACTCACACTATATCCAATTGAAACTATGTCAAAGATAAACACAAAACTGAGGTTAGTTCTAGCTGTTGGCAATCTATTGTTATTGTTTGAGTAGAGGGTCAGAACTTGGCCACCATCTCCAAAGCAACCCAATATCGACCAAAGATTTTCTCAGAACTTTTTTCTGAAGAGGCAACTTGAAACCCAAGTGATTGATAGAGGGACTTGGCAGCTTCATTATGGTCGAAAACACATAGGCTGAACTCTGAGCAGTTAGTTGCTAACTTTGCTTCTTTGATGAGTAAGCCGACCATCTCTTTTGCCAGTCCTCTTCCTTTGAAAGGATCAAGGATCAATACTCGGCAAATCCTGCACAGAGTGTCACTTGCCCGACGAAATTCGATGAAACCGGCGACCTCACCTTCTACTAGGAAGAGAAACGGGAAAATATCGGGCTTTCCACAATGGTTGGAAATCTGTTCTATAGTCAGCGGAAAATCGTAGGTCGGCCCACCCCATTGATAATTCAAATCAGGTGATGATATCCAAGCAATCAAATCTTGATAGCTTGGAGGTGTGAAAGGTACAAGTTCCATCTTCGTCCCTATAACTATTACTACTCGCCGTTTCTGCGGTGTACTTCTTTCTTATAACTGGACTCTCGGTACAGCCAAAGCGCACAATTCGCTACAAGCATGAGACCTGCAAACAACCCAAAGTTGTTAATCTGACTCAGTAAAAAGACTGCAATGCCTTCTTCTCCAATCGATGAGTATTGGAATACGATGCTAAAAATCATGTAAAACAGCACTGCGGCAAACGTACTTTTGGCGATCCACTTTAGAAACCCCTGTTCACGCTTTTGATGCCAAATTTGGAATACTTTGTCGTTCATAATTCTGCCCTGTTTGGTTAGTCGATACGTGTCATCGTTGGAACAATTTTTCTACCATAACAGATTTTGTCATACAAATTAACAACGCAAGCAACCGCTTCACTGTACGTCTTCACAAAACCTGAAAAGATACCCATCTGGGCTCTGCACGATAAACTGTTCCTGAGTGACGAGTTGACCACTAACTTGATAAGACTTTGCTTCTAAGGGCAGGAAAATAGCCTCGCTGCATATTGATTGGACTCTCGAGTAGAGAACATTGATACCCGTTACATCCCATTGAAAGTTGATACCTCGACCGAACGGCGGTTTAAGCTCTCCTGTCAGCCATTTACGAGAGTTTCCTTCTACTCCCTCTAGCATCAAATCTAGCCCTTCTCGAGTTAGATAGGCAAACTGCTCTTCTGGACGTTGGTACTTGATACTAAAACCTAAAATATCGACAAAGAATATTAAGTTTTCGTCGAGATTTTGGACATATAACTCTGGAACTATTTTCATCGAGATGACTTCCCTGTTTAACTGAGGAACGCTAGCAACTACCTAGGGTTTAATGCATTCAATCTTTGGGTTTCAAACGATAATCTCATATAGTCTGGTTACATTCTCTTCAAAGGTTTGACTACGCTATCTAAGCCTTCGATTTTTAGTGCCAAGCATAACTTAAGCAACTCCCCTAACTCACCATCCGGGAAGCCCTTTTTATCAAACCAAAGTAAATACTCTTCGGGTAGGTCAATTAAAACTCGTCCGGCATACTTACCAAATGGCATTTGCATTCGGGCGAGTTTTACTAAGTTTTCTTTTTGCAGCATTGCGTTACCTTTATTCGCCAGCCGTCGCCAGCGTGTGTCCTAGGCGCTCGACCCACCAGTCGATGGCGTCTTTCGCATCATCGAGGGAGTCTATCATAGTGGTAAAGTCTTTGTTTCCAGATCGTGAGTCGATAGCTGCAATAATTGGTTCGTCCGACATGGAATCCGAAACAAGAAGCTCAATGGTAGCTTTTCCCACATTGGTGTGCTCACCTGTCGTGATCTTAGAGATGGTTGATATCCCAAGCCCCACAGGTAATACACTGCTCGTGACTGCTAAGATGGGATTTGGTGTTTCTACGTTACTTATCGCTATGCTCACGCGAAGAGTCCTTGGGGAAGGCTTGTCTACAATCGACTTAAACTCGCCAAGTTTACTTTTAAGCCCTGAGACTAAATGATCTGTCAGCTCATTGATTTCACTATCACTGAGTTCCGTCTCATCAACAACTACGTACACTCTGTCTAACACGACGCTATCGTATTGAGAGAAAATCTCTCGCAACTGCTCTGGCGTGGATACATCTTGTCTTGCCCATACTAGGTCTACACCACCATCGGGACCCGGAGAGAAATCACTGTACGTTTTAAACTGCGAAGTTTGAGTTTTTTCGGAAGAAGAACAGCCTACTAGCATGAGTAGAGCCGCAGATAACGCAATAAAAAGAAGTCTCATTATTCGTCCTTAATAAAAAATAGCCAACCAAATCGTAGTCGCACCTGAAACCGTTGATTTTACGCGATGTTTAACGTGAGCTGGGATGTTAACGTAATCGCCGACATCAAGAGTAATGGTCTGTCCATCTTCATACTCAAGAACACCCTGCCCTTGGAGCACGGCAACCCACTCATTTTCAACTTGGTCATACCATTCACCGTCGGGTGTTGAGTGACCATCGGAGAGAATCCGCTCTACGCGAATGTTTGACGTCTTAACTATATCCTCAAAAAGCTCATCAGGTAGTTGGTTCGGAATATTGGTAAATAAATTCCCTAACTGCATTGAAATTCTCCTCAACAATTGAGTAAAAGTATACGCTACTAAGAAGCCAAACACATACTTTCCAACTCTTTCAGATAGGAGCCTTTGTTACTGAATTAAAAACAAATTGTTTAGCCTGAAGACTTCCCAATAGTGCGGCAGCGAGTAGAGGAAAACAGCAAAGGTCAGACCCTTAACTGAATTCCATCTCTCATTAATTTGTAACTCATGTTCAAGTTGGAATGATTAATGCTAGGTCTATCACAGATTTGTTTTAAATTTGTCGATTATGGACGCGTTAAGCATTCAAGGAGAGAGATATGATGTTGGAAACTTTTGTAGAGTCTATCGAGGCGCATACGACACTAGACGACATTACCATTCGTTCTGTTTTTGGGGGTAAAGGGGTTCTGTCAGGTGGGGTCATGTTTGCACTAATAAAGGGCGACGAGGTCTACCTTAGGGCAAGCAGTGAGAGTTTAAAGCAAGAATTCATCGATTCTGGTTGCACGCCTTATGAATTTAACTGGCGAGCTCACTCCAGAAACTACCCTAGCCTCTCTAACTACTATTCTGTACCAGACTCAATCAGCCATAGTAAACAGCAGATCGCTTCTTTGTGTGAAGAAGTATGGACCGCAGGCCTGAAAGAAAAAATTAAGAAAGAGACACCAACTCGTATCAAAGATCTGCCGAACATGCAGTACAAAACCGAACGCATGCTTCGAAAAGCGGGAATCACGTCAATTGATGAACTGCGAGAACAAGGCCCCGTCAACGCATACAAAGCCGTTTGCGTCAGCCAAGAGAAGCATCCTGGTGTCAACCTATTGTTTTGTATTGCTGGCGCGCTTGAAGGGATTCACTGGACCATTTTGCCTGAGCTAAAAAGACAATCTCTAACTCATGAAGTCGGCTCAGACTATCTTGCTCATTAAAAAAAAGGCCCTGCTGTAATCCACAGCAGGGCAAACATCAATACAATGTTGGATGTGTGTGTTTAATTGAAAGTGGACAGAACAACTAAATCACGAGATCGATTAAACCATGTGATTGGTACATGTTATAGCTGAGATGTTTATCATTTCATGATGCTTTGTATCTAAGTGTGGCAATGGGCTAATTTCCCGCCAAAATTCGCTACTGTGAAGAAAAAAACAGCTTAATAACATGCATGTTAGTTACGTTGCTCTAATAGGTACCCCCTATTCCCACCTACTACACCATTAAACCCCATTATGGTCATTGATTGCTTTTTAAACACCAATTGATAATTCACGCACTATCTGCGTTCTCCTAAACGGTAACCCTATGGTTGGCAAAAATGTGGTAGTGACCCACTCATCAACTCTCTATAGACTCCGCGCCCAAACTTCTTACAAACACCCTATGAGAGTTAATCATGAATCAAGTATTCAATTCAGCGCACATGACGAAAACGCTAATGCTAACGATCTGGATCGTAGCAGGCACGGTTATCCTTCAAAAACTTGGCATCCACGATAAGTGGCCAGCGTTTTTGGCGCTAATTTTCTTCTTTGAAGCGAAGTTCGACCTATCAAAGCTCAAAAACATCTTTGCTGCAGGTATTGTTGGTATCGCAATGGGTATGTTGATTCCAGCGACACTGAGCACGCTTGCTCCAATGGTTGGCGGCGAAAACGCGTTCTATATTTATGTAGCTGGTGTTGTACTAGTCACCATAGGTATGGGTCCAATCGCCCACTTTGCGTTCAGCTACATTACCTTTGCCTACGTAGTAATGTGTATCCTTCACAAAGACCACGTAGTTGAGCATGGTTTCTCTTGGATGGCGGTAGCGTTACTGGGTGGTGCAATGTACATCGCAGGTGTAACAGCAATCGCTAAATTCTTAGAAAAGCGCGCTTTAACAGCACAGCAAGCTTAAGAAAATTAGACAGCCCCGTCAGAAGTCGTGCTCTGACGGGGCTTTTTTAATTTCGTTTTTTTGGTGTTTAGCTAAAGAACACGCTCCACTTGAACCGTTGCCAGTTCAAATCCTTCTTCTTCCTCAACCCAGCACTCAACTAGCTCGCCTTCTAGTTCAAGCTTGTCACAGTCTTCAAGTACACCAAAACGTCCGTTAGTTAGCATTACGACTACGTCCATGTTTATCTCCTAGTCTGGTTTGTCCCTTTGATTTCTAAGTTAGTCAGTTCTAAAGTCAGTTTCAACACTTTGCGACTAAAGTATTACTACGAATATCATCCTTGAGACTTATCAGTTCAACATCACAAAAATTCATCTCATTGAGCAACTTGGATCGGTATACGCCGACGCCCAAACGGCTTATCGATGTGGGCGAATCGTCCTGCCAGTTGATAGCCACAATGTAGACATTTTCCCGCGCTCGACAATGAACACGAACCCAACTCATACCAATTTCGGCTTAAAACGTTTTGTCCGCAATTCGGACAGTACGTACTGCTACATTGCTCATTATGGACATTACCAACATAGACATAATGAAGGCCGTTTCTTTTCGCTATGTGCCGCGCGTTCACCAATGTGTTTGTGGGTGTTCGAACCGTATCCATCATCTTAAAATCTGGATGGAAGGCGCTAAAATGAAGTGGGACGTCTGGCCCTAGATGCTCAAAGATCCATTGAGTCATTGCTTCTAATTCTGCTTCACTTTCGTTCTCCCCAGGGATGAGCAGCGTTGTGATTTCAAACCAAACATCAGTTTCACGCTTCAAGTACATCAATGTTTCGAGCACTGGTGCCAACTCGCCACCACAGATCTTTTTATAAAAACGTTCGCTGAAGGCTTTCAGGTCAATATTGGCGCCATCAATTACCGAGAAAAACTGCTCTCTTGGTTTCTCATTCATGTAACCCGCCGAAACAGCAACCGTATGGACGTTGACTTCGCGGCAGGCTATCGCGGTATCGACCGCGTATTCCATGAAAATGACAGGATCGTTGTAAGTAAATGCAATACTATCGCAGTGATTTGAGAGTGCAGATTGGGCGATTTGTTCGGGGCTTGCTTGCTGCCCTAGTGTATCTATCTGCCGTGACTTACTAATGCTCCAATTTTGGCAAAACTTACAACCCAAGTTACATCCAGCAGTGCCGAACGACAAAACCGAACTCCCTGGATAGAAATGATTCAGTGGTTTTTTCTCTACTGGATCGATGCAGAACCCACTCGAACGCCCGTATGTGGTCAGTACAATCTCCCCGTGTTCTGCTTTTCGAACAAAACACGCGCCAAGCTTTCCCTCTCGTAGCGTGCATAAACGGGGACACACAGTGCACTGTACTCTGCCGTCATCCAGCTTCTGCCAGTATTTGGTTGGATAATAGGGTTTAAGTTGGCTCATCTCACACCTTAAAAGTGGATAGATTCTATACTTGCTAAGTATAGACAGCATGAAACTTCTGGAGGCGACATGGATGTGCTACCGACTGCCGTCGCTGGGCAATTCTATTACGGTGACCCTAATAAGTTACAGACACATATTTCTCAGTTAATGGCTTCTGCCTCCTCAGAGGGAAACCATCATTCCGAAGAAGCGATAAGCGGACTGATTGTTCCTCACGCTGGTTATGTCTTTTCTGGGCACACTGCAGCCTTTGCTTATCAATTACTCAAAGAGCAAAATGAACAATTTTCGCGCGCTATCATCATTGGACCTAGCCATAGAGTCGCTTTTTCAGGTTGCGCGATTCCAAGTGTTAAGTACTTCGATACCCCTTTGGGAAAAGTGCCTTTAGATACACAAGCTCTCGATAGACTGTCTGAAAACGACGTTTGCACGGTTAACGATCTTGCACATAAAAATGAGCACTGCCTAGAAGTACAACTGCCCTTTTTGCTCAAGTGTTTGAAGCGTTTTAGCGTCGTTCCAATTCTCACCGGCAATGTCGATATGGTGAGCGTAGCGAAGCTTGTGGAACCTCTCTGGGACACCAATACTCTACTTCTTATCAGCTCTGATCTGAGTCATTTTCTCAGCTACGACGACTGCGTTGTTCGAGATAATAATAGCTGCTCAAAAATTGAAAGCGGGCTCCCCCTGACAGGTCACGAGGCATGTGGGCACACAAGTATCAATGCTGCCAATCTAATTATTAATAAACGAAACCGTCGATTGACTCGGTTGTCTCTCACCAACTCGGGAGACAGCCCTCACGGCGATAAACAAAGGGTGGTAGGCTATGTCAGCTACGCAATATCAAGATAAAACGCTAACCAATACAGAACTATCTCGATTACTTGATATGGTAGAAATAACCGTAGGCTGTTATCTCGCAGAAGAGCCTTTACCAAAAGTCAGGCTTGAGGATCATCCAGAAGCTATCAGAGAAAAAGGTGCTTGCTTTGTCACCTTGCACGTCGATGACCAACTCCAAGGGTGCATCGGGACGACAGTCCCGCAAGTGCCTCTCGTTCTCGAGGTCATGCGAAAAGCGTGGGCAAGCTGCTGCCAAGACAAACGATTTTTACCCCTGCAGAAGTCTCAAGTAGATGGGCTAGAAATTGAAGTCTCTGTACTGACTGAACCTCAAACACTCGATGTAGCCTCAGAATCTGCTTTAATCGACTATCTCAAACACAACAAATCTGGATTGACGCTTTCTGATGGCAAAAAAGGTGCTCTATTTCTCCCACAAGTATGGGAACAACTCCCAAGCCCGATCCATTTCTTACAACACTTAAAGCAAAAAGCAGGTTGGCACCCTACGTATTGGCCAGAGGATATTTCGGTGAAAGTCTTTGATGTTCAAAAATTAAGCCGAAAGTATCGGAGAATGTAGACGATCTTACTTATTTTCTAGTAAGGGTTTTATTAAACGTGCGAAAAAAAACTTTGGTGGTATGATTCGCGCTCACAACAGGAGTTGAGTGAACCCCTAACATTGGTAAAGCGTACATGGGATGTCGCAAATACCAAAATATGAGAGTACCTATGCTTGAAGATCTCGTTGTTGTTGTAGATAAATTCGGAAACCCTATTGGAACAGAGGATAAACTCGACGCACATAGAATGGGCTTTCGACACCTCGCCTTTTCGGTCATGATTTATCGTTATAACGATGGTCAACTCGAGTTCCTGATGCAAAAGCGCGCAGCAAATAAGTACCATAGCGGTGGACTATGGAGCAACACATGCTGCTCTCACCCGCGCCCAGATGAAAAGATCCTTGCAGCCTCTGCACGTCGTCTAGATGAAGAGCTGGGTATTCGTGACTCACTTGTGCTGGAAGACATCGGTACAATCAGCTACCGCACCAAATTTGATAACGGCTTAACGGAAAACGAGCTAGACCACATCGTTATTGCAGAGAGCAACACCGTTGAACTAGACGTCAACGACAAAGAAGCTGAAGCATGTGAATGGCAATCTAAACAAGCGATAGCTGAGCACCTAGCTAAAACACCGCAAGCGTACACCGCATGGTTTAAGCTCGTTTTTGATAAAGTTAACCAACACCTCGCCGAGAAATAACTCTCGCGGTTAAAATCCCATTCGATTAAGTTCATCCTCGCACCTATTGACTTCCTATCACTAGGTGCGAGGCTCCAAACTATACTGCATTTACAATGTAAAACGCCTTTATACATAGCCTAAAGAGAAGCTTTTGACTACTTTCTGGCCACGCGTGTAACTTTGTGTTTCTAAACGATGTTTCGTCAACATTGCACCAACATGAATCATAAGCAGTGACTGAGCACAATAAACGTGCGCATGCTCAAATTCTATCACCATTTTGGTGCAATCGTGTTTATTCCTCCTACCCTCTCCTTTGATATTCAATATGTTAGGGTCTGGCGTGTTTCTTGAAAGGAAATTACCTAGACTATTCAAATTGCACAATTTCAGGGAGAAATAAGATGCAAGACGTTCTTACTATTGTCCTAGCTGGAGGCATGGGCTCTCGGTTAAGCCCCCTAACCGATGATAGAGCTAAGCCAGCGGTTCCATTCGGTGGAAAATACCGGATTATTGATTTCACGCTTACTAACTGTTTGCACTCAGGGCTGAGACAAATTCTGGTACTGACTCAATATAAATCGCATTCACTTCACAAGCATATCCGTGATGGCTGGTCGATCTTTAATCCCGAGCTCAAAGAATTTATCACTGTGGTCCCCCCACAGATGAGAAAAGGCGGCGCTTGGTACGAAGGAACGGCAGATGCGATTTATCACAACATGTGGCTACTCTCCCGCAGCGATGCGAAACATGTCGTTGTGCTGTCTGGCGATCACATCTATCGCATGGACTACGAAGCTATGGTTCAAGAACACAAAGAGTCTGGCGCTAAACTCACCGTTGCGTGCATGGATGTTCCCCGTGAAGAAGCCACTGCTTTTGGTGTTATGGAGATCAATGACAAAAACCAAGTTGTTGATTTTAATGAAAAACCCGAAGACCCTGCTTGTATGCCCACGGATGCGAGTCGCTCCTTGGTGTCAATGGGTATTTATGTTTTCGAAATGGAAGCACTCCAACAAGCGTTAGAACAAGATGCAGAGCTTGATAGCTCTAGTCATGACTTTGGCAAAGACATCATTCCTAAGCTCATTGATAGCCAAGGTGTTTACGCTTACAACTTTGGTGACGAAAAAGGCCGAGTTGCGCGCGATTGTTATTGGCGTGATGTAGGGACTATCGATTCCTTCTATGAAGCCAACATGGATTTGTTGGAGCCTGTTCCACCCATGAACCTGTATCAGGAAAACTGGGGGATTCGAACCTATGAGCCTCAACTGCCACCAGCGAGAACCGTACCTTCAGCGACTGGTAATGAGGGGATCTTTATCAACTCGATTATTGCCAATGGTGTTGTGAACTCGGGCGGTTCAGTGCACCACTCTATTCTCTCGTCTAACGTACGTATCAATGACGGTGCAACTATTGCGGATAGCATTATTTTTGGCGATGTAACGGTCGGCGAGAACTGCCAACTAGCGAACTGTATCATTGACAAACACGTTGTTATTCCAGATGGCACTATCATTGGTTTGAACCCAACTGAGGATGCGGCTCGATTCCATATCTCAGAAAAAGGTATTGTCGTGATACCTGAAGGATATGTGTTTGACTAGCTGACTCTCTTCTCCCCCGAAAGATATAGTTGCTCCTTGAATAAAACAATAGCCGCTCCCTAAAGAGCGGCTCAGACTGCTGACGAACCCCACTTTTCGAAGTGGGGTTCTCTTTTATGAGCGGCCGTAGGCCGCGATCGCGATATTTTTGGTCATGCCAAGTTTAGAAAAGCACAATGCTTAATTTGGTATCTAGACGCCATAATTTGACGTATTTGGGACATATTTAGCCCTATTTTTCGTAAATAGCTCACCACCAACGCTATCTTCTTGATGTTTTGAGCGGCAGCAGCCAGCCAACACTGCATCTGCACTTTGGATAATCCACGGAAGCGGGCATAACGGTGACCATGGTGCTGCTTAGCGTCGGCGAAGCTCCGCTCTACCGTCTCACTTCTTCGTCTGTATGTCTTTTTTCCATAAGGTGAGAGCCGCATTTGGTTTGCTCTATCCACCGCGTCTGTATAGATGTGTCTTGTAATGACTTTCTTCATGTTTTTACTTTGCGTACAGTCATCTCGCATTGGGCAGAGAGCACACTCTTTCGGGTCGGAGTGATACTCACGATACGCATCTCTAGACGTTGTTTTATAGATGAGCTCTTGACCGTTAGGACAGCGGTAACTGTCTCGCTCTTTGCTGTAGATAAAGTGTTTTTTCTTGAATGCATTCTTTGTTCTGGACGGTCTGCGATAACCGAACACGCCCAAGATATTTCGACGCTCTAATGACTCAGCGACTGGCGCAGTGAAGTAGCCCGCATCGAGTCCAACGGCGATTGGATTAAGGTTAAATTGCTTTAGGGTAGAGTCCAGACGCTTAACATAAGGTTGAGAGTCATTGATATTACCTGCAGTGACATGGGTATCTAAGATAATGCCATGCTGCCCATCCACTGTACGGTGGTCGAGATAGAAGAAGCCTTGAGGCTTATTATCTCGAGTCATGAAGCCACTTTCCGGGTCGGTCGTACTTGTTTTTGTATTCTTAGTTTTAGGCTCTGAGGCACGTGCTTTTAAAGGTTTCTTACCCTCTTTCTCTCGGTCTAGCGCGACATCTTCATCGAGCATATCAAGATAGGCACTGGCGCGAACCTTAGTCACTTTGTTCGTGTGCTTATTCTTATTGGCATTGGCTTTTAGGTGCGTGCTGTCAGTAAAGAGCTCCTGGCCAGCAACCAAGCCTTTCGCCATAGCCTGCTCCACGACATTGATAAAGATACGTTCAAACACATCGGTACCATTAAAGCGGCGAATACGGTTTTGGCTGAGTGTCGACGCATGGATAACTTTCTCTGTCAGTGACATACGCAAGAACCATCGATACGCGACATTGACTTCAATCTCTTTCACGAGTTGTCGCTCGCTTTTGATTCCGAAGAGATAGCCAAGCAGGATGATTTTAAACAGGCGCACAGGGTCAACAGGTGGGCGACCGTTGTCTTTACAGTAGAGGTGAGCGACTTCATCACGGATAAATTCGAAGTCGATGGCTTTATCTATTTTACGAACTAAATGATTCTGAGGAACGAGCTGTTCCATAGTGACCATTTCGAGTTCATATTGTTGAGGTGAAGGCTCTTGAAGCATATTGAGATATCCATATTTCGATACCTCTATTAGATCAAAGGTCTAGCCTGATGGCTAGACCTTTGTCAGCAATCTGAGCCGCTCCCTAAAGAGCGGCTGCTTCAATTGTAGGTCTAACGCTAATTTGTTGCACCGTGACCCAAATTTCTCACATTACTCGCATACTTTCGAAAATATGGTCCTATAATTCTTTTAATACAGTCAGTTACATAGGAAGTAAACTATGAAGTTAAAGTCGTTTTTGGCTACTGCAATTGCTGCGAGCCTCTTGGTTGGGTGCGGAGCTAACACCACGCAAGGCGCTGCTGAGGGGGCCGCGGTTGGTGCAGTATCGGCGGGCATGCTTGGTGCACTAACCGACCTTATTGTCGATGGTGAGGTTGATACTTACCGTCTTAGCCGAAATGTCACCGCAGGTGCACTAGCAGGTGGTACAGCGGGCGCTATCGACGGTTATTCAAAAGACCAACAAGTAGAGGCTCAACAAGCGGCTCAATCGGCACCGCCGGCTCCCTCTAAGCCAGCTTTAGAATTCGGACCAGATGTTGAAACGTCTATCGGTGCGCTTGTCTCTTGCCAGCATGATGATGCGTATCGAGCAGCGCTAAAAGCAGAACAAGCGTCTCAGCAATCTTATAAAGAAGCAGGCGTCGCAATGCAGGCTCTCATAGACTATGACCGAGGAAACACCCAAGGGGTCGATCGCGCCGTTGATAAATACGTGAAATTGAGCTCCACCATGAACGATGCCAACCAGGCAAAAACTCAACTAGAAGCTCTGCACAAAGAACTGCAGCAAGAGCGTGAAATCGCCGGTTCAGCACCAACCTGCGGATAATCCTTCCAATTATGGGTCAGGTTTACCTTGAAGCCTGATCCATTCGCCCCAAGTATAAGTAAGAGCAATCGAACCGATTTCGATCCATTCGCATAATCGATAATACGATACATGAGGCAATGTCATGAAATTCAGCTATGTAAACCCTACTGTTATTCATTTTGGTCAAGGTCAAATTGAGCAAATTAGTCATAGCATCCCCAAAGATTCAAAAGTACTAGTCATCTACGGTGGTGGCTCCATTAAGAAGAATGGCGTGTACGACCAAGTTGTCGCTGCGCTCAAAGATCATCAATGGTTAGAGTTTTCAGGAGTAGAAGCAAACCCAACCAAAGAAACCCTCGATAAAGCCATCGAGATAGTTAAATCCGAGAACATCAATTATCTACTCGCCGTCGGTGGTGGTAGCGTCATTGACGGAACCAAATACGTCGCCGCAGCCTCTCTACACGACGGAGACAGCTGGGATCTCATTACTGGTAAGTACAAACCAGAGTCTGCCCTTCCATTGGGTGTGGTTCTCACGCTCCCGGCAACGGGCTCAGAATCAAATATGGGGGCGGTCGTGACTAAAAAAGCAACGCAAGAAAAGCTCGGCTTTTTGTCTCCAACCGTTCGTCCCGCGTTCGCTGTACTTGACCCAGATGCAATGAAAACCCTCCCGGAGCGCCAGCTGATCAATGGTCTCGTCGACGCATGGGTTCACGTTTGTGAACAGTACATTACGTCTCCAACAGGACATATGGTTCAAGAAGGTTACGCCGAAGTATTGTTGAGAAATCTTCTCGAGCTTGGCAAAGCATTCGAGCAAAGAGACGATGCATGGCGTGCGAACTTGATGTGGACAGCTAACCAAGCGCTAAATGGACTCATCGGCACAGGTATGCCTCAAGACTGGGCTACTCACATGATTGGTCATCAGTTAACGGCGCTATGGGATGTCGACCACGCGCGCTCGCTTGCTATCATTCAGCCTTCGCTACTCAGAAGCCAAATGGAGTTTAAGAAAGGCAAGATTGAACAGATGGGTCGCAACGTGTTTGGGCTAACAGATAGCGACGATCTTGCAGAGCGCACGATTCAAGCGATTGAGGCTTTCTACGCGAGTTTGAATGTCGATACTCAGCTTTCAGAGGTGCAAGGTGACAAATCTGAAGCCGTAGACGCAGTTATCAAGAAGCTCGAGGACTATGGCTACCTCAAACTTGGCGAAAACCAAGCAATTAGTATTGACGTATCACGTCGTATCCTAGAACAAGCCCTATAAGAGCAGTTCTACGACTTAGATAAACTTAATACCTTAGGTGCGCAAACCAAAACGGCTTGCGCACCTATTCTTTCTAAATTCGAGTTCGTACTAAATTCGAGCGCGGACAAACTCAATGGAAGAGCACAACCTCATCTCAATGTCTTGAATCGATAGCACTGTGTCCCTTGGCTTCAGCCTAGTTGAACCATCCACTAACCGCTCTAAGGAGTATGGTGATTCAATACTGAAAAAAGGCATGCTTTCCTGTTGATAGGCGACGTCAAAAAGCGCGTCATAGCGACCTGCACCATCACCAACTTCACAACATTGCCAAGCATCACCAGACTGAATTAAATCCTTAATATGGATGTGTTCCGCTACTTCAAGACTAGCAATGGAATGTTCCAGCACATCAAGCTCTGGACGATGAGACAAAAAATTACCTGGATCGAAATTTATTCCAACAACCGAGCTGTCTACTTGCTCAATAAACGCATCAAAATCATCGGCATCATTGAGTAAATAAGAGCGTGTATCCCCAACATTTTCTATCAGTATTTTAATACCGGATAACTTAGCAAGATCGAATGCTGCCCTAGCCTCGTTATAGAACTGAAGCCACGTTGTATCTCTTGGCGCATATAAGACTAACCTTGGACAAGCGAGCGTACAGCAGAGCTGGACACGCCTTAACAACCGCTCTTTGCAGTTGCCTAGGTTCATCTCACAGTGAGCAGCAAAAGAGGTACACTGCATACCTTTTTGATCAAGGCTGCTTTTTACCCACTCGGCCAATTCAATAGTGATATCAGACTCTACCAGATCGTGTACCGCTCCTTTAATCAGAGCCAGCTCAATGTTTTTTATCCCAATGCGATGTAATGACTCTATCGCTTGGTCAAGCGTATACCCCGAGTAAGCAACGGTACTGACTGAGAAGTTATCAAGCATAAGCTTGCTCCTCGATGACCTCCGTCACCAGTTGGATTAACCTCGCAAATCCCTCAGGTTGCCAAGCCGTTCGACCAACAAACAAACCATCGATATTCGGTTGTCTCAACAGCATCTTGGCATTGTGGATGTTTACGCTCCCACCATAAAGAAGTGGAACAGATTGTGCGATCTTGGAGCCATAAAGTGTCATCAGCCCAGACCTTATCGCAGCAAGACCAGTTTCTGCTTCTTCTGTCGATGCAGGCGTACCATTCTCGCCAATTGCCCATACAGGCTCATAGGCGATAAGTACTTTAGTCACTTGCTCAACGGAAACACCGTGCAGTGCAATCTTTACCTGCCGCACGATAGACTCCGCTGATACTCCCCAACACTTTTCATCTGCAGTGTCCCCAACACAAATTAATGGTCTTAGACCTGTATTGAGTGACAGGATCACTTTTTTATTGACCGTCGCGTCTGTCTCACCGAACCACTCTCGGCGCTCTGAATGTCCGATCTCCACAAGGGATGCGCCTATGTCTTTCGCCATATCCACAGACACTTCCCCTGTATATGGTCCACTGCTCGCCCAGCCCACATTCTGGACACCCGCTAAGCATCGGATCTCACTAAGTGCCGTTTCAACTTGCTTTACATAAGGAAACGGAGGTATGAGAAAAGTCTGCAGGTCAGCGCTAAGATTTGAAAGATACGGTTTTATCAGCTGACAGTATCTGCCCACCTCATCGTGAGTTTTGTTCATTTTCCAGCTAGAGCCCAACCAGACCTTTTTCATGCGGGCTCTCCCTCTACAATCGACGCTTCCATAAACTCCAAAATCAGTGACATTGAAATTGCTCCAGGGTCTGGGTATCCCAGTGAGCGTTCGCCTAATGTTTTGGCTTTACCTGTCGTAGCAATCATAGACTTGGTTGCTTCAACGCCCTGCTTAGATGCCTCTACAATGAGTGGCATTGATTCGTTCAACGGCAAATGCGACAACTCATTGGCTTTTCGAGCTGCAGGAGCAAGAGCATCGATCATCGTTTTCGCGCCTTCATCCGCGCCGCCTCGCTTACGAATGCCTTCTAGGCCAGCTGCCAAGAACTCAGCAACGACAGGGGTCGTCAGTTCGGGTTCACCAGCCACAGCCTTTCCGCCATTTCGGAACAAGGTACCGAAGATCGCTCCTGATGCTCCGCCCATAGTGGTCAAGAGTTTAGTGCCAACTTTGGTCAAAACATCACCCACATTACTAGCTTCAAATCCTTGATCAATCATGTCATAGACGTTTTGAAAGCCGCGTTCTATACCTAGGCCATGATCACCATCGCCAATTGCTTGATCCACCTTAGTCAGTAGTGGCTCACTCTTGACCATATTTAAGGACATAGTTTTCAACATCTGTTTCGTTTCTTGACTGTTCATAGTGACTTCCTCAATGCGAATGACTGACAAGGTGCCTGATAAAGAGACTTCAGTTGCTCATCAAGCTTGAGTAGAGAGATAGACCAACCCGACATCTCTAACGAGGTGCAGTAACCACCTATCAGGTTATCCACCACGGATACATTTTTCTGACTCAAATAATGATGAACTGCTCGGTTGGCGATAAGCAGTTCCATCTGAGTCGATGCGCCGAGGTTGTTAATGAGTAACGCTACCTCGTCGCCTTCTTTAAGTTCAGCCTCATGCTCTAGTTTGGTCATCACTTCAAAGACCACATCATCAGCACTTGAGAGCTTGGATTTGCCAACACCTGGTTCGCCATGCAGGCCCATTCCTATCTCGATTTCATCGTCTGAGATCTGAAAATTGAAACCCTCGTTTCTAGGTATTGCGCAAGGACCGAGCGCGACGCCAATCGAACTCGTCGATCGAAGCGCATGCTCTCCCACCTCGACGACTTGCTCAAAACTGTCTCCACGAGCGGCAGCAGCACCGGCAACTTTGAGAACGAACAGGGCACCTGCAATGCCTCGGCGCTCTTTACTGTTGTCAATCGGAGCGGAAATAACATCGTCGTTGATGCGAATCGTGTGAGTTCGAACCCCTTCGTCCTCCAGTAGCTCTGCAGCAATATCGAAATTCATGTTGTCACCAGCGTAGTTACCGTAGATAAACACCACGCCATTCTCTGGATTCAGTGCCAAAGCTGTTTCGAAGATCGCATCAGGGGTCGGGGCAGCAAACACGTCACCAATAGCGACCGCATCCGCTAACCCTTCGCCCACATAGCCGCCATACATCGGCTCGTGACCGGCACCACCACCAGTAAACACGGCTACCTTGCCGTTCAGAGGTGCTTTGCGAATGGCGCAGGTGTGATTTGAGATAGGCTCAAGATCACGACTCATCGCAGCCATAAACCCTTCAAATTGCTCACGAGCAACCGCGTTTCTGTCATTAATCAGTTTCTTTGGTTTTCTCATTATCTATCCCTCAATCACGATTGAGCGTGAAGCTCTGCCTCTATCTCACAAATCCTTTGTACTTTAGGCTTGGATGACTCATCAATCTCATCAGCATTAAGCCAAGCCTCTAAAATGGTCTTAGCAAGCTCCACCCCAATGACTCGCTCGCCCATAGTGATGATCTGAGCACCATTACTCTTGCGCGCACGCACTGCTGAGAAAACGTCGTGACACAATGCAGCTCGTATCCCCGGCACTTTATTCGCGACAATCGATACCCCAATACCCGTACCACAAACGATAATTCCGCGCTCATGGGTATTATCTGCTACCTTTTGTGCAACACGTTCGGCAATATCTGCATATAAATTAGAAACATCCTTTGGTGCTTCACTATAGTCTGTATATTCATAACCTAACTTTTGTAAATGTTCACAAAGTACATATTTAAGGTTCACCGCCGCATCATCGCAGCCAATCGCAATACTCATATTACCTACTAACTAATGGAGTAGATTTAACAACACTTATTATTAAAGTACTTTATTTTAGACAGGTCATATTTGAATTGCGTCACAAAGAATTTATTAATTTATTTCTTATTTATTTTGTGCATTAGTAATTAAAATTAGTCAGCCATTATATTTTAGTTAGACATTAATATATTAATCAAACACAATAACAATCCATAAGAATATTTTAATATTCTTTTTTTGTACATTAACTCACGAGGAAAATAAGTTATATTTTGTCTGTTAGCGTGATTCAGATCGCGTTTGAAATTAGCTGCTTATTTTATACTCAATAGCAATTAACGGATGTTTTAATAAATTTTTTAATGAATGCAGTAGAAAATTAATTGATTTTGCTCAGTTTTTGAGTGTCACATGGAGGCAGTGGTAAGCACTATGAAGCTATCAGAACAAGCATATAACAAGCTTAAATGCATGATTTTAGAGAATAAATTTAGAATCAACCAACAACTACTAGTCGATGAGGCAGTTGAGATTTGTGGCTTTAGCAGAACTCCTGTACGAGAAGCTCTGCTAAGACTACAGCAAGATGGACTCATAAAACTCCACCCAAGACACGGTCTTAAAATATGCGCCTTGTCAAGACGCGATGTAGAAGAGCTTTACGAGCTCATTGCACACCTAGAGGTAATGGCACTCGATATTTGTATATCAAAAGGACTCACACAGGCGCAATTAGATATACTTCGTGACTATACGGCCAAAATGGAGCAGGCACTTGACCATAATGATATTCAACAGTGGGCGATACATGACTTTGCCTTCCATGACCAAATATTTCAATATACTGAAAATTCTAGACTTATAGAAACCGCAAGAAAATATAACGAACAAAATAAGCGTTGCAAAGACATAGTTATTAAGCTTAGACCTTTACCATGGGATTCGATTATCGAGCACAATAAATTAATCGACAACTTAGAGTCTGGCAACATATACCCAATCAACTTGAAGATGCAGGCTTGAACACCTGAAAATTATCATTGATTCGAGACGTCAGCGAGCCTGCAATCTCTGGAAGAGTCACCGTAAAGAATTGGGTAATGGCTTCCTTGAAATCCCGTTTACTTTTGAAGTAAACGTTATTCCTTGACTTCTCGTTCATAACCTTCCAAAGCCGCTCTATTGGGTTAAGATTCGGGCTGTAAGGTGGGAGATAATGCAGTTCAATATTAAGGACAAATGCCGCATCTCTGACTAAATCACTGCGGTGATATCCAGCTCCATCTAAGATGACATGGAGCTTGTGATTTAGCGGGTAGCTCTCTCTGAGTTTGCAGAAAAATCGAACCATGTTTTCACTGTTAATGCTGTCGTATTCGCTAACAATGGTCGCTCCAATATCTGATAGGTTCAGAGCACCAACAATGTTCAATCGGCTACGATTACCTGTTGTGTCCAGAACTTTACTTTGACCTGTACGTATCCAACCATGGGAGAGTTTGGTTGACAGTGTGGGGTGAACGGCATCGATAAACACTATCGATTCATCCTCGCCACAGCTTGCTTTCAGTGCTTCATAAGCCTCTATGAACGCTTGCTGTTTTTCCTCATCGAACTTATGTGGAACGCCTTTCGGCTGCTTGTAGCTGAAACCATTGTGATGAAGCCATTTGTTCATGCCAGGAACACTATAGTGAATCTGAAACCTTTCAAACACGTACGCAATAATCTCGGACGAATGGTGGTATGTATTTTCAGTTAGATGCTGAACCAACTCTTGGGTTTGCCGAGCCGATAGATAGCTTTGTGAACCGCCATTTTCAGGCTTGAGCTTGTTCGACTCTAGGTAATCTTTGATATGTTGTCGAACAGTGGATTCATGAATAAGAAGTGCGTCTGCAATTTCTTCGGGGCACCAACCATTACTCGCATGAATAACCGCTTTTATACGGTCACGAACTCGTCCGTCACGCGTTGTGCTGTGCTGGATTTTTAGTTCCTGCTTTTGTTCATTGGTCAGAGTAATTTTCATAGTTGCTAGCATGATCCTCTATTCAGGAAAAATCAAGCGTCTTCAATGATCACGGGTATATATGGTATTTGCATCGTCAGTAGACGTGTGATGAACTTCTATAATCGCCCATGTTAATTGTTTCCTCTTACTTGTGGTGAATAAGAGTCTTACTTCTAACATGGGCGTGTTTTCGGGCAACAGCCCTTAGGAACAATCACCACCGCCAAAGGCGTGGTTTAGGGATGACAATCAAACAGTAAGTAGCAAAGGTGATTGAAATGACTGTGACTTGCAATTAGTTCATTCTGACTATGGCAATCTATTTTGTGGAGAAGCGATTTTATTTGGCAACGCACTGTCTCTTTGGACACTTGACGATACACAGCAATCTCATTGCAGGTATAACCTTTGAGCATAAGATTTAGAACATCTTGCTCCGCTTTAGTTAGCTTGAGTTCATAAGCTTCTTGATTGAAGTTCTGAAAGTTTGCTAAGGAAAAAAGTAACCTTTGGTGAGCTAGTCAAGAAATCACCCACTTCTCGACAATATATGAAAATCTTCTTAATGAAAGCAATGACTCTTCGTCTAATGCCTCTAAGCTTTGAATATATAAGACGACTTGACTTCAACAATCTAGTTTCATTTTTTCAATATACAGATATGGATTAGTATACTTGATAACGAGTTCATCACTACAGAAGTAGCTGACCTACATTTCTTTGTTGACAATACAAGTGACCTTTTGGCTCCCTGAGTCCCCAGCTTCAACAGAGTAGCTCTCAAGTATTTGAATGGTCTTTTCTCTAGATTGTGACTTCAACCTATCTCTCAAAGCGTTTACTTCTAGGTAGTACGGCGCCTTGTTTTGCATCGACACAGAAACAGCAATATGTTCTACGCCAAGTGAAATAAGAGCCTGCTTAATATGCTCTCGATAAGAAAAGCTGATATTATCCGATACTTCAAACGGTATACGTTTACTTGTCAACTTTAATACTCTATCAACTACTTACTGATATACATGAAACTAACCTACCTCCCTTTCAGGATCATTCACATAATTTTTATACTTCATTTATAGATTCATAATGACTCCATATCGTCAGACAATCTTTGACAAAGGGCAAACCTCGAAATGTGACCAAATATGCAGCGTCTTTGAAAATCTACATGTTTCATAACATTCGTTGAGTTTTATTGAAGGTCATCCGTTCAGCGCGCCTATAGACTCCTAGGATAAACACTATCAAGGAGGCCTTTCAAAGATGAGAAAACTACTTGCTGTTGACCTCGGTGCTTCAAGCGGTCGTGTCATTTTAGGCACATACGACAAGGATAAGCTTACATTAGAAGAAGTTCATCGCTTCGAAAACTCCCTTCAACGTATCGGCAAAAATGTTTGCTGGGACACAGAAATGCTTCTCCAAGAAATTAAGGTTGGCTGTGATTTAGCGCAAGCTAGTCATCCGATTATTGATTGTATGGCTATTGACACCTGGGGCGTTGACTACGTTCTGATTGATGCGGCTGGTAGAAAAGTTGATGCTGCTATTTCTTATCGAGATCCCCGAACCAGTTCAGTGTTTGAAGAAGTGACCGAAAAACTGACCAAAGAATCTATTTACAGTAAAACCGGTATTCAGTTTCTTCCGTTCAATACTCTCTATCAACTCGCATCTGTGGTTAAGGAACAGCCTGATTGGTTTTCTAAAGTAGATAAACTGCTTCTGATCCCTGACTACCTTAACTTTGAACTTTCCGGTATCAAAGGCTGTGAATATACCAATGCAACCACTACGCAACTCCTAAATTGCCATACGGACGAGTGGGACGAAGAGCTACTCGAAAAGATTGGTGTACCAAGTTCGTGGCTACTTCCTCCTGAGCAACCGAATCGCATTATCGGTAGCTATAGTCGTCAAGATGGTGAGTCTATACCACTTGCGTCAATTGCAAGCCACGACACAGCATCCGCTATTTTGGCGCTACCTGTTCAAGGTGACGACGCTGTCTATATTAGTTCGGGAACTTGGTCTTTAATGGGCTTTGAGAGTCGAAAGCCTATCGTCAATGAAATGGCAAAAGCGATCAATGTGACCAATGAAGGTGGAGCAGAAAAACGCTACCGAGTACTTAAGAACATTATGGGACTTTGGCTTATCCAAAACGTTCAAAAGGAGCTAGATAAATACAGCTTCTCTGAACTAGTCAGCCTTGCAGAAGTGAGTACACCAATGCAGTCTCTAATTGATCCTGACCACATTAGCTTTCTCAATCCAAATTCGATGATTGACGCAATTCAAACGTTTTGTAGTCAAACAGGACAAACCGTACCCAAAACCCCTGGTGAATTAGCTCTTTGCGTTTTTGAGAGTTTGGCGCTGCAGTATCGAAAGGTATTTGAGGAGCTTCAAAGTATAAAGCCAACCATCGCGGACCGAATTCATATCATTGGTGGCGGCACTCAAAACACTTTCTTAAGCCAACTATGCGCTGATGCAGCAGGTGTAGAAGTAACCACAGGCCCAATTGAGGCCTCAGCAATCGGGAATCTTTGCGGACAACTGATCGCACTAGGCGAAGTTACAAATGTTGCTGAAGCTAGAGCGCTCGTCGCGAAGTCATTCCCAACACACAAATATCTTCCGCAGGACACGGACCGTTTTGACGAAAAATGGCCTGAATTCATACGTATCTGCCAATTTTAGTAAGGAACTGAAATGGAAAAAATCGACCAAATTCAATCAAGTTATGAGATTGCAAAAGCTCGTTATGCAGAGCTAGGCATCGATACCGAAAGCGTAATGCAAGCGCTTAATCAAATCCCTATTTCTATGCATTGTTGGCAAGGAGATGATGTTGCTGGATTTGAAAGTCCAGACGGTGAATTAACTGGTGGCATTCAAGCAACAGGGAACTATCCTGGTAAAGCGACAACGCCTGAACAGCTTCGTGGCGATATCGATTATGCGATGAGTATGATCCCGGGAGCGCTACGACTTAACCTACACGCAATTTATCTTGAGAGCGATGTTCCTGTTGAACGAGACAAGATTGAGCCGAAACATTTCGCTAACTGGGTAGAGTGGGCAAAAGGCAAGAAAATTGGCTTGGATTTTAACCCATCGTGCTTCTCACACCCGCTAAGTGCGGACAATATGACTCTGACTCACCCAGATGAAGAAGTGAGAGAGTTTTGGATCCGCCACTGTATTGCAAGCCGTAAAGTTTCTGAGTACTTCGGGAAGGAACTAGGTACCCCTTCGGTGATGAATATTTGGATCCCTGATGGATTTAAAGACATTCCTGCTGACCGTTTGGCACCGCGCAAACGTCTTGCCGATTCTCTTGATGCAATCATTGCTGAACCTATTTCAAAGGAATATCACAAGGACGCAGTTGAATCTAAACTCTTCGGCATTGGCACAGAGGCATACACTGCGGGCTCTAATGAGTTCTACATGGGCTATGCCTCAACTAGAGACATCGTTCTTTGCTTGGATGCTGGTCACTATCACCCAACAGAGGTCATCTCAGACAAGATCTCTTCTACATCCCTATTTGTAAAAGAAATGCTACTGCACGTTAGCCGCCCTATCCGTTGGGACAGTGACCACGTCGTCCTGCTCGACGATGAGACGCAAGCTGTAGCAAATGAGATTATCCGTCACGGTTTACTGGATCGAGTCAATATCGGCCTCGATTTCTTTGACGCATCTATCAATCGAGTAGCTGCATGGGTCATTGGTACTCGTAACATGAGAAAAGCGCTACTTCGTGCGTTGTTAGAGCCGTCACAACAGCTCAAAGATCTGGAACTTGCAGGAGACTACACTAGCCGATTGGCGCTAATGGAAGAACTCAAATCTCTTCCATGGACGGCAGTTTGGGATCACTACTGCGTTTCACAAGATGTCCCAGTTGGCTCAGATTGGCTAGCCCAAGTTAAACAGTACGAACAAGAAATATTATTAAATCGAAAGTAGGACAAGAAGTCCCACACTAATTCGATCAATGCGGTCCGAGGGAATTTAGCAGTCTTGCTCGGGCCGGAATACAACGTGAACCTACTCTCACATGGAGTTACCCTATGAATCTTAAACGTTTATTTAAACATGCAGTTATCGCTAGTAGCATTTTAGCGACAAGCGCAGCCTTTGCAGCCGATATGCGTATCGGTCTTGTGGTCAAAGCACAGGGGATTGGCTTCTTTGAAGCCGCGTATGAAGGAGCGCAACAAGCCGCTAAGGAGCTATCAGACGATGTAGAAATTATCTATACAGGTCCAGTTACGCCAACTGCAGAAGGACAAATTGAGATTGTCAACTCACTAATATCACAACGTGTTGATGCGATTGCGATTTCTTCCAACGATACCGATGCTCTTGTTCCTATCTTAAAACGCGCCCAGCAGCGGGGTATCAAAGTCGTATCCTTTGATTCCGGTGTTGCCGAACCGGGTCGAGCGGTTCATTTAAACCCTTCAAGCAACCCTCTTATTGGACAGGTAAATGTCGAATTAGCGGCTGAAGCGGTGCAAGCGACAGGCAGTGAAAAAGGTGATATCGCTATTTTGTCAGCATCCCCTACCGCAACGAACCAAAATATTTGGATCGATGAGATGAAGAAAGTGCTTCCTCAATATCCTCAGCTTAATTTGGTTGCAACCGTTTATGGTGATGACTTAGCAGACAAAAGTTATCGCGAGACTATGGGACTTATTAAGACCTATCCAAACTTGAAGGCGATTGTTGCTCCGACATCAGTCGGTATCGTTGCTGCAGCACAAGCTGTAACGGATGCCGGTAAAACCGGTGAAATCTACGTTACTGGCCTTGGACTACCTTCAGAACTTGCCGGTCACGTAGATTCAGGTGCGGTTAAGAGTTTCGCAATTTGGAACCCTATTGACCTTGGCTATGCCGCAACAATCATCGCTCATGAGTTGGTAAAAGGTGATGCAACTGAAAAAGAAGTAAGTATGGGACGCCTTGGTGTCGCAGAACTAGACGCAGAGGGTAATGCGGCAATGGCACCTCCTTTTAAATATGACAGTTCTAACGTTAAGAAGTTTGCCAAGATTTTCTAATTGGCATTGAAGTCTGAAATGACGTCGAAGAGCGTGTTCGACTGGTAATGTGAACATGCTCTTCAATAGAACCGTTTTTAATGGAGGCAAGGAATGTCAAAAGCCAAACCCATTTTTTCACTACGTAATATCAGTAAGCATTTCCCTGGTGTGAAAGCTCTGGATAACGTTCAACTCGACCTATATCCCGGCGAAGTCACGGCATTAGTAGGCGAGAACGGTGCAGGAAAATCTACTCTGGTCAAAGTAATGACCGGTATTCATCAACCTACAGCAGGTGAGCTCTATCTCGATGATAAGCAAGTCTCCTTAAGCAATCCAGATGATGCTCGAAAGCTCGGAATCACGGCGATACATCAAGAAACGGTTCTTTTTGATGAGTTGACTGTTGCAGAAAACATCTTTGCCGGTCACTACATGAAGCACCCATCTGGCACACTTGACTGGAAAGGAATGGAGCGTGAGTCCAATCGAATTTTGAAAGAAATTGATGCGCCATTAGACCCTAATAAAGTGCTCAAGGAACTCAGCATCGGACAGCGCCATATGGTAGCGATAGCTCGAGCATTATCATTCGATGCCAGAGTGGTCATCCTCGATGAGCCAACAGCAGCGTTGTCACACCGAGAAATCGAAGATTTCTATGAAATTGTGCATAGATTGCAAGCAAAGGGCTGCGCAATCATGTTTATCAGCCACAAGTTTGACGAAATCTATCGAATCGCACAGCGGTTCACTGTGTTCAGGGATGGCACCTATGTCAATAGCGGCTTAATTAAAGATGTCGAAGAGAGACAACTCGTCGCTATGATGGTAGGTCGAACTATCGACAACGCCTACCCCAAAGTAGACGCAGAGCTAGGCTCAACCGTTATTGAAGTCAATGAATATAGTCACCCGACCGAGTTCGACGATATCAGCTTTGCCCTTAAAGAGGGTGAAATCTTGGGCTTTTATGGACTCGTTGGGGCAGGTCGAACCGAGCTGATGCAATCCCTTTTTGGAGTGACTAAAAATAGTCGCGGCACCATTAAGATTGATGGTAAAACGGTATCGATCAACTCTCCGTCAGATGCAATCAAAGCCGGTATCGTCTACGTTCCGGAAGAGCGTCAGAGTCAAGGTGCCGTTCTAGAGTTCCCTATATATCAAAATATCGGTCTTCCGCAACTCGACCGCGTTAATCCAAACTCAATACTTAATGAAGAGCGAGAATACGAACTCGCGGACCAATACGCAAAACGCCTGCGCGTAAAAGCTCCAGATTGGCATGAAAAAGTTGAAAACCTTTCTGGTGGTAACCAGCAAAAAGTGGTCATTGGTAAATGGTTGGCGACCAAGCCTAAGGTCATCATTCTTGATGAACCAACAAAAGGTATTGATATTGGCTCCAAAGCTGCCGTTCATGAGTTTATGTCTGAACTCACAGGTCAAGGGTTGGCCGTGGTCATGGTGTCATCGGAGTTACCAGAAGTTATGGGAATGGCTGACCGTGTCATCGTAATGCGAGAAGGCCTACAGGTTAAAGAGTTTTCACGTTCAGAGTTCAGCGCCGAGGCTTTGGTGAGCGCTGCAACAGGAGTACTGGAGGAAACGGCATGAAACAACTTCTAAAGAACAGGGAAGCACAACTTGGAGTCGTGGTGCTTAGCCTACTAATTTTGGTTGGGCTAATTGTCCCCGATTTTCTGTCAGCAAGTAACCTTTTTTCGGTTTACAACGATACATCAATTCTGATTATTCTCGCGCTTGGTCAGATGCTGGTTATCATTACGCGTTGCATTGATTTAAGCGTCGCTGCAAATGTTGCACTAACTGGAATGATCTTAGCGACGATAAACAATGTTTATCCAGGATTTCCCGTCCCACTGCTAATCGTACTAGGTGCCGGCATAGGTACACTATTAGGCATGTTTAACGGCTTTTTGGTTTGGAAGATGCAGATCCCAGCCATTGTAGTCACCTTGGGAACGATGAGTATTTATCGTGGTGCGGTGTTCCTAATCAGTAAAGGGGCATGGATCAACGCTCACCAGATGAGTGAGACATTTTTGAGTATCCCACGATTTGAACTGCTAGGCCTCCCTTTATTAGGTTGGGCCTCTATCACTGCGGTAGGCGGCATGTACTACTTTACTAAGCATCGACAATTGGGTCGCAAAATCTATGCAGCGGGCAACAGCCCTACCGCCGCATATTATATCGGTGTCGATGTGGGTAAAAAGCAGTTCATTGCTTTTACTATCTCTGGGTTAATGGGCGGTATCGCCAGTTACCTTTGGATATCTCGTTACGCGGTTGCCTATGTTGATATCGCTAATGGTTTCGAGCTTCAAGTGATCGCCGCTTGTGTAATTGGTGGCGTAAGTATCGCTGGAGGATCCGGTACGGTTTTGGGATGCCTGTTAGGTGCCCTATTCCTTGGCGTCATTAACAACGCCCTTCCAGTCATTGGTATTTCACCATTCTGGCAAATGGCTATCTCTGGTTCGGTAATCATTATTGCCGTTATCGCCAACTCACGATCAGAACGTAGACCTGGAAGAATTATTCTTCGTAAGGCCGTTCAAGATGCATCCTGAATAAGGTGAGGAAATATAATGGAAAATACAAATCGACAATCGATTAATAATAGCCCTCTAAATAAGCCCCCAAAGAAGCTACCTAATTGGCTTTTATCTTGGGAGAGCTTCTTATTCGGTATTGCTGTTATTATTTTCATCGTAAATAGTATCGCATCCCCATACTTTCTTAATCCGTGGTCACTATCCGATGCGACGTTTAACTTTACTGAGAAGGCCATCATCGCGCTGCCATTAGCACTGGTGATTATTGTTCGCGAAATTGATATTTCTGTTGCGTCAATCATAGCGCTCAGCTCAACGGCAATGGGGTTCGCAGCTCAATCCGGCTCAGGTGTTTTTGTTATCTGTCTAGTTGGTATGGCTGTCGGCACGCTATGTGGCATGTTCAATGGACTCTTAGTTACCAGACTAAACATTCCATCAATCGTTGTTACGATCGGTACGATGTCTTTATTCCGAGGGATTACATTCATTCTACTCGGCGACCAAGCACTTCGTAACTATCCGGAATCATTCAGTTATTTTGGTCAAGGTTATGTGTTCTGGGTTATCAGCTTTGAGTTCACTTGCTTCATTGTTCTAGCCGCCCTTTTCTATGTGCTTCTGCAAAAAACGAACTTTGGGCGAAAGACTTATGCCATCGGCAACAATCCAACTGCGGCCTATTATTCTGGGATCGATGTGAAAAAACATAAGCTCATTCTATTTAGCTTGGTTGGATTCTTTTGTGGTGTTGCTTCAATCATGTTGACCTCACGACTTGGAAGTACACGACCTACCATAGCGTTTGGTTGGGAACTTAGCATCATAACCATGGTTGTCTTGGGAGGTGTGAGCATTCTAGGTGGCTCAGGCACTATTCTCGGCGTTGTCATTTCAGTGTTTGTCATGGGGTTAGTGACGGTTGGGCTTGGGCTACTTAATGTTCCTGGAATCGTTATGTCAATCATCATCGGCTGCATGCTGATTAGCGTCATCGCATTACCTAGAGCATTCAAACTGATTAAACAAAGCCTAAAGGTATAAATTAATGACAAATGCTCACATAAAAAAAGCGTCTCTAATGTATGTCCATGCAGAGTGCTATGGCGAATACAAAAAGCGTCACGACGAAATCTGGCCCGAACTCATCGAGGTTCTAAAAAAACATGGTGCACAAAACTACTCAATCTATTTGGATGAGGTGCGAGGACTGCTGTTTGCGTATGTCGAAATAGAAAGTGAGGAGCGTTGGGCTCAAGTAGTTAAAACGGAAGTCTGCCAAAAGTGGTGGGCATATATGAAACCTTTAATGGAGACGAACGAGGATAACTCTCCCGTCTCTACAGAACTTAAGAACGTCTTCTACATGGCGTAAACTGCAATATTAAGGCTGAATTATGAAAGAAATCGCGTTAAACGAAGCTGTATTAGAAGAGATCCGCAAAGTTTCAGAAGTTGGGACATATCTATGGCAGCGTGAGTGGGCCGAGCGCAATGGTGGCAACATCTCCGTCGATATTACGGAGATCTTTGGCGATTTTGAGTATGATCTATCGACATTTCCACATAAGGAGCTAACGTCTGTCGGTGACTTTGCTTTTCCAAAAGAAAGTGCTGGACATATTTTCTACGTAAAAGGCACTGGTGAACGTATTCGTGAGTTAGTCTCTCCGCATTCTGCAGGCTGTATACTGAGGATCGACGACAATGCCCAAGGCTATCACTTGCTTTGGGGTGGACGAAACGATCCAAACTTTGCGCCTACTAGTGAGTTCATCTCACACGTTGAGATTATCATGGCAAAGCAAAAGGCTGGGTCAAATGACCGATGTGTTGTTCACACTCACCCACTAGAACTCATCATGTTATCCCACCATCCTGATTACGCGAGTAATGAATCAGCATATACTTACGCGTGTTGGCAAATGCTTCCGGAAGTGAGGGCGTTCGTACCTAGAGGTATTGGTATCGTCCCTTACTGTATGCCTGGCAGCCAAACTATGGCAGATGTCACCACAGAAAAGTTAATGCAATATGATGTGGCAATTTGGGAAAAACACGGTGCTGTAGCGACTGGCGAAGATGCTGCGGTAGCGTTTGACTATATCGATGTGGCTAATAAAGGCGCTAAACTATTCTTGGGCTGTCTAGCCTCTGGGTTTGTTCCAGAAGGCGTAAGCGATAAAGACATGCAGGAACTTAAAGAAACGTTTAATTTGTAGGGTATGACAGGCAATGTTTGGGGGCCCTTCGCGCCCCCTTTTTACTCCACCAAAACGACATAGAAAAAAATTTAGTCCGCTATGACTAACCCTACTTCGTCCACTAGAATAAGTTAACGCCGATACTTTTCGCTAGCCATACTACAGCAATAAAACAAACTACTGTGACAAGCATACAAACACTCAATGTCAGCCAAAATGAAAACCTATTCAGTAGCCAGGGAAGAATCAAGAACATTGGCAGCGTTGGAATCACGTACCAAAACGTATAAAAGGCATGATTAGCGATTTTCTCTTTTCCCTGCCCCTCCACATACATCCAGAAAATAGCCAAAATAGTGATCAAAGGTAATGATGCAATCAACGCCCCTACCTTGTCACTCCTTTTAGCCACCTCGGAAACAATAACAACAACCGTAGCCGTAAGCACATACTTTGTTATTATCCAAGACATCTTATAACCCTCTCTAACGATGTAAATAGATTTTCAAATAAGCGCCTTTGACAAACTAAGGGCACAACTAACCCTCGCCAAAGGCGCATTATTAAGCAAATAGTATGGGGTTGCTATATAACTATGCCATCACAAGGCATACTTATGGATAGTAGCTTAACCGTTAAATATCTTCGACTTCGAGCCAAAGGACCGCATCTTGAGAGAGCTCTTTTCCTTGGTATTCTGTATCTGGGCCCGCACCAAGACATGCGAAACCCCACTTACCGGCAACAGGGATACCAAATGTAAACATGCCGTTATCATCAGTGACAGCAACGATAGCTGAAGTGGGTTCATCTCGAAGCGTTTCCTTCGAAAAAGAGTTGGACTGAGTGTCCACTTTTGTATTGATAAACTCTACTTCACACTCAATGCCAGCAGCAGGCTTGCCTTCAGAAAGAAGCTGCCCTGTAAATGTGCTCCCCGCAAAGATCTGATAAGTTTTATTCATTGGTATGATCTCGGTTTTCAGACCTAACGAATCATTCCAGCCGCTATCTAACCCCCCTCGATTGATAACTCTCTTAGCGATCTGTTGAATATAGATATCTTCAGTTTCCTCATAATAAGGCTCTGGCACGAAACCGAACAAGTAGTCTCCGCTGCGCTTTACGCTGTAGGTTAGTTCATAAGCTTTTGCTTGATTTGAAGGTCCAGTCCATGTGATTGGTTTTAAATTCTTGGTAACGTCCGTTTTGGTATCTTTAAATACAACAAATACTTCTTCAGGTTGCCCCATATCCATCACATGTCCATTTGCCATTGGATGTGCGAACACGAACTTCATGTCTATCGTTTCTGGTCTGTCTAGCTGCGATGTCGGCGTGTACATCAACTGAAAATGTGCGGATGCCGGACCACAAACCGCTAAGGCTAGTACCGATGCAACAATTGCGTTTTTTTTCATGATTATTCCTTCTCTAAAAAAATGATACTTAACTAGTAGCAAAATCCTGAGAAGCCATTAGCTTCCCGTCTAATAACTGATATTCAGTATTGGTCAATGCTTTCCTGAGCTTTTGATCATGACTTACCAAGATAATGGGTAATTGAGTTGTATTAATTATGTTTATCAGCATGTGATAATTTTTTTCGTCTAGTCCATTGGTGGGTTCATCAAGTAGCAGTACCTTAGGTTTCATCACTAAAATCGTTGCCAGTGAGACAAGCTTTTTTTGTCCGCCAGAGAGTAAATAGCTTACTTGATGCGCTAGGCTCTCAATGCCTAACTCTCTAAGAGTTTCATAGGCCATTCTTTCGGCTGCTTTTTGACTGTAACCCTGGTTTATTGGGCCAAAACACACGTCTTCCATTACCGTTGGGCAAAATAGTTGGTCATCTGAATCTTGGAACAAATAGCCAATCTGAACACGATGCTTAACAAAGTCTTTCTCGGACAAACATTCTTCCCCGAACAGTTCTACCTTTCCTGTGACCCCCTCCAATAAACCAAGCATGATCTGAAAGAGGGTACTTTTTCCCGTTCCGTTGCTCCCTGTTATGGCAATTCTGTCACCAGCTTGCAGTCGAAAGTGAAGTTTGTTGGCGCAAATTTGACCATTCGAACGCTGATAACAGATATCACTTAGCTCTATAAGGGTGTTCATAATATTCTCCTAACCTACAGCCGATACCCAGGGAGCAAAAGACAACTGTCCGCCACAAGAAAAACCAAAGAAATGCTGAGGATGATAAGTGACGCTTGATCAAAGAACACTTCGTTGCTCGATACTTTCCGTTTAGGAAAATATCCTCTATAACCTCTACACTTCATTGCAAACCAGATTTGATCAGCGCGAGCTAATGCTTTGACAAATAACATTCCAAATAGATAGCCAAAGCTCTTCCAGTTATGCCAACTTGGCCCTCGCCCTAAGCCACGTGCTCTCAAGGCGAGTCTCATTTTAGATAGTTCCCGGTGCATAACACTGATGTAACGTACCGTAAACTGAAGCAACATGATGAATCTTGAAGGGACTCTTAAGCGTTGCAGAGCATTCGCCAATTCTATCTCTGTCACACCACTTAGCTGCGTGATCATAATAGTGGCTGACAACGTCGATTTAATAAAAACCTCGATAGCTTTAACTAGCCCAATCTCAGATAACGTCAAAGGACCTACTGTAATTGCTTGTTCGCCCACAAATGAAAAAGGGAGGGGTAAAATAGTCAAGAAAATCAAGCTATCTATCAATAGCAGACGCTTTAAACCCGCTTGAAAACTAAGAGGACTTTGCCACCACATAAAAGTTGCTAACGCAAAGAATACTCCCAAAGCCGTGACTGTATCTGACATTACCAAACAAGTGATTGCTATTACTGCTACAAGTATTCGTGTATGGGTAGGTGATGCATCAGAACGTTCTAAACGAACTCCACCACTGATAATTATGTCCATAGCTGTCTCCGCTGCCTAATCAGCACCAACAAACCAAAGAGACCAAAAACGTATCCAATACCACCCAAGATGTCATGAAAACGAGTCTTTGCTTCGTAACGGTCAATTTGCTCGCGTAAAGGCCTTATCGCTTTAGTGATCGCAACCTGTAGTTGCTGTGCGTTAATCTCACTAAGCTCACTCTGCACACTTACTGCGTTTTCACCTTGATTGTTTTGTGTAATATCCGTAGCTGAATCGATGTCAAGAAACTCATTTTGTTTGACATCAAACGTAGCGACATGACCCTGTCCTGCATCACCCCTGACGAGGTAGTCTGCTGGAGGCACAGAACTGAAGACAAACAGGCCATCCTCATCAGTTGTTGTGGTGTTTATCACATCACCGGATGCTATTAGCTCTACAGCAGCACCACTTGCTGCGGCATTGCCTCCCCCAACATAGTAAATTTCACCTTCGAGATTGCTACCCTCAATGTAGACTGACATCCGCATGTTGTGAGCCCACACAGAAGTGTGCACTCCTAGTAAAACGGCAAAGGCTACTATCCATTTCAATCGTTTCTCAATATTCATTTCTAAACTCCAAAGTTTTAAGTCCTTTGAACCACCAGTTCCGGACGGACCTTAAGAAGAAGATGCAAAACATAAGCACAAATCACCCCTTCGAGAATTGCAACCGGAAGGTGTGCGGCGAGCACCAATGCCGCACTGTTGAGAAATACCTCACCAGACAGCGCAAGTGAAAGAGCAACAAATAAGCTGGTAAGCAGCACCGCACCGCAACCGCTGAGAAAACCAACAATGATGGGTGACGTCTTATGAATCATTGGCCTTAGTGCGAAGCCAATAATGACAGCAGGCAACGCTATGTTGACTGCGTTTAGACCGAGTACAGTCAAACCACCAAACCCAAAGAATACCGCTTGAAGAAGAAGACCAATTAGTACAATAGGAAATGCACTCCATCCTAATAGCAGTCCCAGCAATCCATTAAATATGAGATGCACACTAGAAGGGCCAACGGGCACATGAACCAAGGAAGCAACAAAAAAGCAGGCAGTCATCACTGCTGCTTGTGGGATTTTGCTATCCTTCAAATGTTTCATCCCCAAGTAGCAGCCAATCACGGCTATCACTGTATTTGCAGCCAAAACTGGCATGCTTATTACTCCATCAACAATATGCATATTTGCTCCAAAGCTCAGAATTTAGGCTGTTAACACAGCCTGTAAATATAAATAACAAGCTATTTCCGAGATCTGCTGCACAGCCCCTAACGTGTCCCCTGTGTATCCTCCAATATGACTGACGAGCCATCGACCAAGCAGCCACCTGATTATGAATAAGCATCCAAATAACCCTACAAAATGTGCCCACGAAAGGAGGCTCGCGGAAATCGACAGTGCCACCAGCAAGAGCACTATTTGTTCGTTTTGGGAATTTGTTTGACTAGAAATCTTCACTTTGGAGGACCTTGGGTCCCTCACATACTTATGTGTATGAGAAAAGGACACAGCAACAGTTCGACTGAGTACATGTGCAATGACCAAACTCGTTATGACCTGTTCACTACCAATTAATGTGGCGTACTTAAAAAGTAAAATCATAATCGTCCCGATCAACGCATAAGCACCCACCCGTGAATCCTTCATGATTTCCAGCTTACGCTCAGTAGAGAATGCACCTCCAAATCCATCACATGTATCGGCAAAGCCATCTTCATGGAAAGCTCCTGTACAATAGATGCTTACGACCATACAGATCGCAACTGCGACTTCTTTTGTCCAAAGAAGATCCGCAGCATAAAACGCTATTGCACTCAGGACTCCAACAACCAGCCCAACTAAACCGGCGTACTTGTAGCATTCATTTTGTCGAGATTCGCTGTAGGGAACGTTTCTGAAAACAGGTAATCTTGTAAATGTGCTTATCGCCAGTAGGTACAACTGCCACTCTCTGATGATTCTTTCTTGCATGCTCACTTCACCTATTAACCGCGCTGTATGATCTTGTCGACAAACCCAGGGAACAGTATTTCTGGCCAAAGGTGTCCGGCTTCATCTTGATAAATCGACACATGAATTAGCGCAGCAAACGGAATGTTTAGTCGTTGCAGATAAAACGCATTTCTCGGCATTTCAAGTAGATACCGGAGGATTTGTTTGATTACTCCGCCATGAGTCACTACCAGAAGTGATTGTCCTTGATGTTGCCTTATCGTTTTATGCCACGCTGACTGGACACGTCGGTCAAACGCTTTGAGCGTTTCCCCATTCGGCGGAGTCGAATCCCATGGGTCGTTCCAAAAGGCCGACAATTGATCTTGCTCTTCATTCCAAACCAGTTGCTTCTCTTTGCCATCCCAATCCCCAAAATCGAGTTCTCGAAAATCCTCATTTATCGACAATTCAATGCCACACCTGCTGGCGAACTCCGTTGCAAACTGATGGCAACGGCTTAAAGGAGAGCTGATAACATGATCGATTCCACTCATGCTTTCAGTGGCGCTGCGCATTTGCTGTAGACCTACCTGAGTCAACGAAAACTCAGTCGAACCTCGAAAGCAAGTTTCACCATAGGTAATGCCATGCCTCAGTAAGGCGATTCGCGTAATAGCAAGAGATTTGTCAGCCGACATGCAATAGACCTCCCGGAACGTCAACACGGTCGATATCAAAAGTGACCACAGTATTATTAGATGTGACGCCATCACCTTCATGCCAGGCAGGAATTCCACTCAAAATATTTTTGCAAGCACGGATCCACTCGCCATGCGATACGACAATGACCTCGCTGCTGGGCGACTGATGATTGATTGAACTGAGAAAACACCGTACTCTATCCTCAAATGTTCTCTCATCTTCGATACAGAACGCATTACCCACGGGAGCTTTATAGCGAGAATGATATGTCTTCCAAGCAGAGTGAGAGTCCACACTGTTGTCGATGAATTGGCGACCAATCAGCTCTCCCTCGAGCCGGCCAAAACTTCGTTCACGCAGTCGTGAGTCGGTCTTTAAATCAAGCCCCAAACGTTTAGCAATTATCATCGCAGTCTTCTCCGCTCGGCCTAAATCGCTACTGTATAGAGTTGGACTCGACAATTTAGGAAGCGCCATAGTTTGAACAGCGTCGACAGCTTCCGGAGTCAGTGCACTGTCTAACCACCCCTGCAGGCGTCCCTCAAGGTTCCATGTTGTTTGTCCGTGGCGTATTAAAATAAGCTTCATCATCGCATTCCGACTTCCGCTTGCAATTCGTGCTCCAACTCTCCGCGAAATATTTTTCCTACCAGTTGCGAGTTATATGGGAAGTACCAATGAACATATGAAGCAACGACGCGATTTTTTACCCACACTGGATCGAGTATTTTTCCTCGCTGAGAACCGGGCCGACAAATGACCTGTTCATACGAGTCTGTTTTTGAATAGTGAAAGGTATGCCCTCTCAAGCTATTGTCAGGCTCCAGATCTCCCTCTACTAATCCCAGTGCAGCAAGCTTGGTTTGCATTGTTGAATGCGCATCTAACGCGCCAACTAGCTCCTCACATCTGCCGTCAGCGTTAGTGAGACTCTTATTCAGGTACAGCATCCCGCCACATTCAGCAAGCACAGGCTTGTTAGAGTGAATATGCTCAAGGATCTGATTTATTAGGGTCGTATTTTGTGAAAGCTCTGTTAGGTGTAATTCCGGATACCCTCCAGGAAGGTACAGCGCATCACAGATTGGCAAGGTTTCCCCTCTTATCGGAGAGAAGAAGCTGAGCGTCGCACCCATCTGTCGCAGCACATCAATATTAGCTTGATAGATAAAACTGAACGCACTGTCCTTGGCAATAGCAATAACAACGTCTTCAAGACACATGGCTGCTGGCTCATCATATTGGACTTCGAAGCAAACTGAAGGGGGCAACGACAAATGTCCACTTTGACCAATCAAATCGGCGAGAAGATCTAGACGTTGCTCGATATCGACCAGCTCTTGGGCCTGCACCAAACCTAAGTGTCGCTCAGGCAGTGAGATATCTAATCGCTTCGGAAGGTAGCCAAAATACTTGAGATCACCAGGCAGAGACTGACTTAACATTTGCGAATGCGTTTCTGAGCCAACTCGATTGGCAAATACTCCAAACATATCAATGTCATTTCTGTACGTTGCTAACCCATGGGCAACAGCTCCAAACGTACTCGCCATTTTCCCTGCATCTATCACTGCGAGTACCGGGATACCCAATACCGCGGCAATATCAGCGCTCGAGCACTGACCATCAAACATCCCCATTACCCCTTCAATAAGAATAAGATCTGCCTGCAACGCAGCTTGGGCAATGAGTTGTTTACAATGGCGCTCACCACACATCCAAAAATCTAATTGGTAGACCGCGTTTTTAGAAGCAGTAGCTAAAAAGGCAGGGTCGATAAAATCAGGACCTGTTTTGAATACCCTGACGTCCTTCCCCTGATTCGTGAAATAACGCGCTATTGCCGCGACAACCGTTGTTTTTCCGCTGCCGGAACTCGGGGCTGAAATGACTAATGCTGGGCACGCCACTTTTGTCATCAATCAAACTCCTCCATGTCGGGCCACAACACGCTCAAATTCAGATGTGCTTCTATTGCATCGGCGACTCGATTGATGCCTTCATCGCGAAGGGCTTCGAAGTCCACTCCTTTTGCTTGCTCTAAGCCTGCCCACTTCAATATCTCGGCACATGCATCACTGGATTCAAACAGGCCATGCAAATAGGTTCCAAATATTTGGTTATCGAGTCCCACGGCACCATCTGGTCCACTCGCGAGCTGAACGGGAGCGTGCTTCGAGACACCCTCGGTAATTCCGGCATGGATCTCATAACCAGTGACCTTGACACTTTTTTGATTGGGAAGCGTCAACGTTCCATGACTTTGCTTGAGCTGCTTACTTTCGTGGAGTTCTGTCGTTAATGGCAAATACCCAAGGCCGGGACTTTGACCACATGGCCCTTCAATACCATGTGGGTCTGAAATCAACTCACCAAGCATCTGATAACCACCACAAATACCGATGAGTTTTCCACCCAGCCTCAAATGACGTTCGATTTGCTTATCCCACCCTTGCTCTCGAAGAAATGCGATGTCACTACGGACGCTTTTTGAACCAGGCAAGACAATAAGGTCCGCTTTGGGTAAAGGCTGGTTCTTAGGAGCAAAAACTAAATCAACATTGGGATGCATTCGTAGGGGATCGAAGTCAGTGTGATTACTGATCCTCTGTAAAACAGGTACCACTACCTTTAGTTGTGGTTTGCCCTCTTGGAGTTGGTTCACATTAATCGCATCCTCGGCTTCTAACATGAGACCATGTAAATATGGCAGAACACCTAGTACGGGTTTGCCTGTTTTGTCTTCTAACCAACGAAGTCCACTTTCTAGCAGTGAGACGTCTCCTCGAAAACGATTGATCACAAAACCAACAACTCGATCTTTTTCGGAAGCACTCAACAACTCAAATGTTCCGTAAAGGTGAGCAAAGACACCGCCTCGATCGATATCAGCAACAATGACTACCGGGATATCCACTTTCTCAGCAAATCCCATATTGGCGATATCGTGCTCTCGAAGATTGATTTCGGCAGGGCTTCCGGCGCCTTCGATTACAATCGTTTGGTACTGACTTTTAAGACGTTGAAATGACTCCACAGCATACTTCATAACGTTGGGTTTAAATGCATGGTAGGTGCGCGCATCCATGTCAGTCAGTGCTTTACCATGTACAATAACTTGCGCTCCAATGTCCGTGTTGGGTTTGAGTAGAATCGGGTTCATATCCGTCACTGGTTCAATGCCACAAGCATGCGCTTGTACAGCCTGCGCCCTCCCGATTTCACCGCCATCCGCGGTCACCGCACTATTCAGAGCCATGTTTTGAGGCTTAAATGGCGCAACACTTATCCCTTTCCTTGCCAAGACTCGGCATAAACCGGCAGACAGTACACTCTTTCCTGCGTCTGAAGTGGTACCTTGTACCATAACGACCTGCGATGTTGGTTTCATATACAACTCCTACTCTGTATCCATCTCAAACGGGGGTAAGGACACCTTGCTTGGGGCTAACCTCACCGGCATTAGATTCGCTTGACTGTTTTTCAAGCCAAGGGCTAACCGCCAGATCTAGGAAACTAATAATTTGCGATTCATTTAAGCCAACATGCTCGGCAAAACTTAAACACGCACCCAAACCGCATCCTTCAATCACATAGCCTCGCTCGTACATTCGAATTGCATCAAAGGCGGATAGATTGAAGTCTGTTTTGTGTGTTTGAATGGAAGCGAGATGGGACAAGTGTTGCTCGACAAGTTTCGCGTCGTTGGATTGCATTACCCACCGAGTAGTCGCAATGGTCAGTTGTTTGGTGTCTATCTGCTTCATCATCGCGACGACGGGTGCAAACAGCATCGCGCCACCTGCTAAATTGAGATTCTCCAAACGACTTCCTAACAAACAGCAAACCGAACGCTGCAGGGGATCTGAACACTCTAGATCACGAGTGTATTGGTCAACATCCAACGACAACTGGGAGCTTTTTTGCCACAACTGCTCCAAGACCTTCGACTTAATGGCAAGCTTTGACGCATCATTGGTACTTCCCGCGAACCATAAAGTTGGATCTACCCATCGCCTAAGCCAAAGCGTTGCCAATGTGGTTCCGCCGATCCCGGACTCAGCAATAATATGCTCCTCACCAGCCTCTCGCTGCCTTTCAAGCTCCGGGATCAACGTGCTCCGAATAAGCGCTTGCTCTTCACCCAATGGACAATGGTGAGTAATACACTCATCTATCCCAGCATCAGTAAAGTCCGGTGTACTCTCTAGCCCTAGCTGATAACAGTGCACTCGAATTTTATAACCCCTGCTTTGCAGTGCCTTGAACACACCATGAACCAAAATGGCCGGTGTAACTGAGTGATTACCAAGCACCGGAGATGGTAGTGATTTCCCATTTAAAGGGGTGTTTGCCCTACCACAAGCCAGTAATTCGGTGTCTCGTGTGGGGTGCAAGTGCATGAGCCCCTCTCCGGCACCTGCGTCGCTGATTTCATGTAAGTTCGATAACGGTGCCACACAGTTGAGTGTTATGTAGTTAAGCCACTTCATTCCCTTTCCCCTTTCAGTACATGTGGGAGTCCTGCAGTGACAAGCGTGACCTTTGCAGCCCGCTTAGCAATCGCTTGATGAAGCGCTCCCGCCTCGTCCACAAACTGACGAGTCTCTTTGCCCATCGGCACGACACCACATCCCACCTCATTTGTTACCAATAGCACTTGACCCGGTAAAGCAGATATTCGATCAAGAAACTCAGATTTTGTTTGATTCCAAGTTTCACTGTCTTGTCCGAACAAACAGTTACAAAGCCATAAAGTCAGGCAATCAACTAAGATGCAGTTGCCTTTTTGGCTGTACTCTCTGAGTGCATTAGAAAGCTGAGTAGGTTCCTCAATCACTCTCCACTCTGCCGGTCGCTGCTTTCGATGCTTCTCTACTCTTATCGCCATTTCCTCGTCGTACACTTGTGATGTTGCGATATAGATCACCGGCTTGTTTGAGCTCTTTGCGACAGATTCAGCATAATGGCTCTTACCAGAGCGGGCCCCTCCAATGATCAGCTCAACACGGTTTAGGCTAGCTTTCATGCGCCAGTTCCTTTTGGTATTTTGAGACGGCCAATAACGCGCTTTCTAACTTGGCCCATTGACAGGACGTGCATGGTAGCCCGAAACGTAATGCGTTTCGCTCATCACACAAACGAGTGAGCACCTGCCTCTCACAAAGGTGTCGATGCAGCACCGCTGCTTCGTTAACATAAGCCGTAATAAACAAATCGGTATACGCAACACGTTTAGTCAACGTTCTGATCAGCAATGCATGCAGTCTCTTCATGTTTTGAGCCAAACTTTGACGAGTTTTTAATTGCCAATCGGTATCCATTAACGCCGTTTTTACCACCCAACGTGATGGGCCCGTTACAGTCCAAGGACCTAACTGATTCTCGAGCGCGGATAACAGAGGTGGCATTGCAAACACAAAACCAACTCGAGCACCTGCTAAGCCAAAAAACTTCCCAACCGAGCGAAGCACCAACAGACGCTCATAAAGGGGCTGTCTTCTAAGTAGCGAGTTCTCAGGCGTGCAGTCCGCAAATGCCTCATCAATGACCAAATACCCCTGATTTATCTGCATTTTTTGATACATCGCATCTAACTGGCTTTGACTGAATCGCTGGCCAGTTGGATTGTTTGGGTTAATGATCACGACAACATCGCTGTTTTCGAGTTGATAAACAGAAGGGGTTTCATCGTAGAACTCAATCAACCATTGGCTACCGTGATACCGATAGGTTTCCCACGCTCGTTGATGCTCTTTGTATCCAACTCTCGGCAAGCAAACCGTGCCAAGACGTTTCAAATGGCTGGTGAATAGCTCCGGCAGTGACGCTATGGCTGCTTGAGAGCCCGCGACCGCAAGCGGCTCTGACGCCGAGCGATAATAGAAGCGAGCAGCACGTTCTAACCCATCGTTACTTTGAGGCAAACGATTCCATATGGAATCAGGAATAACAGGGACTGGATAGGTAAAAGGGCTCACCCCTGTTGATATATCTAACCAATCATTAGGCTCACCACCATATTCATTGATGGCTTTGATAAGGTTACCGCCATGATGAATCATAAAAGCCTCCCGTCCATAGCAATGTAAACAGCACCACTGACAGCCAACCAACAAATTGCTAAACCGAAGCTGCCACGGAGAACCAGTAAGTTCGCTTTGGCTATCGAATCGAACTGGGCGTATTCCCCAACGCCCATAGGTCGCTTTTTATAAAGGATCCCGTCATAGTAGGTCGGGCCACCAATTTTGACGCCCAATGCGCCGGCGCCTGCGGTCATGACCACGCCACCGTTAGGGCTCGAGCAATGCCTTGCCTGAGTCAGCCAACAGTGAATAGCGTTCTTAAACTGTCCTTGCACTGCATAGAGCACCGCAGTAATACGAGCAGGCGCCCAGCCCAAAAGGTCATCGATCTTTGCGCTCGCATACCCAAAGTGTTGGTATTTTGAGTTTTTATAACCCCACATCGCATCGAGGGTATTCGCTAAGCGAAACAAAACCGCGCCTGGAGTGCCAAACAATACGAACCAGAAAATTGGGCCAATAACAGCGTCATTGCCATTCTCCAACACCGTCTCGACGGTCGATGAAGTTATCTGTTCCTCATTCATCTGCGCAGTGTCTCGACTCACTACCATTGACAGTGCATGTTTCGCAGCCGGTAAGTCACCTTGGCTGAGTGGTGTATATACCCTGTCCGCATGCTCTACCAAGCTACGTCCACCCAAGGTCACATATAAAATGAGGGCATTAGTGACAAACCATAGCGTTGTCGATAGAGAGGTCATGTAAAACTCGACTGCAGCGAAAATACAGGTAACTGGAACAACGACCAAAGCCCATGCTATCCCTCCATTTACCTTGACGAGAGTGTGCTGTTGTTCGGCATTAGAAGTTCGATTACGTAACAGCCGTTCTACACGATTTGCAAGCCAGCCAAATCCAACGAGAGGGTGGAAACGCTTTGCTTCTCCAAGCCATTGGTCCACAGAAAGGGCCGCTATCACTATTGCAGCACTGAGAGGCAGGTAACTAAACCAATGCTCTGTGATACCCGCCCTTACATCTAGACCAAATAGCTCAAACAGCATGAACATCTCCTAGGTTAGAAATCAAAGACTCTGATTCCGTATGCACGAACCAAGGCATATCCTCATAATCGCAGACTTCCTTCAGTTCCTTCGCCATTCGATGTATAACCGGATTTAGCGCAACAAACTGAGCATGCTCCAAACTGCTTGGCTGCTGTTCTTTGATGGCCTGGTAGATGTTGAAGTCACTGACGAGTGCCCAAGCGACCTGTGGCAGTTCATATCTTGGTAAACATAAGTCAACACTACCAATGGCTAAATCCCCAGAGCCCTCTAGACCGCCCAACGTGGTCCCAAGCCTAAACGCTTCGTGTGACGGCTTGTCGCACCTTAAGCCTAACTTACTCATTGCGTTTTTAACCTTGGGTTCAGCACTGCTTAATGGATTTCTAAACTGTCTAACATCAATTTTGTACATCACTAGAGCTTGCCACCAAGCCTCAAAAGCAGATACGTCAATGAACTCAATTTCCGGCTTATCACAAAGCTCAAGTAACGTTTGTTCGTTAATGGTTGGACGAACTTTGGTTACATCAACACTGATAACTTCAGCGCCCATTTCACGAAGCGTTTCTGCATGTTCATAACTGCCACAGATCAACACTTTGCAGCCTGCCATGGGTAAATACTGACGCCAGTCTAACTCTTCCGATTGCGTGACAACGTCACCAGCAATCACTAACGCAGGACCAACATAGCCAAGTTCTTCAACTCGCCTTGCCATATTTTTGACGGTACCAATGATGCATTTGTGGTCTGCACTCGTGGCAGAACTGATCACTGCCATCGGTAACGATGGGCTCACCCCTTTATCCATCATATGTTGTGTATGTTCAGCCAGTTTCTTAGCGCCCATGTACAACACCAAAGTTCCGCTTTTGTTGCTGTTCGTCACCCAGTCTTCCATGGCGTCTGTGTTTTTGTGTCCACTGACAAAGGTCACGCTCGATGCACTCCCTGCGCTGGTTAAGGGAAAACCTGAATAAGAAGCAGCACCAAGAGCGGCGGTAATACCAGGGATGATCTCATAAGCAATCCCCAACTCTTTGAGGCTCCTGCACTCTTCAGTCGTGCGTCCAAAAATACAAGGATCTCCTGCTTTGAGACGAGTGACATTCTTTCCTCTCAGAGCAAATTCAATAACCTCAGGATGCATTCCATAGTCGATATGAGTTCCTTGGTAGCCGCGATACCCCACTTCGTGCATCTCCACGTCCTCTGGGATCAGCGACAGAATTGCAGCATTGACAAGCTTGTCGTAACAAACGACATCCGTCTTACTGAGTAGTTGCTTCGCTCTACATGTCAGCAACCTTGGATCACCTGGTCCTGAACCGACGAGATACACTTTTCCCTTGCTCATAGTTCTTCCTCACATTCTGTACCTTTCGATTCAACAATTTTCGCCTTTCGACACGCATGAGAGAACGTTGCGTCATAGAGCTTTGAATCAACAAAATCATCAATGGCAAAGACCTTACTGACAATGATCATTGCTGTAGAGCGGATTTTCGCTGCATGAACCTTTTCAGCGATATCAGCCAACGTACCTCTGATAATGCGTTGCTCTGGGTGAGACGCTTTCTCGACGACACACACCGGCCAATGGCTCGGGTAGACGTCACTTAACTCTCTTACCACTTTTCGAATCAACGTTGCGCTCAAAAATAAACACATGGTGGCTTCATGGCTCGCTAATGACTTAAGATTTTCCTTTTCCGGAACCGGCGTACGCCCAGATGCTCGCGAAAGGATGATCGTCTGGCACTCTTCAGGAAGTGTGAGTTCTTGGCCCAATGCGGCAGCGGATGCTTGAAAAGAAGAGACACCGGGGATCACTTCCCAATCTATGCCTAGCTTGTCGAGACGACGGGTTTGCTCCGCTAGGGAGGAGTAAATAGATAGATCACCCGTTTGTACCCTCGCCACGTCTTGATTCAGTGCATGGGCATCGGTATATACCTTTGTAATCTCGTCTAAATCCATACTTGCAGAATCAAATACCTGTGCGTCAGCCCGTGCTCGATTTATCACCGCTTTTGGTACTAGACTTCCCGCATAGAGAATGACGGGACAGCGCTCAACGAGATTTGCGCCCTTAACTGTTATAAGATCGGGGTCACCTGGGCCTGCCCCAATGAAAAATACGGTCATGACATGCCTTCCTCAATTTTTTGCTCGCTATTCTCAAAGACCAATGCTCGACCTGGTGTTTGTCCCAATTTAGTCTCACCATCTTCCAACGAGTACTTGTTCCTGTAGCCACGTGGAGTAATGATCCAGTCTCGGAAGCGGTAGCTACTTGTGTTGCCAATAATGATCGAGGCGTTCATACCAAACTCGAGATTGATAAATTCTTGTAATGTCGACAGTTGAACGCTCTGCTCTTCTCGGTAAGCGGCGTTGACGACGGCTACTGGAGTGTGAGCTGATCGATATTTCAGCAATATGTCTCGCGCCTCGACAATTTGATTTTGACGCTTTTTTGAGCGGGGGTTATAAAAGGTAATAGCGAAGTCAGCAGATGCGGCAGCTTCAATTCTTCGCAAGATGACATCCCACGGGGTTAATAGATCCGACAGTGAAATGGTGCAGCTATCATGGCCTAAAGGGGCGCCCACCAAAGAGGCACACCCGTTAGCAGCGGTGATACCTGGTACCATCTCGACATCTATCGACATATCCTGTTCGGCAATTAACTCAAACACCAAGGAAGCCATCGCGTATATACCCGCATCACCAGAACACACCAGTGCAACCGTCTTACCTTCTTGTACAGAATTAATAGCGGCATCTGCCCGTTGCCACTCTTTCGTCATACCGCTTCTCACCAGTGTTTGCTGTTTAATGAGTGGGGCGATGAGTTTGACATACAGTCCATAACCAACAATGACATCTGCTTGCTCTACGACTTGACGAGCTTTCAACGACATCAGTTCTAGACTGCCCGGACCAAGTCCCACTAGATATAACTTAGCCATGTAAACTCTCCTGTTCAGGTGCACTTAATCGAACTAATCCTTGGTCTATCTGCTTGAAAATGACCTCTTTCACTTCAGGAAGACTCAATAGGTTGAACGATGAACCATCATCACTTGGGGCTAACTCCACATCGCAAAAATCTTCAAACTCAGCCTTGATTCGATGCATGTCATTGATGAAGTGATTTCCAGAGACCAGTAGTAGCGGTATGAGCCTTAGCTTCGCTCTGGCAGAGGACTCAATCATCGAGTGTTTGAGTCTGGTCTTAATAAGATGAAACGGCATAGCACCCTCTAGTGAACAGCAAATGTTCTTGTCTGAGAGTGTCGACAGAAACTCTCCACAGTACGTGATCGCTTGGTGTCCTGGATTATCAAGAAAGGGCGCGCCATGATGTACATACACATTGATATCGCTGCCTTGTGAGAACCGCTCATCAATCGCACTCAATAAACTGGTGGCTAATTGAGTATGGTGAACTATGGCTGGGGTATGTTCGATGTTGGACAGCGAAAACTGACGGAAGCCCTCTACCACATTGACCAGTTGCTTATGTTCATCGGTTGGGAACAAGTAACATGATACAACCAGTATTCTTTGATACCCCTCTAGGTCGAGCGAGGCTAATACCGATGGAAGATGCTCGAATATTTGGCTTTCCTTTGATAGCTTTTTAATGACCATTCGAGATGTTACTGCCAACCGAACTTCGCAATTTGGATACTTTGCTTGTGCTTCTTCTAACAAACGAACATAACGTTGCTGTTCGACGACCGAGCCAAAACAGCTGAGCACTATGGCGGTTGACTTGTTGTAGTGTCTAAGTCGCTTCATACTTCTACCTCCTCAAAAGGCGCAAAGAAACGAGGTGCTAATAATTCAGAGATAGGTTGATTCTTAGCAAGAGCGGTAAACAGCGCTTCCCAAAGTGCCTCTGTAAATTCTTCAACGCCCCTAAGCCAAACACCATGATTAACTAAAGCCCCAGTTTTGCCATTCGCTGTTCTTTGGTAAATGGCCATGGTCGCTTTGTTTCGGCATGCTCCCGCGCACATTGTGCGACTGATTTTGATGCGTTGATTACCGGATGCATAACCTAGTCGCTTAAGAATATTTCTTAACTCATGAGCGAGATTCTTACTTCCCTGCTTCGCACAGCGAGCACCTTCACATACCAATAAATGATGTGTGTGAAAGAGCATTGGACGATCCAAGTCAACATGCTTGGGTTTACACTGATAACCTTCAACCACCTCGCTCCCATGAAGATTGATCTTAATGTTGTCAGAACTATGGTGTGGTTTTTCGCCTACCCAATTCTTGCGGTTGCGTTTTGGTAAAGGTTCAGAGTACTGCAGTCGACAACAGGCGATTGTCATATTGAAACCTTCGCTTTTGAACGCCCATTTGGCCACGGTCAATTGATTGCAACCACTCGCCTTCAATGCGGCAGCTTCTGATACAGAGTTGCTTCCAGTCACTTTCCGTACATAATCGGAGGGATTCTCAATACCTTTCAAGTTATCAAGTTCCGCCGCCGCATAGGTGACGAACGGCCACTGATAAGCTTTGGAAAGTTCGAGCAATCCTTTCTCATCCGATTTAAGGTCAATGCTCGCAAGTGATCTAATACAACTGAGAGAAAGATTGAACTGTCGACTAAATGCCTCTAGGCCGGCAATTAAAACCGAAAGTGGCGTACCACGATCACAACCCACACCCAAGACAAGGGATCGTGGCCTCCAAATGACGACATTACGGTCCCATGAGCTTAAGCCAATATTTCGCTGATCACTCACGAGGATTGCTGCCTTGTAGTTTGAGCTATCCAGAACCTCTAAGCTGTGATGGCAGTGAATATGCGAAGGCATCCGTTTGTCGTATGGCCACCAATCTTTTTCTCCAGCCTGTTGTGCAATCAGCACCGGTTCTTCATTCACGATAGCAGCTGAAACTGAGGTAATCGCGGGCTCAGTGACCGGATCAAGCATCCAACCAAACCGAGCGCCTAACATATCCGTTGATACTGTCTCCGTAACATCAGAAGCGGTAGTGATGACCGGAGTACCTTTTACAATGTATGCAACCCTTGTCGTCAACGCATTCGCGCCGCCTCGATGGCCAGACAGCATCGACACGGCGAACTTGCCTTGCTCATCGACACAGACCACTGCCGGATCCGTGCGTTTATCGTTTACAAGAGAAGCAATAGTGCGTGAAACAATCCCTGTCGCACAGATAAATATGTGAGCATCGTATTTGGAAAACCGTTCCGATATAAATTGCGAAAGCGGCAATTCCAATTTCTGAGTACGACTTAAAGGACTTTTAACACCATGTGTAACAAACACATCGGCAAAAGGAAGATCGCGCCCCAGCTTAGTGGCGATTTGAGTTCCATTTTTAGTGATGGCGTAGATGGCAATTTTCTTCATATCTACGTCGTCTCTAAGTTAAAGCTACTGTTTCATTGCTAATAACAGGCTGACTTGGAATCGAATTCAGATCATCCTGTTTACCGCGAAGAACACCGCTACGACTGCGAATCGATAGCTGCACCATCGAAAAATATCGGTGCTCTTCAGGTACATCATCTAGGTTGGTGTAGATCTCTTGTCGTTCAGTCGTTGCATGCGACACATAGGTAGCATTATTTTGTAGTCCAAGTTGTTTGAACTTAGCGGATAGCGCAGGGATCATCCTTCCAGCTTTGATAAACATGATTGTGTCAAACTCCGCGACCAATCTATCTAGACACTCGATTCCATAAGTTGTCGGTACCACGCAGAATCGTTCTCTACCGTCAGCAAGGGGGATCTTTGTAACCGCAGGCACGGCGGTAATTGATGTAATTCCGGGGACGATCTCTGGCATTAGCTCTGGCACCAAAGCTGAAAGCTCTTCTTGAATATAAGCCCAAGTACTGAATACCGACGGGTCACCCTCGGTGACAAATACCACTGATTTCCCTAACCTTAGATGCTGGAGGATGCTCGTTGCTGCAGATTGCCAAGCAGGCACATTAACCGACGCATCGCGCGTCATCGGAAAGTGCAAAAAACAACGCTCACCCAAAATATCGCTCTCGGCAATAGCGCCAGTGACAATCTCCCACGCAAATGAATCCGCTTTGCCTTTGTTCTTCTCGGGAATAGCGATAACATCTGCAGTCTGAATCAAACGAGCAGCTTTTAGTGTCAACAACTCACTATCTCCTGTCCCAACGCCAACTGCGTACAACTTTCCTAATGGTGTATCGGTCATGAAACTACTCCATATCACGCAGTAACTCTGCGTCTTTCGATGATTGTTCTTGATTTTTGATGATGCAAAAAAGGTGTATAGGATTCTCAGCCTGGTATCGGTGATAGTGAGCCAGTGGTTGAAGATGCGATATGTTGATTAACTGAACATCAAAGTCGACGGAATTCGTTCTAAGCCATTGATACACTTCACTTGCCGTGTCAAACGTCACCGCCGAAACCACCATTCGCCCATGGCTATGCAATCTTTCCCAGCACAGCTCCAATATGTCATTCATTTGACCTCGCGACCCACCGATGAACACGGCATTGGGTGATGGCAGTTCAGGTAACCCTGCGGGCGCTTTGTGTTTTATCAACTGGACATTGTCTGTCGCATGAGAACGACGGTTCGCTTCGATAGCGTCAAAGCACTCAGCATTACACTCGACCGCATAAACCGTCCCCTCAACCGCAAACTTCGCGGCTTCAATAGCTATCGACCCGGACCCCGCGCCGATATCCCAAACAACATCTTCTGCTTGCACTTTTAGTTGAGTGATGGCGAGATTTCGTATCGATTCCTTAGTGATGAGGCCATTTTTCGGTGTGCGCTTTGCAAAGCTGTGATCACTGGCAAACTGACCATGTCCACCCCACCTAATGTCAACAAGACGCTCGGCAACAATAATATTCAGGCTGTCGAAGTCGTGTTGACAGTTGGCTAACTCTTCAACGTTGAAGCTCGTGATCCTTTCTTCTACGCTACCCAACTGCTCACACACGCTGAGCTTCCATTGCAACTGGTGAAACTCAACCAGGTGCGACGCTATCCTCTGAGGTGTATTGGTACCATCCGTCAACAACACGTAGAGCTCTGCACTTTGCATTTGCGAGACGATGCCAATGAGCTCTCTGCCATGCAAAGAGAGGTATTGCGCCCTAGGCCACGAGATACCTAAGCGAGAGAATGCAAGCTGAGGCGAACTGTGTGATGGGATGAAGGCAAGCTCTTGTTTCGGTAGCTGCTTAAGTAACGTGGTTCCAATACCGAAAAACAGCGGATCGCCTGATGCTAAAACAACCACTCCGCCCTCTGCACTCTCTTCTATGACCTGTAGCAACCAAGATGAAAAGCCATCAGTCATATCTAAGAACAAGCCCTTGAACTGGGGAAACCAAGCAAGATGCCGAGGGTGCCCTGCTACAACACGTGCCTGGCTGACAGCATTAACAGCCTTGCTTGAAAGGCTAACGCAACCATCCTCTTGAACACCGACTACGGTAATATTGATCGCCATAACTACACCGTCTGGTAGAGCAAGGCATGAATGGTGGACACGACTAATGGACTACCGCCTTTGCGCCCCACACTGGTAATGAAGTCGACTTTTTTTTGCTCTAGCAAAGCCTGCTTGGACTCTTGAGCATTGACGAATCCAACCGGAATACCAATGATGAGTGCCGGCTCTATCTCTCCGTCGTCAACCATTCTTAGTACTTCAAATAAGGCGGTTGGCGCATTTCCAACCGCTATAATCGCGTTGTCCAGCAACCCTTGGTCCCGTGCCTTTCTCATGGCTCCCACCGCTCGAGTTTCACCAAGCATGCGCGCTTTGTGAATGACCTCGAGGTCGCTGATAAAACAATGGACCCCATTGCCGTAAACCTGAATTCGTTGCTTACTAATGCCACTTGATATCATGGTAACGTCACTGACAATTGGGCATCCCTGTTGCAATGCCGTAACACCAGCGTCGACCGCATCTTGACTAAAGCGATACAGCTTCGAAAACTCAAAATCTCCCGTGGTATGAATTGCTCGTCTTACGACTTCCCAGCTTTTATTATCAAAGTGGTGTCCGCCATGAAACTGTTCTATTTCTTGATCAATTATCGAGAACGAGTCCGTTTCAATTTCACGCCCTTTTTTAGTAAGCTGATGCATACATTCGGGGAGAGCGATATTGGCTTGAGTAGAGTTCATCATTGTTACCCTGTAGCTTCCATTCGAATAGGTTGATGTGAACGCCCTAGTGGAGACCCATCGAAATCAATCAAGATCACATCAATTTCCAGTCCACACTTGACGTAGTAAAGTGCATGTTTTTGGGTTTCATTGCACAATCGGTTAAAGAAGGTTTTAGGATGGTGTTTACTCACCAAATTGAGAACATGCCGTCCTGTGTTTGCATGCGCTATCTCGCGACAAACAGCACTATCTATCTCTTCTTCTAGCGCCAACTGAGATAGGTGAGAAAAATCAATACCGTGGCCCGATACGTGTGTCATCATGCGCCCTGATACCAACTTTCCCATTTTGCCAATCATGGTGACCAAAATGACTTTGTTAAGCTGATACCGCTTTGCGGCCCGCAGACCTACGCCAATGAAATCGCCTGCTTGAATTAACGCCATCGGATTTACATCAGGCAACATGTTGGTTGCTGCCTTTTCTGAGCGACTGCCAGTAGTCAGGACAATAGTGTCGAGATCATTTGACGCGGCAATTTGGATCGATTGACGCACCGACGCGGCATACGCAGACGTCGAGTAAGGCTTTACCGTACCTCGCGTTCCTAATATCGAAATACCACCTAACAATCCAAGTCGGTCGTTGATTGTTTGCTTAGCAACTTGCTCACCATTGGGAACGATGATTGTCAACTCAACCCCAAAGGTATTCTGTAGCTCTATCGGCGCACTCACCCACTCTAATTGTGCCATTTCGATAATATTGGCTCTCGGTACTGGATTAATAGCCGCACTCCCGACTGGTAACTCTAATCCTGGTTTGGTTACCACAGCAACACCATGGCCACCTTTGAGCCTGATCCCCTTATTAGCCGATAGCTTTGCGCTGCATTGGATTTCTAATCCATGCGTGCAGTCGGGGTCATCTCCCGCATCTTTTTTCACGCCAACTAAAACAGACGTATCTATCTCCATCCGTTCAAGCTGAAAGGTGACCCATTGTTTGTTTGGTATTTGTATAGTGATGTGTTTGCTTGGCAGTTGTTCAATCAAACCACGAACCGCTGCTCTTGCTGCCGCTGCAGCACAAGCACCCGTGGTATAACCCTCTCTAAGGTCACGTTTCGATTTTGAACACTTGAGTTTGCCCACAAAATACATCTCTCTAGTCATTTGTGCATAAAATGGACAGGTGTCGATATCTATCGATAAACGACGCTGAGTGATCCCGCCCAGGTTGTTAAATGGGTATGGTTGTTTGGCAAGGCTCTGACTTTCGAGATGACTCTCGATCACAGTTGCGGGTACAGTCCAGGAGTTACACCTGATTCACTTTTGTCTACAAAAGTAGTTACCAAATAACTTTGTAAGTATTTTTTGCTTTAAAACTCTCAATACAGTTAGCGAACAAATAACTATTGTGATGTCGTTAATCCAAGGGACTAATAAACTAAGCGATCATTTCGCAAGCTGATGAGACTAAAAGTAATAACAGAGTCACAAACACAATGTTTTGAAATACCGACTCTACAGCTTCAATTACAATCAACTTCAACTCCTTTATCTTTACAGCCGTTTGCACTGACGCCCTTAGTTTATTTACTGCGGCAAATCTTAGTCCAAATCAACAGAATAAGTCTTGCCACAGTCAATACATTAGCGGCGCATTACATGGCTTGTTTATACAGAGCCAATACCTCTTCAGGGCTAGGCTGTCTTGGGTTACCACCTAAACAGACATCAGCCATCGCTTTATCAATCCAACCGCTCAGATCCGTTTCAGCAATATTCAACTCACCAAAGCCTGAAGGGATACCGACTTCCTTAGAAAGCTTGTTGATTAGATCGACTGCAAGCGTGGCAGCTTGAACATCGTTCAAGTCAAACGTGATACCACCCATCGCTTCCGCTACCGCGCGGAAAGGTTCTGGATTTGTCTCTGCGTTGAACTGACAAACGACTGGCAATAGAATCGCATTACACACACCGTGTGGTAGATCATGAGTTGCGCCTGGTTGGTGCGCCATCGCGTGTACGAGACCTAAACCTGCACTATTGAAAGACATCCCTGCAAGGAATTGAGCACAGGCCATCTGCTCACGCGCTTCAAGGTTTGAGCCATCTTCAACCGCAACAGGAAGCCATTTGGCAATCAAACGGATCGCTTCTAGCGCTGTTGGTTTAGTTAATGTATGAGCGCCTGGCGTCACATAAGACTCGATAGCATGGGTCAGCGCATCCATACCGGTCGCTGCCGTTACTGATTTAGGCAACCCAACCATTAGCGTTGGATCGTTAACCGCAACATCTGGAATTTGCTTCGCGTCAACGATAACCATTTTTACAGCATTATCTTCATCGGTAATGACCGAGTTAGAAGTCATTTCGGCAGAAGTACCAGCCGTTGTATTGATCGCGACAAAGAACGCACCCTCATTTTTAACAAGGCCGACGCCATTAAAGTCACAGATATCACCTTCGTTTGACGTCACAATGCGAATAGCTTTAGCGCAATCTACTGGACTACCGCCACCGACTGCAATGAAACAGTCACAACCCGATTCTTGGTAAAATGCCGCGCCCTTTCTAACCAAGCTAGCCGTGGGATTCGGAGTCACTTCACTAAAAACAACGTACTCAAAATCTGCGTCTTTTAGTGCAGCAAACAGCGAATCTAAAATTCCAAGATCAACCAAATTTTTGTCAGTAACGACCAAAGCCTTGTTGAGATTCTTCTGAGCCAGAATAGCAACAGATTCTTCAACTGCTCCTTCACCAGTAAAACTCAACTTTGGTACATTTAGTGCAAAAGCCATAACAGCATTCCTCTACATAAGATAACTGTAGACATTGTAACCATACAAAGGCGTTCATAATGTGTCTTAACAACGAAACAAGACAAGACGACAAATAATTACAGCGATGTGCCAATTTATTAGTATTACAGTATAATAAATAAACAAAAAGCCAGGTCTTTTACGGAGCCTGGCTTTGTCTTTAAGTGTCGATGGAAGTTAGATCATTGCATTCTCTAATAGGTCTTCCTTCTGCGTCATCATATTTTCATCTCGGAACTCTTGTGGCGTCATTCCATGTGCATTCTTAAATACTTTACAAAAATAACTTGAACAGGAGTAACCTAAATTACTAGCGATGCGCGAAACAGGCCAATCACTATATTGCAACATTTTCTTAGCACCTATTAAACGTTGACTATTAAGATAATGGTTGAATCCAACCCCTACCTCTTTCTTAAACAACTTACTAAAATAATGTGGACTCAAATAGACATACTCTGCAACATCTTCCAACTTTAAGTCTTCGAAATAATGCCGTTCAATATATCGTATTGCTTTGTGTATACGAGTATGACTTGACTTAATTTGGCTATCGCTTGCAAACAACGACTTAATATCACTTTTATCATTGATGACCATCACATCCAACTTACTCTTGACCGAATCATCAATCAGTGTCTTTAGTAAGTCGGCGGAAGCAAACAGCCGCTTGTAATCAATTTGCGGTATTTGGTCATAGTATTCAACGAGTTCAGGATCTTTCATCCAACTATTATCAATTTCTTGCACATCATCCAGATTGACTGGGTCATCAAGTTTTACCTGGCCGCATAGCGCAAAACCAACAAGACTACCTCCTATCTCAATGGGAATTGAAAAGTCCGTCAACCCTGCATGACACTTGTATATGCAGGGCCGGTTAACCTTTGTCGCCTCCAACCCGCCGCACCGATCACTTGCTCTGCACTTCTCATTCAATGATCGATTCTTGCGGATCTTTATACAAAACTTACTAAAGTTAATGCTGTCAGATACTTCTTTTCCCTCTAGATTCACCAGAACAACGGCCAAACCCGTAGCATAAGCAAAGTCCTGCATGACTTTAGTGATACCCTTCGACTCAAAAACTAGATCCGTGTTCACTCTGTCACCTTACTCATTACGCTTAAACTGGTTAAAAAACACACTACACAGTATCCAACTACAATTCAGTGATACATATCCCAATGTAATTGAACCAGCGTTTTGATTGTATTTTAAGACGTCAGAAACATCGTCTAGGTCTCACTCTGTTAAGCTATCTCGTATAAAAACCACCCAGTTAGCTAAATCTACTGCTCTTGAAGCTCTAAGCCTTTCGTAATGAAGAATCGGTAACCTGCTCCACCAATGATTGCCCCAACGACCGGTGCGATGATTGGCACAATGAAGTACGGGATGTCTCTCGCACCTGTGAATGTGTTCTCTCCCCAGCCCGCTATAAACGTAAACACCCTAGGGCCGAAATCACGAGCAGGGTTCATCGCAAAGCCAGTCAACGGTGCGGTTGCAGCACCAATAACAGCAACCAGAATACCGATCAATAGTGGCGCTAATGGACCTTTTGGAACACCATTGCCATCATCGGTTAACGCAAGAATCAGCCCCATCAACGTCGCAGTAATAACCACCTCAACGAACGCTGCCTTAAACACAGTAATTTCAGGGTTTGGGAAAGTGGTAAAAATACCCGCTAAAGCGAGGCTTTCTTCGCTACCTCTAGTGATATTGTTGGTTAGCTCATAGGCGACGAAAAGATCGGAGAAAATTAGATACGCAATGGTTACACCAAAAAAAGCACCGGCGGTTTGAGCGACAATATAAGGTGCTACTCTTTTACCTTCAAAGTTTGCGAACAACCATAGCCCTATTGTTACCGCAGGGTTTAAATGAGCTCCTGATATTCCCGCTGCCAAGTACACGGCAAGGGCAATTGCCAAGCCCCATACAATGCAGATTTCCCACAAACCAAATGCTGCACCGGCGAGAATCGCGGATGCTAAACAACTCGCACCAAAAAACAAAAATAGCCCTGTTGCGAAGAACTCAGCTACACACTGAGATTTTAAGCTCTTAGTCATATTTCTACCTACCGTGTTACTAAATAAATACGCACACTGAACTAAAACGTTTTGTCTATACATACAACAAACCTCGCCTTGTTCAACCCTAAAGAAAATCAATAAAACATTAGACTATAATTTTAATTCTCAATGGTAGTATATTGCTTAACACCACGGTTACCTATGATTAAAAAACGCTCTATCATATAAAAATATCATGCTTAGCATCAAACTAAAACCAACTATAATTATTAATACCAATGCCTTACAACCACTTAAGGCTCTGAGAATTAGTAGTAAAATTGTGACATTAATAAATAGTAGAAATTTCCATCCGGTCACAAATATTCAAATTATTTGATTTACTGCACGTTTTAAAAAATGTCTGATCACAATTATTTATTATATCGCGCTCCTGAGCAAAGCCCATATTTTCAAGCTCTAACGTGTCAATGAACAATTTTTTACCATCGTGATGATAAATTTTTGCACATCACCCGCACAAACATGCCAATTTTTTCCATTTAGTTTTAATGATAATAGGTTGCTGAAAAATGACGCACTATTTAATTATTCTTTGAAAGTTGAGGTAGTTATGCAACAAGAAGCTCTAGGTATGGTTGAAACAAAAGGTCTAACCGCCGCGATTGAAGCCGCTGACACTATGGTTAAGTCCGCAAACGTAAATCTGGTGGGTTACGAAAAAATTGGCTCTGGCTTAGTTACTGTCATCGTTCGTGGTGACGTTGGTGCCGTAAAAGCCGCCACTGACGCGGGTGCATCTGCAGCAGCAAACGTAGGTGATATCGTCGCAACTCACGTGATCCCTCGCCCACACACCGACGTGGAGAAAATTCTTCCCAAAGGAATTGAGTAATGGATGACAACCTAGTTGACCAAGTCATGGCTCAAGTCATGACAAAAGTAATGGATCATCAGGGTACAGATGAGTCCTCACAAGGGACAACAACAAGAGGCAATACAATGGTCGAGAAAACTTGTGGATTGACAGAGTTCGTTGGCACAGCCATTGGCGACACTATCGGTTTGGTTATCGCAAACGTAGATAACGAAGTGCTAGAGGCGATGAAGCTTGAAAAGAAGTACCGCTCAATCGGTATTCTCGGAGCACGTACTGGAGCAGGGCCACACATTATGGCAGCTGATGAAGCTGTCAAAAGTACTAACACGGAAGTTATCTCAATTGAACTACCCCGCGACACTAAAGGTGGTGCAGGGCACGGTTCATTGATTGTATTTGGTGGCGATGACGTTTCTGATGTACGTCGTGCAGTCGAAGTCGCACTAAAAGAATTAGACCGAACCTTTGGTGACGTCTATGCCAACGATGCTGGTCACATCGAGCTTCAATACAGTGCACGTGCAAGTTACGCCTTAGAAAAAGCGTTTGGTACACCATTGGGTAAAGCGTGTGGCGTCATTGTTGGTGCTCCTGCAGCAGTTGGTGTACTCATGGCGGATACTGCCGTCAAATCTGCGAATGTTGAGACTATCGCATACAGTACTCCAGCCAACGGAACTAGCTTTAGTAACGAAGCGATCTTGGTCATTTCAGGTGATTCAGGTGCGGTTCGCCAAGCGGTTATCTCAGCTCGTGAAGTGGGCAAGAAGCTACTTGCGGCTATGGGTGATGAGCCAGCTAACACTCGTCCTTCTTATATTTAAACACATGTCGAGGTTTGAACATGAGATCTAAAAGATTCGAAGCACTGGCGAAACGCCCTGTAAACCAGGATGGTTTCGTTAAAGAGTGGGTAGAGGAAGGCTTCATCGCAATGGAAAGCCCGAATGATCCTAAGCCCTCTATTAAAATCGTCAATGGTGAAGTCGTAGAACTCGATAGTAAGCCAAAATCTGAGTTTGATTTAATCGATCATTTCATTGCTCGCTACGGCATAAATCTCGCTAATGCTGAGAAAGTTATGGCGATGGATTCAGTCAAGCTAGCCAATATGTTGTGTGATCCTAACGTTTCACGCAGTGAAATTGTTCCGCTTACTACCGCGATGACCCCAGCCAAAATTGTCGACGTCATGTCGCAAATGAATGTGGTCGAAATGATGATGTCCATGCAGAAAATGCGTGCGAGAAAGTCACCATCGCAGCAAGCTCACGTGACTAACATCAAGGACAACCCTGTCCAAATTGCTGCAGATGCAGCCGAAGGGGCTTTCCGTGGTTTTGACGAGCAAGAAACAACAGTTGCTGTTGCTCGTTATGCTCCATTCAACGCGATTGCTCTATTGGTAGGTTCACAAGTCGGTAGACCTGGTGTTCTAACACAATGTGCTCTTGAAGAAGCCACCGAACTCAAGCTAGGTATGCTGGGTCACACCTGTTATGCAGAGACCATATCTGTATATGGTACAGAGCCAGTATTTACTGACGGGGACGACACACCTTGGTCGAAAGGCTTCTTAGCTTCCTCTTATGCGTCACGTGGCCTTAAGATGCGTTTCACATCAGGTAGTGGCTCGGAAGTACAAATGGGCTATGCCGAAGGTAAGTCGATGTTGTATCTAGAGGCTCGCTGTATTTACATTACTAAAGCAGCCGGCGTACAGGGACTTCAAAACGGTTCGGTAAGTTGTATTGGGGTGCCATCAGCCGTACCTTCCGGTATTCGTGCGGTTCTTGCAGAAAACCTTATTTGCTCGTCACTCGACCTTGAGTGCGCGTCGAGTAATGACCAAACATTTACTCACTCAGATATGCGACGCACTGCTCGTATGCTTATGCAGTTCCTACCAGGCACAGACTTCATTTCGTCGGGTTACTCCGCTACACCAAACTACGACAACATGTTTGCAGGCTCCAATGAAGATGCAGAAGACTTCGACGACTATACCGTTCTGCAACGCGACTTGCGTGTAGACGGAGGCCTTAACCCTGTAAGGGAAGAAGATGTTGTCGCTGTTCGAAACAAAGCAGCCCGAGCAATGCAAGCCATTTTCAAAGGAATGGGGCTTCCAGAAATCACGGATGAAGAAGTCACTGCTGCTACGTACGCACATGGCTCTAAAGATATGCCTGAGCGAAACATGGTTGAAGACATCAAAGCCGCACAAGAAATCATCGATCAAAACCGTACTGGTTTGGAAGTAGTTAAAGCACTTGTTGATGGCGGTTTCCGCGATGTTGCTAAGGATATGCTCGATATTCAAAAAGCCAAAATCTCCGGTGACTACCTTCATACCTCTGCGATCATTGTTGGTGACAACGAGGTAATTTCTGCGGTGAATCAATTAAATGATTACGCGGGCCCTGCTACTGGTTATCGACTCGAAGGCGAGCGCTGGGAGCAAATCAAAGATATCCCAAATGCCCTTGACCCTAACGAGTTGAGCTAAGGAGGCCGCAAATGGAAATTAATGAAAAGCTACTGAGAAACATCATTGAAGAAGTTGTCAGTAACATGCAGGTTCAACAGCAGTCTCAAGCTGTTACGTTTGAAAAGACGTCTACAGTCGGCTCAAGCACAGGTTTCTTGCAAGAAATTGGTGAAGCAAAAGTCAGTACCAAGCGCGATGAAGTAGTGATCGCGGTAGGACCGGCATTTGGTCTATCTCAGACTGAGACTATTGTTGGCGTTCCTCATCAACAGATCATTCGAGAAATGAAAGCGGGTATCGAAGAGGAAGGGTTGTCTGCACGAGTGGTTCGCTGCTTCAAGTCCTCAGATGTCGCTTTTGTGGCTGTTGAAGGGGAGCATTTGTGTGGTTCCGGCATTTGTATCGGTATCCAATCTAAAGGAACAACCGTTATCCACCAAAAAGGGCTCCCACCGCTTTCCAATCTTGAGTTGTTCCCACAGGCGCCTCTGTTGACGCTAGAAACATACCGCCAGATTGGTAAGAACGCTGCGAAATATGCAAAAGGTGAAACACCACAACCAGTGCCAACGATGAATGATCAAATGGCTAGACCGAAGTATCAAGCAAAGTCGGCGGTCTTGCACATTAAAGAAACCAAACATGTCGTTGTTGGCAAAAACGCAGTTGAACTCGCAGTGACCAGTTAATAAGGAAATAGAGATGAATTCACAATCTATTGAGTCCATGGTTCGTGACGTATTAGAGAAAATGACCAACCAAGAATCGGCGCCAAGCCCTTCATCGGCCTCGTCAAGCTCGTCATCTGTTACCGTTGACGATTATCCGCTGGCTTCAAAACACCCTGAATGGGTTAAAACCCCCACGGGAAAAACAGCGGAAGACATAACTCTAGACAATGTTCTGAATGGCACAGTTACCGACCAGGATATGCGCATAACACCTGAGATTCTGCGCATTCAAGCTCAGATAGCTCGTGACGCTGGTCGAGAGTTACTTGCGGTTAACTTTGAGCGCGCAGCAGAGCTTACAGCAGTGCCGGATGATCGTGTTCTTGAAATCTACAACGCCCTTCGTCCATATCGCTCCTCAAAACAAGAACTTCTCGCTATTGGTGATGAGCTTGATAGTAAGTATCAAGCCTCTATCTGTGCCAACTATGTTCGAGAAGCAGCTGAGCTATACGAACAACGCAAAAAACTCAAAGGCGATAATTAATCCGCTTAACAATAGATATGGATAAGACTATGACGTATGTAGTAGGTGTCGACATTGGTAATTCATCTACAGAAGTGGCGCTAGCAAAACAACTCGCTAACGGTACGACTGAATTTATTACCAGTGCTATCACAGATACAACGGGTATAAAGGGAACGAAGCAAAACCTTGTTGGTATTTACAAGGCTCTAAATCTACTCTCTCAAAAAGCCGGAATCGAACTGCATGAGCTTGGTCTTATCCGTATTAATGAAGCAACACCAGTTATCGGTGATGTTGCAATGGAAATGATCACGGAAACGATCATTACTGAATCAACGATGATTGGCCACAACCCTAAAACACCAGGCGGCCTAGGCACTGGTGTGGGCACTACCATTCACGTTGGAGATTTACTCCATGTCGATAAGAGTCGAGACTATATCGTTGTCGTACCCAGAGATTTTGACTTCGACGATATAGCCGCGGTGATTAACGCAAGTACACGTGCGGGCTATTGTATTACAGGCGCAATTCTTCAAGCTGATGATGGAGTGCTTGTTAACAACCGTTTAGAAACACCAATTCCAATCATTGACGAAGTAGCATTCATCGACAAGGTGCCTGTCGGCATGTTGGCGGCTATTGAGGTAGCAACGCAAGGCCAAGTCATCAGCACGCTTTCAAATCCCTATGGCATTGCCACACTGTTTGATTTGTCTTCGGATGAGACCAAAAACATTGTCCCAATTGCAAGAGCGTTAATCGGGAATCGTTCCGCAGTAGTGGTAAAGACGCCAGAGGGAGACGTAAAAGCTCGTGTAATTCCTGCCGGCAAATTGATCCTCGATAGTAAAGGACGCCATACAGAGATCGACATTACTCGAGGAAGTGAAGCCATTATGGATGCAGTCAGTGCACTGGATGGTCTTGACAACGCATATGGTGAAACGGCCACAAACATTGGTGGAATGCTTGAAAACGTGCGCCAAACCATGGCGGGCTTGACGAACAAACCCTGTGATGAGATTTACATTCAAGATCTCCTGGCAGTAGATACCCTAGTGCCAGTCAACGTAAAAGGTGGTCTTGCTGGCGAGTTCGCTCTAGAACATGCTGTTGGTATTGCCTCTATGGTTAAGTCTGACCACCTTCAAATGGCACGCATCGCTGAAGAAGTTAAACACACTTTGGGCGTTAACGTTCAAATTGGAGGCGCGGAAGCAGAAGCGGCCATTTTAGGAGCGCTAACCACGCCTGGCACTGACAAGCCGATGGCTATTTTAGACCTCGGCGCAGGGTCAACGGATGCTTCCATTATTAGTCAACATAATGACATTACAGCGATTCATTTGGCAGGGGCTGGCCACATGGTCACCATGATCATTGCGTCAGAACTGGGCCTTGAGGATCATTACGTCGCCGAAGATATTAAACGCTATCCACTGGCTAAAGTGGAAAGCCTATTCCATATCCGCCATGAGAACGGCACGGTGCAGTTTTTCGATGCCCCACTACCCTCGGATATTTTCGCTAGAGTGGTTGTCGTCAAGGAGAAAAGCTTCATCCCACTAGACGCAGACCTCACGCTGGAAAAAGTGCGAAACATCCGCCGCTCTGCCAAATCAAGAGTGTTTGTGACCAACTCCCTGCGAGCACTGCGTAGCGTTAGCCCCACCGGTAACATTCGAGATATTCCTTTTGTAGTGTTAGTTGGTGGTTCTTCACTGGATTTTGAGATCCCTCAGCTCGTTACAGACGCCCTAGCGCATTACAACTTAGTTGCAGGTCAAGGCAATGTCCGTTCAGTTGAAGGCCCACGAAATGCGGTCGCAACTGGATTGATTCTCTCTCAGCCAAAAGGAGAACACCATTGATCAATGCAAGTGAGAATAGCCCTTGTATCTACCTATGGTACACAACAGCAACCCTGCTCAATAGATGGTTACCGGTCCTCCATGGTATCGAAGAAGAAGGTATCCCGGTTAAGACGTCTCGTAGGGCAAGTTATGAGCTTAATGCCAATGCCTCGGAGGCAGCGCGGCTTTCTGCTCTTGGTGTTGGTATCGCGTGTGATGAGACGACTGTTGTACTGCAACAGAAAAATCTGGATCAGAACCATCCTTTGTTTCGCATTACCAATTCAGAAACAACGAGTTACAAAGAGTTAAAAGTTCTTGGGCACAATGCGGCTCGGTTAGTTAAAGGCCTCCCATTTAAGTAGTTTTTGGTTAAGGAGATAGCAGTGAAGGTTTCCCTCGGGTTAATTGAAGTAAAAGGATTAGCACTGGCGATAATGGTTGCAGACAACATGGCCAAGTGCGCAGCAATAGAAGTCGTTGATATTGAGAACACTAATGGGTCTGGTTGGATGTTAATCAAGGTCACTGGCGATGTTGCGGGAGTGCAAGCTGCGGTTCATTCAGGCTCAAGCCTCGCGCAGAGCTTTGGAGGACTGATCTCTAAGACTGTCCTATCCAACCCAGACAATCAACTAATTAAACAGGCATTGAGCATTGCAAGCAAAGCGTGTAGACAATCAGTACCACAAGACGATGCGACTGAACACAATAGACAAGACGTTGAACAACCTGTCATCGATGAGCCAACATTAGAAGAAAGTACACCTAAATCGGAAAACACTGAAACACAGGAACAACCGACAAAAACTGTGGAAGAGGGATTAGAGGCAAGCTGCAACATTTGCCAAGACCCAGCCTGCCCACGTAAAAAAGGAGACCCACGTGTCGACTGTATTCACGGAGGTAGTGAGTCATGATCATTGAGCAAGAAGTCAGAAATGCAGTCGACAATGCGTTAGATAAGATCAGACAATCACCAATTCCGGTCGGTATTTCGAATCGGCACATCCACCTATCATTGGAAGATTTCCGTGCCCTATTTCCCGGCAAAGACCTAACGCCATTCAAAGCATTGCGTCAACCAGGTCACTTCGCTGCAGAAGAAACACTAACGGTTGTTGGACCAAAAGGAAGTATTCAAAAGGTAAGAGTACTAGGTCCACTTCGTCAGCAGACGCAAGTTGAACTTTCTGCTACTGATGCTCGCTCTATCGGGGTTAAAGCACCTCTTCGCGTATCTGGCCATTTAGAAGGCACGCCTGGAGTAAAACTTATTAGTGATTTTGGTGAGATCACATTGGAATGTGGCGCCATCGTTGCACTAAGACATATTCATATGTCTACGATCGACAGTTTAGTTTATGGCCTCAAAGACGGTGATACCGTTAGGGTTTCTATTGAAGGCTCAATGAGAAAGACGATCTTTGATGATGTCGCGATACGTGTTGACCCCAAACAACGTTTGGAGATGCACATTGACACTGATGAGGCCAATGCCGTCGATATAGCAAATCGTGACGCATTTGCAATCATTATCAAGGATTAGCCGAGGTAAGCCGTCATGAATCATTCTGATAGTGTCATTGAGCTCATCGTTAACCAAGTGGTAGAAATCCTTAAACACAGGGCCACGTCGGTATATAAAATTGACGCTAGTCGTTTATCACTTGGTATTGATCCCTCTGTGTATTTACGTCATGGATTGGTGGTTGTTCAGCAACCACCTCTTGAACTGGTCACTAGCTTAATACAACCAGTTCCTGGTAGTTCATTGACTAAGGCCGTTAGCGCCATACAGGAAGCTCTTTCGTTTGGTGTTGCTATACAGCTAAATGTTCATGACAGTCTACTTTCTGCGTTACCCATCTCTGGGCTGACTGGTTTGCCGGTTCGGATTGCGGATCACTTCGGAAATAAAGTCCATTTACATCATCGCCCTATCATCAGCACCCACGATCTACTTACGCTCGAATGCCAATGGTTCGTGGTAGAGGCAAGTACGATCGTTACGCCCCTCGCCAAAGAGTTTATGGAAGGCCGAAATATCAACCTTATTAAGGTGAGGTAAAAGCATGCAATTAGCAAAAGTTATAGGCACCGTCGTCTCTACTCAAAAGTCACCGTCTCTGATTGGAAAAAAGCTGCTGATTGTTCGACGCGTAAACAGCCACGACACCGAGTATTTGGACCCTGAATGGTGTGACGAAGTCGCTGCAGACTGTGTAGGGGCAGGTGAAGGTGACCTTGTTTTTGTCACCAGAGGCAGTGCCGCACGATTAGCTCAGGAAGGCGCAGGAGAAGCTATCGACCTCGCCATCGTTGGTATAGTTGATTCGTTTAATTTCCATCAGTAGGAGGTGACAATGGGTATTTATACCAAAACTGGAGACGCCGGCGCTACCTCACTCATTGGTGGTGAGCGTGTGAGTAAGTTTGATACTCGTGTCGAAGCTTATGGAACCATAGATGAACTTAACTCTCACGTCAGCCTAGCTGCTAAGCTGATCCTCAATGAGGATAATCGAAGGGCCCTCATCGCTGTACAGCATCAGCTGTTCTACCTCGGGGCAGAGATCGCCACCAGCTCAGAGACAGCTTTACGCGAGAATCAACGCGTCATAGAAAACCAAGACGTACACGATCTTGAAGACCATATCGATCGTTGTATGGAGGCACTTCCTCCATTTAGCAACTTTGTCCTACCAGGTAGTAGCGAAGTAGGAAGTCGACTCCACGTGGCGAGAACAGTCGCTCGACGTGCAGAGCGCCGTCTTATTGAGCTAACAACACACGCAAAGGTTCGCAGTACCTTACTCAAATACATCAATCGTATGTCTGACTTTCTATATGCGCTAGCCAGATACGAGGATGAGTTAAGCCTTAAAAAATCGATGGTTGACGACATCGTGAACCTTTACCAATCAGCGACACAAACCCATGACTATCAGGAGCAATCACCTATGGATTCTTCTTGTCGTGAGCTTAGCTTTTTAGAAGTTCACCGAATTTTACAACAAGCTCTGCAGTCTGCTGAGCAACACAACATCCCTATTGTCATCTCTATTGTTGATGAACATGGGCATCTAATTACCACCTATCGAATGCCTAATGCCCTGCTCGTTAGCACTGACCTTGCTCCAAAGAAAGCTTACACGGCTGTCGCCCTGAAATGTGCAACCGAGAAGCTCTCTGCTCTTGTTCAACCCGGCGCTGATCTCTATCAGCTGGATACTCATTGCGATGGAAAGATCGTCACATTCGGTGGCGGTGTACCTATTTATAAGAACAATCGAATTGTTGGCGCTGTTGGGATAAGTGGAGGAAGTGTCGAACAGGATATCAACATTGCCTTAGCGTCTATTGAAAGCATTATTTGAAGGAAAAAGAACAATGAATACTCATGAACTCGAGGATATTGTACGCAACATCCTATCCGAGAAGCTAGCACAAGTTACAAGCAGCGCAGGTAGCGAACAAGTTGCTATTTTTGATGATGTCAACCAAGCGGTTGCTGCTGCAAAAGTAGCCTTTGATCAGTATGTCGTTGCACCACTAAAAACGCGACGTGCGATTATTGACAACATTCGAAAAGAAGTTAAACCACTAATACCCAAACTCGCCGCTGACGCAGTCGCCGAGACAAGTATGGGAAAGGTAGAAGACAAACTTCTCAAAAACGAGGCGGCTTTATTTAATACCCCCGGTGTAGAAGACCTCACCACCTCAGCATTAACCGGTGATGACGGTATGGTGCTTTATGAGTATTCCCCTTACGGCGTCATCGGCTCGATCACGCCAAGTACTAACCCAACCGAAACCTTGATCAACAATGCTATTAGCATGTTGGCTGCAGGCAATGCTGTCTACTTCTCTCCACACCCTGGTGCAAAGGCGCTATCCGTGTGGCTGATCGAAAAGTTAGAAGAAATCGCCTTCAAAGCTAGCGGTATTCGAAACCTTATCGTTTCAGTGAAAGAACCAAGTTTCAAGGCAACACAAGAAATGATGGTTCACCCTGATATCGCCCTACTCGCTGTTACTGGCGGCCCTGGTATCGTGACGGCTGCGATGAAAACCGGCAAGAAAGTCATTGGTGCTGGCGCAGGCAACCCTCCTTGCCTTGTCGACGAAACGGCTGAAATTGTCCACGCAGCAAAGAGCATTGTTGCTGGTGCGTCTCTTGACAATAACATTCCGTGCATCGCAGAAAAAGCCGTGGTTGTTGTGGACCATGTAGCAGACCAACTTGTTCAGCAAATGCAAGTATTTGGCGCGCACCTTATCTCATGCCCATCCCAGATCAAAAAGCTAAGAGACGCCTGCTTTGATGGAGAGACAGTAAATAAAAACCTCGTGGGTCGTAGTCCAAATGCCATTCTTTCCGCAGCAGGGTTAGATTGCCCGGATAACGATCCCAAACTCCTAATTTTGGAGACGGAACTTGAAGACGTGTTTGTTCTTGAAGAACAGTTAATGCCAGTACTACCAATTGTCAGAGCAGCAGATTTTGACACGGCCTTGAAGTATGCGCTCAGAGTTGAGGGGGGCCTGCATCATACGGCAATTATGCATTCTCAAAATGTGTCTCGCTTAAACAAAGTAGCACAGCGCGTTCAAACCTCGATTTTTGTAAAAAACGGCCCCTCCTTCGCCGGCATTGGTGTTGGTGCCGAGAGTTTCACCACGTTCACCATTGCTACTCCTACGGGAGAAGGTACTACTTCTGCAAGATCGTTTGCGCGTTCAAGACGCTGCGTGTTGCAAAACGGCTTCTCAATTCGTTAAGTAAAGGGATATCGGGATCATGAAAAAGTTCTCTGTTCGAACTCGAGTGTACAGTGGTGTTGGTAGCTTAGAGTATTTGTCTCGCTTCAAGAACCGAAAGGTCTGGATCGTTTGTGACGAATTTCTAGCGTCTAGCACTATGTTCGAGAAGCTGAAAGGACTGCTCTCTAACAATGAGGTCAGTGTTTACTCGAACATCACTTCCGATCCTGATATCACTGTCATTGCGAAAGGCATCGAATCCCTATGGGCAGCAAAGCCAAATATTATCATCGGCTTTGGTGGTGGTTCGGCTATCGACGCAGCAAAGGCGATAAGGTTTATTATAGAACGGAATGAATCTCTAAACTTAGATTGCTGCATCGCAATTCCAACAACGAGCGGTACAGGGTCGGAAGTCACATCAGCGACTGTTATTAGTGATAAGGAAAGGGGGATCAAGTATCCCATTTTTCATCCTGACATTTTTCCTGATATCGCAATTTTGGACCCTGAACTGGTACTCACCGTCCCACCACATATCACCGCAAATACCGGTATGGATGTACTAACGCACGCGATTGAAGCATATGTATCGTTAGAATCGAATGAGTTCTCCGACGCATTGGCAGAAAAAGCGGTGTGGAATGTATTTCAGTATCTTGAGGGAGCTTTCAAAAATAGCGAATGCATAGTGCGTAGAACCAAAATGCACAATGCATCTAGCATGGCTGGAATGGCGTTTAGCCAAGCGGGACTTGGACTCAATCACGCTATCGCACATCAACTCGGCGGTCAGTTCAAGCTACCACATGGGCTTTCTAATGCGATCCTCTTGCCTCATGTTATTCGACACAACGCAAAAGATACAAAAACACGCAAACGATACGCAAAACTTGCCAAGCATTGTTTGATTGCTTCCAAATCGACCAACGATATAACGGCCACAAACCAACTCATATTGCACATCAATCAGCTTGCAAGAAATCTGAAGATTAACATGTCACTTCGCCGACATGGCATCTCTGAATCGGCTTTAAGTCAGAAGCTGTCTGAAATTATAGCCGCTACACATAATGACAGCACTATCGCAACCAACCCAGCTCCAACAAATGACAATGATATCAAACGAATTTTAGAGGCAGCATTATGATCAGTGAAGCAAGCACAACAGCCAAATCGGTTAACCAAGAGCTGGTCAGAGAAACTCTGGGTAATCTAACTCGTGAACAGATGATCGATTTGGTTCAGAAAAATGGAATCGTGGGCGCCGGTGGCGCCGGGTTTCCGACTTACGTAAAGTTAGACAGTAATATCGAGATTTTATTGGTTAACGCCGCAGAGTGTGAACCACTTTTGAAAGTAGACCAGCAGCTCATCGAGCACTACGCAGCGGAAATGATACGTGGCCTACTTTACGGCATGGCAATGACTAACGCTAAGAAAGGCATCATTGCGATTAAGGAAAAGTATGCACCCGCAATAAACGCGCTCGAGCCGCTTTTACCACACAACATCGACATTTTTCTCCTGCCGGATATCTACCCTGCAGGCGATGAGGTGATTACGATCTGGTTAGCCACCGGCCGTCAAGTCGCCGCTGGCGCGCTTCCATCCAGTGTCGGTGTGCTAGTGAACAATGTTCAAACTCTGATTTCGGTGTCAAAAGCACTAGAAAAACAGTCTCCTGTCACTCATCGAACGCTGACTGTAAACGGAGCGGTAGCCTCTCCTATCACCTTCGAAGCTCCGATTGGGATGACTTTGAGAGAGGCTTTAGCTCTCGCAGGCGATCCAACCATAGAGCACCCTGCATTCATCGTTGGTGGCCCTATGATGGGTAAAGTTATCGACGACTTGTCACAGCCTATAACAAAGACCACTGGTGGATTACTCGTACTACCACACGATCACATATTGATCCGACGCCAGAACACTTCATTGAGCTCAATACTCAATATGGCTCGAAATGTGTGTGAACAGTGCAAGATGTGCACAGAGCTGTGCCCACGCCATTTAATTGGCCATGAGCTGTCACCGAGTGAAATAGTCAAAGCGGTTTGCTATCAAAATGTTAGTCAACCATCAATCCTTACCTCAGCGCTCACATGCTCGGAATGTGGTGTATGTGAAGCTTACGCTTGTCCAGTGGACATCTCCCCAATGCGTGTGAATAGAGAGCTAAAGAAGCAGTATCGAGAAAAAGGAATCCGTTACAGCGGAGAACTTCGTCCAGTCGATCCTATTATCAATCATCGATTTGTGCCTATTAAAAGACTGGTAACACGACTGGGTTTAGAAAGATTTAATCACGCAGCACCATTCAAGCGATTGGATTGGTACCCTTCGAAAGTCACTATCCCATTACAGCAGCATATTGGGGCTCCGGCTATTCCGATTTCAAAAGTCGGGGACTTAGTTTCAGAAGGACAATGTATCGCAGCCCCTGCACCCGATGCCTTAAGCGTTGCAATTCATAGCAGTATTACTGGCACAGTAGAGAGTGTATCAGCCACTCATATTACAGTTCGTCGTTAACTAAAGCCTATTGGCTGAACACGCAAGGAGATTCTATGCACCACGCTATTGGACTAATCGAGGTTAGCAGTATCGCTATCGGTATTGAGGCGACAGACACCATGTTGACTAGCGCAAATGTTGAGTTATTGGTTTCTAAAACCATCTGCCCAGGTAAGTATATTGCGCTTGTAGGTGGGGAAATCGGCGCTGTACAACAAGCGATCGCTAACGGAAAGCATCAGGCTGACCACTTATTAGTGGACAGTTTTGTTATTGCGAACGTTCATTCATCCGTATTGCCTGCTCTAAGTGGTGTGGCAGAGGTAAATGACCGGAAAGCTATCGGTGTTGTCGAAACTTACAGTGTCGCAGCGTGCATTAGTGCCGCCGATGCAGCAGTAAAGAGTGCCAATATTGAACTCGTTCGCATCCACATGGCTTTTGGTATTGGTGGTAAATGTTACATGGTCATCAATGGGGATATAACCGATGTGAAGACTGCAGTCACCGAAGCATCAAACCATGCAGGTGAAAAAGGGTTACTTGTTCAATCGTCTAGCATCGCTAAACCCGCTCAAGGACTTTGGCAGCACTTGCTGTAAGGCATGCAGTTATTGAGGAAACATAATGACAGCGGAAACCAAAGAACGAGTAGTTCAAGAGTATGTTCCTGGGAAGCAGATAACTCTAGCTCATCTCATTGCTAACCCCAACAAGTCGCTCTATAAAAAAATGGGCATAGACAAACAGACTAACGCCATTGGCGTCCTCACGATCACGCCCAGTGAGGCGGCTATCATCGCAGGTGACGTAGCGACAAAATCGGGAGCAATAGAACTTGAGTTTGTCGACCGTTTCACAGGCTCAGTGGTTATTACCGGAGACGTATCATCCGTTGAATATGCCCTTAAACAAGTCAACTACACGTTAGGTCAGTTACTTAACTTTACTAATTGCGAGGTTACGCGAACTTGAGTGGTACTAATAGGGTTATGTTTGTTGGGATATCTGGATGCGGAAAGACGTCCCTAATGCAGTCTTTAGGTGGGGATGACCTCTCCTACGATAAGACCCAGTCTATCGAATTTTACCAAAACGTTATCGATACGCCAGGCGAATACCTAGAAAACCGACGTTTGTACTCCGCATTGATCAATACCGCGACAGAGTCTGACGTTGTTGCGTTTGTACTTGATGCGAGTCGCAGCGACCATCACTTCGCACCCAACTTCGCCTCCGCGTTCAACAAGGAAGTCATTGGGATCGTGACTAAAACTGATCTCGTAAACGACGGCGACTTAAACCAACACCGAGACTATCTAGTTTCTGCCGGTGCAAAATCGGTTTTTGTCACGTCATCAAAACAAAACAAGGGAATTGATGAGCTTCGCTCATACCTTAAATGGAATTCATAACAATGAAAAATACGATGTTGGCAATTAATGCTGGAAGCTCTACGGTAAAGTTCCAGCTTTTTAACATGCAAAACGAAACCTGCTTAGCGAAGGGCATGGTCGATAAGCTAGGCAAACCAGATGCAAGCTTCGAACTAAAGACGTCCACAGATAAACTCGTTTTAAGTAACATAAAGCAAAAGTCTCCAGGGGAGATTTTCGACCTAATTATCTCTAAACTCGACCAGTACACCGATGATCTTGGTAACCTTGCTGGTGTCTCACACCGAGTCGCTCATGGTGGTGAACACTTTCAGCAGTCAACACTGATTGATGATAACGTTCTAAAAGCGATTGAGGACAATACTGTTTTAGCCCCACTTCACAATCCTACGAATGTGGCGTTTATTAAAGCAGCGAAAAACGCCTTAAGTAACGTCTACCAAGTCGCCGTATTTGATACAGCGTTTCATCAGTCGATTGCGCCTGAGCATTATGTGTACCCTATTCCTTACCAATTCTACGAGAATGACAGCATCCGAAGGTATGGATTTCATGGCACAAGCCATAAATTTGTCTACCAGTCTTACTTGAAGAGTGTTGGATCGAGTGAAGTCAACACTAAGATTATTTGCTGCCATCTGGGTAGTGGTTCAAGTATCTGTGCAATCAAAGATGGAAAATCGGTGAACACGTCAATGGGCTTTACACCGCTGGCAGGCTTAATGATGGGGACACGTTGTGGAGACATTGACCCTGCAATTCCAAGTTTCATTGCAGCCAAGCACGACAAAACCCTCCAGGAAGTTGAAGACATTCTAACCAAAGAGTCTGGCTTACTGGGTGTCTCTCAAATTTCGAACGATTGCAGAGCGATAGAGAACGCAGCCAAAGAAGGCAGCAGCAAAGCTACACTAGCCCTCGATATCTTCTGCGAACGTATTCGTCATTTTATCGGTGCCTACTGGCTACAAATGGATGGTTGTGACGCTATCCTTTTTACGGGCGGCATAGGTGAAAACTCTCGACTGATCAGGCAGAAAGTGTGTGCAGGGCTTGAGGGCATTGGCATTACGATTGATGAAGCGCGAAATCAGAATAATGAACCACGTTTTAATGGCGATGATTCAAGGGTCATATTGGCCGTCGTCAACACGAACGAAGAACTAATGATGGCTCGCGAAGGATTAGAAGTAATAAACGCTTGTTAGCTCATCTTCAAGGCTGCTTGAATAAAGTAGCCTTGTTTTCTTTATCACTGATCTTCATTTGCCATCCTTCATAAAATTTGGCGACTGACACAAGGAAAAGGCTTTGCAAAAACCGCACTTCGCGCCGTGAAATACAAACAAAAGAGAGTGCACTATATGCTTACACTTGACACCAACGAGTTTTTCCACAGCGACTGCTGCGCAGTAGCTACTGCATTCAGAGACCCACAACATCCATTTCCAGAACACTGTCATACATTTAATGAACTGATCATTGTGCTTGATGGCTATGGAACTCACCTCGTCAACGACGTTCCCCACCAATTGGTCCGGAACCAGATCTTCTACGTGTCCAAATTTGATTATCACGCCATAGAAAAACCAGTGGACCTCAAGCTTTGCAATGTACTGTTCGAAGATGGAAAGTTATCGCTCTCCCAAATGGTGCGAACACGCATTCCATCGGCAAAGTCTCGCAATAAAAGCTGGTTGATCAATGCGTCCACAGCGCAACAAGTGACCGGCATTATTGCGCAACTACGCACAGAGTCTAGTAAACGGTGTCAAGATTCTAGACTCTTGAGTAACTTGTTGTTTCAGCAGTTAGTCGTTGAACTGTTTCGAGGCAGGGTGACAAATAACGCAGCGATCATCAAAGAAGACAAAGTTAGCCTCGCAATCGAGTATATAAATCGCAATTTTCGTAACCATATAGAGCTTGATGAAACAGCATATATGGTTGGATTACCGAGTAGAACGCTAACATCAGAGCTGAAGAAAGTCACCGGGCGCGGGTTTAACAAACACTTACATTATGTCAGGACAACAAAAGCCGCGGAGTTACTAGCTTTCACATCAAAGCATATCACCGAAGTCGCATTTGAAGTTGGTTATACAGATAGTAACTATTTCTCCACTAAGTTTAAACAGAACCATGATATCAACCCAAGGAATTTCCGGCAGAACTTAAACTGTTAGCAACAGATTAAGCTAAAGTAGCTGAATAAATCTCGACGAGATGTTTCCAATTAATACATACCTTGACTAACAGCTAACAATAAAGACACAGCTATTAGTCAAGGTTAAATGCGTAACATTAGTTCATTAACAACATTTCTTTCATATCTTCTGGCATCGAAAGCTTATTACCACCATTATCAGCGCCAGTAATCCACCAATAAACCATGCCAGCATCGGAGCAATCAAACTTATTCTCTTGAAAATCGACAACACCGTCATGTTCAGCGTATGCCAGCATTCTCCAAATAAACGCAATCCCCCTGTTTTCGTGATCTTTTGCCCAGTCCCACTTATCGGTCGGCGTTTGAAGTTCTACGTTTTGATCACCGATCTGATGTTCAGTTATCCCGAAATCCAAAATTTGCTGCCAGGTGAAAAAGTCACCGCTGTTGTCATTCGCTGGATGATGTGAGACCACGTGAACGAAATCTATCGCTTTACTATCCGCCGCTTCAAGCGCATAGCCAATAAGATCTGGCTCTCCCGCTTCAATAATCCATAATGGGTCTGACTTGCTAGAACTATTTATCGCATCCACAAGGTCCTGTGTTGCCCCTTTCTGATCTTGACGGCAATTGTAATCGGCTCTCAGGTTCTCAAAGGGTCCAAAGTGACTCAAGCCCTCATCTGCCACATACTGGAGGATCTTTTGACGTCTCATTTCGTTTATCTTATCAATTTTCTGAAGCCCGGGGTTTCTAAAAGGATTGAGATCACAAGAATGAGAGTAGTGGACCAACCGATCTGTAAGGCCAGCGCCCTTTAGAATCCCAAGCATGACGCTAGTCGCGCCAACATCATCAGGATCCGGAGAGTTTCCGTCAATGACAATAGCAAGCCGCCCTTCCGGAGGGTTAACTAAAGAAGTCATATCCGCAGCTTGCACTACATTAGTCCAACATAACTGAGTAAGGAATAATGAAACTATTATAAAGTATCTTTTCATTTATTTGATCCACGTTAAAGTTTAACTTTTACACTATAAACATTCAGATTATATTTATTAACACTCAAAATAAATCACTACTAACATGAAAATTATTATTATAAAACCATCCTCATGTTCACTAGTAACTTCTATCAGATAACCACTCAACCTCAAAATATTAGTCATTCCCGCACAACAAAAATGCGCATTTAATAAGGATAACTTTTAATAATTCCAGTTCAAGTTAACAATATGGATTTTATTTAAAGATAAATTTTGGAACCATAATCACAGGTATACTAACAACTAACATCCTTTGAATAACAACCCACAAATTAAAGATGTGAAGCTTATACATAGACTTTTGAACTACTACATCTATGAAGATTAAGGTAAGAATATTTTAAAGGTTTGCAAATTCTATTAACTATATGCTTAGACTTGAAACCTGGAGGTCATATCAGGGCGATCGCATGAGTGTCTAGTTTTTCGCCACTTGACTAAAACCAGCACTTAATACAGCCTCTAGCATGGACGTATTCATCATACATCGCTTTTGCTTCCCTACGATGCTTAGCTTGGTTGGCTCTTCTTGGAGCATGTTCAAGCTCATATGACGTAGGCATGATAGGTTCTCTGCACCGTGAGCTTTGTATATCTGGCACGCATCTTCATTCATGGTGACATCAAGCACCCAGTGCATTGACTCTATGCCCCAATGTTCTCTGACAGCCATAGCTGCTTGCTCTGCACTAAGCTCTTTGGAGCTGATGTAATAACGGTACTCTAGGTCGACAGGTTTACCTTTCACAAGGCGAAAATTTTCAACCATTACAATGCTCTTCAAGCCTTTCCAGCGAGAGAAGTTACCGTCAAGCTTTGTACTGTCATAAACATAGCATTGGCGAGATTCTATGCGGCCGTGTCCCTGCTCAAGAGAGATGTCATCAGCCATATTAACTCGCTGGGAAGAGAATGCTTTTTCGATTGCTTGTCGGAGTTTTCCTTGGTTGCTCTTTACGGCAAGCAAGTAGTCTCCACCTTGTTCTACAATGGCTTTAGCAATCTTGGTTTGACAGGCCATAGCATCAATAGTTACTAGAGCGCCCTTGATATCGAGCATCCTTATAAGTTCAGGTATCGCGGTAATTTCATTGCTTTTTTGTTCAGTTTTTAGCTGTCCCATTACGAGCTTGTTTGACGACGCATAAGCGCTGACCATATGAATCGTACTCGCCCTGTCTTCACGATTATATGAACCGCGAAGTGTTTTACCATCAATCGCAATCACTTGACCTTCTGTAAGAGTATGTATTGATGACATCCAGTTAACGAAGCACTCATGAAACTGCTCAGGTTCAATGGTAGAGATGATACGAGCAATCGTGTCATCCGCAGGAATGCCATTCAAAAACAGGTCATTACGCTTAAACCAATCATGATGACCGAGAATGTATTCACGAATATCAAACCAGCCTTTCGCGCCTGCAATTACCGCACATAGCGACCCAAAAAGGACATCAAACAAGCAATATGTGACCTTTGCACTTTGCCGTTGGTCGATAATCGTTTGAAAATGTTCTTTGAAGTGGTCAATGTGCATGATGCTCTCCCTAAAAAAAGGGAGTATATGATCACAGCTAAATGTGATCGTCAAATCGATCGTGATTTTGATTGAAAAATGTTCACGATCTCACCCTGCGTAACAAAGAGTCAGATCTACATTTTTAAATAAGGCATGTCACATTCTTTCATTGAATCGAATCAATCAACAATAAAATTAAAACGATGTTTTGATTTATATGATTCATAATTTCCAATATACTTGTTCGTTAGACACATAGTATGGAGATGAGAGACTGATGAACGACCTAAAAAATAAAAACATCTTGATTACTGGTTCAACCAGCGGTATTGGATTGGCGACCGCTAAGTTCTTAGCCTCTTGCGGGGCTCATGTTTCACTAACGTCGTACCGAAAGCACGAAGATATTGCTGTGACTATCGAGCGTATTACTGAACTAGGTGGCTCGGCGAGCTTTTATCAAGTTGATTTCTGTGATGATAAAGCGTGTGAGGCGTTTGTGGAGAATTTTGTTCGAGAGCGCGGAAGCATTGACGTGCTCATCAATAATGTTGGCGGTCTCGTAGATCGAAAACAGACCGAAGAAATTGACGCTGAGTTCTTTGACGATGTGGCTTATTTGAATATGCGCTCTGCACTAACGATGGTAAAACTATGCTTACCTTACCTAAAAAGCTCTGCATCACAGAAGGACTGGTCAGCTTCCGTCATCAGTGTTGGCTCCATTGCAGCTTATTCAGGCGGTGGGCCTGGCGCATCTCTGTATGCTGCCTCTAAGGCTTGGTTACATACCATAAACCGCTCTTGGGCAAAAAGACATGCCGCGGAAAACATTAGATTCAATGTTGTTGCTCCAGGTACGGTTGATACCGCATTTCACGCAGACAAAGACGACGAAGACAAAGCTAGGATGAGTAGAGGCATACCGATGGGCCGACTAGGAACATCAGAAGAAATGGCCCCAACATTTGGCTACCTAGCTTCTCATCTTATGTCAGGCTACGTCACTGGACAGATCCTACACGTTAATGGTGGTCAATATATGTCGTAGGTCACCTCCAATAGTCGGAGCCAGAACTCCCCATATCAAAGACCTGGTACAGAGAAAAAACAATTACCACGGCCAAAGGCCGTGGTATCGGGGTCGCAAGTGTTATTACATTTTTTCTGTAAACGTACGACTAATCACATCTTGCTGCTGTTCACGCGTCAGTGAATTAAACCGTACCGCATAACCTGACACTCGAATAGTAAGCTGAGGATATAACTCAGGATTTTCCACCGCATCCAACAACATTTCACGGTTTAGTACATTAACGTTTAAGTGTTGACCGCCTTCAACAGTATTGACACCTTGTTGCTCTTCATGGTGGAAGTAACCATCCATCAAAGCCGCCAAATTCGCCTTTTGACTCAGTTCATCCTTACCCAGTGCATTTGGAACAATCGAGAAGGTGTATGAGATACCATCTTTCGCATACGCAAACGGTAGTTTCGCGACCGATGCTAATGAAGCTACAGCGCCTTTCTCATCGCGACCATGCATAGGGTTAGCTCCGGGTCCAAATGGCATACCCGCGCGTCGGCCATCAGGCGTATTACCCGTTTTTTTGCCGTAAACCACGTTTGAAGTAATAGTCAAAATGGATTGAGTAGGCTCTGAATCACGGTATGTGTGTTTCTGCTGGATTTTCTTCATGAAACGTTCTACCAAATCGCAAGCAATGTCATCAACACGCGCGTCATTGTTTCCAAATTTTGGATACTCACCTTCAATATCGAAATCGATGGCGATACCTTCTTCGTTGCGCACTGGTTTCACGGTTGCGTATTTGATCGCTGCCAATGAGTCTGCGACTACCGATAGACCAGCGATACCACAAGCCATAGTGCGGTGAACATCTCTGTCCATCAATGCCATCAATGAGGCTTCGTAGCTGTAGCGATCGTGTGAGTAGTGGATCACGTTAAGTGCTGTCACATATTGAGTTGCGAGCCACTCAAGCATTTCATCAAAGCGCGGCATAAGACTATCATAGTCGAGCACTTCGCCATCAAAACGACCAAAATTAGGGGCAACTTGCGCATGCGATTTTTCATCCACGCCACCATTAATGGTGTACAGCAAGGCTTTGGCTAGGTTGGCACGTGCACCGAAGAACTGCATGTGTTTACCCACGACTTGTGGACTTACACAACAAGCAATTGCATAGTCATCGTTGTCAAAGTCAGGGCGCATCAAATCGTCATTTTCGTATTGCACTGAAGACGTTTCGATAGAAACTTTTGCCGCATACTCTTTAAACGCTTGTGGCAACTGCTCAGACCAAAGAATCGTCATGTTTGGCTCTGGAGCGGCTCCCATAGTATGTAAGGTATGCAAATAGCGGAATGTAGTTTTGGATACCAATGTTCGACCATCAACACCCATACCCGCCATCGCTTCAGTTGCCCAGATTGGGTCACCAGAGAACAGTGAGTCATATTCAGGAGTGCGAAGGAAGCGTACCATGCGTAACTTCATGATGAAGTGGTCAATCAACTCTTGCGCTTGCTTTTCATTAATTAGCCCTAGCTCAAGATCGCGTTCAATGTAGACATCGAGGAAAGTCGAAGTACGACCAAGGGACATCGCCGCTCCGTTTTGTGATTTCACCGCCGCAAGGTAACCAAAGTATGTGAATTGAATTGCCTCTTGCGCACTGCGTGCTGGTGATGACATATCAATACCGTATTTCAAACCCATTTTGCGAATGTCTTCTAGCGCACGGATTTGGTCGGTCAACTCTTCACGTAAACGGAAGGTTTTATCAAGATCTTTGCCTTGCTCAAGCATAGGTTGAGTCGACTTAAACTGCTTTTGCTTTTCGGCTTTTAAAAAATCAATACCATAAAGTGCAAGACGACGGTAGTCACCAATGATACGACCACGACCGTACGCATCTGGCAAGCCTGTGATAATGCCTGAGCGGCGACACGCTTTAATTTCATCGGTATAAAGGTCGAACGTCGCTTGATTGTGGGTTTTACGGTATTCTGTAAATGTTTTTTCAATCTCTGGGTTGAGCTCGCGGCCGTACACTTCACATGACGTTTTAACCATACGAATACCGCCATTGGCAATGATGCCACGTTTAAGTGGTTTGTCGGTTTGCAGGCCAACGATTTTTTCTAACCCTTTATCAATATAACCGGCATCATGGGAAGTGATGGTTGAAACAACATCCGTATCAAAATCCACTGGAGCGTGAGTACGACTCTCTTCCTTAATCCCCTCAAGCACGCTTTGCCACAGCTGAGCAGTAGACTCACTGACATCTGCTAGGAATGATTCATCTCCTTCATATGGGGTATAGTTCTTTTGGATAAAATCACGAGTATTAACGGAAGTTTGCCACTCTCCAGCTTGAAAACCACGCCACGCTTGTTGCATTTCAGATGTTAGATTAGCCATATGCCCACCTCATTATTTTAAGAGTTCGCTATTTTGTAAGTCAGTTAGTTCAACTGCCTATTGATGCTGGCTATCATAATCTCAACAGTAAATGTGTAAAGTGCATTTATTTAATATAAAAGAATGCACATAGAGCATATATTATACTTATCAGATAGTTAGAAATAATAATAACCCTGAAATTGGTAGGTTAGGTTGAAGTGTCTTCATTCAAGATATGATGTACTTTTACTTTCGACCAAGCTTGGTATCTTGGTGGAGAGATACAAAGTTCATTCAAGATAAGTATTTTGAATTGGTGTCTGACCAACGAAATCTAAGAGCTCGATAGTAGTTTTGTCGCAAAAATCTGTATCAAGACCCTAAAATGGCTATATCGCTAATATAGTTGATGAGATATAGCCGTTTCTGAACTTAGTGAGTAGTTTGATCTGTAGCGCTCAACAGAAAAAGTTAAGATTGCATATAAACTACCTGGGTACTTAGATACTCATAAAGACCATGTTTCCCATCTGCGCCACCAATACCCGATTTTCTGACGCCAGCATGGAAGCCTTGCATCGCTTCGAAGTTTTCACGGTTAATGTATGTTTCACCAAACTCCAGCATATTTACAGCATGAAGAGCTTTCGTCAGATCCTTAGTGTAGATCGATGAGGTTAAGCCATATTCACAATCATTTGCGTAACTAATTGCCTCATCCAGCGAATCTACGATTTGAATTGGCAACACAGGACCAAAAGTTTCATATTTCATAATATCCATTGACATGTCACAACCACTCAATACCGTAGGCAAAAAGTAATGACCTTTACCAGTATCGGCGCGGGAGCCTCCACACTCTAACTTCGCCCCTTGCGCCAGCGCTGTGTTGACTGAATCTTGAACTTTTTGTAACCCTTGGCTGTTAATGAGTGGGCCCATTTCTATATCATTGTCCAATAAAGGGTCGCCAAAGCGAGTTGCTTCCATCTCTCGAGTGATATGCGCAATAAATTCCTCAGCGATACCTCGTTGAACATATACTCGCTCAGCACAATTACAGACTTGACCTGAGTTGATGATACGAGAATCTCTAATGGCTTTTACCGCCAAGCTAATATCCGCATCATCGAGTACAATGGCTGGTGCCTTACCGCCAAGCTCCAAGTTCAGTTTGGTAATGTGAGGTGCAGCTGCCGCCATAATGTTTTCGCCGGTTTTAACGCTGCCTGTAAAGCTAATCATGTCGACTTCACTGCTGCTCGATAACTGGCCACCCACATTGCCACGACCTGAGACAACGTTAAATACACCATCAGGAAGATCTGTTTGAGCAACCAACTTGGCAAATTCAAAACAATTATTCGGAGTTTCTTCACTCGGTTTGATAACAATCGTGTTGCCAGTTACAAGGGCTGGAGCCATTTTACGAGCAATCAAAAAAAACGGAAAGTTCCATGGGAGTATACCCGCAACAACACCAATCGGCTTTCTAAACAGAAAGATGTTTTCACCGCGCCTATCACTAGTAATGATTTCACCTTCAATACGTCTGGCCCATTCAGACATATAATCGATGTAGTCAGCGGTAAATCCAACTTCAACTTTTGCTAAATCAAGTGTTTTACCTTGTTCTTCACTAATCACTCTAGCCAAGTAGTCTGAGTTTTCACGAACTTTTTGGGCAATAGCCCGCAAGTGCTTTGCCCTCTCTATCGCCGGAGTACTTGCCCAATTACGTTTCGCTTTTGTCGCCGCCTCTAGTGCTTTATCTACTTCCGCCTCATCTGAATCTGGCACTGTAGAAATCAATGCTTCTGTCGCCGGACTATAGACTTCAATACGTTCGTTAGTCTCTGTAAAACAGCCATTAATGTAATTATTGTAATGTAGATTAGTTTGCATCGGATGTTCTCCTTGTTTGCAGTTAGTTCCCTCGTCGGACCATTGCCACACACGTAGTAGTAAGCGCACGCGAACCAAACACTGAGAGTGTTCAATTCACATCCAAACCTGTAAAAAACATGTTAAATTCACTGGGGATGTTATGTGCTTTACGGCCTTTAAACCTTTGAATATTTGCAGGATCAAAGAAATAGCCCTACTAAAACTCAAAGAAAGCCACCTGGAACTCACAAATACTTAACAGTTCATGTTATCGCAGAACTTCATTGAGCTAAGTACTTCTCGATGCTATGTTCGTAATAAGTAACGTACGTGACCCATTTACTCGAAAACGCAACTACACCAAAGCAAAACATTACATCTCTTTACATAGTGCAACTAGATTCACAAAACCACAACATTAGTGATTATTTTTTACGTCCATATTGCGATTTTATTACTAGCATTAATCAGGATTAAAAATTACTGATTTGTCATATACACAACTTAGACAGTGGGAAATCTTCCATGATACACCTCAAACCTAACGATTTTTTTCACAGTTCAAATAGTTTTATCACTACTGAATTACGCACTCCTCAAGAGGATTTTCCGGAGCATTATCATTCATTTGAAGAAATCATTATTGTCTCCAAAGGTAATGGCCTTCATGTTGTAAATGACGTTCCTATGTGTTTAAGTAAAAATTACGTTTGTTTCGTAGCACAACAAGACCGTCACCTATTTGAAAACGTTAACGATTTATTTCTAAGCAATGTCCTATTTATCCGTGACAAGTTGGAACCTTCTTTTTCTTTAACGCAGTTTTTACCGTGCACATTACATGGTAGTGTAGATTGGTTTATCGAAGATGAGGCTGCACACCGGGTTCACAAGATTATCGAGCACCTCAATATTGAATCCCATTTAAACACACTTGCATCAGCGGCGATGACAGAGTTGTTGTTTCAGCAGCTGGTTGTAGAGCTATGGCGAGGCCGTATAGTTGATACTAGTTCGCTCTCTCTAAGCGATAAAGTCACGCAGACTATTATGTACTTAAACAAAAACTACAAGGCAACGTTGGATATTGAACGGATTGCAGAGCGTGCTAAAGTTCCTGTAAGAACACTAACTAGAGAGTTCAAACGGGCGACGGGAATGAGCTTTAATCATTATCTACATTTTGTTCGAGCTCAGCACGCGATGCAGTTATTACTAAACGGTGAATCAAGTATCACAAAGATAGCATTCGATGTCGGATATTCAGACAGCAATTATTTTTCGACAAAATTCAAACAAGTAATGAAGAAAACACCACGGGAATTTAGATCTCTTTATTGAGTCTTGTAAAAGTGAGTGGAAAGTCAAGAAACAGGGACTGAGGCAATCACACGGTCTGGCATGATCTGAACATAAAAATCGATACAAGTGCTCACGAAATGATTGTAGTTGAGAAGAGTTTATCCGCGAAACCGATGCTGAGATATTTCCGAATCTGCTACAGTAGTTATTGGGTAGTAAACTTAGTCTCAGTAATTAAAATACTCAGTTTAACGATCGTTGCGCCAAGGCTAAAACGCTGAATACGCTTATACCCGTGATCATTGAAGACGCTTGATTTTTCCTGAATAGAGGATCATGCTAGCAACTATGAAAATTACTCTGACCAATGAACAAAAGCAGGAACTAAAAAATCCAGCACAGCACAACGCGTGACGGACGAGTTCGTGACCGTATAAAAGCGGTTATTCATGCGAGTAATGGTTGGTGCCCCGAAGAAATTGCAGACGCACTTCTTATTCATGAATCCACTGTTCGACAACATATCAAAGATTACCTAGAGTCGAACAAGCTCAAGCCTGAAAATGGCGGTTCACAAAGCTATCTATCGGCTCGGCAAACCCAAGAGTTGGTTCAGCATCTAACTGAAAATACATACCACCATTCGTCCGAGATTATTGCGTACGTGTTTGAAAGGTTTCAGATTCACTATAGTGTTCCTGGCATGAACAAATGGCTTCATCACAATGGTTTCAGCTACAAGCAGCCGAAAGGCGTTCCACATAAGTTCGATGAGGAAAAACAGCAAGCGTTCATAGAGGCTTATGAAGCACTGAAAGCAAGCTGTGGCGAGGATGAATCGATAGTGTTTATCGATGCCGTTCACCCCACACTGTCAACCAAACTCTCCCATGGTTGGATACGTACAGGTCAAAGTAAAGTTCTGGACACAACAGGTAATCGTAGCCGATTGAACATTGTTGGTGCTCTGAACCTATCAGATATTGGAGCGACCATTGTTAGCGAATACGACAGCATTAACAGTGAAAACATGGTTCGATTTTTCTGCAAACTCAGAGAGAGCTACCCGCTAAATCACAAGCTCCATGTCATCTTAGATGGAGCTGGATATCACCGCAGTGATTTAGTCAGAGATGCGGCATTTGTCCTTAATATTGAACTGCATTATCTCCCACCTTACAGCCCGAATCTTAACCCAATAGAGCGGCTTTGGAAGGTTATGAACGAGAAGTCAAGGAATAACGTTTACTTCAAAAGTAAACGGGATTTCAAGGAAGCCATTACCCAATTCTTTACGGTGACTCTTCCAGAGATTGCAGGCTCGCTGACGTCTCGAATCAATGATAATTTTCAGGTGTTCAAGCCTGCATCTTCAAGTTGATTGGGTATAGAGGATTTGGTATGACAGAGAGCTAGTATATATTATATACATAGCTCAACTTTTAGCGGTGAAGCGAAAGTCAGGAATATCGGTTTTATTCCTAACTTTCATCAACCTTGGTTAGGGTTAGTTCTGAGCTTCTAAACCCTCTTTTACCTCATCTACCTTGTTTTGTTCCAATGGATAAAAGTTAACCAGGAAGGCCACAAAGATGAAAATACCACCTGGAATTAGAGTAAACAGTGCGTTAATCATATTTAAAGCACTGTCACTTTGTACTTCCGCTCCGCCTACGTATCCTCCGAAAGCAAGCAGCCAGCCCAATAGCGCTCCACCTAAGGCCACACCCATTTTTATTGCGAATAAATTTGTTGAAAATACGACTCCCCCAACCGATTTCCCAGAAAGATACTTCTCGTAGTCGACCACATCAGACATCATACTCCATAAGAACGGACTCGCCGCCATCTTCAAGAAGTTTACAATTATCACTAGAGCAAAAATTAATGTAACTTGGGTACTAGGCACAAAGTAAATTAATATACAGAACATTCCCATTATATAATTTATTAACTTGTATGCTGTTACTTTGTCAAATTTACCGAACATAGGAACAGCTAACATGGCACCCATGACGCCAGCTAGTTTACCTAACACCATGAATATAGTTACAAGCTCTGGCCTTTGTAAAATACTGACTACGTAATAGATGATAACCGCGTCTTTTAATACAAAACCAACCAACATCACAATGTTTTGGAAAAAAAGAACTCGCCACGCGGGATTTTTAGATAGGCTCTTAAGATCATCTTTAAGATTACCCTTACTTATTTGTTCGGGAATGCACCTCTCTTTAACATTGAAGTAACAGAATAGAAATAGCAATACAGAAAGGCTAGACATCACTGATATTGCCCCGATATAACCAAGTTGTTGATTACCACCACCTATAATTTCAACAAGTTTCATCGCCAATAAAACAATGACTAAGCCAGCGATTGACGTCATTGTAAATCGGTAGGATTGTAATTTTGTTCGTTCATTAGAATCATTAGATAATGTATTTGCCATCGCACAGTAAGGAACATTGATCGCGGTGTACATCAAGGTCAGGAATATGTAGGAAGCATACGCGTACACGATTTTTGCTGTTCCCTCAAGTTCAGGAGTATAAAATACAAGTATGCATGAAATCGCAAATGGAACGGATACCCACAGCATATATGGTCGATACTTACCGTGCTTGGACTTGGTCCTATCTGCTAGCGCTCCTATTAATGGGTCAGTAATCGCATCTAAGATTCTTACTAGAAGAAACATTGTTCCCATATGCGCCGGTGACAAACCAAAGACATCAGTGTAAAAGTAGGCTAGAAACAACATTACAGTTTGCCAAACAAATGCGCAACCTGCATCTCCAGCGCCATAGGCGATCCGTTCTCGTATACTCAAGCTTTTCATCAGAACCTCTTTATTAAGTTATCGGGAAATTTTCAGAATCTTTTTTACTTTCTTAGTTTCACATTTACTATGCGTGACTCACACGATGCACTTTCTGCTTAAAAGTTATGTAAAGCCAAGATACCATTTAGTTAATAATGTATTTTTTATTGACATTCAGACAATGATGAATTTTGATAATTCAATTACAACATATAATAATTGTCCAAGCACTCACAATTACTTCAGAAAAAACAAGTAATAAAATGACAAGAACGGCAATTATTGATCTATATCAATGTGACTTATTAAAATATATTTATTTGAAAACACTTATTATATCCCTAAATACCATTCGTAATGTTAATCAGTAGCCCTTTGCTATATAAGTTGTTTTTAACTAGTGGTACTACCACTGAGCGCTAGAGGAGCAAGTATGTCTAACAAATTCATCGGTATTCAAACAGAATATTTCACGAGAAAGAAAGGTGAAATGCTCCTTAGTTTCACTGTGCTTAGCCAATAAAACCCAACCTAAGAAGCAACTCGAAATGTTGCTGACTTTTTCAACCACGGAAAAAGTTTATAACTAACTACAGAACACAAGCCTAAAAAATTCAACTAATTAAGGATAGTGAGTCTCTGTAGTTTGTCTCACTATCCACAACATTAGTTAATAAATATCTTTTAGTTGCCTATACAACGTTCGATAAGTATCACGCTTATGCTGATAATAAGCCGATTTATCAAGATTCGGTGTATGTCTTTGTACCAACTCTGGAACCGGACATACATCTGAAAGTGTTACGCCCTCTTTGGTACCCAAAACGGCTAACCTTGCTGCTCCTAGTGCAGGCCCCACTTCACCACCTTTCCTATACACGAGTGGCATTTCTACGATGTCGGCCAGCATTTGACGCCAATACTCACTGCGTGCGCCCCCCCCAATAAGCGATACCTCATCAGGCACATTTTTAGTAACATGCAACGCGTCGAAACCATCTGCGAATGCAAAACCAACCCCTTCTAATACCGCCAAAGCCAACTCAAGCTTGGTCGTGGTATGTGTCATACCAAAGAAAACACCTTTTGCATTCGGATTGTTGTGCGGGGTCCGCTCGCCAGAAAGGTATGGCAGGAAAATGACTTGTGAGGTTTTATCCGCCCTCTCCTCAACTTCAGCAATCATGTCGCCAACATCTTCAAACCCAGTCAATTCCGCTACCCAACTTAGGCATGATGCCGCACTCAAGATAACTGACATAGTATGCCAAGTTTGTGGCACTGCATGACAGAAGCTGTGCAGAGCAAGCTCTGGATTTGAAACAAAACCATCACTGACAGCGAAATACACACCGGATGTCCCAAGCGATAACATCGCTTGACCTGGCTGCGTGATACCCACACCAACAGCACCTGCAGCGTTATCCCCTCCCCCAGCAATTACCGCAACCTGTGGCATCTCCCAAGCATGGGCGACTTCTGGCGTTAAGATCCCTGTTACGTCACTTCCTTCGTATAGCTTAGGCATATGCGAAACTGACAATCCCGTGGCAGCAAGTAACTCTTCACTCCAGCTTCGTTTCTCGACATCTAGCCAACATGTGCCTGCAGAATCGGACATATCAGAGGCAAAATCACCCGTCATTTTAAATCGTAAATAGTCCTTTGGTAATAGAACTTTATCTACTTTATCAAACAGATCTGGCTCATGATTTGCGACCCACTTCAATTTAGGTGCTGTAAAACCGGGCATCATTATATTACCGGTAATATCACGTGAGTTAGGGACTGCAGCCTCAAGCTCTTTACACTCTGCCTCACAGCGTCCGTCATTCCAAAGAATGGCAGGTCGTAACACATCCCCATCAGCATCAAGAAGCGTTGCCCCGTGCATCTGGCCAGAAAGACCAATCGCGATAACTTCACTAAGATCTACTGAGGTTTTTAGACCAGCAATAGATTCACATGTTGCTTGCCACCACGCGTTAGGGTCTTGTTCTGACCATAATGGTTGAGGACGGGAAACCTCTAAAGAGACAGTACAAGTAGCAATGATTTCTCCTTGCTCCGTCATCACGATAGACTTCACGCCTGAAGTCCCCAAGTCGATACCTAAATACATTTTGCTTCCTCTACCTCTTCATATTCCTCTATGCTACGAGACACTGTTTGTTACACAAAGCTCGCCGCATTTAACCTTTTGCCAGTATCATGCTAATAACATACTGCGACAATTATGTTTTTTGACACCAGAGTTCACGGATTTAACGAGTGAGTCTGAGATCACACCATGCGTCATAGGTGATTGATAGAATTCATATCGAAATAGAGAACAAGACAATAGTAATCAGGTCACTATGGATAAACATTTTCGAATTACACTGTTATTTAATGCTAATAAGGTATTTGACCGAGAGGTCATTGAAGGAATTGGAGAGTACCTGCAAGCCTCGCAATGTGACTGGGATATTTTTCTAGAGGAAGAGTTCACCACGCACCTTGACGACTTTAAAAATTGGCAAGGTGATGGAATAATTGCTGACTTTGACAACCCCAAAATCGTCGAACTTCTCAAAGATTCTGATATACCGATTGTTGGTGTTGGCGGTTCTTATGAGAACGAGGCAGACTACCCCAACATTCCTTATGTCGCCACAGATAACCAAGCTCTAGTGGAACTCGCCTATCAGCATCTGCGAGATAAAGGGTTAGAGAATTTCGCTTTCTATGGAAAACCACATGACTCCCACAACCGTTGGGCAAAAGAGCGAGAACGAGCCTTTGAAAAAGTGGTCAAAGCAGAGGGGTATAGCGGTGCTATCTATCGGGGTAACGAAACAAACTCCAAGACTTGGAACTACGACATGAATAGGTTAGCTGACTGGATTCAGCGCTTGCCGACACCCACAGGTATCATAGCCGTTACCGACTCGCGCGCTAGACACCTCCTGCAAGTTTGCCAACACCTAAATATAATGGTGCCAGATAAGATTTCGGTCATTGGTATCGATAACGAGGAACTGGCAAGGCACCTTACTCGCGTATCGCTAAGCTCAGTTGGCCAAGGAACTAAGCAAATGGGCTACCGTGCTGCAAAAATGCTACACCGTTTACTCGAAGCTCAAAACAGTGACAATAAAGATAACCAAGTTTTGAAGCACGCCCGCGTAATGGTACCACCAACCAAAGTATTTGAACGCCAAAGTACTGACTTCCATGCACTGAAAGATCCCTATGTAATTCAAGCTATGCACTTTATTCGTCACAATGCCTGTAGGGGTATAAAAGTCGACCAGGTACTCGACCACTTAGGTGTCTCTCGTTCCAACATGGAAGCCAGGTTTAAGTCAGAACGGGGGCATTCTATCCACCAAGAAATTCATAATTCCAAGCTCAACAGAGCATGCAGTTTGCTAATGAACACTGAGTTACCTATCGTTGAAATCGCCGAACTTTGTGGTTATCCGTCTCAGCAATATATGTACACGGTGTTTAAGAAAAACCTTGAACAAACTCCAAAAGAGTACCGAGATAGTCCAAACTGTAACGCAGAGTAGAACGATTAAACCTCATTCACATCGCTAGTAAGGGGCGTCATAACCTACAGCCCTAGCTATGCGATGTGCATATTTCAAGCACCACCTCCACTCTAATGCCGATCAGTTAAACATTAATCGGCAGATCAATTGAATGATCCCTCCAGTGTGTAAAAATCCGATAGACCCTGTTTATCGGATTTTTTTATGCACGTTTCTCAAGCCCTCGATATCATAAATAACTACAAACCGAATCAAGTCGAAACTCTCGCAGACCTCCTACCGATTGAGCTAATCAAAGATGCCTATGAGCTGACAGACACAGTCACTCTTAGAAAGCGAAAACTGACTTTGGAATCGATGGCATGGCTTTTGGTCGGAATGGCTATTTATAACGACAAATCTATGGCTGATATCGCCAATATGCTTGATATTGTCGACCGTTCAGGTAAACCGTTTGTTGCCCCGAGTGCATTGACACAGCGTAGAAAAAATCTCGGTGAATCCGCGGCTAAAGCCCTATTTAAGTGTACGCAAAGGCATTGGTTTGAGCATGCAAGACTACCCAACTGGAACGGACTCACACTGCTTGGTGTTGATGGGGTTTTGTGGCGAACAGAAGATACTAATGATAACGCCGAGGCTTTTGCAAAGCCTACCAATCGTGATGGTAAAGAAACACAGTACCCTCAGCTACGTATGGTGTGCCAGATGGAACTAAGCAGTCATCTAATAACAGGCAGCGCTTTCGGCTGTTATACCGTGAATGAAATGACGCTGGCCGAGCAACTAATAGAAACGACTCCCGATAACAGTCTAACCCTTTTCGATAAAGGCTTTTACTCTCTTGGGTTACTTCAAGAGTGGAGCGCTAAAGGTGTAAATCGACATTGGCTCATCCCAATGAAAAAGGGATTAAATTACGAAGTCGTTCAGTCCCTTGGTCGACAAGATAAACTCATTAAACTGAAGAGTAATCCGCAAGCTCGCAAGAAATGGCCAACGCTAGAACGAGAAGTTGTTGTCCGTCTAATCACGAAGGTCAAGAATGGCAAGTCATATGATGTTCTTACCTCAATGACCGACCCGATGCTTTACCCAAAGTCAGACATAGTTGGTCTTTATGGATACCGCTGGGAAATTGAGCTCGGATACAGAGAACAAAAACAATATATGCTTGGCAACCGACTTACACTAAGAAGTCGACTTCCAGAATTAGTGAAGCAGGAGCTATGGGGGATCTTGCTAACGTATAACTTGGTCAGGTATCAAATGGTTCAAATGTGTCACACGTTGAATGGAGATTACCTGCCATACCAACTAAGCTTCAACGGTGCATTAGCCCATATTATGCGCTTACTAGTAGGCCTTCCATATTCGTCACCAGGAGCAATACCTAGGCAACTCCAGAACTTTTACTCAATAAGCGAGAGTTTAATATTAGAGCCAAGACGGGAAAGATCCTTCCCTAGAGTAGTGAAGAAAAAACCATGCCGATACCCTAGAAAAAACAATGCCGCTCACCTTAAGTGAACGGCATTACCACCTCCACTCTGTCCATTTTTCATCACACATTTGGTTCAACAACATCGCTGGCTTGTGACTGTTTGATCATTGTTTTGGAATTCCTCCTGCTAGTTTTCTGGACAAAACCACGATTACCCGCAATTTAGTTTCAATTTTTGCGATCTAGCACACGTTTGACAAATACATGAAAATTGGTATTAAAAATCATAATTGATGACGTTGTTTAAAATATTGAATACTGACGATAAAGATTTCCACAACAACTAATTAGGCAGTAAGCAGATGACTGAATATTTTAAGAACGTTAGTAAGATCAAATTTGAAGGAAAGGACTCGCATAATCCACTTGCGTTTCGCCATTACGACGCTGACCGCATGATTCTAGGCAAATCAATGAAGGAGCACCTTCGGTTTGCCGCCTGTTATTGGCACAACTTCCGCTGGCCTGGAGCAGATATTTTTGGCGACGGCACATTTGACCACGAATGGTTGAAAGTGTCTCACCCAATGGAACATGCTCGAGTAAAAGCTGATGCGGCTTTTGAGTTTTTCTCAAAACTAGACGTCCCTTACTACTGTTTCCATGACACCGACGTCGCGCCTGAGGGTTCTTCAATTAAAGAGTATGTGAACAACTTCCAGTGTATGGTCGATGTACTTGAACAGAAACAAGAAGAGACTGGAGTTAAACTACTTTGGGGGACAGCCAATGCGTTTTCCCACCCTCGATATATGGCGGGTGCTGGTACTAACCCTGATCCTAAAGTCTTTGCTTATGCTGCGACACAAATTTTCAATGCTATGGGCGCGACCAAGCGATTAGGCGGCGAAAACTACGTGCTGTGGGGCGGTCGCGAAGGCTATGAAACCCTTTTAAATACTGACCTAAGACAGGAACGCGAACAACTTGGTCGCTTGATGCAAATGGTTGTCGAGCATAAACATAAAATTGGCTTTAAGGGTGCCATCTTAATTGAGCCGAAGCCACAAGAGCCAACTAAGCACCAATATGACTACGACACCGCAACCGTTTATGGTTTCTTAAAGCAGTTTGGCCTAGAAAACGAGATCAAAGTAAACATTGAAGCCAACCATGCAACGCTTGCTGGGCATAGTTTCCATCATGAAGTCGCTACCGCTACCTCTCTTGGTATCTTCGGTTCTATCGACGCAAACCGTGGCGATGCACAACTAGGATGGGACACAGACCAGTTCCCTAACAGTGTCGAAGAAAATACACTCGTTATGTACGAGATTCTAAAAGCCGGTGGATTTACAACAGGTGGTTTCAACTTTGATGCACGTGTTCGTCGTCCGTCTATCGATTTGGAAGACTTCTTCCACGGTCACATCGGTGGAATGGATGTTATGGCACTCTCTTTAAAACGTGCTGCAGATATGATTGAAAATGACGTGCTTTCTCAGAACATTGCACAACGCTATTCAGGTTGGAATGAAGACTTAGGTAAGAAAATCCTATCTGGTGATTTTAATCTAGAGCAGGTTGCAAACTACGCGGTTGACGCTAACCTTGCACCGGTAAAAGAATCGGGTCGTCAAGAATACCTCGAGAATATTGTAAATGGTTTCATTTATAAGTAATTCGTGAGTGACCTCTTTCGTAAAGCCCAGGTACCATCAATTGGATTTACATGGGCTTTTTTTACTGAACTTCCATATTACAAGTAACAGATATTTTGCATTAAAGACAATGGTAGGTACCTATGAACAGTGGATTGCATCGACTCGCAGAACACATGAAACGCAACAATAAAGAAGAAATAGGTATCCTCGATCACCAACACAGCATTGACGGGTCTATATTCAAAGACCAAAGACAAACCACAATATCTTTTGATAAAATCGTCTCAAAAGGAAAACTAATTTCGATAAGGAAACATACTCGTTACATACGTTATCCGGTTCACACGCATGATTATGTAGAGATCTGTTACGTACTCAAAGGAGAATCGAATCAGCGTATTGAGAATAGAAAGGTTCTGTTAAAGCAGGGGGATATCCTCTTTATGGGCCCTGGCGCAGTGCATGAAATCCTGGCTTGTTCCGAAAATGACATCATGATTAATTTTATCATCCATAAGAAATTCTTTAGTTACATATTTGAATTTATTGAAGACATCAATAGTCTATCTAGCTTTTTCACTGATACTATTTTCAAACACACTACATCTAAAGCACTGATATTCAGCACTTTTGGCAAGAGTTCTATAGAAGGTCTGTTAGACCAAATTATTGATAACGTAACTACCAACGATAGTTTTATGGAATCAAAAATCAAATTTCTGTTGGGGCTACTCGTCATAGAATTAATCCAAGACTCACCACAAGTAATCGACAAGCAATCTCATAATAGTAAAGTACTTTCCCAAGTGATTAACTACATAGAACGCGATCTACAAAATGCTAATCTTGGAGATATTGCCAGTAAGCTAAACTTGAAGAACTACAATCTATCTAAACTGATAAAGCGTGAAAGCGGCGTGACTTTTAATACACTCTTGAAGGACATTCGTTTAGAAAAGTTTTGTGAGATGATAAAAGTGTCCAATGTCAGCATTAATGATTTGGCGATGGAGGTAGGGTTTTCAAACACTAGTGATTTCTATAAGAAATTTCGCAGTAAATTTGATATGTCACCCAGAGAGTATAGAAACACCAATGAATCAAAAATATTTTAATACTAAAATTTTGTTTTACCAAAACCAAAATCGTTCTTCAGAGAACAGCGAAATGGACTCTATTTCTTTTAGGTTCGCAGACATGATTGAGTAATCAATTCACTCATGTGCATCCATCTCAGATAGGAATGTTTGACTACCTCCTTAAATGTCACCTCAACTGCTCTAGGGCTCCATTCGACTCAGAGAAACCATAGCTACCGGGCACTCACGCCTGACTTCACAATTCCCACCCCCTCCCACGCGCCAACTTTGCATTCGATCACTGCGATATCAAAGACGCAAAAATTGACAATATTGAGGGCAGAATTAGTTGTTTAGAATCCCGCTATCCCTGTTATCATACCAGTAACCATGATGATATGTGTGAAAGACAACGTATCGGTTATTTGTTGCACTATTATTGTATTCCAAATTAATAGTTAACCGACACTAAGTAATTTTGAGTTAAATTTCCACACTAGAATTTTATTTTATGGTAATTAAACAACGGCTAGAAAAGTTACTTTGCATTGTACTTTACATTCTAAATAATAATGGGAGTGTTTATGAGCGTTCAGGGCGATAGAAAAACAAAAATACGTATTAATGAGGCAAACTGTTTATCTGAACTTGCCAGAAAAAAGAGAAAAACAGGATTTCGAAACCAAGCATCACAGCAAATTAACATCGCAAGAAAGGCAAAGTATTTCTCGTTTAGTACTGAAACCTGAGAAATTTTTTAAATGTCTTTCTCTGGCTGTTGACCGGCTTTGTCACGGACAATATAATTTCGGATACAACCTACCTAAAGCCATGCTTTAGGTAATATGTTGAGTGTCACGTATATCTAGCCTAGTAAGTTGGTGCAACGCTTTGGTCATGACGTAAGTATCCTTAACTTAAGCCTTGTAGCTTCGCACGCTGAAAAGTTTCTTCAATCTGTACACCGACGTGTCAGGCAGTGATCGTTGGCGATCGCCATATTCCTTGTTTGACAGTGGAGTTTGTAGCAGCCTGCATCTAGGTGAAGCTCGCGCCACTTCCTCACTCACCGTCGGTGTCATGCTTCTTAACTTTCCACTCACCCTAGCTATGAACTTTGAGACCTGTTGCGTTAATAGCTAGGTGTTGTATTGGGTCGCAGTTAAAGAGTTTAAATAAGGTTTCAACATCCTTCGCTCGCTGGTTGATAAAGGTATAGTTGGGACATACTAATGAAACATGGACTAACCTAAATACCGAGCCTTTTAATCCTTTAAGTGCTCTCACGGGCATCGAGAATACATGCTTTACCATAAGAGCAGTGGTGATAGTGAAATCAATATGTGCGAGGCCCACCACACTTCCCTCGAATGGGATGCTTCCAGTCTTGTATCATTTCCGCGTCAAGGAAAATGTGACTGAGCCTCTGTTAATCCATGAACCGTTGTACTACAAGTCTAGTAGGGCGTTGTTGCCTAAACTTGTTGAACCTTTTCCAAGACTAACGCAGTTCTAGTAAATCGTTCTTCGCTTCTTCAGTTAGATTTTTGAAATGCTTATTTCCAGTGTAAAAAGAAACCGGTGACCAATCAGCGTTAAACTTTGGTAGCTTTGCAATTAGTTCCGTTTTCACTTCCAAATATTTCTCATCATCTGCCACATTAAGCCATTCATTAGAGTCGACCTTATGATCATACAGCTCTTCTGACCCATCTGCATATCTAGTATAGCGGTATCTTTCGCTTTTTATGCTGTGATTATTCGGACCAAACGTTGTAGTCGCAACATGTGGCCAATCATGTTCTGGGTTTAGAAGTAGCGGTGTGAGGTCATTGCCTTCGTTCAAATCGTTTTTTTGCAATCCACTGACACTCAACAGTGTTGGATATATATCCAATAAACTGACTGGCTTATCGACCACCTGAGCCTTGTTCAAGTTTGGAACCTTAATGATCAACGGCGTACGTGTTGCCCTTTCCCATAGCGACATCTTTGCAAATCGACTTTTTTCACCGAGTTGATAACCATGGTCGCCCCATAATACGATTGTTGTATTGTCTGCATAAGGGCTACTCTCTAGTGCGTCGAGTACACGCCCAATACAGGAATCGACAAACGAAACACATGCCAAGTATCCTTGAACAATGTATCGCCACTCATCATTCTCTATTGCCCATTCGGTGGTCGGCATTTGTGGATAGTCTGAAATCAACTTAGCCAACTCGGGTACATCATCTAAATCGGTAGGCAGATATGGTGGGAGCTCTAAGTCTTCAACAGGATAGAGATCGAACCACTTCTGAGGTACATGCCATGGCACATGGGGTCTTATAAACCCGCCAGCCAAAAAGAAAGGTCGCTCATGCTTGATTTGCAACTGTTCTACTAACCATTGTGCATATTCATAGTCGGGCATTTGTTCATCTGACTCTGGAAACGCTCCCCAGTCAGTGCTGGTTCCCTTTTTATGCCATTTCATTGTTTTTTCTGGGTATGGCCCAAACCCGTTTATTCTTCCTCCGTAGTTCTCAAAACTACCGGTCGCGACTTTTTTATGAAAAAGCTTTCCAACACCGGCTGTATAATAGCCATTGTTTCTAAAGTACTCGCTAAGAAAGATGGCACTACTCGCCTTGTTATTCGCACTCTTAATATCATCGTCTTCGACATGCCCATAAATACCGGTCGTAGAGGGGGCAAGCCCTGTCATAAGGCTTGCCCTTGAAGGACCACATAACGGTGCGGATGCATGAGCATTGCTAAACACGGTTGCTTTAGAGGCAAGCCGGTCTAGATTAGGAGTTTTAGCCTGTGGATGGCCACCAAGCGGCCCTATCCAGTCATTTAAGTCATCGATAGCCAACATTAAAACATTACTATTTGAGCTTTGCATAGTTCGTAACCATGCTGTACTAGGAAACGCACTTGCAGCGACAAAGCCTGCTGCTCCAGAAATAAACTGCCTTCTATTAATCATAATCCCACCGTCTGTTATCACTAAAAAGTATCACTTAAAAACGATTAGTAATTGCTTTCAAAAACTGGCCTATCGTTAAATGATGGTGCATCGAGAGGATACTGTTCATGAAGTTTATTGGTTAATTTCTTCTGGATAGGTTCATAATCTTCAATATCCGCTACATTACTCGTAGCAATATCTGAGTCAGCATGTGAGTACAATTCTTTCGATAGTATTTCTTGCGTTTCTGAAATTCGCCACTCTGAATAACGCCACGTTCCATCAGTGACAGTTACACCCATTTTTTGCTTCGCTTCCTTTGCAAAAACACTGTATGCAACATCCTTTAATTCAACATTCGGATCGTCGACTATCGGCAAAAGACTAACTCCATCTAATTTAGGCATAGGCAAACCAGCCGCTTCGATAACAGTCGGGAATATATCGACATTTTCCACAAGAGAATTTGACTCTTGCCCCACAGCGGCATCTTTATGGCTGGTTTCTCTGCTAATTATCAATGGAACTCTGGTATCCAACTCCATATTACTATGTTTATTCCAGGCACCATACTCACCTAACTTATAGCCATGGTCACTCATTAAGACAACAATTGTATTTTCCCTTAGCCCAGATTTATCTAAGGCGTTCATTACCCGTCCAAGTTGAGCATCCACATAACTGACTGTAGCGTAATAAGCGTGAATCAACGTTTTGGTAAGTAAATCATCAGTATAACCTTCTTTTGGTATGCCTCCATAGCTTCTTAACTCGTTCCAGTTAGTAAGCGATAGCTTGGGCATATTATCTGGCACTGCCCGTGATGGTACTTTAAACTGTTCACGCTCATATAAATCCCAATAGGCTTTGGGAGCATTAAAAGGTAAGTGAGGCTTGCTAAAGCCTACGACCATAAAAAACGGATCTTCTTTGACTTCATTTAGCAGTTTCACCGCATCTCTGGCAACTTGGCCATCTTTATAGAAATCATCATCAACTTCACCGGCTTCATAAGCAAACTTATTAGCCTTATTCTCAGGAATTGAATAGAAATTCGGTAGTTTCTTTATATGAGTGCTCCAGTTTCCTGCATCATCTGTCGTATGATGAAAAACCTTGCCAATACTTATAGTTTTATAACCATTTTCTTTAAATAACTGGGGCATTGAAATAAGGTTTGGTTGATTAGGGCGCAATCGACCACTTTTGTCAATAGTATAAAGTCCCGTTGTTTCTGGTCTCAATCCTGTTAAGATGCTCACTCTAGAAGGCCCACATATCGCTTGTTGTGCATAAGCTTTATTGAACTGAACTCCTTCGGAGGCAAGTTTGTCAATGTTAGGAGTCTTTACTTGTGTGTTACCATAACTGCCTATATCAACTCGAAGATCATCGAACAGAAATATTAATACGTTAGTAGGCGCTTCAACGGGAGCTGTCGTATCTGCGTATGCACTAGTTGCACAGGTAAGAAGACCGCATAATAAAATACTACTTATTTTCTTTTTAACTGGAATATCGCTATCATAACAAATCATTTCGTATACCTCATAATATACAATTTCAGAAATATAGACATACATCTATATCGTTAAAATAAAACGCAGACAACCAAAAATACAATTATTACTTATATAAATCTTGCTAGCGAGATCGGCATTAATTCTGACAACTCACTGCCTATTTAAAGCTTAAAATATACGTTATCCTAAAACGAATAAGGGACACAAAAATGCCCCTTACTATTAGTTTTTATGACTTCGATTAGCCTTTGGGACCATCATAGTCATAGCTGAATGATTCAATATCAATATAACCTGTTTCTTCCACTTCATTCCAAGTAAAGAACCCAATACGGTCACCGGTCCAGTTACCAAACTCGATCTTGAACTCTTCGCCAAAGAATGTGTAACTTTCACCGTCTAAGCTATATTCGAAAAATGCCGAGTTTCCATGGTTTGTAGTTCTAATAAACAAGGTGTCACTATTTAGCTCAGCACCTTCAGTCTGCTCTCCTTTAGCATTAACAAAAATGAGATTACGAACACCCGTTTCGCTTACCTTCACTCCCATCAAATTGAAAACGCCGCCGAATCGAGCAAGGCCACCAATCTGATTTGGTTTCATACCTTGCAGATCGAATTTCGCTACAGCAACACCGTGGGTAGTCCCCATAATACGTTGGCTTAACGTATTACACGCTCGCCAGAAATCAGACTTAGAACCATCACTGTTTGTCCACTGGTTAGTTTTTGGTCCATAACCTTCTTCATCTGGTACCAACTTACTCGCTCTAAGTCTTAAAGAGCCCGGGTTTTCTGTCAATGACCAGTGACTGTCTCTAGGGTCATGGTTCCACTCCCACTGAAGTCCTAGCTTGTCTGAACAAAAGTCATCGTCAGACAGTGGTGCTTGAACAGGAAATCCATCAATAGGTTTGCGGAATCTTTTAACAGGCTCCCCAATACCATCACCATTTTCATCGATACCAATGATCGGCCAGTCATCAATCCACTCCACTGGTTCTAAGCACTGAACTCGACCTTGAAACGGGTCTACGTCGTTTTGAACCAGCTGATGCATATACCACCATGATTCATCAGGTGCTTGAAGCAATGCACCTTGACTCGCACTTCTGTGACCGAAGTGGCTCCCTTTCTGCATCACCACTTTTTTCTCATATGGACCATAGATACTTTCAGAGGACCTCAGTACAACTTGCTTGCGGTCATTTTTTTCGTTGATTTTACCAAGACCAGTAGAGCTATCGCCAATGGTCCACTCTGCTAAGAACACATACCAGTAGCCGTTGAACTTATATATTTTAGCCGCTTCAGCACCAATACCCGCGTAGACTTCCTGACCATCATCAATGATAGATAGTCCGTCCCAGCTCATCTCATAGATCACATTGGTGTTAACTGGCGAAGGCTCATCTGCGTGCTCAGCTTTTACCCCTGCGTTAACGATGATGTACGCCTTACCGGTATCCTTATCCCAATAGACAGCCGGGTCATCCATTACGTGTGAAGTATCCAATAGAATTTTTGGCTCACTCCAAGGGCCCGCGATATCTTTGGCCGTTGTCACCATAAGCCCATGATTATAGTCAATTTGATAGATGTACCATGTGCCATCGTTGTAGGCTAGATCACCCGCCCATACTCCGAAAGAGTAGCCATTCATTCTGTCCCAATTGTATTCTGGAGCCCAATTTAAGCTATTAAAACCAAAACCTACATTGGTCCAGTTGACCATATCTTTCGATGCTAATATAGGCATCCCAGGAGACATGTGTTGTTTTGATGTGATCATGTAGTAGGTATCACCTACTTGTTCAATATCCGAATCAGGGTAGTCGGCATTTAGTACCGGATTAATATAAGTACCGTCGCCTTGATCACCCCAGCTTCCAACTTTACTCTTTAACATACTTACTTCCATAAAAATTTAGTTTAAATACATGTTTCTTCTTTGTCCGTTGCCATTAATTCAATAATGTAGTGCCCCGATCCAACTGTCATTTCGGTAGTATTGCTGGCTGTGTCACCATCAATAGAATGAATCTGATAACCCTCTACTTGAACAACTGCAGAACAATTAAAAGGTACCTCTATCTCAAGCTGATATCGTTTATCACCCGTGAATACCCAACTAGACTTAACATCACCATAAATCGTGGTGTAACGTCCCGAGGCACTGTTCAGCTTTTCGGTAAATCGTGGGCTGATATACAAGGTTTGGAAACCTGGTTTGGACTCTACGGGTCTAATACCAAGGATATTGCTATATAACCACTGCCCTACTGCACCATAGGCATAGTGGTTAAACGAGTTCATACCAGGATCTCTTAGTGCGCCATCCGATTGGATACCATCCCAATGTTCCCACACTGTCGTTGCGCCCAATTTGACTTGATGTAACCAAGATGGATACGAGTCCTTTAGCAGCAAACTGTACGCCGCTTCAGGATACCCGTTATCACTCAGTGCATCACAAATATGCGGTGTGCCTAAGAAGCCAGTGTTAAGGTGGCCGCCATTGTTCTCAATCAAGGACACCAAGCACGAAGCAAGTGTCGGTTTCAACTCAGCCGGTACTAAGTCGAAGTACAAAGCAAGGATGTGTGATGTCTGAGTTTTTGGTAACAGCTCTCCTTTTGCACCAACGAACTGCGAAACAAACTTTTGCTGAATGTTGGCAAATAAGTCTGAGAAGTAGCTCTCCCCCTCACTATCACCTAGCACCCCCGCTATCTTTGCTAACAGCTTTGTCGAATAAGCGAAATATGCGGTTCCTGTTAATGCAGTTGGCGTTCCACCAAAAAAGCTTCCTTTCTCAGCGTCAAGTGCCAACCAATCTCCAAACTGAATTCCAACATCAAAGATATAATCAACCGATTGATTGTTAACATAATTAATGTAATCACACATCGATTGATAGTTAACTCTTAGGACATCGTCATCGCCATACATCAGATACATGTTCCAAGGGATAATGACGATTGCATCCCCCCACCCCGCGGCTGAATGCGTACTCTTTTTAAAGAAAGGATGATCATCAACGCGACCGGTCATCGTGTCAGGAACAACAAAAGGGATACCACCTTCAGGAAGTTGGTCATGGCGAACATCAACTAACCACTTAGAGAAGAAACTTTGCGAGTCATACAGATAACACGCGGTTTTCGAGAAGATTTGTGCGTCTCCTGTCCAACCCAATCTCTCATCACGTTGTGGACAATCCGTTGGAATATCGACAAAGTTACCTCGCATTCCCCATCGAATATTCTCATGTAGTTTGTTCAGTAAAGAATTCGAACATTCAAACTGCCCTGTTGGCTCCATCGCCGTATGAAACACCACACCTTCAATGTCAGCAATCGCAATTTCAGCACAAGACTTGGTGATTTTTGCATAGCGAAAACCATGAAATGTAAATTTAGGTATGTAGCGGTATTGCTTGTCGGCACCAACAATGAATGTGTTCTTTTGAGCAGCAGTACGCAAGTTGTCTAGATGTACATTGCCGTCTTGATCAAGCACTTCAAAATGCTCAATAATAACCTGATCGCCTTCATTACCTGATATTGTCAGATCGATAACACCAGTAAAGTTTTGCCCGAAGTCAATGACAGTTTCTTGCTTAGGCGTGTTAAATATTGATTGTGGCTTTAACGTCTCTACACATTTTATGCCTGGCCCTGTTTGCGGTTTAAGCGCTCGCTTGTCAAAAGTTGCTACCTGACAGCATTTCCAATCAGAGTTTGCTAGAGTATTTTGATTCCAATCCGAGCTTTCCTTCCTAGCATCGTACCGTTCGCCATCGTAGATACTGGAGAACTCCACGGGTGACTCTTTGTATAACCATGAATCGTTGCTCGCAATGACTTCTTCCTCACCACTGTGGTAGCGGACAACAATCTGACAAATGATACCGGGCTTATCTCCGTATAGCGCACTATCGCCCAACCAACCTAAGCGGCCACAATACCACCCCCCACCGACATGAAATGTAATAACATTGTTTTCTTGAATCTGATCGGTGATGTCAGCAGTTTGATAGAGGTGATTGTGGTTGTAACTCGTAAAACCAGGTTTTAATACGCCATCTAAGATTTCTGACCCGTTGAAATGCGCTTGATAGATGCCACCGGCCGTAGCGTGCACAGCAACAGATTTAACCTTACTTAATTGCTCAACCTTGAAAGACTTCTTAATATAGAACGCTTGCTGTTCGTATGAGGTACCTTCGTCAACACAAGTTATATAGTGTGCCAGCCACGGTTCATTTACTATACCGGTTAGGAAGCTAGTTTGTTTCCAGTCGGTAACATGTTTTTGACTATTCCAACATCTAACCCTAACAAAGTATTTAGTCGAACTTTTTAGAACAAGCGCGCTCATGGTTACGTTCGCGCTACGATCACTTTGTACCTCATCAGAATCGAACAGCACACTTGTGAAGCACGTTGTAGTTGAGACTTGATACTGATAAGCCACTTGGACATCATTGCTAAGTGCACTGCGCACTTTCCAAGTCATTGTTGGTAAAGACTCGAGACAATTAGTCTCTAATTGATTGTTGAGATAGAGCTCGTCAATATATAACTTCTTTTCTTTCATAGGTCTACTTTCAACAGTTTGATTAAAAAGAGCACATACTCAGTCATTCAGTATGTGCTCATATGACATGGCTATCGACTAGTCTCTAGCAACAGATAACTGATAATCTGGTTTTCTAACTGCTTTCAACAGTGCGATACCGATACCAGCGACAATCATTGACATAATTAGGAAAATAATTCTTCCCCATAGCGGATTAGGAACCAGTGTTAGCAACAGAATAAAGCCGGCTGCAACAAGAATCATTTTGCCTAATACGATATTCTGTTTGTTATCCAACTCAATACTTTCTGCCGTATCTTCAACCACAACTTCTGTTTCAACATTGCTGAAGAACTTCTCAACATTCTTTTCACGCTCTGGAGCCAAGCCTTTGTAGAAGAACTGAGAGCACACAAAGAACGGCAAGGTAAAACATAAGTGACCAATAACACCAAGCGTCACAGATTTCATCTCAGCCCATTCACGTGCTGTGAGAGGTTGTTCTAAGCCAATAAGTGATTCAATCATTCCTGGGGTAATAACAAAGGCAATTGTTGCTGAAACACACATCCCTACAAGAATTGTGCCTCCAACAGCCCACTCTGGCGTTTTCTTGATGTAGAAACCCAACAAAGCTGGAATTAGCACTGGTAGGCCAATGAGCGTGTTTATTAACATCGTTAAATCGAACAAGCCGAACTGCCTTAACGAAGATAAACCAAGTGCTGCACAAATAATGATGACACCAAATATTGCCGTCAGTAGTTTTCCGACTTTCAATAAGTGCTTCTCAGAAGCATTTTTATTGATGTATGGTTCGTAGATACTCTTAATGACGATACCTGAATTACCATTTAGCCCGGAGTCCATCGATGACATTGTGGCAGCAAAAATCGCAGCTAATAACAGTCCAATCATTCCGACAGGCATTTCACGCTTAACGAAGATATAGTAGGTCGCATCTTGTACTTTGTTACCCAGACCTTCGATACCCCAGGTTGACGGATCAGGATAGTGACCAGCAACAAACCAAACCGGTAAAAACCATACCAGAGGTCCTACAAGCATCAACGACGCAGCCAGAAGAGCAGCTTTGCGTGCGTTCTTAGTATCTTTTGCTGTGATATAGCGATATGAACTCAGCATATTGTTTGTGGTTAGGAACTGTTTGATAAACATACAGATAAACCAACCAACAAATAGATAAGTATAGTTATAGCCATCACCAACGATTGCATTCTCTGGCAAACCAGTTTCCAGCAACGTCACCACACCGCCAGACTTCCAAACAGCCACAAGACCTGTGACTAGCGACATGACAGTCAAGATAACCATCTGCATGAAGTCCGAAGCAATAACCGCCCAAGCACCACCAACCAGTGACATAAACACAACAATCGAACCAGTCACGACTATGGTCACTTCTAGCGGTATGCCTACAACGGCACTCGCAAATACACCAAGCGCATTTACCCAAATAGCCGCTTGTAAAATACTCAGAGGCATCTTAGACCACATGACGATCTGTTCATTCACACGTCCAAAACGCATTCTCACACCTTCAAGTGGCGTGATGACTCGCATTTGTCGCGCTTTAGCGGCAAAGAACAAATAGTTACACAAGAAACCTAATGCCGATGCGTAAAACACAACGATAGCGACAGCGAAGCCGCCAGTTAACGTTTTGCCCATATGACCGGTAAAAGTCATCGCACTAACCGCTGTCATGAATGATGTAGAACCCACCATCCACCAAAGCATCTTGCCGCCCCCACGAAAGTAATCACTCGTGTTCGAACTGAATCTCCTAAATGCCCAACCGATCGCAATTAAGAAACCGAAGTAGACAAAAAGTATCGCTATATCAATCATGATTCCCTCTCAAATTTCCTTAGTTAATTCGTTATTTAGAGATCAACTTCATAGTCATAGACGACTCTCTGCTTGGCCTCTTTTGAGGGAGCATCTAAGATTGTTATGGTGTTATGGCCGATATCCTCTAATTGTTGTTGCAATGTCTCTCTTAATTTACTGACAACCTTGTCATGGGATGTGTAACCAATTAAGTTATCTAACTCATAAGGGTCAGCTTGAAGGTCGTACAAGAAATCATCAACATAAGTATCTGATTCAACTTGCTTAACACTATACTTCCATCGAGTGGTTCTGATACATCGACCTACATGAGACTCACTAATCTCAACGTAAGCGTGTTTTCTAACATTTTGTTCTTGCTTCTCTACTAGTGGCAGTAAAGATTGGCCTGACATATCGTTTGGAATCTCAATACCACACGCATCTAACAACGTGGGTGCAACATCAACCAAGCTCACTGGATTGGCGAAGCGTCCACCACGATCAAACTGACCACCAGCCATAACCATTGGAATTTTGATGGAGGCATCATGGCAAGAGCGCTTGTACTCATCGTTACGAGTTTTGAAGTGACATCCGTGGTCTGACGTGAAAATTACGATAGTGTCATCGAGCAGGTTGAGGCTTTTCAGAACATCTTTCAGACGACCATACGCTTCATCTATTCTTTTAACCATGCCGTAATAGCCAGGCAAATGAGAGGCGCTAGTGCCATTCAGGGCCTGCAGATCTGGTGGAGTCCAATTATCTAAATAGCGTTCGCTATAACCTGTTGGAGCTGGGAAGTCGTCACGATGGTTTTGCATATGCGGCTCCAATAACGAAACCATCATGTAAAACGGCGAATCTTGGTTTTGATCGATATATCGAATCGCTTCATCAACGATTGCATCGACTCGATAACCAGGTAACTTCAGTTCGTTGCCAACTTCATCGTAGACAACGGTACGATAAGCATCGGAAACAAACTCAGGGATATTGGCAGCACGCCAAGTCTGATAACCACCTTGTGGACTATCAAAAGGCCCCACCGTCGACGCATCAAGGTGCCACTTGCCAAAATAGCCTGTCTGATAACCTGCTTCATTGAAAAAATGGGCTAGTGTCCGCTCATCGGAGGACAAACTACTGCCATTTGTGTTGCAATTGGTTTCTGTTGCATATTTACCCGTTTGTAGACAAGCTCTCGCAGGTAAACACACTGGCTGAGGAGTAAATGCATTTTCGAAGTGTGTCCCTCGAACAGCATCATAATCAAGGTTTGGAGTTAACCCCATCGGGTTACCATGCACACCTAATGTGTCAAACCGTTGCTGATCTGTAAAAAATATAATTACATTCTTCTTTTTCATTTATATTACTCCAATAATTGATCAAGTAAGTCACAATTGACCAATTTTTATACTAACTTACAAAACCTATGATTTAATTAGAATATAAATTGAAAAATAAACCTGTGATCAAAACCACAACATGTATTCACCCAGACAGAAGATGCCTTGTTTTGTGAGCAAAACCACAACCATAAAATATAGTAATGTATATAATAAAAAAGGTAATTGATGTATATTGGTAGCAATCAATACATTATATTACTGTAAGTAAATAAACGAGATTTTAAATATGACTACCATAGTGGAAGATAATTTAGCGGTTCACAGTTCACATTCAGAATTAATTGACAATTCAATTAAACGTGTATTAAAGAAAATTGACCTTATGATGACGGTTTACCATGACGGTTTTCCTGCTTCTGCTAGTGAAGGGTTGGTTTACCCTAAAATCGACAACACGCAATGGACGACATGCTTTTGGCCCGGAATGTTGTGGTTAGCGTATGAGTACAGTCACGATGATAAGTACCGCTTGCTAGGTGAGTCGCTGATGGATAAGTTTGAAGAGCGGCTGGATAAAAAAATCTGTCTAGAAACACACGATATGGGCTTCCTGTACACTCTATCTTGTCTTGCTCCACACAAACTGCTCGGCAATGAAAAAGCAAAAGAGCTTGCAATCAGAGCTGCTGACGTGTTGATTAACCGTTATCATGACAAAGCAAAAGTGATTCAAGCTTGGGGGAATGTAAACGATCCCAACCATAAGATTCGCATGATTATCGACTGCAACATGAACCTACCACTGCTCTATTGGGCTACTGACGTTACTGGTGATCCAAAGTATCGCAACATAGCGTTAAGTCACTTGGAGCAATCAAATAAGCATATCATTCGCGAGGATTTTTCTACTCACCACACCTATTTCTTCGACAAAACCAATGGTGAGGCCATCGGCGGTAGAACTTTCCAAGGATTTTCTGACGAGTCTACTTGGGCGAGGGGTCAAGCATGGGGCGTTTACGGGCTAGCATTGAGTTACAAGCATACTGATGATTACAACTTAATTGAGATGTCTAAAAAGCTCGCAAACTACTTCCTAGCGCACCTACCAGAAGATCTTGTGGCTTATTGGGACTTAACGTTCACAAGCGGTGAAGAGCCAAGAGACAGCTCAGCAACAGCCATCTTCCTATGCGGTTTGCAAGAGTTATTAAAGCATCTGCCTGCTAACGATGGCGATAGAGTTAGATATGAACAGTTTGTTGAACAGGCAATCGCAAACCTTTCAGCGTCATACATCAGTGAAAATGACGATGAGTTTGGCGTTTTATTACATGGTACTTACGCGAAACCTGACGGTAGAGGCATTGATGAGTTCTGCATTTGGGGAGACTATTTCTTCCTAGAAGCACTTATCAGAAAAAATCGTGATTGGAACACCTACTGGTAATCAACTAATATAGTTTAAGTTAATATTAACTGCTGCCTTGCTCATATCATTTTTAATGATATGAGCTTTTTTTAATTGATTGTCAAATTAAAACATTAATCAACCAATATTTCTTCTACTACAATAAAGTTGTCTCGGTTCTGTCGCTAACTGTAATCGCGACAGAGCCGACTTAACTAATAACTAGTCCAACCACTCTATCTGGTACTTTTGCACAGAGAATGATGGAATGGTATTTACGATCTTAATCTTTGTACCATCTACATCTTCAATAACACTAGATGTCTTCCATTCACTCCACTGCAACTCATTTACGTCGTTATACTTATCTTTAACAGATTTATACACGTCCAAACCTTCCTTAGTCAGCGCATCAGCGACCGGAGCGAGTGCATGAACATCGTCTTTTTTCCACCCTCCATCACTTGAAGATTGTTGAGATTTAGGGAATTCTGCCAAAAACATCTGCTCTCTATTGTTAGAGCGATCTAACTGCGCTAAGCGATATCTGTACTTCCGATTTTTCGACTTGTTAACTTTTAACTCAACTACAATATTTTCCTCATCATAGTAGTTAAAGTCATCCTTGTTAAAGCTAAACAAAAGAAGATCAAAACCAGAATCGTCAACCTTACGAGTAAAAATACCATCAATCAAATTGCCAGCATGCTTAGATTCACCCTTAACATTACTTTGATATAGCTCATTGCCCACCATATCAAAAATAGCCGACTGAGTGAGGGCCTCTGAATTATAGGTACCGTCTCTTTTTACATTTCCCCACTGAAACAAACGACTAACATTGTTTTCTAACATCATTTTAGAGAATAGAGCAAAAAATGCCGAACCGTGTGAAGATTCCACACTGGAAAATCCGGCACGCTTCATTTTGACGATATACTTAAACTCATGAATCTCAAAACTGGCTTCTGGGTTATAATCAGGGTGTTCTAATATTGGCGCAATAAGATTTTGGTAAACGTAATCCATATCCATCTCTTTCGGATGAGTTACCATAGGGTAATAGGATATAGCTAAAAAATCATAAGGGATATCGTTCTGCTTTGCCCAGCTAACAAAGTAAGGAGCATAAGCGTCCTCTTTTTCTCCTTTATAATCAACATATTGACTTACATGAGTTGCTTCCCTGAAATGTACGCCGATCACTGCTTCAGGCAACACACTATGCACGGCATTAACCGTATTCTGATAATGGTCAAAGAACTCTTGACGCGTCGCAGCCCAGTGTTGTGGTCGAGTATCAATCTCTGAACCTACCCTAAAACGCCACGTCGACACTTTTTCCTTTCCATAACGCTCTATAAGGTGAGTGATAAAGGACTGTATATAACTATTCCAAGCTTTGGCATCTGCTGGAGGTAAGCCATTACCATATACCCCTACACGATCTTTAGAGAGATAGTGAATACCATCAGGTTCATCTACAAAGGTATAACCTTCTTGGAACGCCCAAGGAGGATTATCTAAAACAATTTGGAAGATATCCCAATCATTTTCTAACCAACTGTCAATTCGACGTGTCGCTGCTTCAAAGTTATAACTAAACTTATCACCATCCCACAAATAGGTGTCACCAGAGAGATCCTGATTGTACCACCCTCCCAGCATCCGCACGGTATTTACTTTGGCTTTACGCCCAAACCTGGCAGGTTTTTCTACCGGATTCCCTCTTTCCGTTCGCACACTAACATCAAAGAAATCGTATACTTCGCCAATATGATTGTTTAAATCCGTATAGTCGCTAGAGATAACGTTGACATTGTCTGCATAACAACTGGCAGACAACGAAACAATGATAGCGCTAAAGCAAGACCGAAGGAAAAACTTCCCCATCATGTGTCACACTCCTTATATTGAAATAGAAACATTTATATGTATCAAGATAAAACCAACTTTGGGAAACACCATTCACAACATGCCTAATAAGATATGTTACAAGCAATTAAAACATCAATAAATTCCTTTCCGAAGATTGAATATTTTTCAAAGTGATAATAACAACCACAACTCCATTGATACTGTGGGAATTTTTGCTAGATATCTGTGTTTGCCCTTATTGAATAATAATATAATGGCTGACTATAACTGTGAGCAAAACCTCAGGTTTTGAACAGGGGAATATTAAAGAATTAAAATAAAACAATCAGAAGAAATTTAATCCAATTTCGTTGCTTTGTGATGGATAGAAAACCACTATCCATTGGCTTTGTTTCAGAATTCGAATGAACTAAGGCTCGATTGCTTCGGTCAAATTCAGAGGTGCAATGCTTCTAAAATAACTACGTTTCAAACAATACACTGAGTTTCAGACTTACCTAACCTAGTGAGTTTGTTCAACGCTTTGATCATCGCGTAAGTCTCCCCTACATGAGCATTGCAACTTCGCAAGTTCTACGAAACACCAAAGAGTTACCTCACTCGGTGCATAGTCGTCTCAAACAGTAAGCGTTTTTGCTAACCGCATTTCTACTTCCAACTCTTGTTTGAACTCTAGAGTTTCTTGCAGCCTACATCTTGGTTTTTAGGGTGTTCTTTCTCCCAAAATACCGCGCGATCACCTGGGGTATCAAAGAAGAAGCCTTCTTGCGACTCATAGTTTGGTAACATTCGACCGTGCCCTTAATCGAACGTATGTTTAGCTTTGTAATAAGAGTTAAAAGCTATATAAAAATCCTAATCTAGTTCGAAGTTGGTAGTCGTCGGAGGTAGGACCAACCGGAATACCTGCAAAAGTAACAAATGGAGTCCAACCACCTGCTATTTTGTAGTACGCTTTTAGTTCAAGTAAATGTTTATAGTCATAGTCGCTAAACTGTATTACATTGTCCAGGCTCTTAAAGTAATCATATTGTAAACCTAAACTCAATGCATCTTGTTGATAATCTAAATTAAATTGATATTGACTTTTTTGAGTCGTATCTTCGCCATCATTACGGACATAAAACTCATGCTTATATTTTATCTCTGTAGAAAAACCACCGCCAAGTTTATACAACATTGCCATTTGTGGCTTCCACATTAATCCAGTAGTCGTTGATGTCACTTGAAGTTGTGGAACTAATACAACCGTATCATTATAATCGTAACGATAGCCAAGTTGGACCTCTCCGCTACCCAATTGGTAGGTACTTAGCGTTTCTCCTTTATGTGAAACTTGAGCCCCGAAGAACGTATTCCCAGAACTAGCACCAAGTTTAATCAGTGTGGCATTTGTATTTTCAGGTGAACTGGGGTCAGACAAGTGCTCTTGACGAACCATTAATGTAGCCGAAACGACGGAGGTACTAACAGCGATACAGGGTATAGCTAAGGCAATTATAGTGACTTTTTTCATGTATCAATTCCTGGGGTTTTACCTTTAAATTTCATGCAGGTAATATTTTTGTATTGTCTTGTTTTAAATTTTCATTAGAAATCATGTATTATTAGTGCTTTATGAATAATGCATAAGGCTGATATTTGTGAATTGGCGAATCAATTTATGCATTGTATTTACGAAGCGTGAGGAAGGCGCCCAGTAGTGGCTTTACTGGTTGGGTGGAGTCTTTTACTTGTTAGAAATAAATGAAAATCACTAAATGCCAGATACAAAAATGTATGGTCTACCTCATTTTTGTCACCCATTCATTGAGGTTGTTAAGGTCACAGAAATCAACCGAAGTACTGTTAACCTCTATTTCATGAAACAAACAATCGTGTAGATCTCTATACGCTGGAAAAGTTATGTATCTACTTAGAGTGCAGTGTAGGTGAGTTGTTAGCATTGATTCCAGATGATAGGACTAGTTTCGAATAAACTGGGGTAATGTTGGGCTGACAACTAGACATTTAGGATCAGTTAACACCATATACATGAAAGTATGATGGTTTAAGCTTGGCCTAAAAATGGCCTCAGTCTACAGAAATGGGTTTGGAAATCTCTAGTGATAGCTATAAATTTGTACTAACGCTTTGATAGCATTTATTTTTGGGAATTACTATAGACAAGAAGCTTGGAGCGTGCAGCGGGAATCGAACCCGCATCATCAGCTTGGAAGCATTACACCCACTCAATTTTTTATTGCAGAAAAACACTAAAAAAATTAAATTTCAATAGCTTACCAAACTACCCCCTATCAATTTCAATCCCATTTTTCACCATTTTTGATCGATTTTTTTAACTTTGAGCCTCAACTAATGTACACTTATTGTACATTTTATGACTTAAACGAGCGTTTGAAATGTCTCATATTTTGTCGAATCGTTCAAAAAATCGATTAGAATTTTCGATTCATAGAGCTGCCCTACCCGCCTTTTCGTTCTTCCATTCTCGTCACTTTTGGGTGGACAAAGCGGTTATTCAGCAGCTGTCATTAGATGAGATTAATGTCGGTCTCACGCTTCAGGCCATACGCATATCACACAGCAAAATCGCCATTATATCCGGATTTGAATCATTCAGTTTTTCATTAACAACGCTGAAGCTCATCGACTGCGAAGTGCTTATTCACGATAAGATGAGTGATGTTGAAGTCGAGAAAAGAGCATGGTTGGCCGTGTTACGCACCATGCTTTCCTCAATCGACAACAAATCAGCAGAAGACTTTCGTCGAGCACTTAATCAACAGGCGCCAAACACCATCATTAAGTCTCTTTTTGATAAGAATAAATTGAGCCAAAAACAGCTCTCCGCCATAACACATTCTTCTAGAAGCTCTCTCGCTCAGCAAAACGCCAAAGCACAACTCCAAGAAACGCCGTCCAATGAAGAACCTTCCATTTTTGAGCGACTGTTACAGGAAAAAAAACGAGATGTTTGAGGGCGTAAAAGAGCGGTTTAAACATAAGAATATCGAGCGTTTTCTAACGCAGCTCTTCCCATTCGACGAGAGTCACAATGCTCTTATCGCAACTGAAGTCATTCGGCTATGTGCCGTCATCAGAGAAGAATATAGAAACGAATTCCCTGAAATCCCCTTTCTTGTTTCAGAAGCCCAAAGAGTACAACGCTCGCCAGCTTCGGCAAATTTGCACGATATCGTCATCTCAATTTCGAATAGTAAAAATCTTGGTGTCCACTATCTACCTGCTTTCTTGTCATCCAACCTTTTACTGACCTCCTATGACCGCAAAAAATTCGACCAATATAAAGCGCTGACTTTTTTATCCGTGGCGCGCCTTTCATTTATTGGCACGCATCAATCCAAAATCAAAGACATCTGTAATGACGTGAGGTTATTTGCCAATGGTAAACGAGAAACAATGGCCGCTTACTTACCAGACATTGAGCAACTCAATTTTCACCAGCTTGTAGAAGCGTTTCAAACTCTTGTTGATGAAGAGAATGATGATCGTCCCCCGAATCAAGTGGTCGACAAACTTAATCACTATCGCCGACCCTATGAGTCCACTTTAAACTACTCGGACGGCTACACTCGTAATGTTACTAGTAGTGAATTCAAAAAAAGTGGTCGCCTTGAACAAGGTGAACTCAAAACACTCGATGACGATGGTGAAGAAGGGTTATTTGAGCTAACACAGTTCAACGAAGGCCCCAAATCAACGAGTCATAGCTGGCAAAAAGAAGACCACCACGGTGAGAGCAGTCGAACGACAAGTATAGTCAGCAGCTATACCCATACTCAACCGAGCTATGCAGCTGGGGCATTGCATGCTCGCGCCATTCAAGCTCGTATTGAAAAGCGAGACATGAGCTTGGCTTGCGATATAGACAGTGCGACTATTTATGAAATAGGAGCCTTGGTTCGCTATTGCATGGAACAAATCGGCACCAATTCAAACACTTTGATGGCAGCCAAGTTATTGCTTGTTATGCTATTTAGCGGTAGTACCTACACCCAAGCAAAAAAGCTGAAAAGTAAACGCTCCTCGCGCCGAAAGCTCGTAGGCTTTTGCCGAAAGCACAGGCTGCCTTCTCAAAAACAGCGTACTGAGCTCCTGCCTCTTCTTACAAAAACCACGGTAGAGTTTTGGTTGCCTTTACCGCTGATTGTCTGTCATGGGTTGAGCAGCCTTACTTTCAGAGATGTAGAAGAAGCGGAGCTGAAAGGATTGCTCAGTTACATTAACAAGCGGCATGATACACATCTAACACTGAGAAAAGTAACATCCTATCTTAGACAGAAGCTGTCGCATGAAAATGTTGACTCGACCATTATTGCTTTGCTTACAGGTGAGGTAATCAACACCATACCTGCTGTGTTTTACCTGCAGCTTTCTCATGGATACCTGCTTCAAACCTACAACCGTTACTTGGACTTCCTATCACACTTAACTCTAGATCCCTCCGCGTTAACTCTGTTCGATGAAATTCCCAGTCCTTTATCACTTGGTTCACCCTTGTATATTGAAACGGATGTATTGTCTTCATTGTTTTCCCACCTTCAGTCAAAGCTGAACTCAAAGCAGCCAAAGGATGAATGCTTCCATAACGACATCACGATTTACACTCAGCTTATTCTTGCGATAGCGTCAGGCTATCGTCCCGTCACCGGTTGGTTTGGAAAAATCACGCACCTATCGCTGCAAACAGGCGACTATTGGATTTCAGACAAAGAGTCCGGTATTGGTGATAATAGCCGCGTCATCAAGCTGCCAGACATCACGATTAAAATCCTCGACAACTATTTGAGCTATTGCAAGCGACGAGTATTACAGCTCGCCAACACTCAACCAGAGCTATCACTCGAGTATAAACGTTTACTCACAGGGGAGACTCATCTCTTTTTCTACTTAAGAGAAAGTCAGTATGAGCCGTGTACACCATCAAACTACACATTTTTCATTGACTCTGTCTTCCCTCTCCAAGCCAATTGGGCACGGCATCACGCTCGGTCACTATTAACGGCAAAGGGCGTTGACACCTCAGTCATTAACGCCTGGATGGGACACATGAATCAATCGAAGCGCAGTTTTCACGAGTTTAGTACGCTCACCCGCCAACATATGGTGACGATCTCAAACATCCTTAACGAACACCTGTTAGATATTGGCGTGGAGGCCGCCTATGACTGAGATTGGTGTCGAAGCTCGCCGTAAAAATCGACTGAACCAGATAGAGCGAGTCAATCAAAAAGCACAGCTAGTATTTGAAAAATATTTCCCGAACCCAGTCATAGTGCCGAAGCCTGAACGTTTTTATAAAGACTGGGCGAAGTTCATCGATGACATCACCCACATATTTGGGCGAATTGGCGATTACCGACGTGCCTTTAACATCGGTGTAAAAAACGTCCTCAGTTATCAAAAACTCTATAACTGGAAGGTCAGCCCTCCAAGTTACATTGTCACCAAAAAGTCACCTAAACCACTGCGCACGCTCGATTGGATGCAGAATGCTTGGAAAGGCTATGAGTTCTATCAGCATTGGTACTTCAGTGAGCTACTGAAGTCGCCCGCTCCATCCAAAGAGCAAGCTTTTCGGAATCTCATCCTTTCGCTCATCTATCATAGCGGCCAAGCGAATCCTGATGTTGTAGACGCCTTCCAACGATCAATTGCTAGCTCAAACGTCACAGTGCATCATTGGAATCAGTCGCCTTTTATTAGCGTAACCATCGACTCTGAACGGTTTAACACCAATGTTGATGTCGCGGGAAATAAAGTTACCCAATTTCATTGCTACCTTCACCCTATTACACTTGGCTTACTGCGTTTATGGAAACGGTGGCGGCGCCATAGTTGGCAAGCGCCTAGAGATAGAGGCGAGTTGGGCACCATATTGACAAGAAATCAATGCGACCTGACTTTCAGTCAACTTTGCCAAACCTCGGTATACGTGGCAGAAAACCAATCTGATTTAGCCATCAGCCAAGCGCTCATTGAATACCAGGTGAACAAAACAAAATCTTACGGTCTTCCGCCGAGCAATCTTGCCCGCTTGATTCACCCAATGGTCTATCCATTGACGGATATCGACGTTACCCCAACTTCGGCTTCCTCAGATTCAGAGCTAAGCGTGAAGAATGCGAAACCAAAATCACAACACCTTGAACTCTTTGACAAACTAAAAGCTTGTTTGCGCCCCAAAGGAACCCTCAAACCAGTCAGTAAAGCAACACTCAAGCAAAGCCTGGAAACGTTAATAGCGGAAATATCGAGTGAAGAAGCAATAAACCAACGCTTACTCATCCAGTGGTATCGCCATAAACTAGACTCTTGCAGTGTCGGCACCTTAAAAGCGTACCATTCGAGCCTAACACGCAAATGGCTTTACCTCAGCGAAAGATATCAACTGAATTCACTCAACAGTGAAGAATTAGAACAAATCTATAAGCAAACCATCGACAGCCACACGACAGACAAGTCAAAGAAGTACTTTGCAGGTCGACTCAAAGACTTACACGCTTTTGCTGTGGAAACCAATGTGCTTACGCCTATTTCGAGAGACTATTTACACACTGACCCTACTCAACCCCATACTCGCGCCGCGTTTGTCGATGAAGCACTATTCACAGGCCTACTTGACGGTATCTCTTCTACTGAGGGGCTAAATGAAGCCGATAAACTGTGCCTTCAATCAATGTGCATCCTCTCCTATCGATGCGGCCTAAGACTCAATGAGTTGGTCAAGCTACGAATTAAAGACATTGAGCCTTCCAGAATTGGCTGGCTTTCCCTTCGAGACAATCACCTTGGTCAAAACAAAACCGCAGCGAGTTTACGGAAAGTACCGCTTTACCCAATGTTGCTTGAGCACGAAACCAAAATCATCAACGACTATTACCATATCAGGCAGGAACAACAACTTGGACAAAAACACCCCTTCTTTTCGCTTGGTGCCGACGCAAAGCTTCCCGTCGATAGCTTTCGAGTGTCTATGCTTGTTGGGGAACTGCTCAAGTCCCTTTCCCAATTGAACTATTTTGTGTTTCACCACCTTCGCCATAGCTGTCTAAGTAGGCTGCAACTTATCTTGGAAGTCGATGACTTAAGATCACTACCCCAACACTTATCCCCATACGATAGAAGCCAGCTCCAGAAAATCAAAGGCATCGTGTTTGGACGATCGGCCATGAACGGCTACGATGCCATCGCCGCTATGGCGGGTCATGAATCGCCACGGATGACCTTTGAGCATTACTTCCATTTTTCTGATTGGATCGTTGCTCAAAAACTGAAAGAGATCGACTTTTCACTTCCTCAAGGCGCAATGAGCCAAGTGGGCTTATTGCCTCAAAGGGTCCCACTAGAGAAAAGACTCAAACGATATGTCCTGCCCTACTTGATGAAAAAGCTCGCGATTCAAGAGCTATCAACAAACATAGACAATGGTATTGTTCCCACGCTCCATATTAAAAAAGATAGAGAAGTCCAATCCTTTCCGATTTGCCAAAGTGCTCTAGAGCTTTATCAGCAAGGTTTTAGTTATGAAGATATTTGTACAAGACATAGAATCACTGAGGAAACACTCAACAAGTGGATCAACAATGCCAAACACATTAAAGCATTTTCCACTGAGTCGGGTGGTCAACAATACTCCCGTCATTTTTCTAATGCCCGCTCGACGAAACTTCTGCCCTCATCACTCAAAACTTCCATAGAAATCAAAACGCAGAATCAATACATAAAAGATTTAAAAAAACACTACCAGCAACACCATGATGCTATCGCCGATACTATTATGTATGCCCTCAAACACTCCAGCGTTTCTCGCTCAGGTATCCATTTCAACTCACCCATTGAGTTGAGCCAATTTCTTGAGACAACCCATTTATTTATCCCTAAGTCTCACTGGCGCGCAGCAACGCAGTACCTCGGTAGCAGCATAAAAAAATCGGAATGGTTTGATGCTCTCAAAGGTATTAAAATGTACAAGGAGAGGAAACCGTCAGGCCGTAGTAAAAAAGCACAAGGGGCGGTTAGGTTAGAATTAGCACACCCTAGTTCACGAATGAACAAAAAGTCAGAAACTAAGCGATCATCCCCACTTTTGCTGCATTTGTTCCATATGATGGGTATTATGATGATGAACCTAAATGGTGGGGATGAATCGACGCTCTAAAAGGCACACCTATTTAAGATGTTAGGTCTCCATTTATACCAATCTAAGTAAAAACATGATCTAATTGAGACTGTTACTTCCACGGGAAAATGGATGCTATGGACAGCCTCGATAAGATTGATTTTAAAAAGCTTGCTAGCCAACAAAAGTCTATTCAGATGAAAATGCGATTGCTGGCACTGGCCCATTTCAAAGATGGTCACTCTCGCACCCAAATCACCAAGTTTCTTAATGTAAGTAGAACCAGCGAAAACAAGTGGGTGCAAACATTTCTTGAGGAAGGACTTGATGGGCTGCAAGAAAAACCAAGAACGGGTCGTCCCGCCTTTCTCAACACCCAACAACGTGAACAACTAAGTCAGTTCATAAAGTCGCGAGCAGAAGACCCATCTGGTGGCAGGTTAACAGGGGCTGATATACATGCCTATATCGTAAAAGAGTTTAGTAAACACTACCACCCCGATTCCATCTACTACTTGCTCAATCATATGGGTTTCTCTTGGATAACTTCACGCTCTAAACACCCTCGCCAATCGCAACGAGTCCAAGCCGATTTTAAAAAAATCAAAATTGAAACGATCCTCAAGATCCCAGGTCATACGAGGCTTGATAACGTCGATGTTTGGTTTCAAGATGAAGCGAGATTTGGTCAGCAAAATACGACAACTCGCATTTGGGCTCAACGTGGCTCGAGAGCGGTAAAACAGCAGCAGTTTGAGTATGCGTATTTATTTGGTTCGGTATGTCCGGCTAAAGGGATTGGGGAGGCTATAGTTGTTCCTTGAGTGAACAAAGAAATTGTGATTGAGCACCTTAAGCAGATATCCGCGGTCACCGAAAAAGGTCGTCATGCAATCGTGATTATGGATGGTGCTGGATGGCACACCGATGACATTGCGAAAGGGTTCAATAATGTCAGCATCGTTAAACTCCCGCCTTACTCTCCAGAGCTAAACCCAATAGAGCAAGTGTGGAGCTGGCTCAGACAACATTATCTTGCTAACCCGAGTTTTACCGATTACAACGATATCGTGTCGAAAGTGTGCAAGGCATGGAATCGATTCTTGGACAGTACGAATAGGGTTACCAAAATGTGCACAAGAGATTGGATTGACCTGATCAGTTAATTTTCCAGATTGGTATTAATGCTTAACGTCACTTTTGAAAGCAAAGAGATCAACTACGTTATCTGGGATGGTCGTTTTTTCGTGTGACGTTTCATTCGTCATCGATACCGCGACCTAGCCATTACTACCGCACTGATGGGGCTTTGATGTGATGGACGCACCTCCCTTCTAGCGTCGTTTTACCAAACTAATAGTACAACCATTGAGTGCAGGAGTAACAAGTATGTCTATTAAAGTTGTCGGTATCGATTTAGCCAAGAATTTCTTTCAAGTATGCGTATTGAATATTGACGGAACTATCTCGTCAAACCGTAAGGTTCAACGAGACAGATTGCTCCATACAATCCGTCAACTTCCAGATAATACCCCACTCGCAATGGAGTCATGTACATCATCACATTATTGGGGACGAGTCTTTTTAGGGCTTGGCTTTAAGGTATCACTTATACCAGCACAACATGTTAAACCGTTCGTCGGGCGGCAAAAGAACGATGCTAATGATGCAAGAGCTATCTGTGAAGCTTATTCGAGGCCTGATATTCATTTTGTGCCTGTTAAATCTATCGAACAACAAGACCTGAAAGCTTTGCGCAGCGTTCGCTCTCGTTTAGTAGAACAAAGAACAGGTCTTACTAACCAAATCAGAGGTCTAACGGCTGAATATGGGATAGTTTTCCCAACTTCAATAAGGGCATTGCGTAATCACTTACCGCTCATCATTGAAGATGCAGAGAATGAGTTATCCCACGTAATGAGAAACTTACTGCAAACCTTATACTGTGATTTTATCAACATTAGCGGCAAGATTGATGATGTAACTCAGGACACAATTACACTGAGTCAACAAAGTCCGCGTTACAAGGCGATTAAGAATATCCCTGGCTTTGGCCCGATTTTAACTGCTGCAATTGTTAGTGAAGTTGGATCAGGTCAACAATTTCAGAATGGTAGACAGTTTTCTGGTAAGTGTTCACCGAGTCTCCTTGACATAGTGGACGGACCTAAAGCTCAGCTAGAGATCAAAAACGTTCGGGTACGGTCTTCTCTCAACCACAGACGTGATGATCTCACTCAGCACGGACATTGCTGATAGGCCGCGTTTTTTACAGGTTTCAATGAGTGTATGGATCCGGCTGCGAAATTTGTCTCCGGCATCCGAGGTGGTGCCAAAACTGATTTTCCTTTGGATAACAAAACCGCGAATGCACCGTTCTGCCTCATTATTCGTCAAAGGTATTGAGGTTTGCTTCAGGAACACCCACAAGCTCTCTCGATGCTTGATGAGCAGTTGGCACCTCCCTCGATACCGTTTGACCATGACATCTGCGCCCTTGGCCAACCAATGAACGAATGCTTTTTGCAGCCTACGCATTCGCCGCAAGTACAGTGAATAATTTAATTCATTTTGCTCATAACGATGCCGAGTGCGAAAAATAACATTGGTTAGCAAACAGAGGCGCTTTCCAATATAAGCCGTGTGACCACCACCACTATAGTCAGCCATTTGCTGAAGATTGCGTTTTACATGTGCCCAGCACAGCTGATGCCGATCTGCCGCTATCCAGTTATAGCTTGGGCATTGGTCGCTGACGACGATCCCAGCGTAGTTTTCGTCGATGACTTTTTTGGCCGACGAGGCTGAACGAGAATACAGTATTTTCTCATAGACGAGGTCATCACTAGCAACTAACCAACACCAGCGGAGACTTTGCTCGTCATTTCGGTGGTGGGATGTTTCATCAGCATGAATTAACGGCGCTTTCTTCAGGGCTTGCTTTATCGCTTGGTGTAATGGCGTTAAAACGGAGGCGACTTTCGTTTGGGCTTCGCTGATTGCACCAATGGAAAACGTTGTACCAAGCTGCTCTTTGAGCAGTGATTGTATTTTTCGAACACTTAAGTGGTACTGACCAGCAAGTACACCGATGTAGCTTAATAAATGGGCTCCGATAATACCTTGCGAAGCATTCTCAGGCTTTTGCGCTTTCACGGTTTGTTTGCAGTGGCGACATTGACCAGAGAACAAGCGATATTCAGTGATATTCACAGTGGGCTTCGGGATATCAAACACTTGATGGCGGTAGTACGGGCCGCCTTGAACATCAATGTCAGACCGAGCACAGCACGGACAAGTTTCAGGAAAACAGTCAACAATTACGTCGCTATCTTTTAGCGGTGAGAGTTTTCTTTGATGCCCTGTGTGGCCTTCTTGAGCTCCTCTCGAATTGCGACCACCAGAGCTTTCATCTTTTTTCGTTCATAACGATCTTTTAGCGAGTCTGATGAGGGTGATTTAGAAGAGTTTTTAGAACTGGTACTGAGCTTATCTTCGTAATGCCGAAGTTGCTCCCATAACTCTTCAATAAGCACCTTCGCCTCATTCAAGTCTGAGACTACTGGTGGTGCTTCTTGGTATTTAGGCGCTTTCTTTCTAGCCGAGATTCCGCAGTCAATTCAGGAATAAACCGCTTCATATAGCGAACCAAGCAATTTGAGTAGTCGAGTCTGATGCTCTTGTACTCCAGTTATGAAATGTTGACCGCCTAGTTCGAGAGTGTCGATGCCTTCGAATTTTAAAAACACCCAACGCGCTGTCGGTTTCGTTGTTGTTTTGTTCTTCACCATGCTTGGAAAGAACTTGTCTGTGCTGGTGAGGCGCTCTCGGATTTTGTGCTCTAGACTCGCGTAAACAAGAAGACTTAGCGTCATCACCATCAGTAGCGCCTCAATACGTTGAGGCTTCTTTAGAAAAATGGATGAGGTTAGGAACTCTGGGCTTTTCAAAAAGCGGAATCCGCGTTCAACCTTTTGCTGGGATTTGTAATGCTCAAGCAGCGCCGCCATTGTCAGCTCTGAACTATCAGTATCGTTGGTTGCGAGGATGAACATGCCTACTTTAAGCCTCGCCAGTTTGACTTTCTCTAGGTCGGTATAAGGCGTCGCATCGATGTAATAGTGGTAGCCTGTTGGCTTCGCTTCTTTTTTAGGTCGACCGCGACCAGCATAGATCGGCTCTTTCACGATGCAGAACTGGGCAAAGCCCAGTAAATGACACTCGCTGGCAAAGTCGTTCATCGCTTGCTCGGCATCCACTGCGCAAGCAAACTGCTTTTTCATTAGTTGCTCAAGCGCTTTCAGCTCTTTGGTGACATTTTTATCTAAGTTTTTGTAAAACGTGGCTTCTTCTCGCTTGGTGGCTTGTTCGCTGTGAACCAACAACCACTTCTGATTGACCGAGCCATAGTTAGCCTCAACCCAGCAACCTGAATAGCCATTACCTATGATGCTTAAATGCTCTGGCTCTAGAGCCAATAGCGCTTCTTTGGCTAACTTGATGGTCATTGGCACTCGAGTAATGAATTTTTGCTGTTGCTCATCCAGTGAACGAATACTGTCTTCGGTATATAACGCAGCGTCAGCGATGAAGTAGCGACTATTTTGGGCTGCTTTTAGACAATGGATGTGCTTCTTCGTCACTTCAGAAAAGGCTTTAGCATCATTGGTATTGCCACTGAGCGCCTGCATGTAAACGGGTAAGCCAGCTTGGTTCTCACAAATCAGCTCAAGGACGACTTGGTTTAACTCTGGACGGTGGTCTCGGCTATAGCCTTTGACTAGTTTAATAGCATTAATATCTTCGTCTTGTGCGTAGTCACCATCGACATGAAAACTCGTGATATCGAGATGAACGGAGTCGGTTTTAAACCCAAGTTTATCAACGACATGCTCGGCAATCGCTTGATAAAGAGCAGATACATCGGCTTCATATAGAGCATCCAATGTACGCCCAAGAACATCATCAGTTAAGTGCTTCGCCTCAATGTCTTTAGCTAGCAACTTAGCAATCGGCTTGGTCTCGAAAAAATCAGAGAACATGTGCAGTGTTCGGCTATGAAAACCCAACCCATTAAGGAGCATTGCCAACACAGCATCACCATGTGAAACGTTATGCTCCGAATACTTAGGAATTATGCGGTCGATAATACCCGGCAGGTCGACCTCGTGACAGAAAGCAGCGATAAGCCCTAAGTGATCTAGACGTTTAATAACAGGTTGAGGAGCAGACATAATAAGCGACCGTTAAATAACAGTAATAGATCAAAACTGGGGATCGCGGTCAAGCGGTCTAGGCTACTAAGGCTTGTAAATGATCTCTGGATCACATTATGTAAATTCCTAAATTGGCTGCGGAATGACGGTTCTAGTCATGGAGCCATGATGATATGCCTGAAAGATCACTCAATAGCTAAAGTCAGATCAAGTGCGCAACGTCACACTTTTTGTGTCAATAGGGCTTGGTGAACGCTTACACTGGATCACACTATTAAAATTCTGACATCGGCCGTAGAATGACGGTTTTATCACTTTAAAATAAATGTCTTTTTATTTAAGTTATTTGATATAACTTGGATAGTCATCCAAGTCATATCAATAACCGAAAAATACTTATTTTAGTAAGCTTGGTTGTAGTAATTGTATTCGATTTGCTGTCATTGATTTAAAACGCCCTGCAATTTCTTCATAATGCTTGTTATGAGTGATGTTTGCTGCACGTCTAAAGACAGGTGCTGAACGTTCTTGATTAATTGGGTGGATTTGTTCGTAGTGCCATACTGCAGGCGGAACGCCATTTGAAGGAGCTTCAACATAAGGACGCATAAATTCGATGGCTTTCAAAATACCTCGACCGTCATTAGTCTGATAGTGCCAAAGGTCAACGTTTATCCAAGTACCTAGATCAGCAAGTTCTGTTAATGATTCAAGGTTAAATAGAGAATAGTTGAATGCTTTTGTGCGACGCAGTTCCATAGGTTGAGCGCCGTCTGGTTCGATCTGTAGGGCAATTCGATTCGTCTTCACTTTCTCTAACATTGATTTTGCAACGTCATTTTTGCCGAGAACCAAAGCAAGCCGAACGATTTGAAGATCGAACATACTGCCGTGATTTTGCTTCATGATTGATTCTGATTTGCCTTTATCACTTGTTAACAACCAGTTAAGATATTTTGTATGCCATTTGTTCAAAGCCGTTTGATCTTTGTTGGTCCATCCTTTATACGTATTTAGTAATAGAGCTGCATCTGCAGTAGAGATCAAAGGTTCACCTTCAATAATACCAATACCGCGACCAGTATTGATTCCGGGAACAGCTTGACCATAATCCATGTTAGGGTTCATGCGAGTTTTCTCATCTAAGTACCAAACCCGTAAGCAATCTGCTGTTTTTTCAGCATATTTTGTCTGATCACTAAAATAATAGGCCAAAGCTAGAGTATCGATCATTTCCCCAAATCGTTTCATACGCATGAAATCGGTATATTTAGAATTTCGAGATTCAGGATTAATCTGTCCATCTCTAGGAACATACGGTAACCCATCTGCTTTTGTAGGATCTGGCCACAAATACGGTGCAGTACTATAGTAATCGTGTACATCACCACTAGCTGCTGTATTCACTTTATTAGTTACGGTTGGGCATGTAAGTTTGTATGCTTTATCTGCCTCTTTAAGGAGTTTGTTATACGCAGGCATAACTGCAGCATCATGTTTTTTAATCTTACTTTTTGAAATAGCTAAGCTACCTTTATGTGCACCATAATATCTAACTGTGGAAGTCGCCGCATAGGCTTGACTAACCCCTAATAAACAAGCACACAAAGATAAAGTATAAATAATTGGTTTCATCTGCGATTTCCTACTTTGATTTCAGTGGAGATGGTGTTTTTTGAGTAATTTCTACACGGACATTATCGGTGTCGTAAAGGTTGAAGAATGGTCTACCTAATCCATCAGTATGCATGGCGTATTTTTTAAGCTGAGGTCTTCCAAATGTGCCCGTTGCGTGATTGGCGGCAAATACATCCTTAGCTTCATAAGTAGCGTGTTGCATCGCTGCTTTTTCATCTGCAGTAGCGTCCTTTTTAACAACGACATATTCTAATAAGTCACCCTGTGTTCCGGGTAATTTGAAGTAGCCAGATTTACTGGAGTGATCATACGGCCACACACCATGCCACTCCTCTGAGAAACCTAATAAGTCGTGATAGAAATGTTTAGATTTGGACTCATTGGTAACGGCAAAGCTTGCTCTCCACATGTGCTTGGCTATGCGACGAGCCCCCAGATTTTTTCCTTTGCTTTTAGACTGAAGGCTGTTTTTGGTATATTCAATAAAAGCAATTGTGTGATTATCAGGATCTTTAATGGTTGTGGCTAAAGTTCCATCTAAACGTTTTTTAACTGCTGTTGGTTTAAGACCTTTGTCTTTTAGTACCTTAAATGTTTTCTTCGCATCAGTAACCTGAAGTGCTATTTCAACCAGGTAGTCTTCGTTTTTCTTAACACCTGACAAAACATAGTTATTATCACTACCATCTAGAACTAACTTGACAAATTGACGATCGTTTACTTTTAGATACCATGACTGATGTTTTTCCAGTACAGGGAAAGTATATTCAAAGCCTAGAAAACCTGTATAGAAAACACGTGCCCGTTCAAGACTAGTAGATTGGAATGCCACATGGGCTAAACCTTTTATTGGTAATTCAGAAGCTTTCACACAAGTAGTAGCAAGTACTAGTGTGCAAAGAACAAATGGTGATTTTTTTAACATACCTTACACCCTTAATTAATAAGCATTTTTCCACATAGATTAAATAACGTTCTTTTTTGGTACACTATATGAACATTAACTACAAAAATGTTATGCAGATCTCACTTTTAATTTATTGAATATAAATAATTCCTTTTGTAATTAATTAAACACACAGAAATGGTTTTATTATTTTTGAAAAACACATTTACACCTAATTTATGTAAATCATTGATTTCATATTTAATCGTTGCAATTATATCCAACAAATAATATATTTAATTTTCACAGACTGAATCTTTACCCGAGATTCCGCAGTCAATTCAGGAATAAACCGCTTCATATAGCGAACCAAGCAATTTGAGTAGTCGAGTCTGATGCTCTTGTACTCCAGTTATGAAATGTTGACCGCCTAGTTCGAGAGTGTCGATGCCTTCGAATTTTAAAAACACCCAACGCGCTGTCGGTTTCGTTGTTGTTTTGTTCTTCACCATGCTTGGAAAGAACTTGTCTGTGCTGGTGAGGCGCTCTCGGATTTTGTGCTCTAGACTCGCGTAAACAAGAAGACTTAGCGTCATCACCATCAGTAGCGCCTCAATACGTTGAGGCTTCTTTAGAAAAATGGATGAGGTTAGGAACTCTGGGCTTTTCAAAAAGCGGAATCCGCGTTCAACCTTTTGCTGGGATTTGTAATGCTCAAGCAGCGCCGCCATTGTCAGCTCTGAACTATCAGTATCGTTGGTTGCGAGGATGAACATGCCTACTTTAAGCCTCGCCAGTTTGACTTTCTCTAGGTCGGTATAAGGCGTCGCATCGATGTAATAGTGGTAGCCTGTTGGCTTCGCTTCTTTTTTAGGTCGACCGCGACCAGCATAGATCGGCTCTTTCACGATGCAGAACTGGGCAAAGCCCAGTAAATGACACTCGCTGGCAAAGTCGTTCATCGCTTGCTCGGCATCCACTGCGCAAGCAAACTGCTTTTTCATTAGTTGCTCAAGCGCTTTCAGCTCTTTGGTGACATTTTTATCTAAGTTTTTGTAAAACGTGGCTTCTTCTCGCTTGGTGGCTTGTTCGCTGTGAACCAACAACCACTTCTGATTGACCGAGCCATAGTTAGCCTCAACCCAGCAACCTGAATAGCCATTACCTATGATGCTTAAATGCTCTGGCTCTAGAGCCAATAGCGCTTCTTTGGCTAACTTGATGGTCATTGGCACTCGAGTAATGAATTTTTGCTGTTGCTCATCCAGTGAACGAATACTGTCTTCGGTATATAACGCAGCGTCAGCGATGAAGTAGCGACTATTTTGGGCTGCTTTTTAGACAATGGATGTGCTTCTTCGTCACTTCAGAAAAGGCTTTAGCATCATTGGTATTGCCACTGAGCGCCTGCATGTAAACGGGTAAGCCAGCTTGGTTCTCACAAATCAGCTCAAGGACGACTTGGTTTAACTCTGGACGGTGGTCTCGGCTATAGCCTTTGACTAGTTTAATAGCATTAATATCTTCGTCTTGTGCGTAGTCACCATCGACATGAAAACTCGTGATATCGAGATGAACGGAGTCGGTTTTAAACCCAAGTTTATCAACGACATGCTCGGCAATCGCTTGATAAAGAGCAGATACATCGGCTTCATATAGAGCATCCAATGTACGCCCAAGAACATCATCAGTTAAGTGCTTCGCCTCAATGTCTTTAGCTAGCAACTTAGCAATCGGCTTGGTCTCGAAAAAATCAGAGAACATGTGCAGTGTTCGGCTATGAAAACCCAACCCATTAAGGAGCATTGCCAACACAGCATCACCATGTGAAACGTTATGCTCCGAATACTTAGGAATTATGCGGTCGATAATACCCGGCAGGTCGACCTCGTGACAGAAAGCAGCGATAAGCCCTAAGTGATCTAGACGTTTAATAACAGGTTGAGGAGCAGACATAATAAGCGACCGTTAAATAACAGTAATAGATCAAAACTGGGGATCGCGGTCAAGCGGTCTAGGCTACTAAGGCTTGTAAATGATCTCTGGATCACATTATGTAAATACCTAAATTGGCTGCGGAATGACGGTAATATGGTTATCTTTGATTCTGGGCAAACCTGCTCTAGTGCAAGTCTCAGTCTGTTTGCTTGTTTAGTAAAATTTCTGGTGGCAATCAGGTAGATACACTGAGGTTTAAAATGACAACAGGCTAAAAGGCCTGCTGTGTTATGCTGTGAAACAATCAAGACATAGTGCTGAGGATATACCAAATGATCATTTTGATTAGTAATCATGACCGACCATTCCATTAGTAAAAATGAAAAGGTAGTAAGTCTGGCATCAAATCGCGTATGTTTTTTGCGTTAACACTTTGTGTTTCTCGTTGACGGAATATGCCTTTTTTGTCTTCAAATAACTGAGTTGCCTCATCAAGTTGCGGACATTGTTCAATAGGGATACCAAACCCAATAGACAGATGAGTAATGATCCATTCCATCCATTGATAGAGCGGATGTTCCAATTTACTTTGGTTTATTGCCGTGACCATCTTTTCAGCAAAAGCATCATGGTCTTCTTGTAATAGCAGGCCCTGATAAAATGAAATCCAGTGCTCTGGATGCTCCTTTCTTAGAGCCCCATTGTTGACCTGGATAGGCATGCCATTTAAGTAGCTATTTTTTTCACGATAAAACCACTCCGGCCTCAGTGCCAATGCCTTAACAACCGCATGATGAATAAAGCGGTCTGAACGATCACTAATTTGACTGATTTCTTGCAATGGGACGTCGTCGAGTAGCTGGTACAAAATACCCACCGCTCTAACTTCATCTTCTAACATTAGCAAGGAATGTAGTAGATAACATCGAACCTGCGCGACTTCCCGCCTTACAACTTGTCTGTCGTTTAGAGAGCCAAAGTGCTTGATAGATGTTTCAAATTGCATCGCGGCCTGACTAAACTCCCTATTAATCGCCAGATATTGCCCATAAGTTGAACATAACTTGGCGTACAAAGCACGACCAAAGATGGCTTGACTGTTGTCAAGCTGAATAAACATTTTTACTAAATTGGCGACGCTTTCCAAGTTTGATAATGCAAGATTGTTCGTTTGCAGAGAAAACAATCTTAGCAACGTATGGCACGATAGGTGTGCGTTTTCGGGTAGCACTTTCTGTATCAATTCGAGTGCCGTGTTGACTAAATCGAGCTCTGATTTTCCTACATGACTGCTCGCACTTAACTCAATCGAAAGTAACTGTAACTCTAATTCAACAGAAATATACTTTGTAGAGGGCTGATACTTTTTCAGCCAACTTGCTGCGTACAACAGTCCTTGTGGGCTATAATTCTTGCTTGCAATCACTTGCTCTACGTACTGAATGTAACTGCCCCAAACCTCAGGATGTTCTTCTAAGTAAGAATTGGTTTTTTCCAGTGCTCTAGTTAACCAACTCATCTCAGAAGAGGCAGTATAACAACCTTGGATAAGTTGGTACCATTCGTGTGCCAATAACTTTCCACGACCATTGAGTACATTCAGCAATTTATTAAAATGAACGGACTGTTGATTGAATAGACAAGCATCCAATTTGGCGAGTTTAAAACGCTCTCGACTATTCTTGTTCTTTGTATTGGCAGTACCCCAAGTGTAAGCGATCGCATCAACATAGCCTATTTGCGGGTGCGACTTATCAACAAATTCTAGATGAATATTAATATTGCTATAACGTTCATCGATTGCTCTAATATTCGCTAAGATAAGCCCCGTTAGAACTTCGGCCCCCATCTTACTATCGTATTGATAACGCTGCTCAATATGAAAATAGACTTCGTTCAACTGTTGGTTTTCGTCTGAATCGGGCAATAAATACAAAACCCAAGTCACTAGCTGTTTGATACCATCAATCCAACCTGTCCCTAGTTGAATGACAGTGTCAAAAGCACTAAAGCCGAGTAAGCCTATGGGTTGTTCTAGTAAAACGTTTGTCACCTTTGTAATGTCGTCAGCTGTTTTATCCGTGGCATGGAAGCCTTCTAATGCTGGAAGCTGAATAGTATCTGGTACAACAAGAGCGACATACTTGCCTTCCGTGCCAGTATCCTGTTCATTAAAATTAGCGCCTGTTTCATCAATAAAGACATCATACCGTGAGGTAATGGGAAGCTGCGTCAACTCTTTGGGGTGAAAACCATTGCTTAAAAGCTCGACAGTTAACGGCTCCAACTTCGCTTGTTTCTTCTTAATTGCATGCCTATCAATGTTCCCTTTACTGAAAAACTTCTTCATCTCTGTTTTTAATCGACGATGCTGGATATTTTTAGGACCTTTTGGAGAGTATTTGGCTGATATCCACTTTCTCGCCTCATCATTCGACATACCTGATTTTAACTTAGGTAACAGTTCATTTTGGTACACACTTGCCGTCTCGTTTGCTTGACGCTGGAGTCGTTCAAACGAATCTGTAACTTTAGCACTATTTGGGGTAATGGCCTTTATCTGTGTCTGAACGGAAAATATTTGATCTTGATTTTTTGACGAGCTATTTAACGCGTCAAAGTAATACCATTTAAATAATTCACAACGAAGATGATATAGTGTTTCTTTGTCTTGACTAGTTGATTGACACGACGTTTTAGGTGTCGTGACCGGTTCGAAATTCTCTACTTGCGGTTTCTTTTTACAGCATGGCCATTCATATAATTCTAAATTTGCTGTCAACCATTTCAAAGTACCTGTATTCAAGTCGGTATCTTCAAAAATCAACTGTGGTTTCAGCGGTTTCTCTGCAAAATGGTTCGTTACAGCTAACCAATAAGACACCGTAATTCCTTTTGGAAATACCACCAAATTAGGATTAAAGCCAGTTGGTAATAGACCCAATTGACTAATAATCATGTTGTGGTCGGCCTCTTTGATTTCTAATTTATGATAAAGATGCCCAAGCTCGCTCCGCAACCACTCTCCGTCGGTCGCAGTATCTGGTAGAAGTAAAATATCCATATTGTCGTCTAACCAAAAAAATGAAAGGTCAGAATAACTTTATAAATGATGTTGACATAATACAATATATTCAATTAGTTATGTGATTTTAATAACGATTAGGGGAGTTGCTGCCACTTGTGTATTGCAATTCGCCACCTTCTGTGATCAATCTATATTCAAATCTCTTTACCTTGCTCTGTACGAACCATGGCTTTGTTACACTCATGTTTCATGCGATAAGTTTCTCCCATCGGGTGATCATAATGTCCATGTGAACACAACCCAGTGTCAACTCAATCAGGTCATTTTCGGCCGCGTATATACCCGTGATCATTGAAGACGCTTGATTTTTCCTGAATAGAGGATCATGCTAGCAACTATGAAAATTACTCTGACCAATGAACAAAAGCAGGAACTAAAAATCCAGCACAGCACAACGCGTGACGGACGAGTTCGTGACCGTATAAAAGCGGTTATTCATGCGAGTAATGGTTGGTGCCCCGAAGAAATTGCAGACGCACTTCTTATTCATGAATCCACTGTTCGACAACATATCAAAGATTACCTAGAGTCGAACAAGCTCAAGCCTGAAAATGGCGGTTCACAAAGCTATCTATCGGCTCGGCAAACCCAAGAGTTGGTTCAGCATCTAACTGAAAATACATACCACCATTCGTCCGAGATTATTGCGTACGTGTTTGAAAGGTTTCAGATTCACTATAGTGTTCCTGGCATGAACAAATGGCTTCATCACAATGGTTTCAGCTACAAGCAGCCGAAAGGCGTTCCACATAAGTTCGATGAGGAAAAACAGCAAGCGTTCATAGAGGCTTATGAAGCACTGAAAGCAAGCTGTGGCGAGGATGAATCGATAGTGTTTATCGATGCCGTTCACCCCACACTGTCAACCAAACTCTCCCATGGTTGGATACGTACAGGTCAAAGTAAAGTTCTGGACACAACAGGTAATCGTAGCCGATTGAACATTGTTGGTGCTCTGAACCTATCAGATATTGGAGCGACCATTGTTAGCGAATACGACAGCATTAACAGTGAAAACATGGTTCGATTTTTCTGCAAACTCAGAGAGAGCTACCCGCTAAATCACAAGCTCCATGTCATCTTAGATGGAGCTGGATATCACCGCAGTGATTTAGTCAGAGATGCGGCATTTGTCCTTAATATTGAACTGCATTATCTCCCACCTTACAGCCCGAATCTTAACCCAATAGAGCGGCTTTGGAAGGTTATGAACGAGAAGTCAAGGAATAACGTTTACTTCAAAAGTAAACGGGATTTCAAGGAAGCCATTACCCAATTCTTTACGGTGACTCTTCCAGAGATTGCAGGCTCGCTGACGTCTCGAATCAATGATAATTTTCAGGTGTTCAAGCCTGCATCTTCAAGTTGATTGGGTATAGAAACTAATGCACCGACGCCGACACCATGGATTATCCTAGACAGTTCTGTGTATTAATGGACTTTTGATATCAATTTCTCCAGCTAGGCTTCACGTTTTGCGCATCAAAAGTAAATGAGCGAGTCAAATGACTCGCTCATTGAACTAGGGCGCACGTTATTTGACCTAATGCTTTGTCCTGTTTATCGCCAACTCAATCTGCCGCTCTACAAAACTCAGCACCCACCCCACATCTCGCTTTGAACGGTGATGACGACATTGGTATAACACTTCCACAACGCTATTCGCTACCATGTCGAGAAACAGGTCTTCTCGCCAAAATTGGTGAGGTAGCATGTACGTTCGGCCTTTAAGTAGAAGATAGATTTCTGCTTTAGATTGTTTGATATCTTCAACCGTCATTTCATCAAAATAATGACTTTGGATTACATCGAAGCAAAGGCTTGTGCAATGTATAGCTAATGGTGAATAACGCATCAGTTACCCCCTGCATTTAAGAAAGCGGCAAATGCACTGCCATCTCGACGTGTTAAGTTGGGCACGTAACGGGAGTACACACGAAACAGCATCGTAGTCGTGGTGTGACCCATCTGATTCGCGATCCACTCTGGAGATTCACCTGCCGCCAAAAGTAACGTTGCGAAGGTATGGCGGGTTTGATACGGATTACGTCGTTTTAACCCTGCTCTTTCAATAGCCGGATACCAAACGGAACGAGCAACTACGGCGTAATTGAGGTGACGATTTTGGGCATTAGTAAACACATATTTCAGTTTTTTATCTGCGCTGACACAATGCTTTTGAAGGGCTTCCACTACCCTATCTGTAAGCTGAATCACACGATATGAACCATCGGTTTTGAGCCCTTTTAATCGACCACGCACAATACTTTGACTAACCGTAATGGTTTTGTTCTCTAGATCTACGGCTTCCCACATCAACCCATCAACTTCACTGGTTCTCATACCAGTAAAAAAGCGAGTTACGTAATAAGCCTGGTACTCCTCATCAACATATTTGAGGAAGCGCTCCACTTCCTCTAATGAGAATGGGTCAACTTCCGTACGACCTACTTTTAAGGCTTTGATATTCTTCCATGCTGGGGTAAAGTCATAACGATCAGCGGCTTCATTAAGAATCATCCTAAGCGGTGTCATTATGTGATTTATCCGTGATGGACTTAAGAACTGTGCATTTCGTCCCGGTACTTTGGCGAGGAAGGAGCGAAATTGCATGATTTGAGCCTTATTGATGGCGCTGATCCTTTTACTGCCGAACGTCGGTAGTAGGTATTTATTCAAGACGCCTTCAACATCTACTAGGTGACCGTGACTCCATTCGACTTTCATCTCGGCTAGCCATATTTCAGCGAATTCCTGAAACTTTGGTGACTCTGGCGCTTCAAAGTAGCTTTTTGCCGTTTCCTCTCTTCGTTTTACCTCAGCAAAACGCTTTGCCATTGAGCTTTTTGGAAAGTAAGCGGAATAGTCAAAGGTATCGAGTACAATTTCCGCCTCTATCCTTTTGAGTAAGCGCTCCAATCGGTTTCGATTGGGCTTATTGTCAGGCAGTTGCGTTTGTTCTCGGCAACGCTGACCACGATAGCGAAACTGAAGAACAAGCTTGCCATTTCGAACGTTCAATACCCCCATATTGTCCCCCTTACAAACCAGTGATTAATGATTGCATCGAAACACCGCTAAGCATTTCTTCTTCTACTCTTTCCCAAATAAAGAGTATTTTTCTACCACCGAACGGACGGATGTAATGTACTCCTTCAAACAGTACACTGTCCTTCAACTGCTCTCTGATCACTCTTTCGTCATACTTGATTCGCTTTGAGAGCTCTGACGTTGTCAAATAGGTATTATCCATCGTACAATCTCCTACTGAACTAAATATCTTTCAAAAGAGCTTAATACTCTCCTGAGGAACAAAATGTATCATAAGAATTCTCTTTTGCAAGCATTTTTAATCTACAGGAGGTCATTTTTTACAGGAGAAGACCATGCTGAAGTGCCACTTATCGAAAATCATGGGTGAGAGAAAGCTTAAAATTTCCGATGTATCACGCGATACGGGGATCAATAGAGGCACTATTACACGTTTGTATAATGAAACAGCAACCCGTGTAGAGTTAGAAGTGATTGATACACTGTGTGACTACTTTGATATCACTGTTGCAGAGTTATTCGAACGGATACCTCAAAACAACAATTAGAAAAAGTAATGATGAGCTGACGACTATTACGCTTCAGCACATTTAACGTCACTTAATACCCTTAACCAGTGGTGGACACCAAATTGGCCACCATTTGGACACCGAAATACAAGGCAACGTCTTGTTCTTGGATTTCAGGTATGAGAAAGCACGCAATAAAGCGTTTATTTTTAATAGTTTAGTTTGATTTTATAACAGATGAGGATTGGAGCGTGCAGCGGGAATCGAACCCGCATCATCAGCTTGGAAGGCTGAGGTAATAGCCATTATACGATGCACGCATCATCGTGGGACGAGAGTTAATATGCCACATCTGATGGAAAAGAAAAGCCTCTTTTTACTCATTTTGGGTTAACTGCGCATCTTTGCTTCGATTTGCTTCTTAATTGTACTATCACACTGATGTGAAAAGAAAAAGTGAGACACGAGTCTCACTTTTTCTCTATTAGTAGTTAGGTCGGTTCATCTATACCATAGTTGGATCTGGTTCAAGGCCCATCAGCGAGCGACCTAAGATCTGGGCACAGACATCGTAGTCCGTGTAGGCGTGTGCGCCAGTCATATGAGAGTCACGGAACAAACGTTGTGCTTCATTGTCGCTAAACCATGCCATACCACCAGAAGCCTCGAACAGACGGTCGACACTTTCGATACAGATCTTAACCGCGTAAGCCTGATTAGTTCGCCAGAAAGATAATGTTTCAGCAGATGGGTATTCCTTACGCTCACCATGTTCTTTATGGTCATCCCAAGTCTTTTCTAATAGTGCTCGAGCTGCAGCGACCTGATGCGTCGATTCAGCTAAACGCATCAATGCGGGTGTTGCCACTCCCACATTCGCGCCTGTATAGGCACGGACTCGGTTCTTCTGTTTCTCTTTATAGACTTCCAACATACGCTCTGCGATACCCAAACTGATAGCAGCGAAGCCACAAGCGAAATATGGACGGTATGGGGTATAGAAAATATCGCTATCTGGATACAAGTCAAAGCCGGCAGAATACCCTTCCATCATGCCTTTCGCTGTCTCAATGCGGTGTTCAGGGATAAAGACGTCGCGTAGTTCTAGTGTTTTAGTACCACTGGACTTCATCCCTGCCGCATACCAATCATCGACAATCTTGTATTGATGGCGAGGTACGACACCAAAACAGTAAACCTTGTTGCCGTCTTCATCGAAACGATTGAATCCTAAGATTGCCCAGTCAGCGTGATCGCAGCCACTACTCCAACGCATGTCGCCATTAAAGATAACACCACCTTCAGTTTCTTCTGTCTTACCGAATGGCGCGATACTACTGCTTGCCGTTGCTTCTGGGTCGGTTCCCCAAAACTCTTCTTGTGCCTGTTTAGAGAACATCGCCATTTGATGGCTATGCGTTGCTAGCAAGCTTGCTCCCCAAGCGGTGCCCCCACAAGCGCCAGCTAGCGCGGCAACACAATCCGCAAATTCAGGAAGAGAGATCTCTAAGCCACCATACGCTTTAGGCTGAAACGCTCTAAAGAAGCCAATTTCTCGTAACAAGCGAATGTTTTCTTCCGGTGGTGTACGGTCCTGCTCTGCTTGCATTGCATTGTTGGCAATAGTTGGAAGAACAGATTGAAGTTTTTCGAGTAGAGGATTAGGTCTTTTCATCATCGATTCCTTTTGAACGTTAGCCCTGTTGTAATTGTGTTAAGTGGGCAATTACTAGGTAGTATGTTCACAAAACCGGTAATGTTAAATGGATGTTAGCAGTATTAGCTTGTACTTTTCGCAGATTTACCTAATATATTAACTATTATCAAAAAGCTACTAGCTATTTTCGAAAAATAAGGTGAGTTGGATACATGGAAGCACTAACGATCCCGAATTTGAACATTGGTAAAGTCTACGACTCTCGTTACGAAGAAAGTGAATTTCACGTCGAAAAGCTCGATAGTTTGGCGCTGTTTTTTGGTCGGAACATGCCAACACACTACCATGATCGCTACTACCAGATTCACTGCATTTTGGAGGGGAATACCCACGTATTGTTGGATGAGTCCCACTACTCCAAACACGGCGTCACCCTATTCTTCACCCCTCCGACAGTACCGCACTCATTCGTGACTGACGATCACTCCAGCGGCTTTGTGATTACGGCGAGCCAAACATTAGTCTGGAGACTTTTAGACATCGAGATTGGGCGCAATGATGTAGCTTCAACGGCGATGCAGCCTTTTTGTACTGAGATACCCGAAGACCACCGACTTATTCAACGTTTTGAGCAGTTAATTGATGAGCAAAGCGGCTCGGATTTCATGAATGACTCAGCATGTCAGGCCATATTGCAGTTGATACTTATCGATGTACTGCGGCTTGCTAATGCCCAGCCAACCAACACCTCGTACCGCAGCAATGATGTCCATGTTTTCAATCAGTTTAGTCAGCTCATCGAGCAAAATTATAAGTCTCATTGGACCTTACCTCAGTACGCGGATCAATTAGGTTTAACCACAGCGCGGCTCAATGATATTTGTCGCCGAGTGAGTGGGCTTGCGTCGAAACGCCTAGTAGCAGACCGTGTCATGCAAGAAGCAAGGCGCTTGCTACTCCTTACCGCTATGTCGGTACAAGAAGTGGCGTACGAACTGGGTTATCAAGATCCGGCGTACTTTGCGAGGTTTTTTAAGAAAAACTCTGGGGAAACTGCGTCTGGTTTTAGAGAAAGGGAGCAGCGCTAAAGGCTCTCCCTTATTATGAGATTTGAAGAATGGGGGTGGTCAAGTATGGCTAGTCTAAACCACCCATAAATAAGTATTTCATTTCCATAAATTCATCCATCCCATGACGTGAACCTTCGCGGCCGAGTCCCGATTCTTTAACACCACCAAACGGAGCAGCCGCTGTCGATATCAAGCCTTCATTGATGCCTACCATCCCAACTTCTAGTGCATCCCCGACTCGCCACGCCTTACCTAATGACTTGGTATAGAAATAACCAGCAAGACCAGACTCGGTGTCATTGGCTCGCTCGATAACCTCTGCTTCACTAGTAAACCTAAACAAGGGTGCCAAAGGTCCAAACGTTTCTTCTTCAGCAATCAACATATCATCGGTGACCTCAGTGACAACAAACGGGTGAACAAACTGTTTATTCGTGGAATCAAACTCTCCACACTGAACCACCGCCCCTTTTTCAAGGGCATCACTGACGTGAGCTTGCACTTTTGCTACTGCTTGTTCATTGATTAGCGGACCAATGGTAACGCCTTCTTCAAAGCCATCACCGACCTTTAGTGCTAGCACTCTTTGAGTCAGTTTACTTGCAAACTCATCGTAAACCGCGTCATGAACGTACAGTCGATTAGCGCACACGCAGGTCTGTCCGGCGTTTCTAAACTTGGCGATCATGGCCCCTTCGACGGCCGCATCAATATCTGCATCTTCAAAGACAATGAATGGCGCATTTCCACCAAGCTCAAGTGCCATCTTTTTGATAGAAGACGCAGATTGATTCATGAGGATTCGACCCACGTTGGTGGAACCGGTAAACGACACTTTACGTACCTTCTTGCTCGATGTCAGCACGCTGCCGATTTCGATCGCATCTCCGGTAATCACATTAAACAAACCATCGGGGATACCTGCCTGCTGAGCCAGTTTCGCCAGCGCTAACGCAGTGAATGGGGTTTCAGGTGCGGGCTTTAGTACTACGGAACAGCCTGCTGCAAAGGCCGGAGCACATTTACGCGTAATCATTGCTGCAGGGAAGTTCCACGGTGTAATCGCAGCAACCACGCCTATAGGCTCTTTCGTGACAACGATCTTACCATCTGCTTTGTGGCTAGGGATGATTTCTCCATAAGCACGCTTCGCTTCTTCGCTGTACCAAAGAACAAAGCTTGCGGCGTAAGCGACTTCCCCTTTCGCTTCAGAAAATGGTTTCCCTTGCTCTGTCGTCAAGATACGAGCTAAATCATCCGTATTTTCAACGATTAGGTCATACCATTTCCTCAATACCAAAGACTTGTGCTCTGCCGTCGTTTGCTTCCATCCTTGAAACGCCGCTTGGGCAACTTCGACGGATAATTCAGCTTCGACCGCGCCAAGATTCGGTACGCCACCTATTGGCTGCTGAGTCGAAGGGTTCACGACATTTGTGAATTTTTGAGTGGGCGACGCAAACCACTCTCCGCCTATAAAGCAGTGTTCGGTTATGAATAGCGCTGGGTTAGTTAACTGCATAGTGACCCCTTACTCTGTTACTTCGAATAGAACGTTCACTTGCCCAGTACCCGAGCTTGGGAAGTACTCTGTGACAACGGTACTCTCGCCTTCATATTTATCCCAGCCAAGTGCACCAAACAGCATGGCCGTATCGTGCATACCTCCTTCTCCAGAGCAAAGGTTGGCGTAATCTGGCAGCATTTTAAGGAAGGTCGAGTAATCGCGCTGTGCCCATAATTCAAGGACTCTTAAATCGACTTGTCGGTTGAACTCTTTTGAGATAGTGAAGGTGCCATTGTTGGCTTCGTAGTCCTCATTGTTCCAAATTCGATGTGATAACGACCCTGAAGCGAGCAACATCACGCGACAATTACTGGCTTCAATCGCTTCACGTATTGCCTCACCAAGTCTTCTCGACGATTGTATATCGTGAACCGTACACCAAGCGGCGATCGAAACAACTTTAAACTGACAGTCTTCGTTCATATAACGCATAGGAACCAGCGTGCCATACTCTAGATCCAGAGAATCTACTTGATGCGACAAGGTATACACGCCTTTTTCCGTCGCCAGTTCAGCGATTTTATCGCCCAGTTCTGGGTTTCCGTAGTATTGGTAGCCGAGGTTTTGAATAAAGTGGGGAAACTCGTTACTTGTATAGGTGCCAGAGAACTTGTCTCGGGCATTGATGTGATAGCCAGCGTTGACCAACCAGTGCGTATCTAAGACGACAACAGTATCAACATCTAGGTCTTTGGCCATCTGAGCGATCTGCTTATGGCCATCAATCGCAGGCTTACGACAACCATGAAGACGGCCAGGTTCTTCGGACATCAACATGGTTGGTACATGAGTAATTTTGGCGGCAACGCAGAGTTTTCCCATCGTTCTATTCCTTTTGAATATGGCTTCCCGTCATTGTGCAAAGAAGCTCGTTGTACGGTTTCAAGTTATCGATTAAGCCCTTAATAGAGGCTAAAAATCATGATGACCGATGCCGTCACTAGGCTCACGGTCACCATTGCAAAAATGGTGGTTGGAAGCAGCACTGCTGAGCAGATGGCTCCCATGTTGTATTTCTGTCCAATCACAGCGTAGACACCAAACATAGGCATGCTTGCCAAAATTACAGCTACGGCAGCCATAGTTGGCTCAAGGTCAAACCAAAGCAGAATCATTGCTAGCAACAGTAAAGGGTGTATGAGCAGCTTGCCCAACATCACAGTGCCGATTTCCTTCCTGCGTCCGCGCACACTGACGCCAACCAAGCCGCCCCCTATGGTAAACAAGGCCACTCCTGTAACTGTATTTGCCAGCATGTCAACAATATGGGTTGCGGTTTCGGGCGTTTTTATTCCAAGCGCTGATACAGACATGCCTAGCACTATCGCCATCACGACCGGGTTCTTCGTCAGGCTAATAAACGTTGCTTTCATTTTCTCGGTTAACTGACTATTGCCATCGCCGTTTGTCAGGTCCGCAAGCGTAAGGAGTAGCGGTAGCATTATTAAGTTTTCCACCACGAGCGTGAGTGAAAACGGCACTAATGCTTGTGTTCCGAACAGAAAGAAAATGATCGGAAAACCGATAAGTAAACTGTTTGAAAAACTCCCACCGAGTCCTAGCACCACGCTTTCTGTGAGGTTCTTTTGTAGAACTAACGCACTCACCACAGCGACCAATATGAAAGCGAGCAGAGAGCCTATGGTGTAAACCAGTAAATAGTCCGCATTCCAAATTTCCAAGAGCGGTCTGGTGCTTAGAGCACTGAAAATGGCCGCTGGCAATCCGAAGTTAAACACAAACGCCGCAAGCGCTTTGTGACCATTTTCCGGAATAATTTTTTGTTTAGAAGCAAGGTAGCCCAGGCCAATAACGAGAAAAACAGGAAGAATAGTCATCACCACATGATTCAAATGCCCTAGTGACGGCATGTTGGTCTCCCTTTCTCTTTCAAGCGTTATTGTTCGCCGCTAGCTTCTGATGAATATTGTTCTTCTTGTAATTCAGCTCTGGATGCAGCTCGATCATCTCAAAACCAATGCTGAGATATTGGCTATCAAACGTTGGCTGTAAATAGTCACAAAACACGTTAAAGATTCGCTCTGCCGCTTGGCGGCGAACCTCAAGGTCTCGCCCTACTCCCACTTTTGCCGTGAGATGTATAAAGCGATTGTTTGGGTCTTCGTCGGCAACGAGGTAATAGTCGCTCTTAACGGCTCGGGTTCGAATTCCACCTTTTGGAAATACGCCTGTTTCGATCGCTTCTCGGTGAATCACTTTCATCAGCTCGGGAATATCGATATCCGACTCAATATTTGGTGAGAATTCCATAATAAAATGTGGCATTGGGTCACTCCTTAAAAAAGGCTCGCTAAGCAGGGCGAAGCGAGCCTGCGCAAAGGTTGTTATTATTGTTTCAACTACTACCTATTGTTTTCCTAGCGTAGGGACGTTGTGAGTGTCATGCGCAATACAAATATTCTTCGTTTCCATATAGAAATCAAAGCTCCAGTCTCCACCATCACGACCAATGCCCGACATTTTCACGCCGCCAAATGGTGATGGTAAGTTTCGGTTGTTCTCAGAGTTCACCCAGATCATTCCTGCCTCTACTTTGCTTGCCATACGCATCGCTCGGCCAGTGTTTGAGGTCCAGATATACCCTGACAGCCCGTAGTCAGTGTCGTTTGCAATCTCGAGTGCTTGCTCTTCACTATCAAACTCAATACACGTTAGTACTGGCCCAAAGATCTCCTCTTTAGCAATACGCATATTGTTATCGGCGTCTGTAAACAGCGTAGGCGTCAGATAGTTACCATTTCCAAAGCTATCAATCGCTTTGCCACCTACAGCGATGGTCGCGCCATCTTCGGTTGCAGCGTCCATATAACTCAGGACTTTGTTGTAATGGGATTGATGAACCAGAGGGCCAACTTCAGTCGCAGGATCTAATGGATGGCCGACTTGAATATTCTCGACGCGTGCTTTTAGTGCTTCAATGAACTTGGGCTTGATGCCATTTTGAATAAGAAGGCGGCTTGAGCTCGTGCAGCGCTGACCGTTTAAGCTATAAATCATGAACACAACAGCATCGAGTGCGCGTTCAAAATCAGCATCATCAAACACGATGACAGGGTTCTTTCCGCCAAGTTCGAAGTGAACGCGCTTAAGCGTTGGTGCGCCTTGAGCTTGAATCATTGAGCCCGTCACGGTTTCACCAACAAATGCCACCGCTTTGATTGCTTTATGTTCGGTCAGTGCTTTACCTGCAACTTCACCAAAACCATTCACCATATTCCACACACCTGCAGGCAAACCCGCCGCTTCAGCACACTCAGCCAATATTGCTGCCGTTAAAGGACTGAACTCCGCCGGTTTATGAACCACAGTACAACCCGCCGCCAACGCTGGTGCTATCTTCCACGTTGATAACATGAAAGGCGTGTTCCAAGGAGTGATGACGCCGACAGGGCCAATCGGTGTGCGAACCGTATAGTTAGTGTGATTGTCTTGGTGTAGAGACAATCCGTTTTTCGCTTCCGGTGACTTATCCGCAAAAAATCGGAAGTTCGCTGCGCCTCGAATAGCTGCCTGCTTCATGAAACGCAGTGGTTGACCACAGTCCATGGATTCAACTAAAGCGATTTCTTCCGCTCGCTCTTCGATTTTGTCGGCTAGGCGATGCAGGATCTTTTTACGTTCACCGCCAGACATCTCCGCCCATTCTTTAAATGCTGATTGCGCCGCAAGGCACGCTTGGTTCACATCTTCAGCGCTGCCTTTGACGACTTTACCAAGGCTTTCGTTGTTTGTTGGCGATAGGTTTTCGAATGTTTCACCCTCTGAGCCTAAGCTCCACTGGCCAGCAATATAATGACCGAGTGTTTGGTTGCGATATTTTGCTAGGTACTGCTCTGCTTTGGTGAGGTTGCTATCTAGTTGTTGAGCCATAATCTTTGTTCCTTTTTCTTATTCTGAGCTATCGCTGAGCGTAAAAATCTTGCTCTGAGAGCACTGGATTTTCGAGCGCGCCAATTCCTTCGATTTCGCAGCGAACCACGTCGCCTGGATGAATGTCTTTGAGTCCTTTAGGCGTGCCTGTCGCGATAAGATCGCCCGGTCTTAGGGTCATAAATTCACTCAAGTACTCAATCAAGAAAGGCACATCGAAGATCATGTCGGCCGTCGTCCCAACCTGAGTCACTTCGCCATTAACCTGAGTTTCAAGCTTGAGGTTAGTGACATCTTCAATGTCCTCTACATCCACAATCCACGGACCAATAGGACACAGTGAATCTCGGCTTTTCACCCTTAGGTTTGGTCGGTAGTAATTCTCTAGGTAGTCGCGAATGGCGTAGTCGTTACACACGGTAAAACCACTCACATACTGCAGCGCATCCTCACGCTTTACGTTGCGTGCTTCCTTGCCAATCACAGCAACCAGCTCACACTCATAATGCATAAATTCGATACCATCAGGTCGATATGATGGCTTGCCGTGCGGTGTTAGCGTGTTTTGACCCTTGAGGAAAACTAACGGCTCTTTAGGTGGTTCAAAGGCGAGCTCTGACGCATGATCGGCATAGTTAAGACCCAATGCGAAAATCGTTCCTGGGTTCTCTACTGGTACCAAAAACTCATAAGCGCCTGACTCAATCACATCACCCGCCTCGGTATTCACCGATAGATCGTCATTGACTGTCACATTCAGCACTTGTTGTTGATATTGAATACGTGCGCGTTTCATTCCTCACCTCCTGCGACAATATTTTCTAAACGTAGTACCTCACCAAGCGTCGAGGTGACGTGATCGTATGGTTGGAGTTCGACGCGCTCACCGGCAAAACCAACCGCGATGACATCCCCTTTCTCTAGCGTCATAATGCGAGAGATCTTCTCAAGCAGTTGCTCAACATCACGCTCTAATCGACTCAAAGGAAAGTAGCGCTTTACCGAACCATTAACTGCCGTCACCAGCTCCAGTTCTTTGTAGTTGCTCAAATCTGATGTGAGCACAGGGACAGATATCGTGGCAGACTTATCGATACATTTACCCTTGATATCTGGACGGTAATAGCTTGCTTCTGGCAAAGAAAAATCATGCAACAGCGCAAACCCTTCCACATAGTTAAGAGCCTCTTCTTGAGTCACTCGACAGCAACGCTTGCCAATAATCACTGCGAGACTCGCTCCTACTACGAGCTCGTTTTGCTTCGCGGGCCATTCGATAGCGCGGTTATCCTGATTCCAAGTATTGTGCGGTTTGAAATACAGCACAGGTTCTATCGGCAATGCCTTGTAAGGTGGTTGCTCAAAGGTGTCAGCTAGGTTTTCGAGCTGCTGGCTATCGTTGAGCGCCACGCAAACTACTTTCCCTTGTAATTTCGCATTCATCGTTTTTCCTACCTTTAATAGACGTTATCGATGACGGGGGTTTCAATATCGTCAACGTGTTTAAGTTTGTATGCGAGCTGCTCCGCGCTTAAGCGAAGAAGCAGCGTATCGACGCCAGCGCCGATGAAGGTAACGCCGCGATCGGCATAATCTTTCGCTTGGGTTGGGTTTAGAGAGAGTATTCCCACTGCTTTGCCTGCGTTTTGAATCACATCGATTGCGTGATCGATGGCGGCAGTCACTTCAGGGTGACCAGGGTTGCCAATGTGCCCCATCGAACCACTTAGGTCTGACGGGCCAATAAAGATGCCATCAATGCCCTCAACAGCGGCGATTGCCTCAATGTTGTCGATCGCTTCTTTGGTCTCTACTTGAACCAAAATACAAATCTGGTCGTTAGCGCGGTGCAGATACTGTGGGATGCGATTCCACTGCGATGCTCGTGCGAGCGCACTGCCAATACCACGAGTACCAAGCGGCGGGTATAAGGCTGATTTCACGACATTTTCTGCTTGTTCTGCTGTATTGATCATTGGCACCAACAAAGTTTGTGCACCAATATCTAACAGTCGCTTTATCAGTGTCGGGTTAGCATCTTCAGCACGGACTATTGGTGACGTGTTGTATGGTGCGAGCGCTTGCAGATGAAACTTAATATTGGTTAGGTCAAACGAGGCGTGTTCACCATCGATTAATACCCAATCGAACCCTGCACCACCGCAGATCTCTGCGCAGCTTGTATCTGGCAGTCCTAGCCACAATCCCCAAAGAGGATCATTACCTGATAGCGACTGTTTAAATTGGTTTTCCAACATAACTTTCCCCTACACGAACTTGACTGAAATACCGCCTAACGGACCAAAATCAGCATGAATCGTATCGCCTTCTTTCACTGGAACGGGTCTTGTAAAGGAGCCCGCTAGAATGACCTGACCCGGCTCAAGAGAAACGCCATGCGGCGCAAAGCGCTTACAGACCCAGCAGATGCCATTTGCAGGATGGCCCAATACCCCAGCCGCAAGGCCGGTTTCCTCGATCTGCCCATTGAGATACAGCATGGCGCCAGCCCATCGAAGGTCGATTTCTGTTGGTTTGATCGGTCGTCCACCGAGAATGATGCCGGCATTTGCTGCGTTATCAGCGATGGTGTCGTACACCTTGCGGGTATAGCCTGTCTCGGGATCGGTTCGATGGCATCGAGCTGCAATAAGTTCAAGCGCAGGAATGACGTAATCGGTCGCGTTGAGGACGTCGAAAATAGTGACATTGTCACCTTCTAATTTGTCCTTTAGAACAAAAGCCAGCTCTACTTCGATGCGGGGGTCTAGGAAGTCTGAAACAGGGATCTGCGCACCATCAGAAAAGAACATGTCATCCAAAAGCACACCGTAGTCAGGTTGGTCGATATTGACGGCCATTTGCATAGCGCGTGACGTTAGCCCGATTTTGTAACCTTTAACCTCTGCCCCTTCGCGTTTTTTGCGTTCCACCCAACGGCTCTGGATCTTGTAGGCATCGTCCATCGACATTTCTGGGTAATCCAACGTAAGAGCAGCGATCTGCTCTCTGGTTTTCTCTGCCTTATAGAGACGTTCGGCAGCTACTTGAATTTGCTCTTCTGTTAACATTCGATTTCCTTTCGTTTCCGTGCTGGCTAAAGCAATGACTTATTGTTTTCTATTTTGGTCTTGCTGACTGAGCGGTTACCCGCCCAAAGTAATTAATATGTTAAGTACTTTAGTTAATATGTTAAGTAAAGTCCAGAAATGACAAAATCCAGATTAAGTTGCTGTATTTAAATAAATTTAATTAAAACTCCAATTTTACAGAATGATGAAATGTAACTTCATTTCATACATACCGTGACAGGAGTCATGATTTTTGATGGGTATTAAGAGCAAAGTGAGGCATCTATCACTAAGAGTGTTTTACAAAACCCTGATTAATTTTTGATTCATTGATCTAGTTAACATATTAAGCATTATTGATACATTTAATTAACACTGGCGATTTGATTTTGAGCGAAACTAGTTAATATATTAAGTAATCAACAAAACAACGACTCACTAAGTGGGCAATGCTCAAGCAGGATCGAGCAACTAATAAACCGTGAAACGAAAGGAAAGACGTTATGCGAGTAAATAAAGTCGCCGCTATTACTACAACTGCTCTACTTCTTATGGGATCTTTTTCCGTACACGCTGAACCAGAAAAAGTCATTAAAATCAGTACTTGGGGTTCACCCAACCATGGCATCAACAAGGTTGTATGGCCAACTTGGGGACAATGGATAGAAGAAGCGACTGATGGTCGTGTCGGTATCAAAATTGAATACGATCTCGCCCCACCACAAACACAAGTTGATGTCGTTACAGATGGCATCGGTGATGTCACTTGGATTTTTCATGGTCACAAAGCAGGACGCTTTCAGTTGACTCAGTTACCTGAAATTCCAACCTTTTCTGAAGGCACAAGCTCTGAGTTAATGTCGCAAGCTTACTGGCGAACCTACGATAAGTACCTTAAGAAAGGGCGTGAGCACCGCGGTGTTGAAGTGATGGCATTGAGTGTCCACGGACCCGGTCAGCTCATTACTAAAAATCCCGTAGAGTCCCTTGAAGCTATCCAGGGTAAGAAAATTCGTGTCGGTGGTGGTGTGATTTCTTCTGTCGCCAAAGATATGAAGGTGACTCCAGTTTTCATTCCAACAACTAAAGTTTACGAGTCTATCTCTCAAGGTGTCGTTGAAGGCGCGTATCAACCGGTTGAGGCGCTGAGTTCATTCCGACTTGCCGAAGTTGCAGACAATACACTAGTGATTCCTGGCGGCCTGTATCGCGGCAGCTTTGCCATCGTTATGAACATCGATACCTTCCGTGGACTTTCGAAAGAAGATCAACAAGCGATCAAAGATGTTTCCGGTGAAAAACTCTCGCGTTTGTTCGGCAAAATGTGGGATGACGTTGACAACGCTGCTTACGAAACCGCTTTAGAGGGCGGGCATACTTTCACTCCAGCATCACTAGAAATGATTGAGTCGTTGAAAAAATCCAGCGAGCCGCTCGTCAATAACTGGTACAAGGTTGCGAAAAAGCGCAAGGTCGATGGTCCTGCCGCTTATGAGTATTTCTACCAACAACTTGATCAAGGATTGTAATCACTATGAATGGTTTTAGTGTTGCTAAGACCATACGGCGAGGGCTAGAAACCCTCGCTGCCATCAGCTTACTTCTCATGATGTTGATAACGTTCGTTGATGTGACTGGTCGATACTTCTTTAACGCTCCCGTGGTGGGGTCTACTGAGCTCATCGAAGTATTGCTCGCAGTGATGGTTTTTATGGCGTTTCCACTGGTGTCGTGGAATGAAGAAAATATATGTGTTGACCTGCTCGACAACTACTTCCCAGAGAAGTGGATTGGCGTGAGGCAGATTGTGATTAACCTCATCTGCAGCTGCTCGCTTATTTTGGTGGCAATGATGAACTGGAAGCTAGCCGGACGCTCTCTGGAATACGAAGAGGTGACCGAGATCCTTGAAATGCCACTAGGCTATGTCACTTATCTCATCTCCATTACCGGCTTTGTTGGTGGCGCACTTACAGGGTTCAACGCTCTGGTGTACGCAAAAGGCTTATTTAGCAAAAAGAGCCCTGCTCCAACCGTCAACACAAATAGCAAGGAGGCGTAAATGATTGAGTCAATTATCGGCTTTACTGCATTGATCATTATGGTATTTCTTCGCCTTCCTCTCGCGTTTGCGATGGGTGTGGTTGGATTTATCGGCTTTTGGTATATCAATGACTACAACTGGAATGCCGCCATGTCGATGGCAGCAAGACGCATCATCGATACCGGCCAAGACTACAGTCTTTCGGTCATTCCACTATTTATCTTAATGGGCAACTTCGTAACCAAAGCGGGCTTATCGAACGAGCTTTACCGCGCTTGTAATGCCTTTGTTGGGCACAAGCGAGGCGGGCTATCGATGTCGACGATTCTTGCCTGCGGTGGGTTCTCTGCCATATGCGGGTCTAGTCTTGCAACCTCTGCCACCATGTCACAAGTTGCCATGCCGCCGATGCGAAAGTATGGCTACTCTGATGGGTTAGCAGCCGCCTCTATCGCCGCAGGTGGCACACTCGGAATTCTGATTCCACCGAGTGTCATGCTGGTAATTTATGGACTGCTCACTGAGAGCAGTATTCGCGAACTCTTTGCCGCAGGCTTCTTACCTGGACTGCTTGGTATCGGGCTCTATCTTGCGGCAGTACAGTGGGTTGTATTCCGCTCCCCTGAAAGTGCACCTCCCGGCGAGCGCATGCCTTGGGGGCAAAGATTTATCGCGCTAAAAGGCATCCTCTCAACGCTACTTCTATTCGTGCTTGTGATGGGAGGCATCTATGTGGGAGCCTTTACGCCAACGGAAGCAGCTGGTATAGGTGCAACAGGTGCATTTGCTCTCGCCGCATATCGACGCAAGCTCAACTATCAGGTGATGCGTGATATTTTGGTGGATACTGCAAAAACGTCTGCTTCACTCTTCGCTGTTGTCATTTGCGCGCTGATTCTGTCTAACTTTATTAACCGTGCTGGGCTGCCAACTGCCTTAGTTGAAATGATTCAAGCCGCTAACGTAACACCAATGATGGCGCTCGGTTTAATTCTACTGGTCTACATCATTCTAGGCTGCGTGTTTGAAAGTATGTCGATGATGCTACTGACGGTGCCAATCTTCTTCCCTGTCGTGGTTGAATTGGGCTTCGATCCTATCTGGTTTGGTATTGTTGTTGTGGTGGTAACGGAGATCAGCTTGATAACTCCACCAGTGGGTCTGAACGTATTTGTTCTCTCGGGCATTATCAAAGACATTAACACCGGTACTATTTTCAAAGGCGTGTTCCCATTTTGGGTAGCGGATATGGTTCGATTAGCCGTTATTGTTCTGATACCCGCTATTGTGTTGTTCTTGCCTAACATGTTGTATTAAAAAGCAAAGTGGCTTTCCTTTGGGGAAGCCACTTTTTCATTTAGAGTAAAATATCTAGCTGTATTTATTGACAAATAAATCACCATATATCAATAGGATGACTTCATTTTATTTCTGATATATGGTTTATTAGTAGTAAGGAAATTATGAAGGTTAACTTAGTGACAAAATACGAAGATTCTCTGCCGCTCCAACTGATTAGAGCCAGAGACATCGCCATGGAATATTTCCGTCCCGTGCTGGCAAGTAACGACCTTACCGAGCAGCAATGGCGCGTTATGCGTGTATTGGACACCAAAGGCGAAATCGACTTCACTACCCTATCTCGTGAGTCTTGTATTCTCAGTCCCAGTCTCACTGGTATTATCAATCGACTCGAAAAGCTTGGTTATGTAGAGAAGAAGAAGTGCGAACACGACGGACGCAAGTCCTACATTCACCTAACTGCCAAAGCGGAAAGCTTGGTAGAACGCTTACGGCCACAAATTGAAGAGCAATATGTCGCTCTAAAAGAGCGTATTGGAGAGGATCGTTATTCAGAGCTCTCTAACTTGCTCAACGAACTTATCGCGAGCAAACACTAAAACACCCGCTTATGCGGGTGTTTTTATTTTTATTCCTACTTAGCTTTTTAACGACTATGCCACTTCGGCGACCTTCACATCTGCTTGTAGATGTTTGAACTGACGGTCAAAGTACATGAGCGCATCTTTGTCTTGTGTCGTGATTGCCTCGACTTCTAAAAAGAACACCGTGTGCGTCCCCACTTCTTTCATATCACTGATGCGACCCTCAAGCGTGGTTAGTGCACCGTTTAATACTGGCACTTGATGCTGGTTGAGCTTCCAGCCTTCCAACGCGAAACGCTCTTCCATCTCTAATCCTGTCATCCCTGCAAAGTGCATGGACATTTCCTGGTGTTCACTCGCACAGGTATTGATGCACATACGACCATTGCGCTTAAAGATATCGTTAGAAGCACTGGAGCGGTTCACACACACCAGCAAGGTTGCTGGGCTATCTGTAACTGAACACACGGCGGTAGCGGTAATACCGATAGTTCCGGCTTCACCGCCCGTGGTTACAATGTTGACGGCTGCTGCGAGCTTCGACATCGCGTTACGAAATTCTTGTTGTAGAGACATGGTATCTTCCTTTTCGCTAGACTGAGTTTTGGCGCTTTGGAGAGCGCTCCCTGTTATGTGCTTTCATTGTGGTTTATTGACACCGTTTGGAACATAGACAGTTATCGTGTTCGCTTGTACTTTTCGTAGCAATTGGAGCAATACATCGAGGGGATAAAAGTAAAGGAATAAGGTAGGTAAATGGATTTCAATCATATTCAGCCCCACAACCAACAAACCCATATGCTAAGCATATGGGTTTACTGTTATGAACAGCCTTTTGTTATGACCTGACTAGTCTCGATCAATGGCAAACGGAGACCAAGCTTGACGTGTCGGCATCACCTCAACTCTGTTGATATTGATGTGCTCAGGAAGATTGGCGATATAAAACATATGCTCAGCAATGTCTTGAGCGCTAAGTGGAGTTGTACCTTTGTATAAGTTATCCGAGGCAGTTTGATCGCCTTTGGTCCTTACCAAGGTAAACTCTGTCTCAGCAATACCTGGAGCGAGATCTGTCACTCTTACACCTGTACCTTGAAGGTCACAGCGCAGGTTGTAGCTAAACTGCTTAACAAATGCCTTACTTGCACCATAAACGTGGCTACCTGGATAAGGCCATTGTCCTGCAATAGAGCCAACATTAATGATAGTTGTCCCCGCGCCTACTTCAATTAGCTTCGGAAGTAAGGCGTGAGTCACGTTGACGAGCCCCGTGCAGTTGGTATCAATCATGGTGTGCCAATCGGATAGGTCCACTTCTGCAGCGCCTTCTGGCGCCAGCGCTAGCCCTGCATTATTGATAAGTGCGGTTATCTCTGAGAACTCACTCGGTAGGGATTCGACAGCCTCTTTCACAGCCGCTGCATCTCGTACATCCAACTGAATGACATGCGTTGGGACATCTAAACATTCCTTAAGATCTAACAATCTTGCCAAGCGTCTTCCCGATAGCACTAAAGACCACCCCTCACTTGCAAATTTCTCTGCGGCTGCGCGTCCAAAACCAGAAGTTGCGCCAGTAATAAATGCAATTTTCTTCATCTTGCTGTTCCCTTTCAAAGTAAGTCCATATCAAAGTAAAAAAGTAACGAGCGCTAAACCCATTAAAATTGGAGCTGTAGTGAACCTTGGCGAGAGCTCAGGTAGCCATTGATGCATCTTTTGCCCAAGCAAATTACCCACTAAAGCAAACGGCAGCAATGTAAGACCGACCAACATCAAATATCTATTAACCGCTCCAATTGCCGTTAACCCCACCAATGAGGTCAAAGCACTGACCATAAAAAAGACGATGGCTGTTGCCCTGAGCTCTTTGCTGCTCATCGTCAGATTCAACAAGTACAAAATAAGCGGTGGCCCGCCAGCAGAACCGGCAGTCATACCAAACCCGGAGAACGCCCCTACTGCGAGTGAATATCGCTTGTCGAGCCAACGCAGCCTTAAATCCAGCATTATCAGCCCTCCCGCCGCCATAGACAGCCCGGCGATTAACATTTTCAAAGCCTCAGATGAAATCCAAGACACGACAAATAGCGAAAACGGCGTAGCGATAAGCATGCCTACTATCAACCTCTTGACTAGCGGTTTGTCTATCTCGGTATGCACACCCCGCAGCAAGCAAAGGCTACTAAGTAGGTCCAGCGTTATGGCGATAACAATCGACTCAATCGGTGTAAAAACAAAGTTCAAACACAGAGCCGCAATGACCGCAAAACCAAATCCGGAATAGCCACGTACCACTCCTGCAAAAACGATCAGTACCGACGCGATCCCTATCTCAATCCATGCCATGACGATGCTGTTCCAATATGCTGACCTCAAATCTCAATACTGATGCGCTGTGTGTTTTCAATGTAAATAGATTGCGTTTGGTGCCATAGAGCCAGTTTGAAGAATCCTCTAGGGCAGACAGATACTGGAATTACTGACCCACGACTTTTTTGAAACTGACACTACTTCCATGACGCCATTTCTCGCCAAGATAGCTGTACTGCTCGCGATTCAGGAGCGATGTCATTGCACAGGAGAGAAAAATGGATTTGTTATCATCTGAAATCACTAACCAAGACGTTATCGAACTGGATAAACACGTCTTCCATTCTTGGTCAGTTCAAGAGAGTGCGACGCCCATCGCGATTGCTAATGGGCAAAGCTGCACCATGTGGGATTTTGATGGAAAGGAGTACTTGGACTTCAGCAGCCAGTTGGTGAACACCAATATTGGCCATCAGCATCCTAAGGTCATTGAAGCGCTGAAGGCTCAGGCAGATACATTGGCAACGATTGCGCCAGCTACTGCTAACCTCACGCGAGGGATGGCTGCTAAGCGTATTCTAGAACGTGCGCCAACGAGCTTCAAAAAGGTGTTTTTTACCAATGCAGGTGCCGATGCTAACGAGAACGCCATTCGTATGGCAAGGCAGTTTACTGGACGTGATAAAGTCCTCTCAGCCTATCGCTCGTATCATGGCAACACTGGTTCAGCAATTGCAGCGACTGGCGACTTTAGACGCGTGCCAAATGAGTATAGTCGCGGCCACGTGCACTTCTTTAATCCTTATCTCTACCGCACCGAGTTCAACTCGACCTCCGAACAAGAAGAATGCGAACGCGCACTTGCTCACCTAAAACGAGTCATTGAGTGCGAAGGACCAAACTCAATTGCCGCCATTATTCTTGAAACCATCCCAGGAACGGCTGGATTCCTATTGCCCCCTGAAGGTTACTTACAAGGTGTGCGTGACATCGCGACGCAACATGGCATTCAGCTGGTCTTCGATGAAGTGATGGTCGGCTTCGGACGCACTGGCAAATGGTTTGCGTTTGAACACTTCAATGTGACGCCTGATCTTGTGACCTTTGCTAAAGGGGTCAACTCCGGATATGTGCCCGTGGGTGGCGTGATGGTTAGCGAAGCTATCTGCGAGTTCTTTAAGTCCGAATTCTTTATGGGTGGACTGACCTACTCAGGCCATCCACTTGCCATGTCGACGATTGTCGCGGCTATCGATGCAATGGAAGAAGAAGGCATCATTCACTACGCCGATGAGATTGGAAACTCATTGCTAGGTCCATCTTTAATGGCTTTGTACGACCAGCGCAGCGTCATTGGTAACATTCGCGGTAAAGGGATGTTTTGGGCAGTAGAACTTGTTGAAGACAAATCAACCAAAGAGCCGTTGAGTAATGCGAAGATGGGACTCATCAAGCAAAAACTCACAGCGCGAGGATTGTTGACCTTTATCGTCAACAACCGAATTCATGTCACCCCACCGCTGATCATCAAGCCAAACGAGATCAAACATGGTGTCGCTATTATTGATGAAGTCTTAGCTGAATTCGACTAACAAAAATAATAAGTGCCAAGCAATTTGCTTGGCACTCATATTTCACTCTCACTAAACTATCCGCTAACCAAACTATTAAGGCACTACCTTAGCCCATCAAACGCTTTGGCGAGCTCGATGATACCGGGTTGTATTAGTGCTTTATCAATTGAATGAAACCCCAACCTGAAATAGCGATTAGCATCGTTACTCATCAACGTATTAGACATTGTCGATTGATCACCTAAATCGGGCTGAGATGCCGTCATAAAGTGCGAATACCCGGTTTCCACTAACACCCCATGCTGAGCAGCGCGCGAAACAAGCCTTTGGCTACTTATCTTGTCGGGAGTTTGCAACCATAGAGCGTTGCTCAGTTCATTCTTGGCAAGTCTGTCGCAGTATGGAATATGTTTTGATACGGCATCATTGATAATATCCCAGCGCTGTCTGGTGTTCTCACGAAAACGACGTACAAAGCTATCGTAGTAGCCTTGAGCGATGAAATGCGCCATCTCCATCTGTAATCGAGTCGGCGGATGACGAAACATCAACCGGCGCAGCGCTCTCAGCTCATAAATAAGCTCCTCTGGAGCGACAATAAACCCAAGTCTGAGTCCTGGTGCGAGGATTTTCGAGAAACTACTTACGTATATCACTCTACCGGACTTGTCTTGCGCTTTTAAAGCCGGTGCAGGGTTGAGCTCAAAGTTACTGTTGGAGTCGTAGTCATCTTCAATAACGATGGCGTCGTTCCGCTGCGCAAGTTCCAATAGCTCTTTTCGACGCTGCTGGCTCATCGTTACTCCCGTTGGCGCTTGATGACTAGGCGTTACATAGAAATAGTCGCACATTGAAGAGAGTGAGTTTGGTTTCAATCCTTCATCGTCAACTTGATGTGGATGCAACTGCGCACCTGCCAAACCGAAAATATTGTATGCCTCTTTATAACCAGGGTTCTCAACACCCACCCTTGAATCACGATTCATCAGCAACTGAGACAACAAATAGAGGCCGTTTTGAGATCCAATGGTAATCAAAATCTCATCATTGCTGGCGTGAATGCCCCTTTGCGGAAGAACGCGAGTTCGTATCTGTTCAACGAGCAACTCAACATCCTTATCAACCTTGTCGCACAGCCAGCCATGATCGTGGGAGTCGGCAATCACCTTTCTTGTGGCCTCTCTCCAGTGTGATAATGGAAAATCATTAATATAGGGCTGACCATAAATAAACGGATACTTATAGCAACTCCAATGTGTCGGTTTTACAATTCTTGGAAACTGGTGGGTATTCACCTTTATTTTATCGTCCCAATTTGGTGCAGCGTCTGCACTATTATCTGTACTTAGCTCTATATTCGCAGCGCTCTCTTGCGAGCTTTCTTTATAGCCATCAGATAAATAGTACCCACTTCTTGGACGACTGATTAGATAACCATCGTCTAGCAAACTCTCATACACCAAAGAGACAGTATTCCTCGAAACCTTAAGTTGTTGGGACAGCTTACGACAAGATGGGAGCGCCTGTTCAGGCGAGAAGATCCCCGACAAAATCGCTTTCACCAGGTATTCACGGACCTGCTCTTGTAAACTTCTGGTTGAATCAAACTCAATAAAACACTGATAATCCACGGCCACAACTTCCCCCTCCAGAAATACATTACGACGACTAACTGTTAATTAAGAGAGCAAGAAATAGACCACAACAACTGTGGGTATTATTTGTTTACAAACTGCAGCTGTCCCATACCGATTTTAAAATTGGCTCTAACTCCGAATGGTTACAAATATCTAAAGTGAATGTGTTCAAAGAAAACGTTCACAATATTAAAAAGGATGGATATATGGGACATGGAAAGCAGATTAAAAAATGGTTCTCAGTCGCGGCAATTGCATTAGCAGTAGGCTCTTCAGCTAGCGCTGTCAGTGCCGACCTTCCACAGGTTTTGGAGTCGGGCGTGCTAAAGGTGGCGACAGAGGATAACTACTCACCGTTTAACTACATCGCGAAAGGTCAACCAAGCGGCATCAACAAAGATCTTCTCGATGAGCTTCGCGAATACGCAAAGTTTGAGGTCAAACAAGACATCCTACCTTGGACAGGCCTACTCGCTTCTGTTTCTGCGGGTCAATATGACTTAGCTTTGACTGGCGCAATCGTCACCGATGCAAGGCTTCAAGTTTTTGATTTCACTCCCCCTATCGCCTCTGCTCAGCATTACTTCTTAGCTCGAGCCAAAGATGACTCGATATCTGGCGTGTCTGACTTAGATGGCAAAACCGTCGGCCTTCAAGCTGGTAGCGCTCTGCTAGAGCGTCTCCCTGAGCTTAAAACTATGCTTGAGGCTGAGGGCAAATCTTTGGGTCGAGTGGTTGAATATCAATCTTACCCAGAAGCCTATGCCGATCTCGCAAATGGACGCGTTGACTATGTCATAAACAGCATCGTTTCCGTCAATGAGGTAGTGAAGACTAAGTCGAAGGTGTTTAAGAAGGGTGAAGCGGTATCTGGTCCTGGTTTCGTAAGCTGGCCCGTACCAAAACAAAATCCAGAACTATTGGCGTACCTAACGGACTTTTTCAAACACCTCAAAGAAACGGGACGATTAGCTGAGCTCCAAGAGAAATGGTTCGGCGAATCCTTTGATGACTTGCCAATCGAGCCAATCACAACAGTTGAACAATACCACTCATTAACTGCAGTAAACCCTAGCTAAACGATGACCTAAACAAGTGGGCTTGTCATGTAACTGCAAGCCCACATTCCTAAACAATCTTTTTGGAGGTGCATACATTATGGATTACTACGCATGGATGCAGTTATTAGAAGGCGCGTGGACGACCGCTTGGATCTCCCTTGTTTCTATCGCTTTGGGCGTTGTCATAGGGCTTATGATTGCTCTGGTTAGAATGGCGAAAGTACCTTTCTTAGACCAGTTTCTGGGCGTCTACGTCAGTTGGGCGCGAGCGACACCACTGGTCACGTTAGCCTTGTTTATTTTCTTATCATTCCCATCATTTGGCATCAATCTAGACAAACACTTATCCGCTATCTTATGCCTCACGCTCAACACGTCCGCCTTCAACGCTGAAATCTGGCGCAATGCGTTTCTCAACTTTTCAAATGGACAAAAAGAAGCCGCCGAAGCGATCGGCATGTCTCGATTGGTTTACTTTCGCCGCATTATGTTCCCACAGATGGTGATCGTTAGCCTACCCGCGCTTGTAAATGAAATGTCGTTCTTAATTAAGGGCAGCCCAGCAATTGCCGTCATTGGTGTAGTAGACCTAACACGCGTAACTAACCGTATCGCAGCCGTCACTTATGAACCTCTTGGACCAATACTCTGCGCTGCTGTCCTATATATGTGCATCATCGGCTTACTGATAAAGCTTCAACATATGGCTGAGCAAAAAGCCAGCAACTTAGCCGCGTAGGAGGAAACAGTATGAACGAATGGCAAATTATTTGGGATCAACGCGAGATCTTTACCTACGGCCTATTTACGACAGTCATGCTGTTTGTATCTGCATCAACGATAAGCTTTTTTATGGGATTAGCACTTCTAAGCGTGCTTGAAAATGGCAGCAAAGGTCTAAGCTACTGCGTGCGAGGTAGTATCAACATTATGAGGACGCTGCCGTTTCTTATTCTCGCTTACCTACTCTATTACGGCTTACCGCAAGTTGGCATTCGCATGGATGCTATCACCGCCGGTCTCGTTTCACTGTGTTTGTACCACAGCACCTATTTCTGCGAAATATTCCGTGGTGTCAGAAAGGATATGGATGAAGGTTACATAGAAGCCGCTAAATCCTGTGGCTTCTCGAAGTTTAAGATTTTCACTCGAGTTATTGCACCGAACGTGCTGTTTAAGTCCATTCCACTCATTGCGAATCAACTCATTATCTGTCTCAAGGATACGGCATTTTTGAGCATCATTACTGTCGGCGAGATCACCGCCGCTGCGAACAGTATTCAGTCTACTTACTTTATCCCACTCAACGCCTTTGTCGTCGCGATTGGTTTGTATTGGATGGTCAGTATTGCAGTAGAACAAATAACCAAACTAGCACTTAACAAAGTGCAACAACGAGGGCTAAGTCATGCTTAAACAATCAGTTGAAACTACTCCAGAGCTCCCGGTCAGCGCATTTAAAGAGAGTGCAGATTTACACATCGTTGACACAGTTGAACATAAAGAGTCTGCATTGATTCACGCTACTCAAGACACGAGCGAAGAACAAACAGACTCAATCATCAAAATCATAAACCTATCGAAGCAGTTTGACGGAATCGAAGTGCTTCGAGATATCAACCTCAATATACAAAAAGGCGAAGTCGTCAGTATTCTCGGTTCATCGGGCTCAGGTAAATCTACCTTATTGCGCTGCATTAACTGGCTTGAGCAGCCGGAGCGAGGGTTTATTTACGTTGGCGACGAGCGCATCGGCGTCAACGCCGAGACCAACAAGCCCGCCAAATACAAAGAGCTCGCCAAGATGCGACAACGCGTCGGCATGGTATTTCAAAGCTTCAATCTATGGCCGCACCTTACCGTTAAGCAAAACGTGATGGAAGCGCTCATTCACGTGAAAAAATGGTCGAAGTCCGACGCAGAAGGCATGGCGGAAACACAACTTGAGAAAGTTGGCATGTCACACAAACTCGACAGTTACCCAAGCATGCTATCGGGAGGACAGAAGCAGCGCGTGGCTATTGCTCGCGCATTAGCAATGGAGCCTGAAGTGTTGCTCTTTGATGAGCCAACCTCAGCTCTTGACCCTGAGCTCGTAGAAGAAGTACTAACGGTTATGCAAAAGCTCTCTAAAGAGGGCTATACCATGGTCATCGTCACCCATGAGATGGACTTCGCCAGACAAGTTTCTGACCAAGTAGTGTTTTTGGAAAAAGGCATATTGATTGAGAAAAATCCCCCAGAAAAATTCTTTACCGACCCAGATTCCACTCGAGTAAGGCAGTTTTTGAAACTCGATGCGAGCTAACTCGCCCTCGAAAACCGGAGAGCCTTGCTCTCCGATTTTCTCTCTCCTGTCTCCTACTTTTCATCGAACCCTCGATACATATCACTGTTAAATCGCCATCTCTTATACGTCAGACAATGTCCCTACAAAATTTTTCAAACATTGCAAAACTAGGCGCTAGAGCACAATTTAACGCTCTGAATATTTCGCTAAGTCCAGAACAATGATATCTACCTTATTAAAATGTATGACAATAATATAAAAAGGTTTAACTCATGAAAAATAAGCTTATCTCTACTACTGTGTTGCTTGCTATCTCTTCAATGGCGAGTGCAAATGTTCAGTTTTCGAATCCTGAAGGTAAACTAGGTGAACCTGCAGATTACCCTCAATACAGCAATGTGTTATCGGCTTCTGAGCTGCAAATCTCTGATCCTGATGGAAAGAAAGGCAACAAAGAATACTTTGCGCTCGACAACAACTATTCAGGTATTGTGAACAACAATTTCTATGTCGACAAAACGAGTGAAGCTTTGGTCTTCAAGATGAAGAATGACCACCTTCGTAATGAGTTGAGAGTACAAGAAAACTTCCGTACTGATCTTCCAAATGAGTTCTATACACTCAGCTCAAAAGTTGAAATCGTGAACCCTGAAGCAGCGATGGAAAACTCGAAATCCAAGCAGAACGAAATCACCTTCTTGCAAGTACATAACAAAGGTCTGGACGACCTAGGTACACACAATGTTCCACACCCACTTCTTCGTGTCGTGTGGAAACAAGATAATAACGGTGTTCAAGGGCACTACTGGGCTATCGTGAAAAACAATGCGGTAATTTGCAAAGGCTCAATGGGTAAGAAAAACAAAGATAAAGAAATGTGCAAATCGGACGTTGCATATTCTCAAATTGACTTAGGTAAAGCGCCTGTTGGTGAAACGACTGAGTTTGACATCACCGTCGGCAACAAGATCCTTGCGGTCGATGTAAATGGCGAGAGAAAAATGGAGAAGGACATCGATTATTGGCGTCACCTACTCAGCTATTTTAAAGCGGGTGTCTACAATCAGTTTACCGATGGCGAAAGTGAAGCTCACTTTTACAAGTTAGAGTACACTGAACACAAAGGCTAATGTCGTAACTCATTCAACCCCAACCAAGCCTCTTATGCATGAGTATAAAAGGCTTGGTTGAGCTATTCACAACGTTATGGCGGAAAGCGCAGTTACTTTTCACGACTTCCAATAACTACTCCCATACCACAATACCGTGTCTATCTATCGTCCCTACTCGATCCCGAGTAATAAATTGAACTCTATGATACTGAACATCGATGGCTTTAAAGCCCGTCTCTAGCATTAGGCTTGCAAGCTTTCGGATAGCCATTGGGCTGAAATGTGTCATTGTGCGCCTCCCTTAGTGTCTTTGATGGACTAAAGTTAGCTTGATAGCAGCAAGATTAAAAATCGTTCTTGTAGGATGCGACCCTTCGTTTTAGCCATATTGAGGCAAACGCTTGCTTCGTTTATGTTCGAAAATCTAAAGCCGAATAAAATTGACTGAAAAACGAATATTTACTATCGAAAAACCACAAAAGCTCTGATACCTTTACGCCATCAAAAAAGACCCCCAGATTGATTAGACGGACCTATGCCTTCCACTCAAACCATCAAGAAAATCGTCGATATTGGTGACACGCTTCATCGAAGCGGCTGTGCTCCCTACAAAGTCGAGAAATACGCTCAACATTACGCCCAAAAGCACGGGGTTGACGTCATGGTCCAAGCGACGCCAACGGCAATCAACTACCAGTTTCCCGATAAAAACAATACGGTGGTTTTGAAGCGCTTAAAGCCAGCATCAATCAACCTCAGCCTACTCGCTAACACCATTATTCGCATCAATCAGCCAAGTAATGAGCCGGTTCCAGAACCAGTTGGTTATCCGAAATGGATCGTAGCACTTGCCAATATGGGTATACCTCCCGCATATCTGATGCTGGTTGGCAGCACACTCGAAGCAATTGCCTTCTCTATGCTGCTTGGCTTAATGGTATGGGTTTGTCAGTTAGTTTATCGTGGCCGCAACGCTATCGCGGTTGAGTTTATCTCAGCACTGCTAACGGGTGTTTTGGTTGCGTTTATTGCCAGTACTGGTGCCGCAATACCGATATGGGCGCTCTGTATTGCGAGCGTGGTGCTTTTTGTGCCTGGACTTTCCATTGCCAACTCGCTCGAATGTTTGGCCTTTAATGATTTGGTGTCCGGGACCGCGCTGTTGGGCCAAAGTGCGTTAACGCTCATCAAACTCTTTATCGGCGTGATGATGGGACTGAATATCGGTGAAGCCTTTTGGGGGCAAACCGACTCTATCTCATACACTAACGAAGTTCCGCTGTGGCTGCATTGCTTTGGCCTGTTACTCATCTCCACCTCTATCGGCGTGATATTCAACGCAAGACCGAAAGATATCTTATTGGGATTACCGGTAGCAGTACTCGGGATGTGGGGACCGTTTTATCTTGGTTTTGAAAGTGGTTGGGTGGTTGGAACTTGGGTCACGACAGTACTTATTACCCTCTATGGCACTTGGGTGGCTAAGCGTTTGGACCTCACAGGCTCTATTTATATTGTGCAAGGCATCATTATTTTGGTACCAGGCAGTCGAGTAATGGTGAGCGCCAGCCAGTCGGTTTTTGAACAATCGATTCTACCGATACCTAATATCGGTTTATCCGCATTATTTATGTTCTCAGCAATTGTGGCAGGACAAATTACCGCATACTCAATATATTCGCCAAAAATAGAGAGGTAGTGTCCACTTTAATTGGCAATTCTATAAAAACCGCTAGCGCTTCAAAATACCAACAATGTTTGCATAATCTTTACAATACATTATTTCGAAGCGCTAAATAATGTTTTATATCAACACGTTACAAGCTTTGCACATTTGTTGACCTAGCGTCAAAAATTTATCTTCGCGTTTGAAAATGTCATGTACGTGACACCTAAAAACGAGCTGCACTTCAAATATTCAGACAAATTGTAATTGCAGCTCTTTGACTTACCTAAGAACTCGCTTATATTCGTGACTGGCTAGAAAAAAAAGTTACATTGTTTACAAGTAGCAATCGTTGAATTCTCGTGATTCCCCCGACGCGTTGTACGCAATAGCAATTTCCTTTTCACGCTATAGCTGCCGGATTGGCAATAAAGAAACAAAAGATAGTAGAAAATTTTAGGATATAAGTATGTCTAACACAGTTACTGGTACAGTTAAGTGGTTCAACGAAACTAAAGGCTTTGGCTTCATTCAACAAGAGAACGGTCCAGACGTTTTCGCTCACTTCAGCAACATCAAAGCAGACGGTTTCCGTACGCTAACTGAAGGTCAGAAAGTTGAATTTCGCGTAACTCAAGGTCAAAAAGGACCTCAAGCGGAAGAAATCCAACCGGTCTAAGTACTCGCTTCCAGTACATTCTGATAAATAGCCAGCTCAGCTGGCTATTTTTGTATCAGTTAGCACATGTGCGCCCCTTTGTTAGTGTCCTTTTACCCATAGACGCGTACTATAGGCATTAATGCATTCAAATATCCCCAGAGCAATCTCATGGCTTTAAAACCAACTATTTACAAATTTCGTGTCGCATTGACAGACATGAATCGCGATTATTACGACTCTCTGAATCTTACCGTCGCTCTGCACCCATCAGAAAATGAGCAGCGCATGATGGCAAGGCTAATGGCATTCTGTCTTAACGCCTCTCCTGAGCTCCAGTTCACTAAAGGGCTGTCCACCATTGAAGAGCCTGATATTTGGGAAAAGTCTCTGGACGACCAAACTCTAGTATGGATCGATATTGGCGAACCTGATGTCGATCGTGTGAAGAAAGCGACTCGCCTTTCAAAGAAAACGAAAGTGTACAGCTTCAACACCAAAAGCGATGTGTGGTGGCAACAAAACCAAGGCAAATTTGGTTACCTAGATGCTAGTATCTATCGCTTTAACAATGAATCTATCGAGTCTCTAGCCGGTCTTGTAACTCGCACTATGGATCTATCGGTAATGATTACCGGCACGTCACTGTTTGTCGATGCCGAAGGCGGTTCTGTTGAGGTAACAGTCGAGGAACTGCAGGACAAATGATTGAGCTAAGGAAAGCACTAGCACAAATCCAAATCGACAGGCTGGCTATTGTTGCAACACACACTGACGCGCTCAATAATCTATGTGAACGTGAGAGTATGCTGTTTGCCAGAGCCCAAGAAAACAAACCTGTTAACGCACCATCGGATCTGTTGCTAGGCTTGTTCACTAAGCTCAATGTCGAAGCGCTTTCCTCATTAAATGCTCACCTCGATCAGATTCAAGCGATGCAATCGGCCATTGAAGAGCAAGTCGGCACAAAACATGCTGAATCCTTCAAGCTGCCGATGGTCGAAGAACTCATGTTGGTCACTCATATTTGGGTTTATATTCAGGGCTATCTTGGGTTGGATTACAGCCTAGCAAACGATCATGCCATGCAAACCAGTGAAACGCTGAGCCCACTCGTTGGGTTGAGCGTGGATGAAATTCGAACTCAGTTTACCCAGAGTTACTATCAAGGCTACCGTGAATTTGAAGCTAAAAAACCACCGTCTTCCGGTTGGAAGCGGTGGTTTGAAAAGTGGTTTAATTAACGACCTGTAAGTTATTAACGATTTATAGGTTCGCGTGCGGACCAAATACTTCGTAGTGAACGCGAGAGCGGTCCACATCTAATGCATCTAATTGCTGAACCATAGCATCCATAAAGGCAATCGGACCACAGATGTAGAACTCACCGAAGTGTACTGGCAATGTCTCTTTCATCGAGTTGAGATCCATCAGCCCTTTCGCCGATTCGTTCTCAGCTAGCTTTGGCTCACGGTACCAAACCTTTTGATTCCAACCTTTCGCAGATACGATCGTCGCGACTTCATCGACAAAGGAATGCTGCTGTTCGTGTTCACAAGCATGCAGATACGTGACGGTTTCTGTCTTGTCGACTTGTGATAGTTTCTGCAAAATCGCCTGCATCGGCGTACAACCCACACCAGCGGAAATCAAGACAACTGGTTTGTCGGTTTCTTTGTAGAAAAAGTCACCCGCCGGCGGCATGACATCGATAACGTCACCCACATTAACGCTGTCGTGTAAGTAGTTAGACACAAGACCATTATCGTGAGAATCCGATAGCTCACGTTTAACTGAGATACGGTAGTTGCTGCCCGTTGGCGCTTGAGACAACGAATACTGACGAATTTCAACGTGTTCACTATTGGTTGGCTTCACCTGAATACCGAGATACTGCCCTACTTCATAGCCAAGAACTTTACCGCCATCTTCTGGTTGAAGCACAAAGCTAGTCACCAACTCAGACTCTGGGGTTTTCTCCGCCACAACAAAGCGGCGCGTACCACGCCAGCCACCCAGCGCTTTTTCACTCAACTGATATAACTCTTCTTCACGGTCAATAAAGATCTGCGCTAGGAAAAGATACGCTTCGGTCCATGCCTCTTCAACTGGCTGGGTGAATGCATCAGGAGCCAGTTCTCGTAGCGTCTCAATCAAGTGATGTCCCACGATTTGGTAATGTTCCGCTTTGATATTGAAACTGGTGTGCTTATGAGCGATGCGTTCTACTGCTGTGGTAAGTGCGGCTAGGTTTTCAATGTTTTTTGCGTATGCCGCTACCGCTTCGAATAGCGCGACACTTTGACGACCGGTTTTCTGGTGCGTCATGTTAAAGATATCTTTCAGCTCAGGATTGTGAGAAAACATTCTTTGATAAAAATGTTGAGTCAATGCAGGTCCTGCTGATTCTAATAGAGGAATGGTGCTTTTGATGATCTCAATATGTTGGTTGTTTAGCATAGTCGCTCCCTAGAAGGCTTAATAGTACTACTTATCGTTTTTATGATATTTTTAATAATAGGCTGAATTGTTGAACACATAGTGTGCACTTCAACAACTGAATATATCTTTGCACGGTTTGTGCCAAGTTTAGAAACACCGTAGTTATTGGTTTTATTGGTAATTCTCTTCTGTTAAAAAGTCAAAATGACTCCTTTTCTTTATGTCTAAATGACACTAAAATGAGCTCTTCACTCATTTCGACTCGCTATCCGTTTTATGCAAGATATCTCCACTTCTAGCCTTATCGATCTAACCGTTGGTCTTGCCAGCAGCAGCAACGACCAAGAGCGCTTCGATTCGCTTCTCAATACCATACGTAAAACCATTCGATGTGATTGCGTCGCCTTACTCTCTATGCAAGGAGACACGCTCGTACCTCTCGCTATGCAAGGACTGGCTCGAGACACCCTAGGACGAAGGTTCGTCATTCAAGAACACCCTAGATTCGCTGAAATATGTGCTGCCACCAGCCCAGTTATCTTTGACGCTGATAGTGAGTTGCCCGATCCGTTTGATGGTCTACTGATTGATCATCATGGCGATCTACCTATGCACTCGTGTATGGGGCTTCCATTGATTTTTGGCGAGAAAATGCTTGGTGCGCTGACACTGGATAGCCTCGCCCCGAATGCGTTTGAAGACATTCCACAGCGCAGTCTTGAAGTATTGTCCGCAGTTGCTGCTTCTACGCTAAAAATGGCACTGACATTTTCTCAACTCGAGTATCAAGCAAAGCAGTCAAAACAGCTTCTCGAAGAGCTCAATGTTGAAGCCTGGGAGCGAGACGGTGGTGAGATGATTGGCAACAGCGAGCCAATGTTAGCCCTCAAATCCGACATTGAGATCGTCGCACCCTCTGATTTCAATATCCTTATCCACGGTGAAACGGGCGTTGGTAAGGAGCTCGTCGCTCGTACCCTCCACTACCAATCGACACGACGACAGCAGCCTTTGGTCTACGTGAACTGTGCGGCAATTCCTGAGAACTTGATTGAAAGCGAACTGTTTGGTCACGTTAAAGGTGCGTTTACCGGAGCGGACAAAAACCGAATGGGTAAATTTGCGCTCGCAGACGGCGGTACATTATTCCTTGATGAAATCGGTGAGCTGCCACTTGCCGCACAAAGTAAACTGCTACGAGCACTGCAAAACAATGAGATTCAACCTGTCGGTAAAGACCAGATCCAGAAGATCAACGTGCGTGTTCTAGCGGCAACAAACCGAGATCTAAAAGCAGAAGTCGACAACGGTAAGTTCCGCGCCGATTTATACCATCGACTCAGTGTTTACCCGATTTCAGTGCCGCCACTTAAAGAGCGCCACGGAGATATCGAGCTTCTCACCGGCTTCTTCTTAGAGCAAGCTAGAAGAAAGCTTGGCATTTCGCAGATAAAAATGAGTCCAAATGCGGTTACGCACCTCAACCGCTATTCCTGGCCAGGCAATGTGCGCGAGCTGGAGCATGTGATTAACCGAGCTGCACTCAAGGCAAAAGCGCGCTCGATGGGCAAGAAAGTTGTCACAGTCAGCATAGACGATTGTGGTCAGTTCGATGACGACGTATCAACCCCAGCGCCTAAGACATCGTCAAAAAACACCTTGGTTGTCGATACCACTAAAGGCATCCGTGAAGCGACAGAAGAGTATCAACGAGCCCTTATCACCGACGCTCTATTAAGTGCCGATTACAATTGGGCGAAAGCAGCACGAACCTTGCAAACTGACCGCGCGAACTTGATTCGACTCTCTAAACGTTTAGGACTAAGTGTTACCAAACGTCACACGCTCTCTCGAGACTAGAGTTAAACGTATCAGTAAAGTGAAAGTGGTGTTAATATTCTGCGGTGTGATGCGTGTTCATCACACCCTATAACAACCATAAAGCTCAACGTATTCAAGATAAGAAAGGTAGTTATGAAGTTTATTCGCATTATCTTAGGAAAGATCATCCTCCTACTTAACTTCGTATTTTCACCACGCGGTGTAAAGCGCAGCGAAGAAGCCCAAAAGCAAGCAGATGAAAAAGCATCAACCATGCAACTTTACCAATTCGAGGCATGTCCCTTTTGTGTAAAAGTTCGCCGTGAAATGAAGCGCCAATCGGTAAACATCGCTTTGAAAGACGCTAAGAACGACAACATCGCTCGAGAAGAACTATTGGCCGGTGGTGGTCGAGTTAAGGTGCCATGCCTAAAAATTACTGAAAATGGTAAAGAGACATGGATGTACGAGTCATCTGATATCGTTACCTATCTTCAGAAAGAGTTTGCGTAGTTAAAATCATGCAACCATAGATAATTAAGGGTGTTACTCTACTGAGCGACACCCTTTTTAGTTTCTAACCGATCCTATGATGTACGCTATTTAGCTGTGAGTTCTAATTCGTTCTGACTTAAATATCGATGGTTGCAAAAGTAAAACGCGCTAATCCAGTGAAGCACTAAGCTTGAATCTTGAGGTTTGTTAATCTGCTCTAATGCATCAAAGTAATGATTTTCTGTGATTAAAGAACGTCGTTTTTCAATAAGAAGTCGAGTAAATTCGGCGCTAAACTCCGGGTGCCCTTGCACCGTCAAAATATGGTTGTCCTTTGCCAGCATGAAGTTGGGACAAAAGTCATTGGTCGCCAATACTTTCATGCCGCTGGGTACTATAACCACTTGGTCTTGATGGCTCACTAACATTCTTAAAGAGTCGACGGATAGATTCATCCATTTCTTTTGAGAAGTAATGCTCACTTCGTAGCTGCCAAGCCCCCAACCTTTACTCGATTTTTCAACCTTGCCACCCAATGCACGAGCAATTAACTGATGACCGAAACATATCCCCACCAGCGGCTTATGGCGGGCTTCACAGCTTACTATCCAGTCACACAGTGCCAGAATCCAAGGATCATCATCGTAAGCGTTCATCACGCTACCCGTGATGATAAATCCGTGGCATGAATCCAAGTCCGGCAACTCGCCTTTTGTTGCGTCAAAATCAGCAAACTCGAAGGTGTTATCTACCGCTCCAAGATTTGCAGAAATCATATCTGCATATTGACCACTTTCGTCACTTAGCGGTGGGTCTACATGTCCACACGTTAATATCCCTATTCTCATTGCTCACCTATATCACTGTTAGCACACAAATTTTTCCTTCCATTTGAGTATAGAAGCCACTCCGCCGATTGCCATTGAGAGTAGCGCTTTTCACTTTCAGTGACGGTTCTCTAATACCAAAGCTAGTGTTAAACTTAGCGCCAACATGTCATGTATTAAAAAGGTAAGACAATGAACCCAATTATTGCCCTATTGAAAGAGAACAATATTGGCGACGCTCAGATCAACGAGATTTTCGAAACACTCACTCAAAACCCACTCGCGGCGATGGCAACCATCAGCCAGCTTGGTCTGCCTCAAGACAAACTACAGCTTCTTATGGGTCAAGTTATGCAAAACCCTAACCTAATCAAAGAAGCGGTTGAAGAGCTAGGACTGGACTTCTCTAAAGTTGAAGCAGCGAAAGAGCAACTGAACAAGTAGTCATTATGCGTCAAGGCGTTGTAGTTTCGAAACACCTTGACGCCTACCTATAACTACAACGACACCTAATCTCTTACTGCCTTCTTCAGCCTCCAAAATAGTAGAATCACCATGTACCAACTAAGCGATAACCTTGAAGACTTCCTCGCCAGGTATTGGCAAAAGCAACCCACTATTATCAAAGGTGGATTTGTTGACTTTACCGATCCTATTTCTCCAGAAGAGCTCGCAGGGCTTTCAATGGAAGAAGAGATCGACTCTCGATTTGTGTCAAATGCCAACGACCAATGGCAAGCGGAGCATGGCCCATTCTCTGAAGACAAATTTGCCGACCTTGGCGCGAGCCACTGGTCTCTGATTGTTCAGGCGGTTAACCATTGGCATGCAGGTGCCGCTGAACTCGTTGAGCCATTCAAGGCGCTACCTCAGTGGCTGTTTGATGATCTCATGATTAGCTATTCGGTCGAAGGGGGTGGCGTCGGTCCACACATTGATCAATACGACGTATTCATTGTTCAAGGCTCTGGTAAACGCCATTGGCGAGTGGGCGCTAAAGACGTTGGTCAGTACAAAGAGACCAAGCGCCACGAAGCACTTCGCCAAATTGAATCGTTCGACGCCATCATTGATGATGTGCTCGAGCCTGGCGATATCCTATATATCCCACCTGGTTTCCCACACGACGGTTATGCGTTAGAGCCATCAATGAGCTATTCAGTTGGCTTTCGTTCACCGAAGGAACAAGAGCTAATCAGTAACTTTGCAGATTACATTCTCGCCCATGATTATGGTGATGTGCACATGCACAAACCAGAGCTTTCGACTCAAGAACACTTCGGTGAAATCACCTCTGGAGATCGAGAGACTCTAACCCAGATGCTGACCTCAGCACTTGAAAATGAAACCACAGTTAAAGACTTTCTTGGCTGCATGTTAAGCCAGTCTCGTCACCAATTGAATATTATTGAACCAGACACTAAATGGACGTCGGAAGAAGTAGCTGAGCATCTTTCACAAGGTGGTGAGCTATATAAGGTCGCCGGTCTAAGAGCTTTAGTTCATGAAGATGAACCGACTATGGTGTACATCAATGGTGAGGTTTTCAAACTGGCCGAGTCACAGGTTTGGTTGGCACGTGCACTGACTAATGAAGACGTTCTTGTTGACGTTGAACCTAACACTCACGTTGTTCCTCTGCTTACCGAACTGCTAAACAAGGGCTACTGGTACGCAGAGTAAGCGATGCTTAGTTCAATCTACAGACCTAAAAAATGGCGCTCACAAGAGCGCCATGATATTGCAATGTATGTCGTTTAACACCGTATCCGACCAATATCTAATGCGGACACACGATAACATCCTCTTCTACTTCAACCAGATTTCTTAACTAGCATTAGCTTATCTAATTCAACTCATTAACAGAGTTATATCTAATTTTAGGACTATTTCACAGTTACATATTTGGTAATAATTAGTTTCATAAAAATAATCCTTCATTTGATTCGGATCAGTATTCTGGCACATGGAAATCCTCAGACTATGCACTCTGTTCCAGTCTCTAAGGACCCCCCAATGTCTGATCTAACAAAAGAACGTAAGGTGACAATAGGAAGCTATATTGCTCTGGCTTTCGCTATTGTCTTTTTCTCAGGATTACTCCAATCAAACGAATGGTATGGTGTTTTCGACTTCACCACGCTAAACGGTGCGTTTGGCCAAGTTGCCCATAACGTAACGGAAACCGAAAACGGTGTTCAAGCGGCTACCACCTCTTTCCGTGGTGTGGGTGGCAGCGGTGCACGTGACGGCTTTATCTTCGCTTTAACGCTAATTCCAACCGTGATGTTCGCTCTCGGTATGATCAACGTACTTGAGCACTACGGTGCATTAGATGCTGCTCGCAAACTTCTATCGCCACTTCTACGTCCACTGATGGGTATTCCAGGTAACTCTGGTCTGGCTCTAATCGCTTCTTTGCAAAGCACCGACGCTGGTGCGGCGATGACACGTCAGCTTAAAGATGAAGGTCACCTGACTAAGCGCGAAACCGATGTCTTTACCATGTTCCAGTTCACTGCCGGTGCAGCGATCGTTAACTTCTTCTCATCGGGTGCCGTGCTATTTACGCTGACTATGATGGACGGTTCACTAGCTGTAACCTCTTCTATTGGTTTGGCAGTAGCAGTCATGTTCCTATTTAAATTTGTCGGCGCTAACTTGTTCCGTGTGTACCTAAACATCACAGAGGGCAAAGAAGACAAATCATCCAAGCAAGACGAAACTAACGCACAGCAGGAGACCGCATAATGAGCGAAGTAAAAGCAAAAAAACCTATGGTCACTGATATCTTCGTAGAAGGTGCGAAAAAAGGTTGGGTTATCGCAACAACGTCTACTGTACCTAACGTACTGATGGCATTCGTTATCATTAAGGCGCTTCAAATTACTGGTGCACTGGATGCAATGGGCGCGATCTTCGCACCTATTATGGCCATCTTTGGTTTGCCAGGTGAAGCGGCGGCAGTATTGATTGGTGCTTGGATGTCGATGGGTGGTGCAGTTGGTGTGGTTATCACGCTATTTGACCAAGGTATCTTGAATGGCTCTCATATCGCGATCCTTGCCCCTGCTATCTACCTGATGGGCTCTCAGATCCAATACATGGGTCGTATCTTGGGTCCAATCGGTACAGAAGGTCGTTACATTCCTGTCATGATTGCTATCTCTGTATTGAATGCCTTTGGTGCTATGTTCTTAATGAACATTCTGGTGTAACCACTCACCGCTTATCAGAGAGAAAAATGCCCATCGTTTGATGGGCATTTTTTTGTTTCTTTCTGTCAGAGCTTAGACTTTAAAGTTCGATACCTGAGCATGAAGATCACCAACATTGCTCGTCACCTGCTCGGTCACTTGGTTCGCTGAACGTGTCTGCTCCGCGACAGCGCTCAATGAATCGTTGATGTCGTTAACGAGACCCGAGATCGTCTGTGTGGCATTCGCTTGCTGCTCTGCTGTCGCAGCTAGGCTTTCCATTTGCTCATTCACCAACTCCACTTGTTCAGCTGAGGATTGAATACGACTCAGTGCCTGATGGGTCTGTCCCATGGCATCAGACGCTATGGCTGTCCCTTCGTTGATTTGCTGTTCGACTTTGTTGGTTGAAGTGCGAATCGCTTGAACGATAGCGTTGATCTCAGTTGTCGACTCTGTGGTTCGACTTGCCAGCATTCTCACTTCATCTGCAACGACCGCAAAGCCTCGTCCTTGCTCACCCGCACGCGCCGCTTCAATCGCCGCATTCAGCGCTAGCAAGTTAGTCTGTTCTGCCAACCCTTCAATCACTTCCGTCACTTTGCCAATGGCTTGGCTTTCATTACTTAGCTGCTCAACAAGCTGTTGTGCGTTCTGAATCGCATCGACAAGTGACGTCATATTACTGTGATTCTCGGTTAGCATACTCTCACCAGAGGCTAACTCTTGTTTAGCGTCCACCAGCGCAGATGAAGAAACCTGAACTTGGCTTGCAGTTTGCTCTGAACCCACAGCGACTTCTGATAGAGAGTGACCAATATTGTCTAGGCTTGAAGATTGCTGTTCAACTTGCTCAAGACTTTGACGGCTGTTCTGGGTCAAATCCCCCATTCGCGCTTCCACCGCCTCTACACTGTGTGAGACCTTACCCACCACCTGAGCTAACGACTGGTTCATAGAGTTAATTGATGTCATGAGGTCAGCAAGCTCGTCGTTACCCGCCACCTTGAGTGGTTCACTCGACACATCACCTGCTGCAATCAACTGTGCTCGTTTAGCGATAAGAGAGACTCGCCCACCTATCTGGCGTCCTAAGAAATGAGAAACCAAGAAGGCAACCGCAAGTACGATGGCGCAGCTTATCGCCAAGATCGCAATCAACGACGTTACGCTGCTTGAAATATGCGTTTCCGTCTCGCGAGCTTTTTGCTGTTGCGTAGACACGATGCTGTTGAGTTCAGTCTGCACCGCATCAATCGCAGGCAGTAGTGCACTCGCCATGAGATAGTTAGATTCGTTCCAGTTAGGGGACTGTCGAAGCTCTATCACTTGCGCTGCCAGCGGCGTGTAAAGCGATTTCATTTCGTTGAATAGCGACCAAAGGCTCTGATCGCTACTGCTTAGCAGGTCTGTCTTATAGCCGATTTGCTCGACAACTTTTGCATGCGCTTTAATGAAATCGTTGTATTTTTCTAGATAATCCTGATTGCCGTACTGAAGATAATCACGCTGAGCAGCAAGTGCATTAGCAAGCGAGTTATACGCATCGGCATAAAGCTTAAATAAGTGCTTTCTTTCCCCACCTTCTGAGCGACCTGCTTCGTCGTTGATCAAGCCTTGTAGTTGGTCTAGCGCAACCTCGGCAATCGGTGCAGCTTCATTGATGAATAATGCGTGTGCAGGCAAATTTTCGTTGGTTTGAGCAATGTCGAGGATTTGGTTTGCCGACTCTTTAATCAAGCTCCAACTGTCGTTGATCGCCTGATAGCTTTGGTCTGATAGCAGCCCCTCAAGGCTCAGTAGCTGAATGTCGACGCCATCCATATGTTGGAGGACACTTGCTTTAGATTGCTCGACTTGCTCTTCACTGCCCACAAGGAGCATATGGCCTCGCAGTTCAGACACGGTAGTTTGTAGCGATTGACCTAACTGCCTACTCGCGTCAACGGTTGGCAAATCATACTGCAACAATGAATGGGTTTGTGATTGCAGCCCATCAACACTACGATACACAAACAGAGATGAGACGATAAAAAGTACACCAAGCGCCAGATAACTCGTCCGAAGCTTACCCGATATCGAGAGTTTCATCCTTAAACCTCTATAAAATACAACTGATTTGACACTATATCGGCAACCAACGAGAATTTTAAACAATTTGTTTATATTTTTGTTACTGAAGGTTTTGCAGTGCTTGATATTTGTACTTAAGATTGAAAACAGACCTTGTACAATGAGATGTTTTCATGGCTAAAGACTTATTCGCTAACCTCGATCTAAACCTCCTTCGCACCTTCATCATTTTGAATCAAGAACGCAATATGCGAAAAGCATCAGAGCGTTTATTTGTCTCACAACCTGCCGTAAGTAAAGCCCTTCAGCGTTTACGAGATCATTTTGAAGATGAGTTATTTGTGAAGACGCACCATGGTTTGCGAGCGACAGAGAAAGCGAATCAGTTAGCAGAATCTATCTCGCCACTGATGGATGAACTTGCCAGTGCGGTTAATCATTCCAATGAGTTTGATCCGGCCGAATTAGATGTGACGCTCAAAATCGCTATATCACCTTTCCTTCTTTCTGGTATCGCTAAAGACTTATTTAAATCGATACGCTCAGAAGCTCCGAATGTACAAGTTCAATTACTAAACTGGAGTAAATCGACTATTCAAGACATAGTAAATGATGATATACAGTTTGGTTTGAACTATACCATTGGCCATGCTCCAAAAGAGTTGCTTCAGAAGAGGATCATCGAAGACTCTTTTAAAGGTTACGTACGAGCAGACCACCCTTAACCAAAAGATTATATTGAGGTTGATGATGGTGTAGATTTTGAAATCGCGACATTGATTGCTGCTGACTGGAATTCCAATCAATCAGTGTCCGAGAAAATCATTAGAATGAGAGGACATGAGCCAAACATCGCATTTCGCTCTGAGCTACCTTCAGCCGTCATCGATGTCGTAAAAAATTCAGACATGATGTTCCCTGGGTCAAGCTACCTCAACCTCGACACACATCCCGGCCTTCGATCCCTGGATATCTATTTTGGAAAAGTAAGCATTGATGCGGAAATCAATGCCGTATACCACCATAAAAACCGAAACAGTGCGTAAGCGCATCATAAACCCCGCATTCTAATCACCTAGAACGAACAATAAGATCAAATCTCCAACCATAAGGAGATTTGAAATGGGAAAACGACGCACTAACCAAGAATGGCAAACGCTTATCGAGCAATCTGAATCGAGTTCCTTGTCAATACTCGCTTTTTGCAAACTCAAGGAGATCAACCCTTCGACGTTTTATGCCAAGCGCCAGCAGCTCAATAAAATTGAGGTTTCTCAAGGCTTCGTAAAAGCTGAAGTTGTCGAAAAGACAACCAAGTATCAAGCGACAGTGGTAACGGCTAACATGACTCTGCTCGTCAATGATGTTGAGCTGAGCATCCCACAAGGCACGCCAGCCGCTTACTTAGCAGAACTCATCGGAGCGCTATCATGAAACGCATGCTTAGCGCTCCAGAGATTTATTTATATCGTGAGAGTGTCGACTTTAGAAAGTCCATCAACGGCCTCGCCGCGATTATCGAAAGTGACACCGACTTACCTTTAGGAAGTGGCGCACTGTTCCTGTTCACCAATAAACAGCGCGACAAAATCAAGGTATTGTACTGGGATAAAACAGGCTTTGCTCTTTGGTACAAACGCCTCGAAAAAGCCAAGTACAAATGGCCATCAAAAGAGAAAAATGAGGTGTTTACCCTGACTCAATTTGAGCTTGATAGGCTGCTTTCAGGCTTCACGATTATCGGCCATAGACCCGTAAGAATAAACGATTTTACAATGACTTAAACGATAATAAAGCCTTATATACCAAGCGTTAGCGGCATGATTTCAGTATAATAAATGCCATGAAAAAGACGCCAAATATCAACCCAGAAAGTCAAGATGTTGCCGAGCTACAAGCGATGGTGAAAGCGCTCATGGCGTCAGAAAACCGATTGAAACAAGAGCGCCAATCGCTACTTGAACAACTCAAGTTTGCCTTCGACCGCCAGTTCGCTAAACGCTCGGAGGCGTTAAAGCCTTACGATGCATCTCAAGGTGACCTCTTCAACGAAGTGGAATGTGAAGCCGCTAAGGAAGATGAGGTTGAGGTCACGACAACCACCACAACGAAGAAACGTGGTAAGCGTAAGCCACTTCCAAAAACCTTGCCTCGTGAGGTTATCGAACTCGATTTAGACGACCATGAAAAGCAGTGTGCGTGCTGCAAGCATAACCTGCATAAAATCGGTGAAGACCGCAGTGAAAAGCTAGAGTTCTCGCCAGCGGTACTCAAAGTGCTGGAATATGTTCGTCCTAAATATGCTTGTCGTCAGTGCGAGCAAACTGAAGAAAAAAGCCACATCGTTCAAAAACCAGCGCCGCAAAGCATTATCCCTAAAAGCTTCGCGACAGAAAGCCTGCTGGCCAATATCATTCTTGGCAAATATCAATACGCGATGCCGCTGTATCGCCAAGAGTCGCTCTTTACCCAATCGGGTATCGAACTATCGCGCACGACTATGGCAAGGTGGGTTATCCAAGTCAGTGAAAAGTTCGCACCGCTTTACGCGGCCTTGAAAACACACCTACTTGAACAAGTGGTGGTTCAGGCGGATGAAACGCCGCTCAATGTCCTCAAGGAAGATAAGCAATGCTACATGTGGCTATACTGCTCAGGCGCAGACTCGCCAGAAGTCGCACTTCCCAACGTGAAAAATATCGCCTTGTACGACTATCAAAACAGTCGCGCGAGGGCGTGCCCTGTTGCCTTCTTGGGGGATTACAGTGGTTATCTGCAAACCGATGGCTATGGTGCTTATGATGGCCTTCATCAAGTAACCAATGTCGGCTGCTTGGCGCATGCACGTCGTAAGTTCATGGATGCTAAGAAGCTTCAAGGTAAAGGTAAGTCAGGCAAAGCAGATAAAGCGTTGGCCAAAATCCAGAAGCTGTATGGAATAGAATCCCGCTTAAAAGGTGCGTCTGTCGAAACACGAAAAGCTGAACGCCAACAGCATGCCAAGCCAATACTGGATGAGTTGTACGAGTGGATGACAACTCAACAAGTGATAGCGTCTAGCCCGTTGGGTAAAGCGATAAAATACACGCTTGGACAATGGCCGAAGCTCATCCGCTACATTGACGACGGTCACTTATCGATAGACAATAACCGTGCTGAACGCGCAATTAAACCGCTGGTCATTGGCCGAAAAAATTGGTTATTCTCGGCCAATCCTAACGGGGCTGACGCGAGCGCGATGCTTTACAGTATCGTGGAAACTGCAAAAGCCAACGGCCTTATCCTATACGACTACATGGTCAAGTGCATGAAAGAGCTGGCAAAAGCAGAGCCAGATGTCGATGCGCTCCTACCTTGGAACTTCAAACATTAGTCATATCGCCCCGTGGGTTCATGGGGCGTTTACCAATAACCGTGCTGAACGCGCAATTAAACCGCTGGTCATTGGCCGAAAAAATTCTTATGACCTTTTTCAAGTTTTTAGGTAAAACCTCTCTCTCCTCTGTGAGATGAGGCATGTTTTCAACGCTAGAATTGCCTGAAAGTGAATCAGCAATTACTTGGGTTATACATACTCTTATTCGGGGATCTTTAGCCCCAACATGGTTTTCGTAATGAGTTTACCTCTATCTGGCTACTAGCATCTAACCAAGTGGTCGCTTAAATTCTTGACGAGGATTACTCACCAGAGCTTCTTCACTTTCAAGCAAATTTTTAAACGTTCTGGTTTCGAGTAGTAACTGCAATGTCCCACATGAATCCAAGCAACTCTCTAGCAACAGCAGTAATTGCTATTTGTGATTTTTTCCCTTTAGCTACCAAGCTTCGGTAACGAAAGCATAACCGCTGTTGAGCTTTCCAGGATATATCTTTGGCTTCTTGGCATACGCTATCTGGTCGATTCGTGATTAGCCAACTACCGACCTTAGCATTGTTTCTATATGCCCATGCAGCCTCATACAGAAGCCGTCTTAACTCAACATTTCCAGCCTTAGTGATCCCAGCTTTACGAGTAATACTACCACTTGAGTGCTCTCCAGGTATTAGACCAAGAAACGCCATTATTTGTTTAGGATTACTAAATCGAGAGAAATCACCCAGCTCAGCCACGACGGAGATTGCAATAGTACGTCCGACACCTTTTAAAGCTTGCAGTTGATTAACCAGGCTATAAAGCGACCAGTTAGGAAGTAACCTATCAATTTCTTGGTCTAGTTGCTCAATACGATTTTCTATTTGCTCCAAGCTTTGTCGATAGTGTTCGTAAGCTATTTGTTGAGACGCCAAGGGGAAAGATTGGTTGGCTAGCCATACTCGATGGCGCACAGTCCACATTTTCTTTTCGTACTTTTTCCCCGTTCTCAGAAGAATGCTTTGAATTCGCTGCTTTGCAACCTTAGTATCTTTCTTTGCACAACTTCTGGCTCTCACAAGATCACGCATAGCTTCATGTGTCATGTCAGGTACCCAGACATCAACTAACTCGCCCGCTCTCAACAACCTCGCTAAAGCGACGGCATCGCGATGATCGTTTTTGATCTTGTTGGTTGATATCTTAGGTATTCTAGAAGGAGCCACAACGGTACAATCTATGTTCATGCTAAGTAGCAACCTATACAGCCCGTAGCCTGTTGGGCCTGCTTCGTAGCAGACAAGGATCGTACTGTGTAGCTTGATGAGCTTCTTCATTAGACGAATAACGGCATCCTTTGCTGAAGAAATGTTCCCATAAAAGCGAACTTCTCCCTGCCGTTCTGGACTTGCAATCGCAACAGCAATCGTATCCTTGTGCACATCAAGCCCAATATAAGCAGAATAGTTGACGGGTTCCATATTGATGACCTCCAAAAACGCACCATAGGTGAGTCTTAGTATATAAGGTCATACCATCTGGTTATTCTCGGCCAATCCTAACGGGGCTGACGCGAGCGCGATGCTTTACAGTATCGTGGAAACTGCAAAAGCCAACGGCCTTATCCTATACGACTACATGGTCAAGTGCATGAAAGAGCTGGCAAAAGCAGAGCCAGATGTCGATGCGCTCCTACCTTGGAACTTCAAACATTAGTCATATCGCCCCGTGGGTTCATGGGGCGTTTACAATATAATGATTGGGTCTTCTACAGCAATTTCGAACTTCAATATATTGATAGATATAAGGAGACACTTGATCTACCGATTATAGGTCCGGTTACTATTGACTCTCACACTGTAGCATTGAACAAATTAGTAGGATTTAGCTATGACATAAATACCGTCATATCGATTCTCTCGTCATATGGGCATGATAAGCGCCATATAAATCAAAGCAAAGTCTCAGGGAAATCTGAGCATATTGCCAAGTTAAAATCAAACCACGATAGCTATGTAAATCTCGGATTTGCTTTGGATCTATGGGGAGTAAAACCCCTTCTGTCTCACCGTTTCAATCTAGAGGACTCTTCATTAAACTATTGGGACTTTAATTTGTCTTTCGACTTTTAGAGAAAGGTCCATATTTGAAGATAATTACTTCTCAATTTGGACCTATTTTCAAAATCACTAGAACGCAGACAAAGAAACTAGCGTTTTGGTGTACTCTTTTTCTGGATTCGCAAACAGATGTTGCGTGCTACCCTGCTCCACAATTTGACCGTCTTTCATCACTATCGTGTAATGACACAGCGATTTAACGACATTCAAGTCATGGGAGATAAACAGGTAAGTCAGGCCGTGCTTCACTTGTAACTCTTTCAATAAGTCTAAAACCTGAGCCTGAACCGTCCTATCCAACGAGGAGGTCGGCTCATCGAGCAATATGAACTCTGGCTTAAGAATCAGCGCACGTGCAATAGCGATGCGTTGCCTCTGACCACCAGAAAACTCGTTTGGATAACGGTGCCTTGTTTCTGGGTCGAGATCCACCTCTCGCATCACATCGCAAATCATAGAGTCTAAGGTTTGCTCGTCATGTTCAAAGTGAACTCTTAAACCTTCCCCGATAACTTGGGCAACAGACATCCTCGGGTTTAAGGCTGAGAATGGGTCTTGGAAAACGACCTGCATCCGACTCCGATAAGGCAGCATGCCTTTGCGGTCTAGTGATTGAATATCCTGACCATCAAACTCAATCAAGCCTTCACTTTGAACCAGCTTAAGAATCGCCATACCCGTCGTTGACTTACCAGAGCCGCTCTCTCCTACTAAGCCGATAGAGTAGCCCTGTTTCAGTTCAAACTTCATATTGGTCACAGCTTTAACATGGTCGATAACACGTTTGAACAATCCGCCTTTAATTGGAAACCACACTTTAAGGTTTTCAACAGACAGCAAAGGTATCGCTTGCTCATTCACCTCAACAGGTAGACCTCTTGGGTCGGAGTTAATAAGCTTCTGCGTGTATGGATGGCTTGGAGTAGTGAACACCTGCTGGCACTCTCCGACTTCAACTAATTTACCTTGCTGCATAACGGCGACACGGTCTGCGATACGACGCACGATACTAAGATCATGAGTAATGAACAGCATCGCCATCCCCATCTCTTTTTGCAGGTCTTTTAGCAAATCGAGAATTTGCGCCTGAACAGATACGTCCAACGCAGTAGTTGGCTCATCAGCGATCAAAAGTTCAGGTTCATTGATAAGCGCCATCGCAATCATGACGCGCTGTCTCTCACCACCAGAAAGCTCGTGAGGATACGCAGTAATCTTCTGCTCAGGATTACGAATCCCAACTTTTTTGAGCCAGCTGATTGCCAGTTGCTCTGCTTTATTGGTTCGCATACCACGGTGAACCGCTAGTGTTTCAACTAGCTGACGTCCGATTTTATGCAGTGGATTAAGCGAGACCATCGGCTCCTGGAAGATCATTCCAATACGACCGCCACGAATACCTCTCAATTGGCGCTCTGAGCAATTGAGCATATCAATATCGTCAAACTTAATATGACCGTTCAAATAGTGACTAGAACCTTTTGGTAACAGCTTGAGAATAGAGTTGGCCGTGACCGATTTGCCAGAGCCACTTTCGCCAACCAGTGCCAGTGTTTCACCCTTACGAATATCCAGCGATACATCGAACGTCACCTGTTCGATGTTCTTACCTCGACCAAAACCCACCGATAAGCTGTCGATTGAGAGAACGTGTTTAGGATCGTCTTTTGTCATCATCCTCTCCTTAGCCTTGTTGGTGTGGGTCAAATGCATCGCGAACGGCTTCGCCCGCAAAAACGAGAAGGGTTAGCATAATCGACAACACCGCGAACGCAGATAATCCGAGCCATGGCGCTTGTAGATTTGCTTTACCTTGAGCAAGCAGCTCACCAAGTGATGGTGAACCTGCAGGTAGACCGAACCCTAAGAAATCTAGCGAGGTTAATGTCGTCACAGAGCCAGAAAGAATAAACGGCATCATGGTCAGTGAGGCTACCATCGCGTTAGGCAGCATATGACGTAGCATGATACGTTTATCATCAACGCCCATGGCATGGGCTGCCTTTACATAATCAAAGTTTCTGCAGCGTAAAAATTCAGCCCGAACAACGCCAACCAAGCTCATCCAGCTAAACAGCACCATAATTCCGAGTAGCCACCAGAAATTCGGCTCTACAAAGCTCGATAGGATAATCAAAAGGAAAAGTGTCGGCATCCCCGACCACACTTCGATAAACCGCTGCCCCAGTAGATCAATCCAGCCACCGTAATAGCCTTGCGTCGCACCAACCGCGACACCAATTACGCTCGATACCAGCGTCAAAATAAAACCAAACAATACGGAAATTCTAAAACCGTAAATCACCCTAGCTAGGACATCTCGCCCTTTGTCATCAGTACCCAACCAGTTCACGTTGTCAGGCGCTGATGGTACGGAAGCGACAATATCGTAGTTAATGGTGTCATAACTGAATCGAATCAACGGCCAGATCAAAAACCCTTTTTCTTCAATAAGGTCAATGACATAGGGGTCTGTATAGTCAGCTTCAGTTTCAAACTCTCCGCCAAACTCTGTTTCTGCGTACTGTTCAAAGATCGGGTAGTACCATTGATTGTCATACTCGACCAAAAGTGGTTTATCGTTGGCAATAAACTCGGCAAATAGACTAAAGAAAAACAGGACCAAAAAGATCCATGTCGACCAATAACCTCGCTTATTTGCTTTAAAGCGTTGCCAACGTGCTTTCGTGAGAGGATTCATTGCCATCTATCGCGCCTCGAAATCGATACGAGGATCCACCCACGTATAAGTTAAGTCAGAAATAATGCTCAAAATCAGACCCAATAACGTCATTATGTAAAGCGAGCTAAATACCACTGGGTAGTCACGTTGAATCGTTGACTCAAAGCCTAACAGCCCTATCCCCTCAAGTGAAAACATCACCTCAATCAGCATCGAACCGGTAAAGAAGATACTGATAAAAGCGCTGGGGAATCCAGCAATGATGATTAGCATGGCGTTGCGAAAAACGTGCTTGTAGAGAATGCTACTCTCATCGAGACCTTTCGCTCGAGCCGTCACGACATACTGCTTATTGATCTCATCAAGAAACGAGTTCTTAGTCAGCATACTTAAGGTCGCAAACCCACCAATGACCATGGCCAAGATTGGCAGCGTTAGGTGCCAAAAGTAATCAATGATCTGCTGGTACCAGGTTAGCTGGTCAAAATTACTCGACACCAATCCACGCAAAGGGAACCAACTAAAGTAGTTACCACTTGCGAAGAAAATAATCAGGATAATCGCGAATAGGAAGCCAGGGATAGCGTAACCGACAATCACCACAGCACTCGACCAGATATCGAATCGAGAACCATGGTGAATAGCTTTGAGAATCCCGAGCGGTATCGATATCAGATAGATAATCAGCGTACTCCACAATCCCAGAGAGATGGACACGGGAAGACGCTCTTTAATCAAGTCAATAACATTACCACCTCTGAAAAGACTATCGCCAAAATTAAACATGGCGTAGTTTTTCAGCATATCGAAATAACGTTCGTGCAGCGGCTTATCAAAACCAAACTGGATTTTAATGGCTTCAACAACTTCAGGATCTAGACCACGAGAGCCTTTATAGCCTGTCGCCACGTCACCTTGGTCGGTATCCAAGTCAACCTCTGTACCCCCACCACTGAATCGCTCCATGATGCCAGAATCTAGCCCCTGTGCTTGTGCAATCGCCTGTTCTACAGGCCCCCCAGGAGCAATCTGAATGATAAAAAAGTTGATCGTAATAATCGCCCAAAGCGTTGGAATCACCAACAACAAGCGTCGGAATATATAGGCCGCCATTGTTTCCTCTTATCGACGTTTTGCAGGTAGCTTCTGTGCCTTTTCTTCTGACACCCACCACGTATCAATACCTAAGTCATAAGTAGGTAAGACATCTGGGCGCTCGAATTTATCCCATGTTGCCACACGATATTTTTTGATATGCCACTGAGGGATAACGAAATAGTTCCACTGAAGCACTCTATCTAATGACCGACCTAGGACCAATAATCTTTCTGGATCATCCTGGCTGTCTGCAATTAAGTCGGTGAGCTCGTCGATAACAGGGTCTTTTACCCCTGCTTGGTTGTATGTTGAATCGATAAAATTCGAGTTCCATACAATCTTTAGGTTTGAGCTAGGATAACGCTGTGCTGAATAACTAGAAGAAATCATGTCGTAATCGCGGTCACGCCAGCGTTTGAGGTACTGTGTTGTATCCACGGTGCGAATACGCATGTCGATCCCCATCGCACGCATGTTTTTTTGGACAGGAATAGCAATTCGCTCAGTCGTGGGACTGTAGATCAAGAGCTCGAAACTCAGAGGCTGACCTGTTTCTACATTAGTCATCACCTTGTTTTTAAGCTCCCAACCCGCTTCTTTTAATAGAGCGAATGCTTTGCGCATTTGTGGGCGAATACGACCTGTACCATCGGTAACCGGTGGGTTGTACTCATCAGTGAATACACGCTCAGGTATCTTCCCTTTATACTTATTCAGCACTTCAAGCTCGGCCGCAGAAGGAAGTCCTTTTGCTTCATAATCTGAGTTTTGGAAATAGCTTCGGGTACGCGTGTATTGGTCGTAGAACATGTTTCGGTTCATCCACTCAAAGTCCATCGCATAGCTCAGCGCTTCACGCACTTTTGGATCGCTAAACACAGGTCGTTCAATATTGAATACGAAGCCTTGAGTAGCCATTGGCTTGTGGTGTTCAATCTCTTCTTTCTTGATAAAACCACGATCAAAATTGGCACCTGTGTATGAGCTTGCCCAGAACTTCGCGCTGTTTTCTTGTCTTAAATCGAACTCACCGGCTTTAAATGCCTCGAGCATTACGGTGTCATCACGGTAATAGTCATACTGGATGGTCTTAAAGTTGTTGCGGCCGACATTAACTGGTAGATCTTTTGCCCAGTAGTTCTCATCCAAGGCATAAGTCAGCGACTGACCCATCTTGTAATCTACGACTTTATAAGCGCCGCTTCCTACTGGAGGCTCATTCAAAGGCTCTGCGAAGTTCTTATCTTTCCAAAAATGCTCTGGTAACACTCGAGTGCCCTGAGCCAATCCAAACAGTTTTTCTTTATTAGGAACAGACATTTCGATGCGCACAGTTAGCTTCGACGTCGCCTTAACGCTTTTCACATCTTTATAGTACGCCCTGAACTGAGGTACCCCTTCTTTCATGAACTTATCGAAAGTAAACTCGACGTCTTTCGCTGTGATAGGGACTCCATCACTAAAACGCGCGTTAGGGTTGATGTCGAGCTCAAGCCAACTGTAGTCGTCGGCATAACGAACTTTCTCGGCAATCAATGGATAATAAGAGTCAATTTCGTCAGAGGAAGGGAGCATCAGGGGATCATAGAGCTCGCCAGTTGCAGCAGCAGGTTGGCCACGAGAGGCATAGCGATTGAAGTTGTCAAAGGTGCCCATTTGTCCAAAAGTCACTTTGCCGTATTTGGGTGCTTCTGGGTTTACATAATCAAAGTGCTGGAAGTCTTGCGGGTATTTAGCCGTACCAAACCCGGTTAGCGAAGTGGTCTCAACCACATTTGCTGCCATCACACCTGAGGCAAACAGCCCCACCCCTATCGCTAAAAGCGCGTTTCGTTTTAACGTCATCCCTTTCCCCTAAAAATAAAGAAAGGGCGTTTGAGAGCGTCCTTTCCTAGATCAGTTTCATCTTGCTTATACTGTTATAAATAGCTGTATTTGACGGGGTTTTCAAGGGTGAACAGGGGAGGCTGTTTCAAAATTGGGTTAAAGTTTACTGGATGCATGTTTAACCGATGATTTAATCACCACATTGGCTGCACTCTTGTATAACATGGGTTTCAGGACAATACATGTGAACACGACCAGAGCACCCTTTTTTAGACATGTAGAGCGCCTTATCGGCACGCTCCACAATACTTCCGTCATCGAGCGCTTGAGTCGCGACACCAATTGAGCATGACACACCAAAGGTTTTACCACTGCTGCTCTGAAACTCGAGCGCATCTATTTTGCGCGACAGACGCGTAGCAAGTGCATAAGCTTGATGAACATTACTTCCGGGTAGCAGCAAGACAAACTCATCTCCACCATATCGACACAGTTTATCTTGCTCACGAGTACATTGGTCAATGACAGCGACCACATCAACCAAGACTCTGTCGCCAATAGAATGTCCGTACTTGTCGTTAATAGGTTTGAAGCGATCAACATCAATGATCAGTAGCGAACTCGGCACTCCGAGCTCTCTGTGCTTATTTTGTTCTTCTTCTAACGCTAAGTGCATATAGCGACGGTTAAAACACCCAGTCAGCCCATCAGTATTAGCCTCCTCGAGCAGAACCTGACGTTCAGCCATATCTTTGGACACATCTACGGCAAAACCAATGACGCCTAGAACCTGATTATTTTTAATGATTGGGGACGTCACCGTTAAATGGTAGAGCTCACTATTGTCGATGGAGAAAGGAATTTTTTGCTGAGTAGGTTTGCGAGTGTCTATAACGCTCTTATCATTCAAACGCATCATTTTGGCGGTGCGAAAACTAAACAAATGCCAGTCTGTTTTACCTCTAATTCCATCGAGCGTCACACCAAAAGTGTCTAAGACTTTACGATTGACATACTGATAGTGACCTTCGTTATCTTTTATAAATATATAGGCATCCACAGCGTCAAACACCTCAGATAAACCGAGCAGCTCTTCGTGTGAACCCTGATGTGTTGATAAGATCAGATCAAGCATATAGTTGCTTTAAAATGCACCGTGTTGAATATAATAATCTTAGAGTTTAAACCCTACTTATTGGTTTTGCAGTGATTCTTATCCAATCCCCAAGCCCAAAATCAAATTTTGATATCTAGAGCACGATTTGAACAAAGATCACAGCTTTGCGTAAGAATCTGCCTCTAAATCTATTGACATTGTCATCACTTACTATGATAGGTACGTTTAAAACACGCCCTCGTAATTTACTTTCCTTTATATAAACGTAGCCAGCCTAGCCATAACGAGCTTGTAAATAGAGAAAACCGAACTAGTCTTACTGACAAAAAGTGTGATACAGGTCACGTTTAGTGCATACACATTCAGTTCAACGAAAGGACTTAGCTATGAAAGCTCTTATTATTGCAGCCTTAACTTTTGGCTTTGCGTTTTCAGCTTCAGCACAGCGACTTGAAACTGCTGGCGCGACAACAGGCCAAGGCGGTTCGAATGTCTGTCTGTACAAAGCGGCAGGCAGCGACAAAATTGTATATGCAATCAATGCAAGTTCACCTTGCTAATGTTTAGAGCTAATGATTTTTGTTCCTATCAATTATTACATTTAGAGACGATAGTCTGGGGCGAGTTAAATACTCCGCCCCTTACTTCTCAAAAAAAGCAGCTTCATGCCAACGCTTTTCTACTGTTGATCACCCACAGTCGAATATGGTCATACGTTAAGTTAAACAAGAATGCGTAGACGGTAACAAAAATGGTGACACCAATATCCATCAAAAATGCCTGCCATAAGTTTACACCTAACATATACGCCATGACGGGTACTGTTGCTATCAATAGTCCCGCTTCAAACAGTAGCACGTGAACAACTCGAACCATCACGGCTCGTTCTACACGCTCACCCTTAACGAAGTAGTCGAAGATAAGATTGAAGATATAATTCCAGCACATCGCCATTGTCGCGATGACAATCATGGTTCCTGATAATCGAGTGACATCATGATCAGTAAAAATGGCTAAACCGGCAATAGATAAGCTCACTGCTAACACTTCAAACAATACTGAATGAAAGACTCTTTCAAGCACTCCCATTTTCAACTCCTCATTTTCTGTTCTTTGTTTAATAATGAATTGACAGTGATTATGCCTAGCTAAAATTAGATAGAAAGTTAACAACCATCACACATCCTGATACCTTTGACATAAATCTGTGATTTGGAATCGCTATGTACAGTTTCGAACAGCTTAAAGTCTTTGTTGCCGTGTGCGAATACGGCTCTTTCTCAGCCGCAGCACGCAAACTAGGTCGAGCACAATCAGGCGTTAGCCAGGCCGTATCAAACTTAGAAATCGCGATTGACCAAATCCTATTCAGTCGAGAGAAAAATACGCCTGAACTGACTGACAGCGGCAAAGCATTATTGCCAATAGCCCGTTCAATACTTCACCAGCAACAATATTTTGATCAGAAAGTGGATTCCTTGGCGAACGATTATGAGCATGAGCTGGTGATTGCCGTCGACGAAAGCTTAATGAGTAAAACTCTGCTCTCCATTCTTGCTCCTCTCGCAAACCAATACCCTGTTACTAACTTCGAGATAATCACTGCCTCTACGTTTGATGTCGAAAAATTGGTTCGAGACGAAGTTGCGCAGATAGGCATCGTCTATGCCGACGGTGAGTTGCGAGTGGATATGGATTTCTTCGTACTTGGACAAGCGAGATTTCTGACGGTTGTCGCTCCTGATCACGCCCTAGTAACACTGCCCATAGTTAAAGATTCTGACCTCAAAGCGTATCGCCAATGCGTACATCGTAGTTCGGACAAAGAAGAGCTTTGGTTTACTTACGGCATCAGCACCAATGTTTGGTATGCGAACACACATCAAAACCTTGTAGACATGGTATTGCAGGGAATCGGTTGGTCAAACCTACCTGAGATGTTGGTTAAACAACCTATACAAGAAGGGAAGCTCATCGCCCTACCCGTTGCGCACGAGAAAAGTGGCTGGGTGACGACGGTAGGTTGTTTAGTCTCCCGTCGCCATGCCAACGGTCCAGTGCTTTTAGAGCTTATTGGGTTATTGCAAAAACACCAATTTGTTAACGACCACTGGAAGTAGCTGCAGGCGGACATCAAAGCTTGAAACTTGACAATAAAGTCCGAAACTTTTCGATGTTTTTGTCGTGATTTGACCTACCTCTCCCAATCAGCATAGTGTCTATGAAAGTGGGGTCTTACCCACTTAGCCAACTAGTTCGAATAGGCCGTCTTATTTCCATTTTTTAACCTACCGAAGAAACGTGTTCTCTGTTAGAGTCACCGTCAACTACGCTATTGAATAAAGACACCCACAAATCGCATGTAATTGATGGATTTTTATTCACCCTTAGAACTCATTTCAGGAATCCCTAGTGACTAACAACGAAATTTTACGTCGTATCCAACACGCGTTAAACCTTAAAAATGCTCAGATAATGAAAGCTTTCGGGCAGGCTGAAGTCACTGTGGCTCACGATAAAGTGGCAAACTGGTTAAAAGATGAAAGCGACAAATCTTACGTTGAGATGAAGGATCAAGAGTTGGCGGTATTCTTAAATGGCTTTATTAACCTCAAGCGAGGAAAAAAAGAAGGCGAGCAACCTAAGCCAGAAGTCTCGTTGACCAACAACATGATTTTCATGAAGCTGCGCATTGCGCTAGACATGAAAGCAGAAGACGTGTTGGACGTACTAGAAGTGGTTGGTATTAGTTTAAGTAAATACGAAATTGGTGCGTATTTCCGCAAGCCAAACAACAAAAACTATAAACAGTGTGAAGACCAACTGCTGTGCGACTTCTTAAATGGTGTGCAGTTTACCAATCGTCCCGATTCTGAAGAGTTTACTGGGTAGTTTTTATCTCGAATCGAACGTGATAATTGACTAAAAAAGCGATAGCCATTTTATTTGGCAACTCGCTTTTATCATGTTAAAGACCGGTATTAGAGCTTCACAATCATGTCTACTCTTTGGCTTTCTTCAGTAGATACCTATCAAACCATGCTGAAATCTGCTCGGCTTTTAGAATCAAGACACACACCGCCCTCTATGATCCTACCAAGATAAGCCCAAGCTAAAACCTTAAGCCAGTTAAGAGCCTATATTCCGGTCAAGCTATTCCAGACATCTTGTAGTGATTCACTAAAACTGGCCACGTATATAGAGTTTTTCCATACTTTCAGTCATGCGAGCAAGGTCACGACTAACTCCATTGGTAACACGAAATTGCTCCGTTCCAAGCTAGTTATCGTCGAGAGACAACTTTAAACTGTGTATATTTTGACTTAGGTATTCTAATATCATGAGATCTTGAGCAAGGGAACTTGCAATTGGATGGGAAGAAATAAAGAGGCCACGGCCTCTTTATATGATTTGTTGATGAGTCTAGAGATTAAACTAACTATTAGTGAATGGAAATATAGCCATTGTCGTCGACAATTTTCTGTGCTTCCTCACTCGACATCCATTGAAGGAAGTCGTTAGTACGGGCGTTTGGTTGGCCTTTATATAAAACTAAGAATGGACGAGCGACTTTGTAGCTGCCATTTTTAACGTTACTAACGGTTGGCTCTGTACTATCGACAGATAGTGCTTTAACCGAGGAATCAACCGTTCCTAGTGAAATGTAACCAATGGCATATGGATTAGAGGCGACAGATGTTTTTAGTGCGCCATTACCATTCGCTACTTGAGCATGTTGTGAAATAGCGGAAACTTTCTTGCCGTTAATCTTTTGTTTTAAGCTCATGATGTCTTCAAATGCACCGCGAGTGCCTGATGCAGTGTCTCGCGTGATAGCAACAATAGGTTTATCTGCACCACCCACTTCTTTCCAGTTTTTTATTTTGCCTTTGTAAATGTCCTGGATTTGCTTTGAGGTTAGTTGAGTCATTTCGTTGTTTGGGTTTACGACAACCGCAATACCGTCACGAGCAATAACTTTAGTCTTTAACTCTGGTTCTTTTTCAGATTCTTTAAGCTCACGAGATGCCATACCTAAATCAGCGGCATTCGATTTTGCTGCTTTAACACCTGCGCTTGATCCAGGTCCTTGAACTTCAATAAAGATGTTTGGGTGTGCTTTGGAGTAGACTTCACCGAACGTTTCCATAAGAGGAGTCACGGAGCTAGAGCCAACCGCCGAAATAGTATCTTGAGCTAATGAGGCGCTAGTAAATGCAATAGTTGAAATAGCGAACATAGTTCTGATTAATGTTTGTCTCATACAATCTCCATAAGTTTACGTTTGTAAGTAAATGTAAACTAACGAGACTGTGTGACGGAATTAAGTCAATGTAAATAAAATGAGAGAATGATTGATTTAGATCAGGATGATGTCACCCATCATACGTTTTGTGTGTCGCCGAGCTAGTTCAGTTCTCTAGCCCAGTTGTCGGAGGACATTAAAGTTTGAAACTATGACTCTTTTCGATGCTTTTTGTCGTAGTTTGCCTTCTTCTCTGAGAAGGTTCTGCCCCATAATGGCTTAGCTCAATTGTGATTGGTTTACGAGGTAAAACTATTTTCCCCAGAAAAACTAATGGTACGGGTATTCCCCTCAAGCGGGAAGCGGCAATGCTATCTGTGATAATGGATTTGTTGAAATACCATAAACAAATCTCGTGGTGAAGATGGCGGTTTATTAGGTACTTGACTACACTTCCGGTTGATGTGGAATCTAGCCTTTCTGCATTCGCTTCGGTTTTAGTTTTTAAAACTTCCTTAAAGATTTTTCTTGCTTTTGGTCGGCTTCACTACAATGAGGCCGATCTTTTTATTGTGCGTGACTAAATATAGTGTCGAAAAAGATATCGTCAATAGTCACTTTGGGTTCCATTCCTCTAACCATATTCACACCACAGGCACATTCAAAGGAGGTCAAAATGTGGTCTAAGAAAAGCGGTTCAACAGGACAGAAAAAACCATTCCGGTTAGAGGATATTTGGCGTATTCGAACGAGACTGGAGATAGAAGGTAATGTCAGGGAGCTGGCATTATTAAACCTTGCTATCGACTGTAAGCTTCGTTCATGTGACCTGCTGACAATGAGGGTAAATGATATCTCTAGCGGAGGAGTTATTAATAGGCGCATTCGTTACAGACAACGAAAAACAAACCGTGATGTGCAGTTCGAAGTTTCATCAAGAACAGCGCAGTCCATAACCCATTGGTTGACTCAAAGTGGTATTTCAATGACTGACTATTTGTTTCCTAGCCCCCGTCGCCCCGGCAAACCGATGAGCTACAGTTATTATGCTTCTATCATTCGTCGTTGGGCATCCGAATTAGGGTATGATGCTTCGCTCTATGGTACGCACTCAATGCGTCGCACTAAAGCTACCATTATCTATGCAAGGACAAAAAACATTCGCGCTGTTCAGTTGTTGCTTGGTCACGTTAAGTTGGACAATACGATTCGTTATCTTGGCGTAGAGATAGAAGATGCGCTCAACTTATCAGAAAGTGTTGAGACATGATGTCAGAGCGCTGCCCTCAACAAAGCCGAACCAAGGATGGCACGGCTAAACCGCCCTCAGCTAGGCTGACACGAATTCGTGAGTAAACGCTTGTTGATGTTCCTAGATGTCAAATTGTGCTTCATATCCTCACTATAATGCGTAAATTACCATTCAATCGTCTTGCTCTAAACTCAATAGATATGGTCATTCAAATCATACGACTTTAGTTTATTTTCCCTTCGAATTTCCTAATAAGTATTAATTAAAACTTGTGGCATATACGAAGTCTGTCTAGCTTTAGAAGGGGTAAGTGGTAGATTGTACGTTTCGGCTTGCTCGATTAAAACCAAAATGTTGATCGAAGGAGAAAAATGATGGCTAGAGTGGCGAGCGTTTCAAGTGTTGATAAAGAAGCAAATGCTGATTTGCACGCGAAGTATATCAACGACGTGGTCGCCATAGAGCAATTGTCGCCTGAGCAGCAATATCACTTTGCCACATTAGCTCGTAACGGAGATCTCGCTGCTAGAGATGTTATGATTGAGACAAACCTAAGGTTGGTTGTAAAGTTAGCACGAAGCTATATCAAGAGAGGTTTAACTCATCTTACGATTCTTGACTTGATTGAAGAGGGTAATATTGGGCTGATAAAGGCAGTAAACAAGTATGACCCGGAGATGGGCTTTCGCTTTAGCACCTACGCAGTATGGTGGATAAGGGAGAGTATTGAGTCCGCTATTATGAATACAGAACGTACGGTTCGATTGCCCGTTCATATTATCAAAGAGATGCGCAAACTTTATCGCGAGACAAATCAAATGCTCTCTTCAATTCACCATCCCCCTTCAGTTAGCGAGATTTCCAAACAAGTTAATGGAGAACAGGGACATGTGGGGGAGCTCATCGATATGAGTGGTTATATTGAGCCTAGGCTAACGGTTGACTCTATCTCTATCCCTTCTCACCTTGAAGCGATACCATCAGAGATAGATGAAGAGCCGGACCGCTCTCATCAAAATCAGAGTTTGCAAGCGAACATCGATGCACTCATCAATCTCCTTCCAGAAAAGTACCGCGATATCATCATTCATCGCTTTGGGTTGCACGGTCGCGAAGTGCTGACGCTTCATGAGATAGGTAAAATGAATGGCGTGTCGAAGGAACGTGCTAGGCAGCTACAAAATGAGGCTATTGGGAAACTTCAACGAAAATTAGACTACATGGGGTGGACCGAACGTCACTAAATCTAGATTTGCGCTGTAGGTTGATATAAAACGATTCACACTAGTCGTAGTACTTATCAAGAAAAGCGATATCGAGAACAAAGGCAATGCCGATGGAAGGGAAAGCGTCTAAAAGAATCAGTACAAATCCCGTTGGAATGAACCAAAACAGCGGACTTTTTATAACTTTAGTTAGATGTAACGATGACCTCCACCTGAGTGATTGAATACCACTATTGTCAATCGAGTAGTCATACAATTAAAGGAGTTAGTATGAAATTGTTACCGATTCTCATTTTTGTGTTTGCCGTTCCCTTTGCACAGGCATCACTCACCCCTCTTAAGGACGATAAGATTATTGAGTTAGCTCGACTGTCGTTGGCAGAGCATTTAGAAGAAGAAGGGTTGACTATCGATGACGCAGAGCTGGCCTTTGCTTTCAAAGACGGCCTTAATAAATCGGTTATCTATTTTGAGGTCAAGGAGCATAAAGGTGAGCATGAGTTCTATATGGTGACGTGTCGAAACGACAAATGTCACCTGAGCTACCGCTAGCTGGCTAATCGTCAGAAAGGAACAGACATGAGCAGCAATGAAATCTTTCTTGATAGCTATCAACGATGCCGTATAGGGGTTCATTTCTTAACTGACTTCCTAGACCACTTTTGCGCGACCAATCATCGGTTTCAAGAGCGATTCGGAGCTGTCGACACAAAGAAGCAAGCGCGAATGCTGAAAGCTTCTTTGGTGCTAATACAGAATGCCTCGGCATTGGCTTCAGTGCGCGACACGGTCCGAAAATTAGGCGATAAGCACAAAGAGATGGGCCTGAACATTTCGGAAGGAGAGCTGGATATGTGGGTGGAGAGCTTGCTTGCAACGGTTGAAAAATATGACCCACTTTACAATGATGTCATAGAGAAAGCGTGGCGAGACACACTCGAAGTCGGCATCGGGATAATGAAAGAAAAGGCGTGCCAGTAACAACGACCTTTAATCATTATTAAGGACACTCGTTATCGCACTCTGTGAGAGGACGCTCTCTCAGGGCTACAGGTTTTTGTCACACACCCTCCCCATTGATGTATCATCACAGAACGTTGGAATCTACCTACCCGTCAGAGCTTGGTACGATTATTAAAAAGCAAAACTCGCCATCACGGTAAAAAGCTGAGCACTATCATCATCGCCCGGACGGCTGATAAATAAGCCAGAACCACTGTTGAGCACTTGAAAATATTGGTACTCAGCATTGATGGAAAGGTTACTTAACAAATCATACCTCACACCAACAGTAGCACTGGCATTGGAACGTTCATTGTCTTGATACAATTGCCCGTATGCGATGTACGGAGTGAACGGAGCAAGGCGATACTCAACTTGTCCGTACCAATCCATGCGTATTCCTTCCAACCTTTGAAACTCGAACGTGGTTTTTAAGGCGTCGAACTCATACACGGTTCCCACCGAGTACTGTTTAACAGTATTCCGAACCGACTCAGGCTTTGGTTGAAATTGGGGAGGGATACCTGGGAGAGTAACACGCGCTGTAACATCATACACGGCATCAAGGTAAGTGAAGTTCCAGCGGTAAAAGTCACCCGTCAGTTGAGCGTTGAGGCCCCACAAGTTCTGAGTATCGAAATCTAGAGTCGTGTTCGGGTTGTAAGTGACCTCCGCCTCATCTTCGAATCCAACAAAAGGGGTTAAGGAAAGTTGAAGCTCATCAGATACATAATATCGCCAGTTAATACTTGCACCGTTGTAAGCGGTCAGTCCAAGCAACGCACTATATACTTCTGCAGGAGGGCGAGACGTTGTAAAGGCTTGTCCTACATAGAAATATTCAGATGCTAAAAACAGAGGTAATCGCTGCCTTCCCGCTCTCACATCGAGATTCTCAAACTCGTAGCCGACGTAAGCCCATTCGAGCTTAGGTTCACTCCAGTTGTCTTGAGGTCGTTTGACCCCTTGCAGAGAGGCCTTAAAACCATTGTTGTAATAGTCAAGCTGCAACCCAAACGTCGTGTCGCAATCAAAGCAGCTTTCATTGCGAATAGCTCGGTTGATGAGTAAAGGGGTTTCATTGTCTGACTTAGCCCAAGAGGTCGAACCGAAACCACTAAACGAAAGATGCTCAGTCAGTTCAACGACCGCAAGGGCGGGTGAGCTGATAATGGCGACGAGTGCTAACAGTACTTTGCTTGGCATATTTACTCCACAGCTAAGACATAAAGGATATTGGCATCGGAAGGAAGTGATTCTAATGGCGCATAACCCACTCGATTTGGTTTTTCTTGGAGCCAAATCACGAGCGAGCCCATCTCTGCGGATAAGATTTCCTTTGGCGGTCTCGCCTTGCCAGAAAAAGATAAACTAGCCCAGTAAGCATTCATTTGTGCAATGTCTTTACCGAGTAGGGATTGATAAAAAAGCTCGCGCTCTGTGGAGCGCTGTGGCCAGTCAGCCAGTTCGATACGCTGTCCCTGTAGTGATTTCATTTTTCCACGATACAGCATGCGAGCTTTGCTTCGGCTAAGTGGTTTAAACTCTGAGTTGAGAGAGAAAATAGCGTAGTTGGTAGCTGCAGAAGCTGGTTGTGAAAAAAGACCAAACAGCACAGACAGCCCACCCATCAAAAATAGATTGTTGATAGTCCGTTTCTTGGTTTGGCTCAATAACGCTAGATTAAAGTCCATGTGCTGTCACTACTGAGGCTCTCATTTCTATATATTTTATAAACTAGTAGGTACCGCGCTCCGTTCAAGACTATGTTGTAGGGGTTCAGTGCGTAGGTTTGTGAACTGAGACGCTGATCAAATCCCAGAGCGAGTTTGGCTAGTTCAGGCTGTGATCACACAATGCATTTAGCGCTATCCAACTCATAACTGCCCCATTTCGTTTCAGACCAGTTTTCTATTGATGTGGAGCAAGGGCTGGCTTGACTAAGTTTTGCTAATGTCTGTAACGTGTTTAGTAAAGATGGCCTGATAAATCGCATATAGAGTTCAGAGGCCATGATTATGAAGTTATGCAGTGGAGTGCTAACAAGTGAACATAAGAAATGTCGCAATTTGCATGATTGAGCATAAGAGTCATATTTTTGTCTCTGAGTGCTACGATCCCATCAAAGATGAAACCTTCTATAGGCCACTAGGTGGTGGTATTGAGTTTGGCGAACTGGCGAAAGATGCAGCGGTTCGAGAGTTTCGCGAAGAACTTGACACTGATATTTCGATCAGTGATGAGTTCCAAATAGTTGAGAACTTGTTTGAATTCAATGGTAACCCAGGTCATGAAATTATGTTCATTTTTAAAGCAAAGTTTCAGGACTCTTCTTTCTACTCTGCAACTGAGTTCACTGGGTATGAAAATGATACTGCGTTCAAGGCTCTTTGGGTCCACATCGATGAGTTCACAAGTAGAAGAAAAACATTGTATCCAGAAGGACTAATTTAGTTATTGGGAAACCCCTTTCACTATGGAAGATATTTGCCCCTTTCGGTGTTTCAGACCATACCAAAAATCACCGTCATCCCCTTGAAAAAGGGGATCTCATTCAGCGCGTTGAAAAGTTGAATTACGTGACTTAGTCGAATATTTTCAGTCACCTACACGTTGTAGGAGAACCTCACTTTCGTGAGGATGACGAATATCTGGTCAGCTGAGAGGTTGAAATCAACAAGAGACTTTTGTCCAGAACCTTCACAGCTAGCGCTTCGTAACTCAGAAGTGCCCCATTGTTAGCTGGAGCAGTACAGTACCTCATTTGTGTGTACAGAGATTGACTGACTCCCTCTTATGCAACAAAGTATCTTTAGGTCTGTATAAAGTACAATCGGGAGAGTAGAAATGGCTAGAGCAAAAAATGCAGCTTGCCCAAAGTGTGGGTGTGAGGAAATTCGTAAAGAGAGAATGTTTGGTGTTCAGACTGGTGACTTAATCTGCTCTGATTGCGGGTATACCAGTACTCGTAATGAGTTCGTCGAGGCATTTAGAAATGCACACCCTGAAAATGAGGATTGAGTCAAGCATTCGACATGATAACCCTGCATTTCTATTTAGTTATGATTGGATATCACTATCGTCTGAACGTTTTTTGACATATTTATTAGATATATGTAGTGCAAGAATCCTTGAAGGACCAAGCACTTATAAATGAGAATGGAAATTAATGGACTATTACTTTTTCAGTAGTTACCCAACACAAATCAGGGAAGAGCTTAGCGAAGAAGAGTTTTCCGACTACAAACACTGCCTTGAAACATTGTACAAAATCTATCAATTCGAAGAACTATATGATCAAGTAGTTCAATCCTACACTGATTATAAAACTCATTTGTATAATGCATGCGTTCAGTTCTCAGGTATGGGTCTTATGCCAAAGCACATGGGCTATGAATGGAAGCTAAGAGCTAACCGACTTTTATTAACCACACTAAATTTAAGCCCGAATTCAACGGCGAAGTGCGACACTCTCCAATATCAAGCAGCCAAAGCCATTTTGTTAAATATTATGGCTGGCTGTTTGAAGCCTAGACACTTTCTTGGTCGATAATTTATCCGCGATAGGGCGAACTCTATATCACTGTCTGTCACCGTCGATAGGTCGGTTCCTTTCTTCACATATTGCCTTAGAAGGCCGTTCGCATTTTCATTAGCACCTCGCTCCCAAGAGCTGTAGGGGTGAGCAAAGTACACATCTGCCTTGAGCGCTTTCGCGATGGCTTCATGACCAGCGAACTCTCGCCCGTTATCTGCGGTGATAGTATGCACATGCTCCTTGTAAGGCATCAGTAGATCTATTGTGGCCTGGGTAACATCATCGGCTGACTTAGATGGTACTTTCTTTACCAAGTAAAACCGTGTTTTGCGCTCTAAAATAGTCACCATTGCGCCTGTGCCATGCTTCCCGAGAACAGTGTCAATTTCCCAGTCACCAAACCGCTCTCTGCTGTCAACAATGCTTGGTCTGTCATCAATTGAAACGGCATTCTTAATCGCTGGAGCTTTCTCTTTTTTACCACGACGATACCGCTTATGGCCTTGTCTCAAGTGACGATATAATTTACCGCCTGAGCGCTTGTCGCTAGCAACAAAACGATAAATCCACTCATGGCTGACTGCTGCGCCAGCTTTCGTCAATACACTCGAAATCTGCTCTGGACTCCAATCCGCCTCTATACCCAATCAACTTGAAGATGCAGGCTTGAACACCTGAAAATTATCATTGATTCGAGACGTCAGCGAGCCTGCAATCTCTGGAAGAGTCACCGTAAAGAATTGGGTAATGGCTTCCTTGAAATCCCGTTTACTTTTGAAGTAAACGTTATTCCTTGACTTCTCGTTCATAACCTTCCAAAGCCGCTCTATTGGGTTAAGATTCGGGCTGTAAGGTGGGAGATAATGCAGTTCAATATTAAGGACAAATGCCGCATCTCTGACTAAATCACTGCGGTGATATCCAGCTCCATCTAAGATGACATGGAGCTTGTGATTTAGCGGGTAGCTCTCTCTGAGTTTGCAGAAAAATCGAACCATGTTTTCACTGTTAATGCTGTCGTATTCGCTAACAATGGTCGCTCCAATATCTGATAGGTTCAGAGCACCAACAATGTTCAATCGGCTACGATTACCTGTTGTGTCCAGAACTTTACTTTGACCTGTACGTATCCAACCATGGGAGAGTTTGGTTGACAGTGTGGGGTGAACGGCATCGATAAACACTATCGATTCATCCTCGCCACAGCTTGCTTTCAGTGCTTCATAAGCCTCTATGAACGCTTGCTGTTTTTCCTCATCGAACTTATGTGGAACGCCTTTCGGCTGCTTGTAGCTGAAACCATTGTGATGAAGCCATTTGTTCATGCCAGGAACACTATAGTGAATCTGAAACCTTTCAAACACGTACGCAATAATCTCGGACGAATGGTGGTATGTATTTTCAGTTAGATGCTGAACCAACTCTTGGGTTTGCCGAGCCGATAGATAGCTTTGTGAACCGCCATTTTCAGGCTTGAGCTTGTTCGACTCTAGGTAATCTTTGATATGTTGTCGAACAGTGGATTCATGAATAAGAAGTGCGTCTGCAATTTCTTCGGGGCACCAACCATTACTCGCATGAATAACCGCTTTTATACGGTCACGAACTCGTCCGTCACGCGTTGTGCTGTGCTGGATTTTTAGTTCCTGCTTTTGTTCATTGGTCAGAGTAATTTTCATAGTTGCTAGCATGATCCTCTATTCAGGAAAAATCAAGCGTCTTCAATGATCACGGGTATAGAAGAAGACGAATAAAGTCAACACGCTCCTTTGGTATTCGGTATTTAAGCGCAGCTCTTCGTCTCGTAATGGACAGCATCTGTGCCGTGCTTGGACAGTAATGGTTGCTTTTACGACCTCTTTTAAGCTCTCGATAAACCGTTGAGCGGTGGCACTGAACTGTTTTAGCTATTTCAGAAACTGAAATTCCCCGTTCCAAAAGAGCAGAAATCTGGTATCTTCTGCCCTCGGTCAACTGCTGATAATTCATGGTAGTACTGCTTGTTTCTTTGGCGAGAAGAGCGTACCACTTTCAGCAGTTGGCTTCCTCTTCTACACCTTCCCATGAATGTCGCACTTATTATCTGAAATCGGGAGTAAGCTGTACTTAGACAAGTGCTACCAGCATAAAACAGATACCTCGTTTATTGGTAAGTTAACCAATCGTGATGAAAACCACCTAGATTTCAAGGCGCTGAGACAAAAGCTATTCGAAACTAACGACGGCTATGCTGTCGGAGATGAGTTGCGAAACTATGTTCAACATAAAGCTATGTTGATGGAAGTTTTTACATATGGCTTTCACCAAAAAACGATTGTTTTGTATTCATGTGTGGACCAAACAAAGCTTCTAACATTCATTAAGGGACGCAAACCATCGGAAGCAAAACTAGATAGACTCCAAGCTGTTATTGAAGCTAACTGTTATAAAGATAAAGGCTTAGATTTACACAGAATTCTTGACCAGTTTATTACTGGAGTTGGTGAGCTTCATCGCTTGAATAGGAGCTCATATAGAGATCTGATTTATAAAGCTAATGATAGAGTTGAACGTAATCTTTTGAGTCGATTTCCAGACTGCCAAGACAAAGCGATATACGCAGGAAATGAGCGTGTACATCTAAACAACAGAGCTCTAGTAGAAACCATAGAGTACATCGTTGAAAAGAATGCTCACCCAATTAATCATTGTATTTTTGATACCAGCACTTACCCTCCAATCTAACTAGAGTGGTACGTATGAAAGAAAATGACAAGTAGTGGATAAGTTGTTATGGCCAATCGATAAGAGGCTTTGCAATACTTCAGATTATCCGTCAAATGCTAATTTAGCAAAATCACTGACACATTTCTGTCCAAAAATGAGTTTCAAACTTTGTTGTCCAACGTCATTACCAAACGACAACTTATTCACGTTGCCAGCGTATGTTCGCGATCACAACATCAAGCGTCCCTGTGGTCTTGATGCCAAAAGGGATTTGAACTTGTGTTAACGCTGCCGAATTAGAAGTAACCGAAGTCACGGGAATCACCACGGTTTTAAACTCGTCATTGGCGTGAAGCTGTTCGGTTATGTCTAACTTGGTAAACTGACTACTAACCTTATTACTTTGACTCTCAATGAAGAGATAGACTGGCTCACTACACGGTGAAATGACTTTTGCATCAAACGCGATACTGCCTGACTCATAGAACTGAGCAAAGTTTTCAGGCTCTTGATCACCAGTTGCCATTGTTAGTGCCGCATCTCCACCCTGAAAGTTCACGCGAACGGCATCTTGCTGCTGTTGGTAGTTATAGGGCTTGGTAGAGATTGCGCTAAGTTGAAGGGCATTATTACGTGATACATTTTCCCCCTCTAAATGGTCACCATCTTGTACTTTCATTTGATAGTCACCAATCGACGCCCTCACCCCATACAAATGCTCGGTATTCACGTCTGCAGGTCCCGCTGGCTCATGAGTGATATCTAGAGGAATGTTAGTGAGATCCCGTGTTTGAAGTTTATCAGAGTAATTGAGCCCGTAACCGTATTCAAACAGAGGTCGATGCTCACCGTTCGGACACTGTTCAAACTCAGGAACGTCATAACCCGGGATATGTATAGGTTGGCGACTGACCATCGCGCCTAATTTGGTATTTGGCCAGCTGTAAGATAGCGTCCCTTGAAAATCAAATCTTGGGTTGCCCGCGCCGTCGGCAATCAACACATCAGTAATCCCCGCGCCTTCACTGCCTGGTAACCACGCAGCAACGAAGGCGTCTGATTTTGCTATCTCCTCATTGAAGTAAAGAGGACGACCGCTGAATAAAATCGTAATCACGCGCACTCCGTGTTGGTGAAGCAGACGGATCTTCTCTGCATCTTTACGATAGCTGCGCTTCAGCTTGGCAAACTCTAAGCTCTGCCATGACTTGATATCTCCCATCATCTCGGCGTATGGGTCTTCACCTATGACTACGATAGCGACATCTTGTTTTGAAAGCGGTACATCTAATGACGGACTATAAGTGACATTGTCACGCCCAAGTTCTTCGATCAATGCCATTTTAACCGTCGTCGCACCAGGAAAGTCATCTAAGCTGTTCTCATCGCCCTGCCACGTTAGGTTCCAACCACCCGATTGCTTTTGAATATCATCCGCTCCGCTTCCTGTAAGAATCACGCGTTGAACAGGGTGCAACGGCAGGATTTGCCCTTCATTTTTTAACAATACCAAAGATTTACGAACGGCCTCACGCGCGACAGATCTATGCTCTGGAGCTCCCAGTATGTTTTGCTTACCCGCGAGCGCGCGCTTTGACGGACAAGGCTTATCCCAAAGTCCTGCACGCATCTTCACCCTGAGGATACGCGTCACCGCATCATCAACACGACTCATGGGTATGACGCCAGATTTAATATCCGCTAACGCCTTTTCGTATACCGCTATCCAGTGTTCATAGACAGGCACCATCATAACGTCGTTACCCGCATTAATAGCGTATGTCGCGTCGCCATCAGAACACTTGCTGACTTCAGCGTGACCATGCCAATCTGTGACGACAAAGCCATCGAATCCCATTTTTCTTTTGAGGACGTCATCAATGAGATAGCGACTGCCATGGATTTTGTGATTATAGGCCTCGCCGTCTTGTGGAGAGTGATCGTAGTTAGCAAGATTGACCCAAGAATTGAAAGAAGACATCACCACTTGAGCACCAGCTTCTAATCCACTGAAGTAGCCCATTGCATGAATATTGCGAAGCGAAGACTCATCATAGTGATTTCTTCCCCTATCTTCCCCTTCGAGCGTTCCGCCATCTCCAACCCAATGTTTGACGTTAGAAATAACACGCTGGTCGCCTTTGAGTTCTTCTGCTGACCCTTGCAGACCTTTCACCATTTTTGATGCATACAAGTAGGTAATCTCTGGGTCTTCTGAGTAACCTTCATAGACTCTACCCCATCTTAGATTTCTTGGGACGGCAACCGTAGGAGCAAATGTCCAATCTAGCCCAGTTACCGCGACCTCTTTGGCCGTAATGACGCCTATTTTCTCAATCAGTTCAGGATCCCGAGCGGCTCCCAAGCCAATATTGTGCGGAAAGACGGTCGCCGAGAAGACATTGTTGTGTCCATGGACGGCATCCGTCGCCCACATAAAAGGAATTCTGAATGGACGGTCGCGGTATGCTTCCTCTACCGCGTGCCAAAGTTCGTCAGCAAGCGACACCCACTCACGCGCACTTGCCCGCTTGTTCTCATTTGGCCACGCGCCTCCTCCGTTCAATATGGAGCCGAGTTTGTACTGCTTTGCCAATTCGGGCGTGACACCTCGAAGATCTGGCTGAATCATTTGACCTAGCTTCTCTTCAATTGTCATCAGAGAAACCAGTCTAGCCACATCAGTCTCTATCAAGGGGTCTTGCTTAATCGCAGAGTCAATGCGCGGCCAATCTTCAAAGTATGGCAGTGAGTGGTGCATATCTATTTCCTATTTACATTAGGTATACTCTATACTTTACAGTACTTTAGATAACTAGCGTCCCAAGTTATGTGCGGATGCTTTTCCTATTGTCATTTCTCTTTTGACATCCATCACAGATAGCGAATCTTAAAGGGCAAAACATGCAGACTCCCTCCGAGACAAAACAACAACGCAAAAACTTGGGGATCTTGATTGAACTACTCGCCTTTATTCGCCCCTATCGTATGAAGGTGTTTGCAGCGCTCATCGCTTTGATCGTTACCGCAGGGTTAACGCTCTCTGTCGGTCACGGTGTTCGAATCCTAATAGACCAAGGATTCACGCAGCAATCTCTGTCCGACCTTGAAAACGCTATCCAGTTTATTCTGGTCATCACATTATGTATTTCGATTGGCACCTTTTTCCGCTTCTACTTAGTCTCATCAGTTGGCGAGCGCGTGAGTGCCGACATTCGTCAAGCCGTGTTTGACCACATTATTACGCTCCACCCAAGCTACTTTGAAACCAACGGCAGCGGTGACATCATGTCTCGTATCACCACAGACACGACGCTACTGCAAAGCATCATCGGCTCGTCTTTTTCCATGGCGATGCGTAGCGCGTTGATGTGCGTAGGTGCCATCGTCATGCTATTTGCGACCAATATCAAACTGACGCTCATTGTTCTTGCCTCCGTGCCATTCATTTTAGTTCCTATTTTGTTTTATGGCAGACGAGTTCGGGCACTTTCAAGACAAAGCCAAGACTCAATGGCAGATGTGGGAAGCTATGCGGGAGAAGCCATTGAGCATATTAAGACGGTACAAAGCTACAGCTTTGAAGCGCAAGAGCGCGCTTCATTCGCCACTGAAGTAGAACGCGCTTATGAGATAGGTCGACGACGAGTAAAGCAGCGCGCAATCCTTATCTCTGGTGTCATTGTGATCGTCTTTAGCGCGATAGCGGGCATGTTGTGGGTAGGTGGCAGTGACGTTATCAATGGCGTTATGTCAGCCGGCGATCTGGGGGCATTTGTGTTTTACGCTATTATGGTTGCCTCTTCTCTCGCTACTATTTCTGAAGTCTTGGGAGAGCTACAACGAGCAGCCGGCGCAACCGAGCGATTAATTGAGATCTTGCAGGTAGAAAGTCACATTACGGCTCCAACGGAAGAGATACTCTCCCCTGATACATTGCGCCCAGAAGTCGCCTTCAATCAAGTTGTCTTCCATTACCCTTCTAGACCGACACAAGCGGCTGTTGAATCGCTTGATCTTGTTGCCGAAGAAGGGAAAGTGCTCGCGCTTGTGGGGCCATCTGGAGCAGGTAAAACAACCTTGTTTGAACTGATGCAACGATTCTACGACCCAGAAAGCGGACAAGTCACGCTTGGCGGAGTTGATATCAAACGTTTCGATCCGCTTGAGCTTCGCAAACAGATGGCATTGGTTCCGCAGCAGCCTGCACTGTTCAGTAATGATGTGTTCCACAACATTCGATATGGCAACCCAACCGCCACTGATGAAGAGGTGATTGAAGCCGCCAAAAAAGCGCATGCGCACGATTTTATTATGAACTTACCTGACGATTATGGCAGCTTCTTGGGAGAGCGAGGAGTGCGACTCTCTGGCGGACAACGTCAACGTATTGCCATCGCTAGAGCCATTCTAAAAGATCCAAAGATCTTATTACTTGATGAAGCCACCAGCGCCCTAGATAGCGAAAGCGAACATCACGTCCAACAGGCACTGGACGAGCTAATGCAAGGTCGCACAACCATCATCATCGCACACCGCTTATCCACCATTCAGCATGCCGACCAAATTGCAGTACTTGACCAGGGTCGCTTAGTCGATAAGGGCAATCACCGAGAACTGCTACAGACGTGCGAGCTATATCGCAGGCTCGTCGACCTGCAGTTTAAACACTTGGCGAGCTAACTCTACCCTCGAACCATGCTTGATGTGACAGTCCATAGATAGCATGGTCAACGACTCGACCATTTAAGTTTTCGGCACATGTAATAATACCTTCAAGAGTAAAACCAAGTCTCTCGCACACCGCTCGGCTTGGTTTATTCTCACTTGCCGCCGAGATCTGAACCTTCTCCATTTTTAGCTCTAAGAAAGCTATTTCGACGAGTTTTGAGACGGCTCGCGTGGCTATGCCGCGCCCTTGCATAGACTGGCTTAGCCAATAGCCTATCTCGACTCTTTTTAATGACGAGTCTATGGTGTTGAAACTGATATTTCCGACAACCTCATCTTGATAAATCATCGCGCAGGTCATGGATTTTCCATCAGCATAGTCATGTAAAGATTGTCTTATAAAGCTCAGGAAAAACGCTTCATCTTCTGCGTGTGGCGGCCATGCTAGCCACTGAGAAAGATAGTCACGTTCATGGGTAACAATCTCATGATACCGAGCGGCAAAACTCGGCTGTACCAACGCCAGCGATAAGTCCCTATCTACCTTTAGTGTGAACATGCAACCTTTCCAAATAAATACATATACCTATGCACACTCTATAACAAAAATTTGAAAGGATGCACTTACTTGTTACCAATGGATATCTAGGTCTTGATTCAGACCGCTTTGAATGTCATGCCACTCAGCCATCAAAGTACTCGCCTTTTCGCTGCTGATTGGCTTTTCTAACGAGGCATCTTTGTGGTCTTTTAATGTTAACAGGTAGGTCTTTGCATTGAGGTCAGCGCTGATAGCGTGGTATTCATCGATACATTGCTGCGTGGTTTTGTTCGGCCCCCACGCAAGCACTATTTTACTTCCGTTAATGTCAATTGAGATGGCAAGTGAGCAACAATCCATGTCTTTCTCCTTTGTTTTTTAGAGTTTTTATACTATCAAGAATAGTCTCTTTCCAAGTTGCCGCGAGTTATCTGTTCGAAACAGTGACTAAATCCGCACTAGTTACACAACTAACTACGCAACTCCACTAGTTCCAGTTCCCTTTTATGGAATAGACCTCTCTGGACACTTTACGCTAGTAAAGGAGAAACAGCCCTTGATAACCGCCAATAGTGACTTCTTCAACATAGTCGCCTACTTGACCATCAGCACCTACCACTCTCATCGGAGTGTCCAAATAGACAGTCACAGGCTCTGATTGATAAAAGTCACGACTCTTACCAAAGAAGTCGGTTCGATACAGCACCTTGCCTTTAGTGTACTCTCTGGCAAGGACCATATCTTCAGGTCCACCAGTCACTACAGTGCTCCCTGATTGATACAGAAAGTAGGTGTAGGTTGGCAAGAGATGGCTTATCCCTTCTGGAAGGTCTGCGTGTACTACAGAGGTTTGAGAAGCGTCTCCGACAACAGTGTAATCGGCTGGATAAGGAGTTTCAGTGGAGAGCATCAAAGGAATTGGCTCGTATCCTTCTGGGATCTGCTGAGCCGGCTGACCTAGATCCACAGCCAATAACGCACTTGGTTGATACGCCATGTTCTTAGGCACACCAGCCTGCCAGAAATTGTCCACTGATGTATTGTCACTTCCGTAGACATAGCCGTTGTTCCATTGATTAAAAAAGCTAAGTTCTGGGTGGCTATTTAAGTAGTAGATCGCCAATGCTGCATATTGGTCTTGCTGCCAATTATCCTGTGAGTTACCAAAATATTGGACGCGTCCATATCGGGTACTCGCTTGAAGGATGACACTGCGTCCGTCCCTCGCAAATACGGAGTTATCCCAGTATTTTGCAATCCCAGCGTAGCCACTAAACCCCGTTGAAGGGAAGATATAGTGCTCACGCAGATACAGTGACGCAGCTTCGGTCAATGCCTGTTGTCCATTTCTTCCTAATAAGTTAGCAGTACCAACGTTAACACTTATCAGCGAATTACTTTGGCGCACAGAGAGTTCTTGCAGGAACTTGGCGAACTGAGTCTGATATAGCTGATCCGCCGCTTCAGAACCTGCCACGACGTCAAGTTCTGCCACCCGGCCACCGCTGTAAACATGAAATTGATTCGGACCAAGGAGCTTATTTGTGTCGTCGTTATACGCACCATTCAGTCCTTGTTCTGACCAGGTTGATGCATAGTAGTCGCTCATCAAGGCAAGGTAATTCGGGTTGGCTAGATTAGTCAGCGCCCAAGATGAGTTTTGATTCCACATTCGACCAAATGGAATGACTCGAGATTCCCAACGAAAGCGTGCAGTGGCCTGCTTATTACTTCGGTTTTTGTACTCAGACCACGAAAGGTAATTGTCACCATCAAGATCCGCTGACGCATCAAACCCACGAACCTTACGCCAGCGCTCTATCGTTTTTCCGTCGGTGGTTTCCGAAGGGGCATCAGTCAACTTAACTGTTTGGAAGCTATTTTTGAGCTTCACCTCTTTTACACGCGGGCGATGTTCAGGGTCACTCCCGCTCCAACGAATACGCGCGACGTATAATTTGCCACCATCACGCAGATACGTAGAACCAAAGTACTGACCGCCGCCATAGCTTACGCCAGAGCCATCGTGTGTCGTTGCCCTCACCCAATCCGTTGGAACGCTCCATATCACATTCTGATTTTTTGTCATGTTCAAGGTTTTGTCTTTGGTGATAGTAAAACGTTCCCATGTTAACGCCTTACCATCAGTATCAACCGAGCTCGGATACTCGACCCAAAACTCCCCGCCTTGAGCATATTTGGAAAACTTCAACACTAGGCGATCGAACGGTTCAGAATGATAGACATACAACGCACCGCCAGACGCAAAGTTCTCAAAAACATCGGCGTCCCAAGGGGGAGCTTGATAAAGCCAAAAGCCCGCGTGATCCTCGTTGGCGGTATAGCCGACTATCATAGGTTTACGATTGAGGATGGTATTCTCACCGTGCGTTGTATCCACCTCGGCAAGCACGGTATCCTCAGCAAAGTGCAAAAACAGGTCTTCGAAGTCTATACCTTGCTGTTCCGCTTTCTCTCTAAGTTCATGTTCAAGCCAATTGGAATTCATCTCTAGCTTTTGGTTGTACATGTAACCCACGGCTTGCGTTCGCTGGTTATCCGCAGTGTCAGCATAAGAACCGAACACAAGATCACTGTGGTTTATTTCCCAATCAATCACATCTTGCGAAGATACTGCAGAGCCCGACAAGCCCACCCCATTTTCATGAAGACCGGGAAGAACGATAGCGGTATTAGCGGAGGGGTATTGGGCAGCGATGAGAGGTAAAGAGGCGAAAAATACGGCAAGTGGCACAATGTGTTTCATTCGGGTGTCCTTTCTCGTTGAGCTGGCAAAATGTCATTTTGCGTCTCAATTTGCGAGAGAAAGTATTGTAGAGCGGCCTATACTGCGCAAGGCAGCTGCCGCTCCATAGTCAATCAAAATAGGCTATTCCAACAAGTGAGACACAATTTGCGCCTCAAGCATAGAGTCAAATCACGACAAATTTTCTCAAAATGAGAATGCGGTACTCAGTTGTTAAGCCTTTCCTTGTTCAAGGTTTCTCGCCATCTTCTCAGCAGTTTTCGTGAAATCAACCAATTCATCCTGTTTTATCCCGTCAGACATAATCTCGAAAACTCGGCGGTCAATATCCGCCAGACTCGTCATCACTTTCTGCCCCGATTCAGTAAGCTCCAAAAAGTGGCTGCGCTTGTCAGCAGGGTTCGCAGCTTTAACCAGCAAATCTTGAGAAATAAGCGCATTTATCAGCCTTGTAACCTGAGCTTTATCTCGATCAAGGTAATGTGCGATGTCAATAGACGTGCACGGTGCCGTCTTAGTGATGATCTTCATTACTCGCATGTGCATAGGCGCAATATCATAGTCGAGCTGCTCGATTTGTTCGGTCATTTGACGCTTTAAAGAGTGAACTAAACGAAAGACAGATTCCAAAGAGGTGTTTTCAGACATGATCGATCCCTTAAAAATGTAGTTGACATTATCAACCATCGAATTTATAGTTGACATTATCAACTTAATTGAACGCTATTTCAAGACTGGAGAATCGAAATGACGACACAAGTAACACTTAGTCCATTAGAGTCACACGCCTCTCTAGAGACCAACAAGAAAACACCTCTCCTTCTAAAAGTGCTCGTTATGGTGAGCATGATGAGCCTAGTTGGAGGATCACTGACCGCAGTGATGACCTATATGAACGTCGGATTTGGTGAGTCATTCGTTCGTCAATGGTTATCTTCATTTGCCCTAGCCGCATTGGTGATGATGCCCGTGGGTATGGGATTGATAACGCTGATGACCAAACTTATCGGCAAGCTAATGCCTGAGAAAAGCGAGCACGTTCGCAACTTGGTGGTTGGCTTATTCATGGCTGTTGTTATGGAGTCACTTTTGGCTTTCGTGACCGCCGCCAACACAATTGGATTTTCTGATGCTTCAGATTTTACCACTGGATGGTTCAACGGCTTTATCGCCGCGCTCCCAGTTGGCCTAACGATCATGATCGTTATGTCACTGACCATAAAACCTAAGATTGAAAAGTTTCTTAAAAGCTAACCAGTTACTAATTTTTGGAGAACCACATGAAATCACTTATCAGCAAACACAACCAATACCGCATTACTATTGAAGAAGTCAGCACCAAAGCAGAGCGTGAACCACAAACGCTGACTTTCGAGTTCGAGGATCGCGAAGACATGTTCAATGTCATCGAAAAAATGCAGCAAGGCAGTGGTCTCGATGACCAATCCGCTACTCGATTAGGTTTAAGCATTCGCCTGCTTGGTCCTTTAATGATGCAAGACAGAAAGCAGCCTTTGTTTGCGGACTTCTTCCCACACTTCAAAGACTTCATGCAGAACTTGAAGAAGACCATTAAAGATCAGATTAAAGGTCAATAAGCCTAACTAGCCTCGCAATTGCGGGGCTTATTTCTATTGCTTCTCTCTTCTCGATACACGTCGAATTTTTACAAACGGTAACGTCATTTCTATCAAAAATAGAATGAGTTAACAGCGTAGTCAGAACTTTACTGCTAGGGTTTAGATTCACCCATAAATCAATCTAGGCAATGTATGTCAAAGACAGCAAAATTAGAAAACGAAGACAAGTTGTTCAAAAAAGCACTTGAAGTGGGTTGTAAAATGGCGGCAATGCAGGGCTACCCAATACACGACCCTTCGGCAAGTCAGTCTATGAAAGCTAGAGCTCTGTATCTGTTCTTAGTGGAAGTGCGCCAAATCGTCCCACTGCCAGAAGATAAAGTCGATGGGCAGAATATCAAGAAGCGTCTTGCGCTTTGGTTGCATAGTGCACTTCCGGAAGGGGATCCTCTCAAATAACTGCTATAACCCGAAACTATCTAGTATAACGGTCGCGTTAATGATTAACGCGACTCTTCTTCCGTCCAAACGCTTCTAAAATCAGGCCATGACCAATCGGTAATTTTTACACCTTGCAGCACACTGCCCCATCGCAGAGTTTGTCTATGGTGGAACAAAGGCAGAAGTCTGTTTTCTATCAATAGATTCGTCGCAACAGACTCTAGCTCTTTGAGGTAGGACTCTGCGCTATGTTGCTCTCTGATGTCATTAAGTTGCGTATCTAACCATTCTAAACAGGGTGCATCGAGTCCTTGTCTCAGAACGGCATCCGAACACATCCAGCGATAGACAGATACTGGAAGGTTGTCATCAACAATAAAGCTCGCGATGGTTATGTCTTCTTTGAGCTTTCCTTCATTCGCTTTACTGTGCAGAGCCTCGAGCGTATACACATTGATTTGACACTCTACTCGCAACAAGGCTAGCTGTGCTTTGATGCCATTCGCGCAGTCTAGTATCACTTGGTGGTCATACACGGCTATGCTCAGTGTCTCTGGGAGCGCGACTCTTTCCGCGACACGTCGTTTGATCTTGGTCCAGCTTGGCAAGATATTGTGAGCGGGAATAGAGGCTCTTGAGAATGGGTTGAGGTCTGGGTTCTCTAATATCGAATACGGGGAGAGAACACTACAAAGGTAGGCTCTTTGCAAGTTGCTCAGCGAGTATGAAGACTCATTGGCATTCAAGAGTAAATAAAGACATCCATTCTCGATACGAGTTTGGGTGTGAGCTTGAGCGTTCAGATTCTCGAGTTTCGCAAAAACACTCTCTGCCTGTGAGTGTTCAAGTTCAATCCGTTCATTTGGCGTTTTATCAAGCTGCCAAATTGTCACGGTATCGGTTAGTGCTGGAAGATCGAAGAATCTATCGTTCGCTTCTAACCGCAGGCGTTCATCCGAATGCTCTATGACTCGAAATGCACCGCATCCATCCACGGCTTGCCCCACTAAACCCTCCAGTTGCTTTGGAGGCTGAATCGAATAGCGTAAATCCGACACTAAAGCATCAAAGCTGCAATCCGGACTATCTAGCTCGAAAGTGACGGTTTGATGCCCGAAATTTACCGCCTTCAAATGAGCCAGTTCGGAGTCATACTCCGGTAGTGATTTGAGTTTAAAGAACAGCTCTGCGACGACTTCTGGGGTAAGCGATAGGCCTGAGTGAAACTCCAGTCTCGGTCTTATATAAAAGCGCCACTGGGTATGATTTTCGTTCACCGTCCAATGATGGGCTAGCTGTGGTGATACGTTTCCTTCATGATCGCACGCCGTCAGACACGAATAGATCTGGCGAACCAAAAACCGCTCGCTATTTCTGAGTGGCTTATGTGGCAAGATAGTCTGGAAAGCACGTTGGTAGGTAAGCTGAATATGAAGCTGCCCTTCTCGGACCATGGTTCCGGAAGTTTGTTGTAGTAATTGCGAAAACTGTTGTTGATCGCCATGCAACAGTGAAAAAGCAGACTCATATTGCCCATGTTCAATCAGCTCTTTACCCAACTGCTGACGCAGGGTTTTAGCATCAAAATGCAACGTGAGGTGCGAACGCTGGTTTCTGCCAACTTTTGGGTTCCAAGTTAACCAACCTCGCTGCTGAAGAGCTTGCAGAACAGTTCTCGCATGCCTTGCTGTGGTAAACAAAACCTCGGCGACATCAGCCAAAGGCAGGTGGTATTCATTGTTCGAAACTGAAGGTTCAGCATCTAGATTTTTAGAACCAAGACTCAACAGTCTCTCGTAGTATTGCAGCGCTCGCTCGTCTTTCATACGTTTACAATTTAAGGAAGAATATGAATTGTTAACTTCCTTATATTAGCCATTCAACGTCACAAAGCCTAATAATATTCACAAATTTCACTATTAGGGAAATTTATCATTAAAACCAAACTCTTTTTATCTTCCCATTTAAGTCAGATACTAAGTCTATATTGAACAAGCGCGTATACGCTGAGCGCGCCCACCAATCTCATCAATCCAGAGGTTTCTATGACTCAGTTTCCAGACAATTTTCTTTGGGGTGGCGCTATTGCCGCAAACCAAGTTGAAGGCTCATATACCCTTGATGGTAAAGGACTCTCGACGTCCGATATGTTGCCTTCGGGTATTCTAAGCCCACACCAAACGCGTGACGAGCGAACTCCGGGCATCAAAGATATCGCGATCGACTTCTACAATCGCTACCCAGAAGACATTGCTCTGTTTGATGAGATGGGCTTTAACTGTCTGAGACTATCCATAGCATGGACGCGCATCTTCCCGAATGGTGATGATGCAGAACCAAACGAAGCAGGTCTCGCCTACTATGACCGCATTTTCGACGAACTGGCAAAATACAATATGACGCCATTTGTAACACTATCGCATTACGAAATGCCTTACGCGCTGGTCGAGAATTATGGCGGCTGGGGCGATCGTCGGTTGATTGATCTGTTTGAGCGCTACGTGACAACTGTGTTTGAGCGTTACAAAAACAAGGTCAAACTTTGGCTAACCTTTAACGAGATCAACATGTCTTTGCATGCCCCATTCACGGGTGTTGGTCTGCAAGAAGACGCGACAGAGCAAGAGATCTACCAAGCAATCCACCATCAATTGGTGGCAAATGCGAAAGCAGTACAAGCGTGTAAGCGTATTATCCCAGATGGAAAGATCGGTAATATGCTGTTGGGTGCGCTGAACTACCCATACACTTGCAACCCAGATGATGTCATTGCTGCCATGCATGAAAACAACAAGTGGTTGTTCTTTGGTGATGTCCAAACTCGCGGTAAATACCCGGGCTACATGCTGCGTTATTTCCGAGAGAACGGTATTGAACTAGCTATGGAAGACGGTGATCTGGAGACCATTGCGAACGCCTCTGTCGATTTCATTTCGTTCAGTTATTATGCTAGTGGCTGTGCGAGTGCCGATCCAAAGCAAAAAGAAGTGGGGAACATTGTTGATAGCGTACCAAACCCTTACTTAGAGAAAAGTCAGTGGGGCTGGCTGATCGACCCCAAAGGTCTGCGCGTTCTGCTTAACTTCTTGTATGACCGCTACCAAAAACCACTGTTTATTGTTGAAAACGGTTTAGGTGCGCGAGATGAGCTTGATGCAAACGGAGATATCCAAGATGACTACCGTATCGCTTATTTGAACGATCACTTAGTTCAAGCGAGAGAAGCCGTTGCAGATGGTGTCGAGCTTATGGGTTTTACAAGCTGGGGGCCGATTGACCTAGTTGCCAACTCCACTGCCGAAATGAGCAAACGCTATGGCTTTATCTACGTCGATCGTCATGACGATGGCACGGGCACGTTAGAGCGAAGACGCAAGAAGAGCTTCTACTGGTACCAAGGTGTCATTTCAAGCAACGGTCAATCACTAACAGAATAGTATCCGCCTGCATTACAACTGGTAAAGAAATCATCGATCGCGCCCAAACATAAGATAAATCTCTAGTTTCGGCGCGAGTTCAGTGTTAAATTTATGAAAAAATTAACAAGGAGTTCACGATGAGTTCGAAAGTACCAGTGGTAATGGGCTTAGCGTTGGCAGCTGTGCTAGCGGGCTGTGCCCCATCAAACGAATATCGTAACAACCAAGAAATTGGTACTAAGATGGAAGAAGACGCGAAGCGCGAGAAAGAAATTTGTACGGCGCTCGGCGATATCAACTGCGCTATGCAGTAATCTAATCTGAGAACACGTGAAAAACGCTCACTAAAAAAGTGAGCGTTTTTGTTTGTAAGCATCGGTCTTTTTCTCAGTGTTATTCAAAATAGCTGCTATGTACCGCCAACAAGCCTATCAATGCCGCATTGTAGTCAATAGCAAACTCATTCACCGCATATGACTTCTCATCATCCACATAACTTTGCATTCCCATATTTTTTGGTGCGACATTTGCTTGTGCTTTAATGTTGGGGCCTCCCACTAGAAAACCTGGGAGACTGACGCCTGTCCCGATGCGATACAGGTGATGAAGATTACGAACTGCATAGGTTCCAAAGTGAGTGACATAACTCATGTTAAACGCGTTGGCTCCTAGTAAGTAATCGAGTTGCGCCTGCACTAGCCAGCGATGCTGCTTACGACCAGACACTAAGTCACTCCACGCGAGTAAAATACCGACCTCAGCCACCACTTTGTTAGAACCCCATACAAAGCGTTGGTTAGCAACAAAAAATGGCGAAGGCTCAGCCAGTTTCGCATAACGATTTGCCACCGCATGTAGGTCACTTTTCATGGTGTCTATAAAAGGCGAATCTATAGTCAACATGAGATGCCAAACACCCATAACGGCAGGATTTTTCCATTCAAAGAAATCGAGCATATCGATACTCTGTCCGACAAGGTCATCATAAGCCTGCTGTGCAAAATCTAGATACTTTTCATCTCGAGTGGTGACATAGAGCTCAGCAGCAGCCCATAGCCTGTCGTCTAGGTCGGTTGCGAGCGATTCTTCTTTATCATACTGATTAAGGATGTAAGGCCCCGAACCCGTATCGTCTTCCTTTTGCCAATCTATATACTGCTCGGGCTGTGATTCCAGATACGCCCAAGCCAAGTTTGCCGCCTGTAAAAAACGTTCAGAGAGTGACTCGTCAAATTGCTTGTAGGTTCTAGTGGCAAACGCCATCGTCGCGGCAAACTTAGCGGTATCCGATGTGCTAACACCATAAACGTAACGCACCTGATTATCTAGCCAAGGTGGAATTTTCGCAGGCCACGCAGCGCCAGAAAGCTTTCGATAAACAGCACCATCTTGTCGCTGCATTTTTTCCATCCATTCAATGCCATAAAGCGCTTCACTCAGTATTATTGGCATCTTGTTGGGCTCTTGAATCGGATACAAATCCGGTGCTTGCCGGTAGGCTTCTAGCATCCGAGCGATCGTGATAGTCGCCGTTGCGATGTATTTCCCAAAGTCTCCTGCATCATACCAACCGCCCGCACCGTCGAGTTTTGTCCCCTCTTTGTTAAACTCATCGCTACGAAAGATGACCCCATCTTCCATATGACTAGGCGGTCTCGCCATGCCAGTTTGCGCTGAGTACACCGCTTGACCAGAGCGTTGTAGAAATAAAGCGTGAACAAGGGCTTGGTGCAAATCTTGATAGACACTAGGTTTGATTTCAAAAGGTGGCGATTTAGTTTCACCACTTTGAAAATAGTACCAACCTGGTTCATTGAGCGAAGAGAAATCCGCCACCATGGTAGATTGGCCGTCGGGAAGAAGGCTATTGTATGAGAACGAGTAACTGACTGGTTTTCGAGGGTCACTCACAGAAATAAGTTCTACCGATTCTGGCGCTTTTACATCGCCGACATAATCGACCCAGAACACTTTTTTGTCAGCCTGTGGCACGAAACCCAACTGATTAATAACCAGCTCGCTTGCCAATACCGACGTACTTGTCAGCAAAGCTAGCCCAACCCCCAAAGATTTCATAGCTACTCCTTGTTAATGAGATACCTCTATGGAGCAGTCTAGGCGTTGCTAAACAAGAATCGAGAAAGATTTCAGTTAAGTGACGGAAATGGAAATAAAAATTTGGCGTGCTACTTTAGCATTGCGCTCGGGTAACACGCCTTCATTTGTCTCTGTTGGTCTATCGAACCTTCAACTTACGCGGAATGAGTTCAACTCCCGGTTTATAGCGTTTAGCAGAACCGTTAAGAGCAAGCTCAAGGGCGCTATCACAAATAAGCTCGAACTGCTGAGGCAATGAGTTTACTCGTAATGGCAGAAAATCGAGCAAGCGGTTATCACCAAAGGTACCAATTTTAATCTTGCCCATAAGCTCTGGTTTTTCTATCAACACATCCAGCACACCTTCTAGCAAGGTGTACGACGTCGTAACTAGCGCATCAGGGAGTTGCCCTTGCTCTATCCACTCCATAAGCACACGCTTGCCTTCGTCACTGTTAAAGTGATCGCCATAAGCGACTTGTGACGCAAGCTGCTTCTCCTTTACCGCCGTTTCAAAGCCCAACTGACGTTCGCGAGATATGTTCAGATCAGGCAGCGCACCGATCAACCCTATTGTCTCAACCTGCTCATCGATAACAGACTGCGTGAGGTCATAAGCGGCACCATGATCCTCACTAATTACACAACTGAAGTGTTCATCATCTAGACTACGGTCGATAGCGATTACAGGTGTACCGCGCTGCTGAATCGACAAGTAGTAGTCGCTGGCATCGGCGATAGCACTGGCAACAAACAGCGCGTCGATACGGCGTGATATTAGAGCATCCGCCACCAGCCTTTCGGTGTCCGGATCATCATCAGAACAGCCAATGAGTATCTGAAAACCCGCTTTACGAGAGTTCTGTTCAAGCAGTTTTGCGATGCGCGCGTAACTGGTGTTCTCAAGGTCAGGGATGATCAGACCAAACGAACGGCTCTGCCCTGCTCGCAAAGAAGACGCAGCGTGGTCTGGTCGATAGTTATGTTCTTCAACGACCGCCATCACTTTGCGCTGTGTTTTTTCAGAAATTCTATACTTTTGAGCTTTGCCATTGATGACGTAGCTCGCGGTCGTTTTAGACACGCCAGCTAATTTCGCTATCTCGTCGAGAGTCATGTTTCGATCCTTTTCTGTGCGATGGATCATATAAATGAATTCCAAGCCAACTGATAAATTGAATTATATGCTGAATCGGTTCAGTATAAAAGCTGAAAGGATTCAGCAAAGTTCACAGTTTTAGAATTTGGTCCATAATGATAGTGGACAGACAGTGAACATAGACAAGAGTGGCGCTAAGTCTGATGCAGAGAATTACGCATCCTTGTGAGTAGCAACTCCATAAAAAAGACCACCAAGACAACAGCAAAGGACATGCTGACTTTTTTTGAGATTTTTGCTGAATCGATTCAGTTAAGCTTAAAGCAGTAAGCGTCAAGCAAACGAGAATCGGTTCTTAAATAGAATTAAACAGGTGAGCAACTATGCTTCAACTCGACACGAACACGATTACACTAAATCAATCCTCCGATAACAAACTTAACGCTATCAAAGCGATCGCTGCCGACCTAACCTCTAAAGGCTTGGTACAAGATGGCTACGTTGATGGCATGCTAAATCGCGAGGCTCAAAACTCAACATTTCTAGGCAATGGTATCGCCATTCCTCACGGCACTACCGATACCCGAGATCTTGTTAAGCAAACTGGCGTTGCCGTTCATCACTTCCCTAACGGCGTAGATTGGGGGGATGGCAATGTGGCGTACGTTGCCATTGGTATCGCGGCGAAGTCTGACGAGCACCTAGGCATCTTAAAACAGCTAACGAAGATCCTTTCAGCTGACGGTGTAGAACAAAAGCTAAAACAAGCTAAGAGCGAGAAAGACATCATCGCCCTGCTTAACGGTGACGTGCAGCTGGAAGCAGATTTCGATGCTTCGTTAATCCAACTTAACTTCCCAGCAAGCGACATGGTTCAGATGGCAGCCGTTGCTGGTGGCCTACTTAAAAACACCGGTGGCGCCGGCGCTGAATTCGTTGCTGATCTCGTTACTAAGTCCCCTACTCACCTTGGTAAAGGTCTGTGGCTGGTTAGTAGCGATAAAGCGGTAACACGTACAGGTATGGCGTTTGTTTCTACGATTAATCAGTGCGACCTTGACGGGACGCCAGTACAAGGGCTGATAGCCTTTGCAGCGTGTAACAACGCACACCAACCTATGCTCAATAAAATCACCGAAGTGGTCTTCAAGCAAGAGCAAGACAAACTGCTTTCGCTGTCTGCGGAACAAGTACTTGGTTTCTTCACGGGCGAAGAAGTTCAAGCTGCGAGTTCTGAAGATGGCAACGTGGCTGTATTCAAGATTAAAAATGCTCACGGTCTTCATGCTCGTCCGGGCGCGATGCTGGTTGCAGAAGCGAAGAAATTCGAATCGTCTATCAAGGTGTCGAACCTAAATGGCGATGGCAAAGCAGTAAACGCGAAAAGCCTTATGAAGGTTATCGCTCTTGGTGTGAAACACGGCCACGAGCTGCAGTTCAGTGCTGAAGGTACAGATGCTGGTGAAGCATTGGAAGCGATTGGCAAAGCCATTGCTTCTGGTCTAGGTGAAGGCTAAGGAGTCGGTTATGACAGTTACAAACAAAGTCGTCACCATCACACTTAACCCAGCATTGGATTTGACTGGTAGCTTAGACACGCTGAACAAGGGCTCAGTGAGCCTCGTCAATCAAGGTTCTTTGCATGCCGCTGGTAAAGGCGTCAACGTTGCCAAAGTCCTAAGTGATCTCGGTGCAGATGTCACAGTAACAGGCTTTCTGGGCACAGATAACCAAGAGTTATTCTGCCAACTGTTCGCTGATATGGGTGCACAAGACAAGTTTGTTCGCGTAGCGGGTTCAACTCGCATCAACGTAAAACTTGTGGAAGCGAACGGTGACGTTAGTGATATCAACTTTCCTGGCGTCGAAGTCAACACTGACGCTATCGACGCATTTGAACAAACCCTTAATGAATTAATGAAAGAGCACGATTACTTCGTGTTCGCTGGCAGCCTACCTCGTGGTATTACGCCCGAGCAATGCGCCGTTTGGATTAAGCTTCTTCAAGAAAACGGTAAGCGCGTTTTATTCGATAGCAGCCGTGATGCGCTGGCAAAAGGACTGGACTCTAAGCCTTGGTTGATCAAACCAAACGATGAAGAGCTATCCCAGTTCGTTGGTCGCCATTTAACGACACAAGAACAATGTCTTGAAGCTGCCGAGTCACTGTCTGACAAAGGCATTGCCAATATCGTCGTCTCCATGGGTGCTGAAGGCGTGTTGTGGCTTGAAAACGGCGAATGGCTACAAGCTAAGCCACCAAAAATGTCCGTCGTTAGCACCGTTGGTGCGGGCGACACCTTAGTTGCAGGTCTATGTTGGGGACACATGCAATCTAAGCCAAAAACAGAATTACTCTCTTTCGCAACCGCTCTGTCTGCACTGGCTGTTAGTCAAGTTGGCGTAGGTGTTTCGGATGTGGACGAAGTTTTATCCCTACAACAAAAAATAGAGTTACAAAAGCTTAGCCACTAATTTTCCTAAGTCTTTGACTTAGATTCTTGTGGCAAATGGACACGAAGGTCGAACCTATGAAAATTTCAATTATTACCGCTTGCCCTAGTGGCGTAGCAAACAGCATTATCGCGGCGGGTCTATTAGACCAAGCAGCAAAAGCGTTAGGACATGAGGCAAACGTCGAATGTCATTCCAGTGTGGTTGAAACGCAAACACTTAGCGATGCACAAATCAGCGAAGCCGACGTTATTGTTATTGCGGCAAATACGCCGGTTGATACACAGCGTTTTGTGGGTAAAAAAGTCTATCAAGCGAGCATCTCAGAATGTACGTCTGATCCAAAAGCATTCCTGACGGATGCTATCGAAAAAGCAACCGAACTAGAGCAAGGTGTCGCAGTAGCATCAGCGCCTGAACAGTCTGCAAACGGCGCGAAGAAGATCGTGGCGATTACTGCCTGCCCTACTGGCGTGGCACACACCTTCATGGCAGCAGAAGCGCTAGAAGAAGAAGGGAAACGCCTCGGCCACACTATCAAAGTAGAAACTCGTGGCTCTGTTGGTGCTAAAAACCAACTGACAGCGCAAGAGATTGCCGATGCTGACCTAGTCATCATCGCTGCTGATATCGAAGTACCTCTCGATCGTTTCGACGGTAAGTCGATGTACAAAACCAGCACAGGTCTAGCACTTAAAAAGACCGAACAAGAGATCAACAAAGCATTTGTTGAAGCCACGCCTTACAAACACACCGCTGGCGCAAGCCAATCGGGTGGAACTGAAGAGAAGAAAGGCGTTTATAAACACCTGATGACAGGTGTATCGCACATGCTTCCTGTTGTCGTAGCTGGTGGTTTGATCATCGCCCTATCGTTTGTATTCGGTATCGAAGCGTTTAAAGAAGAAGGCACATTAGCAGCTGCGCTCATGACTATTGGTGGCGGTAGCGCCTTTGCCCTAATGATCCCTGTTCTTGCGGGTTACATTGCATTCTCAATTGCTGACCGTCCTGGCCTAGCTCCTGGTCTTATTGGCGGCATGCTAGCGAGCTCAACAGGCGCAGGATTCCTCGGTGGTATTGTGGCTGGTTTCTTAGCGGGTTACTCTGCGAAACTGATTGCCGACAAAGTCAGCCTCCCTCAATCAATGGAAGCGCTCAAGCCAATCTTGATCATTCCATTTATTGCTAGCTTGTTCACCGGCCTTGTGATGATTTACATCGTTGGCGGCCCGGTTTCTGGCATTATGGCGGGTCTAACCGACTTCCTAAACAACATGGGTAGTGCAAACGCGGTTCTCCTAGGTGTGCTACTTGGCGCAATGATGTGTTTCGATTTGGGCGGCCCAGTAAACAAAGCGGCATACACCTTTGGTGTGGGTCTATTGGCTTCTCAAACTTACGCGCCAATGGCAGCGATCATGGCTGCGGGTATGGTACCTGCACTTGGCATGGGTCTAGCGACATTCCTAGCGAAAGACAAATTCGAAGCGGGAGAGCGCGAAGCGGGCAAAGCATCATTCGTACTCGGTATGTGCTTTATTTCTGAAGGTGCGATTCCATTTGCAGCGAAAGACCCTGTACGTGTTATCCCTTCATGCATGATCGGTGGTGCGTTAACGGGTGCGCTTTCTATGCTGATTGGTGCGAAATTGATGGCTCCACACGGCGGTCTGTTCGTACTACTAATCCCAGGTGCAATTTCTCCAGTGCTAATGTACTTGGTAGCGATTGCAGCAGGTACGGCAGTCACTGGCTTTACTTACGCATTCCTAAAGCGTCGCGCTGACGACAAAGCACTCGCTGCGGCTTAATTGCGACAAGCCCAAGTGACACTTGGGCGAACCATCCACTCACCCCCAATAGTGGAATTTTAATAGCGCTGCCCTCGCAGCGCTTTTTTTAGTTCTGTTATTCTGGTTCACGCCTTCGAAGCACAGCCAGAGACAACAGACCGAGTGATAGCCACAAAGACCACTCTCCGCCGCCACCATCGCCTTCCGTCGTACTGATGGTTCCACCTTGATAAATAACACGACCATTTAACGCAAGGTAATCCAATCTATCTTGCTCTGTCACCGTGACGGTTGGTATTTCTTGCCCAGCTAACACACTGTCAATCCAGTCAACATAATCCGCGACTTCTGTATAAGCCGCCGTAACATCTGACGAAGAGTCGCCGCAAGTTGCCGGCCCGAAACTCGTAATACCTACCTGTTTAAATGTTCCGTTGTCATCCCAATAGATAGGACCGCCCGAATCGCCCTGACAAGTTCCGGCTTTCAATCCGTTGGAAATAGACGTCGCACCACTAAAGCAAATTTGTTTGTCAGTTAGGAAGCGTCCATTGGTGAAGTTGTTAGCGCAAGTAAGATTAGTGACCCAAAAAAGGTCTGCTCTTTGCAGAATCGACGTCCCAGAAACTCCCGTTGCTACATCCCCATGACCGAGAGCCACAAAAGAGGCAGAGAAACTGCGATAAAGCGATGCTTCAGCGGAGGTAGCACGCATTACTGAACTGCCGCCATTGACCGCTTGCTCAAGTCGCAAGACCACTATGTCATTGGGTAACAATCGAGAGATATTGTTCTCAAAATTAGGATGAAAGAATACAGCTTCTACCCGCTGCTTTTCTGCATTTAAAAAGCGGTTTTCATTCTCTAACCCAACAACCGCACTGGTAAATAAAACGGCACCTTCATCATAGGTGTCGAAGCTCGACAAGCAGTGCCCTGCCGTCATTACATGCGTATTGTTAAGTAAAGTCCCCCCACAATACGCTCCCGACGAGTAGCGTCCATCATACTCTAGAGAGTCGATGTACAGGCTCACGAATGACGGGAAATCAAGTATCGAGGCGTTAGTACCATTTACAATCATCGGAGCCACTTCGACGTTTTCGGCGTGCGCTTTGCCGACCGCCAAAGCAAAAGGCAGCAGAATGGATGCAATCAACGCGGATTTCACGCTTAGATTCATTCGGAATCTCCTTTTCTGAATAATCTGTGGGAGTTAACGTGATTTAGCTCTCACTTTCAGTATAGAGTGTTACGAACGATCCGTTAGGTTCGATTAAACAAGTCTTAACAATGAGCCAGTAGACAACAAAAAACGCCGCGTGAAACACGCGGCGTTTTACATTAAGGATCATAAAGATAGATAATCACTGTCTTCTACGACGTGACCAACCTACTAAAGCTAACAGGGAGCCAAATAGTAAAGACATACTACCACCGCCACCGCTGCCAGAAGTAGACACATTCGGAGTTGGTGATATGGTTTGACCAAAGTCTATGCGGTCTTGTTCTGAAATCGTATAGGTTGCCGTTTCGTGACCGCCTAATACAGATTCAATCCAATCGTAATGATCGGCCACCTCAGTAAATACAGAGGTTACTGGTATTGATGGATCGCCACAGGTTGTCGGACCAAAGCTCGTAATCCCTACTTGTACCAGACGACCATTATCATTCCAATAGACAGGTCCACCAGAATCGCCTTGGCATGTGCCGCCATTGAGTTGTGTCACCGCACTGTAGTCACCACTAAAACAAATGTAATCATCACGCACATTACTTAAGCCAAATGCTTGGCATTGACTATCAGTGACATAATTAAGCGACACCTGGAGCAAATCGGTGGAATCGTCGAATCCAGTTCTCGTATCACCATGCCCAACCGCCTTAAAACTTGCCGGTTCGTTTCGATAGTCCTTTGAAAAACCATAGTTTACAAGCTCACCTCGAGTCGCTGGTGTCGCTAGCTTTAAGATGGCAATGTCATTTGACCAGAGATAACGCTCGCCATCCTTGTAGTTAGGGTGCATGTAAATCTCTGCAATTCGCAGACGCTCAGCGTTACCCGCTTCGCTTGAGTCTTGAAGCTCAGTCACTGCAACTGTAAAGAGTCGGTTCCACTTAGCATTGTTGTCACTGCCGTAAAAACAGTGCGCTGCGGTTAATACATACTCTTGATTAAGCAAGGTAGCACCGCACAACGGACCTTCAATAGAATAGTTTGTATAGCCTGTTGGATCGGAAAACAGTGAGATGAATGAGCGATAGTCATCAATGTTCGCAACGTTACCATTCACAATATATGGTGCGACAGGTGTACTATTCTCAACGGCATCTGTTGCGTGCGCGCCAAATGATGCTAGACCTAAACTGGTTGCCAAAATAGCAGTCGAGACAGGACTGCGAGAAAATAAGCTTTGAAACACTAAACGATACTCCTTTCGTGTGTACAGCTACGATACGCCTATCATGGCGCTTATTATCAGTGACCGCTGATAGTAACCGTCTTCAATTCCATAAGTTTTTAAGCTTCTCACAGGATGACAAAATTCAGACAAAAAAGCACCACTGTCTTACAGTGGTGCTTTTGAAGTGGATAGCAAAACCGAGAGAGTGTCTCTAGGGCGCTTTCATGAGCTAAACAAGCTTAGCCACGGTAGTAACGCTGAGGTACAAACGGCATTTTCTCTACCGTCATCGCCAGTTTTTTACCACGTACTTCTGCAAATACTTCCGTGCCAATTGCAGCAAACTCGGTCTTAACATAACCCATAGACACTGGCTTACCTGCTGTTGGACCCGCAGTACCACTGGTCACGATACCGATTTCATTATCATTAGCATCAAACAGTTTCGCGCCCTCACGCACTGGCGCTTTAGTTTGGCCAATCAAGCCGATACGTTTGCGAGCTACATCTTTGGTTTCGATTTGGTTTAGAACGATATCCGCACCTGGGAAGCCACCCGCACGCTCACCGTCATTACGACGTACTTTCTGAATACCCCACAATAGGCTTGCTTCAACCGGTGTCGTCGTCGTGTCTAGGTCATGACCGTACAAACACAGACCACACTCAAGACGCAGCGAGTCACGAGCACCAAGGCCGATCCACTCGACTTCTTCATACTCGGTTAGTGCCTGTGCCAAAGCTTCTGCATTCTCAGACGGCACTGAGATTTCGTAACCGTCCTCACCAGTGTAACCAGAGCGGCTAACGATGCACTCAACACCGTTGATATCCAGTTTACGAACATCCATAAACAGCATCTCAGCCACTTCTGGCTGAATGCGAGCCAAGACCTCTGCCGCTTTAGGGCCTTGAAGTGCAAGTAGCGCGCGATCTTCGATCACTTCCATCTCAACACCTTCGTCAAGGTGCGCTTGCAGGTGGGCAATATCTTGCGCTTTACATGCCGCGTTGACGACAACAAACAGATGATCGCCTAGGTTTGCCACCATAAGATCATCCATGATGCCGCCTTGCTCATTAGTAAAGAACGCATAGCGCTGTTTACCCGCTGGCAAGTCAATAATATCGACAGGAACCAATGTCTCTAGGATTTTGGCAGCGTTTGCACCGTGGAGACGAATTTGTCCCATGTGTGACACATCAAACAACCCCGCAGCATCACGACAGTGAAGGTGTTCCTTCTTTACACCCAATGGGTATTGAACCGGCATATCGTAGCCAGCAAATGGCACCATCTTAGCGCCAACACTTACGTGTAATGCATGCAAAGGTGTTTTCAATAGATCTTGGGTTGCTTGTTCTTGAGCCATTGTAATCTCCATTGGGTTGGACCACATTTCAGTGAGTCCTGCTCCTGTTGTAAGGTGAGTGGTTCACTATCTTCATCTGCGCAAGTTTACTGACTTACGCATGTCCGATGGATTCAATCGGTATCCATTAAATGAGTAACCTGAATGGTGAAGAGTTCACCACCAGGAAACCATGTTTCCTATAGTGAACAAGAATGCGGGTATTTTTCTCATTTAACAAGATACAAACACCGCAAAATGTGACATTTAACATCTTATTTACAGCATTACTGTCAATAAAAAAGCGCCATTTCGACGAGATTACCGTCAAAACCGCGCTTTATCAGGGCATTTTCGCAACAAAGCAAACGTTTGCCTTTATTATAAGAAACTTAATCAACTGGCGATTATTTCGCCGTCACCCAGAGAATATGAGCGTCTTCTTCACTGGTTGAGATGAGCATATGCCCCATGTTCGCATCGTAGTAAACGCTATCTCCTTCACTCATTGACATAGGTTCATAAAACTCAGAAAAGAACATCACTTGACCAGATAAAATCAGCAAAAATTCTTCACCATCGTGCCTTACCCAATCACTGTATTCTTCAAAATTACGCGCTCTGACTGTGCTTTTGAATGGCATCATCTTCTTGTTAGATAATTGCGTCGCTAAAAGCTCGTGTTCATACGTTGGTGTAGGGTGCGGTTTTCCTTCTCCGCGCTTGGTAAAGTCACGACGCCCTGTCGCGACTTTTTTCTTAGGCGGCTCAAAGAGTTGAGGCATGTCGATATGCAGACCTGAAGCCAGCTTTTGCATCGCCTGAAAGGTCGGAGAGATCTGCTCGTTTTCAATCTTGCTCAATGTAGAGCGCGCAAGCCCTGTTCGCTGGCTCGCTTCTTCGAGCGTGAGCCCCATCTTAGAACGAATGTCCTTGATGCGCTCTCCCAGTTTCAGAGGTTCTATATTTTCGTCCGTCGACTCTCTGGCCAACGTTAGGGACGGATACTCATCGTAGATGTCTTCTGACATGCGATCCTTCTTATTCATGACTTCCTGTATTGCAATTTCATTGTTGCATGAAGCGACTTCTATATTAAAGACCATGTATAAAAATAAAGCGTGCTCTCGATAACATTTTTGGAAACTGTGTTTCCTATAGGAAATTTCTGATTGATTGTTTGGGCTGACAGAGGTATGTTATCGGCTTGTTAGATGAAGAGATACACTTGCGAGCTGGTGAGCCAATGGAAATCCCCTACTCTCCAGCCCGTTTACTGAATGATTTTTGTCCTACCTATTGGGACTTATTCGCACCGCTGTTTTGAACAGGTTGACTGTTCTTACAGTACTAAGACACGACTCAATCGACACAATGACAAACACAAACGTCGATTGGATAATGGAAGGTTCAACGCCATGAATGCTCAGTACTCAAAAAGCTATCCTAATCACAGCCTAGAAAACTTCTTCTCAACCAATTTGTCTGCGACAGACGATGCTGTGTTCACCGGAATCCAAGCAGAGTTCGCTCGCCAGAACGACCAAATCGAGCTGATTGCTTCTGAAAACATCGTTTCAAAAGCAGTCATGCAAGCACAAGGCACGTGCCTAACCAATAAATACGCAGAAGGCTACCCTAACCGTCGTTATTACGGTGGTTGTGAGCACGTTGATACCGTGGAAGCCATCGCTATCGAACGCGCTAAGTCTCTTTTTAAGTGCGAATACGCAAACGTTCAACCTCACTCAGGAGCTCAAGCTAACGGTGCAGTAAAACTAGCGCTTCTTCAGCCTGGCGACACTATCATGGGCATGTCACTTGATGCCGGTGGTCACCTTACACACGGTGCTCGCCCTGCACTTTCTGGTAAATGGTTTAACGCCGTTCAGTACGGTGTGGACAAAGAAACACTAGAAATAAACTACGACGACGTACGTGCTCTAGCTGTAGAACACAAACCAAAAATGATCATCGCAGGTGGTAGTGCGATTCCTCGCGTTATCGACTTTGCTAAGTTCCGTGAAATCGCTGACGAAGTTGGCGCGATCCTAATGGTCGACATGGCGCACATCGCAGGTCTGATTGCGACAGGTGCACACCCTAGCCCATTACCGCACGCACACGTTGTTACTACAACAACACACAAAACACTGCGTGGCCCTCGTGGTGGCATGATCCTGACCAACCACGAAGACATCATTAAGAAAATCAACTCAGCGGTATTCCCTGGCCTTCAAGGCGGTCCGCTGATGCACGTAATTGCAGCAAAAGCAGTCGCGTTCGGTGAGGCGCTAGGCCCACAATTTTCAACTTATATCGATTCAGTGATCGCGAACGCAAAAGTACTTTCTGAAGTATTGCAAACTCGCGGTTGCGACATCGTGACTGGCGGCACTGACACTCATCTAATGCTGGTTGACCTGCGTCCAAAAGGCCTAAAAGGCAACAAAGCAGAAGAAGCCCTAGAGCGTGCTGGCATCACATGTAATAAAAATGGCATCCCGTTTGACACAGAAAAACCTATGATTACATCGGGTATTCGCTTAGGGACGCCAGCTGGAACCACACGTGGTTTTGGCACTGAAGAATTTAAACTTATTGGTGAGTGGATTGGAGACGTGTTGGACGGCCTAGTTGAAAGCCCAGAGGGCAATCCAGAGGTCGAGAAACGCGTACGTAAAGAAGTGAAGGCGCTGTGCGCTCGCTTCCCGCTCTACACTTAAAGAACAAAACATCCTTAATTTTTGGAGATAAAGCAATGGACAACACTTTGAAGTTTTCTGACAGCCACGAATGGGTACGCGACAACGGTGACGGTACTGTGACTATCGGTATTTCAGAGCACGCTCAAGAAATGCTAGGTGACGTAGTATTCGTTGACCTACCAGAAGTAGAAGACGAAATCGAAGCAGGTGAAAGCTTCTCTCTAGTTGAGTCTGTAAAGGCAGCATCTGACATCTACGCACCAATCACAGGTGAAATCGTTGAAATCAACGAAGAGCTAGAAGACAGCCCAGAGCTTATCAACGAAGAGTCATACGAAGGTGGCTGGATCGTTAAAGTGAAAATGTCTGACGCATCTGAGCTAGACAGCCTTAAGAGCGCTGAGGAATACCTAGCGTCTATCGAAGACGAATAAGCAACACGCAACCGTTGCCCGAATAAACCTAACATACGAGTCACCCCTGCGCAGGCAGGGATCTTGTTTAAGTTGGGTACTCGCTTTGAGTAGATTCCTGCCTGCGCAAGAATGACGTACAAAGTAGAAGTTCGGGCTACGATTTTAAAGGTCTCGCAGAGGATCTTTGAGAAGGTAAGGAAACATGACTGAATTACTCAACAGCCTAAGCACACAAAACGAATTTGTTGCTCGCCACAATGGGCCAAACAAATCTGACCAACAAAAAATGCTGGACGCGATTAACGTTCTAAACCTAGACACACTTATCGACGAGACTGTCCCAGCTCAAATCCGCCTAGAACAACCAATGACGCTAGAAGCTCCAATGAGTGAAGCAGACATGCTGGTAGAAATGAAAAAGTTCGCGGATTTGAACCAAGTAAAACGCACATTCATCGGTCAGGGTTACTACAACACCTTCACACCAAATGTGATTCTGCGAAACGTTCTAGAGAATCCAGGTTGGTACACAGCGTACACGCCATATCAGCCAGAAATCTCACAAGGTCGCCTTGAGTCATTGCTTAACTACCAGCAAATGGTCATGGACCTAACGGGCATGGAGATTGCGAACGCATCTTTGCTTGACGAAGCAACTGCAGCTGCAGAAGCGATGACGCTGTGTAAGCGTGCAGGTAAGAGCAAGAGCAAAGTCTTCTTCGTGGCAGATGATGTTCATCCACAAACACTAGAAGTTGTTAAAACTCGTGCTGAGTTCATCGGCTTTGAAGTACAAGTAGGTTCTCTAGAGTCTCTTCCAGAGCAAGATGTATTTGGCGCGTTAGTTCAATACCCAGGCACTACGGGTGAAGTTCGCGACCTAACAGACATCATCGCTGCTGCTCAAGCAAACAAGACACTTGTTACCGTTGCAACGGACCTACTTGCTTCCGCACTGCTTAAGCCAGCGGGTGAAATGGGCGCAGACGTGGTGATCGGCTCTGCACAACGCTTTGGCGTTCCAATGGGCTACGGCGGTCCACACGCTGCGTTCATGGCAACCAAAGATAAGCATAAGCGCACTATGCCAGGCCGTGTAATCGGTGTATCTATCGATACTAACGGCAACCAAGCTTTGCGTATGGCAATGCAGACTCGTGAGCAGCACATCCGCCGCGAAAAAGCGACATCGAACATCTGTACTGCGCAAGCATTGCTCGCCAACATGGCGGCATTCTACGCGGTATACCACGGTGAAGAAGGTCTTAAGACTATCGCTCGCCGCACGCACCACATGACGGCAATTCTAGCAGCTGGTCTAACGAAAGCTGGCTATGAACTAGCTCACAACAGCTTCTTCGATACCATCACTGTTAATACTGGTGACAACACAGACAAGCTAGTCCAAAAAGCGCTAGCATCTGACATCAACCTTCGTCAGCTAGAAGGTCAAATTGGTATCAGCTTCGATGAAACCACCACTATCGAAGACATCAACGTTTTATTTGCTGTATTTGAAGTAAAAGAAAACGTTGAGACACTATCTACAGAGATTGCTGGCAACGAGTTTGCAGCGATTCCTGAAAACTGCCGTCGTACCTCTCGCTACCTAACTCACCCTGTGTTTAACACTCACCACAGTGAAACACAGATGATGCGTTACCTAAAACAGCTAGAGAACAAAGACTTCTCACTAACGCACGGTATGATCCCGCTTGGCAGCTGCACCATGAAGCTAAACGCAGCCGCAGAGATGATCCCGGTAACGTGGCCTGAGTTTGGCTCTATCCACCCATTCGCACCACTTGACCAAGCAGCGGGCTACAAAGCCCTAGCGGATGACCTTAAGAAGAAGCTATGTGAAATTACAGGCTACGATGAGTTCTCACTTCAGCCTAACTCAGGTGCATCAGGTGAGTACGCTGGCCTAATCGCAATCCAGCGCTACCACGAAAGCCGTGGCGAAGGTCACCGTAACGTGTGTCTGATCCCAAGCTCTGCGCACGGTACTAACCCTGCAACGGCGTCTATGGTGTCAATGAAAGTGGTTGTCGTTAAGTGTGACGACAACGGCAACATCGATACTGACGATCTAGCAGCGAAGATCGAAAAGCACCGTGATAACCTATCAAGCATCATGATCACCTACCCTTCTACGCACGGCGTGTACGAAGAGCACGTGAAAGAAGTGTGCGAAATGGTTCATGAAGCTGGCGGTCAGGTTTACCTAGATGGCGCGAACATGAACGCTCAGGTTGGTCTAACTAACCCAGGCTTCATTGGTTCTGATGTATCGCACCTTAACCTACACAAAACCTTCTGTATCCCACACGGTGGTGGCGGTCCAGGTATGGGTCCTATCGGCGTCAAATCACACCTAGCGCCATTCCTACCAGGTCACATCGAGAACGGTGTTGAAGGCGAAGACTACGCAGTTTCTGCAGCCGACCTTGGCAGTGCTTCAATCCTACCAATCTCGTGGGCATACATCGCGATGATGGGTGAATCTGGCCTAACGGATGCAACCAAAGTCGCTATCCTAAATGCGAACTACGTAATGGAACGTCTACTTCCGCACTACCCTGTTCTTTACCGTGGCACCAACGGCCGCGTAGCACACGAATGTATTATCGACATTCGTCCGCTGAAAGAAGAAACAGGCATCAGCGAAGAAGACATCGCTAAGCGTCTAATGGACTACGGCTTCCACGCGCCGACTATGTCGTTCCCAGTAGCGGGCACACTTATGGTTGAGCCTACTGAATCTGAAGATCTAGAAGAGCTAGACCGTTTCTGTGAAGCGATGATCGCTATCCGTGAAGAAATGACGCAAGTGAAAGATGGTGTATGGCCACTAGACAACAACCCGCTAGTGAACGCACCACACACACAAGTTGACCTTTCAAAAGAGGAATGGGACCGCCCATACTCTCGCGAACTAGGCTGCTTCCCGTCTGCTCACCAGAGAACTTGGAAGTACTGGCCAACGGTTAACCGTGTAGATAACGTGTACGGTGACCGCAATCTAATTTGTTCTTGTCCTTCGATTGAGAACTATGAAGATTAATGAAGTTGGTTAACTTCTAGAAATTGAAAAGCGAACCTTAGTGGTTCGCTTCAGATTGCTGACGAACCCCGCTTTTTCAAGCGGGGTTCTTTTTTCTGAGCGGCCATAGGCCGCGATCGCGATATTTTTTGTTAGATAGCGCTCTGAAGTGAGTTGAGCCTAAACCGGCATACAGAGGCCAGTATTTGACGTATTTCTGCCCTATTTAAGCCCATTTTTCGCAGATAGCTCACCACCAACGCTATCTTCTTGATGTTTTGAGCGGCAGCGGCTAACCAACATTGCATCTGCACTTTTTGCGAGACCACGGTAGCGCGCGTAACGGTGACCATGGTGTTGTTTTGCATCGGCGAAGCTTCGTTCTACCGTTTCACTTCGCCTCCGATACGTCTTTTTCCGTAGCAAGAGAGTCGCATTTGATTGGCTCGCTCCACCGCCTCGCTGTAGAGGTGACGCGTTATGACCTTCTGCATGTTTTCACTCTTGGTGCAGTCGTCCCGAACGGGGCAAAACGCACATTGCTTCGGGTCGGAAGCGTATGAGCGATAGCCTGCGCGTGTTGTGGTTTTATAGACGAGCTCCTGCCCTTCTGGACAGCGATAGGTATCGGTCTCTTTTTTGGTATTTGAAGTCTTTCTTCTTAAATTTGTTCTTAGTTCTTGATGGGCGGCGATACCCGAACACACCTAATAGACTGCGGCGCTCGAGTGATTCAGCAACAGGCGCTGTGAAGTAACCTGCATCGATACCAACTGCGATGGGGTTGAGGTTGAACTGCTCTAGCGTGTGGTCGAGACGACGGATATAGGGCTGTGAGTCATTCACATTCCCCGGTGTTGCGTATGTGTCTATGATTATACCGTGCTTGCCATCCACGGTTCGGTGGTCAAGATAGAAGAAGCCTTGAGGCTTATTGTCCCGGGTCATGAAGCCACTTTCAGGGTCGGTGGTGCTGACTTTGGTGTTTTTGACGTCTGTCTTTGGTGGCGTCTCCTTGAATGGATTTTTACCTTCGGCTTCTCGGTCTGCGGCCACATCTTCATTCAGCATATCAAGATAAGCGCCTGCACTAACTGGGCGCAGACGATTCATGTGCTTGTTCTTGTTAGCATTGGCTTTAAGGTGTGTACTGTCAGTGAAGAGCTCCTGTCCTGCGACTAAGCCTTTCTCCATCGCTTGAAGCACTATGTTATTGAAGATGCGCTCAAAGACTTCAGTACCATTGAAGCGTCGAATTCGGTTCTGGCTTAACGTCGAAGCATGGATAACTTTTTCGGTCAGTGACATTCGCAAGAACCAACGATAGGCGACGTTCACTTCAATTTCTTTGACCAGTTGGCGCTCACTTTTGATGCCGAATAGGTAGCCAAGCAGAATGATTTTGAATAAACGAACAGGGTCTACGGGCGGGCGGCCGTTATCTTTGCAGTATAGATGTGCCACTTCGTCTCTGATGAATTCAAAGTCGATGGCATTATCAAATTTTCGTACGAGATGATTTTGTGGAACAAGCTGTTCCATAGTGACCATTTCAAGTTCGTATTGCTGAGGAGAAGGTTCTTGAAGCATATCGGAGTATCCATATTTCGATACTCCTATTAGATCAAAGGTCTGGCTCGAAAGCTAGACCTTTGTCAGCAGTCTGAAGCGAACCTTAGTGGTTCGCTTTTTTTTTGGGAGTACACAGAGAATCTGAATCGCTCCAAGTACCCGACGTCATTACAGATCACCTTTGGGCACAATTGACTACTCTCTTCCCCAACACATATTAAGCTTTTCTAGCTGTTATTCGCTTCAGACGCAGTCATACCTGGCATTGCATCTTTAACTACAGCTAAATAATACTCAATTACTGGGTGAGCGAGTTCATCAGATTCATACATTATCCAAGACTGCTCTAGATTAAGATCTGTGTATGATCCATCCTTAAACTCCCCTCTCCACCGAATATCGAATCGCGCTTGATACTTACCATTAGCTAAGTAAGAAACATCGATATTTCTGATATCGTGATCATCGGATAATAACAAGTCATGAATCCAATGATGCCACTCAAGAAACTCTTGGCGAGAGCGAATCTTGTAGTCAGGAAAATCGACATGAATACTCTCGTCGACAAGTTCTTCAAAAGCCTCGGCAGGTACTCTGTCCTTTCCAACTGTAGCACGCTCGTACATTGAAAAAACGCGATGAACGAAGCTCTTGATATCATTCTTGGTGAACTTTCGCTCACCATATTGCTGAATGAGTACATCATAGTCTGTCGTTTTATACTGCATAATGCTCTCCTATTACTGCTCGAGGCTACTTAAGTAAGCCGCAATCTCGGGTTTGTTTTCAGCAATAGCTTTGTCAAGTGGCGTATTGCCATCGTGGCCTTTGATTGAAGTGTCTCCACCATTTTCGACCAAGATTTTCAATGCAGGGAGATTATTTCCCACACAGCATCATGCAGCGGTGTATAACCATTTCTTGGCCCCACAGCATTTACGTCAAATCCCGCGTCAATCAATAACTCGACAATTCGTGTATTGTCTTGAAACATAGCAGCATGCAACGCTGTGCCACCATATGAGTCTCTATCATCTGGGTCTGGGTTAGCTTTCAATAATTCAATCACTCGCTGTTCGTTACCGTGGTAAGCCGCGAGGTGAATGGTATCAGCGCAATAGGCTTGAAATGCAGCTGTCATAGCGGTGGCAAGAATTGAGAACAGAACAATTAGCTTTTTCATTTTTCCGCCTTACTCCACTACCTTGGCTTCTAACTGCGCAAGTTTCAATGCATCACCTACACGAATAACTTTGAGCTCTTGATGCACTATCATGTCGTAGCTCTCGTTATTTTTAGACCTTGCTTTCCAACGCACGTCATACGAAACCGTCCATCCAGACTGCTGATCACCTTGCACATCCATGCTTACGATATTGTGGCTGTTCCAAACGATGTTATCAGTGACACCTTGGTACCAAGCCAAGAAGTCTTCGATAGAAGAGATAGGCGTACCCGGGTATTCCATTTTAACCGGAGTAGCAATGCGATTAACGAAGTAACCTGACTCTCGTTGGTGATCAAATGCGGCAAACCACTGATAAACAAAACTCTTCACGTCGTTCTCGCTCATCTCATAACGCGCTTTAGCATCGTAAGTTGTGCTTAACGTATTTAAGTCACTATTTGCATTCGCGGCGGATATCGTAAAGAAGAGACTCAAAATGAGCGCACTAAGTTGTTTTTTCATGATTTTGACTAACCCTATCAATAACTAAAATGTAATGAGCCATGCTGCAACACTTATTTATCAGCCATGCAGTGCGGCTAAATACAGTATTGACGAATTCAGGCATAACCTGTAGCTTCATTTCAATTACTCTATAGATAACTATTGGTTAATGAAATCACTACCAACGCAACTTCCTATCTTCATTCAAGTAGCGAAAGTTGGCAGCTTTGCTAAGGCTGCCAGAGAACTTGGTGTATCGGCTCCTGCGGTGAGCAAGGCCATCAGTAAGCTTGAGCAAGAGTGGCAAACCAAGTTATTCCTGCGCTCCTCACATTCGTTAAGTCTTACCCCAGCGGGCGAGCAGCTTTATGCGAGCCTCTCTCCATCGGTCAACGCTATTCAAAACGTGATCAGCCAGCTAACTGACGATCCCACACGCATATCAGGAAGAATAAAAGTTAACCTTCCGGCAAGCTCAATCGGTCAAGATATCATTCTGCCTATCATCATCGAGTTTATGGCACTTTACCCCGAGGTGATATGTGAGATCAGCTTTGACGATAGAAACGTCAGCATTGTCGAAGAGGGTTTTGATCTTGGCGTTGGTGCATCTATAAATGAAGATTCACGACTAGTCGGAAGACCTATTCTACATACAGAGATAGGGCTTTATGCATCAAAAGCATATATCGATAAGTTTGGCACTCCAAAATCGCTAGACGACTTAGACAACCATCGTTGTCTGCCTGTGCGCTCGCTCACTACAGGAAAAATGCACAAATGGCGGTTAAGACAGGGCGACCACGCCGTTTTACTTGAGCCGAAAGGCAATCTCGTCGTCAATAACTTCTCGGCAGCCAAAGAGGCCGCTCTTTTAGGTGCGGGGATCGCCTGCTTAGGTAATTGGATGTTTGAACAAGAGCTAAAACAAGGAAAAGTCATACCTTTACTTGAAGAATGCTGGGGAGAGACAATCCCTATTTGGCTGTACTATTCGTCACGCGAATATCTTCCATCTCAAGTTCGACTTCTTATCGACTTTATCGTTGAAAAAACAAGACGATTACCTTGAGTCATCAAGGTAATCGCCAATAACAAAACTGGTAGTTCCTAAAACGTAAAGGTTAGCGAAAACTCGGGATAATAGCCGGAATCCCTGGCAGAAGACCCACCAACGCCATCACAGTACTCAACACAATAAACATAATTCCAGGCAATACCCAACGGCTCATTTTGCTTAGTTCACCGCTGCGTTCTTTACAGCCGACAAGGCCCAAATTATCCAAGAGCATGGTGAGAGACCAGCCAAATGCTGGGTTAACTAGCACTGATGAAAATACAACGATCGCAGCGGATTGTGTGGTCTTCCCTTCACGCGTCATTTCCATTCCGGCTTCTAGCAACGGAACAAATACCCCAACAATAAGCGCCACACAAAGTACGGGTTGCCAGATAGCTAGATCCATTGGGTAACCCCAAACAGCAGCTATGATACAGAATAGTGCTGTTAGTAACGCGCCAGCGGGTATAGGACGCTTAGCAATCGCCGCTGGTACGATATAAGTGCCCCAGGAAGAAGTAAAGTTAGTGCCGCCGAGCAGAGAGCCGAACGTCTGACGAATTGATGCCGTCGTCATGGTGTCGTCGATGTTCATGTGTACTTTTTCGGTACGTTCTGGATAGCTAATTTTCTGAAACACTTGATGGCCTAAAAAGTCCGGCGACCACATAGCCACAGCCAAAATAGCAAACGGCAATACCACCATGAAGTGCTCAAAAGTTGGTAAGCCTAGCATCCAACCGGTATCTTCTCCCCACCAATACATAGGGTTCATGTTGGGTAAACCTGGTTCAGTTTGAAAGGAGAACGGTGCACCCATAGCAAAAGCTAAGGTACCACCGAGCAAGCAACTGAGAGGTACCGCTAGCCAACGCTTACGAAAGTGTTCCAATAAAGCGTACAGAATTATGGTGCAGAAGATCACGACAAAGGCGATGTGGCTCATACCTATTCCGTCAGCCCAAGCGAATAGCTTTTTGACTTGAGACGCAGTTCCAACAAAGCCAAGGTAGAGCAATAGACCACCGCAGACCCCTTTACTCGTCAGGTTTGCCAGCATACTGCCACCTTTGCTGATGGCGAGCAGTAAACCAAAAGCGCCTATCAGCAACCCAAAAGCCATAGGGTGACCGCCAGCAGCAACAACAATAGGTATTAAAGGAATTAATGGGCCGTGTGTACCAGCAAGGTTTGCGGTCGGCAGTAAGAAGCCAGAGAAAAGAATAATGAACACAGAGGCTATGAGTAATTCGTAACGCACGTTCTCTAAAACAAAGCCCTCATTTAGTCCCAAAGCCCCAGCAAAAGTTGCAGCAATGGCCCCCACCATAACAACCTTACCAATCGTAGCCGCCATAGCTGGAATGGTATCTTCTAGCTCAAATCGATAATCCTTGAGTGGCAAATTGGGACGCCAGCGTTTCGGCGCCATGATTTGTAACTCATGCTCTAAATATTGTTCTCGGGAAGAAAATTCTGAACTTGGTTTATGTTGTTGTTCATAAGTGAGTTCATCTTGATTGACTTGAGGACTTTCTGTTCCTGCGTGTACGGCTTCTAAAGTGCTGCTCATTTTGATTCCTTTCGTTCACACTCTATGGTGTGTTGTTCCAACAAACGTTATTGGTTCACTGCACAAAGGTTTAGCAAGTAGTTTCTACTTACTTTTGCCATGAGGTTCTGGCTAGCTCTTCTTTTGGAGACCTTTGAAATTCAGTTGCTAGTACCTTATATCAAACGAAAAAAAACAAATAGTCTCAGGCAGTTAGACATTAGTCGTAGATCAAAGCTACTAGTATGAACTTTACATATTGGATGGAAGGGAATCAGGAAGTTATCAACGGATTGGCTGTTTTATTTGCATGAATCAAAAAAGGTGACTCGACAAAAATCGGTTGTTCTAGGTTTTTGTCGACAACAACCAAACATCTTTCATTATAGTTTCACACGCTGTGTTTATTAATGTGTTGTTTACACCTCTATAGCGCTTGATGCATTCGTTCGTCATATTGAGCACATGGCAGCATTTACCATCAAACGTCTCAAAATCCGCTTTCGTTGTGCATAATGGTTCCATCGTACCTCTTAGTGCGGCATGGAGCAGTTCTTGCTCAAAAAGAAAGGAAAAACTTTCTAACAGACTTTTTAATCTATCTAGCTTTTTTCTTGTCACATGGGCTTTCATATCAATTCTTGTCTCGATATCGATGAGTCATTAATTTGCTTTGGGATGATTTTGCTCTTGGTAGACAGAGCACTCCTTTGCCCTGAGATAAAACTTCCTGCCCGTAAGATGCAGAGCTAGTCAAAACACACTTTGGTATAGTCTTCTTTCATAAACAGTGGGTTTTCCGGTGCAAATTCCGCGCAACCTGTATTTAGATCCCAAATAAACGCTTTTGTCGTCACAAACTCATCTCCGTTGTACTTAGAGAGGTTGACTGGCTTGGAGTTAAACAAATATTTCATCGACTCCACTGTCAGCTCTGGCGTGTATCGAATGAAATTCTCTGCGGCATCTTTACGAGCAAACGTCCAAAAATTCTTCTTGTTCACCTCTGTCTCTTGCTGTGCAGAAGTCCCTTCAGGCAATAGCTTGGCACGAAGAGAGTCGGAGTGATTTGTAAAAGCAACGCCTTTATCGTTCCCTCTATGAACGACGGTGTCTTCACCAGCAACGTTAATGGCTGCGTAGTCGCCATTTTTATCAGCAACCGTCATGTTCATTGGCACAACTAACTTGTATTGCTTTGCCAATGCGATCACTTCTTCGACAGAGTTCATTGTCGCCGCCGTTGAAGCCAGTGCGTCTAACGTGATGATATTGCTGTAATCGGCTGTAAATTGAATCGACATACGTCCCAGGTGAGTAATGGTGACACCAACATTACGGCCCATCTGTTGATACAAAGTACCATCAGAGATTTCCCCGATTTGTGTGTCTGACTTCAATAATGTCGTGTCCGACTTAATCGAATCTAATGGCCAGTCTAATGTTTGCCCTACCAGACCGTTATTGAATGCGAGAGACGTGCAGCCGTTTGGTAAACTGATGTAGTCAGAAAGTTCATCACCAGAAACGGCTGAATCGATGATGTAATCAGGAGCTATCGTACTCGCTACTAACCTTTCTAGTGAGATTCCTCTGTAATCGGCTTGAGATTTAAGCATACGCAGGTGATCAGGATTAATCTTTTCTATATTTTTTATCGCTTGTGAAGCAATGTCTAACCACAACTCGGCGTTGTCTCCAAGAGAAGCCAGTTCTTCACCACGCTCGATAGAGCTTTTTGCAATAATGACCCCGATCTCCTCCGGTGATTTGCCTGTAGCGTCGATGATAAGCGCTTTTTCTTGTATGGCTGGTCTATCAGCATTGAAGTATGGCAGGTTGTCACCAATCGTTTTATCGGAAGCAAGTACTGGAAGCGCCGTTGCAGCGGCCATGAAAGTAACAAGTAATTTAAGTTTCATAGTAGCCTTTTAGTTAGGTCTGTTGACTGATGCAATTAGAATAACAACCAAATATCGATTACTATTAACTCATTACTATGCATAATTCGGATAGCTATGATCTCTCATCACCAAATGAATGCCTTTGTCACTGTCGTTGAAATGGGATCTATGAGTCGCGCCAGTAGAAAACTCAACTGCTCACAATCGACAATCAGTCGGCATATCGAGCAGTTGGAAGACGAAACAGGTTTGATTTTATTTAAGAGAGACTTCTCATCTAAGCGACTGGAACTGACCGAAGACGGGGAAGCGATACTCACCAAGTGCCATCAGACGCTCGACAACCTTTTGGAGTTTCAGACTTTTTGTCATGGGCTGAGTATGGGAATCGAACCTGAGTTTTCTATTGCCCTACCCCAGATTTTTGAGGAAGCACAAGTACAAAAAATGATATCTAGCCTAGTCAGGCAGTTTCCGAACACTCAATTTTCCTTCGTGGAACCAAGTATTCACGCTATTACCGAGTTGGTAGAAAGTGGAGAGGTCGATTTTGGGTTTAATGTGATGACTTACGAATATGGAAAAGGTCTAAAAGTCCTAGGGATGAGTTCCATTTCGGCGTGTTTAGTTTGTCATGAGGAGCACCCTATGACGAATAAAAACGAGATCAATGCAAGTGACTTAGAGTCCGAGTGTCACATCACATTCTTTAACCCAGACAGAACAACGCGCTCGCTAGGTTTCAACTTTTCAAGAAAAACGATAGAAACTCAAACACTCCAGCGACAATTATCACTGGTCAGTTCAGGGGTGGGTTATGCCCTGATACCGGAGAGTTTGTACCTTTTAAATAGACATCAGTATAAACTAGCACGTCTAAAAACCACCCTGGATAGCAGGCTAGTGTATTCCTGCCAAGCGCTATACGCCGACGCTAACCACAGCAAACCAATAAACACATGGTTGAGAAACTACATAAAGGAACATTGGTAATTCTCCACGACCACGCTATGTTGACTGACCGCTATAGCGATAGAAAGCACATCGTTATTTTTTTGTATCTACCGGCGTATGTTGTTCAACCATAAAGGCAAGCATTTCATCACTTAAGCATGATTTGCTGACATACTGACGTTGTGTACCTATGTGAAGGATGAGTCCCAAATCACTTTGTTGCAGTTGGTCGATATCACTCCATGCAATGGTGTTATTGACCTTACCACTTTTATACGTCACGCCTTTGGCATCAACCTTGAGCTCCACTTTACTGCCAGCACTCGAACCAATGTTCTGACGCCACACCCACCAACCTCTTTTAAAATAAACGCTTAGAGCCTCGACAAAGCTCAAAACAATAAAGAACCAACCCAAATAGCCGTTAGGCAGTAACTCAAACTTAACCAACACTGAGCCAAAGAGAAGAAACAGCGCGGCTTTATAGTAAGATTTAGGGAATTCAGTTGGAGTACTGGTTTGATCGTAACACTCAGCAAAAAACGCTTTGTTGAGGGTGTATTCTGCGGTGAATTCTTGGTTATTGGACATAGGCAGCTTCTTTAAGACTTTCTGTGAATGAGTATCCGATGCTACGAGCCAGTAGCGCCAGTATTGTAACGCTTCTTACCTTTTTGCTTTAACTGTTTTAAACGCTTTTTGTAAATCGATGATACTTCGTACTCATTCTAAGTGAGTCTGCTAGCAAAAATAATAGGCTTTGGCTCTAGTACTTTACTCTTATTAGAGCCATAATCCGCCCCTTCTCGACGATGTCTCTCCAACCACCATGCAAATTGAGTTGAAAACAGCAATGGCAACAGAATCCACGGTCACTATTGGCCTGCATAATCCAAAGAGCCCAACTAATGTAGGTGCCGTTATGCGTGCAGCTGGATGTTATAACGCAAATGAAGTGCGCTATAACGGCACACGTTATAGCCGAGCCGTAAGGTTTCAAACCGATACGCAAAACATTCAAGAACGCATTGCCTTGGTGGAAAAAGAAGATCTTACAGCAGAGCTGGCTGATGATGTGGAAATCGTCTGTGTAGAGTTCGCTGTGGGCGCGAGCTCTCTGCCCTGCTTTGAGCACCCTCAGAAAGCCCTGTATGTATTTGGACCTGAAGATGGCTCACTGCCACAAGAGCTCGTGGATAAAGCCCATCACGTGGTTTACGTCCCGACAAATGGCTGTATGAACCTTGCTGCGACGGTTAATGTGGTTCTATATGATCGCTTGGCTAAGACGATGGGAGCCATCGATGACCACCAACAAGTTATTGCCAATCGCGACAACAAAAACCGATTAAAAGTGAAAGCGGTTTAGCCATTTAAAATTGACGTGACATTGCTATAGAAGCACATGCACTACATACTTTGCTTAACTCCGTCTTAGAATGAGTGAGACCCAGAAAATGATGACTGACGAAGAAAGAATCGAGCTGCAACAGAACAACCCACTACATGGGTTAAAACTAGAAACCATGTTGCAAGAGTTAGTGGACTTTTACGGCTGGGACATTCTCGATACCGCCATGCGCTTCAACTGCTTTAATACTAAGCCGTCGATTGCGAGTAGCGTGAAGTATCTAAAGAAAACCGAATGGGCGAGAGAGAAGTTAGAAAACTTTTATCTATACCGCTTTAAACGCATGCCAAGAGCAAGCGCTGAAGAATACAACATTCCACCAAGAGCACGCACCTTCCCGCACGGTCTTGAGCCGAAAGAGCCGATGGCACTGACTGTTGAATCGATTCTTAAATCACAAGCGAAAGCGGCGACAGCATTTAAGAAACGCTCTGGACGCGGACGTCCACCACGTCGATAACGCATTGCTGAATGCTCAATGCTCAAGTAAGGCTTTTATGTTTTGATAGAAGCGACAGATTAGAAAGCGGGCTTGCTACCCGCTACTACCTTCATTCTATTGACTGCGCTTTTTCTTCTTTTTACCAGTACCCGCAGGTTTCGCTCGTGGCTTCATCGGTGCAAAGTAAGCTTCACTTTGATCGTCTTCCACTTCAAAACCTTTAACTTGTTCGCGCTCTAACTGGAACTTGTTCTTCTTCTCAATCACCTTGAAGTGGTGGTAATCATCGTAATCAATGAGCGATAATCCCAGACCAACTTCACCCGCGCGGCCACTACGACCGATTCGGTGCATATAGTCAGCAGGACTGCGCGGAAGATCGAAGTTAATCACGACTGGCAGTTTTTCAATATCTAGACCACGTGCGGCGATATCGGTCGCGATTAGCACTTGAATCTCACCAGATTTAAAGCCTTCCAATACGCGAGTACGGGCGCCCTGCCCTTTATCACCATGGAATACTTCCGCCGTGATACCGCGCTTTGACAGCTTTTGAGCCAGATGATTACAAGCATTCTTAGCATTTACAAAGATCAGCGTCTGTCGCCACTGATTCTCTTTGATGAGGTGTGCAAGTACCGCGGTCTTCTGGCCTTTATTAACGCTGAATACGCGTTGAACCAAGGTACTGGCTTCAGCGCTTTGAAGTTGCACTTCAACGGGGTTATTCAACAAACCTGTAGCAAGGTTCGTCACTTTTTCAGGGAACGTGGCAGAAAACAGCAGCGTTTGCTTCTTCTCTGGCAGCAATGCCAGGATCTTGTTCAGTTCCTCGGTAAACCCAAGGCTCAACATACGGTCTGCTTCATCAAGAACAAGCGTTTTCACTTGGTCCAACTTAACGGCATTGCTTGAAACCAAATCCAGTAGGCGACCCGGTGTAGCGACGATAACGTCAGCGCCACCGCGAAGTGCTAGCATCTGAGGGTTCACTGAAACGCCACCAAACACCGCAACCGTTTTGATCTTATCTCTTAAGTGATAAGAGTAAGATTTCACGTTGTAAGCCACCTGTGAGGCCAATTCACGAGTTGGAACTAATATCAGATGCGATACATAGTTACCACGACGATTTGCTGACGTCTCTTGTTGACAGATTTTCTGAAGAATCGGCAACGCAAACGCAGCAGTCTTACCAGAACCCGTATTGGCACCACCTACGATATCTCGCCCTTCAAGTGCTTGAGGGATAGTATGAGATTGAATTGGGGTTGGCTGGCTATATTCCAAAGCTTCTAGCCTTTCGACTAGGGTTGGAATGAGACCAAGGCTGGCAAATGTCGCTTGCGTTGTAGTATCTGTCATTACAAAAAGTGGCTCAGTGCTAGGTAAAGGGCGTGTATCTTATGCTATTTGCCGCAAAGATGTTAGCAATATTGAAATCGAGGGGGGTAAACCAAAAAGCTCCCGACGATGCGAGAGCTTTTGGAACTGTTCATATTCTGCTTATAAGTGCTTGAGCGAAATGCCATCCTCATTGAACAAGTGGATCTTTTCTGGGTCCGCTTTCAGATAAATCTCTTCTCCCTTATGAAAGTCCAAAATACCCGGCAGCTTTGCTACTACGGCTTCTTCATGCCCTTCTACTCGAATGTGAAGCAGAGTAACTTCTCCTAATGACTCCACAAACAGTACCTTTCCTGACATCAATGCGTCGGCTGGCTCTGCCACCAAAAAATCTTCAGGTCGAATACCAAGTTGCAGTTTCGAGCCCGTTAGGGACTCTTCCGACTGCACTGGCACTTCGATGTTAAGACCACTTTCTGCCGTCACTAATGACTTGTCCCCAGCTTTTTCCATTCTTGCCTGACTAATGTTCATTGCGGGAGAGCCAATGAACTGCGCAACAAAGACGTTTGCAGGGTCGGTATAAAGCTCTAGTGGCGTACCAACTTGCTCAATACGCCCCGCAGAGAGCACGACGATGCGATCGGCTAGTGTCATCGCTTCGACCTGATCGTGTGTCACGTAGATCATCGTCGTTTCAGTGAGCGCCTCTTTTAAGTTGGCGATTTCAATACGAGTTTGAACACGCAGCGCTGCGTCTAGGTTAGATAACGGTTCATCAAATAGGAACACCTTCGGCTGACGTACAATCGCGCGCCCAATAGCGACACGCTGCCGTTGGCCACCGGATAGTGCCTTGGGTAAACGATCTAGGTATGGCTCAAGTTGTAGCATTCGCGCAGCTTCCATCACGCGCTCATGAATCGCCTCTTTTGACTCTTTAGCGATTCGCATGGCAAACGCCATGTTGTCATACACCGTCATGTGGGGGTATAGCGCGTAGGTTTGGAATACCATCGCAATACCGCGCATCGCAGCAGGTAGCTCATTGACTCTCGCGCCTTCAATACACACCTCACCGGAGGTAATCTCTTCAAGCCCCGCAATCATGCGAAGTAATGTCGATTTTCCGCAGCCTGATGGGCCTACGAATACGATAAACTCTCCTTGACTGATTTCGAGGTCAATCCCTTGCAGTACCTGAGTTTCACCGTATGATTTTTTAACGTTTGTTAAAGATAATCCTGTCATTTCACTAATCTCATCTTAAAATCAGTCACATCGTTGAATCAGGAACTGCTTATTTAACAGAACCAGAAAGTAGTCCACGAACTAAATATCGTTGCAGCACAAAGAACACACATAGCGGCACAGCAATAGAGACGAACGCCGATGCAGTTAAGATTTCCCAGTTTCCACCGCGAGACCCCAGTAGCTCACGCAACCTTGCCGTCAAAACCATATGTTCTTCACCTGTCCCCAAGAATACGGTCGCCACGAGTAAATCATTCCATACCCATAAGAACTGGAAAATAGCGAATGACGCCAACGCGGGGAACGACAAAGGCAGTACGATGCGCATAAAGATCTCAAAGTCAGTCGCGCCATCGACTTTTGCTGATTCGATGATTTCTCGCGGCAAGCTAGAAATATAATTGCGCAGTAGATAGATCGCGAGTGGCAGACCAAAGCCAGTATGCGCCAACCAAATTCCTAGATAGGTTTTCGCCCCAACACCAAAGAATGCTCCGATATCGTTATACAAGCGAAGCAGTGGGATCAAAGACATCTGCAATGGCACGACAAGCAAACCAACAACGAGTGCGATCAATAAATTGCGCCCAGGCATCTTCATCCACGACAAGGCATACGCTGCGTAAGCTGCAATAAGAATTGGAATGATGGTGGCAGGAATAGTCACCGTCAGCGAGTTGATAAATGAGCGCCCTATCCCTTCAGCCGTTAATACTTCACGATAGTTATCTAACCCAAACTTTGGAGGCACTACAGCTGTATAGAAGATTCGCTTTCCGCGCTTGCCAGTAAAAGGCTCAGGCGATGTCATTTTATAGTGACCGTCTTCGGTAACAGTGAGCGTTCCATCTTTACGCATTTGTGCAACATCATTTGGCATGAACTTAGTCGGCTCTCGAGATGAAAAACCAAATGCCATGATCTCTGTTGGGCTACCATCCACCAATAGCTGTCCAGACAGCACATAGACATCGCCTTCTTGAACCTGCGTATCTGGATTGTCTGTCCGTGCGACGAGGTTTTGCTCGGATGCAGTTAAGGACGTCCACCAGCCCGACAAAGCCAATTGATCTTTGTCTCTAAATGAAGAAATAAGTAGGCCTGCGGTAGGGAGCGTCCACAGAATCACTATCAGAAGTACAGATAAATGAACCAATATGGTTAGCGGCGAGCGGCGAAGTTTGCTCATGCTAAATCTGGCGTTATCAGGTTCAGTCGGTGTAGGAGCAACAGCTTTACTTGTCATTATCTGTCCTCCATTTGTGCGCTCGCTTGGCGCATGTTCCAGACCATAACTGGAATCACGGCAATCATAATGATGACAGCAATCGCAGCGCCACGACCGAAATCACCGCCTCCTCTAAACATCCAGTCAAACATCATGTTGGCGAGCACCTGAGTACTCCACTGACCGTTAGTCATCGCAAGGACGATATCGAACACCTTAAGCACAAGAATAGTAATCGTGGTCCAGACCACAGCTATCGTGCCCCATATTTGCGGGATTAAGATTTTAAAGAAAATCTGAACACCATTCGCGCCATCAAGAACAGCTGCTTCCACCGTTTCTTCGGGAATGCCTCGAAGTGCTGCGGCTAGAATCACCATTGCGAAACCGGTTTGAATCCAGATAAGAATGACCATCAAAAAGAAGTTATTCCAAAACGGGATGGTTATCCAAGCTTGAGCGGTTCCGCCAAACGCTTCGACGATAGCATTCAATATCCCTATCTGCTCTGAACCCGACGCACGATAGTCGTATACAAACTTCCAAATAATCGACGCACCAATAAAAGAGATCGCCATAGGCATGAAGACCAAACTCTTAGCAATGTTCCCCCAACTCACTCTGTCGGTAAGTGCAGCGATAACCAAGCCGAAAAACGTCGACGCAGCCGGAACCACAAGCAACCACAGCAGATTGTTGAACAGAGACTCTCGAAACTCAGGATCCTTAAAGAGCCAGGTATAGTTGCCCATTCCGACAAACTTGTCCCCATTTCGGTCATGCAATGATAAGTACAAAGATTCGAAGACAGGATAGATAAGATACAGAGTTAAAAATGCCAGTGCTGGACCCAAGAACAGCCAAGGACGAATCGCCGCTGCGCGTCTTAGGTTCTTCGCCATTCTCTGGTTGGATACGTTTCTGGTAGGGAAAATAACGGTGAGCAAGAAGTTACTGCCGAAAAAGTACACGACGCAACTCGCTACGCCTAACACCATGATAAATAGAGAGGAATAAAGCTGTTCCATCACTACCTCGCTTTATTGATGCTTAACAAAGGTGTGAAATGTGAACACCGATAGACACACTAAAAACTGCATCTATCGGTTTCACCTGACTATGCCTTATTACTTAAGTGCATCCCATGTTTTTTGGATGTCGTTGGCAACGTCTTGAGCGGATTTACCGCCACTGTAATCCACCATACCGGTCCAAAATGCACCCGCGCCGATTTTACCTGGCATCAAATCAGAGCCATCAAAGCGGAACGTCGTTGCATCTAGTAAGATCTCACCCTGTTTCTTGAGGGTATCATTGCCGTATGCTTCGATGTTGACCCCTTTATGCGGTGTTAAGAACCCAGATTGAGCCATCCAGATTTCGTGAGCAATTGGCGATTGTAGGAAGGCCATGAAAGCACGCGCCGCTTCGGAGTCTTTGGTGATACTCCACATAGTACCTGCACCAAGTACTGGCTTACCGAGATCTTTTGATTCGTAAGCAGGGAAGTAGAAGAAATCGACATCAGTCCCTAGCTCGGTTCCTTCAGGGAAGAAGCTTGGAATAAACGAGGCTTGGCGATGTAGGTAACATTTAGCTGGCGACGTAAACAGCCCCTTAGGCGAATCACGGAAGTCAGTCGCAGCGACTGCGCGTGCGCCACCATCGACAAACGAGTCGTTTCTTACAAACCATCCGAACTCTTCAATCGCACCAACAACTTTAGGATCGTTGAATTTAAGCTCGTTCGTGGTCCACTTGTCGTAATCGGAAGGGGGTTGGGTGCGAAGCATCATATCTTCAACCCAGTCGGTTGCTGGCCATCCGGTTGCACCGCCCGAACCGAGCCCTACACACCAAGGTGTCTCACCGTCTTTAACGATTTGTTCTGTCAACGCTTTTAGTTCTTCCATCGTTTCAGGCACTTCATACCCGACATCTTCAAAGTTTTCAGGCACATACCAAACCAGAGACTTCAAGTCGACTTTGTAGAAGAATCCATATAAATGATCTTTGCCATCTTTGTCTGCAAACGTACCTAAATCAACCCAAGAAGAACCCGCAGCATAGTTATCGTTAATCCACTCACCCATCTTAGGATCCAGTGGTGCTAAAAAGCCCTTTGAAGCAAGGTCAGCGGCAAGGCCTGGCTGAGGGAAAATAGCGATATTCGGCGCACTACCCGCTTGAACGTCAATAGCAATTTGTTGCTCAAAAGAGTCGGAGCCAGAGTAGTTCACTGTTGCTCCCGTCGCCGCCTCAAAATACGCGATGACGCTTTCAACAAGTTCTTTATCTTCGGTTAACCAAGGTCCAAAAATGGTGACAGTTTCACCTTTTAGATCCATCTTTTTGAGCTCTTCGTAGCTCTGCCAGTTAAAGCGAGCATCTTCGCCAGGTGTGTACTTGAGGTCAGCAGCAAACGCAGAGGAGGTAGAAATCGTAAGTGCTATCGCACTAGCAAGTAGGGAGGTTTTCATCAGCAAGACTCCATGTATTTAGATACTTTTTATTTGTCTCTTAGGTCCTTGGCTTTCGGATTGGTAGCGTGCACAACAAAATAACTTAATCGGTTAAGCCAATATTACTTACCATAAATCCTTATTGACATTTCGACCACTTTCTAACCAGTTCTTGTGCCATCGATCATGTTTTATGTCGCTCTATTTTCAACAAGATGACGAAGTTCAAACTATTCACTCCACCTCAAAAAGTCGCATTTTCATTCTTACTTAATCGTTTTAGAATTAATCAATATCACTCGCTATTCTTGGTTCAATTTAGGGACAATCAGGGGTTGCTATGCAGCGCAAGAAGCCGACTCTAAAAACTGTCGCCGCCCATTTGGGGGTTTCAACGGCTACGGTCTCCAATGCTTTCAATCGCCCTAGTCAGCTATCTAAGGCGCTGCGAGAAAGCATTCTTCTTGAGTGCGAAAAACTCGGCTATACCGGACCAAGCATCACAGCGCGGAGTCTTCGGACAGGTAAAACTGGTGTCATTGGAGTCTTGCTGGCAGACAACTTGGCATACAACTTCACAGACCCTGTCGCCACAGAGTTTTTGGCCGGCGTATCCAAAACCCTAGATGAAGCACACGTAAATATGCTGCTGCTTCCTCCGAGCAGAGAAAACTATCAAAACACCCAGGTAGAGACGATCCCAGATAGCTTCATCGTCTATGGAAAGCCTGTCGACTCAAACATTATCGATTTGATATTAAGGCAGCATAAGCCCGTGGTCGCCGTCGATTTTTCACTACCCGATATCCCGTCCATTAACATTGATAACCACAAAGCTAGCTACGATATCGCGATGCACGCGATCCACGGCAGCGACGACAATGTGCTCATATTAGGTCTAAGACTTGAGCCGTCTACCTCGCTCTCGTTGGCAAATCTCGACAACTTGTATTCCAGTGAAGAATCCGTCTCGCGTTGTCGCTTTAATGGCTACAAACAAGCGCTCGAAGAAAACGGCATCACGTTGTCGAATGAGAACGTTTGGCAGATCCACGACCTTGAAGAAGCCACGCTCAAGACCATGCTAAGAGGCGCACTCACCGCTCCTAGAAAAGTCGATGTATTGCTCTGTATGAGTGACAAGATCGCTCTTGCCGCGCTATCCGTGGCAAAAGAGCTCAACGTTAATACTCGAATCGTAGGCTTCGACGGCATTCCCAAGTCTGCCGAAGCCGAACTGACAACCGTTCAGCAACCTATTGCCAAAAAAGGTCAAATCGCCGCGCAGATGGCGCTTGGCCAACTACCCTACGAATCTATTCAGCTGGAATCGGAACTCATTATTCGCAGCAGCAGTTAGAACTTACCTCACTTGCTAAGGAGAACACTTCCATGAGCACGGAACAACTAGAGCAACGTTGGTGGCACGACGCCGTGGTTTATCAGATTTATCCTAGAAGTTTTAATGACTCTAATGGCGATGGCATTGGCGATATCCCAGGTATTATTGAGAAGCTTGACTACATCCAAGGATTAGGCGTCAACGTGATTTGGCTAAGTCCAGTCTACAAGTCACCAATGGATGACAACGGCTATGATATTTCTGGATATCAAGAGATCGCCCCAGAATTTGGGACCATGGCTGACATGGAGAGACTCTTGAAGGAAGCCGATCAGCGTGGTATCAAGATAGTCATGGATTTAGTCGTCAATCACACCTCAGATGAACATCCATGGTTTATCGAATCCAGAAGTAGCAAAGACAACCCCAAACGTGACTGGTACATCTGGAAAGATCCAAAAGAGGATGGCAGTGAGCCTAACAATTGGGAATCGTTCTTTAAGCCCAAAGCGTGGACGCTCGATGAAAACACAGGGCAATATTACCTTCACCTGTTTAGCAATAAGCAACCAGACTTAAACTGGGCGAACCCAGAAGTAAGAGAAGCCGTCTACGATATGATGCACTTCTGGCTTAAGAAAGGCTTGGGTGGGTTTAGAATGGACGTCATCAACATGATAGGTAAGCCTTCAGATTACCCAGATGCAACGATTTTTGATTCAGGTGTTGCAGGATGGGAGCATTGGTCAAACAACCTACTCGTACATCAATACCTTCGAGAGATGCATGACAAAGTGCTTAAGCATTATGATGTACTCACTGTTGGCGAGACACCTTTCACCACCACGCTTGACGGGCGTTACTACTCTCACCCTGACCGTAATGAAATTAGCATGATCTTCCAGTTCGAGCACGTCAGCATCGACCGAGAAGAGCACAATGCCGTCAAGAAAGATTTCGATTTAGTTCAGTACAAAGAAATCATGTCGCGCTGGCAAGACGACCTCTACCAAAAAGGCTGGAACAGTCTCTATTGGAGTAATCACGATCAACCGAGAACCGTATCTCGCTATGGTTCTGATTGTTCCGAATATCGAGTCATCAGCGCCAAGATGCTTGGTACCGTGCTTCATATGATGAGCGGCACACCTTATATCTACCAAGGTGAAGAAATAGGTATGACCAATAAACACTTCAATGATATTGGAGAGTTTAACGATCTTATGGCGAAGTTCCATTATCAGAAAATGATGGAGCGCGGTGTGTCCGATGAAGACGCCATCGCCTTTCTCAACGACTTCTCTCGAGACCATGCTCGTGTTCCTGTGCAATGGGATGACACAAAACACGCCGGCTTCACGACCAGTACACCTTGGCTTCCCGTCAATGACAATTACGTCGATATTAATGCACAGCAAGCCGTCAACGACGAAACGTCTATCTACCATCACTACCGCCAACTTATTGCCCTGCGAAAAAGTGAGGAGTATGGCGGTGTGATTGTGTATGGGAACCACACACTACTCGACCCAGAAGACAGCGATGTCTACGCGTACATTCGTACATTTGGTGACAAATCACTGCTCACCATCGCTAACTTTACCAACCAGACGTTAGAGAGAACTTACGAATACGGCGTAAAAGCAACCGTTATTAATAATTACTCTAATACCTTGAGTTCATTACATAATATGATGCTTAAGCCTTACCAAGCATTAGTAATAGAGATATAAATAAACGATTGAAAAACTTACAGGCGAACCAGGGCGAGCGCATGAGTGTCTAGTTTTTCGCCACTTGACTAAAACCAGCACTTAATACAGCCTCTAGCATGGACGTATTCATCATACATCGCTTTTGCTTCCCTACGATGCTTAGCTTGGTTGGCTCTTCTTGGAGCATGTTCAAGCTCATATGACGTAGGCATGATAGGTTCTCTGCACCGTGAGCTTTGTATATCTGGCACGCATCTTCATTCATGGTGACATCAAGCACCCAGTGCATTGACTCTATGCCCCAATGTTCTCTGACAGCCATAGCTGCTTGCTCTGCACTAAGCTCTTTGGAGCTGATGTAATAACGGTACTCTAGGTCGACAGGTTTACCTTTCACAAGGCGAAAATTTTCAACCATTACAATGCTCTTCAAGCCTTTCCAGCGAGAGAAGTTACCGTCAAGCTTTGTACTGTCATAAACATAGCATTGGCGAGATTCTATGCGGCCGTGTCCCTGCTCAAGAGAGATGTCATCAGCCATATTAACTCGCTGGGAAGAGAATGCTTTTTCGATTGCTTGTCGGAGTTTTCCTTGGTTGCTCTTTACGGCAAGCAAGTAGTCTCCACCTTGTTCTACAATGGCTTTAGCAATCTTGGTTTGACAGGCCATAGCATCAATAGTTACTAGAGCGCCCTTGATATCGAGCATCCTTATAAGTTCAGGTATCGCGGTAATTTCATTGCTTAATTATATGGTCCGCCTCACTCTTAAGCCCCTACGCTTAGAGTAGGCTCTCAGAACGAGGTGAACCATATGTCTACCATCCACATTTTAGGTATCGATTTAGGTAAGCACTGCTTTCATGCAGTAGGTAATAATTATTCTGGCAAGGAAGTTATTCGCCGTAAGTTTAATCGAAGCCAACTCCTGCGTTTCTTATCCTCACTCGAACACACAACGATTGCTTTCGAAGCCTGCGGTGGTGCTCACTGGCTCGCAAGAAAGTGCCAAGCCTTTGGGCATCGAGTTCGTCTCATCCCACCTCAATATGTAAAGCCTTACGTCAAAGGCAATAAGAATGACTTCATCGACGCAGCTGCGATAGCCGAAGCCGCCAGTCGACCAACCATGAGATTTGTCTCGGTTAAATCAGAAGAAGCTCAAGTTATTTCTGCTATTCATCGTGTACGAGAAGGCTATGTGAAAGAACGAACCGCATGTATGAGTCGTATTGGTGCATTGCTACTCGAATTTGGACTCAGCTTCCCTAGAGGGCATGCGAAGATGAAAACACTGTTTCAATGGTTAGCGGAACAAGATGTTGAGTTGCCACAAAGTCTTATTGCTGAACTTCTCTCGATTCATGAACACTACAAGTACTTAAATGACCGAGTCTCTGAGCAAGACCAAAAGTTGAAAAGCATCGCTATAAGTAATGAAAGCGCAGAGTTGCTGAAGACCATCCCAGGGGTCGGTGATTTAACGGCAACGTTGTGCGTAGCGAACATCAGTTCCGCTTCTAATTTCGATGGAGGGCGAGAGATGGCAGCATGGCTTGGGTTAGTTCCTAGACAATTCTCAACAGGGGGAAAGTCTAAGCTGTTAGGCATGAGTAAACGAGGGAATAAACACCTAAGGACTCTATTTATTCATGGCGCTCGGGCCGTACTTTCTAGGATAGAAACAACAGGAAAGGTGTTTGGAGATTGGTTAGTGAATCTTCGAGCAACGAAACCTTTTAATGTGGTTTTAGTAGCACTTGCCAACAAGCTGGCGAGAATAGCTTGGGCGGTGTTGTATCACCGCCAAGCTTTTCAGGCTGCATAGCCATAACCAAGTTTGCAACGCCAATGAACGTGATGACAAAAACGGTCAATCGGCCAGATTAGTAACCTGTCACAAAAAATAGCATTTAATGCTTTCGGCTTTTTTAAGGATAATCTGGCGCGGATATCATCGTGGAGCGGGGAAGTTAGTGTTCCCAACGTGGACTCCGAATACATATATGGTCTCCCCCATTTGCGCAAGCAGCATTTCGATGATAGGGACAGGTTAGCGGTCATATATTCGGTCTCTCATATTGAAGCTATAACTTCGGACCTTGATGAATCATTCGCACGTACCATCCTACTAATCATTAGCTCGGACTTAATATCCGATGTATTCGTCAGGTTTTGGGTACGTCGGTTTGACCTGTGTCTCATCTTAAATGCTAATCACACAAATTTGGTGATATTAAAAATTTCAGATTAAAGAGTTAGCAACCTGCTAACTTTTCGATTGGTTTATACTCCTGTTTCTTAGTCACAATTACCCACGCCATCCGTAACATTTTGTTCGCGAACGCAATAACAGCTCGATTAAAGCCTCTTTGCTCAACCAAGCGGTTAATCCAGATACTAAGCTTATCGGTCTTCTTCTTAGCATGAGCAACTACAGCTCTTGCACCGTTAACAACTAAAGAGCGGAGGTGGGAGTCACCCCTTTTTACTAATACCCAGTAAGACATTTTTTCCTCCAGTGCTGTTTTGACGGGGGATTAATCCTAAAGCTGCCGCAGCATCTCTGCCGCGCTTAAACTGATACCCATCTCCCATCCAAGAGGTTAAGGAAATACTTACGATAGAACCGACACCAGGCATTGTAATTAAACGCTGACAAGTATCATTCGATTTAACAGTGGCTTCTATATAATCCTGATACGCACTCAGTTCTTTCTCGATATCAAGCAATCGCAAATATTGACGGTTAAGAAATTGGCGAAACACATTAGTCAACTCATTTTCAGCATCTTCTAGTATTCTGGGGACTTCTTTTTTAACCGTAGAGGCTCGCTGGGCTATGACGATACCGTATTCACTCAAAAGCCCACGGATATGGTTAATTAGCCTGGTTCGTTCGACATTTAAAAGTCGGCGCATATGAAGGATGCTTTGCTGATCCTGTTGTTCAATTGATTTTATCGCGACCGTTCGCATAGCTCCGTGTTGCGAGGCTTCAGCTATCGCTTGAGCATCGTTGTAATCATTTTTTTGACCACGTAAATAACCTTTAACATGCTGAGGCGGCAAAAGTTGAACATCATGACCAAGTTTTCTAATCTCACGCCCCCAGTAATGGGCTGAGGAGCAAGCTTCCATAGCAACGACTGACAGATCTAGGTTTGCCAAGTATGGTAGTACCTGGTTTCTGCTTAACTTCTTTCGGGTTACCCGCTTTCCATGCTCGTTCAAAACCACAAAGAAGAAACTATTTTTTGCTAAATCGAGGCCTATTGTTTTACGCTTAATCATGGTCTTCCCCTTATTTCCGATAAAATAGAACTAGTTCTATTTTGGCGCAATATGACGCCGTTAGTGGGAGGGGGAGACCATTTCATCATTAGCGCAAACCAACTCCGTTATTACTAAATTGTAGTTGCAATAACGGGGCGGACCATACATTTTTGTTCAGTTTTTAGCTGTCCCATTACGAGCTTGTTTGACGACGCATAAGCGCTGACCATATGAATCGTACTCGCCCTGTCTTCACGATTATATGAACCGCGAAGTGTTTTACCATCAATCGCAATCACTTGACCTTCTGTAAGAGTATGTATTGATGACATCCAGTTAACGAAGCACTCATGAAACTGCTCAGGTTCAATGGTAGAGATGATACGAGCAATCGTGTCATCCGCAGGAATGCCATTCAAAAACAGGTCATTACGCTTAAACCAATCATGATGACCGAGAATGTATTCACGAATATCAAACCAGCCTTTCGCGCCTGCAATTACCGCACATAGCGACCCAAAAAGGACATCAAACAAGCAATATGTGACCTTTGCACTTTGCCGTTGGTCGATAATCGTTTGAAAATGTTCTTTGAAGTGGTCAATGTGCATGATGCTCTCCTAAAAAAGGGAGTATATGATCACAGCTAAATGTGATCGTCAAATCGATCGTGATTTTGATTGAAAAATGTTCACGATCTCACCCTGACAGGCGAACCCACTTGGTTCGCCTTTTTATTGTCAGTTCTAACAAAAAGAATGTTCTTACAGAAATGAGCTATCTCTGTATTAACACTATCATTTGATCCCGCAGTCATACTCAACAAAGATATTCGAGCAACAACTCAGACATCGCGCCAAGTTACATATTTAGCAACACATTTCACTCTTCTCTAAAGATCTTCGCAACTTAGTGCATACAATTTCTTTAGTTAATCACAAAAGAGGAAAAGAAATGTCTGAGTTCCATATTACTAGCACTCAACCCCTAGCGCTAAATACCACCAATCTGAAATCAACCGAAGACGTTAAAACTTTATTTCTGAGGGAAGTCCACAACTATATTGTGGCTAAAAACGATAGAAAAGTTTTTGAGGTAATTATCAGTAAACGATTGGAACAGTTAAATAATCTCGATAATTCATGTAATTACGAAGGAAATTTAGATGCAAAATACAACTCCGATACTATGTCGGCACTGGTCGAAGACACCACGCTTTTTGGCGTTCCCAACTTCTACCACTACATCGAACTTCAATCACTCTCACTGTTTGGTGGGTTGTTGCCGTTCTGGGTAGAGTATAAGCGATACACCTTACTGCTAGACAATGTGTTACTGAAGTGGAGCAAGCAATCTGAGCAGGCGGTTCTACTGGCAAGGTGCGAATTAGAAGATGGGTACGTGGCAGAGCTGGTGCAGAACATTGAAAATGATGAAAGATGCTTTTTGACTCAGTTCGCAGACGAGTCACTACCTCTATCAAGTGCCAATACACTGATCAATCTTGAAACCTTTGTCAGGCAACAGCATTGGTATGAAATGTTATCTGAACTAGAACTGTCGTCTAAAGGTGAACATTTCATATTATACCAGCAAGACGATGAGGGTATCAAAACCTTGGTATCGTCAGCAAAAATTCAGCGCTGGCGCGAAAAAAATGATTGGCTGGCTTTCAATCCATTTTTTCAATCCGATAATTGGACGGTATCACTGGAGGATAGAAATATAAAAGCACTAGACTTTTCAGGCATTTTTAATGATAACTTAGCCAATAAACTTGACCTAACCAACCCTAAAGGCCTAGATCAATCCTTTATTCAAAACGTCAAACATGGACGAGACTGTTGTGAGTTGATTAGAATGGCAATAGGAGCCCCAGTCAGTAAACTCAATAACATCTTATTTTTGACAATTAAGTATATCTCTATATTTATGAAGCAAGTAGGTATAAAAGGAGTGTATGTTATTACCGAACAACCCGCGCTGCTCTATTTTTTTCAGTCTGTAAATTTATATAGTGAACTCAACGATTGTTATGTCCCTATGACTTATCAACAAATTAACCCGACCGCACCACAAACCTACAAAGGCTTAATTTTAAGTGCGCCTATGGTTAAAGCTATTGGAGAATGCAACTATAAGCAGTACTATAAGAAAGTTTTGTCAGCACGGAAAAGAAGTAAGACACTTTTTGCATCATGCATGAAATTCTAGGATACGCTCTGTCTCATACACCAGCACTGATCATGTACTTGATCGGTACTGGTGTACTTATATGGACAGTTTACATGTCATATAAGATGGCAGAGAATCAGTTTGGAGTAGATCAATCGGTCTACCTCCCTTACTGTCTGTACACCTTTTTCATCGCGTGTTGGATCTTCGCTAATGCTTACTTTCAATCTGATCTGCTCACCTACTATGACAGTGATGTTGCCTGGTACATGGCTATCGGCGCGAATATTTTCTGTGCTTTTGCGATTCTCTCAGCTTACTGGTTTTCCTGTAAGCTCATCTCCAAGTCTAAAAGCCGGAAAATATCTCGATTACAGTTAGTACTTTTAGTGGGACTGTCCCTCCACTCCCTTATCGTGAACATCATTCCTGGGATGACAGTCATTAGTGTAGAGACCCGTGCAGCCGGTGAGTTTTTAATCCGCTTCGGGGATTACAACACAATCTTTTTCCTTACCGCTCCTTTCATCATCTGCCTGACTTTTATTAACTTTCTGCGAGCATGGAAGAGCGAGCTTCGGTTAACACAGTTGAAATCTGGCTACATGATGGGTGGCGTCATCCTGTTTATGGTTTCTACCTTGATTGTGATGATCTTTATACCCTACTTCTTTGACGACTTTTCGCTGGTGTGGGTTGCCCCCACCTTGTCAGTCTTCGAGATGACATTAATTGGTTACGCTTTACTGTGTAATCGATTCTATAGCGGTCGATACATCACACTGGTTGGCGTAAGTTCTTTAACTAATATCGCCATCTTCTTAGCTCCCGCACTCATAATCACGGATTTTGGTGGTCACCAAAACATCGCTCTACTCTGCTGGATAGTGATCACTGGCCTTTTCTATCAAAAGCTCTTCAAGAAAGTTTATTGGTTCTTTAATCAGTTCCTTTACGGCAAAGCAGGTAACAGCATTGACCAATTAGTTAGCCTTGAATCTGAGTTTCGATTCTCGTGCGACGATGCGGTTGATAAGCTCAATCAAACATTAGGAGTTAAGCGCGGCTACATAAGAAAAGTGCTGGCGGACAAAGATGCCCTACTTCTGGACTTTTTCGCAAAAGGCGAGCGAATCATCATCAAGGAAGAACTGGAGTATATTCTCGACAACCATATGGGCGGTCGAGACAAGGTTGCTGAGATCGTCGGCTTTATCTCCGCCAACAACGTGTCTTTGGTCCTGCCCATTTTTGGAAGCCGTAAAGAGATTACCCACTTCTATCTTGCGCGTCAGTCTAAACAGCACCCTTTAATTACTGCAGACCAAGAGGTCGGACTGCATGCGCTTTTCAACGAGGCTAGCCGTTGGATCATCGCCGAAGAAAAAGTACGTAAGAGCCAGATCATTGCGGGTTCAATCGCCCACGAAATACGTAACCCATTTAGCAAGCTCAAATATCACTTTGACCAAATTGATACCAAAGTGCTTGGCAAAGAAAGCATCGACTTGGGGAATCAGAGCTCAGAGGAGATCAAGGAACTCCATCAAGCGCTTAACGAGAGTAAACGAGCGGTATTATCTGGAACACGCTTTATTGATGCTATGTTGGCAGAGATACGCGGCGATACACTGAAGTCTGAGCTGTTCTCTTTGCACTCTGCTAGTGAGTTAACCATTTCAGCCATCAACGACTTCAGCTTCAATAAACCGGAAAATAGGCAACGCGTCAGTCTGACCCTCGAAGACTTTGTGTTTTGGGGAGACGATACGCTGTTTAGCTTCGTCATATTTAACCTGCTTAAGAATGCGACGTATTACTTCGAACAATATCCAGAAAGCAAAATAGACATCAAGCTGAGCCGAGGAAAAACCGCAAATACCTTGCTTGTTACCGACTATGGCCCTGGTATTCCAGAGTCAAACCTGCCGCACCTTTTTGACGACTTATTTACCGATGGCAAAGACTCAGGTACGGGTCTTGGACTTGCCTATTGCAAGAGAGTAATGGAGGCATTCAAAGGCAACATAAGCTGCACATCCCAACAAGGTGTCTATGCTACATTTAAACTCTCTTTTCCCTTAGTAGATGATTCAGAGTTTGAAACTGAGCTGCGCTCTAATCTTCAACCACACCTATCGAAAAAGCGTGCGTTAATCGTCTCTCCCGCCGCACAGCAGAGACCTCTTGACCCATATTTTGATGATGCCTTTGACGTTTCTGTTCATTACAGCCAAAACAGCGATCAGGCGACAGGTCAAATCGAAGCCTCAGCAGTCGATTTTATCCTGATTTCCGACTGCGAACCATCCACAGCATCTGAAATTGCCAATGCGGTTCGGAGTACTGTACAAGGGAGTGAACTGCCAATATTGTACTGCCGCTCATATTTTCATGAGGAGCTTAGCCCAAGTGACAACGTGTTTGATGCAGCACTGTCGGTCTCAAGTAAACACAGTTTCTGGCGTTCATTCGTTAAAGCTTGTGAAGCTGGCGCTCTCAAGAAAAAGGTGTCACTGACAGGTAAGAAAGTGCTTGTCGTTGACGATACTCACGTGAATCGACTCTTAGTACAAAGCTATCTAGTTTTAGAAGGTGTCGATGTACACCTTGCAGCATCAGGAATGGAAGCCATTGAAAAGGCGAAGCAAACGGCCTTTGATCTTATCTTCATGGACATTCGAATGCCTAATATGAATGGCTTTGAAGCCTGTGAAGAGATTCGAAAGTTCAGACGCTCTGTGCCCATTATTTCGCTCTCAGGGGAAAGCGGACCTGATGCCCGCCAATCTATCGATGAGTTAATGGATGACTACATCCCGAAGCCTGCGGAGAAAAAGCAGCTCGTATCTATGATTCGTAAATGGTGTGACGAGGATTGCTCTACAGACAGTCAAAACTCATCTACTCAATTTCGTATTCAAGGTGCGTCTTAAATCTCACGCTCATTCTTACTCAATACCGCCACTAACAGCCCAAAAAACAGTAGAACTATGTTAAAAAGAGGAAGCTGTAGATCGACCGGCATCATGTAAATCACGATAACTGCGGGTATCCATATTAACCAGTTACTAATGGTCATGGCGAATACTCGACGAAACCAAAAGTCACGATCGATGTACTGGCAAAAGCCGCGTTTGGGGAAACCAAGGTCTTTCCACAAGTACAAGATTGCGATAGTTGGCACTGACCAAAATGCAGAGTAAATAAATTGATCAACTGCCACTTTAGTGACCACAGTGCCAACATTCAGCACATCACCAAACCAGTGAGACTGCAATTGATAGAAGAGATCTACTTCGATGCCTTTATACGCCCAAAATAGAGCGACACAGAGCAATTCGGCGCCAAAACGAGAACTTTTATATCCCAATGCATTAAGTACCAGCAAAGGGAAAATCCCACCGAATAATGCCGTTGCTATTGCACCATAGACCCAGCCATATTTAGCTTTGGTTTGAGACATGACGTCAAATACGAGGTGAGATTGCGGCCAATAGAAGTAACTCAGTGCAATGAATAATGCGAAGCACTGAAGAGCAACACCAGCCTTGAAATTTTTGTGTAGTGCATAGGAAATATCAGTTCGCAGTTGTTGTACTAGCATCGTAAGCTCGTCAGTTTATTCGTGATTTGACTAGCCTACGGCGTTTAGTTACTAACTTTGATTACTATTTTTCATTCTGCATTGATGAAATTTCAACCACTACTTACTTGCTTTCCTTGTCCCAGGCAGTGATCGCATGTTTACCCGCTTCCACGCCCAACTCATACGCTTTCGCTAGTTCACCCTTACTCTGTGTTAGCCTACTCAACGAAAACCCATCTGGCGGACAAACTTCTAATATCTGGATACCTTTTGGCGGATGATTGATAAGCTCAAGCGTTTGATTATAGCGTTCATAAATCGTCTGCATTGGGGCAACAAGGGCCGGCGTTTTTTTCAAAAACAAAGGATAGCTAGGGCCTAATTTCGGCTTGGATTTTTTATACGATTTATCTCGGCTTCGTATGATCATGATCTTCGAAGCACCACGCTTTATCGCCTCTTGGATAGGAATCGAGTCAGACACGCCACCATCAACAAAATGACCATTGTCGAGTTCTACACCACTACGATAAAGAATGGGTAGCGCACTACTCGCCTTCATTGTTTCTGCTAAGAGCTTAGAGTCCGGCGTGAGGTATTCCGGCTGACCCGTTGCACTGTTCGTCACAACAAGAAAAAATGGGCGCGTATCGCTATCAAAAGTTTGCTTGTCGATACCGAGCTCTTTAAGCGTAATCTCCCACATCCAGTCCAAGTCAATCATGTCGCCACCTCGGATAAAACGAGAGAGCGATACAAACTCTTTTCTCAAACTGTAATCAAGATAGATACGCTTGTTCCTTAGTGGCATCTTAGCTAGGTATGCAGCCAAGTTACTCGCACCGGCCGATACTCCCCAAAAGCTGTCAAAAGGCGAAAAGTCCATTGCCATAAAGTGGTCCAACACACCGCATGAAAAGACACTTCTCATCGCCCCACCTTCAACGATCAAGGCCGTTTTTCCAACACGTTCCATGTAGACCTACCCCTGATTTAAGCTCTGCTTCCATTTCATCAACTCATCGATATGGCGCGGCTCAATGCCACAACAGCCACCAATGATAGAAGCGCCAAGTGCATGCCAGCGTTTCGCGAACACCAAGTACTCTTGCGGAGAAAAATGCCTCACAGTTTGAATCGATGCATTGGCTTGATGACCCGACTTGATTGGCGTAAAGCTATTAGCAAACACACCTACTTCAAGTGACTTACCCACTTGGTTGGTAACCTGATTGACCACTTCTATCGCTCGCTCAATAACTTCGGGGATCGAGCAGTTAAAAAAGACACCCTGTGCGTCAATATCTGCCAATAAGGCGATGGCGTCTTTCAAAGACTCTCCCGAACGTAGCGTTGCAGGCTGATCCTCTTCATCCTGTAGCGTAAAACAGATGTACGCAGGTTTATCGGTGAGACTGAAGAGCTCAGCATACATTTTCGCTTCAGCAATACTTGCGACTGTCTCCGCCAACCACAAATCGACATACTCTTCTTGTGCGCGCAGCAGTTCGATGCTTATCGCTTTCCCGCGCTCTGGTTCAAATAGCTCGGGACGATACGAACCAAATACAGGTGGCAGTGAACCTGCTACCTGCACCTTTTGCTCGCTCTGCGATGCAACTTCATGAGCCAACCGTGCTGCTTTACCCGCGAGTGAGGCGCCTTGTTCTTCGTATAGCTCATCTCCGAGGTGAAACGGAACGCAAGCGTAACTGTTGACCGTGATGATCTCAGCACCGGCATCAATAAAAGCTTGGTGAGCTTGCTTAACATAATGGGGGGTTTCAATTAGAGCTTGCGCGCTCCACAAAGGCTGCGAAAAAGGCGCGCCAATACGCTCTAGCTCTCGCCCCATGCCACCATCTAAAATTGTTAATCTAACCATCCTTCTCACCTACTGCTTTTTCTCGGCGTTTATTAGCAGCCATTAAACCACAATTAGGCGAAACTTGAAGTCATGCGACTATCCACTTACGCGCCACGATAGGCTTATGTTGGCTCTTAGAGAGTCTTATTGAAGCTCGCAACCGAATTTTTTGTCTTACAAGTTATACTTCTTTGTCTTTATTTGATTATCGGCTAGTCAAAGTACAGAGAGATCAAAGCAGACCAATCTATGACTGAAATCAAAATCGATTATCACCTTACAAACACAGTCCCTAAAACAATATTTGTTAACTGACGCCGATATTCAATACAACGTTAATTCGGTTCTGTGATCGTCTACACACATCAACTTATCGCTACTTTCCAATCAACTACTCACTCATATTATGTAAGACAATATTACATAACAATAGAAGTAGAAAATGAAAAAGTTAACTGTCATTGCTGGATCTATCCTGTTGTCTTTGCCGTTAACCACACTGGCTGATGTTGCCAATAATGGTGTTTCTTATCCCGTCCCTGCCGATAAATTTGATATGCGAAACTGGAAGATCACGATCCCATCTGATATTAATGAAGATGGTAAGGTCGATGAAATTGAAGGGGTTGCTATGCTTAGCTACTCTCACGAGGACTTCTTCCATCTCGATCAAGATGGCAACCTAGTATTTGAAGTACACAACAAAGCCATCACCACCAAGAACTCAAAGAATGCACGCTCTGAGCTTCGTCAAATGCCACGCGGCGCGAACTTCGATAACATTCTCACCAACGACAAACTCAACCAGTGGGCTCTCTCTAGCCACCCCGATGCAGAAAGCTACAGCGCCGTGGGCGGAACGCTAGAGGCAACGTTGAAAGTCAATCACGTGTCTTTGAATGCGAAATTCCCTGAAAAATACCCAGCACACTCTGTGGTAGTTGGTCAGATTCACGCTAAAAAACACAACGAGTTGATAGAAGCCAAAACGGGTTATGGCCACGGTAACGAACCGCTGAAGATTTTCTACAAGAAGTTTCCTGATCACGAGTATGGTTCCGTTTTCTGGAACTATGAGCGCAACCTAGCCAAAGCTGATCCTGATCGCGCTGACATTGCTTACCCTGTTTGGGGTAACACATGGGAAAACCCAGCAGAGCCAGGTAAAGCAGGTATTAAGCTTGGAGAAGAGTTCAGCTACAAAGTGGAAGTGAAAGGCACCATGATGTATCTAACGTTCGAAACTGCACGACACGATACCGTGAAGTACGAAATCGACCTAAGCAAAGGCATCGATGAAAAAGACTTCCCAACCGGCTATGCGGAAGATGACTTCTACTTTAAGGCAGGTGCTTATGGTCAATGTAGCACCCAAGAGAAACACCCTGTTTGGGGACCAGGCTGTGCAGGTACGGGTGACTTCGCGACAGATAAGAAAAATGGCGATTACAACAGCGTAACCTTCTCAGCACTTAAGCTGAATGGCAAATAAAACCGCTCACTAAGACTATTGCGCTCTTGGCACATCTCCAGTTCAAAGAGCGCAATAAATGTGCCACGCGTTATTTCAAGCGCACCGACCGATAAAATACACTCACCTATCAAACAGCATGTCATAAAATACTTGTCTCGACTCCGAAGTACTGCCTCGGTGTGTCACGTAATTGGCGTGTTCATCGGTTGAAGCCGTAGGTGACAGCTCAATACTCCATAGCGCTTTAAACTCGTTAGGTACAACCGAATATCTAACGTCCATAATTCGGGATGAGTTATTGGGATCTTGAGCTAGGTATCCATGAGAGAACCAACGAAATCGCTCCACGTCTTTCGCTTGCTGCGAATTTGGATCTAACCAAGGAAAATCTCTGGTAACCACCAGTTTATTAATGGACTCTCCCGGATAAGTTTTTACTGTCCTCCCCACTCGCACTGCATCCGCAAAGTAACTATCCTCAGTCTCATAAACGACCTTCCACACTAGGATATTGGCAAAACTCGGTTTGGCTTCAAGCTCAACAACCTGATGTTGACGCGCCTTGGCAAGTTGCCAGCCCGCTACCTCAGCACGATCCCTTTGAACCATTCCAACAAGCGGATAAGCTAGCGCCCATATCATGGCGATTCTGGCAAACCACGGATTACGTTTTATTGTTGCGATAACCACCAAGAGTACAAGAAGAAAGGTAAACATGGGATCGATAACCGACACCACACGCCACGCATACCTATCATTGCTCAATGGCCAGAGAAGCTGAGTACCGTAAGAGGTGCATGCATCCAAAAGCGCATGGGTACCGTATCCTAGAGCGCAGTAAAACCAAGTCTGTGCGAATGAAAAGCCGAAACGTTTGGCAAACACGTGGAACAAAACAAAGGCACAAATAACACTGCCAAATGGGATAAAAAGTAGAGAGTGGGTAAACTGGCGGTGATACTCCAAGAACAGCAAAGGATCGCTTGAAGAGCGAATTAGAACGTCGAGATCAGGCGACATGCCAGCAAGAAGCCCAAGAGCGCCAGCAATCAGTATATTTTGCTTTTTACTCGCCGATTGCGACAAAGACGCGCCGAGGACACCCTGTGTTATTGGATCCATAATTCACTCTAAAGCAGATAATTTCGAACAGAACATACAATCAGCTATAGCAGTAAATGACTGATCTTTCTAATGTAGCTATTATTGAAGTGAAATCTTTTACCTATCGAGCAAATAGGTTTATACCTATTCCTATATAACAATAAGTATCTATTCATTATGACCGTCAAAGAGATCCTGCAAGTTCGCAACGTCCGCTGTTTCTTAATGTTCCGAAGCAGTTACTTTGCACGCTTTTACTACCCAGTTTTCACACTACTCTACTTGGATTACGGTCTTACCCTCTCACAGTTTGCTATGCTCAATGTCGTTTGGGCGGCGACCATTGTCATTTCAGAAGTGCCATCGGGCGCGTTTGCTGACACCTTAGGTCGCAAAAAGCTGGTCGTCCTCTCCTCGCTCGTGATGTTTGTTGAAATCGCCATGATAGCGTTAGTACCGACAGAGAACCCCAACGTGGTCTTCATGGTTTTCTTGATTAATCGAGTGTTGAGTGGGCTCGCCATGTCACTGGCAAGTGGTGCCGACGAAGCACTCGCGTACGACACACTCAAAGATCAAGGTAAAGAAGAAGTCTGGCCCCAAGTTCTGCAAATGCAGCTTCGCATTGCCTCAAGCGTAGGGATTGTCGTTACCTTGCTTGGTGCGGCGATGTACGATGTGAACTTTATGGCTCCGATTTTTGAAGCGCTTGGGATGAAGCGGCCAGAGTCAACACAAGACATCATGCGTATTCCGGTTTTCGCCACTCTAATTGTCGCTCTCATTGCTATCTATGCTGCATTTAGTATGGAAGAAGAGAAAAAGGAGAAGACGGCAGAAGGTGGAAAACTCGCTACAACGATGGCGAGCCTCAAGCTAACCATGAATACTGGGAAGTGGGTGCTATCAACCCCTTACGTTCTGTTTATTTTGCTCTACTACAGCCTGTTCGAGCATACCTCGCGCATGTTTCTCACCATGAACAGTCAATATTATCGAGCGATTGAGATCCCCATTATCTACATCGGCTTTATTGGTGCCGGAATCAGTGTGTTTCAAATACTACTCGCAGGAAGGAGTCGTAGACTGGCTGAAAAAATGGAACCAAAACAATTCATTCTAGCAATGGGAGTTGCCACAATCGCAACCTACTATTGCATTAGTCTAGGCTGGCCTATCTACGGAGTCATTCCCGCACTAGCATTAATCTTCATCACTATGACGATGAACATTTTCATCAGCTATCACCTGAACAAGAAGACCGAATCGCACAACAGAGCCACTGTACTTAGTTTTAAGGGACTCATGTTTAATCTTGGCTATGGGTTTATCGGCATGCTTTACGCCTATTACTACAAACTGCTTTCCCAAAACTACACGGAACAACAAATTGAGCAACATATTGATTTCATTGCCTCTCTGTCATCGTTTGTTTATTACTTTGCGTTTCTGTTTATCGCTATCAGTGCTTGGTTCTACATAATGAACAAGCGAACAACAGTGTTTTCTTAATGGCTAGCTTGGAAGTTATGTAATGCAGTCTATTTCTCTCGCACAGGCTCAGAAAATTGCTCTGCTGTCTCAGGGGCTCCCGGCTCAAAAGCTAACTGGTACCGCTTACCAAAAAAGCGTGCAATCGATGCAGACGTTAGGCTATGTGCAGATTGATACCATCTCTGTGGTGCAACGCGCTCACCACCATACCTTATGGAGCCGGAATCATAGTTACGCTCCAGAGCACTTAGATCGGATGGTGAAAGAACGTTTGGTATACGAGTATTGGTCTCATGCTGCTTCGTATCTGGATATGGCAAATTTTCAATTTTCACTACCTCGAAAACACGCCATCAAGTCAGACAAGCAAAATCACTGGTTTAGGAAAAACCCTAAGCTGATGTCGGAGGTACTCGCGAGAATCACATCAGATGGGCCATTAATGGCGAAAGACTTCGATTCTACGGTCACAAAGAAAACGGGATGGGAGAGCAAACCAACTAAACAAGCGCTTGAAATGTTGTATATGCAAGGTGATTTAATGATCACTGAACGCAAAAACTTCCATAAAGTTTACGATCTAACTGAACGTGTACTGCCATCTAGTATCAATACGACCACTCCCTCGGCGCTAGAGTACGCCAAGTTTCTTGTCATTAACTCGCTTGTGACTCATGGTCTAGCCACATTGGCAGAAATAACCTATCTACAAAAAGGTATGAAAGCGAGCGTCAATGAAGCGATAAATCAGCTAATTGAGGAGGGAGAAATAGATAAGGTATCAGTGAATGGAGAGATCTATTTCACTCGTCCTCAATCCCTTTCGTTATTAGATAAAAGGCTGAATCGAAAACAAACACGCATCCTCTCCCCCTTTGATAATCTCGTCATTCAGCGCGACAGGGTGAGCAAGCTTTTTAACTTCGATTATCTTCTAGAGTGCTACGTCCCCGCGAACAAACGGCAACATGGCTACTTTGTCTTACCGATATTGTGGGACGGGCGATTGGTTGCAAGAGCAGATTGTAAAGCCCACAGAAAAGAGGCGCATCTAGAAGTTATAACGCTCCACATTGAGCCAGGTGCAAGCAAGCAGACTGCATTTAAAGACAGTCTAGAGCTTGAACTCACACAGTTTGCTCATTTCAACGGATGTGCAACATTCAGTATCACACGACAGATTGGCTAACTCGCACGCGAGCCTCAGCCTTTTACTTTTTCAGACACACCAAAGAACTGCTCTGGCGTTTTCTCTTCACCCTGGGCAATAACAAATGCCAGCTCATCCGCCAAAGGTGAACGCAATTGTCTCAGCGTATCTAGATCTTCTCTCGCGAGTGCGGCATTGCCCATCTGAACATGTAATACACCTCGATACATGTAAGGTTCAGGCATTTTTGGAGAGAGAGCTATGGCTTTGTTGTAGTGAAACATCGCGGTATTGTAATGGTCTGGGCCTTGCTTTCTTAGGGTATACGCTAGGTTGTTGTGCGCTTCCGCCCAGTCTTTATCTCGCTTCAAGGCTGTTCGAAATTTTCGCTCTGCATCAAGAAACTGCTTGTCCATCATCAACTCAACACCCTGATTGTATATCCGCTCAGCCCGGCTGAGAGAGTTGCTGCTCGAGCCAGAGCCGGCAGCCCAAAGGTTTGATGAAACGATCATACTGGTTACGAGGATTATAGTGCTTCGCATGGTTCTCTCCTGATTTGCCGACGCTCTTTACTTACGCGACGCAATTCTTACTGGTTCACCTTTTAGCAAAATCACCACACCTCAAATACCAGAAAACACGCCCCTTCGTGTTACCAAAAACGATCCCGTTATCAGTTTGTAATATTTGGTTATATTTCCTCAATAAGAGAACAGTCTCAGAATTTTATATTGAACAGACCTGTCGTTAACGATAAAAATCAGAATTATCTTAAAAACAGCTAACAAAACGCAGCAAGAAAACTTGCACATTTTGTGACCTATTACTCTCACCCTTTGTACTCATCCCCCTTCACCTCTTTAGGGGGATGAGTAGCTATTTTTGGGTCAGGAATATCCTAGGCTCGCCCTAACCAAAAATAAAAAAGGACAAACCATGACATCAATAAAATCTGCTCTGTCTATGGCAGTGATAAGTGCACTAATGTTTGGCTGTGCGTCTGACCCAGCGACATCATCAGCGGATGACAGTGCTGCAACAACGACAGCTGCTGTGGCGGCTGCTCCAGCAGGCGTCGATACCGCCGCGATGGCAGCCTGTGACGCACCAACGGTTGCTGATAAAGGTCCTGTTAGCAAACAGCTTTTCGTAGTCGGTACGTTTGCCGATTCAAACTGGAAACACGTCGACGGACGTAAGTTCGAGCACAAAGGAGACGGTTTGTATCAAGCAGTGATCGACGAAAAACCAGGTAAGTTCAGCATGCAGTACGCAGCTTCAGACTGGAAACCACAATACACCGCTGAAGGACGCACACTTAACCCAGGAGAGACAAAAGTACTTAAGTGGGGTGGCTATGGCAAAGATACTAAATCGGTCATCGAAACTGCTGGAAAGTACGTTTGGTCAGTTAAGTTTGACGAGAAAGCAAATCCCGTCGCTGTATCAGTGAATAAGTGCATGTAGCGCCTCGCAGCCAAGTGAGTAAACCTCACTTGGCTTCAAATCTCGCTTGACCCCTCAAAACTCTCAAAGGCTAACTCAATAGGTTTGCCAATATCCCTCTTTCGTCGCTATCATTAATACCATCTGATGTAATTCACAAAGCCCGCAATGAAAAAGCATGAACAGCTGGTTCAAGACCTGATCAGTAAAATCTGCCAAGGTGTTATCACACACAAACTGCCTTCAGAAAGAGAGCTCGCCGACAAATATCAATTATCTCGATTCTCTATTAGAAAGGCCCTATCGAAACTTGAGGCAATTGGTGTCGCCAAACCTAAAACGGGTTCTGGGTATTTTGTTAATACAGCGATGATTGGCTCGCCACTCATATATAACTCGATAACAGAAAATAGCTTCGAACAGATCTCCTATAAAAAAGTTCAGCTTAATAAACGAGTACCTACTCATCACGAGATGCAAGTTTTCTCTATAGGTGAAAATGATTACTTGTGGCACATCAAACGGTTAAGACTCGTTCAAGATAAAATCACTCAAATAGAAGAAACGATTCTACCGGTACATTTATTCCCTAAAATGAACGACACTATTGTTGAAAGTTCGCTGCAAAAGCTCGCGCTTTCATTAGGCTTAGAAATAGACAGCTACTTAACGAGTTATAAAGCCGTTAGTTTATCTTCAGAAGATGCTAAGTTACTAGAATGCAAACATTCTACGTCGGCTATGAATATTACTAATCGAGGTTTTCTTTTATCGGGAAAGGCTTTTATTGTCAGTGACATTCTCGATATTAACTATCAATGTACGTATCACACCAAATTTAATAACGAAAGTTTGCAATACCGAGATCAAAACGACCGCTAAATTAGCGGTCGTTTTCTATTAATCATTTTATGGCGTATGAATTGAACCATCAGGTAGTCGACTTTGCGTCCATTCATGTGGACGATATTCAACAGGGAAGTCTTTCGCCGCTTGTAGATCCATTTCAACGCCAATACCTGGCTTTTCTGATGCGTACAAGAAACCTTTTCTTGGCTCTGCTGCATTCGGGAACACGCGACGCGTATTCTCTTTGTAATGCACGTGCTCTTGAATGGCCGCGTTGTGCAGATGAACATTCATATGTGTGTTCACTGCAGCACCGATTGGTGTCATATCTGGTGGGCAGTGCCAAGCAATTCGCACACCGAAGCTCTCGCAGAAATGACCAAGTTTCAATGCAGGTGTGATGCCGCCAATTTGCGAAACGTGGCAGCGAATGAAATCTATCTGACGATTGATAATGATCGACTTCCACTCTTCTGGGTTGTTAAACAACTCGCCTAAAGCCAAAGATACCGAGGTTTGACTGCGAATGTTGCTCAGCCATTCAGTTTGGTTTGGTGGCAGGATATCCTCAATAAAGTACGGATAGTACTGCTCGACTTGCTTGGCAAATTGAATCGCTTGGTTCGGGAACAACCTCTCGTGAACATCATGCAGAATATGGAACTGATTACCGTACTTCTCACGAAGTAGCTTAAACATGTTCAGTGTATTCGCCATGTATTGGTCTTGGTCGTAATACGAGCCTTCCGTTGGGTTTTCTGTTGTGTGCATGTTCTCTGGCACGCCACCGTAAAAACCAAGCTGACAACGAATGTGCTTGTAGCCTTGTTCTAGGAACTGATCAACCTGCTCGTACAAGCCTTCCATAGTGTCGCTAGTTGCATGAGTGTAGACCTGAATCGCATCTCTTGATTTGCCGCCAAACAGTTGATGTAACGGCATATTTGCAAGCTTTGCTTTAATATCCCAGAGCGCCATATCCACACCAGAAATCGCATTATTAATCACTGGTCCATTACGCCAATAGGAATTAACCATCATCATTTGCCACAGGTCTTCAATGTTATTTGCATTTCGACCAATAATCAGTGGCTTAATATATTCATCCACCATTGTCTTTACGGCAAGTGGACGCTGCTGAAATGTTGCACAACCATAACCCGTCACACCTGATTCAGTTTCCACAATCACAGTAATTAGATTATGACGGTCCGGTTTGGTAATCACACATTCAATATTTGTAATGAGATTTTCTTTCACGATATTGGCTCTAGGTCAGAAATTTCATTCTATCTAACAGCGAAAAAAAACAGAATTCAAGCGCTATTTTATGGCAAAATTTGACTGGTTCGTTATCGATGGACTTTTGCAAAGAAAAACGAACCAATCGATGAAAATAGCTTAAAATTAATGAATTGACGCATTTAATGTGACGAATCTCTCTGTTTTTTCGATTGGGGCAGATACGCCCTCTGGATATTATGTCCCCATCAAATAACGGCAGGAAATTCCATTATGCAACTGACTGAAACGCTTGATGACGTGAACTCAACAACGAAAAATAATAGTGAGCAAAACGGTTTCAACGACAACCTAAAAGTGCTAGTGACGGCGCTTGGTGGTGAGAGCAACATCGTAAACATTACCCACTGTATGACGCGCCTGCGCTTTAAGCTTGCGGACGAGTCATTGGCAAAAAAAGATGCCCTTGAGAAAATCCCTGACGTGCGAGGTGTAGTTCTTGCACAAGGACAAACTCAAGTTGTCATCGGGGTCGATGTGGAAAAATGGTACAACGCACTCTCTGGTGTCAGCACGAGTACCGAAGAGCCAACTCTCGAAGTCGAAAAAGGTAAGCTGTTCCAAAGTGCAATGCGCGTAGTCGCGGGTATTTTCGGGCCAGTAGTACCAGCCATCGCTGGTGCCGGTATGTTAATGGGACTGCTGTCTGGTCTTATCGCAACCAATGTGATTTCAGAATCATCCGATACGGTCTATTTCTTCCGTTCAATCTCTACTGCCGTATTCTTTTTCCTACCTATGCTGGTTTCTTTCTCTGCAGCCAAGGTGTTTAAAGTTAACGAGTACATCGCTCTAGCCGTGTCATCAGCGATGCTGGCACCAAAGCTGGTTGAAAAAGCAGCACTACTTAAAGATGCTGGCGCAGCACCTGAACTCACCGTAATGGGCGTGATTCCTGTAGAGCTGCTGAACTACGGCGGTGCTATCGTTCCGGCCATCCTAGCAGTTTGGGTACTCTCTAAGGTGACTCCATTTGTCGACCGATTTGTACCATCGCCAGCAAAACCGGTATTCACACCACTGCTCGCATTCACCGTAACATCAACAATCGTCCTATCTTTGGTTGCTCCAGCGGGTATGTGGCTAAGCAACGGTGCAGGTTGGGTCGTGAGCTCACTTCTTGAAATTTCACCAACGCTAACTGGCTTCGTGTTCGGTTTGACACGCCCAATTACTATCGTGTTTGGTATCCACCACAGCATGACGCCAATCAGCTTGAACAACTTTGCTTTGTACGGAAAAGATCTACTGATGCCAATCATGTGTCTTGGCAACCTAGCCATCGCTGGTGCAACTATGGCCGTGTGGTACAAACAGCGTAAGCACGTTTCTAAAGAAGAGTCGTCAGTAACAGTAGGCTCTGGTATCACAGCGATTCTAGGTATCACTGAACCAGCTCTATTCGGTGTTCTAACTAAGTACACAAAGGCACTGTTTACTGCGAGCTTGGCGGCAGGTGTTGTCGGCGCAATCTCTGTTACGATTGATACTCACCTAACAAGCTACATTCTATCGTCTGTATTTAGTCTTCCTGCTTACCTAGCAAGCGGCACACAGAACTTCATTCAAGCGGTACTTGGTGTTGTGGGTGTATTTGCTCTGGCATTTGCTCTGACTATGATGTTTGTTAACGTCGACGATAAATAATCTACAAGTAGTCTAAAACGAAAAGGCTCACACGCTTTTAACTAGAGATAGTTATTAGAGTGTGGGCCTTTTTGGTGTTTCAAGCCATACCAAAATCATCGTCATCCCCTTGAAAAAGGGGATCTCATTCAGCGCGTCGCGGAGTTGATTTATGCGACTTAGTTGAATACTTTCAGTCATCTACACTCTATAGAAGATCCTCACTTTCGTGTGAATGACGGTTATATGGGGTACGTTAGAAATGAATGGATGCAGAGCATTTATGTCCAGACCTGTGCTGGCGGGGTAGATCAACGTAACTCAGAACTGCCTCGAAATGAGTTTGAAACCAATATGTCTGCGATTGGAACTGACAATGAATCCCCTCTTAATCAGTGACGAATATTTTCAGTTCGATACTCAGAAGGCGTCATACCAACTTTATTTTTAAACAACCTAGAGAAATACTGTGGGTATTCAAAACCAAGTGAGTAGGCAATGGTGGCTACAGAATCCTTGCTAGAAAGCAAGCGGTCTTTCGCCTTATCAATCAACGCATAATGAATCCAGTCTTTGGTCGTTTTTCCTGTCTCTGCTTTCAGGGCATCACTCAAATAACGACTGGTCATATTCATCCTTTCAGCCAGTTCTTCTACTTCAGGAATTGGCGCAGACTCTTCAATCACTGCCTGTAAGCGAGTTTCCAAAAGCGCGTTAAACTGATCATGAACTGAGGTGTCGGCTTCTTTACGCATCAAGAACTGACGGTGGTAGTAGCGGTTTGCGTACATCAATAAGGTGCTGATTTGCGACAAGATCAAATCTTTACTAAAAGCATCTAAGCTATTGCTAGTTTCAACCTCTAGCGCATCAAACATCATCGCCATGTGCTGCTCTTCTTTCGGTGAAAGGTGAAGCGCTTCGTTCACTGAATAATTGAAGAACTGATACTGCTTTAACTCTTCTTGCAGCTTATGCCCTCGGATGTAATCAGGGTGAAAACAGATGGTTCGAGCAATAGAGTCGATCTTAATACCACTAGCGGTCATCTCTTGGTTGGGCGCAAGAAAGAGCATGGTGCCATTTGAACAATCGTACTTTGTGCGCCCATACAAGAGTTCACCTGAGATGATATGTTTGAGCGAAATCGAATAGAAACTCGTTACCAGTGAAATCTCCTCACCGCAACTTAGCTGATTGTCTTCACTGCTTGAACTCATCTTCATTACATCAATTAAAGGGTGCTCAGGCGGACGTAAACCAAGGGCTTCATTTTGTTCTCTAATGGTTTCGAAGTGAAATTGTTTCATTGCTCAGCCTCATTCAGTGGTCCATAGCCCATGTTTTTAAAAACAGTTGTCATAACAAATTATGCCTGAAAATAGTCCGCTGCCGCTTTGATTGCTTGGTCAACATATTGGTCTTTATCGTATAGATCAACATGGGTAGCACCTTTTATCGATACGCGCTTTTTCGGTCCTTTTTTAGCCCAATGAAACAAGCATGAAAAAACCTTAGTGCTCGCCTTTGAACCATGAATCGTGATTGTTGGCGTGGTTAAGAACCTTGCGATCGCTCTTGCTGAATAGCGCGCGTTATCTAGCATGAAAAATTCAGGCGTTTTATGACTGTAGGTTGGGTAAGTTTGTGCACCCGCACGCTCAGTCATATAGTAATCATAGCCTTCTTTTTGGTCGGTGATTTTAGAGTTTTTTGCAGTGCCGTCATCCATTCCTAGCGCATCAAAAGCGATTACGTCACCTGTCTCATAAGCTTTCTGACGAGCTTGCGACGCTGCCTCTAGCATCTGTTGCGATTTCTTTTTGCCATTCGCCGTAAAATGCACCACGGTGTTCACTAGCATCCCACCCACTAGGGCAATCTTCTTAAGACGCTTATCAGTCAGAGCGGTATACGCCATATGAGAGCCACCCGCACAGATGCCCATACCGAATAGGTTTTCAGTATCGACAAACTTTTGCATGCACAAGAAGCTGATAGCATCATGAATAGCTTCGATTTTAGCTGGTGCGTATTCATAGTTACGAATGTAGCCTTCACTCTCACCGTAACCTTGGTGGTCAAAACAAAGGGCGATGTAGCCGATATTCCGCAGCCAATTTAGGAATAAACCGCTTCATACAGTGCGCCAAGAAGCTTGAGCAGCCGAATCTGATGCTCTTGAATGCCCGTGATGAAGTTTTGACCGCCAAACTCGAGTGTGTCGATACCTTCGAATTTTAAGAATACCCAACGAGCCGTCGGTTTGGTTGTCGTTTTGTTCTTCACCATGCTAGGAAAGAACTCTTCGGTCTTAGTGAGACTCTCTCGGATTTTGTGCTCTAAGCTTGCGTAAACGAGTAGGCTAAGCGTCATGATCATCAACAGTGCCTCAATTCGCTGAGGTTTCTTCAGGAAAATTGATGATGTTAGGAACTCAGGGCTTTTCAAGAAGCGAAATCCGCGCTCTACCTTTTGCTGTGACTTGTAATGCTCAAGCAACTCAGCCATTGTTAGATCGGCGCAGTCAGTATCGTTGGTTGCGAGAATAAACATACCTGCTTTAAGCTTGGCCAGCTTCACTCTTTCTAGATCGGTATAAGGCGTAGCATCTATAACATAATGGTAACCCGCTGGCTTTGCGCCTTTCTTCGGCCGACCGCGACCTGAATAGATTGGCTCTTTAACGATGGTTGGTTGCGCAAAGCCAAGCAAATGACACTGGCTGACGAAGTCGCTCATTGCTTGCTCGGCATCCACTGCGCAAGCAAACTTCTTTTTCATTAGTTGTCCCAGTACTTTCAGCTCTTTGGTGATATTTTTATCTAAGTTCTTATAGAACGTTGCCTCTTCTCGTTTGGTTGCTTGTTCACTATGAACCAACAGCCATTTCTGAGATACTGAGCCATAGTCAGCGTCAATCCAACAACCCGAGTAACCATTACCGATAGGACTCAACTGCTTTAGTTCAAGGTTCATTAAGGCTTCTTTGGCCGACTTAATGGTCATTGGAACACGCGTAATAAACTTCTGTTGTTGCTCATCCAGTGAACGAATGCTTTCCTCGGTGTATAGAGCGGCATCGGCGATGAAGTAGCGACTGTTTTGAGCAGCCTTAAGGCAATGAATATGCCGTTTAGTGACCTCTGAAAATGCCTTAGCGTCATTGGTGTTGCCACTGAGCGCTTGCATGTAAACAGGTAGGCCTGCTTGATTTTCACAAATCAGTTCAAGAACCACTTGATTTAGCTCTGGACGGTGGTCTCGGCTGTAGCCTTTTACCAGTTTGATGGCATTAAGATCTTCGTTTTGGGCGTATTCACCATCGACATGAAAACTCGTGATATCGAGGTGGACAGAGTCTGTTTTAAGTCCAAGCTTATCAACGACATGCTCTGCAATCGCTTGATAAACTGCGGACACATCTGCTTCATATAAAGCATCTAACGTGCGTCCGAGTACATCGTCAGTTAAATGGTGCGCTTCAATGTCTTTAGCGAGTAACTTGGCAACAGGCTTCGTCTCGAAGAAGTCAGAGAACATATGCAGCGTTCTACTGTGAAAGCCAAGACCATTCAGAATCATAGCTAAGACTGCATCGCCATGTGAGACGTTGTGATCCGAGTACTTGGGAATGATGCGATCAATAATGCCTGGTAAACCGACTTCATGACAGAAAGCAGCGATTAGCCCTAAGTGGTCCAGGCGTTTAATGACAGGTTGAACAGCAGACATAATAAGTGACCGTTAAATAACAGTAATAGATCAAAACTGGGGATCGCGGTCAAGAGGCCTATCGCACTAACCGTTGTAAATGATCACTGGATCACATTATTTTAATTCTGAAATTGGCTGCGGAATGACGGATGTAGCCTTGCTCTGCCAGTTTTTGGGCATAGATTGAGCATGTTTGCTCTTTAACTTGGTTAAATGCGCCTGTCAGCACAACTGTTGGGTATTGCTTTGAAGAATCAAAATCGGCAGGAGTAAACAGTAGACCAGCAAGCCTCAGCTCGCCACCCATTGTAGTTGAGATGAACTTAACTTCGTTTTTACCAGCAATGATATTTTCTAAAACCAACTCTGTACGCTTATTCATGTGTCGTTCTCCAAGTTTCAAAAGCAACGTATGTGCTTAAGTTGGGATTATTATGATTAAGCTTGATTGATTACGCAGTGCACAAAACGCCGTAATGTGTATACAAAATAACGAAGGCAACAATTTCGGGATTTTGTATACAACTCCGGTAATTTTGTGCACTGCCAGAATGCACTCTCCAACGTATTATGCCCATATTCCTTCCCCGGAAGATTCATTGATGACAAATGAGGGTATAGAGAACATGCGAGCAAACCTTTTTAAATTATTGTTACTTAGTTTGGTATTTTCACTAATAGGTTGCGTTTCAAGTGCTCCGAAGGCCCTTAATCAATCTCCAGATTATTACGACTATATTCAACCCTCATTTGAACACTATTTAGCCGTAACGCAAGAATGGCTAGCAGAGAATCGAGCTTACATCAGTGAAGAGCAAGATAAAGAAGTAGCGATGAATATGCCGTTTGAACTGTCTCCAAAACAGAAAACAGACAAAGCTATTTTGCTAGTGCATGGTTTAGGGGATTCGCCTTACAGCTTCTCAGACATTGGACCATCCCTACAACAGCAAGGTTTTTACGTTCAGACACTTCTACTTCCTGGACACGGAAGCAAGCCAGAGGACCTAATGCTGCCTAGCTACAAAGATTGGCAAACCGTTGTTGATCACTACGCTGGTTTACTCAAGCAAGAATATGATGAAGTCTGGTTAGGTGGTTTCTCTACTGGCGGAAATCTCGTTACAATTCACGCTATCGAGGAAGGGGATATTGATGGTCTGTTATTGTTTTCACCAGGCTTTCAATCTAAGACGCCATACCTTGAAAAGCTAGCGCCACTCGCTTCTGTCTTTTTTGATGGCTACATCACTCAAGAGGACAATTTTGCTCGCTACAACTCAGCACCGCTTAATGGCGCGATAGCCTATTCCCAAAGCGCGCAAAAGCTAAGAGACCTATTGAAAGAGAATAAAGTAGGGGTACCTACGTTGGTTGTGTTGAGTGAAGCAGACAGCATTATCGATCCTGAAGCAGTAAGTAATTATTATCAACAAAGATTTACCCACCCTAAAAATCAATTGCTTTGGTACGGCGAATCTAGTGTTGAGGAAGAGACGGTTAAGGTTTCTAGTATGAAGCTAGAAGATCTTAGAATCAGTACCGCCTCACATATGAGCCCGTTATTTTCACCAGCCAATCCTCACTATGGTCAAGACTCGGATTATAGAATGTGTATGAATAGTATGGATAGTAAGGCGACAGCATATTGCGAGCAAGGCGGCGAGGTATGGTGGTCTGCTTGGGGTTATGAAGAAGAAGGTAAGGTGCATGCTAGATTAACGTGGAACCCTTACTACCAAGAGCTTGAAAACACCATGTTCGATGTGATGACAACCCAATAACCACAATCAATCTATCAATGCAGCCTCGTGGTTTACCATAAGGCTGCATTGTCTTAAAGAAGTCATTCTAGGCAAACAAGTTTATTTGAAGGAAAAGTGGGATTCTCGCCAACTCGATGGGGTGTCACCTTCGAGCTGTTTAAAGCACGATAAAAAGAGTTTTGGTCTTCATACCCAAATAACACAGCGACCTCATTTATGAATAACTTGGATTTATTTGGGCTTATCGTTTTTTTGTATACAAATTCCGCAGATTTGTGCACTGACCGCATTAGCTACAACGCCTAATATACCTGTATTGAAACGTTGTAGTGACTCTAGGAGTAAAAATCATGGTGGCGAAAAGCGCAAAGTTGACTCAGCTCATTCAAGCTGTCGATGGACAAAAAGTTCATCAAATCCGATGTGGTGATCACCACTTTATTGATATCACCATTGTTCAGACCCAAGGTCGCTTTTTCATTAGACAATACAAGTTCGGTAAACGCAGCTGGTACGACGCTTTCATCAATAATCCAAAGAATGACGATCTGCCAAATGGAGCGATGAAAATTGGTGACTTAGTAGTGCAGATTAATGGCAAGGTGCCAGAAGATTTGCATGCGATGATACCAAGCGTTAATCAAGCCTATCGAAAACTATTAGGTCTCATTTACCCAATTATGCGCTTAACGTTCGATAGAAAAAAACATGAAGCGACAACACTAGAATTGATTCCAGTGTTCGATGATTAATCAAGAATGATTAGCTCAATTATTCCAATAAAATCAGAAACAAAAGGTAGAACAATGAAAACGAAACAAGTAACTTTTAAATCATTTGGTGTGAACCTCGCTGGCAACTTATACCTGCCAGAAGGTTTTGACGAAAACAAAAAGTACAAAGCAATTCTAGGAGCAAGCCCGTTCCCACAAGTAAAAGAGCAGGTACTTGCTACTTACGGCCCAGAAATGGCTGAGCGCGGTTTCATCTTCTTGGCTTTCGACTATTTAGGTATGGGGGACTCACCAGCATTGCCGGGCGAATACATGCAATCTCGCTATATGTTCCGCCTTATTGAAAATACGTGGGATGCGGTTTCTTTCTTGAGCGGGCTACCGTACGTCGAAGAAGTTTACGGCCTGGGAATCTGTCAGGGTGGTTCCATTATGGCTTCAGCTTCAGTGACAGATCATCGAATCAAAAAGATGGCGCTCATCTCAGGCATGATGGCGGCAGACGCATTCCAATGGACTGATAAAGCTATGGCTCATCAAATGATTACCGCAGCGAACGCTTCAAAGCAACAAATGTTTGAAACGAGTAAGCCAGATTACGTCGCACCTTTTGGCCTTAATGATGAACAGTCGAGAGAGGAGTTTGTAGGTGAAACTGCATACCCAGCAATGGCTGGCGAAAGTTATGATTACTATGGTCGTGATGGTTTCCGAGGCCCTGTGGCGGTAGAAAACTACACTAATATGCATATAGCAGATCAACCAATGCAGTCTCTGTTCTCTTTGTGTGAACATTATGCGGATAAAATTGTACAGCCAACACTCATTGTTTACGGGCAAGATGCTCCAACCGCAATCTGCTCAACGGCGTTTATTGAAAAGCTAACGAATGAGCATGAAGTTACGGCACTTGCTGAATTTAGTCACGTCGATTTTTACTATAAGCCTGAGGCAGTCACGCTCTCATCAAATGCTGTCGCAGAGTTTTTCAATAAATAATCTCATCATTGCAAACCATACCAAAAATCACCCTCATCCCCTTGAAAAAGGGGGATCTCATTCAGCGCGTTGAAAAGTTGAATGACGTGACTTAGTCGAATATTTTCAGTTACCTACACGCGGTAGGAGATCCTCGCTTTCGTGAGGATGAAGAATACCTGGCGAGCGGAGGGGTTGGAATCAACAAGAAGCTTTTTTCCAAAAGTGATTTTCGAACTTTGTCGTCACACTTTCTTTTTATAGCCATGTTGACTGAGTCTAAGTTTCGATTTTTAACGTCGAATACAAGACGTACATCCTCTACAGGCAGAACGTGTTGCAGAATCTAATCGACCTCTTTGGATCTTACAATACGCATTTCTAAGCACCCTTCTCGCTGCAAACCAGTCTTCCGGTTTTTGCATCAAAAGATAGCCGTTGAAACGCTTTAAAAGCGGCAGGCGATATTCATCAAGAAACTTGCGATCGTATTCAACCTCAAAGTAGTCAAACACTTGTTCTAAAGCGGTGAAGGTCGCCAGTTTGTCTTGAAGTTCAACAAAGCTCATCGTACTGGAAAGGGTTGAGGAAGTTGTCGAGATTGTAAGCGATCGACTACGAATAGTCACTTTGGAAGCGAATAAATAAGAAAGGGATAGGGATAGTAGAAGGAACAAGGATAATAGGGAGCGGGAGACAAGCCCAAGGCGTCATTCCCTAAATGGGAAGCCCCCTAGCCTCGGGCTTGTATACTTATGCTTGGTACTCTGGGTAGTCAAGCAGACCGACTTCGTTACCGCCAAACAAGGTGTTTGGATTGTGCTCAGCTAGCGGGTAGCCGTGCTTGATACGATTTGGTAAGTCTGGGTTTGAGATAAATGGACGACCGAAGCCAACCATGTCAGCAAGTCCACCAGCCAGAGCCTGTTCTGCTTTCTCTTGGTTATAGCGACCAGCGTAAATGATGGTACCTTGATACGCTTCACGTACTGCTGTTTTGAACTCAGCCGGTGTGTCAGGTGCGTCATCCCAATCTACTTCTGCAATGTGCATGTACACTACGTTATGTTTGTTAAGTACACGTGCAGCCGCAGTATAGGTCTCAACAGGTGTCTTATCGACAGTGCCGTTTAGCGAAGTAAATGGCGCTAGGCGAACACCCACTTTATCTGCACCAATGGCATCAACAACAGCAGCAACTACTTCGTCTAGGAAACGTAGACGATTTTCAATAGAACCACCATATTCGTCATCACGGTTATTCGCCTCAGAGTCGATAAACTGGTTGATTAGGTAGCCGTTTGCACCGTGCAACTCGATACCGTCGAAACCTGCTTCAACAGCGTTTAGTGCTGCTTGGCGGTATTGCTCGACCACATCTTTGATGTCTTGTTTTGTCATTGCGCGAGGTTCAACCACGTCTACGAAACCCGGCTCGTTAGTGCCATTGTCGACGAAAACTTTCACATTCTCTGCTTTTATTGCAGAGGAAGAGATAGGCTGTTCACCACCAATGTTATCAGGGTGCGTAACACGACCTACGTGCCAAAGCTGAGCGAAGATAGCGCCGTCTTTTGCGTGTACTGCGTCAGTCACTTTTTTCCAGCCAGCAATCTGCTCTTGAGAGTAGATACCCGGCGTCCAAGCGTAACCTTGACCCATTGGAGAGATTTGTGTGCCTTCAGCAACGATAAGACCTGCTGAGGCGCGCTGTGCGTAGTACTCAGCCATCATATCGTTCGCTGCGTTACCCGGCTGTGACGCGCGAGAGCGAGTCATAGGTGGCATCACGATACGGTTTTTAAGAGTAAGTGAACCCAATTGAATTGGTTGAAACATTGAATCTGTCATAATCATAAACCTCTATATGTTCTCTATTATTTGCTCGATTGAATTAGCTCAATAGAGTAACCATCAGGATCTTTTACAAACGCGATGTGAGTTTCGCCGCCTTTCATTGGACCCGGTGCACGAGTGATGTTGCCACCAAGTTGTTCAATGCGCTCACATGCCGCATAAATATCATCACAACCAATCGCAATGTGTCCCCATGCATTGCCTTGATCATACTGGTCTGTGTCCCAGTTGTAAGTCAGCTCGATGGTAGAACCTGCATCTTGACCCTCGTAGCCGACGAAGACTAGTGAATAGCGATACTCTTCATTCTCGAAGCGGTCTAATACCTTCATACCAAGAACTTCTGAGTAGAATTTAATGGACTTATCTAGGTCCACTACGCGAATCATTGTGTGCAAAACTTTCATATTAACCCTCGCCTGAATCTTATGCAGACACTCACTTTTAAACCGTTGAGTTAACCACATAAGCGAAATGGTGATTTCCAACTGGCGCTAGATTACGACAAAAGGGAAAGTACGTGAAATTATCAGATATTATGATTTACATAACATTTTGGAATAATAGAGGGCAACTGATGCGGCATAGTAATTATAGAGCCCACTGTTTAGTGGGCTCTTTAAATCGACGAGTAACCTTATTGTTACTGCTTTTGAACGATAAACATATGGTAACCAAACTCTTCAGCAAATTGAGTGCAGATCTCTACCTCATGCTTGATGTCTTTCCATGCAGCCTTTTCAGACATCTCTGGTTCAAGCTCTTTGACTCGTTCACCCAGTGGTCCGTAGTAGTTCATCCAAGCTTCACGGCTCATCGGAAAGTGGTCAACAACGACGTAGCCCGCATTTTTAATCTGCTCAAGGCGCGTTTCTACCTGTTGGATATCTGGATACTCTTGATTCCAAAACTCCACGGACGCTTCACTTGGTGTCGATGTCTTCCAAACCATGTCACTCAACATAATGTATCCGTGGTCCGTTAAGAAAGGCTTCCATTGTGATAGAGCTTTCTCTACTCCCATGATGTAGGCACTGCCCTCTGCCCAAATAAGATCAAAGCTCTTCTTTTCAAAAGGTAGCTCAGTCATACTTGCAGCAACGGTATTAAGCCTTTCAGCTAAACCAAGTTGTTGGAAACGCTCGGTAAGTCGATCCAACGCTGACTGCTCATTGTCGATTGCAGTAATAGTTGCATTACTGTTTTCTGCTAGCACTTTGGTTGCCAGTCCTTTTCCACAACCAACTTCAAGCAGGTTTTTGGGCTCTTTTGGTACTGCGTGTAGTGCCTTTTGTGTTTCTTGCTCACTTCCCGGTCCCCAACGTTCAAGCGTTTCGAATACCGTCATAAAGTCAGCCATATAAAGTTCGTGTTCGTTCATGTCTTTTGATAACCATTTCAATCTCAGGGCATCTTTTTCACTAAAGCCCTGATTAATTAACCATTCGAGATGGGCATCTGGCGCTAACTTATCTAGCCCTTCATGCCATGCTTTAAGATCACCTTCTCCCAACATAGCGGCTAACAGATCACGCGAGCGCTGCTTCTGCTCAATCTCATCATCCAATACTTGCAAGCGTTGCTGTAACAATGCTCGGTCGACTTTCGCCTCCAAACACGCTTTACACTCTTTCAGAGTCAAACCACCAGCTTGCAGTTGTTGGATCAATCGGACACGTTGCAGGTCTTTATCGCTGTAGACTCGGTAACCATTGGATAAACGTTTCCCGCTAATAAGGTTCTGTTTTTCATAATAAAGCAGCGCTGTTCTCGACAACCCCACTTCTGCGGCTAACTCTGATATCCGATACACCACAACGTCCTCTTCGATTGATGGTTGGCACTGTAAACTATAAAGCTGTAGACAGGTCAACAGCAAATAGAAAAAACCGCGACCAAAAGGACGCGGTTATCACTACGAGCTCCACGTTATACCGTCAATAGATGGACGCCTACTCAAAACCTGAGTATTTGACCCCAGATAAATGTGCCATTTCCCGATTCCATGTCGCCAAATCTTTCTTATTGAATTGACCGAGTTCATTATGACCACACGCCCTCGCCATTACCTGCATTAACGAAACCGAGGCTTCAAAGAAGTTCTTTAGCTGGTGAGAGGCTTTGTCGACGTTTAGTCGCTGCCTTAGATCGGCCTTTTGTGTTGCGATGCCAGCAGGGCAATTGTTGGTATTGCACATTCGAGCGGCGACGCAACCGATGGATTGCATCGCACTGTTAGAAATCGCCACACCATCAGCGCCTAATGCCATCGCTTTCACAAAGTCCATTGGTACTCGCAATCCACCTGTGATGATGAGCGTTACTTTACCGCTCATACCTTGCTTATCTAGATAGCGACGAGCTCTTGCCAGCGCAGGAATCGTTGGCACGCTAATGTGATCCCTGAACATTTCAGGCGCAGCCCCCGTACCGCCTCCTCTACCGTCGAGAATGATGTAATCAGCACTCGCATCCAATGCAAATTGTATGTCTTCCTCAATATGGTTTGCGCTTAGCTTAAAGCCGATAGGAATGCCCCCGGTAACCTCCCGTACTCTATCTGCAAATTTTTTAAAGTCTTCCACTGTATGGAGATCTTTAAAGGTAGGTGGCGATATTGCCGCCTCGCCTTCCGGAATACCGCGAACCTCAGATATTTTCCCGATATTCTTGTTGCCGGGAAGGTGACCGCCTGTTCCTGTTTTTGCACCCTGCCCGCCTTTAAAGTGGAACGCTTGAACCGATTTCAATTTTTCTTCATCGTAGCCAAAGCCTGCACTGGCTAGCTCGTAAAAGTAGCGTGAGTTCGCGGCTTGCTCCTCAGGAAGCATACCTCCTTCACCAGAACAAATCCCAGTCCCCGCAAGCTCAGCCCCCGTTGCCAGTGAGACTTTGGCCTCTTCAGATAACGCACCGAAACTCATGTCAGAGACGAACAAAGGAATTTTCAGCTTGAGCGGCTTCTTAGCTTGTGGACCAATCACAAGTTCTGTACCTACTGCGACATCTTCCAGCAGGGGCTTTGTCGCCATTTGCGCCACCATGATTTGAAGATCATCCCAATGCGGCAATAGATGTCGTGGCACACCCATCGAAGTCATAGGACCATGATGCCCCAGCTTTGATAGTCCTTCACGAGCGAGCTGATGAATGAACTCAACGGTAGGCTCTTCTTTGGTTTGGGTTGCTACCGGCGCGGCATCGGCAGCACTCGAAATACCCGGTCCTTCTTTACCCACCATGTCATCCGAAAAGTTTTTATGTGTGCCATCGCAATAGGGAAGATTTGCAGAATGCTTGCATCGGCACAGATAGGCGTCACCCGTTGACTCGGCCTTGAAGTTTTTCGGTTTAAAGTCAGTACCGGCATGAGAGCCGTCACAATAAGGTTGGTTTTTGGAACGGCCACATGTACAGAAGTAATAATCTTGACCTTCGGTCAGCTCAACCTTGACCGGGATGTTATTGGCAATGATTGGTTTGCTCATAGTGCTTCCTTGATCGGATTATAGTTATCGCACTGTAAAGCGTAGAACATCCCCAGATTTTGACCGCAAGCGCACACTGCGAGGTCTCAATGTGGTCATAAAAAAGCCAACCGCAAGAGTTGGCTTAATCGACAAATGACACACAATCCTTAGAAAGGCGCGAGACAATCGGTGTAGCTTTGAGGCGCTACTGGTAGCGCATCATTGTTGTTGAAGCCATCGATTGTTGCTGCAAGCGAGATGATGGCAGAGACATCGTTTGACGACCATGTTGCTACCGCCAGTGAAATGATCTCATCAATGGTCATCCAAGTGCCATTGACCTCAATCGAAGCTGAGCCGGACAACCCATCCGTCCCTGGACGGTGACGTGTGTTGAAGATAAACGCGAGCAATTGTTGAGCGAGCTGTTCTTTATGCATGTTTTCTTCAGCATTGCCATTGCTATCAACTAGGAAGTGCGACACCTCAGACTGCCACGTACCCGCTTCCCATATCACGCTATCACCACTAAAGGCCGCTGCAACGGGCGCGCCGCCTTGGAACAGTCCGTTGAATGGCTCGTCACCTGCGCCAAAGTAGGCGGATGGTGAACTGTAGGGTGCAAGACTGTTTACGTATGCCTTATCTGTTTCATCCAGTTCAGATAACCCGTTTTTATTATGCCAGTACCCTTTAGTATCAAAGTTGACTAGAACGTCGCAGGTGTTATGGAACATAAATGTATCACCGGTTTTGCCGTCGGTACGGTTCACCACTTCACCATCAATAACAGGCAAACTGTTTACGTAAGTGAGTACAGATCGAACATCAAACTCGACTTTATCGGTCGTCGTATTACCCCACCCCGGTGATTGACTCAAGCTCTCACTGACTTCGTAAGGCGCTAAGTCACCTCGAATATTAGGAACCAAGGCTCTGAAGACTGCACACCCGTTGTCTCCGGTATTTTTGCTGATAACTCGGTTGTACATACCACTAATATCGTTACCAAAGATGGCGACAAGTTCAGTCCATAGATCTCGAGTCGCTACTGGGTTGATATCGTCTGGCAATGGCACACTCAGTGGTACTGTCAGCTTCACTGGCCAGTTTGGAATGTATCGTTCGCCATCGTCTTTCATGCCATTTTTGTTGCGGTCAAACACTTTACACACGCTGATATCAGCAATACCGATACTACCAAACGCGACGACAAGCACAGGATCCGGATCTTCGCCTTTTTTACCCTGAACAGGATCGGCAAAGTCTGTTGGCGTAAAGCCATCATCCGTTTGTTCTCCAGAATCTCGACTGATCACAGCGGCACCCTCACCTTGGTCACATGCAAGCGGGGACATGAACCCAAGTCGCAATGCCCCATCGTTATGACGTGGCGCGAAGTTACGAAGCTCTGCAAAGGTCGTAAAGTGCGTGAAGTTCGCATTAAGAGGAGTGACGCCATTGACGCTCGCAAACCACATAAAATGATCCACCGACCACGCAAGCATTTCCTGCTCTAAGACACTAAACGTAATGGGTAGCGCCTCTGAGCCCGTAGTGCGGAAAATAGTTCGACTCGCGAACGGGTCAGTCACACCAAAGTCCCAGTTTTCAATCAGCTCGTCGCCATTGGCGGGGTTGTTGTAATCTGGGTCATATTGGCAGTTCAGGTTCTTATCGTGGAAAGATCGCAAGGCAATGTCGTATGTAACTGGTATATCTCGATCACCAAGGCGAACTTTAAAGTTGTCGGTTTTGGAGAATCGCGGCACAAACCCAAACACACCGTCACAGTTTTCACCGGTTGCACCATTATCGACATCACCATTACAAGCATCATAGACACTCTCGTAGGTAGACACCCAAGCTTTGTAGACGCCACCCGCATTCGGGGTATTAGCAAACGGATAAAGCTGAATGGTATCGCCTTCGGCAAGTTCACCACCATTCTCAGCAATATACTCGCTGCCTAAGACATGTGAACAGGGTATCTCTTGCTCAACCCATTGCCTTTTTACTTTCTGTGTTACGGTGTAAGTCGGATTGGTGAGCGTGATACCATCCTCACCATCGAAGTAGAACAGACGACACTCAAGAGGCTCAGCTTCAAATGTCACTGCGTTTTTGGGTCCACCTTTTCCTTTTACTGTTTCATAACAGGTCCCCCCATTAACACCAGCATCAGGCTCAATGCTGGACAGTAAACACTTACCCGAAGGATTCGTGACCTGAAAATAGTAGTAACCCGCCGGAAGCGCAGCAGCACTGCCCGGTGCATTGGGACCCGGACCGCCATCTAAAAAAACTTCCAGTTTGGATTCATAACGCACATTCTCATTGACGATCTCGCCTCCGGGAGTTGTCGTAAAAATGGCATCATCAAGTTTGGCAACCGCGTTTCCTGATAGCGCAAGCGAAGATGCCAACACAAACGAAAAACACAGCCGCTGAGTGTGAGTACTAGTTCGCTGAGAGTTCATTCGTTACTCCTTACGAGTTCTGATTGAACTACTACAACAGCAAATCCTATACCATAGTTAACTAACTGATTTTATTAGATTTGAAATACAGGGCGGACAGCTTTAAATGTTAACATTTTGATAGTTGAGCAGTTTGCCTTTACAGTGCGCGTTACAGTCTGTAACGACGTATGCTGCTAGTGACATCGCGAATGGTGACCTCGTTCTAGCTATCCAGCTCTAACTTGTGCTTTTTGATTAAACGATACAGCGTAGGACGGGAGATATTAAGATACCTTGCCGATGCGGTCATATTGTATTTGTGATCTCTAATGACCTTCTCTATGTGTTTTGATGCGAGTTGGTTATGATGAACAGTTCGAAAGTCACACACCATATCGATGCCTAACGCTTCTGGTTCGATGACACTGCCTGTGGCTAACACCACTGCTCTTTTGATGACATTCTTCAACTCCCGAATATTGCCAGGCCAAGGATGATGCTTTAAGACGGTAATACTGGCGTCCGATAGGGTAAGCGCTTCTCGTCCAGATTTGAGCAGTTCTTGCTCTAGAAACGAATTAGCGAGGATCTCAATGTCGCTTGTCCGCTCCCTTAAGGAGGGTATCGTCAGAGGAAGGACGTTCAAACGATAGAACAGATCTTGTCTAAAATCCCCATTGGCCATTAGGGCATCGAGCGCTTCATTTGTCGCAGCAATAACACGACAATCGACAATGTCATTACAGTCTGATCCGAGACTGTGTACCTCTTTAGATTCCAAAAAGTGAAGTAAATGCCCTTGAACTTCCAGCGGCATATCGCCAATTTCATCAAGGAAGAGCGTACCCGTGTTTGCCCGCTTAATAAAACCGACATGATTTTTGACAGCGCCAGTGAAGGCCCCTTTTTCATGTCCAAACAACTCAGATTCGATCAATGAGCGAGGAATCGAACCACAGTTGATTTCGACGAAAGGTCCTTTAGAGCGCAGAGATAATTGATGAATTAGCTTAGCACAGCGACTTTTACCTACACCAGTCTCTCCTTGAATCAGTATTTCACTGTCACTGGCTGCATATTGAGAAATCCGTTTATTAGTAATATCAATGGCTTTGCTGACCCCACTTAAGCCAGTCAAAGAGTCCTCCTGAATAAACTAAACGACTACTCCTTACAGTTTAGTTGTAGTCACCACGTTTAGAGGGACAGGAGTGTCTCAATAATGAGACACTGAAATCGAGTGAAATTAAGTCTCTGTTGTTAAAGCTGAGTTTCGCTTTTTACATAGGTTGTAGAGAACTCGAACGACTCACACAAATGTTTAGCCACTGAATACTCAAACAGTTGACCATTATCCAGATAAGCATTCTGAGCGACACAAACAAGATGCTCACCAATTGGTGTGTTTAGATACTCTCCCTCTGTAGAGGTTGCATGCCCCACCGTTATCTTGAGATTCGCACTGTGAACGGTTTGGTTTAGGTACTCGCTGAGGTAGCCATAAATCGATGATTTAACGTGTTCAATAGACAAGTTTGGAACCACTGTTTTGGACAAATAGATGTACTCAATAATCGTTGGAACACCGTCTAAGATCCTAACGCGCGTAATGCTGTAAACCTCGTCGCCAACCGAACATTTTAGTTTCGCTGCTATGTCTTCTGTCGCTTCAATCAGTTTGAAGGTAACAACTCGAGTATTCACGACTTGTCCGCGATCCTCTGCTCTTTTTTTAGTTCCGAGCAGATGGGATTGCGACACCGCATTTGAACGTTGTTTTACAAATGACCCCGAACCACGCTTACGTACTACCAGCCCCTCTTTGACAAGAAAATCCAGTGCTTTCTTGAGCGTTATCTCACTGCATTCAAACTCTTGAGCCAAAGCTTTGCCATCAGGGAGCTTATCGGAATCACTATAGTACCCCGATAAAATGCGCTGCTTCATTTCACTATAAATGCCCTGATACTTGACCATTTCGTTTACTCGCTTTCCATAACAATTGATGTCTACATTAAGTGCAACTGAGATTACTTTCTATTACAGCCAGACTCAAGCAATACGACATAAACCTATAGTTTATCCGTTCAATATTTCAACAAAACAGAAAATAATCCGATCTAGATCTTGTTTTGAGCTAATAACAATTACAAAACCATATGGTTTTAATATTATCGGCAGCAGAAAACAATTACATGAAAAAGGGTTAATCGGGGTAGTTATGGCATTTCAAGAGAACTTCTTATGGGGCAGCGCATCAGCAGCCTACCAGATCGAAGGCGCAGCGAACCTAGACGGTAAAGGCGATTCGATTTGGGATGTGTACTCACGCGTTCCGGGCAATACGTTTAAGGATACAACGGGCGAAGTGGCGATCGACTTCTACCACAAATATGAAGAAGACATCGAACTGATGCGAGAAATGGGTCTTAAGGCTTATCGATTCTCTGTCGCTTGGACGCGCATCATGCCAGATGGTCGCACGGTCAACCCGAAGGGCATTGAGTTCTACCATAACGTTATCAATAAGCTGATCGAATGTGGCATCACACCGATCCTTACAATCTACCACTGGGATCTGCCACAGGCGCTACAAGATGAATATCAAGGCTGGGAAAGTCGTAAGATTCTGGCTGACTTTACCCAATATTGCGAAGTCTTATTCAGCGAGTATGGTGACAAGGTGCCGTACTGGGTTTGCATGAATGAGCAAAATATCTTTACGAGCCTAGGGTATGTTCAAAAGATTCACCCACCTAAAGTCTCTGATTATCAGCGTTTTATCAACGCGAACCACATCGCAAGCCTTGCAAACGCGAGTGCAGTGAAGCGATTCAAAGAGATGGGTATCAAAGGTCAAATTGGCGCAAGCTTTGCGTACAGCCCAACCTACTCAAAAACAGCCGCTCCAGAAGATGTAATTGCTGCAGAGAACGCGCAAGAGATACAAGATCTGCTCTGGATGGATGTTTACGCAAAAGGTGCTTATCCAAAGATTGGTCTAAAGCTACTGGAGCGTCTTGGCATCCACATCGATTTCCAAGAGGGCGATAAAGAACTGCTTAAAGCGGGTATCTGCGACTTCATGGGTCTGAACTACTATCAATCTGCTACGTTTGTCGCACCAGAAAACCGTGAGCAGACGGCTCAAACTGGTAATGCGGCGCAGGTTTCTGTCGTTTCTGATGTGGCTCGTATTCCTACTGATGATTACTATGTTCGCGCTGACAACGAACATCTAAAAATGACCGATTGGAACTGGGCTATCGACCCAGAGGGGCTGCGCGTCGCACTTCGCCGCATCACGTCACGCTACAACCTTCCAATCCTTATCAGTGAAAATGGCTTAGGGGCCTATGATACGCTGACGGAAGATGGTCGAGTGCACGATGACTATCGCATCGCATTCCTAAAAGCGCACGTTGAAGCGATCAACGATGCTATTGAAGACGGCTGTGAAGTGATCGGCTACTGCACTTGGTCTTATCAAGATCTGTTCAGTTGGCTTAATGGCTATGCCAAACGCTATGGCTTTGTTTACGTTGACCGTGACGAAGAGAGCGAGAAGGAGCTAAAACGCTACAAAAAAGACAGCTTCTATTGGTACCAAAGAGTGATAGAAACTAACGGTGAAAACCTCGATTAATCGTTTTAAAAAAGGTCCAGTTTTACTGGGCCTTTTCTTTTCCAAATAAACTGTCTGTAACCCCAAAAACAACGCTTGAGAGGTTTCCTTCATCGCTCGTTCAAGCTAGACTTTGCCTCCCATATTTTTCCTGAGATTTCACCATGAATGCGCCTGCCACTTCCGCTATTGTACTCGACTTCGAGACCACCGGTTTATCACCAAACCAAGGAGATCGCGCAATTGAAATTGGTGCAGTGAAACTAGAAAATGGTGAGGTTGTTGACCGTTTTCAATCGTTGATGAATCCAGGCTTTCGAGTCAGCAGCTTTATTGAAGGCTATACCGGGATCACCAATAATATGCTAAGCCACGCACCGAGCTGTGACGAGGTCATGAATGAATTTGTCGATTTCATTGGTGATGCGAACCTAGTGGCTCATAACGCTTCATTCGATAAGCGATTTCTCGATGCTGAACTGGATTTGATTGGCAAAGGCTATCGCGGCGAGTTTGCTTGTTCACTGTTGGTCTCACGCCGCCTCAATCAAGAGGCAAGCTCTCACAAACTGGGGGATCTCGTCGCTTATCATAATATTGCCAACGATGGTGTATTTCACCGCGCGTTAGCGGATGCTGAGGTGACCGCGTCGCTATGGCTACTTTTGGTCAACTCTCTTACGGATAAACACGCTATTGGGCAGCCAAGCTTTGAATTGATGCAAAAACTCGCCAAACAGCCAAAAGCATCTGTTGAGAAATTCTTAGCTAAGCAAAGATAGAACCCATTTTAACCTTTCAAAGAGACATCTATGACCACTACTTTCGACTCAATTGTCCCTGTCGGCGTTCGTTATATGGTGCTATCGGCGCTTGGTTTCGCGCTGATGTCTGCCTGCGTAAAGTACGTGAGTACCTACGGCATTCCTGTATTTGAAATCGTAGCTGCCCGTGCCTTAGTTTCACTGGTCCTGAGCTATCTAGATGTAAAACGGAAAGGGATCTCTGTCTGGGGACACAACAAACCCCTACTGCTATTGCGTGGTATCGTGGGTTCACTAGCGTTGATCTGCGTGTATTACGCAGTGACGACGCTACCTTTGGCTGAAGCAACCATACTTCAGTACATCCACCCTATCTTCACCGCTTTACTGGCGTTTTGGTTTCTAAAAGAAAGCGTTCAGAAATCCACCATCATCTGTATCGTGTTGAGCATTCTTGGCTTGATGTTTATGGTAGGCCCGACATTAGGTAGCAACGCGTCAGAGCCACTGCCTCTATTTAGTGTTGGTGTCGCGCTTCTTGGCGCATTTGGTAGCTCTATCGCTTACGTTATCGTCAGAAAACTCAGTCAAACTGAAGACAGCTCAGTGATCATTTTCTACTTCCCGTTAGTCGCACTGCCTGTATCAATCCTCTTGATCGGGGACGACTTCATAATGCCAGACTGGTATCTCACCATGATGTTAGTGGCGGTAGGCGTCTTCACGCAAATTGGTCAACTAGGTTTAACCAAAGCCATGCAAACACAGGCGGCAGGCAAGGCTTCGGCATACTCTTACGTTCAGATTGTGTTTTCTATATTACTGGGGCTAGCGCTATTCAATGAAGTTCCAACCGTTTGGACCTACATCGGTGGTTCACTCATCGTAGTTGGGGCTCTCGTTAATACCTTTGGTAAACGAGCAGCATCAAAATAGAGCGCTTCATGATCAGTCGGTATAAACTGCCGACTGATGCCTCGCTACGGGCTTTACCGCACTTCTCACGATGATCAGCAGCCACCAAACAACCGCAAACATTAAGCCTCCACGAAGTGTATAAGTGAGAGTTCTCCAGGCCAATGCTTCTCGCTCTGCTGATAGTTTTAGTTCATAAGGATAGCGCTCAGACACAGCTTGGTGTTCTAGTATCCGCTCTGACCAATAGTCGCTGCTGACATCACCATGCTCACTAGAGTACCGAGGACTTGCCTCTCCCTGCAAAAATACGTGGTAGTCATAATGCTGAGAAGGCCTTTCAAGCCAATGTCCAACCACTCTTCTAGGGTTTACATAAGCGAAATATTTTGTGTCTTGCTCGCGCATTGCAATGACAAATGAGGGCTCAGGGAAATAGTTAGTGAGTAACGACCAGCCGATGAACACACCCTGTACGTTTGTGTTTCCATCCCAATGTGCGAGTGTAGATTGAGTTTCTCCGAAGATGCTACAGGCATACCATCCAGTATCGCGCTCTTTAATGTACCCAAGCGCTCTCACTTCCTCTTCGGTGTAGGACACTTGATTGTAGTAACGTTTATGCTCAGCGTCACACCCATCGTGACGAGGTAGCGCATCAAGTAACTTAATCATCGTTTCTATTCGACTATCAATATTGATTAAACTTGATTGCAACTCTTCATGCATCTCTTGAATAAGCGAAGCTCTTGCCAATACGTAACTAAACGCTGCTAATAAACCTACCAACAACGCTATTCGAACTGTTTTTCTCATTGTGCTTCACTCACTCCATGTGCACGCTGTCGTCGTATACCAAGTCCTATAACTAAGATAACAACCACACCAAAAGCACAAAGAAGACGAATCGCAAAAGTGACCATCCCTTGAATATATAATGATGTATCTTTATAGACTGAGATTGAAATCGGGAAATGCTCTGATGTCTTGGTGGTTTTATATTGATTCTGAGCTAGAGTACCTTGTACTAGTAAAGGCTGCTCACTGTTAGAAAAATGGAGAACTCGATATGTTTGATTGGGTACATGTTGAACCCACCACCCCAAAATTGCGCTCGGATTAATCGTAGCGACTGCCACATCATCTCCTTGATAAACAGCAAGCGCAAAAGAAGTATTACCATCACTTCTTACGAAGCGCACTTTAGCAAATCCGATATTGTGCTTTCGCTCTTCATTCCAAAAGTTTTCATCGAGTACTTGTTTTGTCAGCCCCAGATTGCTGCATATCTCGTACACCCCGTCTGCCTGGCTACCTACAAACAAACCCCTTATCGGTACACTGCGGAACACCGTATGGCCTAGCTCAGTTTGCATAGAGCTGTCACAGGCTCCAACCGGCAACACTTGATCGGATATAAATTCGAGTTCACTTTGAATTTGACTAAGTTGCTGTTCAATGCCTTCCAGCACTTGCTCAGCTTCTTGACTTGCTTGCTCACGAAACGTAAAAAACTGATATACACACCCTACTAATAGGGTGTAAATAAAAATATAAAATAAGTTCGCAGTGGTCTGTTTTAATCGCATTTATTAAGAATTTTCTGACTTTCCTTACTTTTATACACCAGCATAAACACGCGTACTTTATCTCAACGCAAGTTTCTAAGAATAATTAAATATAATCCTGACACTTACATTCATTTCATAAATATATGTGAGATTTTGTTAATTTTAGTAAATACATAAAATATCAGGCTAGACATTATAAATTTAGCCCTGTGAGGACTTGCATAGCGCATATCTTCAAGTAGGCTTTAATATCGAACGTCGCAACAAACCAAAGCTACTACAAATAAAAAATATCGCTATTAACAAACGTAACCAATAAACTCCTGATCTTTTGAGCATATCCACAATGGAAGCCGCAGATTGTATTGAATACGGGTACTTCTTCGAGTGCGCAGATTTCAAAAGCATACTTTGTAACTCAACGGGAGCACGTGTGTACGCAGGTACATTCTCGCCATCCAATCTCAAGCTATAATTTGCATAAGGCAAACTCGGTTCAATCCAATAGCCCAATACTCGGCGAGGATTGACGTAAGCGAAGGCTTTTAAATTGCCGCTCTCTTTACCAACCACAAATGAAGTTTCTGGAAAATGCACCGTTAGGAGAGATCGACCAACAAACACGTCCTCAACTTTAGCTCCGCTCCAGTAGTTGAGTTTCGACAATGTTCTCCCAAACATGCTGCAGACATGCCACTGTTCTCCTGCATCAAACACATACCCAACCGCGCGAATTCGTTCATTCTCGTGAGCGATATCAGCGTACTCCCTCTTCACTTCATCTGGACAGCTTGGATCGCTAGGCAGATCATCAATGATTTTGAGAATGTCTTCGATTTGTTGATCTATTTTAGCGGTAGACTGACTGGCGCTAACACTAAGCTCATTATTAATCACAACATAAGCAAATACTAAGCTTACAGCTCCTGATAATAAGGCAACGATGAACAGTCTAATCACGATTCACCTCTAACTCAGCGTCTCGCTCATCTATGCCGGTAATACGCTGATAGACAGCAAAAATGATTAAGGCCAATAGTGCTATCAATCCTCCAACAACAAGCCTCTGAAAGAAAGTCACCATTCGTTCTTGCAGAATGATAGTTGGTTGGGTTGCCTTGATCATGATGGGATATCGCTCTGACCGAGCTGTACTTTCAAACCCTTCATCATCTTGTACTCGCTCGCCAGCGATAATAAGACGCTCTCCATCACTGAAAAATAATTCTAACTGAGTGTCAGGAATCATGGGTTCTACCCACCATCCGAGTATGATTCGAGGGTTTATCGTGCCAATAGCGATTTTTCCGTTACCAATAACGGCAAGCGCATAAGACAAGTCGCGGCGGTATTGTTTAATTTTCAGCTTAGCAAAGACGATATCGCGCTGAGCGCGTGCATTCCAAAAGGTATCGTCAACCTCCCCAGTTTGAGGTCCAAAATTACTGCAGTACACGTTTTTGACATTCCCAGCTGAGGAACGTTCTCCGACCGCAAGCCCGCGTAAGCCGACACTTTTAAACACATGGTGGGCGAGAGTCCGTTGCACCTCTTCACTACACTCAGTAGTGACATAAATCGATCGAAGTTCGTCTTCGATAGTGGCGAGCTGGCTTTCAACTTGGTTTAACACACGCTCAGCACTATCGCTAAGCTCCTGACGAAACGTCAGCACTTGATACACACAGCCTACAAGCAGAGTGTAGAGAAAAATTAAGATTAGGTTTTGCCAAGTACGTTTTGAAAACACGAGCCGAAATTGCTTTGGTTTATGAATAACTTAACAATAATACTTCGCACCTATTGATGATTTCATTAATCTGACGCAACGTTTTCGTCGCTTGGTCTCAGCCAATGAGAATCCGGTGTAATAGGTTTACCTCGAATGAATGCTCGCCGAAGTGGTAATTCTGACACAGGGACACTAGTGTTACTGAGCAACCTGCGTTTGCTGCATTCTTTTAGCGCGTTCTGCTTCCTGCTCGACCAAAATTTTCTCATGAGTTCTGAAAAATGGTAGGTAAATAAAGTAGGCATTCACCATTGCGAACACAACCATTAGTGCATTCATGTAGCTACCATTTGCAGCCCATGCCGCGCCTATTGGGGCTGGTACCGACCAAGGGATCATTAATACCACGCGGTCTAAGACCTCAGCAGAGGTTAAAAACCAAGCAATAGTAGCGTTGAACATAGGAACGAAGATAAACGGCACAAGAAAAAGCGGATTCATAATGATTGGAAAACCGAACAATATTGGCTCATTTATATTGAATATCGCAGGAATGGCGCCGACTTTACCCACCGATTTAAGCTGCTTCGAACGGCTTTTAATCGCTAAGTACACAAGAGGGAGCGTTGAACCTACCCCACCGATAAGGACAAAGAAGTCCCAAAAAGCAGGTAAGTAGATATGGGGAAGAACCTGTCCACCCGCTTCTAGCGCAGTTTGATTCTCTAACAAGTTGGACATCCAAAATGGATTCATAATTCCGGTAATGATCAGCGCACCGTGAATCCCCATAAACCAAAGAAGCTGACAGATGAGTATCGAAATCAAGACCGCAACAAGGCTATCAGAGGCCAACACCAAGGGACGAAATAGCTCTTCAATCAGCTGCGGGAAATGCACACCAAATTGCGCATCAAGAAATACATTGAACGTCGATATGCTTATCATGACTGCGAAGATCGGCACGATGAGCTTAAAACTTTGAATCGTTAGGATGGGCACATCTTCAGGCATCTTGATGTACCAGCCCATACGGATAAACAATCTAACGATCTCGATAGAGTAAAGACTTGCGATAAGCGCCGTGAACAACCCCGCCCCACCAAGATAGCGAACATCTTCTTGCCCATCGATATAGAAGCCCGCCAACATGAGAAATGCCATACAGCCTGTCAGTCCGGACAGTCGTTCTGGCAATTGATAGCTCTTAGCGAGACTTGCCGAAACGCCAAAGGAAACGATAAGCCCGACGACACCTAGAGTCAGTTGATAAGTCGGCAACAGTATAGGTCTTAGCGCCAGAGATAAGTCCATCCAAGCCATTGACATCCAAGACTCGGAATCTGCAAATGGGGGAAAGATAATCGGGACAAACATACAGCCCACAAAGATGAAGGGCATCGCCAACTGGAAACCATCACGCATAGCCATAAGGTGCTGACTGCGCATCAGCAGTTTTGCTACAGGATTCATGAACTGCTCTACCTGATTGGCACACAGTCTCATAATGGATTGGTTCATTCACTCTACCAGCTATATGGATCCGCGACAGGATACCCGAAAGCAAAGACTCGCGGAAACCGACTATCCAAATATGCTGACTCCACCACGTTTTTCACCCAACCGTTCGCTAAATTCCGAATTCAGATCACGGTTCATCAGCCAGCGAGCCATTTCAGACGCTGAATTGAAACAATCCACTTCGATTGAACGGGCTGGTTTCCCAAATCCAGAACATTCGTTAACTGTGTCACGAATTTTTCGCCATAACTTTGGTTTCCAGTGATCGTTTTCACACTTAGATGGAAATAATTTGGAAACCGGTTTCCAAATTATTTCCTAGCGTGCATATTGAATAGGCATTCAAGATTCTGGAGAAGAAAAAATGAAAAAAATTATGCTTTGCTGCTCTGCTGGTATGTCTACCTCTCTACTGGTTAAGAAAATGGAAGCGTCTGCGCAAGAACGCGGTATCGAGGCTGAAATCAAAGCATTTGGCGCAAGTGAGTTTGACGTTCAAGTAGGCAACTACGAAGTCGTTCTACTTGGTCCTCAAGTGAAATACATGCAAGCAGATTTCCAAAAGAAAGCAGATGCTCATGGCATCAAAGTTGAGCCAATCAACATGATGGATTACGGCATGCAGAAAGGCGATAAGGTGCTTGATTTTGCACTAGAACTTATCGGCTAACTTCTTTTTGCTCGGTGTCCCCCCTTGGTCACTTTTTGACGCCGAGCTTTTCTTAATTTTATCCTAACGAGAGTAACGACATGGGCGCTATGTACGACAAAATGGTCAATGTTATCGAGCAAAAGGTCACCCCTATTGCCGGTAAGATTGGTCAACAAAAATACATCACTTCTATACGTGACGGCTTTATTGCCGCACTACCTTTTATGATTGTTGGTTCTTTCATGCTGGTGTTTATCTTCCCTCCGTTTTCTGCGGAAACAACTTGGGGATTTGCACGCGCATGGCTAGATTTTTCTGAGACGTATCGTGAGCAGTTGATGCTGCCATTCAACTTGAGTATGGGGATCATGACCATATTCATATCGGTAGGGATAGCGTCCAGCTTGGCTCGCCATCACGATCTTGATCCTGTTACGACAGGTCTACTATCACTAATGAGCTTCCTACTTGTTGCAGCACCCGTTCAAGACGGCATGCTGTCAATGCAGTACTTCTCTGGCCAAGGTATCTTCACTGCAATCATTACTGCATTGTACTCAACGGAAGTGTACGCATACCTGAAGCGCAACAACATCACAATCAAGCTTCCACCTGAAGTACCAACCGGTGTTGCACGCTCATTCGAAATCCTAATTCCTGTACTGGCGATCATCATTACGCTTCACCCACTAAACCTGTTCGTTGAAGCACAAACTGGCATGATCATTCCAGAAGCAATTATGGCCCTAGTTCAGCCTCTAGTTTCTGCATCTGACACGCTTCCAGCGGTTCTACTAGCAGTACTGGTTTGTCAAATCCTATGGTTTGCAGGTATCCACGGTGCGCTTATTGTAACTGGCATCATGAACCCATTCTGGATGGCTAACCTTTCAGTTAACCAAGCTGCAATGGCAGCAGGTGAAGCAATCCCGCACATCTTCGTTCAAGGTTTCTGGGATCACTACCTACTTATCGGTGGTGTAGGTTCAACGCTTCCACTTGCGTTCCTACTACTTCGTAGTAAAGCCGTTCACCTACGCACTATTGGCAAGATGGGTACAGTACCAGGTCTATTTAACATCAACGAACCAATTCTGTTTGGTGCGCCAATCATCATGAACCCAGTGTTCTTCCTACCATTCATCTTGGTACCAATGGTGAACGCGACTCTTGGTTGGTTTGCTCTTGACTGGGGTCTAGTAGAGCGCGTGGTTTCTCTAACGCCTTGGACAACACCAGGACCTATCGGTGCATCGTGGGCAGCTAACTGGGCATTCAGTCCTGTCATCATGTGCTTCATCTGTATGGCTATGTCGGCAATGATGTACCTACCGTTCCTAAAAGCTTATGAGAAGCAACTTCTAGAGCAAGAAGCAGCGGACGAGAAGAAGCAACAAGAAGCTGCAGGTCAACCAGTTACAGCTTAATCAACTAGTTATTAGTAACAACAAACGCAGTTGACACAAATAATAAAAAAGTCGCCCCCTAGTCTTAATTGGGGTTGAGCGTGGGGCGACACTTCCTACCTTCGGGTAGACACCATTTAAGATTTAAGAGGTACGTAAAATGGAAACTATGGATTTAGAAGAACAAGTCATGGGCATCATCATCAACGCGGGTCAATCTCGCAGCCTATGTTATGAAGCGCTTCGCCATGCTAAAAACGGCGAGTTCGAAGAAGCAGAAGGTTTGATGAAAGAAGCACAAGAGTTCGCAAACCAAGCTCACCTAGTGCAAACCCAACTTATCGAAGCTGACGAAGGCACAGGTAAAATGAAGATGACGCTAGTCATGGTTCACGCACAAGATCACCTGATGACCTCTATGCTCGCAAAAGAGCTCGTCGCAGAGATGATTGAACTACATAAGCGTACTGCTAAGTAATTCAGTCTCACCTTACTTTTTCCAGTTTTTCGACCAGACACGGAGCGAGTCAGGCAAGAAGACGTCTTATAGGAGCGTTTTCAACATCTTTGGTCGAAGCAGCTTGGTCGTAGCAGGCCAGTCGTGCTCCATACACTAAGCTGCTTTTTTTCTCGCCCTACATAACCTCTCATCAGACTTGGATCACTACCTCTGAAAGAGTACAATAACGGAAATCTTGGGAAACGGTTTCCCAGTTCTAGAAACTCTATGAATCTATTAAGGTTGTTGTCATGGCTACTATCACCGATGTCTCTCTGCTAGCAAACGTATCGAAAGCGACCGTTTCTCGCGTGATGAGCGGAAGCCGTGGCGTTAAACCTGAAAGTCGTGAGGCCGTATTACGCGCCGCAGAAGAGCTGAACTACCGTCCGAATGCCGCTGCGCAAACACTAGCAAATCAACGCTCTGATTATATTGGTGTGATTCTCTCATCTAGCGATGCAGGACAAGTCTCTACCTATCTGCCACTACTTGCAAAGTCATTGAAAGCAAAAGGCAAGCACATGCTGGTGCAATTTGCTGAAACCGCAGATGAGCAAGTTCGCATGGTGGAAGAACTCAACCAGAGACACTGTGACGCTATCATCTCGCTCGGTGGCACCGTCGAGTCTCTAGCCAACGACAATGTTATTGCTGTCGATAGTTTGGCGAGCGCCGAGCATGCCATCGGATACGACTATAAGTTTGCTGCAGAGAGTGCATGTCGATTCTTATCGAGTAAAGGACATGCAAGTATCGCCATCGTAGTGGATGATGAAAGCTACGCATCAACGCAGGTTCTCGAGGGCTATAAAACATCACTGCAAAACTCGGCAATGCCAGTTAATCGACAGCTTATCGTCACAGCAAATGGCAACAATGAACAAGCGATTATGTCGCTATTAAACAGCTATCACCCGTTCACGGCGCTGGTCGTTATGCGTGACAGCCAAGCCGCGGTAGCAATGAACCTGTTTAGAGATTTCAACTTAGCGACACCGCAAGAGGTTTCGATCGTGTCGCTAGAAGATTCTCAACTGGCCAGTCAGCTTAATCCACCGCTTACCTGTATCAGCTACCCTTCCCAACAGATTGTTGATATGGCGATGGAGCAATTAGATGCGATTCTAGACGACAAACCCATGTCGAATAAGCCTCTAATTACTGGCCGCCTTGTTACTCGTGAATCGGTTATCAATCGTAGCTAGTCACTAATACCAAAAAAGCTAAAAGCCACCAAAAAAAATAGGAGCGTTGTTCAGAACACGCTCCTTTTTAGTTTTTTGGCTAAACACGTTTTTCCGACCAATCGACCGACATTTTAAAATACCAGACACCTGATTTGTTGAACGCTTCACCTTCAACTGCTAACCCAAATTTCTTATAGAAATCTTGAGCACTCACTCTGGCATCACACCAATAGTAATCAGCACTTAAAGCACGAACTGATGCAATGGTATGCTCTAGCATCTTGGTACCAATTCCCTGACCTTGGTAGTCCTCTAGCGTCGCAAACTTTCTTAGCCTTGCCGTTTTGCCATCCAAGTAAACCGACGCTACACACACCAATCGACCATCAATCAAAGCCCCATAATGAAGCGCTTGCTCGTCACCTTCCACTCTACAGAATGATTCCGGCTTATCTGGCCATAAAACCTGATGTCTTATTGGCAATACTTCATCGGCTGTCAGCAGTTTGATTTCCATCTGTTTTCCAATTGCTCCGAGAGGGTAATAGCAGAGTGATTCTATCGCTATTCTCCTTATTTTCTCCACATTTTGCTCATTTTTTCCACTCAGTCTTCATCGACACTAATGCTTCATTATTGCCAATGAGAGAAACCCCATGAAGAAAACTGTATTCGCACTTTGTATCGTACTGATCGCATCCGCTTTCCAGCCAGCTTTTGCTAAAGGGGAACACAGAAAGCCACCTTCATTTGAAGAGATGGATACGAATGGTGATGGTTTGCTGAGTAAAGATGAACTGCGAGGCCCGCTACTGGATGACTTCGACAAGTTTGATAGCGACGGTGATGGCTTCCTATCTGAGTCTGAGCTTCCTGAGCCACCTGAGCGTACGAAACGCGATAGCTAATCAACTTTAATCTCTTCACTGCATAACGGTTCTGTTATGCAGTGTTCTCCTCATTTATATGGAAATAAGGTCTTTACGTGTCCAAGGTATTTCACTTTCCTTTAGTTTGCGCTTTGCTAACCTACCCCATTGTTACTTCTGCTGCTTTGTACCGAGTCGTCGAAGTGGATACATCTTCAACTACCACAGCCAATGAGTATTACTCCGCTGCGATTTCACCTTCATCATCAACTTGGTGTTTTGAAGATAGCTGCTACGACAGTCAATACACCGTTCTTGGCTACAGTATGAATGGCATGGAAGGTGTCCCTCTCGATCAAGAAGTCGCGTTCGGCGTCGATAATCACTTCTACTATCTCGATTATGATTCGCTTTATTCTTACTGCGAAAGTGAGCTGGGTTATGCGACATGTGAGGCGTGGGCAAGTAATCGATGGTACGGTGATGCCAGTACGGGAGTTGGTGGACTCGAGAGCATTCAAGATGCGTTCTACAACGCCAATTACTCTCCACTTTATCACTCGTTTATGGAAAACGACGCCGAACTTGGCATCGACCCTCAAGTCCCCTCGGGATATGAAGAAACGATATTTTCTGTCGGCAATACCACTGAGTTAAAAGCCCGCGCTATCGACTCTGAGGGACGTATTATTGCTAACGCAAGTAGTGGTTACTTTGACTATGACGGTTATTATGTCCAGCCATACAGCAGCCGCGGGTTAATAATAGATGGCAGCCAATCGACATCTCTTAAGCCTTTAGCTAACACTACGTTAAGCTTTGCGGACGCAGAAGGTGAGCAGTTGATCATCGAAGAGATGGGCTCCACTATTGCGTATGATAGTTTCACCTATCCCACCTCTGGTGAGGAGAGCCAAACCTATGTCATAGGCAGCGCTTCGGTAGCCACGTTCGATTATTCAGATACCTCAAAATACTATAACTCTTTGGATGTCAGCGAGTGTATTGACTTTGAACAACCTATTTTGGGTAGCGCATGTCAACACTTTGGTTTCGCAAGCCAAGCATTTATCTGGTCACTCGCAGACGATGGAGAAACACGTTTTCCCGCAAGCAGTTGGGCCACCAGCTACGACAATTATGATTATGCCACAGCTCAAGCCAGCGCCCGCGCAGCTACGATTGTTGAGCGAGAAGACAGCGAATACCAAGGTCTACCCGTACTCGTTGGATTTAACACTGAGTTAGCAGACGATGACTTGATAATGCAAGCTGCCGTCTATTACCCAGGCAGCACCAGCAACTTTTCTGTCGATGAGAACGCGTGGACATCGGTATTTATCAACAACGCCAAACTCGAGTATGACGACAGTTATTACTACAGCAACTCGCTGGCAACGGACATCAACTCACAGTTGATTGTTATAGGCGAAACCAAGAGATTAGGAAGCGTACCGGAAGGCGGAGCGGCGGCAAATCGCATGTTTGTTGCAGATGCTGGCCAATCATCACCTTCTGCCACCTACTTTAGCGATTTATCGCAGTCTATTTTCTTCACTAGCGCTGGCGGTAATGCCAATGCCATCAACACCTACAATGAAATTGTCGGAGAGGTTGACGCAGAAAGTCACACCGAAATTGATGGACCACAACGCCGTCGACGCGGATTTATCTTCCCATTCAGTGGCGCCGGAAGTGACGAAGAACGAATGGCGATATTTAGCTCGCGAGCGTGGTGGCTCGATGATCTTACTAATGGTGGCAGCTATGGTGATTTAAACAACGCCTACCGAATCGTTACCGCATCCGATATCAACGACGCGGGTGTCATTTCAGCGACTGCTATTAAGTGTGCATCTGGCTATGACAACACCGATCACTTTGCCACTTGTGGCAATGGTTTAGAAACAGAAACCGTGGTCGCGGTTAAACTCATTCCTATTCAGGGTGCAACAAGTGCCGATATCGAAAGTCGCTCAGTGGATACCTCCACGGTCAGTCGTGAAGGCGGCAGCATCACCCTGTTTGGTCTATTTTTCCTGCTCACGTTTAGGTTGGTCCGTGACTGGTGGTACAGCTAGTCTAAGAACTTATATCGACTTCTACTTCCCCTTAATGACGGAGAAGATCCATAAAGTTATTTATGGATCTTCTTCATGGGAAATGGACTATACATTCACGACCTTACTATCACCATCCGCTTGATAACGTGCCCAGATCTGTTCTAGGTTCTCGTGATTGAGCTTTATTTCTTTGTCTTTTAAAAACTCTTCATTATAAAGCTTTGAATAAGAACGATCAGCGAGGTCGCAACTAAACGTGACAATCGTCTTGCCCTTACCCATTCTCGCCGCAGTATAAAATGCACCTGCCACATTTAGAGATGAACTGCTGCCTAAGACAATGCCATCATGCTCTGCTACCAATCGAGAAATGGTCACGAGATCTTGGTCTGGCAACGTGATCGCATGATCGATTTTCGCCTTTCTAAAGTTTTCAACGGTTCGCATAATACCAATGCCCTCGGTGAACGAGCTGCCTTTTGATTGATACTGACCATCTTTCAAAAATGAATAGATACCTGAACCATCAGGATCGACGAGCCAAGTCTTTAGATCTGGTTTTTGCTGTGATAGGTAGTGCGAGTTACCCGCGATCGTGCCGCCTGTCCCTACTACCGAGACTAACGCGTCGATATTACCTTGAGTTTGTTTCCAGATTTCGGGACCGGTATTTAAGTAATGAGCTCGATAGTTGCTCAAATTTTCAAATTGGTCCGCCCACCAACAGTCTTCTCGCTCTGCCCCTATTCGCTTGGCGGTGTGATAGAAATGATCAGGATTCGCAAACGGACAGGGATCAACAAGCAAGAGCTCTGCGCCGTAGAGTGAAATCATCCGCTCTTTCTCTATTGCCTGACCTTTTGGCATAACCACCAACATTTTGTAACCAAGCGCTTTTGCTACCAAGGCTAAGCCGATCCCGGTATTGCCAGCCGTCCCTTCGACGATCGTCATGCCTGGCTTAAGTTTGCCTGCAGCGATTGCATCGGTAACTAGCTGCAAGGCTGCTCTATCTTTGATTGAACCTCCCGGATTTTGCTGTTCACATTTTAAAAGAATATCGCAGCCAGAAATCTCTGAAAGGCTGTTGATTCGAACGAGATCGGTGTTGCCAATGAGCTCACTTACGTTGTTTGCTTTTGGTGCGATTGACATGACAGCTCCACTTATTAATCGATTAACTGATTGATATTCATAAGCGTAGCTCTGAGGCTTACTTAGTCAAGGGAGCGGCGAATTGGAAAAGTTCTCATTATCCGAATAGCAATTATAATTAATAGGGTTCAAATCGATTAAGGACAGAGACAATGTTTTTAAAAGAGAGAAAGAGTGGCGACCTCGTAGACGTTGTGGAAATGAGAAGGCTGACTAACTTATTCCAAGATAGTGTTGAAGGTCGACTTCAGCCAGGGGAAGAGCAGCAAGACCCACAAGAATTTAAGAAGTCTGATTTGGTTTTTATGTCCGGTGAAGAGCTACCACGCTGTTGGACGGATCCGAATTACCGCTCCAAAGCTAAGTAGTTCAGCGAGCTCTAGGACTTAGACTTCACAACTTCAAAGAAACCAAACGAGGAAAACCACTAATAGAGAATATTAGTGGTTTTCTTTTGCTAGAGCAGTTTGTTCTTGTACTGCTCCGGTGTCTGGCCCGAATACTTCTTGAACATCGAGATAAATGGGCTTGCTTGGTTATAACCTAGCGTAAATGCCACCTCTTTGACCGAATGTCCACTGCGCAATAAGTCCATCGAAAACAGATAGCGCACCCTCAAGCGCCACTCAGTAAAGCTCATTCCGAGCTCACTTTGACAGTATCGCGCTAACGTTCGCTCTGTCGTATGAACCCTTGACGCCCACTCTTTAAGACTAATGTCGTTCGTCGGCTCCTCCTCAATCGCAGCAAGGATCGGCGCAAGATACTTGTTATTACTTGATGGCAGAAAATGGTGCTGCTCTTGCTGATCGCTCAGTTGATCCAAAAGAACTTGGATTAATCGCTTATCTTTTTCTGACTCCGCCACATTCACACTACGATGGCGAAAATCCTCAATGATCGACGATACAATTGGGGTGACTTTTATCAGGCTCGTGGTTTCTGGAAAGCTATCAGTAAGCTCATGAGCGATGTTCAGTGAGCAGTACTCTAGGGGTTTTCGATTATAGCTGCAGTGCATTACGCCAGCCGGCACCCAAATCGCAAGATGAGGCGGTGCGAGAAATCGAGTGTCCTGGGCCTCCATTTCTAGAATCCCACCACTTATCAGTTGTACTTGCCCCCACGGATGACAGTGAACACGTGTTTCGGTATTAGAAAGAAACGCATCGAAGTTCATGAAAACATTGGATGGCATCTTGTCGATAGACAAAGAGGGGTGCAGATTTCTAGTGTGTTTTTTCAACTTGTCTTCCTATCGCGCGCAATGTCTTTTTAAAGATACATAATAGTATAACGACCTGTCACACTATGTATCAACTTACAAAACGCGATGAGGTTCACAGTGGTCTATCTTCTCCCTTTCTTTACCGTGCTCATATGGGGCGGTAACGCTATTGTGAACAAACTTTCAGCCTCTGCTATCGAACCTAGTGCGATGAGTTTTTATCGCTGGGCACTGGCGATTTTGGTGATGACCCCCTTTTGTCTCCCAAAGATAAAACGCTACTGGCCAGAGATCCGTCGTAACAGCGGCAAACTCGCGTTCCTTGCTTTATTAGGTATGGTGCTCAACCAATCGTTAGGCTACTACGCCGCAGTGACCACCACGGCATCGAATATGGCCCTTATTACCTCGCTCGTGCCGCTACTTGCTGTCTTTATCTCAGTACCTCTATTGGGCAAGCGTATTTCAGGATTGAGCATCGTAGGCGGTGTCATTTCTCTCGCAGGTCTCGCATTTATGCTAGGACAAGGAGATGTCGCATTCTTTGTGCACCAAGATGTTTCTCAAGGTGATGGTCTAATGGTCCTAGCAGCCGTGGTTTATGCGACATACTGCGTTTTACTTAAACGTTGGAAGATGCAACTCTCTAGCTGGATGCTCATTTACACACAAGGGGTATTTGCGGTCATCATGCTGTTCCCACTGTTACTGACCAGTCATCAGGTGATGCCGACTCAAGCCTCACTACCGTTAATCGCCTACGCAGGTTTACTCGGTTCACTAATCGCTCCACTTCTTTGGGTAAAATCCATCGACCTTATTGGCGCGGACAGCAGTGCAATGTTTATGAACCTGCTACCCGTAATAGCCGTAGCGCTCGCAGCCATGCTACTTGGCGAAACCATCACTCAGTTTCACCTTATCGGCGGACTCATGGTGATCTCTGGCGTTATTCTGTCACAAATCAAAACAAGGAAAGTGCAGCCGACCACAGACGGTGTGGCACAAAATCTCACTATTGATAAACAGTAATTGGGTCAGAGCCCTCTAAAAAAAGGGGGCCATAAGTCGTAGCACCTTGTTAACAAATTTGTCATACTAAACGCCTAAGACGCTCAAAATGTCGGTCGAACTAACCACATGGACTAAGAGTAAGCAGCTCAAATAAAAAGGATTACACAAATGAGTAGTGGCAGAAGAGAGACAACCCTTCGTTTTCTTGCTGAACCGGGTGATGTTAATTTTGGTGGCAAGGTACACGGTGGTGCCGTGATGAAATGGATCGATTTAGCAGCCTATGCATGTAGCGCCGCTTGGAGTGGCAAATACTGTATTACGGCTTATGCGGGTGGTATTCGATTTGTTCAGCCGATTCATGTCGGCAACTTGGTCGAGGTTAGCGCAAAGGTCATTTATACCGGCAGATCCTCAATGCACATCGCTATCGACGTACAGGCAAGCGATCCTAAAGAGCTGCAGAACAGACTCACCACACACTGTATCGTGATTATGGTGGCAGTCGACGAAGACGGTAAACCCACTTCAGTGCCAGAATGGGTGCCGGAGAGTGAAGAAGACATCAAACTTCGCGACTCCGCGATCAAGCTAATGAACATGCGTAAAGAGATTGGCGAAGAGATGGAAGCGCACGTTAAGTATCTCAAGTAATGCCCTGCTAGCTTCACCTCATGACAGAAGGCAGATCTCGTGACGAAGATCTGCCTTTTCTAACAAGGTCTCATCTACGCCCTAAACTCACCCTAAAAGGATGAGTTTTTGCTAAACGACTTCATCTACACTCGCCGCATATGATAGATTTTTTCTATACCCTGAGAGTGAGCATTGAGAGATCTTATGTCTACCCTTCCGATCGATAATAACAATCAAAAAGTACACCTATACCAAATTTTCACACGCCTATACGGCAACAAAAAGACATCCAACAAACCTTGGGGAACTGCCGAGGAGAATGGTGTAGGTAAGTTTAGTGACATCAACGAATCTGCCCTTACCGCAATAAAAGAGCTCGGCATGACACACGTTTGGTACACAGGTGTCCCTCATCATGCCCTAGTGCGTGACTACACTGAGTTTGGTATCAGCAATGATCACCCTGCGGTTGTTAAAGGTCGTGCAGGTTCACCCTATGCAGTCAAAGACTATTACTCGGTAAACCCTGACTTAGCAGACAACCCAGCAAACCGTAACGAGGAGTTTCACGAACTTATCCAGCGAACCCACCAAGCTGGCCTTAAAGTCATCATTGATATCGTGCCTAATCACGTGGCTAGGCAATATCAAGGTCTCAACAACCCACTTGGTGTTACGGACTTTGGTGCAGAGGATGACACCGGCTTAGAGTACTCACGCGAAAACAATTTCTACTACATTCCCAACCAAGGATTTGAGTTGCCGGATATTCCCGACCATCTTGCTCCGCTAGGCGGGGAACCACATCCGCTGCTTGCCACACCTTACCTTGAGTATCCAGCGAAATGGACAGGCAATGGCTCACGCAGCGCAAAACCAAATGTCGATGATTGGTACGAAACAGTTAAGGTCAATTACGGCATCAGACCTGATGGCACAAAAGATTTTCCAGAACTGCCAGAGTGTTATCGAAGCAAAAATGCACAGCAACATGCCGACTTTTGGTATGCCAAAGATGTGCCTAGCTCTTGGAGAAAATTTCGAGACATCGCACTCTACTGGCTAGATCAAGGGGTTGATGGGTTTCGCTATGACATGGCCGAAATGGTGCCTGTCGAATTTTGGAGTTTTCTCAACTCATCCATCAAAATGAAGAACCCTCAAGCATTCCTGGTTGCTGAGGTCTATCAACCTCATTTGTATCGTGATTACATTCATCTTGGAAAAATGGATGCGCTGTACGACAAGGTCGATTTATACGATACCCTTAAAGGCATCATTCGCGGTCATACAAGCACCAGTGAAATCACTCGAATTCAAAATGAACTCGCCGATATCGAGCCGAATATGCTTCACTTCCTCGATAACCACGATGAACAGCGTATTCCATGTGAAGCCTTTGCAGGCAGTGCCGAGGCAGCTCTACCAGCCATGGTCTTATCCGCAACTATCAGCCGAGCACCAACCATGCTCTACTTCGGACAAGAAGTAGGTGAAGCTGGCAGAGAAATGGCAGGTTTCGGGCAGCCGACAAGAACCTCTATCTTTGACTATATCGGCGTACCAGCACACCAACGTTGGATGAACGATGGCGCTTTTGATGGCGGTCAGAGCTCCCAGCAAGAGAAACAGTTGCGGGACTATTATCAGCGTCTAATGCAAGTTTCACTCTCTTGCCCAGCCTTTAAAGGTGGCATGGTCCCGATAGGTATAGAGCATGATTCAGCGCATGGAGAACTTGCCCACAGGCTTTACGGGTTTGTTCGCAGCTGGAAGGAGCATAAGGCATTGATTGTCACCAACTTTGATGCCAATAGCGCTACCACGTGCCCTATTGCTCTCTCAGAGGCCAGTTTTGATGCTTTGGCGCTGCCGGATGGCAACTACCCTCTTAGCTGTTCACTAGAGCCAAGTAAATCCGCCGTCCTACGTGTGCAACAAGGCCGAGCAGTACTCGATATGAACATAAAGCCATTAGCCTCACATATTTTCGAACTGACCTCTGTTGCAAAGTAGCCTCAGAAGCTCAGGCGTGCCTTAGCTTAAATGCTGCGGCACGTCATTTAGGTAACTCAGATCACAAAGCAATCAGGTGAAATAGAAATAAACTATACCACTATAAACTTAGCCTATTTTCTCTTCCTCCAACATCAGACTATTCTGGGTCCAATGCAAATGGACAGGATAGTCATAATGAAAACACTAAAAACATCCTTAACTGCTTTAGCACTAACAACGTCAATGGCTACACCCGCACTCGCGGTGACCGAAGGTGAGCTGCTTATCTGGATCAACAGTGATAAAGGCTACGAAGGACTCGCAGAAGTCGGCCGTCAGTTTGAAGAAGATACCGGCATCAAAGTCAGTGTTCAGTTTCCTGAGTCTCTGGAAGCTCGTTTTCAACAAGTGGCGGCTACTGGCGATGGCCCCGATATCATTTTCTGGGCCCATGACAGATTTGGAGGCTATGCGGAATCTGGCTTACTCCGCGAAGTAAATCCAAGCAAAGAGTTTAAGGAAAAACTGGTCGACTTTAGCTGGGATGCCGTCAATTACAAAGGTAAATTGATTGGCTATCCTCTCGCCATTGAGGCTATCTCACTTATCTATAACAAAGACCTATTGCCAGAGCCTCCAAGCACATGGGAAGAGCTGCCAGAAATTCACGCCAAAATGGCAGCGCAAGGCAAAGGTACTATGATGTGGGATGTGAAAAACGCCTACTTCACCTGGCCAATTGTTTCAGCAGGCACTTACTCATTCGCGAAAACTGCAGATGGTCATGATGCAAATGACATTGGCATCAACAACCAACAAGCGCAAGAAAACTTGGCATTCCTATTAGATATGAAGCAGCGTGGCATATTCGACCCTGGAATGGACTACGCCAACGCCGAGTCATCGTTCGTTAAAGGTCAAGTCGCAATGACCATCAACGGACCTTGGTCATGGGGCAACCTCGACAAGGCAGGTATTAATTACGGTGTGGCTACCTTCCCTACTTTGAATGGCCATAAGTCCAACCCATTTGTTGGTATTTTAAGTGCGGGTATCAGCTCCGCGAGTCCAAATGAAGATTTGGCGGTTGAGTTCATTGAGAACTATTTGTTTACTGATGATGCTTTAGAGACCATTAACAACGATAAACCTCTGGGGGCTGTCACTCTCAAGTCATTCCAACAATCATTAGAATCCGATGACAGGATCCGCTCTACCATGATAAACGCCGAAAACGGTGAAATCATGCCAGCGTTACCACAAATGATGACATTCTGGATGTCGGAAGGCGCAGCCATTGAGAATGCTCTCACTGGTCGTCAAACAGTCAAAGCCGCTTTGGCCACAGCAGAGAAACAGTTAGTGAAATAACCTTCACCATAGTTTGCACCTAAATGGTTTTGCCCACACTAGCAGGTGGGCTTTTTTCTATCTGCAACTTTTTTCTATCTGCAAATAGCGAAGTTGTTAACAAATGTGTTGCTGGATGTTGGCGACGACTTGGCTAATTTATAATCATCTACGCAAAAGCCACGTGAGAACAACACCTTGACGTTGTCACTTCTTACATATCGAACATTTAATTGTAAATGGACGATCACACTCTGCTCTGGATTCACAAAACCGACATGGAATTACCCCACAATACTGGCTATACACAAAGATACCGCCAAACGTTCCTCTGAGGATCGAGCGCGTAAAAGAGCTGATGTGTCCGTCAACCTAGCGCGATAGCATCAGTGTTAGTTGAATATAGGAGAACTAATATGGACCGTACTTGCCCAATGTGTAATACCCCTATGATTGAGAGAAACACAGAACACGTATGCCCTAGAAATGAGATTGGTGATTGCTCCTATGACCCCTACTACCATGAGCTAGAAATTGAGATTGAGCTAGATAAAGAAGGTGATCGCTCGTTCTAGTTTCAGACAAAGCGCAATGCAAAAGGCGAACTAAGTATTTAGTTCGCCTTTTGCTTTTTTAAACACCTATTCGGATAGTTAGGTTAACTGAATGACCATCGCATCGTATGGTTGCAACATTAAGCTATTGAGGTTTTCAAGCTTACCACGTCCATTTGAGAGTAAGATATTTTGGTTAAACTCATTATATTGGCTCAGATCTACCTGGTGATTTTCACTGCTGAAGTTAGCAACAACCAATAGACGCTCTTCACCAAGATGACGCAAATAAGCAAACACATCTTCATGCTCTTCTAGTAGAGGGCGAAACTCTCCATACACTATGGACTTGTGCTGCTTACGAAGAGAAATTAACGCTTTATAGTAGTGATAAATTGAGTCGTCGGACGCTAAATCCTTTTCCGCATTTACCTCTGTGTAGTTTGAATTCACCTCAATCCACGGTGTACCTTTTGTAAAGCCAGCTTGCGGCTCTGTAGACCACTGCATAGGCGTGCGGGCATTGTCTCGGCCATTTTCTTGCAGTGCTTGCATCATCTCGTCATGACTGACGCCTGCGTCTGTCTTGACCTTATAAAAGTTCAGCGACTCGATATCTCGGTATTGTTCAAGATGCTCAAAGTTCGCGTTAGTCATACCAATCTCTTCACCTTGATAGATATACGGCGTACCTTTAAGGCAATGCAAAACAGTAGCCAGCATTTTTGCAGACTTAACACGATGCTCTCCATCATCGCCATATTTGGACACTGCACGAGGGAGATCATGGTTATTCCAGAATAATGAATTCCAACCCGTATCCTTGAGCTCTAATTGCCACTTTGTTAATACATCCTTAAAAGCTCTTAAGTCTAACGCAACAGGCTGCCATTTGTCCCCATCTTTCCAGGTTAGGGTGATATGTTCAAACTGGAACACCATTGACAGCTCACCTCGTTCAGGTGCGCTATATAATTTGGCTATCTCCGGCGTTGCACCCCAAGTTTCCCCTACTGTCAGCAAGTCCTTATTGCCAAATGTCGCTTGGTTCATTTTCTGAAGGAGTGGATGCAGGCGCGGTCCATTGCCTGTGATGCCCTTGTCGATATCTTTACCAATAAGGTCGATAACATCGAGTCTAAAACCACCAATCCCCTTCTCTATCCACCAGTTCATCATTTGATGAACTTCATCGTGGACCTTTGAGTTTTCCCAGTTTAGATCAGGCTGTTTTTTGGAGAACAAGTGAAGATAGTACTGCTGAGTCGGCTCGTGCCACTCCCATGCGCTGCCACCGAATATAGATTCCATGTCACTCGGCGCGCTGCCGTCAGGCTTTGCATCTCGCCACACATAGTAGTCGCGATATGGCGAGTCTTTTGACTCACAGGCTTGTTGAAACCAAGAATGTTCATCGGATGTGTGGTTGACAACAAGGTCCATCACGATACGAATATTCTTTTGTTTGGCTTCCTCGATCAGTGCTTCCATATCCTGCATAGAGCCAAACTCAGGGGCAATGGCTTGATAATTAGAAATATCGTAGCCGTTGTCATCCATCGGTGACTGATAGACAGGCGACAACCAAAGAACATCGACGCCCAAACCTGCCAAATAATCGAGCTTTGAGCGAATACCATTTAGGTCACCAATGCCATCACCGTTGGAATCGCAAAAGCTTCGCGGGTAGATTTGATAGACCACAGAGTCATGCCACCATTTTTGTTCCATGAACCGATCCTTTACTAATATTGATTTGCCACCACTTTACGAAGTTCATGCTGGGATTAAAAATAGAATCTTCGTATAATCCTATAGTTTTTTTATATAGCAGAGCTTTCGATGCCATGGCACTAAATAAATCGATAAAGTACTTCTTAGCGGTAGCAAAACACGGCAATATCAAACGTGCCTCTGATGAACTCTACATTAGCCAACCCTCACTCACCGCGGCGATCAAAAAGCTAGAAAGCGAGATGGGAGCACCACTTTTCAACCGTCTCTCAAAAGGTGTGGAGCTGACGGCTTATGGTCTTAAGTTTCGCGAGTTTGCTCAAGAACAGCAAGAGCATTACTTTGCGCTAAAACACCAGTTTAATGATATGCAGCAGCGACAGTTTGGTAAGGTGAAAATTGGTACTGGTGAAGTGTGGTGGGAAGGGTTTGTTAAGCGTTCGGTTATGGACTATCAAGCGATACATCCAGCGAGTTCCTTTCATCTTGAGTTTGGCAACAATCTTTCTTTGCTGCATCACTTAATCCAAGGTGATATAGATTTATTTATAGGTCACGAGGTTTCAGACTTATCAGAATCCTGCCGCGTCGCCTTTCAACCTTTGTTTCAAGACTTCGAAGCGCTCTATGTTTCAAATAACCATCCTCTCGCCACTGGCATCTCTGATCACGGTGGTATAAGCGATTACCCCTTGCTCAGAGTGACGCCAAGCCATCCAAGGCATCAGTCTGTCCTATTAAATGGCCTACCACATGATGAACTGCTCGACGAGCGGATCATCTATGACGTGGACTCAGTGATGGCGAGTATAGATATGCTTCATATAACCCAAGCCGTAATGCCATACAGCCATAGGGCACAAGCATGGTTGGAAAAGCACAACATCGTTGCCGCGCATCTAGATAGCCAAAAAATCGGAAACATTGGTATCTACACTAAACAAGGGGAAGCGAAGCGAAACGTGGATGAGTTGATTGAACTTCTGAAGTCCAACGCTGATATCGCGTACACAAATGTAAATTCCCTGTAAGGTCACTCGATTGTCATCTTTCTTTCATTAAAGTTTGATGTAATCGCGACTCCTATTTTAGTAAGAGACAGGAGCTCGACTTGACCCTTAGCGACATCACCTTAAGTGAAACCACATTGACCAACTTAAAGTCTGTTGAATATCAATGGATTAGAACCATGTATGTCGAGGGGTATCAAAGAGAAGAGATCAACCACTACATCAATGCTTGCTTTGGTGGTGATGATGTATTTGCTGATTTATTTCAGAGAGTCGCACTGGAGCAAGAAAGCTTATATGTCTTACTCCAGTACGTAGGGTGTGCACCCTCTAGCCGTGAACTAGGTTAGCGCTGTCTTCTGTAGTGGGTGAGCGTTTCAGAATGACATCCACTTCTGTCACCGTATAAGGCTTATCGACCTTACAACTAACATCTTCCACAAAGCGCTCGTAGCTCTTAAACGTCATCGATTCTCGCTTCGGATCAACGTATATCGATACCCAAGTTTTTCTACCCAACTTGGTAATGAAAATATCGACAATCTCAATCTCGTATTCTTGCGCTAAGCCTTTTAAGCTGCGGTAGATCGGTTTAGTGTGCTCAATTGGTGGCATGGCTAGAGTAAGCTCTCGCATACCATTCTTTATGAGTTTAATCGGGTCACTGATAAACGCGAGACTGAACAGCACCACTAAGATTTGGTCGATGTAACGCCCAACCCATCCAAACGACGTCTCTTGGATAATAATCACCAGCACCAATGCGACACCGATAGCACCGGATATCACACCATTGATAAACCAAGCGTTCTTCTCTGCCTTGAGGATATCGGAGTTAGACTGCTTGTGGCCTATGTGGCACGCCCAATAAAGAAGTGCACATAGAATCACTGCAGGGAACACGTAGACGGCCATTAGACCCAATGCGGGCTCTCTACCACCAGCAAGGATCACAGGAATATTACTGCCCACCGCAAACGCGATCAAAATCAGTATCGTTATGCCTTTAATCACCACAATTAGCGGCTCAAACGCAAAGAAGCCGATGGGATAATGTCTTGACGTGCCAGACTCTGTAAGCTTCGCGATACGCAATGAGGCGAACGATACCACAGCTGAAAGCAGGTTAAACGAAGCATCTAATAAGATGGCACTAGAACCCGAAATAGAGGCCATAATACCGCCCCAAAGCGCGAGAATACCGGCACCTACCGCTGAAATTATTAATGCTCTGGATTCATTGATTTTTATCATTTGGTCATCCTTTCCAAACGCAGTAACTATTACCATTGTGTTAATTCTTATAACACAGCTATATGACCATTCCTATGGCGGACACACCGTTTGCTCAAAGTTAGTGCAAACGGTGACATCACTTATCACATTCCTACGTTAGGTCAGCTTAGGAACAATTCGTTTTCCACATAAAAACAAAAGTATCAAAAGGTAACATCCTGACAAAGTTGGGGATTTCTTTGCGATTCCCGTACGGTCGCTAACCGTCGGGTAACAGGACTATGACCCTAGGGATCTACATTGTTCACTCCAAGAACCTATTAGAGACGCGAATAATGTCCAAATTAAAACTTTCTGCAGTGGTAGCCATTCTCGTTGGTCTAGTGAGCCTTAATGCTTCGGCACACCCTCAAGGACACCACAAGCACAAACATAAACATAAAGGAAAACCCCACAAGGAAGTCGTAGTCGTTAAGAAGTACCACCCTTCCCCTAAGAAGCGCCCAAAACATCGACACTACCACTACAAAAAAATGCCGAGGCACACGACGTACATAAAAATCGGCAACTTCACCTATGCACGTGTGGATGGACATTACTACCGCAGACAAGGCGACAATTACGTCAACGTCATCATCAAGTAACAAGTGGGAAAAGTCATCTAGGTGTAGAAAAGAAGAAGCCCGAGCGAATGCTCGGGCGTCGGTTACAAGAACTGTTAGTCGTGATAGTAAGGAATCCGTTTAACAGCCAGCTATACGTAACACCAGTGTTGCTTATTTAACTTGTCGGCGGCCAAACCAATAGGTGTTAAACAAGACAAAAAAATGGGTGACCTTGCGGTCACCCTTATCGTTTTTATCCTTTGACACCGCCGGCGGTCAAACCACCAACCAGCCAACGCTGTGCGAGTAGGAATACGACTGTGATAGGTAGTGCTGATAGTACTGCCGCTGCCGCGAAGTCACCCCATAGGTAGTTCTGAGGGTACAAGTACTGCTGCATACCAACCGCTAGTGTGTACGAGTTTACATCAGAAAGTAGTAGTGATGCTACCGGTACTTCACCAACAACCATGATGAACGACAGAATAAATACAACCGCTAGAATTGGCACTGATAGTGGCAGAAGAACTAGGCGGAATGCTTGCCATGGCGTTGCACCATCAAGTGCTGCAGCTTCTTCTAGAGAGCCATCAATCGTTTCGAAGTAGCCTTTGATTGTCCATACGTGAAGTGCAATACCACCCAAGTAAGAGAAAATCAGACCGCCGTGTGTATTCAACCCTAGGAACGGAATGTACTGACCTAGTTTATCGAACAATGCGTAAATCGCTACCAGTGCTAGTACTGCTGGGAACATCTGGAAAATCATCATCGCTTTTAGGATGGTTGACTTACCTTTAAAGCGCATACGAGCAAATGCGTAAGCAGACGTTGTTGATAGACATACAATCAAGATTGATGAAATACCCGCAACTTTAATTGAGTTCCACAACCAAGTTAGTACTGGGAACGGAGGCGGTGTTACTGAGCCGTCTGCGTTCGTTACCGAGAAACCTAGTGCTAGTTTCCAGTGTTCTAGCGATGGGTTCTCTGGGATTAGGCTACCTGTCGCGAAGTTACCTTCACGGAATGAGATAGCGATAATCATCAGTAGTGGGAAAATAATCAGCGATAGGAAAGCCCACATAGCGATGTGTGTTGCCCAAACGCGGTATTTTAATGACTTACCTTGTACCATTGCCATTTTAGGCCTCCTTAGTCTTGAGCTACTTTCGTGACGCGTAGGTTAAGTAGTGCTAGTGCACCTACTAGTAGGAAGATCAGTGTTGCGATTGCACTCGCTAGACCGAAGTCTTGACCACCAGAGCCTTCAAACGCGATACGGTACGTGTAGTTAACCAATAGGTCGGTGTAACCCGCTGGCTCAGAAGTACCAATCATGTTAGGACCACCATTCGTTAGAAGGGCAATCAGTACGAAGTTGTTGAAGTTAAACGCGAAACTTGCAATTAGTAGCGGAGTTAGCGGCTTAATCATCAGTGGCATTGTGATCTTAGTGAAGTTCGAAACAAAGTTTGAACCATCGATTGCTGACGCTTCATACAGGTCATCAGGAATCGCTTTTAGCATACCCATACATAGAATCATCATGTAAGGGAAACCTAGCCAAGTGTTTACGATAAGAATCATCACTTTAGCCATCAGTGGATCAGAGAACCAGCTCGGGCTAATGCCAAATAGACCTTCAAGTAGCATGTTCACTTCACCAAAGCTTTGGTTGAACAAACCCTTAAAGATTAGAATCGAGATAAATGCTGGTACCGCGTATGGAAGAATCAGTAGTACACGATAGACAGCGCGACCGCGTAGTGCTTCCCATTGAACAACACTCGCCAAGATAAGACCAATCAGTACTGTTAGTGCGACGCTCACTGCAGAGAATACGATTGTCCAGATGAAGATACTGATGAATGGTTCTTTGATACCGTCGTCTTTCCAGACACGTTCAAAGTTATGCGTACCAATACCCACAATGAAGCCAGGAGAGACTGTGTTACCAACAAACTCACCATTGTCATTCACTGGTTGGTAGAAACCTACTTCCATATTTGGACGTAGTAGATCGCCAGTCTTGTTGTCGCGTAGGTCATCAGTGCCTTCAACAAACGTATAAAGTGGCTGTACCGATGCGAACTTACGAAGACCACTCATACGAATGTCTTCACCACTCGGCATATGCAGATCAATCGTGTTCAAAGTAGAACGGTTTTGAATGATCGTTTTGATCTGTTCCTTATCACCAGCCTGAGTATCTACCGCCGATAGGTCATAATCAGCAGATGGGCTAGAGATATCAAATTCAGGTGTAGCGAGCAGCTGTTCACCGTCTTTCACATAGATGCGGTGACCGTTTTCTGTCTTATAAAGATCAAACGAGAAGCTCTCACCCGTTTGGAAAGTACGCTGCATCAGAACGTTTTGAGTTCTTTCCAAAGAGAGTTGGTTCTTCGCACTGTAGTTCGTGAAGGCTAGGCCTACCGTGTACGCCAAAGGGAAAAGAATAAAGAGGATCATACCCGCGATACCTGGATAGATATAACGGTGTGCGTACGTTTTCTTACTGCCGAAAATATAGAGTGCCAGAGCGGTAAGAATCACAGTAAGCAATGCGAATGCAAGCTCACCACGGGAATACATAAGAATAGTCGCGTAACCATTGATAAGTCCCACTGAGCCAAGAAGTCCCCACTTGATGAATACTTTCTTGCTGCTTGGAACTGTACTAGTTTCAGCTGACATGGCATCTGTACCTTGAACTGACTGCATAAAAGGACCTGCTAGCGATAATACAAAAAATAAAAGAAGGAGGGGTTACCCCCTCCTTAAAAGGGTAGTTCTAGAAAATTACTTCGTCATTTGCTTTTCAGCATCAGCAACAGCTGCGTCAACTGATTGGCGACCGTCAACCACGTTGATGATAGCGTTCTTAGCAGAAGCCCAGAATGCGCTCATTTGTGGAACGTTAGGCATGATTTCACCGTTCATCGCGTTGTCCATTGTCGCTGCGATACGTGCATCAGAACCTAGCTCGTCTTGGAATGAAGTCAGAGCAACTGCGCCTAGTGGCTTGTCGTTGTTCACTTCACGTAGACCGTCGTTAGTTAGTAGGTAGTTCTCTAGGAACTCAACCGCTAGGTCACGGTTAGGTGACGCAGTGCTGATACCTGCTGTTAGTACGCCAACGAAAGGCTTAGAAGCTTGACCGTTGAACTTAGGAAGCGTAGCAACACCGTAGTTGATGCCAGACTTCTCGATGTTCGCCCAAGACCATGGACCGTTGATAGTCATTGCAGTCTTACCTTGGTTGAACGCAGACTCAGATACTGAGTAGTCCATGTCTGCAGAGATAACGCCTTTGTCTACTAGACCTTTAACAAAGCTAAGCGCGTCCTTCACACCTTCTTTAGCGATACCTGCGTCTTTAACGTCGTAGCTACCACCGTTGTATTTGAATGCATAGCCGCCGTCAGCAGCCATTAGAGGCCATGTGAAGTACGGTTCTTTTAGGTTCCACATGATTGCAGTCTTGCCATCTTTAGCAAGTTTTGCGTTCAATGCTTCAACTTCTTCCCAAGTCTTAGGTGGGTTTGGAACCAAATCTTTGTTGTAGATTAGAGATAGAGATTCAACTGCTACTGGGTAACCGATGATTTTGCCGTCGTACTTAACTGCGTCCCATGCGAAATCAACGATGCCTTCTTTAGTTTCTTTAGAAGGTTTAACCTCAGCTAGCAAACCTGCTTGAGCATACTCACCGAAACGGTCGTGTGCCCAGAAAATGATATCAGGACCATCACCAGTCGCTGCAACTTGAGGGAAGCGAGCTTCAAGACCATCTGGGTGAGCAACTGTCACTTTGATGCCTGTGTCTTCTTCGAACTTTTTACCTACTTCTGCAAGACCGTTGTAACCTTTGTCACCATTAATCCAAATGGTAAGTTGTCCTTCTTCGATAGCAGCGTTTGCACCAAAAGAACCTAGAGCTACTAGGGTACCTAGAGCTACAGTGCTTAGGGCTTTTTTCATGTTTATATCCTTTTTATAGTTTTGATCGCAGGTTCATCCAGAGGTTCATCCAGAGGATTTCCCAAGTTTCGACGAGTATCATCTAAAAAATACAGCAAGCTCTCATCATCCTACTCTCTACGCCCTCGCTACAAGCGTTGATTTCCGTGACCTCAATCGCCCAAGACTATAGATCAACATCACAAAACAATCTGCACTTGTGACAGAATTCACTATTATCAGGGGCAAATTTTTGACCAAGATCTCACACGTCATTTCTACCCCCCTATCCTCCTCCTCCTTTTCTACTACCCCCATAATTATTTTTGTCAGGAGGATGTCCGAGCGACCTCAATCAAGGAAACTGCAGTCATCCAAGAGTGGATGGTAAGAACCCTTTACCAGTAAGAGCTTGTCTCTATCAGTTTCTACAAGGAACGTATACTGGGTTTTCATCGCCGGGCTCGCCAAGTAGTCATAAATTGAAGTACTAGTGGTAATTTATTTTACGGGGGAGGTTTTCAATTTGTGTCGGGGGATACTAGCGAAGTCTTGGCTTTGAGGGTGGCGCCAAATCGTACAGCGCCACCCTTTTTTCTTTCCATCTAGGACAATTTGCACTAACGAAGGAACATAAAACCCTAATACCATAAGCAAAACAGTCCTAACGCTTCAGCCATGTTGCTGGAGTCACACACTGACCAATTTCCTACTATTATTACCTGTCGAATTATCTCTATAATGACCGACGGAAAGAAAAATGAATCGAGGACGAGCTACATGGCGAGTGTCACGTTAAAAAATGTTAGTAAAGCGTACGGTGACGTACTGATCTCCAAGAATGTCGACCTAGAAATCAATGAAGGCGAATTTGTTGTCTTCGTTGGTCCATCAGGTTGTGGTAAATCAACTCTACTACGTTGTATCGCGGGTTTAGAAGACATCACGTCCGGTGATTTGTATATTGGTGACGAGCGCATGAACGATGTTGAACCATCGAAGCGCGGTGTGGGCATGGTATTCCAGTCTTACGCTCTTTACCCTCACCTTAACCTATATGACAACATGTCATTTGGTCTTAAGCTTGCTAAAGCAGACAAAAAAGAAATTGATCGTCGTGTTGAGCACGCTGCAGAAATCCTTCAGCTTGGTCACCTGCTAGAGCGTCAACCAAAAGCACTTTCTGGTGGTCAGCGTCAGCGTGTGGCTATCGGTCGTACTCTAGTCTCTCAGCCAAACGTATTCCTACTAGACGAACCGCTATCTAACCTTGATGCTGCGCTTCGTGTAAACATGCGTTCGCAAATCACGAAACTTCAACGCCAACTTGGCTGCACCATGATCTACGTTACGCACGATCAAGTGGAAGCGATGACAATGGCAGACAAGATTGTTGTTCTAGACGCAGGCTATGTTGCGCAGGTTGGTAAGCCTCTTGAGCTTTACCACTACCCTGATAACCGCTTCGTTGCTGGCTTCATTGGTTCACCTAAGATGAACTTCATGAGCGTATTCATCGAAGAAGTAGAAGCCGAGCGCGTTAAAGTTCAGCTTTCTGATGGCGACTCTTTCTGGATTCCTGTTGACGGCACAACCGTTAACAAAGGCGACCGTATGTCTATGGGCGTGCGTCCAGAGCACTTGGTATCGGCGGAAGAAGGCGATGCGAAAGTCGGTGGCGAAGTCATGATCGTTGAGAAACTAGGTAACGAAACTCAGGTTTATCTAAACCTTGAAAGCGCAGATGCAGACGTTATCTACCGTCAGCCAGATACGCTTTCTGTTGAAGTTGGTGATAAGTTTGAGATTGGTATCCCAGCTCACCGCTGTCACCTATTCCACAGCGATGGCAAAGCTTGCCGCCGTTTGTATAAAGAAGCGGGTGTATAAGCCTTCATAACAGTTTTAAGCATCTTTGCTTGCTGAAAAACCCTCCCTTCTAACGAAGCGGAGGGTTTTTATTTTGGTGAAATATTACAGTATTCGTCTACCGCAAATACCTCTTCATCAACCTTATTTATGACAGTCAAGGGAAAGGCATCTCGTTGAAGATAAAAACTCGATACGCCACCGTTTTGATTCGATGTTAATACAGAGGAGTCGCTCGTCAGAATTTGAATCCTTAGCGATTCACTGTCTCTTACGGTGAGTTCTACCACCAAAAATGGACCGTCTTTGTAACATTTCATGTACTCACCGAGGTTGTTAGCATCAGCGAAAGTCGAACATAGTAAAAAGGCTACCCAAAGGGTAACCTTTTTCATATAGAGGCTCATAGGAGATTAGTACTGAGTCACTGTGACTGAAGTATTGTGAGAGTTTGTTTGAGCAACATACGATGCATCATCCCACGTTTGTGTTACGTCTACCATATTGTTAGTGGATGAATGTAGGAAGACTTTAGAGTCGTTGCGGTTGCCTTTTTGGTTCACACTGATTTCATTGTCTGAACTAGCAGCACGCAGAGACACGATCGACGTGTTATCAAAGCGAGAGGTATTCTTACCCTGTTTAACATCTACTGTGTTGTTAGATGATGCCGCATCAAACCAAACTTCAGAGTCTTGTTGTAAGCCATTTTGTACTACAGTCGTCTCGTTACCTTTACTCTTATTAGTAGAACGAACACGAGACCAGTTATCTACCCCGTTTTGCGTCACTGAAACAGTTGAGTTGTCTTCATCGTGTGCCATGTACACAACAGAGTCGTTAGCGTGACCTGTCTGCATGATATCGACATCTGCGCCACCAGTTTTGCCGGCGATTTTAACCAAAGAGTCATTGAAGCTGAAATTACCAGACTGTGTAATCGCCACATCATTATTGTTACCTGGGCTTTGCAAGCGAATATCAACCGCAGAACGGTTACCGTCAAACACACCTAGCTCACCCTGCATTACCGTGACCGTAGTTCCTTGGTCATTGGCTTGTAGAACCACACTGTTGTTGTCTTGACCTTGATTGGCCAGTTGACCGTAGCCACCGAAGTTGACTTCTTTACCCGTTGCAGGACCATTCGCCAAAGCCGTAGTAGAAGCCAATGCCAAACCTATACACAAAACTAACTTTTTCATAATCACACCTATTTCCTTTTTTTCTTTCCTTGTCGACAGTTTTTCTCTTGCGAGAAACTCTTTCTAAACCGCGCAGCTACCACTCAATTCGCTTGGTTTATATAAACTCTCATGGCACTCGACGCATTGATGATGGCTGCATCGCCACCGTCTTGCGAAATACCGAGATTGGCACCACCTCCAGCAACAACAAGCGCTATATTGTTGTCATTTTGCTGATTGATGCTTAGCCTGTTGGACGAGCCTGAGAAGTTGGCCTGCCCTAGCAACGCTAGATTGTTGTCACCTCGTTGATTGACCAGCGCTTCTCCGTTAAACCCTATTTGCCCAACAGCAGCAGCGTTGTTATCACCCTCTTGGTTGATATACGCCACGTTGTCATTACCCTTTTGTCCCACTAAAGCGGTATTACTCACTCCTTCTTGCCTTACTCTCGACCGATTCCCTGCACCAGGTCCGTGACTTTTTTGCGAGACGATAACAACCGAATCAAATGAGTTGACGATCTCTATCTCCGACAGGTTGTCTACGTCTCCCGAATACGAAGCGAGGTCCTCATAATCGCTTACAATGTCCTCACTCACGCCATGTAAAAAAGAGCCACTCGACGACACACCGCCGTTTGGTGCCAGCACTAATGGAGAGGACGAAACGGGTAATGATGTAAACGCCATTAGAATGGCGCTAGTCACCCCATTCCACACCAATCGACCTCTGTTTCTTGACCATCCCATTTAAGCTCTCCTTGCGTTCAACAATGTTTGTTTGATCACGAAATGAAACTGAGCAAATACGTTGGATGAAGACCCAAAATGTATTTAATGTCCAGTTAACGTGTCGAATATTGTTGCGCCTTGGTAAGAGTAAATATTGGTGAGGACATTAACCCTAAACTTAAATTGATTTATCAAATTAAGTTCTCAATGAGATGTGCAATATCTTTTATGAAATGGTCATCGCAAGTATGAAAAAATTAATCTAATAACTAGTGCTCTAGTTTATTTTGGATTCATATTCGGTGGATTAGTCTTAATGGTGTCGGTGTTATACCGCTTCTCTTGTATCGGGAATGGATTTCAAACGGGATTAGGGATGGATAAGCTGCTTCCTTCAATTGCAACCTTGCTACTTATGACGAGCTCTACCGCGGCTGCGGAGAGTTTGGAGAGTAGTGCTCCCCTTGAAAATGGTGGCAAGCTCGAAAGCCACGAAGCCTCTCCGTTTTACAACTATAACGAAGTAAGCGGTGTCATCGTCGATAGAACGATTACACGTCTGGGTGAGGATTTTTATTTTTTCTTTTCTCAGCAACTGAACGATCAGTACCCAGACTTACAAGAAAACCTTTCGGTCAAAGAAATACCCACAGCATTGTCCGGCAGTATTATTGAAGTGTTTCACTCAAGGCAGGTGATATATAGAACCGCTCTTTCGCCAGGTCGAAGACAAGCAAAAGATAGAGCAAACGATGCCATTAGAGTGGTAGGCAATTATATGATCCGTTGGCAAGCAGAAAGGCTGTATTTAGACACGTTCGATTTAGAGCATGATGAATTCTAAGGAGTCAGGGATGGCAAAAGCAACCATGAAACTTACCCTGTTAGCGGCAGCTATAATGACGCCGCTGTATGCGTTTGGAACGGAACTTATCTATACCCCAGTCAACCCAAGCTTTGGGGGAAATCCGTTAAACAGCACCATTTTGATCAACCACGCCAACGCGATTAATGATTACGAAGATCCAAATGCCAGCACGTTTGATTTTGAAGAAGAGTCTTCGTTGGACAGACTAGCCTCAAGCCTTGAGTCTCGATTAATCAGTCAGTTGCTTGCAGATATTGGCAACGGTAATACAGGACAACTCGAGACCGACGACTTCTTCCTAAACGTCGTCGACGATTCCGGCACCCTGCTGGTTCAAATCGTCGATAAGTTAACTGGTGAATCGACAGAAATCAGTGTTTCTGGACTCAATCCCGACCTCTAATTTACAAGGAAAGAATTATGAAAGGTCTCGTTATGCTATGCCTAGCGGCAATGCTGGGTGGGTGTGCATATTCCCTAGATATTCCAGATACGTCAGCGACACCAAAGCTAATGCCTAGAGGGGCAACATACACAGATCTCGTATCACTCCCTAAGCCTGCGGGAAAGATATTAGTCTCGGTGTATGATTTCAGAGACCAGACGGGTCAATACAAGCCCCAGCCAAACAGTAACTTCTCAACCGCAGTTCCTCAAGGTGGAACATCGTTGCTGACGACTTCCTTACTTGACTCACAATGGTTTATTCCCTTGGAACGTGAGGGACTGCAAAACCTGCTAACAGAACGGAAAATAATCAGAGCGGCTCAAAAGAAGGAAAAAAGCATCTCGAATCACGGTGCTGACTTATCGTCGCTCAACTCAGCCAATGTGGTCATCGAGGGAGGCATCGTCGCCTATGACTCCAACATACGCACAGGCGGTGTTGGCGCCAAATACTTAGGCATTGGCGCGTCAGGGCAATACAGAACGGACCAAGTGACAGTAAACCTCAGAGCGGTGGACGTTCGTAGTGGCCAAGTCTTACTGAGTATCACCACGTCCAAAACCATTTCTTCTCATGAGGTAGGCTTAGGGGCGTTCCGTTTTATCGACTACAAAGAGTTACTCGAAGTTGAAATGGGATACAGTAATAACGAGCCTGTAAACATCGCAATTATGTCAGCCATTGACGCTGCAGTGATTCATCTTATCGTGAAAGGAATGGAAAGAGGTATGTGGTCCTCCCAAGACCCAAACGCGATGTCTAACCCTATCATCGCTCGCTATTCAAACGAGACCACAGAAATACTGTAGTGCTTGAGCACGCTCTCAACGAGTAAGCAGCAAACAGGGCTATGCGGAAAAAGGAACTTACCCGTGGCCCTGTTTTTTCATCCTTGATAAAGCTCAGAGATCAACGCCTCTAGCTCATCCATATTCTTCAATGAAGGCAAAATAATTTGCTTGTTACCATTGACGATAATCGTTGGCGTTTGGCGAATACGGTATTCACTGACCAAAAGGTTGTGCTCATCCATTTCATCTTTTGTGCATTGGCTCGGCGTTTCGAACTCGCTCGCATCGACGCCGCAGTCATCTAATACCTTCAACACATCCTTTCTGTATCTAGGGGCCTCGTCTTTAGTAAAGTGGATTCGACGGATAAGCACCTTGATATAAGCGTGGGCTTTATTTTGTCGCTTGGCGACGACATACCCTTGTTGTATATCATTACCTATCTTTCCAACAGGGACAACGACTTCCTTGATGTCCATAGCTTTGTCTGAAGCAAGCTTAAGAATTGGGTCATGCATCATGGCACAAGGCCCACAATAGGGAGAGTGAAATAGCATGACCATCGGAGTCACTGTAGGTTCCCTATCCATTTCGAGGTAATGGATACCTTCACGAAATTGACCAGCCACACTAACGCCAGACACCAGGCTAAAAAGAAAGACAGTAAAAAGACATCTCATCACTGAAACTCCTGAACAAAAGGAGCTCAAAAGTAATAGAAGCCTTATTTGTAGTGAATTCAATGAGCAGTAGATAAACATAAAAAAGCAGAAGCGAATAGGCTCGGCTTCTGCTGTACATTATTACCACGGTATACTCACTAAGGATTGGTTGTTACGGCACGAACTCACTCGTCGCGACGTTATTTTTAACCCATAGTAGCGCCTGCAGGCGATTCTTCACTTTTATCTTCTTGAACGCGTTATGCAAATGCGCTTTAACCGTGTTTTCGCTTACAAACAAGGCCTCAGCAATCTCTGTGTTGGAAGCACCATCGCCAAGTAATTTTATAATCTGCTGCTCGCGCTTGGTGAGTTTCGTGTAATAAGGACTGGTTTTAGCGCACTGACGACGTCGATAAAAATGTACATACTCGTAGACAAGCTTGCGGCTCATCCATAATTCCCCATCGATAATCCGTTCAAACCCGTTCGCTAATGTTTCTATGGTGTCAGTGTCGTAAAACACCCCAACCAAGTTTTGCCACTTGAGCATATCGGCATGAGCAAGACTTTTCGGCGCGTTTAATAACACCTCTTTCGTATACTGCTCTGTGCCTTCAACGATTTCAAGGTAGCGCTCGATGTTGCCCTTACCAATCGCAGCATAATCAATAATGACGTAATCGAGCTCATGACTGAGTGCCTGCTGTCGTTGCTGATATAACTGCTCAGGGGCAATCAGCCTAATATTCAACGGCACCTTTTGTTCCAGTGATTCCTTCAACAAACTGGATTGCAAGCTGTTCCCCGCCAATAGAATAGCTTGCTTTGTATTGGCGTCCTTGTCATTGGGCATAGCGAACTCCTTGTCAGTATGCTTTTGTGCGCTACTACTTGTGTAGTATAACAAAGGATAGAAAAAGAGAAGCCGAGTGACTTAGTACATATTTGGTATTTACGTCCAAGATTCAGAAAGTTACTTAAATATTCTCAGATATGAGAAACCAGCACGCTTGCAAACTAGCTTTATTTAGCGTTACCGAATTAAATCAGGAAGTCCAAAATCTCCCTGTTTCATTGAGTTAAGCATACTCGTGCACTGAGATGTTATTTTTAGCCCAAATTAATGCTTGAACCCGATTGGTCACGTTTATTTTCTTGAAGGTATTGTGTAAATGTGCCTTAACCGTGTTCTCACTAACAAAGAGCCTCTCAGCTATCTCCACATTCGATGCTCCGTCGCTCAAAAGCTTGATGATTTGCTGTTCTCGTTTGGTTAGATTACTGTAATCAGGATTCGTTGATGCACAAACTCTATCTCGATAAAACATTATATATTCGTGGAGTAACTTTCTACTCAACCACATTTCACCTTCGAGAATACAACCGAACCCTTTGATCACTTTGTCCAAATCATCATTGATATAGAAAACACCCACCAGATGCTGCCATTGCAGCAATTCACTTTGCCGCAGGCCAGGACTCGCATTTATCAACACTTCCCTAGCTCTGCTGTTGGAGCTTGTTTTCAGATCGTGATATTTTTTGAACTGCGATGCTGTGAGTGTTGTGCAGTCAGCAATGATTAAATCAAAGCCCTCTAGGTTAGTGTCTTTGTTGTTGTAGTTAAGCCGTTCTGGGGAAATAAGCCGAATCTCCACATCCAGATTCTGTTCAACCATATCCTTTAACAGGCACGATTGAAGAGTGTTTGCTGCCAACAGTACTGCTCGTTGACTCCTTGCCTGAGCCATCTTCATCTATCACTCCATGTGATTAGTTGATTATTTTTGAATTAATTATTTTAGTTTAAATAACAGGATTAATAATAGACTCTTGTACCCTCAAAACGTCAAGTCGATCTAGATCACAATGAAACCCATTACATTCCATAGCGGGCATAATAAACAGTGGCTTAGGGTTGAGTCTCATTTATGAGACGAATTAGAATTTAGATTAGATAAATATGGCAGTTAAACTAATGAATAAATGCTACTATGTGGCTCATTCGGAAGTTTATATTATTACAGTCATAAATAAGCCCTTACTACTTATTCTAGTCCTAATAACTTAGAAGACCGTAAGGGCTCAAATTAGACAGCTAACTATTGTATTATTAGCAATTAGTGAATCGGGGTTTGGTTGTCCTTGTTGAACTTACCAAAATAGTGCTCTAGCACTTCTGGAGTGAGCTTGCCTTCGGCTTCCAGTCTTTTGAGTTCTGCGGCAATTTCACGTTGTTCTTCAATCGAAGGCAGCGCTACTTCTGGCTCAGACTCTACTTGAGACGCCATTTGCTCTAGCTCTTTCTCAAAATCGCTCATAATGATTAACCTCATCTGTAACTCTAAACTTCGGCAAGTGTACTCGTTTTGAGGGGTCTATACCAATTATCTGTTGAACTAGGTAAGCAACTGATTGCTTTTCATCCAGCTTGCTCTTGAACTTTGTCCATTGCGCCCACAGCTATGTATTTACAAAACAATGACCTAGATTAGGGAACTTTTCTCTCATTGTTTTCTCTATTTCTTATACTGTTTTCTTAATGCTTGCTATAAGGACCCATTATCATGCCAGCACAGTCTTTCCAACAACTACAACAGTACTTGCAATCTCAAGTTATTGGCCAAGACAATCTCGTCAAGCAACTACTCGTAGCATTACTGGCTGATGGTCATATCCTCGTAGAAGGTCCTCCGGGTCTTGCTAAAACACGTGCAGTAAAATCCCTAGCAGATTGTATTGAGGGAAGCTTTCACCGTGTCCAGTTTACACCCGACCTACTTCCATCGGACCTGACGGGTACAGATATCTATCGTCCAGAAACAGGTGAGTTTCAATTTAAATCTGGTCCAATATTCCACTCACTGGTTCTCGCAGATGAAGTGAACCGTGCCCCTGCGAAAGTACAAGCAGCAATGCTTGAAGCGATGGCGGAAAAACAGATCAGTGTGGGTCAAACGACTTATCCATTACCGGAACTGTTTTTGGTGATGGCGACACAAAACCCAATCGAGCAAGAGGGCACCTACCCTCTTCCAGAGGCGCAACTCGACCGCTTCTTGCTTCATTTGGAAGTGGATTACCCTAATGAAGAAAGTGAACTTGAGATTTTGAGGTTGAATCGCGGCGAAGCTCAGGGCGAAACGCACCGATTTGAGGCCAAGATTTCGCAAGAATCGATATTTAAAGCACGCCAAGAAGTCCTTGCCATACACATGGCTGACGCTATTGAGCGCTACATCGTACGCTTGGTCATGGCGACCAGACAACCAAACACTTACAGCGCCAATCTAGAAAACTGGATTGAAATGGGTGTCAGCCCTCGAGCGACCATCGCATTAGACCGAGCAGCGAGAGCGCACGCTTGGTTGGCAGGACGAGACTTTGTAAGCCCAGAGGACATCCATGAAGTTATCTATCCGGTACTACGCCATCGCCTACTGCTAACCTATCAAGCACAGGCAGAAGGCATTGATGGCAATGCGGTTATCGAAGAGCTGTTACGCACTGTGGCTTCGGCATAAATGAAGCTCTGGCATGATTGCTATCGCATTTGTAAGAAGATAAGAATAACACTCTATGTTCACTAGCATTAAATCAAAGCTAAAGCAGGCATTGGGGTCAACTGAAGTAGCTGCACCATCTCTACAAGACTATGTGAAGATGGGAAAACTACCTCAGCAGACTACGGGTGTAACCATCACTCTAGAAGAACTCTGCTTTTACCAAACGCACAGCCAACGGTGGCAGCCACCAGCTAAAAGTATTTGGTCTCAACTCAATGGACAGCATGCGAGTCCACGAAAAGGTCGTGGTATGACCTTTTCCGAAGTTCGCCAATACCAAGCCGGCGATGACGTACGTCAGATTGACTGGCGCGTTACGGCAAGAACAGGAAAAGTTCACACTAAGCTTTTCACCGAAGAGCGAGAACGCCCTGTCGTTCTATTTATTGATTTGACGCCGAGCATGCTCACGGGCACGCAATTGCTACTAAAATCGGTTCAACAGTGCCACTTAGCAGCATTACTCGCATGGGTTGCATTGAGTGGGAAAGATCGCGTCGGCGCAGTAGTTCGTGTTGGATCTGAGCTAGTCGAGATCAAACCTTCTAGTTCAAAGGCATCGGTCCTTCGTCTATTGAGTCAGCTATGTATGCTGCACAATCGCTTCTTACATCAATCGCATCACAAAGAACCGGCTATTCTCGCCGATCCTTTCAATGCTCTCTCTAACCTATGTAAAAAAGGCAGCGAGGTCATTGTTCTTAGCGATTTTTCTGAGCTGAGCGATGAGAATAAACAAGCCATGGGACGACTAGCTAGGCACAATCGCGTACGCGCGATTCAAGTCTTCGACCCAATCGAAATAGGACACACTCTGGCACGGGGTACTCAAAAAGTTCGAGGCAGACATCAAGAGCTATCTCTGGATTTTTCTAGTGCCCACGTCAGGCATCAATTAGCGGATGCTTTTAACGATCAAAAAGACTCGTTGGCAAAGACGTTATCAGACCATGGGATCGCATTGTCACAGATCTCAAGTGGTTCACCATTACTTAGCCAACTCATCAAAACGCTTTAATCGACAACGAAATCATGAATCAATCAACACAAACGTCATCACTGCCTCTTAAACCAATCCACCTTCCTCAAGAACCGGGAATGTGGCCTCTTCCTTGGGGTTACTGGGCAATCTTAGCCGTCGCTATTATTTCAGTTTGCTTTTTGGTGTGGATGATTCGCCACCATAAAAAACGCTCTAGAGCTAAGGTGGCGGCGTCTAATCTTATTAAAACTAACACAAACTCGACACCGTCATCGGCATTGGAAGTCGTTCGGCAAGCGGCACTCAGCTATTTCCCACGTGAAGACATCGCTAAGTTAACGGGTGAAAAATGGTTGTCTTTTTTGGATTCACAACTCGATCAACCTCGCTTTGCCAACAACCATCCGCAATGGCAACAAGTGCTATACACTTCTGGAGTCAACAACAAAGAGACAAACCAAGCGCTCGTCGAAGACTGTCTTTACTGGGTAGAGAAAGCACTCCCCCCTAAACGAAAATACCGAAACTGGAAGCAGTCATGACTGGATTTACGTTTGAATGGTGGTGGATGTTTGCCGCGCTCCCATTACCCATCATTGCCTATCGCTTAATGCCAGCACAGTCCTCATCAGTGAGAGTGACCTTACCGCATATAGACTCTGCCTCGACCACTGCAAATCGTCGAGATACCGTGGGGAAAGTGCTCGCGGTGATGGCGTGGATTTGCTTGGTAACCGCGAGCGCGCGCCCGGTTTGGTATGACGAACCCATTACTGTCTACCCCAAACACCGCGACATGATGCTCGTGATCGATCTGTCCTACTCGATGGCACAAGAAGACATGTTGTTTGATGGCGAATATATCGATCGATTATCGACAGTGAAGCGCGTTGTATCGGACTTCATTCAGCAGCGAGAAGGCGACCGATTGGGCTTAGTCTACTTTGCCGATCACGCCTACCTTCAAACGCCACTCACGTTCGATCACCAGGCGATTGAGACTCAACTCAACCAAACTGTGCTAAAACTTATCGGCACACAAACCGCTATAGGTGACGGTATTGGTCTTGCAACCAAAACCTTCATTGATGGCGATGCGCCCCAACGTGTCATGATTTTGCTCAGTGATGGCAGTAACAATGCTGGTGTTCTTGACCCAATGGAAGCGGCTGAAATTGCCAAAAAGAACAATACCATTATCTATACCGTCGGTATTGGTGCTGGTGAGATGCAAGTACGTGAGTTCTTTATGACTCGCACCGTTAACACTGCGGAGGATCTCGATGAAAGAGCTCTGATCGACATTGCAGAACTGACGGGCGGACAGTATTTTCGAGCAAGAAATGCCAAAGAACTGAGCACCATTTACGATACGATCAACGCACTGCAACCCGTCCAGCAGGCGACTCAGTCATGGCGCCCAAAAACCGAATGGTTTTTTGTCCCTACATTTATCGCCTTACTGTTATTGGCTATGACTCTGATGATTAGGAGGAGCCATGTTTGATTTTGAGTTTCTCTACCCACAAGCACTTTGGCTGTTATTGCCTATGGCGGCTATTTCTCTATGGCTTAAGAGTCGTCAAAAATCTTCAAGAATTATTGCTGACCACCTCGCCAAAGCACTTGGCTCCGATACAAAGCAGAACAACCTTTTTTGGTGGTTCACCCCCCTATGCCTTGCCTTAATCATCGCTTTGGCGGGACCTAGCTTCGGAAAGGCTGAAAAACCGGGCGCTCAATCGGCAAACTCAAGGGTTTTGGTCGTAGATATGTCTCAGTCGGTCTACGCCGAAGACATTAAGCCAAGTCGACTTGCTCAAATCCGCTATAAGGCGCTCGATATATTGTCTCTGTTTGAACAGGGCCAAACCGGGTTGGTGGCGTACGCTGGCGATGCATACACCCTTAGCCCTCTCACAACGGATGCGGCAACCTTAGCTAATGCCATTCAGTATCTCTCCCCTGAAATTATGCCTTTTCAGGGTGCGAGGGCAGATCTGGCCGTTGAACAGGCGGTCAAGCTAATGACACAGGCGGGGACGACTAGGGGCAGTATCGTTCTATTCGCTGACGATCTAAGCTCTTCAGAATCAGAGGCCATAAGCAAGGTGCTTAATGGCACTGACTTCACTTTGTCCATTTTAGCTTTTGGTAGTCAAAGCGGAGCACCTATCCCGCTCAACGATGGCTCGCTATTGACCGACAGCCAAGGCAGAACCGTGGTCGCAAAAACACCCCACAAACAGATGCAACAGCTTGCAAAATCATTGGGGGGCAATTTCGCCACTTATCAAACCGACAACTCGGATATCGAAAAATTAGTAGCAGCATCATCGTTTGAAGGGATCTCCGAGTCGTCAGGGCAAACGCTCGATATCGCTATCAATCATGGCTATTGGTTATTGCCTCTCGCGCTGCTTTTAGTGCTTCCACTGTTTCGTAAAGAAGTGATCTTTTCATTGATTGGTTTGATGGTTGTGTCTGCTGGCTACCCTACTCCCGCGCAAGCTTCAGTGTTAGATGGGGCATTCTTGAATAATGACCAGCGCGGGCTCGCCGAATACGAAGCGAATAACTTTGACCAAGCCGCAGCTCTGTTCCTAGACCCACGCTGGAAATCCGCTGCCTACTATCAAGCTGGTGACTATCAAAGTGCCCTAGATGCACTCGAAGGGCTTGAAACTGTAGATGACTTATATAACCGAGGAAATGCCTTAGCACAGCTAAAGGAGTTAGATCAAGCTATCGACGCCTTTGAAAAAGTACTGGCAGCCGATCCTGGGCATGCTGACGCTAAGTACAACCTAGAGCTCTTGAAACAGCAACAGCAACAGCAACAGCAACAGCAACAGCAACAGCAACAGCAACAGCAACAGCAACAGCAACAGCAACAGCAACAGCAACAAAAGCCTGGAGGCGATGCAGAGCAGGAGCAAGGACAATCTCAGCAGAATTCAGAGCAGCAAGATAGTTCGGAGCAACAAGACACTGCCGACTCAAGTCAGCCTCAGCAGAGCCAACAAGAGCAATCTCAAGACAATGGAGATAGTTCAGAAACACCTCAACCTTCAAGCCCTAGTGAGCCTGAGCCTCAATCACCATCAACGCAAGAGAGCGAGGGAGAACAACATGACGAGCGTCAAAGTGATGCACAATCAACGACAGGCGAAGCAGAGCAAGATTCTAATGAGTCACCGCAAAGCAACTCCAAGGTCACTTCTCAAGCACAACAGCAAGAAGCGAACTCTGACCTTCGTAAACTAGAGCAAGTGGAAAGCGCTCGCGATCCTAGCTATCTACTCAAAGCGCAAATGCTATTGCAAGCTAAAGAGAAAGAGACTCCGTCATCAACGGGTAAGAACTGGTAAACAAAATGAAATCAAGATTATCTTTCATTAAACCATTAATCGTCATCTTAACGATTCTAACAAGCTATAACGCGCTTGCGCTCAATGTCTCCGCGAGCGTGACCAAAACGAATGTCAGTAAAGACGAAGTCATTCAGTTAAAGATCATGGCGGACGAAAAACTCGATGGCAGTAAAGTAAATTTCGACGTATTGAGTGACGACTTCTTTATGGGGCGACCAAACTTCAGCTCTTCGGTCAACATTCTCAATGGCACCAGAACGGATAGCAGCATCTGGACTATCGCTATTGCGCCACAGCGACTCGGGAAAATCGTCATACCTAGTTTCGATGTTGATGGTGTCAAGACCTCTCCGATCACGCTGAATGTCACTATGGATGAACATACGCCTACGACCGACGATCTCATCGAAGTTCGCACGCAGCTCAGTAAATCTGAGCTCTATCCGAAAGAGAGCACCATTCTTGATACCCGTATCATAGTAAAGGTCGACCCAAGGTTGTTACAAAACCCATCGCTAAGTGATCCAATCGCAACAGGACTAAACATTGAGCCTATCGCTGAACCGAAGCAATACCAAGCGGTGATGGATGGTGTAGAAGTGTTAATCGTTGATCAAAGCTACCGTGTCACTGCGAAAGAGAGCGGCGATTTTACTATCACGGCTCCAACTCTGCGTGGTGGAGTGTTGTATGGAAACAACCGCAATGGCAGCACCAAGATCTTAAGCCTTGATGGTAAAGCGCCTCAGGTTTCGATTAGCGTGCTGCCGATTCCTGACGACTACAACGGTATTTGGTTACCTACGGCCTCGCTGACCGCTGAGCAATCCTGGACACTGGATAATGGAGAGGAGTTAACGTCTAAGTCCGTTACTCTTCAAACAGGCGATGCTCTGACTCGCACCATTTCGGTAACCGCACAAGGGGTATCTCAAGAGCAAATGCCCGCTCTTAGCATCACCAATCCGCGTGCATTTCGAGTGTATCCAGAAAAACCAAGCTTTATCAGCAACCCTGACGGCTCCGTTACCATGACAATGAAGCAGGTGTTAATCGCCAAATCGGTCGATAAAGTCAAACTACCTTCGCTTGATATCCAATGGTGGAACACAAAAGAGAAGAAAGCCGATACAACAACGCTAGCTGGCCTTGAAGTCGATATCGAGCAAGGAGAAGGCTCTGTTCCAGCACTTCCTTCAACCAGTGCTGTTGTGCCCCCTACTCCTCAAACGATCACAGATGCCGGCATCTGGCCAACACTGACGGCGTTGTTCGCGGCGCTTTGGCTAGCATTTGTTTTTCTTTGGTATAGAGAACGAAGTCGCGCTCCCAAAACAGCATCTAAAGAGGCTTTTTCTACAGGGAAGAACCGTAATGCGGCAGAGAAAGACCAGTTTATTCAAGCAATAAAATCCGGCGACCCAATTTGGGCTCAATCTTGCTTTGAGCATTGGCGAAAGCAAGAGCGCCTTCCAGAAGACTTCGTTACTTTTGCTCAAAGTGAATTAAACAGGATGAGCGAGAGCTCACTAGGTCATTCCAGCGGTGCTTGGGACAATAAACAGTTAATTGAACGGACTGAAAAGCTAAAACTAACAAGTGACGAGGCTGACGCCTTGGCAAGACTCTAACTTACTGAAACAGAAAAGGCGCTCCATTGGAGCGCCTTTTTAATCATCAACCTAAGCGATTATAGGTAGAAACGAGTACCAATGATGAACTGGTGATCTTTCGCTTTCATGTACTTGCCTTCACCTTGGTTATCGTAGTTGTAACCTGTGTATGCACGTAGGCGAGGAGAGATTGTGTACTCAGCTTGAACAGACGTACCAGACTTAACGCGTAGGTTCGCTTCGTCATCGTTCATCTCTTCGTGCTTAAGGATTAGGTTTAGACCGAAATCTAGACCGTAAGCAAGGATAGAGTCGAATGCTTTAGTGCTATCAATTAGCTGGTTGTCAAAAGAGTTCATGTGCTTGTTGTCAGCATAGGTTGCTGCAACGTATAGACCAGAACCGAAGTTACCGTATTTAGCAGACACTAACGCAGATTCAGCAGTTTTTTGCTTGCCTTGTTTCTTATCGATAATATTGCCAGAGTTGAATGCAGCGTTTACGTTGAAGCCAGTGATGTTGTAGCCAGCAGCAACTTGTGCGCGGTTTTGAGTCGTTAACCACTCTTGACCTGCAGAGTCTTTTTGCTCGTTATAACCTTGCCAGCCACCACCGATGTATAGTGAACCTGCATCTTCAAAATCAATTGTGTTTGAGTATGCTGCCATTTTTTCAGCACGTGCAGTACCGAAGAAACCGTGGTTGTCGTATAGGAACTCGTTTGACCACCCGATTGGAGTATCAACTACACCCGCAGCCATGTAGTAAGGAGACCACTGTGTACCAGCAGCTAGACGACCGTATGTGTCGTGACCAAGGCCGATGTAGCCCAGACGAGTCTTGAACGAGTTTTCGCCGCCTTCTAGCATGTTTAGTTGCCATTCACCTTTGAAATCAGCCTTGAAGCCGTTACCTAGGTCTTGGATAACTTCTAGATTGATACGTGGAGACTTCTCTTCAACAGCTGCATCTTTGTTCTTACCGTTTGCACTTGTTAGACCAACAGTTACGTGACCGCCGATGTTCATCTGCGTGCCTTCTTTATTGTATAGCTCTAGTGCGTTAGCTTGAGTACCGATTGCTGTAGCTGTAACTGCTACTGCTAGTAGTGTTTTGTTCATAATGACTTCCATATGACGGTTTCATACTTAAGCGCTTCTTTCTATCCATAAGAGCGAGAAGCAAAACTCAAGTAATAGGGTGTTAATCGCACTACCTGAATGCCTGCATTGACAGAACACTCACTACAAGTGCATGAAAAACATGTGTTTGCGATATGGAATTACTTTAAACGGGAAGTTCCGCGATGTGACGTTAAATGAAATTAAGAATTACAAAGACAAAAAGAAGGCATAGTTACTACTTTCATTTCAACAAGATAGCCAACAGAGCTTTAAGAAAAACAGAGCAAACCTCATCTTTTGTAAGATATTTTTACCTTTTGTGCATTTTTTCTACAAATACAATAAAAGGAAGCTATTCACCCCAACAATAAACCTAAACTTCAGGCAAAAAAACCCGCTCATAAGAGCGGGTTTCAAAATGTCAGGTTAGACGCTTTCCATTATAGGAAGAAACGAACACCAGCCATCCATACGTTGTCACGAGTGTTGTCGTTCTTGAATTCGCCTGTACCTTCTAGGTCGAACTCATAACCAGCGTATGCACGTAGACGAGAAGTTACGTCGTACTCAGCTTGGATAGCAGTAGTAGCGTAGATAGTTTCGCCGTTGTAGCCAGCACCGAAAGTATCGCCGTCGTTCTTAACTGCTTCGTAGTTGATGCTTAGGTTTAGGCTGTTAGATAGGCCATAAGCTAGGATAGCTTCGTACGCCTTAGTATCTTTAAGCTGAATACCTTCGTAGCTGTTCATGTAATCGTTCATTGCATAAACACCAGCTACGTATAGGCCTTTACCGTAAGTACCGTAGTTAGCAGAGATTAGGTGAGATTGAGCTTTGTCATCGATGTTTTGTGCTGTTGATGAAATATCGCCACCAGTGTACGCATAGTTAACACCGAAGCCTGCAATTTCGTAACCTAGAGCGATTTGACCACGTTGACCAAGGTTGTACTTAGCAATAGAGTTGTCGTTCTCATCTTTGTTATCGATGTCGTTAGAACCCTGCCAACCTAGACCTACAAATAGTGAGCCAGCGTTATCAAAGTCGAAACCGTTTGTGTATGCAACCATTGCGTCAGCACGGCCAGTACCTAGGGCACCGTGGTTGTCATATAGGAAGTCGTTCGCGAAAGCGATTGGAAGATCCGCTACGCCCGCAGCAGCGTAGTATGGAGACCACTGTGTACCAGCAGCTACGCGACCGAACTCATCGTGACCAACACCGATGTAACCAAGACGAGTAGTGAAAGAGTTAGCGCCACCGTCAAGAAGGTTTGTTTGGAACTCAGCTTTAGTATCAGCAGTCCAGCCGTTACCTAGGTCTTGAGTTGCTTCGATGTTGATACGTGGAGAAACAGAGTTTACACCACCAGCTGTTGACTCAGAGTCACCTAGACCAACTGTGAAGTGACCGCCTACAGAGAAAGTAGAACCGTCTTGGTTGTATAGCTCAACTGCTTGTGCAGTTGTACCGAATGCTGCAGCTGCCACTGCTAGTGCGATAAATTTTTTGTTCATTGGGATTTCCATATTTCAAGTTTTTGTGTCATCGAAATCAATGACATCACGTTCACTAAGCGGTTACGTACACAGACATAACACCTATGCATGCAACCCACTGGTGTGTAACGCTGGATTAACATGACGAGAGTCACTTTAACCTCAAAGTTCCCAAAGACTTCATAAAAAGACGTAAAACATTAAAAACAGTGTTTTCTATTTCAATAAAACAAATAAATTCAGCTACATACAATAAATATAAATTTCATAAACAGTTCTAAAACATCGTTTATGTTGAGTGAAATTGAGATCTTTTGGGGTTTTTATGGTGCTTTTTACCGATTTACCGTTCAAAAAAACAGCCAGCACTAGTTTCGTTACTCGTTGTTTTTTCTATCAATTGGAAATGCAGTCTATGGAGGTGCAGTGAAGATTTTGGATGAAACCGTTGTGGTTATTGAGCTGCACCGTCAGTTATATGAGTTACAGATCTGCCAATGAGTTGGGCAATATATGAGCATTCGATCACAAAATTACAGTTTGGACGGAACTTTACACCAAACGAAGAGGAAACATTCAGAACCCGTTCTATTCTTCAATTAGATCATTCGTAGGTGGTATACGAGCGATCTCGCAGTGGAAACATTGCAGTGGTTAAAATAATTAAAGGATAAAATTATGAAAATGGCAGCCATCGCTACGGCGATTACAACAGCACTCGTCTCTGGTTCAGCACTTGCAGCAGAGGTATACAATTCAGACGGTACTTCTCTAAGCGTAGGTGGTCGAGCGGAATTCCGTGGCGACTTCCAGGGTACTGCAGATGGTGACGAGCTAGGTGGCACAATGAATAATGCATCACGTTTTCGTTTGAACGTAGGTGGTGAGACTCAGATTACAAGTGATTTGAAAGGTATTGGGTTTTACGAGGCAGAGCAAACTGTCGGTAACGGAGTAGGTAACGGAAAAGACGATCGAAAAACTGGCAACACTGAATTCCAACAGCGTTACATGTACGCAGGTTTAGTAACTGGAGGCAATACAGTCTCTTTCGGTAAACAAGATGCTGCGACAGTTCAGATTTCACAGATGTCTGATACGATCTCTACCCACAGTGGTATTCAGAAAACATACATTGCTGCTGGTGATGAGCAAATTAACAACGCTATCAACTACGCGGGTTACTTTATGGATGCACTGTCGGTGAAAGCAAGTTTATTAGCCGCAAACGAAGCAGATCAAGATGGATATGCACTTTCTGCAATTTATAACACACCGATTGGTTTAGGTATTGGCCTTGGTTATGCGGCGAATGATAACGCAGGTACAAAACAAGACGGTAAACAGTTCCTCGGTGGTTTAAACTACCGCTTAGACGGTCTATACCTTGGTTTAACATACACTCAAGGCGAAGGTTCCAAGAAAGCAACAGGCAACAACGACTTCAACAGTATCGAATTCGTTGGTCAATATAGATTCCAAAACAACTTTGAGGTTGTTGTTGGTTATCAAAAAGGTGAAATTGACCCAGAAGGTGGTTCTAAGTACAACGTGAGTGACTATGCTGAGTTGACTGGTATTTACTACTTCAACAGTGCAATTCGCGCGTATGCCACTTATAAGTTCAACAACCTTAAAGCAGACGATGAGCAAACAACGAATGTTGATGGCGTTTTCCAAGATGCAGACAACTCACTACGTCTAGGTCTACGTTACGATTTCTAACCTATCAATCGATTCAATATACAAAGGGCGAATATATTCGCCCTTTTTTACCTCTAGAAACACTTATATACATTTAACTTTTGAAAAAGTTCAATTAAATCAGAATGTAATATAAATCACATTTATCTGTCACATTTAAATCATACCTTATCCGCATCCCAAGGAAGACGTGATGTCGCTTCAAAGCATCATGTTATTCAATACTTATAAAGGTAATTAAAATGAAAAAGGCAGTTCTAGCGAGCGCAGTATTTGCAGCTATGATTTCGGGTTCAGCTCTAGCGGCTGAAGTTTACAATGCAGATGGTACATCACTAAAAATTGGCGGCCGTGCAGAGTTCCGTGGTGATTTCATCGGCAGCAATGGCGATGAGATTGAAGGCACGATGAAGAACAACTCTCGAGTTCGTCTTAACATTGGTGGTGAGACTCAAATCTCTGATAACTTAACTGGTTTTGGTTTTTATGAAGCTGAGCAAACTGTGAAGTCTAGTTCAGGCAAAGAAGGTAGCGCTGGAAAAAACACACAACGTTACATGTTTGCAGGAATTGGCACTCAGTTTGGTGATTTTTCTTTTGGTAAACAAGACACGGCTGGTGTTCAAATTTCACAAATGTCTGATGATGGCCAAATCTGGACTGGTGCTCAGAAGACATTTATCGCAGCTGGTGACGAGCAAGCGAACAACGCTATTGCTTACTCAAACGTATTTGCGGATGTGTTCTCACTGAAAGCGAGTGTTATTGCTTCTGATGAGAAAAATGAGAACGGTTATGGTATTTCTGGTATCTACGCTACGCCATTTGGCTTAGATATTGGTCTAGGTTACGCGCAAAATGATTTCAACGAGATAGTAATTGGTGGTGTCGACGCACTTGACCCAGGCAAAGCAGACCAGATCATTGGTGGTCTTAGCTACTCAATTGCAAGCCTGACGGTTGGTGGTACATACACTCAAGGTGCTTACAAGTTCGACAACGTATCTAACGTACCGTTCTCTGGTAACGTAGATTTCTCTGGTGTTGAACTTTCTGGTACTTACAAGTTTGACAATGGTTTCCGAATCATGGCAGCTTACCAGAAGCAAGAGCTTAAAGACACTGGTGACGGCAGCAAACTAGTTCTAAATGACTTCGCTGAACTGACTGGTCAATACCACTTCAACAAGTCTCTACGTACGTACCTATCGTACAAACTTGACAACCGCAAAGCAGAAGATGCGGGTGTTGAGAAAGTAGAAGATACAGTACGCCTAGGCCTACGCTACGACTTCTAATTTGAAGTAAAAAAATTCCATATTTCATAAAGCAAGGCTAGAGAGAAATCTCTAGCCTTTTTCATTCCCCACCCCCAAAACATTAACGCGGCAAACACCAATCCACCCTAAATGCCTTTTAATTATTGATGTTTACAAACGAGACCTTCTAGCTTAACCCTATAAAAACATTATCAAAAATATATTTACTCCTTAATCAAACTGAAATATTACCTTCACAATCCCCCCCCTTACCTTAGCCATCGACTTTGAGGCATGAACCTCATTTATGATAACTAAGGTGTTTACACAATGAAAAAAGCAGCATTAGCGAGTGCAGTAGTATCAGCGTTGATGTCAGGTATCGTTTGCGCAGCAGAAGTTTACAGCAATGATGGTACTTCTCTAGAGGTTGGTGGTCGTATGGAGTTTCGTGGTGACTTTGGCGGGGCAGATGACGGCACTAAGATAGACGGTACAATGAAAAACAAGAGCCGTGCACGTCTAAGCATCCAAGGTAAGACTCAGATTAGCGACAACCTAACTGGTTTCGGTAAGTATGAAGCAGAACACGGCGTTCCAGATTCAGCAGGTAAAGACAACAAGTCTGATTTTAAACAGCGCTACATGTTCGCAGGTCTTGGCACTCAATATGGTGCTGTATCATTCGGTAAGCAAGATACGGCCGGCGTTATCATTTCTCAAATGTCTGACAATGGTCAAATCTACACAGGCATTCAAAAAGAGTTCATCAACGCGGGTAACGAGCAAGTCAACAACACTGTGAAGTACTCTGCTGAGTTCACGGATGCCCTGACTATCGAAGCATCTGCAATCCTAGCGTCTGGCAAAAACGAAGATGGTGCGGGTATCGCAGCGAAATACCAAATGCCGTTTGGTCTGTCTGTCGGTCTTGGCTATGCACAAAATGGAAATGGTCAAACAAACGGTATCGACGAAGGCAACGCAAAACAAACAATTGCAGGCCTAGGCTACAACATCGGCGGACTAGAGCTTGGCGCTACCTATACTCAAGGTAAGCTAGATGACAAGAAAGGTACTGACTTTAAAGGTGCTGAGCTTTCAGCAGCTTACAAAATCACAGGCGGCTTCTCGGTTCTTGCGGCTTACCAGAACACAGAAAAAGACTCCGTTGACGCAAACAGCGGCAAAGAAAAAACCAATTTCTATGAGCTGACTGGTCAATACAAGTTCAACAGCAACCTACGCACTTACCTTGCATTTAAACTGAACAACCTTAAGAAAGGCGAATCAAGTAAACTTACTGCGGTGGATGCTGAAGATTCAATGCGTCTAGGTGTTCGCTACGATTTCTAATCGCTTGTAAACATAGCTATTCAACCACTGCCAACTTGTTAAGTAGCTTCGTATTTAAAGGCTGAGTCATTGACTCAGCCTTCCCCATCTTAGTGCAATTGCACCACTTCTACTGAATCCTTCCCTACCATTCAATCTTCAAAATTTAATATTAACCCTATATTTCAGTAACTTAAATTAAATCCAATTATTGGCACGAGTACTGCTTTAGTAGTAGGGACAAATGCTGGCAGCATTTGCACTTATCGGTCTCGGTGTCTGTTGAGTTGTTTTTTTAGAGGGAGAAGATAACGCAGTAGATGCTATCTAGGCAGAAGAGGCTTAATAAGTGGTCACTATTTTGCCTCCCCTTATGCTAATACGGGGGAGGCTTTTTTTATCCCGTTTTTATCGGATTAGGCGAACAACCAGCGCACCCGGATCTCTCAAACTATCAACGTTATAGCTCAGAACCGTACCTGCATGCGGAGCATGATAGCTATATATCTGCATACCAAACGCGTCAAACTGTTTCGCAAGCAACTCCCCTTCTTCAACAGACTGTAGCAAGCTTACTTCTGGGATGACAAATCCACCTTGACGAGCTCTTACCGTGGTAATGCTCTGCCCTTCCAGCTGACATGGTTCAACCACTTTGACTGCTCCATCGAGCATTTCATTATTGATGAGAATTTGCTGAACACCGGTTACCGTGCGTTCAATCAACTCTGGCTGGGTAATTTTTCCCATCCCAACTTCAATAGTGATACTTGGAATGCCCGAGCTGTTCCATACCGTCTCAAGCACGCCAGCATCACCGGGATCATTCAAGATCACATCGGGCTCAATGAGACGAGCCATCTCAAGAGCCTTGTCCAATCGAAAGTCTGCAAACACATACAGCGGATAGGTTGATCCTCGAGTTTGCGTATGCAAATCCACAGCAAAATCAGCATTAGGCTTGAGTAAAAGATTCCAAAGGCGATAAAGATAGCGGTTTGCCGCATCGCCCTCTTCGTTACCAGGGAAGAAGCGGTTCAAGTTGGCTGGTGATGCGTCTGGATCCGATGAGATAAAGTCGCGACTGTGATTCAAAATCCCAGGGATGTTGACCGATGGAACGATCGTCACCACACCTGCACTCACTTTATTCTCAAGCGTTCGCGCGAGTTTGTGAGCCGTCAATATGCCGTTAAGCTCATCACCATGTACACCTGCCGTAATCATGACTTTAGGGCCCGGCTTGTCAGCTTTGATTGTTATCACTGGCAATTGGATATTCACGCCCATCGCGTTCGTTGAGGCTTGGAACCAAAATCGGTGAACGCCCGCAGCGAGTGAATCGACGTCAAGTGCAGTAATCGTAGAGTACTCTGATTGAAGTTGTTGTTGAGTCATTGAATTGCCTATAAAAATAAAGCGGGACTATGCCCGCTTTTAGTATCAATCAAGTTTGTATTGTGTTCGATGTTACGCGAATCCTGCGAGGTGCGCGCCAATAACCACAAAACTTGCCAAAACGAATAGCAGCAGTATAAAGCGCCAGCAGAATTTTGCCCAGTCACCCCAATCGATACGGCAGACACCGAGTGTCGCCATAAGCGACGCCGAGGTTGGTACGATAACGTTAGTGAAGCCATCACCTAACTGGAACGCCAGCACTGCTACTTGGCGCGTTACGCCTGCGATGTCAGCAAGTGGGGCTAGCAACGGCATCGTCAAGGCTGCCTGACCAGAGCCTGAGGTCACAAAGAAGTTAAAAATTGATTGGAAAGCGAACATTAGCCACGCAGCAGCGACATCAGGAAGACCACTGATCATGCCACCAGCGCTGTTTAGAATTGAATTCAATACGCTCGATTCATCCGTTGTACCGCCACCGAGAATCAGCAAGACACCCTTGGCACAGCCAACCAATAAAGCAGGCGCTAGCATGATAGACGCACCTTCTTTAAATGCATCAGCCATGTCGTTTAGTGTCATACCATTAAGGCGGAAAATCACACCAATAAGCCCGGCAACAAAGCCCATAGTGAAGAACTGAGACGCGATTTCTGGAATATACCACGCGTGAGCCACTACACCCCAGACTACCCAGATAGTCGTTACAACGACAGTGGACAGAACTAAAGTGTCACCTAGGTTCCAACGAGATTCCTGTACTGTATCAGTTTGCTTTCTAAAATAACCATCCGTTCGGTGGCTGTAAGATAGCTGTGGATTCGCTTTAACGCGAGAGGCGTAAATCATGGTGAAGGCAATACCGATAATCGTAAACGCAGCCCACATCACCATGCGCATTGTCATACCTGATAGCACTGGGATGCCAGCGATACCTTGAGCGACGGCTACTGAGAATGGGTTCATCCACGAAGTAGCAAAACCGATTTGGGTCGCTACGTAGGTGACCATTACCGTGGTAATGCCATCATAGCCAAGCCTAACCATTAATGGCGCTATGATAATGGCGAAAGCAACCGCTTCTTCACCCATACCAAATACCGCACCACCGAGCGAGAACAAACTGAACAAAACTGGAATAAACAGCGCTTCGCTGCCTTTAGTTTTGTCGATAAGTCTTAGGATACCGTTATCAATAGTACCAGTGCGCATTACAATGCCAAATGCACCACCAATAACCAGCATGAACATAATGACACCAATCGCTGAACCCCACTTAGAGCCAGAAACTAGGCCTTCAAACGCGAAGTTCATAAGACCAATGCCGCCACCTGATGCAAACAAACCTACTGACTTGTATACCAGGTCGCCATTTTCATCGGTTGCATACTCAAAAGAGTGCGGATCGATTACCGTACGAGACTTCTCTGCACCATCCACCAAGTAGGTCACTTCTTGACTGTCGAAATGACCAGCTGGAATAAAATAGGTCAACAACGTTGCTAGGATGCCAACGATAAAGATTAGGATAAGAGTATCCGGCATCTGCCAGGTTTTGGTTCCTGACGACGCGCTTGAATGCGCTTCAGTGTGAGTGTTCATAATTATGTTTTAGTTAAGCATAAAATTTGGCATAAATATGCTTTAACCAGCATAAAAAATCAATAAGCAACTGACTAGCATTTGAACATTTGGAGGATAAATTGATCTAAAGCAGCGAATATCAGTGTGTACTTCAACTGAGTACCTCAGCTCGCTCGCTTGGTGGTGTTAAACATTCGTAGTAACATGCGCAAAAACTAAGAATGCAATCTAAAGCCAACCTATGAGTTCAAACCACCAACCTATTCGCGGAGCAGTATGGATGCTAGCGGCTGGGGCGTCATTCGCTCTTGTAAATAACATTGCGCAAGTGGTCAGTATTAATCATCAAATGCCGTCTACTATGGTCGCACTGATTCAGTACGCAATAGCGCTCGTCGTAATACTGCCTTACCTCAGCTCGCTTGGGTTAAGACATTCACTAAAGACACAACATTTCTCTAAACACCTTTTTCGAGTCTTTCTCTCTGTCATTGGTATTCAGCTATGGATGTGGGCGCTTGCCTATCCCGTGCCTATTTGGCAAGGAATCGCCTTGCTAATGACATCACCTTTATTTGCAACCCTCGGTTCAGGGCTATTGCTTAAAGAGAATGTTGGTCCTGCTCGCTGGCTAGCCACTTTGTTTGGCTTTGTCGGAGCCATGATCATACTCGAGCCTTGGGCGGATGATTTTAGCTGGGCAACTTTGCTGCCAGTCGGTGCTGCTTTCTTTTGGGCGTGCTACTCTTTGATGGTGAAACACTTGTCTTCGGAAGATTCACCTTCAACCATGGTGGTCTACCTACTGCTTTTGATCACGCCATTTAACTTATTTCTAGCCGTACCCGAGTGGTCTTTGCCTAGCTCAGCTTGGGTATGGGCGCTTTTAATAGGCGCAGGTGCGCTCACAGCGTTGGCACAGTGGGCAATTGTAAAAGCCTACTCCGTCGCTGATGCTTCATTCGTACAACCATTTGACCATGCTAAACTGCCTATGAATGTGCTCGCTGGATGGATTGTATTTGGCTGGGCACCACCGGGACGCCTCTGGTTGGGTGCCGCAATCATTATTGCTTCGGTCGCGTTCATTACCCATTGGGAAACGTCTAAACGAGCAAAGTAAAAAATATTTTGCTCTGAATGAAATGAAAACCCGTAACCAAGGTTCTACTCTATAAATGGAAGAATTAAGAGGCGAATAACATGGCACAACCAATCAAACTCACTCTATATCGTTGGGCAGGCAGTTGGGGACCATTCAAGGTAAACATTCCTTGTGGTGAATGTACGCTCACAAAAGACATCCTAACGGATACCTTTGCTAACGAGCTGGACGGTATTCCTATTGAGCTTGAAGTGAAAGATTGGCTGTCTCACTGGTGGGAACCTCTTAAAGCAGGATCATGGCACGCTCCAATACTGATGGTTGAAGGTAAAGTCGTCAGTCAGGGAGAAGCCTTAAACCGCGGTGTTCTCGTGCAGTCTGTGATTCAGGAGTGGACCAAGCGCGATACCTTACAAGGTAACATTGTCTATGGGAAAGCGACCTGCCCTTATTGCGTGAAAGCCAAGAAGATGCTTGATGAAGCAGGTATCCCATACACCTATTCCGATGTCGTCAAAGACAGTGCCGCTCTGTATCGTATGATTCCTGAGGTGAAAGCACATATTGGCTTGAAGACGCCAGTGACAGTACCGCAGATCTGGTTGGAAGGGGAATATATTGGTGGTGCCGACAATTTAGAGAAGTGGTTGAAGGATCGAAGCCACGCTCAAACACCAGACAATGTTGTCGATTTTGGCGAGAAGAATGCTTCTTAACGCTTTGAAGATACAAACAAAAAGCCCGCAGTATTAATTGCGGGCTTTTTTGAATCCATTACTTTGCCAATTTCTTCATCATTCGCTTAACGAACGACTTTTTCTTTGGCGTCGGCTTTCCATACATCATGTCATCGATCATTTTCTTTGCTGCTAGTTGACCAATATACGCAGAACCTAGTTCATAACTCATGATTGTTTCCCGATTAAAATGTAATTAAATTTCATCTGATTGTAATTTTATACCTAACCAAGAAAAAAACAAGACTCAAATCACACTTTTTTGTGGTTATCTTTCAAAAATAGTTCCCACCCCAACGCGTATCTTGATAGCTCTGGACCTAATTCTGTCAATCAATCTTTCAACTCATCACGATAGAAAACTGGAATTGTCGTCAACCAACATTCTGATCTTTAATACCCTAAAGAGGATTCTGACACTATTCCATTTTGGAATTTCCGTCTTTCCACACTTTCAACCGAATGTTTCCTATACTTCGGGCACAGATAATTTGAGCCTTGAATTAATTGAGTCAGTGATATGACGCTTACAAGCAATGTGGATGCGCCCTTCTAGTCGCTCATTTTTTGTTATTCACTTGTTTTGCAAGGTTAAGTTAATGCTCTATCCAAACAGCAAAGATTGTCTCATCGTTGATAACTACCCAATCGTTAGGGAGTCTATCGCTAAGATTGTCACCAGTATCGATGACATGAACTTAGTGCACCAAACTGCCAGCATTCAGACTGCTCTGAGTCTGGTTAAAACGGGTAATATCGAACTGATCATTCTAGATGTGAACCTAGCGGAGGCTGACGGGTTTGAACTTATGCGTCGTGCCTATGCTGCTGGCTATAAGGGAAAAGCCATATTCGTGTCTAGTTACGGCTACCCGGTATATTCCGAAACCGCTTACAAACTGGGTGCTAACGGCTACATTAGTAAATCAGAAGATACGGCGCTCATTCGCGATGCGATAGCAGGCGTTATGCGTGGCTACAATCTGTTTAAAACAGATTACAAGCAGCGCAGCCGTAATATTGTGTTGTCACAACGTGAAACTGTGGTGTTTAACTACCTCAAAAAAGGTTACACCAATAAACAGATCTCTGAGTTTCTATCATTGAGTGCGAAAACCATCAGTACTTATAAATCACGTATTCTCGACAAGTACGAAGCGAACTCAATTGTAGAGTTATTACATACTCAAGATGTGGTTCAAACGCAGCCTGACGCGCCTATTGCTAACTTGGCCCCCATGGTTGAAGCGCCAGTCGCCATGGTCTAGTGTTAGTTTTGTTTTTTCGTTCTGGGCAAGGACGCCCAAATATCAAGCGATAGCATCGAGTACTGCTTGTTTGATAATGGTATGAAGTTTTTGATGCAACGGATTTTGCCTGTTGCTCTGCTTGATACAGGTAACAAGCGGCGCATAAGTTTGCATATGCTCAGGGAAAGGCACATACCTGAACTCACTCTCATCCGTCATCAAGTGCTTTGCTAACACCACAGAAGTATTCTCTTGAGTAACCATCTTTAACGCCAATGAGAGACTGTCCATTTTGGTTTGATAATCAAAAACAAGATCGTACTCAGCCATCTGTCTAATCAAACGATGATTTGTCTCATTCCAACCACGAATCTCAAAGTGAATACAGGGATAATCAAATACATCTTGCCATTGAAGAATATCACTCTGAGCACCAACGATAGCGCCCATTTCAATATTTAAGATCGAATTTTGATAAAGAGACTTCGAACAGTCCTCATTGAACATTTGAACCCCTATTTGCACACTACCTTCGAGGATCGATTGATAGGTATCTCGGCGCCAAGTCGTGATGTGAATCATCGAGTTTTGAAAAACCGATTTAAGCGCCAATAGAATTTCACTTCCAAACCGTTCAACAGACATATTGTCTAACGCCACGGTAATGGGTTGATCGTAGCTTAACTCATCAAAGATAGGCCCTTGTTTCAGTGCCGTCTCGACTAAACGTAGACCACGCTGAATTCCAGGCATGATACGTTCCAAGTAATGTGTCGGCTCTAGACCATCACTACCACGAACAAATAGAGGGTCACCCAGTTGCTCACGCAACTTTGCTAAGTGCTTGCTTACAGCACTTTCTGTCTTGCCCAGTTGAGCCGCAGCAATAGTTAGACTGCGATACTCGTAAATAAGAACGAGTACCTTTAATAAGTTATAGTCACGTTCTTTATGCATTTTTGGACTCCGACTTTAACAGTAAACGCGCTTTTCTCCGTTTATCACGGTACAACAAATTATCTGCTCTTTTAATGGCGGCATCTAATGATTCTCCACGCAGCACCTCTGTAACACCAAAGCTGATACTGATAGTTAATGCCTTATCGCCAAAAGAGTGTTTTTTAATATCGTTAGCGAACCGTTCTGCAAGTATCTCTGCTGTCTTGCCCGTACACCCCGGCAATAACACTAAAAACTCATCGCCTCCACTTCTTACTAAGTAGTCACTCTCTCTGAAGTTCATTGCCATTCTATTGGCGATATGAACTATCGCTTGATCTCCAGCATGATGACCATGTGTATCATTTATCGGTTTAAGTCCGTCACCATCGATCACTATCACTGAGAGCCCTTGTTTCTCTATTGCATATTTGAGAGCGCTATCTTTAAGGATGGCTCGATTATACAAGCCTGTAAGCTCATCTTTGCTGATCGCTATTTCTGCTAGTTCAAGCTTTTCACGCTTCACTCTTAGCTCTTCAAGCTTAAGCAAGACGTAAAACATCACCAAGATGAGACAGATAAGCCACCAGCTTGTATCAATGATCAACTTACTATAGGGAATTCGATAAACAAACTCGAGGTTATCATCTATATCAAACTGCACGGAGAAGGCCGATTCATAGAATGGGTAACGAAGATTTTCTATGATAACCTGCCTTTTCTCATCCGATCGCGTTGAGATAAAGTCCTTATTGTTGAGGAAAGGGAAATAGCTCAGATAAATATCAACATTCACATCACCGACCATCACTTGTCCGTCATAAACAGGCGTTGATAACGTAATGGTTTGCTGCTTCGTAATCGTATCAAGGTAGATATCAGACGCGATAAGTCGATTGTCTAGGTCTTCTGCAGGCATGTAGAACGCACAATTTCGAGTCGCGACACACGCCTTCTTGGAGAATGCCTCTTTCACCTCTTGGGGCGACATGGCGAAGTCTTTGGAGGAGAGTAGTTTTTTGCCCTCGTAAGATCGGTAATACAGTGCGTGAGAAATGTCATTGGTGATCGCAGGCATACTGTTAAACATTTTCTCAGCTGTCGCACCCACGATTTTTTCATTGTGCGTTAACGTCCGATCGTAGTGGTAATAATATATTTGACCACGCTTGAACTCCTCTACGTCGATCGTTTTCCCTTTATTGGCCTCTACTTGAGCTTCAAACAAAACACCAATGAGATACAGTGTCGATTTGTAGTCCTGAATAGATTTCGTCAGCAAGCGAAACTGAGCTTCCTCATTATTGATAAGCTTATCTTTGCTATGATAAACCCCCACTCCATAGAGTAAAACCGACAGAAGCACGGATTTAAGCAAAATGAAGGCGTATTTTTTGGCGTGAGCTTGCATGCAAAAAGTATGAACCAATAGTGAAGTTAACGCTTTCAATTATCAGACAATAGTCTTTTATAATCAATAACACACCTTAGAGTAACTCTTATGCAAGAGGTTTGGCTCTATGTATCATTAAAGGCTCCGATAAGATGGTTCACACAGGCTCGGACTCGATTAGGCTGAAATCTATCTTTATGATAGATGAGTGAAAGTGGTACATCTCGTATACGCCAATCCTCAAACACTGGCACAAGTACACCTTGGCGAATCTCTTCTTCACAGTACACGGCTGGAACTCTAATTAATCCCACTCCTTGCTTTGCTGCATTTACCAATACCCGGCCATTCTTACAGTTCAAAGCGCTTTCAATAGGTACTTCGATAGATTCGGCGGTGTGAATATGCTCAAAATGCCATTTTTTCACCGACCCTGTAATACACTTGTGTTCTTTTAGCTGTTTTGGATGTGTCAGTGCTGGGTTGTTTGCTAGGTATACTGGACTTGCTAGGGTTTGCATCTCGATAGTAGTCAAACGTCTGGCTACATAGCTCGCATCGGCAAGATCGCCCATACGAATGGCGAGATCAAACTCTTCTTCCAATAAATCAACACGATGGCTGGAAAAATCCAATTCTATAGTGACATCAGGATACGCATTTAGAAACTGAGCGACAGCCACAGCGACCACTTCTTCTCCTAAGTAGCCTCCAACGCAATTGATCTTGATATTGCCGCGAATCGTCTCAGTATCATCGACTGCGGTATGTACTGCTTTATCTATCGTATGCAAAGCTTGATCGCAGGACGACAAAAAGCTTAATCCAGCATCAGTAAGCTTCATCGAACGTGTGGTGCGAATGATTAAACTGACGCCCATTTGTTTTTCAAGTGACTGAATTTGACGAGAAACGTGGGAACGAGAAACACCAAGAGCCTCAGCAGCCTTAGTAAAGTTGCCCATGTTTGCCACAAGAACAAAAGCACGAATATCAAGCAGATTTATAGAAGAGTGATACATAGGTTGCGCGCGTATTGGGTATATTTCTATATTTTGTTCGCTAATGGGCAAATTGCAACTATTGTTAGCCTAAACAACGCACTTCTCAATTTTCAGTCAGTGCCACAAGAAAATAAAAGCAATTAAATATCCACTTTGGCCGCTAACCTCCCTAAATCATAAAAAATAGAGCTCAGCCCCACTCAAGCCCACATTCGAACCAGTTAAAACATTCAAACCTTAAAGCAATAACAATACTAACAACTAGAAATACATCATTTAACCAGTTAGACACACCATTTTCTCATATGAAAATATTATTTGTCCTAGATCATCAATATGCCGTACTGCACTCGTGCTACAAAACATTTATCTGTACAGTTCCTGACACATTTAGAAATAAATAGACGAACTTTTTAACAGTATCAGGGGAGATTTATGTTAGAACTGATGATCGGCCTAGTCGTCACCATCACCGTGGGCTATTTTATTGTTAAAGGCTATAAGCCCGCTGGCGTGTTGCTAACAGCGGGGATTTTCCTGCTGCTACTCACCGGTATTTTGGGGCACACTGTACTGCCTGCAAAGATTACGTCGACCGGGAATATGGTCACCGATGCACTGGAATACGTGAAATACATGCTTCAATACCGCGGTGGCGGCTTGGGCATGCAAATCATGTTGCTGTGTGGCTTTGCTTCTTACATGACGCACATCGGCGCGAATAACGTTGTCGTTAAACAATTCTCAAAGCCTCTGTCATTCATCACCTCTCCATACGTATTACTGGTTGCGGCATACATAGTAGCTTGTTTGATGTCTCTGGCTGTGAGTTCAGCAACAGGTTTAGGTGTACTCCTAATGGCGACGCTCTTTCCTATGATGACCGCTATGGGGATTTCTCGTCCGGCAGCTGTCGCGGTCTGTGCATCTCCTGCAGCGATTATCCTATCGCCAACTTCTGGCGATGTTGTGATTGCCGCTGAAAAGTCTGGCTTGGCGCTGGATGTGTTTGCTGTACAAACCGTTTTACCGGTTTCTATTTGCGCCATTATTGTTATGGCAGTCGCTGCCTTTTTCTGGAACAAATACCTAGACAAGAAAGACAATACACCAATGGAGCGCGTTGATGTCTCTGAGATGGAAGTAAACGCGCCAGCTTTTTACTGTGTGCTGCCTTTCCTACCAATTATCGGGGTTTTTCTTTTCAACGGCCGTACAATCCCGGGGTTGACTCTCGATATCTACACCATTGTGGTAGGTTCTATTTTCCTAGGCGCGCTTGTTGATTTCGTGACCAAACGCTTCAACGGCAAACAAACATTGGAAGATCTCGAGTCTTGTTACCAAGGTATGGCAGACGCATTCAAAGGCGTTGTCATGCTGTTAGTCGCGGCGGGTGTATTTGCGCAAGGTCTGATGTCTATTGGCGCTATCGATAACCTACTGCACCTGGCGGACAAAGCTGGGGCTGGCGGTATCGCGCTTATGCTTATCCTAACGGGCCTAACTGTTGCCGCAGCCATCGCCACTGGCTCAGGTAATGCTCCTTTCTACGCATTTGTAGAGCTTGCGCCTTCATTGGCAGCAAAAATGGGACTTAACCCAGCGTTTCTTATCATCCCGATGCTTCAAGCTTCGAACTTGGGTCGAACCATTTCACCGGTTTCAGGTGTTATTGTTGCAACATCGGGGATGGCACAGATCTCGCCTTTTGAGGTTGTAAAACGCACGTCTGTACCTGTGATCGCGGGTTTGATTACGGTGATTCTTGGTACTTTAGTCTTGGTACCAATGACCGTTTAGCACTCAAACGAAGGGGGCTTGTGCCCCCTTTTCGCAATCTCTAGAATGCTTCACCCACGGATAAGTGAAGTGTGCTTTCCTCTGGTCCTCGAGCTACATCAAGTCGGATATTCATTTTCTTTTGCTCGACAGGTTGCCACCTAAGACCAACGCCTTTGGTCACGACAGTACTCTGGCTTAAGATATCTTGCTCCGCTTCAGCGGTCTTACCAAACCCAACAAAACCAACTAGACCAAATCGCGCCAAAAACGTCCAACGCCCCTCGAACTGCGCTTGCACAATATTGTCATTTCTATAGCGACCATGGTTAAAGCCTCGCATTTGAAGTGTCGGTTTCTCATAAAACGGTACATCACCTCCACTGGTCATTCCGGTTAATTGAGAAGCAATAACTAAGTCATTTCTGACACTCCAATAGTTGCTTGTCGATAGCTTGCCTATATTGTAGTTACCATCCCCACCCCAATTTTGTCCGTAATCCATATAGCTAAACTGGGTATACCAACCTTCAGTTGGGTAATAGTTATCGTCACGAGTATCGTAGTGTATGACGGCACCAAGACCGCCAGATTTTACCCGTTCTTCTTCAGGCCAAAACTCATTCAACTCACGAAAGTTAATGTCGGTTTGCATATAGTTGTATTGGGGACCTATATACCAATGGGAATCAAAGACCTGAAACAGGGCTCGTAACATCACGCCACTCATCTTCATGTCGTACTTGAGTGGATTACCTGCAAATATGGGATCGTTACCGTCTCCATAGTACTTAAGTTTCAGATCACCATGGAAAATCCCACCGGTGTATCTCATTGAGTCATCTTTTAATGCCCCGTCATGAAAGGCGCCAACTAGCCAACTCTCGGTAGAGGTATACATGCCAATAATACCGGATGTGTCATTGTGAGCTTTTGAGCCTGGCTCTTTAGCATGCATGTAGAGCCCAACTAACTGCACACCTGTACCCAATGTTGGGTTTGACATTGGAATGGGTAAAGCGATAAACCCCTGCTTCTCCTCATTGGTTTTACTAGTGCTATCTACTTTGGCTTTTTTATCATCAACATGGTCTTTATATTCTGCCGCGATAGCGGACCATGAAGATGCCCCCAAAAGTCCGAGTAAAGAAAGAAAAGAAGTACGCCTTAAGCACTGACTAATAAGGTGATTTAACATTAACAACATCCATGTATACAGTTCATTAACCAGTATACACTGAATGGTTTGAAGCGCTAACGCTTGGCCGCTAGTCCAATCAATTAATTGAATATCCCAAACGCCACCTAATCCATTGAGAAAAAATCGATAAATTAAATAGAAAAATTTCTCGCAAATTCATCCATAAAGCATTTAAAGACGTACTAAGCTTTTGATGACAAATGTCAGACAAAAGGGAAAACAATGAAAACAACACTCAAAGGACTTACCGTCTGTGCAGCATTAATGGCCCCCGTCGCATTAGCGGGCGAACATGTTATCTACAACGTAGATGGCGAACCGTATGAAGGCTACTGGGCTAAAGTGAGCAATACCGCTCCGCTCGTACTCTTAGTACACGATTGGGACGGTTTGACCGAATATGAAGAAAAGCGTGCTGAAATGCTCAACGAAATGGGTTACAACGTGTTTGCTGTGGATCTATTTGGGCAAGATGTCCGCCCAACAAAAGTTGAAGACAAGAGGCAGCATACTGGCGAGCTCTACAAAAACCGCGATAAACTCCAAGCCTTGATGGCGGCAGGATTAGCGGAAGCTGGTAAGTTAGGTGGCAATCTCGACAACACGGTTGTCATGGGTTACTGCTTCGGCGGTGCAGCAGCGTTAGAGTCGGCACGCGCAGGTATGAACGCAAGAGGCTTTGTGACCTTCCACGGCGGTTTGAAAACGCCAGAAGGTCAAAACTATGCGCAAACGAAGGCACCAATCATGGTTTTACATGGCACGGCTGATTCTGCAATCCCGATGTCTCAGTTTGCGGGCTTAGCGGTTGAGCTCGAAGAGAGCGGCGTTAAACATGAGATGATTACCTACAGCGGTGCACCGCATGCGTTCACCGTATTTGGCTCAGATCGCTACCGTGAGGACGCAGACAAGAAGTCTTGGATGGCATTCACTGGCTTCTTAGAAGAGAAGACCGGCCTTAAGGCTATGTAGCTAATTGACTCCATTTAGCTATTCTTAAACGCCAAAAATAGAAAACCCAGGATCACTCCTGGGTTTTTCTTATTTAATTACGAGATTGCTTTTAGGCTGGGTTCTTAGCCTTGAACAGAATCGCGTACATCACTGGGATAAATACCAGAGTCAGAACGGTAGCGAAGCCAAGACCAAACATCACCGTAATGGACATGTTGACGAAGAACACATCGCTTAACAGAGGGATCATACCTAGGATCGTCGTACATGCCGCCAGCATAACCGGACGCATACGAGAGATCGAAGAATCAATAATCGCATCGTAGATAGGTTTCTCTTCTGCCTGCATGTCGATTTCTTCGAGGAGTACGATCGCATTTTTAATCAACAGACCTATCAGACTCAATGCACCCAGTAGCGCCATAAAGTCGAAAGCGCCATCAAGTAGCAGTAGACCCGCTGTGATACCGATAATCGCAAGTGGCACCGTGATCCAGATAATCAGTGGCTGACGAACCTTACCGAATAGCAACACGACAACAATGATCATCATGATGAATGACACAGGAATCGCGCTAAATAGTGCGCCTTGTGCTTCTGCAGAGTCTTCATACTCACCACCCCAGTCCATCGTGTAGCCTGGTGGTAGCTCGATCGCTTCAATTTGAGGTTTCAATCGCTCGAACAGCGGTGCTGCTAGCTCACCGGTTGGGTTAGCTGATGCAATGATGGTTGTTAGTCGGTCACGACCACGAATCATGGCATCTTCCCAGACCGTCTCAAAACCAACAACTACCTGAGCGATTGGAACCGTGCGTTCAAGTACAGGACTGTATACTTGAGCATCCATCAACTGAGATACGTCTTGACGCTCACTTGCATCCGCTCGGAAGTAGATTGGCAACAAACGCACACCATCGCGATAGATACCGACTTGAGTACCCTCACTAGCCGCACGAAGTGACGCAGTAAGCTCTGTTCTGGTCACACCTAGCTGACGCGCAACCTGCTCGTTAAAGATAGGCTTGATGAGCTTAACTGGTTGACGCCAGTCATTACGTACTTCTTTCGCGCCAGGATCCGCATGCATAATCGCTTCAGCCTGAGACGATAAGTCACGCAGAACTTCAGGATCCGGACCTGCAAAGCGAGCTTCGATCTTAGAGTCACGTCCAGGACCGATACGAAGACTCTTAATCTTCGGCTCGATACTTTCAATGTTGTCCGTCATGAACTGATCAATTTTCGTTTGAAGATCCGCGATCATCTCACGGTTTTCGGTACGAACAATGATCTGCCCATAAGCTTTAGTTGAGTCTTGTGGTGTATATACCAGCGAGAAACGAGATGCACCGCCACCAATAAAGGTCGCTGTCCATTCAACACCTTCTTGTCCACGAATAAACTCAGCAACTTTGAGAGTATCGTCGCGGGTTTGATGAATATCCGTTCCTTCAACTTCCCAGACATCCACGAAGAACATCGGCGTATTCGCATTCGGGAAGAAGGCATTCTTAACGAACCCAAAGCCCCAAACGGCAGACACGAACATCGCAAGGATGACACCAATCGTTAGCACACGTTGCTTGAGTGCGAACTTAAGAATGCCTTTGTAGATAACAAAACCAGCACCAGCGTAAGGATCTTTTTCCTCTTCCCCTTCTTTCTTGTCATCTTTCTTAAGCAGAAGCGCACACAACAGTGGTGTTGTAGACACTGCCGTTACCCAACTTAGAGACAGCGAAATTAGGATTACGTAGAATAGAGAACGAGTAAACTCACCTGTGTTACTCTGCGACATGCCAATCGCCGCGAACGCAAGGATACCAACCGCAGTACCGCCGAGTAGCGCCCAACCATTCGCACCAACTACTTCACCGGCCGCTTTCATGGCAGGCATACCACGCTTGATCCGTATCATCATACCTTCGGCGACAACGATGGCGTTATCCACCAGCATCCCGAGAGCAATGATCAATGCACCAAGCGAGATACGTTGCAGTTCAATGCCATACAGATGCATTAGCGCCAGCGTACCTGCTACGGTAATCATCAGTACCGCACCGATGATGAGACCAACTCGAAGTCCCATAAAGGCGAGAAGTACCACAACTACGATAATGAGAGCCTCAACCGTATTGGTCACAAAACCTGCTACCGATTGATCGACTTCTTGAGGCTGGTTGTAGATGATGTCTAGGTTCATCCCAAGCGGGATCTGGTTTTCCAAGCTCGCTAGCTTGTCTTCGATCAATGCGCCTACTTCGACTACGTTACGGCCGCTTAGCATTGAGATACCAACGGTCAATGACGGCTTACCGTTAAAGTAGATAAGTTTGCTTGGTTGGTCGTCATACTCACGTGTAACTTTAGCAATATCACCGAGGCGAATGAGCTTCTTATCGTTACTTGAGATAAGCAGATCTTCGATTTCACTTACATGCTTGAACGAGCCCGTTGGCTCGATACGAATGTACTCTGGACCAACGCGGAATCGACCTGAATCAGATACCAAGTTCTGAGATTGAAGGAGATTTTCAATCGTCGCCATATCGATGCCAAGTTCAGCCATTTTCGTGCGAGACATCTGCACGTAAACCACTTCTTTTTGGTCGCCATCGATTGAGACTTTACGCACACCAGGGACGAGAACAAGCTGCTTCTTAAGATTGTCAGCAACATCTTTTAGCTCTCGATACGTATACCCTTCGCCGTTAAGCGCCATGAAACCACCGTAAACGTCGGCAAAATCATCGATAATTTGCGGCTCACCTGCACCTGGAGGCAGTTTATGCTTGTTATCAGCGATCTTACGACGAAGTTCATCATAAATGCCCGGCATTTCGGCAGACGTATACTCATCTTTAAATTCGATGGTAATGTCCGAGAGACCTTCACGAGTCACTGAGCGCTTGATGCGCTTAACTTGACCAAGCAAACGTACCGCATCTTCGATGTGATACGTTACCTCATCGTACACTTCCTGAGGCGAAGCGCCTGGATAAGTGGTAATAATCTTGGCTTCTTTGATAGTAAACGCTGGATCCTCAAGTTTACCCATCTCAAAGTAGGCTAAGATACCGCCAATGGTCATCAACAGGACTAATAGCCAACTGTTGACCTTATTCTTTACTGAATACTCACCTAAATTCATATAACTTCTCTTCTTGCTGAGTCACAGTGGTTTATTGCGCTTGATCGATCTCTGGCATCAAGCTGACTTCCATACCTTCAATAAGGAATGGCACACCAACCGTTACAATGCGCTCGCCCATCTCTAGGCCAGAAAGAATTGTGATGCGATCACCAGACATGGTTGACACTTCAACAGGCTTCGGTGCAACAGTATTATCTTCTTGAACAACCCAAACGGTCGCATTGTGGGCGTTATCACTAACTACAGCGGTTGCGGGTACCTGAATTGAACCCGAGGTTTCTTGTAATTTAGAGAAATCAGCTGTCACGTAACCCGTCATACCCGGAAGAATATTCTGGTCTGTTGGCGCTTCCATAGAAACCGTTACTTCAAACGTCTGAGTATCTGAATCTGCTTTTGAGGATACTTCAGTGACTGTTACTGGGTATGGCTTTTCACGAGCAACATCGAAATAAGCAAAAACGGGAATCTCAACAGGATCTTCTGCCTGCTCATCACGAATCTGACGCACAAGTTTCTCAGGAACATTGAACTTCAGTTCAAGGGTATTTAGGTTCTGGAATGTAAATACCACCTGCTTCGCTTCAACGTTTTCGAAGTTTTGGATATCACGCTGAGCGACGAAACCGTCAAAGGGCGCTAAAAGTTTGGTGTAGCTAAGCTCAGTATTGGCTTTATCGTAAGCTGCTTTTGCTCGCGTTAAGTTTGCACGCAACTGCTCAAAGTCTTTCTGAGAGATGAAGTTATCTTTAATTAACTCTTGCGCTCGTTTGAAGTCAGCTTGAGTTCTTTGCAACGTTGCTCGAGTATCACGTACAGCAAGTTTGAAGTTTGTGTCGTCCAGTGTGGCGAGCACAGTCCCTTTCTTAACGTTATCCCCTTCTTTCACAGGAATACTGTTTACTTTGCCAGATACACGAAAAGCCATATCTGCACGATCCGAAGCGAGCACACGCGCTGGAAATTCGCGGATCATACTTTGGTTTTCTAAACCGATAACGACAGTTTTAACTGGCCTAATTACAGGCGCTTCGACTGTTTTTTCAGGCTCTGGGCTACAACCGGTCAAAGCAACGCCAATCGCTGCTGCCAGAGTAAGAGCACGTAAATGAGTTTTCATAACAACCACCCAATAAAAATTTATAAAAACCAATACAATATTTGGCTAACGAGATCGAATACACGCTATTTCACAAGTTACATTAAGCGTAGCAAAAAGCAACAAACGTTACACAAAAACATAACTTTATAAAACGCATTAACCACTATTTACACACTGTGGCACGTAGAAACTCCCTCTAAGACCACGAAAATCGGACTAGTTCACTATTTTTGGTGTTTTTTTATCTTTTATTGAAACGATGAATAAGTATCCCATACTGCTACAAGTATTCTATATAGATGAAACATATTATGAACATTGTCATTGTACGGTGGATATTATCTCTTGGTGCCATAGCGACACTTTCTGTGTACCTTCTTCTCACTTTTACGTCACCAAATGAACACGTTTCATCAGCAATTAAAGACCAGAGTCGCTCAGCAAATCAAAGCCTAATCGCACTTGTCTCACCTATTCCTCCTGTACAGTTAACATCTGATGAACTCGCTATTGCTAAGCTGGGTATGCAGCTATTTCTTGACCCAAACCTTTCCTCGAATGGACGCGTCAGTTGTGAGTCATGTCATCACATTTTTACCAATGGCGCGGAAGATATTAAGGTCTCTAAAGGGGTGAAAGGTAATGGTGTGAGGAACTCTCCTACAGTATTTAACATCACCCACAACTCACGTTTTTTCTGGGATGGTCGCGCATCAAGCTTGGAATCACAGATGGATGGCCCGGTACACAACCCACTTGAAATGAATACTAACTGGCAAAAGATCAGCGACTATGTATCGTCAGTATCGGACTACAAAGATAAATTCGCGAAACACTTTGATGGCAAGGTCAACGAAGCAAATATAAAAGCTTCCCTCAAATCCTTTATGATGGCGCTAGACACACCCGATGCGCCATTCGACCACTATTTGGATGGGAACAAAAGCGCATTGCCTGCAGCAGCACAGAACGGCTGGAAAAAGTTCCAAGATCTCGGATGTGTCATTTGCCATCAAGGTACCAATGTAGGTGGTAACCTGTTTCAAAAATTTGGCAACGTAAATAGCACTGGCGAGCAAGAGAAAGATCTTGGTCGTTACAACGTCACTGGAGTTGAGTCTGACAAAGGCGTATTTCGCGTTCCGAGCCTGAGAAACGTCGCCAATACAGCCCCCTACTTTCACGACGGTAGAGCTCAAACCTTAGAGTCGGCCATTGTTACTATGGCTAGAGTGCAACTCGGGCGCGATCTCGATGCAACAACTATCCTTGAGCTCACTGCGTTTCTCAATGCTCTTACCGCACCACCGCCTCCCATTCTTGAGGAGCTTTTACCATGAGCCATAGAATACTATCCAGAAGACGCGTCGAGGCGCTCTACCAGCTTGCCATTGTGCTATCGGCTATTTGGTTGATCATTAGTGTAGCCAACAGCCGAGTTAGTGATGCATACCAGAAATCTTATCTAAGCCTCTCACACAACATTACTCGCTCTCTCGAGGACATATACTCTTTTGAGTACAACAGTAATAAAACCTACGACACCTTCTCGAATGAGTTGGTGGATATTGAGCTCAAAGCCAATCATCTCTATGACAACCTAACACTCAACCAAAAGAGTTACGTTGATTGGCTCAGCCCTATTCCCAATGAAGCTGTGCTGTTCGGGCGACACATCAAAAATGAGATTCTTGGTTTTACTCAACGTCTAGAGAGGCTACTTAGTGCGAAAGTATCCTTTGAATACTCAACGAACACGCTTCAAGAGCTTAAAGGCGAACTTCTCTCCACGACGCTTTCTGAGCAAAACAAGCTTCGCATCTACCAGTACTTTGATAACCGCATCGGACGCCAAGATCTGCCCTCTGATATCAAAACACATAATGTGGTCATGGCAATAGATAGCTATATCAAACTCAATAATCGCGTTGGTGCGGAGATAGACCAAGACAAGCAAGCACTATTAAACAGTGAGATACACACCCTACTTAATGATGTGAATACCTATTGGTTAGACCGCTCTTCTAGCCAACAACGAAATGTCATTATCTCCGGCGTACTGCTGTTTCTTTTTCTAGCGGGCTACATTTACTGGCGTCAGTGGATACAACAGTACAGAGAAGCCAAACTCAATCGTGAACTGTTTACCAAAGAAAAGGAGCGCTCGCATCTGGCATTAGTGGTCGAGCACGCAAGTGACGCTATCATCATCACAGATAAATCAGGTCGTATCTCATGGGCCAATGCAGCATTCGAGCGTTTATCGGGATTTGAGCTAGATGAAGTCATGGGCCAAAAGCCGGGAAGTTTCCTTCAGGGAGAAGAAACATCGAAAGAGGAAGTTCAACGCATATCCGCTAGCCTAAGAGAGGGTAATGCGGTTCAGTCAGAACTCATCAACTACCACAAAAACGGCACCCCTTATTGGATAGATATTGCAATCACCCCTATTAAAAACCTGAGCAATCAAGTCGAACAATTCATAGCCGTTGAGAGAGACAGCAGTGACAGGAAACGTCTTGAAAGTGACTTGAGACTCGCGGTCGAGAATGCGGATGCGTCTAACCACGCTAAATCTACCTTCCTCGCTACGATGAGCCACGAACTGAGGACGCCACTAAATGGCATCCTTGGTATGGCTCAAATTCTCGAATCCTCGGTCACGCAAAAGCAGCACAAGCAGCAACTGCATATCTTGCTTGAGTCAGGTAATCACCTACTGTCACTGCTCAATGACATACTCGATATCTCTAAAATAGAAGAAGGTAAGCTTGAACTTGAATCTATCGACTTCGCCGTAGAAGAACTCTGCTCACCTATCATCAGCACCTATTCCTCGATCTGCAGGGAAAAAGGCATCGAGTTTGAACTAGATAATCATCTAGAAAAAGGTAAGAGCTACCGAGGTGACAAATCTCGAATTCGACAAGTCATATTTAACTTGCTGGGCAATGCAGTCAAGTTCACCGCCTCTGGTCATATTAGAGTAACACTCTCTGGTGAAACAAATTCCGATAGTACAGAACAGCTCACCATCTCTGTCGAAGATAGTGGCGTTGGTATTCCAGAAGAAAGATTGAAAAGCATATTTGATCCATTTACTCAGGCAGAAGCATCAACGACAAGGAAATTTGGTGGGACGGGTCTTGGTCTCGCAATCGTTAAAAAGCTCGCGAAAATCATGGGAGGCGACGCAACCGTAACCAGCTGCGTAGGCAAAGGGAGTACTTTCACTGTCTCATTCAAGCTAGAGCACGCTGAGCCCGTACAAGCAGAAACAAAAGCCATTGTCTCGCTCGATGACCAAGCGCTAGCGCAATCCCTGAAGATTCTGTTAGTTGAAGACAATAAAGTTAACGCGTTAGTCGCTAAAACATTTTGTAAAAAACAAGGACATGATGTGGAGGTTGCCGAAAACGGCCAAATTGCCGTTAATAAAGTTAGGGAAAACTCATATGACCTCATCATTATGGACAATCATATGCCAGTAATGGATGGTATAGAAGCAACGCGAGTCATCCGAGAAGAGCTCAAATCAGAGACCATAATTTTTGGTTGCACTGCAGATGTTTTCAAAGAAGCGCACGATAACTTTGTTGCCGCGGGCGCTAATCATATTTTAACTAAACCACTGCAAAAAGAGAGTTTTATTGATGCACTTCAACGCTATCGACACCTCTTAGTTATGCCTCCTAAAACAGATGCCAACTCCAGTGTCGTCGAGCTAATTAGACATGATTTTACGAAGTCTGATCTACCAACTGCAACAGAAGCCGAACTAAGTATGGATTCGGTTCAAAATGGAAACCCAATCACTTATGCGCAAGTAGCCAACTTTAAGCAAATTGGCGAAGTGCACTTAAATCGAATCATTTCCAATTACTCAGCAAAAGATACAAGACTGCTGAATGAAACTCTTAAAATCATTTCGCAGCAGTGTCGCGCTATTGCTCTGCATCGCGTGGTCGACAAAATAGAACAGCTTCAGACCACATTAAAACTCGACAAGTTGCCTGCTTTGGAAGAAGTCCAATCTCTGATAAATCTCGTAGAAGTCAACATTCATGAAGCGACAAGAATACTAGACAAAAACGCACAGCAGACCGACAAGGCTGCGCCAAAGTCGTCTAATATATCTAAGTAGAGATGTACACTAGCGAAAGGACATGCACTTGACTATCAAAGCCGTTGTATTTGACTTGGACAACACCCTAGTATCATCAAATATCGATTTTGAACTGCTGAGGCGAGAGATCGATTGTCCAACAGGTAAGGACTTGCTTACCCATGTTGCTGAAACCAAGTGTGACAATCAACGCAAGATGAGAAACGGTGTCATTCTAGAGCACGAGATCAATGACGCTAAGTCGAGCAACCTTATGAGCGGGGCGCAAGCATTGCTCGATTGGCTGCTAACACAAGATATGCGTTTTGGTATCATTACCCGAAACTGCCGTGAAGCCGCTGAAACCAAACTGAAAGAGCACGCCCTTGTTGTCGAGACGCTCATCACAAGAGAAGATTTTCCAGCGAAGCCAGATCCTACAGCACTGTTTCATTTAATGGAGGAATGGAGCTTAGAGAAAGGAAACGTTTTGTACGTTGGAGACCATCAATACGATGTACTCACTGCACAAAACGCTGGTTGTTTAAGCTGTTATATATCCAACTCGTCAGAGCTATCAGCAAACTATGGCGCAGATTTGCATTATCCGTCTCTAACCGCGCTTCACAGCTACTTAAAGACTCAATAGGTAGTACTTTTGTTTAAATACATCGCCTTACTGGCAAGCTCTATCAACTCTTCATGGTCGACTGAATCAAGAGGCGTACAACAGACAACACCGACACAATAACCAAGTGAGTAAACAGCACTCTGCTTTTCATTGAAAGTATCTACCCTTTCTTTGAATCGCGTGATCGGGAATTTAGAATCATTACCTGTTGTCCCTGACATCACTACAACAAATTCATCTCCACCGACTCTAGCAATAACGTCCGAATCCCTAAAGTTGGATTTCAGCAACTTTGCGAACTGACGTAACGCATCATCACCAACTGAATGACCAAACGTATCATTAATGCGTTTAAAGCTATCCAAGTCAAATAGAGCGATAGTGCAAGGTTCTGCAGCAAAGCGACACTTTTGAATGACTTTGCTGGCAAGTGCATTATAGCCCCGTCGGTTTGAAATCTGTGTCAGCTCGTCTATGGTCGAGTTTAGATTCGCAACAAGCTCTGACTCCGCAAGTTTTGCCAAATCAATTAAGTCTTGAACTTGCTGGTCACTTAAATGCCTTGGTTTATTGTCGATGATACATAACGTCCCTATCTTCACCCCGTTGTCTATCTTGAGCGGGACACCCGCATAGAAACGTATATTAGGTTCACCTATTACCAAAGGGTTGTCGCTAAACCTAACGTCAATAGATGCATCGGGAATAATAAAAGGTTCATCGCCTAATATTGCATGTCCGCAAAAAGATTCACCTCGCCCCGTTTCTCGAGCGTTGAGGCCTACATTAGATTTAAACCATTGTTTGTCTTGCTCAACTATGCTCAAAAGTGCAATGTCTACATCGAACATTCGCTTTGCCAGTCGAGTGACTCTATCAAAACGCTCTTCAGGTTTTTCTAATATATTTAGTTGTTTAACGACTTTAAGGCGATAATCATCATCAAACGGGATTGGCGCTGGCTGCATGTGCTCTTTTTCCTTGGCATGATTCTCGGGGCGTCCCTATGAATAGCTCAGTCACGGAATTCAAACGGAACTACAGACTTAAAATTAGCCAAAATTACCCTGACTTGCCACAAAAGCATCATATTCTTATCGTAAATTCATATGAAATCACACTCTGTTGATAATTATATAATTCGCATTTAGCAAATTAATTGCGTAATGCATTTGCAAACTGGAATTAATAGGGCTTGATGTGTGTTTTGGAGCACAAAAAGAGGGAGAATAGACTTTGAAAAAGTTGGCATACATCATGCTTTATAAACTATGACTTCTTTTTGAAGTCACCTAGCCAACTGACGTTGTTAGTGAACCGATTTGTTCACACTGTTTTCGGCCGATTGACTTGTCAATCGGCCTTTTCTTTGCGCGTTATTTAGTCTTGGCGTTTAAAACAGGCTAGCGAGTTATTACCCTTGCTGACCAGATTGAGATTCTTGCGCTTTTTCCATTTCTGCTAGCTTTTGCTCTAACTCACGGATACGAATTTCAGCCTCAAGCTCATCTGCACGCTTTTCAGCATCGCTGCGATTATCCTGTTTAATACCCTCCGCCAGAGTTTCCGTACGACCAGTTTCACGAGAGTCTTCTAGATCTTTCATCGACCCGGCAACACCTCCAGCAACACCGCCTGCAACTGCGCCTTTGACCGCTAGATCAGGTTCACCCGTTAGAACGCCCATCGTTGCGCCTAAAAGTGCGCCTCCAGCTGCTCCTCGATTACGTGCTGCGTTCTCGTTTTCCTTATCGAAAGCAGGTGACGAACAACCAGCTAGCAAAGCTAGTGTCGTAACAGCAAATAATGATTTAAGAGAAGTTTTAGTAAAAGTCATAGCAGTAATCTCGCAGTGGTTGTTTCTATGCCGGAGAGAATACCGATTTGACGTGTTGCAAGGAATTCACTTGTCGTTATTAGGCTGATAAGCAGTAGTTATCAGCTTATACCGAACGGGCGTATTCATAAAAAAGCCGAGTATTGCTACTCGCAACACTCGGCATTCGACCAATCAGCTCTGTGATTTAGTTATGATCTATTCAGAGAGCTTCCAACAACATTTCCGTTGGCTTAACGATGGCAACAATGGTTTCGTCTATGATGATCGCCGACTCGTTGATCATCGCTTGATATGCATTCGCATCTGCTTTAGAGACAACCTCTCCAGCTTGCGCTTTAGCCACTAGAGTCAGACCTAATTCCGCGATTTTCTTCGTTGCTTTTGTCACCGCAACAGTATCAACAGATGCAACGTTCGCAGCGAAGATAGGTTCAGCAGTGGTAGCAGCGTTTAAAACTGTCTGATAGTGACGCTCTAAAGCAGAGAGCGCTTGCTTATCACCTTTATCAAACTGCTCTACAAGATCTCGCATTTCATACACAACATAGCTCTCAACAGGCAGTGCATCAGCGAAACGATTCAAACGCTCATGTTGATTATAAAGATCACCGTGATTTTCCGTTTGAATCCACTTCTCCCAGTTGCGAGCGTAATACTGCGCAGACTCAGTATAGCGAGCAAGTGTCAGTAATGGCGTTACATCGGCGCCATTCGCTAAACGCTGCATCATAACTCTAGAGTCAGCGTGATGGCGCATCCCCAGAGAGATCTCCGACCAACTGTCGATAGCGCGCATACGCTTATACATGCTTGCTTCGTCTGTCAGCTCTTCGGAAGACCAGAATCGCTCCGCGATGGCGTAGCTACGCGGCCAAATACGGTTTTCCATAGTCTGAGAGTTAATGTTTTCAGCCCAGACGGTGATTTCGCCACCAAGAATGAGCGACTGCTCGTCTTCCGTTAGTTCCGCTGGGTAACCACCGCTTGGCTCAGGTATAGTCGAGCCTGGCTGCGCAGAAGAAGCCACGATTTCTCCCGTGGTTGGCCAACGCACGTTGCCAATAAGCTGATAGCTCCCTTCTGCAAGCTTGTCGCCAGCCAGCTTCAGGTTAAACTCCGTATACGACATAAAGTTGTCAAAGTGCCCTTTGAAGCTCTCGCCTGGCGTGTACTCAAGAATTTCAACTTCAGTACGAGACTTACCGTTGTAGTCGGTAAACGCTCTGACGCTGCCATCTTTAGCTTGAATGATAGTGAGCAACCCCTTACGTGGACCGCCCTTCGTACGCGGTTTTTCCCACTGATAGCTAACGAAACGCTCGCCTTGATGCAACGTATCGTCGACCGTAATACCATGTGGCATAGGATCGTTGCGATAGTGGCAACTCGTCGGCTGAGGTTGGTCTAGGTAATAGCCCGTTGAGAGAAGTCCTTGATAGCCTTCTTTCGCCGCACGACCAATACTGTCATGCCCGCGCCAGCTTTGAATCACGATGGACTTTGGCAGATCTTTATGCCAGATCTCATCCCAGCCCGTCATCTTCTTGCCGCGTTCTTCAAGCATCTTCTCTACTTTCGCATTCAAATAAGACTGTAAGCCGCGCTCGCCATCGAGATTATTTTCTTTGATAAACGCTTGGATTTTAGGGTTCTCTTGCCATTGCTTATAGTTTGGCTCGTCACCACCAATGTGGAAGTACTCATCTGGGAAGAGTTCAACCACTTCATCAAAGACACTACTCAGCATGGTGTAAAGCTCAGGATTTGTTGGGTCCATGAGCGGCTCAAATACACCCCATTCACGCTGCTGGGGGTAGCTTTGCTCCCCCATCCCAGACATTAGTTCAGGGTAAGCATGAGCAACTGCCGAAGCGTGACCAGGAAGTGAGATCTCAGGAACCACACGAATACCTAGCTTACGAGCATAGTCAACAACATAGCGAATTTGATCTTTAGTGTAGTAATCACCATCCGTGGTTTTCTCCCAAAGCTTAGTGTAGTTGTCCAGTTGGATACGGATGCCTTGGTCATCCCAGATATGCCAATGGAACACGTTCATTTTCGCTGAAGCCATCGCATCCAATTGACGCAGGATCACTTCCATCTCAATGAAGTGACGAGAGGTATCATAAGAGACACCGCGCCAGCGGAAACGAGGTTCATCTTCAATATAAATTGCTGGTACCGAATAACCGATAGCATCCGTTTTGACAAGTTGAAGAATGGTTTCGATACCACGGATCGCGCCGTATGGACGGTTCGCTTTTAGAACTATCTGCCCATTCTCTGCATTTAAGGTGTAAGATTCATCAGCATTGATATCCTGAACCGAAGCTTTAGGCGCATCATGGATGTCGATAACCAAAGTCGCTTCACTCGCGCTTCCAGCCTGCCAATTCAGAGTCGGTAAACCTGTTTGACGCTCAAGGCGAGTGATAAAACGTTTTGCCGTCGCGTCAACGCGCTCTGAATTGTACCCTTTGATAAAAATACTGAAGTCTTTATCGATAACAACATTGCCTTGTTTCAATTCCACCGTTTGAGGATAAGGCATTAAGTTCAGATCGGTATTTGGTGCCATAGCCCATGCCGTTGATGTTAGTGTGCCTGCAATTAAAAGAGATACCAGTTTCTTGTTCATTACCACTTCCTTAGAAAACAAAATTCAGACTAATTCGGTAGCGTCAGGGTGCTCGTATGCTACACCCTGACTAAGAGAGTGATTACTCTGTAATTGGCGTTGAAGTCGTGGTGTCCTTGTTGGACTCACCACCTTGCTCCATCTGTGCGCGTTCTGCGTCTAAGATGGCTTGAGCTTCCTCTGGGGACACCAAATTTCTTGGCGTGAACAAGCTCACTGCAACACCCGCTAGAGTCGCGACTGCAACAGATGGGATGACTGGGTTACCCCAGAATGCTGTTAGGCTTGGGCTGAGAATAACTGTGAATGAAGCCGCTGATGCACCAACAAGCGTCGCAATCGCACCTTGCCATGTGTAGCGCTTCCAGAAGCGGCCCAACATACCGCACACGAACATGCCTGACATCACCGTTGAGATCATCTTAGTGATGTAGCCGATAATGTCGTTTGACGTCAGTGCAAACAGTAGAGCAGAACCAATCACGACGATAAGCGCTAGCCTTGAGTAGTTCATCATCGATTCTTTATTTGGAACGCGACCTGTAAACATGACATACACGTCACGCAGTAAGATAGAAACACCGGCAATCGCATCAGAGCTCGCGCTCGACATAGTTGCCGACAAACCTGCAATCAGAACGATCATGCCAATACCAACTGGTAGTACCGTCGCTGCAATGTATGGGAACGCGAAATTAGCATTATCTAGATTAGGGTCAATCGCATGCGCCGCCATACCAATAACCGCAGGGATGATTGAGAAGAACAGGTACAATACACCAGACAACACAAATGAACGGCGGATGGTCGATACGTTCTTACCTGAGTAAATACGCTGACGGAATGAAGGCGTCGCCAACACACCTACACCAACCACAACGGCTAATGAGATAGCTGGAATCAGACCGAGTTTTTCAATCGCTAGAAAGCTGGTCGCTGCTGGGTCCATCGCAGCGTAAAGGTTATCAAGACCACCGATGTGCTGCACCGATAGTACTGCCATCAAGATGAAACCAACGAAAAGAATCACAGCTTGAATTGTATCAGTCCACACCACGGCGGTGTAACCACCAATGACAACGTAAATCGTAAACGCGGCTGCAATGATGACTTTCGCAACATTAAGGTCAATGTCTGCAATCCAAGCTAGGTACATACCGCCACCTAAGATGTGGGCACCTAACCAGCCAATAGAAGCAATAAAGATAAGAATACCGACCAGATTTTTCACCACGCGGTTTGCACCGACATAGTAGGACAACTCTTCACTCATGGTCATAAAATTGAGTCGACGAACAGGGGCAAACCAGAGTGCGAGTAGTAAAATACCAAGAGCGCCACCAATGCCATAGAGTGCACCAGCCCAACCGTTAGCGTAACCAAAACCGACTGCGCCCATACTTGAGCCAGTACCCACCATGGTCGCTACAGTGGTACCTAGTACCAAAAACAGTGGTAAGCCGCGCCCACCAAGTAGAAAATCTTCACCTGACTTTTGGTTGCGCGATACATACCAACCAAGCCAAATAAGAAAACACACATATATCCCGAATCCGGATAAGAATAGTGTACTGTTCATTGAACACCTCCAGAGAGATAAGCAACTTATATACTGCCTATCGTTTTACGTTATTTAATCTCGAAACGTAACTACACAATGTAATCACAATGTCATTATTATTTTTATTGATAAGGGCATCGCAAAATGCCCATTATTAAGTTGTGTGTAGAAACGACTTTATATTTATCGACGGTCTTCGCGATAGCAAGTCACGTCGACTTCTACTTTTACATCCACCACTAGGTCACAAACCATACAGATTCGTGCTGGCGGATTTGCACCAAAGAACTCTTTGAATACTTTATTAAATGATTGGAAATAACGAGAATCTGTCAGTACCACTTTAACGTGCACAACATCCTCTAGGCCGTAGCCAGCTTCTTCCATAATATCGACACAGTTCTGGATAGCCAGGCGTGATTGGTCAACAATACCGCCTTCCACAACTTCGCCATCTGTCATTGGTGTTTGACCCGACACGTAAAGAAAACCACCAGCTTCTGTTGCTCGAGCGAATGGTAAATGTTGTCCACCTGTACCGACACCACCTTCTACACCATAGCGTTTAATTGTCATTGTTTACTCCAGTTTTGTTACGTCTTATTTAAGTTCTACATTTCTTGAATATGTATAATTCAAGAGCAATTAATACCATCACGATATATAAATCGGCCAAATCTTTCTTTGGCGACTAATTTATTTTGATAGCTAACATTTCCGTTAACTAATACACACTCTATTCCGTCTGCTACAGAAATAGGTGTTTCAAATGTCGCAGTATCTCGAACATTATGTTTATTAAAAAGAACTAAGTCCGCGAAGGCACCTTCTTTGATGACCCCTCGATTCAATAAGTTATAACGTTGCGCCGACATTCCTGTCATTTTACAAACCGCTTCCTCGAGTGGAAATAACTCACGATCTCGACAGTAATGTTTCAATACTTTAGGAAAGGTGCCCCACAACCTTGGATGAGGATGTGGATCGTTCGGCAGTCCGTCAGATCCAACCATGGTAAGCCTGTGTTTAAGTACTCGCTCCACATCTTGCTCATCCATGCAGTGATATACGGCTCCCGCTGGTTGGAGAGCTTTCGCTGCATCCATCAACGACATTTCCAATTGCTTGGCAATGTCAGCGAGAAGCTGACCTGCAAACTCAGGTTTAGATTCCGACCATGTAATAAAGATATCGAAGTCGTTAGTAACCTGCTTTAGGTCCAGAGTTGAAGAGCTTGCCGAATATGGGTAGCAATCGCATGAAACATCTTGATGCTCTGCCGTCTTTTCGAGCAGATCGAGCACCTCGACAGTTCTGCCCCAGTTACCCGCTCCAGCACATTTCAGATGCGAGATCACCACAGGAACACGAGCATGTTTGCCAGTTTCAAAGGCCTCTTCCATCGCATTTAATATAGCCTCAAATTCAGTGCGCATGTGCGTGGTATAGATACCACCAAAATCAGCAAGTACCTCAGCCAAACGCATCACTTCACTCGCTGTCGCTTGTTTCGCACTGGCGTAAGCCAGACCAGAGCTCAAGCCTAACGCGCCCTCTGCCATCGCCTGACTCAGAGTGCTTCTCATTGATTGCAACTCGTCCTCGGTCGCCTCACGAAGTAGCTCATCCATCACGTTATTGCGAAGTGTGGTATGACCAATCAACGCCGCAACATTCACCGCTGGCTGCGCGGCTTCGACCGCCTTGGCATACTCTGCAAACGTTGGATACTTAAAATCTTCTTGTTTCCCTAGTAGGTTCATTGGATCAGGTGGTGCAACTTGAAGCGTCGCAGGCGAAGCACTGATCCCACAGTTACCGACGATAACCGTCGTCACCCCTTGACTAATTTTCGGCAAGCAATCTGGATAGCGAATAACGTTAGTGTCATCGTGCGTATGAACATCAATGAACCCTGGGCTCAATACCTGCCCTTGCCCATCAATCACCAAACCCGCTTTTGAGCCTGCAAGATCACCGATTTTTGCAATACGATCATGCTTAATTGCTAGGTCTGCATGGTAGGCAGGTCCATTGGTGCCATCGACGATTTCTACGTTTTTTATAATGATGTCGAACAACATGACCTTCTCTCTTATCTTCGCGCTTTCCATAAGAGGTATGTTAGAAACTAACCTGACAAAACTCAGTGACAAATTACACAAAATAACAATCAAAGTTTGATAGTTTCTAACATGACAAATATAATAGAAAGCAACAATCATTAATTATCAGCAACTTAGATCATGTTAGTGCGAGACAACAAATGAAAAACCTATTCACAGAAGATAGAAACAATCACAAAAAACAAGAACTTGATTATGCAATCGGTCACAAAGGCTTGGCGTGTAGTGAAGAAAAAAAGCAGAGTTATAGTTTAATCAATGAAGACATCAGCCTGCCGGCGGCAGTCATTAAACGCAGTCATTTGACGAACAATATGGAGTGGATGCAGAAGTTTGCTAACCATCATGGCGTGAAGCTTTGCCCTCACGGAAAAACCACCATGACGCCTGAGTTTTTTCGTCAGCAACAACAGCATGGCGCTTGGGGCATCACGGTAGCAAGCGCCCCACAAGTTGAAGTCGCCGCTCACAGCGGTATTGCTAACATCATGATGGCGAACCAGTTAGTCGGCAAAGCTAACATGGCTTTGATCCACAGAGTTAAGCGTGATACTGGCGCTAGAGTAATGGTTTGTGTCGATTCAAAACAAAACGTTGAGCAGTTGCAACGCTACTTTGAGCAAACGGTTCACACGATTGAAGTGCTGATCGAATATGGGGTTGAGGGGGGGCGTTGTGGCTGCCGCACCGTAGAAGAAGTCACCGCACTTGCGCAGCTTATCGCAACGCTATCGCACGTTGAACTGGTTGGAATTGAGGTCTATGAGGGCGTTATTCATGGCGGAGACGAAGAGGCGCGAGTACGTCAGTTCCTTTCCAACACACTTGGACTGGCGGCCAGCTTAGTCGCTGATAAACTACTGCCAGCGAAGCCAATCGTCACCGGTGCTGGCTCGGCTTGGTATGATGTCGTTGCCGAAGAGTTTGCTCACTTAGATAACGTTGATGCCATTTTAAGACCAGGTTGCTACGTTATTCACGACACAGGTATCTACCTCGATGCGCAGCACAAAGTGATGCAACGAGCCGAGAAAAACCAAGGATTTGCCTGTGAGCTAGGGGGCGATCTTTCCTCAGCATTAGAGGTCTGGGCTTATGTTATCTCACGCCCAGAAGCTACCAAGGCGATTATTGGACTAGGAAAGAGGGATGTAGCATTCGACGCAGGCTTACCCATCCCAGAGCGCATCTATCGCAATGGCGAAGTACTCAATATCAAAGACCTTGTAGCGACAGATGTGATGGATCAACACACATTTTTATCCATTCCTGAGGACTGCGACCTCCAAGTTGGTGATATCATTGCCTTTTCAACGTCACATCCTTGCCTGACGTTTGATAAGTGGCGTTACATAGCCATCAGTGACGACCAACATAACGTAGACCGTTGGGTCGAGACGGCATTCTAGAGGAAACATTTTGAGCGTAGAAGTAGACATTATTTCTCAGATCACGGAGCGCTACAGCGCGCTTCGTGACGCAGAAAAGAAGGTGGCAGACCTGATCACCGACGATGTGAGCGGTGCCGCAAACGCAAGTATTACAGAGCTTGCGGAACAAGCGAGCGTCAGTGAAGCGACTATTACACGCTTCGCCAAGGCAGTGGGATGCAAAAACGTACGTGACCTGAAAATCAAGCTCGCTCAATCGCTAGCTGTGGGTCAACGTTTCATCATTGAGCCCCCAGTTCAAACTGGGCACCAAGGTATTTATGAGTCGATCAAACAAGCTCTAGATATCAACCGCGCATTAATAAACGAAGCAGACGTCAGCAAAGCCGTGGAACTGCTGCATTCGGCAAGGCAGATCATTGCTATCGGCGTTGGCGGAGGCTCAACCATCACCTCGCAAGAGTTGCAACATCGTTTGTTTCGCCTTGGATACCCGGTTGTATCGTACAATGACGGTCTGTTAACCCGGATGGTGGCAGCGACGGCAGATGCCAACGACGTTATGGTGGTCATCTCTGCAACAGGTCACACACCGATCGTGGTCGAAACCGCAGAAACTGCGAAGCAATATGGGGTTCCTATCATTGCCATTACCCCTTCAGGTTCACCACTGGCTGACTTGAGCGACATCGTGTTACCTATCGTTCATAAAGAGACCGACTTTATCTACAAACCCTCGGCATCTCGATACGCAATGTTGGCTCTTGTTGACGTGCTAGCCATGGAACTTGCCGTGAATCACAAGCGCCGTTCTCGCGACCGCCTACGCCGATTGAAGTTGGCTCTGGATACTCATCGTACGGGCAGTGATCGTCAGCCACTGGGCGATTAACTCTCTCTCCTAAAAAATTTCCCTCCTCCTACCAAACATGAACGCCAATCTGACTAGGCGTTCATGTTTGGTTCATATTCTCTGTCGTATTATTTCGATATCAAGGAGAGATGCCATAAAGACTCATCCATTCTTAAATTCGGTTTTTACAGAGAGGTCATTATGAAACAAGCACTCCTAACTATCAGCGCACTGTTTATCGGTTTTGTTGCAATGATGTTCAGCCTAATCATGGCGATTCCAATGGCGATTGCTGCATACATCACGGGCAACCGTATAAAAAAGCAGTTAGATAAAGAATTCGCTCGTCAGCGTCAGGCTCAAGGTCACTCAACACAAGGAAATACGATAGAGGGTGAATATGAAGAAGTATCGTCCAAATGAATCTAAACGAGAGAAGCGATCACGCCACAAACGAAAAGTGGTGGCGTTAGCGTTCTATCTTGCTGCATTTGTTACAGCAGGTATCTTTGGCTGTTCAACCAAAAACGAAAACCCTTCATTTACGCATTCAACGTCACTACCTAGTTATCAACAAGATAGCTATCAAGGTTACGTGACCGAGACGCAGCAATGGCTCGCCGAAAACAGAGCCTATAAGTCTGACGATCATCAATTGGAAGTGGCTTTGAACAGCCCTTTTGAGGTCACTCCCAACAAACCTAACGGTGAGGCCGTTCTACTCGTGCATGGTTTGGGCGACTCCCCCTACTCTTTTCACGATATCGCACAGCATCTCGCTGATCAAGGCTACTTAGTCAGAGCCATTTTATTGCCTGGTCACGGCAGCAAAGTGGGCGATCTTATCCTACCAAGTTTTGAAGACTGGCGAGGCGTCGTAGACCATCATACCGACCTACTATTAGAAGATTATCCATCGGTTTGGCTTGGCGGTTACTCCACAGGCGCAAACCTAGTCACCTCCAGAGCACTTGAAGATCACCGTGTATCTGGACTCTTGCTGTTTTCTCCGGCTTTCCAGCCAACGTCAACCGCCGTTAAGTACGCAGGTTTTGCAAGCCTGTTCATGCAATGGGCTGACCAAGACCCTGAAGACAATATGCTTCGATACAACTCGCTACCTATGAATGGCGCTGCCGTCTATTACGACACCGTGAGCGAAGTACAAAACAAGCTCGCTGCTCATGACTTCAGTAAGCCAACCGTAATGGTACTCAGTGAGGGTGACAGTGTTGTCGATACAGCCGCAGCCGTTGAATGGTTCAACCGTCAATTTCCAAACCCCGCCAACCGATTGATTTGGCAAGGAGAATCAGCACCCAGTGGCGAGCGAGTTATCCAACAGTCGATGAAACTTCCGAAGTACCGCGTGTCAAATGGCTCTCATATGGGCATGCTTTTCCACCCAAACAACCCCTATTACGGCACCAAAGGAACGGTTGCGATTTGCGACAATGGTCAATCTGAAGAAGGCTACAATGCGTGTCTGAGAGGCGAAGAGATGTGGTATTCATCTTATGGGTATCAAGAGCCGGGTAAAGTGCACGCTCGACTAACCTTTAACCCCTACTTCGAAGAAATGGCAGCGGTACTGGACTCTACGATGGCAGCAACCAAAACCGTTGATGAGGGTTCTTTGCAACACGCTTCCACTCGATAGAAGAATGCTGGTTGATATACTTTTGCTTGATAGAGCACAGAAAAGAAACAAGTAACTCCAACCTTCTGTTAGATAAACTATTATTGATAAAAAACAGTCAACAGGGGTCATTGGTTTATGAAAAAAATAGCAGTAATTCTCAGCGGGTCTGGCGTATTTGACGGTGCGGAAATTCATGAGTCCGTACTTGCGCTTCACGCTGTAGAAAAAGCAGGCGCCACTTGGCACTGCTTCGCGCCAAATGTTGAGCAGCTCCACGTGGTGAATCACCTAACAGGGGAAACAACGGAAGAGTCACGAAATGTTCTTGTTGAAGCAGCTCGAATAGCAAGAGGCAATATCGAAGATGTTGCAAAGCTTAATGTCGATGACTTTGATGCTCTGCTTGTACCTGGTGGCTTTGGCGCTGCTAAAAACCTAACAGACTTTGCTATCAACGGTGCAGAGTGTTCAATCAATGCTGACGTTGCCGCTGCATGTCGTGCATTCAAGGATGCGAATAAGCCCGCGGGTTACCTCTGTATTGCGCCTGTCATCATCCCAATGGTCTATCCAGAGTCAGTAAAAGGTACGATAGGCAATGACGATGGCACCGCAGCTGGCTTTAATGGCCTTGGTGGCCAACATGTTGATTGTCCAGTCGACGATATTGTGTTCGATGAAGAAAACAACGTACTGTCGACGCCTGCATATATGCTCGCTAATAGCATTTCAGACGCGGCAAGTGGTATCGATAAACTGGTAACTAAACTCGTTGCGCTAGCTTAACCCGAAATCAAAAAAGCCCCTACTATCCAGCAGGGGCTTTCTCAATCAATATCTTTTCACTTCTCAAGCGATAGTAAGCACTTCAGCACTCATAGGCTCAATGTGCAGTGCACCACCAGCTTCAACGACTGCGCCAGAGAAAATGGACGTCAGTGTCTTAGATTCATTCAGTGCGATCACTTTGCTGCGCGAAGATTTATTGATGACGACGACACCTTTATCGCCGCGACGGTAAGCGAGAAGATCTTCGTTTGCTTCAATCACCTCAGCACTTGATTCGTGTACTGTATTGTAAAAATGAATAAGCTTCGCCAGTTTAGGATCTTTCCAGCTATCGACCCACCTTGGTAGACCTTTCGCATTTTTGATCCCACTCGGATCAAGGTCACTGTAAATCAGCGGAACCCCCTCCCCGCGAGTCAAAATATAAACATATGCCAGCCATTCATCCGACTCTTCCATAACCATGTTGCTAAACACATCATTGTTTGGAATATCATGGGTAGTTACAAACGTGATAGAGCGCTCATGCGTTAACGCCTGACCAAAACAGTATGGGTCGATCAAGGATGTGAGACTGCCTTCTTTCGATGAAAAGGCGTCAAAAATGGTCTTAAACAACGGGAAGTCGTAAGCAGCAAGGCGAGTTTCCTCTAGATACGGCTGAAGGAATAACTCGTACTCTTCTTCCGTCGCGCCGCCGTCGGTAATGATCTCACCGAATACGTGCATACCCTCAGTAATATCTTTGGTGAACACCTTTTTGATGTGCTCTAGCGTCAAATGCTTGGCGGCATCGATACGATAGCCACGTACGCCAAGGTCTTTCATAGCTAGCAAGTAAGCTTGCTGCTGCGCAATCACGTGATCGCTTGTTCTGAGTGTTGGTAAACCTGGATCCTCTGGACCACCAGTAAGACGACCATTTTGAACTTCCCAGCGATCTTTCCAGTTTTCGATACCAAACGCTTCAACAAAATCTTCTTCAGTAAAAAGTGGCTTGCTGAGATCGCCAAACAGCTTCTGCTGCTCAAAGTAAGTCGAATGATCTTGGTAGTTCGTCATATCTTGAGCGCTAGGATACTGAAGGTCGAGCCTTTGACTCGATTCATTCGCCATATGATTAAAGACCACATCAATATAAACCCATAAGCCGAGTTCATTGAGGGCATCCATCATGACTTTGAAGTCTTCGGTGTTACCTAGCTTGTTATCGATAACTCGATAGTCTTGCGGCTGGTAAAGTTGCCACCAGAGGACCTCTTTCTCACTTCGATATGACTTCATTGGCGGTGAAACCAGCACTGTCTTGTACCCACAAGCTTTGATTTCCTGAGCTCTCTCAGTTACCAATGCATATGGCCAATCGAACGCATGAAGAATCACGTTACTCTGACTAGTGGTAGTGTTAGACATTTAAATCGCCTTTGTTATTTGGAATTACGTCAATAAAGACAAATTATAGTGACTGAGGAAACGTAGGGCTCATCCCCCGACCGCTTTATCTTGTATTAGAAAGTGGGCGTAGATAAAAAATTAAGATGATATTTTAGAGCATCTCTAAAGTTATCGTCATAACACTATGAAATATAAATACATTTCGACCTGAATAAGAAACATTTTGTCACACCCGTTACGAAATGGTTAAATCTCTAGCTTCCTAAGCCGTGAGCCGTGTCACAGCACGTATCAACGTAACTGTATCGAAAAACCACGTCTGTCAGGTACAAAAAAGGCGCACTAGCTAACTAGTGCGCCTTTGAAAAAGAAATAATGATTAGAATGGCTTAGGAGCGTAGCCAGTCATTACCTTCAGCTTCAGCTCTTTGCCAATTTTAGTCATTGGGTGAACCACAACTAAGCCTTTTACTGACTTTTTCAGTTTACCCATATCAGCCTGTTCGGCTTTGGTAATTTCACGAGAGAATGGCATGTCGAGCAAGCTTTTGCGCTCTTTGTTCATGTCATAGCTCTGCTTGTGTTTCATTTGAGCGATCTTTTTGGTGATTTTATCAATCTCATCCGTAAAGCGTGAGATCAACTCATTGTCGCCACGAGATTTCGCGCCATCCAACTTGTACTTACACTTGTCGAGGCGGTTATTTAGTTTTTGAAGTTCTTGTTTCATGCTCATGGCGTTAACCCGTATGCTATTAAATTTTATGGAATAATACTCTATTAAGTGCGATATAAGACTTTTACAACATGCCAGCCAAACTTAGTCTTCACCAGATGAGGGACAAGCGTTTCACCCGAAAAGCACACCTTATCAAACTGTGGCACCATTTGACCCTTGCGGAACTCACCCAGGTCCCCCCCTTTCTTGCCAGATGGACACGTAGAGTATTTTTTTGCAAGCGTTTGAAACTTAGCGCCTTTCTTAAGCTGTTTAATGATATCTTCAGCTTGTTCTTTGTGTTTTACCAAAATGTGAAGTGCTGCCGCAGTTCTTGCCATGGTATGCCTCTGTGTTCTCGCGAGTATGGGATGATAAGTGGCGCAGAGTGTAATCTAAACTGAGATGTAAATCACGTTTACTTTTCACGCAGTTAAACTTTTCTAATGATCTGCCGCATTAACTTTTAGCGATAAAGTTTATAAAATCAACCTATTGGTGATTAGAGTAAGAATTCAAATGAAAGCAAGCATCAGTAAGGCTAATCAATCTCAGGGCATGTTGTTGTTTACCCTTAACATGCAAAAGCAGCGTTTTGCCATTGGTACGCTCAAGGTGCGTGAAATTGTGCCTTTTATGCCGACTACGCAAATCCCATATTCACACCAGCATGTTGTGGGGACGGTCAGCATACGTGGGCTTACTGTACCCGTCATCGATATGGCTGCTGCTATCGGGTTCCGACCTATCGCCCCTGAAGAGTACAACAGTACCTATCTGGTCGTGACCGACTGCCTTCGCACGGTGGTGGCGTTTATGGTCCGAGATATCGATAAAATCATCGAGTGCGATTGGAAGTCCATTGAGCCCGCACCAGAGAGCAGTGGTAAAAATGTGTTCGTCACGGGTGTGACACGCTTTAATGATCAGATTGTTCAGCTTCTTGATGTGGAGCTTCTGCTTTCTAAGATCTATCCGCAATATGCCGATACCAAGATCCCGATGCTTACCGACGTGCAGCGCGAGAGAATAAAGGCGCTTAATATTCTGCTTGTCGACGACTCATCCATCGCAAGAAAACAACTGGGTGATGCGCTAAACCAAATCAGCATTCCATTCGATCTCTGCAAAGATGGCAACAGTGCACTTGAATTTATGCGTGCAAAAGCCTCGCGAAATGACGCGATAGATATTCTCGTGAGTGATATTGAGATGCCGGGGCTGGATGGCTATGAACTCGCCTTTGAAGTACAAAATGACCCTGCACTTGGTCACGCTTATCGTATTTTACACACCTCACTTTCAAGTGAAATGTGTACCGAAAGAGCCCATCAGGTAGGGGCGCATGAAGCGCTGGTGAAGTTTAATGCCGGCGAATTGATCGAAGCCATGTTGCGAGGCGCAGAGAGTCTCACCGCTAACTAGCCATGACGCCTCTTTTAGAGGCGTCATTTATTTCTATTCAACTATTCCGCGTCATAGTTGTTATTTGGGGCAAATGAGAATCCCTGACCACCGATCGATGCTTCGTACATCAGGCCACCTTTAGTCATAGTAAACACAGCCATACCATTGATGTAAGTTGCTTTACTCTGCTTATCACCCGCTTGTGCTCCCGCTCCTGTTGAACCTGCTTGTGCGCTCGCTCCAAGTGTCAGAGCCACCGCTGATGCTTGCGCACCAAATTCAAAGCTACCGCTCGTAAAGGCGTAGTAATCCGCTTTACTCTCGAAGAAGATGATTTCGCTATAGGCCTGAGCGCCCAACTGCAAACCGATACTAAGCTGCGCTAATGTCGAATCGCCAACGTGTGTACCTTGACGATAAACCTGACCTTCGCCATAAGATCCGCCGATACCAAACCCGCCTTTGCCGACGGTCGGGAACACAGCATAACCATACGCATTTTCAAAAAACGGCTGCGTGGCTTCCGCTTGCTTAAACTTATTGAGAGTGGCTTCATATTTACTGCTAGATTCTGAAGACGCAGTGTTTTGTACTTTATTAACATCTTGTTGAGCCTCCTCAGCAAATACGCTAGGAGTAACGGCAATACATACTGCAAGCAGTAAAGGTGAGACTTTGACGAACATGTGCTTTCCTTGTTTTTTTGATAGGCAACGTTAGTTAAGATACTAACTCATTGGATATGCACAACGTTAGACGATGAAGGATTTTAATAGTTCAACAATCAAGCTCGGTATTTTTGCCTCAGTCTGCGTTTCAACCTAAACTAAAGAGTCGCTCTTGACTCCTGTAAGGCAATGAAAACTATGCTAAAGAAGCTATTGCTCAACTTGGTTTGTATCGTACTCGGCGTTCCATTGCTCTTAGTGCTGTTTTTTAAGTTTGTTAATCCACCCATTTGGGGGTGGAAAATAGCGCGCACCCTATCTCCCCCAAACGGGTACCCTGAACAGACTTATCATCAATGGGTATCCATCTCTAATATCAGTCCAAACATGCCCAAAGCTGTGATCGCTTCTGAGGATCAAAAATTTCCATCTCATTCAGGTGTTGATTTTCAAGCCCTGTTTAGTGTTATCGCACAAAGTGGCTCATCGGGACCAGCACGAGGCGCAAGCACCATCACCCAACAGACAGCAAAAAATGTGTTTTTGTTTCCGAGTCAAACCTATGTGCGTAAAGCTTACGAGCTGTATATCGCGATGCTGCTTGAGCTGATCTGGGGCAAAGAGAGAATCATGGAAGTTTACCTCAACGTCATCGAGTTTGGACCGGGCATTTATGGCGTCGAAGCCGCGAGCCAGCAGTTCTTCGAAATTCAATCAAAAGAACTCACTGCCATTCAAGCGGCTCAACTTGCCGTCGTGTTACCGAATCCATACAGAATGCAGCCTACTCCCATGTCTGATTATGTGAACAAGAGAACACACTGGGTTGTCAATCAAATGAATAACTTAGGGCCGCTTACTCTCTAACGCGTGAGGGCGTCTCAACATCACTAGCAGAACTAACGCCTTGCCCAAAACGTCGTATTTGGCTCATCAGCAACACGACGACCATGATTAGAGCGGACATCAAATAAAAACGTCCTAGTGAATCTTGTGTGGTTACCCACTGTTCAACCAAATATCCGCCAAAAACACCGGCAATGACCATTTGAATTGAGCCCGATAATGCAGAAACGGCACCGGCTTGCTCTTTATGTGGCCCAAGCAGCAGCGATATAGAAATAGGAAATGAAAGTCCTTGAGCCACCGTGAGCCAAGTAAATGCGAACAATAAGTTGAAGACGGTCATCTCGGTCATCATCAGCCAAAGACCAGATAAGCTCATAATGATGATTGCAAGAAACAAGATCCAACTGGTCGAGAAGAACCGATTGAGGATATTGAGCGACACACTACCCATCATCAACCCTGCCGAAGGTATGATCATAACAGATCCATATTCGGCGGCCGTCAGCCCCAACTCATGCTGCATAAGGAATGGAAACAGGCTTAACGTCACTACTGCTCCAAGGTAACTTATCCAGTTATAACTCGCGCTGCCTATGACTTGAGGGTTGACCATTAGCTTGGCGTAATTGCTCATAACTAGACTAGGTCGAAACGGTCTCGGCTGATAAGGCAGAGTCTCAGGTAAAATAAACCAACCTAAAACAAAGATAGCGACAAGATAAATCAATACAAAAACAAACACCGCCTCCCAACTAAGGTGAAACGCAATCCATCCACCGAAAACAGGCGCGATAATTGGCATGACTGAAGCAGTGACTGAGATGTAAGAAAGTGCCTTAGTAAGTTGCTTGCCATCATAGCTGTCTCTGAGCACACTTCGTCCAAGTACTGATGCGCTCCCCGCTCCCAAGCCTTGCAACAAGCGTCCGATCTCCAGCGCGGTAAAATGTTCGTTAAGGACAATACACAGCACAGTCCCCAGCAGATACACACCTTGCCCTAAGATAAAAACAGGGCGCCGGCCAATCGCGTCAGAGAGCGGGCCATAAAAGAGTTGTGATAAGCCAAAACCAACCAAAAATAGTGTAACAAGCATCTGCACATCAGCATGGCCGATGGATAAAGACTCGCTGATAAGAGGCAGCGAAGGCAAGTAAATACTCACGCCGACTTGGCCCGTTGCAATGATCATCATTGCGAGCAACATAGGGGTTTTGTTGAAGGATTTATTGTGTTTTTTATTCATACACTCATTCTATATTGCGTATGAATCATTGATAATACACTATAAAGGAAACAGAATACGTCCTATCAGGAAACAATAAGAGGTCTTCATGGATTGGATATCGTGTATTAACACCTACATTCGTGTCGTAGAAGAAGGCAGTTTCAATGGTGCGGCTCGCCGACTCAATACCACCAGCTCAGCAATCAGCAAACGCATACATTGGATTGAAGACCGCATCGGCGTACAGCTTCTCAAACGAACAACCAGATCCGTAACGCAAACCGAAGCGGGCGCCCTATTTTATCAGCGCGCTAAAGACTCTTTGGATCGCTTTCAGTCGATTATTGACGAAACTCGCTCGGTCAACGAAACGCCAGCAGGTCTGCTTAAGATTGGCGCAACCATAGCGGTCGGCTCTAAGTTCTTGGTTCAATACCTGAACGACTTTCTCGCTCAATACCCGGACATACGAATCCAGTTGACAACCACCGCGCCTGGTGAACTGCCAACCAGTAATCTCGACGTATTTATAAGTCGTGAGTTGGAGACACTCAACTCATTGAGCATGAGGCAAACGGCACTTTTTGAACAAAGAATTGGCTTTTACGCTGCCCCCTCTTACATAGAAGAGTTTGGCGCACCAAAAACCGTCGAAGAGCTTAAACAGCACAACATTCTTATTTGGGGAGAACGCCCACAACGCGAATACAAGATATCAAAAAGCCAACGAATCATGCTCTCAGGAAACTTCGCGACGACTAACCCAGAAGCCCTCTTCTACGCAGCCAAAAATGGTATGGGTGTGTTGATCAGCAACGATGTAATGATCAAAGAAGACGTCAAAACCGGCGCATTGATACACGTTCTGCCCGAAATTCAAGCAATGGACTCGACTGTCTATGCCTACTATCCAAAGCTAGATTACGAACACACTCGAACCAAACTGTTTCTCGATTACATCAAAATGCGACTATCTCAGTCGAACGATGAGAGGGGAGCGTAATGGCTCCCGATCCAATGAGTGAGTAATCCCTCTAAACTCATGCTCAATATTGGGTCATGCAGCACTAGTAAAGTGCAACTTCGCCTTAGCAAAAAGAAGCTCTAAACCATAGATAGCAGCAAAGAGACAAGAGAAGAACCATGCCGACTGAACAGCAATAACAAACCAGCTATTCTTCCATTCAAGTGCTGTATTTACAATCACTTGCATGCCAGTAAAATACACTGCAACACCAACAATTAGCGCCACCAACAAAGACATCACCGTAAGAATTGGAAACCATTTCGCCATAAGATACTCCTGATAGATATGGTAAGTTCAAAGATTCTTTGTAAGTTGCTGCATTAATAATGCCACTTTTTATGTGGTTATTTTCTTGTTCGATTTTTTCGAACTAGATACTCAAACAAAGCGGCTTATCAGTTCTCTATCTCACATCTAAACTGGGCACATTGATAGGAAAGCGAGCAATGCTTTCATTAAAGAGGATAACCCCATGTCTAATACACTTGTTTTGAAATCGAGCATTCTTGGCGACTACTCACAATCTAACCAGATTATTGAGCAAGCGATTGAAGGTAAATCCAACGTTACTATTCGCGATCTCGCAGCAGAGCCTGTTCCTGTTTTGGATATGGCAGTAGCAACCGCATTGCGAAGCACTGGCGACGACCTAAGCGATGAGCTTAAGGCAATTGTTAAACTGTCTGACGAGCTAATCGCAGAGCTTCAGAACGCTGAAAAAGTGGTCATCGCAGCACCGATGTACAACTTTATGATCCCTACGCAGCTAAAAAACTATTTCGATCTCATTGCTCGTGCTGGCGTGACATTCAAGTACACGGAGACAGGTCCTGTTGGTCTGATTAAAGACAAAAAGGTTGTGGTAGTCACCACTCGTGGCGGTATTCACAAAGACACGCCTCGCGACAGTATGCATGATTACCTTGCAACGATTCTTGGCTTCCTTGGTATGACGGATGTCGAGTTCGTATACGCTGAAGCACTCAACATGGGTGATGAGCCAGCAGCAGAGAATCGCGCGTCAGCATTGGAAGCACTTGCTCCACTCGTGTAATCGCGTAGACAAAATAGAGTGATGAGTGACGTTTACAGACATTCATCACTTCTTCTGTACATTTCCCAACCCCACAGTTCAAATTCCATACAAACCTACGACAGTTCTCCACGGATATAACTGCACGCCCGTGCAATAATTGACGAGTCCACTTTTTGGGGGAGTCGCGTTGGTCGTTTTCTTCACTTTCTTTCTAAGCCTATATTACTTAATCGCTTTTCCTGGCGGGGTTCGCGCCTACCAGAGAGGTCAATTGAGCTTAGGGGACGCATTTCTACCGCTTAGCGTATTCGCTACATGGTCACTGCTTGCGACGTCAGGAATTGGCGCACAAAGCTTGGGCAATCTTGTTGAGCTCGTCTTTTTACTGGGCGCTTCGGTCGCTCTTTTTTACATCAGGCTTTGGTACGTCAAACTTCACCCTACAAACGCAGCACTGTCTTTGATTGCCCTCTACTGCATCGTCATAACGCTTGTTGTACTGACTAGGATGAGCTTTCCGTTGATACCTGAATAGCTTGCAGTTTAACTCGCAGCGCTTCTGCAAACTCTCTAAGTTGGCGGGCGTTATCTGCGTGTAAAGGGTCACCACAAGCTCTGCCATTGTTGGTAATCTCAGGGCTGGAGTAAATTGAGAGCAGCTCGGACTCATAACTCATTATGGTTCCCGCACCGCCACACTGATACCCTCGCGCATAGGGCTTCAACCTGTCTTTATTAATGTCTGAGGTATGCTTTTCTAAAGATTCATCCAGTACTTTGAACCAAGAACGGTCATCGTGCCAAGCCCAAGATAAATGCCCTAATTCATGCTCTAGCGTGTACTCGTCAGCGTGTTCAGACAACAAAAAGAACTGGCTATTTACATCAGGGTTGGTCGTACCAATGGTGTATTCCTCAAAATAACCATCGTCGTCCGCTAGGATGACGCCATAAAAATGATTCGGGGAAGATTCAATGTATCGATGTTTTTCTTCTCCAATCAGTTCAGCTAAATCTTCCCTAATCTTGTCGATATCAAACAGAGCTCTACCACTAAAATCCACCACTGAAACCTCGGCTACGCTCCGCTTCATCGGTATGCAAGAGTTTTTCATGATGACATTACTTTTTCTCACGGAGCGCTCAATCTCACTCGTGACCTCTTCTAGACCATAGTTCTCAATCATGGTTTTCGACACAAAGAAAAAAATCGGCGTTTCGACAAGCTCTCCCATCGAACACTCTGGCAACCTCATACCTGGTTTATCAACTTTGTAGAACACCGGAATCAGAGTTAATGACAAACAGAACATAATTATTAGGCTTTGAATAGACAGCAGTTTTTTCATCTTAATATGCACTTTAGCTGATATTGTTTAATCCTAACCTAGAGATGAGATGAATAGTGATTAAACCTCGCTAAAGCCAACCTAGCTCAAGCATTTACATTGATTTACCTAGCATGACGTTGCCTTACATAGCATGGAGTAGAGTTAAAACCCAACAGGAGCGTTATTATGAAAAAACTCTATTCTATGGTGCTCGCCCTCGTGTTGGTGGTCACCTTTATCTGGTTTCAAGCCGAGCCCTCATTGCTAGACTATGAGAGCTTTATGCCGTGGCGAAGCGCATTACTACAACTCACTGGAATCGTTTCAGTATTGTTTCTGACCCTTACCATGTTGCTGGCACTGCGACTTCCCGTCCTTGAAAATCTTACTCGAGGGTTAGATAAATCATATCGTCTACACAAGTGGACAGCGATATATGGCGTCATCATAGGCGCAATGCACTGGCTTTTAGCTATTGTGCCGAAACAGCTCGTTAGCGCTGGATATATGGAGCGTCCGCAACGCGGTTCACCGGCCTCGATCGACCCAGACTCACTTTATGCTGTGATTCAACCACTTCGCGGCAGCGCTGAAGCCATGGGAGAATGGATGCTGTATCTGTTTATTGCTCTTACGTTATTAGCGCTGTTTACTCCAGTAAAATACAAGGTGTTTAAATGGACGCACAAGTTGATGACCATTGCGTTCGTCGTCATTGGCTACCACTCACTTGTATTGTTGAAACACGCGTATTGGGATAATGCGATCACACCAATTACTGTTGTTATCGTTTTAGCGGGCGTTATCGCCGCGTTGTGGAGCTTATTAGGAAAGATTGGGAACAGCCGCAAGCACATAGGCTCGATTGTCGACGTCCACTTCAACGAAGAGAACTCGACGACTGAGGTGGTGGCACAACTTCCATCTTGGAAAGGGCATCAATCCGGTCAATTTGCGTTTATAAAACTTGGTGATGAAGAGCCTCATCCTTTCACCATCGCGTCGTTCGATAAGGGAAATCAGCAAGTGGGCTTTTTGGTCAAAGCATTAGGAGACTTTACCTCCGACATTCAGAACCAAGTGTCCGTAGGTCAACAAGTCGAAGTGGAAGGACCGTATGGTCGATTTAATTTCAACGACAACAGAAAACAAATTTGGATTGCAGGAGGCATAGGCTGCGCAGCGTTTAAAGCGCGTCTAGAGGAGCTCGCGACATCGAAGTCTAATGACAACGTCGTGTTCTACTATTGTACCCAAGCACCATCAAAATCCTTGATTCGGGAAATGGAGATCGCGGCTGCCAAAGCAAACGTCGAGTTTCATGTCATAGATAATCGACTTAAACCGTTTTTGTCTATCGAGCAGATACACCAAAAACACCCTGATTTGGCGGAGCGCAGCATCTGGTTTTGTGGTCCTGTAGGGTTTAAAAATGCCCTGCTAACACAGCTCAAAACATTAAAGCTTGACGCTTCCATGTTCCACTCAGAGTTGTTTAACTTCCGATAGCCCTATGCTTCTCGTTTAAACGCAGGGACAAAAAAGGCGCTTAACTCGCGCCTTTTTTGTCAATCTTAGCCAGCTATTAGTTAAGGCTTACCTCTAAATCAGACTTGATAGTACTCGAACATGCCAACACATAGCCATTCGCTCTATCTTCATCTGACAAGGTTTCAAAGCTTGTAGACTCAACCTGACCAACCTTCACTTTGCACTTGCACGAACCACAGATGCCACTTCGGCACGCAGCGATGACAGGCACTCCACCTTTCTCGAGCGCATCGATCAGTAAGCTACCTTCATCCGCTTCCAGTTCCATACCAAAATCTGGCACTGCAACTTTTACCACGCTTTCTCCAACCTCAGCATTCAACTGGGTAGGAGTAAAACTTTCTTGATGGAACTGGGACATATCAAATTGTGCTTGTTCGAGGGCTGATTTGACCGCTTCCATAAAGCCTGTAGGGCCACACAAATAGACGGTACGATCTCGAAAATCCGCCACTAACTTGTTAATCCATTCGAGGCTTATCATGCCTTGTGGAAAGGTCGTCCCAGCATTGTCTTCAAGCAGCATGTTGAGATGAAACTGATCCACCGTTCGGTTTAGCTCAACAAGCCTGTCAAAATAGATGGCGTCTTGCTTACTCTTAGCGAGGTGAAAAAACTCAATATCAATATTTGTATCTTGCACCAGCCACTGGTCAACCATCGACATAATCGGTGTCACACCACAGCCAGCACTCAGCATCAGCACTTTCTGTTTTGGAACGCAATCAACACTATTAAACTGCCCAACCGGCGCTTGCGCATCTACCTTACTTCCTACCGAAAGGCTGTCAACAATATGGTTAGAGACCAAACCGTTAGGGACACGCTTAACAGTAAACTTAAGACGTTGTTCACCTGGTACTGAGCTGATCGAATAGGCGCGAAACGTCTTGTTCCCATCGATATCAAACCCAAGTGAAGAAAACTGTCCTGCCTTGAAGTCGAACGAATCTTGCTCAGAGTCACTCGATAGCTCGAATGACACCGAATCTGGCGTCTCAAACCATTTCTTGGTGCAGGTTAGTTGAATTGTCTCTGAATCGGACCATGCCATTTTGCTTCTCCTAATAAAGAAATGACGCCCAAAGGCGTCATTTCCGTCACCTACGTTTACGCTGCCAGAATCGTTTTTAAGTCTTCTTCCACGGTTGTAATACCGCGCATGTCGAACTTATCTTGCAGAATGCCCATTAGGTTGTCGGTTAGAAATGCAGGCGCTGTTGGACCGGTATAAATACCTTTCACACCCAGTGCTAACAAGGTCAGTAGAATCACGATCGCCTTTTGCTCGAACCAAGAAAGCACCAGTGTCAGAGGCAGTTCGTTGATATCGCAATCGAACTCATTTGCCAGAGCAAGCGCGAGTTGGATTGCTGAATAAGCATCATTACATTGACCGACATCCAACAGACGCGGGATACCGTTGATGTCGCCAAACTGATTTTTATTGAAGCGGAATTTACCACAAGCCAAAGTCAAAATAACGCTGTCTTCTGGCGCCTGAGCAGTAAAGTCTGTGTAGTAGCTACGCTCAGATTTGTCACCATCACAACCGCCGACAAGGAAGAAGTGCTTAATCGCGCCCGCTTTCACTTGCTCTACTACTGCTGGAGCTGCTTGCATCAACGCATTACGACCAAAACCAACCGTGATCATGTGCTCGATTTCGTCATGCTGGAAGCCATCTTGAGCTAGCGCACAGTCGATCACTTGTTTGAAATCATCACCTTCAATGTGAGCAACACCTGGCCAACCTACGATACTACGCGTGAACAAGCGGTCGGCGTATTGGCCGACATTCGGATTGAGCAGGCAGTTGGAGGTCATCACAATCGCACCAGGGAAGTTCGCGAACTCTTTCTGCTGGTTTTGCCAAGCGCTACCATAGTTGCCAACAAGGTGTGGGTATTTTTTCAGCTCAGGATAAGCGTGAGCAGGAAGCATCTCACCATTGGTGTAGACATTAATACCCAAGCCTTCGGTTTGCTGAAGGATCTTCTCTAAATCGTGCAGGTCATGACCAGACACAAGGATACACTTACCTTTAACGGTCTTTACATTCACTTGCGTTGGCTCAGGATGACCGAAGGTGTCAGTTTCACCTTTATCGAGCATCTCCATGATTTTGTAGTTCATCAAACCAATCTGCATTGAGGTATTAAGCAGTGGCTCAAGGTCAACGGGGTCAGTGCCTAGCCAAGCCATGATTTGATGATATTCACCATACACAGCTTCGTCGGTCTGAGACAATACGCGCGCATGCTCAAGGTAAGCAGCCGCGCCTTTTAGACCATATAGGCAAAGTAAACGCAGACCAATCACATCCTCGTGCAGGCTGTCATGACCACGGTTGACTGCTGCGGTAGGGGCAAACTCTAGTAGTGCCTCTTTTGTAGTTGGTAGCTCAAATTTCGCCGCAGGAGATAGCGCATCGATGGCAATACCTTTGACCAGAGATGCGGCTTGTACTTGCTGCTGAAGGCGAGTTTTATATTCCGCCGCTAGATTAGAGAGCTCGATGATACGCTCTGGGTCAAAGTTAACGTTAGTTAGTGTAGAGAAGAAGGCTCTCGGCGCCCACTGGTCTATTTCTTGGTCAACAATACCAAATTTACGACCTTGGTCAGCCCAGAATGAAACACCCTGCAGGGTATACACTAATACGTCTTGTAGGTCGGAGACTTCTGACGTTTTGCCACACATACCTTGTGTGTATGAACACCCCTTAGAGACAGGGGTTTGAATAGTTTGCTCGCATTGAATACAGAACATAATAAGGACTCCAGTATTTTAAGTCGTGCTTTGGTACTTAGCCAAAGCTGATTATTTCCTGAAGCCCATATAGCATTTCGCATGCCAATTTTTATCTTATTGTTTTTATTAAAATTAACATAGTAACAACATTAAAAGTGTGTCTAATAGACCTTATTCAAAATCGATAAATAAAAACACAAATGAGTCATAATGACTACTAACTGAGTGCTTTTGCTATGGTGCACGGAGTATCCACAAAATACATCTGGGTGTTGTGATGGTTTATCTATGTTGCTAATGTATGGAGAGATAACAAAAACAATGGGTTCCACGTGAACGCAGTACAATTTAGCAACGTCAATAAGTGGTTTGGAGACTTCCAAGCCTTAGATTCTATCGAACTTGAAGTCAAGCAGGGCGAAATCGTCGTCATTTGCGGCCCTTCGGGCTCTGGAAAATCGACACTCATCCGTTGTATCAACGGATTGGAAGCCTATAACTCTGGTGACATTCAAGTATTGGGACACGAGGTTGGCTCCAAGCAGATAAAGCCCGGTCAAGTGGGCATGGTGTTTCAGCACTTCAACTTATTTCCTCACCTTACTGTGCTCGAAAACCTCACACTCTCTCCAATCCGCACGCTCAAACTCTCAAAACAAGACGCAGAGTCACGTGCAATGGAAATGCTAGAACGAGTGAAAATTGCTGAGCAAGCTAATAAGTACCCTTCTCAACTCTCTGGTGGCCAACAGCAGCGTGTTGCCATTGCACGTTCACTTTGCATGAAACCGGATATCTTACTGTTTGATGAACCAACATCGGCGCTGGATCCTGAGATGATCAGTGAGGTTCTTAACGTAATGGTTGAACTCGCAGAAGAAGGAATGACCATGCTGTGTGTGACCCATGAAATGGGCTTTGCAAAGCGCGTTGCTGATAGTGTGGTATTTATGGATGAGGGACAGATATTGGAATCCGCCCCCCCTAGTCAGATTTTTGACGCACCGCAGCACCCTCGCACTAAAGCCTTTTTGGAAAAGATCCTCAATCACTGATGCTATTTAGAATACTCAAGCCAGCATTATCGGCATTACTGCAAATCGCACTGGTGGCGTTAGCGCTAGCGTGGCTATTGGACAGCGGAGCCCAGGCAATGGGATATCGTTGGCAATGGGAGCGTGTGCCCGATTACCTCGCCTTTTATGAAGATGGTGAATGGTGGCCAGCGGAGCTTCTCGAAGGTTTGTTAGTTACGATAAAGATCAGTGCCTTGGCTCTGGTCTTTACTCTACTGTTTGGGCTTATCACCGCGCTTCTCAAAACGTCTAACTCTGTCGTTGGTCGTGGGATTGCGCACGCGTATGTCGAGGGAATAAGAAATACGCCACTGCTAGTGCAAATCTACCTGTTGTATTTTGTATTCGGTCCTATCATTGGGCTCGACCGATTCTCAACGGCGGTGTTCGCTCTCGCGTTATTTCAGGGAGCTTATACCGCAGAAATACTTAGAGCGGGTTTAAATAGCGTTCCTAAAGGTCAGTTTGAGGCTTGTCGCTCAATTGGTTTATCCCGTTTCTATACTTATTTTGATGTCATTCTTCCTCAAGTGGTTCGTCGAACCTTGCCACCTTTGACCAACGAAGTGGTGTCACTCATCAAAAACTCGTCCATCGTGAGCGTGATGGCCATATTCGACCTCACAACAGAGGGAAGAAACATCGTCGCCGAGACGGCAATGCCATTTGAAATTTGGTTCACGGTCGCGGCTATTTATCTGATGCTAACTTTGACACTTTCTGGTTTCTCCGCGTGGCTTGAGTATCGCCTAAGTCAGGAGAAACGAGCCTAACACTAATCGACCATCGCATTCTAAACCGCTGTTATTTAACGTAACTGTATCTATCACCAAGGAGTCTAACTATGAAAGGGAAACTCAAGCACTTAGTCAAGGCCGCCACAACTGCTGCGATTGGCCTCGCAGTATCATTCGGTGTCGCCGCTAGTGACACACCAAACCTAGATAAGATTAATGAACGAGGCACACTTAGAGTCGGCATGTCCACATTCGTACCTTGGGCTATGAGAGATAAGCAAGGCGAACTTGTAGGCTTCGAAATCGATGTTGCTAAGCGTCTAGCTGAAGATTCTGGCTGGAAGGTAGAGTTCGTACCAACTGCGTGGGACGGTATCATCCCTGCCCTCTTATCACAAAAATTCGATGTCATCATTGGCGGTATGTCGATCACTCCAGAGCGCTCAAAAAGTGTGTTGTTTACCGAAGCATACTCTCACTCAGGTGTACAGGTTGCAGCGAGCAAAGCCCTCGCCGGCGACTTTTCAAAGATTGAAGACTTCGACTCTCGCCGTGTGAAGATTGCTGCTCGCCGAGGAGCCTTTACGGTTCAGGTAGCACGCGAAACATTCCCTAAAGCGAAAGTACTTCAGTTTGATGATGATGCTCAAGCCTTCCAAGAGGTATTAAACGGCAACGCGCACGCAGTTATTGCATCGAGCCCGAAGCCTGAGCATGAAGCGATTAAACACTCAGATGCGCTGTTTATTCCATTCAGCGACCGTCTATCTAAAGGTAACGAAGCCTTCGCAGTAAGACTTGGTGAAGAAGATAAGAAAGCTTTCTTTGATAAGTGGATCCAAGCACGTACCGAAGATGGTTGGTTAAAAGAGCGCTATGAGTACTGGTTCTCAACCCTAGATTGGCAAGACCAGATCGCTGGCGGACAATAGTACTTATGAGCGACACCAACTCAATGAAGATGAACAATAGCGCAGTGCCTTCGCCAAAACAGATCAGCAAACGTTGGAGACCCACACTTCTCGACGGCGTCCTGATCATCGCTTTAATATGCGTTGCCGTATGGCTAGCCTATCGTTCATCGATCGGTATTAACTACCATTGGCGCTGGAGCCAAGCATTTGAGTTGGTGTTCACTCCTACCGCCAATGGCGGCTTACCTTATTTCGCTCAGGGCATCATCGCCACGATACGCCTAAGCGCATGGGGAATGGTGCTAGCGGTGACTCTCGGGACCGCGTTGGGTTTAGCAAAACACTCAGCTATCTCTGTTTTCAGTGTACCTGCCAATATATTTATTCAATTGGTCAGAAATATCCCGCCACTGGTATTTATCTTCATTTTCTATTTCTTTATCTCGAATCAGTTAATTCCATTACTAGGACTGAGTGATATCTTGAGAGGGTATACGGGTGAGATTTCTGCGTGGCAAGCCTTTCTGTTTGGACCTAGCTCATTGTGGGAAAACCTTCTTTCTGGCGTTATCTGTATCGGTCTGCTTTCATCTGCTTACGTTGCAGAAATTGTAAGAGCGGGGCTATCCGCCATTCCTAAGGGGCAATGGGAGGCAGGAAAATCATTAGGGCTATCTACTTGGTACCAGTATAAAGATGTCGTCGCTCCACAGGTTCTAACAGCCGTGGCACCGGCGCTCGCGGGACAAGCTATTTCTTTAGTAAAAGATACCTCTATCGTTTCGCTGATATCGATTCAAGAAATGACGTTTGTCGGTACTGAAATGGCCAACTCTTCAGGACTTATTTTTGAAATCTGGCTTATTGTTGGCGCTTGTTACTTCCTATTGTGCCTTACCCTATCTTTGCTTTTTAGAAGGTTTGAGACTCAGCAAAGATAAGGTAAAACAAGGCGTTGGAACTGCTCTTTACCTAACTAAATCGCCACGTAGTGATCAACAAGCAATAGAACAAATAGCACCATCAAATGAATAATAGAGAACTTAAACGTCTCCATTGCCGTTTTCTCTGTCGCAGCCACTTTTAACTTCCAAGCATAATAAATAAAGCCAGCGCTTAAGAAGGTGGATCCCGCCAAATAGACAAGCCCAGTCATGCCAACAAGTGCAGGCATAAGGCACACAAGTGCCAACAATATGGTGTAAAGCAAGATTGAGGTTTTGGTGTATTCAACACCGTGTGTGACTGGCAGCATTGGAATATCCGCTTTGGCGTAGTCATCTTTACGGTGGATGGCCAGTGCCCAAAAGTGTGGAGGGGTCCAAATAAAGATGATCATCACCAATAGCCACGCATTCGCATGCAGCTCACCCGTGACTGCGGTCCAACCTAAAAGCGGTGGCATTGCCCCTGCTATGCCAGCGATCACAATGTTCTGTGGCGTCGCGCGCTTTAAATAAAGCGTGTATACAACGGCATAACCCAGCAAGCTCGCGAATGTGAGCCAAGCTGTCAGCCAATTTACCCCTAGCGCTAACACCACAAACCCAAGCACACCGATAGACGTCGCAAAAGCAAAGACCTTTCCGGCGCTGAGATCGCCAGAAGGCAGCGGTCGTTTGTGCGTTCGAGCCATTATGGCGTCAATGCGTCTATCAATAAGGTGATTGAATGCAGCAGCCGAACCCGCCATCAATGCAATACCAGATAGGCCAAGCACACTAGCTTGAACGGGCAAAGCTCCCGGTACCGCCAGACACATCCCTACCAATGCCGTTAATATCATCAGCGCAACCACTTTTGGCTTGGTCAAGGTAAGATAAACGCGCCAGTTTACGGAGGACTTAACAACAGTGGTATTAGCCGTCGATGCCAAGATATTGGTTTTACTCATAGAGAACTCTCCTTGTCTCCAGATGCCTTAAGCGTTTTTATCGATGTCGTCGCTTCGACAATGGTTAGATTAGGTTTTTCAGCTCGAATATAACGCGCACTGCGCAGTGCATAATTAGTATGAATAAGACTGAGCAGCAATAGCGCTGCACCTAGGTTATGCAGCACAGCGACCGGAAGTGGTAAGTGGAAAACCACATTACTGACGCCCAGTGCTAACTGGATACCCAGAATAACCGCGACAACCATGCCCAACTTGCGAATCGCTTGGTAGGGGTAACGAAGTAGCCTAAATGCCAGCATGCCGACAATCAACGCCACAACGATGGCACCAATGCGGTGAGTCACATGAATCGTCATTCTTGCAGGATATTCCAATACCCCGAATTCGTAGTTATCAAAGCCAAAGTGAACGGGTGTAAACGCGGTTTTGAAGTCCAGATACTGAGTCCAGTTACCTTCACAAATAGGCAGCGCAGTACAGACAACAGCCGCGTAATTAGAAGATGTCCAACCGCCTAGAATGATTTGACCAACCGTGACAACCAATGCCAAGAGTGCAAATGCCTTCAATCGAGAGCTGACGAGATTTAGAGCGGTTGGTGAGGTTGGTCTATCGACCACCTTAGGCTCAAACGACTTACTGGTATTTTCCAAATTCTCTTCTGGTGTATTCTGTCGTCTTATTTCCAATTTAGGTCTTAGCTTCAGATAAGTGAAAAACAGCAGCGAAAACATGGTAAAGCCGCCAATGAGGTGTCCCATAACAACAATTGGCATCAGTTTAAGAGTCACTGTCCACATACCGAGCGCTGCTTGAAAGATAATCACCAGAGAGAGCGCGACGGGTAGCAGCGCTCCTAACTTGTCACGACACTTAGTTAAAGCGATGCCCGTAATAGCAAACACCATTAACCCTAGGCCGCCTGCAAGATAGCGATGAATCATTTCAAGCCAAGCTTTATAAGGTTCTACGGCTCGCTCTGGATATAGAGTGTTGGCAACTTCTACGTCCACTTTAGAGCTCGGGACGGTCAGCTTGCCGTAACATCCTGGCCAATCTGGGCAACCAAGCCCAGCATCAGCCAAACGTGTGTACGCTCCCATGGCAATGACCACAACGGTCAAAACGAGTGCTGCTTTAACTAAGTTCATCAATCCCATAGCGACTCCTTGCTCTGCCTACCGATTCTGCTTTGTTTACTGATCACCCAACTCTTGAAAGCTTCAACAGCTTTCTGAGATCGGAGAGTAGTCCTTTACTGTGCGATACCTGCTCTTCTTTGGTAGCGGGAGGGAAAAACATCACCAACTGACCCAGCGTGTCTGCAATAAGATAGCCCTGTGATGGCACCACGCCCGCGAACGCATCGTTAACGGTCACCACAGTGAGGGTCTCTGGAAGTTCTGGCAGTGCTTGCCCGGGTAGAACATATACAACGGGTGTCACGCGCTCTTTATACTTGCCTAAAGCGAGGTAGGTCTGCCCCATAATGTAAAGTCGGTTCATACAAGCTTCATCACACTCGGCGGGTAGCATAAAACCTAGCTGCCAACTTTGGCTCTGCAGTGGATTATTAATACCCAGAGTTTCAAACGTCATTCGAGGCTCAATGAGCTGACCGTGATTGGTCACGCCCGACTCATACCAGTTGTTGCTCAAAATGGCTTTGGCAATAATGAAAGGTAATGCAAAAAACACCACCAGAGCTATCAAGGTTAAGCGGCCACGTCGCACTGTTTTGGGGTCAACGACGGGCTTACTGGTCTCCATACCTAGGTTACTACTCATATTTCACCCTCTATTTCCATTTTTTACACGACCGGAAGTGCTGCGCCATCTAACAAAAGCGGCCACAACAACCAGCGCGAATACTGCTGCCATCGTGAACCATTGAAACGAATAGCCATAATGCTTTGCTGAGTTCATGGAGATTGGCTTCCAAGGATGCGGGTAATCGGTCAGATCGTCGGTTGGTTGGATAACCCAAGCTGACAACTCGCCTCCGATTGCTTCTACATCAGCCCCTCTCAATGACTGTTCGCTACGCAACGCTTCACTCAGCAGTGCCAAATTAAGGTTTTGAATCCGATAAAACGAATAGTGTTCGTCAGCAAACCGCTCACTGTGCAACTCACTGCCAAGCGGGCTATCCATCTTCTTATAGAGTCGCCCTTGAACATCGACTGGCTTTGATATTGGCGTCACCTCAGGTAAGTGACGTCTGTCTAATCCTCCAGCAATGAAGCCCAGCTCTACCAAAAACCGTTGATTTTGTCGTGACGGAGCAATCATCAATTGATAAACGAGATAACCCACCACGCCATCTAGAGTTTGATTGTCGAGATAATATAGAGAAGAGCTAGGCACCAAGTAAGCACTTACTGGCAAACCTATCCATTTCAGATAGTTATGCTCACTCTGCTTCGCTAGAGGTAGAGAGAGTGAAGTAATCTCTGCGGCAGGTAACAAAGCACGCTGCGCTAACGTTTCCTCCAACGCAACTTTTTCATCACCGCGTTGATGTTGCCACATTCCTAATTTGACCAATGCTGAAAACACAACCAAAGTTAAAGCTAAACCAATCCAAAACTTCACGGTTTTGAACCAGATAACGCCAGGAGTACCAATGTCGCCCACACTGTTGTTTAAGATTGCTTTAGTACTGCTGTTACTCTTCATCATCTTTAACTTAGCGCTTGCCCTAATTCGAATGGTGCGCGACGACCCTGATTCGGATAAACCCATGAGTTATTATTTGGGTCGTCGTGTTCTGTTCTCCGCGATTGTCATTATTCTTCTCATCATCGCGCTTCAAAGTGGTTTGTTAACGCCTAACCCCCGACCTTACTAGCTAACATGTTGAACTAACTAAAACTCTCTGCCCCGCGAAATACCTTCCGCAGGGCTCCCATATCTACAAGACGTACACAAAAACAAATAGACACAACCACACCACATCGACAAAGTGCCAATACCAACTGCCCGCTTGGAACCCAAAGTGGTCTTTAGGGGTGAAGTGGTCTTTCGCTATTCGGAATAAAAGGACGATTAAGAACACAGTCCCAATAAATACATGAAGACCATGGAAGCCAGTGAGCATGAAGAAGGTATTGCCGTAGATACCCGATTGGAGGGTTAATCCCATATCCTGATAAGCATGAGCGTATTCGACCGCTTGGTAATATAAGAAAAACGCAGCCAAGACGATGGTGATCTCTAGCCATACAATGAGCGCGGTACGCTTGTTTTTCTCAAGGCTGACATGGGCCATATGCAGGGTTATCGACGATAACAGCAGGATGACGGTGTTCTGTAGTGGTAACCCCGTCCATGGCATCGCTTCTGTGGTGGTGCCGCCTGGAGTGGTAGTGAGCGGCCAAATCGCCTCAAATGCCGGCCACAACACCTCATGAGTCATGGCATTATTGTCTGCGCCGCCTAACCAAGGGACTGATATCATTCTTGCGTAGAACAGAGCACCAAAGAACGCACCAAAAAACATCACTTCAGAGAAGATAAACCAGCTCATGCCTTGCTTAAATGAGCGCGATAGCTGAGCAGAATAAAGCCCAGACATGGATTCAGAGATAACATTACTCATCCACCCAGAAAACATGTAGATAAGTACCGCCACACCAAGCGCTAATACGATCCCCCCAATGACGCTACCTGCACCACCAGTATCAAGATGTTGAACGGTTAGCCCCGCCCCAACTGCAACAAAAAACAGCGCTACGGCTCCAACAATGGGCCAACTGCTCTGCGCCGGAACATAATAAGTTTGAGTCTTACTCATAGCTTATCTCCGATGTTAATAGATTCAGTGCGTCGCTACTGCTGCCGACCTTTGCACGAGAAATATCGAGAGTGGCACCTTGAGTCGCAGCACTGCTCGTAATGTTATAAAGGGTGTAAGAGAGGGTCAGAGTATGAATTGACTCTGGAATGTCTGGCTCGATATAAAAGATGAGTGGCATTTCGGCTTCGCCTTTGCCCTCTAGCGGTTGATGATTGAAGCAAAAGCACTCTATTTTATTGAAGTATGTCGCTCCGGTACCCGGTGATACAGATGGCACCGCCTGCCCTATTAGTGATTGATTAGATTGGTTCTTAGCCAGATAGGCTGTTTGAATGACTTCACCGGGATGTACGTCCAAAGAGAGCTTCTCTGGCTTGAACGCCCAAGGCATATCTGGATTAACATGTGCCATAAATTCAACACGAATAGTGCGTGAGATGTCGGCTCGCATGCCCACAGGCTGAACAGCGGATTCGGTATTGGTTTTACCGTTAATGCCAAGCGCCTCACACATAATGTCGTAAAGAGGCACCAAAGCGAAACCAAAGCCAAACATCGCAACTACGGCGACACCCAGCCAGCCCACCAGTTTTCTGTTCGATTTTTTAGTTTCGCTATCCATGGCAATCCACCTTGTTAATCAATCTTTGGTGGTGTTGTGAATGTATGATGAGGTGCAGGGCTCGGTACTGTCCACTCTAAGCCTTCAGCACGTTCCCAAGGCTTGGCTTCAGCCTTCTGACCACCTTTAATGCACTTGATGACCAACCAAAGGAAGATAAGCTGCGACAAACCAAATGCAAACCCGCCAACAGAGACGATCTGGTTCACATCCGCGAACTGAATTGCGTAGTCTGGAATCCGGCGTGGCATGCCAGCTAAGCCCAAGAAGTGCATAGGGAAGAACAGCACATTCACCGAGATAACTGAGCACCAGAAATGCCACAAACTGAGCTTGTGGTCATACATGTTCCCCGTCCACTTAGGCAGCCAATAGTAGGCAGCAGCCATGATGGAGAACACAGCGCCAGATACCAACACATAATGGAAGTGCGCCACAACAAAGTAAGTGTCATGGTACTGGAAGTCAGCTGGCACTATCGCCAACATCAAGCCCGAGAATCCACCGATGGTGAACAATACAATAAAGGCGATGGCAAACAACATCGGCGTTTCAAACGTTAATGCCCCGCGCCACATGGTTGCCACCCAGTTAAACACCTTCACGCCCGTTGGTACGGCTATGAGCATTGTGCAATACATGAAGAAGAGCTCAGCAAACACCGGCATCCCAGTCGTGAACATATGGTGTGCCCACACCAAGAATGAGAGCAAGGCGATACTGCATGTTGCGTACACCATTGAGTGATACCCGAACAGCTTCTTGCCACTAAATGCTGGCACTATCGCAGAGATGATGCCAAAGGATGGCAAAATCATGATGTACACCTCAGGGTGTCCGAAGAACCAGAAGATATGCTGGAACATGACTGGGTCACCACCACCAGCGGCGTCGAAGAAGCTGGTACCAAAGTACTTGTCGGTCAGCACCATGGTCACCGCCCCAGCAAGTACCGGCATTACCGCAATCAGTAGGAATGCCGTAATTAACCATGTCCACACAAACAGAGGCATTTTCATCAGTGTCATGCCTGGCGCTCGCATGTTGAAAATGGTCACGATCACGTTGATCGCCCCCATGATCGAACTGATACCCATGATATGAACCGAGAATACAAACAGTGCCGTACTATCTGGCGCGTAGGTGGTTGATAGCGGTGCGTAGAAGGTCCAGCCAAAGTTAGGACCACCACCCGGCATAAACAGTGAAGCAATCAGAATGAGAAACGCAAAAGGCAAGATCCAGAAACTTAGGTTGTTCATGCGCGGCAGCGCCATATCCGGCGCACCAATCATTAGCGGCACCATCCAGTTTGCTAAGCCCGTAAACGCGGGCATCACTGCGCCGAACACCATAATCAAGCCATGTACCGTCGTCATCTGATTAAAGAAGTTTGGCTCTACAAGCTGCAAACCAGGCTGGAACAATTCGGCGCGAATGACCATCGCCATGGCTCCGCCGGTCAAGAACATAATAAAGCTGAACCAGAGGTAGAGGGTTCCTATATCCTTGTGACTTGTGGAGTATACCCAGCGCTGCCAACCTGAGGGCGCGTGATCATGATGATCGTCTTCTAAGACTGCCGTGCTGTTTGCGCGGCTCATGTCAGCATCGGTCACTGCGGATGCTTTCACTTTTTCCATTGGATCCGTTTTCATCATAACTCCTTGGAGCTAGGCTCCGCTTCCTGAGTTTTGTACGCATTGATGTCTGAGGCTTGAATTACATCTCCTGTGTTATTACCCCAAGCATTACGCTGATAGGTAATAACAGCTGCGATCTCTTTATCGGTTAGCTGATTGGCGAACGACTGCATGGCTGTACCAGGCACTCCGTCAACAATTTTGCTGATGTGGGTATCAATAGGGCCCGTCGTCGCTACTTCGGCCCCTGCAATCGCAGGGAACGCACCGGGAAGACCTTGTCCATTCGCTTGGTGGCAGACAGAGCAGCGACTTGCATATATGCTCTCGCCCGTAGTCAATAGCTCTTCAATAGAAAGCGTCGCATCCAATGCTTTGGCCGCTTCGGCTTTGGCTAATGCCATCTCTTCTCGCTTGCCAGCCAACCATACGTCGTAATCCGCTTGTGTCATGGCTTGAACTACAATTGGCATAAAGCCGTGCGCTTTGCCGCAAAGTTCGGCACATTGACCCCGATAGACACCAGGCTCGTCAATTTTGGTCCAAGCTTCATTGATAAAGCCCGGGATGGTGTCCTTCTTAACCGCAAAGTCAGGAACCCACCATGAATGGATAACGTCATCGGAAGTCATTAAGAAACGGATCTTTTTATCGATGGGTACTACCAGCGGGTTATCCACTTCAAGCAGATAGTGCGCCCCCTTCTCTTCTATCCCATCGATCTGTTTTTGCGAGGTCGACATCAACGAAAAGAATTCAACGTCTTCGCCAAAGTACGCGTAATGCCACTTCCACTGCGAACCGGTAATTTTGATCGTGATCTCTGATTGAGAGGTATCTTCCATCGCCACTAAGGTTTTCGTTGCAGGAATCGCCATCAACACCAAGATAATGATAGGTATCACGGTCCAAACAACTTCGACTTTGGTACTCTCGTGGAAATTCGCAGGCACAGCACCTTTGGACTTTCTGTGTTTGAAAATGGAGTAAAACATCACCCCAAACACCACAAAGGCGATTGCACAGCAAATGTAAAAGATGAGCATATGCAGGTCATAGACTTGGTTACTGATATCAGTAACACCCCGAGTCAAGTTGTAGTTACTCGACTCGGCGAGGAGAGGTTGGCTGACAAGCGCAGTCGCCAAACCAATCCCAACGTGAATGGTCAGCAATCTCTTCAAAAGATTTCTCCTTTGCCTAGCCACGCCGTTTTTGACGTGGTTCCCCTATGACTTGTACCAAGCACGTCCAGAGAGTGATCAAACAATCTAGGATGGGACAAGCCCGTAATCAAAACCCAACAAGCTGTGATTCGACGACGGTAAACGAAGACCAACTAGGTTTTTTCGACCCTTCATTGGGTCTCAAAAAGTAATGCCAAACTGCACAAGTAAACGGTCAAGACGAAAACTTAACCACTTACTTATTGAGTCCGGTATCAATAAAATACAACCAGAAACAAATTGTTATATTTTTGTTAACTAAAGGCTAGTTAGAGATTTCCAGATCTGCAAGCATAAAAATAATCGGAGACTTTTTGTGAACACGGCTTATCGAACACTCTAAAGATTTTGACAAAATGCTAAGTTAGGTTTCTTGTTACAAGTCGATAACGCGACCAAATTTCGTCATTGGTTACACTTCACAAAAACGTAAGAGAATGCGTAGAAGTATTTTATTATTGTATGACAATATGTCATATTACCTGCAATTCCTTTTCGACACATTTGTATCTACAAGAGAGTTCGTATGAGTAACGAGAAATCATTCGACGCAATCAAGAAGATGAAGCTGGAGAACGATACTTCAGCGGGTAACTTGGTTGACCTACTTCCTATTGAAGTTCAAAAGAGAGACTTTGACCTTTCTTTCCTAGACAACCTTTCTGAGGCTCGTCCTCGCCTACTTATCCAATCTGAAGAGTTGGCTGAGTTCAAAGCTAAGGTTAAAGAAGATGAGTCTTACTGTATGTTCGACGACTTCTTCAATAACTCAACGAAGAAGTTCCTAGACACTGCACCATACGCAGAGCCACAGCCATACCCGGAAGAAACAGTAGGTAAAGCCTCTCTGTGGCGTCCTTACTGGCGTCAAATGTACGTTGATTGCCAAATGGCACTTAACGCAACTCGTAACTTGTCTATCGCAGGTATCGTGAAAGAAGACGAAGCGCTAATCGCAAAAGCAAAAGCGTGGACACTTCAACTCGCTACTTACAATCCAGACGGCGTGACATCTCGCGGCTACAACGATGAAGCGGCGTTCCGCGTTATCGCAGCAATGGCTTGGGGTTACGACTGGCTACACGCTCACTTCACAGAAGAAGAGCGCGAAATCGTACGTGAAGCACTAGTGACTCGCCTAGACGAAATCATGCATCACCTAAAAGTGACGGTTGACCTACTGGCTAACCCACTGAACAGCCACGGTGTTCGTTCAATCTCGTCTGCTATCATTCCGACGTGTATTGCGCTTTATCACGACCACCCTAAAGCAGGCGAATACATCGCTTACGCTCTAGAATACTACGCAGTTCACTACCCACCATGGGGCGGCGAAGACGGCGGTTGGGCTGAAGGTCCTGACTACTGGAACACGCAAACCGCATTCTTAGGTGAAGCTTTCGACCTATTGAAAGCGTACACTGGCGTGAATATGTTCAACAAAACCTTCTACGAGAACACAGGTGACTTCCCGCTATACTGCATGCCTGTTCACTCGAAGCGCGCAAGTTTCTGTGACCAGTCATCTATCGGTGACTTCCCTGGTCTTAAACTGGCATACAACATCAAGCATTACGCAGGTGTTAACCAGAAGCCAGAGTACGTTTGGTACTACAACCAACTTAAAGGTCGTGATACTGAAGCGCACACTAAATTCTACAACTTCGGTTGGTGGGACTTCGGCTACGACGATCTTCGCTTCAACATCCTATGGGATGCACCAGAAGAACAAGCGCCGTCTAACGATCCACTGCTAAAAGTGTTCCCAATTACAGGTTGGGCTGCGTTCCACAACCGTATGACTGAGCGCGATGAGCACATCCACATGGTATTCAAGTGCAGCCCGTTTGGCTCAATCAGCCACTCGCACGGTGACCAAAACGCATTCACACTGCATGCATTTGGTGAAACTCTGGCATCTATCACTGGTTACTACGGTGGCTTCGGCGTAGACATGCACACTAAGTGGCGTCGTCACACGTTCTCTAAGAACCTTCCACTATTTAATGGTAAAGGCCAGTACGGCGAGAACAAGAACACGAACTTCGAAGGTCACCAAGATCGCTTCTGTATCGAAGCTGGTGGTCAAATCACTGATTACGATACAGATTCTGATGTTAAGTTCGTTGAAGGTGATGCAACAGCCTCATACAAGTTCTTCACGCCAGACATCGAGTCTTATAAGCGTAAGATCTGGTTTGTGAAAGGCAAAGTGTTCGTAATGCAGGACAAAGCAAGCTTCGGTGAAGAGAAAGACCTGACTTGGCTAATGCACACAACGTTCAACACAGAGACAGCTGATAAGTCATTTGCTATCCGTGGTGAGAATGCACACCTAGACGTGAGCTTCATCAACGACAGCGCTGACAGCATCACCTCTGTGAAAAATGTTGAAGGCTTTGGTGACGTAGACCCTTACGAGTACCAAGACCTAGAAATCCACCGTCACGTAGAAGTGGAATTCTCTGCAGCTAAGCAGCACAACATTCTAACGCTATTGGTTCCAAACAAGAACAACGGCGAGCAAGTTGAAGTGTCACATAAAGTTGAAGGCAACACACTTCTTCTGACTGTAGACGGCGAAACAGTGACTATCGAGCTGTAATCGCATTCATACGCAAACACCCCGCAATTAGCGGGGTGTTTTTGTTTCTAGCGTTGCCCAAATCGTTAATTAAACCGCAACCCATTCAACCTCAATAATTGCCTTGCCGTCGTGCTTGATGCGGCCAAGGAATCGGTCCCCCGCAACAATCTCTCCCACCCCCTGTGGTGTACCAGTCATAACCACGTCTCCGTCCTCTAGGCTCGTGTATGAGTTAAGCTCTTGCAAGATGACTTGTGGCTTGTAGAGCATCTGAGACGTGCCGCCGAGCTGCATGCGCATACTGTTGATAAAAAGCTCCACCTCTAATTTACTCACATCTAAGCCTTCAAGAGGGATAAATCGACTGAACTTGGCAGAGTGGTCGAACGCTTTCGCACGCTCCCAAGGCAGTCCTTTGCCTTTGAGCTTAGATTGCAGAGCACGCTTGGTAAGATCTAAACCAAAGCCGACGGCGTGCAATTGCTTGTCTTTGATAATAAAGCAGATTTCTGCCTCGTAATGGAGAGATTCATCGAGAAAAGAGTGCAACTCGGTCGCTATGCTTGAGTTAGGCTTATTGAAGACCACCATGTTTTCCGGCACTTCATTACCCAGCTCATGGATGTGTTCGACATAATTACGTCCCACACATAGAATCTTGGATGGATAAAACTTTGTTTCTCCGACGACGACCGCTTTCATTTCTTTTCCCTGAATACCACCACTTAACCTGAACCGTTTATTTTAACGGAAGATAAGTGACAGACTTATGATTTAGAAGAAAAAAGTTCAAACTTGAGGCAAAGATCTGCTTTTGCTTACCCTGACCTGAAGCCATCCATCTGACGGGGATTTAAGGCGTCAATCGCACATCAATCGATCGAACACCTTGCATTTTCCAACAATTTCCATAACCATTTGTATATTCAAATTGTAAAGCTTGAGCGATTGATGCCTGCAGAACCACTCTATATCCAGATAAAACAGTATATTGAAGACAAGATCGACCAAGGTCATTGGGGGATTGGAGAACGCATTTCGACAGAAATGGAGCTCACTGAGCAGTTCGATGTCAGCCGTATGACGGTTAACAAAGCGATTCGCGATTTGGTGGGTGAAGGCAAACTTGAACGGCGCCCACGTCTTGGGACCTTTGTGACACGTCCAGTTGAGAAGGCTCAATCACCGCTGCTTGATACAAGAAACATCGCTAACGAAGTCGCGTCACGTGGCAAGCAGTATTCCAGTGAAGTACTCCGTCACGAGGCAACACAAGCAGATCAACACATTGCCACAAAACTCGGCGTGATGTTGGGGAGCTCAGTGTATTACAGTGAAATCCTTCACAAAGAAAACGAGCTACCCATACAGCTTGAATGCCGCTGGGTGAACGCTAAATACGCTCCACATTATCATCAGCAAGACTTCACAAAAACGACGCCAAATGAATACCTTACTGCTAACTGCCCTATGACGGCAGTTGAGCATACTGTTGAGGCGATTACCTGTAGCGATCAACTGAGCTCACTGCTGGAAATGAATCCTTCGGAGCCTTGCTTGCTTCTTCATCGACGCACTTGGAGTGAAGATAAATTGATTAGTTCAGCACTGCTTTATCATCCAGGCAGCCGCTACCAGCTAAGCTCTAAAGTCGAACTCTAAAATCACCAACAACCTCTATCATTAGAATCACTTCTCTAGCCTTTTTAAACAAAGCGTTAGCGATGATCCTTGGGCGTCACCCATCCCAATTAATTTCAAACTTGATCACATTTCATTCAACCTCACTTGATCAATTGTATATATTCATCTATTAATTTGTATATACAATAACTACTCTACGCACACTATGAATCTGATCCTTACCAACGCGCGCATTGTTACAATGGAGCCGGGTATTGATGGTTACCTCCCATCAATACCTTGCACGCTGGTTATCCGTGGCGGATACATTAACGCGATCCTCCAAAACGAAAACGAGCTTGAAGCCTTACACAGGGACATCACTGACGATGTTCCCGTATTCGATTGCAAAGACAAAATCATCACCCCAGGACTGATCGACCCTCACACCCACTTGATCTTTGCTGGTAGTCGAGCGCAGGAGTTTGAGAACCGCTTGAACGGCATGTCATATGAAGCAATTGCCAAAAGTGGAGGTGGTATTAACAGTACGGTTAAAGCCACCCGAGAAGCCTCTATCGAGCAGCTTGTTGAGCTCGCATTACCAAGACTCGATAGCCTAATCCGCAGTGGGTGTACCACAATCGAAGTTAAATCTGGTTATGGTCTGACGCTCGACGATGAAGTGAAGATGTTGCTAGCCGCCAAAGCACTTGAGAACCATCGCAGAATTAATATCACTACCACCCTACTCGCCGCACACACCGTGCCGCCCGAGTTTCATGGTCGTGCTGATGACTACATCGACTATGTCACTGGCACTATTATTCCCCACGTGGCAAAACACCAACTTGCTGACGCTGTTGATGTTTTTTGTGAATCGGTTGGCTTTACGCTCGAGCAAACCAAGCGAGTTTTCCTAGCAGCCAAGGAGCACGGGCTGGCCATCAAAGGACACACCGAGCAACTGAGTAACCTCGGTGGAAGCGCCCTAGCCGCTGAGTTCAAAGCGCTATCCGTCGATCATATTGAATATCTAGACGATGTTGGCGTAAGAGCACTGGCAAGCAATGGGACCGTCGCAACTTTGTTGCCGGGAGCGTTTTACTTCTTGCGAGAAACCCAGCAGCCACCAATACAAAACCTAAGATCCCAAAGCGTTCCAATGGCAATTGGTAGCGATTTGAATCCGGGTACTTCCCCTTTTGCCAACCTTCAATTAATGATGAATATGGCTTGTACTCTGTTCCGCTTAACACCAGAAGAGAGCCTTCGTGGAGTCACGTGCCACGCCGCAAAAGCCATCGGGCAAGACCAGCACATTGGGCAAATCAAGCTAGGCTCTCGCGCCGATTTGGCAGTATGGAACATCGACCATCCAAGTGAACTTAGCTACCAATTTGGCATGAGCGGACTTAGCAAACGAATCATTGCAGGGAGTGTTGAAGATGTCCTCTAAACACCACACCCCATTTGTCTGGACTGGTCGCGACGATCTCGAAGATGGCGATAAGCGCTATCGAGTTCATCATAAAATCCAAACCACTCAAGACGCTCAAAGACCACGCCTACAATTAATGGGCTTTTGTACTGATGAGGGAGTAAAACGCAACAAAGGACGAGTTGGTGCTCAGCAAGGTCCAGATGTTATTCGTGCTGCCTTGGCAAATTTGGCATGGCATCAAGACAAAGCGATTGTCGATATAGGCAATGTAAGCTGTTCTGATAGCCAATTGGAACGGCATCAAGCAGCAGCTTCTGAAAAAATCACTCAACACCTTTCCAATGGCCCTATTGTTGTACTGGGCGGTGGTCATGAAATTGCGTGGTCTTCTTTTAAAGGACTGTCCGATTATTTATCGGGGGCGAACAGCGAATCAGATGAAAAACCGAGTATTGGCATTATCAATTTCGACGCCCATTTTGATCTCAGAGAATACCAATCAAAAGATGGAGCGGTAAAAGACATCGAACCTAAGCCAAGTTCTGGTACGCCCTTCTCTCAAATCGCCGACTATTGCCAAGCCAAGGGGCACCCTTTTCATTATCTCTGCTTAGGAGTGAGTGAAACTGGCAATACAAGAGCCCTGTTCGACAAAGCCGATGACTTGCGAGTTCAATACATCAGAGACACCGAGCTCTTTGATACACCACTGCACGACAATATCGCCAAATTACAACGCTTTATCGCCAATGTCGATATCGTTTATCTAACGATTGATCTTGATGTCTTTAATGCCAGCATAGCACCTGGAGTCAGCGCACCCGCCGCATTTGGAATGACGCTCGAGCAGTTTATTCCGCTGCTCAACACTGTTCTTGCAAGTAACAAGCTCATGCTTGCTGACATCGCTGAATATAACCCGAATTACGACATTGATAACCAAACGGCCAAGCTCGCAGCAAGAGTGTGTTGGCAAATACTGGTAGCTATGTCTAACCAGAATGTTCAAACAAGTATGCACACACAACGGCAATAATCGCTAACTAATAACGTAAACACTCTCTGCCCACGCTCATAACAAAGGCGCTACCACTATAAAAGCGCCACGTAAGGCAGAGTTCAAAAGGAAATGACAATGACAAATAAACACCATTCACGCCTTGATACGTCTCGCTCAATCAAAGCGCCTCGCGGCACTGAGCTCAACGCGAAATCTTGGCTAACTGAAGCTCCCCTTCGCATGCTAATGAACAATTTGGATGATGAGGTAGCTGAACACCCTCAATCGCTTGTTGTCTATGGCGGCATAGGACGAGCAGCGCGCGACTGGCAGTGCTACGACAAGATCGTCGAAGTACTTAAGCGTCTTGAGGACGACCAAACACTGTTAGTTCAGTCAGGTAAACCTGTTGGTGTCTTCCCTACGCACAAAGACGCACCACGAGTGTTGATTGCTAACTCTAACCTTGTTCCTCATTGGGCAAACTGGGAACACTTCAATGAACTCGATAAGCAAGGGCTCATGATGTATGGTCAAATGACCGCAGGTTCATGGATCTACATCGGGTCACAAGGTATCGTTCAAGGCACTTACGAGACCTTCGTTGCTATCGCTAAAAAACACTTCAATGGTGACGCAACCAACAAATGGATTCTAACGGGTGGCTTAGGTGGCATGGGCGGTGCACAGCCTCTCGCAGCCACTATGGCAGGCTTCTCAATGATCGCCGTTGAGTGTGACGAATCACGAATCGACTATCGCCTAAATACTCGCTATGTCGATACTAAAGCGCATTCACTCGACGAAGCTCTCTCAATCATTAAAAACAGTGACAAGCCAATTTCAGTCGGTTTACTGGGAAATGCAGCGGACGTCTATGCCGAACTGGTTGAGAGAAACATTACGCCAGACGTGGTAACCGATCAAACCTCAGCACACGACCCTCTCAATGGCTATCTACCGCAAGGCTGGAGCATGGAATTTGCCAAACAGCAGCGCGAGAGTGATCCTGAAGGCGTTGTAAAAGCGGCAAAAGCCGCGATGGCCGTGCAAGTTCAAGCCATATTAGATATGCAAGATAGAGGTGCGGTGGCCACCGATTATGGCAACAACATTCGTCAAATGGCGCTTGAAGAAGGCGTACAAAATGCCTTCGATTTCCCTGGTTTCGTGCCTGCTTACATTCGAGATTTGTTCTGCGAGGGCGTAGGACCGTTCCGTTGGGCGGCTCTATCGGGCGATCCAGAAGACATCTACAAAACCGACCAAAAAGTAAAAGAGCTCATTCCAGACAACCCACATCTACACAACTGGCTGGATATGGCGCGCGAACGCATTCAATTCCAAGGCCTACCCGCGCGCATTTGCTGGGTCGGTCTTAAAGACCGCGAACGCCTTGGCCAAGCCTTCAATAAGATGGTGAAAAGTGGTGAGCTTAAAGCACCAATTGTGATTGGTCGTGACCATCTAGATTCAGGTTCGGTCGCCAGCCCAAACCGTGAGACGGAAGGCATGATGGATGGCTCAGATGCTGTTTCTGATTGGCCACTGCTGAATGCTCTGCTCAACACCTCAGGAGGCGCAACCTGGGTGTCTCTACATCACGGTGGCGGTGTTGGCATGGGCTTCTCTCAGCACAGTGGTATGGTGATTTGCTGTGATGGCAGTGACGACGCTGCACGCCGCATCGCACGAGTACTGCACAATGACCCAGCAACAGGCGTCATGCGCCATGCGGACGCTGGCTACGATATCGCCAAACAATGCGCGAATGAGCAAGGACTTGACCTTCCTATGTTGGATACACAAGACAAGAGCCATGGGTAAGGAGTCCATCATGTTGAAGTTAGTTCTAAAACCCGGTCAGTTGACCCTTGCTCAGCTTCGCCAATTAAGCCGCTCTCCAGTCAGCTTATCTCTCGACCCTGCGGCAGTCGAAGATATTGAAGCCAGCACGCGAATCGTCGAGCAGGTTATCGCCGAAGATCGCACTGTATATGGCATCAACACCGGGTTTGGCTTACTCGCCAACACCCGCATCGAGCCAAACGATCTTGAGATCCTACAAAAAAGCATCGTTCTCTCTCATGCAGCAGGCATTGGTGAGCTAATGAGTGATGAGACTGTCAGATTGATGATGGTTTTAAAAATCAATAGCTTGGCTCGTGGCTTTTCAGGTATCCGTCTTAAAGTCATCAATGCCTTAATTGAACTAGTCAACTCTCAGGTCTACCCTTGCGTGCCACAAAAAGGCTCCGTTGGCGCCTCTGGCGACCTTGCTCCATTGGCTCATATGAGCACCATCTTACTCGGTGAGGGAGAAGCTCGTCATAACGGTAAGATCATCAGCGGATTAGAAGCCCTGCAGATCGCAGGTTTGGAACCTATTACCCTAGCGCCAAAAGAAGGACTCGCACTTCTTAACGGGACACAGGCGTCGACGGCGTTTGCATTGGAAGGTCTGTTCTTAGCTGAAGATCTGTTTGCCTCTGCCACGCTTTGTGGCGCAATGTCAGTAGAAGCTGCGCTTGGTAGCCGACGACCGTTCGATCCTCGTATTCATCGCGTTCGCGGTCATCGCGCTCAAATGGACGCCGCGCAGGCTTATCGCCACCTACTTGAAAACAGCAGTGAAATTGGCGACTCGCACCAAGGTTGTGAAAAGGTACAAGATCCTTACTCATTGCGTTGTCAGCCGCAAGTGATGGGAGCTTGCTTACAGCAAATACGCAATGCCGCAGAATCACTGCAAGTCGAAGCGAACTCAGTGTCAGACAACCCGCTCGTGTTTGCTGATGACGGCGATATTATCTCTGGAGGGAACTTCCACGCTGAACCAGTGGCAATGGCGGCAGATGGTCTAGCACTAGCAATTGCCGAGATTGGTAGCTTGTCGGAAAGGCGAATGGCACTCTTGATCGACAGTGCGCTCAGCAAGCTGCCACCGTTTTTGGTGGATAATGGCGGTGTAAACTCCGGCTTCATGATTGCTCAGGTTACCTCAGCAGCCTTAGCCAGTGAAAATAAGACTCTCGCCCACCCCGCGTCAGTAGATAGCTTGCCAACGTCAGCAAACCAAGAAGACCATGTGTCCATGGCAACTTTTGCGGCAAGAAGACTTAAAGACATGTCGGAGAACACTAGAGGGATCTTGGCGGTCGAATATCTCGCCGCGGCTCAAGGTTTGGACTTCCGTGCCCCTCTAAAGTCCTCACCGAGAATCGAGCTAGGTAAGCAAATCTTGCGAGAATCAGTCCCCTTCTACGATAAAGATCGGTACTTTGCTCCGGATATTGCCAAGGCAAACGACATCATAAAACTTGCGCTTCACAATGGGTTAATGCCAGAGCACATTCTTCCAAGCTTATAAGACCCAGAAAGCCATCCTATAGATAAAGGGGTCAGCGATTAGCTGATCCCTTTGCTATTCTACTTTTTTCCGTTTGAGAACCAAATGTTATCTAAGCGGTACTGCCACTAGCATCGAAGCTTTATTTGAGTTTTCTCACTCAATGATAATAACAACATTAACAATAGCTTTAGTATAAAAAGACAGGATATTCCTCTATTTTTTTGTCACTTAAATGCCAGAAAATCTATTTTATAGAGTCCCATTCCATATCTGATTTAATCCATTCGCCAGACTTATTTTTCCACTCTAAATTACTCGCAGCACTTGTAAGAAAAAAGTGACAAGAAGAAAAAAACTGTTAATTGCACACTCTGTGCTGAAGAAACTGATTAAGAGAAGGTATTGGTATGAGACACACTAAAGTCTTGATTTCAATGGCAGCTATTGGGTTAGTCGCCAGCCCACTTGTTCACAGTCACGGCTATGTTTCAGCGGTTGAAAACGGCGTCGCCGAAGCTCGTGCAACGCTGTGTAAGTATCCGGCAGACACCGGAGAGCAGAACGTAAACTGTGGCTCTGTTCAATGGGAGCCACAAAGTGTTGAAGGACCTGAAGGCTTTCCAGAAGCTGGGCCACCAGATGGTCAAATTGCCAGCGCAGGTTTGTCACAGTTCTCACCGCTCAACGAACAAACAGCCGATCGTTGGGTCAAGCGTCCAATTCAGTCTGGTATGCAAAATTTTGAATGGACGTTTACTGCAAACCACGTAACCCGAGATTGGAAGTACTACATCACGAAACCAAACTGGAACCCGAATCAGGCACTGACTCGTGATTCATTTGACCTGAATCCATTCTGTGTTGTCGATGGTAACATGCAAAAACCACCAAAACTGACAACGCACCAGTGTAACGTACCAGCTCGCGATGGTTACCAAGTGATCTTAGCGGTTTGGGACGTAGGTGATACCGCAGCCGCTTTCTATAACGTGATTGACGTGCAGTTTAGTGGCGACAATCCTGGCATTCCAGGTTGGACACAAGCAGGCACGATTAACCCAACAATGGACCTCAAACCAGGTGATTCAGTCTATACCCGAGTGTTTGACGCCAACGGAGAGCTACCAAATCTTTCGACCAGCGTTACCATTGAATCGGAACAACAAGGTCAAGCCAACCAGTGGTCTCATGCACTGGCAACACAGATCAATAGTGAACATAGCAACATCAAAGCGGGTCAGCCAGACAACAACGGTAACATCGCTCCAGTCTACGGCAGCAACACTGTCTATGTGGCAGAGAATAGTGCTCTAGAGCGTGTGGAAATTGGCTACGACATCGTGACGCCTCCACCAAGTGCAGGTGCAGAAGTTACCGGTCTTGATACTGAACACACGATTGGCAATACACCTGTCACGCTAGCGCTTAACGTTGCTGCAACCGGGAAAGTAGCGGTCACTTTGAACGTCTATAATCACGCACAAGAGTCACTGGCAAACAGTGAGCTAAACCTTGAGGATGGTGACAGTCAGAATGTTGATTTAGTTTTGTCTAAGTCAGAGCCGGGGCATCATATGCTCGTTACTCGAGTCCGCGATGAGAATGGCAACCTAGTTGATCAAACAACTCAAGACTTTATGTTGGTTGATGAGTCTGTGCCTGGAGACTACGACTTCGTATTCCCGGATGGTCTATCTCAATACACAGAAGGCACTAAAGTATTAGCGACAGATGGACACATCTATCAATGTAAACCTTTCCCTTACTCTGGATACTGTGTGCAATGGTCACCAACCGCGACTCAATTTGAACCAGGTACAGGCAGTCATTGGACATCAGCATGGAATAAGCTGAACTAACGTTCAAACCCCAAGAGCAGGCAACTCCCCTATGCCTGCTCCTTTTTTGCTCCAAATCACACTACAAAATCATTACCCGTCAATAACATACTAAACATAACCATAACCTTCTGATATATTTCTAACTCTACTCAATAAAATTTGTTTGGTGATAGAAATGGAACTTCGTCATCTTGTCATTACGGGCTCTCTGTTAGGAGCCACCACGTTTCCTGCGGTTTCCGGTGAGTTTCACATCGCTGGCGGTGCATTTTTTTCCCAGGCTGACACTTCTATTGGCGTGACGAACCCTAATACCGGCAATGAGTTTGACTTAGATTTTGAATCAGATCTCAGCCTCAAGGAACGTTCGACACTGCCATACTTGCTTGTCGGCTACGACTTCAACGAACGTCACGGCATTTTTTTAGATTGGCGCAGCCTTCACCGTAAAGCGAGCAATCAAGCGGTAACAAAACCATTTGAGTTGCCAGGAGACGGCAACAAGGAGGTCCAGGCGGGTGCACGCATCGATTCTACACTCAATATCGATATCTTGCGCTTCGGCTACAATTATAAGTTCTATGATGGTGAAGATTGGGATTGGAAAGCTTCGATAGGCTTGCACGTGATGAACTTTAAGGTCGGCTTTGGTGGAGAGCTAGGCATTCGTATGGATGACCAAACAGAGTTAATTCCAGTGAAAGATGAAGAGTTCACTGATTTAACTGCCCCGCTTCCTAACATTGGCCTTATCACCGACTATCGCATTAACGATAACTGGCACCTACTTGGCCACGCGCAAGTTTTTGCTCTGAGTATCGAAAACATCTCCGGATTACTGCTCGATCTAGGAGCTGGCGTCGAATACAAGTTTACTGACGACTTTGGTCTAGCAGCAACATACAGCTACTACGAGATTAATGTGGATTACGGTCGTGATTTTGCGGACTTGGATGCAAAATTTAAGTTCTATGGACCAATGGCTACGCTAACTTACGTGTTCTAACTACCAGCTACTAAAAAGCCCACCTAAGTGGGCTTTTCGGTTATTTACGAGATTAGGCCTCAGCCAAGTCTTCAACCATTGCAAGCGCAAGCGCCTCAGCAACTTTGATACCATCAATACCCGCTGACAAAATACCGCCCGCATAACCCGCACCTTCACCCGCAGGGAAGAAGCCTTTCAGGTTCACACTCTGGTAGTCTTTACCACGTTTAATACAAACTGGAGAAGATGTACGTGTCTCTACGCCCGTCAATAGGCCGTCTGCACCCGCAAAGCCTTTGATCTTCTTATCAAAAGCAGGAATTGCCTCACGGATCGCTTCAATAGCAAAATCAGGTAGTGCTTTAGAAAGATCGGTCAGCTTGATACCCGGTGTGAATGACGGCTCAACATCACCCAGTGCACTTGGATCGTTACCTTTTAGGAAATCACCAATTTTTTGAGCTGGCGCGTCATAGTTCTCACCGCCTAGTACATAAGCATTACTCTCTAGCTCACGTTGGAAACGGATGCCCGCAAGTGGATCTCCTGGGTAGTCATGCTCAGGTGAAATGCCAACAACGATAGCGCTGTTCGCGTTACGCTCGGCACGCGAATATTGACTCATGCCGTTGGTTACAACTCGACCTTCCTCAGAGGTTGCGGCTACGACAGTACCACCTGGACACATACAGAAGCTGTAAACCGTGCGACCGTTCTTACAGTGGTGAACCAGTTTGTAGTCAGCAGCACCTAGAATTGGATTACCGGCATTTGGGCCAAAGCGCGCTTCATCGATAACAGATTGCTTGTGCTCAACACGGAAACCTACCGAGAAAGGTTTTGCTTCCATGTAAACACCGCGCTCATGGAGCATCTCAAAGGTATCGCGAGCACTGTGACCAACCGCGAGAACGACATAGCGCGTTTTGATTTCTTCGCCGTTAGACAACGTTAGACCTGTAATTTGGTCGTTATCCATATGAATATCGTCAACGCGAGTGCTAAAGCGGATTTCACCACCAAGCTCTAGGATTTTGGCACGCATCTTCTCAATCATGGTAACCAGCTTGAAGGTACCAATGTGAGGCTTAGACACATACATAATCTCCTCTGGAGCCCCAGCAGCAACAAACTCTTCAATTACCTTGCGGCCGTAGTGCTTCGGATCTTTGACTTGGCTATACAGCTTACCGTCTGAGAATGTACCAGCACCACCTTCACCAAATTGAACGTTAGATTCAGGGTTTAGCGTGCGCTTGCGCCAGAAACCAAAAGTATCTTTGGTGCGTTCGCGAACTTCTTTACCACGCTCCACAATAATTGGCTTAAAGCCCATCTGCGCAAGAACCAAACCCGCGAACAAACCACAAGGGCCAAAACCGATAACTACTGGGCGCTCAGTTTGGTTAGCTGGCGCTTTTGCCACAAATTTGTACTCCATATCTGGAGTCACTTTTACATGTGGGTCGTCAGTAAACTTCTCGAGTAGTTCCGCTTCGTTCTCTACAACCACGTCTAACGTGTAGATAAGCAAGATGCGTGTCTTTTTACGGGCATCGTAACCGCGCTTAAACATGTTGAAAGAGATCAATTGGTCTTCAGAGATGCCAAGCTTTTTCAAAATAGCTTGGGAAATTTCACCTTCCTCGTGATCAAGAGGCAGTTTGATTTCGGTTAAACGTATCATGGAATGGTCTCGCGTCGTTGGTGTCTTAGCTCGTAAACACTGGGCTTACTCGCTCACAATGGCGCGCATTTTACGTTAACTTGAATTGTCTGTCATACTTAATTGAATTTTGCAGGTGAGAGACTGCCCAAGTCATCGCAAGATGTTGAATTTTGCGTCGGGATCAGTATTATCGCCCCTCCACAAATTAGGCTAATAAGAGTTAACCACCATGGCATTTGTCGTTACCGATAACTGTATTCAATGTAAATATACCGACTGTGTAGCGGTATGCCCTGCTGACGCCTTCCACGAAGGCCCAAACTTTATGGTGATTAACCCGATTGAATGTATCGACTGTGGGCTTTGTGTTCCTGAGTGTGATGCGCAAGCTATCTTCCAAGAAGATGAACTGCCAGAGGACCAAGTGGTTTACATCGAACTCAACGCAGAATTGTCTGAACTATGGCCAGTGCAGACCGAAGTAAAACCGGCAATGGAAGACGCTGAAAAGTGGAATGGCGTACCAAACAAACTTGGGATGCTAGAGAAGTAGTTTCAGAAAGTGTCGTCACCCCTGCGCAGGCAGGGGTCTACTCAAAACGCGCGTCAGTCTTTAACTATGCTGACGTCGATAGTTATCCATAATAATCCCCGTCGCCATCGCTACATTAAGCGACTCAGCACCACCGAACGACGGAATGGTGATCTTGTCAGTGACATATTGCTCCGCTTCTGGGCGAACACCGTGTGACTCACTGCCCATCAGCAATATACCTTGTTCCGAAAAATCGGTTGAGTGAACACTTTCACCTTCAAGAAACGCACCGTACACCGGAATACTCGCCTCGTTGAGATAACGAGGTAGATCCAGCAAAGTAACCTGAACGCGACCAAAGCTGCCCATGGTCGCTCGAATGGTTTTAGGGTTATACGGATCCGCGCAATCGCTGCTGGCTACAATGTGTTTGATGCCATACCAGTCGGCAATACGAATTATCGTTCCCAAGTTCCCCGGATCAGAAACACCATCAAGCGCGATCATCATACCTTCCGCGGAAGGCGCTTTGACTTTAGGGATCTCTACAATCGCCACGGCTGCGTTGTTACTGACTAGAGAGCTCGCTTTAGTAAGCTCTTCTAAAGATGCCTCGATACAATCATATTGACTAAGCTCGCTGGCGTGTTTTTGCAGAAAATCATCGGTAGCAAAGACCTGCTTTACAACCAAGGAAGTGTCGACAAGCTCAAGAACGTTCTTCTCGCCCTCAACCAAAAATAGGCCGTGCGCTTTGCGCTGTTTCTTTTGCCCAAGGGCTCTTAGCAGTTTTAGTTGGTTTTTTGAAATCATTGTCTTACCTCAGATGAAAGCGGGCGCATTATATACTTAATTACTTACTTGATGCGAGTCTCCTCCGACTCTTGGCGCATGATCCTCTTCTCGCTAAAGCCAACAGCTTAATGAAGGAACAAGTAAACTTTCCATTTTAAGGCTATGAAACTATTTTTTAGCTAAAGCAATTAAAAAGTTCACTTAGCCCTATCGAGCAAACGGTTGCTATGGTCAGATATAAATTAATTATATTTATTTCATATTAATGACCCTTTAATAACCATATGATTAATAGGACTAAATGACCATACGAACTAAAAAAGCATGATTTTTTACCAAATTGACGGCTTGACACTGTGATTTACATCACCATAATACGCGCCGTTTGCCTGAAATACGGGTAAACGTACGACAAATAGGTTTAATGAATGGTGAGGTATCATATGTCTGCGGATAACAACTACAGTTTAGGGCCGGTTCCAAAATCGGCGAGAAAGGGAGTCGCTTCATTAACCATGGTGATGCTTGGTTTGACTTTCTTCTCCGCAAGTATGTGGACTGGTGGTTCCCTTGGTACTGGTCTCTCATTTAATGATTTCTTCCTCGCTGTTCTCATTGGTAACCTCATCCTCGGTATCTACACTTCTTTCCTCGGTTACATTGGCGCTTCTACTGGTCTCTCTACTCACCTTCTTGCTCGATTCTCTTTTGGTTCTAAAGGCTCTTGGCTCCCTTCTGTATTGCTAGGCGGTACGCAAGTAGGTTGGTTTGGTGTAGGTGTGGCAATGTTTGCCATCCCAGTTCAAAAAGCGACTGGCATTGACACCAACATCCTTATCTTAGTAAGTGGTCTATTGATGACTGCAACGGTTTATTTCGGTATTTCAGCGCTGATGGTTCTTTCTGCTATCGCAGTTCCTGCGATTGCCATTCTGGGTGGTTACTCAGTACTCACCGCTGTCGATAGTGCTGGCGGCGTTGCGGAGCTTCAAAAGATTCAACCAGCAGAGCCTCTCGACTTCTCAGTAGCACTTGCGATGGTGGTAGGTTCATTTGTCAGCGCAGGTACACTGACTGCCGACTTCGTTCGATTTGGTAAAAAACCGATGGGCGCGGTGTTCATTACTATGGTTGCGTTCTTTATTGGTAACTCCTTGATGTTTATCTTTGGCGCTGCGGGTGCATCGGTAACAGGTCAGTCAGACATTTCCGAGGTGATGATTGCTCAGGGTCTACTACTTCCTGCAATTATCGTTCTGGGTCTAAACATCTGGACGACCAACGACAACGCCCTTTACGCTTCGGGTCTTGGTTTCTCTAACGTGACGGGTCTACCAAGCAAATACCTATCTATGGCTAACGGTGTGGTCGGTACCTTGTGTGCTCTTTGGCTTTACAACAACTTTGTTGGCTGGCTGACTTTCTTATCACTTGCTATCCCACCAATCGGCGGCGTAATCATTGCGGACTTCCTTATCAACCGTAAACGCTACGCAAATTTTGATACGGCAAAATTCCAAACGGTAAACTGGGCAGGTATCATTGCTGTTGCTATTGGTGTAGCAGCAGGTAACTTCCTACCAGGCGTTGTCCCTGTAAATGCAGTACTTGGTGGCGCTCTGAGCTATCTTGTACTTAACCGTCTTCTTAACGCTAAAACAGCTCAGTTAGAAAACGCTGACGCGTAATTATTAGGAATTTGATGCCATGTCATCTTTGCTTATTCAGAATGCAACCATAAACGGTCGAACAGGTCAGTTTGACCTCCTTATTGAAGAAGGTTTATTCAAGGCGATCGAACCAGCGGGAACCTCGTCGTTCAGCGCTGACGATGTAATCGATGCTACAGGTCAAATGGCGACAGCGCCATTTTGTGAACCTCACATTCACTTAGACACCACTCAAACTGCTGGCGAGCCAAGTTGGAACATCTCTGGCACTCTATTTGAGGGCATTGAGCGTTGGGCTGAGCGTAAAGCGATGCTCTCAATCGACGATGTTAAGCGCCGCGCAAAACAAACACTCAAATGGCAAATAGCGAACGGTATTCAACACGTTCGCACCCACGTTGATGTCTCTGATCCAACCTTGACGGCGCTAAAAGCGATGGTTGAAGTTCGTGAAGAGATGAAACAATGGGTGGATATTCAGATTGTGGCGTTCCCGCAAGAAGGCATCCTTTCATACCCAAATGGTAAAGAGCTATTAGAACAAGCCGTACAGCTCGGTGCTGACGTTATCGGTGCTATCCCACACTTTGAGTTCACACGCGAATACGGTGTAGAGTCGCTGCATTATGTGTTCGAGCTAGCACAAAAATACGACTGCTTGATCGACGTTCACTGTGACGAAATCGATGACGAGCAATCTCGTTTTGTTGAAACGCTTGCAGCACTGGCGCACAAGTTTGAAATGGGACATCGCGTCACGGCAAGTCACACGACCGCAATGGGCTCTTATAACGGTGCTTACGCATCACGTCTATTTAGGCTACTTAAAATGTCTGGCATTAGCTTCGTTGCCAACCCGCTAGTCAACATCCACTTGCAGGGCCGCTTCGATGACTATCCAAAACGCCGCGGCGTCACTCGCGTGAAAGAAATGCTCGCAGCGAACATCAACGTTTGCTTTGGTCACGATGACGTATTTGATCCTTGGTACCCGCTAGGTACCGCCAACATGCTACAAGTTCTGCATATGGGACTGCACGTTTGCCAGGTAATGGGTTACGATCAAATCAACCAATCTTTAGATATGATCAGCCACAATTCAGCGCGCGCACTAAACATTCAAGAAACTTATGGTTTAGAGGTAGGAAAGCCAGGTAGCTTGCTACTGCTACCTGCTGAGAACGGCTTTGACGCGGTACGTCGCCAAGTCCCAGTGGGTTACTCCATTCGTCAAGGTAATGTGATCGCTCGCACAAAACCGGCCGAGACATCTATTAACTTAGGTGCAGAAGAAGCGGTTACGTTCAAACGCTAGTAGTGCCTTAAGCGAATATCTCACTCAAATTCAAGAGCAAGCGACGAAATCGCTTGCTCTTTTTTCATGATTTAACAAGAAATTCATTTAAACCGTCCATAGGTGTGGTACACTGCGCATGCTCTGGTGTTCAGAGAGTTATTTAAAGTAAGAGTAAAAAGAGTACGAGAAGTATTGTCAGATGTTTCCCTAGCGGGTATTTGTCATTCGTTTTTCCCATTTACAGCTTGATTAAATAAACAGAACCACAAAGCGAGATCGCCGCAAGGCAAAAATTTTAATCTGAAAAGTAAGGGACATAACATGTCTAACACAAATACTGGCACTGTAAAATGGTTTAACGAAGAGAAAGGCTACGGCTTCATCGCACAAGAGAACGGTCCAGACGTATTCGTTCACTTCCGCGCTATCTCTGGCGAAGGTTTCAAAACTCTAAAAGAAGGCCAAGCGGTTTCTTTTGGTGTTGAGCAAGGCCAAAAAGGTCCTCAAGCTGTAAACGTTATCCCTCAGTAATAACGTTAGCTAGCAAATTCAAAAGGCTTCGATTACTCGAAGCCTTTTTTGTATCTATCGCATTTCCATTCCCAAACCTGCTTCCTTTTCCCCATAACTTAAGTTAGAAGTCGAGATAGAAGCCAAACTCGACATTGCTGCTATCTTCAATTGGCCTCCCTGGACGAACTCGGTACTGACCCTTGGTATATTTCACGTAGGGTTGGACATAGGGCGTGTTCAGTGTTGCGGATAGATCAAAACTATTTCTGGTACCGTTTTCAAAGCCATGTTGTGAAGTCAGAACATCGACATTGTAATTTGCGCCAAGATCAACCATTGGGTGAATGCTATAGCTAACGCCTACCGTGTTTTTCCACTCTTGTCTGTGATTAGCATAATCGATTGGGTCTGGCAGTTCATAGGCTTTGGTCGTGTCACGCCACTGGTAGTAAGTATCCCAGTAGACAAACAGGCTCGGCGACACCGAATACCCGTACATAAAGCCAATATCATAAATATCAATCGACTCATCAAAACCATACTGCCCGTACACATTGAAGTAGTTTCGCTCTATCAACCAATCGTAGCTAAGCCCAAACTGCAAATAGCGATCGGTATCCACTTCCGCACTCACTGTGAGACTGTCAGTGGCCGCAATATCGACACCAAAGACCCCGATGGTTTCATCTTGGTACTGAGTGGCTTGGACGTTGAAATCAATAATATCAGCGAGTGATTGCTCCTCAGCGGCAACTGAAAGTGGAAGATCCAAAGAAAAAACAGTGATCAGTCCGTTGCGTGAAAGCTTCCATGGAAAACTAATGTTTCTCATGCAATAAATTCTCTGTATGGGTAAGGAACAACGTGAAGTTTGCGCTTAAAGGTGCTCACCAGAAGTATCACTATGATGCTGGATTACTGATGTTTAAAAAACTGAGCCAAAGATATAGCTGATATTCACCCTGTAAATACCAAGCAGAGTCGATTTCTATACCAACCGCTATCATGATAGAAAAAATTTCCGTTCTAAATTGGAACAAATGCTGATCGACACCTTTAATAAAATCAAAGGCGATGTGAGCCAAACCGCTCGATGACTCGGTATAAGAGGTAGTACCTACGACAGAAAGCTCAAAAAGCTTGCTTACAACCAATCGCAATCGAAAGGATTAATTATTTTTGTTAGACATAGGGGGTGATTTATCCGTTAATGCGCACGAATCTTAAGTACACGCTCCACAACATTTGAGTACTTAAGACGCGTTTCGTGAGCATCATGGAAGATCATCACGGGGTTTGATTTTTCAGGTAAATGCTTCTTCTCAATCATCAAATCGAGCAGCAATTCGAATAACATAAAGATGAGCGACAGCCTGAACACACAATAAGTGAGACACGCTGTGACAACGACTTCAAAGCTAGACCGCGTTCGTGCGGATTACAACGTCCAATACTGGAGCCAAAACTTCTTCGGAATCAATGACGATGGCGACGTCATTGTTTCCCCTCATAAAAATGGTCAACACCAGGTACCTCTCAACAAGATTGCGAAGGCACTTGAAGACAAAGGACTTACATTGCCTGCTCTGGTGCGTTTTCCGCAAATTATCCACCAGCGCGTGCACGGTATCTGTGATGCATTTAACCAAGCCATCCAAGACTACGGATATCAAAACGAGTACCTGCTTGTTTACCCGATCAAAGTAAACCAGCAAAAAGACGTTGTAGAACAAATTCTCGAAAGCCAAGCGGAAGCCGAAACCAAACAGCTCGGTCTAGAAGCAGGCAGTAAGCCAGAACTGATGGCAGTTCTAGCAATGGCACAGCGTGCTAGCTCCGTGATTGTATGCAACGGCTACAAAGACCGCGAGTATGTTCGCTTAGCTCTCATTGGTGAAAAGCTTGGCCACAAGGTCTTTATCGTTCTAGAAAAGCTGTCTGAGTTGGATATCGTGCTCAAAGAGGCGGCAGCACTTAACGTCAAACCTCGTGTGGGTCTGCGTATTCGCATAGCCTCTCAAGGCGCGGGTAAATGGCAATCAAGTGGTGGCGATAAATCTAAGTTCGGTTTGTCTGCCTCACAAGTACTGCAAGTTGTCGAGCGTCTAAAAGCGCAAGACCAGTTGGACATGCTACAGCTTGTTCACTTCCATTTGGGATCGCAGATGGCCAACATTCGTGATGTACGAAACGGGGTTAACGAGGCAGCTCGCTTCTACTGCGAACTTCGCAAGATGTCTGTACCTATCGCCTATTTTGATGTGGGCGGTGGTCTAGCGGTCGATTATGACGGAACACGCAGTCAGTCGAGCAGTTCTATGAACTACGGACTTGCTGAGTACGCTCGTAACATCGTGAGTACGGTTGGCGATGTATGTGCGCTGTATGAAGAAACCGCACCAGTTATTATTTCTGAGTCTGGTCGCTCGCTAACTGCGCACCACGCGGTATTGATCACTAATGTGATTGGTACAGAAAGCTATAATGTTCAGTCTGTTGATGCGCCAGCAGAAGAGGCTCATCCTCTGCTTCAGAATATGTGGCAGAACTGGCAGAGCCTAAAAGGTGGCACTGACGCCCGCGCTGTTATCGAGATTTACAACGATACACAAAGCGACCTAGCAGAAGCACATACCTTGTTTGCATCCGGTGTGGTTGATTTGCATCAGCGCGCTTGGGTAGAACAGCTCAGCCTAAGTATTTACGGTGAATTGCATCGTCAAATGGACAACAAGAATCGCTTCCACAGACCGATTCTTGATGAACTTAACGAACGATTAGCAGACAAGTTCTTTGTGAACTTCTCACTATTCCAGTCGATGCCAGATGCTTGGGGTATTGAACAAGTCTTCCCTGTTTTACCGCTATCGGGTCTTGGCAGTGAAGAACAAACGCGCGCTATCATGCTGGATATTACGTGCGACTCGGACGGTACTGTGAAGCAATATGTTGATGGTCAAGGTATTGAATCTACCTTGCCGGTACCAGCATGGAACAAAGATGAACCCTATTTGATGGGCTTCTTCCTTGTCGGTGCTTATCAAGAAATTCTTGGCGATATGCACAACTTGTTTGGTGACACCCACAGCGCGGTTGTGAACGTTACCGATGAAGGCGAGTTTGAATTTACGGCGATCGACCTAGGCGATACCGTCGAAGACATGATGCGCTACGTTCATATTGACGTAGAAGCGATCAAGCAAAACTACAAAGAGCTTGTAGAGCGTCACATCGACGTTGATGAACAAGCGCTAATTTTAGAAGAACTAGAGTGCGGCCTAACCGGTTACACCTATTTAGAGGATTTTTAAATGAATGATTTGTTTACCAAAACTGATTATTCACTGTACTCGAACGCAATGACATTTTTGCGTCGACCTTACGTGAAAAACCCAGTTTCTGCCGACGCAGACGTGGTGGTTTTTGGTGTACCTCTAGACATGGCGACCTCGGGTCGCCCTGGCGCTCGAATGGGTCCAGACGCCATTCGCCGCGCTTCGGTGAACCTAGCTTGGGAAGGCAAAAAGTTCCCATGGGACTTCAACGTATTTGATAAAACCAAAGTCATCGATTCAGGTGATTTGGTATTCGATACCGGTGATGCAGAAGATTTCACCTACCGTTTAGAAGCGGCAACCAGTGAGATCTTAAAGAGCGGTAAAACCATGCTGGCGTTGGGCGGTGATCACTTTATCACCCTGCCAATCCTGCGTGCTTATGCTAAGCATCATGGGGAAATGGCATTGATTCATTTTGATGCTCACACTGACACGTATGCGAACGGCAGCAACTATGACCATGGCACCATGTTCTACCATGCGCCAAAAGAGGGCTTAATCTCAGCGAAGCACTCCGTGCAAATCGGTATTCGTACTGAATATGATTACGATGACCACGGTTTTAATGTGATTAACGCCATGCAAGCTAACGATCAGAGTGCAGAAGAAATTGTTGCGCAGATCCGCAATATTATTGGTGATAAGCCAGTTTACATCACTTTCGATATCGACTGTCTCGATCCAGCGTTTGCACCAGGTACTGGCACACCAGTATGTGGTGGTTTGAATTCAGACAAAGTATTGAAGATCATTCGCGGTCTGGCTGGTATCAACGTTGTGGGTATGGATGTGGTTGAGGTATCGCCTCCCTATGACCAAAGTGAGTTGACTGCATTGGCAGGCGCGACGATTGCCCTTGAACTTCTTTACGTTTGGGCGAGTAAAGAAAGCCAAAACTAGCGAGCGACATAAAGCGAGGTACTGATACCTCGCTTTTTTATAATCACGATTTGTCGTGGCGTAAAATGACAAATCCTCTTTTACCATTTCTCTAAACTATGCCTCATCCCAACACCTATGAGGCACTACAACCATGCGTAACCTACTTCTTATTGTCGCAGCTCTATTGCTACCGGTATCAGCAAGCTATGCCAGTATTTCTATCAAGACTGATAATCTTGAGCTCAGTGAAGACTGTGTAAGCTACGAGTCAGACCGAGTACGAATCGAGTCGGAAGAATGTGATGGTAAACATCATAAGAACAAGGATAACCGTAGTGCACACGGAAAAAACAATCCTGGTAAAGGGCATGGTAAGAAGAAATAGCACAGTCATTGATAGAAAAAAGCCCAATATACTTGAATATATTGGGCTTTTCTAAAGTATCCGAAGTTACCACATCAGATCATCAGGCACCACGTATTGTGCATATGGGTCATCTTCTTCGACCACTTCTTCTTTAACATCATTTTCAATGACAGTTTCTTGATCACGCTCTGCAATCTTTTTCGCCACAACCGTCGGAATCACTGCATAGCTCTCTTCAAGACGAACAATAGACAGGTTGCCTTTGCTGAGTTGATCGCGGATCTCTTGTGTGACATAGAGGGATTTCACTAGCGTGCCGTCGGTAAAGTTGTATTTAATGTCACCATCACCAAGCGCTATCGTATTTAGGGTGATAAGTTGCTTCACCTGTGCTTTGATTTCTTTACTTAGCTTAGCTTCATCACGCTGCTTGTTGAGCTCTTGATCACGCTCTTTTTGCGCTGCTTTATTTTCTTCAACAGCTGCTTTAGCTTCGCGTGCTTGAACACGTGACTTCTTTGAGCCTTTCTTGGCTTTCTTCAATTTTTTCTCGTTGACCAGACCTGCTTTTAGCATCTGCTCTTGAAGGCTTAGTTTCGACATGAAATGCAATCCTAGTTTGTTCTCACAATTGTATGCATGATCCCAAGAAAGCCCTTGAAGAGCAAGTCCAATCCAAAGGAATATGACCTCGTCTCCCGCGATTCGTCGTGCGCGTCTTTTGGAGACTTGCCAGCCGAGATCTCTGTCTATAGATCACGTAACCGATTGAACCTTTTGAGACTCGGTACGGTTTAGGATATGTTGATTGTTAACGACTTTTCACCATCATATAACCTCTATGTTACTTGACCTCTCTCAGATAATTTTGCTCTTCCTCGCTGGCGTGTTTGGTGGTGTACTTAACTCTGTCGCAGGAGGAGGAAGCTTCATCACCTTCCCTGCACTGCTTTTCGTCGGAATACCCCCGATTGTCGCCAATGCCACCAATACCTTTGCGGCTTGTGCTGGTTATCTGAGTGGTACCTACGCGTTCAGGCTCGAAGTACTTAAAGATCGCAATAACCTGCTTAAAATTGTCCTTCTTAGTATTGCCGGGGGCATCAGCGGCAGTTACCTATTGATTTTGGTGTCTGAGCAACAGTTTGTTTCCGCGATTCCATGGTTACTGCTGTTTGCAACTTTGCTGTTTATCTTTGGTGATAGCATCAATAAGCGATTGCAGAAAGCCAGTAGCAATCGTCATTTAGGTGGGCTTGTCGCCTTTGGTTTGGGCGTGTTTCTGTTCTGTGTAGGCGTTTTCGGCGGCTTTTTTAATGCCGGGTTAGGCGTCATCGGTTTGAGTTACCTTGCGGTTGCTGGCTACAAAGACATTAATTTAATGAACGGCCTCAAACTCCTTATTTCTACCTGTGCGTCAGCCATTGCTATTGTCCTATTTGTTTTCAATGGACTCATCGACTGGTATTCCGGCATTGCCGTTATGCTTGGGACTCTTACTGGCGGTTACGTGGCTGCAAGGCTTTCACGACAACTACCCCAGGTTGTGGTTAGACGTTTCGTTACCTTTAGCTCGATTGCGATCACTTGCTACTTTTTCTACGACACCTATTTATAACCCTTGGATATAACCTCTATTCTTTTTATCACCCTCTGACCTATTGATAACAAAGCTATGACCTAACGGTTAAACTGCCGCCAGCTGGATATGTTACTGATAGCACCTAATCTATGAGTACTTATGACAAATCGTTTAGAGGTCCCCTATGTCATCACGTATCGCGTTGCTTCTGACGCTGGTTTCCACGTCATTGGCAGCACAGCCTGATCCTTTTCCAACACAACCAAACGACACTGGAAAGTCGTTTATGGTCAGTGCCACCAACCCTTATGTGACCAGCACAGGGTATTCAATCTTGAAACAAGGTGGCAATGCGGTGGATGCCATGGTGGCGATGCAAATGGTGATGTCGGTGGTTGAACCTGACATGACAGGCATCGGAGGCGGCACCTTTGCGCTCTATTACGACAACAAAGCTAACTCGTTTACGGCCTATGACGGGCGCGATGAAGCTCCGTCTAGTGCAACGCCAGATATGTTTTTGGATGACAACGGCAAAGCAATCAGCCGAAATGACATTCTAGGCCCACGTTCGGTTGCCATTCCTGGCACATTGAAGCTTCTGTACCACACTCATCAAAAACACGGTAACTTAGCGTGGAAACAATTGGTTCAGCCTGCCATCAACTACGCTGAGCATGGCTATTCAATGAATAGCTACACCTACGATATCGTTGTCCGTGAACAATCAAGATTGGTTCATGATCCTGAAATCAAATCACTCTATTGGAACGGTGATGATATTCGCCCTACTGGCACCCTTATGACCAACCCGAAAATGGCAGCGACACTAAAAGCTATTGCGGAGCAAGGTGCAAACTATATGTATCAGGGTCCACTGGCTAAACGTATTGTCGACACCGTAAACGCACAATTGGACAAAGGACAGCCTAAGCTATCGGTTGAAGATTTTGCAAACTATCGGGTAAAAACTCGTGACATCGTTAAGTCCGACTATCGCGGTAACGAAATCGTATCGTTTGGTTATCCGGCGTCTGGTGGCGTTCTGGTTTCTCAGTCACTCGATATGCTTGAGAAGTACGATATCGCCTCGATGCCAAAAACGACGGCAGAGCCGTGGCGCTTAATGGTGGAGGCCATGCGTCTAGCCAAAGCCGATCGCATCGCTTACGCAGGTGACCCGAGTTATGTTGAAACGCCAGTAGAGGCTCTGCTCGACGAAGATTACCTCGATGACCGTTTTGATATGATCCCAGAGCAAGGTGCTGGAGACAGCAAAACCATCAAACCAGGTCTGCCTGGAATCAAAACACCGGCTCAACACGAAGGCTTTGAGAGTCAAGATACCGGCCATATCTCCATTGTAGATAGTGAGGGCAACGCGATCGCGATGACAAGTACTGTTGGCACCGGCATGGGCTCTGGCGTCATGGTCGACGGCGTCTTGCTCAACGCGCAAATGGCAAACTTCTCATCGATACCAACACTCAAAGGTAAGCCTGTCCAAAACGCTATTGAGGCAGGTAAACGCCCTCGTTCAGCAATCACTCCTTTGATGATGTTCGATGAAGATGGCAAGCTTCGTTTAGTTGTCGGTAGCCCTGGTAGTTCACAAATCCCTGGGTACGTACTGAAGACCATCGTGGGCGTGGTCGATTGGAACCTATCAGCACAGGATGCGATTGATCTTCCGAATATTCAATATGGTACTAAGATCGACCGAACTAAGCCGTACAACCCAACTGGGCTGCTCGTAGAGAAGCGCACCTTTGCAGAATCAATGGTGCCAAGCTTCGCTGAAATGGGCTATAAGGTGCACGTCATCCCGGTAGTCAGCGGTCTGAATGCGATTGAAGTTAAAGATGGCGAGCTGCACGGAGCAACTGACCGCCGCAGGGCTTCTACATCATTAGGCGATTAATCTCTGATTGAGGCATTCCGTATCGCTTAGAAACAAAAAAACCTCCGGCTCAATAAGCCGGAGGTTTTGTTTTTAGATTAAGGCATTATTTTTGGTATTGATCGTGAGACACGTCAAGCTGGTAGAACGTCGCTTGAGAGTAATCGTCTAGATCACCACTAATGTTTTGGTTGTATACACCAGCTTTGAAGTACATATACTTGCCACCAACGTCATAACCACTGTCGCTCATGTCAACAACTTGTACCACGTCGTCTTTGCCTTCACGCATTAGTGTAACCGTCATAGTGTTACCTTTAACTTCAATGCGGTAGCTAAATACTTCACCAAGTGCGATGCCGTCTTCACCGACTTCAGCAGTCATATCGCCCACTAGAGGGTAGAAGTCTTCTTTTGTTGCATCTTGGCTTTCGTGTGCAAAGTATACTGCGCCCGTTGCTTGATTTGGCAGTTTACGGTAGTACAAACGAATTGGCTCGTCGTTTTGGTCGTGAATCTGACCAATGATAAAGCGGCCAACTTCGTTCGCGTTACCTGTTGTGGTTGCATGGTCGATTTTCAACGTCGCTTCCATCACACCGTCAATACCGCCAGCCGCTTCTAGATCCGCTTGAGGAGCACTTGAGAATACCCAGTTGTTCTTGTTAACACCTTTAGTGCTAATCGACTGGTCACCACGGCGCATCATTTCACGAAGCTCAGTACGCGCGTACTTAGTATTCTTCGATGTACGTACACCTTTCACATAAGACTTGAATACTAGACCGCCGTCATCTGCTGTGTAGAAGATTTCTGGATGTTGGTAACCGTTCGCAAGGTTCCACTCAGAAACGTCATCCGGCTTGCCATTTTTGTCATGGTCGAATGGTTGAGATAGGTACCAGTGCGTCAAATCAAAGTTTTCGCTTGGTGCGTTACCCGCAAGCGGCTTCTCTGGTAGGTTAGTTGGTACCGGCAGCGCGCTGCGAGTGTCACATTTTACTGTTGTTTCACATGGGTATACTGCAGGTGCACCAAAGTTACCTTTACGTAGATCTTTGCGTGCTTCTTTGCGTGCCTTTTCAGCCGCTTTCATCTCAGCAATCATTGTTGCTTCTGCTGCAACCACTGCTGGAGTAATGATGTGGCTCGCTGGACAAGCATTGATGCCACAGTTTACAGCTGCAAGCTCAGTGACACTGTTCCAACCGTTCTTAGTGTTGCCATGGCCAACGTATCGTACGTAGCGTGCTTTAACAGCAGGTTCAAACTGGAAGCGCTCTAGACCAATCGCTTGACCTGAGCTCATTTGGTTTTCTAGCACTGTTGTCCAGTTTTCACCATCGACACTAACTTGGATATCAAACTTAGACTGACGCTCGTTACCTTTACTGAACGCGGCTTGAACAGCGTCAAACTCTTGCACTGAACCGTAGTCCAACATCGCCCACTCACCGTCACCAGCAGAAGACCAGCGCGTAGTAAGGTCTTGGTCAAATAGACGATCAGGTCCATTACCATCGTGACTGCTTGCCGTGATCGCAACCGGCGTCAAAAGTGGCTCGCCAGTTTCTTTGTTGTTCGGGAAATCAGAAGTTGGTGTGCTTGTGCTCGCGCAACCAACCGCTAGTAATACAGAAGAAGCAACCAGGCTCTTTAGAATCGTTTGTTTCATATCAAATCCATTATTGTCGTACAAAGACAGCGTATGTAAGCGAAAATGAGTTCGCAAACAGCTATTTTTAGGTACTTAACCTTCAAATGTGGGCCGTTACACAAAACTTTACATAATCTTATAATACAAATAAATTTTTAATTTGATAAATGAGACTGCCGACACTTTTTGTGTTTCTGATACTTTAACTCGGTCACATTTGTTATTGATAAATTAGTGGACAGGCAGGTTATCTCGTTTAAAAGGTCGCTTTGATAGCCCCCTTTAAACAACCTTTTAGTGCAGTCAAAGTCAGAAAGCTTGACCGGAATAAAAAAAGCCGAGCTTTCGCTCGGCTAGGTATATCATCGCTTGGGAAGAGTCGATGAGATATTTTGATTTCGTTATCAATTAAACGATGCGCAGACCACCTTGAGCGATGGCGAATCGACGTGCACGTGTGAACGATAGTGCATTGGTAATGCCTTCACCCGTTGGGCCAGCGATTGTGAACGTTGACGTACCTTCTGCGTTGTAACCTACACCAGAAAGTGTTGGCCCATTGTGAGCAAAGATAGTCGTGTTAATGCGACCACCAAACTTAGTGACGTTCTCGATGTTACCTGAATAGATGCATGCAGAGTGCTTATTGCCACGCTCAGCGGCTACCGCACGTTCAATCGCTTCATCGATGTCTTTACAGATAACCACTGGTAAAACCGGCATCATTTGCTCTACGTGCACGAGTGGGTGATCGTTCTCAACCAACATAACCGCTAGACGAGTGTCAGACTTAACGCCGATCGACTTCAGGATTTCGCCTGCGTCCTGACCAACATATTGCTTCACAGGGTGCCATACACGCGCAATTTCATGTGCAGTGCATGGTTTCGCACCTTCAAACTCATCAAGAGTTAGAATCTTGTCAGTCAGCTTCTCTGCTTCTTTCGCAGACATCACGTACGCACCAACTTCTTCTAGTTTGTCTAGGAATGCATCCGCTACAGACTCTTCAACGAAGACTTCTTTTTCACCGATACATAGTAGGTTGTTATCGAAAGAGGCACCGCCGTATACGCCAGCAGCTGCGAGGTCTAGGTTTGCTGATGCGTCAACGATAACCGGTGGGTTACCAGCGCCAGCGCCCACACCTTTCTTACCAGACTGAAGAATCGCTTTTACCAGACCAGGACCGCCAGTGCCTACCAGCATGTTGATGAGTGGAGAGCTCGCAATCTCGTTTAGGGTTTCTAGTGTTGGCTCTTTCACCATAGTCACTAGGTTTTCTGGACCACCTGCAGCAACGATAGTGTCGTTCAGAAGGTCGATCATCATGGCAGACACAACTTTTGATGATGGGTGAACATTGAACGTTACGGCATTACCACCTGCTAGCATAGAGATAGCATTGTTAACGATCGTTTCAGTTGGGTTGGTCACTGGCGTTACTGCGCCAATAACACCGTAAGGTGCACGCTCACCGAGAGAAATACCGTTGTCACCAGACCAAACCTGAGTTTCTAAGATCTCTGTACCAGGCGTCTTAGCAGCAGTTAGCTGGTGCTTAGCAACCTTGTCTTCTACACGACCCAGTTTGGTCTCTTCACGAACCATTTTTGCGAAGTCTTCTGCACGCGCTAATACTGCACCGCGAATTGCAGTGATGATGGCTTCGCGACCTTCTTTAGTACAGTTAACGTAGTACTCGATTTGAGCTTTGTGAGTTGCTTCAATCGCAGCGTCCACTGTCGCGAATACACCTTTAGCGTTGTTGATATCAAAAGACATAATGATTACCTCGTGAGATTTGGTGCTATAAGAGCTGGGCTTTGCCCTCTATTTGCTCTTTTGAGCTTGTTGGCTGAGCTTTATCGCTAGCCTCAAGATGGTGACAATTTACCCCAAGCATTCATCGAAACTATGTCACTCAGCGTCAATTTAATTGACCAAGATACCTATTTCTGACAAGTATGTTACTTGACTGTTTGGGGCGAAAAAATCGGAGGAAAGAAGCTGCACGAAAGATCAGTAAGTTAGCAGCATCATGGCAGATAATCGGGCGGCCGTGCGGGGTAAGGCGTGTTACTTTTACTAAGCAATGAAGTAACGGTAACTCACAATGTATTGAGCAAAATTATGAATTAAATCTTTGTTTGATATGGACTTATAACATGCACTTAGGGCACATATTTTAATGTTAAATCACGCTTATCAATGTAAGCTGAAAGCAAAAGGGTAAGCTAGACGTAAGTGTCGACCCCTGGTTTTTTATGAGCGATCTGCTCACCTTTGTAAGTCTTCACCACCACACCCGCTTCATTTGTGATTTTAATTTCATGACCACTGACAAGTGTTGCTGTCGACCCACCACCATTAGATTTCAAAAATCCGTTGATGTACTTGGTCGTATCCTTCAAGTGTTGTTGAATGTGAGGCTGGTACAACGCATTATTGGTTTTCAAAAGAATCTAATCTCACGCAATTTCTTGGAAAGAATATAATCCACCCTGATCGATATAATCCTTATTCTTGATCATAAATCGCGCAACTAAAGCGTGTTGTTTCGCTTGGCTAACGCTAGCGTGTCTATATCAATTTCAGAGCGAATCGATGCGGTAAGACTATCTTTGTCTGTGTATTTTTTACCGTAGGTAAGATTGAAACCGTAGTTAAAGTCTTTAGGGTTCTCCCCTTGAGTGTGCTGTAGCAACGTTTCTATCTTATCAAATGCCTTAGCCAACTTTGCCTCTTCAGAGCTAGCATTTTCATAGTCATCCCAAAGCATTACGATCTCTTCTCTCAGTTGTTCGGGGAGCGGGTTTAGTAGAGTCAGTAAATCCCTTCGTTCTTGCTCCCCTTTATTGGTGCCCTCTACTTGATCTGTTGCGGCTATATCACCGCTAATCGCCTCTCCAAGGTCATGAATAATGCACATTTTTAGGAGTTTTAAGGTATCTATCTGGTCATACTGCTCGGCAAACATCATCACCATCAAGCACAAACGCCATGTGTGCTCTGCAGTGCTTTCTTGCCTGCCGTTAGAAGTATGAGCAGTACGCAGGGTATTTTTAAGTTGCTCTGCATTTTTGAGGAACGTAAGGATTGCGGAAGTATCGTTATTCATTGTTTTAATCTTTCAAACTAGCGCGAACAATGAGCTTAGTTCAGCAGTTAGTCGCGCTAGAATCAAATATCTTTGGCGGTTCAGCTTTCTCGGTATTTCAACGGCCAGCTATTAAACTAGGCTTGGCTAGCCAAATCGATGACTAAGCGCCGGAAGCGCAATACGTTCGTCCACCAAACGTTGATCGTGTTCATAATCAGTGTTAGGGACAATTTTCCAACCTTTGTTGTAATGCTCTTTCAAAGCACAAACCAGTTGATAAAAACTCCATCGCTCCGTCGCGTTACTGTCTAGGTGGTACAAGCCCGGTTCATTTCTTTCAATCAGCTGCAAAAACGCAATGGCCGTATCATCCATATGTGATGTGGCCGGAAACCAAGCCTCGCTGGCGTTGATAACCCCTTGTTCTAGATGTTGCTGCTCTAAATGCGCCAACATGTTGTTACCCGTGGTTTCGTCGTGGATCTGCCATCCGATCCTAGCGATCATCGCATCTGGATTGACATTCCAAATCGCATCTTCACACTGGATTTTGTACTGCCCGTACGCCTCTCTCGCATTGCGTTCTTGAAAGATACCGTAAGGTCCATCAATTTCAGAATCAAATACCATAGCAGTGCTTACAAAAAGAAAAGGTATCCCCTGCTCTTTACAACGCGTAGCGAGCCAAGCAGCCCAGTTTTCGTCTCCCATAGCCATATGACAGACAGCATCGATCGAGTGTTTGTGCCAAAACTGTGTGCTTTGCTGCTCATCTTGTGGTGACACGACGTGGTGGTTCCACTCTAGAACTCTCCATCCACGGAGGGAAAATTGAGCAGCAACTTTAGGGCCGAGTGTGCCGGTTAGACCTGTCATTAGAACGGTTTTCATTGAATGACTCTGAGGTTGGTTTTCAATGAAAGTCAGTTAATCATATACAAAAAAAGGCTCAATAAGATATGAAAGGAAGTTTAATAAGGAGCACAGTTTGTATAGAGAAAAAAAGGCTGAAGCATACGCTTCAGCCTTCCTTATAAAACTTTCGTTTCAACTCATTAGACGATACGCAAACCACCTTGAGCTATCGCAAAGCGACGTGCACGAGTGAATGAGTACGCGTTTGTAATACCTTCACCCGTTGGACCAGCGATGGTGAACGTTGAGGTACCTTCAGCGTTGTAGCCTACTCCAGACAAAGTTGGGCCATTGTGAGCAAAGATAGTGGTATTGATAGCTCGACCAAACTTAGTCACATTCTCAATGTTGCCAGAGTAGATACATGCAGAATGCTTATTACCACGCTCGGCGGCCACAGCGCGCTCAATCGCTTCATCAATGTTTGCGCAGCGAACAACCGGAAGAACAGGCATCATCTGCTCTACATGTACCAGCGGATGGTCATTATCCACCACCATCACTGCAAGGCGAGACTCCGATTCAACTCCGATAGACTTTAGAATGTCACTTGCGTCTTGACCTACGTGCTCTTTCACTGGGTGCCATACACGAGCAATCTCTTGTGCAGTGCACGGCTTCGCGCCGTCAATGTTATCCATTGTGAGAATTTCAGCAGTGAGTTTTTCAGCTTCTTCCGCAGTCAGTACGTATGCGCCCGCACTTTCAAGTTTTTTTAGGAATTCATCCGCTACAGAATCTTCAACAAACACTTCTTTTTCACCGATACACAGAAGGTTGTTATCGAAAGATGCGCCACCATAAACGCCTGCCGCAGCAAGATCGAGGTTTGCCGTTGCGTCGACAATAACAGGTGGGTTACCTGCGCCGGCTCCAACACCTTTCTTACCTGATTGCAGAATGGCTTTTACCAGACCTGGACCGCCCGTGCCCACAAGCATGTTCACCAATGGAGATTTAGCGATTTCACTTAGTGTCTCAAGAGTTGGCTCTTTAACCATAGTGATGAGGTTTTCTGGACCACCCGCTTCAACGATAGCTTTGTTGAGCATGTCAATCATAACCGCAGACACTACTTTAGATGATGGGTGCACGTTAAAGGTCACCGCATTACCCGAAGCCAACATAGAAATAGCGTTGTTTACAATGGTTTCGGTTGGGTTGGTCACTGGCGTTACCGCACCGATAACACCGTATGGAGCCCGCTCTTCGAGAGAAATACCGTGGTCACCCGACCATACTTTTGTCTCTAGCACTTCGGTACCTGGGGTTTTTAGCGCTGCTAATTGGTGCTTAGCGATCTTTTCTTCAACACGGCCTAATTTCGTCTCTTCACGAACCATCTTTGCAAAGTCTTCTGCACGTGCAAGCACTGCCTCTCGAATGGCAGTAAGGATAGCTTCGCGGCCTTCTTTGGTAGAGTTAGCGTAGAACTCAACTTGAGCTTTATGAGTAGCCTCAATCGCAGCGTCCACTGTCGCGAATACACCTTTAGCTTTGTAGATATCAAAAGACATAGTAATTACCTCATGAAGATTGAAATGACTGTGTTGGTACAGATCTATTGTTGTGTTTACTCTCTCTTCGGCCTCACATTTGGCTAATAACAGAACGGGCGCTCTTAGCCTTGCCTCGAGTTAGTGATTACAAATTAATCACTAAGCATCAACTTGTAACGTCACTGAGAGTCAACTTTATTGACCAAAACGCCAAAAAATGTGATCTTAATAAGGGGGTGTTACTTGACGCTTTGGTGAAACTAGATTTTCCTTAACAAAAAAACAACAACCCTCTCGAAAAGCAACGAAATCGAACGTAACTCCGCCCCACCATTTGATTTAATTGATACTTTGGTATACCAGTTACGCCGAAGTAACATACCTATGGCAACGAATGAATGTTAATAACGCATTCGCCAAACCTATCAATTGAGTTCCAGCCATATTCATTAGGTGTAAGTTTTTTTGACTCTGGGTGACGTGTTGTTTTTTCAACCACCGATTACACTGCTTAGCAACAAATCAGTTCATACCTTTTCAACGATTTCGTGAGGAACGAATATGAAATATCAAGCGCGTTTAGAAGACTCAGTAAAGCAACTAAGTTCTGTACTAGAAGAGCAAAAGCAACTTCTTGCCGAGCACAAAGCAAACCAAAACTACGCTGAGCGTCTACAAAACATCCTAACGCCAACTGACGAGCTAACCACAAAAGGCGACGACCTTTATATCGGCGGCTGCAAAGCTTCTGACCTAGTTGAGCAATACGGTAGCCCGCTATTCGTTCTTAGCGAAGACACACTGCGTGGCAACCTACGCCGCGTTAAAGCAGCATTTGGTTCAAACTGGCCAAAACCTGTGAACGTTATGTTCGCTATCAAATCAAACACTAACTTTGCTGTTCGTGCTATTTGTAACGAAGAAGGCGTGGGTGGTGACTGTTTCGGTCCAGGTGAAGTTGAAGCGACTCACATCGGCGGCGCAGATCCGAAAACGATCGCACTTAACGGTACAGTTAAGCCTGAGCTAGCTATCCGCAAAGCGATTGAGTACGGCTACGCAATCCACCTAGATTCATACGAAGAGATCGAAATCGTTGAGCGCATCGCTCGCGAAGTGAAACCAAAAGAAAAAGTACGCATCGCAGTACGTCTAAAAGTTATCCCAGAAGAGTTCTTTGATAACTTTACACCAGACGCATACCCATTCCCTGACTTCAAGGGCGCGATGAAGTGGATCAAATTCGGTCTTCTAAAAGAAGAAGCGAAGAAAATCATCAACCGCGTAAAAGAAATCGACGTATTCGAATTCTACGGTTTCCACACTCACCTAGGCCGTTTCTCTAAAGATCCAGCTGGTTGGGATGCGCTTTACCGTGAATACGCTCGCAACGTGATTGAAATCTCTCGTGAGTGTGGCGTTCAACCATTCCAAATCGACCTTGGCGGCGGTTGGCCACGTGAGCGTGAGCCAGAAGGTCGTAGTGTTGAAAACCTAATGAACCCGAACACGATTGAAGACTACGCAAAAGTGGTTTGTGCCGGCATGCTTGAAGAGTTCAACAAAGAAGGCTTCGAGATCCCTCAACTATGGCTAGAGCCGGGTCGTTACATCGCAGGTAACATCGGTACGCTACTGACTTCTGTGTACGTAGTGAAAGAAGACCAAGAGATGGACTACAGCTACACAATGGTTGACGCGTCAACATACCTAGCCGTACTGGTTGAGTCTCAAGAGTCTAAGAACCCAGTTCTACCAGCAACTAAGATGACACAACCTCTTCAGCAGAAGACAACAGAGATCGCAGGCCCAATCTGTATCCCATCAATCTGGGAAAGCGGTGCACGCATGCCTGAGCTAGTACCTAACGATATCCTAGCTATCATGGATGTGGGTCACTACGCAGAGTCTCAAGCAAGCCAGTTCAACTCTCTACCACGTCCTGCAACTGTACTAGTTAAAGACGGTGAAGCTGAACTAATCAAGCGCGCTGAAACTGTAGAAGATGTATTCGCAACTCAGATTCTTCCTGAGCGTCTTCAGCAAAAGAAGAAAAAGCCAGCAGCGAAGAAGCCAGCATCTAAGCGTGCTGTAGCAAGAACGCCTAGCTACGCTAAGAACACAAAAAAAGCAGCATCTGCAAAAGCATAATCAAACTCTGATTTAGCTGGTCAAAAGCTCCCTGTCGGGAGCTTTTGTAGTTTTAGGGAACCAAAACTTTTCGAAAAGTTAAGTTAATTCTAGGTTCGACAAATCGCTTAGTTTTGGGAATGGTATGTTGCCAATGATGTTGAGTTTCTCCAGCCATTATCAGCAGAGAACCAGATGTGAGATTAAACTCCACTTTCTCACCGGTCATTTTGTGTCTGAGTAAAAACCGCCGCTCGGCCCCAAAGCTCATCGAGGCAATGACTGGATTAGTGCCAAGTTCCTTCTCATCATCACTATGCCAACCATTGGAGTCTTGTCCATCACGATACAAATTCGCGAGCACGGAATTGAACTGACTGCCTGCAACCTTCTCACAATGGGCTTTCAAACTGTTAAGTAACGGATTCCAAGGTAAAGGCTCCAGTTTTAGGTTCGAATAGGTGTAACTTGCATCACCGTACCAAGCCTGCAGACGCGGTATCGCAACCTTTTTTCCAAACATCACTATAGTGTCTTGCCGCCACGCCAGTTGCTCTTGCAGCTGTTGGTGGTAATCGCTAGCTTGATCCGATGTGAAATAGTTAGGTAGCCATAATAGGCGTCCGCCCGGTACCTTGTTCCATCGATTTTCTAAAAGCTTCAATACGTGTTCTCCAAATGGCTCGGCATTGTCAGGCCCGCTTTGATATTCAAACTTGAATATCTCAATTTCCTTCTCTCTCTATAAGATTTCTCTAGTATCGACTCAAACAAACCTATCATGTCTGAGTAAGCAAAGGTACAGAATGGAGCAGGCAAATCTCTTCAACGATCTCTTATACGGCTCTGGTATCGAGATCAACGGTTCAAATCCCTGGGATATTCAAATTAATAGCACTGAAACCTTTGAGCGAATCCTGCTTGACGGTTCGTTAGGCTTTGGCGAGGCCTACATGGATGGACTTTGGGATTGCGATGACCTCGCTGAACTCATCAATCGACTGTTACGGGCCAATATCGCAGACAAGTTCGATGCAATGATGGCAGTTCGACTCGGGGCTGCTGTTGGCAAGCAGAAGTTCATGAATCTGTTTAACCCACAAAACATTACTCAGTCCAGAGACAGTGTCCGTCATCACTATGATATCGGTAATGATCTCTACACATCGATGCTGGATAAGCGCCTGACTTATACTTGTGGCTACTGGCGTTATACCGACTGCCTTGAGCAAGCACAAGAAGATAAACTTGATCTCATCTGCCGTAAGCTAAACCTCAAACCAGGAATGCGCATCCTTGATATTGGCTGTGGTTGGGGAAGCTTGATGCATTACGCTGCCGAGAAATACGGCGTTGAGTGTGATGGTCTTACTCTCTCTGTTGAACAAGCTAAGCTGGGTCAGAAGATAGCAGACAAGCAAGATCTGCCAGTGAACTTTATCCTCCTCGACTACCGAGAGTTTCAACCAACAGAGCCTTATGATGCGGTTGTCTCAGTCGGCATGATAGAACACGTCGGCCCAATGAACTACGCCGAGTATTTTGGCAACATTCATCGTTTTTTGAGAAATGATGGCGTGTTCCTACTGCATACCATTGGCGGAGTAACTTCCAAGACCAAAGCCGACCCTTGGTTTGATCGCTATATCTTCCCAAATGGCGTTATTCCATCGCTATCGCAACTTAGCTCGGCCATCGAGACGCTATTTAACGTTGAAGATTTACATAACTTCGGCCCTTGTTACGACAAAACACTTACTGCTTGGTATCACAACTTTAGTGAGCACTGGTTCTTACTTGAATCAAAGTATGGCGACCGCTTTTACCGCATGTGGCGTTATTACTTGCTTGCGAGCGCTGGTGCTTTCAGAGCAAGAACATTAAATGTTTGGCAATTAGTCTTAACCAAGCAAGGCGGTGCATTGCCTTCGTATATCCGTCAGCTGTAGATACTGGAATGCGTTCTAATGAAATCTGATGCCATGGTGTTCGTTGCCATATTTATAGCGGTGTATCTGACGCTCTGTGTAGTGCTCATCTAAAAATAAGATCTTTGAAAATGAAGCTATCAACCAAACATACCCTCGAAAGCGTTCATGACCACTTCGCCGGTAGCGTGAAAGCCGGACGCGAGGTCGTTTCGGCCTTTATCGGCATCGATCAGCGCGACCCACAAAATAGCAAGCAGCTGCCTCGTTGGTCTCAAGAACTCAACAACGCTTTGTTCGACCTTTCCTGCAGCGATATTGCGGCGCTGCCGGAGAATATGAAGAGCTGGACGGAAGTTGAGGCGCACGTTTTGAGCTTGGTTGAGGGCAACCACCTGAGTACACCTTCCATTGCTATCTTTAGCTGTGGTGTCAGAGATTTAGTTGTACCTTTGCCATCTTTGGTTGAAACCGAAGTTGACATCGGAATACCCCAACTTGGAAAGCTCCTGAGTTATACCGAAGGCTATGACAAATACTGCGTTATTTTATTCTCTGAGATGGGCCACCGAATAATCGTCATTAATCATTCCTCCACCGAAAACTCGACCATCATCGAGAGTGAAATAAACAGTGAACCCGTACCAGTAACGACTGACAATGACGCGATTAGCGAAGCCTCCGAGGGAGAGTCAGCGGCCGTGGATATCAATGAACACTTTTTTTCGATCCCTGATTATCGCCAGATGATCTTTGGGGGCAATATTCGAATCGCACAGGGGGTAAAATACTCTCTCCACAACGCTATTGCTGAGCATTTAGTGACATTGGAGCCCTTGGCATTTGATATCGATGATGAAGATTTATGCCAATCTGTTCAGCAAATTGCAGCTAATCAACAGAGACTCAAAGATATGACATTATTAAACGAGCTTTCTATGCTAGGCAGTAATGTCAGCGTCTTTGGTCTAGATAGCACCTTTGGCGCATTGCTCGATGGAAGAGTGAAAAAAGTGGTCCTTCCCTACCCTTTTGATACAGAAAAGTGCAACCCTTTAATCATTGAAGCTATCACACAAGGCGCAGAGTTAGAGACAGTCTACGGTGACCCCGCACAGCGGCTTAGTCAGCTAGGCGGAGTGGCGGGCGTGCTCTATGAGCGTTTCGAAACTTTTGACAAAGATTAAGCTACATCAGAGGTAAAGGTGAATACCTTTACCTCCATATCATGTACTTAAAACTCTAGGGTTTCACCATCGGCTGGGATCAACACTTTTTGCTCAAGACCAAGCTGTTGTATTGAGTTAGACAGAGTTTCTCTATCAACCGGACAGTGGTTAAGTGCCTCCATGTGGTTGGCAATAACCTTACCCGGTGATAGCTGGATGAACTCCATCACTTCATCAGTTGGCATCAATAAAGGTTGACCCACATCCATTTGTGCTTGTCCGGCAGCAACCACAGTGATCTCTGGCTTTAGTTCAGTCAGTGCGCGTTTCACATCGTCTGTTAACACCGTATCGCCACTGATGTAGATACTTGGCTCATTAGGCAGCTGCAAAAAGAAGCCACAGCCATTTGCCATCACTTTGTGAATCCAACCGTGACCGTGCTGAGCAGGTACAGCGGTAATTTCGCCGCCAAGGTATGGCGTCGGTGTCCACGCTTCCAGACCATTAGCAACCGTCATACCATACTTTTCAAGGTAGGCTTTATCCCTCGCTGGTGTGGTTACTGGAATACCTTTCTCAACCAAGAATTTCTCTCCCGCAGGATCCAGGTGGTCACCGTGCTGGAGCGGCTTAAAGCCGAATGTCTGGCTATGTGTGACCAAGGCTTGGTTGACTTTGCTAAGAACCCCTTCAGCATTCACAGGAAGGTCAACTGTGGGGTTTTTCTCAGCCTTAAATCTGAATACAGAAAACGGAGGCATGGACCCTTTTTCACCCAACATTGGGTCAATCAAAATAAAGTGTTGGCCAGATTCAATAACAAAGGTTGCGCTTCTCAAGTGATGGATTTTCATGGTTACCTCCCGTTTCGTCATGGTGACCATTATGCAAGTTCGCCGAGGTGTGCAATACTGTCCCAAGAGACATTAATCGCTCATATTGGGCCATTCCATGAAACAGTATCAAATCGCGCTCATCGCGCTGGACAACATCAGTGCCTTTCACCTGTCAGTACCATGCTTGGTTTTTCAGGATGTGTTTGTCGACCAAACGCCCGCTTTTCATCTAACCATCTGTAACGAGAATGCGAGTGCAGTATCGCTCAGTACCGGCTTCCAAGCCTCTGTGACCCATGGTCTTGAAGCCGTTGACAATGCTGATATCGTTATCGTTCCGAGTTGGCCAAATACGCTACCAGAACCTAGTGAGCTATTGCTAACTAAACTGCGAGCTGCTCACCAAAAAGGCGCAACCATTGTCGGGCTATGCCTTGGCGCCTACGCATTAGCAAAAGCAGGGCTGCTAGATGGCAAGCGCGCGACCACGCACTGGGGTTTCCAAGACGCCTTTCAGGCCGAGTTTCCTAATGTCATTGTTGACTGCGATCCACTCTTTATTGACGAGCACCAGATCATTACCTCAGCGGGCACAGCGGCCTCTCTCGACTGCTGTTTACATATCGTGCGTTCCTTATGCGGGAGTGAGGTCGCCTCACAGATAGCTCGCATGATGGTCACGGCGCCATTTCGAAGTGGTGGTCAGCAGCAGTACATTCCCAACCCCATCGCCAAGCAACCTGATAAAGCTACCAGCTTTGGTCATGTCATCAGCGAGATTGAGCAGAACTTGACACAAAGTTACGACCTCGACTCTGTTGCGGCAAAATGTGCTATGAGCAGACGTACCTTTACGCGTCAGTTTAAAGCCGCCTATGGGTGTACGTTTGGGGAGTGGTTACTTAACAGGAGGTTGGCACTTAGCCAGCAGTTATTGGAATCCACAAGTTACAATATTTCGACTGTGGCGGACCTATCAGGGTTTGGTTCGGAAAGCGCATTTAGAAAACACTTCAGTCATAGTTTTAATATTTCACCATCTAAGTGGAGAACAACCTTTCGGGGGGATTAAGGAGTCGATGCAAAGCCTTAAGAAAGCAAGAAGGAAGTGCAATTCCTTTGCACTGTATTTTGATTCTAGAGTAAGCATCAAGTCAGCTGATACCCCGCATACTCACGCCATTCAGGAATATCTCTTGGGTCACCAAACTGACGGAAAAAGCGCACCGAACTTTGTGGGGCTTTGCAGTCTAATTTGTCTTGGCAGTAGTTAGTCAACTTATAGTGACTTTGGTAACCCTCTACCCACGCGTCATAAGCTATATGAGATTGCTTCCAGAACTCATGATCCACCTGCCCTTTGGTTGCCAAGAAAGGGTAGCTAGGCTTCGTTTGTTGAGTAGAATAAATAGCGGTGCCATACAAGTTGATCAGTTTCGAGAGCAGATCTGCTCCTATCTCTTCGATGGTTAGCGATTTGATTTTCTCAATATCATGGCCAACAAGCGTTGCGACTCGTTCAACCAAAAAGTCCATATCGATCTGTGGCTGGAGTTCATAAGCTAGCCAGTTTAGGCGCTCTCCTATCTCATCAAGAAACTCTTGTCTGGTGAACTGTCCTTCGCGCAACGCTCGATTGTACTTAGTAACATTAGGGTTCTTACGCGCCAAATAGTCTTGAAGCTCTGGGTAGTCAGTGAGCGAAGAGTGGCTCTTAGAAAGCACCTCCAACAACGCTTCTTGATTCACCAACAATCTACCCAACTCATTTTTGACACTTTCATTCATATTAAACCTCACTTTTGATTTTGGTTATAATATAACCAAGCTCAAATATAATCAACAATGATGAATAATTAAAATACACACAGAAATGACAATGAGCGGTAAAACAGATATTTATGGAGAAAAACAATGCTAGGCAGCTGAGATAAATTGAGCTCAAAGAGAAAAACGGAAGTTGTGCGGTTGCACTCAATATTGACATCTAAGTCAATATTTTGACTCTTGAGACCCTGTTTTTGATTGCACTTTGACTATCGAAACCCTAGAATTTTGTGAACACCGTTCAAAAATATAATAAGTGTGACTCAAGGAATTTCATATAAAATGTTCGGCTTAAGGCCTTGAGTGTAGGACAGAAAACGTCAGGAACCATCAAGCAGTGACGCAACAAAATCAACAAAAATCTAATCCACCACAACGGACGACTCAAACACTAAACAGCACCGATGCCCTTGCGATGATTGAGCACGGTGGCGATGTTACGCTCACAGTGAACACACCTGTCGGGACGTCATTTCGCTGTGCTACCAAGTTTATCGGCGCGCACTCTGATCATCGAATTCTATTGGAAATTCCCAAGATTGATGAAAGCGACCTTAAGTATTTCTTCCAAGAAGGGTTTTGGCTGATCGTAAGAGCGATTTCACAGCGCGGGGAAGGCGGTGTGGTGCAATATCGCGCGCAGCTACTGAACATTGTTGAAGAGCCTCTGCCGATTTTGGTCCTTTCGATCCCCCAATCAATGCAGGTCACCAACCTCAGAAAAGAGCCTAGATATGAGGTAAACCTCGATGCCGTGCTAAAATCTGGCGAACGTCAGACGCGATGTGAGTTGAGAGACATGTCAAAGAGCGGCTGTCGCTTTATCCTCCCGGCACTTGGTAAGAGCTTGGTCGTAGGACAGGAAGTCTCTTTGATGGTGGCTGCCGGCACTCAGAAAGGGCGTTATTTTCCTCCGCTATCTGGTTTGATTTGCAACCAACAAAAGTCCAGCCATTACACTGCTTACGGTATCAAGTTCGATGAAGTAGGAGAAGACAACGCCAAAGAGTTGCTCTCACACCTTAAGTTTGACGGCACCAAACTAAAACTGCGCGCATAAAGAAAGCCAAGCGATCGCTTGGCTTTTTTAGTGTCACAGTCGGTGAGTCAAATATCACTACTTACGTAATGCATTCAACCTAGCTTGCGCAATACCAAAAATGGTATCAATCGGATAACTGCCCTCCAGCGTCGCTGTACCTGCTTCTTTACCCGTAAACAACTCAATTGCCTCGGTAACATGGTCTATCGCCCAGATATGGAAGTCACCTTTCTCGACCGCTTTAACGATATCAGCGCGCAACATTAAGTTATGAGCGTTTGAACGAGGAATAATCACCCCCTGCTCCGAATTGCGTCCTTTGATGGTACAAACGTCAAAGAAGCCTTCAATTTTTTCGTTCACACCGCCAATCGGTTGTGACTCGCCAAACTGGTTCATTGAGCCAGTTATCGCGATATCTTGTCGATTTGGCTGACCAGAGAACGCCGACACGACAGCACAGAACTCAGCCATACTGGCGCTATCACCATCAACCCCACCGTAAGATTGCTCAAAGGTAATCGTGGTCGTCAGGGGCACTTTTGCCGTTTTACCAAATACCGAAGAGAGGTATGCACTTAAGATCATCACACCTTTGGAGTGAATGCTGCCACCAAGATCAACACTGCGCTCGATATCGATGACTTCACCATCACCATAAGACGTCGTTGCAGTAATACGGTTAGGGGCACCAAACATATGATCACTTGTCGTCAACACAGACAATGCGTTCACTTGTCCAATCGCAGAGCCTTCGGTGCGAATGAGCGTTGTGCCATTAACGAACCCTTCCATCACGCTGTCTTGAAGACGATTGACGCGCATTTGTTGGTATTCCAACGCTTGATCGACATGCCCTAAACGAATCAGGTTTGATTTCGCATTACGAGCGACATAATTGGACTCACGCAACAGGTTAGCGATGTGAGCAGAATGTAGAGAAAGCTTATTCTGATCACCCGATAAACGCGAGCTATGTTCGATGATCCTAGCAATCGCTTTTCGGTCGCAATGCAGCATACTGTTGTCATGAACAATACTAGAAATGAACCGAGCATAATGGAGTTCAGATTCTGCTGTACGAGGCATCTCGTCTTCAAAATCTGCGGTGACTTTAAATAACTCACCAAACTCCGGGTCATAATGTTGCAGTAACTGATAGGTTCTATAGTCACCAAAGAGAATGATCTTCACATCCAAAGGGATAGGTTGTGGATCAAGTGACACAGTACCTGACAGCGTTAGTTCCTTCTCAAGTGAAGTGAAGCTCAGCTGACGAGCACGAAGCGCACGCTTAAGTCCGTCCCACACATAAGGCTGCTCTAGAACTTTTATCGCATCCATTAACAGAACACCACCGTTAGCACGGTGCAAACTGCCTGCACGAATCAATGAGAAATCGGTAAATACCGTTCCCTTGTAAGTCGCTGTTTCGATAGAACCAAACAGCGAATGATAATTGGGGTTCTCTTCAACGATGATCGGGAAATCAGAACACGACTGCTTCACAATCAAGTTTACTTTGTAGCGTCTTGGAAATTTTTTATCCAAGGATGCCGTAGCAATCTCACCCTGCTCATTACCTTCTTCAAGGAAGATGTCGACATTTTCACAGATGTCTTTTTGCAGTGCGCTCAGATATTTCTTGATTTCAGTGTAGCCGTTGTACTCTTTTTTCAGTTTCTTGATCAGATGGCTAATAACTCCTAACGTCACTTCCTCGTTGAGCTTCTGAATATTATCTGTAAAGGTTTCTTCCCAATCTGTCAGCTCGCGTGCCATACCGCGCAGGCTGACTTCCAGCTCATCGATAGTAAGGCCGAAACGTTCTTGTTCATCTTCAGACAGCTCTGCAAAGGTTTCATCTGTGTGGAGGTCTTCGCCATTTAACGCGACAAACTGATAATCACCTTGAGAGGTAATAGTGAGACTAATGCCTTTTTCTTTGGCTTCTTCGCTGAGTTTTTGAAGCTCAACTTGCTGCTTGCGTGCCAGATCGTTTTTTAGCTTATCTGCGCGACCAAAATAGAGTTCATTATCAAACGCCATAGGTATGGCTTTAACGAGTTTTGAGATAAGTTTTTCAACATCCTTTTTCAGCTTCTCGCCCATTCCACAAGGAAGTTTGAGCACTTGCGGTGTTCGTGTATCTGCAAAATTAGCCACGTAACACCAATCGAAAAGTGCTTCACTATCGTGTGGATGACGGCTGAGATAACGCAAGATCATGGTCCGTTTACCGAGACCGTTTTGACCAATTGCGTAGATGTTATAACCCTTTTCCTTGATGGACATAGCAAACTCGACGGCTTTCTGAGCTCGTTCTTGTCCGACGATCTCATCAATTGGGTCTAGCTCTTTGGTCGATTTACAAGGCAGCTTTTTTAGTTCTGCGGCGTGGTATAGCTTATTGGCTTCTAATCTTTGAATCGCCATTACCAGCTCCTACTTTTTCCCTTCTTAGTTTCAGTTTAGCTGAATTGGCTTTACATTTTAGTGACTTACTAAGTAATTACGCTCAACTGCTGTCTTTTTGTACAATCTCGCAATTCCTGCCAACTTAGCTCGTTGGCCGAGGAGCCCACCGTTTACTCTCTTGTTTAGTTTGGTTATGTTAGAAAAAACTAAGGTGGTTTTAGCGTGCTCAAGCACTCTTTTGGATTACCGACACTACAGTGAGTTGTGAAATGGAAAAAATACTAGCAGGAACCAGAGTACTTTTCGCCTTCGCCATCATGGCATTAGCATGGTCGATCTACAGTTTCACCATGGAGGCAAAACAAGTTCGCATTGAGCTGCCCAGCTTGTTGACGCAAATAGATCAGACTGCACAACGCATCACTCCTGTCATAGAAGAAGTTCAAAAGATACAAGCGATTATTCCAAGTATTCTTGAACAAAGTGCTGAGTATCAAAAAGCGATACCTGAAGTGTTGGCGAGAGTTGACGACATCAATAAGCAAATACCCACTATCATTGCCGAAGTTGAGAACGTGAGAAACGCCATTCCCCCTATTCTTGAAGAGACACAAAACTGGCACCGCTCCTTACCAAGCATTCTCAAACAAATAGATGAAACCAATCAGACAATTGAGCAGACCAACAAGCAAATAGCCGCGACATCAAAACAGATCCCGGCCATTTTGGCTGAAAGTGAAGCGGTGCGTAAAGCTATGCCCGAGATAATTAGTCAGGCTGAAGACTTGGTCCAACAGGCCGAGAAAGCCGGTCGTGAAGCCAGTAAGGGCGCGGTCACAGGGGTCATTGGCGGCATCCTTAGTTCACCATTCCAACTTGTTGATTCGCTCACCTCTCAAACCTTTGGAGTGAATGATGAGAGTTACTCAGACAAAGATAAATCGCTACATAAAGACGCGGTTGAGAAATTAATGAGAAGTCCGAAGTCTGGAAAATCTGTTCCCTGGAAAAATACCACCAGTGGTAATTCAGGTACCGTAAAAATCCAGTCTGCGGAGCAAAAAGGTAGCACAACTTGCTACAGTATCGTGAGCCAACTCACCATAGCCAAAGGATCAGACAAAGGTACGCATAGCATCGTAACCGAGCGATGTGTTGATAACCAGTAGCATTATGAAAGTTCAATATATCAATGATAGCTCAGTGGATGAGCAGCTTAATCAAGCACTGATCGCCCTACTCAGCGCCTGTTTTACCAAGCCAAGTGATGCAAGGTTCAAAACTCAGCGTTTTTACAATGAGATGCCGCAACACCGCTGGTACGTCACGAGCGACAACAAACACCATGTTGTCGCACATGTTGCGGTACACGAGAAAACTGTTGAAATTAGAGGTCGCTCCTATCCTATAGGCGGCGTAGCTGAGGTATGTGTTCACCCCGACTATCGCAAAAAGGGCTTGGTCAAAGCGATGCTAACTGAGGTTCACCAATGGATGGAGCAGCAAGGAATGCATTTCTCGGTTCTGTTTGGTCGAGATGAAGTCTATGGGTCTAGCGGGTATATTCGAGTTACCAATTTAAATATCCTGCAAGAGGATCCGCTAGCTCAACCAACACCCGTATCGGCGATGGTCAAGCCTTTGAACGGTTACCGATGGCCACCTAAACCTGTGCTACTGCCTGGTCTGGTTTTCTAGCCAAAGCTTACTTCTTAAACAACACCACCTCAGTGACCAAGTCTTTCGCTTCATTTTCACGTGGGTCATTGAGGTATCTTTCGATTCCCAAAGGACAACGCTTGACTTTCACCTTGTGGTGGCGTGATGCATTCATTGCCATCGACCAAGCATTGCCCATGAAAGGGTATTCGCCTGTGTGTTCAACAACATAGGTCTCACAGCTAGCCAGCGTACCCGTTTCAAATGGCTTCGCTGCCTCGACCTTTTGTCGCACAGGGAAGCAGGTCGTAAACTCAAAGAACTGCTGCTTCATTTTCATAGAGTGATATAACGCAAAGGGTGGCCCGGCTATCTCAAGCCCTTTCGTTTCTATGAGCTGGTTAAGTTCAGAAAAGTGCGCTTGCATTTGCGGTCCCAGTTCAGCAATCGTGCCACTACCGCGTACCCCCACATAATGGATCTCGTCTTGAGTTCGTTCCCCAATGAGTTTGAGACGTGAGTGAACTTCGCCTGTTTCCAACGCAGACTTGAGCATCTTTAACCCGCGCTCATAATCCATCCCTATCATGGTTTGAAACAAGCCTTTGAGAAAAAACAGATACCATGGCACCTTGCTCTTCATGCTCCAACGTACTTCGGTATTATTGCCCATTTGTACCGCTTGAAGGCTCACCTTGGCCTCAGATTTAAACGGCCTTTGAAAGCTTAAATGCATGTCGAGCTGCGTGGCACTGCGCTTCATCAAGGTCATTTCTCCAGCGCCAACAAGGTCACCGTCCCATTGATACCCATCGCCGATATTGCCTTGCTCACCCCGATAATCAAGCTTGCATTCGGGCTCCATGATCAACCACGGAGACCACTGAGGCCAGTTCCGATAATCCGCCAAAAAGTTTATTGCGCTCTCTGCTTGAGTCGCGATATCAATTCTTTTTTCAACAAAATAATCCAACATGTTCAGTCACTTTGCGTTATTTAATGTGAGTAGTTTAGCTGCCCGAAATCAAACCTGCTAAGCAATCTGTTTTGAACTGAATACATTTTGTTAGCTGATCTTGGTGATCGATGAGTTATTCGCCGCGTAACAGACGACTGCGAATAGGAATAAAAAAGGATCGCAGATATGAAAACACTATTAACACGTTCGTTTGCAGCAATGGCAGCACTTCTTCTTTCAATCTCGGCTTTCGCAGACCACCACGGAATGAAAAAGGACATCGTTGATGTTGCGGCAGAAAATGGCTCGTTCACGACACTTGTCGCTGCAGTTCAGGCTGCGGGGTTGGTTGATACATTAAAAGGGGAAGGCCCCTTCACGGTGTTCGCTCCGACTGACGAAGCGTTCGCCAAGCTACCTGAAGGTACTGTCGAATCTCTGTTACAACCAGAGAACAAAGACAAACTGGTCGCTATCCTAACCTACCATGTGGTACCGGGTAAGGTGATGGCTGCAGATGTGATGGGGCTGGACAAAGCGAAGACAGTCCAAGGCCAAGAGATTATGATCACCAAGAAAGACGGTATGGTTATGGTCGACAACGCAACGGTTGTCGCGACAGACGTTAAGGCCAAAAACGGCGTCATTCACGTCATTGATGCTGTCATCATGCCGAAGTAACGCAACACGTTACCCTATAAAGAAATCCGAAGCTTGACGCTTCGGTTTTCTTTATCTTGGAGGCAGGTCATCTAACATGGAGCCTATTAGGTTTTTGAGCTCTTCTCGCTCTGCTGAATCTTTTACGCTCTGATTGGTTGGCCCTTGAGCAAGCGCTCTCCATCTTGGGAAGGCACCAGCCGAGTCAAAGACGGCGATATAGATGCTGCCCTTCTCACCTTTTTGACTATCGCCCTGTATACCCGTTGCAATCTGCGTGCTTTCAAAAATCTGTTCATCGTTCATGGCATTCTCTGTCGCTATGCCAAAATCAAGGTGCATTGTTGCCGCATGACCATCACTGACGGCGATATAACCTTTAGACGCTAAAACCTGGTCGATTTGAGCCTTGATAACATTGAGGTAATAGTCCGCATCATACTCTTTCGAAACATGTGCGACTGGAGAATCACTGCGCCAAGAGTAGGTAACAACTCCAGATTGAGGCAAAAAACTAAAATCACCCGTTTTTGCAACCCCATAGGAAAAGTTAAGTGGTGAGTTCGTTGTGGTAGACGTCGTACACCCGACCAAAGCGATGCTGGCAAAAAGTAATGAAGAGAGCAGTTTGTTCATTGGCAATGTCCCAAAGCGTAATTTAACCTAAGGTCTAAACACAATAATGCACTAAAAAACAACAAGTTCAAATTTTACTCAGCAGAATGGCATTTATTGGTAAACCGCTCGGTAAGCAACACCCTCTAGCCTATTACGCAAGTTCTGGGCTTCCCCCTGATGGGTATCATAATTTGAAAGCACCTTCTCTGCTGAAAAATCGTCACCATATAGAGCTTGGTTGAGGTCGTTGTCTAGCGATAGTGTAAAGGTATCGATACTTCCACCGAAGTACAGCCCTTTATTTTCAGACACCATCATAGCGCTGACGCCCCCAGTGCCACCAATAACCTTGCCACTGACACCTTTCCCCACTGTGAGGTCTGCCGTGCCCCCCACTTTAGTTGGACTCGCTTTGAGATCGTCTAGTACATCGTCTGACAGAACTACGCCGACACCACTTATATGTTGAGCTCCCGCTAAAAGTCCGATCATCGCGCTGTGGAACTTAACAAACACAGGCTCGCTCCAACGATGATCCTCACGTGTCAGTAATATCCCTCTTCCCCATTGGGCGCCAATGAGAAAGCCCGCCTGACCACCCGACGGGAACACCACAATAGCCTTTGCCACGCCGGTAAGATTTTTCACAGACTCCCAATGGTCCGTCGAATCAAACATGTCGATTTTTTCAGAAGCCTTTTCGATGAGTTGTTGTGCTTGCTCCCTGCTTTTTTCGTCACTTGCACACACGGAACTGGCAAACAACACGCTCGTTATAGCTAACAAAATAGCGAGTAGTTGGCTGCTCAATCGTTTTGATCTCAGAAGCTTTGGTCTCAGAAACTTTTCTCCCAGAAACATAGTTAACCTGCTTAAAATTAATACGCCAGCAGCATAACAAAAAAAGGTGAAGCCAAAGGCTTCACCTATTCGTGATTCAGATAAAAACTATTGCGATTTATGCTATTTGCGACCAACGCCCATGAGAACTTTTTTGGGTCCTTTGCAAGCGTCAATTTCAAACGGTACGGTCACTTCAACTTTCTCGAAGCCAGCATTGAGTAAAATCTCTTTTGCACGCTGCTCAGTTAAACCATATCCCAGGTCATCGCTATCCACCGCCCAATCCCAGTGAATAAACAAGCCATACTCATCAAGAAGGGTATAGATAATGTTTACAGTCTCTTGAAGGTTATCAAGGAACCCACACACCGACGACGCTACAACCAAATCAAACTGATTACGAAATGCTGGATGCTGAGCGACCAAGCCGCGAGTCAATAAGTCGACGACTGGTTCAACGTTTTCCAGTCCCTTTTTATCAAGCTCTTCGATCATGGCCTCAGAGCCGTCAAGCGCGACAATTTCTTTTGTTGCAGGTGACATCAACTGACTTAAAAGGCCTGTACCACAGCCAAAGTCCAACACAGTTTTGCGCGTTAATGAGGTCTGCGCGGTGAGTTCTTCAAAACAAGACTGTGCAAAGGTAGCCGTTGCTTTGTCTTTCTCCCATGTCGCAGCGTACTCATCCCACTCGTTAGACATAGTTTACTCCATTCATTTGCAAGTGCTGAACACAATATAAGCACTACATTTTAATCCTTAATGACTACGCATAGATTAAACCAGAACGCCAAGCAATTCCTAGTGTTATCTTCGTATTCTTTGGGACTCGTGCTATGATTTTTATTCCTTTGTTTTCGGGTGTTTGAGTGGCAATGTCGATTAATCTTTCCCAAATTGAAGCCTTTTGTGCCGTTGTTAACTCAGGCTCTGTGTCTGAAGCAGCGCGAATGCTGAACTGTAACCGTACTAAGCTCAGCATGGCGATCAAAGCACTTGAGAAAGATCTCGATACTGAACTATTTGTTCGTACTGGCAACAATGTCACTTTGTCAGAAACAGGGAAGGCCATCTTCAAAGACTGCGACAACCTACTGGTCACTGCGGCACGAATTCGACAAACGTGCGCACAAGTGTCAGGCGAATTTGCAACCGAGCTTCGCATTGCTCACGATGACAGCCTACCTGATAAAGTTTGGCAGGATCTCACCATAGAGCTTAACCAACGTTACCCTGCTATTTCACTCAATATTGTTCTCGCTTCTTCTGGCGATCTCGCTGATATTGTCGAAAAGAAACAAGTCGACTTTGCCTTTGGTGTCGATTTTGAGAGACAAGGTGACCCAAGGCTCACCTACCAACCACTTGGTAAGATTCGAATGATGTCGGTATGTCGCGCCGACCACAAACTATCGACCTTACCTCGGGTCTCTGACGAAGTACTTCGGGATGAAATGCAAGTGTCTCTTGCCTATCTAAACCTACGTGATAACCCGGAGTTATTGCCTTTCTCATTGAAATACATCGGCTTCTCGAGTTTTGAATTTATGCTCAAGACCATCATTTCCGAAGGTGCCTGGGGGGTATTGCCAGAACCACTGATTCGTCAGCTACTACGCGAACAGACACTATCGGTGATCAAGCACACCTATGGTCTAACTCAAGAAGACTTCAGTATGATTGCCCCTTCAGGGATGTCTGAACACCCTGCCATGACTTGGCTTGCTGATCAAATCAGCGATTACCTCTTCACTTTCTAGTTCTATCGCCAAGTCGCACTGCACTTTAAATACTCGGCCTGATGGTCAATATCACATATTTTAAATAACCACATCAGTGAGTGTCATGATTTTTGACAGCAAAAATAGCTATTTAACTCATTGATATATTTAAACAAGAGCACTTCCTTCACTCCAATACAGCTCTTCCATCGACAGTTAAAGTTTGAAAGTTAATCACTGCGGCGAAACAATAGACTCAATTCAAACAAAAGGTAAATCCCATGTTTTCGCAAAAGCAACACAACGAGTCTTCCGTACTGAGAGTTTCAGCCATTATCGCAACTGGCTTTGCTGTCGCAGGACTTGTCGTGGGTGTGCTTATGGGCTCGCTCGTCATCGCCTTTGACGGTGTTTACTCATTAGTAAGCTTGCTGTTAACTTTATTGTCGCTGGCGGCAGCACACCAATTGAAGAAACCAAAGAGTCAAGCGGCTAAATATGGTCGCCAAACCGTAGAGTCGGTTGTTATTGCCATCAAAGGTTTCGTTATATTAGTGATCGTCTTGGCGTCTCTATACTCAGCGATAAGCTCGATGTTCACCGGTGGTCGTCCGGTGGATACTACCGTCGCCACCATTTTTGGTTTGTTTAACGTATTAGGCTGTTCGTACGCTTGGTGGTATATCTCTAAGCAAAACAAAGTACTGTGTGCAAACCTGATCGAAGCTGAAACGAAACAGTGGCAGATGGATACACTATTAAGTTTTGCAGTAATGGCGGGCTTCATCACCGCTTGGGGACTAGAACAGTCACCATGGTCGCACCTGAGCGTTTATGCGGATCCAGTGATGATGATTTTGATTTCGGCATACTTTATTAAAGTGCCAGCGTTTATGTTGATCGATGCGTGTAAGTCTCTATCTCAAGCTGACGATGTCAACTACGCACGTAATTCTTAATGCTTGATTGAGACTGACGCTTAGTAGGCTTTAGTCTCTAACATTCGGATGAGAGAGATGTTGGTATCCAGCAATCTCTCTCTTCAATCCTCTGAAGGTCTCAATGGCGCCTTCTACAGTCAGCTGATTTGCCAGCCAATCTGGCAAAGCCCCGCCCACATCGGCAAACGCCGTATACACCACAAAGACGTCTCCATCAGATAACTTAGTAAGCTCCCAACGCGCTCGCACTTGGGTAATTCGTATGTAATCAGGTTGCTGAGCTAAATACTCAGTGGCATCGCTGATCTCTAGTACAAATCGACGACCAGATTGGTAATAGCGCGAATAGGTGACCATATCACGATTTTTGGCAGGCCAAGGGGCGGCGAAGGTCGTGTAGACCACATTTTCATTGGCAGAGAGCTGGGCCAACACCTTGGTTTGATCTACATTATGAAGCCATCGAGGAACGTTTTTTGTATCCTCAAAGAGTCGCAGAAACGCGGCAAAGGTCGTTGTCATATCCGCATGAACGCGAATCTCAATTAGACCATCTTTGTGTTCGCGCTTATAAAGCGTCACCGCATCTTGGTTATAGCTGACGAGCCAAGGCTTTCCGCTTGGTGCTGCAAATGAGGTAACGCTGTAAAAACTTATTCCAACACCTAGAACGGCCAACCCAATTGCTTTAACAAAAAATCGGTGCTGACAATACCTCAACCAACCATGGTGTCTCTGCTGAACACACTCCATTTACCCCTGTCCTATTTTTTTATCGTCTTACCCCTCTTACGATAGTAGAACCAGATAAGATTGCTGTGCTTATAGAACCGACGCCTCTTCGCGCTCAGGTTTCTCTCTCGTTGCCCATGCGCACATTAACGATCCCAAAGTCACCAGCGCAACGCCCTGCCAAAAAGATTGAGTCAACGCGACAGATAAATAAAACGAAGAAAACAAGGTGGAAAACACAGGCGTAAAGTACGAGAAAGTCGCAATCAAAACCATGTTACCGCCGATGATCGCCTGATTCCAAAGCGCATAGCCCGCACCCATCACTATCCCAGCCAGCAGCAAGGTAAATACCGACGATAGGTTGAATGCCATTTCACGCTCATTGCTAAACGCATAATGAACCCAGAGCGTTATGGCTGTCATGGCGAAAAACACCACAATCGCATTCTTGCCACCGCTCATAGACGGGGTTATGTTGCAGTAAAGCGCCCAAATAAAGGCCGCCGAAAACGCCATACTGTAGGTAATCGGATTCGTTGCGATGTTGCTTTTAATGCTTTCTATCGACAACGTCGAGTCACCCGAGATACACCACACTACCCCAATAAAGGCGAGTACCACGCTCGGATAGACAAGAATATTCACTTTGCGACCGCTAGTAAGAACAGCAAACAACACAGTAAGAGCCGGCCACAAGTAATTAATGACTGCCATTTCCATCGCCTGCTGACGGTCATTCGCCATTCCCAGCGCTAATGCCAATAAAATTTCATAGGCGACAAACAAAGCACCACCAAATAGCAAGTAACGTGTATTAAAGTCACTTAACCTTGGAACGCCCATGACCAAAGCAAGTGCAAGCGTACTCACGCTGTACATCAAAGCCGCGCCGCCAATGGGTCCAAAAAGTTCTGCGATATCTCGTGTTAGCGCCATAACGCAGCTCCACATTAATATCGCCATCACACCAAAGAGCGTGTATTTATTACTTCCCAACCCGGCCATCTATACTCCTAATATCCAGCTCACTAAATCTGGCTTAATCCGTTATAAGTAATTGTTATGCAACCTTGTCGCTTTCGATTAGGCTATACTTATTTGCTATGAAATATGTCAGTAAAAAGGCGAACGATTCAGTGCAAATTAGCGCTTGAGTCGTTACACTCTCGCTGCATTTTTAGAACTCTATTAAATACCAGCACTTTAACTATGCCCAATATTTTGTCTATCAAAAAATTCTTCGTTTTATCTCTTATCATCGCGTTAAGTGGCTGCGTCTCGTCCAGCATTGATCCGAGCCGATACGAAAAAGAGAGCTCTTACACCATCATCAATGCCGAGCCGACTCGACTTGATGAACTATTCAAACGTGAGGTCTCCTCGCATTCTCTTACCGAAGAAACCGGGTTTTATCCATTAGACAAAGGGCACGATGCGCTGCTCGCTAGGCTCGCTATCATCGAAACTGCTCAGTCGAGCATTGATGTTCAATACTATATTTTCCGTGATGATGAAGCGGGTAACCTCATTGGTTGGCGTTTATTTGAAGCTGCAGAACGGGGCGTCAGAGTACGTTTACTTCTCGATGATATGCAAAAGTACGATGACCAAGATTTGGTGAGGTTCAGCAGTCATCCAAACATCGAAGTACGCATGTTTAATCCGCATCACCTGCGCTCTGCTCGTAGCATTTCGATGTTGAGTGACTTTGAACGCCTCAATCACCGCATGCACAATAAGTCGCTTACGGTAGATGGCATTGTCTCCATTATCGGCGGACGTAACGTAGGGAATGAATACTATTCCATCGAATCCAACGTCGAGTTTGCCGATCTTGATTTACTCATGGTCGGTAAGTCTGTCCGTCAGGTTAATCGTCAATTCGATCTCTATTGGAACAGTGACTACAGCATTCCCATCGAATGGATAACACCTATCGAAGAACACTACACTGATGCCGATGTCGATAAATGGGTACAAGAGCTCGATTTGGAAGCTAAGTTTTCTGGAGGCACTTACGATTTTGCCAAGTTGCCGTTGTACAACGAGCTCATCAATGGAACGGTAAAGCTCTACTGGGGTATCGGTGAGCTGCTTTATGATCTTCCCGACAAACCCGATAGCAAGCAAAGTACCCTTATTGATAGCCTCAACTCTGTTCTCGAGGATTCTGAAACCTCGTTAGTGTTTATATCTCCTTATTTTGTACCCACAGAACAAGGAACAAAGGAGCTCGTCGCTGCAGTACAACAAGGACTCGAAGTGATTATCATCACCAACTCTCTAGCATCAAATGATGTATTCGCCGTACATGGTTGGTACGCAAAATATCGCGAAGACTTAGTCGAGGGAGGCGTTCAGCTTTGGGAGGTTAAATCCAATGCAGAGATTAAGAAAAACTGGAGTTTAACAGGCAGTAGCCGCTCCAGTTTGCACACCAAAGCGATGATCATTGATAAGCAAAAAGTTTTTGTTGGTTCGATGAACCTCGACCCGCGCTCTGCACATCTCAACACAGAAATGGGCGTGGTGATTGAACAACCAGAGTACGCTCAGAAGGTTTATCGTAACCTTATTGATGAAATCCCAAAAACCGCTTATGAAATGAAGATGGAAGATGGCGATCTGGTTTGGTTTGATCATACCACCGGAGAAACACTGACATCTGAACCAGAAGCAAGTATCTGGCGCAGAATGGGCGCCTGGTTTAGCGGTATATTGCCGATAGAGGAACAACTATAAACCTCTGCTAACATTCATTGCCTCTGAGGTTTTTACGCCTCAGAGGTCGAAGTCGCTGGACAATCCAGTCTAAAGATTCTCACTAAGTTTACTCACTCGCTCATCAAAAACACTAAATACCTCATCCAACGCTGCCGTCGCATCATCAAAATACTCTAATGCAGCGACGCTTGGGATCATGATGAGTACCTTGTTTTCTATCGTGCTAAGAAGTTTTTTCACCGTCGGATAGTCGGAGTGTTTTTGCGCAGACACAAAGTTATGAATCGACTCATGTAGATACTTCAAACGAATTCTCTCGACACTCGAACATTTTGACTTCGCAGCCACACCCGTCCCCAACGCACGAGCCTGACCGACACATTCGGCCACTTTCAGTAGGTCCTTCCAAAGCGCCGCTATGGACTCCCCGTCTTTTTGGGGCAACTCAGCTAACCGATAATGCTGCGCACACTCCTCTACAGACTCCAGAACCGCTGCGAGTAACTGATTGTGAGTAGCGAGATTTTGTTCCGCTGACCACTGCCTATAATGAGATTGAACTGCAGGCCATTTATCTTCGACATGACGCCAGCTGCTCGTACCCCGAATCGGCTCATCGAGCGTGGCTAACGTTTGCAGGTGACGATTGATGTCGCTTTGAAGCGATGGCAAGCGGGATTGAAGTTTATCGTCCCCACAAAGCACTCCGTTGGTGATGCCTCGGTGTTGCTGAATGGTCGCGAGCAACTGTCGAAGCGTCGTGAGATGCTGTAAACCACCCTGTCTGGAAATTTGAATACTATTGTAAGTACTCGCTCGCTTCCAAACTATCGACCCAAGAATAAGCAGGACTAAAGAAACACCCGCGATAATAGGCAGGTTTGTCAGTATCGTATCCATATTCATTGACTCCTTACGCAGTTAGCTTTTCGAGATGTTCGGCAACTTGGGCATTGTCTGCCGCTGTTTCCGCATTATGCTTTGCGGTAACGGCAACCTGCTCCATGTTGCTGGAGATCTCCTGAATCGCGATCGCTTGTTGTTCTGAGGCAGCCGATACTCCTGCGACCTGGTCAGTGATCGATGCCATAGAGATTTTCATCTTCTCTAACGTCTCTTGTGCCACCAGCGTTTGATTGGTGCAACGGCTATTACCCTCTCTCACTTTCTCAACCATTGCGGTCACATCACTCATGCTACTGGTCACCTGGTCAACATGAGAGGTAATCGCATTCGCAGATTCATGACTTCGCTTGGCCAACCGCCCAACTTCTTCCGCCACAACGCTAAATCCGCGACCATGCTCGCCTGCTCTCGCCGCTTCTATTGCAGCGTTCAGAGCGAGGAGGTTAGTTTGCTCAGCAATATCACGGATGAACTGTGACATTTCAGATACGGTGGATAAGTGGCTCTCTAGCGTCACTATGCTACTCGCGGTAAATCCAACTTGCTCTTCAACTTTCTCAACGCTTGCTTGAACGCTCACTAACGCTTGATTTCCTTGTCCACACAAAGCATTGCCTTGCTCAATCGCCTTCAGTGTTTGCTCAATACGACTCGACACATCCTCAATACTTTGCGAGATTTCGGTGGCTGCCGACGCTGATGACAACGTCGAGTCCGCTTGTTTGTCACTGTCCCTGGCGGCATCCACGGCATTACTGGCAAGCTCCTGCGCGCAAAATGCCATCTCTGAGCGCATAGCTTCTGCCTTTCTTAGCTTTCTAGACATCATTTGAACAACGTCATCAATGGCATGAAAACTTGAATAAAGTAACGCTATTGAGCTTGGAAGTGTCGGCTCTTCGCCACCCTTCATCTGCACCATATACTCATTAAGTACACGAACTTCTCGGCTTAAGGAAAACAGTAAAAGTGTTGATAATGCTGCCGTTATGAATAGCAGCACCATACCAAGTTGATTGGCCTCAAAAGCAAGTAGTGCTACCGATGAAATCAAAGCGAATGTCAGCAATAGATTGACGCTGTTCAACGATGTTGCACGTAAGATAAGTATCATCTCTCCCCTCCCTGGCTAAAGACTCGCTCTCTTTATGTCTATGATTGAAGTGCAACATTCATTCCAGTCGACGCGAATAGGGTGAAATAGTGCTGAGACTCAATAGTATTAGCGCTTGTAGTACATTCGAAGATTGCACACCTACGATGCAGGCACGGTTTAAAGAGGGGCAATGCACCAAGAGAGTGCAGTATACTGATAGTATTAAAAATTAAATGAAAATGGCGACCATTGGGTCGCCATTTAAAAAGAAGAACTAAGCAGTAAAGATTACGCTTTTTGTAGGTCTTTTGCTGGGTAAGTTAGAGACATGCCGTCTACTTCTACACGAACGTAGAAGCCGCCACTGCTCAAACCAGTCACGACCATTTTACCTAGATCGATACCTTTAGTTGCAACTACAACATCATCAATAGCAAACATTTTAAACCCTTAATTGGAAAATAAGATTAACAGCAATCTTTCGGGCGCTATTGAAGCAAAAGTGAAGGCTTGGGACTAATCAGGTTTTTTATCGTCTAGACAAAAATATCCACTCAATCGATCACTGCCAGCCAACACAAAAAATCATGACATCAGTTTAGCGAGTTCTTTGTGCAGCCAGAGTGTAAAGTCCGCATGACGATTAGATGCATGAAAGAACAGAGCAGTTTCTCTGCGGAATGTGTCACTTTTGAGCTCTGGCGGCAACGCTTGTGTCACTATCTCCGAATCCAGCATGCCTTCGATGCGTTTTGACACCACACCTAACGCGTCGCTGCTTTTAATAAACTCAAACAACAACGCAAGGTCTGCAGAGCGTACACTGATCGACTTATCGAGTTTGTACTTCTTGATGAGCATTTCCACTTTAGAAGCTTCGATATAACCAGGGATAATACTCAAACACAGTGGGTACTGGAGTACTTCCTCTAGCGCTTCAGATTGAATGGGATGATCTTTACGCTTAACCAATACAAACTTGTCATCAGGCAGCGCCTTTTGCATCACGTTTTTGTTGGTTTCTAGTGGCAGATAGCCCACTCCCCAGTAGCTTGGGTCTTGTTCTAGCATTGACAGCGTGCCAGCATTCCAAGGTTCACAGTTGATCGTGAGGTTCGGAGCGTGCTCACAGAGCGCAGTGATCAGCTTCGAGGCAATCGGAGCCATTAAAGTAGCCGGGAACACTAAGGTCATATCCCCTTTCATCTGAGATATATGCCAGCCTTTGTCATCTTGATACAACGCCTCCATTTCCTCAACTAAAGCGGGAAGGCGTTCCATCAATTGTTGGCATTTCGGCGTTGGCTCTAACTTGTTCTTGTTACGAACAAAAAGATCGTCATTGAACTGATGCCTGAGCTTTCTAAGCATCGTGCTGACAGTCGGCTGGCTAATGTTCAGCTTACGTGCTGCCGCGACCGTTTGCCGGGTTTGAAACAGGACGATTAAAAGGCGAAGCAGGTTGTAATCTTTATCCATAACGACTCATCTAGCTCTAATCATAACCGAAGTCTAAATCAAAACAGTTGGTAATACTTTGGTGAGTATCCGTTTTTCATCGCATCAACCATTCTCAACATTCGCGGCAATGCATAGGCAAAAAACGTTTTATAGCCTGAGCAGAGCAGGTTCATCGGCTCTGAATCTTGATTCAACAAAGTTCGATTTTTAGGGCAGCCACCATGACAGAGGGGCAAGAAATCGCACTCGTGACACTGTCTGCACAAGCTTTCCCATTTGCTCTCCCCAAATTGACGCTGCTCTGTGCTGTTGACCATTTCCCGTAGCGGGCGATAGTCGTTTTGAGCAGCGTCCTTACACTGTCCCAATGAGTATTGCTCATACCCATAGTGGTCGCAGCTAAATACCTCCCCATCAGCCTCGGCCATCAGTTGCTGGCCACAAGTTGGGGCGTGATGACACATTTGACTCGGGTAATCCATAAGAATGGCCAAACAGTTTTCAAAAAACTGAACATTCACTTGCCCGATATCCCCGTCACACCACTCATCAAAGACATCACACAGAAAACGCCCCCATTGCTCGCCACTCAATGACCAATCATAATCTGAGCGGCGAGCAAGATCATGGTCAACACAAGGCTGAAACTGCAGATAGTCACTGCCATTTTTCGTCAGAAACTGATAGATCTCCTTGCCTCTGTGAAAGGTTCGATTGCTTATTACAGTCAAGGTGTTGAACTCAACCTTGTGCTGGCGAAGTAGCGCCATTCCTTGCAATGTCTGTTCGAAACTAGAGCCCCCTCGTTTGTCTATTCGCCCAATATTGTGCAGCAGTTCCGGCCCATCAATACTCACACCCAGCATGAAATTGTGTTTGGCAAAAAAACGCGCCCATTTTTCAGTGATCAGGGTGCCATTGGTCTGCAACGTATTCACAATCCGCTTACTCGTTGGGTATCGACTTTGCTCTGCAACCACGGTTTCATAGAAGCTCAAGCCCCTCATCATCGGCTCTCCCCCATGCCAGATAAAATCGACTACCGGCGTATGGGAGGGCTGCGCTGATATGTGCTCTGAGACCACAGTTCTCATCGCCTCAACATCCATTTTGTTTGGCTTGTCCTGATTAAGGTAGTAGCAATAACTGCAATCTAGATTACAGCGGCTGCCAACGGGTTTAATAAACAAACTAAAGGGCAATTGCATTTTTTAATGCCTTATATTTGGTAGTTGAACTCTAAACGATGTGACCCATCCTTGAAGTCTGTGTTTTGTGACCAGTTAGAAAAAAAACGAACACTTAGCCGTGGAGAAGCCTGATAAGACAGTGCGACTTCATGGGTCAGCAGCGAGCTCCCTCCTTCGATGCCCTCCCTTGTGTACTCATCACTGCCAGAAAGTGTCGTGAACCACATTGGGTTATAGTTAAACCAAAGCTTATCCGTAAAACTCACTTGTCCGTATGAACCAACAACAGCAAACGTCCCCGGGACCTCATAGCCACCGACGTGCTCACCCGTGTCATCTACCGCATTGCGAAAGTTCAAACCTGCTCCCAACAAGGGGAACAAGCTAACAGGGCCTATCTTTGGTATTGCCTGAATGAAACTATAAGATGCATTCCCTATCTCATTTTTCACGTCATACTGGACATCTATTTGACGACCCCTGCCATTCTTGTAGTTGGCATGAAAGTTTCTAAATCGAAAGCTATCGATACTATTATCCCTCCCATCATTCCAGCCGATCTCTTTTCCCAAGAAACCTTTAACCTCAAAAATGTTCATCGCTGCAGTGCTAGGATTCCCAGTGTCATATGAGCGACCGACTTTGAGATTAAGGCCTTTATCTGTCACCCCCATACCAACCTGTGTGTACACAGCCAAAGGATCAGACATATCCTGCACGTCTTCGGTGTCTTCTGCCCAAACAAGTTGAGAACTGCACGCACAAAGCAGCAAGATTTGGAGTCTTTGCATACTCAATCTACCCCGCGTCTTTCTATTGGATTTTCTCAAGTCCAGGCACCGTCCACTCCATTCGTAATACCTCTTGAGAAGGGACATACAAACGAGTCAGGAGGTAAAACTCACCTTCAGGTATTGGCAACCAGTTCTGGTTATCAGAAAGCGCCTGATTAGACAGATGAATCTCAAATGAGCCATCGTCACCGCGCTTGAGTGGCATTGAGTTGTTAATGCTGTAGCGGTTGATTGGGTTCTCCACCAGCATCTTGGTTTTGGCATCATAAACAGTGACCGACCAGAACGCGCCAACAGGAGGTTCTTGATCAAACTTCATCACGTAATTATTTTTGCCAGAGAGTGGCTGACCTTTCGCATCCATTGCTGCCATCGGGTAGATAGCTTCTTTCGCTCCTTGTCCACCTAAATAAGGGTGAGCAATCAGAGAACGCATGGCGTTGTCATCACCAAAACCGTCTAGATTAAAGGCATAAACCCAGCCATCTTTAATCTCAAGCGCCGCAGGGTTTTTCTGCTGAGCCATAACGATTGACTGTCCGTCTTGAACCGCTTTGATCATCGCTTCGATGGTTGCCACACTCAGGTTACTGCGATCAAAGCCTTGCTCTGTAATACCTATCTTCGCCAGTTGACCTAGCATCGCTTGCTGTCTTTCGTCGACAGGGTTGTCTTTCAGGTACGCGCCGAGTTCTTCATAAAATCGAAGTGGGTCGCCTTCTTCTCCTGCGCGTGGCGGTAGAGGTGTGACTGCGACTTTTTCGCCATCAAGATACTCTTGCAGCGGAGTCAGGGTGTACTGATCCTGAATGCGATGAGCAAACACATCATCACTGCCTTCAAAGACCTGCGTGCGTCCCCAAAGCCAAACTTTACTTGTTGGCGCTTCCACAACTTGAAGCTCTCGTGGAACGTCAACGTTAGGCTCCCAACCGGGCGGTACCAGTAGGAGTTGCTTGGCCAATTGTCCGGTTTCGCGAGTGCCCACATATTGGAACAAGTTGTGCCACATATCGAACATGTTGATCACGTAATAGCGGTCATTCACCTCAGGAACCGATAGCACCATTGGCCCCTGACTCAAATCCAATACTGCACTTGAATAGAGGGTATCGCGGTTTGCAGACGGCATATCCAAATCATGAGGCGTACTCAAACGTCTCGCATGGCCGAACTCGTTGAGAGGTGCTCGATAGCTGGTATCAGATATTGGCTGTGTCATGTCTGTATACTGACGAGCAATCTGCTCCATTCGGACTAGAGTCGAGCCCCACACGTAGGCGTTAACGCCCAATACATAGCTTTCATTTTGCATCGCCTGCTCAGCTGTCATCGGCTGTGTTGGAACGGCTGCGATGGCAGGCAAGACAAACAATGAGCTCGACACAACAAGCACGCTTGCTAATAGCGTTTTCTTGAACATAAAAGAACCTTTAAAAGAGAAAGTGAGATAAACCTAAATCCACATGCAGCCTGCGATAGCCTGCATGCGGTGGATCAGTTATTCGATAGTGTTGTTACCCATACCGACTCCCGTTCCTTTCTGAACTGGTGGGTAGTCTTGAAGCGATTTTTGATACTTGCCAATCGCTTGATAGAACTCTGGCAACACCCAAGACTTTTGCTTCATCCAGTGATACCAACCTGTAGTGTCTGGCGAGCGCTCATACGGATCGGCCTTGATGTTGACGAGTACGCCGAATGGCCACTGTTTTGCAGGCTCGGTCCACGTTGTTTTAGTGCGAAGGTGAACCTTCCATTGATCAACACGAATTGCGTTGAGGTCCGTTTCGTTATAGAAAAAGAACTCTCGACGTTTGCTCTCCCCATTGTTCGCGAGCATGTCTAGCTGGTTATAACCGTCCAGATGAGCAACACGCTTAGTGCCTTCGATTTCTTTGCCCTTAAGGAGCTCTTGCTTGATGGTGGTATCCCCTGCTGCGGCCATGAGCGTTGGCAACCAGTCTTCCGCTGACATCATGCCGTCGACATAAGTGCCTTGAGGTAGCTTTTCAGGCCAACTCACCAGCATTGGAACCCGGAACCCGCCATCCCAAGTTGTACCTTTTTGACCTCGGAATGACGCTGCGCCTCCATCTGGCCAGTGATCTAGGTTCACGCCGTTGTCAGAGGTAAACATGATGATGGTGTTATCGAGCTCACCGGTCTGGCGAAGCTTTTCAATCAAGACTCCAACCTGATCATCGAGTTCTTTCAATGCATCGTAATAGGTCGACGTCTGACTAACTCCCTCATACTCCTTTCTCACATGAGTAATGGTGTGCATTCTCGAAGGGTTGTACCACATGAAATATGGCTGGTCGTCGCTCTGGGCTTCGTGCTCATCAATCCACTCGGTTGCAAAGTTCAAAAACTCTTCATCGATGGTCTTCATTCGCTCTTTGCCAAGCGTTCCCTTGTCGGTGATCTTCTGTTTGCCTACCACGCCAAATCTAGGGTCTTCGGACTTATCAAACTTATCCGTCGCTACAGAGTGAAGTACATTACGCGGAACGCCGGTGAAATTAGGATCTTTCGGGAATTCTGGTTGTTCTGGCATTTCCATCACATTGAGGTGATAGAGAAAACCATAGTATTCGTCGAAGCCGTGTACAGTAGGGAGGTGACTGTTATTGTCACCAAGATGGGATTTACCAACGTGAACCGTCGCGTAGCCTTTTTGCTTAAGTAGCTCCGCAAGGGTCGGACTCTCTTTTTTAATCCCCAACTTTGAGCCCGGTTGCCCAACGCCAGTCAAACCGGTTCGAATCGGATACTGACCGGTGATAAAAGCGGATCGTCCGGCGGTAGAACTGCTTTGGGCATAGTAATCGCTGATCATCACGCCGCGCTGGGCAATGCTATCGATATGAGGCGTTTTAATCGCGCCTAAGCCACGGTGATAAGCAGACAGATCCATAGGTGCAACATCATCAACCATGATGGCAACAATATTAGGGCTTTTAGCCAGCACAGATGCGCTCGCTAACGAAGCGCCAACCACCAAAGAGGCAGTAATCGCATTTTTCGCAAACTTTGTTGTGTTTTTCATTAAGTGTCTCCGCTGTAGGATGCGGTTGATGTTAATGAAACCTCGATAGAAAAAGGGCGATAGCGACTATTACGTTTTCCAATAGTCCTTTTTCGGGTAACCCTTAATTTGAAATCCAAATAATCACTATCACACAAACCAATTTCGCTTCACGTTACTCTCTTCAGACCTTGGCGCGATGCTGTGACAAAACAGTGAGCCAGAGAACGATGGGATAGATATGAAACGAAACACTCTCAACACATTCACACTGATGCTTGCCATGGCATCCGTGCCTCACATCGCTTGGGCGGACGCGCCAATCGACCCCGAAGAAGAGCTTGCCTACAACCTAGGGGTTCAGGCGTTCATTTATGGTGCAGGGCCGCTAACAGTCGCCGCCGTGAGAGAAACAACCACCTCCGTGGACGCACCCATGGATAACGCAATGGCTCCTCTCAACAAAATGGGCAAGACACGCGTTTTATCGGGCCCACAAGATCAGATAGTGCCAACTGTGAACAACGACACCCTGTACTCACAAGCACACTACGACCTTGATATCGCAGGCCCGATGGTTATAGAGATCCCAAAAACAGATGATCGTTACTTCATCGTGCAGTTGCTTGATGCTTACTCAGATTCTATTACCGATTTGTATCGCGAAAACGCCGGCACTGACGGCTCAAAGTATCTTCTGGTCAACAGAGGTTGGAGTGGACAAGTACCTGAGGGTATCGATGGTGTGATCGAGTCGCGCACGCCTATGGTTTGGCTAATCCAGCGCACTGGTGTTTCTGGTGAGTCCGATCTACAAAGCGCACTCAAAGTACACGATGGGTTTATTAGCTATCCTCTCACTGAATTTGGCAAGCCGCACCAGCCAGTCACGCTGACCAAATCGAGTAATCGAATCCCACCAATGACACTGCCTCAAGGCTTAGATTGGTATGCCTTGATTGATAAAGAACTTAGAAAAAACCCTGTCTCTGAAGACAAAGCCGTAGTTGATCAGTTCTCTTACATAGGCATTGGTAATGACACTCCATTTGATGCAACCAAGCTATCCGAGGCACAAAAACGTGGCCTATTAAGAGCGATTGAAACCTCAAAACAAGTGATTCAATACGCTGGTCGAAGTGTCGGTACGACAAACAACGGTTGGTCAATGATGTATGAAGGTGGACGCTATGGTCATGACTACCTGAGCCGAGCCAGCATCAATCTGCGCGCCGCTGGGCTCAACGTGCCTGAGAGAGCGCTATACCCTAATCGATATACTGATGCTAAGGGTCAAAAGCTCTCCGGAAACCACGCCTATCGAATGACGATGCCGGCCAATCCCCCTGCAGACGCGTTTTGGTCACTGACGATGTACGATGCAAAAAACCTGTTTATGGTAGAGAACAGCATCGACCGCTACTCCATTTCTACCAACCATTCTGAAGAGCTGAAATACAACTCTGACGGATCACTTACCGTGTGCATACAGAGCGACAAACCAAAGGATGAAGACTGTAACTGGTTGCCCGCGCCTAAAGAAGAGTTCTACCTCCATATGAGACTCTACGAGCCAACACAAGCCATCCTCGACAATCAATATATGCTGCCACAAGTTCAGCGTATTCAATAACCTGACTTAGGGTTCTTCCATAGCCCTGCCAATGGAGTAACCGCAATTGGTTGCTCCTTTTTTTCACCAATTCAAACACAACTCAACAATGATGATTAAGACCGTTCCACTATCCGCCTTTGCTGCTCTAGGGCTACTTTCTTTCAACGCGCACTCTGCGGGTCTTGCGACGTCGCAAATAGCCACAGTAGAGAGTGTTGGCAGCGCAGGTGTTGCAGGCGTGACCAACCATAGCGATGCCTCCGCCACCATCACCAACCCAGCGGCGCTGTCGGGAATTGACACCAGTAGTGCTGTTGTGGGGATCCAGTACGTTAACGTACAAAGTGAGTTTGCTCGTCAGCATAGTGAGCTCTCGACTGAAAGCCGTGGCGCGTTGTGGGTTCCGAGCCTTTCCTATGCGCTTCGACTAAACGAAGATAGCGTCGTTGGTTTATCGCTTCATTCACCCGGTGGATTGGGCGTCGATTACTCCAATGGTGTATCGGCAAACCCACTGAATCTTCTCGAAAGTAATAAGATCTCTGTCGTCAATCTAACGGCCGCTGCAAGTCATCAAGTGACTGAGCGTCTTGCACTTGGCGCAAGTGTGATTGCACAGTACGCCTCACTTCAGATGGTCACCAAGGGCGGTGATATCAAAGGGGATAGTATTAGCCCCACCTTTGGTCTATCGGCTTTTTATCAAGCCACCGATACCATTAATCTCGGAGTTAATTACATTCATAGCACCCAGCACAGCGTGAGTACCGACCACAACTTGATCGGTGACGCCGCCATCAACTGGCCCGCGAGCCTCGATTTGGGGATCAGTAAAGCGTTGAGCGAGAACGTCACATTGCAAGCGAACGTCGGTTGGCAGTCGTGGAGTAATTATGATGACGGCTATCAAGATACATTCAGTACCGGCGTTGCCATCCGATATACTCGAGACGCTTGGCTCTACTATTCAGGCGTAAGCTATGACTCGAGCCCTGTCGAGGCACACCAACGAGATACGCTCGTCCCACTTGATGAGCAATGGCGCATTGGTTTAGGTGCAGAAAAGCAGTTGAGCTCAGGTTCAAAAGTTGGCGTTGCCTATCAATATCAAAATCTAGGACAAGGGGAAATCACCTCAAGCGACTACCAATTCTTCAGACCCAACGGGCAGTATGATTCAAACCGGGTCCACTTTGTCACCCTATCCTACCGCTACTAGCAAAAACAAAAGCCCCAACCGCATAGCGATTGGGGCTTTAAATCAAACGTTATCAGTAAACGTAATTAAAGCGATACAGAACCAAATGCTTGGTGCCATACTGTGTGACGGTTTTCGCCGCCGTTTTCTTTCTTACGCTCTTCTGCTAGCCAGCAAAGTAGTTCCCAACCAAAGCCAGCTGCGATGATGCCGTCTTTATCTGTTGGATCTGTGTCTGGCGTGTATTCTGCAATATCAGCACCCACAAGGCGTACTTTACCTGAAGCCTTCACTTTACGGATGATGTCGTAAACCTGAAGGTGAGTCAGACCGAATGGATCTGGGCTCGAGTTTGAACGACAGAACGCAGTATCAAGTGCATCTAGGTCAAACGTGAAGTAAACCGGACCACCATCGCCACAAAGTTCAATGATCTTGTCTGCTACTGCATCCACGCCTTGCTCGTAAACTTCGTTAGTCGTGAAGCCAGTGGTACCAAATGCGATGTGGTTACCTTTCACCAGCGCCGTTTGACGACCACGCATACCAATCTGAACCGTGCGCTCTGGATCCGCTAGACCTTCAGAGTACAGTTTTGGTAGCCAGTGACCTGATGTGTATGGGTAATCAAAGTCAGCACGCGTTGATAGGTCGTAGTGCGCATCGAAGTGGATAACGCGAAGTGGACCGTACTTCTCACCTAGTGCACGCATTGTTGGGTACGGGATTGTGTGGTCACCACCGAAGATAAGTGGCGTACAATCTTTTTCAACAACCATGTGGTGAAGAAGCTCAGTGAGCTGCTCAACTTCTGCTTTCAGCTCAAACTGGCCTAGGCTGTCCCAGTTACCGTAATCTGAAACACGACACCATTCGAATGGGATCTCACCATTGTCACCAACCGTACCCATACCCATTTTACTTAGGTGGCGAAGGCGTTGTGGTGCGAATTTGTGTGAAGAACCAGTAGGAGAACACTTCTCAATGCCCATACCGTAGATAACAACATCAGTGTTATCTAGATCTTGAGAGAATGGCGCTTGGTAGAAACCTAGGTAGTCTTTGTTGATAAAGCTCATCTGTTCGATGCCTTTACCGCCACCTTGCTCTTTAACGCGAGCTAGATAAGCCGCGACTTCTGGATCTAGGTTATCTGCTGCAGATACGTTTTCCCAAATGTGCTTATACTTTGCTACTTTTTCTGGGTCGATTGCAGGCCACTTTTTGATGTTAGACATGATATTGCCTCTCTACTTGGTTGATATGGCAATACTAACGTAACAATTCATGGCTCAACAGTAACAAGGGGTACACTTTACTTTAGTAAAATACGTAAATTAAGCAGCTTACGTTAAAATAAAAAACGAGACTATTCAATACGTTGTTAATACAGTTCCCGTCACTATCGCACGAGTATTTGCCGTGCTTTCTCAAGTGTTTCGCACAGTGATTCATCCAGAATCATCACTTTCAATAATTGTTCAGAGATCCTCGGAAGCTCTGATACCATGCCATTCGCCTCACTCCAATGCTGCTCAGCAAACGCGTAGTGCCCTGTCACTTGATAAATTAACGCCAATAGAATGGTTTGCAGTACATTGCCTTCCACGTAAAACAACTCGATGCTTTGCAAAGCCGCATCCATATCCTGCTGTCGAATCGCATTCAGCGCTTGGCTCAGTTTGAGCCAGTTTGGGAAGTACTCATCTTTACCCAACAGATCAGTCAGAATTCGAATGCCGTAGTCAAAATTACCCGACAGACAAACCAGCCAACCTGCAGCACCTATGGTGTAGTGTGAATTTGGGTTAAGTTGAATAATACGCTCTGCGCAACTCTTTACTTTTTGTTCGTTGTTCGTCAGTAGCGCCCACCAAGCTTGAGCCAAAATCACTTCACTATCATGTGGGGAGAAATCCAGAGCTTTTGCTACCAGCTTTTCACAACGCTCAATCACTTGCTGTTGGTCCATAATGCCAAACAACAAAGCGTCACAATATAACTGTGCCAACGTCGCCAACATTCGTGCATCATTGGCATAGCGCTCTAAGGTCAATTCCTCGTATAGCGCAATCATGTCCTGCAAACTTTCTTGGCTCATTTTCGTGAGATACTCAAGATAAAAAAGCCTGGCTTGATAGTCATTCAACACCGTCTTGTTGTGGTGCTTTATGGCTTGAAACTCATGCATCGAGATAACGCCATATGAGGAACCAATCTTGGTTGCCATCTTTTGTACTATGCGCTCTTGTTCCCCAAGCGAACCAAGTTCACCCATCAACTCAAAACGTTCGCTCCATATTTGGATCCCCTGATCGGTCTCACTCAACGCAATGGTTATGCGAGTAGACATGCTATTTCGTCTCACCGAGCCTGAAATCACGTACCTAGCCCCGAGCAAACGACGCAGTTCGCTAAGCGATATTGATCCTTCTGATACTTCTTGAATCCGAAGCGGAGAGAGTACCGCCAATTGATCAAAGCGACTCAAAGCGTGGTTCAACTCTTCTTGCAGTGAGTTTGTCAGATCCACGCATAATTCGTCTTGGCTTGTAAGAGAGAAAGGTAAAACCGCGATGGTTGGGTAATGAGTATCAGGTAGTGTTGGCTCTGGTAAGTAGCTGCCATTTAAAGACAATATTGGCGTGTAGCTTCGCTTTGGCAGGTCTATCTTCACCTCGCAGTTAAGGTTATCCTCAAAGAAGACCGCGAGAGATTTTCTTAACTTGGTTGCAAGCATTCGCACCATAGGATCACTAGATGGATCGAAACTAGTGGGCTTTCCAAACAATTCGGTGGCAATACCATACTGTGTCAGCTCGTCACCTAATCCAGCCTCTGCCTTCTCCACAATATACCGCAAGAACGCAACTAGCTTGGGGGACGAATAGAACAGCGGATGAGACACTATTTTTTCTAGTGTGTTTTGAAGGTGCTGCTCGGTGAACGGCTTAGAGTCTGTATTGGACATACTGATTTTGAACAAATGAGTGCATCTCAATAGTTTATCATCTCAACAATGCATTCCAACTTTACTGTCCTTGTCCCGTGTATTTGCCCGGTGTTTCACCCGTTTGCTGCCGAAAAAAAGAGACAAACGCACTGTCACTAGAGAAGTCGAGCTCACTGGCGGTATCTGCCACACTCTTCCCTTCTGAAAGATGTTGAACCGCCATCAATAATCGCCATTGCTGACGCCAAGATTGATAAGGCATTCCCGTTTCTTTAGTAAAGATACGCGTGACTGTCTTAGCGCTAGCACCGACCTTAGTGGCAACCTGGCTAAGCGGCTGTGGCAGATAGTGCTCTCCTACCACTCCATCTAACCATCGCTGCAACCGTCTGTCACTCGGCAGCGGCAGTGCCATGTTCTCTTTGGGTGCAGCACTCAGTTCTTCGAAAAACAACGCCGTCATGTTCACTTGCTCGCTTTGTGGTTTTTCCCACTCCCAAAACGCCATGCGTTCAATAAGCGCTCTAAGTAGAGGGTTAACAGAGAACACGGTGACCATATCAGGAACATCAACACAAAGCTCAGAATCAAAGTAGAGGGAACGATACGCCACCACATGGCTCATTTTCGCATAATGTTCAACCCCTGCTGGGATCCAAGCAGCACGTGTTGGTGGCAATATACACTTTGCACCATCAAGAGATATCGACATACAACCTGAGGCAGCGAATAGTAATTGATGCTTTCGATGATGGTGCATACCAGAGTCATGAGTCCCGACGGTAGCAGCAATACCCACAACCGGATTCTCAATACTGTCAGCATCAAACCGAGTGGTTTCATCAATGATAGCCACGAATTACCTCGCTCGTTTTAGTCTAATTCGATCAATAATATTATCGAGTTATGGACGAAATACCACTATTTACAAACCGAGGACTAAAAGTAAAAAAGCTCTCCGCCACGCAGAGAGCTTCTTAGTCGCCTTACCTTTGCCTTAGTGCTTTTTACCGCTCATTGTGACAACCATCGCCAGTACACTACAGCCGAGCAGAACAGTACCTAGATCTTGTATTATTCCTGCTAAGCCTAAACCTCCACCAATCATTAGGTAGTACATCAAACCAAACACGGCACCGGCACTGCCCGCTTGCTGTTTGTAATCGGTCAACGCAACACTAAGCACGTTTGGAATCGCAATTCCGAATGACATGACGACGAACATCATAGGCGCAACAAACCAGATTGAGTCGAGCATAGCAAATACGCCAATCGAGCCCACAGCAAGAAGCAGGGTTGCCACACCTAATAACGTTCGCTGAGAAAAGCTTCTCGATAGCATCGCTTTGTTTACGTGGCTTCCCACAAGCGTACCTAAGCCTAAAACAATGCCACTATAACCAAACTGCTGAGCGTTAAAACCAAGCTCTGCAAAGCGAAATGCACCTAGCTGGTAGTAGGAAAATAGAGCCACGTTATACAGTGCAACCAAAATGGCAGATTGCCAAATTTTTACATCCTTAATCATACGACCACTCAAACTACAGAGTTGTAGCGGCTGTTTTTGTTGCTGTGTTTCTGGCAGCTTAACTAGGTTATAAACGAAGAGTCCTAGAGCCATCACAAACAAGGCAAGGAACACGTACTGATACCCACCTGCTTGCGATAGGTGACCACCCAACAACATTCCAAGTACGGGACTGATGGAAATACCCATCCCCATTAGGCTAAATACTTTTGCTAGCTCTTCGCCACGAAAAACATCACGCAGCATGGTTTGAGTTACCACAGAGCCGACCGCAATACCGAATGCACTGACAGTCCTCGCTAACATCACAGTGGTGAAGTTATCGGCTTTCATAGCAACAAGTGCTGCTCCGCCATAGATAAACAAACCCAATAGCATTGTCGGGCGTCGCCCCCACTTATCTGCTAATACTCCCCAAACAACAACGCCAACTGCGAAAGCCGAAAAGTATATTGATAGAGTTTGTGCAGCTTGTGCGTAACTAACAGCAAATGATTGTGCGATTGAACCCAATACTGGGCTATAAATGGTTTCCACTATCTGTGGAAACATCAGCATGACCACCATCAGCCATAACGACGGTTTCGTTTTCATATTGTGTCCTCATTAATCTCTAACATGGGACGCATTATGGAGTAAGAACTTACTTACCCATTAACAACATAAATACAGAAAACATCAAAATAAGGACATTGACATGCCAAATAAAAAAGGAGCCACGTCGGCTCCTTCAAAAGACACTGAAAAAGGGAGTTAGCTATTGAAATAGAGACACACGCGACGCCCATCCACTTCGCGAATATCGAATGGGATCTCGTAGATGGCTTCCATTGTCTCTTGCTGAACAACTTCCTCGACACTACCAGATTTGATGACCTTACCCTTCTTCATCGCGACGATGTTGTCCGAGTAGCATGAGGCAAAATTAATGTCATGGATAACAATCACCACCGCTTTGTTGAAGTCATGCGCCAAACGACGGAGCGTGTGCATGATTTCCACTGAGTGTTTGATATCGAGATTGTTTAATGGCTCATCAAGAAACACGTAATCGGTATCCTGAGCAACGACCATCGCAATAAACGCCATTTGTCGCTGACCACCACTCAGTTGATCAAGGTATTTGTGTTGAATCTCTTCGATTCCTAAATGCCCGAGTGCTTGGTCAATGATCTCGTTATCTTCCGAGGTCAAACGCCCACCAGAGTGAGGGAAACGACCAAAAGAGACCAGCTCGCGGATAGTAAATCGCATGTTAATGTTGTTCGATTGGCGAAGGACAGCCAGATGCTTGGCAAGCTCCTTGGTATCCCACTGTGCAAGCAGCTTATCACCAATGACCACTTCACCAGCGTCACTCTCGGTCAAGCGACTTGCCATCGACAGTAGTGTACTTTTACCCGCACCATTAGGACCAATGATCGACGTGACCTCTCCCTTCGGAAACAGCGCATCGGCATCTTGAACCACGAAGGTTTTGCCGTATTTTTTACTTAGACCTGTTAACTTAATCACTGTTATACCTCTTAATTAATTCTGTTTCTTAGTAATAAGAGCAGGAAGTAGGACCCACCAACGAGATTGATAATGACGCTGATCGTCGTTTCAAATGCCAGGACTTTTTCGACAAACCACTGACCCGTTACGAGTAAAAATACCGCTAATAAACTGCTCGCTATGATTAGGAATCGATGCTGGTAATGGCTAAACATTTCACGGGTTAAGCTCACTGTTATGAGTCCAAAGAAAAGAACAGGACCAACCAACGCAGTCGAGATAGCGATCATAATGGTGATCAGAATCATCACCCGTTGGGTTAGCTGCTGAGTATTCACACCCAAACTGGTCGCGTTATCCGTACCCAACCAAAGCACGTCAAGCTTAGGGGCGTAATAGAACAAGATAGCTAAGCAGAGCAATAGCGGGATAAGGCTCCAATACACCAGCTTGGCATTCACATTATTGAAACTCGCGAACATGGAGTTTTGAATACTGGCAAACTCATTCGGATCCACCAGCATGGTCAAGAACCCTGTCACGCTGCTAAATAGACTTCCGCAAACAATACCAATCAGCAGCAAAGTAAACACATTGCTGTCTTTGCGTTTAAAGTAGAAATGAAACAGCAGCAGTGAGAAGCCAATCATCACACAAGTCGAAAGCAAAAAGTTACTCATTGCGTGTATGACCCAAAAACTGGTGCTGCCAAGAATAACCACCATAAGTACTTGCACCATAAGGTACAAGCTATCAAAGCCCAATATAGAAGGCGTCAAAATACGGTTGTTAGTGATGGTTTGAAACACCAAAGAAGAAGCCGAGATTGCTACTGCGGCTAGCACAATCGCCAACACTTTTGGAATACGGCGCGATAGGAAAAACTGATAATTATCCGCCGTCAGTCCTTGACCGATAAACCACGCAATAATGGCCAAACAACCTGCTATGAGCAAAGAGACTTTTAACGAATCACGCATTGCGCTTCTCCCTTAACACCAGATAAATAAACACCGCACCACCAAAAATACTGATGATCATCGAGATAGGCATTTCGTAAGGGAAAATAATGAGACGACCTAGGATGTCGCAAGCAAGCACCAAGATAACACCCCAGTAGGCTGTCCAAGGCAATATCCGCTTCATGTTGTCGCCCATAAACAACGACACAATATTAGGAACGATGAGACCAAGGAATGGGATAACACCGACGATCATCACCACGGTAGACGAACTTACTGCCACCAAGATAACGCCAATGAACACAATCTTTTGGTAATCCAAACCGATGTTCTTTGCAAAGCTTTCACCCACACTCGCAGCACTAAATTGGCGCGCGTAAAAATACGCCAAAAGACAGGCCGGAACGGCGAGATAGAGAATCTCGTAATTGCCCTGCAACACGCTGGCGAAATTCGCCACCGTCCACGAGGACATGGTCTGAACTAAGTCATACTTGTAAGCAATAAATGTGGTCAACGCGGAAACTACGTTGCCATACATGATGCCTATGAGCGGAACTAGCACCGCATTCTTAAATTGCAGTCTTTGTAAAAAGCGTACAAAAATCAGTGTACCCGCAACGGCAAAGAAAAAGATGGCTCCGAGATGTAACCATTGGCTTGCTCCGCCAAGGAAAATAAGCCCAACCACATAGCCTAATAGCGCACAGTCGATAGTGCCCGTGGTCGATGGAGACGCAAATCGGTTTTGCACGATCTGCTGCATAATCAGACCCGCAACACTTAAACCGGCACCTGCGAGGATAATGGCAAGCAGTCTAGGTACACGACTGACAACATAGATGGAATAGGCATGCTCATCACCACGAAATAGATCCACGAGTGAAACAGAAGCCGCGCCAAGAATAAGAGAGCAGACTGCCAATCCAATGAGCAGCGCACTTGCCAGAATGTATTTTTGAATGGTCATTACAAAGATGGGCTTAAAAGGAATTCTAAACAGGAAAAGCCTCCGCCAGATGCCAGCAGAGACTTTCATTAACTTATCTGATTAGTTCAGCGCTTTATCGATATCGCTGATCATGGTTTGCGTAGCAGTCACACCGCCGCCAGAGATATACCAAGCGTTTGGATCGATGTAGACAACCTTGTTGTTTTTCGCAGCAGGCGTGGAGTTAACTAATGGGTTGTTGAACAGCTCTTGTGCCTTACCAGCACTTCGACCTATGGCTTGCTCGCGATCCAGAATAAAAATGACTTCCGGCTGAGCATCTGCAACATACTCGAATGAAATGAGGTTTCCGTGAGCGCCTTCAATTGGAGCGACATTTTTACTGCTCGATTCAGCAAAACCAAAGTCATCAAAAACGATAGAAAAACGGCTTCCCTTATTGAACATGGCAACATTGCTACCGTTATTCATCAACATCAAGGCGTTCAATTTCTCTTCTGCTACTTTTGATGAAGCATCGTCAAGTTGCTGCTGAGTTTCAGCGATTAGCGCTTCCACTTCATCTTTTTTATCGAACAACTTACCTAGCATACGCCAGTTCTTTTGTGCATCTTGCCAATATTGACCGTTGTCGACATAGAACATCACCGTTGGAGCGATCTGGTTTAGGTCATCATAAACACGAAGCATGCGGTTTTCAGCGATAATGACATCTGGCTTCAACGTAAAAATGGCTTCAAAATCGGGTTCACCAACAGAGCCAGTATTCCCCGTCGTTTGTTTGTAATCAGCTAGATATTCGGGGAGAAGTGAATGAGGAGCACCTACAGGTTTGACACCGATACGGTCCAGCACATCCAAACTACCATTACCCAGAACAACAACACGCTTCGGCGTACCGTCAAATTCACTCGTTCCTTTAAAGTGCTGAATAGTAACAGCGCCTGCTTGAGCAACCAACGCTAGGCTTGCGACTGCTGTTAACGCCAAACGCTTGACGAAACCAAAGGACTGACTCATTCCCATTTCCTTATATATTTTATGGTTATATTAGACAAACTCATTATCACCCAGTCTTAAATGGGAATCAATATCGTTTTCATAGTCAGTTGCGATTTTATTGTCATAGCGCAAGAAAGAGCCCTTTCACGCCGCTTCTTTGTTATGGCTTATACCTAAGCTGTGAATCACCGTACAAATTGCAAACAATTATCAACAAAAGCACGCTATTGTTTTTACTCATCTCGGTTTTGTCATACTATGACCAAAATCATTTACTTATGAGCAAACTCCAAAGCATGGCGACCACCAAAGCGAAATACTCTGATATCTATCAAGCAATCAAGCAGCGCATTCTGTCTGGGGAATACAGCACCACCGAAAAGCTCCCTGGCGGCAGCGAGTTTGCTGAAGAGTTCGGTTGTAGTGAACTGACCATCAAAAAAGCACTGGATATCTTGGTAACGGAAGGCTTGGTCGTGCGCAAACGTGGCTCTGGCTCTTTTGTAAAAAGACCATTAGGTAATGCTGGCTATGCTCACCTGCATGGGACCAAAGCTAATGTTATTGCTAACGGTCAATCCGTAGAAACTAAGGTGCTCGAGTTTCAGGTCGTACCCGCCGACGAACATGTTGCCAAGCGTCTTAACTGCGACGTAGAAGATATGCTCTATAACACCACCAGGCTGCGCATCATTGACGGCATCGCATCCTCACTGGAAGAAACCTATATGCCGATCAGTATCATCTTAGGTTTAAAAAGAGAGCATGCCGAGGACTCCATCTACAGCTTTATTACCGATAAACTTGGTCTAAAAATACACAGTTCGACGATGGAAATTTCAGTCGTTAAAGCGAGTGCGTTTTACGCCGAGCAGTTTGGGATCGCTGAAGGTGAGCCGCTCGTCAATGTAGAGCAGGTAGTGTACCTTGATGATGGTGAGATTTTTGAGTACTCCAATGTGAAGCACCGTTGGGAGAACTATAAGTTCGCGACTAACTTCTTCAAGATATAACGCCTTCTATTGCATCCAAGCATCGTGATCATGAATCTTGCCGCCAAGTCGCGGCGAGCTTTACTAAGTTGAGTCCATTAAATCGATGTTGAGCTACAAACTCCAACCTAGCTTGCCAACTCTATAAGTAGGATTTTTCCCCACTATTCTATAAAACCGTGCGCGTAAGCACATGATATGCCGAAAGCCTTCACATCTTGCAGCAAATATAATATGCGCGTTCCAATATAAGTGATAACTTTATTAGCACAGTGCTATCAAAAGTGATAAAGCACAGGAAGCTAATGGCCCATGGACTCAATCCAACTACGTGTATACAAAGAACGCTATCTTCGAACGGCAGCGCTGTTTCGTCATGCGGTAAAAAACCATGCCATCATGGGCGCGCTGTTCGCTGTACTTCTGTTCTTAACTACAGACCTGAGCAGTGAGCTTTTCGCTTGGTATGCTTGCATGTGTTGTGTCATATGGCTTCGTCATCTTTCTATTCAATCGGCCATTAAAAAGCTCGACTCTCTAACGGCTACCAGCCGTCGTTTTGATCTTATTTTTGCAGCCTCACCAATACTGAACGGCTTTGTTTGGAGTATTGGGATATGGCTTGCTTTCTCGCAAAACAACTTTCAAGTCACCATTGCTTCACTGCTTGTTGCTGCGTCCGTTGCGTTTCATGGCTACTCTTATCTCTCTTACAGCAAGACCAGTTACATCGGCTATTTTATTGCTGTGTTTAGCTTGCCAACGGTCTATGCGTTTAGTGAGGGTTGGTATCTTATTGGGCTGGTCTTTATCTTTGGCATGTTTCACTTTGTGTTTTTCAATACTCATCAGTCAGACATCGCGACCTCGAGGCTATATGAACACTTCGAGCACACCCAACTTATCGCTAAGCTTACACAGGCAGAAAAGCAGCTGACGCGACACGCAAAGTTCGACAATCTAACGGGACTTTATCGAAGACGCGAATACGAAAAGCGCTTTGTCGGTCTTAAATACACGGCACTTATCCGTCAGCAGTCCATCGGTGTTGCTCTATTTGATGTTGACCATTTCAAGCAATTCAATGACACCTATGGCCACTTATTTGGTGATGAGGTTCTTGTCAAAGTAGCCAATCTTATCAAGATGCACGCCTCTAGTACTGTCTTTGCAGGCCGCTTTGGAGGGGAGGAGTTCGTTCTGATTGGAATTTTCGACTCTAAAAAGCAGTTTATCGAAGTAGTAGAGCAGGTCCGCCAACAAACCGAAAGACTCGCTCTCTCCGAACACAATACATCGGTCACCATCAGTGCAGGTGCTTGCTTCCAACCTGCCACTGAGTCAATCGAGCTTCACGATTTTATTCTCGAATCAGACTCAGCGCTCTACCAAGCAAAAGCCTCTGGTAGAAACAAAGTTGTCCAGTCCGATGAACTTAATCACCAAAAACAGTATAATTCAGTTTCAGTCAGTTAATCCCCTTACTCGCTGTCCCCCTTTCTAAGAACATCGATAAATTTCTTTTATCGTGAAGATCATTTTTTTTCGTTTTACTCACCCCTCTTAAAGCCTCATAGTCGCGGCGAAAACTTCATCAAATCTTTCTTTTTCTTGATTTCCCACGACTAAATTTGGAGGCTCCGCTAGTGGAAAACACAACTGATTTCGCAGTAAAAACTGGTTTCAAAGTTCCTGTTATTGCGCTATCACTTTATGCCGTGGCATCGGGCTATCTCATGAGTCTGATCCCTTTGATGTTGAATCAGTATGGCATAGACGCGAGCAACGCAAGTTGGTTGGCGAGTGTGTTTTATGCGGGTCTGCTAGTTGGTGCGGTAGTCATTGAACCTGCGGTAAAACATGTCGGTCACCGCGTCGCATTTATTGCTTGTTTGGCGCTGTTTATCGCGACCATCATCACTCTACCTCTAGTCCCAGTGGCAGGAGTATGGTTGGTTGCTCGCTTTATTGCTGGTATTGCGGTTGCAGGTGTCTTTGTCATCGTCGAGTCCTGGCTATTAGTCGGTGATGAGTCAAGCCGCGCAAAACGCTTGGGGCTCTATATGGGCTCGCTTTATGGCGGTTCGGCACTTGGTCAACTTGGCATTGGTTTTATTGGTATCGAAGGCAGTATACCGTTCGTCGTGATACTCTCAATGCTGAGCGCAGCGATTATGGTACTGATGTTTGTTCCAACTCAGCAGCCGCAAAGTGCGCATTCCACAACCTTGTCGCTTAAGCAGGTTGCAAAGCTTAACCATGCAGCGATCATTGGTTGTATCGTTTCGGGTCTAACGCTGGGTTCAATCTACGGTTTGATGCCAGTCGAGTTGACGCACCGTGAGGTGTCACAAACGAACCTAAGCGCGCTGATGGCACTGGTTATTCTTGGTGGTATGGCAGTGCAAACCATGGTTCCAGCATTGATTAAAGTAGCAGGACGTACGCCGTTGATGGGTCTTTTCTGTCTACTCGGTGTGTTTGGTGTGGGGCTGGTGATCCTAAGCGACGACTTAAGTGTGTTGGCAATCAGTCTATTCTTGATAGGCATGGCAACCTTTGCGCTCTACCCAATCGCCATTAATCTTGGCTGCGACAAACTGGACGAGAGCTTCATTGTCTCCGCTACGCAGGTGATGCTGTTTTGCTACAGTATTGGTTCAGTGGCAGGCCCAATGATTGCTGACTGGTTTATGAATGGCACGCAAGGGCTTATGGCATACTTACTAGCAACCATGATGGCAACTGCTATCTACATGTTTATCGCTAGCATCCGTACCAAGAAGCATTTGGTGGCAGGCGAATAACAGAAAGGGAGCACCACAAAGTGCTCCCTTTTTAGCGTTGCTTTAAGCGTGTATTTTCTAGAGGTACGTTACTGCGTTGCACCTTTAGCAAAATTGGCGAGTGCTCCCTCGATTTTGCTAAGCACTTTGTCACACCCTTCTATGTGATGTCGCGCAGCAAGATAGCTTGGGCTGTTATAAACAAGCCACACCTCTCCTTGATCGTCTTCCATGATCAGCGCCTTTTGCGGAAGGTCGATAGCGACACTTTGGCTACAAGCCATCAATGGGGATCCTACCTTAGGATTACCAAAGATGATGAGCTCAGTAGGTCTTAACTCTACTCCCACTTTTTTCGCCGAATCTGAATGCTTAACGCGGGTAAAAATGGTCATGCCTTTACTTTCCAGCAGACCAATCAGTTTATCTGCTGTCATCGACACATCGTGCGTACTTTTAACTCGGACTAGCCCATCATCGGTAGCCGGGGTTGACGCTAAAACGCTACTGCTGATTACAATAGCGAGTCCAAACCATAATCTTATTAACTTCATCACTTCTCCTATCCGCGATCGTCAAAAGATGAAATGAGTATAGTGCTGGCTCGCTAACCTAGCTCTATTGTTTTGTGAATCGTCAAATGCCTAATAAACCCAACATCATGACTGACAACTATGACAGCCCCTGTATAGCCATTGATGGCTTTAACAAGTTGCTGTTTAGCTTCCAAATCAAGATGGTTATCTGGCTCATCCAACAACAAGATTGAGGCTTGGGTTTGATGAGAGGCAATAAGCATTGCGAGCTTCATTTTTTCTCCACCACTGAGATCCAATACCTTTTGGTGCACCGACTCACGCCGAAAACCTATACCAGCAAGTAGCGTTCGTGCCTGTGGAATGTTTAGGGATTCACAGTGCGTACACACTGCGTCCAATATGGAGACATCAGATTCCAAGAAAGAGAAATACTGGTCGAGATAAAAGCAAACTCCATTAACTGTTAAACGTTCATCGACACTTGAGTGATGCTCTGCTTTCAAAAGTAGCTTCAGCAAGGTGGACTTTCCAGAGCCGTTAGCGCCTTTGAGCCAAACATGCTCACCAGAAAATATCTGAGCAGTAATAGGCTCTGACTCTATTCGCTCATGATAAAAGCCTTCAAAGTGAACCTTAACTCTCCCTGTCGACTGAACCTCGCTGGTATACCATTTTTGTGGCTTGAGTTGCTCAAGTTGCGATTTTACATCCTGTATTTTTTGGTCGAGCTCAGCCATTTGTCGCTCATTCTGCGCTTTTACCGCCGAATTGGCGAGTTGTGCGCCTTGTTTCTTGCCATCCATCAATATCTTCGGCTGGCTACCAGACGCCCGCTGCTTCTCGCCCCGACTCGCTAGCCTTTGCATCGTAAGATCTCGACGGTGCGCTTTCTCTACTTTGACTTTGCGGGCTTTCTCTAACGTTTTTGCCATCTTGTTGATCGCCGCAAGCTTCTCCTCTTTTTGGGTTATATATCCCTGATAACCACCACCGAAACAGGTAATTCCCAAGCGACTAAGCTCGAAAATACGGTCAGTTTGCTCGAGAAAGGAAATGTTATGGCTGATCACTAGGATAGGTACCTGTCGCTGCCTTAGCGTTTCCACTAACCAACTTATGTGCTCGGTATCCAAGTGATTGGTTGGCTCATCGAGGATCCATCCATCGTGCTCTTGGTTAAGCAAACGATAGAGCCTGATGATTGCCCGTTGTCCTCCACTTAAATGGCGCAGTTTGGTACTTAGGTCAGTAGGCAGCCGCAGTGACTCCAATAGCTCCGTCAATGTTTGCTCGAGCTGCCAATCTGAATCGGCAATAAGATCAAACCACTGATTGTCGGTTGAACCTCGTGAAATCTGCTTAAGAGCTTTGAGCTTGTTCTCAACACCTAGGTAAGCAGCGATAGAGCAATCCAGTTCATCTTGTGACTCTTCTTGACGGTAAACACCAATTGACTTGATGTGGTTTCCCCACTCAACGCTTCCACTTGAGGGTTGGGATTGTTTCGCCAGCATTAACGCTAAGTGGCTTTTGCCGCAGCCATTTTTCCCAACCAAGGCATTCACGCCAACAGGGATGATAAAAGAGAGGTCGTGAAACAGATCGTGACCGTCAGAAAATTGTTTTGATAATGAAATAGCATGAATTGCAGTCATACATCCTCCTTGGCAGAGCATGAGACGCATGGCATCACATACGACAATGTCGCGATAAATAGCAATGTCCTGATAGGTAGACAGGAATATAGAACGAGCCAACGCCCACTAACTCTGCGATTTCAAAAGTTACTTGTATAAAACGTTCGAAATTGAGTTAGTTGTTCATGTAGGCGTGCGCTCCTAGGGAAGTGTTGCTTGGAATTATACATGAATTTGCCCAAGTAACACGCTTATCGACAAGCAGTGTTACTGGGCTCGCAAAGTTATGTGGTACAGAGGAGCCAGCAATTCAGATTAACGCATTATCCAAGCAACTTACCTAAGTCCGCTGGTTGAGGTGCATCAGGGAACACTTGCTGTAGGGTTTGTTCGTCAGCCCCCATATGTTGGCTAAGCACGGTTTTGAGCACTGAGCGCATGTCGGTCGTCGGTTGCAAGTCACGACCTTCATATCGTTCACTTTCAGCGAGTCCAGGCCAGTCGGTAACGACATCTGAGCCCTTGAGTGCCCCACCCATAATAAACATGGCATTGCCTGTACCATGATCAGTCCCTTTGGTGCCGTTTTCTGCTGCAGTCCGACCAAATTCACTAGCTGCGATCACCACGGTTGATTGCCATTTATCGCCTAAGGCTTGTTTGAGTGCATCAAGCCCTTTGTCTAACTTAGTCAACTGAGAAGCAAGGCGACCATTTGTCGTTCCTTGTCCTGAATGGGTGTCCCATCCGCCCAGTTCTAGTACCGCGATATTGGGTCCCTGTGGTGAGCTGATAAACTTACCCGCTTGACGCATCAAATTGTTAAACTGCTTATTCTGACTGCCTCCGCTGGTCATCGATTCAAGCTTCATGCTCTCTTCGAAGTTTGCTGATAGGGTCTCGTCATTTTGGAATAACTCAGCCAGCAATAGGCTTTGTTCCTCTTCTGCTTTGAGTTTATGGGGGAACCAACTGCTGACCTTAACATCCCCTTGCACTATCAGAGGCATGCCCGAATCTATTGCTATCGCTTGTTGTGAGTGTTGTGTCGCTAAGAATCGGTTCATCCAACCAATCGGACCAAATGGGTCGGTAGTGCCGTTCTCAAGCACCTTTTGACCATCAAAGTGAGAACGCTCCCGATAACCCGTTGCACAGGCGTGCACAAAGCCAGCTTGCTTTTGTTGGTACCATTGATAGACATTCTTGAGAGCTGGATGCAATCCAAAGCCGTCACTTAATGGCTGGAGCTGATCCTTACTTATTGCGATGTTAGGTCTGAGGTTGTAGTAATCCTCATCGAAACTGGGCACCACCACGTTTAGTCCATCCATTGCGCCGCGCAGTGTTATCCACACCAACACATTCGGGCTCTGAGTAGAAGCCAATGACAAGTTGGGCAACATGGTGACTAAAGATGCTGCCCCCATGCCTTTGATAAAGTCTCGTCTCGTTGCCATAGTACTCACCTGTATTGGAACTGTGGACTCATCCACAGCACCACCAATTTCGACGTGGGATCCTGCGCTTTATCCATGGCGGTAAGAACGTGCTCATCCACCTCACTACCGTAAAGACGCTGGGTCATTTGAATCAGTTTGTCATCGACATTTTGTTTGCTGCGCTCCAACTGTCTCACTACTAGCTTGGCGATTTGGTTCGCAACTTGCCAACGCTGGGTAAGTGCTGATGAGGAGTTGTAATCAGAGTCTTTATCGGACCACCCTGCAGGCGATCCCGGCATGAAAGGCGGCTGTCCAAGCTGACGTAGCATTTGCTGCATCTGGCGAGCATTGGGCTCAAAGTCAGCACTACGAAGTACCGCAAAATACCACTCTTGAGGCGTCCGAAATCTCAGCTGTTGACTGCTATTTTTGAGCGTTGAGTTAATTAAAGTGATGTAAACAGGAATCAGCATCCCTTCATTCTCTAACCACACTTTAGTAAGCTCATCCACCAGCGAAGGATGACCTGAGCCATAGAAGTGTTGAACCAACTTGCTGCATAAATGCTTCGCAGTGTTTTCATGATTGGCTAGATCACGAAGGCAAGACATCGCTTGCTCCTCTCCCTCTTCCTCATAGACCTTACCCAGTACGTTGATAGCACCAGGCTCATGCATAGCATCAACAAATTGATACCCCGGTCGATCTGTTTTAAAACTCACTGTCCAGCCAGTTAAACCTTGGGCAAGTTCAATCACATCGTTTTGTGAGTAGCCGCCATCGACGCCCAAGGTATGAAGTTCAAGAATCTCCCGCGCCAAGTTCTCGTTAAGGCCTTTATTGCGCTTTTGACCCGCTTTTGAGTTGGGCCCGATAGAGCGGTAATTATCGAGATACATCAGCATGGTTGGATGCTGACAAACCGCAAGCAGCATAGAGGGGAAATCGATACTCCACAGTTCGCGAATCACCTCATTTTCGATACCAGCAGCTATGGGGCGAACACGTCTGTTGTCTGCTGAAATGGCGAAGTGGTTACTCCAAAACTGAATCAACCTTTCTTGGAATCCAAGCGGTGTGGTTAAGGTTTGCAGATTTCTAGCGTGAACTATGGTTTGGAAGTTTTCTTGGAAGAAAGCATTGCTCGATTTGGTGAAAAGTTTTTTCTCTTCTGGTGTTGTCGCTTCTTTTCTGCGGCGGTTTAAATCACCAAGATGCGCCAACATTTCTGTGGTTGACGGTAACTCAGTAATGGCTTTGTGAATGTAGGGGGTCGCTTTTAGCTGATCATTGAGCGCGGGTTCCTGTTTGGCATCGCCAACTCTAGGACCAAAACCAAAACGCTGAGAAACGACGTACTGTGAAGTACTGGTCTGCGCGGTCTCTTTACTTTCCATGGCAACCTCGTTGAAGGGGGCATACAAAAAGCATTGCACATCCACACCAAATTGCCTAGAGCCTGACCATAAAATCACAAACGGCGCTCAAAAATGAACGCCGCTTGTCTTTCGAACTAACAGATTTAATGCTCTGACAGCATGTCGATTAAGAACGTTTAGGCTGACGGTAAGTCTTACCTGCTGTTTTGTAAGTATCGCTTGGTTTGATTTCGAACATAACATCGAAGAACCACGCGACAAACTTAATCACATCATCACCTTCGTTCATGATGTGCTCAGCGTACTCTTGCTCTTCACCGTTATCATCAACATCGTTAAACACGTGATAGATACGCTCTTCACCGTCAACCGTAGCCAAAGCAAATTGACCTGTTAGGCTCTCTGCTGCCTCTTTGATTTCTGGGTTTTCAGAGCTTTTCAGCTTGTTCAGCGCATCTGGAAGTGTTTTCAACTCACATAGCTGCATGACCAGCAGCTGAAATTCTAATTGTTGCATTCATTACACCATGGTTATTTGGCCAATTATAGGCTAGCCAATTTGGTCTCTTGTTTCTCAAGCATGGCATCGAGTTCATCACGACGCGCAATAAACTGCTTGAGCTCGTTTTTCGGGACAGAGTCTGCCATAGGAATGTTAGCTCGCATAGCATTTACTGGTCTTCCACGAGAAATCAACTCGTAATGAAGGTGTGGACCCGTCACGCGACCCGTTGCACCAGACAAACCGATTCGAGTTCCTCGAGTCACTTTCTGCCCTTTCTTCACCAAGATTTTACTCAGGTGAAGATAACGCGTTTTGTATGGACCGCCGTGGTCGATAACGATGTATTTACCCGCATACGGGTGGTTACGCACCATAGCCACAACGCCATCACCAGTGGTGTAGACATTAGTACCAGTACGAACGCCAAAGTCGGTACCGTTATGCGGTGAAACTCGCCCCGTCACTGGGTGACGGCGATTTGGATTAAAGCCCGAAGTAATGCGATGGTTCTTCACGGGATAACGCATAAAGGCGCGCTGCAAGCTGTCCCCTTTCGCGTCATAGTACTGACCGTTCGAATGCAAGTAAGCCGAGTACATGGCGCCACGGTTAAAGATCTTGATCGCTTGGATCTCAGAGTTACCCGTTGGCGTTCCTTCAACAAATTGGCTGTTCTTCACTACCTCAAAGCGATCACCTGCTCGAAGGTCACGGGTAAAACTAAGTTTGTCTTTTAGCAGTGTGACTACCTGATCGATTTCGCGAGGGCTCAGTCCAAGCTTGTTCGCTGACGCAGAAAAACTACCGTTAATACTGCCCACCATAGCGACACTCTCCCAGTCACCCGGGATAGAGATATCTTCGAACTCATAGCTTCCATCGTCTAGACGCGCATAAACCGCTTTTTCAGCGACATTACGACTAACTTCGAGTTTACTTAGTGCACCTGTCGCTTCATCCTGCCAAAAGCGCAGACGATCACCGGGTCTTAGCGTATCAAGAACAAGGAAGTTCAAGTCGGTTTCCATCACTGACATCATGTCACTGTATGGAAAACCCAGCTGATCAAAGATCTGGCTTAGGCTATCACCAGATTTCACAAGATAAGCAAACTTAGGAGGGAGTTCGGCTTTCGCTGGTTCTTCAGCGAGTACAGCTACCACGGGTGAGTCATTGAGATTGAGCTCAATAGTACCCTGCATGTTTGAGTCAGGTAAGCTGTGAAGAAAAGCAAAGGCTGCCATAAAGGGCAGACCAAAAGCGATGCTTCTTTTGAGTTTTCGAGACGGATTCTTAGCCGTTGTTAATCCGTCTGCTGGTTGATTCGATTGCACAATGGTTCCGATGCATGTCCTAAACAGAGCCATTAGAGTAATCGTTTCCTATTTCAAATGCACTCAAATGCCGGGAAAAGTAAGGTAAAACATGTGATGAGAGTGTAAAAAAGCGACGTTCGTCGTCAATTAAACGGCCTAGATATTGTTCTAAATTGGCGCTTTTTCCTTAAGTATTTGAATTCTCGTAAAACGATATATTTGGGAAAACTCACCAATAACAGCGCCGTATTTTAATGCAGAACTAAGTGCATATGGATGCATTCTGTTTCAGCTTCCATCCATCATCTCGCCCACAAAGGGCCCTTTTTATGTTAAAATCGCCGATTCAGGATTAGATGTAAAACGGATAATTTCATCATAACCCTTTGATTAAGATTACTTTAAACAAAGGATTTTCGAATTCTAATCAGTAATTCATTAAACATGGAGTTGGTCTTTATATTCGTGTGAACGAATATGTAAACCTCATAATTATGAGTTTTAAATCTCAAAAATACAGTATCGATTCAACTGACTATCAAGTCGGCCAAGACAACATCACTAAGTGGGGCATGGATGTCCACAATACAGTTTTCACCGCTTCAGCGGGCTTATCTATCCTCTTTATCGTCACTCTTCTCGTACTTTCCCCAGCAGACGCCAAAGCTGCCATCGACGCGGTAAAAGCCGCTGCGCTATCGAAATTCGATTTCGTCTTTATGTGGGGCGCGAACATCCTTCTGATCTTCGCACTACTTATCGCCCTATCGCCACTGGGCAAAATTCGTTTAGGTGGCGATAACGCCACGACGGATTATTCAACCTTATCCTGGATCTCAATGCTGTTTGCCGCGGGCATGGGTATTGGCCTTATCTTCTGGGGTGTTGCAGAGCCAACTGCATTCTTTACTAACTGGTTTGGAACACCTCTCAATGCAGAACCTTTTACCCCAGAGGGCCGTGAAGCAGCACTAGGTGCAACGGTATTCCACTGGGGACTGCACGCGTGGGCTATCTATGGCATGACAGCGCTATCGCTGGCTTACTTTGTTTATAACAAAGGTCTACCACTTTCAATGCGCTCTGTATTCTACCCACTATTGGGTGATAGAGTTTGGGGAAGAGTTGGTGACGTTATCGACGTGATGGCGGTTCTCGTTATCTTGTTTGGTCTTGCAACATCACTTGGTCTTGGTGGCTCACAAGCAGCAAGTGGTATCAGCCACGTGTTTGGCCTAGAGAACAGCTTATTGCTGCAGATTGCTATCATCTTGACCATTATGGGATTAGCTATTGTTTCTGTCGTTCGCGGCATGGACGGTGGCGTTAAGGTGCTCAGTAACCTGAACATGATCATTGCCTTTGTCTTCCTTGGCTTCATGGGTATTTTAAACTTCACTACCGTGCTCGATTCCGTCACTACATCGGTCGTAGGCTATGTGAAAAACATCATTCCGCTAAGTCAGACATCAGGTCGTGAAGACACCACCTGGCTGCATGGCTGGACGGTATTCTACTGGGCTTGGTGGGTAGCGTACGCGCCATTCTTCGGTATGTTCGTAGCACGTATTTCAAAGGGTCGTACCATTCGTGAGTTCCTTGTCTGTGTTCTCGTCATTCCAACCATAGTGACAACCGCATGGATGTCATTCTTCGGTGGCATCGCTATCCAACAGATCATCGACAAAGTTGGCTTGCTTGGTATGGAACAAGGCATCACCGATGTCTCATTGAGTTTGTTCTACATGCTTGATGCCTACCCTATCGGTAATATTCTTTCGCTGATTGCGGTTGCTCTGATCATCGTGTTCTTTGTAACCACACTGGACTCTGGCTCTATCGTTGTCGATAGCATGACTGCGGGTGGTAAACTCGAGCTACCAATCAAACAGAAAGTCGTTTGGGCGGTAATTTCTGCCGTTATTGCAATGGTAATGCTATGGATTGGTGGCACAGACTCCATTCAAGCACTGCAATCCATTACGATTATTGCCGCGCTGCCTTTTACTATCATTCTGATAATGGGCTGTGTGAGTCTTCTTAAAGGCATGTTGACTGAGGTTGAACAGCCGGAAGTTGCAAGCAAGTCTCGATAACGACCGAGAAGCGAGTCAACGTCGACTCGCTTCAAATCGTGAAGAATAAAAAAGCCGCTCACTATCAAAAGTGAGCGGCTTTTTTTAACTTGTGGTGTTGAGTCTTGTCTCAGTGACTTAAGTCAAATCAAACTTGTGCAGTCTTAACAATACAGTTATCGGCACCAAAACCATTTGGCACGTATTGATCTGCTTGGGCATCGTTGACCCACTCGCTTTCGTTCACTAGGTAACGGAATTGGAACTCCGCATCTTTTGGTAGTCGAGTTTTGTATTTGAATGATTTGGTCTTGGCGACCTTCTTCATTGGGGTTGGCTGCCAGTCTAAAAAGTCAGCCATTAAAACCACACTCTCCACATTGGTCGCATCTAACTCAAAGGTGACTTCTACTTCATCTTTTGTTTTAAAAAAGCGCTTATTAATCATCGCAAGCTCCATTTGTCTAAAAATAACAACATCAAAAAACCCATGTTATGTAATTAATGTCACATTCTCAAGTGTGCATTTCGCAACCATTTATTTCTGAAAGCTATCGCTGAGATCACGCTCGGTGCAAAAAGATGACTAACAATCCACCCATTTAAACGCTTTGGCTACGCAAACTAACGTGTCATTTTCTTCGGGAACTTCACTCATTGACTGCGCCTGTCCGTGCTTCTTAAACGAGAGCGTCATGCGGTCATCGGCTCTTGTCAGCGCTGAAATCTCTATTCGGTCTCCAGCAAACTTGGCATCCGACAGGATCACGCGTTGGCGTGCGCTGTCCCATTTGAAAAGCCCAAGATAATAAAAAACGCCAGAACCTTGATTGCTAACGGCAAAAGGAATAACGACCGCCGATAACGCCTTGTCGTCATAAATAGACTGTTGATAGCGATAAAGAAGATAAACATTACCTCGCTCCATACCGTCATCATAGCTTCCCGCCGCGACTTGTTTATCCGCATCGATATCGGTAAGTAGTGTGAAAGCACTTGTCTCGGGAACTTGAATAGTCCATGGATTCGCAACCTTTAGACCTATAATGGCTTCGACAACGGGATCGGCTTGCACATTTTGCTGAGAGGGAAATTTAGCAAGGATCTCTTCATCAGACAGAGAAAATCGATAGATACCTGCGACAATAACCACGGCAAGTAAACACAGAGGGATCAAAAGTATAAGTGGAATGGGGAGCTTCTTCCTAGGCATTATTATTATTCTCAATAACTTATTCATTCACTACAGTTTAGCGTGTTCTCTAAACTGCTGAAAGCATCAATCCCCACTATAATGTAGCCATGTTCACACAAACACTCACCATACATTCTATTGCGTATTATTGGTTACGATAGAACCATATAGTGAATAATTACCCTTTAATGATGAATAGTATTGCCAGCATTCAAAAAAAGGAGTAATCTTGCGCCCAATGCACGAATATGGATGTTTAGTGAATAAATAGGCGCAGGACGTCGCCATTATTAACTAGTTGTAACACGAGAGAAAAATGCAAAATAGTGCTCAATCTGTGCCGAAAAGCGGCAAAAAAGGCAACTTCTGGATGTTCTTCATCCCGTCTTTAATCGGTCTATTCCTGTTTATGGCGCCTATCAGCTACGATGGCGGCTTAACGATTCCTGTCGCAGTTCTTGCTAAAGCTTTGCAAGCCGCTGTTGGCGATTTCATTGTACCTTTGGTCACGGCAATCATTGCTGTTATGGCAGCGGCGTCTATTTTAACTCGCATTTTTAAGCCTGCTTTCATCACAGACAACGAATTTCTGAACGGTCTATTCAACCCAACACCAATGTGGCTGGCTGTGCGCGTAATTGGTGGCATCGCAGTGCTGATGACCTACTTCCAGGTTGGTCCTGAGGCTATCTGGGAAGAAAACACCGGCGGTCTTGTTTTAGAAGGTCTACTGCCTACCCTGTTCGCTGTGTTCATCTTCGCAGGTCTTTTGCTGCCGCTGCTACTGAACTTTGGTCTACTTGAGCTATTTGGTGCTCTGCTAAGTAAGATCATGCGCCCAGTGTTTAACCTTCCAGGTCGTGGTGCTATCGACTGTATGGCTTCTTGGTTAGGTGATGGCAGTGTTGGTATTCTGCTAACCAGTAAGCAGTACGAAAACAAGTTCTATACCATGCGTGAGGCCGCAGTAATTGGTACCACGTTCTCAGCAGTATCTATCACGTTTAGCTTAGTGGTTATCGCTCAAGTTGAGCTCGAGCACTTGTTCCTACCTTTCTATGGTGCGATTTGTTTGGCAGGTATCGTAGCGGCGATCATTATTCCTCGCTTACCACCACTACGTAACAAGAAAGACACCTTCATCGATGGAACTAAACCATCAGAAGATGCCGAAGTGACACCAAAGGGCCATACAACGTTCTCTTGGGGTCTAGACCTCGCTCTGCAACGTGCTGGTACTGTGACGTCTGCTAAGTCAGTATTTGGCGAAGGCGTTAAAAACGCAGTTGATATGGTGTTCGGCGTGCTGCCAGTGGTTATGGGCTTGGGTACTGTCGCTCTCGTTATCGCTGAATACACTTCAGTATTTGAAATCCTAGGTACACCGTTTATCCCTTACCTAGAGTTACTAGGTGTACCTGAAGCCGTTGCTGCTTCTAAAACCATGGTAGTGGGCTTTGCAGATATGTTTATCCCATCAATCCTAGCAGCTTCAATCGACAATGAGATGACTCGCTTTGTCATCGCGGCGATGTCGGTAACACAGCTTATCTATATGTCAGAAGTCGGTGCACTACTCCTTGGTAGCCGTATTCCAGTAAACATCGTAGAACTGTTTGTTATCTTCATTCTACGTACACTGATCACACTGCCTGTGATTGCGGGTGTTGCGCACCTTATCTTCTAAACACCAATAGAATTTTTCTCTTTCAAAGGCTCACCTCACAGAGGTGAGCCTTTTTTTATCCTATAAAACAAAATGATAGCTCATTTACTTTATATAAATATCAATTATCATATGCTCTTACGTGAATAACTCACGTGAATGCAGTGGCGTGACCTTCGCAATGAAGGCGCGTAATCATAAGACTCATCGGATAATGAGTACTCAATGCGAATGAATCGCAGGACATAATAATGAATAAAATGACTAAAGTGGCCGCCATCGTCTTGGCAGCAACCACTCCAATTATATCGAATGCAGCAAACAATATGGTCGAAGCACGTGGTGCCGCCATGGGTAACACCGGTGTCGCGTCAGCTGACTACTTAACTGCAGGCTTATACAACCCAGCATTAACCGCTACATACAAAGACAACGATGATGTAGGTCTGTTGCTACCAACATTTGGTGCGAGCGCTCGTGATACGGATGAGAGCATCACTACGTTGGACGATCTGCAATCATTGATTGATGAGTATGAGCAAAATCCATCTGGCGAACAGGCAAAGCTAATAGAGATCAACCGGTTGCTTGACCAACTTGAGGGGAACAAACCAACAACTGCTAGTGCTAATGTTGGTTTCGCAATTGCAATTCCTTCAAGTATTGTCTCCAGTAATCTATATGCAAGGGGTTATGCTGAAGCCATAGCAGCACCATTGATAGAGCCTAATCAAGGTGACGACCCAGCAGACATCAAAGACCGCTATGAAATGTCGAAAGTTCAAATGCAAGCATTTGCTAGCGCTGAGCTGGGCCTCGCTTTGGGTAAAAACTTCGTGATTGCCGACCAAGACGTGTCTTTCGGCATCACTCCCAAATTTCAGAAGCTACGTACCTATGCCCTGATCGCTAGTGTGCAAGATTTCGACGCAGATAACGCCGAAGACAGCATGGTGGAAAAGAGCGCGTTCAACTTCGATCTTGGTGCCGCGTGGCATTACAACAACTGGCGTCTTGGTCTAACAGTACGCGATATTATCCAGCAAGAAATTGACGTACAGACCTATGAAGGCACAAAAATTGACACCTACAAGCTTAACCCGATGGCGACTATTGGTTCAGCTTATAATGGTGATTATGTGACCGTGGCGGTTGATATTGAGCTTACCAAACAAGAACGTTTTGCAAGCCTAAACGATGAGACTCAATATGTTCGTTTCGGTGTTGAGGGCAATGCTTGGGGCTGGGCACAACTGCGCGCTGGATATGAGGTCGACATGCAAGACAATGCGGACAGTGCTATCACAGCAGGTATTGGTCTCAGCCCATTCGATGTCGTAAGTCTGGATATTGCGGGTAACTATGCGGGAAGTAATCAGCTTGGCGCATCTGCAAACCTTGCTTTCACCTTCTGATATCTGGTTGAAACGAAAAAACGGAGCGTACTCGCTCCGTTTTAGTATTTGGCAGTGTTGTTCTATACGACTAAGCGCTTAGAAGAAGTACTTAAAGCGTACACGAACACCTTTGTCAGCATCTTCCGTGAAATCTAGCATTGATGATTGTTGGTCTAGGTTATTCTTCACATCAGTGTAGTAAGCACCTAGATAGATAGAGAAGTCTTCTACTTGTAGAACATCAGCAAATTCATAAGAAGCATATGCAGTACCAACTTCTACATCACCATTTGCCCAACCTGCAATTTCTTTGTTTTCGTAGTCGTTTTTAGCCCAGATATAACCTAGACCGAAGCCTTTGTATAGTGCGTTCACACCAACAGACAGGTTGTTTTCATCGACAGCATCCATGTATGCAAAGTTAGCAATCAAGTTCCAATCAGCTGTCGTGTAGTTAGTTGTTAGACCATAACCAATACGGTCAGACACGTCCACGCCATTTTCAGTTACAAGAGCATTTTTAACTAGGTTGGCTTCAACAGATGCAGCGATACCAAAGTTACCAGCTTGGTAACCAACAACTGGACGAACTAACAGAGAATCTTTAACTTCTGTGATTTCTTCACCATGGTAGAAACGCTTACCATCATTGTCCGCAGCAAACAAACCTGAGCGGTCACCAATCATTGTACCAAGCTCAACATATAGATTGTCGAAAGTTTGGCTGTACATAATTTGACCATCAGAGCCACGACCACGACCTTCTTTCATTTGGTAAACATATGCAGAGCCATCGACATACAAGTCATTCGCAGTATCACCAGAATACTCTAGGAACGTATCTTGACCTACAGGGAACATGTCGAACGCTTCGAAGCGACCCATACGTAGGTTCCAGCCATCTTGTGCACCAAATGCGAACCAAGCGTCATCCAGAGCTACGTTGCCGCTGCTTTCCATTAGAGGTTGAACGTTTACTTGGAATACGTGACCAGTATTTGTGATACGCTCACCAGCAAACTCAAGAAGAATACGACCAGTTTGGTTAAACTCACTGTCACCACTTGGGTTTGACTCACGGTCTTCAAAGTTGAAGTCAAATTCAACGTCACCACCGATAGAGAAGTTGCCTTGCTCGTTATCTACGATGCTGATACCCGCGTTTGCAGCCATTGCAGTAGAAACCAATACTGCAGCTAGCGATAGCTTAAATGTGTTTTTCATTATTAACCCCAAGGATTGTAATTGTAATAAGTGTTTTTTTATATTTAAAAGCTCTTTGTCTGTAGTGAATGTATTGGGGAAGAACCTAGCAACACATTCACACGTCACATCAAACAAAAAACTTGAAATCATTTATCGAATGAACGAGAGCAATTTTGGGGAATTTCATTCACCCCATCAATCCTAAGAAACTGAAAATGCCTATCTAAATCACGCTTTTAGAAAAATATATAAAGTCATTTAAATCAATATCTTATATATAAATAAATATACATTTAGCTTTAAAAACATTTATTGAGGCAATTTATGGGAACTTTCAATCAATCCGCAGTCTTATAGTGATATTCCTCACACTAATCTATTGATAAATTCATTAAACACATGTTAACCAGTTGCTGCAAATTTGAAGCAAGACCGTGTCATTAAAGGGCTCTGTGTATTTTCGTTGCCGCTTGTTATACAGAGTGCAGACTAGACGACAAACGAAACTCTGAGCCTCAAACCAAGACTAGTCACTAGAGTGCATAAACTTTTACTTGCTATCAGTCGCATATCGTCTAATTTATGTAGTAGGGAACCGAGGGAGGGAGTCGTATGAATCAAACGCTAGAAAAAGACATTGTTGATGCTATCCACCGTCTAGACGATGAACAGCTAAGAGATGTTAAGCTATTCGTCGACCGCCTATTTAGCGATAAACAAGTTAAAGCTCTCGTTACTGACGAAGAGTTAGATATGATTCTTGAGCTCAGCTCGTCAAAACAGCGCTTCAGATAATAACAACCCAAGCGCTGAACAATCCGCCGCTCTCCAGCTTTTCATTTATTTGAAAGGCTTATAGAAAACAAAAAAGGTCAGCATTCGCTGACCTTTATTCGTTATAGCATGCTGCTAGTTGTACTGTATTGAATCGAGATAATGGATCGTACCAGTGACACCCGACAAGTTGAGCTGATTAAGGTCCGCCACAAACAGTCTTGACGTAAGTACCGTTTCACCATCATCACAGAATATCTCGATGCTTGAGTTATCGACGAAGATTCTCACTCTGTTGTGTGCACCGACGCGTTTGGCATAACGCACTGTTCCGAATTGCTCTGCATGCACATCGGTTACCGCGGTTCTATCGAGTTGCCACTCACAATCTGTACCAGAAAACACCATTTTTTCGCCGTTTTGGTTAGCAAACTCGATTACGAAATTCTCTTCAACCAAGACGTCCAAATCAAATGCGCGACTTGCTAGCTCAGTCTTTGCAGCAAGTGATTGAGCACTTAATCTCAACGCTTCCATTTCAATAAGTGGCTTTTGAATCAGTTTGTTACCGCGAATTTCGACTTCTCTAGGCATGGTTAGCATATGTGCCCAGTAGTTTTTATCCGTTGGATACTCGCTTTTCGAATTGCCAAGCCAACCAATAAGGATTCGCCTCCCCTGCTCATCGAGATACGTTTGAGGCGCGTAAAAGTCGAAACCTTTGTCTAACTCAAAATAGCCTTGATTCTCAAACTTCAGGGTTTGTGTATCAATTGGTTTGCCAACAATATAGACCACGGAAAAGACGTTCTTGAGATCATATTTATTGTCGGATGAGACGCCCTGAGGAGAGAAGATAAACACGCCGCTATCGTCTTCTTCATAGTAATTAGGGCATTCCCACATAAAGCCAAACTGCTCAAGACCGATATCGACATTTCCCATATAGTTATAGCTATCGATCGATTGACCACCATAAATAGCCAACTTACCTTCATTTTGGTGGCTTTCAGCACCAATAAGCATGTAGTAGCCATCATCTCGCTTTATGGTGACAGGGTCACGCATATTGTGAGTGTAGTGCTCTGGGTTGAAATCGACAACGATTCCCTTTTTCTCGACATTCCCCTCTTTATCCATGATAGCCAAAACCTGAGTCGGATGACCGGTGTCAGGCTCTGGGACATAGTGCGCAGTATACAACAGATTCAGTTGGTCATTTTCCACCACTGCGATACCAGTATGGCAGCCGTGCTGGTCGTAATTTTGATCAGGATAAAGCGCAACACCTCTGTCTTTAAAGTGGACAAAGTCTTTGGTCGAGACGTGATACCAGTGTTTTAGGCCGTGCACCGGGCCTAGAGGAAACCACTGATAAAAGATGTGATGTTCACCATTGAAGAAGCTAAGCCCATTAGGGTCATTCACCAAACCGTGCTTTGGTGCGATATGGTAGCTTGGATAATAAGGATCATTTTTGGTGAGTGAAGCGATGTGCTGTAAGTACTCATCCGAAACTTCGTCTAGCCTAACCATACGGTTTTGACGGTTCGAAAAATCCATAACGACTCTCTTTAAAACTGAAAATAAAAAAATCCCCCCATGTGACTCGCTCATCCATGAGGGGATAAAAATCAATGTATTAGTTTGCTTCTTTGTAGAATAGCTTGGTCATTACAAAGGCTACCAATGCCGCGACTAACATAACCACAACGTACATGCCTAGACCACCACCCAAGTAAAGCAGCATGCCTGGTAGCATAGTGGCACCCGTACCTGCTGAGCCAATACCAGCAATAGCACCGATACAACCGCCAATCGCACCGCCCACACAGCCGTAAAGGAATGGCTTAACTCGAGGAAGCGTCACCGCGAACATCGCAGGCTCAGTGATACCAAATAGTGCTGGTAGCGCTGCACCAAACATACCCGACTTTTTCACCTTGCTGGTTTGCATTGTCATCACTGCCATCGCCGCACCAAACTGACCAGCGATTGCTGCTGTGCCCAGTGGGTTGATGTAGTCAAAGCCAGTCTCAGTCACCATCGCAATCGTAATTGGAACAATCGTATGGTGCATACCTGTCACTGCCATGAACTGGATAGCGCCACCGTAGATGAGACCGCCAATGCCGTAAGGGATTTGCAGGAAGTAAACCACGATATCAGTAATGAACTTTTCGATACCAAGTAGTAATGGACCGACAAATACCAATCCAGCAATCAGTGATACTAAGAGCGTGATAAACGGCGTAAGGATAAGATCCAGCACCTCTGGTACGTATTTACGAGAGGTTTTTTCGACCATAGCGGCGAACCAGCCCATAAATACAGCAGGCAGTATTGAGCTTTGCAGACCGGTAACCGCAATCTCAAAACCAAAGAATGGAATCATTAGGGCTTCTGCATTACCAAACGCCACATCCCACTTGTTAGCCAATTGCGGTGCCACCAGCATCAAGCCCAAAACGATACCTAGGACAGGGTTACCACCAAACACTCGCATGGCAGACCAAGTCACCAAAACTGGGATAAAGATAAAAGCGGTATCGGTAAGGACTTGAGAAAGCGTCGTTAGCTGAGGTGATAATTCAACACCGAAGCCGCTAACGATCAGTCCGCGCAATCCCATGAGCAATCCCGTTGCAACGAGAGCAGGGATAATCGCAACGAAGATGTCTGAGAAAGTTCGAGTAACTCGTTGAAACGTGCTACCAGATTCTTCCTTCTTAGGTGCGGCGCTCGTTTCTACTTCACCATTACCCGTTAGCTCAGCGAAGACTTTGCCCACAAAGCCAGTACCTAAAATGACCTGATGCTGACCATTTTTGAAGAAGTAACCATGAACACCCTCTGTCTCACCGAGTTGTTCAGCGTTAACTTTTGAGTCGTCTTTAGTGACGACGCGAAGACGTGTTGCGCAGTGCGTCAACTGTTCGATGTTGCCTTCACCACCGAGCAAGTCCATGACTTGCGATGCGACAACTTTAGCATTTCTTGCCATTGTTTCGTTCTCTCCTAAGAGCACAAAATAGTAACCTGTATTCAACGTGTATTAATGTAATACAGGTAAAATACAGGTCAAACCTTTTTGTCGTATTGAACGTGAGAAACGTGCTTGTCATCACAATCAATAATAGATAGAGGGCATATAAAAAAACCACCTTATTGAAAGGTGGTTTCGTTGATCTTGGCAGAGACTAAAGCCTAGCGACTATTTCAAAGTCATAAACGCTCGACTTGTAGTAGACGATAGAGTACTCATACGGTTCAGTCTCACTGCGATAGTTAATCGATTCGTTGATCAAAATCGGCTCGAGCGCTTCAACAGACAACTTGTCTTGAACGAGCTTACTCGGCAATGACGGCTTGATCTTTTGATGCGTTTTCACCATCTCGATCCCTTGCTCTTTTAAATAGGCAAACTTAGATCCAGACAACACCTCTTCATTGAGCTCAGGCAATAGGGCTACTGGAATATAAAAGTCCTCATAAGACACCACATCACCATTAACCACACGCAAACGGCCGCATCGATACAATTCAGAACCCAGATCAACCTGCAGTTTTTCGGCCAACGCTTCATCGGCCACTGTCTTTTCAAAATGGACAACTTGGTTGCTCGCTTCTAAGCCCGCGCCTTGCAGCTCCTGTGCAAAGCCCGCCATACCCAAAAAGTCATGTTTGAGTTTTTGCACCGCAACATAAGTCCCCTTCCCTTTTTCCGAAACGGTATAGCCAATATCGGCCAACTGACCAAGTGCTTTGCGCACAGTCACACGACTCACCCCCAAACTGTCTACTAACTGACTCTCAGAGGGCAACTTGGAACCTTGTGGGTATAGCCCATCATCAATACGTTGTTTGAGCGTATCGGCGATCTGTATATAGAGAGGTTGTAGTGATCTCGAGTCCATGTGGCGCTAGCGTCTCCGATTGTGAATGTGAGCAGGGATGCTCATCTTGCTTTTATAGTCCTTATTAGACAGCGTCTTTTGCAAACAATCAAACGTCTTCACCGCCAACTGTTGGCAATCTTGCTCGATAGAGTCGATTTTCAGTGGCAAACAATCGAGAACAGAATAGTTATCAAAGGTGGCGAGTCTCATCGGCTGCTGGGCGGCAACCGCCATTAGATTTTGCTCATTTAGATACCTAAGCACACCTTCTAATAAAGAGTAGGATCCTGTAAACAGTGCTGAGGGAAGCCGGCCAAGATGCTCAACACAGCTTTGCATCATCTCATAACCACTTTGAGGCTGATAGTCTTGGTTAAAGACAAGCTCAGGTTGCAGCACCAGCCCACCGTCTTGAATGGCATCGACGAAGCCTTGATAACGCTCCCGACTAGGAGACAAAGAGAGCTGCCCGCCGATAAACGCACATTCAGACACATCTTTAACCAGTGCAGACACAATAGTTTTCGTAGAGTCATACGCATCCGTTGTTATCTCACTATAGCGCTCAGACTCCAGCTCCCGGTCAAAAAACACCACAGGAATATCTTTGATATGACTTTGATAATAGTCATCACTATCTAAGCATGAAGCCACCATCATGCCGTCGACCTGGCGTTCAATAAGGTTCGCCACCGCCTTTTGTTCTTGAGAAGGATCGTCATCGGTAGAAGCAATTAAAAGCTGATAGCCCGCGTTTAAGCACAACTGTTCCAGTGCTTTCGCAATCGTAGCAAAACCCATATTGGTAAGGTCTGGGATAATCAAGCCAAAAGTTTGAGTCTTTTTCGACTTAAGCGCTCTGGCATAAACACTGGGCGAATAGTTATGCTCCTCGACGACACGCAGCACGCGTGCCACCGTCTCTTTATTAATGCGGTGTTTTTCTGCATGTCCATTCAGCACAAAGCTGACTGTCGATTTAGAGACCTCTGCCAATTGTGCGATATCGGCCAATTTTAGCTTTTTGCTCATCGCGTTCTACTTATGCTTCCTACTTGTTGCATCTTATATAAAGAAGATCTTCACTGCGGATCGCGATCGTGCTTGAGATCACAATTTTTAGCGCCACTATCATGGTGTCTATTAAAACACATTTTCTTTGCTAAATCGATTTAGTAAACTCAAAACAAATCGATTAGTACAGGAAATTTGTTATGAGTAAGGTTTGGGTAACTGGCGATGCCGTTGTAGATTTGATTCCTGATACGGACACGACGTATCTAAAATGTCCCGGCGGAGCTCCTGCAAACGTCGCTGTTGCGATCGCTCGACTCGGTGGTGAAACCGGATTTTTTGGCCGTGTCGGTCAAGACCCACTAGGGCGCTTCATGAAGCAAACGCTGAGCTCAGAAAACGTGAATACTGACTTCATGCTACTAGATGAAGCCCAGCGCACTTCAACGGTTATCGTTGATCTTGATGAATCCGGCGAACGCAGCTTCACCTTTATGGTTAAGCCGAGTGCTGACCAATTTATGCAAGTGAGCGACATTCCTGAGTTTAGCGCTGGCGAGTGGTTGCACGTTTGCTCAATCGCTCTTGCTAATGAGCCAAGCCGCAGCGCTACGTTAGAAGCGATGAAACGCATTAAGCAAGCAGGCGGCTTTGTCAGTTTCGATCCAAACCTTCGCGACGAAGTGTGGGGCGACCAAAGCCTTATCAAGCCTGTGTGCCAGCAAGCAATCGCTCTGGCCGATGTGGTTAAGTTCTCAGACGATGAACTGATGTTTCTAACTGAAACCGACAACCTTGACGCAGGTATCGCAGCGCTTGGCGAATACAACAATACACTTGTGCTCATTACTCAAGGCGCAAAAGGCGCATTGATTATTCGGGACAATGAGCAACAGCTGATTGCCGGCACGCCAGTCAAGCCGGTTGATACCACAGGTGCAGGCGATGCTTTTGTTGGCGGCCTATTAACTCGCTTATCTAAAACAGCAGATTGGATCAATGATGAGACCATCGTTGATGCGGTTCGCTGGGCAAACGGCTGCGGTGCTTTAGCGACAACGCAAAAAGGCGCGATGACCGCGCTACCAAGTGAGCAAGCCCTTATCGATTACATTCAGTAATCTTGTGCCCCTTGCTGCGGTAAGGGGCGACTTCTTTCCCCCTTATCCCCGCTTACCCTTCATCAAGCGTTATCGTCACGATAAACAACCTAAATTGAAGCATGCTGTCTATTTCTTTATAAAGCGCCCTCCCTGTTTCTAACAACGATGGTGCATCATGCAAACACTGATCGACAACCTGACCCAACATGGCTATTACGTTTGGGATGACTTCCTCTCTGCCGAGCAAGTTTCGGCTCTCAAAGAGTGCTTACCAGAAGAATGGAATAAAGCGCGTATTGGTCGTAATGATGATGTGATGCGTGAAAGTGCCATTCGCAGTGACAAGATCTGTTGGCTTTCACCCGATCTTGGCGATCCAGTGGGGCAATTTCTTAGCAAGATGGAAATCATTCGCCAAACCGCTAACCAAAACTTTTTCTTGGGGCTATTTGAGTATGAGGCACATTTCGCCAAATATGAGAAAGGCGATTTCTACCAAAAGCATCTCGACTGTTTCCGTGGTAATGAGAACCGACGTCTGACCACCGTGTTTTACATGAATGATGAGTGGAGCGACGAAGAGGGCGGCGACCTGGTGGTTTACGATCTCGATGACAACGAAATCACACGTATTAAACCAAAATCTGGCCGTTTGTTTGTGTTCTTCTCTGAGCAGTTCCCACACGAAGTGCTGCCTACCAATCGCGAGCGTTTTAGTATTGCGGGCTGGTTTAGAACAAACGGAGTCAAGGACAACATACTAGATATAGCGAACTAGGATAAACGCCAGTTGAAGAACAACTGGCGTTTTTGTTTGTCTAGAGCTCACCAGAGTCAGGTTTAACCTTAAACTCCAATACCTTAGGCGCACACACATCAATGCATCGGCCACAGCTGATGCAATCTTGGCTCATAATCCGTCGATCACCAGACTTGAGTGGCTGTCTTAATACATCGGGCTCAGGACACACGTTATAGCAGTCCATACACTTGGTGCAGGCCTCGCGCTGTGTCGCTTTCACGCGAATAAGGCTCTTACGACCGATCACACCGTAGGTCGCTCCAAGTGGACAAAGGTGCCCGCACCAACCGTGCTCGACTAAGACAAGATCAAGCAAGAATACCAAAGCAATTAAGATCCAACCGGCTCCCATACCAAAAACCAAACCACGATGAAGTGTCGCGACAGGATCCACCCACGCCCAGAGCAGCGATCCCGATACTGCACTGCCAAGTAAGATCACGGGGATCAACCAGTAACGTATTGTCGGAGACCACTTAAAGCTGGTTTTGAGATTCAGCTTACGGCGCAACCATGCCGCCATATCCGTGATGATATTTAGTGGACACACCCAAGCGCAAAACGCGCGAGGAGCTAGCAAGGCATAAAAAACCACAACGATAGTGACACCAATTAAGGCATTCACCTCTGGCCAATGTCCGGTAGCTAAGGTTTGCAGGACCAATAAAGGGTCGCTGAGCGGGACAGTACCTAGCAGCATGCTAGAGGACAAATTACCCTGTAAAATACCCCACGTAGGTCCCATCATAAACAGACCAACGATGGTGAGCTGACACAACCTACGTAGAATGAGAAATCGATGAGCACGCCACCAGCCTAACTCTCGGATCGCATCTTTACCTGCATCTTTCGCGAGATTTTTAGCCATTATTTCCTCCCGTCGTTGATGCGGATATGCTCGGTTGGTGCGATATCTGGCGTTTCAGGGAACTGTCCATCGCGAAGCTCAACCTTCTCTTCCCAACCAAGCTGGTAATGATCGCCCATATAACCCTTAGCCAGTTCGATTGGTACAACCTTGATCACCGGAACTTCTGTCACACAGGCCTGTTCACACTTACCACATCCTGTGCATGCGTCAGAGTGCACCGTTGGGATAAACATAGCGTGGTATCCAGTTCGCTGGTTTCGAATGGGCTCTAGCGTGATGGCTTTATCGATAAGCGGGCAAACCCGGTAACAGACATCACAGCGAAGTCCCTGCCAGTTAAGACATTCTTCGTGGTCGATCAAGACCGCGAGTCCCATTCGAGAATCATCAATATTGGTCAATGAATGATCGAGTGCCCCACTTGGACACGCCACCACACAAGGGATGTCTTCGCACATCTCACAGGGAATGTCGCGTGCCGTAAAGTATGGCGTACCCGACGCTACGGGTGAAAGTAACGTTGCCAGTTTTAACGTATCGTAGGGGCATGCCTGAACGCATAGGCCGCAGCGCAGACAGGCTTGATCAAATTGGTTGCCTTCGAGCGCGCCAGGCGGGCGAATAGGGACACCGCCACTGGTTTTGGCTTGCCCTTGTTTAGACTGCAATCCCAAGACGGTTGCAGCAGCTCCGACACCTACGGCGGTGCGTGCGGCGTCGCGGAGGAATCGGCGTCGGCTTTCTGAGGTTTTATTTCGTGACATATGCTCCGCCTTATTGGTGACTTATAACGTGCATTTATGCATAAGGCTTTCCCATAACTGTAATGGGAAAAGTGTCATTTGAAATAGTGCTTTGTGGTTATACGAGGGCTGGCTTGATATTTATCAAGTTAGCCGCGTTACTTTGATCACAATGCGGCATTCTAGTCTGCATTACACTTATGTGACAGCGTCACTTTGAGGTGCGTAATGGCTTACAGAAGTATAGCCTACCGTGCTGATGAGTTTATTGATAAGAGTAGGGAACAGCGCGTCCCAGAGAAAGAAACTGGAACGCGCTGGGATTCGATTATGCAGTTTTAACGGCTTTAGCCTCTGGGGCTTTCGAGTCGGTTTTCGCGGTATTAGCTTTAACCGCACTAACCTCTTTGCTGGTTTGACTTTTCAAAGATACAACTTCTTTTTCAGGTAACTCTGCGGTTTCACCGAAAAACTTACCGCCCGGTTCGATGCTTAAGTTGTTACTCCACACCTTACCTTTTACGCGACCATTAGCGAGGATTTGAATCTGCTCCGCATGGCAGTCACCCTCTAAGATACCGTTGACCACAAGCTGCTTGGCAAACACTTCACCTTTTACGCGACCAGATTCAGCAACCACTAATACCCCTTCGATATGCAGTTGACCATCAACCACACCATCGACTTGAATATCGTTTTCTAGTTTGAGTTTTCCGCTAATAACACAGCCTTTGGCGATGAGAGTTGAAGCTGCTGAGCGACTCTTTGTTCCACTGTTTTTACTAAAGATTCCCATCTTATTGCTCGTTCCTTTTTAAAAATATCTTCGAAATCATTCACGCCCCACTCCACAAAGGGTTTGGGATCCAGTGCTCGCCCAACAAAGCGAACCTCATAATGTAGATGTGGACCGGATGACAACCCACTATTGCCCGAGATGGCAATCAGCTCACCTTTACGGACAAATTGCCCTGGACGAACTTCAAAACCTTTTAGGTGTGAATAGGAGCTAGAGAAGCCAAATGAATGCTGCAATCTAAGGAAGTTTCCAGAGCCTTTGTTACTGCGTCTGGTCACCTCAACGACACCATCCGCTGGCGCATAAATTTTGGTTCCGGTATTAACCGCAAAATCTAAACCACGGTGCATTTTGTATTTTCGAGTGACTGGGTGTTGTCGCTTACCAAACTGAGAGGAAATACGCTCTTTCCCAACAGGTGAACCGCTCGGTATCTGATTGAGCATGGTCATACGCACATTAGAATGGATTGCGGCGGCATCAAGTCGCGAATCGAGGTCAATGTCATCGGTGGGCTCAGAAACCCCTAACACCTTTTCTAGATCCGCTAGACGCTCAGAGACTAATGTAATGCGCTCTTCCCGCTCAGACAGATCTTGTTGAAGACTCTGCTTAAGGTCTTGCAAGTTTGCTAGCTCATCACCAAGGGTTTGTGACTCACTTGCCAGCTCTGCCTGCTTTAGCTCGGCGTAATCCACTACCTCATACAAATGCTGAATCAACAAACCAGCGCCTAACACCAGCACCAAACCAATCCACGCCAAACTCTTTAAGCTGCGGCGCATTGATTTACTCAATTGCCAATGCGAAGAGCCGTTAATCGTTGAAATTGAGATGGTTAACTGATCTTTCATGATAGTACGGTATTCCCTAACCCTGATTCCTTTACTTAATCCACGAAGCTTAATCTACGAAATCCCTATGACAGGTACTAGTAAGAAACAGCAAAAGTGTGTCAGGACGTGATGTGGTTTCAGACAATTTAGAAAAAAACGTATTACGTTTAACAACTGATTAAAAACATCCGCAACAAAATCTTCTAGCTAGGTCGTAGCGATAAACAGATGCACTGTGTTAACCTGCCAAAAAACAGTATAAATCTATAAAACAGCAGTCAAAACCGAGGCTTATATTGAAAATTGCACACATTGGCATGGGTGATATAGCCCAAAAGGCATATCTACCATTCACGACATCTCAAGCAGATGTTCATCCCATATTTTGCACTCGCGATGCGGCGACTCTTAATGCGCTAGCAAGCCAGTTTCGCGTCAGCGACACAACAACTCAATACCAAGCTGTCCTCAACTTTAAGCCTGATGCTGTGATGATTCATGCGGCGACCTCTGTGCACCCAGAAATTGCCAGATATTTCCTCGAACATGGTGTTCCAACGTTCGTTGATAAGCCGCTGGCAGATAGCTATGAAGAGTGTGAAATCCTGTATCAACTAGCAGAACAAAAACAAGTACCGCTTTATATCGGTTTTAACCGTCGTCACCTGCCTTTGATTAACCAATACTCCCTATCGGATACGGGAACTCTGCAATCGCTACGCTGGGAAAAACACCGCCATGCACTTCCAGGTGATGCGAAAACCTTTATTTTCGACGACTTTATTCATCCATTGGACAGTATCAATCTAAACGGGAGCATTGAGTTCGATGATATCCATGTCCAGCACCAAATGGACGGTGCTAAGCTAGCGCGACTTGATGTGAAGTGGCAACAAGGCGGCGTGATCTTTGAAGCCTCGATGAATCGTCAATTTGGCATCACACATGAAGTCATTAGCAGTAGCCACGATGACAGAGCCTATCGCTTTGACTCATTTGTGTCAGGTCAATGCTATCAAAACAACCTTGTAGAGCAGGTTCAGCTCAAGGATTGGACACCAATGCTGGCAAGTAAAGGTTTTCACAGTATGTTTGATGAATGGAAGGACGTCGTCTCCAGCGGCAAGATGCCACTAAAATTAATCGAAAGAAATCTTTCGACTCATCTAATTGCTCAAAAGCTACTTGACTTCATAACTTGATGAAATTCAGCTAGAAATTCACCACTGCCCTTCTAATATTGATAATAGAAATCTGTTAGAAGGGTTATGTATGAAACGTTCGCTGCTCGTCATCTTTCCACTCGTCTTAGCACTACTTGGCTGTCAGAATGACGACAACGGTAAGGCGTTAGGCACGTTAGAGAGAGACCGTATTTCTTTCTCCTCAACGGCAAGTGAAATCATTCGCGAACTCCCCGTACGTGAAGGAACCAGAGTCAAAACCGGTGACGTACTAGTGCGCCTAGACACCAAACGCCAAGAAGCCGTGCTTGCTCATGCGATTGCTGAAGAAGCTAAAGCCAGTGCCTACTTACTTCGCCTTACTAATGGTGAAAGACCTGAGGACATCGCCGCGGCAAAAGCGCGCGTCGACATGGCAGAAGCCAAATTAACCGAGGCGCAGAAAAACTACTCGCGCGCCTCTGAACTAGTCAGAAAGAAACTTGCCAGCCAGTCTCAAAAAGACCAAGCCGTCGCTAGTCGCGATACCGCAAGAGCCGAGCTTAACTCAGCCAATGAAGAATTCTCAAAGCTAACCGCAGGTTCGCGTCCAGAAGACATTACTCAAGCTGAGGCCGCACTTGCAGCGGTGAGAGCGGATGTTGCACTACAAACTCAGCAGCTCGATGAACTTACCATAGTAGCAACGCGAGACGGCATATTAGATAGCCTACCTTATAACCTAGGTGAGCGAGTGTCAGTAGGCGCTTTCGTTGCTGTCGTTCTTGCCGACAGAATTCCCTATGCACGCGTTTATGTCCCTTCTTCAGTACGAGTCAAGTTTGTTCCCGGCTTGCAAGTTGATGTTCATGTTGATGGTCTGGACGAGGTACTGACAGGTACGGTGCGCTGGGTTGCCGCCGATCCATCATTCACCCCCTACTACGCGTTAACAGAAGATGAGCGCTCTCGACTCATGTATCTCGCTGAGGTTGACCTTCCAGACAGTGCTGAAAACTTGCCTACCGGCGTCCCTGCTCAAGTTGACCTGCAAGGACTCAGATAGATGACTGATATTGCTGTAACCGCAACCAATCTGGTTAAGAAGTTCGGTGATTTTACCGCTATCAATGGTATCAACTTGTCTGTGCCCAAAGGCAGCATCTATGGATTTTTGGGTCCAAATGGGTGCGGTAAATCGACGACCATACGTATGTTGACGGGATTACTTAGTCCTACTGAAGGAGAAGTGAATGTTCTCGGCCTTCAGATCCCAGAGCAGTCAGAAGCCCTTAGACTCAAGATCGGCTACATGACACAGAAGTTCTCTCTGTATGATGACTTAACGGTTCTTGAGAACCTTCAGTTTATCGGTCAGATCTTCGGTTTAGACAGAGCGCTGCTGAAACAGCGAATAGCAGAACAAATGACCATCTATGGACTCACTGATCTCCAAAAACAACGCGTAGGTGGTATGAGTGGTGGACAGAAACAGAGGCTCTCCCTTGCCTCGGCGACCATGCACCGCCCAGAACTGCTATTTCTCGATGAGCCGACCTCTGCCGTCGATCCGGAGAATCGACGTGATTTTTGGGAGCAACTGTTCGATCTCAGCGACCAAGGCACGACCATACTTGTCACAACGCACTACATGGATGAGGCGGAGCGCTGCCATCGACTTGCGATTATGGAGTCCGGTGAGATGCGGGCAGATGGCGAGCCTGAAGAGCTGATGGACAACATGGGAGTCAACATCATTGAGGTCAAAGCACCTAACTTGAGAGCGCTGAAAGAACGTCTTATTGCTTGTCCAGAGGTTCGCTCTGCCGCTCAGTTGGGCATCCGACTGCGAGTACTGATCTATCAGAATGTGGCAGACCCGATTAAGTGGCTCATTCAAACTGTCCCTGAGCTCGCAAATGCCGAGCTCACTCCCGCAAGGCCGAGCCTAGAAGATGTGTTTGTCTCTGTCACAGGAGAAGGTCGCCAATGAAAAGCTTAACGCGCATGAGCGCCATCATGGTCAAAGAAATCCGCCAACTGTCGAGAGACCGCATTACATTTGGCATGGTGATCATGATCCCTCTGATCCAACTGATTCTATTTGGCTTTGCCATGAATACTGACGTTCGCAATATACCCGTTGCTGTCGTCGATAAGAGTGAATCCGCGCCAGGGCGAGTGATTGTCGAAGCAGTGAAAGTCACTCAGGTGGTCAATGTCAAAGCCTATTATCCCACGGTTAAGGAAGCAGAAACCGCAATCAGAGAAGGTGTGGTGCGTGCTGCGCTCATATTGCCCACTAACCTTACGCAGCGCATTACCCACCAAGAGACGCTCGGACAATGGCTTGTCGATGGCTCAGATACTATGGTCAGCGCTGCGTTGCTCTCACTTCAAACCATGCCCATCGCTGAGTTTGCCATCGCGGGCTATCAGCCCAACAAAACCAAAACCTTTGAAGCGACACTGCTCTATAACCCAAGCCAACGTTCTGCAGTAAATATTGTGCCTGGTCTGCTTGGTGTGATCTTAACCATGACCATGATTCTATTTACCAGCGCCGCGATAGTGCGTGAACGTGAGCGTGGCAATTTAGAGCTACTCATCACCACTCCTATTCATTCGATGGAGTTAATGATCGGTAAGATTGTGCCTTATATCTTCATTGGTCTTATTCAGATATTTATTATTTTGGGGCTAGGCTATTTGATTTTCAGCGTACCGATTAATGGACAAATTAGTCAGATACTGCTTGGCAGCTTGTTATTTATCGCCGCGAGCTTAACGCTTGGACTCGTCATCTCAACCATTGCTCAAACTCAGCTTCAAGCCATGCAAATGACAGTGTTTATTTTACTTCCTTCCATTCTGTTGTCTGGCTTCATGTTCCCCTATGAAGCCATGCCAATGGCGGCACAATGGATAGCAGAAGCATTGCCCGCGACTCATTTCATGCGCATGATCCGAGGAATTATTTTACGTGGCGCTGATTTAATGGACATGTGGCGAGATACACTCTGGCTCGCAGGGTTTACCGTCATCGGTATTGTTGTTGCTGCACTAAGATTTAAGAAGAACTTGGATTAATTCCCCTACATTTTTACTTGGCAAGGACACGCAATGGATAACAAGGATAAAACGGGAAAGGCTAGCGGAAAGAAGTTTGATCTTAACTTGCTGCGAGTTTTTGTGTCCACTTACGAGACAGAGTCGGTCACGAAATCGGCAGAACAGCTCGATTTAACGCAGTCATCGGTCAGTAACGCGTTGGCAAGGTTGAAAGACGCTGTGGGCGGTGAGCTCTTCACGCGCACAGGGCGTGGCATCAAGCCAACCCGCTTTGCGGTTGAGCTCTATGAGCACGTACAAGAGCATATTCTCGGGATTGATAGGTTCATCGAAGGACTCGCCAACTTTGAGCCAGAATCCAGTCGACGTCGATTCGTTATCTATTGTCATGAAGCAGCCCTACTGCGTCTGCACAAGCGTATGCATGTGTTTGAAAAATACCCCAACATCTCGCTTGTACTGAAAGAACTCCCCCCCAAAGACGCGCGTATCTACGAAGACTTGCGCATGGAAAAAGTAGACTTGGTGATCGATGTTGCTCCATCAGATAGTCGTGTATTTCAGTCTAAACTTCTACACAGTGACGGCTTGATCTGTATTGCCAGCGCAACTCATCCCAGACTACAAGATGGCAAGATGACCAAACAAAGGTACATGGACGAAAACCACGTACTGCTTAATATTCGTCGCGAGAATCTAACCTTTGTAGAATGGTTAGTGAGTGATGTGCTGCCACCCCGCAAAGTCTTCAGCCAACATTCATCGCTGTTAGGCATGTTGCCGTCTGTATCACAGTCTCAAGCACTTGCAGTCGTGCCGGAAACTCTCTTTCTCCAGTACGGAGAGATGTTCAACTTACAGTCGTTGCCCTTCCCATTTGAAACCAAAACCTTTGACTCCTACATGGTGTGGCCAACGAAAATGGCTCGCAATTCAGCACTCAATTGGCTGCGTGGATTAATTGAAGAACAACTCAGAGCAGGCAAATAGAAAAGACCGCTCTTGGGCGGTCTTACTTTATGCAAACTAGAATCTAAGTTTTTTGCCTGATACTTTGCCAAGAGAAGTTGGAAAAAGGGCTTCTAAGACCAAAGTATTCCATCATTATCAAACACTGTAATTCGGTCTGTTACTTCGATGAAGCTATCAGAACTTTCATCTGTAGATACTTCAACAAACTCTACCAATGCTTGTTTACTTTCTATATCTTTCCATGAAGTAGTAATGAAGACACAATCTTTAACTAGCTCAGAAAATGACAAGCTAGAAAGTACAGCAACCGAAGTAAGAAGTAATTAATTCATCAAATACTCCCAGCTTCTCTACTACACTGTAGTCCAAGGAAGCTAGCTCATGGTAGGAATTATAATGAACAGCGCAAATAACGTACTTGGAGAGCCGCTAGAGCTTTGCAGTTGTAAACCTAATACTGGGTATTTTAGAGATGGCTACTGTCGTACCGTTGGTAGCGACATGGGTCAACAGACTATCTGCGCCGTCATGACAGAGGACTTCCTCGTCTTCACCAAAGCCCGTGGCAATGACCTTTCTACTCCCAGGCCAGAGTTTGACTTCCCAGGGTTAAAACCAGGTGATCGTTGGTGTCTTTGTGCACTGCGCTGGAAAGAAGCTTGGCGAGCGGGAATGGCCCCATTAATCGTGCTAGCTAGTTGCGAAGAGAGCTCCCTTGAAATTGTTCCACTCGATGTATTGACCATGTATGCCACCACTTCACAATAAGCCGTTAAACTCAGAGCAAACCGAGAAGATAGAACTAAAAGAGCATCTGACTTGGCGTGATAGCGAGTATCTGCCGGCCATTTTATGCGTATAATAACCAATAGCCTCATAATTGCTGATAACATACTGAATTAATGCTCTGGATAATCCTATTACTCTTAATCGCGGCAGTCGTCTTTGGTCCTGGACTGTGGGTCAAGCACGTGATGGAAAAATACAGTCAACCGGCCGGCCGCTACCGCGAGCAGGGAAGCGGAGCTGAGTTAGCTCGTCACCTGTTAGATAGCTTCGGCTTAGATGACGTTGACGTAGAGGAGGCTGCTAACGGTGATCACTATGAACCCTCAGCCAAGGCTGTCCGTCTTACGCCGAACAACTATTCAGGACACTCACTAACGGCAGTAACTGTCGCTGCCCATGAAGTGGGACATGCCATCCAAGATTCACGTAGAGAAACCTTGTTCCTAGCTCGGCAAAAGCTTGTAAAGACAGCCATGATTGGCGAGCGCATTGCCGGATTGATGCTCGTTGCTGCTCCTGTTGTCCTTATGCTTACTCGCGTACCGCAAGCGGGTGCGATAACGATTATGATAGGTGTTGTTTCGATGGCATTAAGTACCTTGGTGCACCTGTTGACTCTTCCAGTTGAGTTTGATGCTAGTTATGGCAAGGCTTTGCCTATCCTACAGAAAGGCAACTACCTGCACGATGGTGACCTGAAACATGCAGAAATAATCCTTAAAGCGGCAGCACTGACCTATGTCGCAGCTTCGCTGATGAGCCTTTTAAATCTTGGCAGATGGATCGCTGTGCTCCGCCGATAGCGGCTAGTTAATGGCAGAACTTCGATATTTTGGCGATCCAAACATACCGCTTACCATTTGTGTACCTAGTTTCTCCTAAACCGCGAAGAACTGAAAAACTTCCCGGTTAATGAAAGTTGGAGTCTCTCCATGTAAAAATCCACCTGCTGAGCAGGTGGCTTTGAATGGCCCCCTAGAAGGGGGCTAACTTTTAGTTACTCAACCCTAGATGCATCTGACGCTCTTCTTCCTTTCCCACACGGTCCTGATGCCTGACATATCTTCGGATTATTTCCTCGTTCATTCCGACCGAATCCACAAAGTAGCCACGCTGCCAAAACTTACTGCCCCATAACTTCTGCTTTTTTAAATACGGAAATTTGTTGAACAGCCTTATCGCTGTCCGTCCTTTAACAAATCCCATATACTTTGAAATACTCAAACTTGGTGGCATTCTCACAACTAAATGGACGTGATCTACTTGAACGTTCAACTCTACAACCTTGCAGTTTTTCATGTTGCTGTAGATATAGATACTTCGGTACAGCTCTTTTGCCCAAGTTACCCTTGAGTATTTTGAGTCGGTACTTCGGCGTCCAAACTATGTGGTACTGGCACCTGTGATATACGTGCGAAGCGGATTCATATCTGCTCATGTTCTTTTTCTCCTTGATTTGCTGGTTACAAACTTGGATATCTTGAACATGAGCGTCCTTCGGGCAAAGCCCTAATGGACGATCACCACCTTCCTAGAAGGTGGTTTAGGGTTAGAAAACAAAAATGCCGCTCTGTAAGAGCGGCATTTTCTTAGGATATGGTTTACTTTAATCTACGACAAGCAGATTAGAAGTTGAACGTTACACCCACACGAACACGGTTTTCAGTTTTGATCTCAGCTGGGTTGTTCTTGCTAAGTGTACCGTATGTTTTATCTAGGATTTGGTAATCTAGGTATGGAGCCCAGTTTTCAAAGCCTGTGTATTTTACTTGGAACGTGTGTTCCCACTTTGAATCACCCTTCTCTAGTTCTCCACCTACAACGTTACCAGTGAATGCACCGCCGCCATTTTGAGCGATATAAGCAGGGTTATATTCTAGGTTGAAGTCTGAAATGTTGTAACCAATCCAAGCGTCAACTTGGTTAGTGTTGTTCACGTTAGAACCGTCTGCTGCGTTAGTTGCAGCTTGGTAACGGTAACGAGCAGCTGTATAGAAGTTGCCTGTTGCGTACGTTGCTTTTAGGTATGGACGGTACTCAGAGTGGTTAGTACCATTCCAGTATACGAAACCTGGAGTTAGCGTTACGTTATCGTTGATCGCGTAGTTATAGTTAAGCTCAGTCTCGAACGCAGCTACTGTGTGCTGGTTTTGGCTAAACGCTTTGTCGCCGTGACCTTGAGTACCTTCTAGGTGGATTTCCCAGTCTTCAGCAAAACCCATACCCGCGCGAACACGGCTTTCGTAAGTTTTTGCTTCAGTGTTGTATGCGCCACGAACGTCAACGTAGTTTGCGCTTGCTGGAAGTGCTACTGCAGCAACAAGAGCAGCCGCCAATGTCATTTTAAAAGATTTCATAAAAAGCTCCGTATAGAACAGGAATGCCAAATTTGGCACCGGATTTAATGTGCAAACGATGAGGCCACTGCCAAGCATCCTCATGCGTCACACCAAAACTGAGCTCAGAATATTTTTTTGAACATTGTTTTTGTCATGGAAATGTCAAACCCCTACATTGAGTGACGGGACTCACATCAATATTGAGTTCAATTTCATCAACGAGTACAGACATGAAATCATCTAGTAACAATAATGAAATATATAATCAAAAATGATTTATACGCATTAGATAACTGCCCTGTATGAAACAGCACGTCATATTTGAAACTTTATGCGGTGTAGTTGGTTCCGTAGCTGGAATACGAATACTGAGCGGAGTTGTCATCTATATCCGATTGAGGCAGCTCCTGCTCTGACACTTCATCAGATGGGATTGGTTTCTCTACTTCTTCTTTGCTTTCCGCTTTGTCTACAGTTAAACCAAACAGCGGCAGTTCACGTTTATAGAGCTTGTTGAGGGCACGGATAAGCGAGTGTTTTACAACGGGTCCAAATTGGAGCTTCTTCAGTACTGGCTTGGCTAGTGATTGAAGACCTACAACAGAATCCACACCTAACGTACTTCCCACGGTATCGCGAGCCGATTTGGCAGGTTCATACCCCATATACGCGGACATGAACAACCAAATATAGGCGATAGACGCGCCATTAGGCTTCACTTCACGCCAGGCTTCACCGGCAAAGTACATGGCCTCAATGTTGCCTTTCTCCGCGGCTCGCTCCAACCAATAACAGGCACGTTGAATGTCTTGCTCTACTCCGACACCGTTTAAGTAGTTAAGACCGAGCTTAGTCATCCCTTCTTCACTTTGTTTGTCAGCAGCGATCTCAAACCATTCTGTCGATTGTTTTGGTGACGGCGTTGGGTTGTCTGGTGAGATGTTCCAATCTCCCATGAACAAAATCCCTTCGAGGTTGCCCTCTTCCGCGACTTCTTGAACCTTGGCAACACCTTGCGGAATATTTCGCTCGACACCTTTGCCATAGATGAGCGCTTTCGCAGCTTCAAACTTAGCATGGATATCGCCCTCTGCCCCAGCGATGCACAAGCGCCAGTAATTAGCCTGCTCACGCAACACCAAATCTTCGCGCTTTTTGTCACTTAATCGAACAATACCGTACATCGCAGTAATGTTCTCGAGCAAAGCACCTTTGTGATACCAGTACAGCGCTTCGTTGGGTTTGCTTCGTTCTGCTTCTTTGGCAAGGTATAAGATGGTAGGAACGTGACCGGTCTCTGCTTTAAAGATTCGATCTTGTCTTTCCTGCTGACGAGCTTTTTCCATTGCTCTTCGATAGGCAGCTTCTCTAGCGATGCGCTCCTCCTCCATACGCTTTTTACGCAGAGAGAGTGAGAACATCCAGACGAACACCAGTACAAGTGACAAACTGGTGGCGCCGATGGCAATGGCTAATGTCGACATAGTATGAACGGGCTTTTTAGTAACGGTTACTCTCTATAGTAACGGCTGATAGTCCGAACAATTAAGCGCGATTTTCGATCTAACCCACGCTTTTACAACATTAGCTCAATAATTCATCTAAATTACTGCGATGCAGTCGAATTCACCGCGTTATTGAAGGTTTCTCTTGCCCCTTCCACACCGAGCGATTCCGCCTCCTCAAGTAAGCTCACCGCTTTTTTTAGCTCATTATTTCGAACGGCTTTTGTAATCGCATCATGATAGAAAGCGCTCGACTCTTTTGTTACTGCGACCGATGGGGTTCGCGATACGTTTGATTGCTGTTGCTCGCTGCTTGCTATTGCGATAACTACTTTCCCCGTTTCTGCGAACGGCACTTCGATGTCTTTGACCTCGGGCAAGTAGTTCCCGCGAGCTTCAGCATCGAGCTTTGCTGGGTGGGTAACGCTCACTGATTCCTTCAACGCTTTAGGCTTGGTGTAAACCACAAGCATGAGATCTGAACTGTTACTTGGCGGCATAAACGTAAACGTGAGTTCTAGACGGTTTCCAAGATGAAAGCGAGCGGGTAAATAGTTGAACTCTTCTAGCTCATATTGCTCGATGATGCTGCCATCCTCACGGATAATGGCGATGTAAGGAGCAAAAGCCGACGAAGCTATCAAGCTTGTCACTGTAATGTCTAAAGCGCCTGAGGATAGTGGCAGAGAAGCAACCACAACCGGACTCTCTACGCCATCAATGATGTATCGTTGACTGTCTTCAGCTATGGAAAAGGTCTGCTCACTTGGTGCCTTTAGAGACAATACATTCAGTTGTGAGACACTGTTTATCTTAGCCTGAGTCGGTAGTGACGTCTGCTCCACAACGTCTGCACTCTGACAGCCCGCTAAAAGCAAACAGCTACTAATGAGGGTGGTTGATAGTTTCATTATTGTCTCCTAAAAAGGGCGAAGTATCCTCCGCCCTATCGTCTTAGCTCTCGTTAAGTGTTAGAACCAAGCTTCCACTTGAACGCCAACAAGGAACTCATTCTTTTTAGACTTATCCGCTAACTGAGCGCTGTCTGAGCGGTCGTTAAGGTAAGTACCGTAAACGCGGATTTCTGGACGAGCAAAGAAGCCTTCTCCCATAGAAAATGCCTGAGCCACCGTGAGTTTGCTGCCCTTTTTGTTACCGTAATTGCTGTAATTTTCAACGTACGAACCCGCTTCAAACACGGTACGGACGGTGTCTGTCCACTGGTACATTGGACGGATAACCGCAGAGATCAGTTCGTGATCGGTTTTAGCACGGTTGGTTGCCGAGATAGCTGCATCGGTAGAGCGAGCCGCAAGGAATTGGTGCCCCATTTCCCACTTATCACCCAAGCTGATCACACCCCAGTTCAATAGACGAACACCTTGAGCGTCGTTATTCGCGTCGTCACGACGATCAAAGTTACCGCCATTGCCCAGATCCGCCATTTGAGCACCGTATGAGCTGTTACCGTACTGAACTACCGTTTGGTTGAAACCGCTGCTCATATTTTGATGAAGGATCGCAGTCACCAAAGCGCCATCATCCGCTTGAACGTCTTTGTTGCCAGAAGCGGTACCTGTCGAGAAGTTGTATGCACCTGCCACTTCAAGTGTTGCGTCTTCCCACAGACCGATATTCGCTAGACGTACATCAGCGATATAGCCTTTAACTTCATCTTCTTTGTGCTTGTCTTGCTCTACCCAACTACCGGCTTCACCAGGGTTGGTACCAGGTTTCTGCACCCACTGCTTACCATCAAGCGTCTTTTGCTTAGTGCTGCTATCTTCGATTAACGCCACAGACAGCTTTTGGTTACCGACTGAAATGTTCTCGATACCACCACCGGTACCCGACGTGTTCAAAAAGTAGAAATCCGTGATATGTACATCACGACGTTGGTAGTAGCGCTTGCCGGCCCAAACGGTCGCTTCTTTGTCAGCGCTAAATAGGCCCGTTGCTTGAACGTTGTACTGAGCCACGTTGAAATCGCCATCTTGCCAACCGTTAGTACCACTGTTGCCAGACGCAATCATGGATTCTACGCGCCAAGTTTGGTCACCTGTTTTCAGGTCTTTACCAAAACCAAACTCTGAGTAGTTGTCGTTTTCGTTACCTAAACGACCTACTTTTTGTTTCTCGTAGTTCGTATCACCCGTGCCATTCGAGCTCAGCGCAGTACCCGCACGAAAGTAGCCAAAGTAATCAACAGCAAAAGAAGGGGCTGCAACTAGTGCAGTCGATACTGCCGCTGCAACTAGACATAGTTTGTTCATTATTAACTCCGTTTATTATTGTTATTTTTCTCAAGCGACATCCGAAAAGGCAGTGGAATGTATGACTCGCAAGGAAAACAATCGGAGGAGGAGAATAATGATGAGAGTTTTGTTGTTACAGGGTGGGGGATAGGGCTATCGGGAAGGTGACGAGCGGTCCTTTCAAGTATTAAATGAAGAAGAAAGAGTTTTTTGTCAGAATTAAGTATCAATCTCGACGCCTGACCGATAACAGGTATAAAAAACACAAAAAAGCATGACAAAGATCACAATTCTCTTTTTTATAAGGTATAGGTTTTATAATTCGATTTATTTGAGGAAAGTCACTTTTGGGGGTTAAATTGATGTAATCAGAAAGGTGTTATTTTCTACTAAATAAATAAAAGCCCCGTAGATATTGACAGATGTATTACAACTTCACATCCACGAGACCAATCACAATTTCTCTAGAAATGTTTACTTAGCATTGATTGCTTGTATAAATACCTGCTGAGCATCTTCAATGTTAAGTGCTTTAGCCTCATCAAGTAAGCTCAATGCCTTAGGTATATTATCTTCCGCTACAGCCGATTTTATTGCAGAATGATAATACTGTTTAGTCTCTGGAATAGTATCAATTGCAACCAACGGCTTAGCAACATCACTTACAGTATTAACAGTTTCCGTTTTATCTCCATAGTAAGGTTCTCGACTAAAGCCGCTCCAACCGCTGGAGAGATCCTTCAAAGCAACCTCAACAGTGCCATATTTACTATGCTTTTTTATCGGGTCAGGTATAGAGGGCGGGTCAACACGTTTAGCTATCGCAAACGCTTTAGCGGGATGAATGACTGTCGTAGTTTCCGTGAGAGCTTCTTCTGTAGTAAAAACAAGTGCATAAACTCTGGTTACTTGAGTGCCTAGATTAAGCACCAATTCACCTTGCATAGCTTCACCGACATTAAAATCATCTCTATCATAACTAAAGTTACCAGAATTGTATGTTCGGATGTGGTTAAAGTTCTGATCAAAAATTGCCAGATTAGGAACAAATACATCCATTTTGCTCATTATGCTCGTGAGCTTGAGCTCTGTCGGGTTGCCATTATAATCAAAGCTAAATCCCGCCACCGCACTATCAATTTCGCTGTTGCGAATGACTTGACTGCTCGCTTCTATTTCGAATCTAAACAAACTGGGAACTGTGACCAAGTTCCAGTTTACATTCTGTAAATCAGATACTTGCTGCATCTCCGCTTTTTGGGGAGTAGTAACTACATCTATAGGTGTACTGCAACCTAACAATGACAAAACCCCGATTGTTGATAATAGGAGACGCTTCATTCAATATTTTCCTCTCTGAAGAGGGCAACCCGAAGGTTGCCCTGTCTATATTTGCTCGTGTATTTTTACCACCAAGCTTCGATTTGTGCACCAACCATTAGGTCATTTTTCTCGATTACTTGATCGCCACTGTATTTACTTGCGAAAATACGGATTGCTGGACGTGCCCAGAAGCTTTCACCAGCTTGCCATTGTTGCGCAATCGTAAGTTTGCTTAGATCTGATGACTCAGACATCCATGGATCATCTTGATTGTAGTAGCCCGCTTCAAATACTGTACTCATAGTTTCTGTCCATTTGTACGATGGACGAACTACAGCATTCCAGCGAGTACCTTTTTTGTCGCTGCCAGGGTTATCAAGTTGAGAATAGATAAACGAGTATCCTAGATCCCATTTGTCGAATGCAATCACACCCCAGTCAATAAAGCGCCAAGATGTACGACCTTTTTGACCTTGTTCCATGTTGTAGCCGATACCCATGTGACTGTTCACACCATAGCCATCCCATGCAAAGCCTTCAGTGTTATATTGGAGGACTGCTTTGTTGAATCCACCGAAGAAATTACCTTGCGTATGCTCAACGGTAAAGCTATAACCAACCTCGTCTAGACCCCAATCACCAACATTACCAGTGTTGTTGTTAATCGCATCTTTCTGAGCATCAGTGTAGAACGGTTTAGAGATAAAGAAGGTAAAGTCTAGTGTACCATTGGTGTTTACCTCTAAGCCATTGAAACGGAAGTCCAATGTAGGAGACGAAGCATACGTTTGTGTACCCTCTAGAGGATCTTTGTATTTGTCATCATCAACAGGTCGTGATGGATCATAATCTGGCAAATTTGGATCGTAACCCGGAGTTCCTGGAACGTTACCTGGGTTGTAGTCTGCATTTTCAGTCAGCGGCGTTTTCCACTTGCGGTTGAACACAGCAGCAGAGAATTTACCGGCACCCAAATCGATGTTTTCAATACCAATACCATCACCAGATGTATTCACGTAGTACATATCTAGGATGTGTACATCTTTACGACCATAGTAACGTTTACCGGCCCAAAGTGTTTTTCCATCAGCCATAGTGTAGTCAACCCATGCTTCACGGAAAGATGCTCGCTGACCGTCCCAAGGACTTGTTAATTCACCAATGTTTTGGAAAGAACTGCCGCGTGTATCACGTTGAGTCGCTGGATCTTCTGCAGTGCCGAATGCCAGAAGAGTGTGAGCGCTGAAAGAACCGCCATCAGCTGCTTCATATAGGTTTTTCGCATTTAGGATGAACTCACCATACATGTCACACTCGTCGCCAAGACGACCAACTACGTGTGCAGCAGGGCCGCCATTACCGTAACAAAATTGAGAACCACCATCAGCGTTCAAGCCCATACCTGCACGCATATAACCATGGAAATCGACTTCTGCCGCGCTTACTGAACCAGCACTGAGCGCACCAACCACTGCAGCAGCAATTACACTTACTTTTTTCATTTAGAAAACTCCGTTTAACTTATTGTTATATTCAATTTCTTCTAAAACACTTCGGAGGCAGTACCAAAGTGATTCAAACTTGAAATATCGGTTTAGGGTCCCGAGTTGATTGAACAATTGCAGATTAACGAAGTCGGTTGATGGAGGCGTCCTCCACCCTATCGATAGTTAGGGGGGATGAGAAAGGAGGAGAAAAATAACCGCATGGCGTTTTTTTAGTGCAGATCACAAATAAGGGGGGGAGTAGTATGGATATCGGTTATGTTTTGACGCGCACAATATGCTTTACATCACTTTTTTTAACTTTTTCGTAGTAAATGTGAAATTAAATTACATTTAAAATTATGTGATCTTCGCTTGACCTAAAGTTTACAAACCTATTAACTATTGAAAGCACGATTAATGTCATTCACGAACAAATAGAAAAAATCTCTATGACGCAACATCAATCTAGCCCTTATCCGCTGGGTGCCATACTAGATGAATACGGCTGTAACTTTGCTATTCATGCACCCGATTGCGAAACTATTTATCTCGCTCTCTATGATGACAACAACAAACAAGAGTTGTTCCCACTTTGTGAAGATTATGCTGGAATCAAGCATATTCACCTTAACGGTATCCAAGCCGGACAACGTTATGGTTTTGTCATAGAAACTTGCGAGGAACGTCAATACATCGCCGATCCATATGCTAAAGCCCTGGATAAAGCCTTACATTACGTTCCACCTTTTACTACAGAGAAAAGCTTTGAGCTGCCTGCTTGTATTGTTGTTGACGATGCATTTGATTGGCAAGGTGTTCGCTCTCCACGAATCCCACGTGATGAGATGGTGTTATTTGAGACACATGTAAAAGGCGTATCTAAGCTCAACCCTGACGTTCCTGTCGAGCAGCAAGGTACTTACCTTGGTTTGGTTAGCGAGCCTATGCTTCAGTTCTACAAAGAGCAAAATATTAACTCGCTACAATTACTGCCTGTCGCTGCTTGCATGCATGAGCCTCATCTATTGCAAATGGATAAGGTGAACTATTGGGGCTACAACCCTTATGTCTTCATGGCTCCTGATCCTCGTTATGCGAACAAGGATGCGGTAGCTGAGCTTAAAACCACCATTAGAGAGCTTCACCGAGCTGGTATCGAAGTCATCTTAGATGTGGTCTACAACCATACCGCAGAGGGTGGCGATAACGGCCCTGTCTTTAACCTCAAAGCTCTCGACTCCAAGTTCTATCTGCGTCACGGTGAGTATTTCGCCAACTACACCGGGTGCGGAAATACCGTTGATTTGAACTATCAACCAGCTCTGAATTTAGTCATGGATACCCTGAGATATTGGGTTCAAGAGTTTAAGGTTGATGGATTCCGCTTCGACTTAGCAGCAACCTTAGGTCGAAATGGTGACAACTTTAACCGAGAAGCGGCTTTCTTCAGAGCGGTGGCACAAGATCCTGTTTTGAAGATGACCAAACTAATCGCAGAACCATGGGATATCGGTCCAAATGGATATCAGGTCGGTAATTTCCCATTTGGTTGGAATGAGTGTAACGATAGGCTGCGCGACATCACTCGAAGCTTCTGGCGAAGTGACCAAGGCTACCTAAAAGAGTTCGCGACTCGTATCATGGGTTCACGTGATCTTTATAGTGCGGCTAACTGGCCTTATAAACTGACCGTCAATTACATTACCTACCACGACGGTTTCACCATGCAAGACTTGGTGTCTTACAAGCATAAGCACAACGAAGCAAACGGTGAGAACAACCGTGACGGGCACGGTGACAACCGCTCTCACAACTATGGGGTTGAAGGTCCGACAGATAATCCAGTCGTGCTGGCGACTCGTGAAAAGCAAAAACGTAATTTCATGGCCACCCTTCTGTTTTCATTCGGTATTCCTCATATCTTGACTGCCGATGTGCTATCTCATAGCCAGCAAGGCAATAACAATGCCTACTGTCAGGATAACGAATTGAGCTGGTTGAATTGGGAGCCGGAAGAGGCGAAAACGCACTTCAAGCAGTGGCTATCTGAGATGCTGGCTGCTCGTCAGGAGTATATGGTGCCGTTTATTCGTGCATTCAGTGGTGAGAAACGTAACGACAACCGTATTTTCTGGAGTCGTGTTGACGGTCAACTGATGAGCATGGAAGACTGGAATCGCTTGAGCAGTGTTGCGCTTCATATTGGTATCGGTGACGATGGCGACGAAATGGTTTACTTAATCAACCAAACCAAAGCGCCAGCGCGCTTTACGCTACCAAACGATCGCTCACAAGTATGGAAAACCATCTGTGATACCCACATCTCTGATGCGGAAGTTGGACATGCTGAGGGGGAAATCCTTCAGGCTCCGATGTCGATGGCTATTCTTCACTACTCTGCCAACGCATCGTAACTAGCGTGGCGCTAAATCAACCTAAAAGAGTTCACATTGTGAGCTCTTTTTTAATTCTATTGATCTAGGTTATCGCTAACCTTATTAATACTTTGAAATACATAACTCATTAATAGTAGTATCGGCGCAGTACTCAATTGGTTCTATATTTTATGTCGTTGCCTAAGCTGTTACTTCGCACCTTCAAACCGCTCACTTTTGTGCTTATCACCCTACTGATTTACCTCTCTTATCAGCACTATGAGCGCTCACAGGCGCTGGCCAAGTCCCAGTCTCAAGACAATGTGAAGGTTGCCTCTGCCCTTGTTTGGTCACAGATTGAAGCAACCTTTGCCAAGGTTGATTTGCTACAAGAAAGCATTGATTCAAATAGCTTCGATATTCTGACCAATCAAATATTAGCCAACAGCTACTTGTATAAAAGCATCGCGCTATACAACACCAAGACGCAATACTATTCCAACTTTAATGATGATGGGCTCACTGACAGCAGCCAGGCCTCAATTAAATGGCACAGTTTTGATGGCTTTGCACACCGATACGCCGTTTCCACACTCTATCAAAAGTCTGATGGATTTTGGGTATTTGCGATAAAACAAGAACAGAACCAGAGTCCGATTGAAGTTTGGTTTGAAATCGACGTACAACATACCACTCAGTATCTCGCTAACCTCAAAACCTTGGACAATGGATATGTGTTTGTCATTGATAAGATGACTGGACAACTGGTTTTTCACCCCAACCCAGCTCGTATCGGTACGGCCTCGATTAGCTATTTAGGTGGATTACAAGACCAAATTGACGCTGGTGAAACGCGAGGGCAATACGATTACTTTTACAATGGAAACTTAAAGAAGAGCGTCTTTAGCGCACAAAATCCCATGGGTTGGGTGTTTGTCTCTGGAACCAGTCAGACAGATATTTTATTTACGTCCTACCAGATATCGCTGACCGCCGTCGTCATCCTTGCGCTGCTGTTACTGGTCTTCTCGATAAACTACATCACCTATCAACTGAATGAGGCATTATCTGAATTGACTCGTGCAGAAGACATCGCACAGTTTAAACATGACTTGAAGACCATCTTCGACCGATTCACCTATCACAAAGGCGTTCAATTCTGCTTGTATGACGCTGAGACACACTACTTCAAGACCATAGATTTTCACGGCAACTCAAGGTCTATTTTTCATTGTGAAAGACTCCCTAAAGTTTTCGGGTCAAGAAGTCTCCATTTTCTGTACAACAACAAACATGACCCTCTTGCTCAAACGCTTCATATCTATGGGCGCCACTACACCTTGCCTCTCTATCATCAAGACGCGCTAATCGGTGTTGTCTACCTAAAGAGTTCTTTCTATGCGTTTGAAGGACTCATCAGGGCGATAAGAGACTTTTCTGAGGTCGCACTAGCTAATCTCTTGTTAACTAAAAAGGTGGCAATGGACGATGCCCTCACTGGCCTTGAGAACGAATGGAGCATGCGAAACCATATCGCCGTATCAGGAAGCGACAATGCCATGTTCTACGCCGTGGTTGATATCAATGGTCTTAAAGGCATTAATGAAAAGTATGGCGAACACATTGGAGATAGTGTCGTCGTGCATGTGGCCGATATTGCGCGTAGGAGCTTCCCTAAGCCGAAAGCAACATGCATTGCTAGAGGTCAAAATGGTTGTATTAGTGTGCTATTTCACACTAACCATATTGAGGATGCTGAGAAACAAATGGATTGGTTTAGACAACTTATCGAGAAACAGCCTTTGGATGTCGACGAAGGTTCTATAGAGGCTACGGTATCTATTGGTTTGACACAACTAGGAGGCTCAGTAGACGCGACACTTAGCCGAGGAGTAAAGAGCCTGCAACAAGCTAAGTTAAAAGGACGCAACCAAGTCTATAGCTGCAAAATTGCATAAAAAAGCCCTCGCATGAGAACATGCGAGGGCTTTTTTAATAAATGGGAGATTAGAACACGCCCAGCATCTCGCATAAGTATTTGGCCGCAGGGCCCAAGCGCGTATTTGACTTCCACAGCACGTCTGCAGAGTTCATCATCTCATAACGTTGAAACTCAGGTCTGAAGTCGATCAGGGTACCCATCGCTTGTTTCTCTACGATGTAATCGCGTGGCACGATGGCCCAACCAATACCTTGCTCAACCAACTTAATCACATCTTCTTGGTCATCGGCCTGCCAAATATCTTGAGAAAAGGCGCCTTGTGCTTTGAGAACTTTATTCTGCATCATGCTCCGGCAGACAATTTGTCGTTCACCAATAAGCGTTTCATTGCTCACCTGCTGCATGTCAGCAAAGATAGAGTCTGGGCTGCAGATACATACCCATTCAATATTCGCTATCGAGATAAAATCGACGCCATCCGGCACAGCATCTGCGGCTAGGTTAAACCCAAGCTCAACTTCATCTTTGATCAGCGCATTGGTTAGGTGGTGAGCACCCAAACGAGATACATCTACCTGAGTAAAAGGGAAACGCTGAGACATTTTCTCGATCGCTGAATCAATAAGCGAAAACGGCAGTAAGGGGTCAAGCGCGATTTTTAATGTGTCTTCCACACTATCTACGCTGGCTTTAGAGTAGTTTCTGATACGCTCAGCTTGTCGCAATAGCACTTTCGCTTGCGACAACATTCGTTCACCTTGCGGAGTGAGTTTAGGGTACTTGGTACTTCTATCGAAAAGTGTAATACCTAGGTCTAGCTCTAGGTTATTCACACCGATACTCACCGAGCTTTGACTCTTACCAAGATGCCTTGCGGCCGCAGAAAATGAACCTTGCTCTGCTGCAGCGACGAATGCCACTAGCTGTTCAATATTCAGCATACTCAACCCTTTGATTAATTGATTAATTGCGTTCTATCGTAAAACAATAGCACATAAATTGCACTTAATTATAAGCACCACAAATAACGACAAATCATTCATTCACAATGACAATTTAACCCTTCTCGCCATTGCTCGCAGTCGATAGTTAGAAAGCTTCACCAAATCGAATATAGAAGCTGGTATTCCCCATTTTAGACACCGCTGCGTCTACACCAACCGTAAAACGTTCTTTGGCATTCAGTAAATACCTAACACCAATACCTGCTGACGGAATCACCTCGGTTTGAACAGCGCTATTAACCTGGCGGTCATCATTTTGGACCACTGCAGCCCCAGCAAAAGCAACACCACTCCAGAGCGTAGAGAACTTATGACGGTATTCGACTTCCGCCTGATACATTGAGTTGCCACGATACTTGTTCCAATCCGCCCCGCGTAGGTCAGGCGTCACAAACTCATACTCAGGAGTATCACCAATCATCTCTTTACCAATCACGCGATAAGCGAAGACATCATCTCCAATCGGAAAGTATTGGCTTACTTCGGCATCTAAACGGTGGAAAGGCTTACCGGTTTTTTTATCTTTTGAGTAATGAAGCGTGCTTAAATCAACATTGAGTCCTTGAGTGGCACCCATCATGTTGTCGCGTGAGTCATACGTCATCAAGAAACCCACCGCATGGTTGCTTCCGCTCATGGCATTCTCGAAGGCTTTTTTGATTTCAGGGTCCGTTTTTTCGTTTAGACTGGCGTCACCACCACTCCAAAGCCCTTGAACACCAAAGTAGAGGTCATCAACGATCTGCTTGCGAACTTCACCATAAACGAAGTTTGAATAGGACGCATACTGAGCAGCTTTAGGAAGTTTTGCTCCAATGCGACCTGTATATTTGAGGTTTAGACTAAAATGTCCCGCGTAGAAGCCTGCTCGCCAAGCGTCGTGAGCAAATACGTGTTCGTGACCAACGATCGCCATTCCACTATCTGAATCGGTATATTGACCGTAAAACATACTGGTAGACGGGTTTGTTGCCCCTTCCTCTCTATCATGGATATACATGGCGTTCACACCTAAGCCAACACCCAGAGCATCATCGGTAATAGGCACGGGAAAGGCTGCAAACTTGCGGTCAGGAAGCGCTTCGGAATCCTGCTCGTTTTCTGAGGGCGTAGCGCCACCATCTGTACCTTCGGGCTCAGCTGTGTCGTTGTCAGGTTTTATCTGGAGGTCATCGCTTGGCTTTTCTGCCGAGGGCTCGTTAACCGAAGGCTCTTCAACCGAATCAACCGGCTCGGTAGCACAAACAGCCGTGGATACAGACAATAGCGCAGCCATAACCATAGACAGCGGAGTTTTTGACGTCTTCAAATGAAATCTCTTTAAGTACAATAACTAATAGTTGTGTGCGCACTACGATTCCATTCAACAAGCCCCTCTAGATACTGCGTTGGGCTATACAGTGCTTGACTAGCGATTCTCGCTTTGGAGGGCGATGCTACTAGATTCAATTTCTATGGCAAAAACAACCTATTCGAAAAGCGCATAGAAATTACCAGTTAATATCAAACAAGCGTCAGTTTAAGGATTCAAAGTATCCAAATAGCAAATAAATGTGAGCGCAGTTGCAACCGGACGCGAATCCATCAACTACCATCTTCAAAAAATGGCATATATTCATCGTGTTCCGATAATTGTCGACCTAATATGGCGTTACTAGAGCAATCACTATCTGCTTCAATACACAGGTTTTTGTGTCATTTTTTGATGAAAATTAAACGGAAAGTAACATACGTGATTGCAAACACACCGTAACCTAGGCAAGCTAGGCTAATCTGAATAACATATTCTGCTAGGGAAATAATAATGAAAGCATCGAATCTGATTGCTGCTGCGTTACTTGTTGGTTGCAGCACGGTTGCAATGGCTGAGGTAACTATTGCACTTCCAGAAAACGTAGACCTACTCTCTGTTAACGCTGCGGATCCACAGACTGACTCTAAAGGTTTTTTCTCATCTGCAGAGACAGCAACCTTGCCAGATGGCGTTAACCAAATTGTATTCAAATATGAGCCTTACTTCGATATCAACCGTGACGAGCGCAAAGTTATCTCTAGTAAAGCTATCATCGCTAAGTTTGATGCAACCGATGCTAAGCTCACTCTCAATGTCCCAACCTATCGCGATGCTCGTCAAGCCGAGAAAAATATCGACAACTTAGAATGGTCACTTACCGATGAAAACGGTAAAGAGATTGTTGTGGTTCAAGACCAACTCATCAAAGATGGCATGCAGATCGGTCGTGACTACAACCGCGAAGCAGAAGACTATAACCGCAAAGGCGGCGTAGCGGCTATCGCTGCAGCAGGCACGGTTGCCGTAGCGGCAGCTCCAGCAGCTGTTGCAACAACTGCAGCACAACCTACGACACTTCCTGCAGAAGCACCTGTTGCTGCATCAGACAACACGGCAGAAGAGATGCTTATCTTCTGGTACAACAAAGCCGATGCCGAGACCAAGGCTCGCTTTAAAGAGTACGTAAGCAAAAACTAAGCACTAGCGTATTGAGTAAGCCGCTCTAATGAGCGGCTTTTTCGATCTTGTAAGAGACTAGAAAATGAAAAAAGTTGTATTGCTTGGCGACAGTTTGACGGCTGGCTGGGGTCTACCTCAAGGTGACAACTGGTCGTGCAAACTCGCCAAAGAATTGTCGGATATCGAGTTTATCAATCGCGGCGTACCAGGAGATACCACCACTGGCATGCTAAGCCGCTTCGAGCTACAAGTAATTGATGCTAAACCAGATGCTTTCGTGCTGTTTGGGGGGCTCAATGACCTGAACTGGGGGACAGACATCAGTGTCGTGGCTAGTAATCTAAATAGTATGATTGCTCAGGCACAGCACCATGGTATTAAACCGATTCTAATCATCACTAGTGCCGTCGATCCTATTGGGTCACTACCTATGTTTAGCAACAGTTCAGAAACGGTGGAAACGCTGAGGCAGTCAATAAAGACGCTAAGTAGCCAACACAGCGAAAAGCTCAAGGCGATGTATGGTCATGGTCCTTATAAACTTGAAGTTGTCGATGCTTTTATCGCCTTTGAAGAGCACGCGACAAGTCATGGTTATGCCGAACTTTATCAAAGTGATGGCATCCACCTCTCACCCTGTGGTGCGGATATCATCTTGGAAAAAGTACGCCCTTTATTCCTATAGAACCATCAAATTAAAAGCCCCCAGCTACCTATCACAGTGACTGGGGGCAATATTTTTTATCGATGTTTTTAAAACGTTAAGCCCAAAAAGTCACTGCAATCAGGGTTAATGCGCCAATACAAGCAATGTTAAGTAGGATACCGATTCGCATCATTTCTTGCTGCTTAATATGACCAGAAGCAAATACGATCGCGTTTGGTGGTGTCGCTACTGGCAACATAAACGCGCATGACGCTGCAACCGCGATAAGCACCGATAAAATCACAGGTGACATACCAAAGGCTTCTGCAACGCTAGCAAACACGGGGATTAACAGGGCGGCACTCGCGGTATTACTCGCAAACTCGGTTAGGAACACGACGAAAGCGGCAATCACCAAGATAATGAACAACATGCTAAATTGAGAGATTAACTCGCTCAACTCATTCGCCAAGAACACACTTGTTCCCGTCGCTTTCAATACATTGCTAAGACAGATACCACCACCGAATAGCAGCAAGACGCCCCAGTCCGCGGTTTTCTCGATATCTTTCCAGTGAACCACGCGGGCAAAGTTAACGGCGACAATCGCGCCTAGTGCGACAATGGTGTCGAACTTAGCATAGCCACCTAGCATGGCATTGATTGGCTTACTAAAGATCCATAAGAACACGGTTAAGCCAAAAATTAGCAAGGTGACGACTTTACCCTTGTCCCAATTCACTGGCTCATGATTAATCTCAAATTCACCATCGAGCTTTGGCTTAAGCACAAAGAACAGCACGGCTAAAGCTATCGGTAACAAGATAAACGCGGTAGGCAAACCAAACGCCATCCAGTCCGTGAATGTCATACCAATTTCGGCTGCAGCTATCGCGTTTGGCGGGCTACCAACCATAGTCGCAATACCACCGATGCTGGCGCTATAAGCAATACCAAGTAGCACAAACACGTAAGTGTTGTGACCACTTTCTTCATTCACTTTACTCAGTACACCAAGTACAAGGGGTAACATCATAGCTGCGGTTGCGGTATTGCTGATCCACATCGACAGCAATGCAGTCACGCCAAAAAGCATAAACACGGCAACGCTCATGCGACCTTTTGCCATAACCAATACTTTATCTGCGACCACTTTGTCTAACCCTTGCCTATGCATGGCAGCCGCCAAGGCAAAACCACCAAGGAATAGAAAGATGATTGAGTTGGCAAAGTTGTTCAGTGCCGTCTGGGTATCAAAGACATTAAACAAAACTGCTATGACGGGCACCAGAACCGCTGTGACGGTAACGTGTAAGGCTTCCGTGAGCCAAAGCACAGCGATAAACGTTAAGATACTAATGCCTAGTACGACATTAGGCTCAAAAGGCAGGGTGGTGTAGAGCACGTAAAACAGAACAATATCAGCAAGAATGATTAGGCTGTTGCGGTTAAAAAACCATTCTCGGGTATTGGAGGGTAAGGGGACACTATCGTTTCTATTCATTATTATGGCTTCCTTTAGTCAATGGGCGGATGCTCCCTTGAGGGGCTATCTCAAGATGAGCGCCCTAGAAACCACAAACATCACTAAACTATTGATCAATAGCGAACTGAAAGTAGATAACTACCGTGAGTTTTGACTCGATATAGTAATTTGTTTTGAGACAAGAACCCAACACTCAGCACGGATGTAAGTGGGACCTAAATATGATCCCACATACCCAACCATTTACATAATACGAATCTATCAATTCGTTAACCACATCAACATTATGGATACATAAACATAACCTTGATCAAATCGTTGAAGATTATGACGTTAGCGTGTCAAACGCCGCTTTCGCTTCATCACTGTGCATGACTCGACCGTGTCCTTGACCTTGCGTCGTGATCAGCGTGACTAATGGCATTTCTTTTGCTGCTTTTTCTGACACTGAGTATTTTGTGAATCGGTCTTTTTCGTCATGTACGATCATGGTTGGTGCCGTTCGGCGACCTAACTTGTTGTATGGATCAATTGAAGTAATTGGATAGTGATACTGGTTTTGAATATCATCTACGACTGCTTCAAACAGTCGCATCGAGTACCCTGAACGCGCCACACTACCAAATAGGTTATCGAGATAATCAAGAACCGGTGCAATAAGCAGCAGTGGTTTGTCTTGAAGCTTGGCATGTTTACATTCAATCGCAGCCGCCGTTCCCATACTGTGACCAACTAAACCCGCCACTTCTTCTTCACTATCCAGCAATCCTTCCAAGCCGCCAACAAAGGCTGGAATATGTCCGTAAGCACCTTCACTTTGTCCGTGAGCCGGGTGGTCGTATGCAAGAGCGGTATAACCTCTGCTGGCGATATGCTCCATAAGCGGAAAGAACTGGCTCGCTGTCCCAGACCAGCCATGTGTTAGCAACCAAACCGGCCCTGTACCGACGCGATAAGTCTTAAGCACACCCTCAGAGGTACTCACTTCCGAGATGATTAAATCTTTCGGCTCTGCATTCTTCGGCTTTGAACGAACTGGGGTTAGAAGCAGTTTCTTAGCGGTGCGTTTCGCATGATTTGGCGCAAGTTTATGGTGAGCTCGAGTAGTAAGGTTCACCATTTTCTTCTTGAAACTGAATTTCTTCGATGTATTGAAGTAGATTTTATCACTCATGACTGACTGTCCTTATTATCCTCGTCATCCTCGGATAGTTGTATTGTTGAGCTTACATTTTTTAGAACGACCGTGCTTTTTTAAGTTAGCGTTTTACGCTGCCGTTCCATATAAAAGAGTTATTGAGATATCGACCAAGATTGCATGGAAGTGTCAACGCTAGTCCAAAATCGCTGACTGCTCTCCTGCTCACCCACCAGCGAGTAGAAAACGTGCGCACTTAAGTAATGCCCATAGAGCTCAAACGCGGCTTGTTGCGGGTCTAGTGTCGAACTGAATTCACCGCTATCGATCCCCTTCTGTATTTGTATCGTCAAATAGTGGATCCAACGGTGAATGGCTTTCCTCAGTGCTTGTTGAAGTTCGTCTTGCTGGCTATCGCGCCACGCATCAATGAACATGCAACTGCCCTGAAACGAATGATTCCAGCTCATCCAATTGTCGATAAGGTGCTTGAGTTTTTGTTTAGCCATCTCATGATTGCGTTCACGAACTGGCGAGATCACCCTAGCTTGAAACGTGGTATCCGCATGCTCTACAACCGCAACTTGCAGATTGACCTTCGAGTTAAAGTGAGCAAACAGACCACTCTTCGACATGTTGCATTGCTTAGCTAGCTCACCGATAGTCAGACTTTCTAGCCCATCTCTGCTCGCTATTTCGAATGCCTTCATCAAAATATGATCTTTTGTTAGCCGACCTTTACCCATAATCACCATCATCGATTTCGCCTGTATGACATCAATTTAGCACGGTCGTTCTATTTTGCAATCTACGTTTATTTGTATGACAAGGTATGAAATAATCACCTTGCCCCTATCCCCTAACAATATGGAAGTAAATCATGGATCTATTGATAGAACAGTTGTTGTTTTCACTTTCAATTACCGGTCCCATTTGCTTGCTGATTATTCTCGGCGTCGTCTTCAAACGTATTGGACTTATCAACGATAATTTTATCGAGGTGGCATCTAAGCTCGTCTTTAAAGTCACGCTTCCAACCATGCTGTTTCTGAGTATCGTGACGTCAGAGCACGATTTTTCCTCAGCCAAACAATTTCTCACCTTTGGCGTCATTGCTAGTGTCTTATTCTTCTTGTTCAGTTACCTCTCTGTCGGTACTTTATTCAAGAAATCCGCTGACCGAGGTGTGATAATTCAAGGCGCATTTAGAGCCAACACTGGCATCATAGGTATCGCTTACGTTGCCAACGCTTACGGCGAGAGAGGCATTGCCCTGGCCGCTTTGTATGTCGCAATCACGACCTTTATCTATAATGTTCAAGCCGTTATCTGCTTAACCCCCAAAGGGGCTGATTCAGGCACATCAGCGGGCAAGATCATGCTCACCACACTCACCAAAAACCCATTGATCATTGCGATATTGGCGGGCTTGGTTGTGTACCTACTCTCTATTCCTGTTCCCACTATCGTTGTGGATGCGGGTAACTACTTTGCCACGATGACGCTGCCACTCGCGCTCCTTTGTACAGGCGGTTCGCTAGACCTGAGCTCGATGAAAAAAGAGCAAGCGCCTACTTGGATTGCGAGTGGTTATAAGCTGGTACTGGCGCCACTTGCGATTACACTCGCCGCTTTCTTAGCCGGATTTCGTGGTATTGAACTAGGGATACTTTTCTTTATGAATGCCTCTCCGGTTGCAGCTGCTAGCTATGTGATGGCGCGTTCAATGGGCGGCAATTCGATACTTGCTGCCAATATCATCGCGTTGACCACAGTGCTATCTACCGTAACTTGTACTCTCGGTATTCTGGTGCTTTCTCTGTATGAGCTGCTCTAGCCTCTCGCCAAACGCTTATATAAAAGCATCACAGACCAGTGCTAGCCTAACCTCGGCTAGCACTATTTTTAGATCCCAGTACAATGACTATATGCCTGAAAAAGCTCGAATGAGCCTTTGGAGAATAGAATGAATCAACTACAAATCGTCAGTGCCCTAAACAAAGTCCGCGAAGAGAAACCGCTTGTCGTGAACATCACTAACTTCGTGGTCATGAACAACACAGCCAACGCATTATTAGCCGTTGGTGCTTCCCCGATCATGTCTCACTCAAAACAAGAAATGGCTGAGATGATGTCGTTCGCAGGTGCGCTAGTGATTAATATTGGTACGCTAGACAGCGTGTGGCGCCCAGGTATGTTCTTTGCCGTAGAGCAAGCCAATGAGAACAACAAGCCAGTCATTCTAGACCCTGTGGGTTGCGGCGCGACCAAACTGCGCACCTCAACAGCTCGCCAGCTTGCTGAACTTGCAGACAACCTGATTATTCGTGGTAACGCATCAGAAATCATCGCGATGGCCGGTGAGAAATCTCAGAACAAAGGCGTTGATGCACTCGATGCCAGCGAAGCCGCGCTAAGTGCAGCTCGTGCCTTGGTCGACGGTTATGCGTGTAGCGTCGTTGTCTCTGGAGAAACCGACTACATCGTTACCAAAGAAAGCACCATCGCCCTAAACAACGGTCATGAGATGATGCCATACGTAACAGGCATGGGATGTTCACTTTCTGCCGTTACTGGTGCATTTGCCGCAATTGGCGAGAAAAGTGGTGTTGCCGCAGCAGCAGTATTTAGTATCGCTGGCGAAATCGCTGCTGAGAAGTCGCAAGGACCCGGCTCATTACAAATGAACCTTCTTGATAGTCTCTATCAGATTACCGCTGAAGATATCGAGTCACGCCTTAACCTTCGCGAGTGCTAACAGACATCATGACACCAAATCCTTACCGACTCTATTTAGTAACGGATGAGAACCAAGACATAGACATACTCCTTCAAGTGGTGAAACAAGCTGTTGAGGGAGGCGTCACCATGGTTCAGCTTCGAGAGAAACACCATGATATTCGCACCTTCATCAGTAAAGCCATGGCAGTAAAGCGAGTGCTAACAGGCACCGGAGTTCCTCTCATTATCAACGATCGCGTGGACGTAGCATTAGCAGTTGAAGCCGAAGGCGTTCATTTAGGTCAAACGGATATGCCGGCTACTCTAGCGCGCAAGCTCATCGGCGAGGATCGTATTTTAGGCTTATCTATCGAGAGTGAAGCTCAGCTTGAAGAAGCGAAATCACTACCCATCGATTACATCGGGCTCAGTGCCATCTTCGCTACTCCAACTAAGACCAATACCAAGACGCATTGGGGTCTCGATGGTTTGGCTGAAACTCTTAAGAAAACAGCGCTGCCAGTCGTTGCCATTGGTGGTATTAATGAAGCTAATCTCACTGATGTAGCGTCAACAGGCGTTCACGGTGTCGCCATAGTTTCTGCTATCAGTCACGCAGCGTCACCTAAAGATGCAGCCAGTAAACTACTCAATCTGATGGAAGCGGGTTCGTAAACTCATTCTTGATAAGCAAAGAGAAAAATAAGACGACTATGCACGATAAACTTTCCACCTCAGCCCTCGCAAAGCAGAGGCAACTCGAACCCAAAGCGCTTTTTAATGAGCTAAAACAGGTTGGGTACATCATTTGGCATGATTCAAGTTGGCTGTTGACCGATTTGGGTGCACGCTTTGGTGGCGAGTACAGAGAAAGTGAAAAGTATGGTCGTTTTATTGTTTGGCCTAGCAAATTGGTTTTGGATGAATCACTTAAAAGCGACAAATTGCTAACAGCTACTCAGCTCGGAGAACGCTTTGACCTTCCAGCAAAGAAGATCAACTTGCTTCTCAGCGAGCTTGGCTGGATCCAACGACAAGAGTCCGACTGGGTTGTGACCATACAGGGCTTAAGAGCTGGTGCCCAGCAACGTCGGGACAAGCAAAGCAACACTCAGTTTGCAGTGTGGCATCCTGCTGTGGCTCGTAACCATAGGCTCAAACAGAGTGTGCTTGAGTTTAAAGGTGCGGATGCAGAATCGCACTCCACAGAGAAATCTTTCTCAAGTTTTCGACAGAAATTCGCCGCGAAACATAGAACGCTCGACGGTCACTATGTTCAGTCAAAAGGCGAATTACTCATTGATAATTGGCTATATATGGCGGGCGTCGTTCACGCTTATCAAAGACAACTGCCCATTGAGCAAGATGTCGTGAGCGATTTCTATCTTCCTCAAGGCAAACTTTATCTGCAATACTGGGGCTCTGACAACGGACCGATTGACTCAAAAACCATTGAATCAACGCGCGCGCTTTACGAAGAGCATGACCTGCCCCTCATCGAAGTGTTCCCAGAAGATATCGACAACCTAGACAGTGTTTTGCCTAAAAAACTCAAGCCGTTTGGCATTAGCGCTTACTAAAAATAACACAAACAAGCTTGGTGACTATGCTGACCCGCAATCATATAGGGCGTTGAAGCAAGTACTGTGCTCACGGCTTCGTTATCAGATGATGGCGATGTTTTAGCGACTTGCTGCGTCTCGTTTGTGGACAGCTTGGTTGACGTCGAGCGAATAAAAGCGTCTTTATAGGTTTGTGTCGAACGCAGTTTCGCAAGCTCTTGTTTAGCCACGTCAAATGACTGGTAAGGCCCGATAAGACAGCGATCGCCTTTCATCTCTGGTTTTAACCAAATAGATTTGCTCACCTGTTTAGCCAAGTGTGCAGGTACATACCTCAAACTACCTGACTTCACGAATCCACACTGAATCCAAAAAGATTGGTCCGATTCATCGGGTTGAGTATTCCCCCACAAACCTTCACCAATTGGGCACTCACTCTCAAGAACTGGAAATGGCAGCTGTGATTTGCTTGCACTATCGCAAACAAATACATCCTGTGATGCTTGGGCACTTGCTGTTACCGACACAAACAGAACGACTAACAACGCAAATGCGCTTGACGCTTTTTTCCACATAAATCCTCCTTGAACAGAGTGAATAGTATGCGGTGCTGGACACTTCCTTCTGAAGCTTGTTTAACACCTTCTATTTAGATTAGGCGCTAATCAAGCCATGTCAAAAGATAGGACCGTCAACAAAAAATAGCCGTACGCGATGTGGCAGATTCGAGTCAGCTCACAACGAAGATGTTGAAATACCATTAAAATAACGTATCGCAATTGTTAGCGCCTGATTTTTTTAGCTTTTGAAGGATCAAAACATGAAGAAAATAAGTCGGTGGCCGACCCTTTTACTATCCCTTTTTTTCGCCACCTCTAGTTTCGCTTCCTCTGGGGCATCACACGATGCTTTTAACTTTACCCAATCTACCGTGGGCTACGCCTCATTACTGATCTTCGGTATCGCCTACACTCTCGTCATGATGGAGGAGTACTTAAAACTCAGAAAGTCAAAACCTGTCCTACTTGCTGCCGGTCTTATCTGGATACTCATTGGCTTTGTTTACAAAGATATGGGACAAATCGAAGTCGCCAAATCAGCGCTCGAACACAACCTGCTTGAGTACGCCGAGCTTCTATTGTTCCTATTAGTCGCCATGACCTATATATCAGCCATGGAAGAGAGGAGGCTTTTCGATGCTCTGCAATCTTGGATGGTGGGTAAAGGCTTTGATTTCCGATCGCTATTCTGGATAACCGGGATACTTTCGTTCTTCATCTCTCCCATTGCCGATAACCTGACCACAGCGCTATTGATGTGCGCCGTCGTTATGAAGGTAGGTGGTAGCAACCTTAAGTTTGTTAACATTGCTTGTATCAACATTGTAGTCGCGGCCAACGCTGGCGGTGCATTCAGTCCATTTGGTGATATAACTACCTTGATGGTTTGGCAAGCAGGTCATGTGGCATTCTCTGAGTTTATGCCACTGTTTGTGCCTTCGGTTGTGAACTACTTAGTGCCTGCTGTCATCATGTCGTTCTTTGTGCCAAAGACAAAACCTGACGCTGTACATACACACGTTGAACTAAAACGCGGTGCCTTTAGGATTGTTGGGCTGTTTATTCTCACCATCGCAACCGCCGTGGCGTTCCATGCGGTGCTTCATTTCCCACCAGTAATGGGAATGATGATGGGCTTAGCCTATCTACAGTTCTTCGGGTTTTTCCTTCGCAAAACCTTACCAACGTCTATCGCTAAGAAAAAAGCAATCGCCATTGCCAACAATGACGAAGCTGCTCTGAAAGCACTTGGATCTATCGTCCCATTTGACGTATTCAGACGTGTATCTCACGCGGAGTGGGACACACTGCTGTTCTTCTATGGCGTGGTCATGTGTGTAGGTGGTTTAAGCTTGCTCGGTTATCTCAGCGTCGTCTCAGAGATCATGTATACCCAGTGGGATCCTATCTGGGCGAACGTGATGGTGGGTATTCTGTCTGCTATCGTCGATAACATCCCGGTCATGTTTGCAGTATTAACTATGAGCCCTGAGCTCTCGATGGGGAACTGGTTGTTGGTTACTCTTACCGCAGGGGTTGGTGGTAGCCTGCTCTCTGTTGGTAGTGCGGCAGGTGTTGCGTTAATGGGAGCCGCACACGGCAAATACACCTTCTTTGGCCACTTAAAGTGGATGCCTGTTATCGCCATTGGTTATGCCGCGAGTATCTTTGTCCACCTTTCAATGAACGGCAGCTTATTCTAGCCGCCGCTCGTAATTGGGATATCTGATAGAAACACTTAAGCCCCTCTATAGAGGGGTTTATTTTTGTCTGAAAACCCAAATAGGACCAATAAGTAGAAATTGAATATCATCGAAAAACGAGGGCTTTTTGCCTTCGATTTTGTGTCCCACGAATTGCATTATCCAAAGCACGACAAACAAGCCTATCGACAGGTTGAGAATCGATAACCCAAACCTATCCGCAAACGTAATAACGACCAGGCAAGCCAGGGTAAACAGCAGCATTTGAATAAACACCGAGCGAGACAGCCTAAAGTAGAAAAACATCACAGGGAGCATAACCAGCCACACCCAGTTAATGGCGACGCCAGCAAGAGATACATGAGGAATGCACCATATGAGTCCCACGATCGATAAATAGATACCGGGGACGGCTACTTTGTGTATTTTTCTGTTGGTGCTGTTCTGGTGGCTTTCTCCGTATGCATCTAGCCATTGCTGTAACGACTTCATTCTACTTCCTTGTTGTTTATGACAGTTGTTTTCGATTGGTGTTAAAACTCTAGACTAAAATCCGTTACTCTTCCTTCCCCATACACCTATTAGCAACTGTTGAAGGTGTTATTCCACCCAATCGTTGCCTCTCTTAACTGAAGACTACATCATTCGCACCTCAACTAGCCTTTGATATTCACTGAATGCATATCAGTAATTGAAATTCATGATTTCAAAATATAATTACGACGCCTTACTATAGCCACAGACCCAAGGAATGAAGTCGACACCCTGCTTGAGCTTAATCACCGCAAGCACTTCAAACTTGAAATAAGGCTATCTAAGATGAAAAAACTTACTATTTTGGCAACGATTACCGCTTCTCTATTTGCAACCACGACCATGGCACATGACCTTGGTGACCACTTACCGAAGAAGGGACAACCAACCGCTTTGCAGCTAGAAAATGGTGGCACAACCAAGGTCAGCAAAGATAACTTCATCGCTGCTGAGTCAGATAAGTACTTTTTCGAGCAACAAGAGAAATCTGGCATCAACCACTTCACCCACGATCGCCAACTGTTGACGATGGAGACACAAACCGTCGTTAGACAGAACCGAGACACACTGTATTCAAAGTCAATCTGGGACACAAAAGGTGGTGTGACTTTTGAACTGCCAATCCTAGATAGCTATCAGGCACTTCAAGTGATTGATGAACAGCATCGCACTGTCGCCGTACTTTATGCATCAGAAGGACAAAACAAGGTGACGATCACGCCAGATATGCTCTCTTCAGGACAGCACGTTTGGGTTATCGCCCGCACTCAAGTGGCCTCCAATGACCCTGCTGACATCAAAGAGGGCAACCTTAAACAAGATATGATCAAAGGTATGGCATCCTCTGCTGAGCGCTATAAGCCTAAAGGCTTTGATCAGTTCGATCGAGAAAAGGTCCGCTTAGCGCTGGAAGCGAACGTGCTCCAACTCGACTTTACCAAGGCGATGGGCGCCCCTGATGGCAAAACGCTCAAACCCGAGCAGCACTTAGCACCGCGCAAGGTGGAGCAGTTCCATGCGTTGGGTCTGACATCAATGGGCTTCGGCGGACTGCCAAGCGAACACGCTTACTACAAAGTACTTTTGGCAGACGACCGCTCAGGTCAGTGCCAGACTATGAACTTTGACGCACCACCACTGGGTGAGAACGGTTTCTTCTCCATCACGACCTATGGTTCAGATGCGTATGTTCATACTGAAAAATTCGCTCTATCGAGTCGTAAAGATGAGTTGAAGGCGAACAAAGACGGCTCTTACACCGTGAACTTCAACTGTGGCGAGCAGGCAATCAACAATATTGATGTCGAAGAAGGTTGGACAGGTATCCTTCGCATGTACAAACCAAACTCAGACAAGCAAATTGTTAGCTATGCGAAAGGAGTAGAACAACCACACGGTTAATCTCGGTTAGCATCCACCCGCCTATCAAGAGCTCAACAGACGTTGGGCTTTTTTGATTTACAATGTAAAGACTGACTATAGCTGCGTTGACGTGGGATTACAGCCACTAGGAAACAACTTATCATTCAATAAGCTATCTTTAAATTAACTTTCTTTGAATAAACCACGTTTAATGGTTTACGTCCTTACTACTTTCTTGCAGAGTAGACTTAGTCTTTGTTGTTGGTGGAAAGCATGTTACTGAATACCGAGCGTCTTTTATATCTGGTTTCGATTGCCGAAACAGGTTCATTCTCTGCGGCAGCTCGCAAACTGGGCGTCAGCCCTTCGGCCGTGAATCAAGCAGTGCAAGCCATGGAGATCGATTTAGGGATCAGCGTGTTTGAGCGAGTGGCAGGAAAGGCACCCACGCTGACTCCAGAAGGCAAGGTACTCTACTTCCAAGCATTAGAGGTAGTTCCAAGACTCAAAGCAATTGACCGCAAAGTGCAATCTTTACAGCGGGGTGAAGAGCCTACTATCACTGTTGCGACTCATAGCATGACCCTCTACCCGAGATTTGTAGAGGTTTTCGCAGAGCTGACGCGTCAGTTCCCTGAAGTCGACTTAGTGCTGGTCGATGCCGAAACCCACTCCCTCGCCATCGACAATGACGACCAAGGTGCCGATATTATGATTGCACCGGGTGGACTTAGCCCTGCACGTGGCACTAATGTTCAGACTGTCGACACTATTGAATGGTGCTTTTTAGCGTCTCCAAATCACCCGCTATCTAAATTACGCGGTGAAATCACCACCGAAGATCTTGAACAATACCCACAGATCCTGTCATTAGAGGGAAAAGTCGCCACCAGCGAGCTGATTGAATCTCTCCGCTATAGCCCGAGATTAATTCGTTACGAAAATCACTATCAGCTGCAAGATATGCTTCTTCAAGGTATCGGCTATGTCGCTTACCCTACGAAGCTCGCTCAACCGTTTATCGACCATGGTCTAGTTACCAAATTAAACGTCGGTCGCTATGATGGTTCTTTAGTCTGGCCTGTTGATTTGTCTTGGCGCAGCGGATTGGGCAGTGCAGGCACTTGGTTTGTCGAACAAATATTAGATCAGGAGAACTAGATGTTAGAACAAAACAACACGCAGCTAATGATCATAGATGTGCAGGGAAAACTTGCGCAGCTGATGCACGACAAAGAGACACTATTTAGCAACCTCAATACGCTCACGAAAGCCGCAAATCTAATGGAACTCCCTATTATCTGGGTCGAGCAGATCCCCGATAAACTCGGACCGACGATTGAAGAAATCAGTCAAGAGCTTAGCCATCAAACTCCAATTGCAAAAGACGTGTTTAGTGCTTGGGGAGAGGCGAATGTGCGTGAAGCAACAAACGCGAGCGACAGAAAACAGGTTTTACTCGTGGGTATTGAAGCGCATATCTGTGTTCATCAGACTGCCTGTGATCTACTGCAAGCAGGTTATGAAGTACACCTAGTTACGGATACAGTCTCCTCCCGAAACCCAGCTAACAAAGATCTGGCGCTGAAACGCTTAGCTCAAGAGGGGGCAGTGCTCACCTCCACTGAAATGGCACTTTTCGAATTGCAGAAGGTTGCTCGAGGAGAGCAGTTTAAATCACTGTTGAAACTCATTAAGTAGTGACATTCAGTAGTGAATAGTAAAGCTGACTCAACGTCTTGATTTTCCCCGGTATCGCCTCTAATGGGGCGTTACCAAACCCGAGGACTACTGACCCAAACTCTCGCTGCTTTTCTATTGGTTCGTAGAATCGCATCGGTCTCACCACCATGCCTGCATCGTGCGCTTTCTGCGACAGCTCAACTTCACTAGCGCCACTCTGCCACTCGACCGTTACATGCAAACCCGCCCCTTGCGATACCACTTGCCAATCGCTGCCAAAAGACTCTTGAATGCTTTGTCTTATTAAGCGGTATTTCTGTTCATACAATCGGCGCATCTTACGAATATGCCTTACCAATGCCCCCTCGCTAATAAAATCCGCTAATGCCGCTTGAACGAGAGCGGGCGTATCTCCAGACAGCGCATCTTTTATTTCCAAACACAGTTGAATCATGTGGGGAGGAACGACCATATAGCCAATGCGCAGCGAGTTAAACATCACTTTACTCATCGAGCCTATATAAATCATTTTGTCCGCATTACCGCTCTCCGCGGCTAAGCCCTGCATGCTGCGAAATGGACGACTATCAAACTGAAACTCACTGTCATAGTCATCTTCAATAATCCATGATTGATTATTCTGCGCCCATTCTATGAGCTGCAAGCGTTGCTCCGTTTGAATAGAACATCCCATCGGGTATTGATTGCTCGGCGTTAAGTAAATACCTGTTGAATCACTGCTAAGCACACGTTGGATATCCAGCCCTTTACTTCCCTCAACATCGACGTAGTCATAGTCGATGTTGAAGGTATCCAACACCTTAACGACCTGTCGATAGCCAGGGAACTCCACCAAAAAGCCTTGATGAGGTTTGAGTCTTTGGGTTGCTAAAAGCGCTATCGCTATGGACTGCTGAGCGCCCGACGTAACAATGATTTGATTCGGGTGGCAAACAACACTTCGACTTCCAGTTAGGTAGCGATGGAGTGCTTCCCTTAGCGTCACTAGCCCCTGTAAATCTTGGTTTCCAAGTAACGCACTACGACTGCTATGACGTTGCAATAACCGATTCCAAGTACTCATTGGAAATGAGGCAAGTTCGGCAACGCCAGGCGCAAACAGCCCGTTGTTTGGCGTATTGTCGTCTCCGGGCTCTGAGGGTGGCACCACCTGCTCCGTTGTCAGGTATTGCTCCGGGAGCGACACTGCAACATAGAAACCGCTGTTTGGTTTCGCTATTAAATACCCCTCCGCAACAAGCTGCTCGTAGGTTTGAATCACAGTGTTGCGACTGAGCTTAAGCTGACTAGCCAACGTGCGGGTAGAAGGCAGCTTTGCACCTGAAGCCCAGAATCCTTTTAAGATGCGCGTTCGTATTTGCTCAAAAAGGGTTTGCTGAAGTGTTGTACCGCTAGAGGTCAAAGACGATACCTGTAACGTCAACTCACTAGAATCAATAGCACTCAAACTGGATCCACCATTTATCTTATTCTGGACCTAAACAGAGTACCAAAATATTCTTAATCTGGCTGTAAAGGATTAAGGAGGAGAGATTACATGCTGTCACAAACACAACGAACACAAATCAAAAAAGGGGCTCACAAAGCGGTGCTAGAGGAGCAAGCTCTTTACGATATTATCGATGAGTCGCTTATCGCGCACATAGCCATAAACCAAGACGACGGTCCAATCATCATTCCGATGCTGGCTTGGCGTGTAGATAACAGAGTTTACGTTCACGGAGCGAAGAACAGCCGTCTCATTCGAGCGCTAAAATCTGGTCAGAAAACGTGTCTTACCTTTACATTATTTGACGGTTGGGTGTTAGCAAGGTCAGCGTTTCACCATAGTGCTCATTATCGAAGTGCCGTTGTGTTTGGTCAATTTGAGACCATTGATGACAACCAAGAAAAAGATCGAGTACTAAACTTCTTTATCGAACATATTGCCCCGGGCAGAACCGAGCAAGTAAGACTGAGTAATCAAAAGGAACTCACGGCCACAGAAGTGCTTGCCATTGAGCTCACCGAGGCTTCTGTGAAAATTGGACGACACGGTGTCAATGACGACAAAGAAGATCTTGATGTCCCTGTCTGGGCTGGCATTTTGCCCTATCGAACGGTAGTTGGACCGCTAGAGCCATGTGATGATCTCGCCGAGTGTATCGACACTCCGGATTATTCGAGCGCTTATGGAGACAGGTGGATTGGTAAACTCGACAACGAATGATGTCGCTTTACCCTAATGTCTTTTGCATTCTGAAGAGGTCGTCTAGAGCGCGGGACGACCTACCTTCATACTTGCAGCCAGCGCCATGCCGCAATAGAAAGAGCCGCCACCAGAATCAGTAAAAACACGCCAAGCTCTATAAGCCACTCTTTATCATTCCACCCCAAATACTCGATATCGCATTCATCAAGCTCAAAGCTGAAGTCTTCAAATTCATCTAATTGTTGCATAGCTGCCTCCCTTAAATCGGATCCCATGCTATGCGGTAAGCTAACTCTATAAAATCAAATAATTTCTACGCTCAGTTTAGAAAAAGTGAACGCTCAACAAGAGATAAGGAATTTACGACTCAGCACAAATTGTTGCAAAATTCTTGTTGTTGCACGCTAAATTATTGATGCTGAACACATCAGGAATACACATAAATGCTAATGTGGACGGGTTCCAATTTCATTGCAGAGCCATTTATAAGATATGCAGCAAGCTATTAAAAAATCAGAGAAAATTGCGAGTTTCGAGCTAGCTCGAGTGATCGCTTTAGTGGCTATTATTTCTATTCACTGTCAGTTGTTTATGGACTACGGCTACATTGATGAAGAGCCCTGGTTAAACTTTGTCACCAACCAAGCCGCACGATTCGCTGTACCGCTATTTTTCCTTATTGCCGGTTATCTCATCTATCCAAAACTGAATGCCGCTCCGTACAAAACGGCGAAAGACTACTGCATACCGCTGATGGTAATTTGGTTAGTTTGGAGCATCATCCACCTCGTGTTGCCGTTTAACTTAGGTGTTGTTGCAGAGCATGGCTATCTAGCGGAGCGACAAGGATACTGGCAATACCTTATGCAAGCACCTCTGAACTCCTTGTTTGAAGGCGGATTAGTTCACTTGTGGTTTATTCCATCCTTGGCTATAGCAGTCTTGATGATTGCTTGGTTTGTCGATAATAAATGTCGCAGACTGATCATTCCTTTTGCCGCCATTATTTATGTGTACGGACTTATCGCAGGAAGCTATGGCGTCATAACTGAGGTAGCAACGCCAATTTTTACCAGAAATGGCCCTTTCTTTAGCTTCTTGATGGTCGCCATTGGATTCGAAGCCCGCCGTAATAATTGGTCTATGTCTGCGACGTTCGCCCTTCTTGTTGCTGCTGCCGGTATGTTGCTGCATTTTGCAGAAGCTTATTATCTGCATGGTCAGGGGCAAATATTTAATATGAATGATTTTCTATTGGGTACGGCGATTTGGGCGGCAGGTTTGTTCTTTTTCTTACTTACTAAACCGCAACTCGGCAATCAGCCAATATGGCTAAAGCTCGGGCAGTGGGTGTTACCGATCTATCTAGTCCATCTGTTAGTCGTCATCTATATGAACAACTTGGTCGCCAAACTCGAGCTACAAACAGTCTCAGCCGATATGGTCATCTTCTTTGGCACACTAGTTGGCTCGGTCATCTTGATGTTCATCATAGAGAAAACCCCTATCTCGTTTGCCAAACTGCGCAGTATTAAGCTGAACGGAAAACCCATGGCAAACTATCCATCTGCGAAATAATTCCTCTCTGGCTGAGTGCCATGTTACTTGTAGAGAGGCGGGATACCTGATAGAAAGGTGCCGATTAAAAGCATCAGGTATAACCATGAATAACGCCTCTCCACTTGAACAACTCCTTAACTCTCGCCGCTCGGTTCGCAAATACGATACTGAAGCGGCGTTTGACCATACTGCTGTGCAACGAGCACTTGAACACGCAACGCTAAGCCCTAACAGCAGCAACATGCAAATGTGGGCGTTTCATCGTGTCATCAGTGAAGATAAACGTCAGAAGCTTGCCGACATTTGTATGGGGCAAAATGCGGCGAAGACCGCTAATGAGCTGGTCGTAGTGACCGTTACTCCAGGCAAATGGAAACAGCGCGCGGCCATGAACGCCGACATCGTTCGAGCAAACTTTGCCGGCCGCGAAGATGAAACATCAAAGCGTGCATTTAAGTACTACGACAAGCTGATCCCTATGGTCTATAACAATGACGCGTGGGGTATTCGAGGCATGGTAAGAAAGCTCTACAGCTTTTGGTTAGGGCGCAACAAGCCTATGGTGCGCGAAGTCAGCAAGCAAGATGTGCGCGTGTGTCTCCACAAAAGCGCAGCACTGGCGTCTATGACCTTTATGCTCTCTATGCGAGAACAGGGCTATGACACATGCCCAATGGAAGGATTCGATTCCAAGCGAGCAAAAGCATTACTTGGTATCGCAGACCATGATGAGATCACGATGATCATCAGTTGCGGCGTGCGAACTGAAGAAGGTATCTACGGGGAGCGTCATCGTGTGCCTAATGAAGAAGTGATTATTTCCCACTAATCCCTAAAAAGAGACCTCATCAGGTCTCTTTTCAATAGTTTAAAACTATCAATACTATCCTTACAATCGATTATCCCGACTTCTGGAAACACCATATACTGACCCCAACAAAACAAGATTTCACTCTTCCTGGAGGACAGTATTATGACAAGCACTAACCTAATCGGCCTTGATAAAAACGCATCTCAGTTAATCGCAGTTGAGCTAAACCAATTACTTGCGAATTACCAGGTGTTGTACATGAACACTCGTGGTTACCACTGGAACATTAAAGGTGAGCAGTTTTTTGAACTCCATGTGAAATTTGAAGAAATCTACACCGATCTCCAGACCAAAATAGATGAGCTAGCGGAGCGCATTCTGACCATTGGTCATACTCCAGATCATTCGTTCAGTCGTTACCTTGAACAAAGCCAAATTGAAGAACACCAAAATGCTTTCCGAGGCAAAGAATGTGTCACTGGGTTGGTAAACGGTTTCTCAGTGCTGATTCATCGTCAACGCGAAATCCTAGAGCAAGCCGCAGAAGCGAGTGATGAAGGTACCGCCGCACTAATGGGCGACTATATTCGCGAACAAGAAAAGCTGCTTTGGATGCTCAATGCCTACCTGAACTAATCAATAGAACACAAATTCGAAAGAAGGTGCTTAGCGCACTAATGCCGACCAATTAAGTATTAGTCGGCAGTTAAATTGAGTTACCTCACCTGTGTGTAAGAATCCGATATACCCTGTTTATCGGATTTTTACATACACATTTCTCAAGCAATCGACATCTTCAAAAACTACAAACTGAATTAAGAGACGATATTTGTCAATAAACTCATAATACTCACGCTTGATTTGTCTTTGCTTTGTGCTCGTGCGTTTGCTTTTCTTTGGTAACAATCCAAATCGCCACAAATGCGACAGCAGTTAACACACCAATCGCTACAGGCAGAGCACTCCAACTGAATGACTCAACCGTGAAACCACTAATCGCACTACCTGTCGCAAAACCGATTGAGATAAAGAACATCATTAGACCTTGCGTGTAGCCCGCACCAACACGTGTTAAGCGAGATGCGACCGCCGGCGAACACATGTCTGTCACAGTAATGCCTTGTAGATAAACGATCACCAAAGCCACTGGTAGAATCACAGTCGGAATGAATTGAAGCTCTGCAATGAAATACAGTGCTGCGATAACTGCGATAGACGCAACCGTACAAAGCTTGAATAGTGCTGTTGGTCCAAACTTCGCTGAAAATCTCTCAGCTGCAATAACAACAATCAATCCTAATACTGCTGAGATAGAAAGACTCGTCGCCGACAACGCTTCAGAAACCGTGAATGCATTCTTCATCAAGTTAGGAAATTGAGCCTGGAATGCACCTTGACCTGCACATAATGCTGCAACCGCAAATAAGAACAGCCCAAACTTCGAGAATAATACTTTTACGATGTTCACTTTCTCTTGAGATTCTTCTGCCGCCTCTTTTTCACGAGCTTCAGCCGTGTCTAATACGCGCTGTCCGGCTTCTTTGTTGCTAAGAAATGTCACAACAGATAAAACAGCCACAGTCGCCATCATAGTGTAAAAGCTTGTCTCATAACCAAAGCCGCCATCAGTCAATGCCGCTAAAGCTCCACCACCTAGTAAAGTACCGATGATCGCCGCTTGGGCCATACGACCAAGCTTTAATGCCTCAGTTTTGTTGTCATATCCAGCAAAGGCAATAAACACTGGGTTAAGCATTAGTAGCGTTGCGGAGCCCAGGCCAAAGAACACTGAGCCAATCGCCATCATTGTAAAATCAGTACCCGATGCGATGTAGCAGAAACCAGCGATGATATACGCGATCATGCCTAAGAACTGCGCTAAGCGGTGCGCTTTAAACTTATCTGCAAGTAAACCGATAATCGGTGCTGCGAGACCTGCCACACCGAAGAAACCCATTGCAATACCTGCATTGGCAAAACTGCCCGTTCGCTCGGCAACGAAAGCTGGCATAACAATAGGAATGAATACAAGCTGTACAAAGCCGTATGCGAGGTGGGCTGAAAACCAAAGTTCGATCCCAAGTTTGTTAAATAGGTTTTTTAGCATAACTATTCTGCGCATCCCTTTTGCCAAGATGAGACGAAGCCTCCGGTTCAATCGGCAAAATTTCAACAAGCATCCTTCTGGTAAAAAAGTTGGCCATCATGGCCATTTACTCTGACTAGTATCAAACAGGTATAATAATTCTCTAGCAAAGAGCACTAATGTTACATGTGTTGTAACCATTATTAATGCCACTACTAGAAAGTATTACTTTGTTTGTTGGTTATTAACTTACTACCAAAAATAAATATTAAAATAGTTCAAATCAATATTTTGAAAAAATAGTAATGCTCTATGTCTCAAAATTATAAAGTTTCACTGATACACAAGCTCACATTGATAACCATTGGTTAAACACGATATAAAAACGATCCAAAAAGGTTTCATTTTGGTTAAAAATGACGATTTTTAATTACCTTTTGCATCTATTCAAAAGCAAAATAGGACAAAACATGAACTAACGTAAAAGCGAATAGCTTAAATACGGAATGAATAAAATACTTAAATAAATATTGTTAAATACCAAAAGTAAAATACCCAAGTATATTACTGTGATATTTCCAATACGATGATTCAGTGTATTCCAACATTGAATCATAATGGGAAAAATTTAGTTAACGAGCTATTTGGTTTAAGTGAGAGTAAATGGTTGCGGAGTGAGTTCTAAGCCTAGTGAAAAAAAAGAACCAGCTAAGCTGGTTCAATTGCGTTAGAGTTTCTTCATATCTTTCGGACAGGTATCGAGGTGAGTTGTGACCACCAGACCGGCATCGGTTAGACAAATATTGCCAGGCTCACCTGCATCATCGGCTAATGCAAAAAAAGAACATACCGTGCTAAGCACGAAAACCACTAATGATTTCATTGCGATATCTCCTTACTAACGTGTTGTTCTGCGTGGCAAACTCCCTGCCTCGCTCTTTGAGCATAGTCAAGAAAAAGCAATAGAGACAAAGAATTTATTTAATAAATTCATATAGATAACCACCATCAATAACAGAGGGCGGCAACATTTATCCACCCAATACCAAAACCGACCCTCGTGACATCACACCCCTCGCTTCTGATCGAACCCTTAGTTGCAGCACGACGGGTCAGACCACCAGACTGCTATGATTATTTCCATAACAAACAGATAGTTAAGATGAAAATATAATCCGTGACGCTTTATTACCGATCTTCATCCTGTAAATGGCACAGCGTTTGCTTGCTTATTGTTCAGATGCTCAATAAAAAGGGCACGATACACAACTACGACTATTAGGATGAATGTTTATGAATTTGTCGATTCGAAAGCGACTTTATGTACTTACCATAGTACCTTTGCTGCTCGTTACAATTGGGATACTGGGGATCACCTACTCCAAGGTTTCTGCACTAAATCAACAACAGTTTGATGACACTCGCCAGAACCTACTCAGCAATAAGCAACTTGAACTCAAAAACTACGTTGAGCTTGCTCAAACCTCAGTCTTGAGGTTAGCAAAAGAGGGTGCCAGCCTAGAAGAAGGTTTGGAGGTGCTGCGCCATCTGAAGTTTGACGGCAATGGTTATATCTTTGGCTATAACTCAAAAGGCGATCGACTTTTGATGGGAACGAGCACCAAAGACATTGGTAGCAACTATTATTCTGCTCAAGACAGTAAGGGAAACTACTTTATCCAAGACTTGATTCGTAATGCCAAGTCTGGACAGTATACGACCTACTACTTTCCAAAACCGGGACAAACTATGGCAGAACCTAAGTTGAGCTTCTCCATGTATATACCCAATCAACTTGAAGATGCAGGCTTGAACACCTGAAAATTATCATTAATTCGAGACGTCAGCGAGCCTGCAATCTCTGGAAGAGTCACAGTAAAGAATTGGGTAATGGCTTCCTTGAAATCCCGTTTACTTTTGAAGTAAACGTTATTCCTTGACTTCTCATTCATAACCTTCCAAAGCCGCTCTATTGGGTTAAGATTCGGGCTGTAAGGTGGGAGATAATGCAGTTCAATATTAAGGACAAATGCCGCATCTCTGACTAAATCACTGCGGTGATATCCAGCTCCATCTAAGATGACATGGAGCTTGTGATTTAACGGGTAGCTCTCTCTGAGTTTACAGAAAAATCGAACCATGTTTTCACTGTTAATGCTGTCGTATTCGCTAACAATGGTCGCTCCAATATCTGATAGGTTCAAAGCACCAACAATGTTCAATCGGCTACGATTACCTGTTGTTTCCAGAACTTTACTTTGACCTGTACGTATCCAACCATGGGAGAGTTTGGTTGACAGTGTGGGGTGAACGGCATCGATAAACACTATCGATTCATCCTCGCCACAGCTTGCTTTCAGTGCTTCATAAGCCTCTATGAACGCTTGCTGTTTTTCCTCATCGAACTTATGTGGAACGCCTTTCGGCTGTTTGTAGCTGAAACCATTGTGATGAAGCCATTTGTTCATGCCAGGAACACTATAGTGAATCTGAAACCTTTCAAATACGTACGCAATAATCTCGGACGAATGGTGGTATGTATTTTCAGTTAGATGCTGAACCAACTCTTGGGTTTGCTGAGCCGATAGATAGCTTTGTGAACCGCCATTTTCAGGCTTGAGCTTGTTCGACTCTAGGTAATCTTTGATATGTTGACGAACAGTGGATTCATGAATAAGAAGTGCGTCTGCAATTTCTTCGGGGCACCAACCATTACTCGCATGAATAACCGCTTTTATACGGTCACGAACTCGTCCGTCACGCGTTGTGCTGTGCTGGATTTTTAGTTCCTGCTTCTGTTCATTGGTCAGAGTAATTTTCATAGTTGCTAGCATGATCCTCTATTCAGGAAAAATCAAGCGTCTTCAATGATCACTGGTATATCCCCGAATGGGATCTCATGATCGGTACTGGCTTTTATATCGATGACATCGACCAGACTATTTCTAAAATGGAGCAAGAAGCTACCTCTGCCTTACAGAGTAAGATTTTCACTATCTTTATTCTATCTGGTCTAACACTAGCCTTTGTGTTCGTGCTTGCGACCTTCATTAATCGCAGCATCATGAAGCCGCTAGAGAAGTTCGACAGTTCACTTCAAAGCTTTGCAAAGGGCGATGCCGACCTGACCGCACGTATGGAAGAGTTTGACGCCCCTGAATTTAAGCGCTTGGGACGTAACTTCAATGCCTTTGTTTCAAGCCTGCAGGAAATCATTGCTAATGTATCGAGCACTAGCCATGCCGTGGTTGAAGAAACCAAAGAAATGAAGTCTCGGGCCGCTCAAGTTGACAGCCTAGCTTCCAGTCAGCGTGAAGAGACCGAACAAGTGGCAACGGCGATGACAGAGATGACCACAACATCATCAGAAATTTCCAGTAACGCAACCAGCGCTGCCGAGTCAGCCCAAGCAGCCGACACGAACGCTCGCGATGCACAATTGACGGTAAACACTGCCGCTTCCTCGGTACGTGAACTCGCAGAAGAAGTACTACAAGCCAGTAATGTGATTAGCAGGCTAGAGGGCGATGTGAAGAACATCTCGACATCACTCGCTGTCATACAAGATATCGCGGAGCAAACCAACCTACTCGCGCTTAACGCTGCTATCGAAGCCGCTCGAGCAGGTGAGCAGGGCCGAGGGTTTGCGGTCGTCGCTGATGAGGTGCGTCAACTTGCGAGTCGCACGCAACAAAGCACTGGTGAGATCAACCAAATGATTGAGCAGTTAAAAGGCGCTTCTGATGAAGCGGTAAAAGCGATGGACTCAAGCAGAACACGCGGTGAAGCGACCGTTCAACAAGCTAATGACGCCGCAGCAGCCATTGAGGAGATCCAGCGAGCGATCGCCAATATCCACGATATGAATGCACTCATAGCAACGGCAACAGAAGAGCAAGCGATTGTTGGTAAAGACATTGCACAGCGCATCGTGGTCATCTCAGATCAAAGTGCTGAGTCTGCAAGTCTAGCCGCAAAAAATCGTGACGGCAGTACTAACTTAAACGGCAGAGCTTCGCAATTAGAGCAGCTGGCCTCCCGATTTACAGTATCTTAAACCTTTCTTAATCAAAGGCACGAAAACCCTCGCGCCTTTGATTACTCCACCGCAACACATTCAACAAAACAATAAAACTGACGTAACCATTACAATTGCTCGTCGGTTAATTCTTACACTATAGCGATCTTTTGGTGGAAGGAAGAAGCTATGATATTGAAAAAACGGATAATCGCATTAACGGTTAGTGCCTTTCTGATTACTGGTGCTAGTATTATAGACTTCAGTAGCACGCCAAAACCGCATCAACTTCAGGCACACGCAAACGTGGTTAAAAACACCTACGAGTCTCGACTGTTTTCTCTGTCTCCTTATAAGCAAGGTCACTTTGGTTTGCGTATGTATAGACAGACCCAAAACACCAAATACAAAACAACGATACTCGTGGATCTTGCCAACGTCACCGACCGACTTAACCACATCTCGGCAAACGTCACCACACCGGAAGCTATCCACCAGCATTCTTTAGAACGCCTAAACGAATACAAAAAAGGCAAAGACGAGAGAAGTGTCCGTCGATACAAGGCGACCAAAGACCAGCCAGAATACTTCTTCATGGGGCTCGATGTTCTAAGGTATCTCGCTAGACTGCAAGAGTATGGTGTCACCCACAAAGATGATAAGAAGCTTCGTAAACTTCTGCGTAGCTATGACTTCGAATCTGTACTCACCAACAAAGAGATGATCACGGCATGGGCGGCGCAACTTGCCAACCAAGCCTACTGGTTAAAACAGATTGGCGAACAGGATCTAGTCGATGAATTTATCACTGCATTTAAGAAAACGTATCCAAACAGCGAAGACTACCGGCTAAGCAAACAGCAATTTGGCAACAAACTTTACGGTATGACCCATATTATTTTGGCAGACTCTGGTTACTATCAACGTCAAGTTAGCGAGCAAGAGCACCAATGGATCTACGACTATTTCCGCCGCAACATTGACGATATTATTCAGCACACTAAAGAAGACATTATCGCAGAAGTCGGCATTAGCTTTTTGTTAGCTGGTTTGGAGGACGATCCAGTCGTAGCAAAAACTCGTGCCGCCATCACAAAGTCTATTGATAAACGACACGGTATGATCCCATCGGTATCCGGCGACTTTGATTTTGCCTATGGTGAACACAGAAACGTACTCGCCATTATGCTTTTGGATTGGCAGCCACCTTATGAAGGGCCAAATGTTAAAACCGACCCTAAGCTGTTTAAACAGTTACCCTACGGTGTCAGTATCTAAACGATTACTTTTCGAATCGCTCAGTTTGCAAGAAGTTGAGAATTAACTCCGTCACATAAGGATCTCGACGCAGACGGTCGTGTTTGATATCGACTTCGACGAAATCCTTCATCCCTTTGAGCTTGGTCGATTCTACCGACACCAAGCCATCGTTGGTCTTTGCAAACATGCCATTGAACACCGGATAACTTTGCGTTCCGGCTATCACGCCAAAGTCGTAGTTTGGGAGCGGTAATTGATTTGGAAAGCTGTTAGGACTGGTCGTCAACGACTCCGCCGTACCACCAACAAGGGATAGCATCCAGGTATCGGAGAAGAAATCGGCAACATCACTACCATGATTTGGTGTACCTACGAAAACAACATTACCCATTTGTTCTGATTGAACAAACTCAGGATGTTTCGCGAGATAGGAGCGAATCACTAAACCACCTAGTGAGTGACCGACGAAGTGGACTTTAGGTTGGTTGGTGGCATGGTGTGTCGCGGTATCAAATTCTGCAATACAGCGAGAAAGCTCTTCCGCGCTTTTCTCTAACGTGTTTTCTATCGGCTGGCGAATCGTCGGATAGTCAACCACACAAACCTGGTACCCCTGATCCGCGATGCCCTTTGACATATTTTGCATCGACCAAGCACTACGGGCGAGCCCGTGCACAATCACCACCTGCTCAGCGTGGTGAGCATTAAGCTCTTTGTCCGTGACATCCATTTCGGGTTTGCTGCATCCAACGAGTATTAATGCGGGAACCAAAACTGCCCACTTCATCCGCTTCATCGTACATCTCCAAACCACCGATTCATCAATAGCATATCAAACTGATACTACCTGCACTAGCATACATGCACGAGATTTTTGTTCCAATTTACAACAACTATCACCATGAGCGCTCAACTTGAATGTTGTCAGTTAAAGCCAGACAACTCTGCTGTTCACTCGAAGAATGGGGACACGCTCCTGTCGATGGTATCTATAATGATAGTGACGATGACGGTGTGAGTAATGGTTTAGATCCCTATCCACTCGATCCTAATCGATAAAGAATGAACGATTTTATGGTTCACCCCCCTCTGTTACCCACGGGTAGCAGAGGGATTTACACATCCATGATTATCAAAAATATCTATAAACTGTTTCCATGTTGGCACCAATAGAATGTGTAACCTTGATAATCTATGCTAGACCCAGACTCGAGAAGTCCCCCACATCATGCCTTTGGAGTGTTTAAAAATGAAAAAAACCGTACTAATTACAGGCGCTACTGACGGAATTGGCTTAGCTGCAGCAAAAATGCTCGTCGCAGAAGGTCACGTTGTATTGATCCATGGCCGAAATCCTCAAAAGCTCGAAGCAGCCAAACAAACACTTCTTGATGTAAATAGTGATGCTGAAGTTGAGACCTACATTGCTGACCTGTCTGTATTGTCGGAAATTAAACCGTTTGCTGATAAGGTGAAAAGTGAACACGACAGCCTAGATGCGCTGATCAACAACGCAGGTGTCTACACCACAAACAATGCGCGTACTAAAGATGGTTTCGATGTGCGTTTTGCGGTGAACACACTGGCCCCTTACCTGTTAACCAAAGCGCTGTTGCCTCTGCTTCAGTCTGGGCGTGTTGTAAACTTATCTTCTGCCGCTCAAGCACCGGTGGAGACCGAAGCGCTGCGTGGTAATTCAGCTCTGGGTGATGGTATGGCATACGCACAAAGTAAGTTAACCATTACTATTTGGTCACAAGAGATGGCTAAAGAGCTTAGCAGCCAAGGTCCAGTGATTATTGCGGTAAATCCGGCGTCTATGCTGGGTAGTAAGATGGTAAAAGACGCGTATGGCGTTGCTGGCGGCGATATCAACATCGGTGCTGACATTCTTCGCCGAGCGGCATTGGATGAAGAGTTTGCCGATGCTTCTGGTAAGTACTTTGACAACGATATCGGTCGTTTTGCAGCGCCGCACCCGCAGGCAGCTAATAGTGGGAAAGTGGCGGAAGTGATGCAGGTGATTGATGAGTTGGTGAGTGGGTTTTAGTGTAGCGAATTACTTGCTCCTACCCTTAGAAGCGGGGCGCGTAGCTGGGAGGGGTCAATGCGGAGTCAGAATCGAGTGCAGCACACACGTTGTAAGTCCGCTTTACCCCCTCTAACTCCCCCAGCTACGCGCCCCGTTACTAAGGGGGAGAACCATAGGCTAGCTCCTATCGTCGCATAGCTTATTATTATAAAGCTATGTGTAGCGAAGTCTTTGCTCCTCCCCTTGCAAGCGGGGCGCGTAGCCGGGAGGCTGGGAGGGGTAAATACGGAGTCTGAATCGAGTGCAGGACACACGTTGTAAGTCCGCTTTACCCCCTCTAACTCCCCCTTAGTAAGGGGGAGAACCTTAGGCTAGCTCCTATCGTCGCATCGCCTGTTTTTTATGAAACTCAATCTAAAAACTTAGCGACATACCAACAGTCAGCTTCAATCTGATATTGCTCGCCTTTCGCCCATGCTAACCCTTTATCGACTAACTGCTTGGCAATCCCCTGACCACGAAACACATCCGGTACAAACGTGCGAGTAAAGTTCACGTTACTTCCGTCCAACTTATATTCAAGTACACTCTCGTGACCATCTTTTGCAAAGACGAATCGATGGCGTTCTGGTTGGTGTTTGATCATAAAAACTCCTGATTTTATTGGATATCTTAATGTCACTCGACAAAGATAACCGAAAACAGAAAAAGGGTAACAGCTAAATGTTGATCGTGCCCTTAATAAGGGTTACGGCTTGGCCACTGAGCTCTATACGTTCGCCCTTAATCATCATACCGACGTAGCCACCACGCTCAGAATCTTGATAGCCAATTAACGAACACTTACCCAGTTTCTCAGCCCAATACGGTGCCAATGCACAATACGCAGAGCCGGTCACAGGGTCTTCATTCACACCTACCCATGGTGCAAAGTATCTAGCGATAAAGTCCACATCGCTTCTCGATGATTTTGCAGTCACAACGATAGAGCGTCCTTCGGTTTGCAGTAAAGCGTGGAAGTTAGGCGCTAACTGGTGAAGCTTATCTTCACTTTTAAGCACGATGAAGTCTTTACCACCCTCAAACTCTGCACAAAACTCAATATCATCATCCTTAATGCCTAGCGCCGCACACTTATCAGGAGAGATTAATGTACTTTCCACTGGGTGATAGAGCGGAAAATCCATCGATATTCGCTCTCCAGATTTCTTCGCTGATAGCTCACCAGACAACGTATGAAACTCATAAGAACCGTCATCATTTAACAGCTTCAAGTCATCAAGAACCTTCACTGTTGCAAGTGTTCCATGCCCACATAACGCAACCTCAACTTGAGGTGTGAACCAACGTAATCGTTTATCGCTGAGCGACAAAAATGCGGTTTCAGATATCGCCATCTCTTTGGCAATACTCAACATTAGTGATGCTGGCAATGGCTCTTGAGTAATACAAACCCCAGCGGGGTTACCCTTAAACGGCTCCGCAGTAAACGCGTTCACCTGATAGATTTCTAGTTCCATGAATCTTTACCTTTCTCACCACTGCTCAACTATAGAATAGATAATAACGACAATATTAACTACATCCCCGTATATCATCTGGGAAAACTCAGTGCAAACTGCACCTTCAATAGTCTGGTTGCGTATATCAAAATGTGTCGAACTACGATCGAAAATACGCATGCACAAGAAGGCTCATCTTCCCCAAAAACTATGTCCAGTTTGCCAACGCAGCTTTAGTTGGAGAAAGAAGTGGGATAAGTGCTGGGACGAAGTGAAATACTGTTCAAAGCGATGCTCATCCAACAAGCGTCGCCTACCACTCGATGAGTGACCCGTCGTACGCGAGAAACTGGCCGTTATTAGTGCGGTCGAGGGACTGGAGAACCTTAATAAGTAAGCTAGCCGTCTTTTCTGTTGAAAACAGTTTGTGCTCTGGGACTCGAGCTTGAAAAGGCTTGGACAACGACGTGTCGGTTGTTCCCGGATGGAGCGCAACCGTACACGAACGCGGCATCAAACGCCCCCATTCAATACTGATGTTCTTGAGCGCCATATTAAGCGCTGCTTTTGAGCATCGGTAGCTGTACCAGCCTCCTAGGCCGTTGTCGGTGATGCTGCCAACCCGAGCAGAAATGGTTGCAAAGAGTGGCGAGTGTGCTTTTCTCAAAAGAGGTTGAAAGTGCTGAGCTAGCAGTAAGGTAGGTAAGGTATTGATTCTTATTGCATCAATAAACTGCTCTGAGTCCACCGATTTCAAGCTCTTTTCCGGCATACGTTCATTAATGGAAAGCGCGCCGACACAATTTATCAGCCAATCTAGGTGCACTACCTCGCTAAGCCTCTCCACCAGCATTGGATAATGCGTCTGCTCCATAACATCGAGTTGGAACCAAGAAATGCGTTCGTAGTCCTCGGAGCCTTGGGGCAGTGTGCCGCGATAAGTGGCAAAGACTTGAGTCTCAGGTAATTGCGCAAGATGTCGACACATTGCCCAGCCGATGCCACCAGAACCGCCCACAATTAATACATTTGTTGTCACATCGACTCCCTACAACTCGTTAATGCGCGCCAGATTGGCTTCGGCTGTCGTTAAGTGTTCGTCCTGTACTTCGGGAGCCATTCGATCCCATGTGCGGTAAATCATCGCAATCCTTGGGTTGTTTCCCAGACGCTCTCGATGCTTGTGCATAAAGCGCCAGTAGAAGCCGTTGAACGGACAAGCCTGCTCTCCCTTTCGCTCTTTGACGTTGTAGTAGCAGCCACCACAGTAATCACTCATCTTGTTTATGTAGCCACCGCTCGAGCAGTATGGTTTCGTCGCGATCAAACCACCATCGGCGTAAAGCGCCATGCCTCGAGTATTCGGCATTTCTACCCACTCAATCGCGTCGATGTAAATACCTAAATACCACTCTTCGACCAGGTCAGGGTCAACCTCGGTCAGCAATGCGAAGTTGCCCGTGACCATCAGACGTTGGATGTGATGCGCATAGGCGTATTCCAATGACTGATTGATGGCGTGTTGCATACAGCGCATTTTGGTTTGTCCGGTCCAGTAAAAGTCTGGTAGCGGCCGGTGAGCATCAAGCGCATTCTTGCGCTTATAATCCGGCATATTGCTCCAGTACATACCGCGAATGTACTCTCGCCAACCAAGAATTTGTCTAACAAATCCTTCGACTTGTGCAAGCGTAATTTCACCGTCAGACTGTGAATAGCTATCGATGACGGCATATAACACTTCTATCGGTGACAGCATTTTGCTGTTGAGCGAAAATGACAGTCGACAATGATAGAGACTCCACATAGAGTCATGCTCTCCTGTCATCGAATCTTGAAAGCGTCCAAAGCTAGGCAGGCAAATATTGCAAAAGTGCGCAAGAAGGTTAAGTGATTGCTCACGATTAATCGGCCACAGTAAATGCTCTCCAATCTCACCAATGGACTTCAATCCATGACGATGGATTCTTTCGACAGTAGATTGGGTTGAGTTTGTGAACATCAATGGGCTGGGCAGCTCTTTGATATCGTTGACCTTCAACTTATTACGATTATCTGCATCATAACTCCATTTCCCGCCAAGTGGCTTGTCCTCGTTAGCCATCAGCATACCGTGCCGGCGACGCATTTTGCGGTAGAAATGGTCCATAACTATCGCTTTGCCGGTTGGAAACATCTCCTCAATTTCAGAAAACGGTAGAAGGAAATGTTCCGTATCGACCTCCTCTACTTGTGCGTTCTCCGCCTTCAGCTCTCTGAGTTGTTGCAGCAATCGGTAATCATCAGGGCGCTGGTATTCGAATCGAGAAGCTTGTGTCTGATGGCATTTCGTCACGATAAGGTCAGACAGGCTTTTATACTGACTACTTTGATCTAGGTTGAGATGTTCTACGCTGTGCCCCAACTCAGTAAGAGCGCGGGCAAACGACTCCATTGCGAGAAAGAACGCGACCTGTTTCTGTATGTGATGAGTCACGTATTCAGATTCTTGCTTGAGCTCGGCGATGAGATACAGAACGCCATCATCCACGGAAGAAAACCAAGAATGTCGCTCATTCAACTGGTCACCCAACACAAGCCTAATGGTGTGATACGTCATCGCTCTCTCCCTTGTTGCTACTTATTCGCTGCTACATATTGGCTGCTACTCATTCGTGTCTAGGGGCCAGTCCACCATATCGACGGCATCGACACTCATAGTCAGCCCCTCTCCTTGCCACTTACGAATGAAAACCCCATCAGGATCATACATTTGAGTCTGTTTCTGTAGGTCGAACTTTCGATGCCCTCTAGGATCGGCTCCCACCCCGGCTAGGTATTGCCAGTTGCCCCAATTAGACCCCACGTCATAGTCAATAAGCGTGTGTTGGAAATAGTTTGCCCCGTAGCGCCAGTCAATCGACAGCTCGTGTACCAAGCAACTTGCAACGAGCTGACGACCTCGATTCGACATGTAACCCGTCTGCTTAAGTTGGCGCATACAAGCGTTAACTATCGGGAAAGGGGTAGTGCCATTAACCCATTGACGAAAACGTTGAGCGTAAAATGAGGTCAAGGGAGCCTTGTTTTGAATGCCCGAAAAAGCAAACAACCGAGCACCATGTCGTCTGCCATACCAATGGAAGTACTCTCGCCACAACAGTTCAAACACGATCCAGTAGGTTGAATCGTTGGCGCCGTTGTGTCGTTCAAAACGATGAAGTTGGCTTACTATTGCTTTCGCAGAGATATTGCCATTGGCTAGCCAAAGCGAAAACTTAGTCGAGCTTTGCCAATCATCGAGCGCATTTCGCGTCTTTTTGTAGCTAAGCGCAGCATCGGTTTCGAAGTAGCTTCGCACATGGGACAGTCCTGCCAACTCACCTCCTCGTACATTTTGACCTAGATCGAGCGCCTCCTCGAAGCTTCCATAAGCCTCTGGAAGCCCTTGTCGATTGTTTACCGGAGGTGGAAGTGTGGTGACCGTTCCACTAGGTAAGGGAATGGGCTGTTTTTCTATCAACTTTCTGAACTTTGAAAAACTCTGAGGAAGATCTCCAAGATCAAAGGGAAGCTCGCTCTCTTTAAAGAGGCTGTGTGTGTCGTCTCGATGGATGGCCAGCTTAGGATGTTGCCCCTCCAATTTCTCAAATATGGTATCCAGATACCAACTTGCGGAGTGCGAAACAAACAAATCGGTAATGCTATAGGTTCTGATAAGTTCATTGACCACATCTAGAGCTTGACTGAGACCATCAGCCTCAAGCTTGTGCAACACCTGCCCAACTTGCCTCAAAGATTGGTTGAGCTCGCCGATAGACTGCATAGCGAAATGCTGCCTTGCATCGTCGTTTATTTCGATGGGTAAGAAGCGTCGCTCAAACTGACTTTTTAGCTCTGGAAAATAGACGCAATGCAGGGAGTCGACTTCCCGCGCCGCTTTCGCAAGCAACGGATTGTCGTGGAGTCGAAAATCGTTATAAAACCAATAAATACCTCGTCGAGTCGTCATATTGTCCTCACTATCCCGCACTCATAAAGCGTTTGCCTTCATTCACATACGAGTGATTGCGCTAGTTAGCTTAGTCAAAGAGTGGACATATCGCGAAGCCAACACGTAATAACTGTGTTATTGCTGAGGAGGCATGAGGTATGGCACTCAAAAAAACTTTAGATAACTTAGCTCCACATTTTGAGCCCGGAGGAAAATACCAAACCTACTACCCACTCTATGAGGCTGTCGCCACCCTTTTTTATACGCCAGGTCATGTGACCAAGGGGCGTACCCATTTACGAGACAGCATCGACCTTAAACGCATTATGATCATGGTGTGGCTTGCTGTGTTCCCCGCCATGTTTTGGGGCATGTGCAACATTGGTCACCAAGCCAATGCTGCGTTGACAGCGACCTACACCGTTGCAGAACTCTCCACTCTATTTGAAGCGAGCTGGCGGTTGTCTTTCGCCTTTGGAAGCCCTGAGGCATTAGCGACCGCAGGTTGGGGACGAGAAATGCTCTACGGAGCCAGTTACTTCCTACCTGTCTATGCGACGGTGTTCATCGTTGGGGGTTTCTGGGAAGTGTTGTTCTCCATTGTCCGCAAACATGAAGTTAATGAAGGCTTCTTCGTCAGCTCCATTCTGTTTGCACTCATCCTGCCCCCCACTATTCCTCTTTGGCAAGCGGCGCTTGGTATCACCTTCGGTATCGTTGTGGCGAAAGAAGTATTTGGTGGAACAGGACGTAACTTTCTCAATCCAGCACTCGCGGGGCGCGCATTCCTCTATTTTGCTTATCCTGCTCAGATGTCAGGGGGAGCCGTTTGGGTTGCTGCCGATGGCTATTCAGGCGCCACACCACTGAGCCAATGGTATGAAGGCGGGCAAAGTGCGTTGGTCAACAACATGACGGGAGAGGCATTAAGCTGGACTGACGCCTTTATCGGAAACTTACCGGGCTCTATGGGCGAGGTCTCCACCTTATTCATTTTGATAGCGGGTATTTTCCTGATTGCCATTGGCATTGCCTCATGGCGGATTGTTCTAGGTGTACTGATAGGACTCACTGTCACCGCGACACTACTCAATACCATAGGCTCAGACACCAACCCTATGTTCTCAATGCCGATATGGTGGCATTTTGTGATTGGCGGCGTGGCATTTGGCACCTTTTTTATGGCGACAGACCCTGTTTCTGCGGCGTTTACCGATACAGGTAAGATTGCTTACGGAATACTGATCGGTGTGATGACCATCTTTATACGCGTGCTCAATCCCGCCTACCCCGAAGGCATCATGCTCGCAATCCTGTTTGCCAACCTCTTTGCTCCGCTGTTCGACCATCTGGCAAAAGAGGCGATAGTAAAACGACGAGAGCGCCGGTTAAAGCAAGCCAATCGGTGATCATTGTCAAAGAACTCAGTAACGATATATTTAAAATGTATCGTTACTGAAGCAATATCACACCCAAAACTGGGGACATTTACAAAAACTGAGGTTCCAAAAGTGACAATTTGCCTATCTCGTTAGATAATTGCTTATATAAACAAATAAAAAATAACAAAAAAAAGATCGCGGCACATATCGGAATGAGTTAAGGACAAATACGGACTATGAAGAAAAACGATTTTCAAAAATCGGCTGCCAACCTCAAAAAGGCAGTACCATTGATGGTGAAACATCACGTGCCCGCTACGCCAGCTAATTACGCACTCTGGTACACCTATGTTGATCAAACGATCCCTGAGTTAAATGCAGACATGGACGCCATCTTAAAAGACTACGATGTCCTGCCACCCGTCAATTCCGCTTCTCTATACAGAAACCACATCGCTGACAAAGCCGAAGTCGATTTGCAAGATCTCAAGGTTAATCTAGAGGCAATAGTGACGGAAATGTCGAGTTCCATGTCCGATGCACTGACTGATACCACCGATTTTTCGAAAGCTCTCGAGAATAGCTTCGATGGTTTATCGTCGAGCCTAGATGCAGAACGTGCACCAACGCTTGATGACGTGATGCCACTAATCAAGCAACTTGTTGATGAAGCAAGCGAAATACGCCACTCTACCGACTTTATTCAAGGGCAGTTGAAGAATGCCAGTGACGAGATAAGCCGCTTAAAGTCGCAATTGGCCAAAGTCCAATGCAATGCCATGTTTGATAGTCTCACCACCCTTTACAATCGTGGTGCATTTGATGCTGACCTAACGATGTTTTGTGAGGCTAAGCAACCAATGAGCCTAATTCTTCTCGACATTGACCACTTCAAAAAATTTAACGACGAAATGGGTCACTTGTTTGGTGATACTATTCTTAAGGGAATTTCTCAACGACTAAAACAAGCCTGTCGAGGTGGTATTGCGGCTTATCGTTTTGGTGGTGAAGAGTTTGCGCTAATTGTCCCAAATAAGTCTCTTAGAGTAGCTAGACAGATGGCAGATGCCCTGCGTCTAGCTATCGAAAAAATGACTATTAAGGATCGTAAAAACGGCAACAAGGTGGGCAATATTACTGCCTCATTTGGGGTTGCCGAGTTTGTCGCTGGTGACAGCTATGCCTCTTTAGTGGAACGTGCGGATAAACAGCTTTACGACGCTAAGCGCTCCGGTCGCAACCGCGTTATGCCTTTCTAAAGAAAGACCGCTAGCAGCGGTCTTTTTTACATCCTTACTGTGCCAGATAATCTTCGATGTGAATGTCATCAATCTGCGAGCTGTTTATGTTCTGTTGAGCGAATTCCAGATACACGCCTGATGTTAGAAATAGCTCAAACAAATCCCCATCTAGATGATTATCTCTTACCATAAAGCTCATGATCCGCAGGGCTTCAGACAGCTTCTTCGCCTTTTTATAAGGACGATCGCAGCTTGTCAGCGCTTCAAATACATCCGCTATAGCCATTGCTCTGGCCGGTAACGGGAGATCAGAAGCTATTGTACCCAATGGATACCCAGTCCCATCCATTTTTTCGTGATGACTACCGGCTAATAGCGGCACATTCTTCATATGTCTTGGGAACGGTAAGCTCTCTAGCATGCGTATCGTCTCGATCATATGACTATTGATGATGTAGCGCTCTTCACTGTTCAGAGTCCCTTTTCTTACTGAGAGGTTATACATCTCCCCCTGGTTATTTTGGTACTCACCAGCTTGAAGAACAAAACGCGACTCTCGTTTTGGTTCTTTTTCCCATGGAACGAGGTGATCATGGTGATCGGCAAGAACAGGTTCCGTCCTTGGTACCTGAATATCTTGGTTATCAAAACGGGCTAACTCTTCCCAAGACAAACCTTTGCGTCTATCTATCGTGGTCTGCCACGTTCGCGCCGCTATTTGCTCAAGTTGGTTAAGTTTGGTCTCATCTAAAAACTCTGAACCTAAATTGATTTCAGCGATCAGGTCAAACTCGTCATCCAGTTTTTCAAGCTTGTCTTGCAGCTGTTGACGCTCCTGCTCTGAGATAGCTTCAGCGAAACGCTGACGATACATGGACAGTTCTTCATCCCGCTTGAGCACTTCAAAACGTGTTCGAATTTCGTGGATTCGGTTGTAAATAGTCTCCAATTTTGTCGATTTATCGATAATGTGCTCGGGTATTGTCACCTTGCCACAATCATGCATCCAAGCAGCCATGTGTAGCTCTTGCCACTCCTCATCGCTCAGCGAAAAATCGGCATACTTGCCTTGTGTTTGTTGCTGTGCAGCAAGAGTTAGCATCTCCGTCAGTACAGGCACCTTCTGACAGTGATTCCCCGTATAAGGTGATTTGGTATCAATAGCGCCGGCCATCACTTGAATAAACGAATCCAACAATGCACGTTGGTCGTTAATCATTGTTTGAGTCTCAATCGTAACGGAAGCGTAGGCTGCGAGCGTTTCCAAATATTCTCTGTTCTCAAGTAAAACCGTATTCTCATGGGCTTCGTCAAACCCTAATCCAAGCGCGCCAATTACTTGCTGCTTTCGATTTACCAATGGGATAAAAAGAGTATTGTCCGACTTACTTTCTCTTGGTACGTAGGTACGAACTTCGTTGTAACGAGTGAACACCGGCTGTTTCAATTGAAAGAACTGATGTACTTCATCTTCGATAAGAGGGTCTGTCAGAGGGATAGCAGGTTGCTTTGAAGGGTCGAGCACACCTTGACTACGGATACTCAAAAACCTGGGTTCTAGATGAGCCTCATCAGTACTCAATAGATATAAATAACTACTATTGGAGTCCGTCGCTTCTGCAGATTCTTGACAAACGAGAGCAAGCAAGCGTTCTAAATCATCCTCTTTTGCCATGGAGTTTGTGAGCGATAAAAACCGTCTAATAGTAGATTGCATAGAACGTAAGGAATCCGACATCTCTTTGATCTCGGTAACTCTAGAGCGATGTTGTGATATCGCGTTAAACTTGAAATGTTCAATAGATTTCGCTTTTTTGGTCGCTTGACGGATAGGTCGCGCTAACCACTGCGAGGCAAGGTAAATACAAGGCAACACTGCAAGCAAAGCAATAAGCGAGCCTATGATGGAGCGTCTAGCAACAAGGTTCGATTCCTTCAGGAGGTGCTCAGACTTTACCGCCATCGCAAGATTAAACACTTGATCTCTGGTACCTCGTACTCTATCAATTTTTACAACCCACCTTTCCCCATCATAGTTAATCTCTTTAGCTACAGGACCAAACTCCACGACATTAGCCGTACTCGCGATAAGTGGATGATCAATATCACTTAATTTGAGTGTTGTTCGTAACCTCAGAGCATCGCGCACTTTAAACAATTCTGGTCGGCTGTATCCATAAACATTAAAGTCATCATCATACATAACACGTAAGGCATCGCGATTTTCATCACTATCCTGCAGCACTTGCGATACTTCTTCTAACAGAATGTCGGCTCCAAAAGCAGCACCATTTATCGACTTACGATGAATCGTGATGCCAGATCGACCAACAATAGGCATAAAATACGGTTCAGACACCTGTGCCTGAATGTAAGATGAGCTTTTAAACCAATTAGCTATGCGCGGATCAATGATTATGTCTTTCAACACCTTAGTGTCTAACATAACCAGTTGCGCGTCATAACTCTTTTGAACAAGCTCTTTCGTGTGCACGTTATAACTAAACGCCGCAAACTCAGCGACATCGTCGACTTTCATGCGCTTTCTGAGTTCCCCGTTGTGTACTCGAGCAACAGCAAGCCACTCTCCATCTGGGAACGCAGCCTTAAATGATAGAACATGCCTATGTGCACTAAGAAGTGACATTAACTCTGGGGCGAAGGCAAATCGCTTATTAGGGTCAGTCTCTCTCGTCAGTTCTCCGGAAGAGTAAGCATCAACAATGCTGAAAGTCGGCCCAAAGTGAAAAGACATATTGCTACGCGTCTCACTAGCAATTCTTTCAAATAGATTCTCGTTTGCCTCGAGAAGCACTTTATTGAGACTGGTTTGAGTAATCCAAATCTGTACCCCACATACGAGTAATACCAAGGTAACGAACATGATGAACATGTGAACATGTAGGGGGAGCGTTTTGATTTTTTTCGGCGGCATAGCAGCTAACACATTGAAACAACACCATGTAAGACTAGCTGAGGAAAAGCATTACGAGAACCAAAACATTCTCAATCTCCATAAAAAAAGCCCCACTGTTAAGCGGGGCAACTACCAAAGGAAAATTCGGTAATAACAAATGTGCTAGCGTGAATTAAAATGCGAAGCTGAAACCGAGGTTATAATCATCACCATTTTTTGCGGTGTATTCTTTGTCTTCACTGCAAGCTCGTGGACGACCTTGACCATCACCTTTAACTAGGCTCACCCAGTGGCGAATACCTGATGCGTGGCAGTTTTCAGACTGACCAAACGTAGTGCAAGTCTCAAGCTGGATATCTTCTATCTCAACCAGTTCAAGATTACCGGTACCTTTTCGACGACCAATGGTTACCTCTAGATGCGTACCACTTTCATCTCGAAGCAAAATCGCTTCTGGTGAGCATTTGTCGCCAACAAACGCCACAAAATGCTTAGCACGCTTTAGGCCTGTGTGCTCTCCATTCTTGAAATAAGCCTGAACGTGGCGGTAATCAATCTCATAGCTCACCACATCTTCATGCGAACCGTTTTCTAATGGAAACAGCGTATCCAGAAGCTGCTTGGCCATTTTTTGCTTTTCCATTTGTTCATCAGCTTTCACCATTTCGACGGCAAACACGGCTTCAGCGATAAAGGTTGAGTGGTTCTTATGTAGTTCTGTTTTATCGAATGTCAGCATGTTCATAGTGTTTCCCTCTTACAGCTGCTAAGTCCAAATTAGAGTAAAAAACCCAAACGGTTGTTTAAACTTATATGCGTTTTGTGATTTGTATACTTTGTAGACTAGCGTGTTTTTGACTACAATTTCACAACAAAAATTTTACAATGTGAATTTTACAAAATGCCCCTGTCAAAAAGTCTAATCCGCCAATCCCACTTTTTGGGAACCAAGGTCCGTAACTTACGGAAACGTAACCATTTAACGATGGAAGATCTCTCCGCGCGCTGTATTCGAGTTAACCCAGAGTACGCCCCTTCTGTCTCATACCTCTCCATGATCGAGCGCGGAAAAAGGGTCCCAAGTATCGATATGCTAGAGGTCATTGCCGAGGTATTCCAAAAAGATCCTGCTTGGTTCTTAGATAATGAACCCGAGCCCGACGAGATCACTCCCGTAAAGGGAAATCGTGGAGGGATTAGTGGTATGGCGCTGGAGCCAAGCTTTTTATTCTCGAATGACATCCTGCAAATAGCCATCCCTGAGATGCTGTCGCAAACCGGTATCACCGGACGACAGTTTGCACATCTGTTGATTCGAGCCCATCAAGAGAGTTTGCAGAACCACTTTCCGGATTTGGAGCGTGCGGCTGAAGAAGTCGGATTGAAAAGGCTTAACTTATCTGTCGAAGACCTGATAGATATTGCCAATGATCTGGGTCTGAGTGTTCGCTGGGTCAATCGAACACCCAAAGACGTAGTAGATGAGCTTGGTGTTAATGCCAAACAGCTTGTGACTTCTTTCTTTGAGCCACCGGGCACTATCTACCTTAACGAGATACTGAAAGCCTACCCAACGCGTCTTAAATACGATCTGGCGGTATATATCGGCCATCGTATCTTACACAGTGAAGAGGGACTCAAAAGCGTTCTTAGTGTGGGGCATCAAAACAGTTGGGATGACAGTACCCAGAATCAGTCATCTTCGGCGCTCAACTCACAGGACATTCTTCAAGCATGGCGCGATTTCGAATCGAGTTTCTTTGCAGGCGCACTGCTGTGCCCAAAAGTACCTTTCAGGCAGTTACTAGACCGCAGCGGCTATGAAATCGATGTGCACAAACGTGTTGGTGTGTCACCATCGGTCGCAATGCGTCGAATGACCGTTGTATCACCTTATCCGCATTGGCACTACTTCGATGCCTACGGGCCAGGAAAGCTTAAAGCCGTCTATCGCGGAAATGGTATTCCGCTTCCGTGGGGAAATATGCGGATGGTTAACGACCCATGTCAACACTGGGCTGTGTTCCGCCGCTTATCTGAGCCACAAAATGGATCATCGGCACAGATCTCGATCTTGAATGTCGGCGATGAACCAAGGATCTACTGCTGCGAGTCGATTAATATGACGGATCCTGCTGGGAATAATCGAGTCTTGTGCGCCGGGATTGACCTTAACCCAGCAATCGACGCCCAAGGTGGCAATGCATTAGAAATTGCTAGCGAGCTTAAGCGCTCATGCGTGGAAGGAGGAGGAAGTGTTGCTATTCCTCGCGGTATCAAAAAAGATCTACAAACCGTTGCCAAGATACTCAACATCAATTGGGTTGAGAGAGGAATCGAAGGAGATGCTCGTTTGATTTGTTCTCGCGGAGCGGTATGCCCACGTAAACCTAGTTGTTATGAAGGATGCCAAGAGGAATCGGAAAGCCCACTAGGGGATATTTTCTAACGGTGTCATTCTTTTCACAAAAAGCTAGGTTGATAGACAGTCGACCTGGCTTTTTGATGTTCAAAAAGAAAAAAAGCCAGCCACAAATTGTGTGACTGGCTATATACAAGTGTGAACAATAGAGGTTCACTAACAACGTCAGTTGGCTAGGTGACCCTCGGCTTAAAAAGGGTCGCTTCAATTAATGCAGTATGCGTGCCAACTTTTAAAACGTACAATTTCATTGAATTCGGTCAAATATAGACCACTTTCAGGGAAATAGCGTTCTTATTAATTTTGCAATTTGCAAAATTAGATGCAAATTGCAATTGCAGCCATTCCCATACTGAAATTAATGACAAATTACGCACTTTCAAAGTTGTACTTGTTTCATATGTTAACTATATAGATATATCTAATTCGGCTTCACCATAAGACAACCAAATGATAGGCACATTGCTGTCAAGAGCTAGATGACTCCAATTCTAGTAACTTTAGTTTTCGTTCTACGCCACCAGCATAGCCCGTTAATTTGCCATCCTTGCCAATCACTCGATGGCAAGGTACGACAATAGAAATTGGATTTCTCCCATTTGCCGTTCCGACAGCTCTTACCGCCTTTGGGTTCCCCACTCGATTGGCAAGCTCTTGATAGCTGATCGACTCCCCGTACGGGATACTACACAGCACTTCCCACACCTTGCTTTGAAATTCTGTCCCTTTCGCTGCTAATGGCAATGAAAACTGCTGGCGTGTCCCCGAGAGATACTCCGTCAATTGCGTTGCCGCATCAGATAAAACTGGATGCTCAGGCAGATAGTGACCCAGTTCATTTGGCAAAGTCGTATGTTGTTCAAACCAGATACCTAATAGCCCTTCGTCGCTTGCCTGAATGGTAATAGGGCCCAAGTCGCTTTCTAGTATGGTGTAGTAGTTCATTAATAGTGGCTCCAACAATGTAGGGTGGCATAACTTCCCCAAGGGGAAACGCCTTCCTCACTCATCAATTCATTAGTTTTTAGGTATTTTTTAACAATCAGATCAGAGCTCAAGAATAAGTCCGGCTCTGATTGCCCTCGCATCAGTGCGTAGTTAACGGTCCATGGACCAATTCCCTTGAGCGCTAACCAGTTATTCGGTGAATCATCACAGTGTTCTCGAAGGTGGCTTGCTAAGCGTGCCAGTGTATCTTTACGGCTTTGCGGCATACGTAAAAAGGTCAAATCTGCGTTCGACACTACGCCGGGTGTTGGAAAAACCAATTGACCAGACACACGATAATCAAGCGACTCACTAAGCAGGTTTAACTGACCAATTGCCGCTTTTACCGAAACTTGCTGCCCGAGTACCGCACGAACACCCGCTTCCCATGTTGACCATACTCCAGGTAGTCTCAATCCAGAGTGAACGATTAACTCGTGATTGATGCCATTCAGATGTGACTCAACCGCGGTGATGTCGGTATCGAGGTCAAACACCCGTCTGATTGTCGTAAGGAGAGTTGACAGTTTAGTGACATCCTCCATTTCAAATTCAATCTTGACGGTTTGCTTGCCCTCATGATCCGCGAAAATCTTGAACCACGCCAAACTGCCGCTGATCTCCACATATCGCTCATAACTTGTATCAGTCACTATCTCTATGCCATTAATGGCTCTTTTCTGATAAAAGCTGAGCAGTGATTGCCAGTCATAAGCGCCTCTATACGCCAAATAAACAACGTTTCGCGCTTCTTTGTCCAAGCCATGACGACGAAGCTGAGAGGGTGTGAGATTCAGCGTCTTCTTAAAGGCATCATTAAACCGCCTAGTACTATTGAAGCCACAGGCAAAACCGATGTCAGAGATCGATAACATACTATGATGCAATAATTGCTTGGCGAACATAAGATGATGATATTGTGCATATTTTTTCGGAGAAACACCCAGATGTGTTTTAAAGAGCTGGCGGAGATAGCGGCTACTAATACCAAGCCTATCGCTAAGTTCCTCGCAGCTTGATTGGTTCAATGCACCTTGCTCTATCAAGGTTAATGCGCGTCGAAAACTTGTCTCAGCGCCTAGCCAGGCCCAAGAGTTTGGCGCGCTCTCAGGGCGACACCTCAAACAAGGCCTATAACCGGCTTCGAGTGCCATATGAGCGTTCGTGAAGTATTCCACATTTTGCTCTTTTGGTGGATTTGCCGGGCAGATTGGGCGACAGAAAATGCCTGTGGTTTTGACCGCAACAAAGAAGACACCATCAAATCGTGAATCTCTAGAGAGTCTTGCACTTTGATACTGCTCATTGGTCATCGAGGCTCGATTCAACACCAAAATACATATCCTTATTTTCTATTGGTGCCAACAGTGTAAACCAAGTAACTCTATAAACTAGCCATTTTCGGAACCAAATGATGCAAGAAAACCTTCACGGATTGGTCATTTAACCTTCAAATTAACAAGTAAAAGTAACGTCCTAACAGACACTTAAATTTTTCATCGATTAAAATTTAACCAATAGACAAAGCTCTGTCTATACTGTGGCAGAGTTCGATGATAAACGTCATTTTATGAGGGTGACTATGCAAAATGTAGATTTTCGTCTTGGGAAGAAACCGTTCTACGACAACAAACGATTTCGACGTGGATTTGCAAAATCCGGAGACTTTACCATTGCTGAAGAGGAGATCCTGATTCGCTTCGGGGACACAATGAACTTGTTAGAACTGGGAGAACTCTCTCCAGAAACTGACGAAGAACGTCACTTTTTACAGGTTCTATCCGATGAAAAACAAGCGGAAAATAAGCTAGAAAAGACGTGGGTCAAGTATATCCACCTCGCAAGAGACAGGAAAAAGTTTCATACGCTGAATGGTAAAAAAGCAGCGGTAGAACCCGCTGACGCTAACATTGACTATGACGACAATGACGATATTGGAGACGATATTGTTGATGACGACTCAACGTCAGATGATTAATATCAGGGCAGTATGGATACGTACTGCCTTCCTAAACTTATAAAGTTACTGCAAAAATTAGAGTAAGAGCTCATTTTTGCCAGTTCAAGCCTCTCGTTTTCATAGTTGCCGTATCACTCGCCGTTGTATCAGTCTAATCTTTTAACTAACAGGATTAACAATACAAGGAAAGCCATGCCCACAACACTGGAAGAGGTATACCAAGTTCTCTCTTGCCTTCCCGACCCCGTTTTCATTCTCAGTGAAGATGGCGACTACGTCGATATTCTAGGGGGCACCGACTCTCAGTCATATCACGATGGCTCTGTGTTAGTCGGACGGTCATTGCATGAGGTACTTCCTAAGGACAAAGCTGACTGGTTTATCAGTCAGATCGTTTTCGCGCTCGATCATAATGAAGTTATCACTGTCGAGTACGATTTAGGTGCCTCCGATGTTGACGGGCTGGATGAGGCGTCAGGTCCATCAAGAACGCTTAGGTTCGAAGGTAAGATCTCTCCCCTCTCTTTTACGAGAAATGGACGAAGGGTAGTGTGCTGGTTAACCCGAAATATATCCACTCGATACCATCTCGAAAAAAGGCTGCGACGGCAAAGCGAGACAGACTCACTGACTCATATCGCCAATCGGCGTTTCTTTTTTGACACCTTGAAGTCAAACTTAGCCAGTAAATCGCCAAGCTCGTTGATTCTTTTCGACATTGATTACTTTAAAAACGTCAACGATACCCACGGCCACCTAGCTGGTGACTTAGTGTTGAAACAAATAGCTAAACGAGTCAATGCTATCATCCGCCCAGAAGATACATTTGCTCGAGTCGGTGGAGAGGAATTTGCCGTACTGCTTCCTAGATTAGATCGTGAGGCCGTAATGGCGATTGCAGAGCGACTGCGAGAGGCGATTGACAGTGAACCATTTCTTTTTGAGGGCCAACAGATTCATGTCACAGCGAGTTTTGGTCTCACTAACACAGTGGAAAGCGATGAGGATACCAGCGTGTTCTCTCGGGTGGATACCGCGTTATATCAAGCCAAAGTCAAAGGTCGTAACCAAGTAGTAAACTTAGAGTTAGACGAATAAAAGCGCTCTTCACAACGAAAAACGTCAATCTAAGCAGAAGTATTCAAGTATTTTCCTATAATTCTCGAATGGAGACCAATTCGAGGATTATTGCTTCATGCTAACCGCACTGCGCAGTTTAACACTCCAAGCCAAGACATCACTTATTGTTGCAGGATTGCTCATTGTCGTGCTAACTCTGGGGGGGCTAGTGCTCACAGACCTCGCAGCAAGAAACTCGCAGGCTGTAAGAACCATCGAGCTACTTCGTATCGCACAGTCACTCGATAACATCGCACACCGTTTTGCCGTAGAGCAAGGTCTTTCCGAAGGCTTTAAGTCTAGCCATGTCGAAACAGCTAAGCAAAGACTGAACATTGCACGCATAGAAGCAGACAAAGCTAGTCAGCATTGGCGAAAACTTGCCGTTCAATATCCAGAGATTGAAGTGGCTTTCAGTGAACAAAAGCAGCTCCTCGCAATGGCTATCGAACACTCCACAATGGTCAGAGAGCTGATAGATCATGATATTGGAGAATATTCGTTTAAGCACTATTCTGGTTTAATTGAACAAGCTCTCACACTCTACGACGGTATCATTCGAACCATAGAGTCTCCTGATCTTGTCGATGATCTAGCCCATCATATGCATTTGCTCTGGCTTAAAGAGCGAGCCGGACAGTCTCGCGGCGCACTAAATGGCGTATTCGCCGCAAAGCAAACGACCATTTCCAATGACAAGCTGATTGATATTGGTTTCTTTATTCGTAGCTTTGAATGGAATCTTCGACTTCTCAAACAACGAGCCCCCGAATCCCTTTACCTTCCCATCACGAATTGGCCAATCAATGATGAAATATCTCAAATTGAGTCCGAACTTGTCGCAGAAGGGCAATTGACTGACGAGTTGCTAAGCATTTCATCCGAATACTGGTTTTCCCTTGCTACACAACGTATCGAGCGCATCAAGTCACTCCTTGAACGACAAAATAAGCGGTTATTCGATAAGGCGACACAAACCGTAAGAGAGACAAATCGAAATCTACTCGTTGGCAGCATCGGAATCACAATTGCGGTTATGTTCTTGGTAATGCTACTTGTCATGTCTCGGCAATTGGTAAAGCGATTGGGTGCACTACTTGATGCCACTAAACATGTTGAGCGCGGAAACTACGCTATCTCATTACCTAAAAAAGCCGCCAATCAAACTGACGAAATCAGCCGGCTAAGCGATGGCTTCGTCACGATGGCAAATTCGTTGGCGATAAAAGAACAGCAGATGCTCGAACACAATGAGAAATTACGATTAGCGACAGAAGAAGCGAAGTCGGCTGCACGAGCTAAAAGTGAGTTTCTGTCTACCATGAGCCACGAGATCCGTACCCCAATGAACGGCGTGATAGGTATGACTGATTTATTACTCGATACCGAGCTCACCGACCAACAATTCAAACTTACAAGAACAGCCAAAGACAGTGCAGAATCCCTCCTCGGAATCATCAACGATATCTTAGATTTCTCAAAGTTTGAAGCTGGAAGAATCGACCTTGAGGAGCTGGAATTTAATCTAGTCGATATGGTCGAGGATGTTGGTACCAATCTCTACCTCACTGCTTCACAAAAGGATCTCGAGCTTATTTGTCCAGCTAACCCCATCTTATCTCAGTGGCACATCGGTGACCCAGGAAGAATTAGGCAAATACTCGTCAATCTTATCGGCAATGCCATCAAGTTTACTGAGCAAGGCCAGATCGCCGTTTATGTCGAGGTCACTCCACTAGATGATAGTACAGACTCTATAAAGTTTTCCGTTGTCGATTCAGGGATCGGCATTGCTAAAGCACACCAGGATAAGCTGTTTGATAAATTTACCCAGGCAGACAGCTCGACAACGCGAAAGTACGGTGGCACGGGACTTGGTTTATCTATCAGTAAAAAACTCGTTGAGTTGATGAACGGAAGCATCGGTGTTAAGAGCGAAGAGGGAAAAGGATCGACCTTTTGGTTTGAGCTACTTCTTCCTCACCTCGAAGAAAAAGATGTGCACTTTGCACCAAAAAGCGAACTACAAAAACAGAAGGTGCTTATCGTCGATGACAACCCAGTAAACCTAGAGCTACTCAGTCAACTTCTCAGCAACTGGTCGATAGAGTTCAACACCGCTCATTCTGCAACTGAAGCATTAGATAAACTGATAGAAGCAACAGAATCTGCCTGCCCTTTCTCGATTGCAATCCTCGATTACGAGATGCCTCGAATGAACGGAGTCGAGTTGGCTCGACGTATTAAAGCTGCCCAGAAACTCAAAGGTACTCGCCTTGTCATGCTTTCATCAGTCGTTCAGCGTGGCGACATCAAACTAGTCAAAGACAACGGCTTTAGTGCCTACCTAACCAAACCAACACAACAAGCAGAATTGTTTGATGTTCTATCACAAGTCGCAGCATTAAGAGATGATACTGACCAGAGTATGCTTTTCATCACAAAGCACTCGCCTACAAAAGCCCCAAAATTTCAGGCTCATGTTTTAGTCGTCGATGATATGAAAACGAATCAGGTCGTTGTGAAGTCGCTGCTATCTAAGTTTAAGGTTAAGGTTGATGTGGCGGAAAACGGGCAACAAGCAATTGAGCATCTACGAGAGCGCACATACGACTTGGTATTCATGGATTGTCAAATGCCTGTTATGGACGGATTTGAGGCAACGCAACGAATTCGTCAACCTAGTTCCAAGGTTATCGACCCCAACATAACCATTATTGCGATGACAGCCAATGCAATGCAGGGAGATCGCGAACGATGCTTGGATTCAGGAATGAATGACTATGTGGCCAAGCCTATCAACTCCAAAGTACTACTAACGACGTTGGAAAAGTGGTTAACAGAACCACGTCAGTCGGCATGACATAAAAATCCCCCAATAATTGGTGTCCAACTATTGGGGGTAAGCTCAACAACTAAGCTTTTTGTCCACTAGTCGATTAGCTTTTTGCTGTTTACTAACTCATAGCTAGGTCCAGCGGTATCTGCCGTCACAAGCTCCAGCTTCTCTGTATCTGCACCCGCGCCTTGATACTGGTTAAAGCCGTTAGTTACCGTCATTTCTGGTAGTTCGAGTGAATAGCTGCTTAGCTGGTCTTCACCCACTAACGTTTGAGTGTAGAACTCATTCTCGTAGGTCGCATTCACAAGTGGGAAGTCTTCTGTAGCACGTACGCTTACGAACTCAGGATTCTTTGAGTTATCAACAACATTGTTTTTGAAGTTGATATCCAAACCAGCAAAGATATTTTCAACTTCGTCGTTGTTAAACAGACTGACGCGGTGAGTTTGGTTACCGTAAACCATGCCCCACTCTGTATCGACAAACGTATTGTTTTCAATATCGATGTTTTTAGGCGTCCATTGCTTGTTAAGCTCTTTGCCCTTCACAGACTGGTCTAGCTGTTCACCATTTTTAACATCGATGATACCCGTATTAATCACAACAGCACCGCGTAGGTCAGCATTACCTTCGATCAAGCCATCACGACCACGAGTGTTAGCGATGTAGTTGTTGCGAATCACATGGTCTTCATCATAGATACGAATACCACCCGTTAGTAGCTTCTCGTTACCTAGGATGATATTGCTCTCAACCTTATTGCCTTTGCCGTGACGCAAAGAGATTAGTGCAGCACTTTCAAAGATAGTATTGCCTGAAATCTCGTTATCACCAGATTTGATCGAGATAAGCTCACGCTCACCATCCATATCTACAAGTAGGTTGTTGATAAACTTAGAGCTTGAATCCCATTGAGATGCCTTTGAATCACCAATTCGAATCGCTTCCCAGCTGTTACCGTTGTAACGAACCGCTTCTTTGATCGCTAGCTCATTAAACTGGTTTTGCTTCTGATCAACAAAGATGTTGTTCGCAATCAGGTGGTTGTCAGGTGTCTCATCTTTTTGAACACCGATTAGTGTGCCGCGCTTTTGCTTACCTTCGAAACGGTTGTTGATCACCTTGCCATCTTTACCCCATAGAGAAACCCACAGGTACTTCGGATACTCAGAGCGACGCTCATCAGGCTCGTATGCATAATCGTGGTTAAAGTAGTAGAAGGTCGAGTTTTGCAGTGTATTGCCATTACCCATCATGCGAACGCCACCAAAACGCTCTGCAGGACCACCTTCAGTAAACACAAGGCTATCAAGCGTAATATCATTACCCGTCAGTTCAAACTGAACTAAACCGGTCAGCCACACCTTGCCTTCTGTCTCTGGCTTGATTGTCACACCGTTTGCTTTTACTAGCATGTGACCAAGGTTGCGGTACTTACCGTCAGCGATGGTGATGATTTCACCATCTTTGGCATTTTCAATCTGAGCTTTAAGTGCTTCAACTTGCTCAGCAGACACTTCGCTAAGCTCTGCACCATCTACTTTGACCAAACGGTCACTTGAAAGTAGGTAATCGCGCGTCACTTCATTAAATGCAACGGTTTCAGCTGCAACAGAAGCTTCTTGCGATTGAGCGTCGGTATTTGAGTTTGCACCACAGCCAACCAGGACTGCAGACGAGAAAATTGCTGTTAGGGACAGCGCAATAGCTTTCTTTTTCATAACGAATATATCTATCTCAATGGAACAGGAATAGAGGGCGAAAAAGCGGCCAAAGTGGCCGCTTAATTTAAAGTAAATATGATTACGCGTTGTTCGTTACTGCTTCTGCATCTTCTTGCTCAACAGACTCATCGACTGCTTTTACAAGTAGAAGACCAACAGCAAGTACAATCACACCACACAGTACGAAGATCATGCGTCCCCATAGTGGATTAGGTAGAAGGAACATCGCCATCACACCAACACCCGCACAAGCAATTAGAGAACCAAGCATGCGACGCTGTTTGTTATCTAGCTTCTTCTGCTCTGTAGACTCAGCTACTAGAGGTGTTGCTAGGTTATTGAAGAACTTGTCTACATCTTGCTGACGCTCTTCAGATAGTGGCTTGTAGAACAGTGTTGTTAGGCAGAAGAAACCTGCTGTGAACACTAGGTGGCCAATCAGACCGATAGCAACTTTCAAGTCAGACCATTCACGACCTGTTAGCGGCTCTAGGTTGAACCAGTTAGCAACCATTTCTGCGTTGATAACAAAACCTACGTAGTAAGAAACAACCGCACCAACCACTAGTGTGCCCCAACCTGCCCAGTCTGGAGTCTTCTTGATGAAGAAGCCACAGAATGCTGGAATGGTCATTGGGAAGCCAATTAGCGCGCCTACATACATCATGGTGTCGAATAGGCTTAGACCTTTAAGCGAGTTGATAAATAGTGCAACTAGGATAATCGCAATACCAAAGAAGGTAGACGTTAGCTTAGAAACAATAACGAGTTCTTTCTCTGTCGCGTTAGGACGTACGATTGGCTCGTAGAAGTTCTTAACGAAGATGCCCGAGTTACGGTTTAGACCAGAGTCCATAGAAGACATCGTTGCCGCGAACATCGCTGCGATTAGTAGACCAACCATACCCGCTGGCATAAATTCTTGTACGAAGTATAGGTAAGCAAAATCGCCCGCCTTAGAACCTGCGTCTGGGTAGTGAGCAGCAAGATCAACACCTTGACCAGCGATGAACCAAGAAGGCATGAACCAAATTAGTGGGCCCATAGTCATCAGGATACAAGCTAGAAGTGCTGCTTTCTTCGCGTTCTTTGAGTCTTTCGCTGCAAGGTAACGGTAAGAGTTCAGCATGTTGTTGGTAATAGAGAACTGCTTGAAGAAGATAAAGAATGCCCAGATACCGAAGATGCTTAGGTAGTTCAGGTTGTTACCGGATACAAAAGACGCGCCTTCTTGAGTTGGGAAGTTATTGATGATTTCACCAACACCACCACCTTGAACGATAGCAACGACAGCACAAGTTACGGTTACCGCCATGATGATAACCATCTGCATGAAGTCAGATGCGATTACCGCCCAAGAGCCGCCTGTTACTGACATCACAAGTACAACAAGACCTGTCAAAACAATCGTCGTTGTCATGTCGAAGCCAAAGATACCGGATGCAATGATCGCTAGACCATTTAGCCAGATACCCGCAGAAATCACGCTGTTTGGCATGCCAGACCAAGTAAACACTTGCTCGTTGAACTTACCAAAGCGCATACGAATTGCTTCGATAACAGTTACCACACGTAGCTGACGGAACTTCGGCGCGAAGTAAAGGTAGTTCATAAGGTAGCCGAATGCGTTCGCTAGGAAGATGACTGCAACGGCGAAACCGTCAGCATAAGCTTTACCTGCAGCACCGGTAAATGTCCACGCACTAAACTGCGTCATAAACGCCGTAGCACCAACCATCCACCAAAGCATACTGCCGCCCCCGCGGAAGTAGTCACTGGTTGTGCTTGTAAATGTTCTAAACATCCATCCTATTGCGATTAGAAACAGGAAGTAGATGCCAACAATGGTAGTATTGAGATCCATCTTGAAACCTTTTGATGAGTTATTGGGGTTATCTGCACTATACCCTCGCCAACTTCATTTTGTAGTACAATATAATTATTGCGTGAGCTGGATCGTTAATTGTTACAGCCATTTTGTATTACTTATGATCCGCTTCATATTTTTAACCTTAATGAGATCTATATCACACAACATTATCTTAACTTGCTAATTTTTCTCATTATATAGGATTTTAAGTAGGTTATTGGCAAGACGAAATCAAAGTGCTAACAGATATAGAGGAAGAATTGAGGGAGTATATTGTCTTACATAAAAAAAAGACCCTCGCACCACCTGTAATAATGCGAGGGTTAAAACGACATTAGGAGATCCATAGTTAAAGGGGGTGACGCCCACTTCAACTCCGGGGGTAAGTGAACATTGCTCAATCGACAATGCTCTAGTTCTTATCAAGTAGGTTTGGTAATTACCTCTTTCGCTTGGGGTCGAACGAGATAATGGGGGCGTTAAGCCGCTTTTTGCGACTCAACAGATTCTTGAGACACACTGTGCTCTCGAACACTATTAATCTTAATGTATTACAAATAAGATTAATGAGACATAGATCAAGTTTTGGGAACATTCATATTATTCAGATAGCTGAAAAAATGACATGACATACCAAAAAACCTTCATAAATCACTGTTTTGTAGAGCAATTAAGCTCAAATTACTGTTCAAAACATCGTTATAACTCTGAGAATTATTTTAGTTATGAGTTGGGTCACAGAACCAAACAGTACATTTATCGTACCTTTATTGTATTACATAACAGTCGCTAAATGTTCGTTCTGCATGACCCTTCTCGATGGAATGTCAGGCGGGACGTCTCATAGTAACAACCCTTTCAGCAGACCTAAGCTCTGAGCAAACCAAAGCCTTGAGCGAACAGAAGCTTTGAGCGAGCCCGGTCTGCTGCGATCAGAATAAATGGAACACGGAGTATTATTCTGCGATGGACAGATTCAACATGGGCTTTAAGTCCAAACTCATATTAGCCCTGACCACCACAACAGCTATCTCGCTTTTAGCCACCAGCTACTTCTCCCACTCTATGCTCAGCGAGCAGGTCAATCAGCGGATATTGTCGGACATCGACCACTCGCTCACCATAGAAGTAAACGAACTTGAAAACACGGTGCAAAGAACCATTGATACTGTCAACGCCGTCGCTAAAGAGTATCAAACCAACAATAACCAAGGCATTCCTAGCGAAAAGTTGATGCATATGGCCTATCGTTTTGGTGGTATCGACAAAATGGTGATTGGGTTTGACGACGGCTCCTCTTTTACGTCACGTCCCTCAGAGTCATTTCCTGATGGTGTCGGTATCAAGAGCAAGTACAATCCAACTGAGCGCCCCTGGTATCAAGATGCGAAGAGACAGAGTGGCTTGTCTTTAAGTGACGTGTTCTTTACCAAGAGCGACCAGACCCCAATGATCGGGGTCATGTACTCATTGGGTAATGGTGTCATCATGGCAGATATCCGATTCAACGATGTTCAGCAAAAGCTCACAGAGCTCGAAACTATCAGTAATGCGACGGCTTTTGTTATTGATGATAAAGGTATGGTTATCGCCTCGACGTTAGAGGGTGTAGAACCTCAGCGCCGCGTTCAAGATTCAGTTATTGCGGCCGACGTTACGAGTATCATCCGCCAGCCAGAGCAGTTTTCTGAACTCAAACTGGCAGGTCAAGATTTACTGGCAATTTCGAAGCCAATTGAGCTTGGCAAACAGACCACATGGCAGATGGTGGTCGCTCTAGACAAGTCCTTGGCGCTTTCCGAACTTGATAGCGCTAGCCAAAAATCGATGATGATTATTATTGTGGCGCTACTGGCAGATCTGGCAATCGTCGTACTGGTACTGAATAAACTCTATCAACCTATCGTATCACTCAAGGCGATCATTGAAGATCTCGCCAAAGGGAACGGCGATCTAACACAAAGGCTTGAAGTCCGTTCAAGCGATGACCTGGGCAAAATTGCTGAGGGCATCAACCGATTTATCGACGGATTGCAGTCCATGCTTAAAGAAGTGCAAACCTCGACCCGAGATTTGGGCACAAAAACGCAACTCATCGAGTCTAGCTGCCAAGATACCCACACAACACTCGATACTCATACTAATGAGACAACTCAGATAGTCACTGCCATTGATGAGCTATCTCACTCATCGGTTGAAGTAGAAAAACACTCGCGAAGTGCAGCAGATGCCGCACAAACAGCGTCTGGCCTGAGCAACGAGACCAAAGTCATCAACACCTCCACTCAGCAGCACATTGCCGATTTGGAACAGCAAATCACGGCAACCTCTAGTGATATTTCTCAGATGGCCCTTGAAACACAGAGTATCCAATCTATCGTCAATGTGATTGGTGGGATCGCTGAACAAACCAACCTGTTGGCACTCAATGCTTCTATCGAAGCGGCACGTGCCGGAGAACATGGTCGAGGATTTGCTGTCGTTGCAGATGAGGTTCGCGCACTCGCTAACCGAACTCAAGTCAGCACTTCAGAGATAGAAGCGGCACTGACTAAACTTCAAGAGCAATCAGACAGCTTGGTTCAGTCGATCTAGCAAACCAAACACAACTGTGAAGGAACACGTCAGCAAGTCGACCAGTCGATGGAAATGCTAGAAACTCTCGATCAGCAAATCGAGACCATCAGCCGCTTTAACGACGAAATCTCCACCTCCTCCAGTGAGCAAAACACAGTGATTCAAAGCGTGAATCGTAACATTCACCGAATCAACGACATCGTCAACGAGCTCAATCAGCTCAGCGACAAGCAAGTTGGAGAGTCTCAAGAGGTGATTGCACTTAACAGCAATGTCGTAGAGCTAGTAGGACGCTTCAAAGTCTAATAGCGCTCTCTACATTGCCCCTAGAACAACCTATCTGCCCTCTGTTTTTTGACAACAATAGAGGGCACTTTTTTGCCTATAAAAAAAGCAAGCTTTTCGACAAAACCTAGGTTATTATCCGCGCCCCAGTTTTGTATTACAAATATTATCAATGTCCAAACACGCGAACCAAGCTATTCTACTTTTGGTGCTTGCCAACCTACTTGCCTCCTTTTCAGACGTATCGCTAAAAGTGCTCAACGGTGAGGTACCTACGTTTCAATATGTGTTTATTAGGCAAGTACTTAGCGTGCTTTTGCTATTTCCCGTTTGGATACGTTTGCCTCGTCAAACTCGTATGGATGGTTGCGGTTCTATCGCTTTTTTACGCGCTCAGTTTATCCTTGGTGGTAGTGCGTGTGCGATGGTAGCCATCACTCACCTAACGCTTGCGACAGCAAATGCGATGTTTTACGTGGGCCCTATTCTTATGATTCCACTTGCCATGACGCTGCTAAAAGAGAGACCAACCAAGGATAAGGTCATCGCGACGTTGATCGGCTTTAGCGGCGTCGTGGTGGTACTTAGACCTGAGCATTTCCATTGGGCAGCCATCGCCGGTCTGGGAAGCGCACTAGCGATGGGTGTAAGCAACATACTGGTGAAAAGACTGCCCGCTGAGCAGCATATCGTCTCGACGCTGTTTTGGACCGGGGTGATGACCCTTCCAGTTGCCCTCATTTTAGCAGTGCAACAGTGGCAACCACTCAACCTCGTCCAGCTCGGATGGATAATGGCGATCAACCTGTTTGTATTGGGTTATCATGCGTTGATCGTTGTCGCCTATAAAAAGGCACCAGCCAATCAGATCGCACTTGCTGAATATTCAGGTCTTGTGTTTGTCACTCTATTTGGCGTGATGTGGTTTGATGAAATACCTGACGTTCTAACATTTATTGGGATTCTATTAATCGTATTGCCTATGATGCCAATCAACTGGAAAAAGCGCTTCAGCACCTCGAAAGAAGCCATTAACATTTCGAATTAATTCAGATCACAGAGTGGTGATATAACTTCGCCACTCTCAATATTTATCATCTCTCCATGGGTTATTATTGATATAATCATCACCGAAAGTAATAACTCATGGAAGAATGATAGATGTCACAATATACAATCTCTTCTATCCTACCAAAATTAAAACATTCCAATTTATTTGGAGAACTTACATCAAAATCTATGTTTGGTGGTTTTGGTATTTTCTCTGATGGGAATATCTTTGCTTTAATTAGTAAAGGCAAAGTATTTCTACGTATTCCAGAAACTAACGTTGCTGAGACTCTAATAGAGCAGAGATTCAGCTATGAGAAACAAGGGCAAATCGTCACTACACGCTATCAGAGCTTTGAACCTGATAGTGACGAGCAGCTTGTAACAGATTGCCGCACAGCTTTAGATCAGGCAATGCAAGAAAAAGAGCAGCAGCAAAACAATGATGTCGTTCGCATAAAAGACCTGCCGAACATGAAATACACCACAGAACGGATGCTTGCCAAAGCTGGTATCAAGACCATTGGTCTGCTGCGCGTTCGAGGCGCAGTGGGCGCATACCGTGCACTAGCCAAGTGCCATAAAAATGTTAGTGAGCAATTACTTTGGCAGATTGAAGGGGCACTGACGGGCATGCATTGGATGGTTATTCCAGATAAGCGTAAGAAAGAGCTGCTCGCAAAAGTGAGGCGCTAGTTAAAAAGAAGGTCGATGTAATTACATGTATCGACCTTCTTTATTTGCGGTGTTAGTGAGATGTGTGGCTGATTTCCACCTCAGAGAAGCTTACTTCGAACAGCTCACCCGCATACTTTTCATCTGGTCTAAATTGAGGGTAGATCCCCGCCTTAAAGTAATACGCCACGTCTGCGTCTGCCCAGCCCTCAGCTAGAGTGACAGTGCCATTATTGGTGTCTTGGTACTCCTCTCCCCAAGCAAGTGCGTGTTGCTTAACATTGCTACCGTCTGTATCTGAAGTTCTCATCACAATGCCGTTACCATCCACTGTTATCTCGTAGTTCCAATCCATGTTGGCAGGATAGGTACCAAGGTTAACACTAAACGACCAATCCTTACATTCCGGATACTTCGACGTGCCCTCTTCGCAGCTTTGATTATTCTTATAGAAGTCTTTGTTGAGTATCGCTCGAACCGGTTTTGATGGACCATCCCATTGAAGCTTTACTAACGCCTGCTTAATCTTCCATCCGTGAACCTGCCCAACGATGACTTTAGGCTCTTGTCCGGAGATATTTGGGTACTCTTCAACGCTTACCATAGACTTTAAGGTGTGGTGTTGAGTATTAGTCGCCGTATCATCGATAAACCAGCTTGTGTTACTTGAGCTGGTACTGCACGTTTCCATACGTTGGGCGTTAAATAGCTCTCTTAACTCAGAGCGTATGTAATTGGAATTAGCCGTTGTGGTTCCAAATCCCATGTTGGCCCGAAACACCATTCTCTCGTCTTCAACTTCAAAGAAAGTGACGTCATGCGGTTTGTGGTAGATCACCGAACCGTTACTCAGGACGTCTTTGCTCGAAACACAGTGTTGAGGTTCTAGTTCAGCCGCACTCGTACCGCCACTGCCGTACCAATCATCTTTACTAGCAGGAATGGTTATTTTCCATTGGTCGATATCCCAGGCGTATTCACCTTCATTTGGTGGAGAGCCCTCTTCTGGTGGAATGGTACCGCCTGATGAGGAATCACTATTACAGCCAGACATCAGCAAAGAGCCCAGCATTAAGCTTAATAATTTTGTTCTATTTTCCATACTTCTATTCACAAAAAAGAGCGCAACGAGTAGGTCTAGTTCCTCGCTGCGCTCCCATCTTATTTACCTAATTATTAGAAACGATATTTGTAGCCAAACTCGATGGCGTTATCGCGTTTGCCATACCAATCGTACGCGCTGTTTGCATGGCTATCTTTAAGCAGTTTTTGCTTTAGCTTAAACTTGCCATAAAATGCATGGGCGCGCGCTTCTGGTAGGCGGTACTCGGCGCTAAACTCGTTTTCCATCGCAAAGCGTTCATTGTTGTCGTAAACGTGTTGCTCGACACCACTGCTATTCTCGAACGAAGAGACTTTTTGTAGGAAAATCGCATCCCAAACGAAGGTCCAGCTGTTCCAACGATAGGTCAACCACAAGTCGTAACGCATCTCCTTGTTGAAGTCTTCACGGTCGCTGCCTGGCTTAAGGTTACCACTACTGTCATAGCTATCTAGACGCAAGCGATCGATGTTTTGTGAGTAACGAGCACGTACTTTCGCATCGAAGTTACGTGTAAAGCGGTAGCCATAGAAAGCACCGACACGTACGTTTCTTGCTGTATCTTTCAACTGATAATCCAGTACCGGACCAGCTTGGTGCTCATTACGATCCCCCCAACGATGACGATAGTCGGTTTTGAAGGTGAGCTCATACTGCTCTGGCGCGTAGCCTGTCTCGTACTTATCTTTACTGCGGTCATACTGCCAAACTTGCTCAAAGCCAAATTTAAAGCCGTTATCCATACGGTGGCCAAACTCAAACTTAGGACGGTCGGTACGGCCATCTAGTAATTTATGTTCCCATTTAACGGTAATGGTGCTGTCGGCTGCGAATGCAGCGCCAGAAGACATCGCAAATACACCAGCTGCTAGGGCTAATTTCTTCATCATAATATTCTCTATACCAGTGATCATTGAAGACGCTTGATTTTTCCTGAATAGAGGATCATGCTAGCAACTATGAAAATTACTCTGACCAATGAACAGAAGCAGGAACTAAAAATCCAGCACAGCACAACGCGTGACGGACGAGTTCGTGACCGTATAAAAGCGGTTATTCATGCGAGTAATGGTTGGTGCCCCGAAGAAATTGCAGACGCACTTCTTATTCATGAATCCACTGTTCGTCAACATATCAAAGATTACCTAGAGTCGAACAAGCTCAAGCCTGAAAATGGCGGTTCACAAAGCTATCTATCGGCTCAGCAAACCCAAGAGTTGGTTCAGCATCTAACTGAAAATACATACCACCATTCGTCCGAGATTATTGCGTACGTATTTGAAAGGTTTCAGATTCACTATAGTGTTCCTGGCATGAACAAATGGCTTCATCACAATGGTTTCAGCTACAAACAGCCGAAAGGCGTTCCACATAAGTTCGATGAGGAAAAACAGCAAGCGTTCATAGAGGCTTATGAAGCACTGAAAGCAAGCTGTGGCGAGGATGAATCGATAGTGTTTATCGATGCCGTTCACCCCACACTGTCAACCAAACTCTCCCATGGTTGGATACGTACAGGTCAAAGTAAAGTTCTGGAAACAACAGGTAATCGTAGCCGATTGAACATTGTTGGTGCTTTGAACCTATCAGATATTGGAGCGACCATTGTTAGCGAATACGACAGCATTAACAGTGAAAACATGGTTCGATTTTTCTGTAAACTCAGAGAGAGCTACCCGTTAAATCACAAGCTCCATGTCATCTTAGATGGAGCTGGATATCACCGCAGTGATTTAGTCAGAGATGCGGCATTTGTCCTTAATATTGAACTGCATTATCTCCCACCTTACAGCCCGAATCTTAACCCAATAGAGCGGCTTTGGAAGGTTATGAATGAGAAGTCAAGGAATAACGTTTACTTCAAAAGTAAACGGGATTTCAAGGAAGCCATTACCCAATTCTTTACTGTGACTCTTCCAGAGATTGCAGGCTCGCTGACGTCTCGAATTAATGATAATTTTCAGGTGTTCAAGCCTGCATCTTCAAGTTGATTGGGTATATATAGATTCTTGTTATTTTCGAATTATCTTAAGTTGAACGTATTATCCGTTCTTACATCGCCATTCTCACTGGTTACCGCATCATCGGTAGCAAAAATAGAAACGACGCGCTGTTTACCTGACCCTGCTGCTGCAGACAAGTCCTGATAATAGCCTTCGAAATGGTTACCTTGAATATATACATTGCAGTTATCTGCTGTTTGATTCCCGCCTGAGGAATTACCTATTTTAATTGCTGCAGTTTCTTTATCGCCGCTATCATCAATAGTGAAGTTATTATTCTCTAAACGGATTCCACGTCTATTTGCAGCTTTATTACACGGTGAATAAAAGGCGTTATTCTGAATATTAGATTTAAGGTTTACAAAATCACTATTCGAAAGATGGACATGACCAGCTGAATATACCCAGCTAGATTTTTTGTAAAGACCATCTTCGGTAATCGCACTTGAATCAAAGTACAGGCTATCTAGGATAACTGGCGCATTTTCGTCAGATGATGCTTCCTCGATAGTGATAGCTCCACGGCGACCATCGCTGTCTTCAGTACTACACTCCGCACCAATCGCGCTGTTATTAAAGTTAAGGCCAATGACAGAAGCACCTGGCGCCGTGACTGTAATACAAGTACTACCGCTTATCGTCGCAGCATCGCCACCATCCAACGTCACTGCTTTGTTTAAGGCAATAATGCCGCTTGAGTAATCGCCATCCGCTTTAAGAGTAATCACATCACCCACACTCGCCGCCTCAATCGCCTCATTGAGCGCCTCAACGTCGTTATCTGGATCCGTTGGAGGAGGCGAACCTACATCGGTATAGGTGTTATCTGAAATGATGTTGGCACCTGTTGTATCACCATCGATAACGGCAGCGATAGTATCTTCCAGCACTGTTTCTTCAATAGCAAAGCCAGCGAAGCTGTTGTTAGTGATCTTCGCGGCACACTGCTTACCGTCAAATTGTCCTGCGACTACCCCTGGGATGTTTGCCGAATCATCAACCAGAGCGACCGTATTGTTTTCAAAGGTCGGGTTTCCAAGTCTCGCACTGCCACCATTGATTTTGTTACTACCACAGTTCAGATAGAGGATACCTGTTGCGGTATTGGCTACGGTCTTATTGCTAAACTCGCTTTCCGATACGTTGACCAAACCGCGAGAGTAGATCCATGCTGTCGGTGCGCTTGTCGACTCTGCAAAGCTTGCTCCATCGAACGTTAGGTTTTTCAAGTAAACCGGCGTGTTGCCATCGCCGACTTTACCAATATTAATGATAGAGCGAGATGTATCTTCCGTACCACAAGTGGAAAGCTCTACACCCTGGAACTTAATGTTATGCAGTGTAATACCCGCGGTACCTTTTAGAATTTGGTCAGCGCTTGACGGAACATCGATACAAGTTGCACCGCTGATCACCGCTTGATTCTCACCATCTTCGCTGAGATCACCATCAACATTGACCGATGTTAGCGTGAGAGGCTTTTCAAGAACCACTGTCCCCATTGAGGCATAGTCACCGCCTTCTTTAAGGCCGATGATTTCGCCCTCTTTCGCTGCAGCAATTGCAGTAACAAGCTCAGCAGCGTTTTCAACAATAACATCAACACCTTCAATCGGTGGATTGCCACCACCTGGCTCTTCTGGAGTTTCACCACCAGGAGGCTCATCATAAAAGTTACAGCCAGAAAGGGTCCCTGCAGTTAACGCCACTGCAATTAGCGTAGATAAAGTCTTAAGCTTCATATTGTAAATTCTCTTGGGTTAAGAGGCCCAAGGCGAGCCTCTAAAATAGTAGGGATTACTGAGAGTTATTTGGTGATACGGTAGCTAGCACCAGTGTCATTCATGGTGAGTACAGTCAGGTTACGAGCGCCGCCTTCAAAGTTGGTTGCTTCTAGCAAGCCATTCTCTGCTGGGGCAAACTTAGGGTCGCGATACAACACACCTTCCCATGGAAGTTCAGTACCTGTCACTGGACCAAAGTAGATGTCATTGTCGTAAGTTGGATTCACAAGCGCGGCAATAGAGTCGTTACCTTTCAGCGCAAGGCTATTTGATACGCCTGCGTAAGAGATGTTGTTTCTAAAGGTCACGTCTGTGCCGGCAAAAACCGTAGTCACTTTTGAGTTATCGTAAAGGCTCACGCGGTGACGCTTATCTGAGTAAAGGAAGTTCTGACGCGAATCGATGATTGAGTTATTCTCAATCGTCACATTGTATGGAGTAGCTTGTTTATTAAGCTCTTTGCCTTTGACGTCTTGCGATAGTGTCTCACCGTTAACAACATCTGTGATACCTGTGTTAATCGCAATGCCACCACGTACATCACCGGTACCCATTACGCGCTCGATGTAGTTGTTACGAATCACGTGACCAGCGTCGTAGAGACGAATACCACCGCTGAAGCGCTTGCCGTTACCAAGGATAACGTTGTTCTCAACCGTGTTATTTACACCGTGACGCAAAGAGATCATGGATGCGTTATCAATAAGTGTATTGTTACGTACCACGTTGCCCGCTGACTTAAGTGAAATCAGTTCCGTCTCACCATCACTTTGCAAGAATAGATTGCCTTCGATGGTCGTCTCTGATGGGTAAATTGAACTCTTTGAGTCACCCAGACGAATTGCTTCCCAGCTATTTGAGTTATAGCGTTTCGCTTCTGCTATATCGAACTCGTTATATTGGTTATGTTTCTGGTTGTAGAACAAATTGCCTTTGATTAAGTGGTGATCGGCGGTTTCATCGCCTTTAGCTTTCTGCACACCAATCAAGGTGCCGCGCTTTTGTTTACCTTCAAAGGTATTGTTCACAAGCTGGTTGTTCTTACCATACATAGCAATCCAAAGTGTTTTTGGATACTCAGAACGTCTATCGTCTGGCTCATACGCATAGCGGTCATTGAAGTAGTAGAACGTTGAGTTCACCAATTGGTTGTCATTACCACGGAAGATAATGCCACCCATACGCTCTGCCGGGCCACCATCGGTAAAGACTACGCCTTCCAACTTGATATTGTTGCCACGTAGATTGATCTGAACCAGACCTGTTAGCCAGGCTTTACCCGCTTCTTCGGCTTTAATCGTCACGTTGCTGGCAGTGATGTCGAACTGGCCAAGGTCCTCATATTGTCCAACAGGGATGATCAGTTCATCGCCATCTTTCAGATTGAGTAGCTGACTCTTTAAGCCTTCTGCATCGCCTTGTGGGATCTCGCTGGCTGCAATAAAAGGTTTAGTATTGGTTGCAAGCAGCGTTTCGGTATCTAAGCCACGCTCTGCAGCTGAAGTCACTTCACTTGACCCAGTCGAGCTACATCCAGCCATAGTTGCCGCTGCTATCATCAATGCCACAAGATTCTTTTTCATCTAAAATTCCTTATTTGTATTATTTTATTTTTTATTATTTTTTTAGCTACGACTGTGACATCAGACATAATTCCATTTATGAAATATATATTTACATCCATGTGCATCATTTAGAGTGATGCGCTAGAAATTCTAAGCTATTGATTTAATTGCATCAAACAAGGAAAAATGGAAAATAGATCACATTTTATAATTTTTTTGGGAACGTTGAATTAGATCACATGAAGTGCAGTGGGACTAGAATGATAAGTTCGTGCTACTTAGAATTTTTTGTCCTACATATTTATGAAATTGTTAAATTGATGCTATCAGGCATTAGCATTTACTGTACGTGTGACGTTAATGATAATTGGCCTAATTGAGCTTGATTGAAAACTATTATCACTTATGTGCCAAGTCTCTATTCGATTGCCTCGGAAGTTAGGAGACAGCCACTGGCACACGAATTTGGTTTTGTAGTATAAATAGTCCTAAAACCTTCATTAGGTACATCACATTTCTATTCATAATAGACAATCAGCCAGCTCATCACTACCTAACAATAATACTGTTTTAAGTCATAAAGTTACGTAAAGGCCGTTTTCGTTTTCATTCTAAATAGACCTAAAACCCACCATTCCGGGCGATCTAAGTCACATAAAATCGGCGTTTATAACAGTAATATATTTATCATACATTATCACAAACAATAAACCTTAAGGGCTATAGATGAGCACTCTAAACAAAGTAACAGTGGCATTAGTTTCTGTGTTCGCAACTGCAGCGGTGAGCGCAGCTTCATTTGATGTACGTACTGAGTACAAGCACACATCTAAAGAGCACGCAACGCGTGTAAAGATGGGCGATAGCATCGGTAACTTCTACTACAGCGGTGAGCTAAAGTTCAAAGGCGAGGAAGGCGCTTTTCTTAAAGACCTTCAAAATAACGGGTGGGAACTAGACCTTGGTTACCGCTTCAAGCTTAACGACAATTGGACTATCCAACCAGGCATGCCTATTGAAGCTCGTTCTAAAGGTATGACTTATAAACCGCAACTACGTGTAACGTACGCACTAGACAGCGTAGAAGGCTTAAGCCTAAGTGGTCGTTACCGCTATGACATTCGCCAAAACAACGGCGAAGAAGCACAGAACGAACGTCGCCACCGTATCACGGCAAACCTTAACTACTCTCTTAACGAGTGGCGCTTCGGTCTTGAAGGTAACTACTACAAAGCAGATACTGACGGCTACATCCTTTACAACAACAAAGACACTAATTATGAGCTAAACGCTACAGCGCGCCGTCACTTTGGTCAGTGGGCGCCTTACGTTGAGTTTGGTGACGTGAATGTCGATTCAACGACAGATCGTCGTGAACTACGTAGCCGTGTAGGTGTAACGTACAGCTTCTAAGAAGCACTTTGGGAACAGATCGAAAGAGGCGCTGACATCAGCGCCTCTTTTTTTGTTTCATTACTGACTCAAGCGATAGAGCTTACCGATGCTAGGGTGCCCTTTGTTGTACAGTCGGTTGGATTGCGCCAAGAAAAGTTCAGCTGTGGCGATAGCATCTATTAATGCCTCGTGACCGTTGTATTCAGGAAGTCCATATCGCTCACGAGTTTCCGACAATCGAACATCGATATCCGCTTCTTTGTTCACCGCGACCGCCATCGCCTTCTCCATGGCTAGAGTATCCAGCCACATTACTGGTAACCCATCAATGCCATATTTATCAACCAAATACTGATTAACAAACTCGGACTCAATCATAGCTCCATGAGCAATCAACACCTTGTCTTTCGCCGCTTCGAACAACTGCCACATTGCACTATCAAGTGAGACACCGTTTTGCAGCATCTCGGGGACGATATGGTTGATAATAGCTGTCTCAGCTTTTACCTTGTCTGGCGTTTCAATAAATAGCTGTCGAGCGGTGTGTACGTTGATAGTAAGGTTGCTTACCTCAACCCACCCCATACTCAAAATGCTGTTACCAACGGCATCTATCCCCGTAGTTTCAAAGTCTACAACCAGATATCGAAGCTGACTCGCCTCAGTATCCATATCTGGTGCTGAATCACTGAGAATGGATAACACCTCACTCGATATCGAGTTATCACTGAGATACTTTTCCCGCTCTTTCAGGTAATGGTTATATACATGAAACTGGTTCATCACCTGTTTAAGTATGCCTACCATCGATTACATTCTCCCAGCAAATCGAACTTTTGCAGCCTCTTGCAATGACGAGATAATTCTAAATGCATCTTTTAGATTACCTCGTTCAAAACTACCAAATGAGTCTGGGTTAATGCGGTTGTCAGGCTCTTCACCTCGCTTAAGCGCTTCAAGCTGATGATGTTGTCTAAACATCAAAATGTACTGATAAGTATTGAGGATGTTTTTGTATGAGTCGTCACTTAACATGCCGCGTTCATTGGAGCGGGTAAAACGTTCTTCAGTGTTCGATGAGTCACACTCAACGGCTAGTCCGTAGATTCGGGCTAAATCTATAATCAAGTTAATTGCATACTTTTTGATATCAAGAGTTTTTGTATTCTCACCAGTCTTCTCAAGTACCAAGTTATTGAAAACCCCCAAAGGAGGCTGCGTATTAATCGCATCACGAGTCAAAATACCTAGGAATTCACGATTCTCTCTAATATTAGCGTGCAACTCATCGCGCAAGATTTCAGCGTAGCTCGCTTCTCCGTAAACACAACGGATTTCTAAGAATACACTGATGTTAAGAAGGCGCTCATATTCTGGGTTGGCTACCCATTTTTTGTAGTAGTGTTTCCAAGTCGATAGCGGTTGGCACCACTTTGGCGTGGCAGCCATAAACTTACCCGGACAGAGAGGGTAGCCGCAAGCAGCGAGACCATTAGCAACATACTGCGACAGGTGACGGAAATAGACTTTATCGCTTTCCGTTGCATCATCACTTAGTACCAAAGCATTATCTTGGTCTGATAGCATGTGAACTTCATTTCGCGCATGCGATCCCGCGACAATCCAAGAGAATTTACATGGCAGCTCACCTAACTTATCAATAGCAATCTGAATAAGGCGACGATTATACGCGTCCATAATCATCGACATCACTCGCCCGATGATGTCAGGCGCAACATTACCTTCAACTAACGCCTCAAAGATTGCTTGGCGTTCGGTGGTGAAGCTCGCCAATAAGCGAACACTATTTGCGTACTTTATCTTCTCAATCAGGAAAATAGCCTGCATTCGGTGATTTTGAACCAAATGAGAGGTGGTAAGCAGCCCCACTACCTTGCCATCTGATACAACAGGCAGACCACGGACATTGTGCTGCATCATAAGCGAAGCCGCGTGTAACACCAGATCATCTGGGCTGACGGTTAGAGGCGCCGTCGTCATTACCTCTTTGATCGGCGCGCTTGGATCATACCCTTCAGCGATCACTCGTTTAGTCATGTCTCGATCGGTAATGATCCCCACCAGTTTGCCGTCATCACAGATCACCGCTGTCGATGAACGTTTTACAATCCGCATCTCATGGGCGACAGCCTTAATGGATGTCGACGCATCAACAATGGCAATCACACCACTGGCAACATCCGACACCTTTTTGATGAACAACCCTTTCTCTTTGTTCGACCATACAACATCCAGTGCCGACTTTAAGCGGATCTGAGCCTGAGAAGCAAAATATTCTGCATACTCAGGATTGGTTTTGAAAATTCTCTCAAGCGTTGCGTGTGGAATAAGGTACAGAAGAGTGTTTTCCATCGCCACGGCATGATAGCCACTCTCAGACGTTACGTTATCGTCAAGAAAGGTGAAGCCAAATAGGTCTTCTGAACCTAGGCGTGCACGCAGAACACCGTCAGCTTGTCTCTGCTCCATGGATCCAGTACGAATTACATAGAGGTATTTATGCTTTTTGCCTTCACCCTCAATGTGAGGCTGTGAGTCATCCACCGGGCCTACCTGTTCACCGCAGGGATCGATCGTATCACCTTTACCCAAATAGGTAATTTTGATCTCTGAGGCGACTTCCCGAACTAACTCTTTCGGAAGCTTATCAAAGGGATCAATATTACAGAGAAACTGGGTAATATTGGGTAGCAAGGCGTTCGGCATAACGGGCTCCAATGGATTTATTTTGTATTATTATATCAACACATTTTGGTGTTTGACCTAGTGAAAACAAAAAAAGGCAGCTTCGCCGCTGCCTTTTTACTCAAAATGTTATCTAGAACATAAAGTTACTGGTTAACTTGCTACCGGAAGACGGTGATTTTCTTCACGTAGGTGGCTTGCTGATGCCTCACGAGCTTTGTCTGCGTCACCAGCCATAATCGCTTCATAAATCGCACGGTGTTCATTGATACAGGTAGAACCGCCGTCTGAAGAGTACTGAATAAAGTTAAAGAACATCGTAGTCAAGATGTTACCGAACGGAAGGTAAAAGTCGTTACCCGTCGCATTGAAAACAAGGCTATGGAAGCGAGTATCAACGTCCAACCATTTCGCTTGGTCGAAGTTTTCTTCTTTCGATACTTCTACCATTTCTTGGAAGGTTGACGACAGTTCAATACGTTGCTCTGCTGTGGCAAACTTAGCGGCTAGTGCACACGCTTCTGGCTCAATCGCTCGGCGAAGGCCAAGAAATTGACCGCAGAACTGCTCAACATCGTTAAGGCCGTCCATCCACTCAATAAGCTGTGGGTCGAGGAAGTTCCAGTATGCACGATCAACGACACGCGTACCGATCTTCGGTCGAGACTCTAGTAGACCTTTCGATGTTAGTAGCTTAACGGCTTCGCGAAGTGCAGTTCGGCTAATGCCAAACTGTTCACATAGCGCCATCTCGCCTGGGATGATAGATCCTTCTGGTAACTCACCAGAGAGGATGCCACGTGCAATCTCACGAGCAACCTGAACATGGATGCTTCGTTTTGAGCCCGTAATAGAACTGAACTTACCTGACATAGTATTATCGCTTACAAAAAGGTGTTTATGTATTATTTTAGCAGTGATTCTACCACCATTCACGTTTGAATAGATGTGACAAAGCGCATTTATTCGATATAAGTCGCCTTTTGCTTCGTGATTTCCTATCACTTCTACGAGTAAAACCACCTAATTAGTGGGTTCTATGTCACATTTTTCTCAATATCTTCCTAGAATTATTGATGGGAATTGTCATTTCTACCAATTCCCTATTGACGCATTAAAGTGCTATTGTATGATTAATAAATCAAACCAATGATAAGGCTTAAACTGATGTTTGAAGATCTCAGAGGAAAACGCGTTCTAATCACCGGTTCCACCGCAGGGATGGGATTAGCGGCAGCTCGACTTTTTGCACAACATGGAGCAAAAGTTGGTCTCAATGGACGACGAGTTACCCCAGAATCACAGGCAGCAGTTGATGAGCTTAACAAGCTTGGTGGTGAAGCCGCTTTTTTTCAGGCTGACTTAACCAAGAGCGATGAATGCGAACGTTTAATCGACGCCTATACCTCTCACTTTGGTGGATTGGATGTTCTCGTTAACAACGCAGGTGGTCTTGGTGGTCGTAAGGGGCTAGAAAGCATCGACGACGCATTATTTGACCACGTAATGAACCTAAATGCGCGCAGCGCTCTTATGGTCACTAAGTATGCCATCCCTCACCTACGCCAATCAGCAAAGGAATCTGGTCAAACTGCAAGTGTGATCAGTACTGGCTCAATCGCGGGTCGAGAAGGTGGTGGCATCGGCGCAGGTATGTACGCTGCATCAAAGGCTTGGTTGCACGATATTCACCGCAACTGGGTGAAAGAGTTCACTAAAGATGGCATCCGCTTCAACATCGTTTCTCCTGGTACCATTGATACAGCCTTCCACGATGATAAAAGCGACGACCTAAAAGGCAATATTGCGAACAGTATTCCAATGGGCCGCTTTGGCACCATTGAAGAAGTGGCACCAACGTTTGCCTTTTTTGCCTCTCATGCCTGCTCTGGTTACATCACAGGTCAGATTCTTGATGTTAACGGCGGACAAATCGCGCCCTAATCAACCCAAGGTGTATACATGGCCACGTTCCATACAGTAGCAGATTCAAGTCGTCGAATTCATGTTCAGGTTGCTAAAGAGATCGCCATTAAGATCCTAACTGGTGAGCTGAAACCAGGTGAAAAACTCCCGAGCGAGTTAGAACTCTGCGAAAAGTTCGGTATCAGCCGTACAGCGCTTCGCGAGTCAACCAAGCTTTTATCGGCAAAGGGACTTATTACATCAAAGCCTAAAGTCGGTACCAATGTAATGTCTCGTCAGCATTGGCACTTCTTAGACCCTCAGTTTTTAGATTGGGTAAAAGACACAGACAACGTTCAGCGATTCTTAACCCAGTTCCTTGGTTTAAGAAAAGCGATCGAGCCAGAGGCGTGCTCACTAGCAGCAAGAAATGCTTCAATCGAACATCGTAAAGCACTGTCGGTATGTTTCCAGAACATGAAACATGCGGCGTTTACTCACAACTATTCTTCGTGGACGTTGAACGACCACGAGTTTCACAAAACCATTTTTTTAGCGACCGCAAATCCGTTTTATATCCCGTTCTCCAATATTTTGGAGTCGCTGTTCAAGACCTTTATTGATGAAGCCGCGGTCGGCGGACGATTCTGTCTTGATGAACACGGGGCTATCTACGACGCGATTATGATGGGTGACGCTGAGCGAGCAAAAGCGGCATCTCAACTATTACTTAATGATCACAACCAGAGGCTTGCCCTACTGGAAGCGGTCTAACGAATACCTAGAGGAAAGACAATGTTTGTATACAACAAAGACTCAGTACTTGAAGATCAGGGTGGCGGTCTACGTCGTAAGGTTCTAGCATACTGCGAAAACATGATGACTGTAGAAGTTCACTTCGAAACAGGTACAGTTGCACCAATGCACAACCACCCACACGAGCAAATCACTTACGTGGTTTCTGGTGAGTTCGAGTTCACTGTAGGTGACGAGACTAAGATCGTTAAAGCTGGTGACACTGTCTATAAAGTGCCAAACATCATGCACGGTTGTAAGTGCCTTAAAGAAGGCATCCTAATCGATAACTTTACTCCTATGCGTAAAGACTTCGTATAATAGTTGAGCTATTAATACAAATATTATAAAGGAATGGTTTCATATAACCGTTCCTTTTTTTATTTACACCCGAATTCAACTGCGAAGTGCGACACTCGCCTATATCAAGCAGCCAATGTCATTTCTTGAAATACAATCGCTGGCTGCTTGAAGTCTAAACACTTTCTTGGTCGATAATTTATCCGCGATAGAGCGAATTCAATATCACTGTCTGTTACCGTTGTTAGGTCGGCTCCCAGGGTGAGATCGTGAACGTTTTTTAATCAAAATTACGATCGATTTGACGATCACATTTAGCTGTGATCATATACTCCCTTTTAAGGGAGAGCATCATGCACATTGACCACTTCAAAGAACATTTTCAAACGATTATCGACCATCGCCAAGGTGCAAAGGTCACTTATTGCCTGTTTGAAGTCCTTTTTGGCTCACTATGTGCGGTAATTGCAGGCGCGAAAGGCTGGTTTGATATTCGTGAATACATTCTGGGTCATCATGATTGGTTTAAGCGTAATGACTTGTTTTTGAATGGCATTCCTGCGGATGACACTATTGCTCGTATCATCTCTACCGTTGAGCCAGAGCAATTTCATGAGTGCTTCGTTAACTGGATGTCATCAATACATACTCTTACCGAAGGTCAAGTGATTGCGATTGACGGCAAAACACTTCGCGGCTCATATAATCGTGAAGACAGGACCAGCACCATTCATATGATCAGCGCCTATGCGTCGTCAAACAAGCTCGTACTAGGACAGCTAAAGACTGAACAAAAAAGCAATGAAATTACAGCGATCCCTGAACTGATAAAGATGCTCGATATCAAGGGAGCCCTAGTAACTATTGATGCTATGGCCTGTCAAACCAAGATTGCTAAAGCCATTGTAAATCAAGGTGGAGACTACTTGCTTGCTGTAAAAAGCAACCAAGGAAAACTCCGACAAGCAATCGAAAAGGCATTCTCTTCGCAGCGAGTTAATATGGCTGATGACATCTCTCTTGAGCAAGGACACGGCCGCATAGAGTCTCGCCAATGCTATGTTTTTGACAGTACCGAACTTGAAGGTAACTTCTCTCGCTGGAAAGGCTTGAAGAGCATTGTAATGGTTGAAAATTTTCGCCTAGAGAAAGGTAAATCTGTCGACCTAGAGTACCGTTATTACATCAGCTCTAAAGAGCTTAGTGCAGAGCAAGCAGCTATGGCAGTCAGAGAACATTGGGGCATAGAATCAATGCACTGGGTACTTGATGTCACCATGAATGAAGATGCGTGCCAGATATACAAAGAGCACGGTGCAGAGAACCTATCATGTCTACGTCATATGAGCTTGAACATGCTCCGAGAAGAGCCAACCAAGCTAAGCATAGTAGGGAAACAAAAGCGATGTATGATGAATACGTCCATGCTAGAGGCAGTATTAAGTGCTGGTTTTAGTCAAATGGCGAAAAACTAGACACTCATGCGGTCGCCCTGGGTCGGCTCCTTTCTTCACATATTGTCTCAAAAGACCGTTGGCATTCTCATTAGCTCCACGCTCCCAAGAGCTATAAGGGTGAGCAAAGTAAACCTCAGCTTCCAGCTCCTTTGCGATGGTTTCATGACCTGCAAACTCTCTTCCGTTATCAGCTGTTATGGTATGCACATGCTCTTTATAAGGCATGAGCAGCTCTATTGTTGCTTTGGTGACATCATCCGCTGACTTGGATGGCACTTTCTTTACCACGTAAAATCGTGTTTTACGCTCTAAAATAGTCACCATAGCTCCAGTGCCGTGCTTGCCTAATACGGTGTCGATTTCCCAATCACCAAATCGCTCCTTACGGTCAACGATGCTTGGTCTATCATCGATCGAAACGGCATTCTTGATCGCTGGCGCTTTCTCTTTTTTACCGCGACGATATCGCTTGTGTCCTTGTCTCAAGTGACGATATAACTTACCGCCCAAGCGTTTATCCTGCGCGACAAATCGGTAAATCCACTCATGGCTGACAGCGGCCCCGGCTTTCGTTAATACACTGGAAATCTGCTCTGGACTCCAATCTGCTTCTAAAAGGAGGCAGATAAAATCAACACGCTCCTGAGGGATACGGTATTTACGCGCTGATGTGCGTTTTTTGATTACTAACCTCTGGGCTTCTCGTGGGCAATAATGGCTGCCCTTACTGCCGCGTTTAAGCTCCCGATATACCGTAGAGCGATGGCACTGAACTGTTCTAGCTATTTCAGAAATCGAAATTCCCCGTTCCAAAAGAGCAGAAATCTGGTATCTTCTGCCCTCGGTCAACTGCTGATAATTCATGGTAGTACTGCTTGTTTCTTTGGCGAGAAGAGCGTACCACTTTCAGCAGTTGGCTTCCTCTTCTACGCTTTCCCATGAATGTCGCACTTATTATCTGAAATCGGGGGTTATTACTTTAAGCAAGATTGACGTTTATTAGCTTACTTTGCACACTCGCTATTATTAATTTCTGCATCACTGGAAACGGTACATACTTTTGCAGTACCGTTATTTAGAGCTTGATTTAAGTCTTTGGCCGTAGGATTGCCGTTAATAACAACATCTTCAAACTGATTAATCTGAGCTTGGCTTAGCACACTATAGTCAAGACCATAGTTGCTGATAATAGGATCTTGTGTACCATTCTCAAAACAGTACTCGTTTAACGTATAGTTAAAGACCGTTATCGTATCATTACTATATTCACCATCAACGAAAGCTTCTAACTTACACACCAGCGCTCCCTGATTTTTTTCATCAGTAGATGGTAGTCGAGGTACACCCGCAAACATATAAAACTGATCTGAATCACGGGTCAGGGTAAAGGTCTCTGAATTATGATTCCAGTATCCAGTGTCTGGAAGACCTTTACCGTAGCCCCAAATCGATGTCGTATCAATACTTCCTGTATACATGAGGTTATTACAAGTATTACTGAAAAAGTGGTAACTATCCCTTTTCTCATTTTCATCTACAACACGAACAACTTTCGAGTTATTGGCACATACACTGCTCGTGCCGTTACCATCAACACCATCCCCGTCACCAGAACCACAGCCATAAAGCACACCCAAAACACCAAATAGTACAATTATCTTTTTCATTGTTAATTCCATGTAAATCACTGATATATTTTTATAAATTCGTGGTAATTATTCCAAATATTAAAATCAGTTGCTTATTGAAATTAACGTTTTTTAGTTACCCTCACGTTTGGTAGGGGATTGATGGGAATATTCGTCACATAATGTGCAAACTTAAAAGAAATAACTCGGATGTTTAATAACATACTAATATAATGCCAGGTGTTTTTTATTTGATATGGGAATAAGAGAAAATATATGTCGACTAATTTACCCTCTTTTAAAAAACAAATATGTCAGTACGAGCGTATTTTCCATACGCTCGCTAAACACTGAGGGATCCCCTCATAAATCCGCCAGTGCATAGCCATCTTGTAAGAGTTGCTTAGCTAAATCCACCGCAGCAGCTAGGAGCTGTTGAGTCGTGATCTCGTAGTCTGGTCGCCTGAGGACTTCCGTTCCTAATCGAATGGTAGACAGCACGTTTCGATTTCTGACAGTATTCGCCTGGAAGTGCCTGTCCCATCCTTGTTGCTGTGCATGGATTCCTGCCAGCCAAAACATGAGTTGCAGCATTAAAGCTATCAACAAAATAATATCGAACCTTCTGGGGCAACTAGTGCGACTTTGACGTAGGCCTAATCCGTAAGCGGGACTCTTTAAGTCTCGGAAGGTTTCTTCTATCTGCATGCGCTTTGCGTAAAGCCTCACTAGCTGCTTGGGAGTACGAGTCGTCGGCGGTAAGTTAGTAGCCAAGACCCATGGCTCCTTTGCTGATTTAGAGTACACCTTAGGCGATGGATGGTGACAGTTTGTTCGGGTAGAACGTTGATTCTTGCGGCCTTTATGCAAGGCTCTATACAGCGTTATTTGGCAGTTGATGGCATTAGTTTTGGTCAGTCTTTGATAGCCAAGACTTTTGGCTCGGCTGGAGGCTTTGCTATGCAAGCTACTAATTGGCTGCCAATCTTCGGCACCGAGTTCAGCAAATTGTACTTTACCTCTTACTCGACTCAGCCAATACCACCCTTGTTCTTCAACAGATTTGTACCATGGCACTTTAAATCCAGCATCACTGATAATGAGAGGGCTCACTGAGGAAGGTAAAATACTTGCTAGGTCAGATAAAAACTGGTCATGAGCAGACTTAGAACACTGTTGTGAAAGTGGAAAGGCCTTTTCATATAAAGTGATCGAACGTCCTTGCAGCGCCACCGATGCTCGAAGCACCATAAGTCTCTTGTGCTCACGGATATCAGACCAATCGACGAGAACCACTGGCATGGGATTGCCTGCACAGATAAAGCTAGCGTGCCAACGGTAAACGGCGAGTCTCTCTTGGTGCAGGTGATGGTTACCTAAAAGACGATCCATCCGCTTTATGTTGTGCTTAGTTCTCGCTTGGCAAGGTAAGTTGCGACCGAGCTCGGTGAGCGTAAGAGTTTTGCTATCAAGCAATGCTTGGCAAGCGAGCATCAGGCTATTAAGTCGCTTTAAGTGCAGTTCAGGGCAGCATTGGTAGAGAGAGTCATGTAAGATATTGAGTTCGCGCATCTTGTTGTTTGATTGTTGTTTGATTGTTGTTTTTTGGCGAAACCATTTGATCACATGACAAGATGCGCATCTACCTTAACTTGATGATTTTTATCTAAATCATCAGGGGATTCCTCAGCGCTAAACATCAACGAAATTTGCACCAAGTATAAATGCAAACTTGCTATAACTATTTTGTGCTCGAAGCAAACAACGCACCACCAGCAGACATAAAGAAGCCCCCCATCACCTTGTTAAAGCGCTTGATGTTTTTCTTACTCGATAGCCAAGGGTTCACCTTAGCGCCAAGCCTTGCATACACCAACATGATCAAGGTATCGATCACAACCCATGTCAGAGCGAGCACAACAAACTGGCTAAGCTGAGGCGCATTCACGTTAATAAAGTTGGGAAACAGTGCGGTAAAAAACAGCAGGTCTTTAGGATTGCTGATACCCACCATATAGGCTTTCTTGAGAATTCCACGCTGGGTAAACGCGACTTTCTCTTGTCCGGTATCTGCACTCAACACGGACTCAGTCCCTGTGTCTCTCCAAGTCTGGTATCCAAGATAAACAAGATAGAGCGCGCCAAAGATTTTCAATAACAAAAAGACTTCTGACGATGCCGCCAAAATAGCGCCCAAACCAACAGCAGATAGGAACATCAAGGTTAGCGACGCGAACGTCCCGCCAAACACAGTCGCAAGGGCACTGGATTTCCCATATTTAACACCGTGTGCAATGCACAGCATCGCTGAAGGACCCGGTGATGAGATTAACACCGTAATCACGCCCACATACGCCAACCATAAGCTCCATTCCATTTTTTGTCCTCCTTGCGTGTAACCTGTTGTTCAAACGTATGCTCTGAAGCACACATATCCCCCAACCTTACCGCTGTCGCCACTCTAAGTCGAACAAAAAATATACATACTATTGAATAAGCTAATCTACAGAGGAGGATTCCACCCATCAAAAGCGATTCGTCTCCGAAACCATTCTCCCGTAGTTTTTCCTCACCGCTTATTGAATCTACTTTCGAGGACTAGCTATGAAAGATGTAATTTTTGGCATCATGGGAAACATGGGACCGCAAGCCGATGCGCTATTTCAAGACATCATCGCACGTGAAGAAAACAAACAAGGTGCGCAAAGCGACCAAGAGCACATGAGCTTGGTTGTGATCAACAACTCAGATATTCCAGATCGCTCTGAAGCCATCAACGAAGGTGGACCCGATCCTGTCCCTGAAATGGTTCGCTCAGCACAGATCATGGAGTTGAACCACGTTGAGTTTGCAGTAATGCCTTGCAATACGGCGCACCACTTCCGCCCAGACGTTCAAAAACAGACCAGCGTCTATTTAGTGGACATGCTTAAAGCAACTACTGAAAAGATCCAAGCGCAAAACCCGCAAGCCGTGGTTGGTGTGCTTTGCACTACTGGCACCTACAACTCTGGGATCTACGATCGCTATTTGACTGAAGACAAGATCACCTACTTCAAGCCTAACACTGAAGAGCAAGAGAACTACGTTCACAGCGCAATCTACGGACACAAAACCGGTGAGAAAACCCCAAGTGGCCAAGACATTCGCGAAAAATGCGGTATCAAAGCGGGCGAACTGGGCAAAAACGCTGAACTTCTTAGCAAAGCCATTGAGTCTCTAAAAACTCAAGGTGTGAATACTGTGATCCTTGGCTGCACTGAACTGCCATTAGTACGCCCAGCGCTTGAGAAAAACTTCCCAGAGATCTACTTCATCGATCCAATGGAAGCGGTTGCAGAGCGTGTTGTTCACATCTATCGACGCGCAGATAAGATCCTTAATAGCACACCCATCACAGACACCACACCAATCAACATTGCCGATATCGTCAATGAAGATGACATGGTGACTTATGTTGTGGGAAAAGCTCGTCAGGCAAGAAGAGAGGCACTACTTAAAGCTTCTTGAGTACAGTTCAGGAAAAACAAAGCTCATGAATCAGATTCATGAGCTTTACGTTAAAGATAGTTCTCAACAAACTTCACTACGGATGGCACGTACTTAGGAGAGTCAAATATGTTCGCGCTGTGTCCCACCCCTTTCTCAATGTATAGTTCATTTGCCACACCAAACCTATCCAACTTTGCTTTTAGCAACTCACTCTGAGAGTGAGGAACTGGCTTATCTTCGTCACCATGAAGAAGTATATAAGGCGGCGAGTTTTTCGTAATATACGTTGTCGTAGAGGCTTGTTTCGCTATCTCTGGTATCTCGCTAGGCACTCCTCCTAAAAAACGAGAAACCGAAGACTTTGGTGACGCTTTTCTGCTACCTTTATTGCCAAGCGCCAACAAGTCAGTAGGGCCAAAGAAACTCACGACTGCCTCAACTTGATACTTGGGCCGTGATATAAACTCCAGATTTTCGTGTGCATTTACTGCTCCTATTAGCCCAGCAAGATGCCCACCAGCTGAGCGCCCCATCATCACTACTTTATCAGCTTTGATTTGATACTTGTCAGCATTGTCATAGAGGTAATTAACCGCATCATTTATATCTTGAACGGGGGCAGGGAAACTCGCATCACCACTCAAACGATAATTGACCGCTGCCAACGCATACCCCTGTTCCAAAAACGAATTGAGCAAAAGTGGGTTTTTAGTTGGGATGGCATCTTTTGATCCTCGTTTCCAAGCACCACCATGAACCCAAATTAACAAAGGCACTGGCTTGTCAGTTACCGTTGTTGGCCTATACAGATCCAGCGCCAAATTGCTGTCTTCAAGTGTTTTGAAAACAATGTCTTTCTCTACTGTGTAATTGGCATTAGCCACGCCTATTGGTAATAAAATTAGAAGAAGTAAATAGAATGCTTTCATGCGTATTCTCAAATTCAGTGGCGCATACTACTCACTCAAGTAAGCGCCTTACGGATAATCAGGTTTAGAAACTCGTATTAATTGCAAGCCAGTAGCGACGCCCATCTTCGACGTAACCGTACTCTTCATAGGTCGTCTGCTTATCCAGCAGGTTGTATATCCCCGCCATCAAACGAACATTGTTTGTTACCTGCCAATTACCACCCACATCGACATAAGTCACAGCCGGAGCCAACGAGTTGCTCGAATCTCTTGCAATGGTATCTGCTTCTTTATCTCGATAAGAAACACGCAACCAAGATCGAATGTCTGACTGAATTTCCCAGTCCGCATTCAGGTTAGCTAAATGGCGAGGCATCTGAGTTAGAGGTTGACCCTTGTCGTCTCCAGATTTTTTCTCACTGTGGGTAAATGTATAGGTTGCAGCTAGCTTGATACTTGCTGTGATCTGCTTTGAAATTGCGGCTTCAGTACCATAGGTGATCGCATCTTCAATGTTCACGTAAGTTGCGTCACATGCACGGCCCGAGCAATTACTGTCTAGATTCACCTTATCGATTTTGTCATTGAAATCATTGTAAAATAGCGTCACATTTGAAGTAAGGGAGCTATCACCCACAAAGTACACACCCATTTCCGTATTGATCGAAGTTTCAGGTTCTAAATCTGGGTTTCCATACACATCGCAACGACCATTACAGCTCTCTTGAACCCAATCACCCTCCATCTCTGTTAAACTTGGCGCTTTGTAACCCGTTGATACACCGCCTTTTAACGTCCATGCATCCGCTACATTCCACACACCATAAACACGTGGGCTGAACTGAGAACTGAACTGTTGGTTATTGTCATAACGTAGACCTGCCGTTAGCGTAAAGCTATCCGACAAATACCATTCATCTTCAGCAAATAAAGACCATTGTGAGTTTTTGAACACGTAGTCTTGATTATCCAACTGTTGTTGTTCAAATGCAGCACCAAGCGTAACTAAATGCTCACTGAACGGTAGCGACCATTGAGTATTAGCATTGGTATTTTCTACTTCTAGTTCCCTACCCACATTTTCCACACGCTCACGACTTAGGTAGGAATTCCCATTACCCCAAAGATAGTTCCCGCTATGAGCAAGCCCAATTGCGTTACGATTATTATTGGTTTCAGATGTCGATGTTCGAGTCTTGCCGTCTGTGTTAACACGCTTTTGATCATGGTAGGCGTAGTCAAGGGTAAACGTATTTGCATCATTTGGGGTAAGGTAGAGAGCAGCTCGATAGTTTTCTAGATCTTTTCCACCATTGGCATAAAGAATCTCATCTTCTACACGCTCTTGATAGAGACCCGTTAGCGAAGCACTAAGCAAGTCTTTGATAACCGGACCTGCTAAATGAATTTCACCCTGATACTCATTGCCTGATTTAGGGTTTTCCTGAACGGTCGCTTCAGCACGAAGATTACCATGCCACTGCTGGTAATCCTTTCTAGTAATTACATTGATAACGCCGCCTATCGCATCTGAACCGTAAAGGGTAGACATGGGACCTCTCACAACCTCAATACGCTCAATTGCACTGAGAGGTGGAAGCCAATCTTGCTCAAAGCCGCCGCCACTACTTACCTGTGTCTGACGACCAGATTGCTTTCTTCCATCCACTAGAATAGCCGTGTAATCGGAAGGCATACCTCGAAGAGAAATTTCCTGTCGAGAGCCTCCACCCGTGACAACAACCCCTGGGAGGTCTCTAATCGCATCAGTTAGGTCACGATATGAACGGTTTTCAATCTGTTCTCGGTCAATCACGCTGATCGATGCCGGAGCCTGTGTGACGAATTGTTCATGACCTGAAGCTGTGACAACCATGGTTTCCATAGCTTCTGAAGCCTTCTCATCAGAAATAACAGGAAAAGACAAGGCACACAAACTGATACAAGCGGCACCAGCATAGGTAGGAACTTTAAGGTGTTGAATAGACGGCATGGGTTGGCAAACTTTTTTTGCTATTGATAATCGTTATCAATTAAACAATCAAAACAGTTTCACCACAACCATTACAGTATCTAGAACATCGAATGTGGCTATCCGCATTGTGCATATACCCAATCAACTTGAAGATGCAGGCTTGAACACCTGAAAATTATCATTGATTCGAGACGTCAGCGAGCCTGCAATCTCTGGAAGAGTCACCGTAAAGAATTGGGTAATGGCTTCCTTGAAATCCCGTTTACTTTTGAAGTAAACGTTATTCCTTGACTTCTCGTTCATAACCTTCCAAAGCCGCTCTATTGGGTTAAGATTCGGGCTGTAAGGTGGGAGATAATGCAGTTCAATATTAAGGACAAATGCCGCATCTCTGACTAAATCACTGCGGTGATATCCAGCTCCATCTAAGATGACATGGAGCTTGTGATTTAGCGGGTAGCTCTCTCTGAGTTTGCAGAAAAATCGAACCATGTTTTCACTGTTAATGCTGTCGTATTCGCTAACAATGGTCGCTCCAATATCTGATAGGTTCAGAGCACCAACAATGTTCAATCGGCTACGATTACCTGTTGTGTCCAGAACTTTACTTTGACCTGTACGTATCCAACCATGGGAGAGTTTGGTTGACAGTGTGGGGTGAACGGCATCGATAAACACTATCGATTCATCCTCGCCACAGCTTGCTTTCAGTGCTTCATAAGCCTCTATGAACGCTTGCTGTTTTTCCTCATCGAACTTATGTGGAACGCCTTTCGGCTGCTTGTAGCTGAAACCATTGTGATGAAGCCATTTGTTCATGCCAGGAACACTATAGTGAATCTGAAACCTTTCAAACACGTACGCAATAATCTCGGACGAATGGTGGTATGTATTTTCAGTTAGATGCTGAACCAACTCTTGGGTTTGCCGAGCCGATAGATAGCTTTGTGAACCGCCATTTTCAGGCTTGAGCTTGTTCGACTCTAGGTAATCTTTGATATGTTGTCGAACAGTGGATTCATGAATAAGAAGTGCGTCTGCAATTTCTTCGGGGCACCAACCATTACTCGCATGAATAACCGCTTTTATACGGTCACGAACTCGTCCGTCACGCGTTGTGCTGTGCTGGATTTTTAGTTCCTGCTTTTGTTCATTGGTCAGAGTAATTTTCATAGTTGCTAGCATGATCCTCTATTCAGAAAAAATCAAGCGTCTTCAATGATCACGGGTATAGTACCCGCCACATTTATGCTATTGCTTGCCCATCACCATATTGTTTTTTAAAGATATCTCGAATCCACTCACACATTGAATCCTCATGAAATCGCTTGTGCCAGTAGAGGTAGACCGATTGAAAGTCCAATTTCAGCTCTTCAGGTACGTCACGAACGATCAGTCTATCGTCTCTCGCGGCCTCTTGTGCGAAGGGCGTGGGAAGGTGGAAGATAACATCCGACTCAGCAGCAATACTTGCCGCAGAACTGAAATGGCTAAGTCTGACCGGTATCGAAAGGCGATTCTTGCGATCAACCAACCCCAACTCTATAAACTTATGCTCAAAAGAGAGAGTTTGTTCTCCCTGCAAAGATATTTGCCCAAAGTGACAAGGCAGCAAATTTTTGGCACTAAGCGTTTCTTCTGCCAACGGATGGTCTCGGTTCATCAGTAATTGAAATTCACGCTTAGCCACTAACATTCGGTAAAGGTTTTGTTCCGATGTTGGGGGTTGATGGGATGACAACACAAAATGTATATCTCCGGCCACCAGCGCATCAAAGTGGCGTTGTGCGGTCGTATCGATACTCACCACCATATTAGGAGCTTGCTCACGAAGCTCTGAGACAATTCTCGGCATTAAAGTATTGACCTGGGGAAAAAGGCCAAAAAACCTGACAACACTGGAGTCTTGTTTTGGCTCAAAAGCCTGTTTGTGAACCAAAACCTCAAGGCTGTTGATTACGGTGTTGATGTCCGCCTTGATACTGACCGCTTTTGGGGTGAGCTCATAACCGGCATGAGTTCGAACAAGTAGCTCATCTGAAAACAAAAGTCTCATTTTCTGCAGCGCGCGACTTACCGAAGATTGACTAATGTTCATTGCCAAAGCGGTATTCGAGACATGCTTTTCATCCAACAAGGTTTTTAGAATCGTCAGAGAGTTAATATCAAATTGAGATAAGTTCATGAGCTTTGGCATCTTTGTATGTCTTGTTGCGTAAATAGTACAAGTAATCGCAAACAAACGTAAATATATAGCTTGTATAACCGTCATTTCTGCTTGGCTAACGTTTATGGCTAATTAAACACTCATAAAATGCATTTGCAGCAGGAGATAATGCGGTCTTTGCTCCCTTCAATACAACCGAAAAATCACTCGTAAACCACCATTCCTTCGGATTAACAGCCACCAGTGCCTGTTGAGCGCGGTTGCTTTCAATAAGGTGACTAGGGAGAAAGCTCAAATGCGTCCCGGCCATCGCTAGCAAAGCGCCAGATTCAACATTCCAGCCATCGATGAGCTTTAGTTGTTGGTACTGCTCAACATTCAAAAGCTTACGCATTATCTCAGAAGCGTAGCCACCAATATTAATGCGTCGTCCTTCAAGCGAGTGATTGCGAGTTTCAATTTCCTTTGCAACGTCTTCGCGGGCAAAGAGATAACTCTTTTCAGTGAACAGAAACTCAGCATGACTAAAGGCATCAAGTTGATGTTCGGCGAGAACGACGATCATCATGTCCAGTTGCCCCTTCGCCAACTTTTCATTAAGCAAGGTGTAATCGCCGACTTCGAGCGTGAGCTCCACACTGTCGCTCAGCTTATAGAAATTTTCGATGGCGGCCGGAACCGGATTACTAGGAAGCGTAATAGTATTATCGAGAATACCAACACGCACTTGCCCCGTCAGCTTTGACTGTACTCCCTTCAATTTAAAGGCAAAATCACTAAGCACATTACTCAGTTCATTTGCATAACCATACACAGTGTGTCCTTCACTTGTTAAATCAAACCCACTTCGGCCTCGCTTACAAAGCGTCACGCCCAGGCTCTTTTCGAGTTCTATTAACTGATTACTCAGCACAGGCTGACTCAGCCCAGTACTTACGGTAGCATTGCTGATGCCGCCCTGCTCAACGATCTCGCAGAAAATCTCTAATCGTCTCAGGTCGCGCTTGTCCAGTTTCTCAATATGAATAGCCATAATTTAATACATAACCAAAAACGAATGTTTGTATCTAATAATATGTATTTATTTGTATGTAACAAGCTGCTAACTTTTTTTATGTGAACTTTATGGATAATTATTTAGGAGCTTAGGATGGCGAACACACAAACAGCACGGAAGATTGATGACTTTGAGTTAGAACCCGTACCCGAGAAAGCAAAACGCTCATGGTATGTCATCAGTCTGATCTGGCTTGCAATTGGTATAGATATCTCTGGTCTGTTCTTGGGTGCGTTTCTGAGTACCGGACTCACCATTCACGACGCCCTATTTGCGACGTTCGCGGGCTCTGCCATTCTCGCCGTACTTGCCATGCTTTGCGCTAATATTGGTTTCCAATCTGGCGTCTCAACACCATTAATGAGTAGCTCTGTATTTGGTCGCCACGGTGGTAAGGTCCTCGGCGCTATCAATGGTGTTTCTCTTGTTGGCTGGTTCGCGTTTCAGGCGGACTTTTTCGCCTACATACTTGTCGATGCGCTAGCGCAGTATGACATCGTCGTCTCTCACTTTGCTGCGTTGGTTGGTGGCGGCGTACTCATGATGATCACCGCAATCTATGGTGTCCGAGCGCTCGGTAAGCTTAGCGCCTATTCAGTACCACTCATGGTGACACTGATTACTGTTGGCCTATTTATGGCGGCAGGTGCGCAGAGCGCGGGTGACAAGGTTATTGAGTCGCCACTCTCTATGGGTGAGGCTATTTCTTATGTCATGTCGATTTGGATCCTCGCTGCTGTCGCGGCTCCTGATATTGCCCGCTACGCGAAAACGCGCAAAGACGCGATTCTCGGTGCCGGTTTTGGCTTCCTATTTGGTAACAGCGCGACGATTGTTGTTGCCCTGCTGCTCACGCAAATGACTGGCTCCGACGACCTCGTCAATGTGTTCTTCGGCATTGGTTTAGGTATGGCAGCGATCATCGTTCTGGTGTTTGCTCAGTGGACGACCAACAGCAGCAACCTTGTCTCGGGCGCTCTGGGCATGTCGGTTGTGTTGCCAAATGTACCGCGTCCTATTTTGGTCATCATGATGACCATTCTTGGCCTCGCTATCGCTCAGCTTGGCATGATCGATATGTTTACTGCATTTCTCACACTTCTGGGTGTGACGATTGCGCCTTCAGCAGGTGTTTACCTAGCTCAATACTACTTCTTAGATAAGTCTGCACTTGAGTTTGAACGTATTCAAAGTGCACCAAACTGGATGCTAAAAGGCTTGGTCGCTTGGGCATTTGGTAGTGCGGTGAGTGCATGCACAGCAGGCGAATTCTTCAACCTATTCTCATTAACCAGTATTTCAGCGATTGACGGTATTCTTGCGTCCTTCGTTGCCTACATTGTGCTTGTAAAGCTGTCAGTATCAAATAAGGAAGCGGTTCGTGATTTTCAATGATCAAATGATTGATGACATTGCCCTAGGTGCCACTGTACTTGGCACCGGAGGGGGTGGTGACCCTTATAGTGGTGCGCTGATGGCAAAAGTTGCCATCGCCAATGCGGAAAAGCCTGTCGAGCTTATTTCGCTGGATGAGGTGAAAGATGACTGGATGACAGTGCCTTCGTCGATGATCGGCGCACCCACCGTCGCCATTGAGAAACTCAACTCTCAAGATCAAATGTTGGTGGCGTTTGAAGCGATGGAACAAGCCGTCGGTGAGCGTATCGAAGCGACCTTCCCTATTGAGGTTGGCGGTTTCAACTCATTGATCCCAATTTTGGTTGCTGCACAAAAAGGGATCCCAGTGATCGACTGTGATGCCATGGGACGCGCATTCCCAGAGTCGCAAATGGTGACCTTTTATTTAGACGGTTTGCCGTCCGCACCCAACACGCTTGCTGATGAAAAGGGTAACGTCGTGACCCTACACCCTATCGACGGTGTTTGGTCTGAGCGATTTGCTCGCCCAATCACTGAGCAAATGGGTGGCTCTGCAGCGATGTGTGATTACCCTATGTATGGCGAAGAGCTCAAACGCAGCGCACTCGGTGCGACCCTGACCAAAGCCATGCAGATAGGAAAAGCCATTCGTGAAGCAAACGCTCGTGGTGACAGCGCGGTCGATGCCGTGTTGGACATTGCTGAAGGACACCGAATTATTAGCGGTAAGATTGTCGATATCGACCGAAATACCGGCGGTGGTTTCGTAACGGGCGGTGTCGTCATTGAGCCGCTTAAAGCCTCTGAAAGTAATGCGGATCCCGTCTACGTTCATTTCCAAAATGAACTGTTGCTCGCTCATAAGGGAACTAAGGCGAGTGATATGAGCCAAGAATCGCTCCTAGCTTGCACACCCGATTTAATCAGCATCCTAGACCATGAAACTGGGCAACCCATAACGACCGAGCAGCTTAGATACGGACAGCGAATTGAGCTTATCGCTTACCCTTGCGATCCCAAATGGCGCACTGCTAAGGGTATCGAAGTCGCCGGTCCCGATTACTTTGGCTATGGCGTTGAGTATGTCGCCATCGAAAACCTTTCGAAACGTACAAATACGGAGGCAGGACTATGACAACCGCTATTTATCGCCTCGGTATTGATGTCGGTGGAACCAACACAGACGGTGTCCTTTTGGATGAGTCGCTCAAGGTTATCTCTAAGGTAAAGGTAGCGACAACACACGATATTTCGACGAGCATTGATAACGCCATTGATGAACTATTGCACCAAGCAAACCTGACAGGTGAGATTGTCAAACATGCCATGCTTGGCACGACTCAATGTACCAATGCCATTGTTGAGAAGCGAGGTCTCGACAAGGTAGGTATGCTTCGCCTAGCACTGCCGAGCGGCAGCGCTGTGCCACCTCTTTGTGGTTGGAGCGCGTCTTGGCAAACCTTACTCGGCGAGCATTTCTATCAAGCCCACGGTGGCTATGAGTACGACGGTCAAAAAATCGCCGACGTGGATGAGCAAGAGATCCGTCAGTTGTGTCAGAAGATGAAGGGCAAAGTTGATTCTGTAGCGATTTGTGGTGTGTTTTCTCCCGTTAACGGTGACCAAGAGCTATTGGTTGAACAGTGGGTGAAAGAGGAACTGCCTGAGGCTAATATTTCCCTTTCGCACAAGGTTGGCAGTCTAGGTATCTTAGAGCGTGAGAACGCCACTATTTTAAATGCGGCCCTGCAAGGTACAGCGAAACGCTTTGTCGAAGGATTTTGCCACGCGCTAGAGAAACACCGCATCGCTGTTACGCCATATTTCGGGCAAAACGATGGGACACTGATGTCTCAAGAGTTCGCGCTTAAGTACCCTATTCTTACTGTGGCGTGCGGTCCTACTAACTCCATTCGTGGGGCAAGTCACCTCACTAAGCTTGATGATGCTATTGTGGTCGATGTCGGCGGTACAACCTCAGATGTCGGTGCGTTAACACATGGCTACCCTCGCGAATCTAGCGTAGCCGTCGAGCTTGGTGAAGTGCGCACTAACTTTCGCATGCCGGACATTTTAGCCATCGCCATTGGCGGGGGCACCAAAGTAACGCTCACCGATGGTGACATTCAGTTAGGTCCTGAAAGTGTCGGTCATGAGCTCACTCAAAAGGCACTCAGCTTTGGTGGGGATACGTTAACACTCACTGACGTGGCACTCACCAAACAAGTGATGGAATGGACAGGTAAGGCAAAGCAAGAGTCTATTGATTTGGCACCAGAAACGGCCAATCAAATCTACGCTCATATGGTAGAAAAGGTCGAAGATGCCATCGACAGAATGAAGACTTCTGCTACTAAAGTGCCCGTTATTCTCGTTGGCGGTGGCAGCGCGCTAATGCCCAATCAATTTGAAGGTGTCAGCTCTGTCGTTCGTCCAGAGCACTTTGAAGTCGCCAATGCGATTGGTGTCGCGCTCGGAGAGATATCGGGTCAGCTAGATAAGATTGTCCCCATCGAACCTAACCAGCGAGCTGAGATATTGGCTAACTTGGAGAAAGAAGCCTGCCAACTCGCTATGGAAGCAGGTGCGTGCGCAAACAGTGTGTCGGTGATTGAGCGCAGTGAAATACCGCTCAGTTACCTTCAGGGCAACATGGTGCATATTAAAATAAAAGCCGCAGGCAGAATCGCTTAGTCGCCTCCAATCAATTAAAGAAATCAAAAAAGGACGCACTCCTTAACTAACTGTTTTTGGTGTGTGTCCTGGCAAACCCTAGCCTCCACAGTCTAATTCCATTAAATCATCAGAAAAGATAACGGTACCAGCATACTGCTTTCTGACCTCCGCTAAAGTAGCGTCTATATTCACTTGCCCAACGCCAAAATGAACGTAAACCAGATTTTGAGCTCCAGCTTGCTTTGCAATCAAGGCAGAATCCGTAAGGCCCAAATGAGCGCTGTTTTGTCGGTGTTTCTTACTGCTATCGACTACGCTTAACCTTGGGCCCTGCCCTCGACGTTTGTTCCTTTTCGCATCTTTCCCCTCCATTACTACACCTCCCGAATCAATAATTAGACAGTCGACTCCCTTAGCAAATGGGCCTAGTTCATCGGTATATACAAGGTCACCAGTGACAACAATGGACTGTTGTTTATAATCAAAGCGGTAAGCTAAAGTTTCTATCGTATGAGGTACTTCTAAAGTAGAAACCTTGATATCACCAACAGAGAAAGTATCACCCGTTTTAAGATCGTTTGTGGTAATTTGACTAGCCCGCACATCCAATGTCCTGCCTCTTTTTGCAAGACGATAGCTTAAATCTTCGTGGTACAGATCGAGTAAGGTTTGTGTTAAGTGTTTGGTATTACTAGGGCCATAAATTCTAACAGGCTTTTTGCCCATCACGCTCTGCACCAAAATCGGAATATAATCAGCGTTGTGATCAACATGATGGTGAGTAAAGATCAGTGCATCAAGCATTCTTGGATCTGTCCCCTGTTTATAGAGGTTATTTCTGACACCGTCACCCATATCAACTAATAATCTAGTATCCCCTTGCGTAATGAGAACTCCTGATTGAGCGCGATCAGCATTATAATTAGGTGAACCGGAACCTATAATAGTTGCGACAAGTGGCAAGTCTGATGGCTGTTCAACGCTAGCAAAAGCCGCGGAAGACAACAATAGATGGGAAACTAAAACGATGTAAAAATAACGAGTCACAAAATTATCCTCATTCTTCGGTAAAGCACTCTAGTGATATTAACTGACTGAACGTAATCGAACGAAAACGTATTGAAAATATATGTAAAGACACTTTGAATGGTTGGCATAATATCGCGAGGTCCATCATGCTTAAAAACTTGATGAGCATGACTGACGTGGCAGTATATTTCAAAGACTTTATCTAGCAATTCAATAATCCTTGCAGTGACACTGCCGTCACTTCATGTTTTAGTCATTTAGCTGATCACACTGTAAATTGTGACATTTCTTTATCGAGTGCAACGACATTTTGCTTCAACTCATAACTAATTTTAGCCACAGAATTGACTTCAGATTCGGTATTATTAGCAAGCTCAAATAAGCCATGTAGATTAGAGTTTAATTCTTCTGTGACCGAAGTCTGCTCATTGGCAGCCGTCGAAATCGTAGCATTTACCTCATTCAACAAAGTAATTGCTTGATTCACTCTATCTAGAGAGTGGTGAGATTCTTCAGCGACTGTTTTAGCATGAACACTCGACGCTCTACTCACCGTCATTGATTCAACAACATTATTTGCGCTAATTTGTAGTTTGTCGATCATTACACGAATCTCTTCGGTACTCGCCTGGGTCCTGCTAGCAAGAGTCCTTACTTCATCAGCTACAACTGCAAAACCTCGCCCTTGTTCACCGGCTCGGGCAGCTTCAATAGCGGCATTAAGAGCCAGCAAGTTCGTTTGTTCCGCTATTTGTTGAATTACCTCAAGTACCGAGCCGATCGCTTCCGTCTCTTGTCTTAACTCATTCATCGCACTTGAGGACATATTAATATCTTCATTGAGCTTGTTCAGCTCTTGCACCGCCTCGAATAGTGACGCCGATGTTTTTGTTGCTTCCTCTGTTGCCTCATTAGCAGCACTAGCGGCTTGAACCCCGTTGTTGGCAATTTCTTGTGCGCTTGTGATCATTTCATGAATGACATGGGTCAAAAATTCTGTTTTAACCTTTTGCTCTTGTACTAGATCTAAACTGGATTTGGATGAGTTATCTAGTGCAGTAGATGCGCCTTTAATCACCTTCGCCTCTGTTGAAACGCTCGTGACAATCATGCGAATTTTATCTGAAAAGTCATTAAATGACTTAGCACATCGACCCACTTCATCATCAACTTCAACCACCAAATTACGAGTTAAGTCTCCCTGACCATGAGCAATGTCTTGTAATGCTTCATTCATATTATCAAACGGCTTTAAAGCCCTAATAATAGAAAACGCGCACGCAACTAATGACAGGATAAAAATGACCAACGTGATCATACCTGTCTGGTTCATAATTCGGGTTATTGTTGCTTCAAATGAATTCACTTTCATTTGCGCAGCAAGCTCTATATCATCAATAAAGTATCCAGTACCGATAAACCAATCATAACCGGGCACATTTTGCGTGTAGGCAAGCTTTGGATAGTATGCGGAATTTGTACTTTTTTGTGCGTCATACTGGACAAATCCGCCCCCTTTTTGGGCTTGAGCCACCATTTTCTCGAGCGGATGCGGTTCGGTTGGGATTTCGCGAGCAAACGTCAGCTTCTTTGGCTCAGTTCTATTTAATCGACCATTTGCAATTGACCATTGATCATAAGAGTTAATAAAGAAGAAAGAGTCATCATCAAAATTAAAACGATTCGCCATGTTGACAACCATCATATCTCGCTCTGTTGAAGCGGGAAGTTTTAATATATCTTCCATGGAAGATAGAGCTAACGTTACTAGGTGTTTTAATTCGCTTTTCTTTTGTTCCAATAGAACGACACGCTCACGAGCTATTTGCTCTTCTTTGAAAGAATCCAACTCATTGATAGTGGTTATAAACAAGACCAACGAAACAAGTAATAAAGGTGCGATACAAATAAACAACAATTTATTCTTTAGTAGTAACATTTTTCTCATCAGCCAGATCCTCGTACCACAGTCTAAATCTCTTAATCATGTTATATATTAACGAAATAGTTCAATAAATTGATAAACGATGAACCATCTACATAATGAGCCAGACTGTGAAACCATCACCGTCTAGCTTTTTCTAGATATTTACTATTGAATTGGTTTACCCATTTCAATAAAGCTACTTCATACTTGCTCCAGTAACCAGAACTAAAATATCATCAAGGACTTTGGTTGCACCAACATAGATTCCCCATCTAAATCCAATTTTTTCGGTACGTTTAAATTGCCCAGTACCCACTAACTCACCATCGATATACATTTCATAATCCACGCCATTGTCACGAACTTTCATATCAAATGGCTGACCTATGACATTGTCACGAATTTTTGTGTGCTTAGCGCCGCGTGGATAAAACCACAGACTTCCGTCACCATGAACTCTCAACATGACAGACCAATGGTCGACGTTATTACCCTTGGCTTGGAACAAAGAACAGTAGTGTTTTTTAACAGGCTCTGCTGAGCACCCCGCGGCTTTCAAGACGTTGAAGCGTGCTGAAAACTCATGCCAAACACCCGGTTCAGTTAACCAACGGTCTTGAGGGCTAAATGCCTCTACTCGAGCCGCTAGCTCACGCTTATTACTAACATTCTCTTCGTCTTTAAATAGTCGGAAAATTTGTGTGTTACCGTCTTCTTGATACCAACGGCTCCATAAATGAAATTGGTCCTGCTTAATTGAAGGGTGGCCTACAGTATGTATACGATATTTATTGCTTTCGCTATTGATTGGTCGATCCCCATAAGGTCCCGTCTCAACTTTTTCGCGATTGATTTTAATTTTAGATCCTTCAAAACCTGCTGAAGTATGGGTCTGTAACGGTTTTAACGCATCTGTACTCAAGACTTCTGACCAAGTCGGATCTGTACCTTCTTGAACGTAAAATTGATGAATATCAGCGTCTTGCTTATTGCTATCGGAAACCTTATCATTACTAAATGCCGATGCCGATATAGTTAACCCTAGCATTGAACAAAATATAATCTTTTTGTACATTGTGGTTCATTCCTTATTTACACAAACATAGAAACTAAGCTAATTGCAATAATTTTGAGAGCGGCTTTACACCAAAATAACACAAGATAAAAGTACCCCTATTATTATTGATACACCCTGCATTTAAATTGCAAAAACACATCTTAATTACCAAAATGCCTCTAGTATTCAAATGAATAACGTTACGGCATAAACCCAAATAGAGTAATATCTATCTTTGGATTCTATAACGTCAAAAATTGCGTTTGACACTTAAAATCACTCCCGAAGCCTTTTCCGTGGTGAACATTTAAGGTGGTGGAAACACAATGAAACCGCAGTATAGCGGGCGACTTGCAAACAGATGTATTTCATCGGGCATGCAAAAGCTGAGATGAATTTTTAGGAGGGCTAAACTGTTTATTCTCCAGCTTATATTGCAGTTAATATAATATGATTAATAAGTGAAAGTTGTACGTTTTAGCTAGAGCTCAGTGATCAATAAACGCCTCATCGAATGATAGTACAATGAGGCGTTCAGTCTAAAAAATTAATACCTAAAGCGACGAATCTGACTATCAAGTTCAGTCGTGTTTAAGGTAATAGCCTTAGCGAGTGCCTGAAGCTCATCGTTCACGGCGCGCATGTCCGCTGCACTGGTATCCAACTCTCGCATGTCTTGCGCAACCGTATTACTCACATTGGATTGCTCTTCACAAGCACTTGCGACCGACTCCACCATTGCGTTGATGCTGGTTACCGCTTCAATCATTTTCGTCAGTGCTTCTTGAGCTTCATCAGAGCTCACCTTAGTTAACTCAACCAACTGCTTGGACTCTTGAGTCGCATTGAAGGACTCGGTTGCCTCTTGCTGAAGGCTCTCGATAATAGACTCAATTTCGCTCGTTGAATCGTGAGTCTTGCTAGCAAGCGCGCGTACTTCGTCCGCTACTACCGCAAAGCCACGTCCACTCTCACCTGCACGCGCAGCTTCAATTGCCGCATTAAGTGCCAGAAGGTTTGTCTGCTCAGCAATGGCCTTAATAACCTCTACCACTCGACCGATGTCATCACTTCGATTCTTAAGAGCGTTCGCTCGTTCTGCTGCCGTCTCTAGGTTAACGGATAAATCCTCAACGTTTGATACGTTTTGAGCGATCGCCTGCTCACTCGATGCGCCTAATGATAGTGCATCATTAGACTTAAACAGTGTATTCTCGGTATTCGCTGCAATCTCGCTGGTCGCCAGGTTAAACTGCTCAATCTTACTCAAACTTTCGTGAGTGAGTTTAAGCTGATTTTCTGTTTGCTCACTCACTGAAGTGCGCACTGAGGTAATAGCAGAACCGTTTTGTTTTAGGCTCTCTGTCGTGCGAGCGGTATCGATAACAATCTCTTGAACTGTCTCTACAAAACGGTTGAACGCCTTCGCCAAGTCGCTCACTTCATCATTAGAGGTTGCGGTAACGCGAGACGTCAGATCACCACCACCAGCAGCAATGTCATTCATGCTTTTCGCCATGCCTTTGATTGGCGTAACGACCAAGCGATCCATGATGTAACCAAGAGACACAATCACCACAAGGTACAAGGTGCCAAACATCATAAGCGAACGAAGCATTGAGCTTTGCAGCTCGCTTCTCGCTTGCTCACTGTTAAAGCCCAGTGATACTGAACCAATTGGCAAACCATCCCATTTAATCTCAATACGCGATTCAAACTCAGCCGCTTGCTGGCGAACTTGGTTCATCTCTTTACCATTTTGATCGCGGACCACAATACTCGAGATGGTGCCATTTTTGATGTAGGCATCAAGGATGCTGCCGATGAGCGCTTTATCGTATACGTAAACCGGCTCTTGCAAGATAACTTGCAGCTCTTGCTCAATTTCTGCTGTGACCTGTGCAAGGTCTGCCTCGACATTCTTCTTGGTTAAAACGTACTGCGTTGATAGAGCAATCGCAGTCACAAGTGTCATAACTAGCGTCACAACAAGGATTATTTTTTTCGTCAATCTGTTCATAGTGCTACCGTGATTACTCTGCTAACGGGTCAAAAAAGAAGTGCTCTGGGATCGCTTTAGTCGCGCGGGTGATATTTGGGTTGTCGAGATCGAGAATGACACGCTCGCCCAAATTTGCCTGTTTCAATGCGGCTTTGATTTCGTTATCCGCAAAGAACATGGTTTCGTAAAGCCCCTCATTGTGGATATCGAGCATGATATTAAACAGATGCTCTTTGAGAGCATCATTGCCCTTACGCACAAACAGGAAATACGGCATCTTGTAGCGAAGCATCACGTTGCTATCAACCTGTAGTGGCAGATGAGGGTGATATTTCACCTCCGCCCAAGGCTCCATAACACCACGCATAAACGCATCACAGCGGTTACCTGCCACCAGCATGTCAAAGATGTTTGGGTATTTGAGCGACTTAGCAATTGATAGACCGTTTGCTTCCATAATGGCAGTATCCGGCCAGGTTTTGCCTGAACAAATTGATAGACGTTGCAATTGTCCCACAGACTTTACGGACTCAAGCTGGTTAGCTCGCTCTTTACTTACCAGTCCAATACGCATCCCCAACATGCCACGATAGATAGGAAACGGAATGGCATCGAAGCGCTGCTCAAGCTCTTGACTGGTCGCAGTCCAAACGACGTCAAGCGTGCCAGTTTCAAGATCGGCAAGCAGACGTGGACCAGCAGGTTCGCCAGTTTTTGCGTAGATATAATCGATGGAAGAGTACTGCTCGGAGCGAGAAATGATCTCTTTAATCAAGGTTAGATGGAGTTTGTCATCATCTGGTTTACCAGCCACTTTAAGCGGTTGAGCTGAAGATGAGAAAGACAACACCCCACACAAAGTAGCCAAAAGCAACTTCTTCATGGTGCACCTAATATTCTGATACTAATAACCACTGCGACATCAAACGACGTCTCAGTACAACGGGGTAGGCCTGAAAGACTCAGGTTTGTAAGGGGAGGTGTAATCGCTATTTGCAGTCTTCGCCGCAATACACAATTTGTAGTTATTTTGGCGGGAATGTAACCGCTTATTATTTTACAGTCAACGATTCGGTGAAACGCAATATGAAGCTTTAATGGCCTTTATGACTAGAATCACTACTTGTTATTGGGTGAAAATTTTTCACTAATATTAATATTCAAGATCAACGTCTAAGATCTAAATTCACCGTGCTACAAATGCGCAGACATTTGTTTGGGTAAAAATTGACCACACATTTCCAAAGACCAGTTCAGTTGATAAAACCCACACGTTGAAGCCATAGATTTATCTATAACGACCTACTTTCACCAATACCGTCATTGTTAGATGCTATTGGTTAATCAATTGCCTTGCCTTTTTACATCCAGATACCTATCACCACTTAATCGATTTCAAAATCGTACAGTTTGCAACAGGCTATGAAATCCACTCATTTTTTGTTGTAGATACAACAAAAAGACCATAGCATTAGTGGCACTACTTTAGTGATAGAAAAGAACTTATGCTTGAAGGTATTTTAATGGCATACAAAGATGACACGCTCGCGACGCCGCTTCTCGACGAATCGACATTCTTCCTTATGGGGGTTGCCTATCGCCGTTTTCGAAATGAAGTCCAAGAGCAACTTTTGAGTGCGCACGATATCACTACTGAGATGCAGAAAGCGCTGGAGATACTCAGCTACCATACTCACCTGCCACAACAGGTGTTAGCAGATAAACTCATGCGCGAGCGCAGTACCATAAAGCGCATGGTCGATAACATGCTCAAACGCGATCTTGTATCAATCATCCCGCATCCAACTAATCAAAAAGTAAAACTCATTCAGCTCACGTCAAAAGGACGCGAAGTACATGAAAGTGGCAATACTATTGTCACTACGATTCAAAGTCAGTGGCTCAACACACTCGACGATAACCAAGAGGCGCAGCTCAAAAGCGCCCTTATTTCTCTTATAGAGAAAAACTAGTACGGCATTTCGGGGCTTGACCAGCCCCTTTTTTTGGTTCATCGCGGCTTTCCGGGGAAAGCCGCTTTTATCTTTAGAAAGAAGTAATCGATATCTCGGTAACCGTAGCCCATTCGTTTGATTAACTTTATCTTGTTGTTTATCCCTTCTAGCGTACAGGTGTTGAGTGGGTACCTTGCAGAAGCAACTATGCCATGAAGGTACGGTTTGAGCTTTCTCGCGAAGTCCATTAGTGGTTTGATCCCGCTTTCTTGAACTTGCTCCCACCATATGTCCCACAAGCCTTCCGCTTCGCTCTCTGACTGGCACCGCCATAACTCTTTAAGCTGAGAGCCAAGTAAATACGTCACCATTAAGTCCTTGTTCATACTCAGTATCTCATTTAGATAACTCTCCTGCTTACTGTCTAAATTGCCTCTGTTTTTGAGGAGAACCCAGCGTGAACGTTTAATCCATTGACGTGCTTTCCTGTCTTGTTTAAGTCGATTAGCTTGGTCAACTCTGACTCTATCCATCACTTCTCGTCCAAATTTGGCGACTACATGGAATAAGTCGTACACAATGCGGGCGTTAGGACAATGCTGCTGCACTTCGAGGTCGAAAGCCGTATTCATATCCATCGCAACCGCTTCTATGTTCTGGCCATGCTTACCGAGTAACTCGAAAAAAGGACGGATATCTTTTCGGCTGCGTCCGACGCCTATCCAAAGTACTTGATGCGTCTTTGCATCCGCGATAACAGTGGCATAACGATGTCCCTTGAAGAGGGCAAACTCATCCATAACAAGCTGTCGCAGCTCCGCCCAGTTAACCTCTGGCACTACATTTTGCAGCCGGCGCTTATCTATCTCCTTGACGGTATGCCAATGAACACCCGTCATTTGGGAAATATGTTTGATAGGGAGAAGAGGCAGCAACTGTTCAATATAACTACGCAAGCGGTTAGTAAGACGGGCAAAAGGTTCAAGCCAAGAAATAGATTCGGTTTTGATACCGCAGTCAGGGCACTTGATACGCCTTGTTTGTAGGTGCAGCTCGACAGGTACGCCAAGAATCATCGCTTCCTTAATGGTGCGCCACTGATAATCATGTATGGCTTGAACATGTTGCCCACATGCACATCGAGCAGTCGTACTGGGTTTGAGAGTAATCGTGATAAGAGAAGACGTTTGTACAGACTTTACGACATGAAAGCCTTCCCAGAACGATGATAGGAAAGTATTATTCGGCATGAAAACGGTAGTTTGTGCAAGGTTGTATTTGGCGATGTAACCTTATCACTTACTACCGTTTTTGTTTTAAGTCCCCGCTAATCCGCGATGAACCTTTTTTTTGGTCAAATCTTCAAAAGGTAAAATGATGAAAAAGACTCTTGCAGTGGCTATGTTGCTACCTGCGAGCCAACTTTGTGCGCTCGAAATTCAGGATTATGTCTCGCTTAACGGCTTGGTTGGTGCCTACCAAACCAATGGAGGGCCACTCGTCGAAGGCTCAAAAGAGGGAAACCCCATAGAAGCTAAGGTGCGCGCAAATCTGACGGCAAACGTTCCTATTACGGAGGATTGGAGCGTCTTTGGCAGAATGGAGTACGATCTTAACTTCTTAGATTTGAAAGAAGGAACAGAGATAAAGAACGGCAAGCTTCGTAAACGCTATGAGTACGTAGGCGTCGAACACAGTTACCTAGGTACACTTTGGTTTGGTAAGGATTGGGGAGCGAACTACTCTCACCTCCCAATTTTGAAGATGGCCTACTTAGGCTTTCAGGACGTTGCAGCGGCTCAGGCAACATGGCGAAACAGCGATACGCTTCTCTATAAAAACAGCTACGACAAATGGACCTTTGTTGCTTCGACACAGCTCTCGGAATCAGAGCAAAGCTTTGATTACAGTGATGATGCTTTCACAACGGATGGTTCAGCATTCACCATCACCTATGGTGCTTCACCCTTCTTTGGTGACGGATTTGGAATCGGTTACTCCTATCACAACGCTGGTTTATATGGCTCAGGTGGACAGCTATACAAAGACAAAGGCGATGCAACGCATAACGTCGGCATGAGCTACCGTCAAGGTCAGTGGTATATCGGCGCCACATTAACGCGCTCTGATCTAAATGAACACGGTAAAGCATCCAATCTTAATGATTACACCTATGACGTAGTGGGTGAATACACCTTTAACAGCAAGCTTAAATTCATCCTTCATCACGCTCAAGTCTACGGAAACTGGGGTGCAGAAAACGAACGCTTCGTTGGCTACGGCATTCATTACTACGTAACACCGAAATTGCTTGCCCTCTCAGAAGGACGCTTCTCTAACGGCGGAGACAGCGGCACGATTGGCGATACTCACGTCATTGGCCTCGAATATTTTTACTAACTCATCTGCAAAAAAAGGAAACTAGAATGCTTAATCAGATCGTTCCGAGACTCATTGCTACGTCTGAAAATGGAAAGCTAGAGTTGATACTAAGAGTTATGGTGGGATTCATCATGACCTATCATGGATTCGGTAAAGTGCTAAACCCAGCAGGTCTAGTGCCATTTCTGGAGGCTAACGCCGTCCCTTTCCCATTATTAGGTGCCTATTTAGCAGCTTATACTGAGTTCCTAGGAGGCCTGGCCCTAATGTTTGGTTTGGCAACTCGACTGGCTTCATTAGGTCTGCTGGTTTGTATGAGTGTCGCCATATATACACTAGGGGGTATCTCTGCGGGTCTTAACTCACTTCATGGTGGACTAGAGTATCAGTGGACGCTTTTCTCTGTATTCTTGTACTTCACCTTGGCAGGTGCTGGTAAATGCTCTCTAGACGCAATCATCGAGAACAAATTTATCTCAAATAATCGACTCGCTTTTCGATAAGCACCCGTTCTTTTATCTCGTCAATAAAAAGCCAGCGACACGTGCGCTGGCTTTCATGATTTTTCAGTTCGCTTAGCTATTAGTTCGCTGCAAACTTACTGTGTGACTTCTTCAACTGATAGAAGGTCGCTTGAACATAATCATCAGGGTCACCCGTGATATTTTGGTTGTAAACACCTGCTTTGAAGTACATGTATTTGCCGCCGACGTCATAGCCACTCTCACTCATGTCAACCACCTGAACCACGTCTGGCTTGCCGTCTCGCATCAGCGTGACCGTCATTTCGTTGCCGACAACCGCAATTCGGTAGCTGAACACTTCACCAAGCGCGATACCGTCACCGTCTTTTGGTACACCTGTCATGTCACCGACAAGGTTGTAGTACTTGTCAGTGCCTTTAATGGTGTTTTCATGAGCGAAGTAGACCGTACCTTTATCTTGGTTTGGAAGTTTGCGATAGTAGAGACGAATAGGCTCATCATCCTTGTCGTGGATTTGACCAATAATAAAGCGACCCACTTCGTTGAGTTCACCGGTTGTCGTGGTGTGGTCTATCTTCAGTGTCGCTTCAAGAACACCATCAACACCACCTGCGGCCTTTTGGTCCTCAATTGGTGCCGAGCTAAATACCCAGTTGTTCTTATTCACACCTTTGGTATCAACACTCTTATCACCTTGACGGAGCATCTCGCGCATCTCTGTACGAGCGAACTTAGTGTTCTTCGATGTACGTGCACCTTTAATGTAGGTCTTGAATACAAGACCACCATCATCAGCCGTGTAAAAAAGTTCTGGGTGCTCATAGCCGTTAGCAAGATCCCACTCATAAACATTATCTGGTTTGCCGTTTTTATCGTGGTCAAACGGCATAGATATATACCAAGATGTTAGGTCAAAGTTCTCACCAGGCTTATTGCCCGCTTTTGGAGTGTCTGGCAGCACAGGTTGTTGTAACGGTACATCCCACTTACAGCTTGTTGCACACGGCAACGCGACAACGGCACCAAAGTTACCCTTGCGAAGATCTTTTCGCTTGTCATCCACTTTTGCAGTCGCTTTTTTCTTCGCTTCTGCGGCTTTTTCTGCTGCAATCACCTCTTCGGTGATGATGTGATTGGTAGGACATGAGTTAATGGCACAGTTCAACGCGGCAAACTCAGTCACACTGTTCCAGCTACTCTTTGAATTACCTTTACCCACGTATCGAACATAACGCGCTTCTACCGGGTCGAAAGAAAAACGCTCATAACCGTTGACCGCACCAGAGCTTGCGCCTCCCTCTAAGGCTTTGGTCCACGTCTTGCCATCGACACTCACTTCAATATCAAACAGCGTTGAGCGAGCATTACCTTTGTGGAACGCCAGACGAACCGCATCAAACGTGTTAACGCTGCCGTAATCGTAGGTGACATTTTCACCGGCACCATTAGCGGACCAACGGGTCTTCAAATCATTATCAAACATGCGCTCAGGGCCATTGCCATCGTGGCTAGTCGCCTCAATAAGCACAGGTTTTAGAATGTCGGCTCGTGGCAGTTCTTGGTCTGAACAAAAGTCCGTTTTACAGTTCACACCGACAAACTCAGTCACACTGTTCCAAGCACTGCTACTGTTACCTTTGCCGACGTAGCGAATGTATCTTGCCGTTGTTTCTGGAAAATCAAAGCGCTCTAGGTTGAGCGATTTGCCTGTGCTTTCGCCATCCGTCACTGCCTTGGTCCACGTTGACCCATCTAGGCTGGTTTCGATATCAAACTTGGTCGTGCGCTTATCGCCTTTGTGGAATGACAGTTTCACCGCATCAAATGTTACATTCTGACCATAGTCGAATGTCATCGACTCACCGACACCATTAGCGGACCAACGTGTTTTCGTGTTTCCATCAAGCACCATTTCCGGAGCATTTCCGTCATGGCTTGATGCCACCACTGAAACAGGGGCGGGTGTATTGATTGTCGTTGAATTCGCTGCGAATGCACTCCCGGTCATTGCAAGGACGATAGATGAAGCTAGTAGGGATTTGAGATAGTTTTTCTTCATGGTTCCATCACTTATGAGTTGTTCAACCACCCATAAAGCAAGATGTACTACCTAAGCTCTTGCTTACACAGGCTTACCTTTTGACATATTTATAATCTCATAATCTTGTATTACAAAATAAGCAGAAAAAACCTCAAATGAGAGAGTCGTCGGATAATTGTGGTCTTTTGTGATGGCGGTTAGGTTTTAGGCAGGATAAGAAATGGCTCTCCCTATAGAGAGAGAGCCCCTAGATTACTTGGTGTAGCGCTTCATAGGCTTGTGGCTTACTGTTGAGACGCTAAAAGTTGAAAACCCGCCTTTAGCGAGCTAAAGGCGGGCGGATACATGTCAAAGACTATCAGCTAGTAGCAGAAGTCTCTTTGTCTTCGAGTTGAGCCTTTTCTTTAGGTTTACCCTTATCGTTCTCGGCTTCTACCCATTTCATAAACACCTGATAACCCGCAGTAAGGAAAGCGGCGCCAATAAACATCCCTAAGATACCACCTGACATCATGCCCCCTATCGCGCCAATGAGCACCACTGGCATTGGGACGCTTAATCCCCTACCCAGCACCATAGGCTTGAGGATGTTATCGACCAGGCTCGCAGCAATAATCAATACTGAAAAAATCGCATTGTGAACCGTCGAGCCATCGGTGTTCGACCAAAGCATTGCAACGGCAACAATCGCGATGATGGTGACGGGAAGCTGAGTAATGGCAAATACCAGAGCGACAACAGTAAGTAGCGCAGCAGCAGGTACACCCGCTAACGCAATGACGGCACCAAATATGGTTGCGGTAAGGAACGCAATCCCAATAACACCAACGGCCACCTGCCTGATGGTTGCGGTTGTTAAGTTGTGTAACTCTGGGCCTTTCTCGTCGTCTGCAAAGCTAGTGAAGATGCGGCGCATTGCCTTGGTCCCGTCTTCGGCCCAAGCGAGCATAATGCCTGCGATTATGACCGCGCCAATCAGTAAGAAGACACTGCTGGCGGCACCACTCGCTTTATCAACAAACCACGCCGAAGCATTCTTAAGCTGAGGTTGGCGCTTATCAACAAAGGTCGGGAGATCTCGCTCTGCTTCGCTCCACGCTAGGTAAGTATCCTCACCAATCAAAGGCCACTCTTTGACCTTTTGAGGCGGAGGGGGGACATGTAGCTCACCATCTTGATAATGCTGGTAAGTTTGCAGGGTTTTGACTGCCAGCGAGTTACCCACCAGAGCAACAGGTGTACCAAGAACCAGTACACCAACCAAGGCGATAACTGTTGAACTGCGTTTCGATGTCCAGTTGAACTTCCTTTCAAAGAACTTTCTTACTGGGAACAGAGCAATGGCTAATACCAACGCCCACAAAAGAATCGGTAAGAATGGAGCAAATGCCCACCAACACATGATCACAATAAACACTATGGTTGAAAACCGAATCAAAGACGCGGTAAACGCTTCTGATAGGTTTTTTTTGAGGTTGTCCTTTTCGTTACTCACTGGAGACTCCATTTCTAGTGAAAGCATTAATGGTAAGCCAAGTTCTCTTCAACACTTTACTTTTCCGACCCAAAATCTTGGCTAACGTGTTGATCCCATTAAGCTATATTATGAAAGTTTAGCTAACTTCAACTATAGTTCACCAAAGTGGGCTAGCAAGAAGATAGACAAAATAAAAGCCAGCAACTGTGCTGGCTTTTATGACGTTATTTGAGTCGGGGTTTAATTGGCGGATAGCTCACAAGGCTCGTCCCCTCCTTTTCGGGTACGGTATAAGTGTGTACCAGCGAGCAGTATTAGCGCACCAATCACAACGAAGATACTGGCCCCATGCAAAGAGTCCGCAGTAATACTGACTAACATCACCAAGAAACCAAGCACCTGACACATGCGGCCAAGGTACGCACCTTGCCTATAATCAATCGGCGCCTCTTCCTCTTTGCTTATCGGTGTTGCCAGATTGGTTTTAAGTTGATTCAACTCACTCTTTCTCGATCCAACTGGATCACGATAGAACAGAGTGGTGAACATGAAGAATCCACCGGTAATAAAGATATGCGCTAACATGGTCGAGGCCACTTGCAGATCTACCGTTTCACGGTGGGTAAAGCTTGCCGCGTCAAACAACGGCAGCAACCAATTCACTTGAAACACGAACTGCATGAATGCCGAGACACATAAGCCAACCGCAATTGTCGCCCATCCAGACCAATCTGACGTCTTTAAAGTGACAAATGCGAGTAACGACGGAATTGAGATTGGCGTTTGTAGCAATGCGCCAAACAACATCATGATGTCGAAGAAACTGTACTCTTTGACCGACGCAAATAGCAAAGCAGCAAACACACACAGCACACCGTTGACTAACGTCGCGACTTTGCCAACTGTCAGTTGCTGGCTCTCGGATGCTTGAGGATTAATGACCGACTGATAAACATTACGCACAAAAATACCCGCGTTCCGGTTAAGTGCCGTGGTCATTGGCGCTATCGTCGCTGCAATCATTGCCGCAAGCACTAGACCCAGCATCCCAGTCGGGAGGTAGTGGTCGATGTAATAAACGTATGCCGCGTTATTAGCACTTTCCGCGAGTTTGGGATAATAGGCCATCAAATCCACATTCATCGCCGCAGTAACCCAAGGTGGAATGAACCACATCACAGGTCCAATGATAAACAGCACACCTGTCACAAACGCTGCTTTCTTAGCTTCTCGCTCATTAGTCGTCACCAAAAAGCGATAACATGACAGCGCGTTGCTGGTGTTCATCGTCTGCTTCATCATCATGATTACGCACCACAACCAGAAAATCTGCCAGTAACTGATGTCATGACCCATAAAGCTTTCCGTCGGATAGGCGTTAGCAAGTTCGATAGGACCGCCTATTTCAATCAGTGCAAACGCGCCAACGGTCATGGTAATCGCCACTAGCAAGATAAGCTGAATGACATTCGTTGCCGACACCGTCCAAGAACCACCGCTAACAGCAATAAAAGTCACAAGAACACCAACACCTATGATGGTGACCATCAAATCGATATTGAACACAGCTGATGCGAAGATCCCCAATCCATTGAGCCAAATCGCTCCAGACAATATGGTCAAAGGAAAAGAAATCCAGGTATACACTTGTTCTGAACTTCGACCGAAGCGAATCTTAATCACCTCCATCGCCGTTTCAACGCGCAGTTTGCGGTATCGCTCAGCAAAATACCAAGCGGCGACAAAGAATCCGAGTGCGTTGCCCCAGAAAATAAACAGTACAGTAAGACCATCTTCGTAGGCTTTGGCGGCTGCCCCTGTGAATGTCCAGGCAGAAAATTGAGTCATAAAAGCCGTTGCACCCGCCATCCACCACATCATGGCACCGCCGCCTCGAATAAAGCCTGAAGAGTCAGTGGTAAACCGTTTGAACGCCAGTGCAGCAAAAAGCACAAACGCGAAGTAGCCAACAATAATTACACCATCAAGTGTCTCCATGATTCTCCTTACTTACAAACGCAAAAAGCCGGGCAATGCCCGGCTTGAATTAAAAACTGTTTTATAGCTTAGCGAATGAGCCAGTAAAGCTGACTGTCTCTTCTCCTAGGCTAACCTCGTGAAGTGAGTCTTGCTCTGCTTCTACTCGGTTGCTGATAGCGAAGCGATACGCATTGCCGGAAGTCGTCTTCACTTCAATAATGGTGGCATCGTCGTTGTCCGCAAGCGTTGCTACTGTCTCAACCAAGCCACGTGCACCAACAGATGCTTCGAACTCTTCGTTGAAGTAACCGTGAGTTTCTAGCACAGATGCGAATACGTGGTTTTGACCAGACTGACGTAAGATCAGAGCCGGCTCGCTACGAAGGTTGAAATCTGGATCGTTCGCGCCAAGGCGTGCGAAGAACACTTTTGAACCTTCAACTGCACTTGTTACTAAGCTGTAGTAGCTGTTGCCATGTAGCCAAGACACAAGTGAGCTACCTTCAACATCGCCGCTACCTAGGTTCCATAGGTGCTGATAACCGAAGTTTTCACCCATTGGACGTAGCGTAGACTCTGCGTTGTATTCAAAATCGGTGCGAATGATCTGACCAGAGAAGTGTACCGGTAGGTCATAAGAGTGCTCTTTGTCTGCCTTGATACGGTAAACGTCGATAACCAATGGCTTTTCGAACTCTTCAATGTCAGCCAGTAGTACGGAACGCTGCATGTCAACGCCTTCGTAGTACTCACTGATTTTACCACTCATACCTTGCAGTTTTGCGTCATCCGCTTTAAAGAACTGCTTCGAGCCAAAGCGAGACTCAGCCGTTGCCGTGTCAAAGTTGTTTTGCGTTCTTTGATCAACCGTAACTGTGTTGTGAGCAACCGTCTGCTTACAGTAAGACTTGTTCTCAGGAATGTAGCGACCACCAAATTTAGGCTCTACGTTTACCCAACGACCGAAACCATAGTCGTGCAAGACTTCTTGGCCGCGGTTAAAGACGCTGAGGTGAAGGCCATCATAATGACCGTGGTCAAGAGCAGAGTGATACTGGTGATCAGAGCCGTGTTGACCAAACCATAGAAGAGCCATCGTATCATCGTCTTGAGCATCACGATGGCGGAGAATAGTAAGTCCACCTTTCTCACCTTTAGGACCGTCAGTTACGTATAAGCTACCCCAGTTAAACGGCTTGATTTCATCCGCAGCATCCACTGCATCAGACAGAGTTTTACCTGCCGATTGAACCCAAACATCTTGTTGGTGGTTTGCCATGCTAAGCAGCGTTTCGCTTTGCTCATAGCGGTGGTAGCACACGCTTGTCGCCATGATAACGCCTTCATCATTGATACTGATGGTTTTCGACGAATCGTTGAGTGCAGGTAGCGTTCCGTCCGGGAAGGCTGTAGAGAATACCGCGTAAGACGTTGTCTTGATCACTGAGTCGTTGAACTCATAGATACCGATCTCTGGCTGACGACGCTCAATCGCTTCTGCGAACAGGTAAATTGGACGCAATGAGAAGCGGTGATAGTAAGGACCTTCCATGTAGTAGCCATCTGGCGAGAACAGTTGGTCTAGCTGCGCTAGGAAACCGCCGCTTACTTTGTCTAGCTTCAGACCGTACAGTGCTTTATCAACAGATTCTTGATCGTTGATTGCATAGCCACAAATACCCACAGCAGCTACTGCCCACAGACCGTGGTTGTGCACGATGTCGAAGTCATGACCGTAAGTCACAACGAATAGATCGATCATCTGTTTGAATAGGTCTGTTTCGATGTGTTGCTTTTGCTCATCTGAAAGCGTGTGGAACACACAGCTGTATGCGCATGATGCGTAAAGCATCCACATATTTTCGTTCAGCGTTTGGTGGAAAATCTTACCCGGTGGGTTAGTATCACGGCTAACGTTACTTTCCAGTGTTGGATAAACGTTCGCGTACGCTGTTAGCATCTCAACGATGTAGTCGCGGTACTTAGTTTCCTCAGTGATAAGGAACAAACGACCTGCTAAATCGATGTGGATGTAGTTTTGCTTGTGACGGTTATGCTCGTAACCGCCGCCTTCACCGTGGCCAGGGACTTCAATGCCCACTTCAGCCATGTAGTCATTCACTTGAGCAATATCACGCGCTAGTTTCTTACCTAGCAAGGTTTCCTTACCTAGATCTTTGCGCAGCTCCGCTGCTTCCTCAAAGTTCAATAGTAGTGGTTGATAGCTCATTTATAGTGTCTCCTGCTCAATCGCGAAACAGCCAACCCAAGAGTAGGTTTTGCCTGCGATATCAGCATTGTTGGTTGTATCTTTAGTAACTTGTGGGTTGTTGCTCACCATTAGCGTAAAGCGAGAGGTTTCCGTCTCAATCTCTACCACTGACGCCTGCGCGTTGTGACCAACAACTTGAATATTTTTAACGCTGCCACGGGCACTGACAGATTGCTCAAACTCTTCGTTGAAGTAACCGTGTGTCTCAAGTACCGATGCAAATAACGTGTCTTCACCCTTAGTGCGAAGGATAAAGCTTTGCTCACTACGTAGGTTAAAGCTTGGGTCATTAGCGCCTGTGCGAGTGAAGATAACCTCGCCATTGTCATTCGAGCTGGTGCCTAGCCAAGTATAGTAGCTGTCTTCTTGTAGCCAGCTAACTAACGCCGTCTCGTTTGCTTCACCTTGTGCCACATTCCAAAGATGACGATAGCCAAGCTCTTCGCTCAATACATTAAGCTCTTTATGTGCCTGGTATTCAAAATTGGTGCGGATCACCTGACCATCAAACTGATGCGAATAATCGTACTGGTGCTCGCCTTCGCCTGTTAGGCGGAATAGATCGATGAGTAATGGCGCTTCAAGATCGTCATGTTTGAACATGAACACGCTGCGCTGCTGCTGAACACCATCGTAGTGCTCATTAGCAAAAGCACTCATACCAACGATCTGCTCGTTGTCCTCTGCAAAGAAGTGTGGCAGACCGTGTACGCTGTCAGCACGCTCTACGTCAAAGTAGTTCTGGCACGTTTCGTCAACCGTCACTGCATTGTGAGCAATCGTCTGACGAGCGTAGGTTTTGTTCTCGTCTAGGTAGCGTCCACCGAACTTAGGTTCAACGTTAACCCAGCGGCCAAAGCCGTATTCACGAAGCACTTCTTTACCTCGGTTGAAGTAAGAAATACCCAGCGTATCAAAGTTGCCATGTCCCATACCGTGCTGACCATAGTTCATCACTAGCTGGAATACGTCTTTGTTTTTGTCCTGCACGCGCATAAAGCCTTGCGCACCGCGGTCACCATTTGGTCCTTCGTTGAGCTCAACGCTTGGCCAGAATGGAAGACCCACATCCGTCGCTTTTTCAAACGCTTGTGATAGCTCCAGACCACAGCCGTGAACCCACACAGAGTCTTGGATCTTCGCCATACCAAGTAGGTTATCGTTGATACCATAGTGCTTCGCGTACTGACTTACTGCGACCTGTACACCCGCATCATTGATGCTCATAGTGCGAGATGCATCGTTAAGTGCTGGGAACTGACCATTTGGGTACGCCGTTGCTAGCATGGCTTCAACCGTATTACCAATCACACCATCTTTGTAATTGAAAATGTCGAGCTCTGGCATATGACGATGAAGAACCTCAGCAAAAACACACAGTGGACGAATCGCATAGCGGTGGTAATAAGGACCTTCAATATAGTAACCCGACGGAGCAAACAATTGAGTAATTTGCGCCAGGAAACCACCTGTGCCGTTGTTCTCAAGACCAAACACGGATTTCTCTAGGAACTCACGACGGTTAACCGCTAAGCCACAAATACCAACGGCCGCTACTGCCCAAACACCGTGGTTATGAATACGATCGAAATCGTGGCCGTATTTCACCGTAAACATGTCCAGCATTGGGTTAAACAGACGGTCAACCACGTTTTGGCGCTCTTCTTCACTCATGGTTGCAGCAACACATGAGTATGCAAGGCTAGTAAACATTAGCCACACGTGTTCGTTTAGAATTTGGTGGAACAGACGCCCTGTTGGGTTCGTGTTCTTTTGAACATGAAAATCGAAGGTGAGATATAGGTCTGCGTACATTGCCAGTAAATCACGCACAAACTTAGCGTAACGATCATCACCCGTAATAAGGAACATACGACCCGCAAGGTTCATGTAGGTATAGTTTTGCTTGTGGCGGCTGTGCTCGTAACCACCCGCTTCACCGTGACCAGGTACTTCGAGAGGAAGCTTCATGAATGCTTCAACATCTTTGATGCTTTTTGCAATCGCTTTACCCATTAGAGTATCGCGGCCAACTTCTTTCTTCAGTTGTTCAATTTCGCTATCACTTAGCAAAATGGGTTGCACTAACGTAGACATTTTCACCCTCAATCTAAAAATTCCGTATTGTTTACACTATAAAGTAATACAATATGCCTTTTGATTACATTGAAAAGTGGAAGAAAACGGACTTTAGTCACATTTAATCGTTATGTCTTTGTAGAAAAGCTACTATTCAAGCCCATTTGCTGCTAAATTACCAACAACTAAAACGATGTTTCAAAAAAACAAACTCGATCAAGATCACAATAGCTTAAGCTTATTGTATTACAAATCTCTTGGTTTGGTTATGATGTCGTCATCAAAGTATGTAAAAGTAGACAGTCACATCGTCTAGGAGCCAGTTAGTGCACAAGTTTTTCTCTGCTGATGAACACCCGTGGGAACAGGTAAGTCAAGGCATCAAACGCAAGGTAGTGGGTTTTACAGACGACCTAATGGCCGCACATCTTTGTTATGACAAAGGTGCAAGTGGCGTTATTCACAGGCATGAGATCCATGATCAGATTGTCTATGTTGTCAGTGGTCGTTTTGAAGCCATTGTGGATGGTGAACGACGTGAGCTCAAAGCAGGTGATGCTTTTATGGTTAAGAAACTGCTCGACCATGGCACTAAGGCACTGGAACAAGACAGCGTTCTACTCGATATATTTTCTCCTTCACGTGAAGACTTACTCAGTTAATCACACAAAAGTTGGATAGCAATCTATGAACCAATTCAAAATCGCAATCATCGGCGAATGCATGGTAGAGCTGCAGCGCAAAGATGAACTACTAAAGCAAAGCTTTGGTGGTGACACATTAAACACAGCTCTATACCTGTCTCGTCTGACTCAAGGTCGTGACATTCAGGTGAGCTATGTTACTGCTCTGGGCAACGACCCATTCTCGGCTGAAATGATCAACGCATGGTCAGAAGAAGGCATCGATACCTCTCTTATTCCACGTCTGAATGACAAGATGCCAGGCTTGTACCACATCGAAACGGATGAAACTGGTGAGCGCACATTCTTCTACTGGCGTAGTGATGCTGCGGCAAAATTTGTTTTTGACCAGAACGATAGCGCGACACTTATTGAATCACTGCTTGAGTACGATGCGGTTTACCTAAGCGGTATCACTCTAGCTATCTTGACTGAAAACGGTCGCGAAAAGCTATTTAGCTTCCTTGAACAATTCAAGGCGAAAGGCGGTAAAGTGTTCTTCGATAACAACTATCGTCCAAAACTGTGGTCTGACCGTCTAACGGCAGTAAAAACTTACAAAGCTATGTTAGGCTTCACCGATACTGCTCTTCTGACGTTTGAAGACGAGCAAGAGCTATTCGGTGATATGTACGTTGAACAGTGCATCGAACGTACAAGCCAAGCTGGCGTAGCTGAAATCGCAATCAAGCGTGGCGCAAAAGAGTGCCTAGTGATTGCAAACGACAGTGCAAATTATGTTGCGCCGAAGCCAGTAGACAATGTTATTGATACAACGGCTGCTGGTGATTCATTCAGCGCAGGTTACCTTGCTAAACGCCTAACTGGCGGTGATGCGCTTGCATCTGCAGCAATGGGACACAAAGTCGCGGGTACAGTTATTCAACACCGCGGTGCTATTATTCCAAAAAACGCAACTCCAACTCTTGATTAGTAGGACAAATAACATGACGACATTAAACGAACAGCTAGCAAGCTTAAAAGTAATCCCAGTAATTGCGATCAACAAAGTTGAAGACGCAATTCCACTAGGTAAAGCGTTGGTAGACAACGGCATGCCTTGTGCTGAAATTACTTTCCGTACAGAGTGTGCAGTAGAAGCTATCGCTGTAATGCGTAAAGAATTTCCAGAAATGCTAATCGGTGCTGGTACAGTACTAACTAACGAGCAAGTTGACCAAGCGATCGACGCTGGTGTTGACTTCATCGTAAGCCCAGGCTTCAACCCACGCACAGTACAATACTGCCTAGACAAAGGCGTAGCTATCGTACCTGGCGTAAACAACCCAAGTCTTGTAGAGCAAGCGATGGAAATGGGTCTACGTACACTTAAGTTCTTCCCAGCAGAGCCGTCAGGCGGCGTAAACATGCTGAAAGCACTGACAGCGGTATACCCTGTTAAATTCATGCCTACTGGCGGTGTAAGCCTTAAGAACGTTGATGACTACCTGTCAATCAAATCTGTTCTAGCGTGTGGTGGTACTTGGATGGTACCAACTAACCTAATCGACGAAGGTCGTTGGGAAGAGCTAGGTCAGCTAGTTAAAGACGCAGTAGCGCACGTTAACTAATCGAACTGTCCTCTCATTTATCGGGAACAAAGCGAGCCTCTGGGCTCGCTTTTTTGTCCCACAAATAAGGTAATAATCAGCTCACATACGATGCAAATCATTACATTCTCAATTGACCCTTCCTATCAACCTCCAATCCTTATCACTGCTTGATGCACACTTAACTATCTGTTTATTAAAATATTTAATTTGTGACAAAATATGTTCTACAAATAACATCAAACAAAGATGCGTGCCTCATCACACTTTAGGCGTATTGTATTACAAAAATACAAGGAAATTATTTACTATAATCGACAGTATGAATGATATAAGGCTGAAACATGACTATTGATACTCTTGTAGTACTCGCCTACTTCTTCTTCCTAATCGCAATCGGTTGGATGTTCCGTAAGTTCACGACATCGACAAGTGATTACTTTAGAGGGGGCGGTAAAATGTTGTGGTGGATGGTGGGTGCTACCGCCTTCATGACACAATTTTCAGCATGGACGTTTACAGGTGCCGCAGGACGCGCGTTCAGCGACGGTTTCGTCGTTGTAATCCTATTCTTAGCCAATGCGTTTGGCTACTTCTTGAACTACATCTATTTCGCACCCAAGTTCCGCCAGTTGCGCGTAGTTACCGCAATTGAAGCGATTCGCCAACGCTTCGGTAGAAGTTCAGAGCAGTTCTATACTTGGGCAGGTATGCCAGATAGTTTGATTTCCGCAGGTGTCGCGTTAAACGGTATCGCAATTTTCGTTTCAGCGGTTTTCAACATTCCAATGGAAGTGACTATCATATTCACTGGTATTGTACTTGTTCTTATGTCAGTAACTGGTGGGTCTTGGGCCGTTATCGCTTCTGATTTCATGCAAATGTTAGTTATCATGGCCGTAACCATTACTTGTGCAGTTGCCGCTTACTTCCACGGTGGTGGCGTAACTAACATTGTTACAAACTTTACAGGTGATTTCTGGGTTGGTAATAATCTCAATTATATGAGTATTTTCATTCTTTGGATTGTCTTCATTCTTATTAAGCAATTCGGCGTAATGAACAACAGTATCAACGCTTATCGTTACCTTTGTGCCAAAGACAGTGATAATGCACGCAAGGCAGCAGGACTAGCAACCGTTCTAGCTATCGTGGGTCCACTTATTTGGTTCCTACCGTCGTGGTACGTTTCGGCATTCATGCCAGATTTTGCTAACGATTATAGTGTTGGGGTAGACGCAGCTTACCTAGCGTTCGTAGAAAGTGTCATGCCAGCAGGTATGATTGGTCTGCTAATGTCAGCGATGTTTGCTGCAACCATGTCGTCTATGGACTCAGGTCTAAACCGTAACGCGGGTATTTTTGTTGTTAACTTCTACAGCCCGTTTGTACGTCCTAACGCTTCGCAAAAAGAGTTGGTTATTGTGAGTAAAGCAATGACCGTATTAATGGGCTTGGTCATCATTGGACTCGGCTTATACATCAACTCATTACGTCATCTAAGCTTATTTGATATCGTATTGAATATTGGTGCATTGATTGGCTTCCCAATGTTAATTCCAATTTTGTTGGGTATGTGGATCCGTAAAACTCCAGATTGGTCTGGTTGGGCAACACTCGTTGTAGGTGGTTTCGTTTCTTACATCTTTGGTATTTCAATACAAGCTGAGGATATCGAAAACTGGTTCAATTTAGACCAAGCTCTCACTAGCCGTGAATGGGCCGACTTGAAAGTTGCTCTAAGCTTGATGGCGCACGTTGTCTTTACCGGTGGTTTCTTCTTAGCAACGACACTGGTTTACAAAGGTCGTACACCAGAACGTGAGGCGGAAGTTGAGAAACTATTCGAGAACTGGAACACACCTGTTGTGGCTGAGTCTCAAGAACAGCAAAACCTAGATACAAAACAGCGTTCTATGCTTGGCAAACTCATCTGTACTGCAGGTTTAGGTGTCCTAGCAATGGCTCTGATTCCGAATGACATCGCTGGTCGCGCCCTGTTCTTACTGTGTGGTTCGATTGTACTGTCAGTCGGCGTGTTACTGGTCAATGCTTCTAGGTCTGGCAACAAGCAAACGCAAACGCAAACAGCTAGCTAAACAAGACAAGACAAGCCTCAAACGCCTCACTGTAAAGTGGGGCGTTTTTTTTCTTGAAAGGAAAGCTAATTTCTACGCTGAAGTGAGATTGTAAAACATCTCTCTCCAATCTCAATTCGTTTGTTGGTTATTGCCCTAGCACAAGGTAACAAGTGTAATCGATGATAGAAGCGCAGACTTCATAGATCCATTTAAAATGGGTACCGATAGGTAGTGTTATCCACTCAAACCAACGACAATCGCTACCGGACTCTATGTGTGTATATGGTTCTACAACACAAGCCAAGTGATCATTGAACATGCTTGAGTTTCTGTAAAAACAGGATCATGCTACGCAACCATGAAAGTGACGCTATCTCCACAAAAAATAACAACTCGAACGGATGCACGATTCCGCTCGTGAAAATCGATTGTGCGACCGTATCAAACCGTTGCCTATGCAGAAGCAGAATTGGTATTCGCTATAGAGTCTCGGGTATGAATAAATGGTTACATCACAATAGATTTTCATACAAGAACCCAGGGTATGCCTCATAAGTTCTGTCCCAATATATGGTACGTCCCGTTATTGCAAGTAGATAACCAGATAACGAGCTGATTTGCGCTAATATATTCAGAGTCTTAATTGAGACCTAAAGGCTCAGCTCTACGATGAGGTTCGCGCCAGATTGTCCTCGCAAAACGATAAGCATACTAAGTTGCTGTTTGGGGCAACAGGTTTTCAATCTGGTGGTCTAACCGTTTTGTCATCTTTTTTATCCATTGCAAATTTGAATTAAGCTCTGATTGAAAAGGGTTTATTCGTTGTCATTACAGACCATGCTATCCTAGCAAGCTTGTTTGCTAACGCGACGACAGCAACATTGAAAGGCTTCCTTTGTTTAAGGTCCATAAGCCAGCTACCGAAGTACTTTTCCGCAGATTTATCTCTCCATAAAATTGAACGAGCTGCGTGAATGAACAAAGTCCTTAACTCTCGGTTCCCACGCTTTGAAATGCCCAGCATTGTGGTCTTGCCGCCTGTAGAATATTGAATAGGCACTAGACCAATCCAAGCTGCGAAATTTCTACCATTTTGAAGTCCGTTGGGTTAGCGATGGATGATAGGCATGCACTTGCTATCACTGGGCCGACTCCAGGTATAGTTTGTAGCTGTTCCATTTGTGGATCTTCTGCAAGTAATTTTTCGACCTTAACTTGTTGGTTTTCAACCTTATGATCCAAAACCTTATAATGCTCGAGCAACTCACTTAGCTCGAAGATTATTTGAGGTGGTACATAGTGGCCCTCATCTGCAAGCCACTGAAACAGCTTTTTCATCGCAGCATGACCTTTAGGTAAACTGACTCCAAACTCGAGTAATATAGAACCAATTCGATTCATGCACGCTGTCCGTTCTCTGATATAGCCGTTTCTAAGCTTTCTTAATGTTGAAATGATCTGAGCCGATTCGGTTTTATGGCTCGTGAATCGCATTGAAGGTCTCGATGCTGCCTATGCGATAGCACACGCATCAATAAAATCGTTCTTGTTAGTTTTTACGTAAGGCTTAACGTATTGAGGAGGAATGAGTCTCGCAATATGCCCTAACGACTCACATTTTCTAGCAAGCCAATGTGCGCCGCAGCATGATTCCATCGCAATGATTGAAGACTCTCTACAAGATAAAAATTCGAGTAACTTCTTGCGTGATAACTTCTTTCTGAAAAGTTCATTGCCACTTTTGTCGTGAGCGGCGATGTGGAATGTATTTTTACCTAGGTCAATACCAATGATATGAGCTGTTGACATGGGACACCTTCCTTTGAGCGCTAAACATTGGTTAAGTTTAGCTGTGAAGAGGGACGTACCATCTCATTAAATGCAGCAAGCCTTTGTCGAGTAATACAATAACGTTCTTAAGCCGAGCGAAGCCCTAATATTGTTTATGGATGCCGTCCATCCAACTCAGTCGACAAAACTCAGCGATGGCTGGATTCGAATGGTCAGGACAAACTCATCGAAACAACGGATAGCCGTACACGCCTGAATCTAATCGACGCTGTGCCACTGGAAGACATTGGCGCAGCAGTCTCTGAAACGTATGACACCATCAACAGAGAAAGCACTGTTCATTTTTCTGGAAACTAAAGAAAGATCACTACCCATTGGAGCAGAAAGTACACCTTGTCATAGAGGGCGGTACAGAATTGGTGAAGGACGCTGCGAAAGTACTCAATATCGACCTTCATTACTACCGCCCTATAGTTCGATAGAACCGCTCTGGAGAGTCATGAATGAATATGATCGGAAAAAGGTTTACTTCTCCTCTAAGAAAGCACTCATCACCACCATCAAAGAATTTTTCGATGTAGCATTACCAGAAATTGCAGGTTCGCAGACATCCCGAATTACGGATAGTTTTCAGCTACTCAACCCTGCATCTTCAAAGCGAACAGGTATAAGTAGACAAACGATATGGTTACTTCAATTTGAATAAAAGAGGTTATGAGATGTAGATGGAACTGTTGGAAGAGTAATCTGGCCAACATAGAGAGTTACCCATGTTACCGGTATCAAGTGTAGTTATGTCACTATCAGTACACTATGCTAGTCCATACACCTTGCTGGCCCCCCAACAATGAGCTATGACACAGATAAGCTCTCGCAACTCTGTGTTTTATCGACCTCTAGCTCAATCGATTCCAATTTATGTTCACAGTCATAACACATTGGGCTACTACTGATAAATGAGAGATAACGAAAGTAACTTCGATCACGTTTTTTTCCGCAACAAGTGCATCTTGCAAAGCCTTGAGTGGTCATACACCACCTCCGATAAGTTCAAATTTAGTATGAGTACCAATTTCTTCATGTTAGTGCTTTCACGATCTAACAAACACAAAGCAAAAAAAGCCAGTCGAGAAGACTGGCTATTAAATTCCCGATAAGGAATGAAGGACAAACACTGAAACCGAATGTCCTTTAGGCTACATAAAGAGCCTTAGTCAATCAGTGTGCGAACGTACTCTGCGATTTCAGGAACCTGGCAATGAGCGAAGAAACACTCTTGGAATTGGGTGCTGCCAACCGCTTGTTTAACCAACTCTTGGTCAATTGCTTTTAGTGACTCAACCACATCTTTACATACTGCAGCCTTAACATTGTTAAGAATGACTGCGTTTTGCGCCTGAGGAACAGCTCGCTCAGTTGGGTAACCTTCACCGCGTGCACCAGTAAAGGCTTTTTCGAAGATATAACGAACATTTAGCTCACCAGCCCAACCAAAGCCCTTAGCAAACGCCAATGAAATAGCGTTACCGTTGTTGATTTGGTTGAATAGGAACGCATCTGACGGTTCTAGACAGTAACCACAAACCACACCTGGGTGTAGGTTGCTTGCCATCAGTGCACCTTGACCAGTACCACAACCAGTAACAACGAAGTCTACAGCCTTTGAGTTAAGAAGGATGCTAGCCATAATACCGAGGTGAATATATGTCAATTGATGGTCTTGGTCGTCTTTCATACCCGTGTTGAATACATCGTGACCTAAATCACCAGCAACTTGGTTAAGCTCTGACAGTACCATCGCATTTTTCGCTGCCTGGCTGTTTTCCATCATTAGTGCAATTTTCATATTTTTTCTCCAGCGATTATACTCGCTAATAATTTGAATTTTTAAACAAAGTCTTTACGCATTGGTGTGAATGTATCAATGAGAACTCCCGCCTCAACACAAACACAGCCGTGTTCAATATTTGGTTCTTTATACATGGTGTCACCCGCCTTCACGATGTGCTTTTCATCACCGATCGTAAACTCGAACGCACCTGATAGTACGTAGGTAAGTTGCTCATGCGGATGCGAGTGCATCGCGCCCACGGCACCTTTTTCAAAATGGACTTCAACCGACATCATGTTGTCGTTGTGCGCCAAAACTTTGCGACTTACGCCATCGCCCAAATCTTCTAACTGAATATTTTTGTTAAATACGAACATGTTTAAAACCTAGTATGATTGTGTCTTGGTCGACGATTCTGTGTGCATTCGACATATGGTTGTAATATTCGTGGCGATCAGCGTCGCTTCGAGCAGCATCCCGCCGATAGAGCCCACTAAAATATTGTTTACCAACCAACACGCTGCCCCTATCAAAAAACCTACCCGCATCGCAATGCCTTTGAGAGCGAACATGCAATAGGTTCCTATTGCCGTGCCAATTATTGGCCACAGCTGTGACACGTCCTCGGCAAAATAAGCACCAAGAGCAGCAGCGAAACTTATAAACAACCAAGCCACTAACTTGGATTGTGTATGAATTGATGCAAAGGTTCTCAGTGCCGACAATAAAGCCGCAACGGCAGAGATAAGTGAACCAAGCAATAAATAGTGGAGAAGATGATTGATATTAAAGATCAGCATTAGGGTTTTGAGCTGTCTGTCATTTTTCTGGTAAAAGGTGGAGATTCCTAAACCAAAACTCAAAAAGCCCAATGCTTGTCCGACAGAAAATAGGTCAACCATCTTCTCGCAACCTAGTTAGCGAGACAGCCAGCCGCCATCAACCGCAATGGTGTAACCGTTAATGTAATCGGAAGCTTTTGATGCCAAGAATACACATGGTCCAGCCAAATCTTCTGGCGTGCCCCAGCGATCCGCTGGAATACGCTCTAGAATTTCTGCATTACGTTTTTCGTCCGCACGCAATGCAGCTGTGTTATTAGTCGCCATGTAACCAGGTGCAATGGCATTCACATTAATGCCTTCTTTTGCCCACTCGTTTGCCATTAAGCGAGTCACACCCATAACACCGCTTTTTGACGCTGTGTAAGATGGCACGCGGATACCGCCTTGGAATGAAAGCATAGATGCCACGTTGATGATCTTGCCGCCTTCACCTTGTGCGATAAACTGCTTAGCAACAGCCTGAGACATAAAGAACACAGACTTGATATTGATGTTCATCACGTCATCCCAGTCTTGCTCTGAAAAATCAATCGCATCGTTACGACGGATAATACCCGCGTTATTAACCAAAATATCGATTCTACCTAGCTCCGTCACCGCGCGGTCTACAATACCTGGGATATCATCTAGCTTCATAAGGTTGGCACGAATATCGACAAACTTGCGCCCTGTCTCTTCCATCATCGCGATGGTGTCTGTTGGTTCAACAATGTTCACGCCAACGATGTCACAACCCGCTTTAGCAAGTCCTAGTGCCATACCTTGACCAAGACCAGTATCACAACCCGTTACGATTGCTACTTTACCTTCAAGGTTGAATGAATCAAGAATCATAGTCTGTTCCTTTGTAGTGTTTGTGTGGTGAACAAAGGGGGATGCTCACTGTGTTAAAACAAACATACACAAAAAATGACACGTTCGAAAGTTATTTTTGAAATTGCGTTTCATTTTTTTATTCGTCTTTTGCATATTGTGATGGCCGTCTCACAATTTGGTTTCAAATTAATGAAATGGCTTTTTGAAATTACTGACGTAGGCATTCTGGTCAGGTATAATCCATAGCTATTGGAAACAAAAGCCAGAGCATGACATGGAAAAATCAACCCAACCAGAAGCAGTATCCTCCGTACTAAAAGTGTTCAACATTTTGTCTGCACTATCAGAGCAAAAAGAAATTGGCGTATCAGAGCTATCACAGCGTTTGATGATGTCTAAAGCAACGACATACCGTTTCTTGCAGACAATGAAAACTCTAGGTTACGTAGAGCAAGAGGGTGAGGCTGATAAATATGCTCTCACATTGAAGCTATTTGAACTTGGCTCTAAGGCGTTAGAACATGTTGATCTGATCGATTTAGCAAATACTGAAATGGCTAAGATTTGTCATGTCATCAATGAGACTTCTCACCTTGGTGCGATAGATGAAGAGTCGATAATCTACCTGCATAAGATTGACTCAAGTTATCACCTAAGAATGCATTCACGTGTTGGTCGTCGAAATCCCCTATATAGCACGGCAATCGGTAAGGTCTTGATGTCACATATGTCTGAAGACGAAGTACGTGATCTGCTGGCTAATATAGAGTTTATCAAACACACTGAACACACTCATGAGAATGTGGATCAGTTGCTTGAAGAGCTGAAACTGGTGCGAGAACAGCACTATGGTGAAGATAACGAAGAGCAAGAACCTGGTTTGCGTTGTATTGCCGTGCCGATCTATGATCGCTTTGGTGCGGCTATTGCCTCTATTTCAGTTTCTTTCCCAACGATTAGATTCGATGAAGAAAAGAAACAAGAATACATTGCCCTGCTGCATACCGCAGGCCGTAACGTTTCAGAACATCTGGGTTTCGATAACTACCCAGTTTAAACAACACCTTACCATTAAGCAGCATTCGTGCTGCTTTTTTTACCATCATAATAATTAGTGAAACAGCGTTTTGATTTAAGGATATCTATGGGCACTTCGGCTTCCAATAACGTTTATGATTTTCTCGTCCACCTCGATCCGTTTGATCTTCTACCAAACCCTGTGGTGGAGTTACTCGCAGGCGCAGTCACCGTCAAGTATCTGGCTAAAGGTGAAAGTATCGAGTTCCAAGCATTGTGTGAGAAGCGCTTTCTCTATGTGATTCGAAAAGGAGCCATCGAACAACGCACTCAACTTAACAAGCTCAGAGCCCGTCTAGGAGAAGAGGACCAATTCGGATTTACCTTTCTAGAGCCATTAAAGGATGCCGAAGATGGATATCGAGCTGAGGCCATTGAAGACTCTTTGCTGTACCTTATTCCTCACGCCATTATTCAAGAAACCTGCGAGCAGCATCCTGAGTTTAAGGACTACTTTGCTGCGACAGCTAAGACTCGCCTTCATTCTGCAATACGCTCGATCGTTAACAAAGAAGATAAGGGACTCTTTTTTCGCACAGTTGGTGAGGTGGCGAGTGAGAACATTACGGTGGTTAGAACAAGCGATTCAATAAAGTATGTCGCCAAAGCCATGTGCGGTAAAAAACGCAGCTCATGTGCGGTCGTGCTCGAGAACGAGGAAATCGTTGGACTGGTGACCGACCGAGATATGACACAGCACGTTGTTGCTGAAGGTGTTGATACCAGTCGTCCCATTAGTGATGTTATGACCACCAACCCTATTCTTATCAATAGTGAAGATAAAGTCATTCAAGCCATCTCGCTCATGCTGCAATACAATATCCGCTGTTTACCTGTGGTAGCTAACCATAGAGTTAAGGGCTTATTAACTACTACTCATCTCGTTCATAACCACAGAACCCAATCTTTGTTTCTTGTTGAAAAAATCAAGTATGCCGACTCCATTAGCGCGCTTGCCAATCTTCGCGACGAAAAAGAGACCATATTCCAAGCCCTAGTTGAGAGTGGAGTCAGTGCAGAAATTCACGGTCAGGTCATGTCAATGATTATGGACGCCTTCACAAGACGTATTATTCAGTTAACAGAAGAAGTGCTTGGCAAGCCACCGTGTGACTATGCGTGGATGGTAGCGGGCTCTCATGCTAGGAATGAAGTCCACATGCTGTCTGACCAAGACAATGCACTCGTCTTAGCTAAAGATGCCACAGAAGATGACCGATTCTATTTCTCTTACTTCGCCATGCGCGTATGCAATGGTTTAGCCGCTGTGGGTTATCCACTTTGCAGTGGTAAGTACATGGCAGCAACAGCAAAATGGAACCAAAATGTGGAGCGTTGGAAAGAGTACTACACCAAATGGGTGGCAAGTCCTGAATACAACAAGCTGCTAAGTATCAGTGTTTTTATGGAAATTCGCTCTGTTTATGGCAACGCCGATCTTGTCGAACAACTACAAAATCACCTACACAATACCATTCATGCTAACCCACGCTTTATCCCCGCGTTAACCCGAGATGCAATAGAAACCTCCCCGCCATTGGGTATCTTCAATAGTTTGGTGCTAGAGAAAACCGGTGACAATACAAAGTCACTTAATATTAAGAAATTCGCACTGAACCTAATCATCGATCTGGCACGCATATACAGCCTAGCTGCAGGGGGATCCCTTACGGGGACAGAGGAACGTTTTCGCTATGCGGTGGAAAAAGGTACGCTTTCCCAAGAGAGTTGCGACAACATTATTGGTGCTTACCGCTTCCTGACTCAGGTACGCTTTAAACATCAGCTAAACGCAATTCTCAGAGACGATACCCCTGATAATCACATCCGACCGGATGAGTTCAGTAGCTTTGAACGCAAACACCTCAAAGATGCATTCAAGATCATCAGTGAACTTCAGGATGTAGCCAAGCTTAAATTTACTAGTGGATTCTGACATGTTAGCGAAAACACTTAGACGTCTTTTCTCAGATGAAAATAGAACACAGGCGCTGCACTCAAAACTGGCCAATCAAAAATGGAATTCTGATTCTCTAACGCAATTTTTTGATCAGCCGCTTCCAGACCTTAAATCACCACTCAGCGACCTAGAGTTTGTTGCTATTGATTTTGAAACAACCGGGTTAGAGCCTAAGTCCGATCGTGTCCTCTCAATAGGCAGTGTAGAGCTCAACTACGAAGAAATTAATCTTGGTAGCATGAATGAGGTCTACTTACGTAATGAGAGCTATGTTCGCGCGGAAAGTGCGGTAGTGAATGGCATCATGCCGCAGCAAGTATTGCTTGAGGGTATCGACTCAAGCGATGCGTTTGATCAACTTCTCGAACGTATCTCCGGAAAAGTAATCATCGCTCACAGTGCTTGTATCGAGTTTGGCTTTATCCAAACCTTTCTGTCACAGCGTTACGGTCTATCAGATTTCCCCTGCTATATGGTGGATACATTGGCCCTTGAAAAACAATTTAGCTACCTTGGAAAGAACCGAGGTCACAGTAGCTTTCAGCTCGATGATTTACGTCAACACTACAATCTACCCCCGTATCAAGCGCATTCCGCTGCCAGTGACGCACTTGGATGTGCCGAGTTATTTTTGGTACAAGTCAAGCGGCTAAAGCTTTGCCACCGCCCACTTGCAGAAGTGCTTTGGCGACCATAATAAACTAAAAAAAGACCACTCTATGATTCCTTAGAGTGGTCTAAACAACGTCAACAAGTAGAACTATTCACAAATCAAAAGCTATAGGTAATACCGATACGACTTCTAAGTTGACGGTCGCTGGATGTGCTTGAAACGGAAACATTGGCAAACTCTACATAAGGTCTCCAGTTCCAATCTTCTCCTTTGTATCCAAGCTTGAATAAAGCGTCCCAGTTAGTGTCACCATTATTGAAGAACTTCTGGTCATCGTGACCTTTCTCGTAGTTACCTTCTAAACCAAACTGAAATCCGTTGTAGTTATAGTCAATATTGGCTGTCACTTTACTCTTTTGCTCTCCAGAACGGTCATCCGAGAACTGTCTGAACTCATGACGATAGCGAAGCTTAGTGACTAGCCCAGAATCGAATTTGTATTGAGCGCGTAGTTGAGGCTTATAGGTAACATGTCCTGGGAAGAAGGTAATTGGCATACCCGGAGTTAGAGTCCAATTATCGTCAATCTTATATTTATAACCAAAGTCGAATTCATTCCCTTTCGACTGCCATTCGGAAAAAGGTTTTCCTTTTTGCATGGCTTCTACGCCAAAATATACGTTACCAATACCCGATCCCACCCAAATAGGCTGCCAAGTTGCACCAGACTCCGGAGCGCCATTTGACCAACTGCGATGTTCAAACGGGACCTCAATTTGGTTGGCACGAATGAGATTATTGCGCTCCCAACCGCCATGAAGATTCATATCAACATTGAGTACATTATGCTCGACGACATTACCGGTCGCAGACCATTGTAGAGCTAGGTGGCGAATATTTAGGATATCGTTGTTGTGAATCCAACTATATTAGAGTTTCGAGCCTCTAATATAGCCGTTACCACCAGCACCTTTGTTCCATGAGCCGTCAATCTTGTTGTTCGAGATGGTAATATCTTTGGCGAACTCGGTAACGATAGGGTGAGAACCTATCATATCGATTTGAACGTTATCCACCCAACCATTGTTCGCCCATTTAAGGATGATTCCATGTATGGCATCTTGAGCACAGACATTCTCATATCGGTAGAGAACGCCATTAGGATTACTCTCTGACACCTGGTTGCGATTGTACCCCTCACAATGACTGCCCTGTGTATCCATTGTGAGGTAGAAATCTTGTAACCCAAAATTCTCTACTGCACTTACTGGCATCACACGGCTGTTATAACCATTTTCATTGTTGAGCGGGACATCAAACTCAAGCGGTCTATCCAGCGTCACGCTATTAGCGCCACTATTCACCAACGCAACTTTGAAGATTTGCGTGCCAAATATTTTCTCAACCGAAAAGGCCAATGGCAATTTCATGGTTGGCAGAAAATTATGAACATGGACTGTCACTTCAACTTGTTCCAAATCGCAAAAGTGCCAATAGAGCGACATGTGAAAATCCGAAACGCCGCGACTCCTTATGACCCCGATTACCAAGAATACTTGGCTAAGCGGAAATCAAAGAGACAAGCACGAAACTCTTGGGTTGAACCTGTTCCAACTGCTTTATGAGTTGCTGGGTATCAAACGATGCCTTAGCGGAGGCTTGAGCCGTATGCAGTGAAAGTTGCACGTAGGTTCTTAGAGGGACGGCACTTGGTAACAAGTGTCGTCTACTCGACAACACGATGACAGTATTCACCTCGCTAGAGGCACTGATATGGTTATCGATGATGGCTTGAAGTGCTTCTGAATCATCGATGCCATCGTTGGCAATCACACCATGATCGACAGCATAAATCGTATTCTGAAATTGCGTAGGAAGTGCTTTACCTTGTTCATAACCAGGTGAGGCTAATCCATAGGCACTATAGAGGGTAATTGGTAGCAGCAGTACTAGTTTGTTCACTTTCATTTTCACGTTGGTCTCCCTTCCGTGTTTATTGATATATAGAGTTGGTGTTGAAAGAGGAGCTACTGTGAACTGCGTAGCTCCTAATTGAGGGGGATAGAGATGTAAAACCTTAGCTCGCCGTGCTGGCGGTTAGCTTATCGGCTTGCTTAGCGCTTTTAAGTAACAAACTACCTACGGTGACAATGACAGCTCCACAGAACACGAATGCCATTCGACCCCAGAATGGATTTGGAATCAGCACCATTAAGGTAACCAGTGCACCAAACACCAGAATCAGCTTACCAAGCATTTTACGTTGCTGGCGGTCGTACTCGTCCTGACCAGCTTCTTCAATAACTGGTGTCGCAACATCATCCCAAAACTCCGTAAGTTCTTGTTTGCGTTCGCCAACAGGTGCTTTATAGAACTTAGTTGTTAGGCAGAAGAAACCACCCGTAATGAATAGATGACCCATAATGCCGAGTAGAACTTTAAGATCTTTTGCTTCGCGACCGGTAAATGGTGTTTCTAGATTCAGCCAGTTAGCTACAACATCTGCCGTGATAACAAAGCTCACTAAATAAGAGACAACGATACCCACAACCAACGTTGCCCAAGCAGCCCAATCAGGGGTTTTCTTAATGAAAATACCGAAGAAAAGCGGAACTAGGATTGGCATCTGAAGCAAAGTACTTACATACATCATCGCGTCAAACAAGCTCAAGCCGCGCAGCGAGTTAATGAACAATGCCACAAGAATAATCAAACCACCGAAACACATAGTCACAAGCTGACTAACACGCATTAACTTTTTGTCGTCTGCTTTCTTGTCGATGATCGGCGCATAGAAGTTACGCACGAAGATACCAGAATTTCGATTTAAGCCTGAGTCCATTGAAGACATAGTCGCTGCAAACACAGCTGACATCAGAAGACCGACCATACCCACAGGCATCGCATTTTCTACAAAGACCAGATAGACAGCATCTGCCGCTTTTTTGCCAAGCTCAGCCGCATGCACCGTCGCCGCATCAGGATACATTACCGCTGTTACCCAAGGTGGCAGGAACCAAATAGCCGGACCAATAAGCATTAGCACAAAAGCAAGTAATGCGGCTTTACGAGCGTTAGTCGAATCTTTTGCTGTAAGAAAACGATAGGAATCTTGCATGTTGTTGATATTTTGGAGCTGCTTAACAAACATAAAGATAAACCAAGATACGAACAGCAATGAATAGTTCATATCAGAGCCCATGATTGAATCCGCTGGGAACTGCTCAATCAGATTTGACGGACCACCAATTTTAATCAATGCCGCAACCGCACAAACCACGGTTACCGCCATGATCACCACCATCTGTACAAAGTCTGACGCCACAACGCCCCATGCACCGCCAATCACTGAAATAAACAGTACGATCAAACCCGTCACCACAATGGTGGTTTCGATATCCACTTTAAATACCGCGCTCACGAATAGAGCAAGACCGTTTAGCCAGATGCCCGTGTAAACAATGCTCGTTGGCATGGTTGCCCAAGTAAAGACTTGCTCGTTGGTGGCCCCAAAACGGCGGCGTACACCCTCAATAGGAGTGACTACGCGCATTTGACGGAAACGATAAGAGAAGAACAACCAAGAGAGTAGGAAACCAAATGCGTTGGCCATGAACACAACCATAATAGGAAAGCCGTCGGTAAAGGCTTTACCTGCGGCACCTGTGAAGGTCCAGGCACTGAACTGCGTCATAAAGGCAGTGGACCCCACCATCCACCAGAGCATTTTACCGCCCCCACGGAAGTAGTCACTTGTAGAGCTACCCGCAAAGCGTTTAAAGATGACGCCTATCGCTATCATAAAGATAAAGTAAACGCCCACGACGAGCATATCGACATTCATTCTGAACTCCTTTTACATTTTTTGTCTTTGTAATTTTTTAAAACTCCGTTTCATTATTTGACAAATGCCGTTTTTATAAAGTTCAATTAGCATGATATGTGACCTATGTAACTAAATATGTCAAACACAGCTCTTTTGTGTTAACGCGATCAAATAATGTGTAAGTCAAGTTATCGATACGACAAAGACAATTAGAACCTGAAGATAAATCGAACGAAATCCAAATTAAGATCAAGAATATTAGACTTATAAATCAGCAAATTAAATACAAAAATCATGAGAATATCTTTAAACATTGACATCAGACTGGTGCTAACTGTAGTTTGAGCCAAATATGTGCATAAACACATAAAAAGTGCAAATTTAGGTTTGATCATTGCCCCATTCAATGAACTAGAGTGGTTTTCTTGATCACTCATCTCTGTACTCGACACATGTCACTATTGCTTCTCAAATATGAAGATTAATTTAATTCGACTTAAAAAATAAAAAAATGAAAAACCGTTTCATTCATCACAAAAATGAACGGAGACGTAGCGTCCGCACCGGAAATGTAGCATTATTGAACCATCGTTTTATTTTTATAAGTTAGAAATTTCATTTTTTAAGGGTAAGTGTAATGAATATCGACATTTTTGTTGTCGGCGTCTACTTCATCTTCATGATCGCTGTAGGTGTCATATTCAAGCGTCTCGCTGGCAATTCAACCGGTGATTACTTCTGTGGGGGCGGTAAAATGCTCTGGTGGATGGTCGGCTCTACCGCCTTCATGACACAGTTCAGTGCCTGGACGTTTACTGGTGCCGCTGGTAAAGCGTTTACAGATGGCTTTCCAGTTATGGTTATCTTTATGGCTAACGCCTTTGGTTTCCTACTCTCTTGGTTGTTCTTCTCTTATCGTTTCCGCCAGATGCGTGTAGTCACACCAGTAGAAGGCGTTAGACGTCGTTTCGGTGCAACCAACGAACAGGTGTTCACCTGGGCAACCATGCCAACCAGCATTGTTTATACTGGTATTTGGCTTAACGGCCTTGCTCTATTTGTGAGCGCAGTGTTCAAGATCGACATTGAAACGACGATTGTGGTTACTGGTTTAATCGTACTGTTTATTTCAGTGATTGGTGGCTCTTGGGGCGTGGTCGCTTCTGACTTTGTACAGATGGTAGTGATCACGGCAGTAACGGTAGTTTGTGCTGTTGCGGCATTGATAAAAATTGGTGGTCCATCAAACTTAATTGAGCAGTTCCCAGCAGATTCAATTATGGGTCCAAACATGAACTATCCATTGCTGTTTGTGGCTTGGTTTATCTTCATGTTTGTCAAACAGCTTCAAAACATCAACAACATGCAAGACTCTTACCGCTTCCTAACGGCGAAAGACTCTACTAACGCACGCAAAGCGGCATTACTTGCCTTTGTTCTCATGTTGATTGGTCCAGCGATTTGGTTTATGCCACCTTGGGTAACTGCAATTATTTATCCAGATGCAGCACTGGCTCACGCAGATGCGCTTGGTAGTAAAGCAGCAGATGCCGTTTACTTGGTGTTCGTAGAGCGAGTCATGCCTGTCGGTATGGTGGGTCTTCTAATGTCAGCCGTGTTTGCAGCGACCATGTCTTCGATGGATTCAGGTCTAAACCGAAACGCTGGGGTATTTGTCCGTAACTTCTACAGCCCTATCATCAATAAAAATGCGTCTGAGAAAAAGCTGATGCGTGTGAGCCAAGGCGTAACTATTGTCTTCGGCACTCTTATCATCGCTGTTGCATTGTTCATTAACTCGCTGCGCGGTCTAAGCCTGTTTGATGCTATGATGTACGTCAGTACACTTCTTCAAATGCCAATCCTAGTGCCTCTGTTCTTTGGTATGTTCATTAAGAAGACACCAGATTGGGCGGCGTGGGGAACACTGGCTGTTGGTATGGTTGTGTCTTACATGGTGAGCTTTGTGATTACACCTGACGTTATCGCTAACCTGCTTGGTATCGAGGGTGGTTTCACTAGCCGTGAAGCAGCAGACATGACAGTCATGAACGGCATCATTGGTCACCTAGTATTCACCGGCGGTTTCTTCTGTCTAACCACTAAGTTCTACAAAGAACCTGTCGGCGAGCGTAAGACTGAACTCAACGAGTTCTGGACTGACGTAGCCACTCCAGTTGTTGAAGAAGCGGGTCAAGATGCGGTGGATCGCCAGCAACGTAGCATGCTTGGTAAGTTGATTCTTGTGTTTGGTGCTTTAGTTATCACCATGGTTCTTATTCCGAATCCATTCTGGGGTCGCATGGCGTTCCTATTCTGCGGCGGTGTTGTTGTAACGGTGGGGGCTTTACTGCTTAAAAGCGCAAAAGAAACCACAGTTTTCACTCTTCAAGCACAAAGCTAATTAACCATACAGGGGCTGGTCTCCAGCCCCTTGTTTAGAGTGTTAAGTAAGGCAAAAAGTCAGTGTCTTACTTAGTATTTTGAGACAGAGCGTATGAGCAAAGACTATATCAACGACAATTTTCTTTTAGCATCACCTCTCGCGCAGCATCTATATCACAGCTTCGCAAGCGAGATGCCAATTATCGATTATCACAACCACCTCGATGCCAAAGAGATTTGGGAAGACTACTGTGCTAGCAATATTGCCCAAAGTTGGTTGCACAGCGACCATTACCTGTGGCGTGCCATGCGTAGCAATGGTGTGGATGAGTTCTATGTTACGGGTGATGCAAGTGATCGAGAGAAGTTTGAAAAGTGGTGCGAAACTGCCCCATTTATTTTGGGTAATCCCCTCTATCAATGGTCACATCTAGAATTAAAGCGATTCTTCAACTGTGATCTCTTACTTGATCCCAAAAACAGCGATGCCATCTGGGCACACTGCCAATCAGAATTGGCGACGCAAAGACTCAGTACTCGAAATGTGTTGAAGCAGTGTAAGGTCAAAACACTTTGCACCACCGATTCTCCATTGTCAGAGCTTAACTACCACCAGCTCATCGCTGAGTCTGACTTTGAGGTAGACGTACTACCGACATTTCGAGCTGATGATCTGTTTGGCTTTACCGATGTCGAAAGCTATCGCCGCACTATCAATGCATTGGAACACCTAACGGCATGTGACATAACGTCACTTGGTGATCTGATGCATGCCATCACGATGAGAATGGACGTATTCCATAATCTGGGCTGTCGACTCTCTGACCTTGGGTTGACTATCGTTGAATTTGAGTCTTGCGACCAAACTAAGGCATCCAATATTTTCCAAAAAATCCTCGAGCAGCACCCTCTATCAGACAGAGAAATCATTCAGTTCAAAACCTATCTGTTTCAGGAGCTTGGCAAGCAATACCATGCGCGTGGTTGGGCAATGCAAGTTCATATCGGAGTGCTCGTCAATGTGAACGAGAGAAGAAAGCTGGCTCTCGGAGGGGGGACTGGGTTTAGTGTGATTAATGATCGTTTGATCGCCGAAGGGCTTACACAGCTGCTCAGCGCGCTCGATGCCAGTGACCAACTACCAAAAACCATCCTCTACAGCATCAATCCAAATCACAACGCCATACTCAGCTGTATTGCCGGGGCATTCCAAGACAGTGATACCGCAGCCGGAAAAATTCAGTTTGGCGCTGCGTGGTGGTTTAACGACCACAAAGATGGCATGGAGGCTCAACTAACTACGCTCAAAAACCTCGGAGCGCTCGGTCGCTTTGTTGGCATGTTAACGGACTCGAGAAATATTTTCTCAATGAGTCGTCACGAATACTTCCGCCGCGTTCTATGCAACCTCCTCGCATCTTGGGTAGAGAGTGGGGAATTGCCCAACGATGAGAGTCTTCTCAAACAAACGATTCAAAATATCTGTTATTACAATGCACTGCGCTATTTCAACTTTCCTCAACATGAAGTCACAGGGGACGCACAATGATCCAATTCAGTGAACAACAAATCCAAACCATTAAACAGCGCGCCTCTGACGAGACTATTTCACAACTAATTAAAGATAATGAGGTGGTACTCAACAGCGACACACTAGTACCACCAGACGGTCGTGCAACCTGGAACCTCTATTATTTTTGCCCTGAGCACGGCGTTCGTCTGACTTGGGATAGAAACAAACCTAACTCTCACTGCTGTCCTGTCGATGGCAAAGAGTTTACTGGTGAACCTTATGACGGCGCATGGTGGCGTTGGCTGAACGGACTAAATGCAAAGGCTTGCTATGACTTAGGCCTACTTTGGAACCTTACTGGGGAGTCGCGCTTTCTTCTGAAAGTAAAAGAAATTCTGCTGCAGTCTGCCAAATATTATCCGGACTACGAAGTGCATGGTGGCATCCCCTACAATGGTCCAGGTAAAGCCAACGCACAAACGCTTTGTGAAGCCAACTGTCACTTGGATCTTGCTCGCGGCTATGATTTTGTTCGCTCCGAGTTTACTGCCGAAGAACGTGACTACATAGAACAGCGTTTATTGCGTGAAGGCGCTGAGTTCTTGATGGAGTATCGCACCGATCAGTTGCACAACCACGAGATGAAAATCAATGCCACTATCGGTGTGATAGGATTAATACTCGACGACAGCCGTTACATCGAATTCGCGCTGAATACTGACTACGGTATTCACTACCAACTCAATAATGGTTGTACTGAAGAGGGGATGTGGTTCGAAGGCTCAATCCACTATCATTACTATGCCCTGCAAGCACTGTTAAACTTCGAGAAGATGGCGTATCACACCCCTTACTCGGTGAGCTCAAATCCGAACTTCCTGAAGATGCTAAAGTTTCCATTGAACCTGGTACTAAATACAGGCGACTTCCCGCGCCTTAACGATTGTATTGCTGGGCAAGAGAAAATCACGCACTCTCATTTGTTCGAGTTCGCTTACGCTCAATACCCATGTGACGAGTTTGCTAGTGCTCTATCGAGCATCTATCAGAACATCTCACGCGACAATATTGATGCACTGCTCTACGGTGTCGATACTTTACCGAAAGCGCTGCCGTTACAGTGCCGCTCTATTCATACTCCGCAAGCAGGTGTGACGATTCATTACGATCAACTGCAAAATAACGCCATGCTTCTTAAGCACAGCCCTTATGGCGGTGAGCATGATCACTACGATCGACTAGGTCTTATTTTGGTACGTGACGGCAAAGAGATCCTGCCCGATCTCGGTACCACTGGCTACGGAGCAGAGCTTCATTATGGTTACTACAAAAATACCGCCACCCACAACACACTCGTTGTGAATCAGCAAAACCAATCGCCAATTAACCCAACATTGCTGCACTTCTCCGACTCTCCGATCTGTAAGGTCATCGATACGTTAGCAGATTGGAACCAGCCACCAGCAAAAGTTGACAGTCACACCATTGAGCAATGGGATAACGCCTCTTATCAGAATGTGATGTTTAGACGCATACTATTTTGTGTGGGAGATGCCTACATTGAAGCAAACTTCATAGCGAACCCGCACAGGCAACAGCTCGACTTGACCTATCATGTTCGAGGCACTCACTTCGAGCTTAAAGACTTTGAATCTTGCAAAAACCCGCTAAATGGACCGCTAGAACGGATGACCGAGACTCGTATTTTAACTTCGGTTCAAGCTTACAACGGACATTACGACATAGAAGGTCAACAGCCATTTAAGCAACACATGCGCTTTGATTCACCTTGTGATGTATTGATCGGTGAAGCGCCGGATAATCCCGCAACGTCAAATTTAGCCTACACGCTAGTTCGCTCTGATGCGGCAACATTGAATACAATTGTACTGCACGATATGTCGAACTCGGATGATGATACGACTCTTAGTGATGTCTCTTGGAATGACAACGAAGTATGCTTCAGCATCATTCAACAAGGGCAGACAACCGCGATCACCTACAACTTGCATTCACATTCTTTAAGAGTGCGCGCGTAAGTCAGAGAAACCTTCAAACACCAGTAAGCCCCGCATTCAATGCGGGGCTTACTGTTTACGGTGCACTGTTCACGATGCAATATCGAGCGGGTTGCTATTTTGGACTATCTGCGGAATCGAAGAAGAGTGTAAATCCCAATCCATAATGTTGCTTGAGCTGGTATTGTTATAGAGCAATTTATCACTGACACTATTTAGGATTGTCGCCGCTCGCCAAGCGGCCAAACTCAACTGGGGTTCGATAATGCCATGGTTGTGAGTACCCGAGTTCACGACAAATAGTTTGCTGTCAGTTGGCTGCTTCCAAAACGCCGCATAGTCTTCATTCAATAAAGGACGCCCCAGCTCATCAAGTTGTAGCTGGTCAGCAATGTTCTCTAAGCACGGCGCTAGCACTCGCTTGAATCCAGTGCAAAGAATCACGACATCAGCCTGTAGCGCCTTGATATTATTGGTAATCCCATGCTTGAGTGTGATCTGATTTAGCTCCCCTACCATTTCTAAACCTACGAGTTCCTGATGAGGTTGAATGCTCCACCACTTAGGGTTTTGCAACACATACTTGTCATGATACAAGGCCTGATAAAGGGTACTCAGGCAGTCGTCTGTAATACCGTCGCTGGTGAGTTTTTGCCGAGAGACCTCTCGTGCTTGCTGCGCTTTGTCCAAATGATAGAACTGATTCACGTAATCGGGCATAAAGAATTGGTCGCTAAAGCAGCTCTCATCCAACCCTTCTAGATTTGCTCGGCGAGATATCCAATCAAGCTGACGTGGCTTACCAAAGTCACCCGAAAAAATGTGCTGAAAGATGTCAGCGCCAGTTTGTCCACCACCTACAATCACCACTCGCTTGCCGCGAAGATCCGGTTTACGTTGCATCATTTCGTGAGCATGGAAACAGTTGTCGGCCAGCTTACCCTTTGCACAATCCGGAACGACAGGTTGGGTTCCCGTCCCTACTACAAGATGTTTGCTAGTAAGAGTCTGCCCGTTGGACTGAATAACAAAATGATCGCCTTCGAAACGCACATCACTCACCCCTGAATCAAACTGGGTATTAGGCAATTGTTTCGCAACCCACGCCATATAGTCTGAGAACTCTAGACGAGAAATCATAAAGTCGCCGCGCGCTGTAAACGGATAAAACTTCTGTTTTTGTACCAAATAATTCAAAAACGAATACGGGCTTGTTGGGTCAACCGCGGTGACTAAGTCTTTTAAGAAAGAGGTCTGCATCTTGGCATGATTGAGGAGCAAACCAGGGTGCCATGCAAACTCTGGCTTTCGCTCCAAAAACTGCGTGCTGAGCTCTGACTTCGGTGCTGCTAACGCAGCTATACTTAGGTTGAACGGACCAATGCCGACACCTACTAAATCAAAATCTTTTGTTTTCATTCTATTACCTACCTAGCCTGGGACGTATAAAACTCAAAGAAGCGTTCGCGCTTGCATTGCAGCATCGCCGCTCTCTCATGTGGGAAATCGAAATCAAACAGATGCTCAAATCCAATCCGTTCAGTTAGGGCAAGGACTTTTTTGTTATCCGCTCTTGGCTCTCCCATTACATTGTTGGTTTTGGCGTTAGCTAGAAAGCAGTAGTGCACGATGCCTCTAGACCAAACTGAGAAATATCGCCAGCCGCGAAAACGAGGGTTAGCCGAGAGCATGTGAGCACCACGATCAAAATCTTGCGCTTGATAGTACGGTCCTAAGCGATCTTCTGGCGTCCAGTAGATTTCAAAGTACCCAAATGGCACCCCATCAAACTCACCAATAACTGGAAACTGATGAGGATCCATTTCCATTTTGGTTAAGTAGTCGATATGGTCTTGGTGAGATCCTTCCAACTCCCATACAGGTGAAATCGCAGGATCATTGTGCCAACGATTGAAGCACTCAAGATCTCTGGAAAGCGACGCCTTTCGAAACGTCAGCACCTTATTCAGACCGTAGATATAGCGCTGATAAAAAACGCCTACTGGCTTAGCTGGCCTCGGCGGATGAGTTAAACCATTACTTGCTTCTAACCTAATCTCACCGGTCGGTTTATGATCTGGCTGATGCCAAATTGGGGCATGTTCCAAAAAACTCGCTCTCGTCATTCGTTGCGCAGTATCAAGACAACCTCGGACAAACTCAGGTGCGAGTTCACAGGTGATTTGTTGACAATCCAGCGCAAAGAAAGCGTGCTCTAAACCAGACCAATAGATAAGCGGATCTCCGGTATCGACTTTTACTGAGATAACACAGTTAGTCTCGTTTACGCTTAAAAGACCACGTTCAATACCATTGGTTTTAAGAGACCATTGATTAGTCGCTACCGGAAAAATCGCAACATCAAAGCCATCAGGTAGAGGCTTTACGCAATCAGGGAGCGCGCCCTCGCTGAGCGGGTTAGGGATCTCGCGATAGATCTTAGTCGGGTCGCTAAGTGTCGCTTCATTGTGCTCTTCGACAAAACATAGAAAATTTCGTTTCCAGTGCAAGGTATCTGAGTTCAACAAGTAGTTATAAAAGCTAGGGTCTACTGGTGATGCTGCTGCCAATGCCGCTAGCTTTTCTCGACATACCTGATACAGCACTTGTTCTGTCACCATGCCGCTTGCTGCAATGATAGCCACTGTGTTGATCAAAGAGTTACCAATCAGATAATAGGCAAGATAAGGATTAACAAACTCACCTTCCATGAAATACTCTGGCTTTTCACCTTCAAACACTGAAGCAAAACGCTCTAAAGCAAGTTCTGTCACGCCACTGCCTTGGCAGTCACGATACATCATGCTCGCTGGCATTCCGTTATCAACTCGCAAAAGTATGTTCTGTTGATGGGCAAGCATAACCACACCGTAATCGCTGCGCGCGATACAAAGTGGTGCAATGACGTTTTGCATAAATGCACCGATCCAATCGCATGCCGCTTGATATTGAGAAATGTCTTCGCGCAGGGCGACTTGCTGAACCCAACTGACAACCTGAGCTTGCTGCAGCCCTACGCAAACTTGGTTAACCGTCGCAAGCAGGTGAGTGTTGCCTTCATTGGCTGAAGTACTCGCCAATTGGGTGCGCTTTTCAGCAAAGAATGGATTATCGCGCAAACTAATTAGAGGCAAGTCTAAACCTTCTCCTTGTGGGTTTGTGACCGTTGCTCAAGCAGGCTCTTCGAAAAAGGTTGTCGTTGGCAAGCGCTGAGAAAGCTCATGTCCTGCCTCGTGCCCCAATAAGCGGCTAAACAGAATTCCGCGTTTTGCCTCCTTAACCGATAGCAAGCGCAGCGAATTGGTCAATTTGATAGGTAGTGAAACCTTGAGCATCCATGGCATATCCGGATGATAAATAGCACGGGTCGAAGAGGTCGCCCGCCACCCTGCACTACTTATGTTCAAATCAACCATGTCACTGGCCATCGCGGCGAAATCATCGCTCTCTCGCCACGCTTTTGCTTGCAAAGGGTGCATTGGGAAAGCTACATGATTTTCTGCGAGATTCGGTCGCTTGCTATCCGCAATGCTTAGCTTAAATAGCGCCTCCAGTTTGGAGTGAGCAGATTCCCCAACTGACTCTGACATCAGGCGCTCTTTGGAGATGGAAAACCACTCTATCGAAAAGCTATTTTCAAACTCTGGCAGGTATACTGCCTGCTCCTCTTGAGTCAGTGGCGCACAGCTTTTTGGTGTTGGGTGCATACTGTGCCCACCAATCAGCGACTGTTCCGATTCGATAAAAGTCACAGGCTCGCCAGCACCACGCTTTTGCTTAGATTGGCTCGCTCGCTGAACAAACTCATCCGATGCACCAACGCGCTGAATGAGTCGATCTCGCTTTGCTGCATCGCCATCATCGTAGTTCGCCAATACCCAATCTAGCGATTCTGGGAAAGATAAAAGTTGGCAGTGATCATCTTGGCTAAGGTAGAGCGTCTCTTTATACCGATGACGACCCGTTGGTGAGCAATAACTAAGTGGCAACCAAAGCTGGGCATTATTGAGCTCAAAGGTTGCGCACTGTACCGCTTTGTTGTTGATTTGGCATAGATTCGTACTTCCCTGCATATCGACGAATAAACTGTTAAAGAAGGACTGAAAAGTCAGTGAATGTGTCATATCTTGCTAATCCTTAATGCTCGTCTAACCAATGAGTGACTTGGTTAGGTCCGTGCCAAACTTGAGTATGTGCGCTCACACTGCCTCTTTTTTTAGTTCGCTTTTCTACTGGTGTCCCGAACATCATAAAGCCCACGGGGACGTGTGCTTCCGTAAGTCCGAGTAACTGTCGAATACCCGGCAACTCAATCGCATCGGTGGAGTACCAAACGCCGCCAAAACCTGATTGATCGGCGGCGAGTAAGGTCATCTGACACGCTGCCGCCGCAGAGAACAGTTGATCTTGTTTGCTCACTTCGCGATGCTCTTGCACCTTCGCAGAAATCAGAACTAGGCTTGGCGCCTTTGCGAGGTAGTCCGCTAGTCGATTCGCTTGCGCGGTTGATACCTGTTTGTCGTGTGCGAGCCACGCATCACGTAAGTTCGCAATCATGTGAGGGATCTGTGATGACTCGATCACCAGAAAATGCCAAGGTTTGAGTCTGCCATGATCGGGAGTACTCATTGCCGCCTGGAGAATGGCTTGCATTTGCTTATTGTCGGGCGCAGGCGCGCGCATTTCATGCACGTGATAGGACACGCGCTGATATAAATCACTGAGTTCTTGTTTCATTGTTATATTTCTTGAGCCAACTGACGTTTGATAGAAGGTTGTCGTTCTTTAGGTCAATCTAGATGCTCACCCCCATCAGCGGAGGTGAGTCATAGTTTGACTAGAACTCAGCACTGTAGCTAAGTGCGAAGGTTCGACCCTGACCGTTGTATTTGAACAATTCTGGTGCCGACACCGCGCTGTACAATACTTGTGCTCGTTGACTCCAGATCGTTTCGTATGTTGTATTGAATAGGTTCTCAATACCGAAGTTGATCTGACCAACAGGCAGCATGTAGCAGCTAGACAAGCCCACGATGTTGTAACCATTTAGCTTGTTGTTATCGGCATCTTCATAGTCAGCCAGTGACTGCAAGAACACTTCCATACCATAATCAAGGTTGTCATAACCTACGCGAGTTACCGCGCTTGATGGGCTAGCAAACTGGGCGGTCATATCCTGCCAAGCACCTTGGTTCTTCTCTTCGCTGCGGATCCACTGACCTTGTACACCAGCGTAAATATTCTGAGTGAAGTAGTAATCAAACTGGCCTTCAATACCGTAGATTCGGCTCTCTTCACTGCCGACGTCCAACGTCAGATCACTGGTGTTAATCTTCTGCGTTTTATCCGATAGCGAGTAGTAGCCTGCAATCTGAGTTTGATAGCTATTACCGCTGGCACGCCAACCCAGCTCGATCGAGTTCGTTTTCACACCAGGTAGCGGCGTATTATTGATGTTAACGCTGTTAGTTAGTGTTGCGTGTCCTGGGTTGGATGTCAGATCATAGGTGCCTTTTCCGTAGAATTTGGCAGGGTCCGGTACGTTAAATCCTTGGCTAAAGTTTGCCCATAGCTGCTGGCTATCCGCTAAGTCGTAGACACCACCTGCGTTAAACAACCAAACGTCTGTTGATGAGCTGCCACCAGGGATAGCGTCGGCACCAGAGAGTAAACCCGCTGCTACATACTCTTGCTGCGATAAGCCAACGAAGTCGCTGACATCAAAACGAGTCTTTTGATAACGCACGCCACCGGTTAGTAACCAATCTTCTGCCACGCGCCAGTTAGCCTGAGCAAACAGCGCTGCGTTTTGCGTGTCGATATCCGGATAGCGCTGCAATTCACGAAGCTTTTCAAACTCCATCGCACCAGACGCCATCGCTTTTTGCAGATCAAATACGCGCTGCTTTGCACTGAAGGTTTCCGAGGCATATTCACCACCGTAATTTAATGCCACATCCTGCCACTCTTTTTGCAGCATCAGCTTACCGCCAAAGATGCTGGTATCCTGAACAGAGGAACCGTACATCGGTGTCGTTGTGTCAGGGAATGGGAAGAAGCCCAATGACTCGCTGCGATAGTAAAGTTGAGCAAGCAAGGCGTGGTCTAACACGCTGTCATGTTTGTATTGCGCATTCACAAAGACGCGTTCTGTATGTGGTTGCTCATCGAGCTTAAGTCCTTTGCGGATCTCAATCAGCTCAGGAAAACCAAATAGACCGGCTAAGTTAGGACCTAAGTAGGCGCCATACTCGGTATCTTGCTGACTATCGTAGTACTGTGCTGTTAGAGAGAGCAATTGCAGCTCATCAATATTGACCTCCAAATTACCCATGACATCGATAGCTTGGTTAAACTGCATATCGGTCTGAGTGATATCTGGCATGATCATGTTACCGTCACCATCATAAGCGGCCCCCTTGCCCTCATAAGCGACAGAGAGTCGACCCGCTACAGTGTCGTTACCACCAGAAATAGCGAGCGCCGCTTGTTTGGTCAAATCTTCACTGCTGTTAAAGCCAGATACGCCTCCGATTCGCGCTTCCACTTTGGTATCGCCAGCCTCACCTTTCTTGGTGATGATGTTGATGATACCGCCCGACGCACCCGCGCCAAACAATGCCGTTGCACCAGATAACACCTCAACTCGAGCAATATTGAAAGGATCAATACTGTCAAACTGACGACTGATTTCACGTGTCGAGTTAAGCGATACGCCGTCAATCATGACTAGTGCAGAACGACCACGAAGATTCTGTGAATAGTTGGTTCGACTACCACTGCCAAAATCAAACCCTGGGATTAAGCGACCCAATGCACCTTTCAAATCCGTCCCGGCATTGATGTGCTTTTCTAGCTCTTTTTGATCAATAACCCACATCGTGGTTGCAGAATCTGCAATCGTGGTTTGAATCTTAGTACCCGTGACAATCACAGTATCCAGATCGTTCTTTGGCTCGGCGTAAACCGTGCTGTGGACTAAAAGAGCTAAGGAGCTTAGGGGAAGTCCCTTTCTCACTAGAGTGTTCATAATGTTCCTTTATTTTTCTGATATAGACATAGTTGAAGGTGACAATGACGTGCTACCGATAGCGCACATCGAGATCAAAAGAAGTAAGGCAAATAGGACTGATGCATAGAGCGCATTTACGCCCAGGGACAAAAACAGTGCCGTGGCTCCCGTTCCGACGAGATGCCCTATGGAGTGGCTTTGAGCAATCAAACCACTGACAGACACCTTGCTTATGCGCTCATCCGCATTGTGATACGTTACTTGGCTATACCAAGTAGGAAGAGCCGACACCGCCAATGCCAAGCCCACTCCTGCCATCACTAAAACTGGGTAAGTCGCTGGTTTGGCGATGATTAAAGCGGTGAAAACAAGCAGTCCAAGAATCATCAAACTGATACGTACCCTAATAAATTGGGCGAGCAAGGGCATAAGCACAGCTTGACCAAATAAGGCAACGACCGAGACGCCGAGTAGAAACATCGCCAGTTGGTGACTCGCCTCAGTAGGCGTGGGGATCAGACGGTGAATCTCAGGAGCTAACGCTAACTGAAAACTTGCAACCCAAGCGGTGGTGAGTAGCGCACAAATGAGCGTCCAAGTTGGGACAAGTTTGAGCCTCTGCATGACAGGCAAGACCTGGGACTTGTGGTCTTGTCTATTGTTGTCAGTAGAAGGACATTGAACGTAACTCCACAACATGGGGAGAAGCGGTACCACCAATATCAAAAGCCAATTTATGGGGATAAGCGCTAAGGCCGGTCCGATTAAACGGCCAAGTGTTAGTGCACTGCTTGCTCTGGAGAGCTGTTTATACTGCGAAGCATGGTCATGGCTCTGCGCCAATATATATCCATGAGCAATAGGGAGAAATGCACTGGAAAAATACCCCATTGCAAATCTTGTCGCACCAAGAATAATCAGAGACAACCAATGCCAAGATAAATCAAACGACAATAGCGTTAATACAACAATAAAAATCACGCTAACTAAAGCGTAACCTGTAAAGGTGAGACGAGCACTAACCGCAAAACCATCACTTGTTATTTTATTGGGCCAATAGCTTGAACCAATAAAATAACTCAGCAAATTAACGTTCAACAAAATTATGACGCCAGACCATTCTAATGAACTACCAGATATGCCTAACACATCTGCTACATACGGCAGAAAACTAAATAATAAAGTCTGATTTAGCCCCATTGAGAGCAGGGCACCTAACATCCACATGGCTACAAGAGTGCAACAAAAGTTACGTTAATGATAATAATTATCACTATGATTGTTGATCTCACTATCGTTTGTCAATACATTATCTATAAATTGTTTAACATTTATATTGATAGCATTATCAGACAGATAGCATAGAAGAGGCTCATAGTAGTGAGAAACCAACGTTGGGAAGTGGCTAACCAGAAGCTAATGGCTAAAGCATTTAGTGAGCTAGATTTTGAGGATTTATTTGAATTCGATACTCTAATGCAGACTAAAGAAGCCCGAATTCAACGGCGAAGTGCGACACTCTCCAATATCAAGCAGCCAAAGCCATTTTGTTAAATATTATGGCTGGCTGTTTGAAGCCTAGACACTTTCTTGGTCGATAATTTATCCGCGATAGGGCGAACTCTATATCACTGTCTGTCACCGTCGATAGGTCGGTTCCTTTCTTCACATATTGCCTTAGAAGGCCGTTCGCATTTTCATTAGCACCTCGCTCCCAAGAGCTGTAGGGGTGAGCAAAGTACACATCTGCCTTGAGCGCTTTCGCGATGGCTTCATGACCAGCGAACTCTCGCCCGTTATCTGCGGTGATAGTATGCACATGCTCCTTGTAAGGCATCAGTAGATCTATTGTGGCCTGGGTAACATCATCGGCTGACTTAGATGGTACTTTCTTTACCAAGTAAAACCGTGTTTTGCGCTCTAAAATAGTCACCATTGCGCCTGTGCCATGCTTCCCGAGAACAGTGTCAATTTCCCAGTCACCAAACCGCTCTCTGCTGTCAACAATGCTTGGTCTGTCATCAATTGAAACGGCATTCTTAATCGCTGGAGCTTTCTCTTTTTTACCACGACGATACCGCTTATGGCCTTGTCTCAAGTGACGATATAATTTACCGCCTGAGCGCTTGTCGCTAGCAACAAAACGATAAATCCACTCATGGCTGACTGCTGCGCCAGCTTTCGTCAATACACTCGAAATCTGCTCTGGACTCCAATCCGCCTCTAGAAGAAGACGAATAAAGTCAACACGCTCCTTTGGTATTCGGTATTTAAGCGCAGCTCTTCGTCTCGTAATGGACAGCATCTGTGCCGTGCTTGGACAGTAATGGTTGCTTTTACGACCTCTTTTAAGCTCTCGATAAACCGTTGAGCGGTGGCACTGAACTGTTTTAGCTATTTCAGAAACTGAAATTCCCCGTTCCAAAAGAGCAGAAATCTGGTATCTTCTGCCCTCGGTCAACTGCTGATAATTCATGGTAGTACTGCTTGTTTCTTTGGCGAGAAGAGCGTACCACTTTCAGCAGTTGGCTTCCTCTTCTACACCTTCCCATGAATGTCGCACTTATTATCTGAAATCGGGAGGCATTGAAAATATAGAGATTGTTTTAAATGGACAACGCTGGTCTTATCAAGCAAAGCAAAGTATTTGGGGGATGAGAAACCCAATTGCTGGCTCAATTAAATGTAACGACGAAAATAACCCTACAATTACTCAGCTTTTAATTGATCTACAAAAGACAGTTTCGATTAATGATATTGATCTGTCGGGTCTTTTAGAAGAAATACAGCAAACGCTGTTCAGTGAAATTAAGCGATCGGAGACATTAGATAAAGTGACGACCCAAGATATTGTCTATTGCACTGAAATTCAAAGACAAAAGTATCTCGATGCACACCCTAAAATCATTGCTAATAAAGGCCGATTAGGTTGGGGAGAAGCAGAACTTGCGCGGTACTCTCCAGAAACAAGCGAAGGCTTCCAACTCAGATACATCGCTATCAAGAAGCATTTGTGTCATTTTGGCTTTCGCTCGGACCTTACTCCGCTTGATGTACTAAGCAAAACAATGCCTGAGCAAGACTACTCTGGCCTTGTCACCAAGATCCCACAACGCGACCTGAATGAATATCTCGTGCTTGCCGTTCATCCATGGCAATACCAGCGCTTTATCACTATTCAGTTTCAAGAGTACCTCCAAAATGAAGACATCATTGATCTCGGCTTGCTTGGCGGAAGCTGGATCCCTCAGCAATCCATTCGTACTCTGAGCACTTTAGACCACTCTGTGCCATATGATGTGAAAACCGCGCTCACCATACTCAACACCTCCTGCTATCGAGGCATACCCGGAAAGTACATTCAGCAGGGACCCGAGATTTCCAAATGGCTAGCAAACATCGCAAGCACAGATTCGCTCCTTAAGAATAACGGCCTTCATGTTCAACAAGAGTTAGGGGGCGTTTACTGCCCTCACCCCTACCAATCCAAGATCGAAGGCGCATACCGCTACAGCGAAATGCTGGGTTGTATTTGGCGAGAGCGAGCTGAGGCAGTGCTGAGTGATAACCAAAGACCACTCTCTATGGCGACACTCATGCAAGACGATGGGCAAGATAATGCGTGCATTAATGAGCTTATCGCTTCATCAGGCCTATCTCATGAACAGTGGTTGCGAGCTATGTTTCGGCATGTTGTCATACCAATTTACCATCTAATGTGTCGCTATGGTGTCGGTCTTGTTGCTCACGGTCAAAACGTGACACTTGTATTGGAAGATAACATTCCAACTGGCTGTATGATCAAGGATTTCCATGGGGATCTTCGATTGGTCGATCAACCGTACCCCGAACTGGCGTCCCTAGAGCAAAGCATTCAAGACAACCTCACCCGTTTGCCGCCGCACTATTTGGTTCATGATTTGCTCACTGGCCATTTTGTTACTGTGTTGCGCTTTGTCTCTCCTTGGCTAGAGAGTAAGGGAGTATCAGAGGCACTGTTTTATGGCTACTTGGCAGATGAAGTCAAAACGTATCAGACAGAGCACCCTGAACTCAAAGAGCGCTTTAAACAGTTCAACTTGCTTAGCGAAAGCATCGACAAGATCTGCCTTAATCGAGTTCGCTTCAAAATTGGCTATGGTGATAGCAGCGAACGCCCTTTACCAGAACTTGGTAAGCCTATCCCTAACCCTCTGCTCATCGGCCTTACCGCGCTAGATAAACGCTAGCCAGCACAATTATGCTGCTCTGTGAACCGTCAAAGCAGCATCTTAAATTAAGCGACCCAATCGTTGTTAACTCATTGTATTTATGAAACTAAGCAGATAATCTGGCTCTATCATAGCTAACATCGGAGCCGTTCATGCAGTACCCGAAACCACTATCAGCCGGCAGTACCATAGGTATCACCGCCTTTTCCTCTGGCATCGCGCCTCAGCATCTTTCACGCTTCGAATGTGTTACTCAGCACCTTGAATCTCTCGGCTTCAACCTTGTGATTGGCAATTGTCTATTCGACAAAGGGAACCATGTTAGTGGCACCGCGACTGAACGAGCGGATGAGTTAATGTCTATGTTACTGGACGACCATATTGACGCTATTTACCCACCATGGGGTGGAGAAGTCGCGATGGAGCTTCTGCCACTTATCGACTTTAAAAAACTCACTACCGTTCGCCCTAAGTGGATTCTCGGTTTTTCGGATGTCAGTACCATCTCTGCAGTCTTCGCGAGTAAACTTGGCTGGGCAACCGCCCATTGCTCGAACTTAATGGACCTCTCGCCAAATGCGATTGACCCACTGACTTCAAGCACCATCGCCAATTTAGGCACGCCGTCAGGCGAAAGCTTCATACAAAAAGAACAAACTCACTATGCAAGTCGATGGCCTGATTTTGTCAACGCACCAGACTCAGGACTACATCTCGACACACCAACACAATGGCGCTGGCTCAATCAGCCAAGATCAGGAAATACCGTGGAAGGAAGGTTGATAGGCGGATGTTGGGACACCCTATCGCACCTGTTTGGTACTGAGTATCTCGATCTAGACGCGTTCGCAAATAGATATCCCGAAGGTGTTGTCTTGTATTTAGAGAATGCAGAAATGCCGCCGACAGAAGTGGTTAGAACGCTGCTCAGCATGAAATTTCGCGGCGTATTTTCTAACATTAGCGCGCTGCTCATTGGACGCAATGCGGCTCCCGATTCGAGCTCCCCAAACGACCTAGGCTACTATGAGGCTTTAGAAACTCACTTAAGAGAGCTCGACATACCTGTAATGATCGATCTCGATATTGGTCATCGACCACCTAATCTCACTTTGATCAACGGTGCTTTCGCGCGTATAGAGCTCGAACACCCGGCGGGAAAGATGACTCAAACACTCAAATAGTGCGGCCTAATGAAAAAACAAGGGCGTCACATGGACGCCCTTTATCATCTAAACTTGGTACTCAGGATAGTCGATATACCCTTTTTCATCGCCGCCATACAGGCTTAAACGAGCGTCGGCATCGAACTCCGCCAACGGCCAGTCGTTTTTAAAGCGAGCCACAAGATCTGGGTTGGTTACATAAGGCGTACCAAACGCAACAAGATCCGCATAGTTGTTCTCTAGTAGTGCTGTTGCGCTCTCTTTGGTGAGTTTGCCCGCAATCATAATTGGATTCGGGTAGATATCACGAACCTCTTTACGAAATGCCTCTGGTGCTTCGATATAGCGCGAGATGTTCTCCGAGAAGTGCACGTAGGCGAGATTCATCGGTGCTAATGCAACCAATGCCTTCTTCACGACATCAACAATTTCAGAGTCTTCATCAGCGAACCCCTCCATCACGTGTGGAGAGACACGAATTGCCACTTTGTCGCCGCCAATCTCATTCACAACAGCTTGCATTACCTCAACCAAGAATCGAACGCGATTCTCTTGTGAGCCACCGTATTGGTCTGTGCGCTTGTTGCTAGAAAGACGCATAAACTGATCAAGCAAGTAACCGTGCGCAGCATGGATTTCAATACCGTCGAAGCCCGCTTCAATCGCGTTTTTTGCGGCTTGTACATAATCGGCAATAGTTTGCTGAATATCTTGCTCAGTCATTGCGCGAGGTTCGCCAGTCTCAATCATACCGAAGCCACCTTCTGGTAGCGGACCGAATACTTGGTCAGCTTCTTTAATCGCCGACGCAGACAAAACCTGCTCACCCGTGATGGATTCATGGCTACGACGGCCCACATGCCAAAGCTGAATGAATACTTTGCTGCCTTGGTCATGGATCGCTTTCGTGACTTTTTTCCAACCATCGATGTGCGCTTGAGTATAGATACCCGGGGTCATCGAGTAACCACGACCAATGGCCGAGATCGGCGCACCTTCTGTGATGATGAGACCTGCATTCGCGCGCTGTGCGTAGTAGGTTGCCATCATGTCATTCGGTACATCACCAGGCTGAGTCGTGCGGGAGCGTGTCATCGGCGCCATTGCAATGCGATTACTTAACTCAAGTTGACCGTAGTTGAAGTTAGAAAAGATCATGTCGTATGTCCTCAATATCGTAATGGGGACAGTTTAGCCATGAGTGACGTTTAGATTTAGAGCAATAATCGCAAATGGCTTTTGTCAAAATTGCAAAAGCCATGTCTCTACAATGAAGAATAAAGCTAGAGCGATAACTTAGGTTGAATAAACTCAATAAAAGCCGTGATACGCCTTGCAACCGAAGACGAGCGATAATACACGGCGTTAACTTGTTCACGGCCAGTGGTCGTCAATTTATCAGACTCAAGCAATGGCACTAACCTGCCCTCCTCAATATCCTTTTTGACCATAAAGCCAGACATACAAGCGATACCGTTGCCTGCCAACGCAAGCTGTCTGACGGTTTCACCATTGCTAGAAACCATGCAGGGTTGAATCGTCGGAGTACCAGGCAGCGGCCACTGGTTTAACACCTTAGCGCCCACAAATCCTATTAAGCTGTGAGTACCAAGATCGCTGACCGATTTCGGATATCCTCGCTGAGCTAGGTAATCGGGAGAGGCCACGAGAAAGAGCAGACTTTTTCCAAGCGGCTTGGCGTGCAAAGTTGAGTCGGTGAGTTTACCGATTCGAATTGCGACGTCCGTCCGCTTCTCCAGCAAATCCACGAAGCCTTCGTTGGATGTTAGCTCTAACTCTATATCAGGATATTCCTTATTAAACTCGGCAACTAACGGTACTAATTGATGAAGTACAAAAGGACTGGCGGCATCGACCCTGAGGCGACCTTTTGGAAGCTCACCTCTTGCGACAATATCCTCTTCAGTTTGCTGAAGAATACGCAGACCCTCTCTAACCCCATCGACAAACTGTCTACCTTCATCGGTGAGCTCAATACGTCTCGTGGTTCGATTAAGAAGCGTTACACCTAGCTGAGTTTCAAGCTTACTGACACTGCGAGAGACCTTCGCTACTTGAATATCTAGAGCCTCTGCGGCTGCGGAAAAGCCACCGCTATCAATAACAGACAGCAGTATTTCTAAATCATCAGAACGGGTGAGCATATTTATTTCATTAATTGCAAAAGTAAGTTCTAAGTGTATATCAATTTGGCAATGATCGGCGAGACAGATCGCGAGCGAGTATCAGAGCAAGCCCCAAAATCTGCAGGAAAACAGCGATGTTCTTGTAATACGCCATTTCCTCTTCAATACTCGCAAGCGTTTCAGATAGCCCTAGATTATCAAGATAAAGCTCGTCGATGAGTTCACGTTGCGTGTCCTGAGCACTATTGATCATGACCATTAAATCGTCGAGGTGTTTACTGTGGATCGGTGGGACTTGTGCTGTAACCCATTGAGATAGCTGAACCCTCAACATATCGGCTATATCGGGATCGATGTTATTACCGTCTAAATGTATTAGCAGAGCTTCACGCTTTCTCTCTAAAGTTTCCACCTGATTCCATGTCAGTTGCATCGAGTATAAGTTGGCTTCTTTGCGCTCCTGAATCATCGCAATGTCACTCGACATTTTATCTAGCACCTGGCTAGACAACACAATAGCCATGACGTTTAGAATAAGGCCTATTGAGACCATCACCCATGCGGGTGGCAGGAGCGAGCGCATCATCAAAGTAGCCTATCGAACGGAAGATAAAAAAGATTAGAGACTATCAAACCCGCCATGGCAAAAATTGTCACCTTCATTCCTCTAACGCGACCTTTAAAGCGCTTATTGAGAATACCATCCGCGTGCATCCAACGCCCCACCAGAAAGCTTACCCCAATAACGTGAATCCAAACTGCTGGCGCACCATTATATTCAACCAAAGCCATTAGAATTAACGTAATCGGAATATAGTCAACGGCATTGCCTTGTGCACTGCGCGCAATCTGCAGCGATTCAACACCTCCATCAGCATACGCGACTTGGTTAGACCTGCGTTGCTTGATGACTTGAAAAGATAACCAAATCATCAAAGCGGCAAGCAGTGACGCATACAGTGCTGTAATCATTCAAATCCCCTAATTTTTCGTCAGTATCGCTCAGACAAGTGTCTAACTTGCTGATATAAACAGATAATACTAGTCAGTGTAGCCGAGAATTCTAGGTTCTCCACTGACAGAACTGGCATAAAATCAACTAGGTACCTAACCTTATAGATGCAAAAACGAGAATTAATTACCAAGCTGGGATAGTACGAGTGAAAATGTATCTAATGCTGTTAGCCCTTCTTGTCTCGGCACCTGCTGCTACCTATGCAAGTTGGTTTAACGAACACAATATCGATAAGTTTGATCGAATTGAAACTCATCGAGTGTGGGGTTTTGGAGATTTAGTCGACAATAAGTTCACTACATTTGGTATACGCTGCGATGACCGCTCCAAGCTCCTTGTCACGTTTGGCCTTGCTCAGGAGCTCGACAATGAAAACGCTAAAGTTGACCTAGCGTTTCGAGTCGACCAAAACGAGCCACTTTTTTTTGAGGGACAGTTATTCTCGAATAGCAAAGAGTCTGGGTTTGTGAGAGCGACGAAAGAGAATTTAGCGCTTATTAATCGCTTAATACTGCAAAGTAAACAAGGCAAGAACGTCGATGTAAGAGCATCAAATAAAGAGCAGAGCCAATTTGTTGAATACTCTGTATCGCTTGACGGGTTTACAAAGTTTAGCCATGACACTCGCGAGGCGTGCGGAGTTGGGACGGTAAAATTGGCAGTCACGCCGAAAGACAAAGCCGAGCTCATCAGGTTGAGACAACAACTTAAAGATATCGAAAAGAAAATAGCAGAAATAGAAGCGAAGTACTCGACAGGATTTTAATAAGCCCTTTAGCGGAAAATTCCGCTAAAGGGCTTAACGACGTTTAGCCTCGGTATTTATAGAATACCGTTGATAGTGGTGGCAGTTTAAGTGATAGCGATTGAGGTTGAGATTCACTCTCTACAGCCTCAGTCTCTGCCACTTGAACAACGCCAAAATCACTGCCTGCATACAAGGCATCATCGGTACTTAACAGTAACTCATAGCGACCTGCTAATGGCACACCCAAGCGGAATGATTCGTGAGGAACTGGCGTAAAGTTACTGATCACCAATACACGTTCACCATCTTCACTGATACGCTCGTGCGCCAAGATGCTCGCCTCTGCAGCATCCTGTAGTCGCCACTCAAAACCTTTCGGATCTGAGTCTTGATCGAACAGAGCTTTTTCAGCGCGATACAGCAAGTTCAAGTCTTTCGTTAGTGCTTTCACACCTTGGTGGCGCTCAAAATCAAGCAAGAACCATTGGAGTTGATCGTCGTGGTTCCACTCACCGGTTTGACCGAACTCGGCACCCATGAAGTTTAGCTTCTTGCCTGGCTGAGCGTACATATAACCAAGATAAGCGCGTAGGTTCGCTGTTTGCTGCCACTCATCACCTGGCATCTTGTTATGGATCGAGCGCTTACCGTACACCACTTCATCGTGCGATAAAGACAGTACATAGTTTTCGCTATGAGCATAAACAAGCGGGAACGTGATGGTATCGTGATGGTATTTGCGGTGAATTGGATCTTCTTGAATATACGATAGACTGTCGTGCATCCAACCCATATTCCACTTAAATCCAAAGCCTAGACCGCCCGCAAAGGTTGGCGCAGATACGCCTGGGAAAGCGGTAGATTCTTCAGCGATCGTCATGGCATTCGGGAAGTGCTTGTACACTTCTTCGTTCATCCACTTCAGTGTTGCAATCGCATCATAGTTCTCACGACCACCGTCAATGTTCGGGATCCACTGATCGTGGCTACGCGAGTAATCGAGATAAAGCATCGATGCAACGGCATCCACGCGAATACCATCGATATGGAATTGCTCAAACCAGTACAACGCGTTGGATACTAGGAAGCGTCGAACATGTTCACGACCTAGGTCATAAATGTACGAGTTCCAATCTTGGTGCCAACCGCGGCGTGGATCCGGATCATGGAACAGTGGCGTACCATCAAAGTTCGCTAAGCCGTGATCGTCCGATGGAAAGTGTGCTGGAACCCAATCCAGTACTACACCAAGGCCCGCTTGGTGACACTGATCAACAAAGTACTTGAAGTCATCTGGTGAACCAAAACGACTGGTTGGTGCAAACAAACCTACTGGCTGATAGCCCCATGAACCGTAGAACGGGTGCTCAGAAACTGGCATCAGTTCAACGTGGGTGTAACCCATATCGGTTAAGTAAGGGATCAGCTCGTCAGCAAGTTCACGATAATTTAGGAAGTCACCGTTGTCATTACGTTTCCAAGAGCCAGCGTGCAGCTCATAGAATGACAGTGCTTCTTTGCGTTTTTCTGTTACCGGGCGCTGCTGCCAATTGGCATCTTGCCAGTCATAACGATCATGATTATAAGTAACAGAAGAAAATGATGGGTACTGCTCAGAGTAGAAACCCCATGGATCCGCCTTATGTGGCAGACCTTCACCATCAGGACCTTTTAGCTCAAATTTGTATTGAGTGCCCTCTGGCAAATTCGGAATGAAGAGCCCCCAGATCCCGTAGTCAAGTCTCTGCATTGGGTTGCGACGTCCGTCCCAAGCGTTGAAATTACCAACGATACTGACGGCCGAAGCATGTGGTGCATACACCAAGAAACGGGTACCTTCGACTTGCTTACCGTCTCTCTCTTGCGAAATGAACTGTGCTCCCATCTGGTGGTACATTTCTTTCGGCGTGTGTAGCTCTTCGTATTCGGCATATAAACCGTGGTATTGGTATGGATCATCGAGCAACTGCTCAGTGCCATTCCAATCGACAGCCAACTGATAATGGGTAAATCGTAAATCAAGGTCCGATTCAAGGACAAACCCCGACGCCTGATCTCGCACCATTGGCATTCTTGTGCCATCTTCCAAAACAACCGCGACAGCGTCTGCGCCTGGCATCCAAACTCTAAGCGCATGTGTCTCATCCTGTAGGTATGGACCTAGGAATGAGAATGGGTCAGCAAACGATGCACTCGAGAGTAGATCGTACGCCTTTTGTTGTCTTTTAAGCCCTTTTTTGTTCAACGTTCATCTCCCTCGACCTAACACTCTGCCCCCCCTTTTTATTGTTGAGTCTTAGCCAGTGGCTAAAACGTCGGGGGCAAGAAATAAAAAGCCCGCGATACGCGGGCTATCTGCAAGGTTTCATTGTACTGGAAACATGATGTACGGGAAGTGACAAGCACCCAATTTTGCAGTGCAATCGGTCAATTTCACCGACAATTTACAATATAAATTTGCAAATGATATATCCAAGTCGTCAGAAAAAAGAAAAGCACGATTCTTTGGAGATGACAGAACAAATATCCAATAGAATCGTGCTTTGTTAGCGATTTAAAAATCAGTGATTAGCTGGCTTTCGCGCGAACTTCCGTTAGGCGTTTAGCGATGCGATTTACCCCTTCTTGAGCGAAGATTTCTTCAAGGTTCATCGACAGTTTACGACGCCAGTTCGGGTACTCATTAACCGTACCTGGAATGTTTACTGGTTTATCCATTTCTAGCCAGTCTTCAAGCTGAACACTGAGTAGTGCAGATGAGCCTGCTGCTACATGAAGCTGCAGTGCTTCGCTTAGGTAAGCATCCATTGGAACTAAGCTTGCGTCACGGCCGACACCTTCAGGCAGGTAACCGTGCCACGCCACGCTATCAATGATACCTTGCTTGCACTCTAGACGGTCATCAAATAGACCCGCTAGCTGCTCTTCGTTTGGATATAGACCAATCTCACGACCCATTTTAAGGTCATCGCAATGCCAGAAGCCGCGTAGCGTTGGCATATCGTGAGTACATAGTGCAGACATAGATTGATCCGCATAGTGCTCAGGAGAAATAAAGCCGCCATCCTCTGCTGTTTCGAAGAAGAATACCTTGTACGAGTGAACACCTGCATCGCGCAGAATCTCAACGATTTCATCTGGTACAGTACCTAAGTCTTCACCGATAACACTACATTGATGACGGTGTGACTCAAGCGCTAGGATTGCTAGCATGTCTTCAACTGGGTAGTAGATGTACGCGCCTTTCGTCGCGTTTTCACCTTTTGGAATCCACCAAAGACGTAGCAGACCTAGAACGTGGTCGATACGTAGTGAGCCACAGTGCTTCATGTTCGCACGTAGTAGCTTGATGTATGCATCGTACGATGTAGCTTGCAGTACTTGTGGATTAAGTGGAGGTAGACCCCAGTTTTGACCCAATGGACCCAAGATATCTGGTGGAGCACCGATGCTCGCATCCATAACTAGGTTGCCATTGTCTGCCCATGTTTCAGAACCAGAATCCGCAACACCTACAGCAAGGTCTCGGTATAGGCCTACTGCCATACCTTTCTCTTCTGCTAGTGCTTGAGCTTCATTGATTTGAACATCAGCAATCCACTGCAAGTACATGTAAAGCTGAACTTTATCTTGATTATCAGCAATATATTTTTGAGTCGCTGCATTTTCGAAACGACGGTATTTCTCTGGGAATACCGGCCAGCCCCACATGTTGCTGTCTTCTGCGTGAAGCTCAGCGTGGATCGCATCGAATGCGGCTTGATGAAGTAGGCTTTCACCGCCTGCCTCAACGAAGTCTAGGAATAGTTTTGCGCGCTCAGACTGCTTGTCTAGGTGACGAGATTTGAACTCATCGAATAGCAGTGGCAATACGCTCATCTTAAGCTCAGCCACTTCGGTGTAGTTCACCCAGTGTGACTCACGCGCTTTTTGCAGGCGTGCTTGGAACTCAGAGCCACCAACGATTTGCTGTGCATCTGCACTTAGCGCAAATTCTGCGACAGAGCTAACGTCGATGTAAAGAATGTTCAACCAGCGGCGAGAAGATGGGCTGTATGGGCTCGCACCTTCTGGGTTAGCAGGGAACAATGAGTGAATTGGGTTAAGACCAACAAAATCACCACCACGTGCAGCGATATCCGCTACAAGCTGTTTAAGGTCACCAAAATCACCGATACCCCAGTTATGCTGAGTACGAAGCGTGTAAAGCTGGATACTTGGACCCCAAAGCTTTTTACCTTCATCAATCGCACTTTGTTTGTAACAAGCACGTGGAGTACGGATAAGTGTCATCTCGTAAGGTGCTTTACGGCGCTTACGCTCTAAGTAAAGCTTGTGGTAACCCCATGAAAGGTTGTTTGGTAACGCAAATACTAAAGGGCCACCCTCAGCACGTTCATCACGAACGATCTGAGATTGAAGATAGCCTTCAAGTACTTCTCCTTGCTCAGTCTCTAGACGCCAGCTGAAATCGCTTTCTCTCGCGCTCACACCTAAATGAAGTTCTACTTCAACGGCATCACCGTCTTTAACAACCAGTACAGGGTCTAGCACTTCCTTCTTATGCTTTTTCTCTGCAGATTTTAGTAGTGATTCATCATTAGTCGTGTCGTAGCCTAAAGACGCAAGCAGACGAAGAATGGTTTCGTCCTCAACTCTGGCTTCGTCGCCCCACGCACTTACGTAGCTGTCGGCTATTCTTGCCATCTCAGCAACTTGTTTTAATGCTGTTTGTTCTGTCATCGCTCTCTCCGAAGGACTTCTCTAACCTTCAAATCGGTAGGGTTATTATTTATTTAATGAAAAAGCCAAGGTACCCCGCTCAAACCGGAGTACCTTGGTTAAATTTATTAGCGAGAAACTGCTTCTAGTTTCCAAATGTTGTTCACGTAATCGCGAATCGAACGGTCTGAGCTGAACTTGCCAACTAGCGCCGTGTTAAGAATCGCTTTCTTCGCCCAACCAGCTTGGTCACGGTATTGCGCGTCCATGTCTTCATGCGCCTTCACGTAAGATGCGAAGTCAGCAAGACATAGGTACGGGTCACCACCATCTAGTAGGCTGTCGTATGTTGCACGTAGTAGACCTGGTTGACCTGGAGTGAACTCTTCACCTAGTAGTAGGTCTAGAGATGCTTTCAGTAGTGGGTCAGCGTTGTAGAAGTCGTATGGGTTGTAACCTGCCGCTTTGGTGCGTTTCACACCATCAACCTCTAGACCGAAGATGTAGATGTTCTCGTCACCGACTTCTTCACGGATCTCAACGTTAGCACCATCCATCGTACCGATAGTGAGTGCGCCGTTAAGAGCCATCTTCATGTTACCTGTACCCGATGCTTCTTTACCTGCCATAGAGATTTGCTGAGAAACGTCAGCAGCTGGAATCAACATTTCAGCCATGCTTACACGGTAGTCAGGGATGAATACCACTTTCAGCTTACCGCCTAGGCGTGGGTCATTGTTTACTTTCTCAGCAACCTTGTTAATCGCAAAGATGATCTCTTTCGCTAGGTGGTAACCCGGTGCAGCTTTAGAGCCGAAGAATACAACGCGTGGCGTCATATCAAATGTTGGGTCATTCAATAGGCGGTGGTACAGAGACAACACGTGTAGCAAATCAAGTTGCTGACGCTTGTACTCGTGTAGGCGCTTGATCATCACATCAAAGATAGCATTCGTATCTAGCTCGATACCCATGTTCTCTTTAACCCAGTCCGCTAGACGCTGTTTGTTCTGCTTCTTAACTGCCATGTAGTCTTTCTGGAACTTAGCGTCATCAGCGAATTTCGCGATACCTTCCAGCTGCTCAAGCTTAGCTGGCCACTCGCTGCCAATCTTGTCAGTGATAAGAGCCGATAGACCTGGGTTACAGAACTTCAACCAACGACGTGGTGTCACACCGTTCGTTACGTTATGCAGACGAGTCGGGTACATCTCGTGGAATTCCGGGAATAGGTCTGATTTCACCAACTCAGAGTGAAGTGCTGCTACACCGTTCACTGCGTATGAACCGATAACACATAGGTTAGCCATACGAACCATGCGGTGGAAACCTTCTTGGATGATAGAAAGCTTAGCTTGCTTCTCACCGTCACCAGGCCACATTGCACGTACTTCTTGTAGGAAGCGGTGGTTGATTTCAAAGATGATTTCCATGTGACGTGGAAGTAGACGCTGGATTAGCGACTCAGACCAAGTCTCTAGTGCTTCTGGAAGTAGCGTGTGGTTTGTGTATGCGAAAGTCTTAGAAGAAATCGCCCACGCGTCATCCCAGCTCAAACCTTTCTCATCAAGAAGGATGCGCATTAGTTCAGGAATAGCGATCGTTGGGTGCGTATCGTTAAGCTGAATAGTTTCTTGCTTAGGAAGATCCGCCAGCGTGTAACCTGCAGCCTCGTGACGACGTAGAATATCGCGTACAGACGCTGCAGAGTGGAAGTACTGCTGCATTAGACGCAGTGTCTTACCTTTCTCGTGGTTGTCATTCGGGTATAGAACCTTAGTGATGTTACCCGCATCGATTAGCGCGTGCTGTGCTTCGAAGTAGTCACCGTTGTTGAAGCTTTCTAGAGAGAATGGTGCGATTGCTTGACATTCCCAAAGACGTAGCGGGTATACAGTGTCAGATTCGTAACCAACAATTGGTAGATCCCAAGGCATTGCTTTAACCGTCATGCCAGGAACCCACTTACGAACTTCTTTGCCATCAACGTTTACAACTTCAACGTGACCGAAGAAACCGATCTCTTGTGCAAGTTCTGGACGAGCCACTTCCCATGGGTAGCCTTCAACACCACACCATGCGTCTGGTGCTTCTTTTTGACGACCATCTTCAAAAGATTGCTTGAATAGACCGTATTCGTAGTGAAGGCCGTAGCCTACAGTGGGGAATTCTTGAGCGGCACATGAATCCATGAAACATGCAGCTAGACGACCTAGACCACCGTTACCGAGTGATGGGTCACGCTCTTCTTCTAGAAGGTCAGTTAGGTTGTGACCTAGCTCAGCCATTGCGTCAGTTACTTGCTCGTAAAGACCCATGCTGATTAGGTTGTTACCGGTTAGACGACCGATTAGGAATTCTAGAGATAGGTAGTTAACGCTTTTTGCGCTCTTGATGCGCTCATCTGCTTCAGTTTCAAGCAGGTCAAAAGTCGTTAGCTCAGCAAGCGCACGGCCCATTGCTAGATACCACTGACGTTCAGTCGCAGTTTCTACCGTCGTTGCGTAAGTCGCTGATAGGTGTTTCTTAACACTTTCTTGGAAAGAAGCTTTATCAAATTTTTTCTGTTGCGCAGGTTTCATTACGAAATCTCACTTTCAAGTTTTATCCATCTGTCACATATCGTGCATGGTGACGTATCCATAAACATCCTCCTAAGTCCGACTCCCTGAAGGATGAGTGAGGAGGGCGTAGGGGGCGTACTCCCCTTCACTAAGTGATCGGTGTCCCATTCCGATATTGGATTCGGTTTTTTCTGGTGATAGCGATCACGCCAAGCTCAGTTTTTAATCTAAGCGCTATCGAAGAAACATTTACTATCGCATCGGTGACTAAATACAAAAATTGCTGTTGAGATCACAGTTAGCCGTAAAAAAGCCCCAAAAAAACCTGAAGTTTTGTATACATGGCTGACCAATACCCTTCCGAATGCGCACCAATAAGTGACGAACTTCACATATATGAGGCGTAGTTGGGGTATGGGACACGCAATAATTAAAATCTAGCGCTCGATCAAACACTGTATAACCTACTGTTTCATAACATCGAGGCTGCTCTATAAAGCTGTGGTAATCGCTCCCTCCTCCTTGAGGAGTAGAAACAATAATTAGTAGGAAATATCTTATGTGGATTCCTTCAAAACTGACTCGACCAGGCCGCTTGCACAACGCCATCGTTCGCCCTCGAGTATTAGATCTGCTTGCACAGGCTCCCTTTTATAAACTTGTTCTTTTTCGCTCGCCTGCAGGTTACGGTAAAACGACCATGGCTGCTCAATGGCTATCGGATAAACCACATGTAGGTTGGTACAGCATCGACGAAAGCGACAATGATCCGTTCCGTTTCGTTAACTACTTGCTGCAGGCCATCAATAAGGCCACCAACAACACCTGTCCTAACGCACAAAAGCTAGCAGAACGTCGACAGTTCTCATCGCTGCATTCTCTCTTTAGCGAAGTGTTTGCCGAACTGACTAGCTATCATCACGAGTGCTACATCGTCTTAGATGACTACCACCTGATTACTGACGAAGAAATTCATGAAGCAATGCGCTTCTTCCTTAAGCACATGCCAGACAACATCACGCTAGTGGTGACAAGTCGTGGAAATCCGCCGCTGGGGACGGCGAATTTGCGCGTACGCGATCTGATGATTGAAATTGGCAATGAGCTTTTAGCATTCGATACCGAAGAAACAACGCGTTTCTTTAGTCAGCGACTGGCCAGTGAAATTGACAATGAAACCGCTAACTCACTGCGCACCTATGTTGAGGGTTGGCCTTCTGCTCTGCAGCTTTTCGCACTGCAGGCCCAGCATCAAAAACGCACCTTGGCGCAATCAGTAGAGACCATGTCTCAGTTCAACCATGCGCACCTTTGGGACTACCTCGTTGAAGAGGTTTTCGATCTCCTTGATAAAGAGACTCGCCACTTCCTAATGCAGTGTTCAGTGCTCGATCACTTTAACGACAGTTTGGTCACCGCACTGACCAAACGTGACGACGCGCTTAGTATGATCGAATCGCTCAACCGCTTTGGTTTATTTATCTACCCACTTGAGGGTGAGAACAACTGGTTTAGGTTCCACAACCTATTTGCAGAGTTCTTATCTCATGAGCGTAAAGCACGTATTCCTCAGCAAGAAAATGAGCTGCATCTAGCTGCTGCAAACGCATGGCTACAGCAAAAAGTGCCACATCAAGCGCTTCGACACGCTCGCTTGGCGAATAACAACAACTTAGTTGCTGAAATATTGCTCGAGTATGGTTGGAAGATGTTCAACCACGGTGAATTGGCAACGCTTGAAGACGCGATTGACGTACTCTCTGCTGACCAGCTCTATAGCCAACCAAAGCTCTGTATGCTGCAAGCTTGGCTTGCTCAAAGCCAGCACAGATACAACGACGTTGGTGAACTGATTGCCAAAGCAGACGCTGAAATGGCAGCGCGCCAAGTCAAACTGACGGCAAAAGAAGAAGGTGAGTTCCACGCGTTACACGCGCAAGTTGCAATTAACCAGAACTCTCCTGACAAGGCGATTAAACTTGCAGAACTCGCGCTAAGCGAGCTAGATCATTCTGAGTATCGCAGTCGAATTGTGGCGACCTCTGTCGTCGGTGAGGTCAACCACGTAATCGGCAACCTCAGCCGTGCGCTGTCAATGATGCAGCAAACTGAGAAACTAGCGAGACAATACCATGTCTACCACCAGGCGCTATGGGCTCAGTTGCAACAAAGTGAAATCCTGATCGCACAAGGCTATGTTCAAGCGGCGTTTGAGATCCAAGAAAGTGCCTTCAAACTGATTGAAGAACAGCAACTGCATCAAGTTCCTATGCACGAATTCTTGCTTCGAGTACGTGCGCAAGTACTCTGGTGTTGGAACCGCCTAGATGAAGCGGAAGAGTGTGCGTATAAGGGCATCGATGTGCTAGGTAACATCGACCCAAGTAAACACCTACACAGCTACTCTATGATTGCACGCATCGCGATTGGTCGAGGTGAGCTAGATAAAGCTTCAAAGGTCATTGAGCAGATCCAGCACCTAATGAAGCAATCCACTTACCACGTTGATTGGACCGCGAACGCATCTCTATCACTGCTTCTATACTGGCAAGCGAGAAACGATATTGAATCAATTGAGCAGTGGCTCGAAACGGCGACTAGACCAGAAGAAGCGTGTAACCACTTCTCTCAACTGCAATGGCGTAATATTGCTAGAGCGCAAATAAACCTTGGTCAGTACGAACAAGCTCAGGTTACGCTCGACTTCCTCGACAAAGAAGCGAAACAGCATCAGCTCGTCACTGATCGTAATCGCAACCTTATCGTCGAAGCGATTCTCAACGTCCACAACCGTAACGAAGAGAAAGCGAAAGAGCTCCTAAAAGAAGCGTTAGTACTTACTAATCAGACCGGCATGATCGGTAACTTCCTCATCGATGGAGCTACCATTGGCCACTTGCTTGCTAACTTGGTTTCAAAGTCAGACTTGGGTGATCTTGAGCGTCACCGTGCTCAATTGCTGATGAAAGACATCAACACCACTCAGCGTAGTCGCTCCGTGCACTTTAACGAAGAGTTTGTCGAGAAGCTGGTCAACCACCCTAACATCCCTGAGTTAGTACGTACTAGCCCGCTAACCCAGCGTGAGTGGCAAGTTCTTGGTTTGATATACTCTGGTTTTAGCAATGAACAGATTGCTCAAGAACTGGATGTAGCCGGCACAACGATTAAGACTCACATTCGTAACCTGTATCAAAAGCTCAACATTGCCAATCGTAAAGAGGCAATCAGCACAGCTGAGAACTTGCTGCAGTTGATGGGGTACTAATCAAACACAAACCATAAAAGCAAACGCCCAGTATTTTTGACTGGGCGTTTTTTTGTTTTTCTAGACTTGCCTACGATGACAGCGTGTCTCCTCTCCCTTCGCATCAACAAGTACCATAGACCTCTTCGTTAATACTGAAACCTCTGTGCTAAGCAGGTGAATATCGTTTAATTCCTTCTCTATCGTTTCTGAGAGTTCATGCCCAGATGAACTGCTGCTGTCCAATGCCAGCACTTCAAACTCTTCCGTTATCGTCGACCCTTGCAATGACCAGTAGCCACTAGTGATCAACTCTACTCGAGCAGCACCTTTACCTGTCGCTATAGGAAAATTCAAAAACACCCGTCCGTTAAACTCACCATTATCCCCATACGCTACATGCACTTTAGTTTTGATGTCCGTCAGCTTGTAATCACACTGCCAAGCGCCCGACACATTTTGCTGTGTAATCGCCAAACGGTTCTCTTGCTGGCTCTTCGGTTCTCCACAACCGACCAACAGCGCTGCAGTTAGCCCCACTACTATGGTTTTATTCATGACACATCCTTGTGTTGACTGTATTTTATAAATTGTAGTGAATCCATCGCACTCCCTTGCAATGGTATCGTCTAATTTAGGCAGGCATCACAATTAAACCTAGTGGTTCTAATAGCTGTGCCTGCTGCCAATCACAAATCTTAACACCGGTCAGATCAACCCGTCTTGGGTCCAATCCTTCAAGTTCTACATGACATAAATCCGCGCCTTGAAAACGGAACTGTGGCCAAGCATCAGAAGAAAAAACGCCGCGACTTAAATCCGATTCGCGAAAAGACGCACCTTGCAAGTTTGCACCTATCCAACGATTCTCAAACAAGTCACATTTCTCAATGATTATGCGCTCGAAATTGGTGTAGGACAGGTTGCATCCTGTGATGTAAGCCGAGCAGAAGTACATGGTATGACTCACTTGGTTGGCAAAGCGTGCTCTCACAAAGTTGGCACCTTTCAGGTCACACTCTCTAAACTCGATACCAAAGCAGTCCGCCCCTTCAAAGTTACACATCGCCATCTGACATTGCTTAAAGCTGGCATCTTTCAAATTGGTGTATTGAAAATGACACCCCTCCAAATCCAAGGGTTCAATAAACTTGCAGCGCTCAAAGCGAGCTTCTGAGAGGTCGGCGCGAGAAAAGTCACACTGGTAGAATTGGCAGTTCTCGAAAATTTCCCCTGAGAGATCGTGATGGCGGAAATCATGGTGTTCAAAAATTTTGTCTTTCATGGATTTTGTCTTCTAGTTCGCATGGTTGAAGACTAGCATCTGACGACATTGGAATCGACAAAAACAAAACCTTTAAAAACAGCAATTTAAGACACCCAAAAATCGCCATTTTAAGGGGTCATCCGGCCACTTTTAGATGGGTGTTTTTGATTGAGCGGGCGCTCAGACGAAGAAGAAAGTTTTAAGCGCTAAAGAGGCTTACAGGAGGTCGCCTCTCCAATAGTCAAAAAGCCAGCATGTCACGTTGCTGGCTTTGCAGTTAGCACCTTGAAACTAAGACCTTGACGTCAGCGCCCAAAAACTTATTTAGTCGGGGTGTACAAGGCGATGTTTTCACCCACTATGTATTTTTGTCTTAGGACACTAGAGACCTTATCTAGTCCCATGATAATGGCGACAAGCACTAGGGTGATAAAGGTCACCACATCCCAGTTCCATAGTCGCATGTTCTCAGCATAGACCAGACCAATACCACCAGCACCTACAAAGCCAAGAACCGCAGCCGAGCGAGTATTTGACTCAAGCTGATATAGGCTCAACGCCAAGAAAGTCGGAAACGATTGAGTAAAGATACCAAATCGATGTTTCTGCAGGTTATTGGCACCCATTGCCGTTAAACCGCGTGATGGCTTTTTGTCAGCCGCTTCATGGCTTTCTGCGTAAAGTTTACCAAACAAGCCTAAGTCTTGGATAAACACCGCCATCACACCAGCAAGTGGGCCAAGACCCACTGCACGAACAAAGATCATCCCCCATATCGCCATATCGATACCACGCAAAACATCAAAGATGCGGCGCATCATGATCGCAATCAGTCGAAACGGTCCTGTCATCACATTTCGAGCAGCTAGGAATGACAGTGGCAGAGCAATCAACGAGGCCGTCAGCGTGCCACCAAACACGATCGCTAGCGTAATACCAATTTGCTTAAAGTAGTAACCAAATGGCCAATCCCAGAAGTCGCGCCACACAAACATGTGTAAGAAGTAGCTCATGATCTTGCTGTTACCCATCTCAAATTGCTGAGAGGACACACCAAAGAAGTGGAAAAACACCAGATAATAGAGAACAACCGCAGCGACACTCGCGGCAACGACCATTAAGTAACGACGCTGTTTATCAAAAATGGCTTTGTTTTCTTGTTTGATTTGCTCAAGGGTCATTTCAGTCATTGGCTGTCTCCATTGATCACTTTCTTCCTCAGTACGCCAGACGTGGTATCTATAATGGCCACCACTAGGATGATTAGAAGCAGCGTAATACTGACCTGGTCGTTGCGTCCCAGACTAATGTTTGTCATTAGCTCCTGTCCGATACCTCCCGCGCCAACTAAGCCAAGAATGGTCGACGAGCGGAAGTTAATCTCAAATCTCAGGAACACATAAGAAAGGACCGTCGGTTTGACCTGTGGCCAGAATGCAAATCGAATGCGTTGGATAGGTCTTGCACCAGATGCAGTCAACCCTCGAATCGGTTTATCGGAAACCGTCTCAATCGACTCATAGAACAGCTTAGTCAAGCTGCCAATAGTATGAAGCGTCAGGGCGACAAAACCAGGAAACGTACCCACACCATAAGCCATCACGAACATCACTGCCCAAGCTAGCTCTGGCATTGTACGCAGAAACGCCACAAAAGAACGAATACCAAAGCGCACAGGCGCTGGCGCATAACTGTTGCTGGCAGCTAAGAATGCTAACACAATCGCAATCACAGAAGACACTAAGGTAGCGGCAATCGCAACATTAATGGTTTCCCATAACAGCGGGATCTGGATGTGTAATCGATAACCCCAGTAAATGAGCGAGCCTGGCACGGCGCGTCCGTTTTCATCTCGACTGGCGAACAGAACGTCCCATGATAAATTCGGGATAGTGTCGTAGATGTAATCAAATAACGCTGGAGCATTACGTATGATGGTCGACAGGCTGAACTCAGCGTAGTGACCAGAAAGCAAATAGAGCAACATAAACAGAGAGGACCACATAAGAGCGTCCATTTTCTGCTTACGGCGAACCTGTTGATAGTATTGTTCGAACTGCATGGAGTAACCGTAGAAGTAGCAAAGCCGGCTGCGAACAGCCAGCTTGATTAACAGAGGAGATTAGCGCTGAGCAAACTTAGTTGCTTTTACCAGATCGATGATCGATTGGTATTCAGCAACGCTGGTCTCTTCTAGGTGAAGAGAGCCACCCGCAGCTTTGCTAAAGCAGTCGTTGTTTTCACGATCTAGCTTCTTCACCGCCGCCACTAGGTCATCTTTGAATTTCGGGTCTAGACGGTTGCTCACAATCGTAGGACCGTTTGCGATAAGTGGTGATTCCCAAATGATACGAATCTTGTTCATTAGCTCTGCATCATGATCCATGTAGCGAAGCAGTGCGCCAGCACTGTAGCCTTTGCTCGCATCACCAACCATAGAAGACCAAGTGACTGCGGCATCAAACTGGCCGTTCAGTACGCCAACGATGTCTTGTTCGTGGCCACCAGAGAAGTTAACTGAGCTGAAGAAGCCGTTGAACTGGTTGTCCATATTGCCACCTAGCGTTTGCTCTAGCTGGTTGTTTGGAATCAAGAAGCCTGAAGTAGAGTTTGGATCGGCAAATGAGAACACCTTACCCTTAAGATCTTCAATCGACTGATATGGGCTATCTTCCTGTACCAAGATAACCGAGTGGTAACCGCGCGAATTATCTGTGTTATCAACCGTGATACCAACTAGCTCTACCGCTTCTGGGTCATTAAGATAGATCTCAGCGTATGACTTTGGCGACATGTTAATAACCAAGTCGATTTTTTCACCCAAAAGACCTTGAATAACCGCGTTGTAGTCACTTGAGTTACGAATATTGGTTTTAACACCAAGCTCAGCATTTAGGAAATCCGCCACACACTGGTTGTCACCAATCTGCTGTGCTGCGTTTTGACCACCAAGAATACCTAGATTGATCTCTTTTGGTGCCGCTGCTTGAGCGTTAAATGCCAAAGCAGATGCCACTGCAACACCGAGGGATAGAAACTTTTTCATGACTTGTCCTTAAACGTATAGTCCACTTAGTTTTTTTGATTAACTGATCTGGTCGATTTCGTCGCCATAAAGACGATGCAAAACCTGATCATTGAGCCCAGAAGGGTGACCGTCGTAGATGACCTGCCCTTTGGCGAGACCAATAACACGAGTACAGTACTCCTGAACTAATTCGATAGAGTGAAGGTTGACCATTACCGCAACGCCATCACTGCTTACTTTTTGCAGTGCTTCCATAATTCGCACGGTGTTTTTCGGGTCTAAAGAGGCAACAGGCTCGTCAGCCAAAAGGATTTTCGGGTTTTGCATCATGGCGCGACAAATCGCGACACGTTGCTGCTGACCACCTGACAAATTCTCGGCACGTTGCAACGCGTACGGCAGCATATTCAGCCACTTAAGCAGCTGAATCGCTTGCGCTTTGTCTTTGTCACTGAAGACTTTTAACAATGACTTGAGTGTCGAGGTATGGCTTAGACGTCCGAGCAAAACATTCGAGATGACATCAAGACGAGGCACTAAGCAGAAATCTTGGAAAATCATTCCACAGTGGGTGCGCCACTCTCGAAGTTCTTTACGGTTCATCACCAACACATCATCGGTACTTTGGTCGCGATGCACGTTTAAGATATTTCCGCCTGTTGCGGGAATCGTACCGTTAAGTGTGTGAAGTAAGGTCGACTTACCAGCACCAGAACGACCGACTACAGCAACAAACTCGCCAGCACGTAGCTCAAAGCTGATGCCATCTAAAACCATCTTGCCTTGTTGATAGGCTTTCGTTAGCCCGTTGACTTCTAAAACTTTACGACCAAAGTCTTGCTGTAACTGTTCACTGTTGTCCGACACGAGGGACAACTCGGGTGCGCTTAATGCCATACCCTTTCTCCGAGTAGCTATTTACAAATTGAACAGCATTACATCGCAGTAATTTGACGGATTTTCGATGTTTTTATGACCAATTGATGAATCACGGGTCTCGACAATTGTTTAACCCGTCGAAAACAAATGCACGAAATCAATATATTAGCCCCTCAATCCCCTTCGCTCAGCCAAACACCAGTTACAGCAAACTTTTGCGAGAACTGAGAAGTATTAGTTGACTTAATCAACAATATCGATACCATTTGTTGACTAGATCAACTAATTCATCCATTGAATACACCATGACAGATTATCGAGCCATCAATCACGCGCTACGCGAGATAAGAATGAAAACCCGTGGAAAGATGATTGCGGAAGTGACAAGACAAAAAGTCGAGTTTTCTCCACTAGAACACAAAGCAATGTCTGACATTCGTGCTCTTGGCGGGGCCTCTCAACAAGCTTTAGTGGAATCTATGAATCGTGACAAAGCACAGATCGCCAGAATCATTGCAAGGCTGCATAGACAAGACTTGATCATTAAAGAAAGTAGCCCAAGCGATCGACGTTCGGTTCAGCTGACTCTGAGTGAGAAAGGGGAAAAACTGCTCAAACGACTCGACCAAGTTGAAATGGAAATGATGACAGAAATGCTCACGGGTTTTTCTGACGACGAAGCGGACACTCTCAAAGTGTTATTAGAACGCGTCAACAACAACCTGAGCTACTAACCCGGTTTATAGGAGAACAACTTGAAACAAACCCAACCCATCCTCGGGCAAAAAGGCACGCTATTTTTTCTCGTCATTATTAGTGCATTCCCGCCATTGACGATTGACCTCTATTTGCCAGCCTTGCCGACTATGGTGGACATCTTTGATACCACAGAATCCATGGTTAACCTGACGCTAAGCAGCTATTTCGTTACCTATGCGCTTGGTCTACTTTTCTGGGGACCGCTGAGTGAAAAGTTTGGGCGAAAACCCATATTACTGACCGGTATTGGCGGCTATATGCTAGCGAGCATTGCCTGTGCAATGTCCAATGATATCGAGCATCTTATTGCAGCTCGCGTCCTACAAGCATTTGCAGGTAGTGCCATTACCGTTGTCTCGACATCCGTAGTCAAAGACCTGTTTGACGGACGCGAGCGTGAGCGGATTATGGCCACCATCATGTCACTGGTTATCATTGCACCTATGGTCGCTCCCGTACTCGGTGCATTCTTGCTGCAAATTGCCTCGTGGCGCATGATGTTCATCACCCTTGCTGTCTTTGGTGCCTGCGCCTCGATCCTTGCATTTTGCTATAAAGAAACACTCGAGACTCGTTACACGGGCTCATTAGTCCGCTCCTGGACCCGCCTTGGTGTGGTGATTAGAAACCCTCGTTTTGTAATTCTATTGTGCATTTTCTCTATCGCACCAATGGCGCTCATGGGCTTTCTCGCAGCAGGCTCTTATATCTACATCAATGGCTTTGGTTTGACAGAGCAGCAGTTTAGCTACTTCTTCTCATTTAATGCCATTGTGGCGTCTTTTGGACCGACTATTTATATGAAGCTGTCTCGTCACATTGCTGTGCAGAACGTTATCTCTGGGTGCTTTGCAGTGTTAGTCGCGGTAGGCGTAATGACACTCACCTTTGGTGACACTTCGCCATGGGCATTCGCCTTGCTTGCCGCACCTGCAACACTCATGGTGATCATGATGCGCGTACCGGCAACCAACTTAATGCTCGATCAACAAGACAAAGACACTGGCTCTGCTGTCGCCCTGATTCAGTTCTTCGCCATGATCTGCGGGTCTATCGGAATGGTTCTTGTCTCAATCCGACCAGAGTCGTTAATTGCCAACTTAGGAATGATTCAGCTGTGTATCGGTATTGTGGGAGGCGTGTTGTGGCTCGTAGTACGAAACCGCACGTTTGTGACTGATAATCTAGTGAAAGCTTAGCGCTGAGGTCACAGTTATTGGCAGTTTGCCATGCCAAAGCATTTAACCGCAGCCCTAGAACTCGTTATACTCTAGGGCTCGCGTATTGAATAAAGAACCCAATGGCATCAATCAAAGACGTTTCAAAGCTAGCAGGTGTATCGTGGATGACGGTATCTCGTGCTATCAACTCTCCCGAGAAGGTCAAGCCCGATACCCTAAGACGTGTCAATGAGGCAATAAAGACCCTCAACTACACGCCTGATCACTCAGCCAAAAAAATGCGTGCGAAGGGAGTTCAAGGTTATCAAGACACAACCATAGGTGTACTAGCACTCGAAGTCGCCACGACACCATTCTCCGTCGGCATCAACCACTCTATTGAGCAAACTGCACTGGCACAAGGCTGGAACTCGCTGATTTTCAACACCTTTGACGCAGCCCCTAGCGATGAAACCGTGGACCGAATTCTATCTCACAAACCAACCGGAATTGTGTTTGCTACCATGGGTTTACGCGAAGTCGTGGTACCGGAACGCCTCAAAGAACTGCCACTGGTACTTGCCAACTGTTTTACAAAAGACTCAAGCATACCAAGTTATGTCCCCGACGATCAGTTAGGCCAATTCCATGGTATCCAACATCTACTTGCCAAGGGATATAAAAAGCCGCTGTTTATCATGCTCAACCAATCCCTACCCGCAGTGACATTACGTCAACAAGGAATTAAGCAAGCGGTACCCGATTTAGAAGCTTATCGCTGGCGCTATATGAATGACCCGTGCGACTACCACGACACCATCACCATTATTGACAATGCATTAGCTGAAAATTACGACTTTGATTGCATTGTCTGTGGAAATGACCGCGTTGCTTTGGTGGCATATATGCACCTGCACCGTATCGGAAAGGCGATACCAGAAGATGTCGCAATACTTGGGTATGACAACATGGACGAAATCGCTGATCTTTTCGTGCCAGGCTTAACCACCATAGAGTTGCCCCATCACGAGTTAGGTCGCCAAGCTGCGCTGCACATCATTGAGAAACGAAAAGAGACAGGTTTGATCAAGTTACCCTGTCCGTTAATTGAACGAGAATCCACATAAAGACAGGGAGCTTTGCTCCCTGTTTTTATCTCTTACTTCCAAATATCCTTTAGCTGCCAAACATCGAGAGCTTCTAGTTCCACCACTCCGTTCTCTGCAAACAGTTTGAAATCTAGACTCGATTCAGATGGATAAATACGACTTGTGATCACCTGCTCGCCCTCGTTCAAAAACACTTCTACCGAAGATCGATCTAGGAACAGGTGAATATCCACCGAGTTATTAGCGGTATCAATATCAATACTGCGCACACCTGTCACCGCTTCTCCCGATAACGTTCTATCAAGAAATGCACGCTTCGCCATTCGGTCATATCCCACTAATGTACGCTCAAATGGCACATCTCCGACACGCAGCATAAAGCCAAAGCGTTCTGCCGTCGCACCAGCAAGAGAAAAGCGCGCTTTGACTTCAAGCAAGTCACCGCGAATGCCAGTCTCTAACATTTGGCTATCTACTTTGCGAAGTGCGGATGTATCAAACTGCTCTACTCTCAGATCTTCAAGCTCTTTAACAGGTGTTTGCCAGATCTTGCCTTCTTCATCCAGCTTAAGCTCGCGTGGCAGTGTTAATGCACCACACCAGCCTCGAGCTTTGGTTGGCATCTCACTGTGCCACATATCCATCCACGCCATCGCCACCTTGCGACCATCCTCGGCATCGAACGTCTGACATGCATAGAAATCGTGACCGAAGTCTAGCTCAACAAATTTATCAAAGGTAAAGCGACCTCGCTCTTTGTCGAGGTCACCAACCATGTAACCGTTTTGATGGAAGTTCAGATTATTATAACCATCCGCTTCCATACCCATTGGCGAACAGATTAGAACGCGTTTGTCATCCAGAGCAAAGAAATCTGGACACTCCCACATGTAACCAATGCCCTCTTTCGCTTCTGCCATGACACCTTTGTAGTTCCAATGGCGCAGATCGTCAGACTGATAGTAACCAATCTGGCCTTGGTCTCCATCTTTCATGCCCACGACCATATGCCAGAGACCGTCTTCCTTCCATACCTTAGGGTCACGAAAGTGCACCATATCAGCTTTTGGTGCATCAGGAATTACAATGCCTTGCTTCTCAAAGTGAATACCATCCTCACTCGTCGCGAGACACTGAATCTGCTTCATTTTCGTGTCATCGCCCTCTTCACCCAGCCAAGAATGACCGGTATAAAGCAGCGCGAGCGTATCACCATCAGTTACAGCAGAGCCCGAGAAACAGGTGCCCTCGTCTCCTGGAGCTAATGCAACAGGCTGGTGCTCCCAATGCACCATGTCTGTTGAGGTCACATGGCCCCAGTGCATTGGTCCCCAATCTGATGAGTATGGGTGATGTTGGTAGAAGGCGTGGTACAGTCCATTGTGAAAGCAGAGTCCATTCGGATCATTAATCCACCCAGCAGGCGCAGCAATGTGAAAGCCTGGACGATGATGGCACTTCAACGTTGCCGATTCTGTCGCTAAGGTCTGATTCGCTTTAGTCGTATCATTGATCATGAAAAACTCCGAAATTTGCATAGACCCTCTCTCAATGAGAGAGGGGAAAATAAGAAAAGAATGAATTATGCGGTGGCTAGAGACTGGTCACCGGACTTCGACTGGGTGTTCTCGTCGTCATTCACTGACGGTACTTTGTCGCTGACCAGAGTGAAGATAGACACAGTGGCAAAGACAGCGACAACACAACCCAAGATGAGATACGTTTGTTGGAAGCCCATGACGTCGTACGACAAACCAACCATCGGAGACAAGATGCTGGTGAACACTTGAATCACAAATTGAAAGCCAAACAAGTACAAAGTCGAGGCTAGGCGAGTATCAAAGTTCTTACTGAAGTACTTGAATACTGCAATGAGAAGAATGGGTAGCTCAACCGCATGGAGAAGCTTCATCGCTGAGATACCGATTGGACCATCGACAAGTCCTGAACCAATAATACGGGTAGCCATGATAAAGCCCGCTATAACCAACGAGTTCTTGGCACCGACACGGTTTACAAAAAATGGCGCTAAGAACATACCGCCGGCTTCAAGGAACACCTGCAGAGAGTTTAAGTACCCAAACATACGGTTACCTTCTTCTACGGTCGGGAACTGCGAAGAGAAGTAGATAGCAAACTGTTGATCATACACACCGTAGATACAGGCACAGCCGAAGATGTACAGTGCAAAAGCGTGGAAGCGAGGCATTTTCACCAGCGCAAACAGGTCAGCGACTTTTACTGGGTTAGTTTCGACATCTTGCTGTGAAGAGGTGTCATCAAACTTAACCAGCATAATCATGATCGCAGCAATAACCGCAGATAGAGAGGCTAACCAGAAGTTGATATTGGGGTTGATGTTGATAAAAGTGCCAGCAAAAAAGGTCGCGAATGCCCAACCCAATGAACCCCACATACGTGCTTTACCAAACTCGTAGTTAGACACACGTCCAACGCGCTCTACATAGGTCTCTATAGCTCCGACACCAGCAAAGAAAGCAGCACCAAGATAAACAGCACCGGCTGCCGCACCCATGAAGATATTGGCTTGCAGTAATGGACCGTAGATAAAGATGATAAACGGACCAACAAACACAAGGAGTGCAGCAATGAACCACATCAAATGTTTTTTTAGACCAAGACGGTCCTGAATGTAGCCATAAAGCGGCTGCAAACACAGTGCGCCAATTGCGTTTAGCGAGTAAATGATGCCGGTGTTAGCACCATCCAGTCCCAGATGCTGACTCAGCCAAATTGGAAATAATGAAAACCAAAATGACCAAGTGACAAAGAAGAAAAACAGCGTGGCGCTGAGGAGTATAAAGTTTCTGTTCTTACCAAAATTCATGGCAACCTCTCGTAGGGCATCTAATAAGATTAGCTTCAACGTCTAATGCAGACAACAATGTTAACGTTAACTTTTGTATCCAAAAATAAAAGAGACCAGGCAATCTCTTCTCATGAAAGCTAAAATGTTAACGTTAACTTTGGTGGTAATTATCAACAGATGAGCCTCAAGAACAATGAGAAGCGATAGAATTTGTGATCATGTCCTGCACATTTATGGTTACCTCTCGTGTACTTCAAGAGAGCGGTCACAGTTTTTCGGTTACCGATCCTAGCCACTTATAAAAACCTGCTTTGAATGCCCTTGGTATCTGTATATGCTTTGGGTTAATTAATTTTGAAACTGCACGGAATCGGCAATAATGAAGTTCTTAGTCTTTCTTGGATCTGTTCGTGAGAGTACACCCCCTCGCCCTGCTCGGCTTGGTGCCAGAGTGAGTCTTGCCTGCGAATCACTTTTGAAAAGAGTCTATCCAAAACACGATGTAGAAATCATCGATCCGCTAGATCTCGACCTTGGTGGGATTTTTAAACCCGAGTTTGCCTATAGTCGCAAACAGGTTCCTGCCGATCTAAAACAGCTTGCCGACAAAATTGCTGAAGCCGATGGCTACGTGATGATCTCACCCGAATACAATCATTCTATGAGTCCTGCGTTAGCGCACCTTCTCAATCATTTCGGCAGTTCACTATTTTCTTACAAGCCAAGTGCTATCGTCACTTATTCTGCTGGTCAATGGGGCGGAGCCAGAGCCGCAGTCTCGATGCGAACTTTCCTCTCAGAGCTTGGCTGTCTGCCAGTTTCTTCGATGGTCCATATTCCAAATGCCGCCACTGTGTTTGAAGAGGAAGGCAGAGCAAACAGCGAGGAAGCTCAGAATGAGTGGGACAGCTATATGAATAGAACCATGGCTCAACTCGTATGGTGGGCGGAAGGGGCAAAACAGCAACGCGAAAGTCTAGACCCAAATACACTCATTCAGGCATTTCAGCGCGACCCATCACAAAGAAACGCGCCAAAGTAATTGGATAGCAAAAACGACGCGTGTCTATCGCTTATACTTGTGAAGTAGATTTTTGGGAATGTGGCAATAATCGTTGGGGCGCAGGGTCAATCGGTCTTGATGCTCTTCATCACTCTTGACGTAATTGCTAAGCGGCAGCACCTCAACCACGATTTTTTCTGCGTCTGGACGAGCCGCAATATACCGCTCAACAAGCTTTAAATGCTTAGGATTCACACTGTAAACTCCAGTGCGGTATTTCGTCCCTACATCTTCACCTTGTTTGTTAAGGCTATACGGGTCGATGATCTCAAAAAAGAAATCCATGAGCTGCTCAACAGAGACTTGCTCGGGGTCGAACTCGGTCAACACACACTCCGCATAGCCGTCGTACTCGGTTTTTGTATTGTCGGTTGTGCCATTGGCTCTGCCAGCTTGCGTGTTAATCACACCTGGCAAGTGACGCATAAACTCCTGCACTCCCCACAAGCATCCACCAGCAAAATAGATCTTTTCCATATATTCTGACACCTAGAACAATTCAATGAGTCCGTGTGAAGACAGGAAAGTATCACAGTTTTATTGGGGATGGGACAGCAAAAAGAGAAGGCAGACCACTCGGCTTGCCTGCTCTTTTTCTACCTTTCCAATTTTAGTCTTCATTTTTAATGTCTTGGATGTCGATGACCAATTTCTCCCAATTCTTCTGATTTTCAAGGTCGAACTGTGCCCCTTGCTCATCTGCCCAAGTAAAACGTTTGATCGCCGCCGTTTTACTCGTCGCTTGGTATAGCCAGTAAGCCTCAGCCTTAAGTGCATCATCGATGGGCTTATCAATAGATTCATAAACCGTCTGTTTACAAGCGTTAATGGATTCGGCTGGGAACTGAGCAATACGGCGCGCGAGATTTTCCACATACTCCCCAATTTCGTCCGGCTCTAACGCTTTGTTGATGGTGCCGTACGCTTCTGCCTCATCGGCATCAAAATCTCGGGCACTCAAGATAATCTCAAGCGCGCGCCCCAAGCCCACTTGGCGAGCCATACGTGAAGCACCGCCACCACAAGGTAAGATCCCCATTGCGACTTCCATCTGCATAAACTTGTATTTACCTCGCGCAGCAAACCTCATGTCACACGCCAGTGCGAACTCATGACCGCCGCCGCGAGCGAAGCCCTCAATTTTAGCAATGGTGACTTGAGGAAGCTTACTGATTCGCTCCAATACGGCTTGTAGATCCAAGAGCTTAGCTTCATCTCGTGGTACCGTATCCATTGACATATCGCGAAGCAAATTGGTGTCGTAATGACAAACCCAAATATCTGGATTCGCCGACTGGAACACCACGACTTTTACCTCTCTATCGCGTTCGAGGCGCAAAGCTAAGCTGCTCAAGTCAGCCAACATTTCTTGCCCTTGTACATTCACTGGCGGGTAATCAATCGTCACCCAAGCAATACCATTGTCGATCTCAACAGAAAATGTCGAGAAGTTTTTATATTCCATGGTCTATCCCTCTTATCCTGCTCCAACTGGTCAAGTGGCAACCTGTGAACGAGTTTGTGTTGGAGTCAGCAACAACTTTAGGAAGGAAACTCTCAAAGGATTAGGCCGCATTTCACGATTGAGAATTCGGCATTTTCGGGTAATTGTTGGACTATACTTTGCTTCTAAACCGTTAGGTCATTGCGTTCAAATACTTAGGAAACAAGGTCTATGGAAACAGAGAGTCTGCGACTGTTTATCAAGGTCGCGGAAGTGCTCAACATCAGCGCAGCCGGAAAATCGCTAGGGCTCGCCCCCGCGATTGCGAGCTCTCGCTTATCTAAGTTAGAAAACCAGATAGGCGCCGACTTGTTCCACCGCTCTACGCGAAAAATCACACTTTCTACTCAAGGCGAGCAGTTTCTACCGTATGCGAAAGAGATATTGAAGCAACACGACGCTGCTTTGAGTGTGATCGGTAAGGAACTGGATGAAGCGTCAGGGACCATTCGTTTTGCTGTCTCAAGCACGTTTGCTCAGCTCTATATCGTTCCTGTCTTGCCCGAATTTCTAGACCGATATCCGAATATCACTATCGATCTCAAACTGGGTGATCAAGAGTTAAACATCATCGACCACGGCATCGATCTCGCGCTAAGAAACAGCGCCGTCAAAGACAGCGGATTGCGCGCACGTAAGCTTGCGAATGATCGCCGCCTACTTTGCGCATCACCCGACTATCTGTCTCGAAAAGGGATGCCAGCAGAGCCACTCTCACTGGTCAATCATGACATCATCATGTTCAAGGACACCAAACCGAGAAAACTACACAGCGAATCGGACAGTAGTGCCACTTTCCCTCCCGATAGCAGCAAGATACGGCTTATTTGCGACGATGGCACCAGTATGCGAATTGCTACCGTTGCTGGGATTGGTATTTCTATGAATGCGTATTGGAGTGTATTCCATGAGCTAAAGACTGGAAAACTGGTGAGAGTTTTGCCTGACTACGAGGTAGAAGACAATACCTCCATTTGGCTCGTTTATCCTAAAGCGAACGCTCTGAGCCCAAAAGTGCGTCTGTTCATTGATTATCTTATCGACAAAATGGGCAACCCACCAATATGGGAGCGCTAATCATTCAGCAAGTATCACTGAATAGAGTTGAGAAGTACTCATCATTTCTCTGCTAAGCAAGTAACAACTCACTCGTCCGCTTCTATACCGAGTGCTAGGGTGTGGATAATCAAAGACATGCCGCATTTTTAAATCGCGGCTTAACGGAGAAAAACTATGCGTAATCGGCATTTAGGCGAGCTCGTTTTGAGTGAAGCGCAGATCCAAACTGGCACAAAGAAAGTCGCTGAGCTTATCAATCAACAGTTCGAAGAGGTCGTCGTCATCTCTGTCGTACCAGGCGGCATCTTATTCACTGCAGACCTAGTCAGACAGCTGGAAATAGAAGTTCGCATGGATACCATTTCATGCCCACACACACCCGGCGATCGAAACAATCAGTCCGAGATTGTTTATCACCAAAATATCGAGATTGAAGGCAAAGATGTTATCGTCATTGACGATGCCATTGAGTCTGGCGGTACCATGAAACGTCTGGTCGAGTATTTGTCGACTCACTATCAACCAAAAACGTTGTCGATTGCCACTTTGTTTGTGAAGCCAGGCAGAGTCGATATCCCTTTCCCTCAGCTTTACGCTTATGAAATGGAAAACGACGACCTACTCGTCGGTTACGGCTTACCTTGGCAAGATAAGCTGCGCAATGTGCCGTATGTCTCCAAACTCGTAAAATAACGTAATTCTAGACTAAGTTATTCATTTCATAATCCTTCAGTAAATATATTCTCATTTGATGAGAATATATTTACTTATAAAAGCTCGAATATAAATAGCAGTTTTACCCCTACAAAATCTTTTTATTTCGATGCAACTATACCCGTGATCATTGAAGACGCTTGATTTTTCCTGAATAGAGGATCATGCTAGCAACTATGAAAATTACTCTGACCAATGAACAAAAGCAGGAACTAAAAATCCAGCAGGGCGACCGCATGAGTGTCTAGTTTTTCGCCATTTGACTAAAACCAGCACTTAATACTGCCTCTAGCATGGACGTATTCATCATACATCGCTTTTGTTTCCCTACTATGCTTAGCTTGGTTGGCTCTTCTCGGAGCATGTTCAAGCTCATATGACGTAGACATGATAGGTTCTCTGCACCGTGCTCTTTGTATATCTGGCACGCATCTTCATTCATGGTGACATCAAGTACCCAGTGCATTGATTCTATGCCCCAATGTTCTCTGACTGCCATAGCTGCTTGCTCTGCACTAAGCTCTTTAGAGCTGATGTAATAACGGTACTCTAGGTCGACAGATTTACCTTTCTCTAGGCGAAAATTTTCAACCATTACAATGCTCTTCAAGCCTTTCCAGCGAGAGAAGTTACCTTCAAGTTCGGTACTGTCAAAAACATAGCATTGGCGAGACTCTATGCGGCCGTGTCCTTGCTCAAGAGAGATGTCATCAGCCATATTAACTCGCTGCGAAGAGAATGCCTTTTCGATTGCTTGTCGGAGTTTTCCTTGGTTGCTTTTTACAGCAAGCAAGTAGTCTCCACCTTGATTTACAATGGCTTTAGCAATCTTGGTTTGACAGGCCATAGCATCAATAGTTACTAGGGCTCCCTTGATATCGAGCATCTTTATCAGTTCAGGGATCGCTGTAATTTCATTGCTTTTTTGTTCAGTCTTTAGCTGTCCTAGTACGAGCTTGTTTGACGACGCATAGGCGCTGATCATATGAATGGTGCTGGTCCTGTCTTCACGATTATATGAGCCGCGAAGTGTTTTGCCGTCAATCGCAATCACTTGACCTTCGGTAAGAGTATGTATTGATGACATCCAGTTAACGAAGCACTCATGAAATTGCTCTGGCTCAACGGTAGAGATGATACGAGCAATAGTGTCATCCGCAGGAATGCCATTCAAAAACAAGTCATTACGCTTAAACCAATCATGATGACCCAGAATGTATTCACGAATATCAAACCAGCCTTTCGCGCCTGCAATTACCGCACATAGTGAGCCAAAAAGGACTTCAAACAGGCAATAAGTGACCTTTGCACCTTGGCGATGGTCGATAATCGTTTGAAAATGTTCTTTGAAGTGGTCAATGTGCATGATGCTCTCCCTTAAAAGGGAGTATATGATCACAGCTAAATGTGATCGTCAAATCGATCGTAATTTTGATTAAAAAACGTTCACGATCTCACCCTGAAAAATCCAGCACAGCACAACGCGTGACGGACGAGTTCGTGACCGTATAAAAGCGGTTATTCATGCGAGTAATGGTTGGTGCCCCGAAGAAATTGCAGACGCACTTCTTATTCATGAATCCACTGTTCGACAACATATCAAAGATTACCTAGAGTCGAACAAGCTCAAGCCTGAAAATGGCGGTTCACAAAGCTATCTATCGGCTCGGCAAACCCAAGAGTTGGTTCAGCATCTAACTGAAAATACATACCACCATTCGTCCGAGATTATTGCGTACGTGTTTGAAAGGTTTCAGATTCACTATAGTGTTCCTGGCATGAACAAATGGCTTCATCACAATGGTTTCAGCTACAAGCAGCCGAAAGGCGTTCCACATAAGTTCGATGAGGAAAAACAGCAAGCGTTCATAGAGGCTTATGAAGCACTGAAAGCAAGCTGTGGCGAGGATGAATCGATAGTGTTTATCGATGCCGTTCACCCCACACTGTCAACCAAACTCTCCCATGGTTGGATACGTACAGGTCAAAGTAAAGTTCTGGACACAACAGGTAATCGTAGCCGATTGAACATTGTTGGTGCTCTGAACCTATCAGATATTGGAGCGACCATTGTTAGCGAATACGACAGCATTAACAGTGAAAACATGGTTCGATTTTTCTGCAAACTCAGAGAGAGCTACCCGCTAAATCACAAGCTCCATGTCATCTTAGATGGAGCTGGATATCACCGCAGTGATTTAGTCAGAGATGCGGCATTTGTCCTTAATATTGAACTGCATTATCTCCCACCTTACAGCCCGAATCTTAACCCAATAGAGCGGCTTTGGAAGGTTATGAACGAGAAGTCAAGGAATAACGTTTACTTCAAAAGTAAACGGGATTTCAAGGAAGCCATTACCCAATTCTTTACGGTGACTCTTCCAGAGATTGCAGGCTCGCTGACGTCTCGAATCAATGATAATTTTCAGGTGTTCAAGCCTGCATCTTCAAGTTGATTGGGTATAAACTTTCTTTCCATAACGACAAATTTCTCTTATAAACAATATCAAACCACTGAATTAAATAATCATAAGCATATGTTTTATAAAGATTAAATTCCAACTTTTCATATACTTTAATTTTCACCATTCACTTATCGTCAATATTAAATTTTCTATATTTTTTTATACCATCACACAATTAAAATATAATACTACAATTAAAAGTAACTCTAGATATGATGTCGACATATATCAACGAACGTGAGATTACCCAAGATGGAACTCAATACTTTTATTGTCGGCATCTACTTTCTTTTTCTAATCGCTATCGGTTGGATGTTCCGCACATTTACCTGCACAACCAGTGACTACTTCCGCGGGGGCGGTAACATGCTTTGGTGGATGGTAGGTGCTACCGCATTCATGACCCAGTTCAGTGCTTGGACATTTACCGGGGCAGCGGGCAAAGCATATTCAGATGGCTTTGCTGTTGCGATCATCTTCGTCGCAAACGCATTTGGTTATCTGATGAACTACTTGTACTTCGCCCCTAAGTTTCGCCAACTGCGCGTTGTTACACCAATCGATGCGATTCGCATGCGCTTTGGCTCCAAAAACGAGCAAGTTTTCACATGGTCTTCAATGCCGAACAGCGTTATCTCAGCTGGTATCTGGTTAAATGGTCTAGCGATCATTGCTTCGGGTATCTTCGGGTTTGATATGACGACAACGATTGTTTTAACCGGTCTCGTTGTACTTGTCATGTCGGTAAGTGGCGGATCTTGGGCGGTTATCGCTTCTGACTTCATGCAGATGGTTATCATCATGGCTGTAACCATTACCTGTGCTGTCGTCGCGGTGATTCATGGCGGCGGGGTTGGTGAAATTATCGATAACTTCCCAGTACAAGAAGGAGCATCGTTTGTTTCTGGTAACAACTTAAACTATCTAGGCATCTTTAGTATCTGGGCATTCTGTATCTTCCTGAAACAGTTCAGTATCACTAACAACATGCTCAACTCGTACCGTTACCTAGCAGCAAAAGACTCGAAAAACGCTAAAAAAGCGGCGCTACTAGCGTGTGTGTTGATGACCATGGGTCCGGTTATTTGGTTTATGCCTTCTTGGTTTATTGCCGGACAAGGCGTTGATCTTGCGGCTCAATACCCTGATGCAGGTAAAAAAGCAGGTGACTTTGCCTACCTATACTTCGTAGAAAAATACATGCCTGTTGGTATGGTGGGTCTACTTATCGCGGCCATGTTCGCTGCGACCATGTCTTCGATGGACTCGGGCCTAAACCGCAACTCGGGCATCTTTGTGATGAACTTCTACCAGCCTATCTTGCGCCCTAATGCGACAGAAAGAGAGCTAATGTTTGTCTCTAAAGCAACATCAACCGTATTTGGCTTAGTCATCATTTTGATTGCGCTGTTCATCAACTCTCTAAAAGGATTAAGCCTGTTCGATACCATGATGTACGTGGGCGCATTAATCAGCTTCCCGATGACCATCCCTGCATTCTGCGGTTTCTTCGTTAAGAAAACGCCTGACTGGGCTGGCTGGGGCACGCTATTGGTTGGTGCCATTGTCTCTTACATTGTTGGCTTTATGATTACCGCTGATCACATCGAAGCCTGGTTTGGTCTAAATGAGCTAACAAAACGTGAGTGGGCAGACGCAAAAGTCGCTATAGGCTTGGTCGCACACATGGTAATTACAGCAGGGTTCTTCTGTCTGACTACATTGTTCTACAAACCGCTTGAAGAACAGCGTCAAAAAGATGTCGATAAGTTCTTCAACAACTTGGCAACTCCACTAGTCAGCGACTCCACAGAGCAGAAAAAGCTGGATAACAAACAGCGTAAAATGCTGGGCTCATTGATTGCGGTATCAGGTATCGGCGTTATCGCAATGTTTGCCTTGCCAAACCCACTTTGGGGACGAATGACCTTTGTGTTGTGTGGTGCCATCGTGCTGGGTGTGGGCTTACTACTCGTCAAAGCTGTCGATGACTCAGTGGAAGAAAAAGTCGTGAAAACAGCAACAAACAACTAATATCGACAAGGTATCACTGTTAAACGAGGAAGGAGAGCCGAGGCTCTCCTTCTTGATTATTTTTCGACCACCACTGCAAACTCTTCTGCAAACGCTCTAAACGTTCTTGGCTTGTTGCCAGTCACTCGCTCCACCGTATCGGTAACCGATGCGTAGTGTCCCTCTCCAAACCAAGCCATAATTTCTGCGAGTTTCTTAGCTGTCCAGTTGTCCATACCCGCCTCTTTCATTGCCGACTCAGCCGCCTCTTGAGGCACTGCGATATAGTCAATCTGCTTGCCAGAAACTTCAGTCAAGATCGCCGCCTGTTCAGCAAAGGTCAGCGCTTCTGGACCGGAAATAAGGTAGGTTTGATTTTCGTGCCCAGATTGCGTCAATGCAGTGACAATAACCGCAGCGACATCGCGAATATCAATAACACTCTGCTTCGCTTGTGCCAAAGGTAAGAAAAACTGCCCCATTGCATTGATCGTTGGCAGGCTGCCATACAGATTCTGGAAAAACGAGTTTGGCTGAACAATGGTATAAGCAATACCTGACGCTTTGACGATATCATCTGTTAAAACGTGGGTACGGATAATCTCAGAGCCAGCATCTGCTTTCGCTCCCATACCAGATAGCTTAACAATAAGTTCAACACCCGCTGCTTTTGCGGCTGCTACCGTGTTCTCAATCCACTGCTGGTTGCTAGGGTGAGCAGGCATCGCCACATAGATCTTCTTCACTCCCTCTAGAGCCTGAGTCATTGTCTCAACATCATCGTAGTTGCTGACGCGAACTTGGTTGGGGTTAAGGTCCAGCTTATTTGCGGCGTCCGCGCTGCGTGCCATGATACCGAAATCGGCGCCCGCCTCTTTTAGCTGTTTAACCACTTCTGAGCCCGTGTTACCTGTTGCGCCTAGTACTAAAATTTCCATCATCAACCCCTTGGTTCTTGTGTCAGTTTTACCCGTTGAGCAGCTCGCTGCCTTGGTATGGATTTACTATAACTAAGCCCATAAATATTGATTAGAGGGTTAAAATGAACTTTACTATCCCTTATTTGGGATAATAAGAGTCGTACTGAAATGAAAGAACTTTCTGCGCTGCCTTTGTTCGCTAAAGTTGTGGAACTGAAAAGCTTTGCTGAGGCTGCAAGACAATTAAATGTCCCCACGACGACGGTCAGTCGAAAGATTCAGCAGCTCGAACACGACCTTGGTGGGAAGTTACTGAACCGCTCAACCCGCTCACTGTCACTAACAGAACTCGGTACACAGGTGCTACCCAAGGCTCAACTGATTGCCGATACCGTCACTGAGCTCTATAGCGATGCCGAAGAGATGGCAAATCAGCCCATTGGCACTTTAACGATTTCGGCACCAAAGGCGCTAAGCCAGGATTTGCTCGCGCCAATGCTAGCGGAGTTTCGCGCTCTTTACCCGACCATTCGAATTAATCTTGCGTCCTCGAACCGCTTTCAGGATCTGACTAAGCAAAGTATCGACTTTGCGTTTCGACTTGGTCCGCTTCATGACTCAAACCTTGTCGCGCTGACACTCTCTCCAGTGAAATACGTGCTCGCGGCGTCAAAATCATTCTGCGCTAAATACGGAAAGCCCTCCCACCCTATCGATCTTTATCAGTTACCTTGTATTCGCAATCATGTCGAAGGTTACTTTCTTCCTTGGCGGTTTACCTTTAACGGAGAGGAAGTAGAAATCAACAATCAGTCCGATATCGTTTCAGATGATTTCAACGTAGCGAAAGCACTCATGCTAAACAATGCTGGCATCTGCTATCTACCGTACTCTCTGCTACGTGATGAGCTACTAAGCAAGGACGTAGAAATTCTGCTTGAACCCTGGGTTCCGCAAGACAGAACCATGCAGCTAGTCTACCCGGACAAACGCCACCTGCCGCTTAAATCTCTGTTGTTTATTGAGTTTATAAGAACAAAGCGTGCGGACTTCAGAGAAAAGCTGTCAGGTGTTTCCCAAATAGCTACCGACGAGTGATGGGCGTCTCATTCAGCGTTCTCTCTAGCTATTTATTTTTGTGAAAATCAGCTATCATCATTTCAAACTTATATAGGTGATATAATATGACAAATACTTTCAAGCAAGCAGCCTCTGAGCTGCTAAGTCGCCGTGTGGCGGGTACTAAAGCACCACGTCTTGATGAGAAACAACGCCCGAAAACACTCGACGATGCACTGCAAATCCAATCTTCAATGATTGATATCCACAGTGACAAAGTGGGTGGTTGGAAGTGTCTGCTTCCTTTAGCAGATGATAAGTTCGTCGTAGCGCCGATCTTTGCTGGTAGTGTACAGACTGGCGAAGTGTGTGAGCTGTTTGCTGACAACAACGTCGCACGTGTTGAGCCAGAGATCGCATTCGTACTGAACAAAGCCCTACCGGCTAACCCTGAAGGCTACAGTGAAGAGCAGATCAACGACGCGATTGGCTCTTGCCACATGGCGCTAGAGTTGATGCAGTCACGTTTTGCTGACGACAGCGGCGCTGAATTCTATGAGAAGCTGGCTGACTGTCTAGTCAACCAAGGTCTGTTCATCGGTCCTGAGCTCCCTCGCGAAAAAGCGTTTGATGCAGCAAGTATCAATATTGCAGTTTCTCAAGGCGACGATGTACAAACCTTCGCGGGTGAGCATCCAAACAAACTTGCACAAACGCCAATCTACTGGCTGATCAACACAATGACACGTCGTGGCGTTGACTTCCAAGCTGGCGAAGCGATCATCACCGGCTCTTACTGTGGCATTGTTGAAGTGGCATTCGATAAGCCAACCACGATTCAGTACGAAGGCTTTGGTGAATACCAAGTCACCTTTAAGGCGAAAGGTTAAGCCTTAACTCGTTTAAAAGCGCGCTTGCCTCTCGGCATTGCGCGCTTTATACCGCAATAGCTCTCATGTTCAGGGTGCCGATATCCGTTTTTGGTCGTAAATTCGCTCCAGCGCTTCGATTCGACGGGTCTGGCGGCTATCAAACAAAGGCTCTCTAAGTTCCGCGATGGCTTGCTCCCGGCCATATTCCGACAACGATTCGTTATCGATAATCTCAGCTCGCGCCAACATATAGCTTTGAACGCTTTGCTCAAACTGTGCCCGTTTTTCATCCAATGCCGCCAACCTTTGGCTCGCTTCAGTACCAACTAATGACTCGCGAACTAAGAACTGACTTTGCGCATCCATAGAGTTTGTCTCATTGAGCGCAGTCAGTAAGCTCGCGTTGTAATAGCTTTGCTGAAGCCCTGGGGACAGTTGCGCTAATTCTTGTTGCCACATCTGCTGGTACTCTTCTGGGCTCTGCGCTATCTGTTTTAGCTCTTTTTGCCTAAGTGCAAGCTCTCGCATTTGGTTTTCTTCTGCAAATAAACGTTGCCGCTCCTCAACGGTAAAAAAGCGCGCTTGAAGTGCCAAGATTTGCTGATGCAGAGCATTGAAGTCTTCCGTTGCACCCAGATCTACCAATGCGGCTTTGTATTGGATGAATTTCTTAAACAGTACAGGGTCCATTCCAGTAGAATTGTCGCTGTAATGTTCAAACCTTTGCTCGATTGTCTTCACGTCAGTTTGACTAGTATCAGACAAAAAGTAATCGAAGGTGTCACGAAGTGACCCCTCATCGACTTGAGTATCCTGTTGAGAGGACGCCTGTATTGGCAGCTCCGAGCTATCGCGGGTTTCAGTCCAAATCCAAGAGCCCGCAACAGCGAGACTGACAACGGACAGGAGCATCAGCACTTTGGTTGTCATTCGCATGGCTAGAGTCCTTGAAGCTGGAGTCGATTGGCGTGTTGTCGGTATAAGGTTTTTGGGTCGGTTTCAAACAAGTGGTGAATACCAAGCAGGCCGTTGATCTCATCAAGATGATTCATTTTGTAATCGTCGCCAATCACCTTACCTAAGTGAGTACTGCACTGACCCACCAGACCATCATTCGGTTCATCAAAGGCCAGTCCTAGGATGAGCATTGCCGGGTCAGCAGGGTCGAGCACATTGGTGTAGGTCGAGGTGCCTGTCCAAGAGTAATAATAAACGCCATTGTCTGCTTGCCAGTCACCATCACCACAGGTTGAAGTCGGTACACCCTCTGGATAATGGGCGTTAAACGCCAGTGACCCCTCTGTTGTGAGCGCTTCAAGTGAGCTCAGTCCGTCTTGCGGTAAATCGGAGCCACCAGAGAGCAAACCAATCAGTGTGGTCAATCCACCCGCTAGTTTTACCGCAATTGCTTCCGCGGCAGAGCCTTCAGGGACGGTACTGCGCACCAAATCTGCCACTTTAGAGCCCTTATTAACACCACCGACACTGGTCACAGAGGCCACCATCTCTGGAGCTACCGAAGCAACATATCTAGCAGTAGGCGCACCATGACTATGTCCAATAAGATTGACCTTTTTCGCGCCAGTAATCGCCAATACACTCTCTACCTGAGTAAGTAATTGCTCACCTCGTACCTCAGAGCTGTTGGTCGCTGAAATCTGCGCGACGAACACTTTAGCTCCATCCTTACTCAACGTTTGCGGGATGCCATAGAAGTAGTCAAATCCCGCTAAGGAATCAAAACCAAATAGCCCATGAACCAAGACTATGGGGTATTTGGTTTGTGTATACCCAGACTGATGACCAAACAGTTTTGCTTGTGCGTTGAGGGCTATTGCCGCACACAAAATAAGCATTGATATGTGTTTCATTACTATCTTCCTTGTCAGACCTCCGATGAGTCAATCAGCGTAGTAGAGCAATTTTTAGGTCGCCAAAGTGCATTTTAAAAAATCTGAAACTGTGCCCACATTTGCATATCAACCTCATTTGAAATGATCACATTCAATCAATAAGCAACTATTGTCATACGGATTTAACGTGCAAGTCATACAGATAAATAAAGAATAATTACTCCACTCTAAACCACGGATATCAAAATGAATTACAACAAGTTAATCCTCTTGTTTGGTAGCTTACTCACGCTACCAAGCGTCGCAGATACCGATGTCTACCTTACGAATAACTCCGCTCAGCCACTGACTATTCAAGTACAACACCAAGGAACCGCAGAGCTCAATTACGGTGAAGAATGGCAACAACATGTGCAAACACTAGGTCCTTGGGAGACCAAGGCAGTGCTTAGTTTCAATCGCTGGGAAGGAGTAAAATCTAATCACACCTATCAGTTTGAGACTGTGGTTTCTAATCCAACGGGTGAGAGCATCACTCTCAGTCAAGTGATGAAGGGACATTGGTACAATTCCACCATCGAATATGGTGTCTCTTCAGCAGATGTCGATCTAGAACTCAAAGATGATCGCGATATACACAGAAAAGCTACCAACGCCTTTGGTAGCGGTACGGAGCTAGCGTTTAAGTCAGTCAAGACGGCTCGTTACGACGATTTTTACTACACCATCACCCCAAAAAAAGTTGATGAAACCATCGACAGCAACGATAAAAACCTAAAGCTGATGACGTACAACATTTGGGCGCTTCCAGCTATCGCTTCACACATAGGCGATCGCTACGAACTGCTGCCCAACTACGTCAAGGGCCATGATGTGCTTGCACTCCAAGAAGTATTTGCTAGCGGCCGAGATGCCTTTCTGCGAGAGTTGGCAAAAGAGTACCCCTACCAAACTAAGATGCTAGATAAAGAAGGCATCAACATCTACGACGGTGGCGTCATTATTGTCAGCCGCTACCCTATCGTTAACGAGGCACAATATGTGTTTCCTGACTGCTCTGGCACTGACTGCTTCGCAGACAAAGGAGTCAATTATGCTGAGGTCATTAAAGGTGGCGAGGCATACCATATCTTTGCTACACACACCGCTTCGTTTGACACGGATACAGCGCGTGCATTTAGGCAAAAGCAGTTTCAACAAATGAAGGCACTCGCGCATTCATTAAATATTCCCGCTCACGAGACCGTGGTTTACAGCGGAGACTTCAATGTTAACAAGCGAAAATTCCCAGATGATTACCAGCAGATGATTGCCAACTTGAGCGCCATCGAGCCAATGTATTCTGGCTACGCTCAACCGACGATAGCTTGTGGAAGCATTACAACCTGTCAGATCATTTCCCAGTTGCGGCGGCGATTAAGCCATGAAGCGCCTGGTCTTATTAACTGTGTCCGTCATTTTGACGGGCACAGTGATGCTGTATGTTAACAGTATTAACCCGCCTCTCACCCAAGACACGCCCCCCAAAAGAGCAGAAGAAGACACAAACAACGCCGTTCTGATTACTGATTCAACGAGTAAAGTCTCTGCTGGCAGACCTACATTACCAAAGACTAGAAAACAAGATCGGCTAACTACCAGCCTTGAACACTACGCTCATCAGCTTGAATCTACAAAAGGTAAAATGCTCATTGAGTCACTCGAGTCCTTCTGGCGCACCTGTTTGTCTCAGAGTAACTGCGAGGACAGCCTCATCGCTCTAAGGCAAATCATGACCCCACATTACTTTGAGCTTACCAAAAACTATCCTGAGCTCAGTCGACTGTGGCAGCAAAGGCTTGGCACTGTGGTCTTTGAAAGCAATCAGTCACTAGCATCACGTATCGCTCAATTTAAACACCAAGCTAAACTTGTATGGGGAGAATGGGCAGAGGTTTTGCTGAGCGATGAATTTGCGGCTTATGATTTCCAACTAAAACAGCAAGACCTGACACTAGAAAGTCCAACGCAATATCGTGAGGCGTTTGAGGCGCTTTTAGAAGCATCCCAAGAACATGATTTAGGCTTGAACACCGATGTAGCGAAGTTCGAAAAAGCGGTGAGTTCATTACCAGACAGTATGAGTGAAAATGAAAAAAGCGCCTTTATTGCTGAACTTGAACGTACCTATTTGTCGCCGCAGCAGAGAGAGGATATTCGAAACAGGGAGCGGCAAGTGACGACACAGCAAAATAGAATCCGAGACTACCACATCGAACTCAATCAGCTTGAAAGTCAGCTCTCGCGGCAAAGAAAAACTGATTATGCAGGGCTCACCGACGCTCAATGGCAGACGCTCTATCAACAGAAAATCAGCGAGTTCCGACAAAGGTTCTTTGCTAGCAATAATAGTTAGGTCATTTCGGCGGTGATGATTGAACATACGTCAAACGAATAACTCAACGCGAGGGCACTAAAAGGCCCCTGCTATTTCTTATGAAATCATCGGAACCGAACAGGAGCTGCGTCTTACCAATGTACAAGGTACAACCACTTTATGCGGCTTATCATGGTGTTCTGACACCGCCTCTATCGCTAGTTTTGCTGTCTCCCACCCAATCTGATAAGCGTCTTGCTTAACAACTGAAACTGGCACTTTAAACAGATCCACCATAGGGATCTCATCAAAACCTATTACCGATAGTTGACCAGGAATGTCGATATCTGCTTTGTTGAGTGCGTGAAGTAGATCCGTTGTAATGGCTAAGTGCTGAGTGAAGACTGCAGTTGGCGCTTCATCGGCATTCAGGGTAAGTGTTGGATCTTGCTGGAAGCCTGTTTCCCGATCCCAATATTGAACCCAGCTTTGTGCAGGAGTGATGTTGTGTTTACTAAGTGCATCCACATACCCTTGATATCTCGCCTGTCTCGATAAGCTACTAGAAAAATCCTGAGTTAAAAAACCAATACGTCGGTGACCAAGTTGAATCAAATACTCGGTTGCCTGAAAGGCCGCCTCTTGATAGTCAGAGAGTACGATATGCCCCGGACTGTCCTTGTACTCCAACTGGAACTGGACGATGGGCGTACCCGTAGATGAGTACTGATTGATAAGTTCTGAGTTTTGCCCCGATGAGGTAATAATGATGCCGTCGACGCACATCTGCTTTAGAGATTGCAGTGCCCGTTTCTCGGCTTCAGCATCAAAATCACTGTTGTAAATCAGAACGTTATATCCTTGTTCTTTACAGTAATCATCGATACCGCGCATAACACGACTGGTGTTGTAGCCCGTGATATCTCGAACCACGACACCTATTGTTTTGGTCTTCTCTACTTTTAAGCTTCTCGCAATTGGGTTTGGTACATAGTTCAAGTCTTTGATCGCCTGCTCGATCCTCAGTTTTGTATCGGCGGACATATGGCCAAATCGTCCATTGAGGTACTGGGATACGGTGCTCTTCGACACCCCAGCATGGGTGGCTACATCGACAATTCGAACTTTCTTCATACAGGCTTCTTATAAAAACGTTAACTACATCAAAATCAGATCGTTGACATTCTATTCGTGGATCCTGATGATATCAAGTAAACCGATTTACCAAATCGATTTACTAAACCGGTTTGGAAAAATGACTAAGAGAGAATGAGATGAAAATTGAAGACATCAAAATATTTGTAACCAACCCGGGTAGAAACTTTGTCACAGTCAAGGTAGAGACGGATGAAGGTGTATATGGTTTAGGTGATGCGACAGTCAACGGCCGTGAGATGGCCGTAGCAACTTACCTCGAAGAACACGTGAAACCTTGTTTGATCGGTCGCGATGCTCATTGCATTGAAGATATCTGGCAATACCTTTACATGGGAGTGTACTGGCGCAGAGGCCCTATCACTATGGCTGCTATTGCGGCGATAGATATGGCTCTTTGGGACATCAAAGGTAAGGTCGCGGGCCTACCTGTATACCAACTTCTTGGTGGTAAGTGCCGTACTGGCGTTAAACTCTACGCTCATGCCAATGGTGAAACTATCGAAGATACACTCGACAAGGCTGAGCAATGTATTGAGCAAGGCTTTAAAGCCGTGCGTCTGCAATGTGCCATACCAGGTCTTAAAGAGACCTATGGAGTATTGGGCGACAAAAAGGACTATTTCGAGCTCCAAGGTAATCGCCCCCTACCACCAGAGCAAGAGTGGTCAACCAGCAAGTACTTCAAATTGGTCCCTGAATTATTTGAACAAGCAAAAGCACGCTTTGGTGACCAAGCTGAATTCTTACATGATACACACAGCCGGCTTACCCCTATTGAATCAGCCAAGCTAGGGCAGATGTTAGAACCCTATAACCTGCTGTTCTTGGAAGACGCTTCCATCGCCGAGAACCAAGAAAACTACAAACTTATCCGTCATCACACTACCACGCCTCTCGCACTCGGAGAGACCTACAACACCGTATGGGATTGCAAAGATCTTATCCAAAATCAATGGATTGACTATATCCGCACTGCAGCTACTCACGCGGGTGGAATCACGGGAATGAAGAAAATAGCTGACTTTGCTGCAGTGTACAACGTGAGAACTGCACCTCACGGTGCCCCAGATCTTTCTCCTATCTGTTTTGCTGCTCATATGCATCTCAATATCTCGACACACAACTTTGGTATTCAAGAGTTTGTAGGGTTTGGAAATGAAACGTGTCAATCCATCTTCAAGCATGACATGAAGCTGGAAAACGGCATGATTCTAGTCAGTGACGCACCGGGACTTGGGGTGGAATTTGATGAGCAAGAAGCCGAGAAGTATGAGTACAAGCGCTCATATCTTCCTGTTAGTCGCTTGGAAGATGGCACACTTTGGCACTGGTAAGGGAATTGCGGAAGCTGGAGATCACACCGTGGTCTCCTGATACTGACTTAATAAAGTTTTGGGAGTAATACATGAAAAAGGTACTGATATATGGAACTGGATTTGCAGGACAGGGGCATACTACGGCGTTTCGTGATGCGGGAGCAGAGGTCGTAGGCATTGTAGGGCGTACTGAGAGCGTTGTGGATGACGTCGCTCAAAAGCTATCGATCCCCTACTCGGGCACAAACTGGTCTCTGGCGTTAGAGCTTTGCAAGCCTGACATTGTCTCTATTGCTACGCCGGGTGGCGCTCATGTTTCTGCAATAAAAGAAGCAATTGCATTTGGCTGCCATGTTTTTTGCGACAAGCCTTTAACTGAGAGTGGCGAAACAGCCATCGAGGTTTATCAGCTAGCAAAACAAAAAGGTGTAAAAACCGCCTTTGCGTCTAGCTTTCGCTATATGCCTGAAATCCTCCATGCGAAAAGACTGATCGCGGACGGTGCTATTGGTGAGCCAACGGAGGTCGAGTGTATTTCGCACTTTAACCTCGACCGTCACATTCCATTCGGGTGGTCTCATCGTAGTGAAGCCGGAGGTGGCCGCTTGAATAACAACTTCACTCACCTACTATCTATTGTCACATCGGTTCTCGGAGAGGAAATCTTATCCATTTGTGGTGAAGTACGTAACGATATGCCGACAGCGCCAGTGGTTGAAGGGGTCCACAATTTCACGGAACGTCGAAACTTTATCCCTAAAGACATCAACGACCCTGAGTTAGAATGGAAAGCATGTGATGTAGAATGGTCATATACAGTCATGGCTCAGATAGGCAGCCCTTTGGCATCCCAACCAGTCTCAGTATTATTTAAACATGGTGGATTAACACCAAGGTTTCACGATGACCATATCGTTTTCCATGGCAACGCAGGCTCCATCTATATCAAGGGGCACTATGGGGACGGTCCGTTATATCTATTCAAAAACGGCGAGTGGCAAGAGATACCGCTACCAACCGATATTTCACAATCACTGCCAGATATCGAGTGTGATACCCAAAGAAGCTGGACACATCTCGCCAAACTGTTTGTGAGTGATATTTCCGGACTAAAAGTTGAGCCCTATCAGTCCTTTGAAGATGGATGTCGATATCAGTTGATCATTGATTTAATTAGAAAAAACGATCGTTGGGTCGACGTAAGCAACCTGTTGCTATGAAGATTAAGCAAAACGTAGATTAAGTCACAATTTCATCTACAGATCATTCCAAATATTTGTATTACAAATAGTATAATCAGCAAATGATAATAAGTATGATTATATTATGAAAAAGACTGCACTCATTAGTTGTTTACTTCTAACGCCAGCGTTTCTCGCTGGCTGTGGCGGAGAATCTGATACCTCTGCCACACCTTCAAACCCAGGAATCACCGACCCAGCGGAACCTGAAGAACCCACCGACCCAAGTGAACCGGTCGATCCTACTGACCCTGTAGATCCTGTTGACCCGGTAGTAAAACCGGTTGCGCCATCTTTGTACTCTAAGTACGACGCCGTGCTAACCGCGTCGAAACTTCAGCGCTCAGACCCATCAAAAGACGACGGTAACAAGTCTGATGTAGCCGATAACGATGATCTCATGGTCGGTTACTATGATGAGTATTTCTATGCCGATGAAAATACTAAAGACCTGATTTTTAAAATGAGCGGTAATAGCAATCGCTCAGAGCTTCGAGTTAATGAAAACTTTGATACTAGCGAAACTGGCGTATCACGAACGTTGAGCACCAGTTTCCAACCTATTGATATCAAAAATGTTCTCGAACAGAGTGTTGATGGCGATGAAGTGACCTTTCTGCAAGTTCATAACAAAGGAACGAGCTCAGATGGCACTGGCTACATTCCACACCCATTATTGCGCGTTACCTACGAATTAGAGCGAAACGGCGAGATGGGACACTATTGGGCAGTGCTAAAGGTCAATGCTCTCGATTGCAGTAGCAGCAGTGAGCATGCTGGTTCAAGCGATTGCAACAACGCCTATCAGCGTATCGACCTTGGTGAAGCAAATCTTGATGTGATGACCGATATGGACATCACCATCCAAGAAGAGCGCCTAGTTATCGAAGTAGACGGCGTACAAAAACTATATCACGATATTAGCTATTGGGCTGATCTACTCAGCTACTTTAAAGCGGGCGTCTACAACCAATACGATGATGGCGACGGTATCATTACTTGGTCTGAGGTGAGATTTTCTAAGCTCGAGGTTCAGCAAGAGAGCTTTGAACAAGGCATTAACTGGGATATCGACCAATGGAAAATCACCATCCCTGTCAGCAAATCTGAGTGGGACTCCAGTGAAAGTAGTAGCTCTGCCGCTGAGTTCAAGCCGTATCATTGCTATAGCTCTCCAGAGTCAGAAGAGTTTGTTTTCAACAATGACTCCGACATCCTTTATCACTATGACTCAGGCGACATTTCGTTTTTCAAAGTCGTTGATAACCGTGTTCACTTCGCCACAGACATGGGCTACGGCACATCGACGTCTAACAGCAGCTATATTCGCTCAGAGTTTAGAGAGCTCTTTAATGCGCAAGCGCTAGACACATGTAGCACGAGCTCTGATGCCACCAGCTGGAAAATCAATGACTCAGCGACGGGGACGGATGTCCACACGCTCACTTCGACTCTGAGAATCGATGACTATCCTCAGATCTCAGGACAAGATCCTAAAGTCGTCGTCGGTCAGGTGCACGGCTGGGAAATCAGCCAAGCTCTAGTTAAGCTACTGTGGGAAGGGGAATCGAAACCCACACGTGTGATACTTAACCAAGACTTCTTCACGGACAATAAAAAGTGCTCGGACAACGAAGATGGCTGTGACGATTGGCCTTTCAGTGTCGAAATGGGTACCTACGCTGCCAATGAAGAGTGGCAGTATCAGATTACCGTCGATGACAACGGCATCACTTTGATGACGCAAAAAGAGAACGGCGAAGATAAAGTTGAGCGTTTTCTTGGCTGGGGCGTTGCGTACTCCGATACCAAAGATGGTGACACGATTACCATGAGCACGGACTGGGCAGAGCCAGAGATCGCCTACTACTTCAAGGCGGGTCTCTACCCTCAATTCAAGCCAGATAGTGACAATGCCGGACAACGATTTGAGGCAAGCTTCTCTCAAATAGAGATAGAACACACGGCGAACTAACGAATAACGCTTTTCCCCACTCCAAAAGAAAAAGGCACTGCTCAAATTGCAGTGCCTTCGTTTATCTTACGATGTCGTTACTCAATCTCAACCATAGGTCTGAACGTCATCTCATGCATGACAACATCCGCAGGTAACTCTAAGACCTGAATCACCGCTTTAGCAACACTGGCTGGGTGCATATATTCTGGTCGCTCTGCTTCACGAAAGTTGGTGTCAGTGCCACCAGGGAATAGCGAGGTCACTTTGATGCCATGCGGCTGCGCTTCTTTCATCAAAATAGCACTAAATCCTGCCAAACCTTGTTTCATCGCCGAGTAGATACTCATGGTTTCGTTGGCACGCTTAGCCGCAGTGCTCACTACATTGATGATTTGTCCCGACTTGTTCGGCTTCATCACTTTAAGTGCTTCACGGCTCAGAAGTGCGGGCGCACGAAGGTTAATGGCATATTGCTCTTCGAATTCTTCTAGCGTGAACTCTTCAATCGGGCATTTGCGAGAAATCATACCTGCATTGTTGATCAGCACATCAATGGTGCCTACCAACTCAATGGCTTTGTTGAACAGGCTTACGGTTTGTTCTGCATCGCTCAAGTCTGCCGCCACTACCTCGCAGCCTGTTTCTTGTTTTAGTGCCGAAAGCTTCTCTTTATTGCGGCCGCTGGCGACGACCGAGAAGCCTTTCTCGCACAGTTGTTTAGTGAGCTCATAGCCGATGCCGCTCGTGGCACCTGTAAGAAGGATATTTTTCATTGTCTGTCTCGTTATAAGTCTGCGTTTTCCATACAGTAGCAAAGATAGCAATGGAAAAGCAGTGAGTTACTGTAAATAACGTTTAATCGCAGTGCTTTCGAAACACAAAAAAGCGCCACCTCAAAGGTAGCGCTTTTTACTCGGTTCAGATTAAGCTTCTACGGCGACTTTCACTGGAGCTGGATTACGAATCAAGAAATCAAAGGCTCCCAAGCTCGCTTTTGCACCTTCGCCCATTGCGATGATGATTTGCTTGTAAGGCACAGTCGTCACATCGCCCGCGGCAAACACGCCTTTCATGCTGGTTGCGCCATGAGCATCAACTTCAATCTCACCGCGTGGCGAAAGCTCAACTTTTGTACCTTTTAGCCATTCACTGTTTGGCACTAGACCGATTTGAACAAAGATACCCGCAAGCTCGATTTGCTTGATTTCATCTGTGTTGCGATCTTTGTACTCAAGACCTGTCACGCGAGTACCGTCACCAAGAACTTCTGTCGTTTGAGCCATCGTGATGATATCGATGTTTGGCATGCTGTTCGCTTTGTCGATAAGCACTTGGTCTGCGCGAAGTACGTCCGCAAATTCTAGAACCGTAACGTGCTCAACAATACCTGCTAGGTCAATCGCCGCTTCGATACCTGAGTTACCGCCGCCGATAACCGCTGTACGCTTGCCTTTGAATAGTGGGCCATCACAGTGTGGGCAGTAAGCCACGCCTTTGTTACGATACTCTTGCTCACCTGGGACGTTCATTTCACGCCAGCGTGCACCCGTACTTGTGATGACAGAGCGAGCTTTTAGCACTGCGCCACTTTCTAGTACCACGTGGGTGTAACCATCTTCAGTATCTTCTGCATCGATGATGTTTGCAGCACGCTGCTCTGTGATGACTTCAACGCCGTACTCTTTAACGTGCTCTTCTAAACTTGCCACCAGCTTAGGACCTGTGGTCGCTTTCACTGAAATAAAGTTCTCGATTGCCATAGTATCCATCACCTGACCACCAAAGCGATCGGCAACCACACCAGTGCGAATACCTTTACGCGCTGCATAGATAGCCGCTGAAGAGCCAGCAGGACCACCACCGACAACCAGTACATCAAACGGCGCAGTTTCATTTAGCTGATTGGCTTTTTTCTCTGCTGCACCTGTGTCGACTTTGTTTAGGATTTCATTCAGTGACATACGGCCTTGACCAAATAGTTCACCGTTAATGAACACGCTTGGTACCGCCATGATATCGCGCTGTTTCACTTCATCTTGGAATGCAGCACCGTCGATCATCGTGACGTTAACCAGCGGGTTAATGGCTGCCATCATGTTGAAGGCTTGAACCACTTCTGGACAGTTTTGGCATGATAGAGAGATAAAGATCTCAACGTCCAATGGTGAGTTCAGCTCTGCGATTTGCTGGATAGTTTCAGCTTCTAGCTTAATAGGGTGACCACCTGTGTGCAGTAGCGCTAGCACAAGTGACGTAAATTCGTGACCCATTGGCAGACCGGCAAAACCGATTGAGGTGCCCTTTTCTGGGTTTACAACGCGCATTACTGGCTTGCGCGGGCTTGCAGCATCGTCGCGAACGACGTCAATTTTGCTGCTAAGTGATGCGATGTCATTAGCAAGAGATTCGATCTTGCTTGCCGTATCACTGTCATCAAGGCTTAGAACCAATTGAACTTGGGTTTTAACGTTTTCTAGATACGCTTTTAATTGCTGCTTCATTGCTTGATCTAACATACTGATACCTATTCTATAAGACTGCTTAACATCAGAAGGAATTTAAAAAGGGATAACGAAAAGGGGACCCTTTTGATGTTGAATTAATAATGTATTTAAAGGGTGCACGCCCCCACTTTTACAAGCCAATGGTAGAAGCCAGAAAAGTGACTACGGGGCGTGCAACACGGACACGAATGTCGTTTATTGCTGCGTTTGGTTAAACTCTACGAGCGTTTAGATTTTGCCTACTAGGTCTAGAGATGGTGCTAGTGTCTCTTCACCTTCTTTCCATTTCGCTGGGCAAACTTCACCAGGGTTAGCCGCTACGTATTGTGCTGCTTTCACTTTACGCATTAGGTCTTCTGCGTCACGGCCGATGCCTTCTGCTGTGATTTCCATTGCTTGGATAACGCCTTCTGGGTCAACAAGGAACGTCGCGCGGTCTGCTAGACCTTGACCTTCACGCATTACACCGAAGTTGTTAGTGATAGTGCCTGTTTGGTCGCCAACCATGTAGTAGTTGATTTTGCCGATAGTGTCTGAGCTGTCGTGCCACGCTTTGTGAGTGAAATGCGTGTCTGTTGATACTGAGTAAACCTCAACACCGCGCTCTTGAAGCTCTGCATAGTGGTCTGCAAGATCGCCAAGCTCTGTTGGGCAAACGAATGTGAAATCAGCTGGGTAGAAGAAAAATACGGCCCATTTGCCTTTCACGTCTTGCTCTGTGATTTCTACAAAATCGCCCTGTTTGAATGCTGTTGCTGAAAATGGCTTGATAGTGGTGTTAATCATAATTTTTACTCTCTCAAAATGTTTGTTTTGGCACTGTCCTGCGCCGATGTAGATAGTTTGCAACAGCCACTTGTTTTTGAAAATTCGTCCTTTCCTATCTATTTGATAGGAAATTCCTATTAAGATTTGATCCTTATCGAGACTTCTATACACAAGGAAGATTAAAATCACTTTCATCTCAGAAACGGTTTCAAAAATAGAGTATTCACGACGTATGAGAAAGACGAGAGCGCACAACTACATAGCTCCGAAGGAAATGACTTTCGATGAATTTCCAGAGAGCACGTTGACTGCCGATGGAATGAAGGTGATTAAAGCTGACTACTCATTGCCGTACAGCAAAGTGGAAAAAGTTAAGTACGCTGAAAAATCTGAAATGGCACTGCATCTAAATATGATTACACCAGAATTCACGGAAGAATCGATTAAGAAGCTTCCTTTGATTTTGTATGTACAAGGCTCAGCTTGGTTACAGCAGAACCTAGAGTCTAAAATAGTGCAGCTCGGTAAGTTTAGTGAGCGTGGATATATCGTCGCTATTGTCGAATATCGGCCTACGACTATCGATCCGTTTCCAGCACAAATAAAAGATGCTAAAACCGCATATCGATATCTGGTCAGCCATGCCGAACAATACAATATCGACACTGACAAAATAATCATCTGGGGTGACTCCTCGGGGGGACACACGGCTTCAATGGTCGGATTAACGATGACCGAATCAATGCTTGATGATGAGTGCCCATCAGAGCTGCCAATACAAATCAAAGCCGTTATTAACTATTATGGCCCGACTGATATCACTCAGATGCACACTGAACCTTCCACTTGTGACCATCAAACATCCAACTCACCAGAAGGGCGACTAATTGGTGGGCGCGCAGTGTACGAACATACGGAGCTCGCCAGTAAAACAAATCCGATAAATTATGTCGACAAGCATAAGGAAATTCCGCCATTTCTAATATTCCACGGTAGCAAGGATCGGCTAGTCCCATTCGGTCAGAGTGTGCTGTTTTTTGAGGCTTTAAAGAGGGCGGAAAAAGAAGTTGAGTTCTATCAGCTCAAAGGGGCGGACCATGGCAATGCTCCGTTTTGGACACCGCAAGTTCTCGACATTGTGGATAGTTTTATTTCTGAATACATCAAAAACTGAGATTACTATAAATGGTGACAGTTAGTTTAATGGTATCAGACGCCAAACTGCTCCCAAAATGACAGAGGAGCCTTAGAGTATTGCGACCACCACGGGTGAAAAAAACGAAAGCGTCGACTATCACTTTCTTCCATCACATACTAAGTCGGAAGCCAAGTCCCGATTTTACAAAAGGTGAACTGTTCAAAATGCATCAATCTAATGAATAGATATCAAAACTGGGGAAGTGAGAATTTCAGAGGTACAAAAGGCTGCACGCCCCTACTCTAAATTGCCAATGGTAGAAGCAATATAGAGCTATTGGGGCGTGCAACACGAACTCGAAAAACCGGTTTACATCAAGCGATACGCTTAGATTTTACCAACTAGGTCTAGAGATGGCGCTAGTGTTTCTTCGCCTTCTTTCCATTTTGCTGGGCAAACTTCACCTGGATTAGCTGCTACGTATTGTGCTGCTTTCACTTTACGCATTAGGTCTTCTGCGTCGCGGCCGATACCTTCTGCTGTAATCTCCATTGCTTGGATTACGCCTTCTGGGTCAACTAGGAAGGTCGCGCGGTCTGCTAGACCTTGACCTTCACGCATCACACCGAAGTTGTTAGTGATAGTGCCGGTTTGGTCGCCAACCATGTAGTAGTTGATTTTACCGATAGTGTCTGAGCTGTCGTGCCAAGCTTTGTGAGTGAAGTGCGTGTCTGTTGATACTGAGTAAACTTCTACGCCACGCTCTTGAAGCTCTGCATAGTGGTCTGCAAGGTCACCAAGCTCTGTTGGGCACACGAATGTGAAGTCTGCTGGGTAGAAGAAGAATACAGCCCACTTACCTTTCACATCTTGCTCTGTGATTTCTACGAATTCGCCTTGTTTGAATGCGGTTGCTGAAAATGGCTTGATAGTCGTGTTGATCATAATTTTACTCTCTCAATATGGTCTTGTTATCTGATTTGGCACTGTCCTGCGCCGATGGAGTTATATTGCAACGAGAGCGCGTTTTTGAAAATTCGTCCTTCCCTATCTATTCAATTGGTAAATCCTATCAAACCGTCATTGTGGTGAAACATCATGGCTAGATTAGTGTTAACAGAGTTTGAACCCTGCTAAACTCGCAGCGCGGCTGCACACTTCACCAGTCAAATCATCAATCAAATCTAAAAACTGATTCTATTTCCAGCGCCATTATCAAAACTATCAAATGAATCTATGCTCTATTCCAGTTGCCAAGCAATGAACTGACCACCATCAGAATGCAAACACAATAACGGAGCAGATTATGTCTACTTACTATTCAGTACTTGAAGTTACCCCAACCAACCAAGATTGGGTTGCCGATTACATCGGTCCCGCTAACAAACTTGTCGCTCAATATGGTGGTAAGTATCTTGCCCGCACCAACAGTAACGAACGCCTTGAGGGCAACGGTGAAGATCCAGCATTAAGAATTATCATTGAGTGGCCATCGAAAGATGCGGCGATTGGGTTTATGAATGATCCTGGCTATGTTCCGCACCTCAAGGCTCGTACCGCGGGTTCGATTAGTCATCACTCGTTGATTGAGGCAAAAGACGACTTAGCGTGATTCAGTAAAAAATGCCTTTCCGAAAGAAAGGCATTTTTTATGCGTTGCGGCCATTGATGAAGCATACGTTCAAAGAAACCGCTCCCCTATGAAAGACTTTTTGCTCTGACTCGGTCTGGTTAAGTCTATAAACGACAAAATCGTCGCTTGCGAGCGCGTGAGCATCATCAGGGGAAGAGAATGTTAATCAAGAAGAATCATCGCTGGGCATTATCGGAGAACGACGCTACACCAGAGTCGGTTTACAAAAAGCGTCGCGCGATACTGAAAAAACTTGGGATTGCTGTGGTAGGAATGCCGCTTGCGGCTAATGCCCAAGCTGGGATCTTTGATATTTTCTCCTCTAAAGAGACGAAAGCAGCAACCGACCCAAGAGTAAACCTTAACGTCACCAAACCCGAACAATATCAAGCTAATTTATCACTCACCCCTGAAAACAAGGTGCTCAAATACAACAACTTTTACGAGTTTGGTACCGATAAAGCCGACCCTGCTAACAATTCGTCTGAATTTATCACCGACCCATGGACAGTAGAAATCGACGGGTTGGTCAACAACCCAATCAAGCTCGACTACGACGACATCTTTAACACGTTTACGCTCGAAGAGCGCATCTACAGATTGCGCTGCGTCGAGGCTTGGTCGATGAACATTCCGTGGATCGGGTTTCCGCTTGCCGACCTTATTAAGATGGCAGACCCTCAAAGCGGCGCTAAATACGTTGCGTTTGAAACACTCTACGATCCTAAACAGTTTCCTGCCCAACGCTCATGGAGCAGCATTGATTACCCTTATGTCGAAGGATTAAGACTCGATGAGGCAACGAACCCGCTCGCGCTTATCTCCGTTGGGCTCTACGGCAAAACGCTCGCTCCGCAAAACGGTGCACCGTTACGACTTGTTGTACCGTGGAAGTACGGATTTAAGAGCATTAAGTCTATCGTCCGTATTCGTCTCACAGATAAAGAGCCGCCAACGACATGGAACCGCTCTGCGCCAAGTGAGTACGGTTTTTATGCCAACGTCAATCCACAGGTCGACCACCCAAGATGGAGCCAAGCGAGCGAGCGCTTTATTGGTGAGGGAAGCGTGCTGAGCAGTCGCAGACAACCTACCTTGATGTTCAACGGCTATGAAGAAGAGGTAGCGCATCTATACAAAGATATGGACTTGAGGAAGTTCTATTGATGAAACTTACCCCAAAGTCGATTATCGCGCTAAAGGTACTCATTCATACGGTGTCGCTCGGCTTTTTTGCATTATTAGTGATAGCCATCATCAATGACAGCTTGGGTGGTGACCCAGTGCAGTACATCATTCATTTCACTGGTATCAGTGCGCTCAATACCTTGTTTATCACCCTACTAGTTTCACCGCTGGCACGATGGAGTAAACAAGGGTTGTTGGTCCGAGTACGAAGATTACTCGGGCTCTACAGCTTCTTCTGGGCAGTGTTGCACCTCATCGCCTTTGCAACATTAGATCTCGGATTAGACTGGAGCCTACTCGCTTCTGAGATAGTGAAACGACCTTACTTGACTGTGGGTGCCGCAGTCTGGATTATTTTGCTGCTGCTATCGATCACATCAACACAAGCCATGATGCGTAAGTTGGGAGCAAAGTGGCAAAAGCTGCACAATTGGGTCTACTTGGCAGCAATACTAGCGCCTATTCACTTCTATTGGTCAGTGAAGTCTGAAGTCACTGAACCAGCGATATATCTAGTCGGTGCTGGGCTGCTTTTGATAGCACGTGGGAAAGTGCTAAAGAAAAGATTAGGGTTTCTCGCAAAACGATAGTTCTTGCTGCGATAGCCCCTGGAATTTGTATCGAGCAAGCCGCCTAATCACCTTTGCTCAAGGTTTTTGGCGGCAAGAATTCAAACCAGATAAAGGCTTTTAAACTGAACCCATAAGACGTTTTTTAATGGGTAGCAGTGATGCACCCTTAACCTCAGCACCAATGGCAATATCCGAGAAATACAGCGTTGGTGATGGGTAGCCGAGTAGCATCTGCTCTCCAATCACTTTATTGATTGAGATTTCGAATAACCGCTTCACGTCATTAGGTGCATGGCCACCGATTACGATAGCGCTAGGATCAAATACCCCCAAAAAGGCTCGAATAGAGCGAATCAGCATAGGTTCAACCGATTGATACCAGTTCATCACCAAAGGCATGTTCGCTTTTACTGTTTGGTCTAGGTCATCACTGGTTTCGACACCTTGCTCAGAGAGATAGCGCAGTAGATTTGACATGGCAGGGCGCACCAAGCGTTCTTCTTCAGTGAAAGTACGTCCGATTTGCCCAGCATTATTGAGCCCACCTGACATCAGTTCATTACGCCAAACCAGGCCGCTGCCATAACCATAACCAAACGACAGGTAGAGGAAGCTATTGAACTGCTTGCCTTGCCCTAACATCAACTCCGCGACAGCCGCACAATTCGCACTGTTATCGATCCAAACCGGTATCGACAATTGCTGACTCAATTGCGTCGCGTAGTCCATCTTAGGCCAATCACCAAACGCATCAAAGACTTCAGAGCCGGCCTCCAGTTTGGCTCGAAAGCTCGGAAGAGCAACACCCATACCCAATAGTTGATAGGGATAGATGTTGTTTTGCGCCAACTGGTCATAGACGGCACGGTACAAGTTTTCAAAAGCCGCTTCACTATAGTAGTTTTCTACGTCTAGTCGTGACTCCGACACGGTTTCCCCTGTAAGGTCAACGATACTCATGTAGATCCCCTGCCCCTTAACAAAGCTCAACCCCAATGAGTAATACTGCCTAGCATTGATTCGCACCGAAGGGCTAGGTTTTCCGCGCCCCTTAGCAATAGGGTCTCCCAATACAAACACCTGCTTCTCGAGTAACGCCTCGACAATTCGGTGAGTGGATTGTTGCGTGAATGGCACTTTGGCAGTGATGTCGCCTCGTGAAATGATCTTTTCATTCCAAACCACGCCCACGACCAGTTTCTCGTTATCCGAAAGCTCGATCTGTGCATATGGGTGAGATAAAGGTTCAGTCATGTAATTCCGCTTTAGAGTATGGTTTGCATGTGTCGCGACAAATATTGCCATTTATCGTATGAGGTTGTCACCAAGAGGTTTTTACCTGTGACGAAGGTATCTGCCGATTCCCCGTCTAGATAGGCGGCATATCCACCCGCTTCCGCAATAGCGAGTAGCCCAGCATAATGATCCCATGGTTTGATTTTCCTCTGCGTTAAATAGAAATTCCCCGCACCAAACAGCAACCCTCGATACTCATGGCAGGAGCAACCGAAAGAGATGGTGCGCTTGTAGTCTTGCATCAATGCCATCAACGGCTTGGTCTGGTCTTCATCAAACAGAAAAGGTGAAATAAAGCCAAAATCGCCGTCCTTTTCTTCGATGACCAAATCACGCCTCTCACCGTCGCTGTTTTGCCAATAGCAGCCGTGCCCTTTTTGCGCCCACACCCAATCGTCGTTTAGCGGGTCATAGAGCATTGAAAACACCGTCTGTTTATTGATACGAATCGCCAACATGACGCCAAACACACCAATGCCATGAGCGAAGTTATAAGTTCCATCAATCGGGTCAATTACCACGAGCTTGTCGTGATGCTCAGGATGAAATGTGGACTCGTTCGACATCATTTCCTCCCCCATAAAAACAAAATCAGGGAAAAGAGGCTTGAGGTGTTTGACCAAATCCTGCTCTACTTGCTTGTCACAATCGGTCACCAGATCCGTGACTGATGATTTTGTCTGTATTTGTTGACTCTGGAGTTGCCTGAAGTTGGTCCTAATGGTTTCTCGCGACTGTTGACGAACAATAGTGAAAATCTGGGTGATCGTTTTCTTATCTAACATGCTCAACAAGTTACCTCTATCCTGCTTTATCCAGTTTATCGACATTCAACTCCACTCTCTTCGTCGTGACTGGATCGAAGAAATGCAGTTTGTCTTCTGGGAAGTAGATACGGACTTGGTCTGCGATTGCGATGTCTTGTCCCAACTGTGTGGCGATCATCAACTCCTGCTTGTCTCCCATCTCAACCGTCACCACCTTATGTGAGCCAAGATCTTCGACGTATTTCACGCACACAAAATCGCCTTTGTCCTGGCTAAACTCGATATGTTCAGGGCGGATACCGACCATAAGGTCGTCAGGAACCAAACTTAATGCACTCGCATCAATATATGATTCAACCACCGGATTGATTTTGAGAAGGTTCATGGCTGGTGAACCGATAAAGTTAGCGACAAACATAGACGCAGGCTTATCGTAGATATTGGCAGGGGTATCGAACTGCTCTAGGTTGCCCCCGTTGAGTACGATGATGCGATCGGCTAATGTCATGGCTTCAACTTGGTCATGCGTAACAAAAACCGACGTTGAACCAATACGTTGATGCAGTTGAGACAATTCCATTCGCATTTCATGTCGCAACTTGGCGTCGAGGTTCGAGAGTGGTTCATCAAAAAGTAGCACGCTTGGCTCGCGAACAATGGCACGACCAATCGCCACACGCTGCCTCTGTCCACCTGACAACTCGCTTGGCAACCTATCCAGGTAAGGCTCAAGCGAAACGATTTTCGCCACTTCTTCTACTTTCTCACGACGAGCTTGTTTCTTCATACCCTGGATTTTAAGAGAGTAACCAATATTGTCAGCGACCGTCATATGCGGATAAAGCGCATAGTTCTGAAACACCATGGCACACCCACGTTGTTTGGGTTCAAGATCTTGTACTTCACGTTCGCCTATGCGAATGACGCCTTGGTCTGCTTCCTCTAAGCCAGCAATAATGTTCATTGTGGTCGATTTTCCGCATCCAGACGGACCAAGAATGACAATAAACTCACCAGCGCGAATATCGATATTGAGATTATCGATGACTGTATTCTTACCGTAAGACTTTCTGATGTTAGTTAGCGTGATACCCTCAGCGTGCTCACGAATGTTATCTAATAGGTTGCTCATTTTACTTCTCCGAGAGTGTTAAGCCTTTAACAATGTATTTCTGCATTACGGCAATCATCAAAATGGGAATTATGTTAACGAGAATGGCTCCAGCCATGATCATCGGGTAATTAGGGGTTGCGCCATCGACAACGGTGCTCAACTTAACGAGCCCGACGAGCGCTGTCTCCATGTCAGGTCTTGATGCCACAACCAGCGGCCACATGTATTGGTTCCACCCTCCCATAAACATGAGTACAAACAGCGAGATAATGCTGGTTTTCGACAAGGGCAATAAGATATCGACCATGAAACGAATTGGACTTGCGCCGTCCATCGTTGCCGCGTGAATCAATGACGGTGGAATGGTTTTGAATGATTGTCGGAATAAGAAGGTGCCCGTTCCCGATGCCAAGATTGGTGCTGCCATACCAAAATACGTGTCGAGCAGACTCAGTTCCAGATGTAGTGGTGAGCCGTAATAGTGACTAATAAGATAATTAACGCCTACCCAATCCATTAGCACATTAACTGGGGATAGGATGTTGGATGCAACTTCGTAGCTCGCCACAATGCGTAAGTCCAACGGCACCATGGTCGACATCAAGATCATGAAGAAAATTATCGTGCCGTAGCGAACTCGAAAGTAGACAATTCCAAATGCAGCAAGAAATGAGAAGGCGGTTTTCCCAGCGGCTGACATCAAGGCAATAATAATACTGTTGCCAATCTGTGGAACCAGATTGGTCTCCGACATGACGAGTTTCATGTTACTGACTAGCTCGCTTCCCGGCAGGTATTGCAGACCCTCGCGCAAAAACGTCTCGTATGAGTGTGTTGCGGTGATAATCACAATGTAGATGGGCAACAGTACAAACAGCATACCTACAACTAGAATGGCATTTGCCACGCGATCTATGGATTTTGAATTTTCAATCATGGGATTAACGCTCGTACTTAACTTTCTTTTCTAGATAGAGGAACTGCACCAGAGCTAAGCTCAGAACCATTGCAGTTAATATCACGGTTTGAGTTGAAGCCCCCGACAGGTCTCGGCCCAAAAAACCATCCTCATAGATTTTGTATACCAACAGCTTGGTTGAGCCCCCCGGTCCCCCTTGGGTCATACTGGCAATCAATGCAAATGCAGAGACCACAGAGTCCGTCACTTCAAGAACCAGACTTAAGAACAATTGCGGTGTTAACAAAGGGATATAGATATCTATAATGCGGCGCCAAGGCCCCGCTCCATCCATCGCCGCAGATTGAGTGAGAGAGACTGGAATCGCCTGTAAGCCACCTAGGAAAATGACAAAATTGAAGGGAATGCCTCCCCACACGTGCGCGATGATCAGCATGGTAAAGGCATGGCTACCGTTCATGCCTGGTTCCCAAAGCCCTGGCTGAATCTCATTTAAGAATGAAAATATGCCTACGAAGGGATTGAAAATAAACGCAAAGGCGACACCGATCGACGCGCCTGCAACCGCCTTTGGCCACACTAAAAAGTTCCTGGCAGGTTTAGAGAGCTTGAGTTTTCTATCAACGGCAATGGCAAGAATCAGGGGCACTAGCACCGATAAGCTTGACCCGACCACCATAAACTTCACTGTCAGCCAAAAACTGCGATAAAACTCTGGATCAGCAAAGGTATAACGGTAGTTATCCAAACCAACGAAAATACTCTCTCCGCCAAAGGGAGGCTGAAGAGTTAGAGACCATTCCACCGATTTCAGTATCGGAAGATAAAAGAACAAAAACAGCAATAACAGCTGTGGACCAGCAAACCACAACGTCAACCACCGTTTCTTATAAACTGCCTGCATGACTATCCTTGAACAACTTAATATGTAATAGAACCGAGTTTTTACACGTTACGTGTAATTTATGAATCTAATATTACACATTAAGTGTTTTATTAAACCTAAGAGTCCATTTGATCTCCCTTTCTTATCAAACACATCAGAAACCCTCAAAATGATATGAATTTACAGTACCTTATTAGCATCAACTTACTACTTCGCTAATCAAGGAACCCATCAACCAATACATTTTGACTATTTTTAAAACTTCAAAGAAACCAACATCTTTCTGTAACATTCGCAATGATATGCTAATTATACACATTGAGAGTAAATTGGAGTTTAGCAATGAAACTGGTTAAAACAGCTCTAGCGTTGAGTGTTGCCTCTCTGGCATCTGTCGCGAGTGCTTCTGAGTCGACGACCATCGAGTTTTGGCATTCGATTGGGGGCAACGTGGTCGATACCATGTGCGAATCTTTTAATGCACAGTCCGTCAATAATGTTGAGTGCATCTATCAAGGTGATTACGACACGGCAATGCAAAAAGCCGTAGCGTCGATTCGTGCGGGTAATCACCCAGCATTGATGCAATTCTTCGAGGTGGGAACAACGGATCTAATGATGTCGGGTATCGCGAAGCCTCTAGAAGAGACCTACGACGACGTTAATTGGAGCGATTACATCGCTGGCGCCAAAGGTTATTACCAATCCTCTAGCAATAAGCTCATGTCGCAGCCATGGAACTCATCAACCATCGTGCTGTACGTCAATCAAGCTCAACTGGAAAAAGCGGGGATCTCTGGCACACCAGAAACCTACGAAGAGCTTCACGCAGCAATGAAGCAGCTGCAAGAGAGCGGCCATCAGTGCCCATACACCACAGATGGCCACCCTTGGCGTGTCATGGAACAAGTGGCAGCTCGTCATGGTGTCGATATCGCAACACAGCACAATGGCTTTGACGGCTTAGATGCCGAATACAGTGTCAACCAAGGTCTTATCGTTGATCACATGAACAACCTGTACGACTGGAATCAACAAGGTCTCGTCAAGCTCGATCCACAAACCCGCGCGGGCAAGTACACAAGTGCATTCGCCGCGGGTGAATGTGCCATGATGGAAGCTTCACTTTCAGCTTACAACGCCTCTTCGACGGCGCTTGGCAGTGACCTCACCATCACTATGGCTCCTGTTTATAAAGACTATGAGCGTTTAAACACGTTTGTAGGTGGTGGTTCACTCTGGATGCTTGACGGTCATACAGCAAAGCAAGAATCAGTGGCAAAAGAGTTCCTCGATTACCTTCGCAAGCCAGAGACACAAAAAAATCTAACAGCCATGACAGGCTATTTGCCAGTCACTCAAGAAGCCTACCAGCACATTATCGAAACCACAGAAGCGGATGACCCGACTTTTGCCTCTGTTCATGCAGGCTATGCGTCTCTCAATCAGCCAAGCAATGCGAACTCTCGCGGTATACGTCTTGGCTTCTACACGCAGTTCCGAAGCGTATTCCAAGAAGAGACTCAAAAAGCATTTGCTGGTGATATCAGCATGCAAACAGCACTCGATAATGCCAAACGTCGCGGTGACCAACTTTTGCGACGATTTGAACGCACGTTCCGCTCGGCAAGCTAATTCTTTAATTGTTTTTTTGGTAAGTAAGAGTCGTTAAGAGAGATAAAAATGAAATCTAAATTGTTAATGGTAGGCGCTTGCGTCTCCGTATTGGCTGGCTGTAATAGCAGCACTGATGAACAAGTTACTGATAGTCAACGTGTCGATGTCATGCTTGAGCGTTTACACAACGCTAATGAACATAGAGATCATGTGTTCGTTGTCGGTCACCGTGCACTATGGACAGACCAAGGCGAAAGCTTATTCCCTGAACAATCGCTTAAGTCTATCCAATATGCGATTGATATGGGCGTCGACGCTGTGGAGTTGGATATTCGTGTTACCGCAGATGAACAATATGTTATTTTGCATGATGGTTCGCTCGATCGAACGACGGATTGTACTGGCAGCATTAGCAGCAAAACATGGGACGAAGTCAAAGACTGTAGACTCACGATTCGAATCGATGATTCAGGCAACTACGAGCCAACGGATGAGAAGATCCCTACCTTGGAGCAAGTCTATGCACTGGCAAAAGACAAGATCCTTATCAACCTTGATAACAAAGTTGGTAATGGGCGCTACCCAGATATGCTCAACATGGCTCGCGAGTATGGCGTTGAGCGTCAAATCTTAGCGTCAGTTCGTATGGCTAATGAGAGCGGTCGTGAATCTGGTTATGCACTTATCGAAGAGTGGAAAGACTCCGAAGTAATATTCATGCCAAACATCTATGACTCAGATGCCGACTACAGCGATTCTGCTAACTACTCTTACCTTGAAGAAATTTTGGAAACGGTAAATCCAGCCGTAGTTCAAGTACGCAACGCTTGGCACGACTACCCTCAGTCTGTTACGCAGGATGGCGGCTTCTTCTTTACTGATGAGGCACTGGCGCTGCGTGACAAATACAACACGCACTTTTGGATCAACACGCTATACGACAACATCCACGGCTTGCGTTCTGGCGGACGTGGCGACGAAATGGCCTTCTATGACGATTTACCCGACGAAGTTTGGGGTTGGTGGCATCGCACCGGCGCAACCATGTTCCAAACTGATGAGCCAATTATGGCGACAGAATTTTTTGAAGAATCGGGCTATCGCAAAGATTACAAATAAAGCCGACACTGACAATCTAGTTGGTTAGATCCCAAAAGCCCAATAGGTAACCATCTATTGGGCTTTTTGTCTTGGGTGTTGGAAGAAACGGACTACTGCGGGAGGTAGTTACTGGGTACAACAAGAGTTTTAGAACAAGGCTCTTAACTCATTTTTGGACGTGCGACGTGAAGTCGTATGAAGCGCTGTTCACCGCTTTAAGAGTGAACCATCTGTATCACCAGATGAACCTACGAGCCTGAATAAAGTAGCGGCTCTGACAATGTAACGAAGAGCAATTAAACAATTGCTCGGGATCGAAATCGTGAGAGGTTGATCCTCCTGATAACCACAAATCGGGTGAGTGCTAGGTAATCAGTATGATGAACGAATGTGAATCCGTTTAAGGTGCGTTATGTGATGAAACAGCGGAAGTGGTTAATACGCTGTAGCCAAAAGGCAACGAGAGTTGGAAAGAGGTTGTCCTATACTCTTTCGTGATCAATTAAGCTCTCCGCACTATAGCGGGCATCTAACCTGATATTGCGTGACATACGGAACACGGTAAGCCTGTATCACTCCCTATGGGAAAGTCTTTGCGACCGATAGTGATGCAGGTATAGGAGGTCGGAGAAAGCGAAAGCTGCATTGTAATGATGCAGATACAGGCTTGTGCCTGATCACGAAAGTGGGCCCACTTCCGACTGGTCTCCCATTGCGAGAGAATTTGAAGAACTTTATTTAAGGAGAAAAGCAAATGGTGATCTCGAAAGAGATTAGTGCATCTTCTGACGGTGCTCAGTGGCAGTCTATCGACTGGAAATCCGCTGAAGCGCACGTATTAAAGCTTCAAATGCGTATCGCAAAAGCAACAAGAGAAAAGAAATACGGTAAGGTGAAATCCTTACAGTGGCTCTTAACTCATTCTCGCTCAGCAAAATTGCTTGCTGTTAAGCGAGTCTCTCAAAACAAAGGCAGTAAAACGCCTGGAATAGATGGCATTATCTGGAACACAGATAATCGCCGTATGAAAGCAGTCAATCAACTAAGTCGCAAGACTTACAAAGCCAAGCCACTCAAACGTATCTACATCCCCAAAAAGAATGGCAAACTCAGACCTCTAGGTATTCCGTGCATGATAGACAGAGCGCAACAAGCGCTCCACCTGCTTGCACTTGAGCCTGTTTCTGAAACACTAGCCGACCTCAACAGCTATGGATTCAGACCAAACCGCAGCACCGCTGACGCCATCAGTCAGTGTTTTAAATGCTTGGCTCTGAAGAAATCAGCAAAATGGGTTCTCGAGGGCGATATTAAAGCCTGCTTCGATAAAATCGGGCATCAATGGCTTATGAACAATATCACCGTAGATAAACGAATGTTAGAGCAATGGCTAAAGTCTGGTTTTGTGGATAAAGGCCTGTTCTACGACACCGATGAGGGTACGCCACAAGGAGGGATAATCTCCCCAACCTTGATGCTAATGACCCTCGCAGGGTTAGAACAACGCATAAAATCCACAGCTCTCAGAAAAGGTGCTAGAGCTAACTTCATTGGTTACGCTGATGATTTCGTGGTCACTTGCTCTTCAAAGGAAGTACTAGTGAGCGATATCAAACCGTTGATTGCTGACTTTTTGGCTGAAAGAGGGTTAACCTTATCCGAAGAAAAAACGAAGATTACTCATATTGATGATGGTTTTGACTTTCTGGGCTTCAACCATAGGAAGTACAAAGGGAAATTGCTCATTAAACCGAGCAAGTCCAACACGCTGTTATTCTTAAGAAATCTACGTGAACTTGTCAAAAAGCACGCTACTATACCCGTTAATGACCTTATCAAACTGATAAATCCGAAACTCAGAGGATGGGCGAATTACTACCGCCACTGCGTCGCTAAACAAGTATTCGGGTATGTAGGCCACAAGCTATTCCAAGCACTATGGCACTGGGCAGTTAGGCGTCATCCAACCAAGTCTAAAGACTGGGTTGTTCACAAGTATTTTCTCAACCGAAAAGGCCAATGGCAATTTCATGGTTGGCAGAAAATTATGGACATGGATTGCCAATTCAATCTGTTCCAAATCGCAAAAGTGCCAATAGAGCGACATGTGAAAATCCGAAACGCCGCGACTCCTTATGACCCCGATTACCAAGAATACTTAGCTAAGCGGAAATCAAAGAGACAAGCACGAAACTCTTGGGTTGAACCTGTTCCAACTGCTTTATGAGTTGCTGGGTATCAAACGATGCCTTAGCGGAGGCTTGAGCCGTATGCAGTGAAAGTTGCACGTAGGTTCTTAGAGGGGCGGCACTTGGCAACAAGTGTCGTCTACTCGACAAAACTGTTTTACAAGCCTTACTAAATTAGCGCTTGACGGATTACGGAGGTATAAAAAGATTTCTAATCAGTAGGCTGAAATCAGTTACCCACCATAGAAAAGAGTCGGTGAGTCGTTATAATTTGCTCATTTAGACCTCCGGTAATTTATATAACCACGTTTCAGTAATATAAACTTGAGGTGTCTATAGCTGAGACTATACCTCTAAATAGTAGAGCTTTTCATAGCCAAGCAGATTTGGAGTGCGTTCAATCAAAAGCAGGCATCTTGAACCATACTTAGAACATGGTGAATAGTTTCGATATTCCACAAGGTACCTCGTACTGGACTTGGTTATCAGAAGAGCCACAAATGCAGTCTTACGCCTTAGTTCATGACTTGCAGATCAGGCAACTTTTGTACATCTTCGACAAAAAACTGCATCGCTGAATCGAGTGGTCGCTCTGAATGCCAAGCCAGTTCAGTGAAGTACTGCCAGGTTTTTTCATTTTTTAGTTTCACTTCTTTCATTTCTCCAGACTCAATTGCCTGCTCACATATAATCCGAGGTAAATAAGCATAGCCTACCCAACTTTTACCAAGCCTAGAATTTGAGACGCGTTATTACACTCTATCACTCGATGGCTTTGAGTATCTACCCTCTCCAGCGAGCTCAAATACTAAGTCTTGGAACCTTGTACTCCCCTCAATGGCATAGAGGAAACGCGCCTTACCACCAGTGCGGTTTTAATGGCGAAGCCGCCAAATCTACAGTTCTTACCTATTCGAGTTCCTATCTGGCTGTAGCATCCAGTTGGTTGTTCTATAACGAGATTTAGGCATAAGGCTACGATGGTTAACTGATGTAACAAGATCAGGTCGTAGCTTCTTGATTTAGTTCCATCAGTTAAGCATCAGAGCCTATACCATGTAGAGTTTCTAAAGCTTGATTAACAAACAATTTTGTTTAATTCCTGACATTAACGAGCTTTATTGTCTGATTATGGAGTTTGACTACTTCTTATCGAAGGAGAATCTATCTCCAATAAAACAATGAGTTAAAAATCCTATATCAGTATTGGCGCGCTTTTCGCAGCGTCCACTTCGAATTGTTTTCAAATCATCCTATGGAGGGAACCATTATGGCAATTCGTCAATGTGCAATTTACGGTAAAGGTGGTATTGGCAAATCGACCACAACTCAAAATCTTGTAGCCGCTTTGGCGGAAGCGGGTAAAAAAGTGATGATCATTGGGTGTGACCCAAAAGCGGACTCAACACGTTTGATTCTTCACTCTAAAGCGCAGAACACCATTATGGAGATGGCTGCAGAAGCAGGCACCGTGGAAGACATCGAGCTAGAAGATGTACTTAAGGTGGGTTACGGCGATGTGCGCTGTGTGGAATCTGGTGGTCCTGAGCCAGGCGTGGGCTGTGCAGGTCGTGGTGTTATCACCGCGATTAATTTCCTTGAGGAAGAAGGCGCTTATGAAGATGACCTCGATTTTGTGTTCTATGACGTTTTGGGTGACGTGGTTTGTGGTGGTTTTGCTATGCCAATCCGCGAGAACAAAGCAGAAGAGATCTACATCGTCGTATCAGGTGAGATGATGGCGATGTATGCCGCTAACAATATCTCCAAAGGGATTTGTAAGTACGCGACCTCGGGCAACGTGCGTCTTGCGGGTCTAATTTGTAACTCGCGTAATACCGACCGTGAAGATGAGCTGATTGTTGCGCTTGCGAACAAGATTGGCACCCAAATGATTCACTTTGTACCTCGTGACAACATCGTACAGCGTGCTGAGATCCGTCGTATGACAGTGATCGAGTATGATCCTACCTGTAACCAAGCGGATGAATACCGCACCCTAGCCCAAAAAGTGATTGCTAACGACATGTTTGTGATCCCCGAGCCAGCAACCATGGACGAGCTTGAAGATCTGTTGATGGAGTTCGGCATTATGGATGTGGAAGACGAATCCATTATCGGTAAGTCTGCTGCTGAAGTCGCCTAAGCGCGGCTTACCAGCAAACATTCTATTCGCTAGTAAACCGTTTGGGAGGCAGAGATGTCACAAAGTAAACAAGAGAATCAAGCGCTTATTGATGAGGTGTTGGAAGTCTACCCCGAAGTTGCTAAGGCTGAACGTGCCAAGCACTTGGGCGTAAATGACCAACAAGGTGGCAGTAAATGCGTGACCTCAAACCGCAAATCGCTGCCCGGTGTTATGACCGTGCGTGGTTGTGCGTATGCCGGTTCGAAAGGCGTCGTCTGGGGGCCTGTGAAGGATATGATTCATATCTCTCATGGACCCGTTGGTTGTGGGCAGTACTCACGTGCTGGTCGTCGCAACTATTACACCGGCACCACGGGTGTTGACAGTTTCGGCACACTTAATATCACCACCGACTTTCAAGAGCGCGACATCGTATTTGGTGGCGACAAGAAGTTGTCAGCGGCCATTGATGAACTGGAGATGTTGTTTCCATTGAGCAAGGGTATTTCGGTGCAATCGGAATGTCCGGTAGGTCTGATTGGTGATGATATTGAGGCCGTGGCCAAAATGAAGGGTGAAGAGATCGGTAAAACCATCGTGCCTGTCCGTTGTGAGGGGTTCCGTGGGGTGTCGCAATCGCTTGGTCACCATATCGCCAACGATACGATACGCGATCATGTGTTGTCGAAGTCAGATGACAAAGCGTTTGAAGCGGGTGATTACGACGTTGCCATTATTGGTGACTACAACATTGGTGGCGACGCGTGGTCTTCTCGCATCATCTTGGAGGATATGGGGCTAAACGTGGTTGCACAATGGTCGGGTGACGGCACCCTACCGGAAATGGAAAACACACCTAAGGTAAAACTCAACCTAGTGCACTGCTATCGCTCTATGAACTACATCGTTCGTCATATGGAAGAAAAGCATGGTGTGCCATGGATAGAGTACAACTTGTTTGGCCCAACCAAGATTGAAGAGTCGATGCGCAAAATAGCGGAGTTCTTTGATGACAAGATCAAGGCGCAAACAGAAGAGGTGATCAAGCGCTATCGCGAGCAGTGGCAAGCGGTGATTGATAAGTATCGCCCGCGCCTAGAGGGCAAAAGCGTCGTGTTGTACGTTGGCGGCCTGCGACCTCGTCATATCATTGGCGCTTATGAAGATCTAGGGATGGAAATTGTCGGTGCCGGTTATGAGTTTGCGCACAACGATGATTATGTAAAGACCACCCCTGAAGTCAAAGATGCCACCTTGCTGTTTGATGATGCTACCGAGTATGAACTGGAGGCATTCATTAAAAAGCTCAACCCGGATCTTGTTGGCTCGGGCGTCAAGGAGAAGTATGTGTTTCAGAAAATGGGCTACCCGTTCCGTCAGATGCACAGCTGGGATTATTCCGGCCCGTATCACGGCGTGGATGGATTCGCCATTTTTGCTAGAGATATGGACTTAACTATCAATAACCCGTGTTGGGAGGCCATCACCGCACCGTGGAAAAAAGCTGAGCCTGTTGCGCTAGAGCAAAGTGCATAACCCAATGGAATGGAGTGGTTGCAAGTAACCACAATAGTTAACCGAACCGATGTTCACGGATTAGTGACACGGTAGGAGAGTACCTATGAGCCAGAAGATTGATGATATTAAAACCGGTTATGACCTGTTCAAACAGCCGGAATATCGCCAGATGTTCGAGAACAAGCGTAATGCCCACGAAGATGCCGTGGATGCGCAGAAGGTGAAAGAAACCTTCGAATGGACCACGACGGAAGAGTACAAAGAGATCAACTTCAGTCGAAAACACATCACGATTGACCCAGCAAAAGCCTGCCAGCCGTTAGGGGCTGTGCTTTGTGCACTTGGGTTTGAGAAAACACTGCCTTACGTACATGGTTCGCAAGGGTGTGTCGCCTATTTTAGAAGCTACTTTAACCGCCACTTTAAAGAGCCTGTTGCCTGCGTTTCCGACTCTATGACCGAAGACGCTGCGGTTTTTGGTGGTCAAGATAATATCTTTTACGGTTTGCAAAATGCCTACGCACTCTACAAACCCGAGGTCGTAGCGATTTCCACCACATGTATGGCAGAAGTTATCGGTGATGACCTAAATGCCTTTACCGGCAACGCTAAGGCGGGTGGCTATATTCCAGAAGATCTACCGACACCTTATGCCAACACACCGAGCTTTGTCGGCAGTCACTTGACGGGGTGGGACAATATGTTTGAAGGCTTCCTCGGCTACTTTACTCGTAACGAGATGGAAGGCAAACAGGTTGGCAGTAATGGCAAGATCAATATCGTACCTGGTTTTGAAACCTACCTCGGTAACTATCGAGTCATTCGCCGCATGATGGCAGAGATGGACATTGACTACTCACTGTTATGCGATCCATCAGAAGTGCTCGATACCCCTGCAGATGGTGAGTATCGAATGTACGCGGGTGGTACACCCATCGATGACATCAAAGATGCACCTAACGCTAAAGCGACGGTGCTTCTGCAACCGCAACACCTAATCAAGACCAAGAAACTTATCGCTGGTACATGGAAACAAGATGTACCAGAGCTGGAGATCCCAATGGGGCTCGAGTGGACCGATAACTTTGTGATGAAGATGGCGGAGCTGTCAGGCAAGCCTATTCCGGATTCTATCACCACCGAGCGCGGTCGCTTAGTGGATATGATGACCGATTCTCACGCTTGGTTGCACGGTGTCTCTATCTCGCTATATGGCGACCCAGATTATTTACTGGGTATGACGAAGTTCCTCACTGAGTTGGGCTGTGAAGTGAAACACATACTGTGTCATAACGGCAACAAACGCTGGCGTAAAAAAATGGAAGCGCTGGTGGCGCAGTCGCCCTACAGCGCTAATGCCGAGATCTATGTGGGCAAAGATCTCTGGCACTTCCGTTCGCTTGTGTTGACGGATAAACCCGATCTGATGATTGGTAACTCCTACGGCAAGTTTATTGAGCGCGATACCAAAGCCAAGGGTGAGGAGTTCGAGGTGCCACTAGTACGCATCGGGTTCCCTATCTTTGACCGTCATCACCTGCACCGTGAAACGACACTCTGTTATCAAGGTGCGATGTATATCTTAACGACTTTGGTCAATGAGGTACTGGCGAAGCTTGATCGTGAGACAAGCACACTGGGTAAGACCGACTTCGGCTTCGACTTAGTACGCTAGTGTTACGAAAATCGGCTGGATTAGGCGTTGCGATTGCCCAATCCAGCCGACCGTTTTTAGCCGCGATCACAGGGAGTATGTATGGCTAATGTAATGATTCAATACGATGAGGCTGGTGAGTTGTCACTGTACCTGCCGAAAAAAGACCTTGAAGAGAAGGTCACCCACTTTGAGTTTGATGATAACGAGCGATGGGGAGGGGAGGTACATCTCGCCAATGGCGCGATCTACTTTATAGAGCCGATGTTGAAACCCAAACTACCGATCACCCTGAGAGCGAAGCGCTTGCAGGCCGCATAAGTCGAGTATCTCAATCGGTCATTAATGAGGAGTTAATATGGATACAACTATCTCGCCACCCGCGGCGCTGCGTATCGCCATGGTATCTAAGTCATTGCCGTCAATCGAACTCAAGGCGTTACTTGGTGTGCTCATTCAACACCTAGGGGCCCCCGTTACCGAACACAAGCTGCAAAGGATGTCGCCAAAATCGTTTCGGGTGATCGTCAGTGCGTTAGACAGCAGTCTTTCACGAAAACAGGTCACGTCAGCCCTAGCGGTGCTTACCAACCAAGATGCGGGCTCGTTTGATGCCCCGGTTATCCCAAACGAGGCGCCGATTGCCGGTCCAAAGCTGCGTGTTGCTATCACCTCTAATCAAGCACAGCTGTTAAACGGTCATTTTGGCTCATCGCTGCGAGTATTGATCTATGAGGTAAATGCCACCCAGCACCAGCTCGTAGAGGTTCGGCCAATAGACAGCGAGCTGAAAGGGGAACGAAGAACCGAGGAGATTATCAGCCAAATAGCAGATTGTCAGATCTTGTTTACGCTCTCCATCGGCGGCCCTGCTGCAGCAAAGGTCACCAGAGCTTACATTCATCCAGTTAAAAAAAATCAGGCTGTTGAGGCGAAGCAAGTGTTGGCGGAACTTAGTGAGGTGATTGGCAATGCACCGCCGCCGTGGATCAAGAAAGCCTTATTAGAGGGGGAGTAATGACTACTGAGACTCATCGTCAATTGTTATCCGTTATCGCCGAACTGCGCGCGCTAGATACCTTTGAGCCAGCAAGCTTATCGGCGCTGCAACTGCGCCACCCAGCCATTGCGTTAACACTCTGTTGGCAGGATGAACTGGTTGAGCGCGAACCTTATGTTGCGCTGTCAAATGTTGACATCCATCTCGTTGCCTCAGCAACTCATCAATGTAGCACTCTTACCTTTGACTTGGCCGCGAGCAACGGTCTATTGATCGCACTGCAAGACTAACCTCCTTTCAATCATGTTGACCCTTATATACTGCCAAAGGGTCAACTAAGGCAATGCGTAGAGGTGACTCTCCATTGCCGGCCTCGCTTAACGATTTTGTCAGCTTTACGACAATTGTCGACTTTCTCATTGGGTGAAAAATAATATTTTCATTTAATTCAATTGGTTAGTTTGTGGATCCTATTTTGCAGCATTGAGAGTTTTCACAGTTAACTATTTGTAGGAGAGCGGATGAAGCGTTCTGAGATCAAATCACTTCAAGATGAGCCAGCTTGTGAACACAATCGGGGTGACAAACAAGGTTGTGCACGACCTGTACCGGGTGCAACAGCGGGTGGCTGCACGTTTGATGGGGCTCAGATCAGTCTGCTGCCCATAGCGGATGTTGGTCATATTGTTCATGGGCCGATTGGTTGTGCGGGCAACAGCTGGAATAACCGTGGTACACGAGCAAGTGGCGACAACCTATTCCGGTTAGGATTTACCACTGACCTTAATGAACAAGATGTCGTCATGGGGCGTGCGGAGAAACGCTTGCTGCATGCTATCAAGCAGCTTGTCGAGACCCATCAGCCTCCGGCGGTGTTTGTTTACATGACGTGTGTGCCGGCCATGGAAGGGAATGATGTCGATGCGATCTGTGCGATTGCCGAGGCACGTTTTGCCATTCCGGTGATCCCTGTTGACGCGGCGGGTTTCTACGGCAACAAAAACCTTGGTAACCGAATTGCTGGCGAGGTCATGGTGAACCGTGTGATTGGCACGGCGGAGCCACCAGAAAAGCCGCCTATGGCGCACGACCCGAGTCGCAAGGTCCACGACATTGCACTTATCGGCGAGTACAACATTGCTGGGGAATTTTGGCACGTGTCGCCACTGTTTGAAGAGCTTGGGCTACGAGTACTTTGCTGCATGGCGGGCGATACTCAGTTCCACCAAATCCAAACCATGCACCGTGCTGATGTGTCGATGGTGGTGTGTTCTCGAGCACAAATTAACGTTGCTCGACGGTTGGAGGAGAAGTGGCAAATTCCTTGGTTTGAGGGCAGCTTTTACGGCATTCAAGATACCAGTTTGGCGCTTAGAGAGTTTGCACGCTTGATAGGGGACAAACAGTTGATTGCGCACACCGAGCAGGTGATAGCTCGTGAGGAAGCACGGGTTCGTCAACAGTTAGCGCCATACATTGAGCAACTGGCAGGGAAAAAAGCGCTGCTTTACACCGGCGGGGTTAAGTCTTGGTCTATCGTCTCAGCACTCAAAGAGCTACGTATCGAGACGGTCGCAACCGGCACCAAAAAATCGACCCAAGCGGACAAAAATCGTATCACAGAGATCATGGGAGAGGATGCCGTTATGCTCGACGAAGGTGGGGCGAGGCTGCTGCTCGATACCTATTATCAGCATGATGCGGATGTGATGATTGCTGGTGGGCGCAACATGTATACGGCGTTAAAAGCACGCTTGCCATTTCTCGATATTAATCAAGAGCGTGAGCACGCCTATGCAGGTTATCAGGGCATGCTGCAATTAGCCAAAGAACTTTGCCGTACCATTCACAGTCCAATCTGGTCCCATGTCAACAGCCTGCCACCTTGGGAGGTTGTGCCAGAGCCGATTCGTCCCCCTTCCACCCTTGCTGTCAACCCACCAACCACAGTGCTTCAAGGAGAGTGATATGACCAAGCTAATCAAAGCCAATAGCCCACTCACAACCCAGCCGTTAAAAACCAGCCCAGCAACAGGTGCTGCGCTGGCCAGTTTGGGTTTTCATAGCAGTCTGCCGTTGATGCATGGCTCCCAAGGTTGCAGCGCGTTTGCAAAAGTCTATTTGATTCAACACCTGAGGGAGCCAGTACCGATACAAAATACGGCCATTGACCAGATAGCTGCTGTCATGGGAGGAGATGACAACCTCAAGGAGGCCTTGGTGTTGTTGTGTGAAAAACACGCTCCGGAGCTGATTTGTGTCATGACCAGTGGCCTCACGGAAATGCAGGGAACCGATGTGGCAAGAATCATTGCTGATTTTGTACGCCAGTACCCACAATACGCTCAGACACGGATAGTCAAAATGAGCACACCGGACTTCGTCGGTACCATGCAAACGGGTTTTGCCCATGCTGTTGACAGTATTGTGCGTCAATTGGTTCGTGAGCCTTCAGTCATTAAGCGCGAGAAGGCATTAGTCAATGTGCTCTGTTCTGTTGGTATGACATCGGCAGATATAGAGATCTTGAAGCGCTACCTAAAGGCCTTTGATCTTGAGGCGATCTTCGCTCCAGATTTGTCGCAGTCCTTAGATGGGCATTTAGATAAGCGTGACTTTTCGCCTTTGAGCGCTGGAGGAACTTCAGTGGCCGAGATAGAGATGATGTCTGAAGCGGTGGCGACTCTCTGTGTGGGAGAGTCAATGTTACCCACCGCACGTTGGCTAAAAAAACGCTTCTCGGTGCCATTTCAATACACTGATCTTGCGATGGGTATTGAGGCATGTGATGAGTTGGTTATGTTCTTATCGCAACTATCCGGCCGCAACGTACCGCACTGGATCACAAGAGCGCGTTCCAGGCTACAAGATGCCATGCTTGATGCCCATTTTATGCTTACTGGCGCCAATGTTGCCATCGGTCTGGAGCCTGACCTCGCGATTGGTTATACCAAGCTATTGACCAGCCTTGGGGTCAATGTCACGAGAGTCGTGACCACATTGGATACCGAGGCCGTGAAACAATTAGCGGTTGAGGAGATTATTGTCGGCGACCTGTCGATGCTCATTCCGAGCGGCAGACCCGTGTCGGCCGTGATCAGTAATACTCATGCTGCCCATATCTGTGAGCCAGACATTCCGGTATTGCGGGCTGGTTTTCCTTGTCACGACCGATTCGGCAATATGGATTTGCTGCAGTTTGGCTACGAGGGAAGTCGAGCGCGCGTATTTGCGTTATCTAATTGTTTGTTGGCGAATCACCAAGATGAGGTGTTGCCTCATGTGAGTCAATATCGATTCGATGCCAGTAGCGTAGTACCCAAGGGGGATCAATGACAACACAAAAGCGAAAACTGCACGTTGAACCGCGCCCTGATTTTACTGAGTTGCTGGTTAATGTGGCGTTTGCGACTTCTGACCGGCACAAGGTGGATCAGCATTTTGGCAGTGCAAAAGGGATGTTGATCTTTGGCATCGGCAAAACAGAGTGGCATCTGCTCGAAGCAATAGAGTATCCAGATCCTAAAGGGGACACACACCAAAAACTGCCCAACCGGATAAGGGATCTACACGGCTGTGCTGCGGTGTATTGCGTCGCTTGCGGGGCATCGGCGATCCGTCAATTACTAGGGGAGGATATCAATCCAGTCAAGGTTGACTCGGGGCAAGATATTCACTGCCTGCTTAGTCAAATACAGGCGCAGCTTCAGGCCCGTCCCAGCGGGTGGCTTTTTCGGTCGATAGCTAAGCACAAGTCGTCAAAATCAAGTGATTCCGAGCAGAATCGACTTGAGGATTTAATGGATGAAGAATGGTAACTAAGGAGAAATGCATGACATATATTGTCGGCTATACCAAGGCGGGGAGCGAGTGGCAACCGCAGTTTATTGAACAACTTGATCCGCAAAGCTGCATCGGTTGTGGCCGCTGTTACAAGGTGTGTTCGCGAGGGGTATTTGATCTTGTCGAAAATGAAGTGGCGGATGATGACGATGACGATCTATACGAGGACGAAGTTATGATGGTGATGACGATAAAAGACGCATCGGACTGTATAGGCTGCGAAGCATGCGCCAAGGTCTGCGCAAAGAACTGTCATAGCTTTAAACCTGCGGTGATGCCTGCTGGCTAACGCGTCCGCTTTAGCCATATCTTGCTTAACAAGCAGCGTTTCTACGCTGCTTTTTACGTTGTCATAAAAGCGACAAAACCTATGTCTGTCAGATTGTCGCGAAAGTGACAAATTGGCATGGTTTCCAACAATTATCCAATATGTTCACGTCATGTTGGAGGGGGTGTCTGACATTAATTTCTTTAAAATCATTATGTTATGATTTATGTGTGATCTGGTTCAAAGCTTGCAACCCCAATACCTATCTGTGTGTGACTTGATGCTGCTTCAGGTTGATGCACCTAAGAACAATATCTTTGATGGGAGTGCGTATGTGGGATTATTCAGACAAGGTTAAAGAGCATTTCTTCAACCCCCGTAATGCCAGTTTAGTCAGTGATGCCAATGCTAAAGGGGATGTGGGCTCGCTCAGCTGTGGTGATGCCTTGAGCTTAACACTAAAAATTGAACCCAATACCGAAGTGATTGAAGAGGCCGGGTTTCAAACATTTGGTTGCGGCAGTGCTATCGCGTCATCGTCGGCGCTAACCGAAATGATCAAAGGGAAGACGATTTCTGAAGCGATGGCGGTGACCAATAATGACATCGCCCGTTATTTAGACGGTCTGCCGCCAGAAAAAATGCACTGTTCGGTAATGGGGATGGAGGCACTGCATGCCGCGATAGCAGATTATCGTGGTGAGGAGCAGGCACAAGCGCATGAAGAAGGGGAGTTGATCTGTAAGTGTTTTGCTATTGATGATCTGATGATCAAGCGAGTCGTCACGGCCAATGGATTGACAACGCTTGAGGACGTTGTCAACTACACCAAAGCCGGCGGCGCCTGCACCTCCTGTCATGAAAAAATCGAATGGGTGTTGGAGGCATGTTTACAAGAGATGGCCGACGCGGATACAGACCAGGCAGGCGCTGATGACGCCAGTGAACGTATCACCATCATCGAAGAAGTCATTGCGCAGATGCGTCCTAATATCGTTGCCGATGGTGGCGATATTGAATTGGTGGATGTCGAAGACGATATGGTGTTCGTTAGCCTGACGGGCAACTGTATGTCTTGTGGCTTATCTGGGCTGACGATCTCAACCCTTGAAACTAAGTTATCCACGGCACTCGGCATGGCGATAACGGTATTCCCGGTGACGGTGGCGGATGAAAACAAAGAGGGCACCCATTATGCATGAGACAACTCAACCGCTAGTCTATCTAGACAATAACGCCACTACTCGGGTGGATCCTAAGGTGGTGTCGACCATGATGCCTTACCTTGAGCATTACTACGGCAACCCGTCGTCCATTCATGCTCTGGGGGCCCAAGTTGGTAAGTCTATCCAGCGGGCTCGAGAGCAAGTGCAGGCTTTGATTGGTGCTGAGCACAGCTCGGAGATCGTGTTTACTTCCTGTGCTACAGAAGCCACAACTACTGCAATTCTCTCGGCTATCGAGGCGACACCAAGTCGAAAAACCATCATCACCTCACAGGTTGAGCACCCGGCTACTCTGGATTTGTGTATGAACCTAGAGCGTAAAGGCTACAAGATCGTTTGGATAGGAGTCGATAAATTCGGTGCATTTGATTTTGCAAGTTATCTTGATGCCCTGAGCGATGATGTTGCGATTGTGTCGGTTATGTGGGCAAACAATGAAACAGGCACTCTGTTTCCGATAGAGAAGATTGCGTCAGCGGCAAAAACCGTTAACGCCCAAGTTCATATTGATGCGGTACAGGCGGTCGGAAAAATCCCAGTTGATATCGGTTGCTTGGATGTCGATATGCTGTCACTTTCGGGACACAAATTTCATGCGCCGAAAGGCGTCGGGGCGCTCTACCTCAGAAGAGGGACTCGTTTTCGTCCCTTGATGCGAGGCGGACACCAAGAGCGAGGTCGTCGTGCCGGCACCGAAAATGCAGCGGGGATAATCGCGCTCGGTGCGGCAGCAGAAATCGCTGCTCAGTCACTGGTTGATAGTTCCAGTCAGATCGCCTTGCTGCGTGACCGCCTTGAGCAGGGGATCTTGGCGACGATCCCTAATACGTTTGTCACAGGTTCGCCTTCGTATCGCGTCCCAAACACCAGCAACATTGCCGTAGAGTATGTTGAGGGAGAGGCCCTTTTGCTGCTTCTTAATCAACAAGGTATCGCAGCCTCTTCAGGATCAGCCTGTACCTCGGGTTCGCTTGAGCCATCGCATGTCATGAAAGCGATGGATATTCCGTACACGGCGGCTCATGGCACATTGCGCTTCTCTTTATCAAAATTCACAACTGAAAGTGATATTGAGCGGGTATTGGCGGTGCTGCCGGCCATTGTCGAGCGACTCAGGGCGCTTTCGCCTTATTGGGATGACCAAACAGGGCAGCCGATTGAAGACGGTTTTGTTCCGGCATACGCATAGGGGGACGCGATGGCAGTGATCATCAATGACACTACGCTGCGTGATGGTGAGCAAAGCCCGGGCGTTGCCTTTACGACTGAGGAAAAAGTGGCCATTGCCATGGGGCTAGAAGCAGCCGGTGTGCCAGAGTTAGAAGTGGGAATTCCTGCCATGGGGCGGGCTGAACAAGAGACAATACAGGCCATTACCGCTTGCTTGCGTCAGTCAACGACTATGGCTTGGTGTCGCATGAAGCGCTATGACCTGCAGTGCGCTCAATCTCTGGGACTAGATTGGGTGGACCTATCTACGCCAGTCTCACAGCAACAGATTCACCATAAACTCGGGCTGACGCCCAAGCAGTTATTCGCTCACTGCGAGTCGCATGTAAAAACGGCGTTAGAGATGGGGTTTGACGTCTGCATCGGTATGGAAGACGCCTCACGAGCAGAGATGCCATTGATGTTGAGGCTTGCAGAGGTTGCGGCGAAGTGGGGGGCAAAGCGGCTTCGTTTCGCCGACACGCTTGGTGTTCTTGACCCAAGCGCTACCCACCGCTGTATTGCAACATTGAGAGCGGAAAGCGATCTACAAATTGAGATGCATGCTCATAACGATTTGGGCCTTGCGACCGCGAACACGCTAGCCGCAATAGATGCGGGTGCTACCTCGGTGAATACCACGCTCAACGGATTGGGTGAGCGTGCCGGCAATGCCGCATTAGAAGAGGTCGCAGTGGCAATGTCGGTGCTAGACAAAGGCGATACCAATATTGTGTTGCAAGCACTGCCTTCTTTGTGTCGTGACGTAATGAGCGCGGCGGGTAGACAGTTATGGCCACAAAAAGCCATCGTTGGTGAAACGATCTTCAAGCATGAGTCTGGCGTTCATGTTGATGGGCTGCTTAAAAATGGCGTCACCTATGAGGGGTTTTCGCCCAAACTTGTGGGGCGTGATCACGAGTTTGTTCTCGGTAAGCACTCGGGACGACGGGCGATCAACTCCATTTATCTTCAGCTTGGTCATGATCTTGATGCCAGTTTGTGTGATGAACTTCGCTTGTCATTGCGTGAGTGGGCAGAAGTCAACAAGTGCACCCCGTCCAATGACGATCTTCGTCAGTTATTGCAGCGCCAAGTCTGCGCTTAGGAGTGATGACTATGGAACCTGAAAAGTTAGCGGTGTCACTGGCCTCACTCTCATCGGCGGAGGATTTTCTCGACTACTTTGGTGTGAGCTATGACCCAGAGATTATGGCCCCTAAACGCATCACACTACTGAGAAACTTTCATCGAGCGCTAGCAAGTATGCCAGAGCCCAGAGGGTATTTAGCCTACAAAAAGGCCCTGAATCTTGCTTATCGCGATCTGTTGATTGGCAATAATCTACCTTTGGCGAGTAGCAACTGCGCTCATTGTAACGAGTGTGATGACTGATTAGGAGTGATGCTATGCAGTGTTGGGATGCGAAGTTTCCGATAGGTAATCAAGTTCGCTTGATTCGCAATGTACGCAACGATGGCAGCTTTACTCAGCTCAACAAGGGGGAGTTGCTGGCGGCGCAAGGGGATGTTGGGGAAGTTCGAAGCTCGGGATATTACCTGCAGGATCAAATTGTCTATCAAGTGTTTTTTCCTACTCGCAATCAGGTAGTTGGTATCAAACAGAGTGAACTCATCGACGTCAACCTGGAGTGGGTGCCGTGTCTGTTTCGCTCCCTCGACAAGGCTCGGTTGACACTGGCACTAAAGGTAAGAGACAGCATTATTGCGGTTAAGGGTGATGTCGTCGAAGTGCAACGTGTGTTTCGAGACCTAGATACCGGGAAGCTGGAGTATGAAATTGCCGTTGGTGGTTATTTTGTCAAGGTCGATGCTAGGGTCGTCGAAGCGACATAGTTTAAACATCAATTTAAGAAGTAGGAGCGCTTATGGACAAGCAAATCCGGTTGTATTTGTCGATGAAAATGGCCACGGAGACGCACAACCTCAACCCGGATCGGTTGGATGACAAGCAGCAGGCGCAGTTGAAACACAGTGTGGACCGCGTATATCAGCTGCAGCAGCGGATCGTTAATAGTGATGAGGCACAGTCTGTCTTGGTGTCTAAAACCGACATTGAACAGGCGTATCAAACCTGTATCAATCAATGTGACTCTCTCCAGCAGTTTCAGGCTCTCATGAGCTCACAAGGTTTGACGGAAGAGGGGTTAAAGGCCGCGCTCGCTCGCGAGCTGATGTGTGACAAGGTATTAGATGAGATCTCGGATGCTGTGCCTGAACTACCTCGTGAGCAGGCGCTGGCGTACTATCAAAAGCATAAGATTGATTTCTCTCGTGGTCGTACTTGGAAACTGAGTCAAATCTTGATCACCATCAACCCTGATTTTGAGGAAAATCGACCAGATAATGCACTTAAACGCATCAACATGGTGCGAAAACAGTGTGAGCACATCGATTTTGGACAATTAGCGCTTGAGCACTCCGAGTGCCCGAGTGCACTAGAGGACGGTTTGCTTGGCTGGTGTGAGGAGGGCAAGCTGCACCCCGAGATTGTTGCCGAGCTTGCGGAATTGGAACAGGGTGCTCTTAGTCAGCCCATAGAGACCGAAGTTGGTTACCACTTGGTAATTTGTCATGACGCGAAGCCGCCATACGTTGCGCCTTTCGAAGAGGTACTGCCATTTTTACAGCAGCGACACCTGTCGCGCGCTAAATCCTTTATCCAGCGCCAATGGATGGCGCAGTTAACAAGTCAATAAAATAGGAGTCATTATGCTGAGACAAGCAATTATTAAACAAGCAATGTCAACACAACGAATACTCAAGCAGGCGATGAGTTGGCTTGTGTTGCCGCTTATATTGGCTATGACGTCGAGTAGCCATGCAGCGGAAGTACTGGTGGCTGTAGCAAATAACTTTAATCGACCGCTACATGCGATGGTCGATAGCTTCAATCAAGCAACCGGTCATCAGTTGGTGGTCAGTACCGGCTCGTCTGGGCAAATCTTTTCACAAGTGCAAAATGGCGCGCCTTATGACGTGTTTCTGTCTGCAGATCAAAAACGCCCGACTGCATTGGTTGAGAATGAGCTTGCAACCGAGCAGATGACTTATGCTGAAGGGCGTGTTGTTCTTTGGTCCCCGATTCATGATCTCTATATCGACCCCATCTCTTATTTACAACAGGGCAAGTTCCTGCATATCGCCCTTGCTAATCCCAAGGTTGCACCGTATGGAGTCGCCGCCACTCAGGTGTTGGAGAAGCTTGATCTTTCTGACAAACTGAAACCTAAAGTCGTCATGGGTAAGGGGCTCAATCCCACCTATCAATATGTCGTCACGGGCAATGCCGAGCTCGGATTCCTCGCGATGTCACAAGTGATAGAAGATGGCGAACTGCTGCCAGGAACCATCTGGCAGATACCAGACTCGCTCTATGAGCCTATCAAGCAAGATGCGGTGCTACTCAATCATGGCCGCGATAACCCTGCAGCACAGGCATTTATGACCTATCTGCGTTCACCTCAGGCCAAAGCCATTATTCAAGACTTTGGCTATCGCTAACCGAGGTGCTCAGTATGTGGGATTTGGATATGAGCGTCATTGTTATTACGCTCAAACTAGCGGCAGTGGTGACGGTGTGGGTGCTATTGATCGCGGTACCTGTTGCGTGGTGGTTGTCTATTACGTCTAGCCGTTTTAAGGCAGTGGTGATTGCATTGTTCACGATGCCTATGGTGCTTCCACCTACGGTATTGGGCTTTTATTTACTGTTGCTGATAGGTCCTAATGGGCCGGTCGGCCAAATTGTTGCGTGGTTGGGATTGCCCCAGCTTGCGTTTTCATTCTCAGGTATTGCGATCGCTTGTATCGTCCATTCTCTGCCCTTTGTATTGCAACCACTGCAAAACTCGTTTGAGGCCATTGGCAAAACACCGCTGGAGGTTGCTGCGACGTTGCGGGCATCACCGTTAGACAGCTTTCGCAGCGTCACGCTGCCTCTTGCGTGGCCTGGTATTTTTTCGGCCGCGATCATGGGGTTTTGCCATACACTCGGCGAGTTTGGGGTGGTGTTGATGATTGGTGGCAATATACCAGGAAAAACGCAAGTCATATCGGTAGAAATATACAACTATGCAGAGGCGTTGGAGTTCGAAAAGGCGCATATTCTGGCAGGTGGAATGGTGCTGTTTTCTTTTGTCTCTTTGCTAGTGATGTACTGGCTCAACAGTCGTTATAGCCAATGGGCGCAGTAGGAGGGCATATATGGGAGCAATGCTTGCGCAATTTAACATCACCTATTCAGATTTTCAGTTGGCGGTTGACCTATCATTGCCTGCAACGGGGGTGACTGTGCTGTTTGGTCGCTCAGGTTCGGGAAAAACGACCTGCTTGCGAGCGATAGCGGGCTTAGACAAACAAGTCCAAGGCTATTTTTCTCTGCAGGGTGATGTGTGGCAGGACAGTCGTGAAGGTTGTTTTACTCCCACGTATCAAAGAGAGCTTGGTTATGTGTTCCAACAGGCAGGGCTGTTTCCTCATCTATCGGTCGATGAAAACCTCGAGTTTGGGAGAAAACGGATTGGTGTCGAGGCACGAAAAGTCGATAAACAAACCATTTGTGATTTGCTAGGCATAAGTGACCTGTTGAGCAGAAGGACACACAACTTATCAGGAGGCGAGTGTCAACGGGTGGCGATTGCTCGAGCGCTGTTAACCTCGCCTAAGTTACTTTTGATGGATGAACCGCTATCAGCGCTCGACAATGGGCTCAAAGCGGAAATTCTGCCCTATCTTGAAAAGCTCCATCGAGAGCTATCGATCCCAATCATCTATGTCACCCATAGCGTTGCTGAAGTGGCTCGCCTCGCTGACTACTTGGTGTTGTTCGAAAAAGGACAAGTGGTGTCGAGTGGACCTGCGGCACAAATCATGGCCGATCCACAGTTTGAGTTTCTGTTTGGCGAGGAGATGGGCTGTGTGCTGGATGCTCAAGTGACACATCATTATCAAGACCAGATCACGGCATTAAGTGTCGGGGATGAGGTGCCGCTGTTCATCCCCCAACATGTTGGCGTTATTGGCGAAACCCATCGTTGTCGTGTGCTGGCATCCGATGTCAGTATTTCGTTGGTCGCTCCCGAGCGAACCTCTATTCTCAACATCTTACCCGCGAGTATTGTTGAGTGCACGCCAGCGAAAAGACTCGGTGAACAGATGGTGGTGCTGGAGCTGGCAAATAAGAGTCGGTTACTTGCGCTTATCACTCAGCGCTCCGCTTTGCAGTTGCAACTCGAGAAGGGGCAGGTCGTATGGGCACAGATAAAGTCGGTGGCAATTTGTTAACTCGACACGGAGGCAGTGTGACAAAACAGTACGAACTAGAGGCATTTTGGCGTCCGATGCTCACGGCTTATAGTGAGGGGAGGACGGCGCAACCACCTTATATGGGGCTTGAGTCTTGGTGTTTTGAACAGCTGTATTACAGCGCGTTTCCTCGACAAAACTCAGTGAATAGTGCGATACATCAAAACTCTAACAGATTGACTTACCAACTGCTTTTTCCCAACGCGAGGATGAACGGCAGCAACTTATCGAGCTGTTGATAGCTTATGGGCGCCAGGATTGTTGGTACTTAACTGAAGCGGTTCACGTTGTCGCATCGACCTGCCTAGGGCCAAGCCATCTATGGTCCGATCTAGGACTCCCAAGCCGTCAAGTCTTGGGTGAAATGATTAGTTTCTACTTCCCTGAGCTACACCAAATAAATCAAAACAATATGCGCTGGAAACGCTTTTTCTATCGACAACTCTGCCAACAAGGCGGCGACTATATTTGCCGAGCCCCCAGTTGCGGAGAATGCAGCAGCTACAGTGAATGCTTTGGCGATTAGCCCCCATTTTAAGGGACACACACTTTTATCCAGCGGCTGCGCTGTCATAGCTCGTTCTATTATTGTGACTGACGGTCCTTAATTTCTGCTGATCATTAGATATTTTTTATCCAACTCAGGAAAATCGCGTTTCACAGTATTAATCAATGAACCTTCGTAACGCAATTCTGTTTAGCACAAGTTGGTGTATGTCCGGTAAATTAGGTAGGACTTACCTTTAAAAGTGCGTGTCTTGTTTAAATGATAAGTCACGCCTTGCTGTCAGCTAAATTAAACACACAAACCCGTGAGGCTGCCTTTGGGGTTCATTATCTTGCCGAACTGATCGTTGATTGCTTCCTCAACAGGGCAAATCGAGACGCATTGAGGGTGCTCAAAGGTGCCGACGCAACCTCTACAGCGATTTGGATGAATGGTAAAAAAGCGGTCATCTTCAGCACTGTTAGAGATTGCGTGGCTTGGGCATACCAACTTACAAGCGTGGCAGCCTATGCATTTATCCGTAATGACGTATTTCATGTTTTACCTCTGTTTGGATGTCAAGATCCATTGTTAATGCCAGTGTAGATAGCGCGGTTTCAACTTTAGTAAATGCGAAGTCGATATTGGGTGTAATACCTAAGCGCTCAAGTTGTTGCCATGGGGTGATACCTATTCGCGAACACAGTATGGTTTGGCAATCTTTGATGGTATCCATTAGCAGTGATTTGTACTCTTCATTGTCGTTGCAATCGTTACGACCACGACAGTATTTAGAGGCAATGCGGGTCTCTTCGAAAGTAAACTGTGCTCGTTTCACGTCGAATGTGTAAACATCAAATCTATCGGCGTAGCCAAAATGGGTCTGAATGACGTTCTCAATAGATGGGCTCTGGTGCGCAATTGCAACACGATAGTGTGTAGTCGGGAGTGCCTCGATGGTTTCGGCTTGACTACAGGGCTCTCCAAGAGTGCCCACGGCATCAGCTCGGCATTGTTGGCAATGTGTCATTTGGGCGATATGTTTCGCAGAGTCTTGACGTGCACGGTCTAGTTGCTGTTCGTTGGGACCTGACTGTCCCGAAATGCCAAAGTAGGTGCCGTGTTTAGGATCGGAGATGAGTGGCATGATGTTGTGGAGCATGGCCCCCAATTGACTGACTTTTTCTGCAACCGCCTCGATATGTGAGTCATTAATGCCGGGGATCAAGACGGTATTCACCTTGACCAGCATACCGGCTTGAGCGGCAGCTTCGAGCCCTTCAAGTTGACGCTTAATCAGCGTTGATGCCGCTTCGACACCTCTCAATCTGCGATGGTCAAAGTAGATCCATGGATATATTTTTGCGCCAATATGTGGATCAACACAGTTAATCGTGATGGTGAGATGATTAATGCCTGCGGCGAGTAAGGGCTCGATGTAGTCAACCAGCGCAAGTCCATTTGTCGAGATACACAGCTGCACCTCTGGATTATGCTGACGAACGAGCTCAAGTGTTTTGAAGGTGGCAGCAGGGTTAGCGAGAGCATCTCCTGGGCCCGCAATCCCAACAACGCTTAAATTGGGAGAGCGGCTTGCGACGGCTTGGTAGCGCTTGAATGCACCGTGTGGGTCGACTAGGTGAGAGACAACACCAGGGCGAGATTCATTACTGCAATCATACTTTCGGTTGCAGTAGTGACACTGAATATTACACGCCGGCGCCACCGGGAGATGAATTCGAGCATACTGGTGGGCATTTTTAGAATAGCAAGGATGTTGTTCTATCTTGTCTTGTATGTCCTTTCGAAAGAAATGGCTCACTTTGCTCCCTGGGCTTTCGTCTATTATTTTCGCTTCTTTTGGCATAAATCACCTCTCCGATATGTTGTTATGAAGAGTTACGTTGCAAGGCTTGTTCCCTATTCATGTTTAATAAAAACAAATAGTTACAATGACTTATTGGGTTGTTGATGCGACAATTGTCCGAAACCTGACAATGGCTCACAACTGCTTCATATCGATATTCATGATCTGAATGCGATAGGCGATTTGTCTTGGTGTCATATTAAGCAGTCGAGCAGCTTTAGCTTTTACCCAGCCGGTTTGCTCGAGAGCATCGATGACGGCTTGACGTTCATCGACCGGCGCGAACCTGCCCACTTCAGTGACGGGTTGATGGACCGCTGAGCGCTGCTGTGGCGGTTGTCCTGCATGCGGCATTGATATCGATGGCTTGTCTGGAAATGAGATGACGTTCTGGTCAATTACACCAGACTCAGTCAGTATCGCCGCTCGCTCAATAGTATTTTGCAGCTCCCTCACATTGCCGGGCCAAGAGTGTGACATCAGCACTCGCAGCGCAGCATCGGTGATCGAAAGCTTGCGCTTTTGCTTCTTACTTAAGTTATTTATCATAAAATCCACTAGGTCAGGGATGTCGGGCAGTCGTTCGCGCAGCGGCGGCAATTGCATCGGCATGACATTAAGACGATAGTAGAGATCCTCTCGAAAACTGTCGTTTGCAACCTCGGCCTCGAGGTTACGGTTGGTGGCGGCAATTATCCGAACATCAACCGAGATCGTATCGACGCCCCCCACGCGCTCGAATTCTTGCTCTTGAATGACTCGCAGTAACTTCGCTTGGAAGGCTGGGCTGGTTTCTCCGATCTCATCAAGGAAAATGGTTCCATTGTGGGCCATCTCAAACCGCCCTTTACGCTGTTTAACTGCCCCAGTGAATGCGCCTTTTTCGTGACCAAATAGCTCCGACTCTAGTAAGTTGTCTGGCAGGGCTGCACAGTTGAGTTTGACGAACGCATTGCTGGCGCGCGATGAGTTGTAATGGATAGCGTTAGCGATGACCTCTTTCCCTGTGCCTGATTCTCCGCGTAGCAGTACGGTCGAGTCCCACTTAGCAACCAATCGCACCTGCTCAAAAATCTGCCGCATGGCTTGAGTATGACCGACTAAGTTGTCAAAGCTGTAGTTGTTACGAACCTTTCGCCGTAGCCCATCGCGCTCTTTTTGAAGCTGCACCTGCTTGTTTTCGACCTGGTGGGCGAGTAATACGTTTTTCGCTATCAAGCTCGCAATCATCTCTAAGAATCGACACAACACAGAGATATAGTCATCTGAACTATATAGAGGCTGAGCGGAGAGCGCTCCAATCGTGTGGTTTGCGGCATCCTTCAATGGCACACAGATAAATGGTTTGGTGTAATCATACAAGGCAAGCTTATTGGCAAAGCGCATGTCCCGACTAAGGTCGCGGATCACGATGGTTGAATTTTGCAACAAGAACTCTCCGATAATACCTTCGCCCGCTTTGTAGCTCACATTAGTATCGACGGAGCTGTTTTCTCCATAAGGCGAGTGGACAGACTTTACCAGCATTATGTTTCTTGCTACATCCTTAATCGCGAGTATTCCACAGAGTAATCCGCACTCTTCGTGAAGTATTCTCAACACACGGCTGGTGGATTCGCAGTAGTTCAAGCTACTGTTAAGCTCACGACTGATTTCATACATTGAGGTGAGCAAAAGGTGTTCCATTTGAGCGATGGAGTGGATGTCATTCATTGGCCTTTCTCCTCAGCTGGTGGTTGGAAAAATCAGTCGGAACACAGTTCCACTATCGTGGCAACTGCTGTCAATCGTTAGCGATGCCGAGTGGTCATTGACGACTTGTTGAATTATGGTCAAGCCAATGCCATGACAGCCGCTTTTGATAGCAGGTTTGCTGCTGTGAAAAGGTTGAAATACTCGGTGTCGCATATTTAATGGGATACCACAGCCATTGTCTTCGAAGGAAACGATAACCTCATCGTCATTCTGCTCGGTGGTAATCAAAAGCTGACCGTTGAATTGTTTGGCTTGTTGGATAGCATCAACGGCGTTCTCGATAAGCTGGTCGAACGCCAAAAGCAGTCGATAAGGTTTACCGGAAATGCTTGGTAGGTCGGAGGTTAGATTCAATGTCACTTCCGTGGATGACTTGATCAGTATCTTAGTGTTCATTGCGATAGCGTCGGCCAGCAGTTGATTGATGTTTACTGGCTGAAGCGCCTCAGGTTGCCGCTCTGGGATGGCTCGCTTTAATTCCTGTAAAGCATGCTGGGCCGATGCCATTGCACTGTCCATTGCAGTTAGGCCGGGACAGGCATGATTATTTTGTTTCAGTATCGTGGTGGCGGACTCTATCATGTTTAACGGTCCTTGAAGTTGATGCTGTGTGGCCATCATGACTTCTTGAAGCGTGTGGACATATTTGTTGTCACTGGTGATATGGGAGATGGTCGTGATCCGTTTCTCTTCAACCTGTTTTTTTTCTTTGGTCCTATCAATGATGCCAATGATGGTGCAGTAACTGGTATGAGTGTCGAAATAGGCTTCTGTTGCGATGTCACTATAGGGTACCGTTTTTAGAATGTACTCTAACCATCGCTCGTTAGGCTCCCTGTCTTCGTCAAGGCACAAAGTTTGACTATTTGTCAGTGAATCAGTGAGATATTGAGTTATAGAGGGCTGCCCACATTGACATTCCAAGTGTTTCGATAGTTTTGACATCGGATCGATGCTGAGTGACTGTGCCAGTTTACTGTAGTTGTCATTGCTAAATATGATTCGGTCTTGGCTATCGATGATCCCCATGGCGATGGGGGCAGAGCTTAGCACCTGCTCAAATAAAGCGACGTGGTTTTGCTGCTCTACCTCGAGCCGATGCTGCTCGGTGACGTCTTTTTGAATGGTGTAATAAAAGGTTTGTCCACAGTCGCTGATAAAGGGGGTGATGGTTAGCTCAGCGATATAGAGGCTGCGGTCTTTTCTTCGGTTAACTAAGCGTCCTTGCCAAGTATTTCCAGCGCTGATAGTACGCCACAGCGCTTGATAAACCTCTTTGGGGGTGGTTTGGTACGAGAGCATCGAGCAATTGCTACCGATTAGCGCCTCGCGATCGTAGCCAGTCATTACGCTAAAGCATTGGTTAACCTCACACATATTGCCTGTACTGTCGGTGATGGCAATCGCAACGGGAGCGTTTGACACGATATGTTTGAAAATAGCAGAGCCAAATAATGCTGATGGCGTCATCGCCGTTGTTTCTGGCCCTTCCGTCAAGTTCGAATTCTGTTTTGGAATCATAACCCACTCCTTGTCTAGCGCGTTATGAGCATCAATGCATTAACCATTCCAATCGCTTATGTAAATGAATTCAATGGCTAAAAGAACTAAGTTTGTTTGATTTTGGACAAATTATGCACAAGTCAAACGGCTTTGTAGGGTTTGCGACAAACAGCGTTGCGCGCCAAAAATCGGAAATTAACTAGAGAAGTCGGTAACTTATGGAGCCGATTGAACTTTTATAGTGCATTCTTTGCTTGGCATGAGCTGTGCAAACATCCCAGACATCAAAAGTGTAAAAGAGGGCGTTGGATGTCAGAGGGAATTGTGATCTTTATCGGCGCGGCATTTGTCAATAATGTCATTTTGGCCAAATTTTTGGGTTTGTGTCCCTTTATGGGGGTATCGAACAAAATCAGTAGTGCACTTGGAATGGGGATCGCGACCACCTTTGTTTTCACCATTGCGTCGCTAAGTACCTGGCTTCTCGATCGTTATGTGTTGTCTCCTTTGGGCATGGAGTTCTTGAGGATTATCGCCTTTATTCTGCTTATTGCATCGGTGGTACAGCTCACCGAGCTCTATGTGAAAAAGCACGATCCTGTGCTCTACCAATCTCTGGGCGTATTTTTACCGCTCATCACCACCAATTGTGCAGTTTTGGGCGTGGCGTTGCTCGCGGTTCAAGATGGTCTGTCGTTTTTCAACACCTTGATGTTCACCATCGGTTCTGCAGTCGGGTTCACTATTGTGATTGTGCTTTTTGCGGGATTACGAAGTCAGTTAGCCCTCAACCGAGTGCCAGCTGCGTTGCAAGGTTCACCTATTGCCTTTATTACCGCAGGCTTACTCTCAATGGCCTTTATGGGCTTTGCTGGCATGGTTTAGAAAGGGAAGAAGTAATGATAGCTGTAATCGTTTTTTTTGTTCTCGGAGGCTTATTGGGGCTGATACTAGGCTTCGCATCCAAGCTCTTCAAGGTGGAATCTAACCCGTTGGTTGATCAGGTTGAAGCCCTTATGCCCGGTGGCCAGTGTGGTCAGTGTGGCGAACCAGGATGCCGCCAAGCAGCAGAAGCCATGGTTCGAGGGGCGCTTGCTCCAACCTCTTGCCCTCCTGGTGGTACCGCACTCTCGACGGCTGTTGCCGAACTTCTCGGATTGAGTATTGAGCGTAGCGAAGATGACAAGGTGTGGGTTGCTAGAATCGAAGAGGCTCGATGCTCAGGGTGTACGCGTTGTTATAAAGCGTGCCCGTTTGATGCCATTGTCGGCGCAAACAAACAGGTCCACACCGTTATCAAGGATGTCTGTACCGGATGCAAGCTTTGCTCGCAGGTTTGCCCACAAGACTGTTTAAGCATAGAGCCTCTGACCCCGGATGTGGCGGCATGGTTTTGGCCTAAGCCGATAGATGTAAAACAAGCTAGCTGATTAGCTTCAAGGAACGAATATGCGGATCAACTTTACAGCCCCATTCAAAGGGGGAATTCATCCAAGGGCGTACAAATCGTTAACCAACAATAAAGCGATCGCTAAGAACTTTTGGCCGAAGGCTGTCTATTTAAGTCTGCAATTGCGTAATGGCGCTGTGTTAGAGCCGTTAGTTGCCGTTGGTGAAAAAGTCGTGCGAGGTCAGGTTATCGCCGTTGGTCGCACAGCCATGATCGCACCGCTGCATGCGCCGGTGAATGGCATTGTCACCGATATTACCAATTATCTAACGGCGCACCCTTCTAAGATCAAAGCACAAACGATCGTCATTCGTGCTAATCAAGACCGAAGTTGGGGAGTCGTCAAACCGAAAGGGAATATTTATGGTCATTCGGCTGAGCAAATCATCGATATGATCGACAATGCCGGCATTGTTGGACTGGGTGGAGCAGGATTTCCTACCGCCGCAAAGATGAAGTTTGCCCGTCAAGCGAAGGTACATACCCTAGTGATCAATGGCGGTGAGTGCGAGCCGTATCTGACTTGTGACGATCTCACCATGCAAGACCATGCTGCGGAGGTTATAGCCGGAGTCCGCCTGTTACTGAAAGCAAGCGGTGCCAGCAAGGCTATTGTGGGTATTGAGGATAATAAAGCATTAGCATTTGAGCGTATGCGCGCTGCGAGTTCAGAAGATAACAACATATCGGTTGTGATGGTGCCCTCCATCTATCCGATGGGTTCGGAGCGACATCTGATCAAAACGGTCACTGGCATTACCATTCCTTTGGGCGCACTTTCTACCTCGGTAGGGATCTTGGTTAACAACATTGCCACGGCTCAGGCTGTTTTTCATGCGGTGGCCTATGGGCATCCACTGGTGTCTCGCATCGTGACCGTATCAGGTAAAGGTATTGAGTCAGCGCAAAACGTGGTGGTGCCTATAGGGACACCAGTACGAGACCTTATTGCTCATTGTGGTGGAGTTGCCGAGAATACTGAGCGGCTTATTTTTGGCGGTCCCATGATGGGTCAGGTAGTGACATCCCCCCAAGTTCCAATCGATAAGACCGTCGGTGGTGTATTAGCGCTTTCAGAGCAAGAGGTCCAACCTAGGCGGCAGCAAGAGTGCATTCGTTGTGGGCAATGTGTTCGTGCCTGTCCGATGGGGTTGATGCCATTCCAAATCGCCGCACAGACTCGTCAATCGGAGTTTAAGCAAGCGCAACGACTCGGTGTTGAGCACTGTTTGTCTTGTGGTGCGTGTAGTTATGTGTGTCCCTCATCCGTACCTCTAGTTCAATATTTTCAGCACGCTAAAGGGGCGATCAGAGCCACAGAGCTAACGGCGAAAAAATCGGCGCAAGCCAAAGCACTGACAGAAGCAAGAAAGCAGCGACTAGCGGCCGAACTTGCGGCCAAGAAAGCCGCGAAAGCTGCAAAAGCGGCTGGTCGTAAAAAAAGAGCACGCACACCGCGAAGTCAGTCCACAGAGGAGGTGGTCAATGATTAATTATGAGTTGAGTTCTGCCCCGTTCTCACACAGTGAAAACTCCAGTGTACGAATCATGTATATCGTATGCATGACCTTAGTACCGCCGTTAGTATTTGGCGTGTATCAATTTGGCCTCAATGCCTTGCAGCTTGTGCTCACCTGCGCTGTAACTGCGGTGGTGGTTGAGGCGACATGTTTAAAAATGATGGCGAGAAGCCCGCTCGCTTGTTTTGATGGTTCGGCCTTACTGACGGCAATGCTCCTCGCCATGAGTCTTCCTCCAACGGCGCCGCTGTGGATTGGAGTGTTAGGTAGCAGCTTTGCGATTATTGTTGGAAAGCAGATATATGGTGGGCTCGGGCAGAATCTGTTTAACCCAGCCATGTTGGCTCGGGTGATGTTGATTATTTGCTTTCCGATTGAGATGACAGCTTGGTCAGCGCCGTCACCTATCGACTTTAGCAACAATTTGGTGTCTGTCCCGTTAACGTGGTTGGAGTTTGACGGGGTGACGGCGGCGACGGCGTTGAGTGCAGAGGCTTTGCCCTCGCAAGAGACGATGGCATTGTTTTTTGGTAACCAGGCTGGGAGCTTGGGGGAAACCAGTGCATTGCTGCTGTTACTGGGTGGTGGCTATCTTCTTTATAAGCGTTTAATTCATTGGGCAATACCTTGTTCGCTGCTGCTTGGCGTTGCTGTGCCTGCTGCGATAAGTCATTGGTGGGCCCCTAGTGATTTTCTCCCAGTTCATACCCATCTGCTCGCTGGTGCCACTATGTTAGCTGCGTTCTATATTGCGACCGATTTGGTGACATCACCGACCAGCATCCGTGGACAGTTTGTTTACGGTGCCGGGTGTGGACTACTGATTTGGACCATCCGTAGTTTCGGTAACTACCCCGAGGGGGTGGCGTTTGCGGTTTTGATCATGAATGCGACCGTACCACTGATTGATTACTACTTGAGGCCAAATGTATTTGGTAGCAAAGCAGTTAAGGAGGGGTGAGATGGAGTGGTCACTAGAAAACTGGAAACAGAGAGTCTCTTATCAAAGCGGGTTGTTAGCGCTGAGCTGTACATTGGCCGCCACTTTGCTAGTGGCAACACAGTACGTCACTAAGCCTATCATCGAGATGCGCATACAAGAAGACCAAAACATCTTGCTTGGCGAGGTTCTCGACGGTCAACCATTTGCTAATCAGGTCTTTTCCGAGGGACAAGTTTTTTCTATTGAGGGAAGCGAATATCACTATTTTATGGTGCGAGATGCGCAAGGGAATCTGATCAGCTACGTGATTAAGGGAGAGCAAGAGGGCTATTCAGGCAAGATACAGTTCCTTGTTGGCGTTGGTCTTGATCAACAGATAAGCGGAGTTCGCATTATTAGTCATACCGAAACCCCAGGCTTAGGCGACAAGATAGAGCGCGCGAAGAGCGATTGGGTGCTTAGCTTTAACGGCCTTTCACTCGCGAATACTCAAGGCTGGAGGGTAAAAAAAGATGGTGGCGACTTCGACCAATTTAGTGGTGCAACGATCACCCCTCGTGCGGTAGTAAAAGGGGTTCATCAAGCGCTTAAAGGATTAGCACAGGAGGTAGGCAATGAGTAAATATCGAACGATAGTCAGTCAAGGGATGTGGGGCAATAATATCGTTATCGGTCAGTCACTGGCGCTGTGCCCCCTACTGGCTGTTACCAGCAGTGCTACCAATGGATTAGGCCTAGGGCTCGCCACCACCGCTGTTATGGTGGCCGCCAATGTGCTTGTTTCCCTCGCCAAGGTGATGATCAGTAAAGCGGTTAGGATCCCCGTCAACATCATTATTATTGCAACCTTGGTGACGATGATTGATGCCATCCTCAACGCTTGGCTTCATCCGCTCCATAAGGTGCTTGGGCTGTTCATTCCGCTTATTGTCACCAACTGTGCCATCTTAGGGCGTGTGGAGTCTTTCGCGAGTCGAAATCCGCTTTTGCCAGCCCTTGTAGATGGGCTAGCTATGGGGCTTGGCTTTACTTGGGTGCTGGTGGCCTTGGGTGGGATCCGCGAGATTATCGGTAGTGGCACCTTGTTTAGCAACGCGAGTTTGTTGCTTGGGGAGCAGTTTGCATTTCTCGAGATGACGGTGATAGCGGACTATCACGGGCTGTTGTTGGTTATTCTGCCACCAGGAGGCTTTTTAGTATTGGGAGCCATACTTGGGATCAGGCAAAAGCTGACCCTAGTCAGTGAAGAAAAACAGCACGCCGAAGAGGTGACAGCGAGGGGGAGTGTATGAAGGTGAGTGTGGTCTATGCGCTTGAAAGTGAGCAAGTTTGGCTTCCGGTAGAGGTTGAAGTTGGGGCTACGCTGATGTCGGCAATCCATGAATCTCGGATCTTGACCATGTTCCCCTCAATTGATCTTGAGCAACAAAGGGTGGGGGTATTTGGAAAGCTCTCCTCGCTAGAGGCGGTCGTCAATGAAGGGGATAGGATTGAGATTTATCGCCCCTTAATCTGGGTTGCACAAGACGACGAGTAATTGTCCACTTTGCGACAATGTGTCACTTTTTCTCGAACGATGAACAATTAATCCCTTAAAAAACAGTGTGATAAGTTCGGAATGGGAATTGCATCTCTAACAATGAATACTAAGGGTTAAGGAGAACAAAATGGCTCGTGTAGGGATTTTTTTTGGTACAGATACAGGAAGTACTCGCAAGGTGGCAAAGCTTATCCATAAGCAGTTAGGAGATGAGGTTGCAGATAAACCTGTCAACATTAATCGCTGTGATGCGGATGTGTTCGCGAAATATGATATCTTGATCCTGGGTACTCCTACCTATGGAGAGGGACTATTACCAGGTTTAACTGCGGAATGTAGTGAACAGAGCTGGGAGGAGTTCAGCCCAAATTTTGAGGAGCTTGATCTTACTGGAAAAATAGTAGCTTTGTTTGGACTTGGGGATCAAGTGAACTACCCAGATGAGTTCGTTGACGGCTTAGGGGAACTTTACGACCTAGTTATGGATGTTGGCGCAAGTGTAATTGGACGTTGGCCAATAGCCGGTTACGACTTTAATGATTCTACAGCTGTAGAAGAAGGTGAGTTCGTTGGATTAGTCATTGATAAGGACAATCAGGCCAGTCTTACCGACGAACGCATTGCTCACTGGGTTGAGAAAATTACGTCCGAAATGGGTATTTAGAAGTAGAATCTTTTCTCTGCAAATCAATATGTCCCATGATCTGTCATTGAGGTCACCTCTCTTTTGCAAAGGGGTGATCACTTTGGGAGATCAGTCAATCTTTCTATGGCAGATCCACCTCATAGAGTTTGATCGTTTATGTGTTAGCCTGTAAAACTCAATACCTTTTTTTGATAAATAAAGTCTGATCAAAAAAGAACGGTCGTTCACCATGGTTGTTTAGCGTAATGACAAAGTCGCATGGTAATTAAGGTACGATAGAATCGCTTGGTTATCACAAATAGGAAGCTACCTATTTCAACTCATTTTTGGACAAAAGTTTCTTGTTGATACCAACCCCTCAGCTCACCAGATATTTGTCATCCTCACGAAAGTGAGGATCTCCTACCACGTGTAGGTAACTGAAAATAATCGACTAAGTCACGAAGTTCAACTTTTCAACGCGTTGAACGAGCCCCCTATTTCAAGGGGATGACGGTGATTTTTGGCATGGTTTGAAACAACGAAACGGGGCAAAACCTTGTCAGAACTAAAATAAAACCACGACAAAAAGCATCGTAAGTTTGGAACCTTATTGTTCAACGACAGCAACATCAAAAAAATACCAAGTGCTCAAAATGTGCGTTCTAACCAATTGAAATCTTAAATTGTTGAGTAAGCGAGGCTTTTTGTGAATCAAATGTTTTACCATTGTGTGGTCCGCAGTAGTTTTAACACTGACACAGATGGTGGTAGAAAATGGAATCAACAAGTACAAGCTGTACACCTCGCCAAGCAAACATCAACGCCGCTTTCGGCTCTCTCGTCGTTGTCGCAGTAGCGATCTTCTATATGGATATTTTGGGAGGCACCCCATCGATACTCTTTGCTATCGTTGCTTCAATAGCATGTGTCGCGAATCTGCGTCATTTGTTTATTCAGCCCAAGACAGATAACAAAGACGTCAAGGTAGCAAACGAAACGGTGGAGAGTATTCCAGTGGTCGAGCAACAGACTCCTCCACCGCGTAAGAGACCCAATCTATATTTGGTTAAATAAGCAGTAGCTCCACTACTGCATATTCTCAAAATGCGCCAAAAACTCCACTGTATCTTTCTGAAACAGCGGCAGTGCCATTGCGATTTGTTCATCGCTCCAGTTCCACCATGCCAACGCCTCTAGCCTAGGTCCAAAAGTCTTATCTTCAAAACGTGGACGCAGTACGCGAGCTGGATTGCCGACCACAATGGAATATGGAGGAACGTCTTTGGTTACTACGCTGCCAGCCCCCACGATAGAGCCGTTACCGACCGTAAGGCCTGGGAGAATAATCGCGCCGTGTCCAATCCAAACATCATGACCGATCACGACCTTATCTTCCTCGCGCCAGCTAAACACTTCGTCATCCAGTGTGGATGGGTTCTCGCCTAGTCCATATTTTCCCGGACGATAAGTGAAGTGATGTAATGTTGGACGCCACCATGGGTGGTTGCTTGGGTTGATTCGCACTGCGGCAGCGATAGAGGTGAATTTGCCAACAGTGGTGAACATTAGATTACTATCGTTTTGGATATAGCTGTAGTCACCCACGGTCACATTGTTGAGTACGCAGCGCTCAGCAATTTCGGTCCAGCGACCCAATTCTGTGCGATGTAATCTGCTGCATGGTGTGACGCTTGGCGCAGCAGATAGTGTTGGTGATAGTGGCTGACTCATAATAGGATCTCCTGTCCGTCATTGAGAATTTGAAACTGGCCTGAAAAGCGTTGCGGATTGTGTTTTGCCCAAAGCAGCAGCTCATGCCCCACATGCATGATGCCGATGTGTTTCGCTTGGGTGTCTTTTGCTATTTTCTCCACTTGGTAGAGATCGTTGTGGTTATTGCTAACCCTGGTTTGCTCGCATTCGATGGGGGGGTAATTACAATCAATGATGATCCAATCAAGGCTTCGCTCTTTAAGCCACTGAGTCGTTTCACTAGGCAAACCGTTGGTATCCGTAAGATACGCAATACTCTGCCCCTCAAATTCAAAGGCGTAACCTAGAGTCAGCTTGGAGTGGATAAGAGGAAGCGGCGTGACCGTGATACCCTGCCACTCAAAGGATTCGAAAGGATAAGCTCGGAAAGAAAAGTCGAGTACGCCAGGGTGTTTGTAGAGATCATCACAGCCCTTAGCATCGTCTGGTGAGTGAACGGGAATTGATGCCCCTTTCCCCCAGCGTAAATCAAACAAGCTGTGGACATGGTCCATGTGATAGTGTGTTAACAATATTTTATCGATCGTACCTGAGGGGAAACGATCGAGAAGATCGGAGGCATTGGCATCCAAAAGCAGTTTGCGACCTTGGTGCTCGAGATACGCGGAGCTTTTTTCTCGGCGCAGTGTCTTATCAAGCCTCGCTGCTGAGCATATCTCACAGTCACAACCCCATACAGGCACCATGGCACTGTCTCCGGTGCCAAGCATCACCAATTTCATGACTGCGCTTCCTCAAGCTTTGCTCGCACTTGACGAAATTGGTCGACACTGTGGGCAATGTCAGCGCTGTTATCGATATGATGACAACCTTGCTGACTAGCAATGGCAAAGTCCGTTGCCCGCTTGAGCCTGCGCTCAATCTCTTGCGCTGATTCACGACCACGAGACTCTAGACGTTCACGAAGCACTTCTAGATTTACATTCACAACAACGGGCACTAGACCATCACCAAAAGTCTGCTTTGCTTGCTCAAGCTCCGCTCGCGAGCCATTGAGAACAACGGAGAATCCACTGTTTAACCAAGACTTCACTTCCACGCCTACACCATAACAAAGACCATGCGCTTGCCAGCTCATTGCAAACAGCCCTTTGGTTTGCCTAGAGAAGTACTCGGTTTCGCTGATGGCGATATGGTTTTCTCCACCAGCGCCAAACGGACGAGTGATATAACGATGGGCAACAATAATGTCTTCGGGAAACTCTGCGCGAATCGCATCAATTAGGGTATCTTTGCCAGCGCCAGAGGGGCCAATGATATAGTAGATCTTCCCCTTGGTATCAGTCGCCCCAGACATCGAGGATGGCGTTGATGAAAAAGAAGCATCCGAAGATGCTTCTAAATTAAGTACGTCTATCATTGGCTAGAATACCTTCTTGCCTTCACGCCACACGCGCGCCACTAATGGGTGGCCATCGACTTGCTTGGCTAATACCAAATCTGCGCGCTTGCCTTCGGCGATTACACCTCGGTCATTCAGGCTCAGAGCTTCAGCAGGGTTCTTGGTCACGAGCTGTACTGCTTGTGGCAAGGTCAGGCTGTTACGCTCATCCCAAGAGAGCTTATAGATACCTTCAAGTAAACTCATTGGGTAGTAGTCTGAAGACAAGATATCCAAAACGCCATGAGACGCCAGTTCATGTGCTGCCACGTTACCAGAATGAGAACCACCACGAACAACGTTAGGCGCGCCCATTAGTACCTTCAAACCTAGTTCATGAGACTTTTTAGCGGCTTCTACCGTCGTTGGGAACTCAGCAATCACCATCTCAAGATCTTTTGATTCTTGAACGTGGGCGATAGTCGCATCATCGTGACTTGCCATCGGAATACCAAGCTCACGACACTGACGACAGATCTCATTACGGTTTTGCGTTGACCAGCGGTTAGAGAGCTCGACCTGCTTTCTCTCAAACTCCGCCATCTCGCTGTCTGACAGATTATGCTTGCCTTGGTAGTAAGTACGATACTTCTCTACATCGACAAATTGACGCTGACCTGGCGCATGATCCATTAGCGATACCAACTGCACCTCAGGCAAATTGGCATACTTTTCAAACATACCAACGGTCGTCTCATGCGGCACTTCACAGCGTAGGTGTAGCCTGTGTTCAGCGCGTGTCAGGTTGCGTTTTTGACTGTCGACAACTGTGCTGATAAATAGATCCAAGTTAGTTTGGCGCTTTTCATCTCTAAAGTCGCCTAGCGCTACAGCATCAAGCACAGTAGTGATACCCGATCCAATCAACTGGGTGTCATGCGCACTCATCGCGGAGAATGGTGGCCAATCTACTTTCGGGCGAGGCGTAAAGTATTGCTCCAGATTGTCCGTGTGCAGTTCGATAAAGCCCGGCATCAAATAGTCACCTTCGCCATCGTACGCGCCAGCAACCTGACTTTGTGAATCCGACATGCTGACGATCTTGCCGTCACGCATTTCGATTGAGCCTTTTACTACTTCGTTCTCAAGAACCAAATTTACATTGGTGATAATCATGCTGCGTTCTCCCGTTATGCGCATGCTGAGATTGGATTCGACTGAGCATTCTCCTGCTCAATCTGCTTTTTCACGTCATAGAGTCGGTCTGCGACTTGATCGCGCGTCGCTGCATCGTGGAAGATGCCGACAATGGCTGCGCCACGCTGCTTAGCTTCATGAATCAAGCTAACGACAACAGCGCTGTTGGTAGCATCCAGTGAAGCTGTAGGCTCATCAAGCAGAAGAATTGGATAATCAACGATAAAGCCACGCGCGATGTTGACGCGCTGCTGCTCACCACCAGAGAACGTCGCAGGCGCTAGATTCCATAGGTGCTCTGGTACATTTAGACGAGTAAGCAGGGTTTTCGCTTTTTGCTCAGCGAGAGTGCGGCATCCGCCCATTTCCAGCATCGGCTGCATTACGACTTCAAGCGCACTAATGCGTGGAATCACGCGCAGAAACTGGCTTACCCAACCGATGGTGTGTTTGCGAACATTAATGATTTCACGTGGCTGCGCTGTTGCGATATTGACCCAGCGACCTTGGTGCTCAACCTCAATATCACCGGTATCGACCAGATAATTGGCGTACAAGGCGCGAAGTAGCGTTGATTTACCTGAGCCAGAGCGACCGTTCAGTACTACACACTCACCACTAGCTACATTGAAGTCCGCACCTTGTAGTACGTCGAGCTCGATGCCATTTTGATTATGCAGAACAAAGGTTTTGCTCACGTTTGAAACTTTGATTTTGGTCTGAGTTGTCATGATTGAAAATCCTTAGTTCGGCGATCAGTTCTGCAAGACAGAAGAAACCAGTAGCTGGGTGTATGGGTGTTGAGGATCGTCGAGAACCTGATCCGTTAGTCCTGTCTCAACGACTTCACTGCGACGCATCACCATCAAGCGATGAGCAAGTAGGCGAGCCACGGCTAAATCGTGGGTTACGATAACAACGGCAAGTTCCAGTTCTGTGACAAGGCGGCGCAATAGATCGAGTAGTTTCGCCTGTACCGACACGTCCAACCCACCTGTTGGCTCATCCATAAAGATAAGCTTCGGATGCGTCACCAAGTTACGGGCAATTTGCAAACGCTGCTGCATACCGCCAGAGAAGGTCGTTGGCATATCATCGATGCGATCTTGTGGGATCTCGACATCCGTTAGCCATTTTGTTGATTCCTCACGGATATCACCGTAATGGCGCTTGCCAACCGCCATCAAACGCTCACCAATGTTACCGCCCGCGGAAACACGACCACGCAGCCCATCCATAGGGTGCTGATGAACCACGCCCCATTCCGTGCGCAATAGCTGACGACGCTGGCTTTCGGCCATTTCATATAAGTCTTCAAGCTGAGTAATTTGGTCTTCACCACGACCGCGAATATAGAGCACGTCGCCACTATCTGGAGTTTGACGACCTGATAGTGATTTCAACAAGGTACTTTTACCTGAGCCAGATTCGCCGACAATGCCGAGCACTTCGCCAGGAAACAGATCAAACGATACGTTAGTAAAGCCCTTACCCGGCGCATAAAGCTTAGTGAGATTACGAACTGAAAGAAGTGGCTGCTCACTATCAGCATACTCATTGCTATGTTTGTTTTGATTGACTAGCGCTGACGTGTTCATGCGTAATTCTCCATCTTCTCAGCTTGCTGTTTTTCCACTTGTTCGCTGCAATAGTCTGTATCGGAACAGACAAACATGTGATTGCCTTCGTCGTCCATCACGACTTCATCAAGGAATGTGTCCGTCGCGCCACAGATAGCACAAGGCTCATCCCATTTTTGAATCTCAAACGGATGGTCTTCGAAATCTAAGCTCTGCACCTTAGTGTATGGAGGAACGGCGTAAATACGCTTTTCACGACCAGCACCAAATAGCTGTAGTGCCGCCATGTTGTCCATTTTCGGGTTATCGAACTTCGGAATTGGCGATGGGTCCATGATGTAGCGGTCATTAACCCGAACGGGATACGCATACGCAGTTGCAATGTGACCAAAACGAGCGATGTCTTCATACAACTTGACGTGCATAATTCCGTACTCTTCAAGGGCATGCATTTTTCGAGTCTCGGTCTCACGAGGCTCAATAAAGCGCAGCGGCTCAGGGATTGGCACTTGGTAAACCAGAATTTGATCTTTCGAAAGCCCAATTTCTGGAATACGGTGACGTGTCTGAATAATCGACGCATCGACAGTTTTTTCGGTAGTTTTCGCACTGGCCACCGACTTAAAGAACTCTCGAATCGAAACAGCATTGGTCGTGTCATCCGCACCTTGGTCAATCACCTTTAGTGTGTCGGCCTCACCAATGATCGCAGCGGTAATTTGCACGCCACCCGTACCCCAGCCATAAGGCATTGGCATCTCACGACCACCAAACGGGACTTGATAGCCCGGAATAGAAACTGCTTTAAGTAGCGCGCGGCGAATCATGCGTTTGGTTTGCTCATCAAGGTAACCATAGTTGTAGCCGGTCACGCCTTGTGCATGGGTGTTGGTTTGTGTTTGGCTCATGACTGGCTCTCCTGCTGCTCGCCTTGAGTTTGAGTAAGTTCTTCATGCTCTTTGTGCATCTTGCGAAGCAGTTCAAGCTCGGCTTGGAAATCGACGTAGTGAGGCAGTTTCAGGTGGGAAACAAAGCCTGCTGCTTCTACGTTGTCAGAGTGAGACAGTACAAACTCCTCATCTTGAGCCGGACCATCCACTGCTTCATCGTATTCAGCGGCTTGCAGCGAACGGTCGACCAAAGCCATCGACATTGCCTTGCGTTCAGTAGAACCAAATGTAAGACCATAGCCACGTGTCAGCTTGGCTTTCTCAGTCTTGCTGCCCACAAAGCCATTCACCATCTGACATTCCGTTAGCTCAATCTCGCCAATATCGATAGAAAACCCTAACTCCTCTGGCACCAGGGATAGGTCGCAAAAACCGATGCGAATCTCCCCCGCAAACGGGTGATTGCGTCCATAGCCACGCTGAGTTGAATAACCTAACGCTAGTAAGAAACCTTCATCACCACGCACAAGATTCTGTAGGCGTGCACTGCGATCACATGGATAATTCACAGGATTCATCGTGATGTCTTCAGGAACTTGTTGGTTGTCTTGCTCAGCGGTCATCAGATCCAGTTTTTCCAGAATTCCCATCACCTGAGGGCACGCTTCCATTGCCGTCGATTCCGACGTATCAACCTGTGGGGTTTCACCCTCAGCAAGCAAGCTAAAATCGAGCAAGCGGTGGGTATAATCGTAAGTAGGACCAAGAACCTGGCCGCCCGGAAGATCTTTATAGGTCGCCGAAATACGGCGCTCGATGCGCATCTCGCTGGTATTCACTGCCTCAGATACCGATAAGCGAGGAAGAGTTGTGCGATAAGCTCTTAGTAAGAAAATCGCTTCTACTAAATCGCCATTGGCTTGCTTCACTGCAAGTGCGGCTAACTCACGATCATAGATACCGCCTTCGGTCATTACGCGGTCAACACTGCCAGATAGCTGCTCACTAATTTGTGCAACGGTAAGCTCTGCAAGTTCTGGATTGCCGCGACGTTTCTGAGCTTGGAGTTGATGAGCGTTGTTAATGGCTTTCTCGCCACCTTTTACTGCAACGTACATTAGTTCACCTCGATATGAGTGGTGCGTGGGAGACAAGCGATGGCATCATCACTAACCAAGACCAAGTCAATGCCAAGCGGGAAGGCAAAGCGTTGTTGGCGCTCAAGCAAGAAATGTTGAAAACCCACAGGTACATCGCCGATGTTAAGCGTGGTGGTTGATTCAATACCTGGACCCGCAAGCGTCAGTGATACGCCGTCTTGAGCTAGGTTGTGATTTGCGCTGCTGCTAAGCGTGCCTAGTTCCACAATCACAGTGGTCGATTGATCTGGATACTCTTCACAGCCAGTATTGAAAGCAATGTTGGTCCAATCAAAAGTGGCGAGATCGCGCTCAGCAATCACGGCAAATGAGGCGTCGTTTTGCTCTTCTGTCATTGGGCTGCCGCAGTGAAAGCGGATGTTCTCACGAATCGCAGCATCATCTTGATGCGATGGTGATAGCCAAATTGGCGTTGCGTTATCAGCAAGGCTGAGTAGCGTTTGCGTTGATGCTTTGTGCATAGCGCCAAAGCCTTCGCTTTTAGTGAGCCTAACAATCTCGCTTGGCTCCGACATTGCTTTTAATAGCAATCGAAAGCAGTGCTGGCTGTCATGAACTGCGTCTTGGAATGCAGTAGTGATGGTTGTCATGGTGTTCTGCCTATTTGTGTTGGCTGCACGCCAACTCTTCATTCTTGTTTGTCAGCTGCGATTTAGGAAATCTACCTTGGGAGTGCGCTTTGGGTAGATTCCTGCCTGTGCAGGAATGACGGAAAGTTGGGCTATTTTGTTAGCCTTTGGTAAGTCTTCGCTCGAAGCTAGTCTTCTCCGCGGACCTAGTCTTCACCACGGACCATAGTGAAAAAGTCCACCTTACTGGTTGCGACTTCTTTGGCACGCTGTTGCTGCTGCTCTTGTTTGATTGCTGCTAGCGGCTCTATTACTGCATTCATCAGCAACTCATTGTGAGTTGAGGTTTGCAAAAGACCGTCGATCACCGCCGCGAGCTCAGCTTGTGCTTTGTTTCTGCCGCGCAGATAGCTGTAACCCATTTCTCCGCTAGCGAGCTTAACGACAGCGCGGGTAATCGTGGCGTCGCCCATGTTGAACTCACGCCCAGTGCCACCCATGCGAGCACGCACTTGAGCAAGCCCGATTTCTGGTTGGCGAACCATTTGGTAGTCCGCTTCTAGGTTGGTCGCGCTCCATAAGCGCTCTAGCTCGTTGTGCTGGCTTTGTGCTAACACTGACATCCAGCTTTGTCTTTCAGTCACAGCCGTCATTTAATGCTCCATTACTATTTCGGTTGCGTCGGAACGGCTATTGGAGCTAGAAAACTCAGCCACAATGTTGGTTCCTTTGATAACGTTTTTGGTTTTGACTTTTAGAATTGGCGTACTCTGCGTAATTTGCAGTAGACGACATTCTTCGTTGGTAGGGACTTTGGCACCGACTCGTGTCTCCTTGCGCTCAAGCTCGATGTCGAGACCACGTTTGATAAATCCGTGCAGAGACCCATTGTGAAAATTCTTCAATACTCGCCACCAGCTGAGGTCAGGAAGGTAGTGGTCGATGATGGTGCGCGGGCACTCTTCGGTGCGTCGAAGGGTACGGATGTGGATGATTTTGACGCCCTCCTCTACACCCAAGTACTCGGCAATTTTCATCGGTGCGGCAACGACACGACTCTGAATCACTTCACAGCGCGGTCTGGCACCTTGCTCAATCAAGTTCTTGGTAAAGTGAGCGCCAGAGTGAATGCGATAATCACTTGGTTGTCTCACCACCATGTTGCCCTTGCCTTGATGCCTTTGAACCATCCCGGTATTCACTAACTCATCAATAGCACGGCGCAGCGTATGACGGTTGACCTCAAACCGCTGCGCGAGTTGGCCTTCCGACGGTAGATACTCTCCCGGCGTATATTGCTCCCGAACTTCTTGGTCTAAGACCGATGCGATATCTAGGTAAACTGGCATATCCACTCCTTCCACTTGTGAGTTGTCTAGACAAGTTTGGCTAAATTGAAAATGAATCTAGCTCGCTACACTCGTCGTATTGCTGCCTTATTGATGTAGGGATACTTTGACGAGCTTGTATGAAGGTTTCGTGTCCGTTCCTTTGCAGATTTGCAACATAGTGGTATCTACCACCACTTATCTAGACAAGATACAGGCGTTGGTTTTACTGGGCTTTCGGGGTGTTATGGGAAGAAGAGTTTGGACTTATATAGATTGGGAATTCATATTAATTTGACGCACTTATCGGCACTTACCATGGCAATTTCTCTAGTGCACTAAATTACGCATGCATATATACTCTGCTCCAACTTTTTAAACCAAGAAGAAACCATGAAGAACTATCTGACTACATTCTTAAAAGGAATGGCGATGGGTGCAGCCGACGTTGTACCTGGCGTATCGGGAGGTACGATCGCCTTTATTACTGGTATTTACGATACCTTGCTAGAAAGTATCCGACGCGTTAACCCTAGCCTGTTCGGTATTTGGAAACGTGAAGGCTTCAAAGCGGCGTTTGACCATATCAATGGCTTTTTCCTTATCGCGCTGTTTGGTGGCATCCTGACGTCGATTCTTTCACTTGCGAAGTTCATCTCTTGGGCGCTAGAAACCCACCCAGTACCGGTATGGTCGTTCTTCTTTGGTCTGATCATGGTGTCTGTTTATCACATGATTAAACAAGTTGAGCAAAAGACACTATCGCGCTTTATCGTGCTGCTTATCGGTGCGGTGTTTGCTTACAGCATCACAGTACTTAAGCCACTTCAGATGGACCCAACCAGCCTAAACATCTTCTTTGCTGGCTGTATCGCTATCTGTGCAATGATTCTTCCTGGTATTTCAGGTAGCTTCATTCTGCTTCTTCTAGGTATGTACACACCTGTTTTGGGCGCAGTGAAAGGTCTACAAATTGATGTTATGGCTCTTTTTGCGACAGGCTGCTTGGTTGGCTTGCTGTCGTTCTCACACGTACTTTCATGGCTGCTAAAGCGCTTCCGCGATTTCGCATTGGTGTTCTTAACAGGTCTGATGCTAGGCACGCTTCCAAAGCTATGGCCATGGAAAGAGACCATCTCATGGCGCACTAACTCAAAAGGTGAACAGGTTCCTCTTATCCAAGAAAACCTATCACCATTCAACTTTGAGTCTGTGACAGGTCAGCCTTCACAACTCGCTATTGCCGTTGTTTTGATGCTGGCGGCAATTGGTCTAGTACTAGCGCTGGAAAAAGTTGCGGAGAAAGGTGAGAAATAATCTTACTGACTCGAAAGAAAAGGCTCACTAAGTGAGCCTTCAGACTGCTGACAAAGGTCTAGCTATTGAGCTAGACCTTTGATCTAATAGGAGTATCGAAATATGGATACTCTGACATGCTCCAAGAACCCTCTCCACAACAGTACGAACTCGAAATGGTGACGATGGAACAACTGGTTCCCAAAGACCATCTTGTACGCAAAATTGATTCTGCTATCGACTTTGAGTTCATTCGTGACGAAGTTGCCCACCTCTACTGCAAAGACAATGGCCGACCGCCTGTAGACCCTGTCCGCTTATTCAAAATTATCCTACTGGGCTACATCTTCGGCGTAAAAAGTGAGCGTCAACTTGTCAAAGAAATCGAAGTGAATGTCGCGTATCGTTGGTTCCTACGCATGTCTCTCACCGAAAAAGTCATCCATGCTTCGACACTCAGCCAAAACCGTATCCGCCGCTTTAATGGTACGGATGTCTTCGAACGTATCTTTATTAACATCGTTCAACAAGCCATGGCGAAAGGCTTAGTCGCTGGACAAGAGCTTTTTACTGACAGCACTCACCTCAAAGCAAACGCGAACAAAAACAAGTACACCAATAAACAAACGGCGGTTCGAGCTAGTGCCTATTTAGACATGTTAGATGAAGACGTGGTACTAGACCGAGAAAAAGAAGGAAAGAAACCGCTAAAAGAACGACCTTCTGAGCAGAAGACCAAGAATACGAAGAGCAGTACGACTGACCCAGAAAGTGGCTTCATGACCCGCGACAACAAGCCGCAAGGGTTCTTCTATCTCGACCACCGCACGGTCGATGGTCAGCATGGCATCATCGTTGATACCCACGCGACCGCGGGGAATATCAATGACTCCCAACCTTATATCCACCGCCTCGACTACACACTTGAACAGTTTAATCTCAATCCTATCGCCGTTGGCCTTGATGCCGGTTACTTCACTGCCCCTGTCGCAGAATCCCTTGAGCGCAGAGGGATACTTGGTGTGTTCGGCTATCGCCGACCATCACGAACAAAGAATGCCTTCAAGAAGAAGCACTTCATCTATAACAAAGAAAAAGACAGCTATCGTTGCCCTAACGGACAAGAACTTATTTACAAGACAACATCACGCGACGCTTATCGAGAGTATCACTCAGACCCTAAAGAATGCGTGTTCTGCCCAATGCGTGATGAATGTACTCAAAGTAAAAACATGAAGAAGGTCGTTACAAGGCATATCTATACGGAGGCCATGGATAGAGCGAACATGATGCGAGTCTCCGCTTATGGAAAGAAGACCTACAGGCGTAGAAGTGAAACGGTAGAAAGAAGCTTCGCCGATGCAAAACAGCATCACGGTCATCGTTATGCTCGCTTCCGTGGCCTAGCCAAGGTACAGATGCAGTGCTGGTTGGCGGCAACTGCTCAAAACATCAAAAAGATAGCGTTGGTGGTGAACTATCTGCGTAAACTCGGCCTAAATCGAAGTGAAATATCGCAAATCCTCGCTAATGTACGCCAACTTAAGAACACTAACGCCCCACAGGTTACTTGACAAAAAATATCGCGATCGCGACCTACGGTCGCTCATAAAAAAGAACCCCACTTTAAAAAGTGGGGTTCGTCATCAATCTGAAGGCTCACTAAGTGAGCCTTTTTTAGTTTTAAGCGGCGCTTAGAATACGAAGTTAACCATGATGGTGTACATATTAGCGTCGGTGTCTGTTCCAGGTGAGTCTATGAATGGACCGCTATTTGTATCGCCATTATCATCAATGCCAAAGCTCTCAAATCTCTGCCATTCTGCGTTGATTGATACGTTGTATAAAACATCATACCTCAGACCAAGCGTCCAACTATCCCCTGTTTTTCCTTTGTAAGAGTTCCCTTCCGAAGCATCGCGATATGTCTGGCCATATACAACGTATGGGGTAAATTTCTGCACTCGATAAGCAGCACTGCCGTACCAAGAAGAGCCTAAATCATTCTTTTGCCCTTCAGCAGTTAACTTCAACTGCCCAAAGTCATACTCGCCTCCTAGAGAGTAAAGCTTGATATTTTGGTCTGGAGCAAGTGTCTCACTGTACGGAATGACAAACCCTCCAGATCCCGGAACTTCAAAATTGGAAAGCTTAGTTGTCTGGTCAAAGTTTGAGTCGAGGAAAGCAAAATTCACTCTGAAGTTATCGCCCAATAGCTGCGCATTTACCCCCCACATGTTTTTGGTTTCAAACTCCAATGCTATGTTGGGATTTAACTCAACTTCGTTGGTATCCTTGAAGCCAGCAAATGGTGTCAGGGATAACTGTAGCTCGTCCGTCAGGCTATAGTTCCAGATAACGCTAGCGCCGTTGTAAGCGGTCACACCCAAAATACTGTTGTATACCTCTTCATTAGGTCTTGCTGCGGTATAAGCATGTCCAACATAGTAATACTCAGATGCGAGGAAGACAGGAAGGCGAAGTCGTCCTGCACGCACCTCAAAGTCACCGATGGAGTACCCCAAATAAGCCCACTCTAGTTGCGGCTCACTCCAATGGTCTTGAGGTCGTTTAACGATCTGCACTGAGGCTTTGAATGCCTCATAAAAATAGTCTAGCTGTACCCCAAACGTGGTGTCACAATCAAAACAGTCTTCATCTCGAATATTTCGATTGACGAGTAGCGGGGTTTCATTGTCGCTGCGAGCCCAAGACGTCGAACCAAAACCACTGATAGAGAAATTGTCGGTTATATCAATTGCTGCCGTTACTGATGTTGATGCCACTGCTAAGCTCATTGCAAGAAGTTGTTTTTTCATTGTTATTTCTCCTTACTCACTACGTACAGGACCTTGGCTTCACTCGGCACTTCATTTAGAGGCGCATAACCTATCCTGTTGGGTTTCTCGATTAACCAAGCAATGAGCGTATTCACGTTGGCATTCCCTATTTCTTTTGGTGGGCGTGCTTTCCCAGAGAAGGACAAGCTCGCCCAATACGCATTCATTTGCGCGACGTCTTTGCCGAGAAGAGATTGGTAAAATTCTGAACGTTCTGTCGACGTTTCGGGCCAATCGGAGAGCTCGATTCGTTTACCTTGGAGCGACTTGGCTTTACCACGGTAAAGCATGCGCGCTTTGCTTCGTGTCAACTCATCAAACTCTTGGTTGAGGGTAAATACCGCATATTCAGTTGCCGCAAAGGCTCTACTGTCTGGAGGAATCACAACAAGACCTATCAATAGCACGGTCAGAATAGACAAGGTGCGGCAAGGTCGAGCAAGCCATCCGGCTTTGAATTTCAACATCGTAACCTCTTCATTCAAAATCCTTTTTTAGTAAGAGATAATTTAGTACTGGGGATGTGAGTTTCTACTTTATTCCACGTTAGAAGACGAAATTAACCATTAATGTAAACACGTTGGCAGTGTTGTCCTCTAATCTTTGAGATGAGATCGTCTTCTCAGGAGCAAACGCCCCTGAGCCATCGTTGAGCACTTTGACATATTGATACTCTGCGTTAATGGAAACGTTGTTCAAAACGTCATAGCGAACGCCCAACGTAGTCGTCATGTTAGAGCGCTTATCTTGCTGATAGAGCTGACCATAAGCGACATAAGGTGTGAATGGCGCTAATCGATAACTCAGCATGCTATACCAATCCATGCGTCGAGATTCGGTTTTTTGAAACTCAAACGTAGCTTTGAGCATACCAAATTCATATTCTGTACCAACCGAGTATAGTTTTACCCTATTCTCATCGGTTTCATTTATTGGGAAAGATATCTCATATGGAGGGAAAGGAATATCCGCAAAGCCTGTACCCCTTGATGTCACATCAAACTTTCCGTCCATTACAGAAAAGTTCCAGCGGTAAAAATCACCAAGTAACTGAGCGTTGATTCCATAGAGTCTTTGCGTCTCAAACTCCAGCTCAAAAGTCGGACTAAACGTCACGCTGTTTTTATCATCAAAGCCAACATAAGGCGTTACCGTAAGCTGGATGTCATCGCCAATATACGTGTTCCACGTTGCCGCTATTCCGTTGTACCCAGTGATACCCAGAAAAGCGCCATACACTTCGGTTGGAAGTCGTGCCAGTGTATAAGCCTGCCCGACATAAAAGTATTCTGACGCAAGGTAAAGCGGTAGCCTCTGACGCCCCGCTCTGATATCGAAATTATCGAACTCATATCCAACATAAGCCCACTCCAACGAAGGGTTACTCCAATGGTCTTGAGGGCGCTTAACCCCTTGAACAGAGGCTTTGAATCCATTGTTGTAGTAATCAAGTTGCAAACCGAACGTGGTATCACAGTCAAAGCAATTTTCATCTTTGATAAACCGATTGATAAATAGTGGTGTGTCATTGTCTGAACGGGCCCAAGAAGTAGAACCAAAGCCACTAAAAGAGAGCGTATCGGTCAATTCGATAACAGCATGAACAGGAGCACTTAGTATGGTGGCAGTTAAGATAATTGGAAGCTTGTTCATCATTATTTGCCTCCCTCAACCACGTACAAAACATTGACGTTATCCGGCAGGGCGCTCAAAGGGGCATACCCTATTCGCTCTGGTTTTTGACTTAACCATTGAATAAGCTCATCAATATTTGCGGAGTTGATTTCTTTTGGAGGGCGCGCTTTTCCCGAGAATGAAAGACTTGCCCAGTAGGCATTCATCTGAGCGACATCTTTACCGAGCAAAGACTTATAAAAGGTCGCTCTCTCTGCGGAATTTTCCGGCCAGTCCGAGAGTTCAATTCGCTCACCTTGGAGAGATTTTGTTTTACCTCGATAGAGCATTCTTGCTTTACTGCGGCTGAGTTCGTCAAAACTCTCGTTCATCGAAAAGATGGCGTAGTCATCTGCTGCTTTCGCGGCCTGCGTAAAAAGCAAGCTACATACACACATCAAGCTGATCGTAATCAAGCTGATGATATTCACCAATTTTCTGTATTCCTGCCGACTGCGCGTTTTAGTCATTATTATTACACTCTAGAGGATTCCTTTCCTAAACTACCGATAGATTAGTTTACAAGCAGTGATGTTCAAGAATATTTGTCAGGAATGGGCTATATGGATGTGTTAAACAAGATGTCGATCAAAACTCGAATCATTTTAATGGCGGTTTTGCCCTTGATCGTGATTTTAGTCTTTTCTGCTTGGGAAGCGTTCCGAACGCAGAGAAACCTGCAGCAGATGTCGGTACTTTCTCATCAATCACAAGCACTTGGCTTTTTAGGAAAGTATAGCGCTATCCTCCATAACGCACGCTTAGAGAAGCTACAGCGAACGTTCGACGGTAACAAAAATGTCATATTTCCTAAATTAGATGAATGTCTCGATAAATTACAGCTTGTACTCAACGAAGCTTATTATTTAACAGATATAGATACCGTCCAAAATACGCTTAATGAACTTCGAGAAGCACAATCAGAAATAGAATTTGTTGAAGATATCGAAGAGCTTGAAGAGTGGAGCTCTTGGGTCGAAGAATTAATTACAGCGCTGATTGCCAAGCTTGAAAGCGTCAAAGTCGATACAGGTTCACGCTCCATTGAATCTCACTTGAGTGCATTGTTCACCCTAGAATGGATACGCTTCTGGGCAACCGAAGAAAACTGGCTCATTCATTTGGATATCTATGAAGGGCACGGAGTGCATCATCAACATCATGAAGAAAGCCACGAAGCACTAGGTACTCTATTTGAGAGGCAGCAGTACCTCATTGACCGGTTTTTGAATATCAACGCCGATGCCTCTCAGGTGAGCTTGCTCCTGAAAACCTTCTCTGATGAGTCATTTATTAAGAGCATTCAATTTCGTGATCGCGTATTAAATGACGAACACGCAAAGCCCAAACTTCCAGAAATTGTTGCTGGCGTCGAGGCTCTCGACCGTCGCTTGGAGTTAATTCAGCAAGCAACAGAACAAATCAATAAACAGCTTTCTAATGAAATGAGCATGGGCATCCGTGCTCTTGAAACTCGATTGTGGCTCACCATAGGTATCACCTTATCCGTGATGCTAGCACTGCTTATTCTCAGCTTTAACATCGCTCGTCGCATCATCTTTTTCCTAAACAATACGTTAGAGACATTTGAGAAGATTGAAAAACATGACGGTGATAATGTACTGGCTTCTACCGAAGGGCACGATGAGTTTAGCCGTTTTGGCGGGCAAATGAATCGTCTAATAGAAGAGCGACGTGAGAACGAACGTCGAATGGTGGCGGCGAAAGAAGAAGCCGAGCGCGCCAATGTCGCGAAAAGCTCATTCTTAGCGAACATGTCCCACGAAATACGTACCCCATTAAACGGCATCATAGGTATGTCTGGGATCTTATCGGATTCCCAACTCGATCCCGTACAGCGAGACTACCTCAACACCATAGAAACCTCATCACAGACCCTGCTGATCTTGATCAACGATATCTTAGACATCTCCAAGATCGAGTCGGGTAACCTGCTCATCTCACTGCATAGCTCAAACTTACGTGAGATCGCCTATGACACGCTCGCCATCGTAATGTCGAAAGCCAAAGAAAAAGATCTCGATCTTCAAGTGCGCTTCACCCGTGGCATGCCACATATGCTGATTATCGATGATCACCGTCTACGCCAGATCTTAATGAACCTCATGTCTAATGCCGTCAAGTTTACCAGCAAAGGTCATGTGGGCATCAGCATCGATGTTGAGCATATTGGCGGGGAGCGATGTGCGCTAACGATAGCTATCGAGGACACGGGGATTGGTATTGATAAAGAGAAACAAGATTCAATATTCAAGCCCTTTACTCAAGAGGACAGCTCGGTCACCCGTCAGTTCGGCGGAACCGGTTTAGGATTGGCGATTTCCTCTCAACTGGTAGAGCTTATGGGGGGGCACATAGAGATCGACTCAGAAAAAGGCAAAGGCAGCCGCTTCTTCTTCACTATAGAGTCAGGCATTGCTCAGGAGAAAGCTCCGACATCACCAAAGTTGAGTCAAACGCAATTTGTAGTCATCACCAATCAACAAGGATTCGCGCAATCGGTAACCGATGAGCTCACCCACTTCGGATTACAGCACCAAGTGATGCACTCGCAGTATAGTGAAATAACGGATGTTACAAGCAACAGCATCATCATCTATTGTATGAGTGATAGCCAAAGTGCTCGTACTGAGTTGATGAAACTTGGCGTCACTTGGTCTTCAACTCCTATTGTTCTAATTCAGCCACAAAATGCAGCCGCAGGTGACTATCAGGGGCTGATTGCTGGATTAGTCACCTACCCACTACTCGGTGCTCGATTAATTGACGCCCTATCTAATGCGCCAAAACAGCACCAAGCGCTGGGTAAAACGAGAGAGCCTAAGCTCGAAGTGGTTGGCAACGGCGATCCAGCAGAACAGATCAGGGTCAAGCCGACACAACCGACACTGCAAGAGATGGCAAAAAGTCCCGATAACCAATCCATCTTGCTGGTAGAAGATAATCTGGTAAACCAGAAGGTGGCCTCGCTACTGCTCAAGAAGTCAGGCTATAACGTAGACATTGCCAACAACGGGCAAGAAGCCTTGAACTATTTGTGCGATGACAGCAATTACTATCACGTGGTACTGATGGATTGTATGATGCCAGTGAAGGACGGTTTTACCGCCTCAGAAGAGTTTCGACTGTATGAAGAGCAGTACAACAAGGCACGAACGCCAATTATCGCTCTTACGGCTAGCGTGCTCGATGACGACATCCAGCGCTGTACCGACAGTGGAATGGACGATTACGTCTCCAAGCCCTTCAACAAGTCCGTGCTGCTAGAGAAAATCAAAACCATTAGAGAGCTGCCAGAGTAGCGCCCAAGCCTTGTATGACGGTTCGATTGAACATGAGGCTTTTTATGCGCTGACTTTTTCTCTAAAATCAGCGCAACGTTTTCTATCAAGATTGAACCATGAACAAAAGCTTCATTACCAATTTCATCGCACTTGCGCTACTTGGCGCGGGTTATCAACTGGACAATAGCCTACTGCTATACGCGGGTCTTTTCGCGTTCTCCGGCGCCGTTACTAACTGGCTCGCAATCCACATGCTGTTTGAGAAGGTGCCTGGACTATATGGCTCCGGAGTCATCCCGGCTCGCTTTGAAGATTTCAAACTGGCTATCAAGAACCTCATGATGGAGCAGTTTTTTACCAGCGAGAACATCGACCGTTTTCTTAACAAGGAAATGAGCTCAGGCATCAACATCGATCTAGAACCAGTGCTAGAGAAAGTCGACTTTAACCCTGCTTTTGACTCTTTGGTTGAGGTCATCGAGAACTCTCAATTTGGCGGTATGCTCGCCATGCTTGGTGGCTCAGAGGCACTACAGCCAATGAAACAGCCATTCGTCGAGAAAATGCAGCAAGCCGTCATCGATATTAGCCAAAGTGACTCGGTCAAACAGGCGCTGATTGAGCAACTTGAATCTCCTGCTATGCTGGATGAGGTGAAGAGCAATGTGGAAGCAATTATCGACCAACGCCTGAGTGAGCTGACACCAAAGCTAGTAAAAGAGATTGTTCAGAAGATGATTAAAGAGCACCTTGGCTGGCTTGTCGTCTGGGGCGGCGTATTTGGTGGTGTGATTGGGATTCTTTCTTCGTTGGTGATGTAGAAACTCCAAGCAAGCGCTTCAACGTAAAAAGTTCGACTTAGTAATAAGTCGAACTTTTTTTTAGATGATATAAACTCATATCCAGGATCACATAATGCAACATAAGTTGACATAAAATCATAACTATAACCCTCATCACTTTATCTCGCTGTCTAAATTATTACCATATTCGTCAATGACTTCTGTAAAGAGACGAACAAAATGAAGGACCTTTCGTTCAAACTAAAACTCTATTCCATTGTTGTAGCCATTATCTTCATCACCATTGGCACCAGTTACGTCGCCGCCAACTATTTTATCGAATCCTACATCGAGCGAACGGGTACGCAATCGACTCAAGACAAACTCGAGCTCCTTAACCAAGGTGTTGCAGACAAACTCAATTTTAGTTTCCAACAAGCCAGATCGCTCAACGTAAGTTTTTTGGATGTATCAGGTATTGTTAAAAATACTGAGTTCGAGAACATCGTCAAAGCGACGTCCTCAGATTTTGCGTTTGATAAAAATGGAATATTGGAAGACAAATCGGTTGTCGCAAATTTAATGAACTTATTGTCCCAGTCAAATGGAGAAGCGGTTGCTAATCAGGTTATCGTCCAAGATAGCAAACAGCTACTCGAGATCATTGTTCCGGACACCTCGCGCGGAGAGATCACCATTTTTTATCTCGATCTCTCCTTTATCACCCAACCCCTTGCTCAAACCACGGGGCATGGTGACTACATCTCACTGACTGATGCTGCCGGCAAAAACATCTTTAAAAACGTCACCAGCGGCGATCATCTTGAATTTACCTCTACATTACCCGTATTGAACAACCAATGGTCATTGACAGCTTATCTTGATCGTGCGGTGACTGAAGCAAATGCCGCAAGTATCAGCACCCAAATAACACAAGCATTGCTAATAGCTGCGATAGTTATCATTCCACTCAGCATGACTATTATCGCTTTCTTACTCAAACCCATTAGCTCACTGCAGAATGTGGTGCGCGATCTCGCAACGGGTAAAGGTGACCTCACACAGCGATTACAAGTGAACTCGCAGGATGAGTTTGGTAAAATTTCCAAAGATATCAACACTTTCATTGCTCAATTACAAACCCTAGTAGGGAGTGTCATACAATCTTGTAATACGACTAGCGGCTCGATTTTGCACTTAGAGCAACAAACGAAGCAGAACCAGACCTTATTCCAAGCTCACCAGACCGAGATGGATCAAATCGTTACCTCGATACATCAAATGAGCGCCTCGGCGGATACTGTATCGAGTGACGCCTCTCAAGCCTCCGCGCACACTGAAACCGCAAATGAAGCAAGCGCCAACTCCAAAGTTATTGTTCAAGAGGCTATTTCGAGTCTTCAAGCCTTAGTCGCTGAGGTTGAAAACACCTCTGATGCCGTCATTGCGATGAGTAAAGACACACAAAAGATTGGCGACACCCTAGAAGTCATTGGCGATATAGCAGAGCAAACCAACTTATTAGCGCTGAATGCAGCTATAGAAGCAGCGCGAGCCGGGGAACAAGGACGAGGCTTTGCTGTAGTTGCTGACGAGGTACGTGCTCTTGCTTCTCGAACTAGACAAAGCACCGCTGAGATTAACGATATGTTAGCGAAACTGCACTCAGGTAATGAGGCGGTCGTGGCAAGCATGGAGTCGACAAAACATCGTTGTAAGCTCTATGAAGATCAAACAAGTAACGTCACTCAATCACTCGATTCTATGATGGAATTCACGGTGGACATCAATACATTGGTAGCGCAAATTGCCTCTTCTGCCAAAGAACAAAGTACCGTGTCGGAAGAGATTAATAAGAACATGGTCGCAATTCAGGAAATGGTGCGTTCCCTCGCACAAAACGGCGATGTGGCAATGGATAATGCATATGAGTTAAAAGGACGCAATCAAGAGCTGCTAGACACTGTTAAGCAGTTTAAAGTGTAACCTTGAGACAATATTATTGAGGGCACTTAACGTGCCCACAATATTACCTTTAGATAGCACCTGATAAATCACGGACAAACTCTGCAATTTCACCTCGAACACACATCGCTTTCGACTCTATCTCTCTTGGCACCGCATCATGCTCGAGATTAACTCTAACCAAATAAGCCTCGGCTATAGCTATTGTCAGCTTCTCCATCGGTATTCGAATCACCGTCGGCGTGTTAAATCCAGATCCCAAGTCTAAAAGCACAACCTTTTTGCTAGAGACATCATTTAACCAAGTCATCAAACTCAGGTGATCTTTCTGGTGCTCTTCATCGATAAAAGAGCCATCAATCCGAGCATGGATGAACATATGACTCCCGCAATTTGGACACTTGGGGATCCCACGTTCGTCGGTAAGTACCTGTTCGTCTCTGTCATAATAGGGCTTCATCGCCTCTAAGAAGGGCGCAATATCCCATACCTGCTGGCTACATGGCACCGTGCATTGTATTTTTCCATAATCCCCCTGTGGCGTGTACAGGCGAGACTTATCAAAGCCATTCTTGTAAAACAGCCCATCGACATTGGATGTCATCACAAAGTAGTCTTTGTCTTTCACCAAATCATAAAGCCGTTGGTACAACGGGTTATGCTGCTGACCAAAATAGACATACTCAAGATGCGCCTTGTAGTATCCCCATTGCTCAAGCTGCGTCCAATATGGGTATCCCATCAATTGATACTGCGCGGTAAATCCTTTCTTCACCCACCCGGGAAACACTTCCGTAAACCGCTGCTCATCAAGATAGTTAATGCCAGCGGCCGCTGTAAGCCCTGCCCCTGATCCTATCAACACGGCATCGGCTTGGGCAAGTTTTTCCGCAATCCGCTTCATTTTATCCACTGCTGACATACAAACTCCTCCAAAAGGCTTTGGTAAACCGCGTAATCTCGGTCGCTGAACACATTAAACACCACGCTATTAAGCTTGTTGGGATTGGCTTTTATCCATTCCACTGTCTCTTGAATCGCAATTGGTGTGGCCTGGTCAATAGGGTAGCCATACACACCAGTTGAAATTGAGCACAGCGCAAGAGAGTCAATACCTGACACCTTTTGCGAGATATCTAATACAGAGCGATAAGAGGAGGCAAGCGTCGCTCGGTCGGCTTCTTGCACTATCCCAGAAACCACTGGGCCTACTGTATGTATCACATAGCGCGCTGGCAGATGATAACCACGGGTGATCTTCGCCTGTCCGGCGGCTTCATCGTGCCCTTGGATCTCCATAATGGTGTTGCAATCTCTTCGCAACTGAACACCCGCTCGACTATGTATCGCGTTATCAATGCATTTATGTCCCGGTTGAAAACACCCAAGCATCTGATGATTGGCTGCATTCACGATGGCATCCACTTCCAACGTCGTAATATCGCCCTTCCATAGGACAATCTTGGTGTTGCCAACAGTCAAAAACGGCATCGCCAACGTTGACTCGATTGAGGTCATCTCTCGCTGCTGTTTTTCTGCCATAAGCAAAGTATCAAGTGCCGCTGCGCCTCTAGGGCTCAGTGCATTCGGCGCTAATAGGGTAATTGCGGCATCAATCCATTGTCGCTGCCGATTGACATCACAATCTGCACGTTCCGGTGCCCCTATTGCTGTCAACGCAGGCTCAAGCTCGCGCCAGAGCATTTCCCTTGCCTCGTTCTCATCAAGCGCCATAGGCATTACTTGATATGGCGTATTAAGCTCGATAGCCGATGCGTAGTCTTCTACATTTATCATTTTCATCACGGCTCCAACTGAGTTTTAAGAAATAAAAAGGGTCACTGCGATAGTGCCCCTCCTTGGAACGATTCGGTGTGTTTATTGGAAACCAAACTTACCGTTGTCATTTTTCCATTCAGATTTTGGCGGAATCACTTCAATGGTGTCCCAATGCTCAACGATTTTTCCATTGTCGACGCGGAACAGGTCGTAAAATGCCACGTGTTGATTCATGAACTTGCCCTCACTGACGGAAAGCACAAAGTTGCCTTCACCAATAATCAAGTGGTTCGCGTCGTAAACCATCGGCATACCCGCTTCAGCCAGCGCCTTCATCGCAACGCCTAATCCACTTAAACCATCGGCAACGGCGGTGTTGTGTTGAATGTAATCAGAATCTTTGTCACCGATAAACATGCCAATCTTCGACATGTCGCCCCCCATAAGAATGGTTTTCACAAAGTCCGTGACTAAGGCTTTGTTAGCATCGTTTTTATCTAGGTCTGTGATTTCAGTTGCGCCATCAAACTGGGTTCGACCACTTGGATTGGGCTTGGCCACCTCTTGTAGGTTATCCCAGTGCTCAACGATCAGACCATCTTCAAAGCGGAAGATGTCAAAACCGGCTTTAGGACCAAAGAAATTGTATTCCGTGTGTAGCGCTACATAATCACCGTCTTGAATAGTACGAATCACATTCGCTTTCGCGCTGCCTTCGGGAAGCTGCTGCGGCACTTCACCAAAGCCTGCCAGTCCATCAGCCACGCCCAAGTTATGTTGCGTGTAATTTTCAGGATTGATATAGCCGATAGCACTTTGATCGCCAGTCTCAATGCTAGAAATGACGGCGATGGCCTTTTCGCGATTGGTCATTTCTTCTGCGTTTGCAATCGCAGTAACAGATAGGGCGGAAGCGGCTACAGCAGTCGTAGCGAATAGACGAGTAAGCTTGTTCATATTGTTTTCCTCTTGTTGGCTCGGAAACAATAATAGGAACAAGCTCGATGGAAATCCGTGTAGAAGTGAGTCGGAAAATGGTCAATATCGAACCCAAGACACTGGTTTTCGGCTAAATATGAGGGTCGGCGTACTGCTTTTGGAACTGACTTGGCGTCATATCTGTTTGGTTTTTAAAGTACTTTACAAAGTTACTAGCATCTTCAAAGCCAAAATCATAGGCGAGTTGCTGAGTTGTCACGCTACTCACCACCAAACGACGTTTCATTTCAATCGTTACAAACGCATCGATCATCTGCTTTGCGGTGAGATCCGTTGCCAGCTTGCAGATCTGATTGAGTGTTTTTTACGTGGTACCGATCTGCGAGGCATACCAATTGGCGTCGCGTGTGCGTTCATAGTGACTTTGTAGAAGATCAAAAAATCGCGCTAACTTGACGCTTTGCTCCTGAGACAGCTTATCGTGACGCTCTTCAGGCCTTAGCCTGTGCAGCATCAACGCGAAGGCAGAAAATAGATACATCACGACCAAAGGATCCGCATTGTCATGAGATATCTCTTTTAACACCTCATCAATGATTCGTTTGGCACTAAGGCAAGTTTCACTATCTAATGCCAGCACCGGAGAGCGAGATTGATTGAGGTGCGTTGGCGTATAGTTAGGAAGACGCATATTGGCGTGGACTTGGTCGAGAAATTCCTGGGTAAATATCACCACCTTGCCGACAGGTTGAGAGGTAAAATCGAAGCAGTGAACCTGCTCACGGCGCACAAAGACTATGCTTCCAGACTCAAATGGGTAGCTCTTGAAATCGACCATATGAGTACCCGACCCGCGTTCGATGTACACCATCATGAAAAAGGTGATGCGATGAGGGCGCTGCGGCGAGTGATCTTTGTATTCGCGTTGATAAAGAGATTCCAGATCAAAGATCTCTAACTCCGCTTGATTGGTTTTCTTATGATCAAAGCCAATAGTAGGTATCTGCATTCATCTTCCCCGTGTTACTGCTTGTATTTTAGTTAATTTTTACACGCACTGACACCAGAGGTTTGGTCGCAATCGACAATTTTGAGTGTCATAATTGAGAGATGGTGTATTTGGTATGGTCAACATGAGCAATAAGATAAACGTTATCACCCTCCCTAAGGGAAACCCGTGTCAGATCATCGACAGTGCCATCGATGATGAGGGTGGGATTATTGGCGCTCATCGACATGATTACTTTGAGATCATTTGGTGTCTGGATGATGTCGGCAAGCAAAGCATCGATTTTGTCGAGTATCCGAGTAAGAAAGGGCGCTTTTTCACCATTGCACCGGGGCAGGTGCATGAAACCGCCGAGCTCACTGACAATTATCGAATGATGATATTCTCAACCGACTTTCTAGAGAATCGTCCGCGCCACCAACGTATATTCAATGCCGTGTTTCGCGCCCACGACGACCAACAGCCCTATTTTGATACCTCTGATGATGGGCTTGCCTATTTCGAGCCTCTCTTTTCCTTGTTGTTGGATGAGTTCCACCAGCCACAGACCGATTGGGACCTGATTGAGTCACTGCTAACCAGCTTTTTGCGCTACTTGCTAAGATTTTCCATCAACACAGAAGGCACACAGGTGGTAAAAGATGCCCGAATCACCAAGGTACTAGAGTTGATTGAACGCCACTATCGCTCGCAGCGCCACGTTCAGTTTTATGCTGATGCCCTATCCATTACTAGCAAACGCCTAAACGAGCTGACCAAGAAACATGTTGGTAAGACTGTTACTCGGCTTCTACATGAACGAATCCTGTTGGAAGCTAACCGAGACTTACTGTTTTCCACCAAAACCGTAAAAACCATCGCGTTAGACTTGGGCTTTGATGATCCTTCTTATTTTGGACGCTTTTATCGAGGTCAAATGGGTGAGTCCCCCGCTGAATTTCGAAAACGAACGTCCGAATAGTGCCAGATAATGGTCATAATCTCCCTTTCTTAGCCTAGTTTTGGTAACGATAATACCAGTAATAGAGTTCGTATTACTTTCAACGTATTTTGGTTATCAATGAGCATAAATCTAAAATCTGATCCGATTCAGAAGTCGTTTATTCAGTATTTATTGCCCGCTTTATCGGGCATGGTCATCAAATCCATCTTCATCATGGGAGATGCATGGTTTGTGGGTCAAGGTGTCGGTCCTGAAGGTCTTGGTGCTATTTCATTAACGATTCCTGCTTTCTCAATTTTCTCCGCATTAGCTATGATGATAGGCATTGGTGGCGCTGCGCTGATGTCGATTGAGTTTGGTAAGGGCAACCTCAAGATCGGTCAGACCCTGTTTAGCCAATCGATGCTGGCAACCGCGATTATCACCACTATTGCCGTTGTCGCGGCTTTGATATGGCTAGATGAGATCATCGCGCTCATGGGAGCCAGTGGTTATATGGCGCAGCTTGCCCATGATTACCTAAATGTCATGCTCAAATTCTTTGTACTCTACGCTCTAGCTTGGGTCATTTCTTGCTTTGTGCGTAACGATACCAATCCGAAACTTGCCATGTATGCGATGTCCGCAGGTGCTGTAACCAACCTCGTATTGGACTACTTCTTTGTACTCAAGTTTGGTTGGGGAATGAAGGGGGCCGCTTACGCGACTGCTATTGCGCAAGGTGTCATCGCGTTAATTCTTATGACGCACTTTTGGCAACAAAAAGGACAGCTACGTCTTAGTCTAGAGGGTTTAGGGCTAGATAGAGTCGGTCAAATCTTGAAAATTGGTGTACCGACATTCTTTATTGAGATCACATCAGCCCTCACCATCTTGTTGTTTAACTATGTGCTGCTTAGCCAGTTTGGAGAGGGACATATCATCGCTTACGGTTTAACGGCCAACGTGGGTGTGTTTGCTCTGTTTGTGATTGTTGGCATTAACCAAGCCTGCCAGCCAATTATTAGCTTTAACTATGGCGCCAGTAAAACCGATCGCGTAAACAGTACGCTTAAGCTTGGACTCGTGACCTCTATTGGCAGTGGCTTTCTGTTCTTGTCGGTCATTTGGTTCACTGCAGAAGATGTTGCGCGCTTTTACTTAGGTGCCGACAGTGAGCTGCTAGAGCTGTCGGCCACTGCACTGCTGTTCTTCTTCTACGCCACACCATTAATGGGATTGAATTTGGTGGTGGCGAATTTGTTTCAAGCGATAGCTAAACCGAACCAAGCGACCGTTATTTCTCTGGCTCGCGGCTTTGTGTTCGTCGCGCTGGGCGTCATCCTATTACCCGGCTTATTCCCAACCAATGGCATCTGGGCAAGTATCTTGTTTGCCGAAGGCGCCACCGCGTTAATAAGCCTAGTATTGCTGTTTGCTTTTATGAGAAGGCAAAAACTGACTCTAGCCAAGGCATAGGAGTTTAAGCATAAAGGTTGGGCAAAGACGCTTAATCTAAGACATAAGAGAGCAGCTTCTCGCGCAGCCAGATATTGGCTTTGCTATTCTGCTCTCTTTTGTGTCCCATCAGGACATAGTCAACTGGCAGAGAGTTAAACGGAGCCTCAAGGATCTGCAACCCAAACTGCTCCGCAAACTGTGTCGCCATACTGACACTTGTCATGCCAATACTTTCACTACTTGCCACTAAGGCCATCAACGCAAGTAAGGACTCACACTCTGCAGCAACCTTGCGTGGCTGAATATGTTCCTTGGTGAAGTAGTCGACGAGAAATATCTCTTCACGGCGCAGCTTCAAGGTAATGTGCTTTTCTTGATAGTAATCCTGAGTACTAATCTTGCCTTGGATCCGAGGGTGGCTTTTACTGGCTATGACGCATATTTGATCGGAGAAAAACGGCTGAGTAAAGTGGCTTGACGTCGAGGACTCAGAGAACTCTATCGCCAAATCGGCTTGTCTTAGATTGAGCTTTTCAAGCAGCTCTGCCTCACTGACTGTCGTGGGACACAAGACTATCTCGCAGTTACCCAAACTCTTATCGGATTCAATTTTCGGTACCAGTTTCAGCATGACCGGCTCAGTAGTGTAGACAACAAATCGACGCTTGCCTTCCACGGTAAACTCCTGCGCATCGGTCAGCGTGTTCTCAATCGCCTCTAATGCAGGCTCTATTTGACGTGCCATTTCATGCGCTAGATGTGTTGGGGCAATGCCACGACCGTCTCTCACAAATAGTTTCTGCCCGAGCTGGTTTTGCAATCGTTTGAGCGCGCCACTGACACCCGGTTGAGTCAGGTTTAACACCTCTGCGGCCACCGTAATGGATTGACAGCGGTAAACGGTTAAAAACACGCGCATTAAATTAAGGTCAAAATCGGAAAGCGTCATTATTCATAGCCATTTGTTATGTATTAACTAAATTAAATTGCATGTTTGCTTATGAGTCAAGTGGGTATAGTGGCCTCGTTTCCTGTTAATTCTGTGATGAGGTTATTTATGCTTCGAGCTCTAACTCCTTCGACTCTCGCTATCGCTGTTATGACATCTTTTGCAGCTCACGCTGACTATGCTGGTCTTGAAGACTACCAAGGCAAACCAGCCAGTAACCACACTCTTGAGGCTAACCAAGCGCTTGCAGCTACACTTCCGTGGGAAGATACCTCAGCATTTGATCGCACCAAGCGCGGTCTTATCGCCGAGTTTGGCACTCACGCTGCTGGTGAACTAAAGAATCGCTTTGAGTTTATGGCCGAGCTGTCTGTGGATGCGATCCCGCCTACGGTCAACCCTTCAATCTGGCGCCAAGGCATGCTCAACTACGCAGCTGGTGGTTTGTATGAAGTAACGGATGGTGTTTATCAAATCCGCGGCGCTGACCTTTCAAATATGACCATCTATCGCACAGACAATGGCTACGTGATTCACGATCCACTACTGTCACGCGAAGCGGCAGCGGCGTCATGGGATTTTGCTAAGCAGCATCTACCAGAAATCAATGGCGAGCATAAAATCACGGGTATGATTTACTCACATATGCACGCCGACCACTTTGGTGGCTCCCGTGGCATCTACGAGTCTGGTGACTTTAGTGAAGGCGCCCCTATCTACGCACCAAAAGATTTCATCAAAGAGTTAGCGGACGAAAACGTCATCGCGGGTACCGCCATGGGTCGCCGCGCGAACTATCAATATGGCACAACGCTGGATAATGATGAAAAAGGCATTGTCGATAACGCTCTGGGGCTAGGCACCTCTCGTGGTGAAGTGACCTTAGTTGCTCCAACTACAGAAATCCAAGAGCGTGAGAAAGTGATTACCATCGATGGCCTCGATTTCCACGCGATCAATATGCCAGGCGCTGAAGCTCCAGCTGAAATCGTGCTGTATGTGCCTCAATATCGTTCTCTGAACACCGCAGAGCTGACTTATGACGGTATGCACAACATCTACACCTTCCGTGGCGCAAAAGTTCGTGATGCGCTTGTGTGGACCAAGTACCTCACAGAGCTGAAGATGCGCTATGTAGACTCAGGGTTAGTCGACAACATTCACGCGGCTCACTCGGCACCAGTTTGGGACGATCCAGAGACAAAAATCAACGAAATCTCTGAGTACATGACGCTACAACGCGACAACTACGGTTTCATTCACAACCAAGCAATGCGACTTGCTAACCACGGTGTGACGATTCACGATGTTGGTCGTGAGATTGAAAAGCTAGTGCCTGAGTCTCAAAAGCAGACATGGCATACCAATGGTTATCACGGCTCATACAGCCACAATGCGCGCGCAGTGGTCAACCTGTACTTGGGCTATCACGATATGAATCCGGTTAACACCAACCCTCTACAAACTAAAGAGAAATCGTGTGTTTACGTGGAAGCGGCGGGTGCGGAAGTGTTGTATGACGCCGGCATGAAACACTTCAATCAAGGAGCGTATCAAGAAGCATCGCAGCTGTTTAACGACCTAGTGCAATGCGACCCGAATAACGTGAAATATCGTTATGCGCTCGCAGACAGTTTTGAGCAGCAAGGGTATCAGTCAGAAACCATGGCATGGCGTAACTCCTACCTTCAAGGTGCGGTTGAACTTAGAACCGGTGAAATCAAACCATCGATCAAACTGGCATCTGCTGACGTGATTGCCAACACGCCAACAGGCATGTTCTTAGACTTCATCGCCGTGCGTCTGAATGCAGAAAAAGCAGAGCAAGCGGGTCTAGACTTTACCTTTGGGCTGTATCACCCAGATGTGGAAGAGCGTTACTATGGCGAAGTATCAAACGCAAACATGAGTAACATCGAAGTGGAGACATTGCCGCTGACCAACGTCGAACTGGTAATCAATAAAGCCGACCTTACTCGAGTAGCGCTGGGGCAAATCACGCTTGATGAGCTCTTGAAATCGGGTCAAGCGGGAATCAAGGGCAATGCTGAGCTTATCGGACAGCTAGCCGCGTCGCTTGATGAGTTTGACGGCATGTTTGAAATTCTGCCAATGCCGACGAAATAGGCTTTCCACTGAGCATCGGCTCAAACAACACTCACACCATAAAAAAGCCCAGAGCACACGCTCTGGGCTTAGTCATTCTAATATAAGCCAATCATTTTACTTAAAACAGACGTCAGCCCATCTCGCCAACCCGGCTGTCACTGAGCCAAAGTAATTCCCCGACACGACAGGGATATTCGGCAACACATCCTGAACCGCAGTGCGCAAAACAGAAGAGCGCGCAGAGCCGCCTGTCATGTAAATCACATCTGGTAAGGTGCCCGCTTGCTGCGCCGCTTCTTTCACCAGTGCTTGAATTTTCTTCGTTGGATTATCGATCGCCGCCGCCATGTCTGATTGAGTTATCTCGATACCCACATGCTCAGAATACAGATCGAGCATGGCTTTGTAATCAGCACTTTCCTCTAGCGCAATCTTGGCTTTTTCTGCTTCGCGAATCACCGCATAACCAAGCGTTTCTTGATGTAAAGCGACAAGGCGATTGACTTTTTCTGGCTCAAGGGCTTCTTTTGCCAATAGTCTCAGCTCTTTTAAGTTATCGTGAGCGTAAAATTTTCGCTGAGCTTGCACATCGTTAATAGCAATGGGATTCCAGAACTGTGTCACGGGAATATCTAATCCAGAATGACGCTTGGTGCCCATACCAAACGCATGCATGAAGCGGCGAAACGCAATATAGATATCCAGATCATTACCGCCCACCAGCTGTCCGGTATGCGCGATAAGCGATTGTTGTCGGTCGTTTTTACCAACCCAAGACGGCCCCATCTGAATATAGGAGCAGTCTGTAGTACCACCGCCGATATCGACGACAAGTACGTTCTTGTTTTCAGTCAAGGTAGACTCAAACTCTAGCCCTGCTGCCACAGGCTCATACTGAAACTCGACGTCTTTAAAACCGGCGCGATTTGCTGCACGCAGCAATATCCCTTCAGCTTGCTGGTTAGATGCATCGCCACCACGCCCAAGAAAGTTAACAGGTCTACCAATGACCGTCTGCTCTATCGCACGGTCTAGGTTTGCTTCGGCGCTGCGCTTTACGTTACTCATCATGGCGCAAACCAGATCTTCGAAGAAGGAAAGCTGCATATCACGCAGTCCCATGGCACCTAGGAAGGACTTTGGTGACTTGATGTAATACACGTCTTTCGGATCTTCTAAGTAAAGATTAAGCGCTTGCTCACCAAACAAGACATCACTCGGAATCACCTCTATACCTTCTTCACGGTTCAGCTTAACGGCGCGCCTCAATACCGCCTCACCAATGTCGTTAGACGGACGTATGTCCAGGCAGCGAAACAGATATTCTGAAACTGTTTCGGCAGTTGGTGCGCACAGTGTTGATGCTATGTAGCAGTTACCCCCTACCAATGGGATTTGCTCTACGTTGCCATTATTTAGGTGTGCAACGGAGCAGTTTGCGGTTCCGTAATCAAAACCGATAGCCATAGAAATTACCTCAACACATGAAAAAGGGCGGCAAAGGATAGCAGCCTGAAAATGAAGTTCAAGTGGTGTAACGTAAACCCGTCACTGGTAGACGGGTCAAATGCAAAAAGGGCTGCAAAACGTCGCTGCAACCCATGATGTTTGTTTACACTGTAAAGCGAGATTTAGTCGAATATAGCGATGCTCTGCCTACTCACCGCCACTAATTCTCCCCGATTATTCCAAATATTAGCCTGCGCGTGAGCGTAGCCTTCAGCTGCCTGACGCGTGTGTGATTGATAAGCAAACCAATCTTCAGGCTGAACGGGACGATGAGGATGAATAAACTCTAAGTTCCACATCATAGAACTCGCTGGCGCTGGCGTGTCCATCATTTGCAATACGCCGGGAGGCCAGGCGTCGACTAAGCAAATGAGATGCGCATCAGAGATGAGTTTTGGTGCCACTTTAAAGCGCATCCAGCCCCATGTGTGGGAGTCTTTACTCCCGGTGAAAGGTAGATGTCCGCGAGCTAACGCTAAATCAATATGAGAGGTGTAGTTTGGCGCGCCCTGCTCGATGGTTGGAAACCTAGGAAGATCATCAGGCACTGGCATAATGTGGTTATCGTTATTTTTAACGACAATGCTAGAGTCACGATCTGCACCAAAGCAACCTTGTTGGAACACGGCAACCTTACCATTTTGAATCAGTCGCGCACTCAGTTGAGAGACACTTTTTCCTTCACGAAGTACTTCTACTTCAAAGGTAAACGGCACATCTACGAGTAAGGGTCCGACAAAATTTGTGTTGAGAGACCGTAAAACGCGCTCCCCACTCAAATGAGACTGCATCACGGTATACAGCAATGATGCGGATAATCCACCAAAAACCGTACGTCCTTGCCCCCAAGACGTTGGGATCGACATATGCTCACCAGTTTGCGCGCAGAGCTTGGCTTTTGCTATTAATTCGTCGAAGTGCATCCCCACCACCTTATGTTAACGCCTTGTTACTTAACAATAACTGGTCGGATGGGTTGCTGCAAGAGGCGTAACCTAATTTTGTTACACTTCACACACATATTAGATTAACATTTTATTATTAATATGCACAAACCATTAACCAAAGAGTCTCTATGGACGTAAAAGCTGATAGCACCTACCCAACGGGTTTAATTCACGCAATCCAACTTGATGGGCAGGGCGGCCTAATCCCATGTGATGAAGGGATCAATAAGATCTGGCAAGAGCGAGAGAAGACAGTTTGGCTGCACTTCGACTACAGTGTCGCCACAACGGTTGACTGGATCACAGAGCATAGTGGTCTCAACGAGATAGCGATTGACGGCTTGACCAGCGAAAACAGTCGCCCGCATATTTTGAAAAGAAAAAATAATGTGATTGCTAACTTTAGGGCTATCAATCTCAATCCAGAGTCCGATCCTGAAGACATGGTCTCACTAAGGATTTGGACTGATGGAACTCGGATACTCAGCACGCGACGTCGTCCGCTAATATCCACCAAAGAAGTACTCGAGTCGCTGGAACGCGGTGAGGGCCCTCAAACAATTCCAGAGCTGCTCATCAACTGGCTTGACGCCATTACCGCGAAACAAGAAAGTAGCCTTAGCCGGCTAGAAGATCATGCGCTTGAGCTCGAAGAAGCAGACTTTACCTCGAGCAACAACGATTATCGAGAGCAAGTCAGCCAATTGCGTAAGGTCTGTATCAAACTTCGCAGACATCTATCTCCACAGAAAGAGACGTTGAGTCAGCTCGCAACCTCTAACTTAGAGTGGCTCAACGAGATCGACAGTCTCAAGATTAAAGCACTGCTCGATAGACAGTTGCGCTGCCTTGAGAACATCGAAATGCTACGAGAGCATTCCATTTTGATGATGGATGAGCTAAACGCTATCGACGCGGAGACGCTTAACCGACGCACCTACGTATTCACAATCATCGCTGGATTGTTTCTGCCCCTCGGGTTTTTCACGGGTTTGCTAGGCATCAACGTAGGTGGTATGCCAGGGACAGAAAATCCTTTTGCATTTTGGATGGTTACCGCTCTGTGCGTCTTGTTTGGGGCAGGCTCTGTGGGATGGGCACTGGCCAAGCGTTGGCTGTAGCGTTTCGATCACCATTGACGACTGTAGAATGATTATTCTACACTAGGGGTAGTATAATCATTCTACCTTGTGGTGTTTTCTATGTCGCAACAACAAATTGCAGAGAATCTAGAACGTGCTTTTTCACAAAAAGGGTTCGCTGAGCCGAGTGTCGCTGAGCTAAAAGCGCTGTCTGGCGTAAGCATGCGCACTCTATACAAGTACTTCCCCTCCAAAGAGAGTATGGTCGTTGGCGCATTGGACTATCGTCACCAACGCTATCTCGCGCTACTAGAGCAGTGTGCACAGCACAGTGGCCTAGACGCTACACTTGCAGCGTTTGATGTTCTCTGTAATTGGATGAAAGAACACGCCCCCAAAGGCTGTCTTTCAGTCAACGCCCTTGCCGCCTTTCCTGACAACGCGGACATAAATTCGACAGTTGAAAAGCACAAACAACAAGTTATCGATTCACTTGCCAAATTAAGTGGACGAGATGATCTTTCTCATGCTCTTTTTGTACTGCATGAGGGAACAACAACCGCTTATCCCATTTTAGGTGAATCGGCGATTACCGCTGCCAAAGTAGCCATCACTACTTTATTTACCACTAATTCAACAAGCTACTAACAAGGAATCCACCTATGAGCACGGTAATGACTGGCGTACAGCTGATTGGTCATGGCGAGCTAGACCAGCTAGACATTCGAAACGATATTCCCGTACCAGCGCCTAAAGCCGATGAAGTTCTGATAAAAGTCAGCGCGGCTGGCGTCAATAACACCGACATCAACACACGTATTGGTTGGTACTCAAAAGGTGACAACGACAGTGAAGATGCAGGTTGGGCTGGAAATGCGCTAAAACTACCTCGTATTCAAGGCGCGGATGTGTGTGGTCATATTGTTGCGGTAGGTTCGAATGTAGACGCGAATCGCATCGGCGAACGCGTACTGATTGATCCATGTTTGCGTTACGTCGACGGTCAGAAACTTGAGCATTTTTGGTACTTTGGCTCTGAGTGTGATGGCGGATTCGCGGAATATACGACTGTAGACGCTCGTCAAGCTTACAGTGTAAATTCAAGCTACACCGACACTGAGCTTGCGTCATTTCCGTGTTCTTATTCGACCGCAGAGAACATGTTAACGCGCGCTAGCGTTGCCGCTGGCGATGTCTTATTAGTAACCGGAGCTTCTGGTGGCGTGGGCTCGGCAGCGATTCAGCTAGCCAAAGCTCGCGGAGCGAAAGTGATTGCCGTTACTAGCGAATCTAAGGCTGCCACCTTGCTTGAGATCGGCGCTGACAAAACCGTCTCGCGTGGTCAAAACTTAGTAGAATCACTGGGACAAAACAGCGTAAACGTCGTCATTGATCTTGTAGCGGGTCCTCAGTGGCCGGAGCTGCTAGACGTGATGGCACCAAAAGGGCGCTACGCCGTTTCAGGTGCGATCGGTGGACCTATGGTTGAGCTGGACGTTCGTACCTTATATCTCAAGGATCTTTCTTTCTTTGGTTGTACCGGACTGGAAGACGAAGTGTTCCCGAACCTCATCAGTCGAATCGAAGCTGAAGAGATCAAACCGCTGGTGGGTAAGACATTTGAACTTGCCGAGATTAAACAGGCTCAAATCGAGTTTGTTGAGAAAAACCACATTGGTAAGATTGTTCTGAATGTGAGTGCGAACTAGCACGGTAGAGATGACGCATTCATACTGAAACTCTCGAGGGCGCTTAGGCGCCCTCTTTTCTTTGATTATTTTCTTCTCGCTGGCAGCATATCCGTCATAGAGCCTTCTACGACTTCAGCGGCAAACGCGAACGTCTCAGATAGCGTTGGGTGTGCGTGAACCGTATGAGCAATATCCTTCGCTCGGCCACCTAGTTCAAGCACAGCTGCAGCTTCATGAATTAACTCTCCGGCATTTTCTCCGCAGATACCAGCACCAATAAGTGTGCCTGTGTGTTTGTCGAACAGCGCTTTCGTTACCCCGTTGGTGGCATTAACACTTTGCGCACGTCCACTTACTAACCAAGGCACTTTACCAACACTGTATTCCAGATCTTGCTCTTTCGCTTCTTTCTCTGTTATCCCTACCCATGCCACTTCAGGGTGGGTATAAGCCACTGAAGGAATCGCAGCTGGAGTGAAGGTGGAATCTAAACCCGCTATCACCTCAGCTGCCACTTTACCTTCATGCGTGGCTTTGTGCGCAAGCATAGGGCCTTTGACTATGTCACCAATCGCGAAGATGCTTGGCACATTAGACTGCATCTTTTCGTTCACCTCTATAAGTCCCTTCGCATCCGTGGTAACGCCTATGGCTTCAAGACCGAGATTCGATGTGTTTGGTGCGCGACCAACGGCGACAAGCACAGCATCAAATAACGTTGGCTGTGGTGCCTTCTTCCCTTCAAAACTAACTAAAATACCCTCAGCTTCAGCGCTCATCTCTGTCACTAGCGTTTTGGTTAAGATTTGGTAGGTTTTCTTGGTCGCTTTTTGTAGCGGCTGGATAATGTCCTTATCTGCACTCGGAATGATATGATCTTGCGCCTCCACTATGGTGATCTTGGATCCAAGCGCTGCATAGACCTGAGCCATTTCAAGCCCGATAATGCCACCCCCCACGATCAGAAGGTTTTCAGGGATCGTCGACACCTCAAGTGCGTCCGTCGAGTCCCAAATACGTGGGTCATTGGGTGCAATAGGCAGAGGTATCGAGTGCGAGCCGGTAGCGATGATCGCGTGTTTAAACTCAATTTTTTGTTCACTTTCCCCATTAACAACCAGACTGGTGGAAGAAATAAACTGCCCTACTCCCTGAACACGAATGACTTTTCTCGCCTTGGCAAGATTCGCAATACCTTTGGTCAGGTCAGCTATCGTCGACTGCTTGTACTCACGCAGCGCGTTTATATCCACCGTCGGCTCACTGAAAGTAATTCCCATAGAGTGACCGTGCTTTGATTGCTCAATCAACGACGTAGCATGAAGCAAGGCTTTTGATGGGATACAGCCAACGTTGACGCAGACACCACCTAAGGTCTCTCTGCTCTCAACAATGCATACCGAGAGCCCTAAGTCGGCTGCTCGAAAAGCTGCGGTATAACCGCCGGGTCCACCACCGAGTACGGCAACATCTACGTTGATAGAATCCGTCATGCTATCTCTCCTTCTATATCTGGCTGGATTTGCGAGTATTTTTCAAAGCGAACCCCAGTATAGACTGGTTAAATGTCTGAGCAGTGTTAATTTTTGTCGGTAAGTGACCTAGGTTTCAAACTTCCCTTTATCTGTCATAAATAGCGGTTAGTATTAGCGCTCTTGCAAAAAACAAATGATTCACGCTACCAAACATGCGAAACAAAGCACTACTCACTATCTTGTCCCTAGCTCTTTCTGGTTGTTCTTCTTATCAAATGAACCAGTTAGGATTTCGTTCGTCTCCTGTTAATGTATACCCAAACTACATGAACACTATCGAACTTTGTGAGGTTGCAAATGGGTATCGTCCGACTAATCAAACCATGGTTGCTGTTAGCAGTGAGCAATCAAAACGCAATCTTACTCATGACCGTTGTGACGACCTAGTCAAAGAGCTCTACTTCAGCCGTTTCATCAAAAGCATTACCATTACGCGTCCAGAAAAAACAGAGGAGCCAGTGCCGACTCCACTTCCCGCTAAACCGCTCCCTCACCCTGTAGTTCAGCCTCAATAGTGCGATACGCCAGCACGTTCGCTCGCTTCAGCATCCACATAGCAAGCGTCGCCGCTATCATGACCAAGGCAGCAACGGCAAATCCTACTTCTATGAGCTGGTAGTGTGCTAGGTAGGCAATCAATATGTAGCTACCGCTCTGCACCGCTGTTGTAAACAGTTTCATACCGCCGTCCACTCGTCCCCTGACTGAGTTATCGACGCCATGATGCAGCTTGTTTACCCTCGCAATTCGGTTCGTCGCGTTAAACAATCCCATAAACAGTGCAATAACAACGATGGATAAGGGAGAGAGCGTCATTGCCATTATGGCGAGCAGCAAACACATCATCACCATACTCGCCACCATCAATTTTTCGTGTCTCACACGCTTCATCACTTTAACAATCGCTAAGCCACATAGCATCGCACCGATACCATAGTTTATCTGCCACCAGGCAAACCACGCGCCCGATACCAAGTTCTCTGATAGATAAATGGGCACTAACTTCGACAAGTACGTCATCATTGGGTAACTCAAACACGATAAGGCAATAAACAAAAAGAACAGTGGTGATTGACTGAATATTCGCTTCGACTCTCCCAATTGCTGATGGAAACGAACAACGTTCGCCGTTTTTCTCGAGGTCTGATGCTGAATCGCCATAAAACACAGTAGGGCTAAAGCTGTGAGTGCACTTGTGAGCATTGCGAAGCGATCAATTGTCCAGACTTCCAATAACCACACGCCCATACCACCGGCACTCAGAGTGGTGATCTGCATGACAATTTCTTGCTGGCTCGATACTCGACCATATTCACTCGGCTTGTATAGCTCCTGAGTAAATGCCCCGTTAGTTGACCACGCTAAATCACTAGCTAGCCAAAATACCAACAAACACGAAGCGAGGATCCAAATATTTACTCCAACAAACCAACTAACTACGACAACGCTGATGGCTGATAGCATTTGGATTAGCTGAGAAACAGCCAAAATGTGTTTACGAGAGTAACGATCAATTGCGGTTGCGAAGAACGGAGTAAACATAAAAGAGAGCAGCGTACAGACTAAAGTCACGACGGCGAGAAATGTGCCGTTACTCCCTTCACTTAATATGGACCAAGGCAATGCCATGAGCATCATTCCCGATGCAATTCCATCAAACATCAATCCTGATAAGTGTAATCTTCTATTGTTCATTGTCGCTTCTCCCTGTTCCTGTGACTGAAATCAAGGATAAAAGCTCAACTTAACTTGAGGTCAAGCTATAATTAGAAGAAAAATAAGGAGAAGTTATGGAACTTTCAGTTGGTCAGGTCGCCAAACGTGCAGAGGTTGCGGTCTCCGCACTGCATTTCTATGAGCAAAAGGGGATGATTACCAGTTGGCGTAATCAAGGCAATCAGCGTCGCTATGACAGTTCTGTGTTACGACGAGTCGCTGTTATCAAAACTGGACAACAGCTAGGACTGAGTTTAGAAGAGATCAAACACGCCCTATCTAGTTTGCCTCTCAATCGAGCGCCTTCGCAAGAAGAGTGGGAACAAATGGGTAAAAACTGGAAAGAGATTCTGGATCACAAAATTTGGCTAATGACCAAACTCAGAGATGAGCTAGGAGAATGCATTGGCTGCGGCTGTTTGTCGATGTCGCGCTGTCGTTTACGTAATCCACAAGACACGCTTGCAGACACACTCGGAAATGGCGCGACCTTATGGAAATCTGAATAAACGCTGTACGAGTCCCATTTAAAACGAGTTAAACTAAAATGTCCTCTTCTTTGAGTTTAGGCGCGAACGTAATAATTTGTTTGTTATAACTGAAGGTCGCAGGCCCGTGTGTAGACTTAGTCGTGACTTTTTCGTCATCAAACTGAACTGTGACCCTAGTATGCGTTTGAACTAAAGACTCGACCGTATTAAGTTCTAGTTTGGCGTACAGTTCGAGTTCGATACGCTCTTTCTCTTCATTAAGTTTATCTATCACTTCAGTGTCAGCGCTGTTTAATGCTGCAAGTTCAGCGTTCTGCTCTTCTGTGCGTGATGACTTCGGAATCTTCTTCAACTCAATCTCACGACGAATCGACACCATTTTTTGTTCTTGAAGTGCCGTATATCGAGATTGTAGCTCCTCAAACTTTTCAGCATAGTGTTTGTAGTTTGCGAACGCCTCAATATAAGTGGCCGTATCACCCTCAACGCCAAGTTGGTTACAGATAACTTTGCCACCGACCTTAGCCTCACCACCACTAAGCGTACCTTGTTTCTTGTTTCCACCGGTGACCAGAAGATCACCGCTACAAGCGATGTCGTTATTCAAACTATGTACAGTAAACTGAACGTCCCCACGCGCCTTGATGGTGGAAAACTGAGCGTAGTTTGCGACAACATCACCACCAGACTCTATGTGGCAAGACTTAGGTTCGCCATCATCTACATTATGTCCGATGATGCCTTTTGCAATGGTTATATCGCCCTTTGCTTTAAGAGAAGCAGATTCGACGAAACCGCCTACAGTGATTGCCCCCGTCGCGGTCACTTCCATATTAGGTTCAACGTTTCCAGATATAACAACGCTACCTTTGAACTTGATGTGTCCAGTGGAAATATCAACTTTACTCAGACAAAGCGCTTCATCAATTTCAACGCCTGATGCTTTAATAACAGGCATTCCTGACATGGTAGAGAGTAACGTATTAGGATTGTCAGGCGAAAAGCGGGTTCCGGCCCCCGGCTTTAATGGCAAATCTTTCACTGGACGAGGTGGAATAATAGCCCCCGTGACGGTATATCCATTCTCACCTGGTTTAGCTGGAATGCGGCGCATCACTTGTTCGTTCTCACCAACAGTGACTACAGCTCCGAGATCTCGCATATCTACCTTGCCATTTGGTCCTGAAGCTTGAGGCTTCAATACCCTATCTTTAGGGTCGGCAACCAACGGAATAAACTGAGCATCTTTGCCCTCTTTTGGTCGCTTGCCTATTGCTACAGGCTGCGTGTAGCTTTCGCCACTTTTAAGTTGCTGACTCAACAGCAGCACCTTCTTCAGTGCTTTCTTATTAATGCCTTTTACGACACGTGCTTGAGTTAACGCAGAAATGATATCCGTTGGCGTCAATGCATCGCCACCATAAGCACCGTCAACCTTGATACTTGCCAACATATCTTGCTCACTGAGTATGACCTCAGCCGTTGCATTTTTAACTTGAGCAATTGTTATTCCAGAAAAAGCGTCGCCTTTAGCGGCTTGGGCAGATTTGATAAATTGAATGACCGAAGTCTCGTCGACAAAGAATGCTTCTGCATTTAACTCTTTTAATGCATTTCCTAGCAATGCGACTTCCAAAGCCAGCCCCTGCTCGTACTCTTTAGGTAACTGAGCAAAGACTTGTTTTTGATCTGATGAAAGGCTGAGTACACTTTTCCACATGATTGACGATCATTTCCTTATGCGATTTCACGCTCGCATGCAGAATGCGAATGTGATCATGCTTCAATAACTATCAATTATATTAGTGAAGTCTCACTACTGAGACTACATGAGTTTTCTAAAACTACGGGGGCGCTCACGGTAATTAGTTCAATAGTTTGAACGTCGTAGGAGAAACATTGTTCGGTATGTCCAGCAGTCATCAACAAGATATCGTCGATTTACACTGTAAAAATAGAGAGTCAATTTACACTGTAAAAGCATAGGCAGCTTTACAGTGTAAATCAGGGAAAGAGACTATTTACACTGTAAACGTTCAATGAGCTGCTTTAGTTTTTGACGAAAAGCCTGCTCTGTTTGTTTTCTTCCAGTAAAGCCAAAGTGCTTTGCAGCCCGCTCCCAACCCCATTCTTGAGCTATGACGGACACTACTAGCAAAGGAAGTTGCTCATTTATCCCTTGCTCATTACATTGAAGTAGTGGCAACAGAAACGGGCGAACTGTGTTGAAGGCATTGCCACCCTCTGCATAGTTAATGACGAGAGGATGGATGCTAGCAGGCTCTTCATGACTGATAGACTGAGATAACAACAAACTCGCCAACTCTGGAGAAAGCTCTTTGGCGGATGTACGTAGCCAGCAAGGTAAAGACCTACGGTACAGGTCATAAGCCTGCTCATACCATTCATGGCTTTGGTCAGAGATTGGAGAAACAAACGTCGCGCTGTAGGTACCGCTTGCCTTGTCTCGTGAGCTACCAAGGCGAACAGCAGAAAAATGGTTTTGACTCCAGAACTGAACAAGCTCATTCGTCGCACCAAATGTTGTTGCTAAATAATCAACATCTCTACATAGGCTTTCGCGTAATCGGGTCAACATTGAGCTGCCAATACCACGTCCTTGTAAAAGTGGGTGCACCGCTATTCGCATCACTCGAGCACAGCTTTGTAGTGCGGGAGCTTCCAGCGCCAAATGGTTGCACAATTCTACCGGTACGAGGTGACCTGCGGGACGAGATTTTCCTAGGTAGATGCGTTCAATGAGATCCCCGTCTAACTGCCCTTCTCTATTCACCAGTACGCTACCAACCACCAAATCTCGATGTTTAATGGTGTACAAACTCATGTTGGGGTTATTGAGTAACAGCATTAAGTCATTCGGAGAGGTTTGGTAATGAGCATTCACCAACAAAGCAAATGCACTCGACAATGTGGCTACCTCTTGCATTACCTTGCCTTTATTCAGTAGCTCCCAGTGAAATTCTGTCTCATGAATACTTTCGCCAGACAATGCATCCGGCAATTCGCTCAATTCGGCATTCAGCAAAAACGTCTCTTTTGACCAATGTTCTAATGGGTCATCTACATTCCAGCGAATAGGTTGACTCAAATGTAAGGTACGAGAACCTTTTCTGTTCTCCAATAGCCAAGGTAGAAACTTCAGACTGAACCCACGACCACAACCTTCATAGCCATAAATGGTGGTACTTATCACTACACGATGGTAGCAGTCGACAATCTGTTTAAGCATAGGAATTGGAATGGCGGCCGCTTCATCGACAAACAACAAATCACAACTTGGTAGCGTGTCTAGCAGTTCATCAGGTGCAATAAAGTTAAGCGTTACTGTCGAGCTATCGATATCGGACTTTTCTAACTCAGTTTCAAAATGAAAAATGGCGGAAGCTACAGCGGCTTTGTTTGGTGCGGTAATAATTACGTCTAGTGGTCTTATCGATGCAAGCCTCGCTGCAGCGATACCCAACGCGCTGCTTTTACCTCGGCCTCTATCGGCAGTCATGACAAATGGACGTTTACGATGTCCTGTCAGGACTTGTTGAACATGGTCAATTGCGAGTTCTTGCTCTATGTAAGGATTGGTTTTAGTGCCGGACTCAGCTTCTTCGGTACGCCAATATTCTGAGCTATTCTTCAAATCAGCACTGTCTTGCTCGATAACAGGCAGTTTTTCTAATCCTGATTGCAACCAAGTGTTCGCTGATAAATTGCCGCTTACTAAGATGATTAGCAAACCACCGCCGACCAGCGTCCCAACCACGGCATTAAAGCTGTTGGCATCGAAGTCACTACCACACTCGACAATGAGTAACTTGGAATCTCGGCCAAGGATACGCTTGCCTTGATTCGCTGGAAGACACGTGAAACCATCAATTGAGTGCTTTCCCATGTAGAAGCAGGACTCTGATTCAAGATTAGTTTTACTGACTAAAGTGGACACTAAGCTATTTTGCCAACTCCCCTCTCCTCTCAAGACAACAGTCGCGCGGTGATTAAGAGAGTTGGCAATATCAAGTTGGCTAACGAGCGCGTTCGACTGCGACTCTAGTAAAGATGTATTCGATTGGTTTAGCATAAACGCATCATAGTGGAAGACTTATATCAATATTAACATAAAAAAATACCCCGCTGATGCGAGGTATTTGCTATGCGAAACGCGCGATGTTTATTGCATTTTCTCTTTCAAGAACTCGAGAATTTCTTCCATGGTCTTGTCATCAACCTTTTTAAGATTGATCGCTAGATTTGGACCTTTTCTCGTGTAGCTAGCGCGACCTTTCACCAAGTCAATCTTGCTTACTTTTGCGCGCTTAGGTGGTGCAAGCTCATGCATCCAAGCCTCAAGAGTTTCGGAGACTTCCTTAGTAATGCGAGCGACACCTTGCGCTTGGCTATTCTGCCAAACGTAGCCTTCTGAATCCTGGCAACGTTCAATGAGTTTTACTTGGTTGTCTTTGTCTAACTCGCAGAACTGCTTGTGAAGACGAACAATGGTTGGACGCCCTAAGTCACTCACGTTTGGGTAAGCTTGCAATAGTGGTAACGGCAGATCTGCCGCCTTCAAAGCGCCACTGACTAACGCTTCACTGCACTGGAACATCTTAGCTAGCGCCTTTTGGTCTTCGGCTTCACCACTTTCCAATTTAGCCAGCATCTCTTTGCCTTTCTCGTAAAGAGACAGTGGCTTGTGCGCATTTGCTACGTCAGACAAGAACTTGGCATGTTCTGAGTTGATGTTTTCCGCAACGTAAATCAAAAACTCTTTTTGCGCCAGAATACACGACATACGACGACGGCTACCATCAAGAACCTCGATAGTACCATCAGCCTGACGACGACCAACTGCAGGGTATTGTTGTCCCTTTTCACGAAGCGTCGCCAAAACATCCGACAGAGCGTGCTCGTTCAAAAAAGATTGCTCACGCGCGTTCTCTTGAAAAACAAATGTCTTAGATTCAACCTGGTCAGCAGGAATACGGACCAGTTCAAACGACACAAGCTCTTCGCCCGCTACAGAAAGTTCAATAACTTGCGCCTGTTCTTTCGCTGCAGTTTGCGCTTCTTGAGGTGTGGTCGCGCGTCGTTTGTTGGCTTTGCCAAACAGTTTTGCATTTAGTTCTGAAGTTTTAATTGCCATTTGTCACGTTACCCTTGATTCAGTGAAGACCAGTTGCTGTGCAGTACTCGTTCTAACTCTAGTGCACTTTTTTGAACAGCGTCTTGAGCAACAGCCAAAGTTTTCTTGCCACCTTCGAAGTCAGATGCGGTTAAATCGAAAACCGTACTGTAGGTGTCAGCACAGGTTTCGAAAGCACGGCTTCGTGGAATCGTCGCCATCATCACCTGATCACCAAGGAGGTAGTTCATTTCCGTCAATACAGAGACTTGCTTTTTATTGTCGTCCTCAAACATCGTTGGCATCAGTCGAACGAACTCGAGACCTTTCCAATCTTCAGGGAACATCTCATAAACAGTCGGCAAATGTTGGAAGAAGTTAACCGTTGATGCCCAGTCAAGACGCTTTGCTGCACACGGAATAAGTAGTGCATTTGAAGCGTACATTGCATTCCAAACCAATGGGTCAACGTGAGGACCTGTATCTATCATGATGACGTCAAAGTCATCAGCAATTTTGTCGATTAGCTTTTCTTTTAATAGCTTAACGATATCTAGAGATTGGTTTTGAGACAAATTTTGCCACGCTTCAGCGTTGAACATTGCGTCTTCAGGGAAGGCAGAAACCGTCTTCAAATTCGGATACTGGGTTGGTAGTAGGACGTTACGACGTAAGAATTCGATGTCGATATCGGTCCCTTCAGGCACGTTTTCTAGCATAACATCAACGGCTGAGTAAATGTTCTCGTGATCCGCAACACTGATCTGAGGATTTAAAAACAAACGAAGTGACCCCTGAGGGTCCAGATCGATAAGACAAATTCGATAGCGTTTATCGAGATTAAGCGCCAAACAAGCTGCGAGATGTACCGCACTCATTGACTTACCTGTACCACCTTTCTGGTTTTGTACGTTGATAATCCACGGCTTATTGTTAACGCTCTGCTTGCGTTCATGAAACTTAGGCACGCCTGCTGCGTCCATAAGCATGTGCGCTTCTTGAAGAGAAATAGAGTAATGGTTGGCATTGTTTTTAGTAAACTGATGCCCCCCCTCTTCCATTTTACTGATTGCATCATCCAATTTTCGGCGAGTAAGTCCTGATCGTGTTTCCATCATTGCTTTTGACATCGCAGGGAAGTGGTCATCACTACGTTCTTCCAATACGATTTCAATACGATCAGCTTGAACTTGCTGAGTTTGCTCAGCAAGCTGGTAGAGATTATCTATTGTTTGTTCTCTTTTCATACCTAGTTCCAACCAAGTAACCTATTTATTTATGTACAGCAATATCGTACATTCTCATAAAAAAGCTGTCCATACATCTACTGAGATTATTTGCATTAATTTGACCAATATCTAGCTCTATGATGAATATTTGCGCAAAGTGTTTTCAAAAAGCACCAATTTCTACGCTTATAACTAGACTCAAACTCTATTACTTTAAAAGTGTTACCGCGTCACTCATTTACAATGTAAAGTAAACTCTTCTCGGAACGATACTAAAAGGCGGATAAATTACGGATAGTGTGACTTTGATTCATCCCAATGACCGTTATATCTCTATTTAAACGCGACCAACTTGGATTCGACGTTCCGCTTTGCATGCAATTCACCTACTCGGGAACGATGATCAAGGAAACACCATGATCATCGTTTCGGGAACAACGTTGATTGTGAAAGCATGATCAAGGGTAATAGTTGTTAAACGGCAAGCTAAACTAGAGTGCGGTTCAGATCAAAACTCTCGGAACAATGATCAAGAGACTAAACCTTCCGGAAGCATGTAAATATCTAGCTAAATTACGGCTCAAGTCCCACGAACACTGGGATCAATGCGGATTTAAGTAGCAAACCGCTGCAAAGCGATTCACATTGGCGAAAAATGGTCGGTTTCTTGATCATCGTTCCGTCTGTATGTAAAAGAGCCCCAGTGAGCGTATTTTCCTTGCGTCAAAAGCCAAGAGCAAAAACATGACTTTTTCTTGTTCTAAATGGCGAAGTCATAAGCAAAATGAGTCACCTTGATCATGCTTTCGTGGTAAATGGGTCCTATCTTGCCTAGATGTAAGGCATGATACACACATCTTTTCTACTTTTTCTGTGGATAACTTGTATCTAATTCTTGATCATCGATCCGCAGCAATGATGATCACGCTTTCTATACCGTCATGATCATTAATTCGATAGGCTTTGATCATGCTTTCAAAAAATGATGATCATCGTTTCGTTAATGCTATGATCATCTTTCCGAAGTGAGCTCTTCCCTATCTTTTATATATCAACTACTTACAAGACGAAAATCGTCCAGATCATATGATCACTTAATCATTTAAGATCACTTTAATCATTAAGATCAGTTTTTTATCTAACAATATAAATAGCGCTTTATTTATGATCTAAATTTCATTACTCTATGGAACAATGTCGATTTTACGGATAGTGTGATCTAGATCCAACCATGAGCAGTGAAGAAAAAATCCAGATCCGATCCCCTAGGGATCACAAAGGCGGACACCTTTTTGAAGTGACGGAAACCTCCGTTGATTGGATAGAACAATATCAGCACTTTAAAGGGGTGACCAAAAGCATTCTTGAGCTTTTGAATCTTATTTCACTGCGTGGTTTCAGTTCTAAAGACGGCTATGTATCAACAACCGAGTTAATTGATGCTACCGATGGAAAATTGACTCGAGCCGCCATTCAGCAACGCTTAAGAGCCGCAGTCAATATCGGACTGTTTAGCCAGCACGGTGTCAAATTTGAAGAAGGGTTAGCTGGAAAGACGATGCTGCATCGCTTTGTTAACCCAAATCAACTTGTGTCCGTTTTGGGCGCTACGAGTTTGGTCACCGAATCGGTGAAACAATCTGAAAAACAGAAGAAATCTAAAGCGTTAGCTCAAACTCAAGTGAACAAACGTTTGTTAAACGAACATGGTTTGTATACGCCACCAGCCATGCGTGACGAAGCAGACCAGTTCGTGGTATCGCCAACAAACTGGGCTGGTATTATCGACCAAGCGCTTGCACCACCTCGCACTCGCAAGAGTTATCAAAAATCCATGGTATCGATCTCAGGGACGAAAGCCGTTATTGAAACTCGCTCGTCAAAAAATATTATGACGGTCGATGATCTGATGACGCTGTTCGCGTTATTTACCCTAACAGTCCAATACCACGATCATCATCATGAAGAGTATCATTTGGACGCCAAACAGGTGCCCAATAAGACACCTTTGTATATCACAGACATACTGTCTCTGCGTGGCAAGAAGGACAGTGGCCCGGCTCGAGATTCTATTCGTGACAGTATTGATCGAATTGAATTTACAGACTTTCAATTACATGAGCTAACAGGCCGTTGGCTTAGTGAAAATATGCCTGAAGGCTTCAAAAGTGATCGTTTCCGATTTTTAGCAAGAACGATCACCGCCTCAGAAGAAGCGCCTCGTGAAGGTGCTGATGGTGAGATCAAGATCAAACCCAATCTCTACATTTTGGTATGGGAGCCATCGTTCTACGAAGAGCTTTTAACGAGAGACTATTTCTTCCTGTTCCCACCAGAGATCCTAAAACAGCATACCTTGGTCTTCCAGTTGTACTCGTACTTCCGTAGCCGTATGGCTCGTCGTCACACAGATTCTTTGCTTCTGTCTGATCTTAATCAGAAGCTAGCGAGGAATATCGAGTGGCGCCGTTTTTCGATGGATCTATTACGTGAACTAAAAAACCTGGCTGAGAGCGTGACGTCTCCGACTCAATTCGATGTCAATCTTTGGGGCTATCATCTGACATTAAGCTGTATGGATCCTGATGCCAAGTTACCTGACTATCAAGTTGATATTCGCTGTGACGTTGAAGAGGTACTGCGCTACTCTCGCGCCAGGACGACCAATGCCGGTAAACGCAATATGGCGCCTACTCTACCGAACCCACTGCGCAACGAGCTGGTCACACGCAAACAACTGGATGAACTGTCGACGATCATTGATGGCGAGTTTGAGCCGATCCAGCGTAAAGCGCCTTCCCCACGTGGGAATTTGGGACGTCGAGTGAAGCAAAGAAAGCATTTGGTTGAGATCAATGCTGACGAAATTACCATTACGTTATCCAAATATACCTCACCAGAGGCCCTAGAACGCGGTATAACGGCGTTGTCAGCTATGACAGGGCATTCTGTTGCATCTATCAAACAAGAGTGTTCTGAGCTCATGGAGAAGCTCGATTGGCTTCGTGTTGATGGCGATGTCATACCTTATGAAGTTCTAAGCCAGGTCGTTGAGCTGTATAACTCTCGACAAGAAAACAAACACCTGTCTATTGAGCGTCTCATTTCCGCGCTAGCAGTGCGCAAGAAGGTGTGTAAGCAAGTCTACGAGGGCCATATCGATGAGTCAGTGTTCCGAGTACTTGATGAGGTGTCCGTTTAATGACGGACACGCTCTGTAATATCTTTTTACATAGCATGCACGGATTTGTTGGTATTAACACATAACGCTGACAGTCCACTGACATAATGGCCAGGTTCGCTGGCTATTATTTATCCCGAATAGACAACCTTTTGTCCTTTCTAATGAAATAAGTAGATTGGCTCATATTGTTACATTCATTCTGATATATTTTTTGGCGAGTTCTTTTGGACTCGCTTTTTTTTGTCAAAAATTCGTCGATATGAATGCATGCGCATTTGGCTGTAAGCCAATACTGATAAGGGAAAGAGAGAGAAAAGTAGATCTCGATCAAGTTACTTTTTCGAGGCGGAATCCCCTAAATGTAATGCCACAAAAATCGAATTTCAAAGTTTATAAACTCCTTCCCGAGACTTCTGTTTAGAATTTCCATCCCAATCACATTCTGACTCAGTTTTTCTTAACAACAATTTTGTCGTTTGCTACAGATTAGGTGTCCAGACATGGTTCTTTCAGGAGGTAACAATGTCCATTAATTCAATCGACCATGACCAAATGACATCTATTACAAACAAGTGGGATCACTCTGAAGAGATACAAGAGGAAACCCGTCCTGCTAAACAAGCTAAATCAGCGGAAGCAAGACGTCGCATTGAAGCATTACGTGAAATCAGAGAAAGTGGTCTAACCCTCGAAGAAGCAAAAGAGTTGGGGTTAATTCACTAATCAGCGATACGCTGAGATGGAGTAAACAGTAGGGTGGCGTATGCCACCCTTAGTATTTTTTGCGCCTTGTATATCCTTCCTAAGCCGACAGCGGCTTTCATTTGAGTTTGAGACTCTAACGGTGATATATTCGGTAGCCTTGCCAACACTAACCGATGAAGAACCATGTCATACAATCTTTCACTGCTTCCCCCTTCAGAAAAAAACAAGGTAGAGCTAGATAAACAGGCTTCGTTTGTCGTTTGGCAAATGAGGGAAGCGAAAGCCGGTCCAGAAGCGATTCGCGAGCAGCTAGAACGAATCCAAGATGAGACTGAGAAGGCATGGTTTGAAGCGTGTGTCGACAAATACAAGAAGATGATGGGTGTGATGTAACAGTCCCATCGTGGCTTAGAATTGAATTGTGGCGACGATTTGCTAAAATCCTCCGCGTTAAATTGAATTAGAGAGAACATCCCAATGGGAAGAAGTTTTGAAGTGCGCAAAGCCTCGATGGCGAAGACACAAGGCGCAAAAATTAAAGTTTATTCCAAGTACGGTAAAGAGATTTACGTTGCTGCTAAAAACGGTGGTGCCGATCCTGAAATGAACTTATCGCTTAAGCACCTGATTGCTAAAGCAAAGAAAGATCAAGTTCCAGCACACGTTATTGATAAAGCGCTAGACAAAGCGAATGGCGGCGGCGGTGAAGATTACCAGCCAGCACGTTACGAAGGCTTTGGTCCTGGTGGTGTTAGCGTGATCGTTGACTGTCTAACAGACAACGGCAACCGTACGTTCCAAGATGTTCGTCAATGCTTTGTTAAAACTGGCGCGAAAATCGGTAGCCCAGGCACCGTTGCTCACATGTTTGATCACCAAGCGGTATTCCAATTCAAGGGTGATGATGAAGAGTCAGTACTTGAAGCGCTAATGATGGCAGACGTTGATGTTACTGACATTGAGCTTGAAGACGGCGTAATCACAGTATTCGCACCTAACACTGAGTTCTTCAAAGCGAAAACAGCGTTGAACGCAGAGTATCCAGATTTAACGCTAGACGTTGAAGAGATCACCTTCGTACCACAGACACATACGGCGATTGCTGGTGAAGATTCTGAGAAGTTTCAGAAGTTCCTAGACATGCTTGATGACTGTGATGATGTACAACAGGTCTATCATAACGCAGAGCAATAATTAGGTTTCACCCCTAATGAATGATTAATAAAGAGCCAACGTATGTTGGCTCTTTTTGGTATCGCTATCTTGGTCAAATTTCACAGCATCTCCCCTCTACCGAATGTGTTGTTGCTAACACTTTTATCAACTTCTTCTGCACCATGCGCAAGAAATTTCTTACTGTACTAATAGTCAGACAATAGGCTAATAAAGCGGAAAGCTACCTTAATAAAATGGACAGGATAAACACTATGATCAACGGTGGTCACAACGTGTTGGCTCGTCACGATCGCAAGCCAGCAATAGGTGTCATTTTGCCGATGTTGAGCGGTTTTTACATGGGAGAGATCACCAGTACCCTAAGAGCGTATGGTGCCGATAAGGGTGTAAACCTTATCTTTTACCGTGTAGGACACAAACGTGATTTTGATTTACCGTTCGCGTTAGACCATGTCGATGGCTTAATCATAGTACTGCATGCTGCCGCCAATTCTTTGGTAGAGCAAGCGGTGGCGAAGGGTATTCCTGTTGTCTCTGTAGCGGCTAGCTACGCTCCTTTGGCTGTAGAATCATTCTCGAGTGACCAAAAAAGTGGCGTATGCGCGCTGTATGACCACCTCGCATCTCTGGGGCATTCTAATATAGGGTTCTGCGGCGATTTGTCGGTTAATGACGTTAGAATGCGTTTTAAGGCGTTTCAGGCGCGAGCAGAATCGCATGGTAGGGTCATTGGACGTACGCAAATACTCAACGTGAGCAGTAACGCGCTGCAAGGTGGGCGTGAAGCCTATGAACGTTATTGGAATCAGGGGTCACCTTGTACGGCAATTATCTGTGCCACTGACCATATCGCGGTGGGTTTGATGGAGCGGCTTGGCGAAAATGGTATCTCGGTGCCTGAGCAAGTTGCCGTGGTTGGCATTGACAATATCTTCATGGGAGAGAGAACTGAGCCAAAGCTCACCACTGTGGATCAGCAATTAGAGCGTTTATCGATAGCGGCAGCAGAGCGACTAATGGCAAGAATTGCGGGCGCTTCCTACTCTAGTGACGTTTGCTCGATTGAGCAGTTAATGGTAGTTCGAGACTCTTGTGGTTCGGATTCTTCGTCAACTAACCCTGAGTTTGGTATACGAAAACAGCTACTTAGCCATACTGAGCGATCGCCAGCGGAGCTGCACGAGACCTTATACTCTCAAGGTCAATCCGGCTTTTCATCGATTGTGAATGCCAGCTGTTTATTTGATACCTCAGTGGCTTGGGCGGTTTGTGGTGTGAAGGCCAATTCAGAGAGTTGTATTACTGCCCACTCACACACCAATGGACGCCAGCTCTACCACTGTGAGCAGGGAATCCACTTCCCTACCGAAGCGTTTCCGCAGAGCTCTTTGTATACCTTTCCAGAAGCCTTCGTTATGACACTATTGTGTGTCACTGACAGGCATGATCGGCATACCGAAGTGATGGCGGTTGTTGAACCCATCGAAGAGACGCCAGATCTAGCGAAGATCTCTAGCTACAACAATTATTTGGATATGCTAGCGCTGTTTTTAGAGCGTGATCTTCTCCTGCACAGCTCACAGAGTCGAGCGCAAGTATCCACGGATCTGGCTAATCAATTACAAGTGGTTAGCCACTCTTCTAATGATGTGATTTGGGATTGGGATCTGATCTCTGATGAGCTGGTTTGGAGTAGTCGTTGGAATGATATTCTTAAGCTCAATGACGGAGACTCAACCACGTTGACCAGTCAGTGCTTTTTTGACTTGGTTCATCCGGATGATCTTGGCAAGCTTGAAAACCAACTCCTTGCCCATCTTGATAAAGAGACGCCATTCAAATCACAATTTCGACTGCGCAGAACCGACGGGGTCTACGTTTGGCTCTCTTCTACCGGGCGTGCCATTAAGGATAAATTTGGTCGTCCGGTGCGCTTTTTGGGGGCAATGACGGATATTACTGAGCAAAAACGATCGGCAGACAAGATTCGCCAGCTTGCCTACCATGATTCGCTCACAGGACTTGCGAATCGACGCATGATGACTGAGCGTTTGAAGGCGCATATTCGCGATAAGAATGAACAGCCGCTCGCTTTGATGTTGATGGATCTCAATCGCTTCAAGTTTGTGAATGATACCTACGGTCACGATGTTGGAGATGCGTTGTTGCTGCACGTATCAAAACAGCTCAATCAGGTGGTACGCAAGAATGACCTCATTGCCCGTTTTGGTGGTGATGAGTTTCTTTTGATGTGTGATGTCGAGACATCAGGTCAAGCCTTAGAGCTTGCTAGTCGCATACTTCGCGCGGTAGAGAAGCCGTTTTGTGTTGGAGATAATGAATTCAACACTCAGGGAAGCCTTGGTATTGCGTTCTATCCGTTTGATGCGGTCTCGGCTGAAGAGTTAGTCAAAAAGGCCGATATCGCTATGTATCGCGCTAAGCGCTCTAAGAGTCGCAAGGCGGCCCTTTACGATACCCAACTAGAGCGAGAGAGCCAGCAACTGCTGAGTGTCGAGCAGAAACTTCGACGCGTTCTGGCGAATGATAACCTCGAGGTTTGGTATCAGTCTATACATGATCAAGAGAGTGGGGCAGTGACTGGCTTAGAAGCGCTGGCGCGCTGGCAGGATGAGGATGGTGAATACGTTTCACCACAGCTGTTTATAGGTGTCGCAGAAGAGTCCGGGTTGATCGTGAAGCTCAGTGAGATCGTGTTGACCAAGGTGTGTGAAGATCTCGCCGATAAGCGCATAGACAGTGCGCTATCTGTCTCGATTAATATCAGTTCAAGCCTGTTGTCTCGCCCTCATTTTGCTATCGAGTTCGTACAAAAGATCTTTTCTTATGATCTCTCTCCGACACAGTTTACTGTAGAGATCACCGAAAGCATCGCCCTTAATGATTTTGAACAGTGTTTGCGTGCATTGAATGCGCTTAAGGCTGCAGGTGTGCGCATCTCGTTGGATGATTTTGGGACAGGCTATTCGTCTTTATCCATGCTCAAACAGTTACCACTTGATGAAGTAAAGATAGACCGCAGCTTTATTCGCGATTTGGGCAGTGATTTAGCCCACAATGCCTTAGTGGAGTCAGTAATCACCATGGCTCACGCATTTGGATACGATGTGGTTGCTGAAGGTGTGGAATGCGAGAAGCAATACGCGCGATTGAAAGAGATGAACTGCGATATGTATCAAGGGTATTGGTTTGCTAAGCCAAAACCTTTATCTGTAGTGAAAACAAAGCGCTTAAGCCACGCCATATAGACAAAATACGAAAGCATGATCAAGGAATTGCCTTGATCATGCTTTCTAGCCCTTGATGGTTTTAGGCTGGCAGCACCAAGCTGCGAATGCTCTTATCTTTGGCAGTACCGTCAGATTCAACAGCAGCGCGCAAGGCCAGGCTATCAGAAAACTCTTCACCCACGTTTCAGGCCAGTCGGCACTGAATCCCATTTTGTATCCCGAGATGATTCCCGACATCATCACTGCCATAGTCAATGAGGATAGTAGGGCGGTTAACCAAAACTGTTTTCTACTCATTATCTGTCTCCTTCGGTTGTCTTTTTGATGAGAAAAGTATAAACCTAGTCATATATAGAAAAAATACGGTTATTTAGGATTGTGGATTCCATATTTGGATACATTGATGATGTTTACTTATTCTGTAAGGTTGTAGAGGAAGGCTCTGTATTAAGAGCTGCCGCAAGCTTGGGCTTGCCTCAATCAACGGTATCAAGACGCATCACTTCTCTTGAGTCAAAGCTCGGCGTGCGCCTTCTAGAGAAGCGTGGGCGTGAGTTAGCTCCCACAGAACTAGGTCGAATGGCATTTGAACAGTTGAGTAGTGGAATTGAGCAAGTCGAGATAGGGCTGAACAATATTACCGAGAAAACGGATTTAGTGGCGGGTCACGTCCGGTTAGCGGTACCACATAGCTTTTACCACGCATTTATCGCACCTGTCGTCGAGGAATACTTGAAATCCTATCCCAAGGTGCATGTGGATCTCGCGTTAAACCACGATCAAGCCAAGCCTAAAACGGATCGAGAGCTCCTTATAACCTTTGACACTTCAGAAATGGATGAGTTGATAGCTAGACCTCTGTTTACAGCGAAGCACGGTTTCTTTGCGAGTAAAGAATACCTCCGTTCTAACCCAACTATTGATGATCTCGAAAAGCTCAAACGTGCCGACTGGCTGACGATCGATGATAGTCGCGAGATTGTTGTGTACCAACAAGGAAAAGAGGTAGATACCATAAACCTTAAACCACGATTGATCGTTAACGATATTCAGGCGCTGGTTGATTCAGTGAGTCGAGGTTTAGGCGTTGCATCATTGCCATTACGCCATGCGGCAGGCAACTCAAGTTTAATTCATATTCTACCTGAGTACTATCGTAGTGACCGCCAAGCCTTTTTGGTGTACAAAGATAGAAAATACCAACCTAAAGCCGTAAAAGCCTTGGTGGAAGCGATATTAGCGACCGCTCAAAATATGGATGCGGCGGTAAATCCAAACACAAGCAACAAGGAGCCGACATGAAAGTAAGTTTTATTGGACTGGGCGTTATGGGATACCCGATGGCAGGGCATCTAGTCAAAGCGGGTTTTGACGTCAGCGTTTTTAACCGTACGACAGAGAAAGCGCAGCGCTGGGCCAATGAATACGCAGGTCAATACGCAGAAACTGTTGCTGAGTGTGTGAAAGACGCAGATGTGGTCGCTGTTTGTGTCGGTAACGATGATGATGTGCGTCAGATGACGACCGCTGAGCAAGGTGCTATCGCGGCGATGAAGCAGGGCGCGATTCTTGTTGACCATACCACGACCTCTGCAAGCCTAGCCGAAGAGCTTGGTAAGGCGTGTGAGGAGGCTGGGATTCGCTTTATGGATGCGCCAGTATCCGGTGGACAAGCCGGTGCTGAGAATGGTGTGCTGACTATTATGTGTGGCGGTGATGAAGCCGTATTCAATGACTTACAATCTGTGTTTGATGCGTACGGGAAATCGTCAGTGTTGATGGGTACTGTTGGCCAAGGACAACGCGCTAAGATGGTAAACCAAGTGTGTATTGCTGGCGTGTTGACGGGTCTGTCCGAAGGTTTGTTGCTCGCTCAAAAAAGTGGACTTGATATTCCAGCCCTTGTCGATTGCTTAAAGAATGGTGCCGCAGGTTCTTGGCAGATGGAAAACCGTGCCAAGACCATGGACCAAGACAAATACGACTTTGGCTTTGCGATCGATTGGATGATAAAAGACCTGGGTTTCTGTTTAGATGAAGCGGAAAAGCAAGGCATAACGCTGCCGCTAACAGAGCAGTCCATTGAGCGCTATAAGCAATTGTCAGTAGATGGGGAAGGGCGCTCCGATACGTCTGTGCTCTTCAAAGCGGTACGACAAGACGCTGAAAAATAATCTTTACAGTGTAAATGGCGAGCGCTGAAGTTGCTCGCCACTTTTTGTTCTATTCGGCTTATTTTATCCGACAGCTGTCGCAGCGTTTCTTGCCGGTAAGAATGCCAGAAATTGTGTAGCGGTTTCTGGCAAACTTGATGTATATCCAATCACAAATCGGACGAAATAATGGCCAGCGCGTAAATGCGTACCAATGGCCGCGCCCGACCAAACTCCATGCTCGATACGTGACGTCTAACCCAAGCAGAAGCGCTCCATTTTTATCATAGGCATGCAGCCTTTCAGAGGCTGCAGCTTGGTCTATGTCGGGGTAGTCGAAAAACGCATCAGAGAAAATGTCCACCAGCTTGATAACGTCTTCACTGTCGTGTTTTTTAAGCGCTGTCATCTCTTTAACACACAGTGGGCATTGCCCATCATAGAACAGGGTCAGTTTGGTCGACATTGTCACCTCAGTAATTAGCTGTTTTCCTCTGATTTAATGTTTAGTACCTGTTTCCAGTTGTAATCGATCTCTTCAAAGGTTGCGATGCACTTGTCTTTTTGTTCATCACGATACTCATCTTCGATTTCATCGAGTAAGTCCTTGTGCGCATCAGGATCGCTGCCATAAACCAAACACAAAGTGGCAAAATAGCGCTGTAAATCAAAGCTGTGTTCACCTATGTACTCATAGAAATCGTAATAGTCAGGCCTGTCGTCTGATTCAAACGCGAACATATCGGCGGCGCTTATCGTCGCATTGGCTCCTTGGTCTACGAAGTTAAGCATGATGACCGCGGCAAAGTTGTCTACTGCATCTTCCTCTTTACCAAGAATCGGAATGCCTTGGTCGGCGACATAAGCATGTCCAGCCTCGTGCAAAAGAGTATGAAGCAAGGTATCTACTGCGCCATCTTTGGCTGGCTTTCCAAACCGCTTTTCGTAGTCGTTTTTAGTGAAATACTCGAGGGAGTCATTGTAAAACGCATACGGCATGTGAACGGTATGAGTAGAAGGGTCGTAAAGAGGGCCATCGTCGCCACCATAGCTAATTGTGAGCTCGCTATTGAACGGGAAGTAATGGTTTGATAAGTCTGCGACGAGTTCGTTTGCTCCGCTTTGCTCAATAGCTTGGCGAGCCGATTGCTCAGCGCTAGACTCAGGTTCCTCGTAATCAACGTTAATTTTTGCATTTGCAGAGGTTGCTGCCAGCAGAGACATTATTAGTGCAATAGAGGCTGTCCGTATCACTGTTGTTCACCTTATTATCTGTATTTATTAGTTAAATTAGTCGAACGTAGCGCATTGTGCTACTATGCCGCCTTAATCAGTGTAGTTACTCTTTTTATCTTAGACACATTATGTGTATTTAAGACCTCAAAACACCCAGTTATCAAATACATAGACTGGATTGTCAAAGTGCCGAAGCTTCCTCGGCAATCAAAAAGCAGTGGATAAAGAAAACAAGGCCGTTTGGTGATTTTGCTTTGATCGCCATCTATCCTATTTTTACTACACTAAAATATCGAATCGATACCTCATTACGGAAGATGAGCGATACAGCAAAAAAAGAGGTTATATGAACAACACCATCTCTGTTGGCACGTTAGAATCTTTTTTGATCGCAATCAGCGTTCTTTTTCTTGGGCACTTAATCAATAGTAAGTTGCCGGTTCTTCGCAAGTACAATATCCCAGAACCCATAGTCGGTGGCTTGATTGTCGCCATCATCATCACAGTACTGCACTTTAACGGCATCAATTTAGAGTTCTCTCTCCCACTGCAGAAAACCTTTATGTTGATGTTTTTTGCCACCGTTGGTTTGGCGGCAAACTACACACAGCTTATGAAAGGTGGTGCCAAAGTCTTTATATTCTTGGGTGTTGCGTCTGTCTATATCGTGATACAAAACAGTGTTGGCGTCGGTCTAGCCAGTTTGCTTGACTTAGAGCCTTTGATGGGACTGATAGCGGGCTCTATTACCCTTTCTGGTGGTCACGGTACGGGCGCTGCATGGTCGCAAACCATTACAGAAACGTACGGTATTGCCAACACTCTTGAGATTGCAATGGCATCGGCGACGTTTGGTTTAATTATCGGCGGTATTATTGGTAGCCCTGTGGCCCAAAGGCTGATTGATAAGAATGATTTTGAATCAGAATATGGCCGTGGTAACGATACACACGAGCGCTTCCCTGAGCTGGTAACTTATAACGAGTATGAACGCGACCGTGTTACCGCCAAGAAGGTGGTAGAAGTTCTATTTATCCTGCTCATTTGCGTAACAGGTGCGAAGTACCTGCATGAATGGGTCAGTACCTTTGAGATCTCTTGGTTGATGATTCCAGATTTCGTTTACGCGCTGTTTATTGGTGTCTTCATCACAAACATCTGTGAGGTGACTAAGAGTTATAAAGTGGATGCTGAAACGGTGGATATTCTAGGTACGGTTTCTTTGTCGCTCTTCTTAGCAATGGCACTTATGAGTCTGCAACTGTGGAATATTTTTGACCTTGCAATTCCTTTCCTTGTCATCCTTGGCGTGCAGTCTATCGTTCTTGCTTTCTTCGCTTACTACGTAACATTTAGGGTAATGGGCAAGAACTACGACGGAGCGGTCATTGCTGGCGGTCATTGTGGTTTCGGGCTTGGCGCAACGCCAACAGCCGTAATGAACATGGGTTCAATTGTGAATCGATTTGGTCCTTCACCGCAGGCGTTCATGGTGGTCCCAATCGTTGGTGCGTTCTTTATCGATATCGTAAACCTTATCATCCTCCAAGGGTTTATAACCGTCATCGGCTAACCTCAACCAAAGTTGTATAAAGTCTCGTTTTAACGAGACTTTTTTTTCGTTTTTGAGACAAACACGAAACAGTTACTAATATAGTTTTAATTGGTGAACTAATCTGTTACACAGGATGTTGGCAGGAAGTAGAGCTCACTTTTAAAACAAGCAAAAGAATAGGTGAGCAATCAAAGGAATTCACATGCGTCTGTTGTGCTGTCGGACGGTTCAAGGAGTAGAACATGAGTGTGTTTACATTACATGGCTTAGCGCAAGTTTCAGGTACATTAGTTGTTGATGCCAACGGGCAGTTGGTGGTTCTTCCTCTAGGAGCAGATCCTCGACCTGGTGATGTGGTTATCCGCGTCCTCGATAATGAAGAGGTCGGAGATGAGTTAAACATCGAACTTATCCGACAAGACGGGCAAAGCCAAGAGATCACTATTGACGATTCTGATGCTGAGGCGATCATTGCTGCGATTGAAGAGGGCGATGACCCGACACAAAACGAAGAACAAGCCACTGCAGCGGGCGAAAATAGTGGTTCTAGTCCTATTGCTACTGGCTCCATAGCCCGAACTGATGCACAAATCATTGCGTCTACCAACTTCGATACGTCTGGTCTTGAGGCGCAAGGGCTGTCAGCAACACAATCCCTCACACTACTCCAGTTGACGTTTAACAGCTCTCCGGTTGCTTTTGGTTCGATTAGAAATTTCGACGAAGACTCGCAAGATAACGCTTTGGGTTTATCCGTCCCCACAGATGCCAACAATGATACTTTGATCATCACTGTAACAGAGCTCCCAGACTTGGGAATGGTGACCGACTCTGATGGAAACCCACTCTCCATTGGAGACCAATTAACCGTCGATGAATTCGCTTCTTTACAATACGACGCCCCTAGTGAAGTCCCTATTACTTCAGAGGAACCAACCGCATCTGAAAGTGCAGGCCTCTTCTCATACCAGGTTGATGACCAGCAAGGCCAACCTAATTCTGTTCAATCGGGTTCTGTCCAAATTACATTAAATGAGATAAACGATGCTCCGGTCGCTGAAGATGGAGAAGCATCGACCGATGAGGATACCTCTCTTTCTAGTCGCGTACCGGAGGCGTCAGACATAGACGGTACAATAGCGTCTTATGCACTCGAAGAGGATATCCCTGAAGGAAAGGGTAATCTTATATTTAGCGAAGATGGTAGTTACACGTTCAATCCGGGTGAGGACTTCCAGAACCTTACTGATGGTGAGTCAGAAAACATAACATTCACTTACATTGCGATTGACGATGACGGTCAAGTTAGTGAGCCACAGACTGTTACTATAACGGTCACTGGTGTTAACGATCGCCCTATAGCAAGCCCTTCAATTGAAATGACCGACGAAGACACCTCTATAAGTCGCAGCGTATCTGAAGCAACCGACATTGATGGTACGGTCGCACTTTATGAACTTCAGGATGATGTCCCTGAAGGCAAAGGTAGTTTGGTCTTTAACTCAGATGGCTCTTACACATTTAATCCCGGTTCAGATTTTCAAGGGTTGAATCAGGGGGAGTCGGAAAATGTGGCTTTCACATTTATTGCCAGAGACGATGAAGGTTTAGCGAGTGACCCCCAAACTGTGACCATTACAGTCACGGGTGTTAACGACCGACCAGTAGCCATACTAAGCGATGAGATCACGGACGAGGATACATCAATTACTCGGAGCGTTCCTGACGCCAATGACGTTGATGGAACAGTGGTGTCTTATGCTCTACAGGATGATGTTCCAGAAGGCAAAGGTAATCTTGTATTTAATGGAAATGGGTCATATACGTTTAATCCTGGTGACGACTTCCAAGATCTTACCGAAGGTGAATTAGAAGACGTAACTTTTACATATTTTGCTATTGATGAAGCGGGATTAACAAGTGAACTACAGACGATAACCATCACTGTTTCAGGTAGCAATGACCGCCCAGTTGCACTGCCAGCGGATGAAATGACTGACGAAGATACATCCATTACCCGAAATGTGCCGGAGGCGAGCGATATCGATGGTAGTGTTGCATCATTTGATCTACAAACCGATGTGCCAGATGGAAAAGGGACACTTACATTTAGTACCGATGGTTCTTATATCTATGATCCTAGTGAGGATTTCCAGAGTCTCACGGAAGGAGAATCGGAAGACGTGACCTTTACCTACATTGCCGTGGATAACGAAGGTCTGACGAGTGAGCCGCAGACTGTCACTATTACAGTGATGGGTACCAATGATCGCCCAGTGGCGTTGCCAGCCGACGAGATGACCGACGAAGATACGTCAATCACTCGTGATGTCCCGGCTGCCTCGGACGTTGATGGCACGATAGCATCTTACAACCTTCAAACAGACGTCCCAGACGGCAAGGGGTCGTTGACGTTTAACTCTGACGGCTCTTACACCTTTAACCCAGGTGAGGACTTCCAATCATTGACTGATGGTGAGTCCGAAGATGTGACCTTTACATACATTGCCGTGGATAACGAAGGTCTGGCGAGTGAGCCACAGACCGTGATCATCACAGTAACCGGCACCAATGATCGTCCAGTGGCGTTGCCAGCTGACGAGATGACCGACGAAGATACGTCGATCACGCGTAACGTTCCAGATGCGAGCGATGTCGATGGCACTGTTGCGTCTTACAACCTTCAAACGGACGTCCCAGACGGTAAGGGGTCGTTGACGTTCAATTCTGACGGCTCTTACACCTTTAACCCAGGTGAGGACTTCCAAGACCTGACGGATGGTGAGTCCGAAGAGGTGACCTTTACATACATTGCCGTGGATAACGAAGGTCTGGCGAGTGAGCCACAGACCGTGACCATCACAGTGACGGGTACCAATGATCGTCCAGTGGCGTTACCAGCAGACGAGATGACCGACGAAGATACGTCAATCACTCGTGATGTTCCGGCAGCTTCAGATGTCGATGGCACGATAGCGTCTTACAACCTTCAAACGGACGTGCCGGACGGCAAGGGATCGTTGACGTTCAATTCTGACGGCTCTTATACCTTTAACCCAGCTGAGGACTTCCAAGACCTGACGGATGGTGAGTCGGAAGAGGTGACCTTTACATACATTGCCGTTGATAACGAAGGTTTGGCGAGTGAGCCACAGACCGTGACCATCACAGTAACGGGCACCAATGATCGTCCAGTGGCGTTGCCAGCGGATGAGATGACCGACGAAGATACGTCAATCACTCGCGATGTTCCGGCAGCTTCAGATGTTGATGGCACCATTGCCTCTTACACGCTTCAAACAGACGTCCCAGATGGGAAGGGGTCATTGACGTTTAATTCTGACGGCTCATACACCTTTAATCCAGGTGAGGACTTCCAAGCTCTGACGGATGGCGAGTCAGAAGAGGTGACCTTTACATACATTGCGATAGATAACGAGGGTTTGGCGAGTGAGCCGCAGACTGTCACTATTACAGTGACCGGCACCAATGATCGTCCAGTGGCGTTGCCAGCCGATGAGATGACCGACGAAGACACCTCGATCACTCGCAGCGTTCCAGATGCGAGCGATGTCGATGGCACTGTTGCGTCTTACAACCTTCAAACGGACGTGCCGGATGGTAAGGGTACGCTGACGTTTAACCCTGACGGCTCATACACCTTTAACCCAGGTGAGGACTTCCAAGCTCTGACGGATGGTGAGTCCGAAGAGGTGACTTTCACGTACATTGCCGTGGATAACGAAGGTCTGGCGAGTAAGCCACAGACTGTCACCATTAGAGTAACGGGTACCAATGATCGTCCAGTGGCGTTGCCAGCGGATGAGATGACCGACGAAGACACGTCGATCACGCGTAACGTTCCAGATGCGAGCGATGTTGATGGCACCATTGCGTCTTACAATCTTCAAAATGATGTGCCAGATGGCAAGGGCACGTTGTCGTTTAACCCTGATGGGTCCTATACATTCGATCCTGGTCAGGACTTCCAAGCTCTGACCGATGGTGAATCCGAAGACGTGACGTTCACGTACACCACAACGGATAACGAAGGTCTGGTAAGTGCACCGCAAACAGTGACCATCACGGTAACCGGCACTAATGATCGTCCAGTGGCGTTGCCAGCAGACGAGATGACCGATGAAGACACGTCGATCACGCGTAACGTTCCAGATGCGAGCGATGTCGATGGCACTGTTGCGTCTTACAACCTTCAAACGGATGTCCCAGACGGCAAGGGGTCGTTGACGTTTAACTCTGACGGCTCTTACACCTTTAACCCAGGTGAGGACTTCCAAGACCTGACTGATGGTGAGTCCGAAGAGGTGAGCTTTACATACATTGCCGTGGATAACGAAGGTCTGGCGAGTGAGCCACAGACCGTGACCATCACGGTAACCGGCACCAATGATCGTCCAGTGGCGTTGCCAGCCGATGAGATGACCGACGAAGACACGTCGATCACGCGTAACGTTCCAGATGCGAGCGATGTCGATGGCACTGTTGCGTCTTACAACCTTCAAACGGACGTCCCAGACGGTAAGGGGTCGTTGACGTTCAATTCTGACGGCTCTTACACCTTTAACCCAGGTGAGGACTTCCAAGACCTGACGGATGGTGAGTCCGAAGAGGTGACCTTTACATACATTGCCGTGGATAACGAAGGTCTGGCGAGTGAGCCACAAACCGTGACCATCACAGTGACGGGTACCAATGATCGTCCAGTGGCGTTACCAGCAGACGAGATGACCGACGAAGATACGTCAATCACTCGTGATGTTCCGGCAGCTTCAGATGTCGATGGCACGATAGCGTCTTACAACCTTCAAACGGACGTGCCGGACGGCAAGGGATCGTTGACGTTCAATTCTGACGGCTCTTATACCTTTAACCCAGCTGAGGACTTCCAAGACCTGACGGATGGTGAGTCGGAAGACGTGACCTTTACATACATTGCCGTTGATAACGAAGGTTTGGCGAGTGAGCCACAGACCGTGACCATCACAGTAACGGGCACCAATGATCGTCCAGTGGCGTTGCCAGCGGATGAGATGACCGACGAAGATACGTCAATCACTCGCGATGTTCCGGCAGCTTCAGATGTTGATGGCACCATTGCCTCTTACACGCTTCAAACAGACGTCCCAGATGGGAAGGGGTCATTGACGTTTAATTCTGACGGCTCATACACCTTTAATCCAGGTGAGGACTTCCAAGCTCTGACGGATGGCGAGTCAGAAGAGGTGACCTTTACATACATTGCGATAGATAACGAGGGTTTGGCGAGTGAGCCGCAGACTGTCACCATTACAGTGACCGGCACCAATGATCGTCCAGTGGCGTTGCCAGCGGATGAGATGACCGACGAAGACACGTCGATCACGCGTAACGTTCCAGATGCGAGCGATGTTGATGGCACCATTGCGTCTTACAATCTTCAAAATGATGTGCCAGATGGCAAGGGCACGTTGTCGTTTAACCCTGATGGGTCCTATACATTCGATCCTGGTCAGGACTTCCAAGCTCTGACCGATGGTGAATCCGAAGACGTGACGTTCACGTACACCACAACGGATAACGAAGGTCTGGTAAGTGCACCGCAAACAGTGACCATCACGGTAACCGGCACTAATGATCGTCCAGTGGCGTTGCCAGCAGACGAGATGACCGATGAAGACACGTCGATCACGCGTAACGTTCCAGATGCGAGCGATGTCGATGGCACTGTTGCGTCTTACAACCTTCAAACGGATGTCCCAGACGGCAAGGGGTCGTTGACGTTTAACTCTGACGGCTCTTACACCTTTAACCCAGGTGAGGACTTCCAAGACCTGACTGATGGTGAGTCCGAAGACGTGACCTTCACGTACATTGCCGTGGATAACGAAGGTCTGGCGAGTGAGCCACAGACCGTGACCATCACGGTAACCGGCACCAATGATCGTCCAGTGGCGTTGCCGGCAGACGAGATGACCGACGAAGACACCTCGATCACGCGTAACGTTCCAGATGCGAGCGATGTCGATGGCACTGTTGCGTCTTACAACCTTCAAACGGACGTCCCAGACGGTAAGGGGTCGTTGACGTTCAATTCTGACGGCTCTTACACCTTTAACCCAGGTGAGGACTTCCAAGACCTGACGGATGGTGAGTCCGAAGAGGTGACCTTTACATACATTGCCGTGGATAACGAAGGTCTGGCGAGTGAGCCACAAACCGTGACCATCACAGTGACGGGTACCAATGATCGTCCAGTGGCGTTACCAGCAGACGAGATGACCGACGAAGATACGTCAATCACTCGTGATGTTCCGGCAGCTTCAGATGTCGATGGCACGATAGCGTCTTACAACCTTCAAACGGACGTGCCGGACGGCAAGGGATCGTTGACGTTCAATTCTGACGGCTCTTATACCTTTAACCCAGCTGAGGACTTCCAAGACCTGACGGATGGTGAGTCGGAAGAGGTGACCTTTACATACATTGCCGTTGATAACGAAGGTTTGGCGAGTGAGCCACAGACCGTGACCATCACAGTAACGGGCACCAATGATCGTCCAGTGGCGTTGCCAGCGGATGAGATGACCGACGAAGATACGTCAATCACTCGCGATGTTCCGGCAGCTTCAGATGTTGATGGCACCATTGCCTCTTACACGCTTCAAACAGACGTCCCAGATGGGAAGGGGTCATTGACGTTTAATTCTGACGGCTCATACACCTTTAATCCAGGTGAGGACTTCCAAGCTCTGACGGATGGCGAGTCAGAAGAGGTGACCTTTACATACATTGCGATAGATAACGAGGGTTTGGCGAGTGAGCCGCAGACTGTCACCATTACAGTGACCGGCACCAATGATCGTCCAGTGGCGTTGCCAGCGGATGAGATGACCGACGAAGACACGTCGATCACGCGTAACGTTCCAGATGCGAGCGATGTTGATGGCACCATTGCGTCTTACAATCTTCAAAATGATGTGCCAGATGGCAAGGGCACGTTGTCGTTTAACCCTGATGGGTCCTATACATTCGATCCTGGTCAGGACTTCCAAGCTCTGACTGATGGTGAATCCGAAGACGTGACGTTCACGTACACCACAACGGATAACGAAGGTCTGGTAAGTGCACCGCAAACAGTGACCATCACGGTAACCGGCACTAATGATCGTCCAGTGGCGTTGCCAGCAGACGAGATGACCGATGAAGACACGTCGATCACGCGTAACGTTCCAGATGCGAGCGATGTCGATGGCACTGTTGCGTCTTACAACCTTCAAACGGATGTCCCAGACGGCAAGGGGTCGTTGACGTTTAACTCTGACGGCTCTTACACCTTTAACCCAGGTGAGGACTTCCAAGACCTGACTGATGGTGAGTCCGAAGACGTGACCTTCACGTACATTGCCGTGGATAACGAAGGTCTGGCGAGTGAGCCACAGACCGTGACCATCACGGTAACCGGCACCAATGATCGTCCAGTGGCGTTGCCAGCTGACGAGATGACCGACGAAGATACGTCGATCACGCGTAACGTTCCAGATGCGAGCGATGTCGATGGCACTGTTGCGTCTTACAACCTTCAAACGGACGTCCCAGACGGTAAGGGGTCGTTGACGTTCAATTCTGACGGCTCTTACACCTTTAACCCAGGTGAGGACTTCCAAGACCTGACGGATGGTGAGTCCGAAGAGGTGACCTTTACATACATTGCCGTGGATAACGAAGGTCTGGCGAGTGAGCCACAGACCGTGACCATCACAGTGACGGGTACCAATGATCGTCCAGTGGCGTTGCCAGCCGATGAGATGACCGACGAAGATACGTCAATCACTCGTGATGTTCCGGCAGCTTCAGATGTCGATGGCACGATAGCGTCTTACAACCTTCAAACGGACGTGCCGGACGGCAAGGGATCGTTGACGTTCAATTCTGACGGCTCTTATACCTTTAACCCAGCTGAGGACTTCCAAGACCTGACGGATGGTGAGTCGGAAGAGGTGACCTTTACATACATTGCCGTTGATAACGAAGGTTTGGCGAGTGAGCCACAGACCGTGACCATCACAGTAACGGGCACCAATGATCGTCCAGTGGCGTTGCCAGCGGATGAGATGACCGACGAAGATACGTCAATCACTCGCGATGTTCCGGCAGCTTCAGATGTTGATGGCACCATTGCCTCTTACACGCTTCAAACAGACGTCCCAGATGGGAAGGGGTCATTGACGTTTAATTCTGACGGCTCATACACCTTTAATCCAGGTGAGGACTTCCAAGCTCTGACGGATGGCGAGTCAGAAGAGGTGACCTTTACATACATTGCGATAGATAACGAGGGTTTGGCGAGTGAGCCGCAGACTGTCACCATTACAGTGACCGGCACCAATGATCGTCCAGTGGCGTTGCCAGCCGATGAGATGACCGACGAAGACACCTCGATCACTCGCAGCGTTCCAGATGCGAGCGATGTCGATGGCACTGTTGCGTCTTACAACCTTCAAACGGACGTGCCGGATGGTAAGGGTACGCTGACGTTTAACCCTGACGGCTCATACACCTTTAACCCAGGTGAGGACTTCAAGCTCTGACGGATGGTGAGTCCGAAGAGGTGACTTTCACGTACATTGCCGTGGATAACGAAGGTCTGGCGAGTAAGCCACAGACTGTCACCATTAGAGTAACGGGTACCAATGATCGTCCAGTGGCGTTGCCAGCGGATGAGATGACCGACGAAGACACGTCGATCACGCGTAACGTTCCAGATGCGAGCGATGTTGATGGCACCATTGCGTCTTACAATCTTCAAAATGATGTGCCAGATGGCAAGGGCACGTTGTCGTTTAACCCTGATGGGTCCTATACATTCGATCCTGGTCAGGACTTCCAAGCTCTGACCGATGGTGAATCCGAAGACGTGACGTTCACGTACACCACAACGGATAACGAAGGTCTGGTAAGTGCACCGCAAACAGTGACCATCACGGTAACCGGCACTAATGATCGTCCAGTGGCGTTGCCAGCAGACGAGATGACCGATGAAGACACGTCGATCACGCGTAACGTTCCAGATGCGAGCGATGTCGATGGCACTGTTGCGTCTTACAACCTTCAAACGGATGTCCCAGACGGCAAGGGGTCGTTGACGTTTAACTCTGACGGCTCTTACACCTTTAACCCAGGTGAGGACTTCCAAGACCTGACTGATGGTGAGTCCGAAGACGTGACCTTCACGTACATTGCCGTGGATAACGAAGGTCTGGCGAGTGAGCCACAGACCGTGACCATCACGGTAACCGGCACCAATGATCGTCCAGTGGCGTTGCCAGCCGATGAGATGACCGACGAAGACACGTCGATCACGCGTAACGTTCCAGATGCGAGCGATGTCGATGGCACTGTTGCGTCTTACAACCTTCAAACGGACGTCCCAGACGGTAAGGGGTCGTTGACGTTCAATTCTGACGGCTCTTACACCTTTAACCCAGGTGAGGACTTCCAAGACCTGACGGATGGTGAGTCCGAAGAGGTGACCTTTACATACATTGCCGTGGATAACGAAGGTCTGGCGAGTGAGCCACAGACCGTGACCATCACAGTGACGGGTACCAATGATCGTCCAGTGGCGTTACCAGCAGACGAGATGACCGACGAAGATACGTCAATCACTCGTGATGTTCCGGCAGCTTCAGATGTCGATGGCACGATAGCGTCTTACAACCTTCAAACGGACGTGCCGGACGGCAAGGGATCGTTGACGTTCAATTCTGACGGCTCTTATACCTTTAACCCAGCTGAGGACTTCCAAGACCTGACGGATGGTGAGTCGGAAGAGGTGACCTTTACATACATTGCCGTTGATAACGAAGGTTTGGCGAGTGAGCCACAGACCGTGACCATCACAGTAACGGGCACCAATGATCGTCCAGTGGCGTTGCCAGCGGATGAGATGACCGACGAAGATACGTCAATCACTCGCGATGTTCCGGCAGCTTCAGATGTTGATGGCACCATTGCCTCTTACACGCTTCAAACAGACGTCCCAGATGGGAAGGGGTCATTGACGTTTAATTCTGACGGCTCATACACCTTTAATCCAGGTGAGGACTTCCAAGCTCTGACGGATGGCGAGTCAGAAGAGGTGACCTTTACATACATTGCGATAGATAACGAGGGTTTGGCGAGTGAGCCGCAGACTGTCACCATTACAGTGACCGGCACCAATGATCGTCCAGTGGCGTTGCCAGCCGATGAGATGACCGACGAAGACACCTCGATCACTCGCAGCGTTCCAGATGCGAGCGATGTCGATGGCACTGTTGCGTCTTACAACCTTCAAACGGACGTGCCGGATGGTAAGGGTACGCTGACGTTTAACCCTGACGGCTCATACACCTTTAACCCAGGTGAGGACTTCCAAGCTCTGACGGATGGTGAGTCCGAAGAGGTGACTTTCACGTACATTGCCGTGGATAACGAAGGTCTGGCGAGTAAGCCACAGACTGTCACCATTAGAGTAACGGGTACCAATGATCGTCCAGTGGCGTTGCCAGCGGATGAGATGACCGACGAAGACACGTCGATCACGCGTAACGTTCCAGATGCGAGCGATGTTGATGGCACCATTGCGTCTTACAATCTTCAAAATGATGTGCCAGATGGCAAGGGCACGTTGTCGTTTAACCCTGATGGGTCCTATACATTCGATCCTGGTCAGGACTTCCAAGCTCTGACTGATGGTGAATCCGAAGACGTGACGTTCACGTACACCACAACGGATAACGAAGGTCTGGTAAGTGCACCGCAAACAGTGACCATCACGGTAACCGGCACTAATGATCGTCCAGTGGCGTTGCCAGCAGACGAGATGACCGATGAAGACACGTCGATCACGCGTAACGTTCCAGATGCGAGCGATGTCGATGGCACTGTTGCGTCTTACAACCTTCAAACGGATGTCCCAGACGGCAAGGGGTCGTTGACGTTTAACTCTGACGGCTCTTACACCTTTAACCCAGGTGAGGACTTCCAAGACCTGACTGATGGTGAGTCCGAAGAGGTGAGCTTTACATACATTGCCGTGGATAACGAAGGTCTGGCGAGTGAGCCACAGACCGTGACCATCACGGTAACCGGCACCAATGATCGTCCAGTGGCGTTGCCAGCCGATGAGATGACCGACGAAGACACGTCGATCACGCGTAACGTTCCAGATGCGAGCGATGTCGATGGCACCATTGCGTTTTACTATCTCCAAACGGACGTCCCAGATGGTAAGGGCACGCTGACGTTTAACCCTGATGGCTCATACACATTCGATCCAGGTACAGACTTCCAAAGCTTAGCTGCGGGTGAGTCGGAGCTCGTTAATTTTACTTACTATGCGACTGATAACGAAGGTCAACAAAGTGAAGCTCAGACAGTCACAATAACCGTCACCGGTTTAAACGATAATCCTGAATCAGAAGACTTTGAGATTACCGTAACGAATGGCTCTCCAACCCCCGTAATTTTTGATACAGGAGAGGGGGACATTTCAGGACCTGGTACTGACCATATATCTGACATAGAAGATGACGCAGATGGTACGCAACTAGAGGTGACGATTACCGAACTTCCTGTCAGCGGAACACTGTTCTACAACGGTATTGCAATCACTCAGACTAATGTCGATAAAGAAGATACCTTTGATCCGACTCTGATCACCTACCAACCAGATTCTAATGCTCGAGGCTTCGTACTGGGTACCAAGGTGATACCAACCGATAGTGATTTAGAGAGTACTAAGGATGAGTTCTACAACTGGGGTGAAAAAGTTGATGGCAAGAACCGCGTCCTAGAGTTGGAAAATGGTGACTCTATAGCTATAAGTTCGAACAGAGGCAACCTGACTCAATACCGTGGTGATGTGCAAGATAATCATGTGGGGCATGGTTTAGGGATTGGTGGTGGTCAAGGTATCAACAAAGGTGAAGAACTCACCATTGACTTCTCTGAGCGCCCTGCAACCCACATTAATCTTGGCCTCGATGGTATGGGCGGCTACTTCTACAGTGGGCTAAACGACGACAATGAGTCTGCTGTGACGATTCAAGTAACACTCAGCAATGGCGACGTGGTTGATTATGTCCCAGACGTGCAGAAAGATACATCAGGTAACAATAATCTGTTCCATGAGATCAGTTTCTCTGTAGATGACCTAACAGGTGTTGATGAAGGGGTACTCATTGCGGGTGTAACCGTTGGGACCGATGGACCTGGTAACTGGGAGCTTCGTTACATCGAAACTGCACTCAACGACAGCTTCAAATACAAGGCTGTAGATAGTGACGATGGAGAGAGCCAAGAGTCTGTTGTGACGATTGTCGACCAACGTGATAACAACATGCCACCAACACTGGACCTAGATCTCAGCGAAGAAGGCACGGGCTATGAAGCTCTGTTTGTTGAAGGCGATGCGCCAATCAACGTGGTCGATGATGACATCACCATTTTTGATGAAAACAATGTTATCGGCTCTGCCGAAATCTTGTTCACGAACCCGAAAGACGGAGATACTTTCGAGATTGCTAGTTTACAAGATGGCGATTTCTTACTTAGCGGCCTCCAATATGGTTACGAGGTTATCGATGAGGGATTACCAACGGAATCGATTAAGATAACGCTAACAGGAGAGGCGACCCCTGCGGACTATGAAGCAGCCATTCAGCTGATTAAGTTTGAAAACTCGAGTCAAAATCCAGACCAAACAAGTCGAGTTATCGAGATCACTACATTTGACGATCAGTCGCTTCCATCAAATACCGCAGTGTCGACGATTGATGTAAGCGCCGTTGCGGATGTTGTTGTTTCGCCAGCAGAAGGTGATGAAGATACTAATATCGGTCTGGCCATTGTATTACCAGCAGGTAGTGATGTATCTAAGGTAGTGATTTCTGGCATTCCGAGTGGAGCTAAGCTCTTTGATGATGGCACAGAGCTGACGTTTACGGGTGATTCTATTGAAGTATTGCCTTCACAACTTGCCAATCTGTCCATTTTGCCACCAGAGAACAGTGACGAAGACTTTGTTTTAACTGTAGATGGTGTAGGTAGTGGCGGTGCTTCCGTTGAAATGCACGACCTTTCGGTCACTGTAAAACCTGTTACCGACATGCCGACGCTAACGGTGTCGGGTGAACAAATCCTGTCGGCAATCAATTTCGAGAACGTCGATTTAGGTAATAGAAGCTGGAAAGGTAATATCGATGGGACTCAGCTTAGTGTCGATACCCCAGATGAGCTCAATCTGGGTGATTGGGGGGTTATTACCGATCGAGGAGAGGTTGGTAAAGAGCGCGTTTATATGGGCAGCGGCGGTGACAACCAGATTTTTGAAATCGAGGGTCGCCGTGGTCAAACTGACTCTCTGTTTACCGAGTTTGATGGAGAGGCAGGTCAGTTTTACGAGTTAAACTTTGATGCTGCAGCTAGACGAAATGACTCGCCAATGGACATCATATTGACGAAAGAGACCTCACCTGGTGTCTGGGAAGACGTTGAGGTGCTGAGATCTTATTCTAACGGTGGGGAGCATGAGCTTGATGTAAGGCAATGGTCTCGTGATGAACAAGTGTTCTTCCAAATTCCTGATGATGGTAACTACAGAGTCGTTTTTGAATCACCAGAACAAAATAGCTACGGTGCTCTTCTAGACAATATCACGTTGTCTGCCACGGAAAATGTAGGCTACGAAGACTCCCGAATTGATCTGAGTGATATTAGTGCGGCTTTAACGGATGTAGACGGTTCAGAATCGTTGACCCTGCAACTTTCTGGTCTTCCCGATGGGGCTACCCTTTGGTTGGATGGCAGTGAACTAACTGTCACCGGTGGCGTTGCAGAGCTGCCTACGGACGTTAGTTTGGAGAACCTTCAGGTAGTAGTGGCCGATCCAAATACGTACACGCTGACCGTCACAGCTACTTCATCTGAGGGAGATACAGAGCATCCAGTAGCTGACAAGTCCGTCGTTAAAACCATCAACCTCATTGTTCTAGATGTGAATGAAGCGAACAACACCCCACCGGAAGTTGTAGATTTTGATGTATTCGCGGGAGATGACACGATACCGCTGCATTTCGCGGATTTTGCAACTGACATCGAGGATGATGTAAACAGCGACAAAGACACCTTAGTTGAAATCACTGAATTACCACAGTTCGGGGAGCTCTACGTTGACGTTAATAATGGTGATGGTCGATTGTACCTTGAAGTTGGGGATACCGTTTTGGATAAAACAGTGATCCAATACGAGCTCAACAATGGTTTCTCTGCAAATGAAGATGGTTTCGATCCGAGTCTTTCTGCCTTACTCGAGCAAAACATTGAGATTACTGGTGGTATTTATACCGGAGTTCGCCCCGACCCTGACTCAATCTCAGCAGATCAGCTAGCAAACATCGCTTACGATGACAATGGCAACGACAAACATAGCGGTTTCTTTACTCAACAAACCGGTCAAAATGGGCAAGATAACGAAAACGGTAATGGTCGTAACACGGATGAAGGCGAGTATATTGCGGTGCGCTATACGGCTGGGAGTATGACACATGCCAAGGTTACTCTGGCGAGCCTGACTGGCAATATCGTTCAAGGCAATGGAAATGCGCAGGCAGCGGTAATTACTGCCTTCTTGTATCTTAATGGAGCCTATGTCGGTGCCCAGCAGCTTGACCCTGATACCGACTTGCATCCAGCCTCAGGCAACAGCTCTAAAGTCGCGACAATGGATATTCAATCTGAACAGCCTTTTGATGAGGTCAGGGTTGTGTTGACGAATGAAAACGGCAAAGGGTTTGTTCTACAAGGCTTTGAGGCAGTAGATACAGATGTTACCGATAGCTTCAAATATGAAGCGGTTGACGATGACGGCGCGCGAAGCAGTAGTGACGCTACGGTAACCATCAACATTTCACCTGAGGGTAACTTCACCGACTCTAATCACGATGAAGATTACGACTTCGCTGCGCAGGGCACAGAAACTTCTTACCTATACGGTACAGAAGGGGATGACTTGCTCATAGGTGGTGATGGCGATGACCTGCTAATCGGTGGTAAAGGTAGTGATACTCTTACAGGCGGTGAGGGTAACGATACGTTTAAGTGGACCGAAAGTGATTTAGACGGTCATCGTGATGTTATTACTGACTTCTCAAGGGAAAACGGTAACAATGATGTCATTGATCTTAAAGACTTGTTTGAAGAAACAGACTCACTGGATGATCTGCTAGCTGACAATACAATTGTTGTTTCAGAAGACAACGGTAGCACTTTGATTAATGTCGACAAAGGCAATGGAAAGTCGGTAACCATTGAACTTGAAGGTGTTGTTGGTGTTGATAATAATATGCTTAATAACATTTTGATTATTCAAGATAGCTAGTTGATAAGATTAAAAAAAGCGACCTTCTGGGTCGCTTTTTTATTTTCTCTAAGTAGCCTTCTAGAATAAACACAATGGATTAACTAGTGTTTGTCGCCTATTTCGTTCAATTCCTTTTCTAAAATACAATTCCTAAACCATTAACCAAAGTAGGAGCGCCTCCCATAAGACTGAGCTTGGCGGTAGTATCTGTGCCTTGCTATTGAGGTCAGATTCATTCAAGGAAGAGCTTATCCCACCACTAACGAACTAGTATGCGCTCTAATGCCTATGTCGTTAAATTGGAATTGAGTAGAATAAATGAAATCTTAATTTTTCCTTTAACTTCAGAGAGTAACAAAAAAATAAACAAATATGAGCGGAAATCTACGATTCTCGAATATGAGAGACTTAATTTCTTTTTTGAGACACATGATTAATTAGCTTGCCAAAACATACTCAATATTCGAGATGTCTGATATTACCTTTATACAATAAATAAAAATTCAACCTTTTCGCAACGCAGTGTTAACGAATGAGCTAGGTAATATTACAGAGCAACCCGGTCGTTACTGGGTGACTCAAGGAGTCGAACATGAGTGGTTTTTCTTTATTTGGTGCAGTGCAGGTTTCAGGTACGTTAGTGGTGGATGCTCAAGGGAGGCTGACAGTCCTTCCTGAGGGACTAGATCCTCGTCCAGGAGATGTCGTAATCGACATTTTAGAGGATGCAGAAGTCGGTGAGGATGTGAACGTCGTCGTTATTGAAGATGATGGCACAGCGAGAACGCTTGAGATAACAGCATTGGACGCAGACGCGATCATCGCACAGATCGAATCTGGACAAGACCCGACGGATGTTGAAGGTCAAGAGACTGCAGCAGGTGAAGAAAATGGCTCGAGCCCAACCACTACTGGGGTTATTGAGCGTGACGGCACTCAAGTAATTGCGTCTACTCAGTTCGACACGACAGGTTTGGAAGCACAGGGGCTCACAGCTACGCAATCTCTAACGCTGTTGCAGTTTTCGCTGCCGGCTCCCATAGAACCAGTAGGACCCGTTTCAGTCGTTTTGAACGGTCCTGAAAATGTTATTGAAGGCTCTGTTAATAACGAATTTACAGTTGCCCTAGGAGAATCTGCACCTGTTGGTAGTATTGTTAACTTGGTTTACGAATATATTTCCGCTTCAGGGGAAGATATCGTCGAAGTGGCCGAGGCCATTGTTAGTGAGGACGGCGTAACTGCAGCTTTCAATCTCCAAACTATCGATGATAACTTGGCTGAAGGGACAGAGACTTTTGTAATTAGAGTTAGTAGTGTGGTGAACTCCGAGGGTGAGCCTGTTTTTGATGAGCTCGATTTAACCGAAGCGAGTCATCAAGTAACAATAACAGACGAGGACGATCCAGGTGAAGAAGACACAGTTGTCGTAACCCTCGAGGGACCCTCTGATATCGCTGAGGGTGATGTAAGTAATGAATACACCGTCACTTTAAGCAGCCCAGCGCCAGTGGGCACCGTCGTCAACCTCACGTACACCTACACCACGGCGTCGAACGAAGATATCGTTGAGACTACTCAAGCGGTGATTGGGGAGGATGGCAAAACGGCGACGTTCACCATCCAAACTGTGGACGACAACCTAGCTGAAGGCAGTGAAGCGTTCACGGTCAGCGTAGAGAGCGTGGTTGACGGCGATGATAACTCTATCTTTGAATCATTGGACTTAACCAATGCTAGCCTAGACACCACGATTACGGATGAAGAAGACCCAGGCCCAGAGGATACGGTTGCCGTGACCCTCACCGGTCCAAGCAACATTGTAGAAGGTGAGGAGAGTGCCACTTATACGGCCACGCTAAGCAGTCCTGCTCCAGTGGGCACCATCGTGAACCTTACGTACACCTACACCACGGCGTCGAACGAAGACATTGTTGAGACCACCCAAGCGGTGATCGGGGAGGATGGCGAGACGGCGACGTTCACCATCCAAACTGTGGACGACAACCTCGCTGAAGGCAGTGAAGCGTTCACGGTCAGCGTAGAGAGCGTGGTTGACGGCGATGATAACCCTATCTTTGAAGCATTGGACTTAACCAATGCTAGCTTAGACACCACGATTACGGATGAAGAAGACCCAGGCCCAGAGGACACGGTTGCCGTGACTCTCACCGGTCCAAGCAACATTGTAGAAGGTGAGGAGAGTGCCACTTATACGGCCACGCTAAGCAGTCCTGCTCCGGTGGGCACCATCGTCAACCTCACCTACACCTACACCACGGCGTCGAACGAAGACATCGTTGAGACCACCCAAGCGGTGATTGGGGAAGATGGCCAAACGGCGACGTTCACCATCCAAACCGTGGATGACAACCTAGCCGAAGGCAGTGAAGCGTTCACGGTCAGCGTTGAGAGTGTGGTCGATGGCGACGACAACCCGATTTTCGAAGAGCTGGATTTAACCAACGCCAGCCAAGAGACGAGCATCACCGATGAAACGGATCCGGACGACCGAGACGCAGCCGTTGTCACGCTGACCGGTCCAAGCACCATCGTGGAAGGCGAGGAGAGTGCCACTTATACGGCCACGCTAAGCAGTCCTGCTCCGGTGGGCACCATCGTCAACCTCACCTACACCTACACTACAGCGTCCAATGAAGACATCGTTGAAACCACCCAAGCGGTGATTGGGGAAGATGGCCAGACGGCGACGTTCACCATCCAAACCGTGGATGATAACCTGGCTGAAGGCAGCGAAGCGTTCACGGTCAGCGTAGAAAGTGTGGTGGATGGCGACGACAACCCTATTTTCGAAGAGCTGGATTTAACCAACGCCAGCCAAGAGACGAGCATCACCGATGAAACGGATCCGGACGACCGAGACGCAGCTGTCGTCACGCTGACCGGTCCAAGCACCATCGTGGAAGGGGAAGAGAGTACCGACTACACCGTGACCTTGAGCACGCCAGCGCCAGTGGGCACCATCGTGAATCTCACCTACACCTACACTACGGCGTCGAATGAAGACATCGTTGAGACCACCCAAGCAGTGATTGGGGAGGATGGCCAAACGGCGACGTTCACCATCCAAACGGTGGATGACAACCTGGCTGAAGGCAGCGAAGCGTTCACGGTCAGCGTAGAAAGTGTGGTGGATGGCGACGACAACCCTATTTTCGAAGAGCTGGATTTAACCAACGCCAGCCAAGAGACGAGCATCACCGATGAAACGGATCCGGACGACCGAGACGCAGCCGTTGTCACGCTCACTGGCCCAAGCACCATCGTGGAAGGCGAGGAGAGTGCCACTTATACGGCCACGCTAAGCAGTCCTGCTCCGGTGGGCACCATCGTCAACCTCACGTACACCTACACCACGGCGTCGAACGAAGACATCGTTGAGACCACCCAAGCGGTGATTGGGGAAGATGGCCAAACGGCGACGTTCACCATCCAAACCGTGGATGACAACCTGGCTGAAGGCAGTGAAGCGTTCACGGTCAGCGTAGAAAGTGTGGTGGATGGCGACGACAACCCTATTTTCGAAGAGCTGGATTTAACCAACGCCAGCCAAGAGACGAGCATCACCGACGAAACGGATCCGGACGACCGAGACGCAGCCGTTGTCACGCTCACTGGCCCAAGCACCATCGTGGAAGGCGAGGAGAGTGCCACTTATACGGCCACGCTAAGCAGTCCTGCTCCGGTGGGCACCATCGTGAATCCTCACGTACACCTACACCACGGCGTCGAACGAAGACATCGTTGAGACCACCCAAGCGGTGATTGGGGAAGATGGCCAGACGGCAACGTTCACCATCCAAACCGTGGACGATAACCTGGCTGAAGGCAGCGAAGCGTTCACGGTCAGCGTTGAGAGTGTGGTCGATGGCGACGACAACCCGATTTTCGAAGAGCTGGATTTAACCAACGCCAGCCAAGAGACGAGCATCACCGATGAAACGGATCCGGACGACCGAGACGCAGCCGTTGTCACGCTGACCGGTCCAAGCACCATCGTGGAAGGCGAGGAGAGTGCCACTTATACGGCCACGCTAAGCAGTCCTGCTCCGGTGGGCACCATCGTCAACCTCACCTACACCTACACTACAGCGTCCAATGAAGACATCGTTGAAACCACCCAAGCGGTGATTGGGGAAGATGGCCAGACGGCGACGTTCACCATCCAAACCGTGGATGACAACCTAGCCGAAGGCAGCGAAGCGTTCACGGTCAGCGTAGAAAGTGTGGTGGATGGCGACGACAACCCTATTTTCGAAGAGCTGGATTTAACCAACGCCAGCCAAGAGACGAGCATCACCGATGAAACGGATCCGGACGACCGAGACGCAGCTGTCGTCACGCTGACCGGTCCAAGCACCATCGTGGAAGGGGAAGAGAGTACCGACTACACCGTGACCTTGAGCACGCCAGCGCCAGTGGGCACCATCGTGAATCTCACCTACACCTACACTACGGCGTCGAATGAAGACATCGTTGAGACCACCCAAGCAGTGATTGGGGAGGATGGCCAAACGGCGACGTTCACCATCCAAACGGTGGATGACAACTTGGCTGAAGGCAGCGAAGCGTTCACGGTCAGTGTAGAGAGCGTGGTCGATGGCGACGACAACCCTATTTTCGAAGAGCTGGATTTAACCAACGCCAGCCAAGAGACGAGCATCACCGATGAAACGGATCCGGACGACCGAGACGCAGCCGTTGTCACGCTGACCGGTCCAAGCACCATCGTGGAAGGGGAAGAGAGTACCGACTACACCGTGACCTTGAGCACGCCAGCGCCAGTGGGCACCATCGTGAATCTCACCTACACCTACACTACGGCGTCGAATGAAGACATCGTTGAGACCACCCAAGCAGTGATTGGGGAGGATGGCCAAACGGCGACGTTCACCATCCAAACGGTGGATGACAACTTGGCTGAAGGCAGCGAAGCGTTCACGGTCAGCGTAGAAAGTGTGGTGGATGGCGACGACAACCCTATTTTCGAAGAGCTGGATTTAACCAACGCCAGCCAAGAGACGAGCATCACCGATGAAACGGATCCGGACGACCGAGACGCAGCTGTCGTCACGCTGACCGGTCCAAGCACCATCGTGGAAGGGGAAGAGAGTACCGACTACACCGTGACCTTGAGCACGCCAGCGCCAGTGGGCACCATCGTGAATCTCACCTACACCTACACTACGGCGTCGAATGAAGACATCGTTGAGACCACCCAAGCAGTGATTGGGGAGGATGGCCAAACGGCGACGTTCACCATCCAAACGGTGGATGACAACCTGGCTGAAGGCAGCGAAGCGTTCACGGTCAGCGTAGAAAGTGTGGTGGATGGCGACGACAACCCTATTTTCGAAGAGCTGGATTTAACCAACGCCAGCCAAGAGACGAGCATCACCGATGAAACGGATCCGGACGACCGAGACGCAGCCGTTGTCACGCTCACTGGCCCAAGCACCATCGTGGAAGGCGAGGAGAGTGCCACTTATACGGCCACGCTAAGCAGTCCTGCTCCGGTGGGCACCATCGTCAACCTCACGTACACCTACACCACGGCGTCGAACGAAGACATCGTTGAGACCACCCAAGCGGTGATTGGGGAAGATGGCCAAACGGCGACGTTCACCATCCAAACCGTGGATGACAACCTGGCTGAAGGCAGGAAGCGTTCACGGTCAGTGTAGAGAGCGTGGTCGATGGCGACGACAACCCTATTTTCGAAGAGCTGGATTTAACCAACGCCAGCCAAGAGACGAGCATCACCGATGAAACGGATCCGGACGACCGAGACGCAGCCGTTGTCACGCTGACCGGTCCAAGCACCATCGTGGAAGGGGAAGAGAGTACCGACTACACCGTGACCTTGAGCACGCCAGCGCCAGTGGGCACCATCGTGAATCTCACCTACACCTACACTACGGCGTCGAATGAAGACATCGTTGAGACCACCCAAGCAGTGATTGGGGAGGATGGCCAAACGGCGACGTTCACCATCCAAACGGTGGATGACAACCTGGCTGAAGGCAGCGAAGCGTTCACGGTCAGCGTAGAAAGTGTGGTGGATGGCGACGACAACCCTATTTTCGAAGAGCTGGATTTAACCAACGCCAGCCAAGAGACGAGCATCACCGATGAAACGGATCCGGACGACCGAGACGCAGCCGTTGTCACGCTCACTGGCCCAAGCACCATCGTGGAAGGGGAAGAGAGTGCCACTTATACGGCCACGCTAAGCAGTCCTGCTCCGGTGGGCACCATCGTCAACCTCACGTACACCTACACCACGGCGTCGAACGAAGACATCGTTGAGACCACCCAAGCGGTGATTGGGGAAGATGGCCAAACGGCGACGTTCACCATCCAAACCGTGGATGACAACCTAGCCGAAGGCAGTGAAGCGTTCACGGTCAGCGTAGAAAGTGTGGTGGATGGCGACGACAACCCTATTTTCGAAGAGCTGGATTTAACCAACGCCAGCCAAGAGACGAGCATCACCGATGAAACGGATCCGGACGACCGAGACGCAGCCGTTGTCACGCTGACCGGTCCAAGCACCATCGTGGAAGGGGAAGAGAGTACCGACTACACCGTGACCTTGAGCACGCCAGCGCCAGTGGGCACCATCGTCAACCTCACCTACACCTACACTACGGCGTCGAATGAAGACATCGTTGAGACCACCCAAGCAGTGATTGGGGAGGATGGCCAAACGGCGACGTTCACCATCCAAACGGTGGATGACAACTTGGCTGAAGGCAGCGAAGCGTTCACGGTCAGCGTAGAAAGTGTGGTGGATGGCGACGACAACCCTATTTTCGAAGAGCTGGATTTAACCAACGCCAGCCAAGAGACGAGCATCACCGATGAAACGGATCCGGACGACCGAGACGCAGCCGTTGTCACGCTCACTGGCCCAAGCACCATCGTGGAAGGCGAGGAGAGTGCCACTTATACGGCCACGCTAAGCAGTCCTGCTCCGGTGGGCACCATCGTGAATCTCACGTACACCTACACCACGGCGTCGAACGAAGACATCGTTGAGACCACCCAAGCGGTGATTGGGGAAGATGGCCAGACGGCAACGTTCACCATCCAAACCGTGGACGATAACCTGGCTGAAGGCAGCGAAGCGTTCACGGTCAGCGTTGAGAGTGTGGTCGATGGCGACGACAACCCGATTTTCGAAGAGCTGGATTTAACCAACGCCAGCCAAGAGACGAGCATCACCGATGAAACGGATCCGGACGACCGAGACGCAGCCGTTGTCACGCTGACCGGTCCAAGCACCATCGTGGAAGGCGAGGAGAGTGCCACTTATACGGCCACGCTAAGCAGTCCTGCTCCGGTGGGCACCATCGTCAACCTCACCTACACCTACACTACAGCGTCCAATGAAGACATCGTTGAAACCACCCAAGCGGTGATTGGGGAAGATGGCCAGACGGCGACGTTCACCATCCAAACCGTGGATGACAACCTAGCCGAAGGCAGCGAAGCGTTCACGGTCAGCGTAGAAAGTGTGGTGGATGGCGACGACAACCCTATTTTCGAAGAGCTGGATTTAACCAACGCCAGCCAAGAGACGAGCATCACCGATGAAACGGATCCGGACGACCGAGACGCAGCTGTCGTCACGCTGACCGGTCCAAGCACCATCGTGGAAGGGGAAGAGAGTACCGACTACACCGTGACCTTGAGCACGCCAGCGCCAGTGGGCACCATCGTGAATCTCACCTACACCTACACTACGGCGTCGAATGAAGACATCGTTGAGACCACCCAAGCAGTGATTGGGGAGGATGGCCAAACGGCGACGTTCACCATCCAAACGGTGGATGACAACTTGGCTGAAGGCAGCGAAGCGTTCACGGTCAGCGTAGAAAGTGTGGTGGATGGCGACGACAACCCTATTTTCGAAGAGCTGGATTTAACCAACGCCAGCCAAGAGACGAGCATCACCGATGAAACGGATCCGGACGACCGAGACGCAGCCGTTGTCACGCTCACTGGCCCAAGCACCATCGTGGAAGGCGAGGAGAGTGCCACTTATACGGCCACGCTAAGCAGTCCTGCTCCAGTGGGCACCATCGTGAATCTCACCTACACCTACACCACGGCGTCGAACGAAGACATCGTTGAGACCACCCAAGCAGTGATTGGGGAAGATGGCGAGACGGCGACGTTCACCATCCAAACGGTGGATGACAACTTGGCTGAAGGCAGTGAAGCGTTCACGGTCAGCGTTGAGAGTGTGGTGGATGGCGACGATAACCCTATTTTCGAAGAGCTGGATTTAACCAACGCCAGCCAAGAGACGAGCATCACCGATGAAACGGATCCGGACGACCGAGACGCAGCCGTTGTCACGCTCACTGGCCCAAGCACCATCGTGGAAGGCGAGGAGAGTGCCACTTATACGGCCACGCTAAGCAGTCCTGCTCCGGTGGGCACCATCGTCAACCTCACGTACACCTACACCACGGCGTCGAACGAAGACATCGTTGAGACCACCCAAGCGGTGATTGGGGAAGATGGCCAAACGGCGACGTTCACCATCCAAACCGTGGATGACAACCTGGCTGAAGGCAGCGAAGCGTTCACGGTCAGCGTAGAAAGTGTGGTGGATGGCGACGACAACCCTATTTTCGAAGAGCTGGATTTAACCAACGCCAGCCAAGAGACGAGCATCACCGATGAAACGGATCCGGACGACCGAGACGCAGCCGTTGTCACGCTCACTGGCCCAAGCACCATCGTGGAAGGGGAAGAGAGTGCCACTTATACGGCCACGCTAAGCAGTCCTGCTCCGGTGGGCACCATCGTCAACCTCACGTACACCTACACCACGGCGTCGAACGAAGACATCGTTGAGACCACCCAAGCGGTGATTGGGGAAGATGGCCAAACGGCGACGTTCACCATCCAAACCGTGGATGACAACCTGGCTGAAGGCAGTGAAGCGTTCACGGTCAGCGTAGAAAGTGTGGTGGATGGCGACGACAACCCTATTTTCGAAGAGCTGGATTTAACCAACGCCAGCCAAGAGACGAGCATCACCGATGAAACGGATCCGGACGACCGAGACGCAGCCGTTGTCACGCTCACTGGCCCAAGCACCATCGTGGAAGGCGAGGAGAGTGCCACTTATACGGCCACGCTAAGCAGTCCTGCTCCGGTGGGCACCATCGTGAATCTCACGTACACCTACACCACGGCGTCGAACGAAGACATCGTTGAGACCACCCAAGCGGTGATTGGGGAAGATGGCCAGACGGCAACGTTCACCATCCAAACCGTGGACGATAACCTGGCTGAAGGCAGCGAAGCGTTCACGGTCAGCGTTGAGAGTGTGGTGGATGGCGACGACAACCCGATTTTCGAAGAGCTGGATTTAACCAACGCCAGCCAAGAGACGAGCATCACCGATGAAACGGATCCGGACGACCGAGACGCAGCCGTTGTCACGCTGACCGGTCCAAGCACCATCGTGGAAGGCGAGGAGAGTGCCACTTATACGGCCACGCTAAGCAGTCCTGCTCCGGTGGGCACCATCGTCAACCTCACCTACACCTACACTACAGCGTCCAATGAAGACATCGTTGAAACCACCCAAGCGGTGATTGGGGAAGATGGCCAGACGGCGACGTTCACCATCCAAACCGTGGATGACAACCTAGCCGAAGGCAGCGAAGCGTTCACGGTCAGCGTAGAAAGTGTGGTGGATGGCGACGACAACCCTATTTTCGAAGAGCTGGATTTAACCAACGCCAGCCAAGAGACGAGCATCACCGATGAAACGGATCCGGACGACCGAGACGCGGCCGTCGTCACGCTGACCGGTCCATCTAGCGTTAATGAAGGTGACTTCACTGGAGTGTATACGGCACTTTTAGATAGTGCTGTTCCAGAGGGGTCGATTATCAAGTTTACATACACTTATACCACAGCCTCAAACTTGGATATTGTAGAGACTTCTCAGGCCACAGTTGGTGATGATGGTTTAACAGCAACCTTTACCATTCAAACGCTACAAGATGGCCAGATTGAGGGTGATGAAGTATTTAGCGTCAGCGTTAGCGCTGTAGAAACTCCAGGAGGACAACCAATATTTGAAGCGCTCGACCTATCTCAAGCGACACAAGAGACGACGATAGTCGAGCTTAATAACCCACCACAAGTCACGGATTTCGAGCTCTATGCGAGCGACGACAATATCCCGCTCGACTTCTCTGACTTCATTACTGACTTGGAGGATGACCAAGACCCTGGCAAAGTCACCATGATAAAAATCGAGGAGGAACCAGCATACGGTCAGCTCTACTTTATTACTGATGTCAACGGTGATCCTGTACGATTCGACCTAGAAGCCGGGGATATGATCGCGGAAACTCATGATATCTATTACGATGTCGACGTTGCGTTTGATGCCACGATTGATGGCTTTACGGGTGACCTGGCTGAGCTAGAAGAGCAAGGGATCATTTTAACCGGTGGTACCTATGCGGGTGACGCTCCTCATGACAACTTGACGCAGGAATCGATAGGTTTTGATGGCGCGGGTGTTCTAAAACAGAGAGGCTACTTTACTCAGCGAGCAGCTGAAAGTGGCCAGGGTAAAGAGACTGAATCTGAAACTAAAGAGTACATGTCAGTCAAGTTCCAAAGTGGGCTGGTGAATACCCTCGCGATCGGTATTGGTGCGATGACAGGCTCGTTTAACAATGGCGATTCGAAAGTATTTGTTTATCTCTATGCCGATGGTGTGTTGCTTGACCCTGATCCAATTGTTGTGAACGGCCCCGATAGCAGTTCATCGAAGCAAGCGTTGATAAACGTTGACTCTGATGTCGCTTTCGATGAGTTCAGGATCATTCCTGTAGATGATAGTGGCCAGAATGCGGGGTTTGTGCTCCAAAGCATAGAAATTATTGAGGCACAGATTGAAGATCAGTTCGTGTATAGCGCAGTTGATGCTGATGGTCTTGCTAGCACGGATACCGCTACGGTTGATGTGAATATCCTTTCTAAAGGTAATCTAGACCTCACCGATGAACTCGATTACGCAGTACAAGGCGGTAGCGGTGTTACCGTGATACATGGCACAGACGGTAACGATCTGCTTATCGGCGGTGCCGGTGATGATGTGATGACTGGTGGTGAAGGTAACGATATCTTTAAATGGGCCGAATCTGATCTCGACGGTGGCTACGATGTCATCAAAGATTTCTCGCAAGAAAATGGCAATGATGATGTTATTGACCTTTCAGACCTATTTGATGATGACGATACCTTAGCAGATCTACTGGCTTCGGATGTTATTCAGTCAGAAGAGTTGAATGGCAATACGGTAATCAGCATTGATAAAGGTGATTACAAAACAGTCAGCATTGAACTGGAAGGCGTCGTAGGCGTCGACCTTAACACTATTCTCATCATAAATGAGCCATAGAGCGAGGGCTGCAATGTAGAAGGGAAGTCTAATCGACTTCCCTTTTTGTTAGCTCAGTAAGCCTAACCGACCTTAAGTTTCCAAAGGTTAGTCTATGAAGTTCGTAGAGCGCTTTTGTGCAATGAAGTCTTCAACATTACCCAGTGTTGTTTCTGCGATATTTTCGAGAGCGTCTGTGGTCAGAAACGCTTGGTGCCCTGTGAATAGCACATTGTGACATGCCGATAGGCGACGAAAGACGTCATCGACAATCACATCGTTGGATTTATCTTGGAAAAATAGCTCCTTTTCACTCTCGTACACGTCCAAGCCTAGTGCACCTATTCGACCCTGTTTGAGCGCTTCTATTGCAGCAGATGCGTCCAAAAGCTCTCCTCGACTGGTGTTGATAATCATCACGCCATCTTTCATCTTACTGAAAGCGGTAGCATCGAGAAGGTGGTAGTTTTCTGGCTGCATTGGGCAGTGCAGTGAAATCACATCTGATTTGCTGATCAATTCATCGAGCTCGCGGTAGGTTGCTCCGAGTTCTGTAACCGCATCATTTGGGTAAGGGTCATAACAAAGCACGTTCATGCCTAGTCCACGAAGGATACGAATGGTCGCTATGCCTATCTTTCCGGTGCCTATGATACCCGCCGTTCGTCCGTGGAAGTTGAATCCAACCAGGCCTTCTAATGAAAAGTTTGCGTCTCTGGTGCGCTGAAACGCCTTATGGAAGCGGCGGTTTAGCGTCATCATCATGCCGACAGCGTGCTCGGCAATGGCTTCTGGAGAGTATGCAGGAACACGAGCCACTTGAATGTTTAGTTCTTTCGCAGCTTCTAGGTCGACGTTGTTAAACCCAGCGCAGCGCATGGCAATCATCTTAATACCACGATGAGCGAGCTGCTCTAGCACTGGCCTCGATAAATCATCATTCACGAAAGCACAGACGACGTCGTGTCCTTTTGCCATTTTTGCTGTTTTCTCATTGAGTCCAAAGCTATAGAACTGATAGTGCAATGGTCTTGACCCTTTCGCGCTTTCAAAAGCCACTTCGTCGTAAGACTTGGCGCTAAAAAATACAATACTGGTCATTATTATTCCTCACTCTTGGGCTAACGGTGTCTTGGACTAACGATAGTGTAGTTGAGCGTGTCTGTTAGCAAAGTATCACACCCTTAATACGTAGATAAACCGAGCACCTGTGTGGGTATATAACGCGAAGTGATGAGATAGAATTGAGTAAGATTCTATATGTCGTCAAATGGCAATTTTTTGTGAAAGTGATTGGTTACTATGTGCTCACACATTGAGATACCAACATCATTGAAAGAGAGTAAAGTGTATGGGTATTTGGCGTTCGCGCTCGAGTTTTTTTCTAGTCTCTAGCTATTTGTTAATAAAGAAAAAAGTAGTTAAAAACGAAAAAGCCCGCTCAATGGTAAGCCATGAGCGGGCTTTTTGTTGAGAGGCTTAGCTTGCTGCTCTTACTTTGCCCTCTCTCAAGTCATTAAGTACCCGAGCTTTTGGACCATCAGCGATGATTGTTCCTTTCTCCATTACGATGACTCGGTCTACGACCTCAAGCATAGAAGTTTTGTGAGTGATTAAAACCAGTGTCTCTGATTCTTTGAGCTGCTTGAGCTGCGTTTTAATGTGCAGTTCGGAGCGGTTATCCATCGAGCTAGTCGGTTCATCCATAATTAAGATTGGTGGACGTGCCAAGAAGGCGCGAGCAATGGCGACAGCTTGACGTTGACCACCTGAGAGAAGCAATCCACCTTCACCAACTTGTCTCTCTAACCCCGCCGGATCTTGCTGGGTAAATACCGTTACACCGGCTCGGTTTGCTGCATCCATCACGTCTCGGTCATCGACGAGTGGTCGGCCCAGCGTAATGTTGTCTCGAATGGAACCATAGAACAGCGCGCAATCTTGTGGAACACAGCCTATGTTGCGTCTTACGTCTACGTGATGAAGCTGAGCGATGTCAGTTTCATCGATACGCACATGACCCTCTGTGGGCTGGTACAAGCCCATAATGAGGCGCTCAAGAGTTGTCTTACCTGAACCGATACGACCGATAATAGCGACTTTCTCACCAGGCTCTATTGTTAGGCTCAAATCTCGAATCGAGGCCATTGGTGAGTCTGGATAGTGGAAGGTCACACGATCAAGCTCAATCTTACCTTGGATGATAGGGCGGTGAATGTAGCGCTTACCTTCCTCTTGCTCGTCCGGCATCGCCATTACTTGCTCGATAATGGTCATCGATGACTTAGCTTGGTTATAGCGGGTCGAAAGCAGTGAAAGCTGCACTAGAGGCCCAATCGCACGACTACTCAACATGGTTGCGGCGATTAGACCACCCATGGTGAGTTCGCTTTCTGCAATTAAGTAGACACCAAGGATAATCATACCGATGTTGGAAGATTGCTGAACAAACCCCGCGGTGTTTTGAATGCCGTCGGTGATACGTTTGCTCTTAATATTCCAGTTAGCCATGTGAGCGACTGCTTCTTCCCAGCGATACTGGTATTGGCTTTGTGCACCGAAGATTTTGACCGTTTCAAGACCTGCCAAACTCTCAATTAAGTTCGCGTATTTTTGCGACGCCAATCGGGAGCCCTCTTCAATGGTCTTTCTCAAAGGACCTTGAATGAGCAGTGAGTAGGTGATGAGTATCACTACGCCAACAATAGGGATGATGACGAGGTTACCCGCCATGAGCCAAATGATGACCAAGAACAAGAGTGCAAAAGGAAGATCGATCAGTGATGCAATGGTCGCTGATGTGAAGAACTCTCGTATTGATTCGAACTCTTGCAAATGGCGCGCAAATGCGCCAACCGATGGCGGTCTGGACTCCATTCGGATCCCCATGACCTTACTGAACAGCTTTGAGGATATCAGGATATCGGATTTCTTACCCGCCACGTCGATAAAGTAACTGCGCATCAACTTGAGAACGAGGTCGAAGCCAAACACGACGAAGATACCGGCGGCGAGCACCCAGAGCGTCTCGAAGGCAAGATTGGGTACTACCTTGTCATACACTAATCGAGTGAACAGCGGCGCAGCAATGGCGAAGATGTTGATGAGTAATGAAGCGATTAACACATCTCGATAAATGCGTTTTGACTCCCACAAAGTTCCCCAGAACCAGTGTCCGTCACGGGTTTTAAGCACCTCTGGAGAACGTTCGTCATAGCGAAACTGTTTCTTCACCAAGAAGTAGCGACCCGTGTACTGCTCTATCAGATCATCAAGACCAATTGAGATGGGTACCATGCCTGACTCAAGCGTGATGACTTCCGCTTCTTTACTCTCTTGGTCAATACTATTGAGCACACACGCATCACCGCCTTTGAGCAGCAAGATGACGGGGAATACGATACTGGGGATATCGCCAATGTCTGCGCGATTTTCTTTCGCCACCAAGCCTGCGCGCTCAGCTGAGCGTGGCAGTAAGAACGGAGTAAGCTTGCCAGATGAGAGAGGCAATCCGTTCACCAACGCTTCAGGAGAGTTGGCTAAGCCGTAGTAGCGGCTGATGTAGATAAGCGAGTTAAGTAACGGATCCTTCATGGAATCTGCCTCTGTTATTTGTCCACAATGAAGCCTTGGAATACATCCACAAAGTGCTCAGACAAGAAGTCCAGCTGCGTTTGTGTTTCCACTCGCGAGGCGATCGTTTTAATGCCTAAGTTATGGGCAGTTCTAGAGATAGAGGTGAGCGTAAATTTCTGTTTCTCATCATCAAGTTGGTGAGTGTACAGATAATCGAGTTTCACATAGTCAGGTCTAAACTCATTCAAATACTCCAATGATTGGAAGTTTCGACCATAGTTATCAACACCAAACATGGCGCCAGCGCCGCGGACAGCATTACAGAAAAGCGCGGTGTGGTGCGGATTACTGATAAAGCAGGTCTCTGGGATCTCAAAATGCAGTTTCTCACAGATGCTAGGGTGTTTAGCCAGCTCTTGTGAGATCCAACGAATAAAGCTTGGTTGAGCAATACTGGTCGGTGTGATGTTAATAGCGATAGCATCTGCCATTTCTTGGCGCTCTAGTTTGCGGATAACCGAGATAATCACGTGCTCATCAAAGATATGGCTAGCATCCAGCTGCTCTAGTGCTAGCAGGTATTGGTTAGCGGTATAGCGCTCGCCATCTTTCTCAATCGCAGAGAAGACTTCTCGGTGATAGGTCTCTCCAAAACTGCTGTTGGCTGACTGGAATCGGAAAGTGACTTCGTCATTGTTAATCGCTTCTTCCACCAAGGCGCGCCACTGCTGTTTACCCATGATGACGCCAGTATGCTCGCTTGAGATGTAGCCGTAGTCGATCTCTGGGTTAGATTTCGCTTTGGTTAGCGCATTATCCAACACCGACAGCATTTGTGTGGAATTCTTACGCTCTTCATTAAACACCACACCCAGTGATGCTTTTGCTTTACTAAGACCTGTTGGATCGGCGTTGAGGTCTTGAATACAGGTAATAATACTATTAGCTGCAAACTTTAATTCGTTTTCATCGATGTTAGGGAACACGAAACCAAACTCATCTGTCGAGATTCGCGCAATGACGGTATTCGGCAGGTTAATGGTCATCGACAGCAAGTCCGCCAGTTCACGGACTAGACCGTCACCCGCTTCGTATCCATCGGATTTGTAGGTGTGTTTAATAAACTCTGCATGGAGAATCGCGACACCGCCCAGTGAAGATTCAGACAGCCACTGGTTGAGTTGCCCCATGAAGAATGCACGGTTACCTAAATGAGAAACAGGATCCATGTAGGCGCGCTCGCGAAGCTTCTGCGCTTCTTTTGCTTGTTGTTTAAAGGACTCTTCAACGTGTGCAGACATGCTGTTGATGCCATCAACAACAGCAATCAGATCTTTGGTTTTGGGTCTCAATAGCGGCTCACCAAACTGGCGATTGGCAACCTGTTCCATTTTCTGCACGATGGCGCGCAGAGGGTTAAGAGCGCGGCGCAGAATAAAGGAAATGGAGAGCAGGCCAAGAGCAAAAATACCTAAGAAGGCAGCAGACAATCTCTCGAAAGCAGACCAGAGCTGTGAGTATGCTTCGCCAGGATGGCTGATGATTTCAACTTCGGCGAGTTGCAGCCAGCCACTGGTCACAACTCGAGAGTCGTTGATTGGCGAGAATAGGGAAAGGTTGGTAAACCACTCAGGGACATCGCTTGGCTTGATTGGGTAACTACGGACGATTTCCTCATTGGTTTCGAGAAAAACCAAGCGTACCGTTGAGTAGGTACTGCCGTCAAAAAGCGCGTTAATTACCGATTCAACAGCGACACTATCCTGAGATTTCAGATACGGCGCTAAGGCAAGCCCCACCGTGTTGATGGTGTTGTTTACCTCAGAGCGTTGCTGCTGCTCTAGGAAGTTTCTTGTTGTGTTGAATTCGATGATAAACACCGACGTTAACAGCAGCACAAATACTGCTATCATGCCGACCACTAGCTGTCTGTATAGTGTCATAATTATTTACTCGTCGTAATTTACCTTTGGTTTCCGTAACGTTAATGAGCGCTCGCGACTGCGCAAATCATTCCATAATTTAAGTCTCGACGACTTTCCGGCTAACTTGCCTTGGGTAGTTTTCATGGTCCATAGGTTGCGACCATTAAAGCTGTATATCGGTAATAGATCGCCGCGTTTAGACGCGGGCTTTATGTCGCCGATTAGGTTGTCCAAGATCAGCGGTTGAGAACGAGGGGTTTCGTAGTAAGCGAGAACCATGTGGAACTGGTTCAGTTCTATCGCCTTGACGTACACTAGACGGAGTTTTTGATCTGAGATCCCAAGCTCTAGCAGCGAGAAGTATTTAGCGATTGTGAAATCTTCGCAGTCGCCTGCATTGCTTCCTAGAAACTCTAACGGGGTTGCCCAGTAGTCCTTTTTTCCCCACAAGCGAATATCGTCGACAAAGTTGAGCTGATTGAAGAACTCGTTTACGCCAATCAATTGTTGCTGCTCGGATTTACCCTGTAAACCAGCCAGTACGGAACGCCATGTCTGGACTCGTTTTCCAGCTCTGTCTCCGTATGTCTTGGTCACTGTGCTAATCCAACGCTGCTCTTGTTTGGTATAGGCGTCACTTGTTCCCGCTAGCGATATTGCTACCGCGGCGGCACAGCCTATTAATGCAAACTTTATTCTGGCGCGCAGACGCTCCGTGCGCTCACTCTTAATCACTCAGTCCCTTTTACTCTCTAAGAGCGTTATTTTGTGCGCTTAGTATCGGTTTAAGCAGGTAATCCAGCACCGTGCGTTTACCGGTAATAATGTCCACCGATGCGGTCATGCCAGGAATAATCGGCAAGGTTTCATCGTGACCAAAATTGGTCTTGTCTGTTCTTACTCGGACGATATAGAAGCTATTACCTTCTTCGTCTTGAGTTGTATCCGCGCTAATGTGTTCAAGTGTTCCGTCCAAGCCGCCATACTTTGTAAAATCGTAGGCACTGAACTTCACGATAGCGTGTAAATCTGGGCGTAAAAACGCGATGTCTTGTGGGGCAATTTTGGCTTCAACTAGCAGGGTGTCTTCCGTTGGGACGATCTCAACGATATCCATCCCCGGCTGGATTACGCCGCCTACCGTATTGATGTTGAGTGTTTTCACCGTTCCATTTACTGGAGAAACCACGACCGTTCGGTTCACTCTGTCTTCAAGGCCAACGGCTGACTCTGTCATAGAGGAAAGGCGGTCTTGCGCTTCATTGAGTTTTTCTTGTTGCTCTGAGCGGAATTTCTGTGCGATGTCGATACGGCTCAGTTTCGCTTCCTCGATGGCAGAGCGTAGAGCCGGCAATTTAAGCTCCGTTGAAGTAAGTTCTCGTCTTGTGTCGTTGACCTGTCGTTGTAGCTTAAGCAGTTCAACTTTTGGAACGACACCTTCATCGGCTAGAGGCTTAGTGATGTTTAGCTCGTCGCGAGCTAGGTTGTAGCCGTTTCTTAGGTTGCGAACTCGGGCTTGCATCTCAACGAGGTCTTGCTGTTTTTGTCTTACCTGTTGATCAATGACTGATAGTTCGTTTCGAAGCTCATTGAGATCCTGTCGGTATTCCGCTCTTTGGCGAGAAACCAAACTCTTGTTGTTTTCTTCGAACGTAGGGGGGTAGGCGAGTTTGGTGGTATCGAGAGTGACAGATTGTCGCCAGTCACTTCCTGATTTTGATTCATCGATAATTACACTGGTTAGCGAAGCGGAGAGTTGCAAAACGCTCGCCGTTAGATTGAGTACTTGCTGTTCGCGCTCGCGAAAATCTGAGCGGAATCGCGTATCGTCGATAAGTAGCAGTTGCTGTCCTTGGGTAACGATGTCGCCCTCACGAATAAGGATCTCTTTTACCAAGCCACCTTCGAGGTTTTGAATGACCTGAACTTGAGAGGAAGGGATGACTTTTCCTTGGCCAACGGTAACCTTATCGATCTCTGCCCATGCAGCCCAGGCCACTGCACAAACAAAAAATAGCAACATGACCCAGAGCATGATTCTGGCGCTGGTGGGCGTATTGAGCAGCAAAGCAGCGGTTTTGTCGTCGATATAATCCAGTTCGGCGTCCGACACCTTTTTGTATTCTTTCTTGTCCATATTTCATCCGAAATGGTCTGTTTAGGATGCGACTAATGTTTTGATTCTATTACTAACACTGTCTATCTGTAACCTCTTCTTAACGAAAGAGTCGATCCATACTGCATTATTGGGCGTAGTTCAGTAGGTAACCTGTCGCTGAGGGTGACATCCTTTTCATCTATTACCCAAAAGTTTAGCAGTGACGGGGTGAATATAAAGTAATGAATTATCGAAATAATGTCTGGTCAGCGAAAACCCATCACCAATTCATTACAAACTAGGAGATGGATTTCAAAAATCGATGACCAGAAGGGGAATTCGGGTTGTTTTCTGCCACATATCAGCGCAGAATTCACAAAAAAGTGAGGAGTTGTTATGGGAATTGAAGATATTCGCCGCGAATACTCGAAAGGTGGTTTGCGTCGTAAAGACTTAGCGGATGACCCTATTGTCCAATTCAATAAATGGCTAGAGCAGGCAGTGGAAGCCAAGCTGACTGATCCTACCGCTATGACAGTGGCAACCGTTGACGAAAACGGCATGCCTTTTCAACGCATTGTGCTGCTTAAGAACGTTGATGAAAATGGGTTTGTGTTTTACACCAACCTTGGCAGTCGCAAAGCTCAGCAGATAGAGCACAATAACAAAGTGAGCCTGCACTTCCCTTGGCACAACCTAGAGCGTCAGGTACATATCACTGGCGTGGCTGAGAAGCTGACGGCGATGGAAAACATGAAGTACTTTACCTCTCGTCCGAAAGAGAGCCAATTGGCAGCGATTGCCAGTAAACAAAGTAGCCGTATCTCGGCTCGTGGCGTATTGGAGGGTAAGTTCTTAGAACTTAAGCAGAAGTTTGCAAAAGGTGAGATTCCTGTTCCGACGTTTTGGGGCGGCTACCGTATTCGTCCAGAGTCGATAGAATTCTGGCAAGGCGGCGAGCACCGCCTGCATGATCGTTTTCTGTTCAGTAAGGATGGAACGGGTCATTGGGAAGCGGAACGTTTAGCGCCGTAACTCTTTTTTTTATATGCATTGTATTTGAGTTGCTTTTGCCTTTGAGTAACGAGATTTATCTAAGCTGCGGTTTTCGCAGCTTTTTTTATAACTTCAAGCGAATTTAGTACAAATTACAAGCACCGTAACTTGTCTCAACATGATCATCGTTCCGGAAGCTTGATCAAGTAAGGATCCTTTTTCCATGTTTACTACTTTTGCAAATGCGTAACGTTCAAGTGAGTAAGCACAAGGGCTAGAGCGATTAGTTTTTCCAAATTGGATGTAAATGGGTATACTCCGCGGATCGAAATTCAACTTACATGGCGGCCGGAAACATGGTTAAACGAAACAATGACATCCTTGATCATGCTTCCTCGGCACCTAAAATCATCAAGCCTGCAGAAATCGTACGATTGCCTTCGCATATGGACTCTCACGAGCATCACTATACCCAAGTGGTCATCGGCCTAAAGGGAAAGTCCGAGTTCGAAGTGGGCGGAATTGGCAACCTTGTAGGGCCCGGACAGGGCTGCGTGGTGACATCAAACCTTGATCATGCTTTCGGCGGTGTGATTGATCAGCCAGATATCTTAGTGCTGAATATGCCATTGCCGAGTGATGACGATCCAGTTCTTCTTCAACGAATCAATGAGTTATCGCAAAGTAAAACCTACTTCCAGCTTGATATTCAGATCCAAAAGCTGATTCAAATGCTGGTGGCAGAGATGAAAAGCAGTCCGGATGATCTGCTGCTTAGCCGTGCATGTAACGATACGGTGGTTGCTCTGTTGCAGCGCCATATCTCGGAGCTAAAAACCTCGCTGCGGGACTCTCGCTTTGACCTTGAGCAGATCGATCGTTACATCGAGCAGCATCTTGCTCACAAGATCTCTGTCGCTCAGTTGGCGGGCAGTGTCTTTCTTGGCGAGAGTCAGTTCCATATGCTGTTCAAAGAGCAATTGGGAATTACCCCTCATCAGTACGTGCTTAATAAGCGTGTCGATGCGGCGAAACGCTACATCGAGCAAGGTCACCTAAACCTAGGACAGATTGCTGAGCTGACAGGCTTCTCCGGGCAAAGCACCTTCACACATGCCTTTTCGAGGTTGCAAGGTATGTCACCGTCTCAATATCGTAAACGCTTCACTTAGCCTGCTACCGCGTTGATTATTGGGATTCGCTGTCAATGCAAATCATCATGGCATCGGGACGCCAATACTCAAACTCGCAATCCATCAACACTCCATCTTGCTTGTAGTTAACTCGGCAGATCTTGAGCACAGGTTGCCCCTCTGCCAAGTTGAGCGCTTTGGCGACATGATTCGGCGCTGACGTTGGAATCACATCGAAGTGTGAGCGCCTTGTCTCGTAACCGTACTTTTCTTGATAGCACTGGGTGAGAGATAGGGTTAGGTTCTCATTTAAAATGCTGGGAAACAGCGAGGCAATTAGGCAATTCTCCACAAACAGTACCACGCGCCCATCGATATATCTCAGTCGCTCAATGACATGAATCGGTGTAATGGTGTCAACCGACAGCGCTTTGGCATATTCGCCCCTTGCCATCTCACTTCGAACATTTACTAGCTTGGTTTCTGCTATTCGGTCTTGTTCGCGAATCATTTGATGAAAGTGACTACGTGACAATGGGTTATAGCGAATACGCTGCGGTGAAACGTACCAGCCACGGCGCTCTTCTCGATAGATCAAGCCTTCGGTTTCAAGCGAGGTAAGGGCATCCTTAATAGTAATTCGAGTGGTGGAGAAGAGTTCACTCAACTCACGCTCAGAAGGCAGTTTTTGCCCAGCCTGCATGATGTTTCCTGAGATTTGCTCTCGTATGGTGGTTTTGATTTTCGCGAGCTGGGTGAGGGGTTTCATTGTTGTGATCTAGTCCATTAGCGTATAGATGAACAAGATACGACAGCTTGGTAACAGTTTTATGAAGGCTTAGACCTCATCTTGATTTAATCGTAACCTGCTCACTTTTAAGATCTTTCTTAACTATGACGTTATCAAAACCCAGCTTCGCTCAAAATCAGCAATAATTAAAACTCAGTCCGACTAAATTAATAACCTCATAATCAAACAACATGAAAAAACTCAATCTCGCTTTTATCGCTCTAGTTATCACAGTTCTAGCTGGTTGTTCTTCAACCGCGTCCGTCGATAATGCAAAAACCAACAGTTATGCCCGTTCTCATGAGCTTGTTGGCCAAGCATCTTGGTATGGAAGCAAATACCATGGCAAGCGCACCGCAAGTGGGGAGCGATATAACATGAGAGCCTATACTGCGGCTCATAAAACGCTTCCTTTCGGCACCATTGTTAGGGTGACGAATACCAACAATGGTAAAAGCGTCGATGTGAAAATCAATGACCGTGGTCCTTTTGTCAAAGGGCGAGTGATTGATCTTTCGCGAAAGTCGTTTGAGCAGATTGGGAACATCAATGCTGGTACTTTACCGGTAAAAATTGATGTGATTGATGATAGTAATACGTTTAGGTATAAGCACTAAGTCTTCTCTTCCAGATCCAAAATGGCCGTCATCCCACTGGCCGTGCGCCTACGCAGGCAGGGATCTTCTTCAAGCGCGCACCAAGCCTCGAATAGATTCCTGCCTGCGCAGGAATGACGCGCGTTGAGAGCTAGCTCTCCACCCACTCCTTTCATCAAACTGACGCATTTCTGCCATTTAACCTCCACAAAACCGTCAAAAACTCTGCCCTAAATTGTCACATTTGCGAAATAGCATAAAAAGTGAACTTACTGACCTAGTCCAGAAGGATAGAGACAATGAAAACTTTGCTTAACCGTGCAAGTATCGCAAAACTTGGCACTGCCACTTTGATTGCTGCGGCGATCTCTTCGACTGCTATGGCTGACGACAGCGTGAAAGCTCTTGCTGAGGCTGCCAAAAAAGAAGGAGCGGTTTACAGTGTGGGTATGCCTGGTAGCTGGGCAAACTGGAAAGATACTTGGAATGACCTTACGTCGACTTACGGCTTGAAGCACCAAGACACTGATATGAGCTCGGCGCAAGAGATTGCTAAGTTTGAAGCGGAAAAGAAAAATGCCACAGCGGATATCGGTGATGTGGGTTTCGCCTTTGCACGCGTAGCGGTACAAAAGGGTGTAACGCAACCTTATAAACCAACGACTTGGAATGACATTCCTGATTGGGCGAAAGACAAAGATGGACACTGGGCTCTGGCGTATACCGGTACTATCGCGTTTATCTCGAATAATAACCTAGTGAAAGACGCGCCGACTTCTTGGCAAGACGTCTTGGAGGGTGACTACAAGGTCACTGTTGGAGACGTAGGTGTTGCAGCACAGGCAAACAACGCCGTACTAGCCGCAGCGTTTGCTAATGGCGGTGATGAATCTAACCTTAAACCTGCTATCGAGTTCTTTTCAAAGCTGGCTAAACAGGGTCGTCTGTCATTCACAGACCCAAGCATTGCGAACCTAGAAAAAGGCGAAGTCGAAGTTGCTATCCTTTGGGACTTCAACGCGCTGAACTACCGTGACCAAATCGACCGTTCGCGCTTTAGCGTTAACATTCCACAAGATGGCTCGGTCATCTCTGGCTACACCACCATCATCAACAAGTACGCGAAGAACCCGAACGCAGCGAAATTGGCTCGTGAGCACATTTTTAGCGACCGTGGTCAAATTAACCTTGCAGAGGGCTACGCTCGCCCAATCCGATCCAATGTTGAGCTGCCAGCATCGATCCAAGAAAAGCTGATCTCAAACGACCAGTACGGCAACGTGCACCCTGTGACGGACTTTAAAGCATGGGAAAAATCAGCACGCCGTCTGCCTCGTCAGTGGCAAGAAAACGTGCTTATTCACCAGCAGTAATTTGAGAACCTAAGTAAGAGGTAAGTATGAGCAATAAGGTCATTCTTGTTGTCCTCGATGGTCTCAATTATCAAGTAGCCCGTGATTGCATGGGCTACTTGAACGGCTTAATCGAGCAGAAAAAAGCAACCCTATACCCAATTCAGTGTGAGCTTCCATCCATGTCGAGGCCACTCTATGAGTGTATTTTGACTGGGGTGCCACCTGTCTTAAGCGGCATTGTTAACAATCAAATTGTCCGCCTATCGAATCAAGAATCCATCTTTAGTCTCGCCAAATCACAGGGTAAGGTAACGGCGGCGGCTGCTTATCACTGGGTGAGCGAACTCTACAACCGAGCCCCGTATGATGCAGTGCGTGACCGTTTCACCGACGATGAGTCACTCAACATTCAGCATGGACGTTTCTATCATTGGGATCACTACCCTGATGAGGCTTTGTTCCTCGATGCGGAATCACTCCGACAGCAGTTCAATCCAGATTTTCTCCTAATCCATCCAATGAATATCGACGATGCAGGGCACAAGCATGGCTTGGATTCGAGGCAATATCGAAACAGCGCTCGTGCTGCGGATATCTACCTATCGAACTACATCAGTACTTGGGTTGATGCGGGCTATCAAGTGATGGTGACCAGTGATCACGGCATGAACGACGACCTTTCGCACGGCGGCATCTTGCCTGAAGAGCGTGAAGTCCCATTGTTTGTCATTGGTGACACCTTTACCCACACTGATACAACCGTGAAGCAAACGGAGCTTTGTGGACTGTGTTGTCAGCTTCTTGGGCTTGAGCATCGTAAACCTTATGCACCGGAAATGATCGCGCTATGAGTAGCTCAGTAATCGCAACGCCGAGTAATGGCAGCACGCAGTCTCGTCAGGGCGCGTCTCTATGGAATCGTTTTAAACCCGTGCTGTGGCTCGCGCCCTTTGTGCTGTTTTTCTATCTGTTCCAGCTCGCGCCAATGGTTTGGGTGTTTTTTAATAGCTTTCAATACGATGGCGAGTTCTCGCTGGATAATTACCTAGAGGTATTTGACTCTAGTTTTATGATCCAAGCCTTTAGTAACAGTATTTGGTTGTCGGTGTGGTCGAGTGTGATTGGTCTCGCCATTGCTGCGCTGCTGGTGTCATCACTACGCAGAGTCGACAGCAGGCTGCGCGATGGTGTGATTGCCTTTACTAACATGAGCAGTAACTTCGCTGGCGTGCCTCTAGCGTTCGCCTTTATCATCATTTTGGGTGTCAACGGTGCAGTTACGCTGCTCCTAAAGCAGTATGGTTTAATCGAGGGGTTTAACCTCTATGGTAAATGGGGACTTCTGGTCATCTACATTTACTTCCAGATCCCGTTAGGTGTGCTGCTGTTGTATCCCGCGTTTGATGCGCTGCAAGATGATTGGCAGTCCGCGTCGGCGCTGCTTGGTGCGAAAACACATCAGTATTGGACTCAGGTTGCACTACCGGTGCTGTCTCCCGCGCTGCTCGGTACCTTCATTATCTTGATTGCTAACGCGATGGGCGCATACGCCAGCGTCTATGCGCTGACTACGGGCAACTACAACGTTATTACCGTGCGTATCGCGAGTTTGGTATCGGGCGATTTGTTCCTAGAGCCGAATCTTGCCGCCGCTATTTCTGTGATTCTAATGGCGATTCTCGCCTTCATTACGGTTATCAATCAGTGGCTATTGTCGAGGAGTTATCATGCTTCAAAATAGCAAATCTCTCGCTAGCAAAAAGCTAACAAGCATTGTTAGTACTTACTATCATAAAGCCGTTGTTTATGGAATCGTTGGACTGATGCTGATTCCGATCATCGCGACCTTAGTGTATTCCCTGTCATCAAGTTGGGGAGCCACCATATTACCCGATGGCTTTACCTTCAATTGGTACATTCAGCTGCTTACCGACTCACGCTTTCTTGAGGCATTTGGGCGTTCGCTGTTGGTTTGCTTCGCTGCCTTAGCGTTGAGTGTGGTGTTGATCCTACCGGCGATTTTTGTGGTGTTTTACTACTTTCCAAAGCTCGACAAAGTGATGAACGTGCTTATTCTGCTGCCGTTCGCAGTGCCGCCAGTGGTCTCTTCGGTGGGACTATTACAGATTTATGCTGACAGTGCGGTGCCTTTGGTTGGCACGCCATGGATCTTAATTGGCACCTACTTCACCATCGCGCTGCCGTTTATGTATCGTGCGATATCCAACAGTTTCGAAGCGATCAACTTGAACGATTTGATGGACGCTGCGCACTTACTAGGCGCGAGCACGACCAAGGCGTTTCTCTTGATCATCGTTCCGAATTTGAAGAAGGGTTTGTTGGCGTCGCTTTTCTTATCTTTCTCTTTCCTATTGGGGGAGTTTGTGTTCGCCAATATCTTGGTGGGAACTCGTTACGAAACGCTGCAAATCTATCTCTATAACATGCGTCAAACCAGTGGTCATTTTACCTCTGCGTTAGTGATGACATACTTTTCCTTTATCTTCCTACTGACATGGCTTGCCAGCCGTTTTAGCAGTCAACAACAAAAGGGCAAATCATGAGCTACGTATCTGTTAGTCAACTTACCAAACGATTCGGCAATAACACGGTTTTCGAAGACATTGACTTCACCATCGAGAAAGGGGAATTCATTACTCTGCTCGGGCCCAGTGGCTGCGGAAAATCGACGCTACTTCGCAGTTTGGCAGGACTGAACCCTGTAGAGGGTGGTCAGGTTTTGGTGGATGGTGTCGATATCACGCACGCTGCGCCTCAGCAGCGAGGCATTGGCATGGTATTTCAATCCTACGCTCTATTCCCGAATATGACGGTGACAGAGAACATAGCGTTCGGTCTTAAGATGCAAAAGTTGGCTAAAGTGGAGATAGAGCGTGAGGTTGCCAAGGTGATCGAGCTGGTGGAATTGACAGGCAAAGAGAAACAGTACCCGCACCAGCTATCCGGTGGCCAAAGACAGCGCGTTGCCCTTGCTAGAGCTTTGGTGGTGAAGCCGAGGATCTTGCTATTGGATGAGCCGTTGTCTGCTTTGGATGCCAAGATCCGTAAGAATCTTCGCCAGCAAATCCGCACCATTCAGAAAGAGCTAAACCTGACGACTATCTTTGTGACCCATGATCAAGAAGAGGCGATGATCATGTCTGATCGTATCTTCTTGATGAATAAAGGCGAGATTGTCCAGCAAGGTGAGCCTGAAGCCATTTATACCCATCCAGTAAACGAGTTCGTTGCTGGCTTTATGGGTCATTACAATCTGGTGGAAGCAGCACAAGCAAAATCGCTATTTGATCTGGAAGTGAACAGCAAAGTCGCTATTCGTCCTGAATCTATCTATGTGCGCGAGCAAGGGCGTCAGTATGGAGAGCATATTTCTGCACCGCGAACTGGGATCATTAAAAATCACCAGTTGCTGGGTAACGTGATTCGTTACCAAGTGGATGTAGATGATTGCGAGCTTACTGTCGACTTGCTGAACCGCTCATCAGAGCGCTTGCTGTCTGTTGGTAGTCAATTGGAGCTGCTGTTTAACCTAAACGAAATTCAACCCGTGAGAGCCTAGAATGTCTAAACCCCTTTATGTATTCGATATGGACGAGACGCTGTTTGATGCGGATTGTGCCATGCTGTGGAACCGATTCTTGGTGGAAAAAGGGATAGCGACCGCACCTGATTTTTTGGAAGAAGACAAACGCCTAATGGCTCTCTATGCACAAGGTAATATGGATATGGAAGATTATTTGAAGTTTTCCATGTCGCCTCTGTCTGGCGTGTCAAAAGAGGCCGTCTCTTTGCTGGTGGAGCAGTGCATTGATGAGAAAATCATGCCTCGTTTTTTCCCCAAGCAGCGATACTGATTGAGCAGCTTAAGCGTGACAACATTCAGACGGTGATCATCTCTGCATCTGTGAGTTTCTTGGTGTCGGCCATCGGTAAACGTATTGGAATTGATGAGGCGATGGGGATTGATTTGGCGGAAGAGGGCGGCTGTTACACCGCTCGAATCGACGGCATTCCGACTTATCGAGAAGGCAAAGTGGCGAGGCTAGAGCAATGGCTGATAGAGAGCACGACGCAGTACTCGGAAATCCACTTCTATACCGATTCTATTAATGACCGACCGCTGTGTGAGTTTGCTGACTACGCTTACTTAGTGAACCCGTGTCCTCTGCTCAAAGCGCTCGGTGACAAGAAGGACTGGCAGCAGCTTGATTGGTCTTTGTAATCAATTTATACCGAGCTAATCAAAATGGGCTCAACCTTTTGAGATAGGTTGAGCCCTCTGCTTTTTAAATACTCACATTACGCTTACGCGACGTAATGTATCGATACAGCAATCCAATAATGGCACTCACCATCAACAGTAAACTGGTGACAACCAGCGTTTTAGAGATCATCTCTTGATAGTCATAAAGCCTTGGATGAATCATTATCCATTTACCTGCGAGCAGCAGTACCAAACACCAAATGACAGAGCTGGTGATGCTAATGCTCAGCGTGCGCCAAAAACTCAGTTTCGATAGCCCCATCAGCATCGGAGTCAACACACGAACGAACGGAATGAAGCGCGAGATAAATAGCGATAAGAAGCCATATTTTCCCAAAAGACGTTTTGCCTTGGGGAGTGAGTCTTCGGGTAACACTCGGGTGAGAAAGGGCATAAATCGAGTTTGGTGCAATACCCGACCCTGTAGGTAGGCATTGATACTACCGAGTGAAGCGGCGCCACATAACGCTGCAGCAGCGGGGTAAAAATCGATAATTCCTAAACCCACCAAACCGCCCACAAATAACACCAAGCTGTCGCCTGGCAGAGGCAAAAAGACGAAACTGGATTCAAGCAGCAGTATCACCGCTAGTAGAATTATGAATCCCTTTAATGAGCTCACGCTTTGCAGCGTTTCAAAATCGTGGTGCCAAACGGCGACTAAAATCTCTTGCATAGGGTGTCCTAACACGTGTTGTCATCAAACCCAGCACTGTTGGGTGCTGGGTGACCAAGCTACTCAAACATCAAAATGATGTAGGCAATAAACAGGATTAAGTGGGCCGCTCCATTGAGAGAGTGGGTTCTGCCACTACTAAAGCTGACACTGGTCATGATGATGGTGGTGACCAGTAGCACCATTTCGGCAGGCTCCAGTCCGAGTCGAATGGGCTGCTCAATCACATTGGAAATCAGCAATACTGCAGGCACGGTAAGCGCAATCGTCGCCAACACCGAGCCGAAGAATAGGTTCATCGCCCGCTGAAGTTGATTATTAAGCGCTGCTTTGGCTGCACCAACGGCTTCCGGTGCTAGGATCAATATCGCTACAATTAGGCCGCCAATTGCTGCCGGAGCGCCAAGGGACGTAACCGTGCCATCGATTGGGATTGCTAGGCTCTTTGCGAGCAGAATAACGACGGTCAGATAGCCTACCAACATAATGGAATGGTAAAGGTTACTACCCAGTGGTCCATGAAACTCGTGCTCGTCTTGATGGTCTTCATCCATAAAGAAATGTGTATGGCTGCGCGTTTGAATAAACAGGAAGAAGCCATACAGCGCAATCGAGGTGAGCACCAGCGTCGCCATCAAGGTAGTGGACATCTCGCCAGACTCAGTCACGCTGGTAAAGTTGGGTAGAACTAAACACAGCAGTGCGAGCGGCACAATCGCGACCATGTAAGATTTGATGCCATCTAGATTGTATTTCTGAGTGTGATACTTAATGCCGCCAAGCAGAAGCGTGATACCCACCAAGCCATTGAGCACCGTCATTACCACCGCGAACATGGTATCTCGGGCCAATATCGGGTTGGCCTCACCGGTGAGCATCACCGATGAGATCATCACGACTTCGAGTAGTATCACCGATAGCGTGAGAATCAAGGTGCCATAGGGGTCACCAAGCTTTATCGCCAGTGCATCTGAGTGTCTCACTACGGCAAAGATGGCGGACATGACAACCGCAAATAGACCTAGGGTCAGCGCAATACCGAGCGCCGAGAACATCTGTGTTTGCAACAAGCCATCACCGCCAAGCTTGAACAGAAAGACCGTGATGATCGCAAGTGGTAGGACAAATTCTTGCTTTAGAAATCGCATCATGGCATCTCGTCTCCCAAGGTTGCGGATTTAGCGACATAGTGTTTCGGATCAACGCCAATTAACTGAGGTAAGGTGACACCAACTGAGATTGAGGACCAAGTACCGCAAGCAATTCCGACGCAAAGCGCAATCGCGAAGCCTTCGAGCGCTGCGCCGCCCAAAATCCAAAGACTCGAGACCGTCACCAGCGTGGTACCTGATGTCACAATGGTGCGAGAGAAGGTTGCACGAACAGAATCGTTGATAAGCGTGTCGGCTGACTCGTTCGGTTTTGCTTTGAAGAGCTCGCGTGCGCGATCGGCAATGATGATGGAGTCATTGAGTGAGTAGCCCAATACCGCCAATACAGCTGCCAATATCGTCAGGTTGAACTCCATTTGGAGCAACGAGAACAGCCCGAGCACAATCACGATATCGTGAATCAGTGCCACCAAAGCACCAAGGGCAAGACGCCATTCGAATCGGTAGCTGAGATAGAGCATGGTCAAAGCGAAACAGGCCAAAATGGCAATGCTGCCTTGCTCTACCATGTCTTGCCCGACTTGTGGCCCTACAATGCTGCTGTTGAGAACTTCAACCGAGCCACTAATTAGCTCTAGCATTGGAGCTAGCGCTACGGTTTCTTCGCCAATTTGGTTGTAGCGCAGTATCCAGCGCCCCGACTCTGATGAACTCACCACATGTACATCTTGCATTAAGGTGCTGTCTAGCCAGTGTTTTAGCTCTCCTGCCATGATCGAGGAGTCCAGACGAACCTCGGCGACGATGCCCCCGGTGAAGTCCAGTCCCCAATTGAAGCCATTGGTGGCCATCACCAAAATGGCAGAGAGAAACAGCACGGCCGATAAAGCCGACATGCTAAGACGAATTTGACTAAGTGAACGATGTGTAATCGACATGGTTATACCCTTACTTCACGGCGCTGATCACGCCCCCAAACGAGGTTGATGATGGCGCGAGACAAGAATACGCCGGTGAACATGCTGGTAAGAAGACCGAGCCCGAGAGTGATCGCAAAGCCCTGAATTGGGCCATTACCAATGGCATAGAGTGCGATCGCCACAATCATGGTGGTGAGGTTGGCATCGAAGATAGAGTGGAAGGCACTTTGGAAGCCCCGATCAATGCTCTGCGCAAAGGTGCGTCCTTCGCGCATTTTGTCTTTAATGCGCTCAAAGATAAGCACGTTGGCATCTACCGCCATGCCGACAGTCAGTACCATTCCAGCAATACCTGGCAGGGTAAGCACAGCGCCGGGGAGCAAGGCAATCAGACCAAATAAGCACACCATGTTGGCGATAAGTGCCGTGTTAGCGACCCAGCCGAGTCGGCGGTACCAAAGTGCGATAAACGTGAGTGTTAATCCAAGCCCTAGCGCTAGAGCGGCGAAACCGTTTTTAACGTTCTCAGCGCCTAGTGATGGGCCAATGGTTCGCTCTTCAATAATGGTGACAGGTGCGGTAAGTGACCCTGCGCGCAGAAGAAGTGCCAGTTCTTGCGCGTCATGCATACTGCCAACGCCGGTAATACGAAAGCGGCTGCCAAGCTGTGACTGAATAGTCGCAACACTGATCACTTTACTTACTTGTTCGCTCTGACCTTTGGCATTACGACTGTATTCGCTGTAGACCGTTGCCATCGGGTTACCAATGTTGCTGCGAGTGAATTGAGACATCTTTCTGCCGCCAGAGGCATCCAGCGAAATGTTCACTTCTGCTGCACCCATATCGCCTACGCCAGCGCGTGCATCGATAATATGTTCGCCACCTAAGATGGCACGGCGTTCAAGCGTGATAGGGTGATTGTCATTGTCTTTCAGTGTCAGCGCTCGGCTAGAGCGAGTGTCGGCGACTGTATGAAACGCCAACGAAGCCGTGGCACCAATCACGTCTTTGGCCGCTGCCGGGTCTTGCACGCCAGGTAGCTCAATACGGATACGGTTCTCACCTTGTCGTTGTACTGAGGCTTCGGTGATGCCGAGCTCTGCGATACGCTCACGCATGATCTGCAGGTTCTGTTGCACTGTTAAGTTTCGCAGCGTGCTTTTCTCATCATCGGATTGGGTCAAGCGAATGACGTTATCTTGTATCGAGCGATCCCAATTCGGAAACTGCTGACGAACAAAGCTGCGCGCTCGGCTAGTATCGCCGTCCCCAAACAAGGTGAGCTGAACCCCTTCGTTGGTGATGCGGCCTCGGCTGGCGCGAAACTCGGAGGTGAACTCATCAATCACGGATTGCTGATGTGCTTGATAAACAGGTGCCATATCTACTTCTAGTAAGAACTGGACACCACCTCGTAGATCTAAACCCAGAGCGATAGGGCTAAAGCCCGCGTTCAAGAGCCACTGGGGTGCAGCGGCTTCCATGGCGAGTGCCACCGTGATGGACTCATCTAAGTGATTTTTAAGTATCGCCTGTGCTTCGGCCTGTTGCTCGGCACTGTCTAAAATAACAACGGTGGTGTCTCCGTCTTGCTTAATGGAAGACGGCGTGATGCGTGATTGGGTCAGGTGTTGAGCGATGCTGGTTGCATCGGACTGCTGCCCTCGATGATTGATGTGTAGCGCCGCATTTTCGCCATAGATGGACGGCAGTGCGCTGAAAAGCATCACGACTAAGGTCGTGATAAGAACGATGTATTTCCACTTAGCAAACCTATTGATAGGTTGCGAGTTGCGTTTTTTCACAAGAAAACTCTCACAATAAAGTTGTGTCGAGCGCAGGCGTAGGGTCGTGACGAAATAAGGCACCGATGTTTTTCTAAATATCAGAAAAACAGACTGGTAGCTTTGATCAACGGGTTAGCGTGATCAGCTAGCAAAATGACCTAAATGGCTATTGGGCTGCGCGTGGCAATGGCTCGGACAAACTGAGCCGAGAGAGTTAACTGTGGCGAGCGTGCTTTTGAACGTAGAGGGTGTTGGCTTCTTTCCAACCAGACAGCCGCGAAGAGGCATAGCGAGCGCTGCTCGTCCAATCGCTTTGTGGGCTAATAAGTGGAGACGGCTCCATGGCGACATCGAGTAGCTTTGGAGTCAAAAAGGCAATCAGAAGAAAGTAATCAGGCGCCGTATTGACCGCAGAACCATGACCATCTTCGATGATACGTCTTGAGGTCGATAGAAAATAGGGACCGAGATTGTCATTGAGTACCGAGCCTTCATCGTCGGTATTGGAATCGATAACGTTGGTGTTTTCTTCAGAAAACGTCAGTGCAGTGATGATGTGGCTATCGGCTGTTGCTGAGTCAAACGTCACGTGCTCGCCTGCGATTACAGTATGAGCACATACGGCAATAAGCAGTGTAACAAGCAGATGATAGCAACGTTTAAGCAATGATGAACCTTTAGCAATAATTGGTTGTATCGATAAATTCGCGTGCAGTATAGCGGATGGCGTTCACAAAATGGGTAAAGTTTGCCCGCAAAACTGTTAGTAAGTGTGTCTTTATTGCTCAGGGCGTTTGGAGTGGGTAAATGGTATAGACTTCAAGAGAAATAGTCGAAATGACACAATCTATCACCTTGAAAAAACACTCGTCATCTTCACGAAAGTGAAGATCTCCCAAAGCGCGTAGCTAACTGAAAAGTAGTGACTAATTTACGTTTTCAACACGCTGAGAGAGGTCCCCTTTTTCAAGGGGATGACGGCATTTTTGGGATTACTGCTCGATCTTTTGGACTTCTTTTATCTCAAAGTCTGCAAACCAGACTTCATCCTCTCCGGCGAAGCTACTTTATCTGTCACCTTAAAAAAACACTCGTCATCTTCACGAAAGTGAAGATCTACTAAAGCGCGTAGCTAACTGAAAAGTAATGACTAATTTACGTTTGCGACGTGCTGCGAGAGATCCCCTTTTTCAAGGGGATGACGGCATTTTGGGATTACTGCTCGATTTTTTGAACCTCTTTTATCTCAAAGTCAGCAAACCAGACTTCATCCTCTCCGGCGAAGCTACTTTATCTGTCACCTTAAAAAACACTCGTCATCTTCACGAAAGTGAAGATCTACTAAAGCGCGTAGCTAACTGAAAAGTAATGACTAATTTACGTTTCCGACGTGCTGCGTGAGATCCCCTTTTTCAAGGGGATGACGGTATTTTTGGGGATTATTGCTCTATCTTTTGAACTTCTTTTATCTCAAAGTCAGCAAACCAGACTTCGTCCTCTCCGGCGAAGCTACTTTATCTGTCACCTTAAAAAAACACTCGTCATCTTCACGAAAGTGAAGATCTCCTAAAGCGCATAGCTAACTGACAAGTAATGACTAATTTACGTTTCCGACGCTGCGTGAGATCCCCTTTTTCAAGGGGATGACGGCATTTTGGGATTACTGCTCGATCTTTTGAACCTCTTTTATCTCAAAGTCAGCAAACCAGACTTCATCCTCTCCGGCATTCAGTCCCGCTTTGTCATTAAGAGATCGATAGATACCCCATTTCGGTCGTACAAAGTTGTCGGTACTACCATTGCTGCCAGAGCGCCAAAGCTCGATATTTTGTTCATTGACAGTAAACAGCGGTGTTTCAGACCCAAGTGGTGTCACCGACATTTCCAGTGAGCCTTGTTCGCTGAACTTGGCGCTTACAAATACCTCTAGCCATTGTCCTTGTATTTGAGTCGCCCAATCAATGCCTAGCTGTGAGGTATGAAGCAGCATGGTCTTAGCGTCTTGGCTATCGACATGACGTACTTCCAATCCACTGACACCGCTTTTGGTGTTGCCGGTAATGGTGACCAAGGGTTGGCTGACAGGGTCGCCAAAGTCAGAGACCGCCTTTAGCTGAAATAGGTGGGTAAAGTGGCTGGTGACAGCGAAATCTTCATCGATTCGAAACTTCCAACGGTACTCAAACGTAGTGTCCATAAAGCCTTTGAGCGAGTCTTCAGACTTGTCGTAGACCTTGATTTCGTTGCGTTGGCGATCGGTCTTATCCGTATCTCGATCACCATCTAGGTCTCGATGAATAGTAAAACGAAAATAGTCGCCGACCTGATTATCGCTGTCTTCTGTGATGTGTTTTACCCCGCTGTGGTTATGTTCGCCGTAGAGATCTGGCGCTTCGATAGAGCCTGCTCCGAGAACACTTTCGATCAAATCGTAGGTATCCATATTGGCTGGACCATCCGATATGAGTGAAGCGCTACTCAATACATAGTAGTTTCCAGAATCATCGATATCGGGTGTATTTGGAATACCGGAATTGCCTGAGTTAGTCCCGCCGCAAGCGGTCAGAATAAGTGGGATAAGGGTGGAAAGTGCGAGCTTTCGAGCTTGATGCATCATAGGTAACGTCCTAGAACAAAAAAAACGGGACACCCTACACGTGTCCCCAAAAGCAGCTTTGCTTATTACTTACAATGTTGGTGTGGAGTCTGTGAAATTGAGAGTTGAGCAAGCTTAGCGAAAGACACTAAGCTTGCTGGGTAGGTTATGTTATTAGTTATCGTTAAGACCAAACTTAGTAGCACGCTCGATAATTTGCTCTGGCGTTAGTGCAACGTTCCAAAGAGCGATATTATCTGCCGAACCGTCAAAGTTTTTGTCTGAACTGCTAGCTCCGCCTAAAAGAATAAATTTGTCACCGGCGTTTTTTGCAAGCTCCCAACTAACAGTTTTGCTTGCTACTTCAATACCATTTAGATACACATTAGCAAGGCTTGTAGTTTCATCATATACGGCTGTAATGTGGTACCAAGTATCATCTACAATCGCTACATCTGAAACCGCCTCTGTTGATAGATTGCTTCCATCGACCTGACCGCCGTATACCTTGAATTTCAGCATATCTTTAGTGCTTGAGCTATCGCCTTCAATATAGAGTTTATAACCCAAATAGTTGCTCGTATCTGCCCAATCTACGAGTGCTACATCAATATCATTGGCTCTGTTTCTCTTTATGACAGTTTCAAGTGTGAATGAGCCTTCAATTTGCTCAGCACCAGAGTTTGCATCCGATGTGTAATAAGCATATCCATAACTTTTTGTTGCTTGATCCTGGATGATGCTAGCAGCAGTGGCATCGTCGCCCAATGCACCTGTTGTGGTGCTGAGACCAGCGCTACCTGTCCACTTAACACTGGTACCATCAGAACCACTATCACTGGTAAAGTCACCGTTATCGAAATTGTACTCGTGAACGGCTTCTGGGAAATCACCTGGCTCAGGTGCACCTGCATCACCATCACCAATAACCGTCGCTTCGGATGTGCTGCTGTTGTATGGGTTACCTTTTAGATTTTGCCCCACAGCATAGCTATCGAAGTCGTCTTCAAATACCAGAGTTTCAGAGCCACTGTCACTTGAATAGACAGATAAGTTGTCACCAATAAACTCAAAGTTGGTTGTGTTACTAGTGTCGCCAATCTTCAATGAGATCACGGTAACAGCCGCATCTTCAGTGATTTCGCCAGTAAACTCTTCGCCGTTTACTTTAAACTTAAATTCGCTATTGCCCCATGTCACCTCAATAGCAAGTTTTTCACCATTAGTGAAAGTGCCGCCTGCATCAGTGATTGAGCCGCCGCTTACACCGCCAACACCGGCACCGCGGTATTGAACTTTGCCTTCGCTAAGAATCACTTCACCGTATAGGTTTTTATTGGAAGTACCGTTAGTGTAAAGAGAGATGTATGCGTTATCCCCAGTGCCGTCTGCATCCTGCGCGGTGTCTTCGTCTACTTGATAAATAACGTCAACGGTCAAGCGACCAGATGCGATGCTGTCAACAGTGGCACCCGTTGATGAGTCTGAAAGCTTAAGACGAAGCTCGCCCACATCAGTTGTTAAGGTGTCTTGGATTTGAACGGAATTGTTGAAACCCGCATTGTCGTTAGCTGCAGTTACCGCAGCTGTTACTTCGCTATTTTCTGATTGATCAGTACCAGATAGCTCACCTTGGCTGCTTGTATCGATTTTCAATTCACCATTAACGACCTCGTAAGTACCTGTCGTTACGGTCTCATTTCCTTCAGAGTCGTAGTGTTTGAAAGTTAAAGTGTTCGTATCGATATCATCAACGTAATCAGGAGAAGTCGTTGTATAGATGGTATAAGTGCCATAGTCATCATCATCGTTATAGTAACGTTGAGTTGTTCCATCGAAGACATACACATTCGGCAAGTCTGCGCTTGATTGAGCTGCTGCTGAGCTTGGTTCAGAAATCTGCCAATAGCTACCGGCTAGCTCCGATGTAGGAGTTGTACCACCACCACTATTCCCACCGCCATTACTCTCATCAACCACTTCTGGACCATTACAACCCATGAGAAGTCCGGTTGAGATGGCTACCGCTGCTGCTACTTTAGATACTCGCATAATATCGCTCTCTTTCACGTTCCTTGGTGTTAGTATGCAATAATATTGTATGATTAAACGAAGTGTTGCTAGATGTAAGAATATGTAGCTTGATTGCAGTCACGGAAGGGGCGATATATTGTATGATTTTTGTGACCTAGCTTGCGATAATTGATAGTTCTATCGGATGTATTACCTGAATCAATTAGGAAAGTGACTACAAGAAGAGTGATTCTTATGAGGAGTTTACAGGGCGTGAAATAAAGTCAGCCCAACATTGATATGTTGGACTGACTTGAAAGTGGCTAGATTTTTGTCATCGAAATTAGCAATTATTAATCATACATAAGCTTGTCTGCTTTGCTCATATCGAACTCTTTCAAAGACTTACGTGCTAGCGAGCGAAACGGTAGTGCTTTCACCATCTCTTCAAATGGCTGTACTGCAAACGCCCAGAATATTGAGCCATCAAATCCAAGAATAATAAGTGCACACAATGGGATAGATATTACCCACTGACCCGTAAAGTTGATCTTAAATACCGCAGTAGTTTTACCTAGTGCTCTTAATACATGTCCATGGACTGTGTTGTAGCCGCGAATAATCGGCAGGAAGATGTAAAGCGGGGCGATGACGGCAAGGGCCTGATAGGTGGCAGGGTCAAGATCAGGGTAAATATCCGCGAGCACAAAATGCATCCCGGCAAAGAATACCGCACAAACGACTGAAATACCGACCGCCACATCGATGCTGGTATCGACGTTTTTCGTCAGGTCGTCCATTTTACGAGAGCCAATAGCTTGGCTGATGGTAATCGCTGAAGAGTGCGCCCATGCAGTGATAAATTGCGTACCAGCGCGAATCCAAGGGAAGACTAGGGTAATTGCCACGTAGGCGTTGATGTTTAGCTGAGCATAGAGCAATTGGTATGTTGTTGCACCAATAGACAGAATGGTCACATTAGCGGCAACAGGGAAAATCTCGGCGAAATGCTTTTTCATATTGGTAAGCATCGCTGCTATCGATTTAGATTTTTTCAGTTCGACCAAAGGCTCTAAACGTAGGCACCACCATAAGAACACCATGCGAATGATGATAGCGATAACGCTGCCCATTGCGGCGCCTTGAACCCCAGTGCCCGCAAACTCAATAGTACCGCTTAATTGAACACCGTGAATCAGAACATAAGAAAGCGCCGTGTTAATAGGGAGCTCTAGGAGGTAACCTTTAAACGGGATCTTACTGCGCCCCATACTATTGAATAGTGCGGTAATGACCTGAGTAACGGCGGTAAATAGGACTAAGTACTTCGAGATATCAAGGTATCCACTGATTTCGCCATTTAGCTCTGGCTTGTCTGTTATCAGAGACAGCAAAGGCTGCTCGAATACGGTTAACAAGATCCAGAACAGAAGCGCCACAGAGAAGTTGATTGTCATGCCAGACAAAAAAGAGTTCGAAAGTGCGTCTTTTCTTCCAGAGCCTACTGCGCGGCTTAGGACCAATTGTGTACCGTTAGCCAAAGCCATCTGGATACCGAGCACAAAAGCGACAACAGTGGTGGCGATGCCCATTGCTGCGAGTGGTATCTCACCGAGAGGAGAGACCAACAGCGTATCGATCATTAGCATTGACTGCATCAGCAGTGCATTGAGTGCTAATGGCCAGGCAAGCGAGAAGTTCTTTCGGATGTAAGATTGAGAAGACACAAAAAACCTTGTTGAGTTGGGCGCTAAAGGATCATGCAAAGCGAGTGCAGTGCAAATACGGCATTATATTGTAATACAAAACTGTGGTGAGATATAAGATGGAAGTCACGCTAATCAGCAAGTAGGTTTGCAGAGGATCTGTTGTGCGCTTTGACTGCTATGTGAAAAAGTCGCCCTGTCGAGCGAGGAGCGGGGGAAGACAGGGCGTGGTTAGATCTAAGCTAATTCGGCGCTGTTAGCGACCTTTTGTTCGAGTTTGCCTAATCTTTGGTACAAGTGGACAGTTTCGCGGGCATTTTCTATTGCCTGAATGGTCGTCATTAGATGATCTTGAGCATGGACCATCACTAAGGTGACTGGGATCTTACCTTCGCCCTCATCGGCACCGATGAGTTCGGTTTGAACTAAATGCGCTTGGCGGATCGCTTCATCAGCCTGCACCAAGAATTGCTTAGCACCGTCCATATTGCCTTCACGAGCACATTTAATCGCTTCCATTGATAGGCTTCTTGCTTCACCTGCGTTGCAGATGAGTCCCATGATAGTGACTTCTAAATCCATACTTTAATACCTCTAATTAAGCTGTTTCGCTCAGCGCTTCGATTGCCGTTGCAAGAACTTTGTCGCCGCGCATCGTACCGTAGTCCATTGGGTTGATCGCCAGAACTTTTTTACCTTGCTTAGCAGCTAGCGTTGAGAATTCTTGCTGGCGGAACTTTACTTGCGGGCCTAATAAGAAAACGTCCCAATCGGCTAGCTTTGCTTCAAACTCAGCGATAGGCACTGCAAGGATTTCAGCGTCAATTGATTGATTTTTCGCAGCTTCTTCCATCTTTTTGACCAAGATTGATGTAGACATACCCGCAGAACATAGCAATAGAATTTTCATAACACTTCTCCTGTAAAGAGCACCTCGTGTGCTCGATTTATGTTTCTAGTGTTACGGGTAACGTAACCTTCATCAAGACGTGATAAGGCAAAAATGTTACGTAGTTCAAATTTGATGCGTATTTATCCGATTTTTCGTGCTCAAGATAACATTTATTCGGTTTTTGCTTTGTTTTTAGAAATTGTTACCCGTAACAAAAATGGATAACACGAACCTAAGGGGATAGATCGTGCTGAATAATGCGTTTACAGAAAAGCTCAATTATTGGGCGGGCTGGTTTACTAGCCTGAAATACGTCATGGCCATCAAACAAGCCTTTGTTATGTTGATGCCAGTCATTATCGTTGGTGCGTTTGGCGTACTGATTTCTAACATGGTAATGGGGACACAGTCGGGTCTTGCAGCATTTGAAACCTTTGCGTTTCTGGCTGAATACCGCCCAATAATGGGACAAATCAACTACGCGACGCTGAACTTCCTGACTATCGGTGCCATCTTTATGATAGGTCTCGAGCTCGGTAAGCTGAATGGTCAGAATAATGCTTATTCAGGTCTGCTTGCTGTGATCTGTTTCGTAGCCGTCATCCCAACGACGTATGAAGTTGTGGTTGCTGGAGAAGCGTTCGAAGTGACTAACGTGATTGCGCGTCAGTACACGGATACGAAAGGTCTATTCCTTGGTATGTTCATCGCGATTCTATCGGTAGAGGTATATAGCAAACTACTTACTATGAACTCTCTACAGATCAAGATGCCAGACTCTGTACCGCCAAATGTTGCGAGTTCTTTCTCGGCGCTATTACCTTCGATCATTACTGTGACTGCAATCGCGACCTTCGGTTTCGCATTCTACGAAATCTCAGGTATGACGCTTTATGATGCGACGTATGCTGCGATTCAGCGTCCACTTGAGGGTGCAATCCAAAGTCTTCCTGGCGTACTGCTTCTGATGTTCCTTGCTCAAGTATTCTGGGTGGTGGGTATTCACGGTAACCAGATGATTAAACCACTTCGTGAGCCACTGCTACTTGGTGCGATTGCTGCGAACATGACTGCCTATGAAAATGGTGAAGAAATCCCGAACATTATTACCATGCCTTTCTGGGATATCTACATGAGCATCGGTGGCTCTGGTGTCACAATCGGTCTTCTAGTTGCTGTATTCCTAGTGTGTAAGAAGCGTAAGGATATGCGTGAAATCGCTAAGCTATCTGTGGGTCCGGGTGCATTCAACATCAATGAGCCGGTGGTATTTGGTATGCCTATCATGCTTAATCCGGTTCTTGCTATACCGTTCATCATCACTCCACTTGTCACTGGTGTTATTGGTTACTACGCAACAGCTATCGGTTTCGCTGGCAAGGCGGTGGTAATGATTCCATGGACCTGTCCACCGATACTCAGTGCATGGCTCGCAACAGGTGGTTCACTAGGTGCCGTGGTAACGCAGCTTGCTTGTATTGTTACCGCAATCATCATCTACCTACCATTTGTGAAGATTTGTGAGAACCAGTTTAAAGAGCAGCTTGATAACCTCGAAGCTGAAGAAGAGAAAGTTGAAGCTAAAGAAGCATTAGCGTAAGGATTAATAATGACCCAATATTCTATGAAGTTTCCAAAAGACTTTATCCTCGGTGCCGCTGCATCAGCATGGCAAACCGAAGGTTGGAGTGGAAAGAAAGAAGGTCAAGACTCTTATATCGATGTCTGGTACAAAAACGACCGTAAGGTTTGGCACAATGGCTACGGCCCTGCTGTTGCGACGGACTTCTACAACCGCTATGTCGAAGACATTGATTTAATGCAGGTGGTGGGTTTGACCCACTACCGCAGCTCAATCAACTGGTCTCGTTTTATGCTCGACTATGAGCAGGGAATCGTTGATGAAGAGTATGCCACCTATGTTGATCAAGTGATCGATACTATGTTGGCGAAAGGCATTGAGCCAATGTTCTGCCTAGAACACTATGAACTTCCAGCTTACCTGTTAGACAACTATGGCGGCTGGAGCTCACCTAAAGTCGTTGATATGTTTGTGCATTATGCGCGAGAGGTCTTTAGACGTTACGGTCACAAGGTGAAGCACTGGTTTACGTTTAATGAGCCGATTGTGGTTCAAACGCGCGTCTTCCTCGATGCCATTCGTTACCCGTATGAGCAGGACACCAACAAGTGGATGGTGTGGAACCACGCGAAGAATCTAGCGACAGCGAAAATCGTCAAAGCCTACCGTGAAGGCGGTTATGACGGCAAAATCGGAGTGGTTCTCAACCCAGAGGTTACTTATCCTCGCTCAAGCGCAGCACACGATAAGCGCGCGGCAGAAGTATATGACTTGTTCTACAATCGAGTGTTCTTAGACCCTGCTATTAAAGGTGAGTATCCAGAACAGCTACTGACTTTGTTGAAGGGTAACGGTATTGATTTTGCGCCATCAGCGGAAGAACTCGCCATTATCAAAAACAATACGGTGGACTTCATTGGTGCTAACCTTTACTACCCGCACCGAGTGAAAGCACCAGAGGCTGAGTGGCCAAAACATGTGCCATTCCACCCTAAGAAGTACTTTAGTGGCTTTGAGCTACCGGGTCGTGAAATGAACTTCTCTCGCGGCTGGGAGATTGATCCCGCTATCGTTTACGACATGGCGATGCGCATTAAGAATGACTACGGCAATATTGAGTGGATTCTTAGTGAAAACGGCATGGGCATTGAGAACGAAGTTCAGTTTAAGGATGAGAATGGTCAGATTCAGGATGACTATCGCATCGACTTTATCTCTCGTCATCTTTACCACCTGCTGCGAGCTATTGAGGATGGTGCAAACTGTAAGGGCTATATGCTATGGGCATTTACCGACAACGTTTCACCGATGAACGCCTTTAAGAACCGTTATGGTTTGGTGGAAATCGACTTGGACGACAATCGCAATCGTCGCGTTAAGAAATCCGGTCAATGGTATAAGGCATTGTCAGAAACTCGTTGCCTAGACATCAAGGTTGATGACGAATATCGTTAACACTCAGTGTGGCGAGCGAGATCGCTCGCCACACTTTTATTTTAAGAATCCGAACACACATCTTTTAGAAAATGTTACCTATCTATTTGAATAAGAATAAAAATTCTTTATTCTCCACCTGTAATACTGATCCTCAGTAAATCACTGTTTTCCGTTCCCTCTACAATATTAAAAATGTTACAGTAACATTTGATAACACTTGAGAGTTCGTTGAATGACTATGGAAGCTAAACGTTCGCGCCCGACGTTACAAGATATCGCCGATCGCATTGGAATCACTAAGATGACGGTAAGTCGCTACATGCGAAACCCTGAGTCAGTTGCACAAGCCACAAGAGACAAGATTGCTCAGGTGGTGGAAGAGCTCGGTTATATCCATAACCGAACGCCAGCGATGCTGTCTAAGTCGTCTAGTAAAGCCATCGGTGTGTTACTTCCTTCACTCTCCAACCAGGTTTTTTCGAGCTTTGCACAAGGGATTGAATCGGTCACTAATCCACTTGGCTACGATACTTTGATCGCGCACTACAGCTATGATAAGGATATCGAAGAGAAGAAAATTGAAGCGTTTCTCTCTTATCAAGTTGATGGGCTGATACTCACCGATACCAATCACACAGAGCGTACCTTGCAGATGATTAAGACGGCGGGTATTCCGGTCGTTGAAGCCATGGATTTACCACAAAATCCAATCGATATGGCAGTAGGGCTTGATCACATGGATGCCGCTTATACGGTCGTTAAGAAGATGATTGCTAAAGGCAAACGTAACATTGCTTACTTTGGTGCTCGCATGGATACACGAACTCAGCTTCGTATGCAGGGCTACGACAAGGCAGTCGTTGAAGCGGGTCTTGAACCACTCCACATCCTTACCAAAGAGCACTCTAGCTTCCCGCTTGGTGGCACCTTGCTCGATAAAGCTTTGCTTATTCAACCAGAGCTTGATGGCGTGTTCTGTACTAACGATGATATTGCGATCGGTACCATTATGGCATGCCGACTCAAGCAGCGCCGAGTGCCAGAAGAAATCAGCGTGGTGGGCTTTAACTCACTTGATATGGGTAAAGTCATTAGTCCCACATTGGCCAGTATCGAAACGCCGCGTTTTGAGATAGGCAAAAAAAGCGCCGAGCTGTTGCTATCGGCGCTAACTGGAGAAACTATTGAGCAAAAAGTGTTTGATATGGGCTTTACCCTAACTGAAGGCGAAAGCCTCTAGGTGAGTTCAGGCTCCAAATTGTGTTTTTCTAGGCTTGGGTACAGAAAGCTCGCCCCCTGATCTGCCGCTGAAACCGTTTGGCGGCAATGCGCAAAAAGCCCTCTTCCCCAGGTCATTTGACCGAGTTCGTTATCTATTTTCACGCAGTCTCTGGAGTCAAGGTCGTTGAGTACCTCTAGGCATCCTTTGACGCTATCTAGCCGCACTATGTCACCTTCTTTAATCTTGGCAATGACACCACCTCTGAGTGCTTCTGGAGAGACATGAATAGCAGCAGGAATTTTCCCTGATGCACCGGATAATCGACCGTCGGTCACTAACGCTACTTTAAAACCATCTTTCTGAAGGTTACCTAGCAGTGGCATGAGTTTGTGAAGCTCTGGCATTCCGTTTGCTGCTGGTCCATTAAAGCGCACTACCACAACGCAATCACAGTTAAGCTCGCCACTTTGATAAGCGCGCTCTACTTCATTTTGATCGTTAAATACCTTTGCGGGGGCTTCAATAACACGGTGCTCTTTCTTGACCGCAGAGACCTTAATGACCGCTTGCCCCAGGTTTCCTTTGAGAACCTTTAGACCGCCGCTGCTTTGGAAAGTTTGTCCTTCATTGGCAATGACTGCCGGGTCGCTAGAGCCTTTAGAGCGCTTCCATACGAGGTCTCCTTCTTCAAGTGCCGGATAGCTGAGCTGATCTTTGAAGTGACCAAACGCGGTTAATGTGTCTTGATGTAAAAGGTCTTGCTGAGCCAAGCGGGTCATCATAGCAGGCACGCCGCCTGCGGCTTGAAAGTCATTGATGTCTGCCGATCCATTTGGATAGATGTTAACGACCAGTGGAACTGCATCAGCCAGATCGCTGAGATCTTGCCATGTGAGAATGTATCCCGCCGCTCTAGCGACAGCAATCATGTGAATGCTGTGGTTAGTGCTGCCACCAGAAGCCAGTAAAGCGACCAATCCATTCACTAGGTTTTTTGCGGTAAATACCTCGTAAAGCGGACGATAGCGAGGTGATGTGGCACTGCTACTTGCAATGACTAACGCCGCATATTCCGTTAGCACTCGACGAAGCGGGTCATGAGGCGCGATAAATGCACTTCCAGGTAGCATTAGCCCCATGGCTTCAAAAACGAGCTGGTTGGTGTTGGCGGTGCCAAAGAATGTGCATGTGCCCGCGCCGTGATAAGCACGACATTCCATATCGAGCAGTGCCATCTGACCGAGATTGCCTGCTGCATACTGCTGGCGGATAGACACCTTCTCATCGTTGGAGATACCCGTCGTCATTGGTCCTGCGGGAATAAACGCTGTGGGAAGGTGACCATAAGCCAGCGCGCCCATGAGCTGTCCTGGGGCGATTTTATCGCAAACTCCCAATAGCAAGTTACCATCAAACATGTTGTGACTTAGCGAGAATGCGGTGCTCTGGGCAATCAAGTCTCGAGAAAACAGAGACATATCCATTCCAGGCTGTCCCTGTGTCACCCCATCACACATTGCTGGAACACAGCCCGCCACTTGCGCGGTATGACCAAGTTTAGCCAGCGCAGTTTGGATCTGCTCGGGGTAGACCTCGTAAGGCTTGTGAGCGCTCAGCATGTCATTGTACGACGAGATAATCGCAAGATTGGCGCTAGTGTTATCAAGTAAGCGCTGCTTGTCTGCACAACCTGCTGTTGCTACCGCATGCGCTAGGTTGCCACAAGATAACTGGCTGCGCCCTCGACCGGCTTCCTGTTGATGCGTCATCGCATCGAGGTAGCTTTGTCTTAAGGACTCGCTGCGTTTCTCAATTCGTTGGGTGACCGCCATGATGGCTTGATGAGTCATGAGACCACCTCAAGCGAGACATCAGTGAGTTTCATACGGATCTCTTTCACAGCAGCCTGAACGACCGCATCAAGCGGCATGTCTATCGGCACTGTGACGACGTCTAATTCACAGTCTGGTCTCTCTAACGCCTCAAATTGACTTTGCAATAGAGAAGATTTCATAAAGTGCCCACCGCGCTGGTTTACACGCTGTCTGATTAGCTCAAATTCGCCATCGAGGAAGACGAAGATGAGATTGTTGTTGCCGAAACGCAATGTATCTCGATAGCGGCGTTTGAGCGCAGAGCACACGATGACGCCATGCTCATTCTTTTGGCCCAGACTGTAGGCTGCATCGTTAATGCGCTCTAGCCATGGTGCTCGGTCACTGTCTGTTAAGGCGTTGCCAGAGGCCATCTTGTCAATATTTGCGCGAGGGTGAAGATCATCACCATCGATAAACTTCGCGCCTAGTGTGTCAGCTATTTTCTTGCCAACCGTGCTTTTACCTGAGCCAGAAACGCCCATTACAACAATGCACTTCCCCAAGTTTCCTCCTCTGGGATCGAAATATGATCCACTCCGCACAATTCGATAAACGTCTAAATTATGGTTCATATTATCGATGTTACTGGTAACATGATACCGGTAACTTTTATTGTTGTGAACGAGAGCACATCAACATAAAAAACTGGATTACAGCGAGCTATGGGCTGGCATAGAGTGTTCTAAACGCTAGCAAATCGTACTTTAAAGTCGGATTTAAGGGGTAAAGATGTCGGTATTTCCAAAGAATTTCCTGTGGGGTGGAGCCATAGCAGCTAACCAAGCTGAGGGTGGTTATCGTGAAGGTGGTAAGGGTCTAACAACTGTAGATATGATCCCTTACGGTGATAATCGAATGCCAGTAAAACTTGGGCTTCGCGAACAGGTTTCACTGGACGAAGCAGAGTATTACCCAAGCCACGATGCTATCGATTTTTATCATCGCTACAAAGATGACATTGCTCTATTAGCGGAAATGGGATTCAAGGTCTTTCGCACCTCGATTGCTTGGGCACGCTTGTTTCCAAAGGGCGACGAACTGGAACCAAATCAAGCGGGAATAGCGTACTATCAAGACCTCTTTAGAGAGTGCAAAAAGCATGGTATTGAGCCTTTGGTAACACTTTGCCATTTCGATGTACCGATGCACTTAGTGGATACCTATGGCTCATGGCGCAGCCGTGAGATGATAGGTTTCTTCGAACGATATGCACGTACCTGTTTCGAAGCATTTGATGGTTTGGTGAAGTATTGGCTAACCTTCAACGAAATCAATATCTTGCTCCACAGTCCATTTTCAGGTGCGGGTCTTCTTTTCAAAGAAGGCGAAAACAAGGAGCAAGTGAAATACCAAGCTGCCCACCATGAGCTCGTCGCGAGTGCTTTGGTGACGAAAATTGCCCACGAGATTAACCCAGAAAACCAAGTAGGGTGTATGTTAGCGGGTGGTAACTTCTATCCATATTCATGTAAGCCTGAAGACGTCAAAATGGCACTCGACAAAGACCGAGAAAACCTGTTTTTTATTGATGTTCAAGCGCGAGGCTATTACCCATCATACGCCCAGCGTACGTTCCGAGATAAAGGTGTTGAACTAGAGATTCATGACGAAGATCTCAAGATACTCAAAAACACCGTGGATTTCATTTCATTCAGCTATTACGCCTCACGCTGTGCTTCCGCAGACATGAACAAGGGCAACACCAGTGAAGCCAACGTCGTGAAGTCCATTCGTAACCCGCACCTAGAAGCCAGTGATTGGGGCTGGGTCATCGATCCGATGGGACTGCGAATTGCGATGAACACGCTCTACGATCGCTATCAAAAACCTTTGTTCCTCGTCGAGAACGGTTTGGGAGCTAAGGATAAAGTCGAAGCAAACGGTGAAATCAATGACGACTATCGCATTGACTATCTGCGCGCACACATTGGAGCCATGGGCGATGCTATTGAAGATGGCGTGCCATTAATGGGCTATACGCCTTGGGGCTGTATCGACTTAGTTGCGGCATCTACAGGTGAGATGAGTAAGCGCTATGGCTTTATCTATGTGGATCGCGATGATAAAGGGAATGGTACGTTAGAGCGCTCTCGAAAGAAGTCGTTCTATTGGTACAAAAAGGTAATCGCGAGTAACGGGGAAGATTTAGCTTAGGTTATGAGCGAATAATTCACTCGCTAGGAAAAATACTAGCGAGTGATTCACGGGGGTTACTAACTTGTCTCTTCACACTTGGATGCAGTGTCCTGACCTAACGCTACATCTAGGGGTCATCTTTGTATAAATACCGGTGTGTTGGTTCACATCGTAAACAACGGGCAGCCGTACACGCATAGATTTAATTGGTGCTCTTTCATGACAAGGCATTGTTCGCTTTTCCTGGCGACCAGATAACCCCCCACTATCCAATGGGGCAAAATGGGCATTTAACCTTGAGTGGAGCAATTTCTCATCGAGCCGCAATGGCGAGAGGCTGCAAAAGTGCTCTGTATTTAGCTACCTTACGCGTCGCCCGACAGTCCGAGTTTTAATCCGATAGGATGACACTGGAAAGCGATGAGCAGGCAGGCCTGGAATAATCATTGCTTTTCGTCCGATAGCAAGTCCATCACCGCTATCAGTGAGCTGTTCGTATGACACCTTAGAAGTTGCAAGCTTACTGGTATTCAGAGTGAAGGATAATTTTCAAATATTCAAACCAGCACCTTCGAGGTTAGCGGGTAAACCTGTTGGTTTATCGTTGATTTAAGTCGATTTTTTATTCTATATTTCATTTTAAATTATTGATAAATAAGATGAAATATCTGTTTAGGCTTTGAGCGATCAGTTGTGCGAAGTGTGATGGTGATCCTATTAGACTAGTTCTTAAGTTGAATGTGTAAACGAATTCTATTTACTAGAGCCAATTATAAAAAACGGAAGGAAGATCATGAAGTTTACACGTTCAGTATTGGCAGCCTCAATTATTGCTGTTGTCTCTTTAGCGGGTTGTGGTAGTGACTCGAAGACTGAGGTCCCAGAGGTCGTAGTAGGGCAAGGACAATTTATTGATGCGGCTGTTGAGGGTATTTACTATCACTCGCAACCAAGCGGCAAGTTCGGTTTTACTGATGCCGAGGGCGTATACAATTACGATGCCGGAGATACGATTACTTTCTTCCTAGGCGGAAGCAATGGTCTCCGTATCGGTAGCACCTCAGCCCGTGATGTTGTTTCACCATTTGAAGCGACAGGCAACTATCAGAAAGCCGTTAACCTCGCGCGTATTTTGCAAAGCATGGATGATCCTAGCAATGGCTCTATCACTTTGCCAGACAGTGTAACCTCACCGGGTCCCGGCATGATTGCAGCGTTGAATAATCTGCTTCTTCATGATTTGGAGTCTGCAAATGACCTACAAGATGAGTTAGGTCTAACAGAGTGGGTTTCCGAAGAGGATGCATTGGAGCACCTCAATGATTCACTCGAGGGACTTGAGCGTGGCAGCAATGAGGTACTGACAGAATGGCAGAGAGGGTCGGGTAATATCGTACGAACGATCTACTCAACTCTGTCAGCCCAAAACCCTTATGACGTAAAAGAACGTCTTTATGTAACTGCAGACAAACTACTCGATGAAGAGCTGTTTGAAGCGACGCGCGGCCTGATCAATGAAAACATGCGCTTAGATACAAACAATGCGGTTAGACTTGTTGGTTCTAATGACCAAGCCGTAACTGAGGTGTTTGCGCAGCTTTATCTAACTTGTATCGATGAGTTTGGCTTGGATGCCGAGTATGTAAATCCTGAGGACTCGGGTAATGGGCTTGCTCAATGTAATGGTGAAGATATTAGAGATATAAATCCCAAGTTTGACTTAGGTTCAACTTTTGATTACTCACTGCTGTCACCAGAGTCAGAGTCAGACGCCGACGAGGAGATTCCCTGGGAGTACATGCGCCAGTTTGGAACATTGTACCAATGTATGGATGACCAGAACTGTTCGGAAGCAAATCTAACTGGTTTCTCAATCACTACCTTTGATGACAGTGATGACCAAGACGGATCCAAAATGAAACGCGAAGTGTTATCGACTAGCTATGACTCAGTATCTGGTGTTTACACGGAGATCAAAAAGTCGTTCATAGAGTCGGGTATTCACGACGGTCGAGTTTCAGAGTCATTGAGCTTCAGTTACATTGTCGACAGCAGCGAATCGGAGCGCTACGTTGACTTTATCGGTACTTGGAATGCTGTAGAAACCAAAGCTGGTTGTGATGTCGTTGCCACTTCAACTTACGTCTTCGATGCAAACGGTGTGACTGTGAACGGTGAGGAGTTTAACTCAGGCTGTCAGCTAGAGGAAATTGAAGCTACCGCTACCTATGAAGAACTTTCTGATATGGACTTTTGGTGGTTCACCACGAATGGCCTAAATAATGACAGTAAAGCAACACTGACTCAGCTAAATAGCACTATTCGTTGGTGTGATGCCGATGATATGGAGAGCGCTTACACTGAGTGTCACGACAGCGACATTAAGTTTAATCGTTGGGAGTACGCACCGGCAGGTCAAAAATGGGATCAAGGTGTCCTAAACCGTCGTACCTTGTCTACTGGCGGGCAAACCGTTTCCACGATCTCTATGTACAAGCTATAAGATCTTACCTTTTACTGACGCCCTAATATGGGGCGTCAGTCTTTCTTTCCTAGCTTACCAAGCCGCAACATTGCCCGACTCTATTCCGTTGAACTGATTGGGTTCGTCTGTAATCAGAGAAACTCCTAGACCAAGTTGGTGGGCTACATTCGTTGTGACGGGTCGCAGTATATCGGTCAAAACCATATCAAACTCTTTAGCTCCACGTTTAATTCCAGTCAGCAAACTAACTGGCTTTCCGGTTCCGATTTCGACAATCTAGGTGTGGTCTTCATTTTGTTTTGTTAGTGCTTTTCGAATGCATGAGAAGCGTTCCAAGAGTGGCTCCTTTCCAGTGTTCACGACTCCTCGGTATTCAAGTTGTTTTAAATTAAAATGTTACCATGGTTACAAGGTGTAACGATTTGTTTTGCCTTCAGGGATGTGACCTTGTATTAATTTTGTTAATAAGCGTAGAAATCAGCAAAAAGCTCGGAGTTTTTGACAAGTAATTCTCAAGCGCTCAAAATACACTGCCTGCCATTGTAGTAGTCCAGTCGATGTTTTCGGCTGAGTAGAGATTGAGGAACACACATGTTTACAGCAACAGATGTGCTAAAAACGGAGTTTGTCGAGCAGCCGCTTGAACAGCTCTGGTCACTGATCTCTCCACTCTATATGGTGGATGAGTCTCAATGGTTGAAACAGCTTTTACCTCTGGCAACACCGCAAGGTGACGAAGCCCATCAGATCCCACAGAAAACCACCCAGCTCATTGAAGCCATTCGTGCTGACAAAAATGCGATTCAGATGATTGATGCTTTGTTGCTTGAGTACAGCTTAGATACTCAAGAGGGTATTTTGCTGATGTGTCTCGCGGAAGCCTTGATGCGTATTCCTGATTCTGCGACGGCAGATGCGCTTATTCGCGACAAGCTCAGCGTGGCTGACTGGAAGTCACACCTAAAGAACTCTGACTCTGTGTTTGTGAATGCTTCAACCTGGGGCTTGATGCTGACCGGTAAAGTGGTGGGTCTGCCAGATTCACAATCTCAAAGCCCAGCGAAAGCAGTTAACCGCTTGGTGAACAAATTCTCTGAGCCTGTGATTCGCAAAGCCATGTATCAGGCGATGAAGGTCATGGGTCACCAGTTTGTGCTAGGCCGCAGTATTGGTGAAGCGCAGAAGAACGGGAAGAAGATGCGCGACCGTGGTTTTACCTATTCATTTGATATGTTGGGTGAGGCGGCGCTAACCAAAGCGGATGGTGATAAGTACTTTAAAGATTACCTAATGGCCATCGAGGCAGTTGGCAGTGATAAATACGGTCTAGATACCAGTCCGGCGCCGTCTGTTTCCATTAAGCTTTCTGCACTGCATCCGCGCTATGAAGTGGCGAACGAAGAGCGTGTTCTGACCGAGCTATGCGATACGCTGACACAACTATTGACTCGCGCTCGCGAGCTCGATGTTGCGATTACCATTGATGCGGAGGAAGCCGACCGTCTTGAACTTTCTCTAAAGCTATTTGAAAAGGTTTACCGCAGTGATGTCGCTAAAGGCTGGAGTAAGTTTGGTCTGGTTATTCAGGCGTATTCTAAACGTGCGCTTCCGGTACTGGTTTGGGTCAATGCACTTGCGAAACAGCAGGGTGATTTGATCCCGCTTCGTCTTGTTAAAGGCGCGTATTGGGACAGCGAGATCAAGTGGTCTCAACAAGCGGGTTACGATAACTACCCTGTTTATACCCGTAAAGAAGCGACTGACGTGGCATACCTAGCCTGTGCTCGCTTCCTTCTTAGTGACAATGTGCGTGGAAACATCTTCCCACAGTTTGCGAGCCACAATGCTCACACTGTAACTGCGATTGCGACCATGGCGCAGCACACTGATTATGAATTCCAACGTCTACATGGTATGGGTGACTCCCTGTATGACCATGTGATGGATATCTATAAGCAACCAGTTCGAATCTATGCACCGGTGGGTAGTCACAGAGATTTGCTGCCATATCTGGTACGCCGACTGCTAGAGAATGGTGCGAACAGTAGCTTTGTACACCGTTTGGTGGATGCTCGTTGCCCGGTTGAGAGCCTAACGGTTCACCCCGTCGATGCACTCAACGCGAACGATACCTTGCATAACGCTAACATTGAACTGCCACCGGCGATCTTTAGCGATCGTAAAAACTCGATTGGCGTCAACGTTGATATCGAGAGCGAAGTGAAAGAGTACGAACACAAAGTGGACGTATTCCGTAGCAAGCAGTGGCAGGGTGCGCCAATTATCAATGGGCAGTCCCAATACGAAAGCATGATCAAGGAAGGTGCTGCAGTAGATACGATTACTGCACCTTATGATCGCCGCATCGTTGTTGGTCAGGTGGCTATGGCTAACCTTGATCATGTTTCCGAAGCTATCAAGGTGGCTGAGGAAGGATTCGAGTCTTGGTCAACGCTTCCGTATGCCGATCGTAGTCAGTGCTTACTTAACCTAGCAGACAAGCTAGAAGAGAATTTGCACGAACTGGTGGCAATTTGTCATCAAGAGGCGGGCAAGACCATTCACGATAGCATCGACGAAGTACGCGAAGCGGTCGACTTCTGTCGTTACTACGCTAAGCAGCCACACATCTTCAAGACACAATCGGTACTTGGCTTTGATGGTCAATCTAAGTCGATGACTCGCGGTGGTCGCGGTGTGTTTGTTTGTATCAGTCCATGGAATTTCCCATTGGCTATTTTCCTTGGTCAAGTGACAGCCGCTTTGGTGGCAGGTAATACCGTAGTCGCTAAACCTGCAGAACAAACTTCTCTCATTGCCGTGCGCGCGGTTGAGTTGATGCTTGAAGCGGGCTTCCCAGCAAGCGCAATCCAGCTCATTACGGGCCGCGGCGCGGATGTGGGTCATGCATTGACTTCTCACAACGCGATTGCTGGTGTTGCCTTTACCGGCTCGACACCAACTGCGCAGCGCATCAATAGCACCCTAGCTGCCCGTCAAGTGGCACCAGTGCCATTTATCGCTGAAACCGGCGGTCAAAACGCGATGATTGTGGATTCTACCGCGCTCCCTGAACAAGTGGTGCGTGACGTGGTTCGCTCAGCGTTTGCGTCAGCGGGTCAGCGCTGTAGTGCTCTGCGTGTGCTGTACATCCAAGAAGATATCGCAGAGCGCGTGATCAACCTGATTCAAGGCGCAATGGATGAGCTGAAAGTTGGTTTGCCATACCTGCACTCGACTGATGTCGGCCCAGTGATTGATACCAACGCGAAGCAAAAGCTTTTGGCTCATATCGAAGCGATGACTAAGCAAGGCAAGAAAGTGGCTCAGCTATCTCTAGACGATGAGTGTGCAGAGGGTGACTTTGTTCCGCCATGTGCGTTTGAGATCTCTGATATCTCCGTTCTAACAGAAGAGCACTTTGGTCCAATCCTACACATTGTTCGCTTTAAAGCGTCTGAACTGCCGAAAGTGGTCGACAGCATCAATGCGACCGGCTTTGGTCTAACGCTTGGCGTACATAGCCGCAATGAGTCCACTTACGAATGGATTGAGAAGCACGTTCGAGTCGGTAACTGCTACATCAACCGAGATCAGGTGGGTGCGGTAGTCGGTGTTCAACCGTTTGGTGGGCAAGGGCTATCGGGCACGGGACCAAAAGCTGGAGGTCCTCACTATCTGTATCGTTTCACGGATGTCGTCAACGGCACCGCTTCCATTTCAAAGTAAGGAGAAAGAGTCATGGTTAATAACGCAACAATTTTCTCTGATGTTTTGAATGCATGGGAGAGCTGGAATGTCACCAATTTTGCTGAGCAACGTGAGTGCTTACTTTCTGTTCAGCGCAATATGGCTGAGCTGAACGCGACGCTAGCAAGCGTGATGGCGTTTCATGTTCAACAAGCGAATATTCTGCTGGCTAACCCGCATGTGATGCCGGGGCCAACGGGCGAAACCAATGAGCTTTATGCCGCAGGTCGTGGCGTGGCTTTGGTGGTGCTTGAGAGTGAAGAGGCGCAAGCGAAGATTGCTGCAGTAGCTCAAATAACAGCAGCGCTTATTGCTGGCAATGGCGTCATTGTTTGCTCTGGTAACGAGAAGTTTAATCAAATTTTAATTTCGGCAGTCGAGCGTTCTCAGCTGCCTTCTAACCTAGTCCAGATTGTCGCTTTAGAAGAAGCCACTACCTTCATCGATTTCGATGTACGTGTAGTCGGTCTTGTAGGCTCTGAAGAAACACAATGGCAGGTTAACCATCAACTGGCTAATCGCGATGGAGCGATAGGTCTTTTGGTGTCTGAAACGGATCTGGCGTCACTTCCAACGTCGCACGATCCGAATCTAGTGTTGAGGTTCATAACGGAAAGAACAAGAACCATCAACATCACAGCAGTGGGGGGCAACGCTACCTTGCTTGAACTTGGTAGCTAGTGGCTAAGGTCTTCGGACCCGCTCCACGCCGCCCTACCAGCCTCCAGCACTAAGCATGTTGGAGGCTGAATTCTAGGATGAGGAAATAATAATGATTCAAAATAGCTTCGCTATTACGACAACTTTTATCGCTTACTTGGCGATGATGCTTGCTATCGGTGTGATCGCTTATAAGCGCACAGCGAGCTCAAGCGACTACTTTCTTGGTGGACGCTCTTTAGGCCCTTGGCCTGCAGCGCTATCTGCTGGTGCATCAGACATGAGTGGATGGCTACTACTTGGCTTGCCAGGCTACGCCTACGCAGCCGGTATCGAGGCATTTTGGTTGGCAGGTGGCCTATTAGTGGGTACTTGGCTGAACTGGCTGATCTGCGCGAAACGACTACGTACTTACAGTATTACGACTGACGCTCTGACTCTTCCTGAATATCTATCTCGTCGTTTTAACGACAACTCTAAGGTGATTCAGGTTGTATCTGCGTTCTTCATTTTGCTTTTCTTCCTTTTCTACACCAGTTCTGGTCTAGTGGCAGGCGGTAAACTGTTTGAAACGGTATTCGGCTTAGACTACACAATCGCCGTAATTATCGGCACGGTTTGTGTTGTGTCTTACACGCTATTTGGTGGCTTCCTAGCGGTATCTTGGACTGACTTAGTTCAGGGCCTACTTATGGCAGCTGCGCTAATGATTGTCCCTGTCATCGGTATGCAAGGTGGTCTTGGTCAGCTAACGGCAGACCTAGAAGCGATTAACCCTGAACTACTGACACTTTGGAATGACGCGAAAGGCCAGCCTCTGTCTGCGATTGCCATCATTTCATTGGTCGCATGGGGCCTTGGTTACTTCGGTCAACCACACATTTTGGCGCGTTTCAAAGCATCACGCACCAATAAAGATCTAACAACAGCGCGTCGCATCGCGGTTGTGTGGTCTGGTCTTTCAATGATTGGTGCACTACTAGTCGGTGTGGTTGGTTTGGTGTACATCACTAACACGGGTGGTGACGTTCTGGCTGATGGTGAGAAGATCTTCATGCTGCTTGTTAACGCACTATTCCACCCAGTGATTGCAGGTATCCTACTTGCAGCTATTCTAGCGGCAATCATGAGTACTGCGGATTCACAGCTATTGGTATCGTCTTCAGCATTAGCAGAAGATTTCTACAAGCAAATCATCAATAAGGATGCGACGTCTGAGCAGGTTGTTATGGTCGGTCGTGTTGGCGTTGTTCTGCTATCTGTGATTGCGCTTGTACTTGCTATGACGCCAGACAGCTCAGTATTGGGTCTTGTTTCTTACGCTTGGGCGGGCTTTGGTGCGGCATTTGGTCCAGCAATCCTACTTAGCCTTTACTGGGCAGGCATGAACCGTAACGGTGCTATCGCAGGTATCATCGTCGGTGGTGTGACTATTGTGGTATGGAAACAGCTTTCTGGCGGTATCTTCGATATCTACGAAATCGTCCCTGGCTTCATTCTATCTTGGATTTCAATCATGGTGGTGAGCTCAATGACGGGTGGTCCTGATAAAGACGTTCAGGCACAGCACGCGACGTTTGAGAAGAATCTGGTTGAATTAGACTAATTCACTTCGTAATTGAAAAGCCCTGACTTCGCCTCAGGGCTTTTTTACATCTGCGTATTTTAGGATGAACAGTTGTTGCATGGTTAGCCTTTTGCAGGCCGCATTCACAATGTAGAAGCTTCACCGTCAAAAGTACGCCACTGTTCTAACAAGCCTTCTATTGGGATTTTTTGGCCGTCTATGGTCGATTGTTTACCTGTCCTTGCGGCGCTTATGAGAGACTCAATCGCATGTTCAGCTTCATCGTTGTCCCTGATATCGTAAGTGTAAAGTCCTGAGTAACAGCCTGACGTTGCTGTTACCTTCAACTCATTGATCTCCAATACCGTGGTTTCCATATCAGTTCCTAAATCGGAGCACACTGAGCTATGTGGAAAAACGATATAAAACTGTGGTTCTCCGTTTAGTCGTCCCAAGACAATTTGAGCGGGAGAGTTATCATGCAAACTGCTTGAAGGGATCAAGTCACTTTTCACAAACTGCATATTCAAACTATGGTTGCCTATCCAACCTGCATTCGCAGAAAACGTAACCACAGTTGCAATGGCCGTCAGTAGTCTTTTCATCGTACGATCTTTCTCGGTTTGGTTTTATGAAGGAGACGCTTTACTAGGTAGGATAAAGCGTCGCAATGGTATCTATCTGTCTGGTCATTTCAAGGCGGATATTAATTGATTCAGCTTATCTGTCCTTTAGAGTTAAAAGTAGTACGCCACACCCACTTCAAACTTATGATCTTTATCGGTAGGTAAGGCTATGCCTCGTGAGTTCGATTTCGCCTCCAACTCTGACTTGGTATAGGTGTGTGAAGCTTCAACCCACCACAAGCCATCTTTGGAAATCGGTTGGCCGTAGCCTGTTTTCACCTGTAAGACATCGCCAAATACTCTAAGATTTCCGCTGTTTTTATCGGAGTCAACGTCACCACTCACATGCATGTACTGAGGTTGGAATACGGCATATTGACCCCAATTACCAATAGACAATGAACCGAATAGATTCAGTTGATAGCCGCTTAGGCTAGCGTCCATGCTTCCATCCTGTCTCGCCGTTCCCATAACATAAGCGACATTGGGATAGATCGAGAGCGCTTCCCAAGGTGTAGCTACTTTGGCTATGGTACCGATGGCGACCAAGTCTGAACCGATACCATTAGTGTTCTCCCAACCGCGAATGTAATCGACAGAGAATCCGGCTTGCTTGATTGCCGCGCTATCAACGTCCAGCACCTGAAAGTAGCGAAGACGAGTGTTGTTGTCTTTACTTCCGGTGCTGTTGGTTTTGGTCGCAAGGTTGTGCTCGACCAGTCCCATGAAGGTGTTGCCTTCTGAGTATTGCCCTGCTAGACCTACCATACCTTTTACCGTGCCTTGATTATCCACGGTACCAAAGACAAATGAGTTTACTTGCGTTAAATCGCTTGGGTCAGGTTGTGTGGTTTCTGCTTGTGCAAAACCTACGTTGAAGAGCGAAACTATCAGTATTGGCGTCCAACGTGTTTTCATTGTGACGGCTCCAGTGCATCGAGAATGCTTGGAACTAACTGATGGAATTGCATTGACGCAAAGCGAGGCGTTTCTGCCATAGGGTAGGCGCCGTTGAGCGCAATCACCGAGTTGGTTTCTTTGTGCATCACACACATTTGCCCATTAACACCAATCATGGCTAGGATTCGGTGTTTACCAATCTCTAACATGCGAAACTGATCTTTGTAGTAGCCTGACGCGAGCACCGATTCTTTCCCTTTTTGCCACGCTCTGCGAACCTCTTTGTTGCCTTTCCATAGGTTTCTTACAAACTCTGCAGGCAATACTTGCTCGCCTTTGTCATTTTTGCCGTCATTGAGGAAAAGTAGACCTACACGTGCAAGGTCTTTGGTTGCCATGTTCATACCGGTAGAGCCCATAGCCAGCCCCTTTTTATCCGACATAAAGTGAGCATCGGCGGCGACCCCAACTTTTTGTAGCAGGTCTTGCTCGAGGATGTTGGTAAAGGATTGACCAGTAGCACGATCGACAATGAGACCAAGGAGCTCTGAGTTCACATCTTGATAGTCGTACTTCTCACCCATGGCATAGGCTTGGCGCGTTTTAATCAGCGGGAAGAAGTCTAAGGTACCATTTGGGTATGGCTCAGCAGCCTCTTCACCGTAATAACCCTGTGCGTTAGATAGGCGAACATCCCAGTACTTCTCTTTCGTACCCGGTGCGAGGACGACGGCTGTACGCATGTCTGACACTTCTTGAACGGTTGCGGTTTCAAAAGCGGAGCCCTGAAGCTCTGGAACATACTTCACCGCGAAGTCGTCCCAACTCAATTGACCTCTTCCAACCGCAATGGCAGCCGCCATGGCCGTGAACGACTTAGAGACAGACATATCCAAATGAGGAGAAAACTCCGTCATACCATTACCAAAATGCTCATGAACAAGCTTGCCGTCTTTGAGAATAACGGCGTTGTGGTTTTGCATGCGGTTAAGCATGAAGTCTTTGGCGGACATTTCACCGTCATAATCAGGCACCATAACGTGGGTGAGATCGATAGGCTTACCCTGAGGAAGCTCTAGGACATAGTCACCTTTGTGTAAGGTGTAGCTGTGGGTGAACTTGTAGACGTGTGGCATTGCTGAGGCGATAAACTCGGGCGTTTCCCATGTCTCGCCCGTAATGCCGTATGTTTCGGCGGCGGCGATATAGTCAAGATCAGGTCCTTTGAATGTCACAGCATTCGCGTTTAGAGAGCTCGCTGCCAAAATAGAGACGAGTATTGTTTTCTTCATAACCATGTTCCCAAAATAATTTTCGATTAGCCTTTTGCTGAGGCACCTAGAGCACTTTGGAAGCAAGGTAATTCAGATCAGAATTCGAGGGCAATTCGAACGAAATTAGAAATGATTAGAAGAATGGGTGAAGCTTGGCCGACGAGCTAAAATAAATCGTAGTGAAGTTTTTTAGACAGCGTATTCAACAGGATTGAATTTTATGGAAAAAAGCGAGAAAGAGCGGGTAAAAGAGCTGCTTATTGCCACTAAGTACGGTGTGTCTGCCTCTGAGATGCCTATCATCATTCAAGTGCCGCAGGAGAGAGGGTTAGCCATCATCAAACAGCTCATTGCTGAGGGTGAGGATGTACACGCGTTAGGCGAAGGGGAAAATCCGGAGGAGTTGGTGCTGTACTCTATAGGTAGCATTGATGACAGTATTGCTCAGTATGAGTAGGCAGTACTATGACTGCCTTTATTATCTAGGGTAACTCACGATATTGTGGAATACCGCGTGTTCTGATACCGCTTCATAGCCATGCGGTTGGTCACTGTAAAAACGCAAGCTTTCACCGGCCTTTAGTAAGTGCCACTCTTGGTCAAAGAATATCTGCACTTGGCCACTTATCACATGCACATGCTCAATCACTCCCACGCTGTGTGGACTAGACATTTGCTGATGATGTCCTGACAACGTGATCTCAAAGACCTCGATACCAGTGTCTTCTTGAAAAGGAAATAACGGTTTTACCTTCATTCTAGGATCGTCAGGAAAAAGCCGCTCGGGAGTTTGCAAGCTTGGTTCGTTGGCAAAAAACGCCGAGAATGAGGTCTGAAGTCCGCTGGCGATCTTCCACAAAGTTGCGATCGTCGGGCTCGATTCTTCTCGCTCTATTTGTCCAAGCATGGCTTTGGACACGCCTGTGAGTTTGGATGTCGCATCTAGGCTTAATTTCTTCTTCTTTCGCTCTGATTTTAGATGCTGGGCGATCTCAGACCTAAATTTGGAGTCTTGCATTGGCTCTGTTCCTGTTGTGCGTTATAACGCACAGTGCTATCTTTGTTTTGTGCGTTATTGCGCACAGATGGAGTTACTATACAGAAAGGGATGACAATGAGCCAAAATATTTCCACGTTGCACCACATAACCGCGGGCTTTACTGCTGTGCTCGTCGGTTATACCAGTTCGGTGGTGATCATATTGCAAGCAGCGACGGCAGCAGGGGCGTCACCCGCGCAAATAGAGAGTTGGTTGCTCGCGCTTGGTGTAACGATGGGAGTCACGTCGATAGGTTTCTCATGGTATTACAAAATGCCAATTTTGACTGCTTGGTCGACGCCGGGTGCTGCGATACTGGTAAGTTCAGCAACGGAATATGACATGCCTGCTTTGATAGGTGCCTTTGTTGTTTCTGGTCTAATGATTGTTATCACTGGCCTTGTCTCTCCGCTTGCTCGAGCGTTGCAACGTATTCCAACCCCTCTTGCAACCGCGATGTTAGGTGCGATTTTATTGCCATTCTGCGTTCGTGCATTTGAGCCCGCCATGACGACACCTAATGCGTTTGTATGGATGTTTCTCACTTTTATCATCAGCAAGCGGTTTGTGCCCAAGTACACGATGTTGCTGCTGCTTGTTGTTGGATGCGCTTTGGCGTTTTCTGCTGATGGTGAGTTGTTCTCAAACCCAGAGCTCTCGATTGCCCAAGCGAGCTGGGTTACGCCCATGTTTGATTGGTCAGCAATGCTCAATATTTCTTTGCCGCTTTATATTGTAACCATGTTGTCTCAAAACCTTCCGGGTGTAGCGATGATGAAAAGCTATCAATATGAGACACCCGTGAAGCCTGTACTCGTGGGGACGGGTCTTGCAAACGTGCTATCCGCACCCTTTGGCGGCTTTAGTGTCAATTTAGCGGCGATATCGGCGGCGATTTGTATGAATGACGATGTAGACACGGACAAGAGCAAGCGTTACAAAGCCGTGATTTGGGCAGGGGTGTTTTATCTCATTGCTGGGCTATTAGCTTCCGTCGTGGTGTCGATGTTTTTAGCCTTTCCAAAGGAAATCACCCATATGCTTGCTGGCTTTGCGCTGCTTGGAACCCTGATGATGTGTCTGCAAAGTGCGTTTGATTCGCCAGATTACAGGGAGCCAGCTCTGTTGGTTCTGGTGGTGACGCTATCGGGTGTGACGATTTTGGGAATTAATGCGACTTTGTGGGGACTGATTGTTGGCTGGCTGTATTCGTTTACTATGAATACAGCCAAATGATGATAGGTTGTAAGAGTCTATTTTGAAAAATACATAAATGACAAGGGCCCACATAGAATGAGCCCTTTTGGTTTGAACTATGCCACGCTTGGGATTGCGCTTTGTTTTTTATCAAGAGCACCACTGAGGCGTGTTAGTAACAGTGCAACTATGACGATTACCGCTCCAACCCAAGGGGTATGCATGAGCCCCGCTTCAGCGACGATATGACCGCCACCCCATGAACCTAATGCGATACCAACGTTAAAGGCCGCGATGTTTAAGCCTGAGGCAACGTCAACCCCATCAGGCGCATACTTCTCTGCTAGCTTCACTACATAAACTTGCAAACCTGGGACGTTACCGAAGGCAAATGCACCCCATACCAAGATAGTGATGACGGCTGCAATCGGATTTACTGCCGTGAAGTTGAACACCAGTAGAATGCCAGCAAGACCCGCGAAGATAATGGTTAGGGCTTTAATTGGACCCATAGAGTCTGCCATTTTCCCACCCCAGATATTACCGATAGCAACAGAAACCCCATAGACCAACATGATCAAGCCGACGGCACTTGAATCAAAACCTGACACTTGCTCTAGGATCGGTGCAAGGTAAGTAAACGCGGTAAACGTACCACCATAGCCCAGTGCAGTAATCGCGTACACCAGAAGCAGGCGAGGCTGCGCGAGTACTTTCATTTGTGCTGATAGTTTTGCCGCTGGTGGCTGTTTTAGGTTATTTGGAACAAGGAAAGCGCTGCCAATTAGGGCGATTAATCCAAGTACCGCAACAACCAAGAACGTGGTTTGCCAGCCGAAAGTTTGTCCGATGTAAGTGCCAAGCGGAACACCTGTCACTAGAGCAACAGTCAGACCAGTAAACATAATGGCGATAGCGCTCGCGGCTTTCTCTTTAGAAACCAAGCCTGTCGCAATGGTCGAGCCAATGGAGAAGAATACCCCGTGAGCAAGACCTGTCAGGATGCGCGCAAGGACAAGAGTGTTATAGCCAGGTGCTTGCCAAGCCAAAAGATTTCCCGCGACAAACAAACTCATAACAGAGAGTAGAACGTATTTGCGTTTCCAGTTTCCTGTTAGCGCGGTCAGTACAGGTGCGCCAACCGCTACCCCAAGCGCGTATAAGCTAACCAGTAGCCCGGCAGAAGGAAGTGAAACGCCAAGATCGGTAGCCATAGTTGGTATTAATCCAACGATGACGAACTCAGTGGTACCAATGGCAAAGGCACTGAGTGTAAGTGCAAAAAGTGCAATAGGCATGTGATGTCTCCAGTAATGCGCAGCCGCTCTTATTAGTGACTGCCTTCGTTTTGTTGGGCGCATTATTGAAGAAAGTTGGATTGCGAAAAATAGTAATTGTAACAAATGATTTTTACAAATATTGCAAATATAGGATCTGACCAGGTTACCAAAAGTTAACTACTTGAAAGTATGGGGATCTCGACCCACAATCAATGGCAACCTATGAGAACGTGAATGAAGGAGTGAGTATGTCTACATCGGTAAAACTAAAAGCGGGCGATGCGTTTCCATCACTACAAGTAACGTTATTGGATGGTTCATCAGTCACACTTGGTGAGCCCAAAAACGGTTTAACATGGCAGGCGGTGTTTGTGTATCGTGGTAAGCACTGCCCACTTTGCACCAAATACCTGAACGAACTTGAGTCTTACAAGCAAGCATTTGCTGATGCAGGTGTGGATATACTAGCGGTATCTGGTGATTCTAAAGCGCAGTTAGAAAAGCATTTAGAGCAGTTAGATGTCAGCTTTCCATTGGCTTACGGTTTGACGGAAGCACAGATGAAGCAGCTTGGCGTGTATATCTCTTTGCCGCGTTCTGAGAAGGAGACAGACCATAATTTCGCTGAACCAGGGCTGTTTGTGGTGAATGAGCATGGCAATCTTCATGTTGTCGATATCTCAAACAACCCGTTTGTAAGACCGGAATTAGGCGCGCTATCCCGCGGTCTTGCTTGGATTCGCGATCCAAATAACAACTATCCAATTCGTGGAACGCTAGATTACTAAGCTCATTTCAAACGTGGTGCGACATTTGATTGCACCACTTTCTTCATCTCCACAATTTCTTCAACTTTCCTGCAAAATTACCGCGTATCTTTCCAATCCCTACACGTGACTTGCCAACTGAAATTTTAGTTGTTGCAAAGGACAAATTGGAGAGATGCATGATTCGTAAACTTAACATCAAACGAACGATTATTGGCACTTTACTTGCCGCGTTGGTTGCTCCAGCCGCTGCCAAGCAGATCCCTGTCCCACCGTCGAAAGTGAAGCCAGTGGTGGTGAAGTCCGCGTTTAAGCCAGTTCAAAAAGCGCCAGTGCACCGCAGTTTTCACTATAGAAAACTTCCTAAAGGCGCAACGTTTGTTTTGATTGCTGGAATTAGCTATGCGGTAATAGACAACGCTTATTACAAGCGTAGTAATGACACCTACATTTATGTAGAACAGCCACCCGTTTCTGCGCAACCTCAGATTCAAGCTGGTGTGAATAGTGAGAGTCAGTCAACGGTAACGGGAATGCAGGGTAAAGTCGTCCAATTAGTGCCAGAGAATGCAACGACGGTTACCGTTGACGGCGCGACCTTTTATGTCGATGGTGGAGACTGGTATGCCCCTATTGCAGGCACCAGTCAGTTCGTCATTGTCGAGCCACAGCTATAGTATGCGTTGTTTGATATGAAGAGGGAGCCGCTAGGCTCCCTCTTCTTGATCTATCAGGCTTAGGCACGAAGTTGGATATCATACGTCTCTGACCAAATACGCAGATCGTCGAGTATCTTCAGCGCACTTTGACCAAATTCGGTAAGCTCATAACTGACGGCAATCGGCCTATCACTGATAACCTTGCGCTCCACCATGCCTTCCAGCTCAAGCTCTTTCAGTCTCTGGTCGACCATTTTTTTACTAGCGCCGCCTAGCAGGCGCGTTAGATCATTAAAACGCACCGGACCATCTTTGAGATGATAGATAATGGAGCCCTTCCACTTACCACCTATCAGGCGCATGCCTTTCTCGATCGCACAGGGCTCTGAGCAGACGTTTTCTACCGACTTACGCCCGCGACTATCAATCTTGATTTGGCTTTCCACGATAAAGCTCCTAGGTCACCAAATGGTAACTGGTTGAAACAGAAATATAGGTCACCATAATATACCTAGTCACTAGAAATTCAATAAAAGAAAGAATTTCAATATAAGAAAGTATCAACAAAGAGAAAGTCATTATGAGCCAAAAAATCAAACTGGATGTCGTATCGGATGTTGTGTGTCCATGGTGCATCATAGGTTACAAGCGACTAGAGCAGGCGATACGCGAACTGGGTGCCGAGGATCGTATCGATCTTGAGTGGCAGCCGTTTGAGCTCAATCCTCATATGCCGTTGGAAGGTCAAAATCTTCGTGAGCACTTGGCAGAGAAATATGGCACGACAAAAGAAGATAGTATTCGTGCGCGTGAAAACCTGACGAACTTAGGCGCAGAGCTGGGCTTCCGATTCCAGTACGACGACGATATGAAAATGCTTAATACGTTCGAGTCGCACATCTTGCTTGAGTACGCTAAATCACAAGGTAAACAAACTGAGCTAAAACTGAGACTTTTCAGTGCGTTCTTTGGTGAGGGGAAAGATATTAGTAACCGCGAAGTATTAGCTACTGAGCTACAAGCAGTTGGACTAAACAGCCAAGAGGCACTACAACTTCTCGACAACCCAGAAGCACGTCTGCAAGTTCAACAAGCAGAAGATATGTGGAAGCGAGCGGGTATTAGCTCTGTCCCAACGGTGGTGTTCAACCGAGAGAGTGCATTGACGGGTGCTCAGCCGGTTGATGTTTATAAGCAGGTGTTACAAGAGTTGCTTGATAAATAGCCGTTCAAATGAATAGAGAGGGTCAGGCATTGCGAACGCAATGTCTGACCCTTGTTGACATTAACCTACATCAGCATTGAGTTCCTGCTCTGCGACGGACAACATTGCAAACTCTTCTTCTGCACTAGATGCAACTAAGTTGTTGCGGCTATAAAGGCCATAGTAAACCCCACCAATGACAAACAGTCCAAATGTCATATAGAACGCCGATGGGTCAAACGCATACACACCGGTAAGTGCGACTAGCGATAAGATGAGTGAGATCCCAGAGGTAACAACCCCGCCCGGCGTACGATACGGACGCTCAAGGTCTGGTTGCTTCACTCTCAGTAAGATGTGGCTAAGCGACATCAAGGCATAGGACACTGTTGCGCCAACAACAGCCATGGCCAAAATCAAGTCTCCCTCGCCAGTAAGAGACACAGCAAATCCAAAGATGCCTGGAACAATCAGAGCGCGAGATGGCACTTTGTTCTTGCTCGTTAAAGATAAGCTTTTCGGCAGATACCCAGCTCTGGATAGTGCAAAAACCAAGCGGCTATAGCCGTAAACAATCGAGAAGAATGAGGCGATAAGGCCAGCAAGTCCAAGCATGTTCACTAAGGTCGCAATCGTAGGGTTGTTCGTCACTTTTAACGCATCGACCAGAGGTACAGCACTTGCGCCAATCAGCTCTGAACCCGCAGCGCCTGCAAGTAGAAAGACAACGAGTGCGGCAGTGACGAGTAAGAATACCATCGCGCCAATAATACCTTTTGGTACGTCTTTCGCTGGATTTTTAGCTTCTTCTGCGGCGAGAGGCACCCCTTCAACGGCTAAGAACAGCCACATCGCAAAGGGCAGTGCAGCCCAAACACCATACCAACCAAAAGGTAGGAGTTCTGTCGCTGCTGCAGTGGCAGGTGCGATGTCAAACAGGTTACTGGCATCAAAGTGACCAATGAGTGCAACTGCGGTCAGTATGATAGCGAGAACGGCTAGACCGCTAATCACCATCATAACCTTGAGCGCCTCACCGACACCAAATAGGTGAATACCAATAAATGCCGCATAAAATAGCGCATAAACGACGGGCCCATCGATGCCTATTAACTCATTCACCGCAGAGCCAATGAAGATGACGATGGCCGCCGGAGCTAGCGCATACTCGATGAGTACCGCCAGCCCAGTGACAAAACCGCCAGTTGGCCCCATAGCTTGCCTAGCAAAACTGTACCCCCCGCCAGCGGCAGGAATGGCAGCGGACATCTCGGCGAGTGAGAGCACTAAAGTCAAGTACATGACGGCCATGGCGATGGCAGCAATCAGAAACCCTGCCCAGCCGGCTTGTGCGATGCCAAAATTCCAGCCAGCGAAGTCGCCAGAAATGACATAAGAGACTCCGAGGCCTGCAAGTAAAATCCACCCTGCGGTGCCTCTTTTTAACTGTCTTTTCGACAAGTATTCTTGATGTTTGGTCATAGTAGATCCCTCTACAAACGGTTGATAAGAAAATTGTTAGAGTTGGTTTGGTTGAGTGTTGAACTGCTGTTGTCGTCAATCTCAGAGCGGTCTTTGAGATCGACACCAGATAGATGTAGTCGCCTCGCTTCTTCGAGCAGGTATAGCGTTCGCTGACAGGCGTCGTCGTAACTCAAGCCTTCAGGCCTAATATTTGAGATACAGTTTCTCTCAGAGTCTTTGGCGCCTCGTTTTGCGCCCCACGTCAGGTACAATCCCATGCTATCTGGTGAAGATAATCCGGGTCTTTCACCTATCAAAATAAGCGCCATACGAGCGTTAAAGCATTCAGCGACATCATCGGCAATAGCGACTCTCCCTTGCTTGACAATGATAATGGGAGCTAAGTGCCATGATTTGCTTTCGTCTAGTTTTCGAAGAAGTCGCTCTAAAAAGGGAGCGGCGTGATTCTGTATTGCCGTTGATGACAATCCGTCGGCGATGACGATAGCGAGGTCGGGTTGGGATTGAGATGTGGACGCCTGTTTTTTCAGTTTTGCCCAAGATGCGTCACTGAGCTGACGCCCTAAATCGGGTCTTTGAAGGTACATTAAGCGATCGGTTATTTTGCTTTCGACAGCTTGAATTTCTCCTGACGCGATGGACTGAAGTATTGGTAACTGCTCAAGCTCGAATTTTAAGGCTTGAGTATCTAGCGCGCAGTGTACTGCATCCATCGCTTGGGCGTGATCAAGCTGAAACGACAACAGTGCGTCGGTCGGGATGCTGTTGCCAGTTCTGCCCAGTGCGATTCGTGCTGAGGTCAAGCTACGCAGTTTCTGCCAAGGGCTGGTCACCACAGAGTTTGACGCTTTGTTAATGTTGACTACCTTTGTCATGTCACTTTCCTTAGCTAACCTGTTTGATGGCATTAGAGAATGGGGTGGCAAGTTGGTCGTTTAGACGCACTTTATCGACATCGTTAAAAATCTGGGTATCTACCAGCCACTTCTCGAACTCGGGGGCAGGTCGTAAGCCAAGCACCTTTCGAGCGTAGAGTGCATCGTGAAATGAGGTGGTTTGATAGTTAAGCATGATGTCGTCAGAGCCTGGGATCCCCATAATGAAGGAGCACTCAGCGACACCGAGTAAAGTGAGTAGATTGTCCATGTCATTTTGATCGGCGTAGGCATGGTTGGTGTAGCAAATGTCACAGCCCATCGGTAAGCCCAGCAATTTCCCGCAGAAATGATCTTCCAGTCCCGCCCTAATAATTTGTTTACCATCAAACAGATATTCTGGGCCGATAAAGCCCACAACGGTGTTGACCAACAATGGGTCAAACTGGCGTGCTACCGCATAGGCTCTTGCTTCACAAGTTTGCTGATCAACGCCGTGAAAAGCGTTAGCAGACAGTGCGGTGCCCTGACCCGTTTCGAAGTACATGACGTTGTTACCCACCGTACCGCGATTGAGCGACAGCGCTGCCTGCTGTGCTTCTTCCAAAATAGAAAGATTGATGCCAAACGTGTCATTGGTGCCTTGCGTCCCACCAATCGACTGAAACACCAAATCGACGGGCGCTCCTAGCTCAATGGCTTCAATGGTATTAGTGACATGAGTTAAAACGCAGGACTGAGTTGGTATCTGATATTGCTGGATGACCTCATCCATAAGCTGCATCAGCTTTATCGCTTGAGGAACGTTATCCGTTGCCGGATTGATGCCAATGACGGCGTCTCCATTCCCGTACATCAGGCCATCGAAAATACTTGCGGCAATGCCATTGAGCGAATCAGTTGGATGGTTGGGCTGCAGACGAGTGGAAAGGCGTCTCGGCAGTCCAATCGTATTTCGAAAAGCAGTCACAACCTGACACTTCTTAGCGACTAGGATGAGATCTTGATTGCGCATGATTTTGCTCACCGCCGCTACCATTTCTGGCGTAAGCCCTGATCTTATTTGCGCCAGTGTTTCCGAGTCAGCCTGATCACTAAGTAACCAGTTTCTAAAATCACCTACCGTGAGGTGCTCGATGAGTGAGAAGGCTTGTTTGTCATGGCTATCGATGATCAGTCGGGTAATCTCATCACTCTCGTAAGGGATCACGACGTCATTGAGAAACGTTTTGAGCGGTAAATCTGCAAGCGTCATCTGCGCCACTACGCGCTCTGCTGCAGACTCTGCACATACTCCAGCTAAGGCATCTCCAGATCGTTCAGGGGTGGCTTTCGCCATCAGTTCTGCAAGCGAACTAAACGTAAATACATGGTTTCCTTGCTGTCGACGATAGGGTTGTCGATGGTGCTTCGCTGTCATGACGACTCCTTTATTGGTTCGATTCTTGCTGCCTTTATCAATAAGCGTGTCTCGCAGCTAATGGGTGAGTTTGCGAATAGCGTTCCAGATGTATATCAAAAAATGGCAATCATTAAATTTTTTATTAAACAATGGGTTAAATAGATTTTGCGCCATGGTTGGGCACCAAGAATCCCTTTGGAAGGAGTAGTCGTGATGGATGACATTTGCAAGTTTGCGCCAGAGTTGTGCATTCGTCCCTCAAATGATGCAAACCAACAAGCAGACGAATTGTTCAATTGGGCCCAAGCCTATGATCAGATCACGGATGGTGCGTATCATGGTCGTATTGTCGAGCGACGCTTTTCTAAGGTTCATGTGTTTCGTGAAGAGAGCAATCGAGGTTTAAGGCAGGATTGCCAAGTCACTAAAGGCGGGCTGTGGCTGGGGTTAAGTGCGACTGATAAGTCTCTGTATCTGAATCATCACCAGCAAGACGCTGACGATATGTTGCTTCGCGCGGGTGGACTGGACTTTGAGCTAGTGACGCCGGAAGATTTCTCGATTTACGGCGTGGTGCTGGACGAGCAAGCCTTGGGTTCTATTCTCGACCACTTGGATGTCGAGACAGAGAGTTTGGTAACGCTCAGCCAAGTAGTATCGACATCTCATGCTCATCAACTTAAAGCTTACCTCTCGATATTGCTATCGAATCAACCGGTAGGTTGGTCTTACCATACTCATGAATCACTACTTTTGGACTTTGTAGCCGATGTCCTTTGCTCGTCTCACGGTAGCAAAGATTCAATGGAGCCTTTGTTTCAACGTGCCAAAGTCATGAAGCGGGTAAAGCAAACATTAGAGAGTAGTGATTGGTCTCATCCAATAACCATCAGCGAGCTTTGCAGTGCCGTACATGTGAGTCGCAGAACGTTACAAAACACGTTTCACTCTTGCTGTGGCATGTCACCCCACCAGTTTCTCCTGCGAGTGAGGTTGAACCAAGCTCGCAGGGCTTTGCTTACTAGTGACGGCGAGCACTCCGTTTATGAGATCGCGTTCAATCATGGCTTCTATCACTTAGGACTCTTCGCCAGTAACTATAAAAAGCTGTTTGGTGAGAATCCGTCTGCGACGCTTACACAACGTTAGATTCAGATGATTCATCAACTGTGGCGGCCGTTTGAACCGCCATAGTAATAATGTGCTTTAAGCTTGATATCGTTAGAAGTGCTGATTCAGGTGCGCTTCAAATCGAGCGAAATCATTGTCGATATCTGCATTTTTCATCACATCATACGCCGCAAACGTTGGTAGCGCTTGCATGCCAAAGAAACGGAAGTTAGCGTGCATGTGGAACATCAAATCGTCGACGCTTTTACCTTGGAATAGATACTCAGAATCGTCATTGAATGACTCTTCTGGAGCATTGAAGGTAAGCGATAGCATGTACTTAGAGTCTTTCAGAACACCGCCTGTACCGTAGTTCTTTTTCGGTTCTGCTTCGGTGCGACCATCAAATAAGCAAAGGTCACCACCCATACCTGCGGTGAACACTTCATCCATATACTTTTTAAAACTCCAAGGCACGGTCATCCAGTTCACTGGTGATTGAATAATCACTCGATCTGCCCATTTGAAGTTTTCAAGTTCAGCAGGGACATCAATGGTTTCTTGCATAGTGACCACGCGAGTCTGGTGACCCTTGCTCTGCAAAAGTGTCACGGCTTTGTCGACGAGTGTCGCGTTCAATTTGCCTTCTGAAAATGGATAAGGTTGGTGTGCGTTGATAATAAGTACGTTGCTCATGGTTTAATGACCTCTTAGTTTCACGTTGGCTAGGAATCACTCCGAGCGCTTGAGTGGTATCTTACGGTAACCTAAAAACCAATTGCAATTAGTATACTTTTAGTAACCTTGGTGTTTGACTCTCTAGATACAGAACGGTCATCGTTGATCACACAGTTTTTGATCTTGATTGTGTACCTTCAATCAACAACTTAGTAATCTAAATCTCAATGAATTGTGGTTTATCAAACAGAGACAAAACAATGAAGGTTGTTGCGGTAACCGCATGCCCGACAGGCATCGCTCATACCTATATGGCAGCAGACGCCATTCGTAAGGCTGCTCAAAAACAGGGCATAGGCGTTAAAGTGGAAACTCAGGGCGCAATGGGAATAGAGAGCCAACTGAGTACCCAAGATATTGCTAATGCAGACTTGGTATTGATTGCCTCTGACATTGAAGTGGAGCATCGAGCGCGCTTCACGGGTAGCAAAATACATTGTGTAACGATCGAAGAGGTCCTTACTGATGTCGAATCTGTACTTCAGCGCTGCGTTGAATTGGTTAGTCGTTAGAGCATGATAGAGCGTCGAATTACATTCGTTCTGCCTGAGGATGGTTTTTCGGGTTGGAAGGTTAATCGATTGAAAACCTTGAGCGGTATGTTTCGTTCTGTGGTGATATTGCACAACTTGACGTGCTGGGACAGTGCCAACATTGAACACGCGCTTAAAGTCTTTGCGCTCGCAGGAAAACAAGATGATCTGTGCCAACTTCACATAGAAGGCTCTGACGCCGAGCTTGCCTGCATGGTGTTGATGGACTTTGTCGCTGAACACTTTATGTTGGTCAACACGGCGCACCGCTCTAACAAGCGAGCAAACCTGTCGCTTCTCAAAGCGCTTAGCACCTTTCAGTTACCCTTCGAGCTTGATTATCACTTTGCTCGCGTCGAGGACTCCGACAAAGCGCAAGTACTTGCAACGATTGCCAGCCTAGCAAGTCAAGAACATAGTGCTAAGCTGGAACAAGATTTTCTTAACCGCGAATTGCACTCATCAACTGCCACAGGAAAAAAGATTGCACTGCCACATATCATCACTCCATTGATTGAGAGGGCGACGTTGGTCGTGATTAAGTCGGCAGAGCCTATGGACTGGCAATCATCGAAACTTGGGCCAGTATCGCTGGTCATTTCACTAATTTTGCCATCTCCTCCTACCCGACCCTTATTGGTTAGTTTTACCCATTTAACCAAGTCTCTTCTGGATGAGGAGTTCTGCCATCTCTTGACCACAAGTCGTGAGCCAGAAGCGATAAGAGCCATTCTCACCCATCAACTTGTAAAGGGGCAACGCGCCCAATCTTCACAGTGATTGGCGATACTCACTTGGGGTCTGCCCTGAGCGAGATTTAAATACCCTGAAGAAATAGTTTACGTCTTGATAGCCACATCGGGTGGCGACTTCTTGAAGCTTAAAATCGTATTTTTTGAGCATGAACTTCGCGCGCTCCATTCGTACCCAAGTAATGTAATCAGCCAAAGTCATATGTCCATGCTGCCTAAACAGCCGTGAAAGGTGGTTGGGGCTGATGTGAAAACGGCGGGCAATACTGCTTCTCGTGATAGTCCGATGAAAGTTCTCTTGAATGTAGATGCAGATACCTTGATAGAGGTCACCACTTTTCAGGTTGTCCGAGGGTTCGGACACCATAGATTGGCTATAGGAAAGCAGCGCCATCAGTAGATGTTCATCCATTGGTGACTTTTGGGGCTCGCGAGCAATCGCGTTCAATGCCTCTAAAATATGGTCGATAGCATGCCCGGTACGGGTCTGGATACTGTGTTTTTGGATATCATAGAACCCTTTTTCTCCCTCACGCTTACTTACTAAACTAAAACCCATTTGACGTTTGCCAAACAGCAAACTCAGCACTGAACAATCCCCTTGCCAGTTGGGTTTGTTCCAACAGTTGGGTGGGATATAGAGCGCATCACCAGAAAGCACCTTAATGGTTGAAATGCCTTGTTCAGGGTCTTCGAGTTCATTTTCATATTCACCACTAATAACCAACTCTAAGCGTGGGAAGTTGACCTGATAGCTAAATGCGGGGGGCGTTAACTGATCGGCCGCAAACCAGATGCGGTTGAAATGCTCTCTTTCAGAGATCAGGGTTTCAATTAGGTGGTGGAACATGGCGACAGTTTCTCCAGTAAACGAGAGCAAAAACAGAAAAAATCGTGATTCACGTCATGCTTATTCTCACTCTAGAGTAGGTTACAAAGCTCTAGAAAGGTATGACAAGAAAATGTCTCTCGATTCTTGTCTCAAACACGAATCAATATAAGTTATTGTAAAATATTAATATATTGTCATTTATTTTAAGCCGATGGACTAGTTGTTTATATTGAGCTAGTTCACACTAAAATAGTATGGTTACAATAATCCAGTAAAAGCCTTCTTGGTGCACTAAAAAATATTGCCAAATCTACGGATAATTATCCTATCGAGTGACTACATCACTTCTCGACTCTAGCGCCGGTGACATGCACGGTAATAAAAACTGGGAAAGAGAATCTTGTAGTCCAACCTCCCGACACAAGGTTAAATAGGACAATCATTATGATTACGGATCTCATCAATGAAAAACTGATCTGCCTAGATCTAAAAGCGACCAGCAAGGATGAAGTTTTCTCCGAGATGGCAGAGCTTCTAGCAGAGCAAGGTAGAATCAGTGACAAACCCCAGTTCTTAGCAGACATCTATGCACGAGAAGAAATCGGCAATACCGGTTTTGAGGATGGCGTCGCTCTGCCCCATGCGAAGAGTAAAGCGGTTAGTGAGCCAGCGGTAGCTATCGGTGTCAGTAAGACTGGTATCGATTATGGTGCGGAAGATGGTCAACTATCGAAACTGTTTTTTATGATCGCCTCCCCTGACGGCGGCTCAGAGCATCATATCGAAGTACTTGCTGAGCTTTCTTCGAAATTGATTGAAGAAGGGTTTATTGAAAACTTCCTTAACGCTCAATCTGAGCAGCAAGCTCTCGAATTATTACTCGCAAAATCAGAATCTAACAACGATCTGCCTGAAGCTAACAAAGGCTTTTTGATTGGTGTTACCGGATGCCCAACAGGGGTTGCGCACACCTATCTTGCTGCTGAAGCGCTTGAAAAAGGGGCAGCAGAGCTTGGTTACCAAATTAAGGTCGAAACCAATGGCTCTATCGGTGTTAAAAATGCCCCGACTGCCGAAGAAATTGCTAGAGCGGATGCGATAGTTGTCGCTTCAGATAAACAAGTTGATATGAATCGATTCGCTGGTAAAAAACTCATTGAGGCTGGTGTTAAAGCGCCGATTAGCGATGCAAAAGGTCTGATAGAAAAATCGCTAAACGCTCCGGTTTTTGTTGCCGATGCGACAGCTGCTAAGTCTGTTGATAACTCGTCAAAGCGTTCTGATCTTTATCGTTATCTGATGAACGGTGTATCGCATATGATTCCGTTCGTTGTGACCGGTGGTTTGCTGATTGCTTTAGCATTGGCGATTGGTGGTCAACCTACAGAAGCGGGTATGGCCATTCCTGATGGCAGCATGTGGAATAAGGTGCTCGATGTTGGTGTTGTCGCCTTTACGCTGATGATTCCTATCCTTGCTGGTTATATTGCCTATGCGATTGCTGACCGCCCTGGTTTGGCTCCTGGTTTGATTGGCGGTTGGATTGCAAACAACGGCTCATTTTATGGTGCTGAAGCAGGCACTGGCTTTATCGGTGCTATCGTCGCGGGTTTGTTGGTCGGTTACTTCGTCAAATGGGTAACGACGCGTAATTACCACAAGTTTATCCAGCCTTTGGTGCCTATTATGATTGCGCCAATTACGGGTTCACTGTTTATCTCTGCGCTGTTTATCTTTGTTATTGGCGCACCGATTGCGAGCCTAATGGACAGTCTGAATGCGATGCTAATTAGCATGAGTACTGGCAGTGTTATTTTGCTGGGTATCGTACTCGGCGGTATGGCTGGCTTTGATATGGGTGGTCCATTTAACAAGGTAGCGTTTCTATTCTCAGTTGGCATGATTGCCAGTGGTCAGACACAGTTCATGGGTGCGATGGCGTGTGCTATCCCAGTAGCACCGTTAGGTATGGGACTAGCAACAGTACTTGGTCGTAAGTTCAACCTATTCGAAGAGTCAGAACTTGAGGCGGGTAAAGCTGCAGGTGCGATGGGCCTAGTCGGTATTTCGGAAGGTGCGATACCGTTCGCAGCGCAAGATCCAATGTCGGTCATCCCTGCTAACGTAATCGGCTCGATGGTTGCAGCAGTGATGGCGTTCTCATTCGGCATCACGAATAGCGTAGCCCATGGCGGTCCAGTTGTTGCTTTACTAGGTGCGATGAACAAACCACTGCTTGCTCTAGTTTGTATGGCTGCTGGTACTGTTGTGACTGCTTTGGTTTGCATTAGCTTGAAGAAAATGCGTGTAGAAAAAGTTCAATTGGCTGCGGCGTAATTAGTAAACTCTACACTCTATGCTGTCAACGAGCTCCTAAAGGTGCCCCCCGCGCCTCTAACGTAAAAGCCCCATAAATGGGGCTTTTTTTATGAAACTTGCTTACATCGGGCATTCGCCCCAATCGCATTCAACGTGATAAATAAGGTCTGTTATCTTAGTTGGTGTTAAGCGGTCTTTTGCTTCTACTTGAAGCATATGTGCTGTCAACTGTTCGAATAGTTGCCAATGTTTGAGCAGGCATTCATCCTCTTCCGTTGCTTCTTCGGACCAGGTCTCTTTAAGCATTGGCATCATGCAGGCAGAACCATAGGCGTATAGCATCATCTGCCATTTAAGCTCGCGCATTTCAAAATGTTCGCCATCGCTGCGGTCTTGGTTATATTGGTCGACTAATGCCATCACAATGCACTCAATTTCACCTTTACTATCAATGAAATAGTCGAAAAATTCATTTTCTTGACGCATAGCGTCTGCGATGAGCTGAATTGGCTGACGCACCACCATTAGGTTGGCTAGCATTTCACAGGCAAATCGGTATAGCTTGATGTTAGCGGGTGTATTTTCTGGGAGTTGCTCGAGTAGATTCAAAATGTACTTCTGCATGTAAGCATGCATGTGGTCACTGATGCCGTACCAGATTTGTTCTTTGCTACCAAAGTGGTGACGGATCAAGCTGTGCGACACGCCAGCGCGTTCACTGATATTACGAATAGAAACTCGCTCATACCCAAGTTCGCAGAACATTTCTGCGGCGACCGTCATGATCAGGTTTTTCGTCTCTTCTGCCGCCATGGCGCTGCGACGACCTTTCTTCTTCTCCACTCGATACCTTTTTAATTAATCAATCCTATATAGGGTACTGCAATTGCATATCTATCGACAAGATGTGCGTCAAAGCTGATGCAAAAAGCAGAAAGTTCACAGAATCAACGCGTTTTAGGCTCTTATAACCAAAAGCGATGAATGTCATCGAAAAAATTATACTGCACGCATGTGCAATAATTATTGATCTCCTTCAAATTATACATATACTGCACAACTGTAAAGTAATTTACTGCACACCCGTAAAATATAATTTGGGATGAATATTATGAAAACCCATCGTCTATTCAAAAAAACCAGCATGCTGGTGCTCCCCGTTTTGGCAGCCATTGGTCTGTCTGGGTGCAACCAAGCACAATCAGAAATCAATGAGCCTGTGATTAAGCCTGTTAAAGTGGTGGAGGTCCCAGAACTCAATTTTGCTCCTGTAAACAGCTACCTAGCGCAGGTTGATGCAACAGACCGTGCGCAACTCTCTTTTCAAGTAGCAGGGCAAATTTCATCCATAGACGTAAAGATGGGTGAGGCGATTAATAAAGGTGAGATTTTGGCAACGCTTGATCCTACCGATTACCAAGTCGCGCTGGATGCAAGACAGGCTGAGTTTGATTTGGCGGAATCTCAACTTAAACGCGCTAAGCAGCTTTTTGCCAAGAAGCTGATCAGTGCCGATGAGTTTGACCGCAACGAAACTCAGTTTAAAGCCGCTGAGGCATCCCTTGCCCAAGCCAAAGCTGACCTAGGTTATACCCAAATTATCGCGCCATTTGATGGTGTGGTATCGCTGACGTATCAAAAGCCTTTTGAAGTTGTTGGTGCGAAGCAGCCTATTTTGAACCTTATTAGCAGCCAAGATTTGGATGTTACCTTCACGATTCCAGTGACAGAGGTGAAGGCGATGACCCTTGAGCAGTTAAAAGACCAGCATTTCTTTGTGACTTTAGATAGCCATCGCAACCAGCGAATCGAAGCGCGTTTTCGCGAAATTGCGATGCAGCCTGATCTTGATACCAACAGCTATGCCGCTGCGGTAACCATTGCTAAGCCTGCAAACATCAATGTGCTGTCTGGCATGTCAGGACAAGTGCATATTCAAAGTGAAGCCAAAGAGCGAGCGTTCTCACTACCTGCAAGCGCTTGGATTAGCCAACAAGACAGCAGCGGAAAAGTATGGCGCTTTGATCCAGAAACGGAGCAAATTCATCAAGTCCAACTCTCTACCAACGAGGTTGGTGCGGTAACCGCGGGACTTCAGCAAGGCGACCAAATTGTGGTTGCAGGCGCTGCCAATCTAGTGGAAGGACAACGCGTAAAACTATGGACTCGTGAGGGCGGTATCTAGTGAAAAAGTCAATTATTGCAATCGGACTGGCAGCTCTCACGCTTCAGGGCTGCTATTCGGATATCACCGTACGTGAACGAGCACCTTTGATGGTTGAGACTATTGAAGTGTCTAAGCCTGTTGAGCAGCAGTATCGCGAGTTTCGTGGTCAGGTGGTGACTGCAGAGCAAACAAACCTGTCATTTCGAATTCAGGGTGAGATTGCTCATCTCCTTGTGAAGCCGGGACAATCAGTGAAGAAGGGTCAAGTGGTCGCTAAGCTCGACGACAAAAAGCTCCAGCAGCAATATCGTGATGCACTAGCTCAGTATGAGTTGGCGACTAAGCAGTTACGTCGTGGCGCAGAGCTTTACTCTCGCGAAATGATCTCGAGCTCTGAGCTAGATGAGCTGACCTCTAACCGACAGCTTACCAAAGCGCAATATCAGAATATTCAGCATCAGATTCAGTATACCAGTTTGAAAGCGCCATTTGCTGGCGTCGTCGCGGAAGTGGACAAAGAGCGTTTTGAGAATGTTGGTCCAGGTGAAACTGTGGTCTCGATTTATCAAGATGACAAGGTCTATGTGAAGATCAGCCTCTCCGACCATATTCTGGCCTCTATTACGCCACAAGCACAGCGAGATGCTTATGAGCCAAGAGCTTTCTTCTCTGGTCAGGATAAAAGCTACACCATGGAGTATCTAGAGCACTCTAGCGAGCCCGATGCAGTGAGCCGTGCCTACGAGCTTTGGCTTCAGATGCCTCAGCCAGATGCCAAAATCTTGCCGGGTACGAGCGTGTCTGTGCACGTTGATATGGTGGCTGCCGGACTAAGCACAATTCAAGGTTACCAATTGCCAATGACAGTGCTAGAGGCAGGCGACCAGCCGAGCGAATTTTTTGTGTGGAAACATCTAGAAGGCGTAGCTACAAAAACGCCAGTGCGCGTTGATCAAGTCAACAGCTTCGGTGTGATTGTCGACTCTGGCGTGAGCCAAGGTGACATTTTGATTAGCTCTAGTTTAAGAAAACTGAGAGACGGTGAAGCAGTAGCGCTCATGGAGAACAATAAATAATGAGTCTTACCGAGTATTCAATTAAAAACCGCGTCATAAGCTGGCTGTTTCTAGTTATCTTAGCAATCGGTGGTATTCAATCGTTTAACGACTTAGGGCGTTTAGAAGACCCTGCGTTTACCATCAAAGATGCCATGGTTATCTCTACCTATTCGGGGGCGACGTCAACTGAGGTTGAAGAAGAACTCACGTATCCGCTAGAAAAAGAGATCCGCAAGCTTCCTTATATCGACAACATCAAATCCACCTCCTCTGCCGGTCTTTCTCAGATCATGGTGAGTATGGAGATGGATTATGGCCCGGACGAGCTTCCGCAAATTTGGGATGAAATGCGTCGTAAGATCAATGATTTGCGTCCAAATTTGCCTGCTGGCGTTAACTCAATTCAGATCATCGATGATTTTGGTGATGTGTTTGGGGTGATGATCATGGTAACGGGCGATGGCTATGACTATGTCGAGCTCAAGCGCTACGCGGATTACCTTAGCCGAGAGCTAGAGTTGGTCGATGGCGTTGGTAAAGTCGATATTTCTGGTAATCAACAAGAGATGCTATTTGTCGAGCTATCATTGGAGCGCCTTTCTGCCCTTAACCTAGACATGAACACCGTGATGGGACTGTTGAACCAACAAAACAGCGTCCAATCTGCGGGTGAAATCATGATCAACGGCGAGAGTTTAGCAATTCGTCCTAATGGCAGCTTGGACTCTGTTGAGTCATTGGAAAACCTGATCATTCATGGTCGTGACACAGGTAACTTGATTCGTCTAAAAGACGTGGCTGACATCTCTAAGGGCATTCAAGAGAAGCCATCGAATGTAATTACCTTTAATGGTAAGCCTGCCATTAACCTGGCGATTTCGTTTGGCTCTGGCGTGAACGTGGTTGAGGTAGGTAAAGCCCTTGATGCCGAGCTTCAAGCTCTAGAAAGCATCAAGCCAGCAGGTATTCATCTTGATTACTTTTATAACCAGTCTGCAGAAGTTGATAAGTCGGTTCAAGACTTTGTTGTGAGTCTGGCTCAAGCGGTGGGCATCGTTATCGTGGTGCTGCTGTTCACCATGGGTATGCGCAGTGGCATCATTATTGGTGCAGTATTGCTACTTACCGTGTTTGGTACCTTCATCATGATGAGTATCAACAACATCGAGCTTCATCGTATTTCCTTGGGCGCGCTAATCATTGCTCTGGGTATGCTGGTGGACAATGCCATCGTCATTGTTGAAGGTATTTTGGTTGGACTAAAACAAGGTCAAACCAAGAAGCAGGCAGCGATGAGTATTGCTAAACAGACTCAGTGGCCATTACTCGGCGCAACAGTGATCGCGATTACGGCATTTGCACCTATCGGTCTTTCGCAAGATGCGACGGGTGAGTTTATGGGCTCACTATTCTGGGTACTTTGTTACTCGCTGTTCCTAAGTTGGATTACGGCGCTGACACTGACTCCGTTCCTTGCAGACATGCTGCTTAAAGAGTCGAACAAGAATGAACAAGCAGACAATGCAGACCCATATAAAGGCGTGCTGTTTACGGTGTTCCGCTGGTCGCTGGAGTTGGCTCTTAAGCTTCGCTGGTTGACGGTCGCGGGTATGATTGCGCTGCTGGTCTCGGCTGTGATGGCATTTGGTTTGGTGAAGCAGTCGTTCTTCCCACCATCGAATACGCCAATGTTCTTCGTGGATATGTGGATGCCTGAGGGTACGGATATCCGTCAGACCTTGAAACAAACTGAGAAAGTTGAAGAGTACATTCAGTCGCAAGGCGATGTGGAGTTTGTATCGACCTCAGTAGGTCAGGGCTTGCAACGCTTCATGTTGACTTATCAGCCAGAGAAAAGCTACGAGGGCTACGCGCAGTTGCAGGTTCGTACTACGAGCCGAGACAACATGTTTGAGCTGCTGCACAAGCTGGATTCGGAACTTGCCCATGAATTTGCTGCGCCAACATTCCAGCTGAGGCTAATGGAGTTTGGTCCGTCACCTGCGTCTAAGATAGAAGCGCGTATTGTGGGACCTGATCCGCAAGTACTGCGTGATATCGCGGTTCAAGTAGAAGACATTTTGCTCGCAGATCCGGGTTCACGAAACGTTCGCCACGACTGGCGTGAACGTACGAAACAGCTGGTTCCTCAGTTCAATGAGTCGAAGGCACGTCGCTTAGGCATTTCTAAAGAAGATCTGTCGAGCACACTACAATTAGCCTTTGGTGGTAACACGATTGGCGTGTTCCGCGATGGCACACAAATGCTACCTATCGTTACTCGCCTAACGGAAGCTGAGCGTGTCGATTACGCATCACTGCAGAACATCTCTATCTGGAGTCCAATGCTGCAGACGTATGTCCCGGTAGAGCAGGTGATTGATGATGTGACGCTTGAGTGGCAAGAGCCAATCATTCAGCGTCGTGACAGAAAACGTACGTTAACGGTGTTGGCTGACCATGATGTACTTGGAGATGAGACAGCAGCGAGTTTGTTCGCTCGTGTTAAGCCACAGGTAGAATCACTGCCTTTACCTGCTGGCTACACGATCGAATGGGGCGGCGAGTATGAGTCGTCTAAAGATGCACAAGAAGCGATGTTTAAATCGTTGCCTATGGGCTACCTATTGATGTTTATCATCACTATGTTGCTGTTCAACTCGTTCAAAAAGCCGTTGGTGATCTGGTTAACTGTACCACTGTCTATTATCGGTGTTGCATTTGGTCTCTTATTATCAAACATGCCATTTAGTTTCACGGCGTTGCTCGGACTATTGAGCTTGAGCGGTATGATTCTGAAAAACGGGATTGTATTGATGGATCAGATCAACCTTGAGTTAGAAAGTGGTAAAGACCCGTATCTAGCCATTGTCGATAGCGCGGTGAGTCGTGTGCGCCCAGTGAGTATGGCAGCCCTGACTACCATCTTGGGTATGATTCCATTGGTGTTTGATGCGTTCTTTGGATCAATGGCGATCACGATCATGGCAGGTCTTGGCTTTGCAACAGTACTAACACTCATCGTTGTTCCTGTATTGTTCGCTATTTTCTTTAAGGTAAAACCTGCGAAATAACTGAAATTACAGTGGATATGACGAAAAGCCTGCATTAATTGCAGGCTTTTTTGCGTTACAAGGATGTGAATTTTGAACCCGCTTCTCGCATTTTGACGCCATTTTTGTGATTTTTGCGGACGAGTTCCGTATTCATCGTCTTTACCGAGTTATTTGTAAGTTAATTTCGAAATCTTGATCAAATTTTCGCAAAATAATGACGTTATTTTGGAATACCAACCACATTTTTTGGCATGATCGTTTTGTAATTCGACCCACTTTCAACACAATATGGTCACGAAACGATCAGATGCAAATGGAGACACCTCACATGCCGACTAACTACTGCGCAGCGTGCAAGAAAGATACCGCCCATAAAGCAGTCATGCGCCGCAGTCATAACGACAGTTCATCCGCGCTTCAAAGCTTCCAAATGCTTATGTCTCAACTGGTTAACGGTAGTGGTTACTACAAGTTAGAACGCCAACTGTATTGCCGAGTTTGCAATACTCAGAATCAAGAGTCTGTAAAACCAGTTATCACTGGTCAAACGAATCTGGCTTAGATTCACACTGTAAACTGTTATCGATTAGTGGAATTTGTCACAACTTTGTGATCTCACGTCTATTTACAGGCATAACCTTTGATTTACAATCGTGAAATCTCCAATTCACTTGAGTTAAATCAATGGCTTCGCTTGCTTTAGATAAAATCGATTTGGAAATCCTTCGAATACTCAGCCGTAAAGGTCGTATGCCCATTGTCGAGTTGGCCAAACTCGTCAACCTTACGACGTCTCCATGTTCTGATCGCGTTAAACGGCTTGAGAAAGAGGGATTCATCCTTGGTTACCATGCTGAGCTCAACCCAGAAAAGTTGAACTTGGATGTTCAGGTCTTTATTCATATCCGTCTGGATCAGACGAGTTTCTCCATTTTTGAAAAGTTCGCTAAAGCTGTTGAGCTTATGCCGGAAATAGAAGAGTGCTATTCCTTGTCAGGTGACTTTGACACCATGATCAAGGTTCGCACCAAAGACATGAAGTCTTATCAATCCTTTATGTCAACCAAACTCGGCACGCTTCCGGGAGTTATTCAGACTCGCAGCGAAGTCGTCATAGAAGAACATAAAACCGGCTTTGGTGTGAACCCTGACCTCCTTGACACACTTTGACGCAATTAGACAAACCATTACCTATCCTGCGTTGATATAAACGCTCCCGTCACAGACTCTTTCAGCCCATGAGTACCGCCAGAGAAGTACGTATTTCTTTTTTGAGAATTAGCGCAATCTCTGGTGGCTAAGTGTTTATATATCTGAGTTTTTTTGTTAAGAAATGATGTATATAAATTAGAAATGTGATTTAACAGTCCTACACTAAAATTAAACGAAAATTTCGATTAAACAATAAGTTGCTGTAGTGATTAGTTACGTATTGCTTGAGTCCAAAAGCGACGGTTGTTGAGGAGTTCGCCATGAATGTTGCTGCATTATTGGGGCTGGTAGAATTATCGGGTACGTTAGTTCTTGATAAGAATGGAAAAATAGTTTTATTGCCAGAAGGTATTGAAGCCCGTCCCGGAGATGTGGAGCTATCACCCGATAACTTAGTTCCAGATGTAGAGCTTAGAGAAGCTTTGTTTGCACAAAACTTCGGCGAACAAAGCGGCGACGATTCAAGCTTGTCCCTAGCGTTCGGTGATGACCAAGACGCAGCTGACATCATTGCTCAGATTGAGGCAGGTGAAGACCCGACTCAAAATGAAGACCAGGCTACCGCTGCTGGCGGTGAGTTGAGCTCAAGTATCACCGATGCAGCGACGGTAGAAGCAACTCAGGTACAAATTTTAGCGGCAACGCTTTTTGAAACTATCGGTCTCGATAGACAGGCGCTCTCACCAACCCAGACAAATACGCTCGTTGATATCTTCATTAACTCTGCACCAGTTACGATCTTTGATGCCCGTACTTTTGATGAGGAGTCAACCGACGGTGAACTAGGACTAACCTTTCCCAGTGATGCCGACGGTAACTCGGTTATTGTCACCATTACAGAACTCCCAGTCCTAGGACAAATTACTCTTGCAGACGGTACGCCCGTTACCCTTGGTCAAACTCTTACGCAACAAGAGTTTGAAAGCCTGCAGTTCGATGGCCCTGAAGAATACACTCTCGGCGATGATGCAGGTCAGTTCACCTATTCTGCTGATGATGGACAGGGACAGGAAAACTCGGTTCAAGAAGGTGGTGTTCTCCTTACCATCAACCCTGTTAATGATATTCCAGTTATCGACGATGTAGGCGATGGAACCCTAGTTGAGGCGGGGAATCTAGATGATGGTCAAGTTGTAGAGGGCGTAAATACTGCGACAGGCACAATTGTCGCTCAAGACAATGATACGGACTCAGTTCTTACTTACGGCGTTCAGTCGGATACCAATGAATACGGACAATTGAGTGTCGACCCACAAACAGGTGAATGGGTCTTCACTCTCGATAACCGCTCTTCAGCAACGCAAAGCCTGAAAGAGGGAGAGTCAGTTGAAACGTCGTTCGAGGTCACGGTTACTGATGATAAAGGTGCGGTGGTAACAGAGACGTTAACGTTGACGATAAATGGTACTAACGATCTACCCACGTTTGACGCTGGTGGTGATGCGGCCGGAACCGTTACAGAGCAAGGTGACGGTATTGGCAGTGACAACATCGCTTTAGGTACTTTGTCTGTTACCGATGTCGACGATGACGCCAGTCTGACCTTCCAAGTAGAGTCTGCGCAAACTGAGTACGGCTCTTTCTCTATCGATGAGAACGGCAAGTGGCAGTTTGACTTAGACAACGACGCTCCCGTGACTCAAGCGCTTGCCGATGGTGAATCCAAGACTATTAACTACACGGTATCAGTGACGGACGAGTTTGGAGCCAAAAGCGAAGAGGTTGTGTCGATTACGATAATTGGTACTAACGACACGCCTGAGATTAAAGACCCGCGCGGTACGACTGGTGCTGTGAGTGAGGCAGGTAATCGAGATGACGGCACGGTGGTTCCTGGTAAAGATACCGACACGGGAATCATTAGGGCTTCAGATAGCGACGGAACGTTAAGCTTTACGACATCAGATACCAGCCCTTATGGAACGTTTGCCGTTGAGGAGTCTACTGGTGTTTGGCGCTTTACGTTGGACAACACTTCGACGGAATCTCAATCGCTTAAAGAGGGACAAACCGTCGAAGCTGTTTTTAATGTGAAAGTTGCAGACGAAACAGGTGCTTTCGTCATCCAGCCAATTACCATTGAAATCTTCGGTACCAATGATCAGCCAACGATCGCCTCGTCTAGTGATTTAGCAGGCGCCGTCGTGGAGTCGGGAGAAAATGTTGACGGTACTCCTTCAGCGTCAGGAACACTCGTCGGTGAGGACGTGGATGCGGATGCAACGCTAACATTCTATGTTGAGGACGGTGCCAGTGACTATGGTCAATTTGTTCTAAAGCCAAATGGTGAGTGGACATTTGAGCTGGATAATAACTCAGCCACAACGCAAGCTCTCAACGCCGGTGACACAGTAGATATAACTTATCAGGTTATTGTTCGGGATGAGTTTGGTGCTGAAAACACCGAAACACTCACCATTACCATTGTGGGTACTAACGATGCGCCATCTATTGTGGGTACATCTTTTGGTCAGTTAACAGAAGATAATATCGATGATATTGACGCTGATACTAATCAGTTAACTGTGGGGGATACGCTTACCGTCAGTGATGTAGATGATGGTGAGTCTAAGTTTCAATCCGAGGTTGTTGTTGGTGATGGAAACTTTACCAATGGAGAACTGACGATTGACGAAGTGGGCAATTGGGTCTTCACGATTCCCAACGAGGATGCTCAAGTTCAAGCTTTAGGTGCTGGAGAAACCGTCAAGCAAACCTTTACGGTCAAAACAGTAGATGGCACCGAGCACACCATAACGGTGGATATCGTAGGGACGAACGATGTTCCTGTTTTAGTTACGGGTTCTGATGACGAAGGTACAGTCACAGAAGACGATACGCTTACCACCTTGTCAGATAGCGGGAAGCTTACCATTGATGATGTTGATGGTGCTGATGAGGAAGTGTTCCAGACTGATCCCACAACGTTTACCTCGGCCAGCACGCTAGCTGGTGGCGAAAATGGCGCAGTAGGCACACTCACGTTACTTGAAGATGGCTCTTGGACCTATGACATTGCGAATTCGGCAGTAGAGTACTTGTCGACTGGAGATACGGCGACTGAAACCTTCACCGTGCTATCTGCCGATGGCACGTCGTTTGATATTGTAATCACGATAAACGGTACCAACGACGCTCCTGTTATTGCCGATAGTAGTGAATTAGCTGGCACGGTTGTTGAAGCTGGACATTTAGATGCTGGAGCTGTAGTAGATGGTACTTCTGCGATTAGTGGACAGTTAGTGACGAGTGATGTCGATCTTGCTGACGGTGAAGTGTTGGACTTCAGTGTAGCGAATGATTCGAACCCTTACGGCTCTGTTTCCATTGATCAAAATGGACTCTGGACGTTCGAGCTTGATAATGACGCTGATGCGACTCAAAAGCTAGAAGAAGGCGAAACTGCGACGGTCACGTTTGACGTTGTGGTCAAGGATGATAAGAACTTATCTTCAACGAAAGAAGTGACCATTACTATCCAAGGAACCAATGACAAACCTTACTTAACCGAGGGAAGTACGGTTGTAGATTCTGTCAGGGAAATAGGACATAGCGAGTCTGGGGATCAGTTAGCCGAAGGTCAAATTAATGCCGCGGATTACGATTTAGCGGATAACGCAGCGCTGAGCTTTGCGTTTGACTCAAGTAACACGGCGACCAGCGTTGAGAACGACTACGGTACGTTCAACATCAATGCCGATGGCAGCTGGACGTTCACGCTGGATAACACCAAACCAGCGACGCAAGCGCTCGAAGCCGGTGAATCCGTCACCGTCGACATCAATGCCTACATCATCGATGACCGCGACGCGTACATCAGTCAAAACCTGACCGTGACCATCAACGGTACCAACGATGCCCCTGTGATTGCTAATACCAGTGAAATTTCCGGCACAGTGGTTGAAGCGGGCCATGAAGACGCGGGCGATACGGTTGCGGGCACGCCGACTATTGATGGTCAGATTTTCGCGAGCGATGTTGACCTGGCCGAGGGCGACGTGCTGGATTACAGCATTGAAAACGATGCGAACCCTTATGGCAGCGTATCTATCGACCAAAACGGTCTGTGGACATTTGAGCTGGATAACGGCGCTGCGGCAACACAAGCATTGGAAGAGGGCGAGAGCGCGACAGTTACCTTCGATGTGGTTGTGACCGACGATCAAAACGTCACCGCGACGCAAACCGTGACCATCACGGTGGAAGGCACCAACGATAAACCGTACCTGACAACAGGCGGTATTTTCACTGACTCCGTGACCGAATCTGGTTTCAATGAAGCGGGAGCCCAATTAGCTGAAGGTCAAATCAATGCGGCAGATTACGATTTAGCGGATAACGCTGACCTGAGCTTCGCGTTTGATTCCGGCAACACTACGACCAGCGTCGAGAACGACTACGGTACGTTCAACATCAACGCCGATGGCAGTTGGACCTTCACATTAGATAACACCAAACCAGCCACACAAGCGCTCGAAGCCGGTGAATCTGTCACCGTCGATATCAACGCCTACATCATCGATGACCGCGATGCGTACATCAGTCAAAACCTGACTGTGACCATCAACGGCACCAACGATGCGCCTGTGATTGCGAACACCAGTGAAATTACCGGCACAGTGATTGAAGCGGGTCATGAAGACGCGGGCGATACCGTTGCAGGTACGCCGACTATCGACGGCCAAATCTTCGCAAGTGATGTCGACCTTGCTGAGGGTGACGTGCTTGATTACAGTATCGAAAACGACGCGAACCCATACGGCAGCGTATCCATTGACCAAAACGGGTTGTGGACATTTGAGCTGGATAACGGCGCTGCGGCGACGCAAGCATTGGAAGAGGGCGAGAGCGCGACGGTCACCTTCGATGTGGTGGTGACCGACGATCAAAACGTGACGGCGACGCAAACCGTGACTATCACGGTGGAAGGCACCAACGATAAACCGTACCTGACAACAGGCGGCATCTTCACTGATTCAGTAACAGAAGCAGGTTTCAATGAAGCGGGTGACCAGTTGGCTGAGGGTCAAATCAACGCCGCGGATTACGATTTAGCGGATAACGGCGCGCTGAGTTTTGCATTTGATTCCAGCAACACTTCGACCAGCGTTGAGAACGCTTACGGTACGTTCAACATCAATGCCGATGGCAGTTGGACCTTCACGCTCGATAACACCAAACCCGCCACGCAAGCGCTGGAAGCGGGTGAATCCGTTACCGTCGATATCAACGCCTACATCATCGATGACCGCGACGCATACATCAGTCAAAACCTGACTGTGACCATTAACGGCACCAACGATGCGCCAGTCATTGCTAATACTAGTGAAATCACCGGCACCGTGGTGGAAGCGGGCCATGAAGACGCGGGCGATACCGTTGCAGGCACGCCTACTATCGATGGTCAGATTTTCGCGAGCGATGTCGACTTAGCTGCAGGTGACGTCCTCGATTACAGCGTTGTAAACGACTCGAACCCTTACGGTAGTGTGTCTATCGATCAAAACGGTCTGTGGACGTTTGAGCTGGATAACACTTCGGCGGCGACGCAAGCACTGGAAGAGGGTGACAGCGTTGAGGTGACCTTCGATGTGGTGGTGACTGACGATCAAAACGTCACCGCGACACAAACCGTCACCATCACAGTGCAAGGCACCAACGATAAACCGTACCTGACAACAGGCGGCATCTTCACTGATTCAGTAACAGAAGCAGGTTTCAATGAAGCGGGTGACCAGTTGGCTGAGGGTCAAATCAACGCCGCGGATTACGATTTAGCGGATAACGGCGCGCTGAGTTTTGCATTTGATTCTAGCAACACTTCGACCAGCGTTGAGAACGCTTACGGTACGTTCAACATCAACGCCGATGGCAGCTGGACCTTTACACTCGATAACACCAAACCCGCCACGCAAGCGCTGGAAGCGGGTGAATCTGTCACCGTCGACATCAATGCCTACATCATCGATGACCGCGACGCGTACATCAGTCAAAACCTGACTGTGACCATCAACGGCACCAATGATGCGCCAGTGATTGCTAATACCAGTGAAATCACCGGCACCGTGGTTGAAGCGGGCCATGAGGACGCGGGCGATACCGTTGCAGGCACGCCTACCATCGATGGTCAGATCTTCGCGAGCGATGTCGACCTAGCTGAAGGTGACGTCCTCGATTACAGCGTTGTAAACGACTCGAACCCTTACGGTAGTGTATCCATCAATCAAAACGGTCTGTGGACATTTGAGCTGGATAACGGCGCTGAGGCAACGCAAGCATTGGAAGAGGGCGAGAGCGCGACGGTCACCTTCGATGTGGTGGTGACCGACGATCAAAACGTGACGGCGATGCAAACCGTCACCATCACAGTGGAAGGCACCAACGATAAACCGTACCTGACAACAGGCGGCATCTTTACCGACTCCGTAACAGAATCTGGTTTCAATCAAGCCGGAGACCAATTAGCCGAAGGTCAAATCAATGCGGCGGATTACGATTTAGCGGATAACGCCGACCTAAACTTTGCGTTTGACTCAAGCAACACCACGACCAGCGTTGAGAACGCTTACGGTACATTTAACATCAACGCTGATGGTAGCTGGACCTTTACGCTTGATAACACCAAACCAGCGACGCAAGCGTTGGAAGCTGGCGAGTCTGTCACCGTCGATATCAACGCCTACATCATCGATGACCGTGACGCCTACATCAGTCAAAACCTGACCGTGACCATCAACGGCACCAACGATGCGCCAGTGATTGCTAATACCAGTGAAATCACCGGCACCGTGGTTGAAGCGGGCCATGAGGACGCGGGCGATACCGTTGCAGGCACGCCTACTATCGATGGTCAGATTTTCGCGAGCGATGTCGACCTAGCTGCAGGTGACGTCCTCGATTACAGCGTTGTAAACGACTCGAACCCTTACGGTAGTGTATCTATCGATCAAAACGGTCTGTGGACGTTTGAGCTGGATAACACTTCGGCGGCGACGCAAGCACTGGAAGAGGGCGATAGTGTAGAGGTCACCTTCGATGTGGTGGTGACCGACGATCAAAACGTGACGGCCACCCAAACCGTGACCATCACGGTGGAAGGCACCAACGATAAACCGTACCTGACAACAGGCGGCATCTTCGCTGACTCAGTGACCGAGGCTGGTTTCAATGAAACCGGCGAGCAATTAGCTGAAGGTCAAATCAATGCGGCAGATTACGATTTAGCGGATAACGCTGACCTGAGCTTCGCGTTTGATTCCGGTAATACCATGACCAGCGTTGAGAACGCTTACGGTACGTTCAACATCAATGCCGATGGCAGCTGGACCTTTACGCTCGATAACACCAAACCCGCCACACAAGCGCTGGAAGCGGGCGAGTCAGTCACCGTCGACATCAACGCCTACATCATCGATGACCGCGATGCATACATCAGTCAAAACCTGACCGTCACCATCAACGGCACCAACGATGCCCCTGTGATCGCCAATAACAGTGAAATTACCGGTACTGTGGTTGAAGCGGGTCATGAAGACGCGGGCGATACCGTTGCAGGTACGCCAATTATCGATGGTCAGATTTTTGCGAGCGATGTCGACCTCGCCGATGGGGACGTGCTCGATTACAGCATCGAAAACGATGCGAACCCTTACGGTAGTGTATCTATCGATCAAAACGGTCTGTGGACGTTTGAGCTGGATAACACTTCGGCGGCGACGCAAGCACTGGAAGAGGGCGAGAGCGCGACGGTCACCTTCGATGTGGTGGTGACCGACGATCAAAACGTGACGGCCACCCAAACCGTGACCATCACGGTGGAAGGCACCAACGATAAACCGTACCTGACAACAGGCGGTATCTTCACTGACTCAGTAACGGAAGCTGGTTTTAATGAAGCGGGAGAGCAATTAGCCGAAGGTCAAATCAATGCCGCGGATTACGATTTAGCCGATGGTCAGCAACTGAGCTTCGCGTTTGATTCTGGCAACACCACGACCAGCGTTGAGAACGCGTACGGGACGTTTAACATAAACGCTGATGGCAGTTGGACCTTCACGCTCGATAACACCAAGCCAGCCACGCAAGCGCTGGAAGCGGGTGAATCCGTCACCGTCGACATCAACGCCTACATCATCGATGACCGCGATGCGTACATCAGTCAAAACCTGACTGTGACCATCAACGGCACCAACGATGCGCCTGTGATTGCGAACACCAGTGAAATTACCGGCACAGTGATTGAAGCGGGTCATGAAGACGCGGGCGATACCGTTGCAGGTACGCCGACTATCGACGGCCAAATCTTCGCAAGTGATGTCGACCTTGTTGAGGGTGACGTGCTTGATTACAGTATCGAAAACGACGCGAACCCATACGGCAGCGTATCCATTGACCAAAACGGTCTGTGGACATTTGAGCTGGATAACGGCGCTGCCGCAACGCAAGCGCTGGAAGAGGGCGAGAGTGCAACGGTCACCTTCGATGTGGTGGTGACTGACGATCAAAACGTCACCGCGACACAAACCGTGACCATCACGGTGCAGGGCACCAACGATAAACCGTACCTGACAACCGGCGGCATCTTCACTGACTCAGTAACGGAAGCCGGTTTTAATGAAGCGGGAGAGCAATTAGCCGAAGGTCAAATCAATGCCGCGGATTACGATTTAGCCGATGGTCAGCAACTGAGCTTCGCGTTTGATTCTGGCAACACCACGACCAGCGTTGAGAACGCTTACGGTACGTTCAACATCAATGCTGATGGTAGCTGGAGCTTCACGCTCGATAACACCAAACCCGCCACACAAGCGCTGGAAGCGGGTGAATCCGTTACCGTCGATATCAACGCCTACATCATCGATGACCGCGACGCGTACATCAGTCAAAACCTGACCGTGACCATCAACGGCACCAACGATGCCCCAGTGATTGCAAACACCAGTGAAATCACAGGCACTGTGGTTGAAGCGGGCCATGAAGACGCTGGTGATACCGTTGCAGGTACGCCTACTATCGACGGTCAAATCTTCGCGAGCGATGTTGACCTAGCTGAAGGCGACGTGCTGGATTACAGCATTGAAAACGACTCGAACCCATACGGCACGGTATCCATTAACCAAAACGGTCTTTGGACGTTTGAGCTGGATAACGGCGCTGCGGCGACGCAAGCACTGGAAGAGGGCGAGAGCGCGACAGTGACCTTCGATGTGGTGGTGACCGACGATCAAAACGTGACAGCCACGCAAGCCGTGACCATCACGGTAGAAGGCACCAATGATAAACCGTACCTGACGACAGGCGGCATCTTCGCTGACTCAGTGACCGAGGCTGGTTTCAATGAAACCGGCGACCAATTAGCGGAAGGTCAAATTAATGCGGCAGACTACGACCTAGCGGATGGTCAGCCACTGAGCTTCGCGTTTGACTCAAGTAACACGACGACCAGCGTTGAGAACGACTACGGTACGTTCAACATCAATGCCGATGGCAGCTGGACGTTCACGCTGGATAACACCAAACCCGCCACACAAGCGCTGGAAGCGGGTGAATCCGTTACCGTTGATATCAACGCCTACATCATCGATGACCGCGACGCGTACATCAGTCAAAACCTGACCGTGACCATCAACGGCACCAACGATGCGCCTGTGATTGCCGATACCAGTGAGATAGTGGGCACGGTCACTGAAGCAGGTCATGAAGACGCGGGCGATACCGTTGCAGGTACGCCGACTATCGATGGTCAAATCTTCGCAAGCGACGTCGACCTAGCCGAAGGTGACGTCCTCGATTACAGCATCGAAAACGACTCGAACCCATACGGCACGGTATCCATCGACCAAAACGGTCTGTGGACATTTGAGCTGGATAACGGCGCAGCAGCCACGCAAGCTCTGGAAGAAGGTGAGAGCGCAACCGTGACCTTCGATGTGGTCGTGACTGACGATCAAAACGTGACAGCCACGCAAACCGTGACCATCACGGTGGAAGGCACCAATGATAAACCGTACCTCACCATGGGCGGTATCTTTAGTGACTCGGTCACGGAATCGGGTTTCAATGAAACCGGCGACCAATTAGCGGAAGGTCAAATTAATGCGGCAGACTACGACCTAGCGGATGGTCAGCCACTGAGCTTCGCGTTTGACTCAAGTAACACGACGACCAGTGTTGAGAACGCTTACGGTACGTTCAACATCAACGCCGATGGTAGATGGACCTTTACGCTCGATAACACCAAACCCGCCACGCAAGCGCTCGAAGCGGGTGAGTCCGTCACCGTGGACATCAATGCCTACATCATCGATGACCGCGACGCGTACATCAGTCAAAACCTGACCGTGACCATCAACGGCACCAACGATGCCCCAGTGATTGCAAACACCAGTGAAATCACAGGCACTGTGGTTGAAGCGGGCCATGAAGACGCTGGTGATACCGTTGCAGGTACGCCTACTATCGACGGTCAAATCTTCGCGAGCGATGTTGACCTAGCTGAAGGCGACGTGCTGGATTACAGCATTGAAAACGACGCGAACCCATACGGCAGCGTATCCATTGACCAAAACGGTCTGTGGACATTTGAGCTGGATAACGGCGCTGCCGCAACGCAAGCGCTGGAAGAGGGCGAGAGTGCAACGGTCACCTTCGATGTGGTGGTGACTGACGATCAAAACGTCACCGCGACACAAACCGTGACCATCACGGTGCAGGGCACCAACGATAAACCGTACCTGACAACCGGCGGCATCTTCACTGACTCAGTAACGGAAGCCGGTTTTAATGAAGCGGGAGAGCAATTAGCCGAAGGTCAAATCAATGCCGCGGATTACGATTTAGCCGATGGTCAGCAACTGAGCTTCGCGTTTGATTCTGGCAACACCACGACCAGCGTTGAGAACGCTTACGGTACGTTCAACATCAATGCTGATGGTAGCTGGAGCTTCACGCTCGATAACACCAAACCCGCCACACAAGCGCTGGAAGCGGGTGAATCCGTTACCGTCGATATCAACGCCTACATCATCGATGACCGCGACGCGTACATCAGTCAAAACCTGACCGTGACCATCAACGGCACCAACGATGCCCCAGTGATTGCAAACACCAGTGAAATCACAGGCACTGTGGTTGAAGCGGGCCATGAAGACGCTGGTGATACCGTTGCAGGTACGCCTACTATCGACGGTCAAATCTTCGCGAGCGATGTTGACCTAGCTGAAGGCGACGTGCTGGATTACAGCATTGAAAACGACTCGAACCCATACGGCACGGTATCCATTAACCAAAACGGTCTTTGGACGTTTGAGCTGGATAACGGCGCTGCGGCGACGCAAGCACTGGAAGAGGGCGAGAGCGCGACAGTGACCTTCGATGTGGTGGTGACCGACGATCAAAACGTGACAGCCACGCAAGCCGTGACCATCACGGTAGAAGGCACCAATGATAAACCGTACCTGACGACAGGCGGCATCTTCGCTGACTCAGTGACCGAGGCTGGTTTCAATGAAACCGGCGACCAATTAGCGGAAGGTCAAATTAATGCGGCAGACTACGACCTAGCGGATGGTCAGCCACTGAGCTTCGCGTTTGACTCAAGTAACACGACGACCAGCGTTGAGAACGACTACGGTACGTTCAACATCAATGCCGATGGCAGCTGGACGTTCACGCTGGATAACACCAAACCCGCCACACAAGCGCTGGAAGCGGGTGAATCCGTTACCGTTGATATCAACGCCTACATCATCGATGACCGCGACGCGTACATCAGTCAAAACCTGACCGTGACCATCAACGGCACCAACGATGCGCCTGTGATTGCCGATACCAGTGAGATAGTGGGCACGGTCACTGAAGCAGGTCATGAAGACGCGGGCGATACCGTTGCAGGTACGCCGACTATCGATGGTCAAATCTTCGCAAGCGACGTCGACCTAGCCGAAGGTGACGTCCTCGATTACAGCATCGAAAACGACTCGAACCCATACGGCACGGTATCCATCGACCAAAACGGTCTGTGGACATTTGAGCTGGATAACGGCGCAGCAGCCACGCAAGCTCTGGAAGAAGGTGAGAGCGCAACCGTGACCTTCGATGTGGTCGTGACTGACGATCAAAACGTGACAGCCACGCAAACCGTGACCATCACGGTGGAAGGCACCAATGATAAACCGTACCTCACCATGGGCGGTATCTTTAGTGACTCGGTCACGGAATCGGGTTTCAATGAAACCGGCGACCAATTAGCGGAAGGTCAAATTAATGCGGCAGACTACGACCTAGCGGATGGTCAGCCACTGAGCTTCGCGTTTGACTCAAGTAACACGACGACCAGTGTTGAGAACGCTTACGGTACGTTCAACATCAACGCCGATGGTAGATGGACCTTTACGCTCGATAACACCAAACCCGCCACGCAAGCGCTCGAAGCGGGTGAGTCCGTCACCGTGGACATCAATGCCTACATCATCGATGACCGCGACGCGTACATCAGTCAAAACCTGACCGTGACCATCAACGGCACCAACGATGCCCCAGTGATTGCAAACACCAGTGAAATCACAGGCACTGTGGTTGAAGCGGGCCATGAAGACGCTGGTGATACCGTTGCAGGTACGCCTACTATCGACGGTCAAATCTTCGCGAGCGATGTTGACCTAGCTGAAGGCGACGTGCTGGATTACAGCATTGAAAACGACTCGAACCCATACGGCACGGTATCCATTAACCAAAACGGTCTTTGGACGTTTGAGCTGGATAACGGCGCTGCGGCGACGCAAGCACTGGAAGAGGGCGAGAGCGCGACAGTGACCTTCGATGTGGTGGTGACCGACGATCAAAACGTGACAGCCACGCAAGCCGTGACCATCACGGTAGAAGGCACCAATGATAAACCGTACCTGACGACAGGCGGCATCTTCGCTGACTCAGTGACCGAGGCTGGTTTCAATGAAACCGGCGACCAATTAGCGGAAGGTCAAATTAATGCGGCAGACTACGACCTAGCGGATGGTCAGCCACTGAGCTTCGCGTTTGACTCAAGTAACACGACGACCAGCGTTGAGAACGACTACGGTACGTTCAACATCAATGCCGATGGCAGCTGGACGTTCACGCTGGATAACACCAAACCCGCCACACAAGCGCTGGAAGCGGGTGAATCCGTTACCGTCGATATCAACGCCTACATCATCGATGACCGCGACGCGTACATCAGTCAAAACCTGACCGTGACCATCAACGGCACCAACGATGCCCCAGTGATTGCAAACACCAGTGAAATCACAGGCACTGTGGTTGAAGCGGGCCATGAAGACGCTGGTGATACCGTTGCAGGTACGCCTACTATCGACGGTCAAATCTTCGCGAGCGATGTTGACCTAGCTGAAGGCGACGTGCTGGATTACAGCATTGAAAACGACTCGAACCCATACGGCACGGTATCCATTAACCAAAACGGTCTTTGGACGTTTGAGCTGGATAACGGCGCTGCGGCGACGCAAGCACTGGAAGAGGGCGAGAGCGCGACAGTGACCTTCGATGTGGTGGTGACCGACGATCAAAACGTGACAGCCACGCAAGCCGTGACCATCACGGTAGAAGGCACCAATGATAAACCGTACCTGACGACAGGCGGCATCTTCGCTGACTCAGTGACCGAGGCTGGTTTCAATGAAACCGGCGACCAATTAGCGGAAGGTCAAATTAATGCGGCAGACTACGACCTAGCGGATGGTCAGCCACTGAGCTTCGCGTTTGACTCAAGTAACACGACGACCAGCGTTGAGAACGACTACGGTACGTTCAACATCAATGCCGATGGCAGCTGGACGTTCACGCTGGATAACACCAAACCCGCCACACAAGCGCTGGAAGCGGGTGAATCCGTTACCGTCGATATCAACGCCTACATCATCGATGACCGCGACGCGTACATCAGTCAAAACCTGACCGTGACCATCAACGGCACCAACGATGCGCCTGTGATTGCCGATACCAGTGAGATAGTGGGCACGGTCACTGAAGCAGGTCATGAAGACGCGGGCGATACCGCTGCAGGTACGCCGACTATCGATGGTCAAATCTTCGCAAGCGACGTCGACCTAGCCGAAGGTGACGTCCTCGATTACAGCATCGAAAACGACTCGAACCCATACGGCACGGTATCCATCGACCAAAACGGTCTGTGGACATTTGAGCTGGATAACGGCGCAGCAGCCACGCAAGCTCTGGAAGAAGGTGAGAGCGCAACCGTGACCTTCGATGTGGTGGTGACTGACGATCAAAACGTCACCGCGACACAAACCGTGACTATCACGGTGGAAGGCACCAATGATAAACCGTACCTGACGACAGGCGGCATCTTCGCTGACTCAGTGACCGAGGCTGGTTTCAATGAAACCGGCGACCAATTAGCGGAAGGTCAAATTAATGCGGCAGACTACGACCTAGCGGATGGTCAGCCACTGAGCTTCGCGTTTGACTCAAGTAACACGACGACCAGCGTTGAGAACGACTACGGTACGTTCAACATCAATGCCGATGGCAGCTGGACGTTCACGCTGGATAACACCAAACCCGCCACACAAGCGCTGGAAGCGGGTGAATCCGTTACCGTCGATATCAACGCCTACATCATCGATGACCGCGACGCGTACATCAGTCAAAACCTGACCGTGACCATCAACGGCACCAACGATGCGCCTGTGATTGCCGATACCAGTGAGATAGTGGGCACGGTCACTGAAGCAGGTCATGAAGACGCGGGCGATACCGTTGCAGGTACGCCGACTATCGATGGTCAAATCTTCGCAAGCGACGTCGACCTAGCCGAAGGTGACGTCCTCGATTACAGCATTGAAAACGACTCGAACCCATACGGCACGGTATCCATTAACCAAAACGGTCTTTGGACGTTTGAGCTGGATAACGGCGCTGCGGCGACGCAAGCACTGGAAGAGGGCGAGAGCGCGACAGTGACCTTCGATGTGGTCGTGACTGACGATCAAAACGTGACAGCCACGCAAACCGTGACCATCACGGTGGAAGGCACCAATGATAAACCGTACCTGACGACAGGCGGCATCTTCGCTGACTCAGTGACCGAGGCTGGTTTCAATGAAACCGGCGACCAATTAGCGGAAGGTCAAATTAATGCGGCAGACTACGACCTAGCGGATGGTCAGCCACTGAGCTTCGCGTTTGACTCAAGTAACACGACGACCAGCGTTGAGAACGACTACGGTACGTTCAACATCAATGCCGATGGCAGCTGGACGTTCACGCTGGATAACACCAAACCCGCCACACAAGCGCTGGAAGCGGGTGAATCCGTTACCGTCGATATCAACGCCTACATCATCGATGACCGCGACGCGTACATCAGTCAAAACCTGACCGTGACCATCAACGGCACCAACGATGCCCCAGTGATTGCAAACACCAGTGAAATCACAGGCACTGTGGTTGAAGCGGGCCATGAAGACGCTGGTGATACCGTTGCAGGTACGCCTACTATCGACGGTCAAATCTTCGCGAGCGATGTTGACCTAGCTGAAGGCGACGTGCTGGATTACAGCATTGAAAACGACTCGAACCCATACGGCACGGTATCCATTAACCAAAACGGTCTTTGGACGTTTGAGCTGGATAACGGCGCTGCGGCGACGCAAGCACTGGAAGAGGGCGAGAGCGCGACAGTGACCTTCGATGTGGTGGTGACCGACGATCAAAACGTGACAGCCACGCAAGCCGTGACCATCACGGTAGAAGGCACCAATGATAAACCGTACCTGACGACAGGCGGCATCTTCGCTGACTCAGTGACCGAGGCTGGTTTCAATGAAACCGGCGACCAATTAGCGGAAGGTCAAATTAATGCGGCAGACTACGACCTAGCGGATGGTCAGCCACTGAGCTTCGCGTTTGACTCAAGTAACACGACGACCAGCGTTGAGAACGACTACGGTACGTTCAACATCAATGCCGATGGCAGCTGGACGTTCACGCTGGATAACACCAAACCCGCCACACAAGCGCTGGAAGCGGGTGAATCCGTTACCGTCGATATCAACGCCTACATCATCGATGACCGCGACGCGTACATCAGTCAAAACCTGACCGTGACCATCAACGGCACCAACGATGCGCCTGTGATTGCCGATACCAGTGAGATAGTGGGCACGGTCACTGAAGCAGGTCATGAAGACGCGGGCGATACCGTTGCAGGTACGCCGACTATCGATGGTCAAATCTTCGCAAGCGACGTCGACCTAGCCGAAGGTGACGTCCTCGATTACAGCATCGAAAACGACTCGAACCCATACGGCACGGTATCCATCGACCAAAACGGTCTGTGGACATTTGAGCTGGATAACGGCGCAGCAGCCACGCAAGCATTGGAAGAGGGCGAGAGCGCGACGGTGACCTTCGATGTGGTCGTGACTGACGATCAAAACGTCACCGCGACACAAACAGTGACCATCACAGTGGAAGGCACCAACGATAAACCGTACCTGACAACAGGCGGTATTTTTACTGACTCCGTGACCGAATCTGGCTTCAATGAAGCGGGCGACCAGTTGGCTGAAGGTCAAATCAACGCCGCGGATTACGACCTAGCGGATGGTCAGCAACTGAGCTTCGCATTTGACTCAAGCAACACGACGACCAGTGTTGAGAACGCTTACGGTACGTTCAACATCAACGCCGATGGTAGATGGACCTTTACGCTCGATAACACCAAACCCGCCACGCAAGCGCTCGAAGCGGGTGAGTCCGTCACCGTGGACATCAATGCCTACATCATCGATGACCGCGATGCGTATATCAGTCAAAACCTGACCGTTACTATTAACGGCACCAACGATGCCCCAGTGATTGCAAACACCAGTGAAATCACAGGCACTGTGGTTGAAGCGGGCCATGAAGACGCTGGCGATACCGTTGCGGGTACGCCTACTATCGATGGTCAGATTTTTGCGAGCGATGTTGACCTAGCTGAAGGCGACGTGCTGGATTACAGCATCGAAAACGACTCGAACCCATACGGCACGGTATCCATTAACCAAAACGGGTTGTGGACGTTTGAGCTGGATAACGGCGCTGCAGCCACACAAGCGCTAGAAGAGGGCGAGAGCGCAACGGTGACCTTCGATGTGGTGGTGACCGACGATCAAAACGTGACAGCCACGCAAGCCGTGACCATCACGGTAGAAGGCACCAATGATAAACCGTACCTGACGACAGGCGGCATCTTCGCTGACTCAGTGACCGAGGCTGGTTTCAATGAAACCGGCGACCAATTAGCGGAAGGTCAAATTAATGCGGCAGACTACGACCTAGCGGATGGTCAGCCACTGAGCTTCGCGTTTGACTCAAGTAACACGACGACCAGCGTTGAGAACGACTACGGTACGTTCAACATCAATGCCGATGGCAGCTGGACGTTCACGCTGGATAACACCAAACCCGCCACACAAGCGCTGGAAGCGGGTGAATCCGTTACCGTCGATATCAACGCCTACATCATCGATGACCGCGACGCGTACATCAGTCAAAACCTGACCGTGACCATCAACGGCACCAACGATGCGCCTGTGATTGCCGATACCAGTGAGATAGTGGGCACGGTCACTGAAGCAGGTCATGAAGACGCGGGCGATACCGTTGCAGGTACGCCGACTATCGATGGTCAAATCTTCGCAAGCGACGTCGACCTAGCCGAAGGTGACGTCCTCGATTACAGCATCGAAAACGACTCGAACCCATACGGCACGGTATCCATCGACCAAAACGGTCTGTGGACATTTGAGCTGGATAACGGCGCAGCAGCCACGCAAGCTCTGGAAGAAGGTGAGAGCGCAACCGTGACCTTCGATGTGGTGGTGACTGACGATCAAAACGTCACCGCGACACAAACCGTGACTATCACGGTGGAAGGCACCAATGATAAACCGTACCTGACGACAGGCGGCATCTTCGCTGACTCAGTGACCGAGGCTGGTTTCAATGAAACCGGCGACCAATTAGCGGAAGGTCAAATTAATGCGGCAGACTACGACCTAGCGGATGGTCAGCCACTGAGCTTCGCGTTTGACTCAAGTAACACGACGACCAGCGTTGAGAACGACTACGGTACGTTCAACATCAATGCCGATGGCAGCTGGACGTTCACGCTGGATAACACCAAACCCGCCACACAAGCGCTGGAAGCGGGTGAATCCGTTACCGTCGATATCAACGCCTACATCATCGATGACCGCGACGCGTACATCAGTCAAAACCTGACCGTGACCATCAACGGCACCAATGATGCCCCGGTGATTGCTGATACCAGTGAAATTACCGGTACCGTAGTTGAAGCGGGGCACGAGGACGCTGGTGATACCGTTGCAGGTACGCCTACTATCGACGGTCAAATCTTCGCGAGCGATGTTGACCTAGCTGAAGGCGACGTGCTCGATTACAGCATTGAAAATGACTCGAACCCTTACGGCACGGTATCCATCGACCAAAACGGTCTGTGGACATTTGAGCTGGATAACGGCGCAGCAGCAACGCAAGCTCTGGAAGAGGGTGAGAGCGCAACCGTGACCTTCGATGTGGTGGTGACTGACGATCAAAACGTCACCGCGACACAAACCGTGACTATCACGGTGGAAGGCACCAACGATAAACCGTACCTGACAACAGGCGGTATCTTCACTGATTCGGTGACAGAATCGGGCTTAAATGAAGCCGGTGATCAATTAGCTGAAGGTCAAATCAATGCCGCGGATTACGATTTAGCGGATAACGCCGATCTCAACTTTGCGTTTGATTCTGACAACACGAGTACCAGCGTTGAAAACGATTACGGCACATTCAACATCAATGCCGATGGCAGTTGGACGTTTGCTCTAGATAATACCAAACCAGCGACCCAAGCATTACGTGAAGGTGAATCTACAACCGTTGATATTGATGCATTTATTATTGATGACCGAGACGCCTACATAAGCCAGACATTAACGGTCACGATTAACGGTACCAATGACCAGCCGACTATATCCGGTACTAATACCGGTGATGTTATCGAAGACAGAAATGTGATTCGAGAAGATGGCGTACGATACATAAAAAGTGAAGGCTCACTTCGCGTTGATGACGTCGATACGGGAGAAAGCGTATTTAACACAACGGTTGAACCTCAAGGCTCGCCGCTTGGAACCCTTACTATTAATGCTCAAGGTGATTGGGACTACGAAGTGAATACGCGCGAACGCGCAATTCAGCAGCTGGGTCTTGATGAAACGATGCAAGAGTCATTTAGAGTTTACTCTATCGACGGCACTTCGTTTGAAACCATCACTATCACGATTACAGGTACTAATGATAGACCTCGAATCCGAGGTGATAGAACGGGAGATGTGACTGAAAATGCAGAGGGTGATGACAGCACTGTGACTGCAACAGGGGATCTTAATCCTAGAGATGTAGACGTCACTGATGTGCATACTTGGTCTGTTGTAGGTTCCTCTGAAGGGCAATATGGTTCGTTTACGATTAATGCGACAACAGGCACTTGGGAATATACGTTAGATAACGCTAAAGCGGATTCTCTAAGTCAAGATCAACTAGTCACAGAGACGTTTACGGTTCAGGTTGACGACGGGAATGGCGGAACGCGTACTCAAAATGTCACCATAGATGTGACTGGCACCAACGATGCATTGGTGCTCAGCGGTGATGACAGTGCAACTCTAGTCGAAGATCTAGATGTGACAGAAAGCGGTGTCATTGATGTCGACGACATTGATATTAATGATACTTTCCAATACAGAGTCGTCGATCCTCAAGGTAACCTTGGTTCACTATCGATTGACCAAAACGGTAAATGGACGTACACCCTAGACCAATCTCTGTCTGACCACCTAGAGCAGGGAGTAAGGTACGAAGCAGGACAAACTGGTGGCGAAAAGATCTTTGAAGTCGAAGTCACAGATGGCACTGCAACTAAAGTGTTTGAGGTTCGCATTGATGTCATCGGCACCAATGATGCGCCGGATATCGGAGGCACTAGAACGGGTGTCTTATATGAGGTTGATGGTTATGGACAAACTGTTGGCGCTGATCTTAGTACCCAAGATCCCGATGAAAATGAGACAGAGTCATGGGTAATCAATGATTCAAATGCTGGGGTGGGCACTTACGGTACATTGGCATTAGACCCGGCGACGGGTGAGTGGTTGTATACGCTTGGTGTGAGCGATGGTCAAAAGGCATCGGTGGATGGATTAGCGCACGATAGTGTCGTGACAGAAACCTTCTCAGTAAGCGTGACTGATAAATACAATGCCGTGAGCACAAAAACGATCACGATTACCGTCAATGGTGACAATGATCGCCCAGTGATTGGCGGCACATTGAGTGGCGAAGTGACAGAAGATGTCCATCCTGATAATGACATGGCCAATCCAATTACTGCTACCGGTACTTTGACAGACGGAGATGTCGATATTGGTGATGACCATACCTGGTTCATCAATTCAACCAAAGGTCAGTACGGCAGCATATCCATAGATCCACAAACTGGTGAGTGGGTGTATACCCTCAACAACAGCAATCCAACTGTACAAGGGCTTAAAGGCATCGACGCCGAGACGCTCACAGACACTTTCACGGTCACAGTGAAAGATGATTCGGGGTCTAGCGATAACACCGCTACTCAAACGATTACCGTGACAATCAAAGGCACTAATGATGCACCAGAGGTTAAAGGTGAGACGACGGGCAGCGTGATTGAAGCGTCTACGGGTCGTTCAACAGCCACGGGTGATTTGTCGGTAAGTGATGTCGATACAACCGACTCTCATACCTGGGCGGTTGAGAATGAGGATTCTGGTACCGGACAAGCAACGGGCACATACGGTTATATGTCGGTTGATGACAACGGTAAATGGACGTATCAGTTGCAAAGTGACTGGGATGCAACGCGCCAGATCCCGCCAGGAGAGTCTCGCACCGATACCTTCGATATTGTCGTTACCGATGAAGGTGGATTAACGGACACGATCACTGTCACGGTTACGGTTGCAGGTACTAACACTGATCCCGAAATTGCTGTTAAGCCAGAATACAATGTCATCGAAGATGGTGATGTGCTCTCAGGTACTATTATCGCAGGGGTGCCAACCCAAAACGACCTTGATAATAATGTGATTGGTGCAGGTGACCCCGATCTGAGTGAAGTTGTCTCTTGGAGCGTTCTAGATGAAGGACAATACGGTACCTTTAGCATCGATGAGTCAACAGGTACCTGGCAGTACGTACTCAACAATAACCTGAATGCGGTTGATTCCTTGGATAAAGGCGACACGCTAGATGACACCGTTCGTATTCGAGTGCTTGATAAATTTGGCCATGAATCGATTCAAGATATCAACATCGAGATTATTGGTGAAAATGATGCACCAAATATTCGCGGTGCCCAGACACGCACTATCTCAGAAGATACGATTGAAGCGGGTAATTACACGGCTACAGGTCAATTGAATCCGGGTGACGTTGATGCTGATGACACCCATCAGTGGGAGATCTCAGATTCCAATGGTGGTCGTGGTGACTATGGATCATTAATACTGTCATCCGATGGTCGATGGACGTTTACCTATGATCAAACTGACAAGCTCGATGACATTAAAGCATTAAAGCCAGGGGAGCGATTGACGGACACCTTTGAGGTGACAGTGACGGATAGCCATGGCGCAACGTCCACCGAGCTCGTAACGATTCGAATTGAAGGTCAAAACGATGCCCCAACCGTAAGTGGTGATATTTCTGGCAATTACGTTGAGGACAACGGTACTGATGACTCATCTGATGACCTCACTCCTATCACGGGACGCGCGATACTGACAGATGTCGATAATGACGACTTTGCTGAGTTTGTTATCACAGATGGTCAAACCGAGAATGTCTATACCGGGCTTTATGGCGATCTATCAATCGACAAAGATGGTAATTGGCAATTCACCCCGAAAAACGATGTGATGCAATCATTGAATGAGGATGAGGTGAAGCAAGAGGTCTTTACTGTCATCGCTCAGGATCAAAATGGGGCAACCATTACCCAGGATATCACCATCTCGATTGAAGGGCGTAATGATGCTCCCGTCATAACGGGTGAGTCAACGGGCACGGTAGTGGAAGATGGTACCGCGGACGTGTTTGGTGTCGACTTAACGCGCACAGACGGTCAACTGGTCGCAACCGATGTTGACAACGACAGCTCAATCAGTGGCTGGTCTATCGAGACGTCTGGAGTGGGTACATACGGTACGTTAACGGTCGACAACAATGGTAAATGGACCTATGTCATCGATAACTCCTTGCCTGCGACACAAGCCTTGATTTCTGGCGAAACTGTTCAGGAAACATTTTACGTTGTTGCCACAGATAACGACGGAGGCGTATCCAATCGTCAAGAGGTTGTGATTGATGTAATTGGTCAACAGGACCCAGGAGACGGTTCTGGTGGCGGCGGAATCATTCCCGTGGATATTTCTCAGTTAGAGGTGACAGAGGATGGCCAGCTTGTAGATGGAGATTCATATATTTTTGATGTCCCAGCAGCAGCCCGCTTCGTGCCGATTAATGGTGGTCTCTACGGAGAACTCGTCAGAACACCAGATGGTAATTGGCAGTATGAGTTAGATAATGACTCACCGCTTGTGCAAGGATTGGATGCGGGAGAAACCGCAACTGAGAACTGGCGTATTATTCTTGGACCGTTTTACATTAATGTTGATGTCACTATCAATGGTACAGCGGATAAGCCGGAAATCACTTACGGCTCAGATACGACTAGCCCGCAAAACGATACGATTCTCTTGGGTGAAGCACTTGAGGACGTAACAGACTCGATCTCAGGTGTTTTAGGTGTTGATGACGCAGATCTGGTTGACACCCACGAGTGGGCTGTTGAGAACGGACAAGGCAACTACGGTACGTTAACCGTTGATTCCGAAACGGGTGAATGGACCTATGTACTGGACCCTACTGTAGAACTGCCAGCAGGCGAGGAAGTCTTTGATACCTTCTTTGTTACTGTGACTGATACCGATCCTAACGAGGATCTTAGTACCGCCTCGGACAGACGCGAAGTTAAGGTTAAAATTGTTGGCTCTGCAGAAGATGTTGTTGTAGACGAAAAGATCATCGTTGAAACCGTTACGGCAAATGAAGACAACGATGACTCGAATGAGACTGGTACTGGCGACTCAGCCATTGTCATTACGTCCGCGGATGCGGGAGGTCCACTGGAACTTGATCCTAGTATAGAGCTAGGAGACCAAATTACTTGGACATTGATTGACGGCAGCGGTACATACGGAAGCATCGTAGTTAATCAAGACGGTTCTTGGGTCTTTACGCTCGACAACGATAGCCAAGCTGTTCAGTCGCTCCAAGAGGGTGAAACACGTCAGGATGTGTTCGAGGTTTATGCGGTTGACCAGTATGGTAAAACTATTGTTGATGAGAACGGTCTCCCTCAAACCCTAGAAATTGTGGTCAACGTCAATGGTCAGAATGACGCACCGACTCTGCAAGCAAACGTTGAAGAAACCATCGTTGCAGACGACCCAGACCAGACGATTTCTGGTCAGTTAACGGTCTCGGATGTCGATACTCAAGACCAAGGATTACATACTTGGTCGGCAACGCCAAACGGCAACGTCAATACGGATTATGGCACCCTCACCTTTAACAGCGATGGTTCATGGTCTTATGTGGTAGACCCTAATAACAGTGACATCATTGCTCTTGCTGCCAACGAATCTATTGCGCAAAGCTGGGAAGTGACGGTGACCGATCCTAGCGGTTTAACGGACACGCAAACCCTTACGATCAACATTCAAGGCGAGAACCAACCACCAACGATGTCGACAGTTGATGGCGCAGTCACCGAAGATGATTTAGGTGGTTCGGGCGTAGTATCTGTCACTAAAGATATTGTTCTCGATGATCTTGATACCAACGATACTGTGACTCTAACGGCTGCTAATTTGAATGGTACCTATGGTCAATTTGTTGTCGACCCAGATACAAATACTTGGAGCTACGAGCTTTATAATGATGCTGCTCATGTTCAGGCATTAGGGGAAGGTGTCTCTGTCACTGAAGAGTTTACGATTCGAGCGACTGACAATTTTGGTGGGGAAGTAACCCAGACGGTTGAAGTAACGGTAACTGGCTCTAACGACAGACCAACGCTCTCTGGTGCTGTGACCGGTTCAGTGAGTGACAGTTTGGGCAGTACCGCAAGTGGAAAAGTGACGGTCGCCGATATTGATGTGGGTGATAGCCATTCATTCTCGGTCAAGCAAGACTCTGATCTCGGCAACTTCACTATTGATAATAATGGTAATTGGACGTTTGAAGTAGATCCAAACAATGCTGAGATAAATGCGCTGGCGAAAGGTCAAACTAAGACTATCCAAGTGAGTGTGGTGGCTACCGATGACTCTGGTGTTGTCGCGACTAATGAATCTAATGAGCACCTAATCTCTATCACTATCGTTGGTACCAATGATGCCCCTCAAATTGTTGATATTGGTCAGCAAATGGCGACCGAGAACACCAATACGCAGCTGTCGGGAACATTCGATGATGGCGATGTTGATACGGTCAATATCGCGGATGATCATGAGTGGGAAGTCGTATCGGGAGACCCAAGAGGTGAGCTAACTGTCGACCCGACAACAGGTGCATGGACGTTCGAACTCACCGGTGATTTCGAGTACCTCTCTGAAGGGGAGACGTTGCCGGCACCGCTAACTTATGAGGTTAAGGTCACTGATGAACATGGCGCTTCAGATACCATTACGGTCGAGTTCCAAGTAACGGGTACTAATGATGCACCGCAAGTCGTCGCTGGCGAGACCGTTGCAACAGGAACGGTTTATGAGGACCCAACAGGTGCGGAGTCAGGAACGGCTACGGGCGAGGTGAAGATTTCCGATGTTGACCAAAGCGATACACACAGCTTTAGCTTAAGTGATTCAGGAATGGTTACTGAAGTCGTTGGTACATACGGAACATTGAAGCTGATTGCTGGGGATACCGCTGATACGGTTAAATGGGAATATGTCATTGACCAAAACAAAGCAGATTCACTTAACGATGGTCCAGTAAACGAGAGTTTTGATCTCTACATTGAGAGCCTGGTCGGCGGCGTATCTCAAGGGGATGCGATAACCCAAACTATCGATGTAACTGTCCAAGGTAGAAACGATGCGGCGATCGTAAGCTCGGATTCTCAAACTCGTGATGAGACCGATGCTGCACTAGAAATTACTGGCAACCTTGACTCCACAGACGTGGATAACCTTGATGATACCTTTACGGTTCAAAACGATGTTCAAGGCACTTACGGTACGTTCAGTATCGAATCTGATGGTAAGTGGACTTTCACCGCTAGTGAGTCTTATGACTACCTCAATGTAGGTCAAAGTGTCTCTGAGACGTTCCAAGTGACGACCATTGACGGCACTCCAACGTCCGTAACGGTAAAAATTGAGGGCACCAACGACGCTGCGCAAGTGAGCGTTGGCTCCGTGATCACCGATGAAACCGATGCTGCGCTGACGATAACGGATAGCTTAACGTCGACTGATATTGATAGCCCAAATAATGCGTTTACCCCTTCAAGCGAGACGGGCACATACGGAAGTTTCTCGATAGCTGCCGATGGTGTTTGGACCTTTATCGCCAACCAATCGTTCGATTATCTAAATGTTGGAGAAAGCGTCAGTGAAACCTTCGATGTTACGTCCGTAGATGGCACACCATCAACGGTTACGGTACAAATTAACGGTACCAATGACGCTGCAACCATCAGTGCTGCAGCTGTAGAGCTGACAGAAAGCAATAGCGTACTCACCACTGGTGGCACCTTAACCGCGAGCGATCCAGACAATCTAGATAATGTGTTTGTCGCTCAGGCAAGCACAACGGGCACTCTAGGTACCTTTACATTGAGTGCGTCAGGCGTATGGACATTTGAAGCGAATAGCGCTTATGACAATCTGGCTGATGGACAGCGTGTTGAGGAGTCATTCGATGTCTTTTCTGTCGATGGTACTAAGTCGCAAGTGACGATAGGCATCACTGGTACAAATGATGCAGCAACGGTGGATTCTGCGGATGTAAGTCTGCAAGAGACGAACGCCGCGTTAACTACGGGAGGGACGCTCAAGTCTGTTGATGTCGATAATGATGATGACACCTTCATTGCTCAAACAGATACAGATGGCACCTATGGCACCTTCTCTATTACTGCCGAGGGTAACTGGAGCTTTGTCGCGAACGATGCGCTTAACTCTCTCGCAGAGGGTGAAGAAGTTGCCGAGACCTTTAATGTGCAGTCTATTGATGGCACCACTTCAACCGTCACTATCACGATAGAGGGTACTAATGATGCACCGACTATCACGGGCGACGTAGCGGAAGGTGTGCAAGAGGGCGTAACCGATGCCGTCACTGGAACTGTGACTGTTGCCGATGTAGACAATACGGCGACGCGCTCCGTTCGTGGTGGAAGCTTAGTGGGTGATGTGTACTCGGTGACAGGAACCTACGGCACGTTCACCTTCAATATCGCGTCTGGTGTTTGGGCTTATGTACTCCTAGCGGGCAGTAGCAATGCGTTAGCTGCAGGTGAAACCGATACCGACACATTTACGATCCTTGCTAATGACGGATTTGGTGAAGTGGAGCAACCTATCACCATCACAGTGACAGGTAATCAGGGATTGCGAGGTGACAGTGCACTTGATGATATTTTAGTTGCGACATCAGATGACGAGTGGATGTTTGGCAATACTATTCCTGTTGGTGGCGGTATCAGCAGCGATACTGATTCGCAAGATACCTTCCGTTGGGAAACGGCAAACTTAGCAGGCACAGACACCATTAAAGACTTTGATGTACGTGACTTTACGAGCAGTGATCCAAACATCAAGCACGATGTCGTCGATTTAACGGCAGTGGCGTTTAAAGACGATCAGTTGTTGACCGACCAACTTAGTGTGTCTGAGCAAGGTGGCAATACTGTATTTGAGATTTCAGACAACGGTGTTGTGGTTCAATCTATCGTCCTCGAAGGTATTGCACTTCATACCTTACTTGGCGTAACGCCAAGCGAGGTCAGTGATTTCACCCCGACAGAACTGTTGGTTGCGCTATACCAGTCTGAGCAGTTGACGCTTCCAGATCAGATCAAAGTGGGTACAGATTCTGCGACCACGGAAACGATCGTGGGTACCGATGACAGCGATATCTTGTTTGGTGGCGGTGGTAACGACATCCTAACCGGAGGCGATGGTCACGATTTATTCTTGTTTACCGAAGATGCAGCAGGGACAACTGCCGATCCGGCAGAGCAGACAGTCACCGACTTTAGCGTTGGCAGCGATATCTTGGACATTTCTGATCTGTTGCCAGCACACGACAATATCGGAGACTTATTGGGTAATATCACGGTTTCGGTGACGGATGACCCTGCCGATGCAACGGACACTGCCACAACGGTGATCAGTGTCACCAACAATGGCGAGCAAACGGACATCACTCTAGAGGGTATCGGCTGGAATGAACTTGGAATCTCGGACGCTAGTGTAATAAGTGACCCTGGCAACCATCAGACCGAGTTACTCAACCAGCTCGATACAATGAATGTAATCAAGATTGATCCGTAGCCACCGAGGTGAAATGTCTAAATAGAAAAAGGGCTGTGTCGATGACACAGCCCTTTGAATTTATGGATGCTAGTGTTTATTAACCAAGCTTGTTCTGCTCAGCCTTACAAACGGCGGCGGTAAACACCACATCTGTTGAGCTATTAAGCGCTGTCTCAGCTGAATCTTGAATCACGCCGATAATAAAGCCAACCGCAACAACCTGCATCGCCACATCGTTTGAGATACCAAATAGGCCACAAGCAAGCGGGATAAGCAGTAGCGAACCGCCAGCAACGCCCGACGCACCACAAGCTGATACCGCAGCAACAATACTTAGTAGCAGTGCAGTAAAGATGTCGATTTCGATGCCCATGGTATGCACAGCCGCTAATGTCAGCACTGTAATAGTGATCGCGGCGCCCGCCATATTGATGGTTGCACCAAGAGGGATAGACACAGAATAAGTATCTTCATCCAGATCCAGCTTCTCACAAAGCGTCATGTTCACTGGAATGTTAGCCGCACTAGAGCGTGTGAAGAATGCTGTCACACCACTTTCACGTAGGCATTGGAATACCAATGGGTAAGGGTTTTCTTTGGTCTTCACGTAGACAATGATTGGGTTTACAACCAGCGCAATGATGGCCATAGCAAGCAGCAGAACGAACAGCAATTGTGCGTACCCAGCAAGCGCAGAAAAACCAGTTGTTGCGAAGGTGTTCGCCACAAGACCAAAGATACCAAATGGCGCTAGACGAATGATGAAACGCACGATTTGTGACACGCCGTGGCTTAGATCTTCAAATACCGCTTTGGTCGTGTCTGAAGCATGATGTAGAGCTAAACCAAGACCAATCGCCCACGCCAAAATACCGATGTAGTTAGCGTTCATGAGCGCGCTAACTGGGTTGTCGACAAGTTTGAACAGCAGTGTGTGTAGAACTTCAGCAATACCTTGTGGTGGCGTTGCTCCTTCCGCACCGGCAACCAAGGTCAGCTCAGTTGGGAATAGGAAACTAAGTAAAACCGCAGTCAGTGCCGCAGAGAAAGTGCCGATTAGGTAAAGCACCACGATCGGGCGCATATGGGTCGTTTGGTTTTTCTTCTGATTCGCAATAGAAGCTGCAACAAGAATGAAGACTAAAATTGGAGCGACAGCTTTAAGTGCTCCAACAAACAAGCTACCAAGCATTCCAAAGCTTTGAGCCGTTGAAGGAGAAGCGACAGCGAGGATAACACCAAAAACGATACCCGCGAGGATCTGGAGAACCAGATTGCCATTGGCATAACGGGCCAGCATGCTAGAACTTTGCATTTTTATATCCCTGTATTGATTCCGAACTTACCTTTGGAGTAATGGTTTATTTAAGATTCCAATCTGGCAGTACGGTTATTATGTAAGAAAGTGTGTTTGCGTTCGGTATCTTATCAAGACAGAGTGATGTGTCTACAAATAATTCAAATGTTGAATGATTTATTTGTTTTTGTGTTGAAAATGGGTGATATATGTTGCGCGCTATGGTTGTTGTGACACGAAAAAAGGCAGCGAAAGCTGCCTTTTTTGATGAAAAGTACGGTCTGAAAACGAAGGGTTAGCCTTGCAGCATAACCGTCGCTTCGCCCTTGATAGCTACTTTACCTTGCTCATTAAGTACTTGAGTCAACAGCTTAGCGATAGGCTTGTCTTCTCTGACTTCTGTTACTTCCACACGAGCTGTTACCGTCTCACCAACACGGATTGGACACGTAAATTGCAAAGTCTGTCCAAGGTAAATGGCACCAGGTCCAGGGATTTTGGACGCCAAGAGACCGGACACAAGGCTAGCGCCTAGCATGCCATGCACAATAGGCACCTCAAAGGGTGTCATCGCTGCAAAATTTTCATCTAAGTGCACAGGGTTATAGTCTTCTGCTAGTGAGGCAAACTGCTCTACCGCCACTTTATCGAGTGTCTTGCTTAGACTCGCATGTTGTCCTACTTCAAGCGACATAGCTGTTCTCCTCTTGTTTCGCTAGTACGTCTTCAATTCGTTGTTTTACATAGTTTCCTGGGGCATCGAGTTCACCTTCGAGTACGCGAGCTTCAATTTTTTGGGAGAAGTTGCGCGCATCTAGCCACTCTTGCCAGTGTCCCCACCAAGAGCCAGTGTGCTTGTCCGCTGTGTTGAGCCAAGTATCTGCATCTGTATCGACCTTGTCGTTGGTCCAATAACCATATTTTGTCGAATCTGCATGATTCATTGGGCCAGCAATGTGACCACTTTCTGCTAACACAAAGGTGTTTTGACCGCTAAGTAGGTCTGTGCCTTTGAAGGTACCTTTCCAGAGCGCGATATGATCTTCGATAGCCGATAGGAAGAAAGTCGGCGATTTGACTTTAGAGAGGTCGATACCGACGCCATCGATCTCAATACCGTTTGGCTGGCTAAGCTTGTTCTCGAGATAGAACTGGCGAAGCATCTGATTGTGGCAGCTAGCGGGTACGTTAATGTTGTCGCTGTTCCAATGCAGCAAGTCAAACGCGACAGGTTTTTCACCTTTTAGATAATTGGTGATGTAGTAGTTCCAGTACAGGCTGTTCTCGCGAAGCAAGCTAAATGAAACTGCCATCTGACGCCCGTCCATATAACCTTGGTGATTGTTTTGAGCTTCAATCGCCGAAATCATTGGATCATTGATAAAGATGCCGAGTTCACCTGGTTGTTGGAAGTCGAGAATCGTTGTCAAAAGAGTTGCCGATTTAATGCGTTGTTTACGGCGTTTACCTGCAAGGTATGCCATCGCAGCCGTTAGTAAGGTGCCGCCAATGCAATACCCGAGACCGTTTACCTCACGCTCTCCAGTTTGCGCCTCAATGGCATCAAGCGCAGGAATAATGCCGTCGATCACATAGTCACCGAAATCGGTATCTCGATAAGACTCATCTGGGTTAATCCAAGAGATCATAAATACCGAGTGCCCTTGATCGACGAGCCACTTCACGAACGACTTACGCTGATTCAAGTCCATGATGTAGTACTTGTTTACGAATGGCGGTACTAGCATCATCGGTCGCTTGTACACTTCTTCTGTTGTCGCCTGATACTGGATTAGCTCAAACAGGTGGTTCTTAAATACGACTTTGCCTTCTGTGGCAGCAATGTTCTCACCGACGACAAAGGCTTCGCTGTCGGTCATGCGGATATTGAGCATGTCGACACTCTTGCTCATGTCCTTTTGTAGTTGGTTGAGACCCTTTACTAGGTTCTCACCGTTGGACTCGAGCGTCAGTTTCATGACTTCTGGATTGGTCGTAATAAAGTTGCTCGGAGACATGGCGTTTAGAAATTGGCGAGCAAAGAACTCAAGGCGCTCTTTCGCCTCAGGCTCGATATCTTGTGTGTTGCTGATGGTATCTAACACAGACTTACACACTAATTTATAGCTCTCTTTGATGTAGCTATAGAAAGGATTTTCCGACCAACTTTCATCCCTAAAGCGTGGGTCCGTTTCTTTTTGAGTTTGCTCACTGGTCGATAAGATGCAGTCATTAAATAGGTTGATCTGCTGATTCCACCAAGTCATTTTCTGCTCTAAAATACTGGTTGGGTTACTCGCGACCGATTGAGCAAGCTGACTCCAGTCTTCCACTTGAGATTTGAAGATGGTGGATTGAGTAGGCTTTTGAAACGCGCCAAACCATCCTTGGGTGGCTTGAAAGTAACTATCGATGACATCTTGGAATGGGGGCTTTTTGTCCATCTTCTCATCCTTTATTGCTAAAAAAATAGGGCGACTCATGTTCATCAAACCAAGCGTTAAACTCATGGTCAGTGAAGTGGTACGCCCATATCAAAAGGGGGGAGCCAAGGTTACTTGTTTGGCGTGATAGAGCTTGCAGAGATCTCGTCTACTGCAGCTTTAAACTCATTACCAATTTGGCTTAGCTTTTGACCGTCTTCTAGTAGACGCTGGCTTACTTTAGTAATGATCTCTAGTTGCTTGCTGCCGTGGTTCATAAGATCTTGTGGCTGCTTGATTGCGACTAGGCTTTGTAGGTTCTCGTTAGTCAACTCGCTGTATGCAGTTAGAGTTTCGATCTGCATTTTTGAAAGTGTTTCTACATTCTTTGCAACCAATTGGCTGAAGTTAGCAAATGGGTTAAGAACAGATTGTAGTTGAGCATTCACTGCTTCTAGAGCGGCTTGATTTTGCATGGTTACCTTCCTTTTAAACGTCTTTTTGATGAACAACGCGTCTCTAATATCGAGTTACCTGTTCAGTTGTTGATTTAAGTCATGGAATTCAAACAAGCGTTTGAATATGGATATGATGAAGAATGCATGTCACTTTGTCACTAGGCCACAGCGGCATAATTTATAGGTGAATAACTCTAAATATAAGACTTAGCGTTTAATTGGAGTTTGTGTCTGATTGCATAAGTGCCCAATTTTATTGGTGTTAAGCCCGAATTCAACGGCGAAGTGCGACACTCTCCAATATCAAGCAGCCAAAGCCATTTTGTTAAATATTATGGCTGGCTGTTTGAAGCCTAGACACTTTCTTGGTCGATAATTTATCCGCGATAGGGCGAACTCTATATCACTGTCTGTCACCGTCGATAGGTCGGTTCCTTTCTTCACATATTGCCTTAGAAGGCCGTTCGCATTTTCATTAGCACCTCGCTCCCAAGAGCTGTAGGGGTGAGCAAAGTACACATCTGCCTTGAGCGCTTTCGCGATGGCTTCATGACCAGCGAACTCTCGCCCGTTATCTGCGGTGATAGTATGCACATGCTCCTTGTAAGGCATCAGTAGATCTATTGTGGCCTGGGTAACATCATCGGCTGACTTAGATGGTACTTTCTTTACCAAGTAAAACCGTGTTTTGCGCTCTAAAATAGTCACCATTGCGCCTGTGCCATGCTTCCCGAGAACAGTGTCAATTTCCCAGTCACCAAACCGCTCTCTGCTGTCAACAATGCTTGGTCTGTCATCAATTGAAACGGCATTCTTAATCGCTGGAGCTTTCTCTTTTTTACCACGACGATACCGCTTATGGCCTTGTCTCAAGTGACGATATAATTTACCGCCTGAGCGCTTGTCGCTAGCAACAAAACGATAAATCCACTCATGGCTGACTGCTGCGCCAGCTTTCGTCAATACACTCGAAATCTGCTCTGGACTCCAATCCGCCTCTAGAAGAAGACGAATAAAGTCAACACGCTCCTTTGGTATTCGGTATTTAAGCGCAGCTCTTCGTCTCGTAATGGACAGCATCTGTGCCGTGCTTGGACAGTAATGGTTGCTTTTACGACCTCTTTTAAGCTCTCGATAAACCGTTGAGCGGTGGCACTGAACTGTTTTAGCTATTTCAGAAACTGAAATTCCCCGTTCCAAAAGAGCAGAAATCTGGTATCTTCTGCCCTCGGTCAACTGCTGATAATTCATGGTAGTACTGCTTGTTTCTTTGGCGAGAAGAGCGTACCACTTTCAGCAGTTGGCTTCCTCTTCTACACCTTCCCATGAATGTCGCACTTATTATCTGAAATCGGGAGTAATTGTTGATATTTAAACTGTGTTTGAATCGCGATTAAAATAGTGGGTGAATAATTACTTAAAATGATAGCCAGATCACATAAACACTCGGTATAACCTGGGTGGCAAACTAATACAAATATTCGATTATTAATTAATAGTGCACGCTAGCTATTTAATATTTGAATTGATGGTGTTTATTTGGCCATAGATTGATGGTGTGAATATTATCTCGATCAAGCATTAATGAATATGACTTTTTATGGTTAAGGTTTTGATTTTGTTGTTATTTTTATATTTTTATCTGAGATTTAAATTACAATAAAAATATTTTCCTATTGGTTTCATAAACTTAAGTGCATATGAAGGTTGTAATGGATGTTAATGCGAATAAGTTGATGTTAATCACTTGTTGAATTAAATTTTGCTGGATATATTAAAACTATCGTTTGATACGGGCGTTTTAAATTATGAAAGTTAAAGTTGGAACGAAAGAAAAGATATTTAATATTGCTCAGTCTTTATTTATAGAGCGTGGCTATAACAATACTTCTCTAGGAGATATTACTCAAAAAGCAGAAGTAAACTTAGCCGCTGTGAACTATCACTTTGGAGACAAGAACTCACTGGTACAAGCAATACTGGATCACTATTTGGTTCATCTCATGCCAGAGGTTCATGAGCAACTTGTAAAGCTAAATATTAAAGCGAGCTTTAGCGTTGAAGAGGTACTTACCACCGTTAAGGCACCATTGCTGGGCCTGAATACCTTGCATCCAAATGGCATGCATAGCTTTTTACTGCTCATCGCTAGCGGATACAGTGATGTGCAAGGACATCTGCGATGGTTCATCGTCAATCACTACGGCAAAACCCTAGCGCTTTTTAAGCAATCGATGGTGAAAGCCAATCCCAATATTGATGAGGAGTCGCTGTTTTGGCGATTGCATTTTGCCTTAGGAGCGTTTGTTTTCGCCACCGTGTCCTCTAAGGCATTAAACGAGATCGCATCGAGCCAATTCGAACAAGACAGTGATTTATTAAATATTATCGAGCAAGCCATACCCTACATTTCGGCTGGCTTAGAAACCGACAACACGCAAGTTAATTGCGAAACTCAACAAAAGGACTAGTGGATATGAGTGTCATTACAAAGAAGTTGATCAGCCAGCCTGCATTTAATTTATTTAAGAGGGTGCTGCCACCACTATCAGCAACCGAGCGTGAGGCAATGGAAGCCGGTGGTGTATGGTGGGATGGTGAGTTGTTTTCCGGGAATCCAGATTTCAACACGCTGCATAACTACCCTCAGCCTACTCTTACCGCTGAAGAGCAGCATTTTATTGATAACCAGCTAGAAACGCTGCTTTCTATGCTCGATGATCACAAGATCGTCAAAGAAGATCGTGACTTACCACCAGAGGTTTGGGAGTACCTGAAGAAAGAGCGTTTCTTCTCGCTGATCATTTCTAAAGAATATGGCGGACGCGCCTTCTCTGCATTTGCGAACTCGACCATAGTATCCAAGATAGCAACACGTAGCATGAGTGCAGCGATTACAGTCATGGTTCCTAACTCTTTAGGTCCAGGAGAGCTGCTTTCCCACTATGGTACCCAAGAGCAAAAAGACTATTGGTTGCCGAGACTTGCAAACGGAACCGACACACCATGTTTTGCCCTAACGGGACCTGAGGCGGGTTCTGACGCGGGCGGTATTCCAGACACGGGTGTGGTTTGTTATGACGAATATCAGGGTGAAAAGGTGCTGGGTATTCGACTCAATTGGAATAAACGCTACATCACGCTTGCTCCAATTGCGACGGTAATGGGACTCGCGTTCAAAATGCTCGATCCCGAGGGTCTATTGGGTGACAAGAAGAATGTCGGTATCACCTGTGCACTTATCCCAACTGATCATCCTGGTGTCGTTATTGGTGAAAGACATGACCCTCTTCATCTTGCCTTTATGAACGGTACGATTCAGGGGAAAGACGTGTTCATTCCTATGGAGTGGCTGATTGGCGGAGCTGATTATGCGGGTAAAGGATGGCGCATGTTGGTGGAATGCTTGTCAGCAGGTCGAGGAATATCTCTTCCGGCACTAGGTACAGCCATTGGTCATCTCACAGCAAGAACGACGGGCGCATACGCTTATGTCCGCAAGCAGTTTGGTATGTCGATTGGTAAGTTTGAAGGTGTAGCCGAAGCGCTAGGTCGCATTGGTGGTCTGAACTACTTACTTGAAGCGAGCCGAACACTGACGACTACCTCGCTCGATATGGGGCAAAAACCAGGCATCGTCACTGCTATAGCTAAATACCATATGACGGAAATATCACGCACCATTCTTAATGATTCGATGGATATCCACGCCGGACGCGCGATTCAATGCGGTCCAATGAACTATTTGTCATCGGCTTACTTAGGTGTGCCTGTTGCCATCACAGTAGAAGGCGCGAACATCCTGACCCGTAACCTTATGATTTTTGGTCAGGGTGCAACGCGATGCCATCCATTTGTATTCCAAGAGATGGAAGCGGCCGCAAACCCAGATCATGAAGCGGATCTTGAGGCATTTGATAAGCTGCTGTTCAAACATATCGGTCACGCAACGAAGAACTCTATCGGAGGCTTGTTTGCTGCGTTGACGGGGTCTGCGTTGACATCATCCCCGGTCAGTGGTGCTACAGCTCGTCACTACAAGAACTTGAAGCGACTAAGCAAAGCGCTTGCCGTGAGTGCTGACTTTGCGATGTTAACTTTGGGTGGCGAACTGAAGCGTAAAGAGCTGATCTCAGCGCGATTGGGTGATGGTCTAGCCTACTTGTACTTAGCGTCAGCGGTATTGAAGAAGTATCAGGACGAAGGTAGCCGAGCAGAAGAGCGCGATTTTGTCGACTACGCGGTTGACTACTGTTTCTATCATGCAGCCAAGTCTTTGAACGAGGCATATCGCAACTTCCCAAGCCAGATTGCAGGCAAAACGCTTAAATCGCTACTGTTCCCAATTGGTAACCATTTCAAACTGCCTAGTGATGAGGTGACCCTTCGCATAGCCAATAAGCTGATGGTGCCAGGTGAAATGCGCGATCGCTTAACCCACCTTTGCTATGTGGGGGCAGCAGAGGATGACAATGTCGGTCTAATGGACCGAGCGTTTATCGCTATGTATGGCGTTCGAGATTTAGAGAAAAAGCTCCTTGCAGGTGTAAAAGCTGGGAAGGTTGCACGCAAAGGCGTGTTGACTGAACGTTTGGCTCAAGCGTTGAAAGAAAACGTACTAAGTCAGGAAGAAGTTGACAAAATCCTCAAAGCAGATGCGCTGCGCTATCGAGCGATTCAGGTTGACCATTTCAGCCATGATATGAAGACCACGTTAACCGGTGGTATAGCGCAGGAGAACAAGGGTACACCGCAACAGACTAAAAACACTCCGCAAGAAAAGCTAGCCAACGTTAGCTAACCCCCTAAAGCCTGTCTACTTATGTAGACAGGCTTTCAGATTGCTGACAAAGGTCTAGCCATCAGGCTAGACCTTTGATCTAATAGAGGTATCGAAATATGGATATCTCAATATGCTTCAAGAGCCTTCACCTCAACAATATGAACTCGAAATGGTCACTATGGAACAGCTCGTTCCTCAGAATCATTTAGTTCGTAAAATAGATAAAGCCGTCATTCCGCAGCCAATTTCAGAATTAAAATAATGTGATCCAGTGATCATTTACAACGGTTAGTGCGATAGGCCTCTTGACCGCGATCCCCAGTTTTGATCTATTACTGTTATTTAACGGTCACTTATTATGTCTGCTGTTCAACCTGTCATTAAACGCCTGGACCACTTAGGGCTAATCGCTGCTTTCTGTCATGAAGTCGGTTTACCAGGCATTATTGATCGCATCATTCCCAAGTACTCGGATCACAACGTCTCACATGGCGATGCAGTCTTAGCTATGATTCTGAATGGTCTTGGCTTTCACAGTAGAACGCTGCATATGTTCTCTGACTTCTTCGAGACGAAGCCTGTTGCCAAGTTACTCGCTAAAGACATTGAAGCGCACCATTTAACTGACGATGTACTCGGACGCACGTTAGATGCTTTATATGAAGCAGATGTGTCCGCAGTTTATCAAGCGATTGCAGAGCATGTCGTTGATAAGCTTGGACTTAAAACAGACTCTGTCCACCTCGATATCACGAGTTTTCATGTCGATGGTGAATACGCCCAAAACGAAGATCTTAATGCCATCAAACTGGTAAAAGGCTACAGCCGAGACCACCGTCCAGAGCTAAATCAAGTGGTTCTTGAACTGATTTGTGAAAATCAAGCAGGCCTACCTGTTTACATGCAAGCGCTCAGTGGCAACACCAATGACGCTAAGGCATTTTCAGAGGTCACTAAACGGCATATTCATTGCCTTAAGGCTGCTCAAAACAGTCGCTACTTCATCGCCGATGCCGCTCTATACACCGAGGAAAGCATTCGTTCACTGGATGAGCAACAACAGAAGTTTATTACGCGTGTTCCAATGACCATTAAGTCGGCCAAAGAAGCCTTAATGAACCTTGAACTAAAGCAGTTGAGTCCTATCGGTAATGGTTACTCGGGTTGTTGGATTGACGCTGACTATGGCTCAGTATCTCAGAAATGGCTGTTGGTTCATAGTGAACAAGCAACCAAACGAGAAGAGGCAACGTTCTATAAGAACTTAGATAAAAATATCACCAAAGAGCTGAAAGTACTGGGACAACTAATGAAAAAGAAGTTTGCTTGCGCAGTGGATGCCGAGCAAGCAATGAGCGACTTCGTCAGCCAGTGTCATTTGCTTGGCTTTGCGCAACCAACCATCGTTAAAGAGCCAATCTATTCAGGTCGCGGTCGGCCGAAGAAAGGCGCAAAGCCAGCGGGTTACCATTATGTTATAGATGCTACGCCTTATACCGATCTAGAAAGAGTGAAGCTGGCCAAGCTTAAAGCAGGTATGTTTATTCTCGCAACCAACGATACTGACTGCGCCGATCTAACAATGGCTGAGTTGCTTGAGCATTACAAGTCACAGCAAAAGGTAGAGCGCGGATTTCGCTTCTTGAAAAGCCCTGAGTTCCTAACATCATCAATTTTCCTGAAGAAACCTCAGCGAATTGAGGCACTGTTGATGATCATGACGCTTAGCCTACTCGTTTACGCAAGCTTAGAGCACAAAATCCGAGAGAGTCTCACTAAGACCGAAGAGTTCTTTCCTAGCATGGTGAAGAACAAAACGACAACCAAACCGACGGCTCGTTGGGTATTCTTAAAATTCGAAGGTATCGACACACTCGAGTTTGGCGGTCAAAACTTCATCACGGGCATTCAAGAGCATCAGATTCGGCTGCTCAAGCTTCTTGGCGCACTGTATGAAGCGGTTTATTCCTAAATTGGCTGCGGAATATCGGATAAAGCCATCGACTTCGAATTTATCCGTGATGAAGTCGCTCACCTCTACTGTAAAGACAACGGTCGCCCACCTGTTGACCCTGTGCGCCTGTTTAAAATCATCCTGCTTGGCTATCTCTTCGGAATCAAAAGCGAGCGACAACTCGTGAAAGAGATTGAAGTCAATGTCGCGTATCGATGGTTCTTGCGTATGTCACTGACAGAGAAAGTTATCCATGCGTCGACACTCAGCCAAAACCGTATTCGCCGCTTTAATGGTACCGATGTGTTTGAACGTATCTTTATCAATGTCGTGGAGCAGGCTATGGCGAAAGGCTTGGTTGCTGGCCAGGAGCTCTTTACTGACAGCACGCACCTAAAAGCCAATGCCAATAAGAATAAGCACACGAACAAAGTGACTAAGGTTCGCGCCAGTGCCTATCTTGATATGCTCGATGAAGATGTCGCGCTAGACCGAGAGAAAGAGGGTAAGAAACCTTTAAAAGCACGTGCCTCAGAGCCTAAAACTAAGAATACAAAAACAAGTACGACCGACCCGGAAAGTGGCTTCATGACTCGAGATAATAAGCCTCAAGGCTTCTTCTATCTCGACCACCGTACAGTGGATGGGCAGCATGGCATTATCTTAGATACCCATGTCACTGCAGGTAATATCAATGACTCTCAACCTTATGTTAAGCGTCTGGACTCTACCCTAAAGCAATTTAACCTTAATCCAATCGCCGTTGGACTCGACGCGGGCTACTTCACTGCGCCAGTCGCTGAGTCATTAGAGCGTCGAAACATCTTGGGCGTGTTCGGTTATCGCAGACCGTCCAGAACAAAGAATGCATTCAAGAAAAAACACTTTATCTACAGCAAAGAGCGAGACAGTTACCGCTGTCCTAACGGTCAAGAGCTCATCTATAAAACAACGTCTAGAGATGCGTATCGTGAGTATCACTCCGACCCGAAAGAGTGTGCTCTCTGCCCAATGCGAGATGACTGTACGCAAAGTAAAAACATGAAGAAAGTCATTACAAGACACATCTATACAGACGCGGTGGATAGAGCAAACCAAATGCGGCTCTCACCTTATGGAAAAAAGACATACAGACGAAGAAGTGAGACGGTAGAGCGGAGCTTCGCCGACGCTAAGCAGCACCATGGTCACCGTTATGCCCGCTTCCGTGGATTATCCAAAGTGCAGATGCAGTGTTGGCTGGCTGCTGCCGCTCAAAACATCAAGAAGATAGCGTTGGTGGTGAGCTATTTACGAAAAATAGGGCTAAATATGTCCCAAATACGTCAAATTATGGCGTCTAGATACCAAATTAAGCATTGTGCTTTTCTAAACTTGGCATGACCAAAAATATCGCGATCGCGGCCTACGGCCGCTCATAAAAGAGAACCCCACTTCGAAAAGTGGGGTTCGTCAGCAGTCTGAAAGCCTGTCTACTTATGTAGACAGGCTTTTTTACATAACACGTTTTTACATAACAACAAAAATACAGTCAGAATGATCGAGGAATAGAATGGAAAACGCACAACACTATAAAGTCCTAGAAAATATGTACTTAGCCGCTCCAATCAATGAGTTTTATCTACCTAAAATTAAGGTTCAAGAAGGTCAGGCAGACATTGAGATTGAACTGCATAAAAAGTACTTCCACACCGGAGGTACCGTCCACGGTTCCGTCTACTTCAAGATGCTAGACGATGCCGCTTTTTTTGCCGCCGCTAGCCTAGAGAAAGAGTACTTTGTACTTACCACGTCTTTCACTACCTATATCACGCGACCTGTTTCTAAAGGTCGAATGAAAGCGGTAGGTAAAGTGGTGAACATAAATAGCAGTCAATTTATCGTTGAATCTGTGGTGTACGATGGTGAGGGTCGTGAAATTGGACGAGGTAACGGATTGTTTGTTCGAAGTAAAATGTTGCTGGCTGATATACCCGGTTATCAATTCTAGACACTGCCTCAAACACACGGAGAAACATCAGAGTCATTTGAGAGAAATTTGTGAGAAATTAGTGAGGCTGCTGAAAACCTTACCCTGCATGCTTTAACCCATGGAAACGCGCAACGACTCAATCAGAGCAGTGTGCGTTTAATACATAGTGTCCCTAGGGACCGTTAAAGGATGGAATCACAATGAAAAAACGTACTCAACTTGGACTCGCAATTACGTCTGCATCTCTTCTTCTAGGAGCGGGCTCAGCAACTGCAGCAGACCTAGAAATAACCATTACCAACGCAACCAAAGGTATCTATTTTACTCCTCTCATTGTCGCCGCACACAATTCGGACCTAGTGATGTTCCGTACTGGACAGGCCGCTTCTGCAGAGCTGGAGTCGATGGCTGAAGGTGGTGACATTTCTGGTTTGGCAAGTGTCATCGGTAACGCTGGTGGTGTGGTCGTTGAAAACCCTGCTTCGGGGATTTTGAATCCAGGCGTTTCCACCACTTTTTCTATGGATAGCGGCAGCTTTGGCTACCTTTCGCTCAGTGCGATGTTACTACCAACCAATGATGGCTTTGTGGGGTTGGATAGTTGGAAGATCCCGTCAGAGCCAGGTACCTACAAAGCAACACTACGCGGTTATGACGCGGGCACCGAAGCGAATGACGAGCTAGCGGGTAGTATGCCTAACCCTCCATTCCTCACCTTTGGTGCAGGTGGTACAGGCGTTGAAACAGCCGTAACCAATAATACGGTCCATGTTCATCCCGGCAACCTAGGTGACAGCGACCCTGCAGGCGGTATCAGCGACCTTGATAACACTAGCCACCGTTGGCTGAACCCTGTAGCCACTATCACTGTTGTAGTGAAATAGGAGGTCCCATGAAGACACGAATTTTACTACTCGCAAGTGCGGTTGCCGTAATAGCAGGGTGCGGTCACAACGATGATGACAGTCCTGCTGCTCAAAACTATCGTTATACCGTCAGTGTTCAAAACCTATCTGCGAATCAGCCATTGAGTCCGCTCGCGGTACTGGCTCATAACAGCAGTTTTAGCATGTTTGAAGTAGGACAACCTGCATCCGTTGAGCTGGAGCATCTTGCTGAGGGTGGCAGTAATGCGGAGTTGTTGGCTCTAAGCAGCAGTGATGACAACATTTATACTGGAACGTCAGGTAATGGGCTCATCATGCCAGGGACGAGTGACTCGATTACTTTGACCTTATCTCCTGATCGCGCCAAGTATCTGTCGGTTGCCTCTATGTTTGTGAATACCAACGATGCGTTTGTGGGTGAAACCGGGCTCTCTATCGGTAGTCTGGCGACAGGCGAAACCTTCGTGATGAATATGAATGTTTGGGACTCGGGTACTGAAGCTAACGATGAGCTCGCAGCAACCATTCCCGGTCCGGCGGGTGGCGGTGAGGGCTTTAACGCGGCTCGAAACGATGATGACAAGGTCTCTTTCCACTCGGGAGTGGTCAGTAAAGACGATGGTTTAGCAACCTCCGCTCTGTCCGCAAACCATAGGTTCTTAAATCCGGGGGCGAGAATTACCATTACACGAATAGAATAATGAAAGATATTCTTACCTGCTCCGGTCATGTGCTAGGTCTACGGAATTGGAGCAGGTATCGTGATATGGCAAGTCAACTAAACCGCAGTTCGTTTTCAGCAGATGCGTCCCTAGATGCGGGCGCAGTGCTCAAAACCGCTAGTATCCTACTGGTGGAAGATGATGATGACCTCGCAGAGTTGGTGCAGATGCACCTCAAATTTCAAGGACATCATGTTACTAGAGTGAGTCAATGCGGCGAAGCTCGTCAATGCTATTCAGCGCAACCTTTTGACCTGGTGATTCTCGACAGGGGGTTACCTGACGGCGATGGTATCGATGTTTGCCACTCGCTGCGCCGAGTTCAAGATTGGACGCCAGTGCTGATGCTGACCGCACGAGACAGTGAAATGGATAAAGTCGATGGTTTAGAGGCTGGGGTTGATGATTACATTACTAAGCCCTTTAGCGTCTTAGAGTTTCAGGCCCGTGTACGAAACATACTGCGTCGACAAGCTAGACCTGAAACGGAAGAGTCTCAACCAGAAGACGATGCCATGATATTTGGTCCCTTAGAGATCCGCCCAAATCAACACACCGTGTCCCTACATGGCAAGGAGATAGCATTAACCGCCACAGAATTTACCTTACTGCATTTTTTGGCATCGAGACCGGGACGCGTGTACAGCAAAGATGAACTATTAGACCATGTTTGGCATACCAATCATTCCGGTTATCACCATACGGTGTGTAGCACCATTAACCGACTTCGAACCAAATTGACGGTGGAAACCGCCGTTACTCGGCCAAGTAAAGAGCGTGATGAGCAACATTTTGTGCACACGGTCTGGGGTGTGGGTTATAAGTTTCAGTCACTTTGAATGGACTCAACAAAGAGCTTAAGGATGAAGGGATTATGAGTTTTAAAGCAAGACTGGTGATATTCACAAGCCTCTGGTTTTGTATTATGACGGTCATTATTGCCTATACCTATCACTGGCAGCGACAGACCATAGAACATCGCACCACACAAAGCTTACACAAAGATCTCGCGGTCCATATGCGGGACGATAACCCGCTCATGATAGGCACGGAATACAACCCTAAAGCGCTTAAATCCATTTTCCACACCTTGATGCTTATAGGGCCCGACTTCGAGATCTACTTCCTTGATGCTCAAGGCAATATCACCACACACGCTGCACCTGAAGGCGCTGAGATCATGGGCTCCATTGATGTCGAGCCGATAAAACGATTTCTCGCTGATGAGCCTTTCCCGATATTAGGTCAAGACCCCCGTCATCCTGGTGAAGACACCGTGTTCTCCGTCGCGGCAATTAAAGAGTTTGGTTCAACGATCGGCTACCTATACGTGGTAATAGGAAGTACCAAACACTCGACCATCGCAAAGGCTCAGGTAGACACGCCTTATATCGCGCTTACCGGATTGACCTTACTCTCGATTCTAGGATTTGCACTAGGTGCTTACTGGCTGGTTAAGCGTAGCTTGCTTACACCAATCGAAAAGGTAACTTCGAGTCTAGAGCAGCAAGCTGAACATGATTTTCGGCTTAACCCAGGCTTCACCAAACAGGTGCCCGAGCTTGTGCCTATTGCTCACTCTTACCAAAAGATGGCAAAGCATATACAGCAGCAGTTTTTACAACTTGAGTATCAAGCTAGCAGCCGGCGAGACACGTTGGTACAGCTGAGTCATGACCTGAAAACGCCCCTATCGAGTGTGCTTGGTTATTTGGAAACCTGGAAGTTACAGCACCCAGGCTCCGATCCATTGATTGAGGTGGCGTATCGAAATTGCGGTAAGCTATCGGATCAACTTCACTCGTTGCTAGAAACAGCCCAATCGGATGCTGGCTTGCCCAGCTATCAATATGAGCCTGTCGAGCTGAGTTCCTTGGTTGCTGAATGTGCCGAAACCATGATGAGTCAATTTCAACGTAAGCAGATAGAGCTTAACGTCGATGTGGATAGTGGTATTCAAACCATAGGCGATAGAGGTTTGTTGGAACGGCTTGTGTTAAATCTTCTAGAAAATGCCCTGCGTCATAGCCCGAGTGGCGCCAGTGTCGATTGTCAGGCTCATAAGTCCGAAGATGGAAAGAGCATCCAGTTTGTGTTTATCAATAAGGTTGAGCAAAGCGCACCAAGTGGTTCACTAGGCATTGGAACCAAAATTGTTCAATCTATCCTAATGCTGCATCACAGCTACTTGGAAACGAGCGCGAGTGAGTCGATTTACCAGCAGAGGTTTGCCTTGCGTGTGGTGTAAAAAAGCCCCGATAGGGATCGGGGCTGGTCTATGGTTTTATTTCACTTGTTGTTGATTAATAGCCTTTCTTGCGATGACGACTTTCCGACTGAACAGAGCGATAGAACTTACCCAACTCTTTGTCTTTGGTTCGTTTCTCTGCAAGAGACGCACTGTTTCGTGCTTGTTCGCGCTGGAGCTTAAAGTAGTTGTCGACTCGTCTCTCATCAAGCTCACCGCTCTCTAGTGCACTTCGTACGGCACAACCTGGCTCATTGGTGTGCTGACAGTCCGCAAAACGGCATTGGTTAATCAAGGTTTCTACATCACTGAAGGTCTCGGACAGACCGTCTTCACTTGCTGTGAGTTGAATCTCTCGCATTCCAGGCGTATCAAGTAATAAACCGCCATTTGGCATCTTATGCATGGAACGAGAGGTTGTCGTGTGGCGACCTTTACTGTCATCTTCACGAATACCACCCGTTGCTTGCGCTTGTGCCTGCATTAGGGTGTTTACCAGTGTCGATTTCCCTACACCAGAAGAGCCCATAAATGCCACGGTTTGACCAACTCCACACCAAGACTGAAGGCCATGAAGAGAATCAATCTCCAATGCGTTGACCGTTTCTATCATTAAGAATGGGTCAAGTGATTGTACTTGTTGACGTTTCTCTTCGACGTCCTCACATAGGTCGGCTTTGGTTAGCACGATCACTGCTTCAGATTTGGCTTCATTGACCAAAGTCAGGTAGCGTTCTATGCGGCTGAGATTAAAGTCAAAGTTTAAGGAACAGACAATAAAAACAGTGTCGACGTTGGCAGCAATGTATTGCTCTTCTGGCTTTGAGCCAGGAGCTTTGCGGCTAAACAGAGATTTACGATCGAGCAGTCTTACAAATCGATGTTGTTCATCCAGAAGTATCCAATCACCCACCGTCATTTGAGGGTGACTGATATGATGCTCAAGGTGAAACTCTTCTTGCTCAGTACAGACTATATAGCCACTGCGATGATGAGCAATAACACGACCGAAGATAATACCTTCGTACTCTTCAAGAGTGAGTTGTTGTTGAAAATAGGTTTTCCAGCCAAGTTCGTTGATCGCGATTGGATGGGTAAAAATAGAATGCATTGTTAGTACCTAAAATAGACTTATTTTTATAAGGGTCAGGTACTTACCGATGTAAGTGTGTGCAGGTTGCACAAGACCCCGGTTTTGGTCACCGGGTAAAGCAGAAGAGTATGGTTGAGCGGAACTAAGAGTGTGTTTACGTTTCGCTTAACGCTAGTTTGTTTCCAACTTTACCGGGTGGGTACGCATTACAATCATGAAAATCCTCCAAAAAATATTAGTATAAGACGTGGCAATAATAGCACCGCGGCGCTATTTGTACAGCACCGCGGTAAATTACGATTCTTGTGGCTTAGTGATGCATGTGGTCGTGATTATGCTTCATTCCAGACATCACCTTTTTGACTGGTACGGTCAATACCTTTACTTCGCCATTCGCAAAGCTCAGCTCAACGTTAATGGTCTCGCCTTCTTTCATTGGCTGGTTTACGTCTAGCAGCATGATGTGCAAGCTACCCGGCTTTAGCATGGTTTTACCATTCGCTGGTATCTCAATCGACTTTATTTGACGCATTTTCATCACGTCACCGTCTTTAATGACATCGTGAAGTTCAACGACGGAAGAGGCTTGAGAGGTGGCGCTGACAATAGTACGCACCTCGTTGCCTGTGTTCTCGATGGTACCGAAGACGGCACTGGTCGTCGCATTCGGTGGTGTTGCGCGAGCATACGCGTCATTGACATCAATCGCCGCCTTGGCGGCTGAAAGAGGGGCAAGGGCAAGAGCAGTTAGAAGGATTGTATTGAGCTTCATGGTTTATTCCATTGTTATATGAGTTTTATCCTTGTTTATTGACGCGTTTTATCGCTTCAATAATTGGAGCAGGAGTCATGGTGTGCGGCACTTTTTCAATAAGCGTACCGTCAGGGCTTAAAAAATAGAAATATGAGCTATGATCGAGCGTGTAACCAAGCTGGGAATCTTCGAGCTCCGTTTTTCTAAAGATCACGCCATACTTGTGAGCTAAAGGTTTTGTGACCTCAAGAGGTGCTGATAGCCCCTCAATCATGGGATGAAAATAGTGTGCATATTCCGCTGAGGCTTCAGCGGCATCGCGCTCGGGATCGAGAGAGACAAACATTGGTCTTAATGTTGATTTGGTTTCATCATCGATCTGATTCAGTGCGCCTGCCAACATGGCAAGTGACGTTGGGCACACGTCAGGGCAGCGGGTAAACCCAAAATACACGATGCGCGTACGTGGGTCCGTTTGGTCAAAAATCTCGACGGGGTCGCCATTCTCGCCATACAAAATGGATTCAGACACTTTTTCAAGTTGCGCTAACTCTAGTGCCTGTTTCTCTTTTTGCTGTTGGTTGTCGAGATACACCTTACTCCCCACACCAAGACCAAAAGCGACAATCAGTAGTGCTATCCATTTTTTATTCATCGAGCGCTCATCCTCAGTGCTGCTTTGATGTCAGTGCTACCGTCAGAAACGGTGCCATACCATGTCATACGTTCTTCAGCGCAAACGGGTAAAATGATTTCACCTTGATAAACGTCAGGCTTTATCATCTCTAACTGATACTTTGCGATGCCCATGTCCATTTCTTTGCCTTGCAGTGAGATAGACAATGTCTCGGCTTCAGAGTTAGGCCAAAATACATCGACTTTAATGGGCGTCAATGGCGTGACCCGCTGAGCATCGAGCTTAAGTTTTACACCTTGTTGCTCGCACACTTCTGAAGAGAGCATGCAATAGCTGCTCAGGTCGACATCGGCGTTTGGCGCGTGATTTAACAGATTCGGTAAATAGAATCCTGCTCCTAGCGCAGCGGCAACCAGCAAGATTTTGATTTTATTGTTCAACGTAATGTTAACCATAGAAAGAATCGTAACCGCATCCTAACATATTCCGTTGCGGCATCTGTGCGGTAGTCCTAATTTTTGCTGTCTGTTAAACGACTTACACATTGCTGTTAGGCTGCTGCGCCGGAGTTAAGCATTGGCAAGACGTTTAGGTTGTGTATTTGAATGAGAGATCTTTCCTGCAAACCACCAAATCAACCAAGTTAATGGCGCACTCACAATTCCATCCAAAGCATAATGCCAACCCAGAGAAATCGAACCGATAAAAATCACTAGGGCGTACAACCAAAACACAATACCTAACGTGCGGTTGATGGCGTTCATCGTTAATGCCATGAGCACAGCCATGGAGACATGCATACTTGGCATTGCGGAAATGCCACTGCCTAACATATCTTTGCCTTCAGAATACACCAGCCACAAGTCTTGTTGGGTTTCGAGCGCAAATAGTCCCCAACTATTGTGTTCAGTTAGCCAGGCATCTTGCTGCTGAAGCAGTTGCAAAAGAAGACCATAGCCATGATTGTCATATCCCAATTTAGACAAGAAGACCGGTCCTGCCGAAGACAAGCACATCGCTAGTATCATGCCGAGTAAGGTCCATGATAGTAGCCAGCTTAAGAAAAAACGCGTTCTTAGCGGCGATTTCGAGGATAGCAAAAAGTAGCAAACCATCCCCCACATCAAGAAAAACCAGAGGTTGTAGCAGAAATTAAGTGCGAAGGTGATGTACGGAGAATCAAGGAGCGTGTGGACAACAGTCCATGGCTCGTTTCCAGCAAACAGCCACACATCGAGTTGATGGAAGAGCAAGTCATACTGGAACGGATGAATAATGGGAATCAGCCCTTTGAATGAGGAAAAGGCTGACATAAATATGCTAATCGCGGTAAGTAAGACAAAACTGGAGATAACTCTCGCCCGATATTGGTAGAGCAGTTTGATTTTGTTCACGTAGCATTGAATAGGGCTTTTTTCTCGGCGAAGCAGTAGAACAAAGAAGTAGCCGCTACCAGCAAGTGTCAGTGATATTGGTACTAAAACGTTGAGAGCTCGCATGTAAGAGAAAAACGACAGTTTTCCCGTGTAACCATACAGTGAAGAGAAGACAAAGGTGCACAACGTGACAGCTGCGATTAGCAAATAGAGCTTAGCATCACTTCTAATGTCGTTAGCAATGTCATTGAGTTCGCGGCTTACTCGGTGGTTGGAATTGAAAAGATAGTGTGATGAAGAGCGCGCCATAAGAAAGTCTCTAAAATGCAGATAAAGTCATACCTCAAGGAGCCGAGCGATATTCATCCAGCATTATGTTCCTTGTCATTTGATATGGTTGCATAATGCCTAGAACGGTGCAAATAAATCAACAAGATAGAGCCAGCTGTTTGTCTCGACATTATAATTGGAGGAGCCAAACGATTTCTTATAGTGCGAAGCTGTAGTGAAACAAATAGGTAACTAGTTGTTACATGTCGACATCTTGTTGAACTAAAACTGTCACAAATTCGACATCTAGTGTTCCTAGTATTGCCTGACTTTTAATTCACCTCAGGACAAAATATGAAACTCTCAGTAATCGCTCTGTCTCTGCTGGCTGCTACATCGGCACATGCGGCACTTGATCTCTATGACCCATCGAATAATGAAACGGACAACTTAGTTTGGGTTGGTCACATGAGCCCAGATACAGACACAGTTTCTGCCGCTATGATGGCGGCTCATATCTATGGAGGCAAGGCAACGGTTGCAGAAAACATCAATCCAGAAAGCACTTTTGTTCTGAACTATTGTAATGCTGAGAAGCCAGAGATTGTTGCTGATTACTCCAACTATCAAGTAGGTCTGGTCGATTTCAATCAACGCACACAGCTAGCACCAAGCATCAACACCGAGTCGATTGTTGCCGTCATCGACCATCATGCTATCGGTGGAGCGCCGATTAATACTTCACAGCTTGTTTCAATGGATGTTCGTGCTTGGGGCTCAACTGCGACTATCCTTGCAGCGAATGCTGAACAACTAGGGGTTTCACTTCCTAAGTCAGTAGCCTGCGCGGGTCTTGGTGCTATTTTGTCAGATACCGTGGTATTTCAGTCGGCAACGACCACAGATTACGACCATCACTTTGCTCAAAAGCTAGCGAAGATCGCTGGCGTTGAAGATATTGAAGACTTTGGTCAGCAGATGCTAGTGGCCAAGTCGGATCTCAGCCATCTTCCAGCCGCTTCAATCCTGACAATGGATTACAAGAACTTCGAATACGGTGGTAAAAAAGTAGGTATCGGCGTTGCTGAAACCTTAACTGCGCAACAGCTGATTGATCGCAAAGACGAGTTACTGGCGGCGATGGCTGAGTACAAGAAAGCACAGAACCTTGATCACTTGTTCTTCTCCATCACAGATACAAAGAACAAGCGTGCCAATATCATCTGGGGAGATGATGTAGAGAAGCAGATCTTGAGTCAAGCATTTGATACACCAGTGACGGGCGACATGCTGACTCTTGACGGTGTCACATCTCGTAAGCGTCAGATTGGACCTGCAATCCAAAACTCTATTGAGCAAATGTAGCTTCGGCAAAACGGTAAGGGATACGCGAGTATCCCTTGTTAGCAAAACAATATCTGTATTTGTCGGATTATTCTCGATTTCGCTCTTGATACTCTCTCGGAGACATACCTGTGCACTTTTTGAACGTATTAGAAAAGGTTGCCACGCTTTCGTAGCCTACCGCCAAGCACACGTCAGTTATAGTATGGCCTTGTTTTAGATATAGTTTTGCCTTAGAGATACGCATATCTCTTAGGTAGCTACGAGGCGTCACACCGTAGAGCTGTTTGAAGACTCGGATGTAGTGGAAGCGCGACATAAATGCGGCTTTGGCGAGATCATCTAGATCGATACTCTCGGCATGGTGGGCTTCCATGAAGGCTTTTGATTGTCTGATGAGCGTGGTCTTTCTAGCAGGCAGTGAATGCTCTTTATAGATGCGCTCGATCTCTAGTTCATAATACGTTTTCTTTTTACCAGGCATCATGTTGTCGCCAGAATGTTGGTAGACGAGGCTTTCGCCTCGCCTGTTTCGAGAGATGAGCTAAAGCATCTGCATGATCTGAATGTAGTTGCCACAGGTGTCATCAAGCACTGCGATGATCACATTGCCCACTTCGCGCGGGGTGACCGAGAACTCGACTCCAAGAGCGAGTAGTCGTTCATATTCCTCGTTAATGTCATCAACGGAAAATGAAGTCCAAGGGATCCCGGCCTCTTTTAGTGATGTTTGGTACTGTTTCGCCGGTTCGAATGCCATCGGCTCGAGTAGCAGTTCCACCCCAGATTGCTCTTGTGGTGAAACCACGGTTAACCATTTATGCTCGCCGAGAGGAACTTCTGTCTTCTTGATAAAGCCTAGTACATCGGTGTAAAAGGCAAGTGCCTTGTCTTGGTCTTGTACAGGAACGCTGGTGATGCAGATTTTCATTTGATAGTTGCCCTTGTTATCTGGAATAAGCAAAGCATAGTCAGGGTAGCTTGAAAAAACTTGTTCCAGATTGCTCGATGTTGTCCCCGAGGTTACTTGCTATTTAGCTGTTTCAAAAAATGAATCTTACTGTTATCAACACTTCCATTGTCTTCGTAACCGGAAATCTTATAACCAGACGAAAGTAGCAGTTGGAGCATAGCAGGGAAGCGGTTCATAGATTTAACACTGATCGCTTGGTAGCCCTGTTCAAGCGCCCATGCTTCTTGCTGCTCCCTTAATTCGGTTGCGATACCCAGTTTACGGTAATCGATAGAAACACCGCCAAGCCAACTATAGAACTCAGCTTCAGACAGTTCATAGCCAATCTTGTAAGCGACAGGCTTGTTGCTGTGGGCAGCGATTAACACTAGGTGCTTTTTGTCTTTCAAGCGCTCGATGAGTTTTTCTTTTGGTGTTTTTTGCACAAACTCAGGTATAGAGTCGTCGACAGTTAGGGTGTCGTCGATGGTGCCGACATAAAAATCAAATTTCATTTTCATTGTTGTTCTCTGTCGCGATAGAGCGATCTTATAGTCTCTTTTAGCCAACGGATTTTGGCGTTGTGGGCATTGCGTTTATGCCAGATCATCGTAAATGGAATAAGTAATTTCTCTTGGTGCTCTTCACTCACCGGGATAGGCAATGACGTTAACTCTGGGTGAAGACGAGAAACATAGTGCTCACAGTATTTAGGCGCCGTTGTTACCATATCGTGATTCGGCTGGGCAGCCATGTACAGAGACTGCTCGAAGCTTGCCATAGTTAGAGAGACATTACGCTCTCTACCTAGCTCAGTGAGTACTTCATCCAGTGCCCATTTCTCACTTTTTTCCCATACCGTATTGATGTGCGGGTAGGAGAGAAAACTCTCTAGATCCCATTCTTGCTGAAAAGCTGGATGGTCACGACGTAGATAGACTTGAGGCAGTTCAGAAAACAGCGCTTCAAAGTCGATGAAGTAGGGGAGTAGGTCTACCGACTCCTTCGAACGTGGATGACTTTCTCGCCCTGTAAATCCAATATCGGCGTCACCACGAATGATGGCTTCTAGTGAGTCATAGTCCCAGTTGCTGGTTTTTACTTTTGCATCAGGGTAGCGCTCTTGTATTAGAGGCAGCAACTCGTTCAGCATGGTGAGCAGAAGCGGGGATTCTACCATTAAGTTAAAGCTCAACCCTTTGGTGGAGTCCTCACTGCGCTTTTCTAGAATTTGTCCGCCCATCTGAAACCAGTCGCCAAGCTCTTGTTCCATGCTTTGCACTACGGGTGTTGGAACCAGTCCATTCGGGGTTTTAATGAACAGCGGGTCGTCGAACCAATCTCGCAGCTTGCCTAATGACTTGCTCACAGTGGATGGTGTGACATTTAGCTTTTTTGCGGCTTTAGACACGCTGCGTTCCTGTAGTAACAGTTGCAGCGTGGTGAGCAAATTAAGGTCAAGTCGAGTTGTGGCTTTCTTCATACTGAGGCGATGATGTCGATTTTGGTGTCCATGATATTAGAGCTAAGCAAACTATGCTAGTTAGCGCCAATATAGCAATCAGAACATATAGTGCACTGACGCCTAATATGCCCAATAACCAAATATAAAACGCAGAGGTACAGACTTGACTCACACCGAGTATGGAACTTGCTACTCCTGCGCGCCTTGAGTAGGGACTCAGTGCTTGGCTCATGGTCACGCCAAATCCAATCGAAAACGCGGCGCAGATCAGTCCAAAGCTAATGAAATAACCAACCGCATTCACATCGTAAGTGCTGACTAGAAAAAGCGTTGCTGCCGCTATAGCAAATAGGCTTTGTGATGTGATGATAAGCGTGCGCTCACGAAAAAAAGTCAAAGCGAGTGGCGCCGAAAATGATGTAATCATACTAACCAACGCAGTCATTGCCATTACCGTAGAATATCCCCCACGATCCAACTCAAGTGTTCCCATCATCAACATTGGCGATACGTTGACGTAAGTGAGGATGACGGTACAGCTTAATGACGCGATGATGACGCGGCTAACGAAAAATCGACTCAAAAAGCGTTCATGGTGAGATTGAGAGCTGCTCCCGCTTGTGGACTTGGATATTTCTCCCGTTGGCTTAGTTTCCTTAAGTAGCAACAGTGAAAGTAGACACACCAAAACCCCCATGCCTGCCATTGTGGTAAACAAGCTCTGCCAAGGAAACTTCAGCATAATTAGGTGACCCACTACGGGCGCTATGACGGGAACGATACAGGTGATGCCATTAATCATCGACAAAACCTTGGCTCGACGCTTGTCATCCAATGTGTCGCGCAGTATGGCGAATGCGACAACATAGCAAGAGCCAGCACCGATACCTTGAGCAAACCTTGCGGCGAGGAAAGTGCTCACTTGCTCGGCAGCGCCTCCCATCAGCGAGGCTCCGACAAATATGGCGGCTCCTGCTATCGCCATTGGCTTTCTTCCCAATGAGTCAGACAGTTTTCCTGCTAGTAGCATAGTCGTTGCCATCCCCGCTAAATAGATGGAAAAGGCGATATGAAGTTGAGACTCTGTTGCACTGAGGTCTGCGGCGATTTGTGGTAGCCCAACTAGGTAAAGATCGATGGCGGTTGGGTAGAGCAGAACCAGCGCGAAGCTGCAAATAAGAAACTTAAACATGAAAACCTCACTGTAAACGGTAACCAGATTTTAGTGAGTGGTACTCGGTTACACGAGTGAGCAATGCGACAACGGTAATGTCCGTTTTCGACATACTGCCTTTGTCGTGAGTGACTTGAAGTCTCCTTGACTATGCTCTTTATAAAGCAAACTGCATTTTATCGGTTGCCTTCTATAAAATGAGAGTTATTTTCATTTACACTTGAGGGGTGACGAAAGAAAAATTAAGAATGATGGCAGAACGATGAAGATGCCACGATAAAGGAAGGGTAACTATGACAGGACAATACTCTCAATGGCTCGCTCGGGACCCTGATGCCGCAACTCGCGAGGAACTTAAGCAGCTTATTGATGCTAACAGTACACAGGAGTTAGCGGATCGTTTTGGCTCACGTTTGGAATTCGGTACAGCCGGTTTGCGCGGAAAAGTCGGTGCTGGACCAAACCGAATGAACCGATTGGTAATTCAAGAGACGGCGACGGGTCTTGGCGACTATCTTGTAGAACAGATCGAGGAAGCTAAATCGCGCGGCGTCGTTATTGGCTATGACGGCCGCCTCGACTCAAAGCAGTTCGCTCATGACGCTGCATCAGTATTAACCGCTCAGGGTATCAAGGTTTACTTAACTCATAAGGTAGCAGCAACCCCAATTGTCGCGTTTGGGGTTAGAGAATTAAGTGCTGCTGCCGCTGTAGTAGTGACCGCGAGTCACAATCCACCTGAGTACAATGGTTTTAAGGTCTATTGGGAAAATGGCGCTCAGATCATACCGCCTCACGATTCAGGGATCGCAGCCAAAATTGATGAAGCAACCACTAAGCCACTCAACTTGAAGCCTCTCAAAGACGCTGAGCAGCAGGGGCTGCTTGTCTGGTTAAATGATGAGTATTATGAGAATTATCGTAAGGTTATGAATAACAATCACTTGCTCAAACCTGATAGCAATACTGACATCTCGATTGCCTACACCGCAATGCACGGGGTAGGGGCTGAGATGGCGGAAACCTTGTTAGCCGATGCTGGATTTAACAAAGTTGCGAGTGTTGCTGAGCAGCGAGAACCCGATGGCACGTTTCCGACTGTAAACTTCCCTAACCCAGAGGAAGCCGGTGCGATGGATAAAGTGATGGCGTTAGGTCGAGCGGTTGACGCTGATATAGCCTGCGCGAACGACCCCGATGCGGATCGTTTTGCCGTCGCGGTAAAGCGCCCTGATGGTGAATATCAAATGCTAACAGGCGATCAGGTCGGCGCTTTGTTCGGTGATTATCTTCTTGAAGGGCAGCCTGGTTCTTTGGTGGGGAATACCATAGTTTCTTCACGCCTACTAAGCAGTATTGCCAAGGCGTATGGCGCACGTTATTACCAAACATTGACAGGGTTTAAATGGTTAACCAACGTCGCGATGAAGCAAGAGACAGATTCGCATCCATTCTTGTTTGCCTACGAGGAAGCGTTAGGTTACACCGTTGGCAACAAAGTCTGGGATAAAGATGGGCTGTCTGCACTGGTGGCTTTCTCGCAACTAACGAGTAAGCTTAAGGCACAGGGCAAAACCATTTGGGACAAGCTAGAGGCTTTGTATCGCCAACATGGTTTCTACTGCAATGCCCAGCGTAGTATCGCGCTCGACCCTAAAGTACCGTCAATTGGCGATAAGCTTCGTGGTAATCCACCAACCCAAATTGCAGGTCAGCGTGTAGAAATCATCGAGGACCTTAAGCTATCTCAACGTCAGTTTGCGGATGGTTCTTCAGAGCGGATTGACCTTCCAGTCAGTGACGTATTGATTTATTTATTGGAGGATAAGTCTCGGGTCATTGTTCGCCCTTCAGGCACTGAGCCCAAGCTCAAATGCTACTACGAAGTGATCAATGACTTCCCAGAAGATATGGATTACGAGCAGGCTAGCCAAGCTGCGGATGTAAAAATGAGTGCTTTGATAGAGGCTCATCAGAAGAGCTTGTAAGAGTGAGGCTTTTCGATTGGGGTTACCTTACGAGGTAACCCTTTTTTATTGAGATCTGAACGCTAACCCCATCCATGAGGCAAGTTCTCTCTATCGTCATACTCAGCACCACATACCTTACATTTGAAGTAACTGATGTGGGTTTCAGATTTATGAGTTCCTAGGAATACGCCAACGATCAGATTAAGCCATTGGGATTTAGCGCTGTTTTTTTGCTGTTTTTGAGCTTCAATCTCGGCGGGTGTCAGTCGCTGGTGCTGGGTTTTCTGGTTACAGTTACCGCAGTGTAAAGCCGTTTCAGAGTCGGACATTCCAGTTCCTTTGTTCTATGTGCTGTACTTAAACGAAATAGCACTGTTGGGGTTTGGACCTATCTTGTGGTGATGATATATGAAACTCAAGTTATATGATGGCGTAATGTGGCGGATAGCACGTAAAGGGGAGGAGGGATAAATAGAAATGTTATGTAAATCAGTGAACTATACTCGCGCCAGATAGCTAGCACGAGAATCGATATGTTGTTCAGTCTTGCTTTAACGCCATGCTGACTGCCGCATCAGCATGAATCGCAGTGGTATCGAATAGCGCGACATCGGTGTGTTGCTGTTGCACCAGTAATGCAATCTCGGTACAGCCCAAGATTACCGCTTCAGCCCCTTGTTGCTTAAGCCTAGCAATGATCTCTAGATAGACTTGTCTTGATTGGTCTTTGATCTCGCCTCGGCACAACTCTTGATAGATGATGTCGTGAACTAAGGTGCGGTCCGCCTCGTTTGGGACAACAACATCGATACCATGCTGTTCAATTAATCTGCCTTTATAGAAAGGCTGTTCCATGGTGAAACGTGTGCCGAGAAGCCCCACCTTTTTGATGCCATCGTTTTTTAGCGCTTCTGCTGTCGCATCGGCAATGTGCAAGATTGGAATAGTGATGTGCTTTTCAATGTCGGGAGCAACTTTGTGCATGGTATTAGTACAGATAAGCAGGAAATCTGCGCCACCACTTTCTACCGATGCCGCCGCTTCGCCCAAGATAGTGGCCGTTTCATCCCAGCGTCCTTGGTGTTGTAGTTTTTCTATTTCATCGAAGTTAACGCTATACAAACAGATTTTTGCTGAGTGCAGTCCACCCATCGTTTGTTTTACGCCTTCGTTAATGGATTTGTAGTAGCTGAGAGTAGACTCCCAGCTCATGCCTCCCAACAAGCCAATTGTTTTCATACCATACTTCCTGTTGTTGATTTGATGACTCTATTAAAGCGCCATCGAAGCCTGTTGGGTAGTCTCTTTTTCCTCTACTGGCATGAATTTATGTGTATTCGAGCGCAACCTATTCGGATCAGAGGTGACCCGTCTTTACATAAATCAACGCGCCGTCTTCTTTTGTGTATGGCGTATGTTTGCTTCCATGAGGGCTGCGGATCCAAGTGCCTTTGGGGTAGACGCCATGTTCGTCATAAAAGGTGCCTTCGAGTACGAGGATTTCTTCACCGCCCCAATGTTGATGAGCATTGAACTGAGTATTCGGTGCCCACTTCACGAGTGCTACGTGCTCTGCTTCAAACTCATGTAGAGGCATTACCGTTAATCCTTCGACAAGTCCTTGATACCAAGGTTGGCTATGGGTATCTATACTAAATTGCAATTGGTCTTCAGCTTTAAATTGTTGAAGCTTGACGAAGATTGTCGCGCCTTCTGGTCCTATTTTCGGAGTGTGTGCAGTACCGATTGGGTTGCGCACATAAGTTCCTGCAGGGTAGTCACCATGTTCATCGGAAAAGACGCCTTCAAGTACAAAGAACTCTTCTCCTCCTCCATGAGTGTGAGGTGAGAATTCACTATTCGGTTGATAGCGAACTAACGAGGTTGCTCTCGCTACCTCATCGCCGACTCGATCGAGTCTCATCCGCTCAACACCTGGCATAGGAGAGTCGACCCATTGGTAATCTTCTGGGCGAATGACGACGCGTTTATCAAAGTCGGCGTTAATGAGTGTATCCATACTTAACTCTCTTAAAGTGGTGCTTGGAAAAAGTGATCTATGAGTAGTAATCATAACGGAATGATACGAAATGCGTTGTGAAAATCGATCACGGAATTTTTGCACCGACAAAGCGGAAATAGAAAGAGGCTCTGATTGGTGAAAATCAGAGCCTCTGGTCTAGTCTTGCGAATTACTTGATAGTGATGGTTTTTGTCATCCCATCTTCAGCATGCCCTGGGATATTACAGGCGAATTCTATCTCGGTTTCCCCATGGAAGTGCCAGTTGATTTGACCTGCTTTACCTGGTTTTAGATAGACCACATTACCCATATTGTGGTGGTCATGGTCTCCGGTTGGGTTCTCCATCATCTTACGATGGGCTACTTGCTCCGCAGGTGAGCCAATGACAAATTCATGGTCGTCTTTACCAGTATTCATCACTACGAACTGAACCACATCGTTTGGCTTGATCTCCACATCACGCTTGAATGAAATCGTCATATCATCTTTAAGAATGACGTGTACAACCTTGTCAGGTTTTGCTCCTGGTGCTGGCATGCCCACAGCTGACATTCCTTCCATGTCCATCATACTGTGATCCATTTTGCTATGATCCATCGAACCATGATCCATCGTGCTATGGTCCATTTGGTCGTGGTCCATGTTGCCATGATCCATCTTTGAGTGATCCATGCCATCAGCCCAAACCTGAGTCGCTAATAGCGTCATAGTGAATGCAATAAGTGTCTTTTTCATGTGTCTTTCCTTGTTGTGTTGATGTCCCTCCAGCGTTTTCTGGAGGGAGCTTGTTCGTTAGTGTTGAGTTTCTTTTGATTTCCAAAGTTTGTAGATTGCAGGTAACACCAGCAGAGTCAGTAACAGTGCAGAAGCCATTCCCCCAATCATTGGTGCGGCGATACGCTGCATAACTTCTGAACCAGTACCTGAGCCGTACATAATGGGAATAAGGCCGATGATGACGGTCAGAACAGTCATCATTACGGGGCGAACGCGCAGACCTGCGCCCTCGCGAATGGCGTCGGTTAGCATCTTTGGTGTCAATTGAGTGTTTTCTTGCTCGGCGCTGAGTTTTTTTGCGTGCCAGGCTTGGTTGAGATAAACCAGCATGATTACCCCGATCTCGACGGCGACACCCGCCAGCGCGATAAAGCCAACCCCAACGGCAATAGAGAAGTTATAGCCGAGGTAGTGCATTAGCCACAGCCCTCCAACCATCGCCAGTGGTAAGGTGCCCATAATGATCATCACCTCACCAACACGGCGGAAGCTCAGGTAAAGCAGTAACATGATGATGGCGAGGGTAATCGGAATGACCACGCCAAGGCGCTGCTTGGCTCGCTCCATATATTCATATTGACCAGACCAAGCCAATGAGTAACCAGCCGGTAGTGAAAGCCTCTCAGCAACCACTTGTTTAGCTTCTTCAACGTAAGAGCCCAAATCACGATTAGCAATATCCACAAACACCCAACCATTTGGACGTGCATTTTCGGTCTTGATCATGGGGGGGCCGTCTTCATAGCGAATATCGGCGACATCTGCGAGCGCGATTCTTGCGCCGTTTGGAGTTACTAGGGGCAGGTTTTGTAGCTTGACTACAGAATCTCGATAATCTTGTGGATAGCGAACATTTATAGGGTAGCGCTCAAGCCCCTCGACGGTTTCTCCAACGTTCATACCGCCAACAGCTGTTGAGATGACCTGCTGTACGTCGCTGACGTTCAAGCCGTAACGAGCAGCAGCGAGGCGTTTGATGTCGATGGTCACGTAGCGACCGCCAGCAACGCGCTCGGCGTAGACTGAAACCGTGCCTTGAATGTCATTTAGGATAGGTTCAAGGTCCGAACCTATTTGCTCAATGACGCTTAAGTCCGGCCCGGCAATCTTAATACCAATCGGTGTCTTGATACCCGTTGCGAGCATGTCGATTCGAGTTTTTATTGGCATTACCCAGGCGTTGGTGAGTCCAGGGAATTGAACCAAGTCATCAAACTCTTTTCGCAATGACTCCGTCGTCACCCCTTCACGCCACTCACTTCGAGGTTTGAGCTGAATGGTGGTCTCTATCATGGTCAGTGGTGCAGGATCGGTAGCGGTTTCTGCGCGTCCAATTTTGCCCCAGACGCTTTTCACTTCAGGTACCGTTTTAATCAGCTTATTGGTTTGCTGAAGCAGTTCACGCGCCTTACCAATCGAGATACCAGGGTAGGTCGTTGGCATGTACATGAGATCGCCTTCATCCAATGGCGGTATAAATTCACTGCCCAATTTTGAGGTAGGGTAGTAGGCTGATGCCATTAATCCGAGTGCGATGATGATCATGCTCTTTGGATAACGCAGACTTAAGCTCAGCATTGGTCTGTATAGACCAATAAGCGCTTTGTTCACTGGGTTTTTATGTTCAGGTAATACCTTGCCACGGATGAAATAGCCCATGAGCACGGGCACTAAAGTAATAGCCAAACCCGCGGCTGCAGCCATGGCGTAGGTCTTAGTGAACGCTAATGGTGAGAACATCTTGCCCTCTTGCCCTTGAAGGGCAAAAACTGGGACAAAGCTGAGCGTGATGATGAGCAATGAGAAAAATAACGGTGCCCCCACCTCTTCTGCCGCTTTGCCGATGACTTGCCAGCGGTTTTTGTCGGTGAGTGGTGTTTTCTCTATGTGCTTATGTACGTTCTCGATCATAACGATAGCTCCATCCACCATCGCGCCGATGGCAATCGCAATGCCACCAAGGGACATGATGTTGGCGTTGATACCTTGCCAATGCATGACGATGAACGCTGCCAATATGCCCACAGGCAAACTGATAGCGATAACGATTGAGGAGCGAATGTGAAACAGGAACAGCGCACACACCATCGCGACAACGATGAACTCTTCTGCCAGTTTCTTCCAAAGGTTGTCGACGGCATCATTGATCAGGGTTGAGCGGTCATAAGTTGGAACAATCTCGACGCCTTCAGGCAGACCTCGTTGTAACTCGTCCAACTTAGTTTTGACGTTGTCGATTACCTCGCTGGCGTTCTCTCCAAAGCGCATGACGATAACGCCACCCACCGCTTCGCCTTCCCCATTAAACTCAGAGATGCCGCGGCGCATCTGAGGTCCGAGGTTAATATCAGCAATGTCACCCAGTAGTAGAGGTGTGCCTTTGCCAGTCACTTTTAGTGGCAGTGCCTTGATATCATCGATGCTTGTCAGATATCCGGTAGTTCGCACCATGTGCTCAGCTTCGGCAACTTCAATGACCGATGCACCTGTTTCTTGGTTGCCGTTTTTGATGGCTTGGTTGACTTGCTGGAGCGTTAAGTCGTAGGCACGAAGCTTGGCTGGATCGATCTGCACTTGGTATTGTTTGACCATGCCACCGACCGTCGCTACCTCAGAAACCCCTTCGACGGTTTGTAGCTCATATTTGAGGAACCAGTCTTGAATGCTGCGCAGCTCTGCAAGGTCATGCTGACCGGTTTTGTCTTGTAGGACATAGCTGTAGATCCAACCAACACCCGTCGCATCGGGACCAAGGGTCGGTTTGGCTTGAGAGGGTAACTTAGGCGCGACCTGACTCAAGTACTCAAGCACACGTGAGCGAGCCCAATACATGTCAGTATCATCGTTGAAGATGATGTAAACGTAGGAATCACCAAAAAACGAATAGCCGCGAACGGTTTCTGCACCGGGTACGGCAAGCATGGCCGTCGTCAACGGGTAGGTTACCTGATCTTCGACCACTTGAGGTGCTTGCCCTGGATAACTGGTTTTGATGATGACCTGTACGTCAGAGAGGTCAGGTATGGCGTCTACAGGCGTGTTCTTGACGCTGTAAAGACCAGCAAGCGTTAGGAAACACGTCGCGACCAACACTAAGAATCGGTTGTTGATAGACCAACGGATGATGGCACCAATCATGGTTGAACCTCCCCATGCTTGAGCTCCGAAAGAACATAATCACTGCCTTGTTTTATTATCAAGAAGCGGGCGCTATCACCTTCAGAAAAACTGCTTAAATCGATGCTGCCGTCGGTAGAGAAGTTCATCTCACCTTGCTCCCACTGCCAATCAGGAACGGCGCTGTGCTGGATTGTGATCATGCCAAAGTCGGCCATGAGCATCGTTATTTCGCCATCCACCCATACTTCACTTGGCATGGCGTTTTCAGCTTGTTTTATCTCGGTGACGACATATTGTCCTTGCGGCGTTTTTTCCATCTCGAAGTCAATCTGTTGACCCGATGCTAGTGTGGACATGTCCACGGAAGCGTCGATAGTGAAGTCCATGACCATACCAGGCCAGCTCCATTCTGGAACGGGCTGATGGTTGATGGTTAGCATAGAGTGTCCCGACATCACCTTGGTGATCTCCCCGCTCGCCCAAACAGACTCCGCTGGTGGTTCAACTCCATTTATCCTTGATAGGTCAGCACTTTGGCTCGATTCTGAGTCGAGCATAAACTGTGCTGATGTCACCACAACGTCGTCAAGACTAAGCCCTTGAATCACTTCAATTCGGTCACTTGCTTCACGACCGACATCAATGCGCGCGGAGCGGTATTTGCCTTCCCCCTCAGAGAGCACAACACGTGTCATGCCACCTGAACGGATGACCGCTGAACGCGGAATGGTCAATACGGCTTCTTCCGTCTTGGGTTCCAGAGCAATGTTGGCGAACATGTTTGGTTTGAGCTGAAAGTCTGGGTTGGTAAACTTGAGCCTAACTCTCAGTGTTCGAGTCGCAGGGTCTAGGATCGGATAGACATAATCGACAGCGCCGTGCCACTCTTTGCCCGGGATTGCGTCAAGCGTCATTACCGCTTCGCTGCCTGTTTTGATCCATTCAGCTTGTCTTTCAAAGACTTCGGCATCGACCCAAACCTCGTCGATAGGACCAGCACTGATGACTGATTGAGCTGGTGACAGATAGCCACCTTCACGGACATTAAGCGTTGCGACAACACCATTGCCAAAGGCTTTGACATCAACGGTTTGTGATGCTTTACCCTGTTTCACTATCTGGCGGATTTGCTGCTTATCGACGCCTAGAGTGATTAGACGCTCCGTTGCTCCCTTGATAAGCGAGTTGCGTTTCGTGCGGTAGGCATTGAGTAGCTCTTCTTGCGCTTTTACCAGTTCAGGAGAGTAGAGTTTGAATAATACGTCACCTTTGCTCACTCGCTCACCTACAGAGTTGATGTAGAGTTTTTCTACCCAGCCAGAGACGCGTACATTGGTTTGCCAAAGGCGGCTCTCGTCAAACGCGATGTATCCGACGGTTTCAATACGCGGTGAGAGCTTTTCCTGTTTAACAGACTCCGTTTTGACCCCAAGGTTGTTCTCGACTGATGGATCGATTTTCACTGTACCTGGCTTGTCGTTACCGCCATTTAGGTCATTGGCATAAACGGGAATCAAGTCCATGCCCATGGGTGACTTGCCAGGCTGGTCTCGTTTGTAATTTGGATCCATTGGCGCGACCCAGTAGAGTGGCTCGTTGCTGTCTGCAGCAGAACCCGCTGAATCACCATTTCCCATAGAGCTCATTGAATGACTCGAAAGGTATTGGTTCCCGACATATCCAAGACCTGCACCAACGGCGAGTGCCAACAGAGCGACATTTAGTGTTTTCATTAGTTGTTTCCCTTTGAATTATTGTTGTTCCGTTGTTGGCTTTGAAAGCACAGGCGCTTCGGCGTGGTAATTAAAACCACCGAGAAAATAGGCTAAGTTGCTGTTAACAATGTTGAGGTCAGTCTCAAGACGTAGCGCTTCAATCTCGATAGCAAGCTCATCGCTTGCCGCGGTGATGACATCGCTAAACTGAGCGGTATTGTTTTCATAGCCTCTTTCTACTGCCTGAGTCCGAGCTTTAGCCTGGGGAAGCAAGCTTTGTTGATAACGTTCAAAACGTTCACTAAGGTTTTGTTTATCCATCAAAAGAGCGTTTACTTTGGCATTCATCTGGCTCAGTAGGGCATCTTTACTGGATTTGGAAGCAACGACTTGATACTCCGCCGCAGAATGGTTTTTATCTTGTCGATTACCCGTGAATAAAGGGATGTCCATAGTGACGTAGGCACTTAATAGATCGGGGGCAGGTGCGCCGCGCATATTGGGAGCCTGGCGATGGGCGTACATGGCCTCAACCCCGAATTGCGGCTTGTACGCTTCTTCTGCGATGGATACCTGAGTCTCGCTCGCTGCGATTTGCACATCTGCAATGCGTGCCATGGGGTGCTGATTCAACAGTTGAAAGTAATTTGCTCGCTGCTGATTGCCAAGTTGCTGCTCAAGGCGCTGCCAGTCTGCTGAAACGTCAGCAGTTAAGCTTGGTTGGTTGGCTAACCATTCTGCGCCTAGCCATTCTGAGAGCTGCGATACAATGCGGTTTTGCATCTGGCGGTTCGCATGCAGCTTTTCATCCAGCTTACCGACTTGAAGTTGCGTACGAATCAGATCTTGAGACTCACTGTTGCCAATGGCGTAGTTGGTTTGAATGAATCGCTCCATTTCGACCATCAAGGTTCGATTTTCAAGCAGCACTCGCTCAGATTGTTGTTGGAAGCCTAACTCTAGCCACAATTGAGTGATGCTATTGGCAATGTCTAGCTCGCGTACTTCAACTTGAAAACCAATGCCATCGGCTTGTTGTTGGGCCTTCTTGTTTTGCAGATCGAGTGTTGAGCCGCGCCCAAATTGCTGCATTAGACCCACAGAAATATTGGTCATAGGATCTTCATCAAACCGAAAACTATCGGTAGGTAAACCGCCCACACCGACCTTAATTGTCGGGTCTTTGAGTGTTGAACTGGCGATGCCTGTGTCACGCATCGCCTGAGACTGAGCGTGGTACTGCGTACGATTTGCATCATTAGCAATCGCCATGTTTATTAGGGTTTCAAGCGACAAAGCATCAGAAACGCTCTGTTCACTCGCGTGCTGTTTAGTCCCAGCGCTACTCACAGCATGAGTAGCAGGGACAACAAATAAGATCGCACTTACAGCCAGTGCAACCGAATGGATTGTTGTTTTCACGATCATTTCCAAACTACGAGCCTGAAAAACAGGCACGACAAACATTCCCCAACAAATGCTGGGCGTAATTACGTTGTGAAATGATTAAACCGAGGGTGGGCGCTCGAGATGCTCGATGCGTTGTACTGGATGTTCAAAGGGATCAACAGCACGTTTAGAGAAACGCGAGAGGCTTTCTCCTGGCGTGATGAAAGACCAAGTGAAGCCAAGGGTCATTCCGCATAAGGTTGTACAACAGTTTAATGAGGAATCTGGCTCTGAATCTGGGCATTGCTGTTGATTCGACAAGTCTGTTTGCGCGGATTCTCCGTGGTGCATGTGATGAGCCGATGAGGGCTGGTGAGTCATGCCACAAGGAGACAAAGGGTCTATGTCACCATTGCTCATGCCCATTGCCGGATAGCTTGAAACAAACGTTGCAATAACGAGTGCTGTCAAACTTAGCAATGTGATCCATGTTTTGTTGGCAATGATGGTGCGCATAACAAACCTTTCTAGCAGAATATAGTAACTATAAAGGTTACCCCTAGGGTAAAGTCAAGAAAGCATGTAGTCAACTGAACGCTATTTCGACAAATGAGAAATTAATCTCTCTCTTCTGAGATCCAAAATTTCATCTATTAGCTTCTCCTTCGCATTAATACCAAAATGCTCAGCATAGTTTTGTACTTTAGATATCTGGTCTTTATCGAGTTGGTAGACATCTCGTTTAAGTCTCTGGCGAGCTTCGCTTTTAATGCAGCCTTGCTGCTGAAGCAGACGAATAATGGTTGCATCTGTGGGGTGTTTAAGCTGGTTCATTTTGACTCTTTGAATCAGAACATTAAAGGGGGATGTTGTTGTAAGGTCGAGAGGCAAGATAAACAGGAACTGTGACAGCTTTATTGCAACTAGGCGCACTGATTGGCATTTTTTGAGAGAGGTGATAGTGCCTAAATCGAAGGTTTTGCTTCGATCATCCATCGCCATTCTTGTTCTAAATTTGGAAGGCTTATTTTAAAAAAGAAAATAACAACCTGAATAGTTACAAATCTTGTGTGAAATCAGCCGCAATTAAGTGTCTTTTTAGGCAGATTATCTGATGCTGCCCATTCTGAGTGTTAACATATTTTTAACTGGCAATTATCTATTGAACATCATATGAGTTGATTGATATCGATGTTTTTAAAAGACAGTACCCTACTAGAGAAGGTAAAAATATGTTTAGGATGAACAAGATAGCGACCTCTTTGGTCTGCATTGTGTTAAGTGGGCAGTTACTCGCTGCTGAACCGTACGATGCAACTCAATCTTATGCAGGTGGGACACAGGTCACAGTGGATGGGGCTATTTACGAAGCGAAATGGTGGGTCGGAGTAGGACAAAGTCCAACCGATACTTACGCTAATGAGTGGGACTCGCCATGGAAACTGGTCAGTGGGACAGCGCCAGACCCAACGCCGGATCCGAATCCAGACCCTACACCGGACCCAACTCCTGATCCTACGCCAGACCCAAGCCCAGATCCTGGACCTTCTGACGGTGTATGTGCTGACTTCAACGTCTACCCAAATTGGACCCAAGGTGACCACGCGAACGCGGGTGACATCATGGTGAATGACAACTCTGCGTATAAGGCGAACTGGTGGACATCGTCTTTGCCGGGTAGTGATGGCAGTTGGACTCTCCATGTTGCCTGTGATGACGCGGGCTCAGGTGGCGGTTCTGGAACGGCAGTATCCTTGCCAAACCCTCTAGACCCTGTTCGCTTAGAGGTGAGTGGATGGCCAAATCATTTTGTAGTCGCAAGTCCTGCTACATTAGAGGCACCATCACGCACAATGGTGACTGGTGTAGGTAGTCAGTCATTGGCAGATACGACAGCACTTACCAATGCCTTTGTTACTTTGATTAACGAGGCGAGTTCAGCGGGTTCGACTTCCATCATCATTAGCAGCGATCTTCTCGACGTAGCAAGTGCAGACAAAGGTCAAGCACTTGGTGTCATCGCAGTTAAAGAGGCATTGACCGCTGCAGTCAGCTCGACATCGAGCCAAATCGACATTAACGACATCAATTCGCTTACTGATGATGCACAAGGTCTGGCACAGGCTCATAATCTCGTCCTCTCATCGCTAGCCCCTCAAGCAACCTTCGGTTGGACATTAACTATTGGTGACTTTGCTTACAATACTTATTCTGGCAAGCGAGCAGTATGGAACGCCGCTTCTTCTGAATCAGCAGATCTACTTTCAAGTTTTGCCCTTTACCAAGCTGACTCACAGAATAAAGCCGATTTTATTGCCTTTACTAAATCAGCCGCGACACCTGCTCTGACTGATGAACAGTGGCACTACGCGCTGGAATACGTTAAACAGGTTTCTGATCATATTAAGACGCCAGCGCTATTGTCTCAGTTGCCAACGGCTCAAGCTGCCACCTATTTTATGGGAGCGACAACCGCAAGCAGTCAACTTCGAAAAGCGGCACACAGCAATGTATTTGCTATCTTGTTTGACTCTGAAACTGTTGAGTTAACCAATAAGATCGAAGCCTATAACACGGCAACCGTGCCTCTCTATTACGTAGGCGAGAGCATCACCAATGGACCACTTACTCGCATTGCTTCATTGAATAGCGAGTTAACGAGTGCAGAGAATGCAATGAACAACCAAGCGTTCTTATATGAAGTCTCTCAGGGCAATTGGGCTCCCTCGACAGTTTATAAATGGGCGGACTTCCTAGCGGGTCTAAACTCAATGCACAATGTGGGTGTTGCGGGCAATACGTTCTGGTTGATTGATGACACCGCAGACGATGCGACCAATGCCATCTATGCGAAAGTCGCTATTGCGGCATTCTTATCGCAAAGTATGCAAGAGACCATACGTTACAACGCGTGTGATGAGAACAACTGGTCAGAAGTACGATACGGCGCGCCAGTTAACTACCCTATGACGGCAAGTTGTGGACAGCTAGGTCAAAAATACGCGGACTATGGTATGGATCCAGTGACAGGTGTTGATCACCCTTATTCTTGCCCTCGCGATCCTAAGATGGAAGTCAGCGCGCTGACCAATGCCAAATGGTACGGGGCTCCAGCACCTATTTTTGCTGCTCCAGATTCGGTGCTCGCAGAAAAAGGCTTATTGGTGAATGGTAACGTTGGTCGCTGGACTAATGATGGTCACTGTATGGAAGTACCTGCAACAGTTGATGGCTCAAAGCAAGTTTGGGAGCGAGCGGACTGTAAAGTTTACGAAGGTCAAAAGGCAGGTAAGTTCATCTGGGATGGCAGCGATACTACTGGAACGGTTGAAGGCTGTGGTTGGTGGGGACGTGGTGTTATTCAAACCACTGGTCGCCAAAACTTTGGTACGCTCAACCACTTTATGGGGCGCTCTCATGTGGATCCAGAGACCGTCGGTACGACAGTCAATGGTGTTGTCGTGGAAGCGCCGCCGGCAAACCCTCTCTATGCTGACCTTGATTTCTGTTCAAACCCTGGCTTGATTTGTAGCTCAGAGGAGAATCGTGAAATCAAATGGATAGCAGGTCTGTTCTACTGGGTTTCTTCAGTACAAACCTACAATGATGAAGGTGGTCCTTATGCGGCTTGGAACTATCATACTGAGCTGAAGAAGTACGTAGATGGCGGACTGCAGGGCACTGAGTTTATTGATGCGGTGTCAGGTATTGTTAACCGCGGTTGCCCAGATAGCACGTGTCCTGTGAGCGGTGAGGTACACGCAGTGAAAGAGCGTCAGGACAACTTTAAGCTAGTACTACAAACACTTGGGTTGAATCCACAATAACGGTTCACATTAATCAAAGGCTTCCATTCGGAAGCCTTTTTTAATTCTGTTTGATAACTAGTTCGCTGTAACCTGTGCTTTGATCATACTCTCGATGAAAACAGCACTCTGGATAGTGATGAATCATCAGCTCGGCAGTTGTATCTATGATGCTTCCTTCGAGAAGGTGTCCGCCCAAGACTTCGCCATTTTGGTTGGCAACTGAAATATGAATATGTTGATGATCTGAGGTGAGTGTGCCAGTTATCGAGACAATCTCTAATGGCTCTTCAAGTAATAAGGTTTTCTCCGCTCCGGCAAGTCGAAGGTTTACCTTCGATAGGCAACCAACACAAGAGGCAATTGATCCAGCAGTAAGCTTGTTCTCGCTAATAAGATTAGCAATTGCGAGTTTAAGATCTTGACCGCGAGTCAGTCGGGTAGCAATAAGCGATATCATCATGGTTAACGTTGAAGTGGTCACTATACTTAGGAGACTGTATCAATTATTAGTAGTAAAAGCATCGTTAATAGGTGAGCTTATAACTTCTAGTCATGTAGCTGTGTGCCAATTGGGTCACAAAAATCACTCATATTAGAGTAAAAATTCCAACTCCGGTCTATGGTTACAGATCAGCATTCAAAGATGAGTATAAACATGTACCCTTTTTTTAGACTGGCCAAAACGATTCTTCAATCTAATAAGAAGCCAGCAATCACGTATACACAACAAGACGAAATAGAGTTCCGATGTCATCCATGGGATATAGATATGTTCATGGAGATGAACAATGGTCGCATCCTGACGCTTTATGACCTCGGCCGCACGGCGCTATCGGTAAAATGTGGATTGATGAAAACACTGGAGCAGCAGCGCTGGGGCTTAGTCGTGGCGGGGAGCTCGGTGCGTTACCGCAAACGAGTTCGAATGTTCGACAAAATAACGATGAAAACACAGTGCGTCGCGACTGACGAAAAATGGTTCTATTTAGAGCAATCCATGTGGGTGAAAGGAGCGCCGTGCTCATCTGTGTTGATTCGAGCGGGCGTGACCTCCAAGGAAGGTATTGTACCTCCATCAAAAGTGATTGAGGCGGCTGGTGAGAAAGAGATGAGTACGGATATACCCATGTGGGTTCAAGAGTGGATTGACTCTGAGCTACACAGACCTTGGCCGCCAACCTCGCTTGATGTTGCCCAGCAAAGTCAGCTTCAAGTAAGTGAACAGTAAGCAATAAGGGCTGAGTCATCAGCCCTTATACATTTGCGTCATTAAGTTGCATCGGGCTGCCGCTCTGGTTGAGCCTGCTCGAAGGCATCCAACTGTTGTAAGTGGCTCACGATTTTCACAATGTGTGGGTACGAAGACATATCTACGCCAAAGCGCCTAGCGTTATAGACTTGCGGAACTAAACAAACATCGGCCAAGCTCACCTCATCAGCTACACAACACCTACCGGACGTCACAGTCAGTTTTTGTTCGAGCGCGCTAAAGCCTGTATTGATCCAGTGTCGCATCCATTCTTGCTTACCGTCATCATCAATTCCGAACGTCTTACTGAGATGCTGAATCACTCGTAGATTGTTGATTGGATGAATGTCGATGGCAATATCTTGTGCCAGCGCAGTCACTTGGTATCGAAGTCGTTCATCACGTGGCACCAGCCTAGGCTCTGGGTAGTGGGCATCCAGATAATCTATGATGGTGAGAGATTGGTTGAGCTCAACGTCTCCATCAATCAGTACAGGAACCAGTTCATTTGGGTTCAGTTGATTAAAGGGAGGCCGATGCTGCTCGCCCCCATCTTTAATTAAGTTTACTGGCACTGATTGATAGGCGATGTTTTTAAGGTTAAGCGCAATCCTGACTCGATAAGCAGCAGAGGAGCGCCAATAATCATAGAGAATCAAATAGCTACCCTCGGTACGATTCCACGGTTTGCTCAATGGCGCCAAATATCGAGTCGCCATTGTCATCGAACATCTCTATCTTGATGGTATCCCCGAAGCGCATAAATGCTGTGGTGGGTTGACCATCGCGAATGGTTTCAATCATCCTTCGCTCCGCTATACACGAATAGCCGACGCCACCTTCTTCGATTGAGGTGCCATACTCGGTTCCTTGTTTATTGGAAACGGTGCCCGACCCTACTATTGTGCCGGCCGACAGAGGCCTTGTTTTCGCCGCGTGCGCGACTAATTCTGCAAAGTTAAAGGTCATATCCACCCCTGCGTTAGGGTGACCAAAAGGCTCGCGGTTGTAGTCAGAAACCAATGGCAGATGTACTTTGGACTCTTGCCAAGCATCGCCAAGTTCATCCGGTGTGATGGCGACAGGAGAGAATGCTGACGACGGCTTAGATTGGAAGAATCCAAAGCCTTTGCCAAGCTCTGCTGGAATTAGACCTCGCAAGGAAACGTCGTTAACCAGCATGAGTAAGCGAATGGAATCTTGAACCTCTTCTGCTTTGCTTCCCATGGACACATCGCCAGTTACTACGGCAACTTCACCCTCAAAATCGATTCCCCACTCTTCACTTTCCATGACGATAGGGTCACGTGGTGCCAAAAATGCGTCGGATCCACCTTGATACATGAGCGGGTCAGTCCAGAAACTGTCAGGCATTTCAGCCCCGCGTGCTTTTCGAACCAGCTCTACATGGTTTACGTACGCGGAGCCATCTGCCCACTGATAGGCACGGGGCAACGGTGATTCACATTGAGTTTGCTCAAAGGGAAGTGCTTGCAGCAAAATGCCTTGGTTTAGGCCGATATAGACTTCCTCCAGAAGGGGCTTCGCTTGCTCCCAATTATCGAGCGCATTTTGCAAAGTTTGGGCAATATCGGGTACTGCAATACATTGGCTTAAATCACGACTGACGACCACAAGCTGACCGTCACGTGTGTTGTTTTTGAGTGTGGCTAATTTCATACTATTTCCCTACTTTCCAGCTGTAGACGTACTCGCTGTTCTCAACGTCAGCGGCAGCGGAGGTGTGTTCCAACGCGTTACGGGTATCGATCATCACGGCGACTTCATCGGTGAAGGTCTTCTTCGCTTCAAGCCCAGCTTGGAAAGCTTTTGGGTGCGGTCCGTGAGTAAAACCCGCGGGATGAAACGTCATCATGCCTGCTTCGATGTTGTCGCGACTGAAAAAATCGCCTGCGTGGTAAAACAATACCTCGTCGTAATCATCATTGTTGTGATAGAACGGCACCTTAAGTGCACCCGGATCGCTCTCTATCGGCCTTGGTACAAAGGTGCATACTACAAACCCGTTACCCACAAAGGTGGTATGTGCTGAAGGTGGTAGGTGATAGCGGTGAGACATTAACGGTCTGATGTCGCGCCAATTTAACTTGAGCACTGAAAGGTCACCGTGCCAACCAATCGCATCAAGAGGATTGAATGGATAGGTGATGGTATTCATCCTGTTTGCACGCTTGAGGAAAACCTTGGTTTGCTCCTCGCTATATTGCGCCTTGAACTCATCATTGATCGAAGGTGCTTCGAGTACCGCGGGGTCAAAAACCGCGTGTTGACCGACGATGCCTTTTTCTGGCAATGCATAAGCGGCGCCGGTATTTTCTATCATTAAGACAAACATCGGTGCTTTGGGCTCTAGGCGCCAATTTGTCGATCGAGGAATCAAGACATAGTCCCCTTCCGTTACCGAAAGGTGCCCATAATCACAGTAAAGGTCAGCACTTCCTTGGTGTATGAACAGAAGCTCATCACCATCTCCGTTGCGAACAAGCCCTGGCATGTTTTCAGCGACCTTCCAAATGCGGACTTTACATTCGCGATTCTCAAGCACGGTTGGCGCTGTCCATGGTATTTGTTGATGTGCTGATTCAATGTGATTGAGATTAAAGGCACGTGGTTTGAGCTCACCTTCCCATTCAGACCACCCCGTTGGTGCATGCTGGTGGTGGAAGTGGCTAGCTGGCCCAAAGAAGCCCTCGCGACCAGCCTCACGCTCATAGATCGCCTCTTCAGGGAAATCCGCATGAGCCTGTTTCGAATAGGTTCCCTCGCGATGAGGGAACGTTGGCCATTTACGCATCGTCGGTCACCTCGTTCAATACGCCGCGGCGGATCTGGTCTTCTTCTATCGATTCGAATAGCGCTTTAAAGTTACCTTCCCCAAACCCTTCGTTGCCTTTGCGTTGAATGATTTCGAAGAACACCGGACCAATGACGGTTTGAGTAAAGATCTGCAGTAAGATGCCATCCTTCATTGGTGCGCCATCGATAAGAATGCGCAGATCTTGCAGACGGCTTACATCCTCACCATGACCTTTGACACGAGCGTCGACTTTTTCATAGTAGGTATCTGGCGTCGGCATAAAGTCCATGCCGCGATCACGCAGTGTTTGTACGGTCTGATAGATGTCATCTGTGGTTAACGCGATGTGCTGAATGCCTTCGCCGTTGTACTCTCGGATGAACTCTTCGATTTGCGACTTGTCGTCTGAAGATTCGTTGATAGGGATGCGGATTTTGCCACATGGAGCCGTCATTGCGCGGCTGACAAGTCCAGTGAGTTTGCCCTCGATGTCGAAGTAGCGAATTTCTCGAAAGTTACCAATGCGTTCGTAGAAGCCCGACCAAACATCCATGTTGCCTTGTTTTACGTTGTGAGTAAGGTGGTCCAATTCATAGAGCCCGACATCTTGCTCAGCTAGGCGTTTTTGTGCATCTGGGTAGAACTTAAAATCCACATCATAGATGCTGCTGCTTCCATAACGGTCTACAAAGTAAAGTAGGCTCTCACCAATGCCGTAAATCGCGGGGATGCTCAGCTCCATGGGACCAATCTCGGTGATAAACTGCTCACCACCATTCTCTAACGCATGCGCCATCGCTTTCGCTGCGTCTTCGACTCGAAAAGCCATGCCACAAACCGAAGGACCATGAATACGTGCGAACTCCTCAGCTTGGCTGTGAGGCTGAGCATTAACAATGAAGTTGATATCGCCTTGACGATAGAGCCAGGCTTCTTTTGAACGATGCTTGGCAATTTCGGCAAACCCTAGCGAGTCGAACAGACGTTTCAGATCGTTGATACCGTCATCCGTTGCTGCAGTGTACTCAACGAATTCAAAGCCATCGGTTCCAAGAGGGTTGAAGTTGATAGTCATGGTCATTTCCTTTTGATAATAAGACGGTCTCCTTCGTTGGAAGACCTTGTTGTAGGGGACATGACTTAAATTTGAGCAAAGTTGAGAGAAAAGGGAATAGGGTCAAAGCGTTAGACAAAAATGCAGTCAGAGGGTTGTTCCTGTAACAAATTTGCTACAAAGAAAATGTCACGGCTAATGTTGAGAACATCAGCCAATTAACTTGTTGAAATAAAAAGAAAGCAAAGCGTTGGCGCGTGAAAGAATTGCAGGATGCTGGTGTAAATGAAATGTTAAAAAAGTAAACCTTATTGTACACCCAATTAGCTGCGCACTAGTTTCTCTGAAACGGGGAGCATTAAGAATAAAAAAAGTGGAGTCGTTTGTCCGACTCCACTTGTTATCGCGTTTTTGGTTGCACTTTTACGCCAGTTTTAGCGTCTCACTGCTCAAGCGATTCATGTAGCTGTTTACAGCAAATGCAAGACCAGCAACGGCGATTGCCCATAACCAGATAGGAAGCACGCCTGTCGATATTGCATAACCAATAGCCGTGGCGGTAATTACCCCAATGAACCCAGGGATCAGGAAGCTATGGTTAAGGATATATTTACCAATCTTAGTGGTACCAGAGCGGTCAAAGGTAATGGCAGCAAGGTCTGATGGGTAGAATGGGAAGAAGTAGTAAGCGTAACAAGCAGGAAGTACACCAATCAGGACTTCCGCTGGAATGCCCAGTGCAAAACCGAGAGGTAGCATAATGGTTAGCACGGCAGCTTGGCTCTTAAGGAACACAGAAGAAACGTACATAGCGATCGCGAAGGTCCATGGGTGCGACTTTACTACGTCCTCAACCAAACTGATGATGTAAGGCTTGTTGTAAGCGATGATGGTGTCACTCATCCAAGCGATACCAAAGATGATGATGACCGCGCTCATACCGGCAATGAACACGTTGGTGTTGACGATTTTTTTAGGGTCAACGTTGGTAGTGAGCAAAATAATCGCACCGACCGACAGCATTAAGAATTGTAGGGCGGTAGATGTGCTCACACCGTCTGGTAATAAACCAAGATCTTTACCAAACATCGCCACACAGATAACGGTCAGAATACCCAGTAAGAAAACAGTAAGACCGCGTTTTGCTGTCTGGTTTTCCTTCATTCCAGCTTCACCTGTACTCGCTTCGCTGGTATCGATAAGCTGCGCTTTAAACTGAGGATCTTTCATACGCTCAAGGAACTCAGGATCATCGTTCAGCTCTTTACCGCGTTTTAAGCTCCAAGTTGCCGCAATTAAGACGCCTGTAAGGGTGGCAGGAATGGTCACCATTAACACTTGGCCTAAGGTGATATCAAGGTTGTTAGTCGCTGCTGTTGCCATGACCACGGCTGCTGCCGCTGCGATAGGGCTTGCAGTGATCCCCATTTGCGAGGCAACCGTTGCAATCGCCATAGGGCGTTCAGGACGAATACCGCGCTTGATACTTACATCGTAAATAACGGGTAGCAGTGGATATACCGAGTGACCTGTACCGACCATCACAGTCAGTGAATAGGTACAAAGAGGACCAAGGAAAACCACTTTAGATGGGTGCTTACGAAGCAATTTTTCAGCGTATTGAACGAGTAGTTTTAGACCGCCTGTTGCTTCAAGCGTTGCGGAAGCTGCAACAACCGCAAGAATAATGAGCATAACGCCAATAGGTGGCGTCCCGGGAGCAATACCAAAGAAGAAACTAAGAATAGAAACGCCGAGACCGCCCAATAAACCGAAGGCGATACCGCCGTAGCGTATACCTACAAAAATGACTGCCAGAAGCAGCAGCATGTGAACATAAAACATAACAACTCCTTTTAATAGCGACAGAGTTATCATGCGCCCGTATGCAGTATCAAATACTGATCTAGATACGGAAAATCGCCCATATTTAAACGAGTGTGCAAATTTCTACACAAGGTCACATTGTTGCTGGATTGTCATATATGTGATTGAAATGAAATAAAAAAGCGGAGCCATGTGGCTCCGCTTTTCAGTCTACGCGACGTTGCTATCGTCTTTGTCTTCAGCGCCAATAAAGCCGCCGGTCTGGTGCGCCCAAAGTTGGGCATACACCCCGCCTAGTTCCACCAGTTCCTTATGGCTGCCTTGCTCGATGACTTCGCCTTTATCAAGTACGATAAGGCGGTCCATTGCAGCGATGGTAGACAGGCGGTGAGCGATAGCGATGACCGTTTTGCCTTCCATGAGTTCGTTTAGACTCTCTTGAATAGCGGCTTCTACCTCGGAGTCGAGCGCTGAGGTGGCTTCATCCAAAATCAGTATCGGCGCATTCTTGAGTAGCACTCGTGAAATGGCTATACGCTGGCGCTGACCTCCGGAAAGCTTAACGCCTCGTTCACCAACCTGAGCGTCATAGCCCTCGTTGCCGAACGGGTCGGTAAGCGTTTCGATAAACTCATGTGCATGCGCTTGTTTGGTTGCCGCAAGCAGCTCTTCTTCGCTTGCATCTGGCTTACCATACAAGATGTTGTCGCGAATAGAACGGTGCAGCAGTGACGTATCTTGTGTCACCATACCAATCTTGCTTCGCAGCGAGTCTTGAGTCACTTTTGAGATTGACTGCCCATCAATGCGAATATTGCCCCCTTCTACATCGTGGAAACGCAGAAGCAGGTTCACAAGCGTTGACTTACCCGCACCCGAACGCCCAACCAAGCCAACTTTCTCACCCGGCTTGATGTTCAGATTAAGATTACTGATTACCCCTTTGTTTTCACCATAGTGGAAACTCACGTCATCAAAGTCGATACCGCCTTGGTCAACAACGATAGGCTTCGCGTCCTTTTCATCTTTAATATCAATGGGCTTCGAGAGCGTTTTCATGCCGTCCACAACCGTACCCATGTTTTCAAACAGGGCACCGACTTCCCACATGATCCACATCGACATACCATTGATACGTAACGCCAAACCAATCGCAATCGCGATCGCACCGACTGAGATAGCACCATCCATCCAAAGATAGATAGAGATAGAGGTAACCGTAAACAGCAATACATAGTTGGTAAACTCAACAGCGACATCAAAACCTGTCACCAAGCGCATTTGACGATAGACCGTATCCAAGAATCCCTTCATACCTTTCTCGGCATACTCGGTCTCACGATCGGTGTGCGAGAAGAGTTTGACAGTAGAGATATTGGTATAGCTATCGACGATGCGTCCTGTCATGGTTGAGCGGGCATCCGCTTGCTCCGTCGCGACCTTTTTCAGTTTAGGCACAAAGTAGATTTGAATGCCGATGTAGGCACAAAGCCAAACCAGCATCGGCATCATGAGTCGCCAATCCGCTGCAGCCAGCATCACTAAGATCGATGTGAAGTAGACCGACACATAAACAAACACGTCAGCCGTTTTCATCACGGTCTCGCGAACGGCGAGTGCGGTTTGCATCACCTTAGTTGCAATACGTCCTGCGAAGTCATCTTGATAGAAGGAGAGACTTTGCTTAAGCAGGTAACGGTGTGCCTGCCAACGGATCGCCATTGGGTAGTTGCCAAGCAGAGTCTGGTGCACCAACAAGGATGCGATTAATAGAATGGTAGGCAGTACCACAAGCACACAAAAGCCGACCCAAAACAGGGTGTGTCCGTTTTCAGACAAGAAGGTTTGCGGGTCGCTCGCTGTCAACCAATCGACTATTTGACCCATAAAGCCAAACAGCATCACCTCTGCGATCGCAATGACGGTCGAGAACAGTGACATTAGAATAATGGGCTTTTCAAAGCCCCGAGTGTAGTAACGACAGAAAGCGAGTATGCCCTCTGGCGGCTTCTCAGGATCTTGCTTTGGAAAAGCTTCGGTAAATTTTTCAAAGCGTTTAAACATGATTCACCTAGTAACGTTGTAAAGTGCCTCAGTTTTAAAGGGGCACTTTCAAGAAGAGACAAGAAAACCTCCAATCCGCTTTTGAAGTCATGGGATTAGAGTAAATAGTAAGAGCGTTATTGTTTTGATTTTACATAGCGAATGTTCCGTTTCGCAGGTTAGAACACATGAAAGAGATCTGACGAATCAGATGATGACAAGTGTATAGCTTTTAACCACCTCTCTCAATAACTGCCGAAGATAAACACCTTATTTTCGTGGTCACTCGGAATAATAATCCACAATTTGGTGCATATTTTTCATTTATGCCTGACTTTTGTGCAGGAAGATTTGCGGTTTTCCTGTCATCTAGCAGTAAACATTCTTGTTTACTCTGTGATTCAATTCAGTATTCAGTAAATTAATATTTAACACGTTATTTACAATCTAAGGATTGTTGAAAACATTTCTAGTTAAGTGGATGTTCTATGAATCACGGAATGACAGCACGCAGCGATCTCAGTTTTATCGACCAAGACGAAATCAACCAAAGTAAAGTAGTCCGAGTAGGGAAGTCGGTTCAAAACGCCAATTGTGTGGTTATGGTACCGCCGAAAGAGTTTGGCTTTAACGCAGAGACCGCCGCGGACAATGAATTTCAGCATCAAGTTGACCTTGATGCGAGTTCAGTGAAGCAAAAAGCGATGTCTGAGTTCAACGCTATGGTTGAAGGGCTTCGTAAAGAAGGCGTGCAAGTAGTAGAGTTTGACTACCCGTCTGAAGCCAAAGAAACGCCGGATGCTGTGTTTCCGAATAACTGGTTTAGCACGACCCATGATGGTGCGTTCTTTACCTTCCCAATGGCCTGTGAGAATCGCCAGCGAGAGGTGAGACCTGATGCACTGATAAGCAGCTTAAACGCCGCGGGTAGGCAGGTGGTTTCGACAGATAATCTGCTTGGGTATATTGACCAGGGCGCGTTTCTAGAAAGCACTGGCGTTATGGTGAAAGACCACATCAACAAAACCATCTATGCGGCACTATCTCAACGCTGTGAGCGTGAAGCGCTCGAGGATTACGCTAAACGCATTGGTTACCATCGAGTGGTTTCCTTCCAGACAGCACTTCCATCAGGACAGCCTATCTATCACACCAACGTGATGATGGCGATCGGTGAGTACTTTGCGGTGATATGTTCAGAGGTCATCCCTGAATACGAGAGGCGTTTTGTGGTTAAGTCACTTGCGAACAGTAAACAGGTTATTGATATAAGCCTTGAGCAAGTAAACCAATTCTGCGGCAACATTCTGCAATTGGAGACGGTGAATGGTGATAAGGTGATTGCCATGTCGCAATCGGCCTTTAACGCCTTTACTCCCGCTCAAAAACAGCAGCTTGCCACCCACGGGAAATTACTGCCATTTGACGTATCTACCATAGAAAGTATTGGTGGTGGAAGCGTTCGATGTATGTTGGGTGAAGTCTTCTTGCCGACTCGCTCCCAAGCGTTATAGATGCCCCCTAATCAGCCCATTCTATGGGCTGATTGTTATCCTTTCTCTTAATTTTTCGAACCAGATAATCAAACGAGCATTCTGACGTTCGTTAAATAAAACTCCATTACTTTTCTCGCCTGATTTCAGTCTTAACTATAGCGGTAGCTGAGATTCCCAGTATTCGTGTCGGTATAGTGAAACTGTTGTTTTAGCAACTAGAATGAAGGTGAGCAATAGAGTTAGACGTCATCTCATTAACTAATGGTTATCTTAATGGTGATTAATTGAGTGCTACAAGTTAACGAAAGAATGGTCGATACTAACTCCACCGAAACGACACATCCCAAGTGAGGCTGAGATGAACTTACCGAAACTCCATCAATCGATTATTTCTGGTGACTACGACACCTTTATCGCGCTGATTGAACAAGGTGCTGACGTGAATCAGTTGGATAGTGAAATGGGTAACTCACCGCTTCACATTGCGTCGCAGCAGTCGTCGGCAAAGTGGGCGTTGGCATTGATTGATGCCGGAGCGTTTATCAACTTACAAACGCCAAAACATGGTGTGACGCCTCTGATGGTGGCGGTTTGGCATCGTAAGCCAGAGGTGGTAACAGCGCTGCTTGCTCAGCCTTTAATTAATAGTGAAATAATTTCAACGTTTGGGCTAAAAGCGGCTGATCTGACCGAGTTCGGCGCTAGCGAGGAAGACAAGTTTGGTATGCAACAAGCTAACCAACTTAAGCAGATCTTTATCGACTACAGCGCACGTCGTTCGCAGTACGACTCTTCACTAAGTGCCTATCAAATTGTCACTGATTCAGCGCTGTCAGATAAGCAAAAAGCGGCAAAGCTAAATGCACTTGAAGACTGGTCGTCGTTAAATGCGCCGTCTGCGGTTACAGCCTCTGGCAATGACGAACACACTGCGGTAATGGTTGCTGCTCGAGATGGTTTGGTCGAATCTTTGAATATTCTGATGGAGCACGGTGGTGATCAGACGATCCCCGATCATTACATGAAGGCAATCCCGCTCCATAAAGCGGCATATAACGGCAGAACCAACGCAATAAAACTGTTAGCACAGTACCCTGGATTCAAAGAAACTTTGAATGCTCAAGGCCCTAATAACGGCTATACGCCGTTGCACGACGCTGTTTGGCACGGTCATACCGAGGCTGCAAAAGTACTGATCGAAGCAGGTGCAAATACAGAGTTAGTGAGCTTTGATGGCAAAACACCGCTCGAGCTTGCGAGAGAATATCAATACCAAGATATCGTTGACTTGTTGGAGGCAAAATGAGTAAAGGCGAGCGCATCATCTCGATATTGCAATCTTGGGGAGCGAGCCCTCAACAAATACAAAACGTTGTCGATAGCGGCAATTTAGAGTCACAGGGGGAGCACATTGCGGGAATTGAGGAGTGCTTGCAGATGTTGTATCCGGACTTGTCTCGCAAAATTAGTTTTTTGAAGCAGCCATCGAAGAGTGTTTTCTTTGAAGGTAAGAAACCGCTCGATGTCATATGTTCTGGGGATGAGGCTATGCTCTCGGAGGCGCACTATATCATTCGCAGCATGCTCTGTGTTTAACCGGGAACAGGTTTTATTCTCAAATAGATTGGACATTTGCTCTAGTTTTTTTAGACTAACTTATTGAGTTGCCATTCAATAGTGAATGCAATTTTAACCTCAAAAAAGATAAGGATATCAATTGAGTAGGTTAGTCACGTATCTATTGCTTGTTCTTGGGCTGGTGATCGCGAGTCAACATCCAAGAGAGTTGGAAAACATCTTAGGGTTCGATGTTTTCCATCATATTCGAATGATTGCCCGCGATTTGGAGTATGAGTTTGACCGTATCGTTAGAGCGCTCTAGATATTAGGGCAAATCAAACAGCAGAGCTGTTACCTTTTCCGAAGAGTGGTTTGCCAGCAATACTTTTGTTTCGGATTCTACCTTCGCGCCATCTCCTGCATCGAGTGAGCTTGAGCCTACCTGCAGTGTCCCTTGTACTTGATGAACATAAAGGTTGCGACCTTCTAGTATCTCGAAACTATGCTCTGTATCAGGCTCTAAAATCAATTGATGCAATGACGCATCTTGTTTTATCTGTAAAGTCCCATCTCTGCCATCAGGTGTTGCAACAGCGGTGATGCCCGACGAGCGACCAAAGTTCTTCTGTTGATAGCCAGGCTCTTTGCCAAACTCATTTGGCTGAATCCAAATCTGTAAAAACCTTAGCTCATCGGTGGCTGAGCCGTTGTACTCGCTATGGTAAATTCCTTTTCCCGCTGACATCAGTTGAAATTCGCCAGCTGGTAGACTTTGTACATTCCCTTCGCTGTCTTTGTGCTCGATAGTTCCCTCAAGTACATAGCTAATGATCTCCATATCGCGATGCCCATGAGTATCAAAGCCTGCGCCAGCTTGCACAATATCATCATTGATTACACGTAGCGCTGAGAAACCCATATAATCAGCGTCGTAGTAACTCCCAAATGAAAAAGTGTGTTTGCTATCCAGCCAGCCAAAATTTGCACGGCCTCGGTCTTGCGAGTGTCTGACAGTGATCATAATAAGTCTCCCTTGCTTGTAACTTTGTAGGGTTGGGATTTAGTGTAGACGCGCGGTAATTAACAATGAACGGGAGTAATTCGAATAGGTCTATCAACAATTTTGAAGATCGACTGTATGAATCAAGTTATCGAGCAGGACAGTTAGCAATGATCAAACCCCGTCAGATAGGTCAAGCGTACGATACGATCACCTATATGTGGCAAAGCAAAGATTTCAATCGAAATAACGGGATCCAAGCTCATAAACGTGCACTAGGGTTCGCTAAAGAAAACGGCAGAGCGCTGGACATTGGGTGTGGCTGTACCGGAAGATTTATCGATTTACTTTGCCAACAAGGGTTCGAGCCGGAAGGTCTGGATATCTCGACTAAGATGGTTGAGCTTGCTAGGGAGCGACACCCTGATGTGACCTTTCATCATCGAGATATTTGCGAAGGGAAACTGCCATCCAAGTACGACTTTATCACAGCATGGGATAGCATTTGGCATATCCCTTTAGAACAACAAGTTCCGGTGCTAACCAAAATCGTGGAAAGCCTCAATGCTGGTGGCGTGTTCATCTTCTCATTTGGCGGCACCTTAGAAGCAGGGGAGCATACCGATGATTTTATGGGCCCCGAGGTTTACTACTCTTCTCTGGGGACAAATGGTTTCTTGAAATTGTTTATGGACCTTGGCTGTATCATTCGCCACTTAGAGTTTGATCAGCACCCAGAGCTTCACACCTATCTGATTGTGGAGAAAGGTCTCTGACACTTGAGAGTTTGTCACCACAAAAAGGCGCCATCATGGGCGCCTTTGCGGTAATAGCCTACCTTTTATAGCTTTACTAGCTCAGATTGCTCTGTAGAGAGATTCTGTTCTGCGTTTTTAGGTGCTTCACCTAGAATGTCTCGGCTTCCAGACTCACTTTGACTATTGAGTTTTACCGAGGTAATCACCCAGTTATCGCCGCTTTTTTGAAGCGTAAACTCGTAGTTACCCGATACCGCCCAAAAACCGTCATCGCCAAGCCAGTGGCTGGCAGTAATATCTGCTGATGCGCTTGCAGAGCTGCCATTCACATCCACTCTTAGGTTGCTAAGATCATGATAAGTGGCATCAAAGCCAGGCAAGAATGCCGCCCATTGTTTCATTAAATCCGTACGGTCAACGGGCGCTGCTTCGCCTCCAAACAGTGAGGTATAGTCCACAGTCACTTGCGGGGCAAACAGTCGACCTAAGTATTCAAAAGCACCTTGGTCTGCCATTGCTGAGAAGCTTTGAATATTGCTACGAATGATCGCTTCATCCTTAGATAGAGCTTGGGTTTGAGCATGCACGTTCATTGAGACTACTCCAATTAACAAGATAAACAGGTTACGAATACGCATTTTCTTAGCTCCCATTAATTACAGGTTGGCTTTGAAATGTTTGGTCATCGCAGCAACTGCGGCTTGAACGGCTTCTGGTTGGTCGTAGAAATCAAACTGAGAGACATCTTCTAGCCAGACCGCTTCAACGTTTTTGCCAGCATGGTCAAGATATTGATGTGCACCTGCAGGAAGCGCCATCGCTTCAGAGGCAACCATGATGACGGGTTTATCTTGAGTCGCTGCGCTTGCTTGAGCATCGTAGTTCAACCAACCTTCCCAAGAAGCCACGTTATATTGGTTGTCGTATTCTGGAATAAGACCACGGTCGGTTTCTGTGTAGTAAGGTGCTTGATACATCAGGGCGCCTTCGTTGGTTAGGCTTGCAGCTTCAATGTACACTGGGGTCTCACTTTGCTCCGCTTGGTGGGCAGCAGCAAGGAGATTATTGGCACTCTCTTCACCGCCGTAAATGGCAGTTGCCATTGGTTTGTCGTGCAGCCACGGTGCGACTAGTGCGACTGCAGCCACTTTGTCATTACCTGCCGTCGCATCCATCATGTAACCGGAAGACGCGCAGATTCCCAGACCCGCCACTCGACTGCCATCGACTTGTTGAAGGTTCGCTACTGCGTCGATGACGGCGCGAATGTCTTCTGTCTTACGGGTCGGATCTTCTAGGTATTTGACGGTGTCACCCGATTGACCCCATCCACGAAAATCAAAGGTGACTGCTGCGTAGCCTTGGTCTGCTAACGCTTGGGCATAAACTGCTGGCATTTGCTCTTTAACGGTTGTCCATGCTCCTGTCACAACGACCACAGGTGGATTCTCTACACCTTCAGGTAGGTAAAGATTTGCTGCTAATTGACCGACTTTAGTATCGAGTTGAATCGCTTGCATAGTTGTGTCCTCGTATTGAGCTGGATTGCTAGATTGGTCAAGGTCGTTTGCCATCCCTGATATCGAGAATAGACCGATTGTTGAAATGAGCGCTGGCTTAATCATCTTGTATCCCTCTTGCTGACTTTTCGACTTAGCCTCTGTTTGGCTAACTTGGGTATAGATTAGCTCTGGAGTGGGTTTTGAGATTGAACATTCCTGCTTGGCTTTTTGAACTTTATTGCAGCGCGATTAACTGGCTTTTTGGTCATTGACGATTAGGTCAACATTGCGCTAGTTTCAAATAATATGGAGACCAATGGAATGAATGATGAAGTCGCAATTAACCTTTATAGATCACGAAACCGGGGCGCTGTCCGATTGTGGGCAAGTGCTTGATATTGAAAACTCTAATCAAGGTTTAGGTTGGAATGGTGTGGTGATTGAAAAGGGCAGTTCGCCGCATTTCTATCCGCAAAATGTCCATACGCCTTATTTCTATTTTGCGCTGGCTTTAGAGCAGGACCTTACTTGGGAAGTCGAAAAAGAGGAGGGCATTGCATCTCTGAAAACGAGTCCTGGTAACATCTGGATCAACCCTCCCAAAACCCCGTTTACACATAATATTGATGAGCCCTGCTATTTCGTCATCCTTGCTGTGGAAGAGAGCGTCTTTCTTGAGCTTTGTCCATTAAATTTAGAGGGTGTACCACTTCAGTTTCTCAATAATTACAATGTATTAGATGAGTCCATTAAAGGTGTGATAGAACTGTTCTTGCTAGAGAGTGAGAACAAAGGGCGTAACGGTCCTGTTTACCTCAATAATCTGATATCTCTTTTGGCGACGCACTACATTCAAAACTACTCCAACTATGTTGACATTAAGAACAGTCAACTAGCTGCGTCTAAATTCGATCAAAGGCAAATGGATCGTGTTGATGCGTATATCGCGGAAAACATCGGTAGCAACATCTCGGTGGACGATCTCGCAGATCTTTTGGGCTGTAGTAAGTTTTACTTTCTGCGAGAGTTTAAAAAGCTTGCTGGCGTGACCCCCTATCAATATCTTGTGAGCCAACGGCTTGAGCAAGCCAAGCAGAGGCTCAGTGCTTGTAGTGTTAACATTGCTGTTACGGCGCAAGAGCTTGGCTTCAACGATCAATCTCATTTAACTCGGGCATTTAAAGCGCATTTTGGCGTGACACCGGGACAGTTTGTTAAGCAGCATAGCGTTGAGTGAGCCAAGCTCACACTTATTCATTTCGTTTAAGCGAACTATCAAATGAGTTTAGATGAGGTGTCGTTGGACTTCGTGACCCACATTTTACTGACCTCAGATTAAAAGAAAGCCGAAGCGATATGCCTTGGCTTCCTTGTCGTTGCGATGCGAACGGCTATAAACGCAGCTCTAAGAGATTACTTGAGCTATCGCCTTTTTCGCTAAAGCTTCATCTTCGGCTTCACTCATACCACTTATACCAACCGCACCAATGACTTTACCATCCAATTCTATAGGGACACCGCCACCGAGACCTGTGAACTTAGCGTCCGTCCAGTAGCCCATATCCTTGCCGGTTTCTTGAGCCCATTTGCCGAGGTTGCCACTTGGTTGGCGCTCTCGTGCGGCAGTATAGGCTTTGTTTGGGGCTAATACGCCAGATTGTAAACTGCAATTATCCATCTTGAAGAACGAGATGAGTTCTCCGTGACTGTCGGTCACCGCTGCGGCGAGGTGCAGGTTGTTTTCGTTCGCGTACGCTTGAACAAAGTTCAGTATCTTTTGTGCTTGGTCTAATGTCATGATTTGTCCTTCCTATGGCATTTGCTGGCCGCGAGCAGCGACAAATAGTGAATACCAGTCTTCACGAGTGAGTTCGAAAGACTCAGCCTGAGCACAAGCGCGGATACGGTCAGGATTAGTGGTACCAATTACAGGTGCAATCTTCGCAGGGTGGCGCAACAGCCATCCTAAGACGATAGCTTCTGTAGAGACTTGATATTTGGCGGCTAGCTCAGCGACGGTAGCGGCGGTGTTTTTCACTGCCTCCGGCTGGTTGCTGATGTCACGACCAGTAAATAGGCCTTGGCTTAGGCTACCCCATGCTTGTAGCTCTATGTTATTGCTGCGGCAATACTCTATGGTGCCAAGTGTTGAACTTGCATGTGAGGTAACGCCCTCTTCAAGCCAGTCTAGTTTGGTGATACTCATCTCTAACTGATTGCAAACGATAGGTGTAGATAGCGCCGACTGAAGCAGGGCCATCTGGTGCAAGTTCATGTTGGACACGCCTAACTGACGGATTTTACCTGACTGTTTCAACGCCTCGACCGCTTCTGCTACTTCCTCTGGCACCATCAGTGGATCTGGACGGTGAAGGAGCAGTGTATCGATTTGCTCTATACCCAAACGCTCAAGAATGCCATCAACCATGTTGAGAATATGCGTTTTCGAAAAATCGTATCGACCTGGACCGGTTTCATCGGCGAAGCGAATACCGCACTTAGACTGAATGGTGAGTTGGTCGGCTAACTCTGGGCGATCTTTTAGCGCGATCCCAAAGACTTTTTCCGCTTTGCCGCGTGTATAGATGTCTGCATGATCGAACACGGTAATTCCAGATTCAATCGCAGTATCAATAACTTGATGGGCTTGTTGAATGTGGTTAGCGGTAATAGGGCTATCATCCCATCCACCACCGAGCCCCATGCAACCGTAAATAAGTTGAGAGTGGTTTCCTTTGTTCACATTTTGAGAAGACATCTTACGACTCCATTTTTATTTTGACTGACACTAGAATGCCTGAAGAAATTGGTAAGAAAAATATAGCCAATAAAAATCATTATTTGATATAACAAACAATAAAGTGAGCGAGATCAGAGTTAGGTAAAGTGAATGCAGCATAAGAAAATAGAAAAGCTGATGTTATTTGCAGAAGTAGCGAAACAGCTGAGTTTCACCAGGGCAGCGGATGCGCTGGATATTTCGCGTGGCTATCTCTCGACACAAATCAAACAGCTTGAAAAAGAGCTGGGCTACAGCTTGATGATTCGTTCTACAAGAAGCATTCGATTAACGCCTCAAGGGGAGAGGGTGGCGGCTGGGATGGAGTCTATCTCACAGACGCTGGTGGATCTTGAACGTAGAGCCGAATATGAAAATCAGTGCCTTGAGGGGACGATTCGAATTACTGCACCTATGCAGTTTACTCAAGGGGTATTGTTAGATTTGTGCCGCCGGTTCAGTCATAAACACCCAGGCATACAGTTTGATGTTGAATGCAGCTATCGAAGCTTTAATCTGGTGAGAGACAATTTCGATTTCGCTTTTCGAGCAACGCGAAATCCACCTGAGAACATGATTGCTAAAAAGCTCTTTTCTTATAGCCATGCAGTGACGGGCTCTCCCGACTATTTTTCGCAAAAAAGTGTGCCTACACACCCAAAACAATTGGTCGAACATGATTGCATGAACAATAGTGATGATGCGACCTGGTCATTTGCAGACGGTGATTACCCAATTCGTGGTTGGCTTAAGAATAACGATAATTTGATCCTAAAAACGCAGGCTCTTGAAGCCAGAGGCATCATCTACACACCGGACTACTTTGTTCGTAAAGAAGTAGACAGTGGTAAATTGTTCAGCGTGTTATCAGACCATATATCGACGTCGAATGACTTTTACTTGCTGTATCCACCCATCGTTAACCGTTCGCAACGACTTAGCAAGTTTATCGAGTTCATCTTGCAAGAATTCGCTCCTGAATCTGAAGCTTCCTAGCCTTACATTTACTGACCTCTTAATACAGTAATTCTGCACTAGTTGATTAACATGTAAGCAACTAGCGCGATAGATATAAGGGGACAGGGATGAGATACAGTCTTAGTGCGCTCGCTTTACTAAGTAGTTTGGTTAGTGCAGGGGAGTTTTCTACTGCTGAATCGCCGGCGGCAGGTTGTCCGGGTGATTTCTTTACTAAGAAGGCTAAGGTCTTTGATGCAGTGACCATTTGTGCCACTCAACGTGTGTCAGATAAAAAATTGCAGCATGCTGCGAACGTGACGGCGCAATGGCTTGATAATAATCAAGATGGCGTGGTTGATGAACCAAGATTGATTGTTCCACTGCAGGGCAATCATGCGACTTTGTTGATGAGCAGCGAAGGATTTAGCGACCAAGCGTTTGATAAACTTGAGCCTTATTTTGATTATATGGTTGGCCAGGATCTAGCCGCTAATGAAACCGACCCGCATCGTCAACGAGATGCGTCTCAAGAGGAGATTCATCACCTTATCGTCAATGCTGGATGGCAATCATATTTGCCGAAGGTGTTTAGTGACAGTAAAACACAACGCAGTGAGATCTATAAACAGTGGCAGTTAGCGGAGCAACAAGGGCTGTATAAGTATGATGACCCTACCTGTGATGATGCGTGTAAAACCATAGAGTTCTTCTATTTGGGAACGGCCGCATACTTGGGCTCTAAAGCCGATCTTGAAAGCGATGAGATGCGTGTCAAAACGCGCAAAGAGTTACAGCACATGTTGCCGGGGCTTGTGAAAATCTTCGAGTCGAAGCGTTATCACTATCCAGCAGTAAAGTGGCCAGATGGGAACTATGCTTTTTCGAGCAATATTGCTTACGTGGGAACCGAACTTAGATAGCGAGCGCTTTATCGCTGAGCGAAAGCCGAATATATAAAGAGATGCGTAGAGCTATTTGCACCCCCTTTATCGGTATAGATTCGGCATTAGCATCGCTTTTGGGGACTAAGTCCTCAAACACCACACCCTTAAAAACTCTGCCAAATCGCCGTCAGACCACTAATTGAACACAGCAATAAAGCCGCCAGTCGAACTTTCTCTTTAGGTAGTGACTGAGTAGTAAGTCTTGCTAAGTGATAGCCTAACCACGCGGCGGGAATGAGTGGCACAGTGATATAGAGGTGATGGAGTGTTAGAAAGCCGATAGGGGCTTGCACAATGAGCGACATAATTGAGCTGAACACAAAGAACGCAGATAAGTTGCCGCGTAATTGATTTGCTTCTTGGTGTTGAAGTAGAAGTGCCATCGGCGGACCACCAATACCACTGCTAGTGCCAAAGAAGCCAGAAAAGAAGCCTGCAATACCCATTCTTGTTGGTGTCGGTTCAATACGCACGGGTAAAAGGCTAACCACAACGGCAAATACAACCAACAGCCCCAGCCAAAGTGACAGCACTTGAGTCGATACGTATAGCAACAAAGCTGCACCCGCAATAGAGCCAGGAACGCGACCTATCATTGCCATTTTAAGTCCGCCGATAGCGATGTTGCTTCTATGCTTCATGGCGTTAAGGAGTGAGATAAACAAAGCGACGAGGCAAATCGGAGCCGGCACATAGTCTGGAGAGACCTGAAACAAGAGAGGTGCCGCCACAATTGCGAGCCCAAAGCCGATTGCTGTTTGCACGTAAGCGCCAACGAAGATCAATAGCATCGCAATGAGTGAGGTTTGGCTGAGCCAATCAGCAAGCATGAATCATCCTTTTTAATATCAAAGGTCATAGAGGGCGACATTGTACCGCTAAGTTACGGTAAGGGGCAGAGGACTTTAACGATAAACTGGATATTATTGATATATAGGAAGGCATGAAATAATTGATTTAAGTCAAGCTTAATGCCTTAAAATAAAAAAAGGGAGCAAATAGCTCCCTAAAAATATAAAGCAACGTAAAAAGGTTTATTAGAAGAATGTCGCTGTATATTCCCTTACAAAAATTAATCAGAGTTTTCCATCCCTGTGCACAGTAATAATTCAGCGGCGAATGCACCACTACTGAATGTGATACCAGCCATCAATAGCACGATAGCGTACTTGCTTGCTATGATACATAACCCTAAGGTGTTGATTATTCTCTCCATATTACTTCTCCTTAAATCAGGAACCGTTATTGACTGGGTATATTTTACAATAACCCACAAGGCCAAATTGCGAGCCGACGCTATTATTAAATCGATTTATGAATTATGTTCCGTAAAACGCGAACGCGTCATAGAATTACAACTGGTTACAATCAATTTTGATTATTGATGCTGACGAATATCACTTTAGTTATTTCACTTAAGAGATTGGGTTTGATAACGATATAGCATTTTGCCTGAGTAAGACTTTGCCTTTAAGTAGACACAAAAAAACAGCGCCAAATGGCGCTGCTTTTAGATGTTTCTGTGATTTTATGGCTGCTGACGGGTCGGAGCCAATACGATTTCACGAATACACACGTTCTGAGGTTGCGCATAAGCAAACTCTACCGCTCTCGCAACATCATCGGCGGCAAGGACGCCACCCATGACTTCCTTCCATTGATCATAGCCATCTTTGATCTCTTGTGAAGTCGTGTGCGACAGCAGTTCGGTTTCTACTGCACCAGGAGCGATGGTGACAACACGAACATCAGACTCTGCAACTTCTTCACGAACGTTCTCCGAGATAGCGTGAACGGCAAACTTTGTACCGCAATACGCAGCATGGTTACCAAAGGTTTTGCGACCCGCAATTGAGCTGATATTGATGATGGTGCCGGCGTTGCGTGCCTTCATTGGTGCAAGTACCGCCTGCATACCATTGAGAAGACCAACGACATTCACGTCAAACATGGTTTTCCATTCTGATGCGTCTTGAGTATCGATCTGACCTAGTAGCATAACGCCAGCATTGTTAATCAGTGCGTCAGCAGGACCATATTGCTCTTCCGCTTTCGCAATTGCTGCTTCAAACGTCGCTTTGTCGGTAATGTCGACTTTTTCACACAGTGTATTAGGTAGTTGCAGTGCTTCTAGCTTCTCTACGCGACGAGCAAGAAGAAGTAGTGGGTGACCAGCATCACTTAAACGACGTGCTATCGCTGCACCAATACCAGAACTTGCACCTGTAATAACAACTAGCTTTTTCATATGTTCACCCTTGTTTGAATTAGTGGACTTCTGTAGTGAAGTTGCTAACAAGTCTAGTCAATAAACTATTGTTGATATATGGGGATTTAATTAAAACAGTGTTGTCATATTGCAATAATTAACTTGCTCGTTTTCTTTCTATACTCTACTCATTGCATTAGTTCGTATCAGGATAACAAGAGCGATGAAATGGCACATTTCGTTGGAACTATTGTCATAAAGGGATAAGATTTGCGTTCGAATTTTGAGGGAAGACTGATGTATAAGTGGTTATTGGTTTTAGTTTTGTCTATTGCTCTTCCATTTCAAGCGCTTAGTTTGGAATTGGCAAAAGAGGCTGTCGTTGATCGAGTGGAAGTAAAAAAGTCTTCGAGGCGAATGTACTTGATGGACGGTGATGTTGTGGTCCGAGAGTATCGAATTGCACTCGGGAAAAATCCACGTGGTCACAAGATTCAGGAAGGTGACAATCGCACCCCTGAGGGCAAATATTACCTCGACTTCGTGATGGATGATTCTGCGTTTTATCGTTCGATGCACATTAGCTATCCAAACTTGAGAGATAAGAAGCGCGCGCAAAGTCTAGGGGTGAGCCCAGGTGGCAACATTAAGATCCACGGACTTAAAAATGACAACAATAAGCCGCCACAGTTTGTGCAAAGCTTCGACTGGACCAATGGCTGCATTGCCATTACCAACGATGAGATGGACGAACTGGTCTCTCTAGTTAAGATTGGTACGCCCATCTATATTCGTTGGTAGTTGTTTTATTGGGGGTTAGTAGCGATAGGTTAGACCGAAACTCACACCATAACCTTTGTTTTGCACATCCACCTGATAGCTTTCATTCAGCTTCACGTTCTTTCTCGCATAGTTTTCGCTAAAGCCAGAAAGATCTAAGGTCAGGTGTTCGTTAACTGTGTAGGCTGCGCCAAGTCGATAACGAACATCTTCTCCACCAAAGGAATCAATAGCTTCATCCATACTGACGCCACCACGTAGCGCTAGCTGCCCAATTCGATATTCCATGGAAGTCGCGTAGCGTTTGCTGTGACGGGATCCTTTCAATAGTTGGATAGGATCGTCATAGTCAGTGTAGGTAACACCTTGCCCATCCCAACGCGATAGACTGAAGGTGTTGTGCCATGACCAACTGTCGGTCAAAGCAATGGTCCCGTAGACGCTTGTTATCGATGGTAGAGCAAATTGGATGTTACTGTCACCAAACTGGCTATCGAGCCTGTGTGTTGCTGCAAGAGTCAGCCACGAGTTAGCTTGCCAAGTTGCGCTGATAGCACCTGTCCAGCCATCGGTATTGCCTGTTGTGGTCTCAGTATTACACCCGCCTAAGAACTTACATTTATCAACTTCAAGTAAGTAGTCTGCATATTGATATTCAAGCGTCACACCAATACTCACATCACCCATCTTATAGGCAACGCTCGGTGCAAAGGACACGACGATAGGGCGCACTCGCGCTTGTTCCAAGATACGAAAACCGAGCGGTGGCGGAAGCCTAAACTCTGAAATCGATATATCCGCAGCGGTACGACTATAGGCAGCAAGCCCAACATACCAGTTTGAGTCAATCGGCATCACCATAAAGCCAGCTGGAATCGGATTCGCTTTTGAGTAAGACGATTGCGTGCCCAGAATATCGTAATCAGTATCGACCTGATAGCGAGTGACACTTGCGGTTACTGTAGTGGTATTTAACTGCGTCATGCTGGACGGTGCGGTTGCCAAAATACTCGCATCGACCGCCGATGCGCCATTCGCGCTCGCGAGCGCGCTATTTGACGTAGAGGATTCCCAAAAGTTAAGGCCAGTGGCGTTAGCGATCGGTGAACTACAAACCATTGCTGTAATCGCAATGCGTTGTGTAATAGGCATGTTTGTTATCAAGCGATGAAAAAACGGCATCTTAGCATGATGGATTTTTATACCATGCAATTTTTGTGTGAATAAAAGTGACATTCCTGATTGCGAGCCGTGAATGCAGTGTTAGTAGGCGTTATAAGAGGATGGGTCTCGTTACTAACTCTATGATGTTTTGTGGTATGTGCAGTGTAAGTAGCCGTTGCGTTTCTTACGAGTTAAGAAAGTATGCTTTGATGTTTTGACTTAAAAGACTGTCAGAATTTTCCTTTGAGCGCTTCGGGGTAACAATTAATGTGACGTATGAGGTGACGATCGTGAGCATGAATAGTGCTTGTGGGGGTAGGAGCATAAACATGTAGTTCACGACCGTCTGAACTCTTCTAGTCAAAAAACTGGCAGGTTTTTGCGAGTTGCAAAAGGGCATTTGCTTGTAATTGAGATTTGGCGTTGCTTAGCTGATTTAAATAGTAAGCTTTTAAAGGGCGTGCAGAGCTGCTGGTTCGTCGCGTTGTATCTTTTCTCATTAGGCTCTCCGGTATCTTTTGTGTTGGGGGGAATCTGTACATATTGTGTTGTTTTATGCGGTATAATAAAACAGATAGACTTTTGGTTTTCTTGTTCCTTATATTGATTTGGAAATGATTTTTTTCAGCTTTTTACGCCATAATTGTCCTATATAAGGAATGGTTTGCACCAGGTGGAGTGCCTAATTTGGAAAGTATAAACCTATATCGTTACTATGAGCGTCTCATCAAGTTTGAAGTCTCAGTTGAGTACGCGGTGACCCTCGCCGATGTTGCCGATACGATGGCAACCAGTCCGCGCCATGCTCGCTCTGTCCTAAAGCAGATGACCGAACTGAGCTGGATTGCTTGGTTGCCCAAAGTGGGAAGGAACCAGCGATCGACATTGATTAAAAAGCTGGACCGAAGTGACGTTAAGAAGTTAATTGCGACCGAATGGTTAAAACAGAGTAAGTATGATCGTGCGCTGGAGTTCTTAGATAATGATCAGTCCACATTTGGCCAGCTTTTGCAGCAAACCGCAGGGGCTCAGATTAATGAGGGCAGTGTACATGTTCAGCTTACTTACAACCGGTCATTTGCTCGATTAGCACCGAACGTACCGCATCGCAATAGTGAACGTTTTTTGGTGCGACAGGTTCATGCTTGTTTAGTGTCGATGAGCCGTGACGGTGAGCTAAAACCAGATATCGCCCATCATTGGGAAGCCGATGAGCGCTTCAGAAAATGGTCATTCTATATAAGACCGTCCGTTTACTTTCATGATGGTACTAGGGTAAACGCAGAGTCCATCGCCACATTATTGATGCAACTGAAACAGCACGATTATTATCGTTCAGAGCTCGATCACCTAGAGAGCATTGAAGTCAATCATGCGCTTGGATTTACGGTCTCGCTTAGTCGATCTGATAGAGGCTTTGCGGCACTGCTTAGTGATTTAAAATATTCCATCCAACCCCCACAACAGCTTGAAGAGTCAGATCTTAATGTGGTTGGGTGTGGCGTGTTTTCACTTGCCGAACAATCGAGTTCTCTCCTCAACCTTTCTGCCAATGAGCGCTATCATGGTTTACGTTCTCTTACCGATCATGTTTCGATATGGTCTGTTAGTGCTAATAGCCAGGATTCTGATGGCCATACTCCTAAAAATCAGGCATCTTGCGAACAAGCTTTGGTGTCAGGGTCACGAGTCAACGAACCTTACTCTAAAAAGGTGATCACGCATCCAGAGATTGATTTGGAAAAAGAGGCGCTGAGCAGTACAACCTCTCGAGCTCGAATCGAAGACGGCTGTATGTTCATGATTTTCAATCAAGCGAATCCCTCGTTGTCTTTTGCGCAGCGCAGCTGGCTCAGTCAGATGTTAAGTGGCGAAAAAGTTTGGCAGCAACTTGTTAGAAATCAAGACACCTTTGGCGCCGAGTTTGCGAGCAGCTTCTTCCCGTTCTGGCACAACGTAAAACGCATCCACAATCGAGCTGTAGAACTACCACGAGAGCTAAAAATTGCCTATTACAATCATCCAGGGATACTAAGAAGCGCTAAAGCCGTAAAGCAAATTTTAGAAGCGAAAGGCATTGGGGTAACGCTTAACCTTTATGACTTTGATGTATTTGTTGGCAAGGCGACAAGGGAGCCTTTCGATGAAGATATTGTGATGAGCAGTCTAAACCTTGATGACAATAGGCAGGTATCAGCACTGTTGTTCTTCTTAAGTGACCCTGTACTGCATGCTGGTATCGGTGATGATGTGAGCCAATGGTTGAAGGCGGAGCTTAATAAGATTCGTGCCGATTGTAGACCAGAAAAATACCTAACAGAGCTCGAACAAATCGGCTCTCTTTTGATACACGAAGGTATCGTAAGCCCAATGTTCCATCATAGGCAGACATTGAGCTTTCAAGGAATTTTAAAAGGCGTTGAGATAACGACTTGGGGCTGGCCTCAAATTCGAGATGTTTGGTCTGCAGATTGAGCCTTTTCTGACTCATACGTTTCCAGTCTCTCGGTCAACACTCTTTGATTCGATGTTGTTGTCTCCAGTGACTCCGCAGTTTTATGAATCGCTGATGCCATCTTAGATACGTTGCGTGTTGCATGCAGTATCGTGCCCTGCATTGGACGCAGTAGCAGCCAATAAGCAGCGATCAGCGCCAATACAATCGAGAGTACCAGTAGCGCTAACAGAAGCAGCACATTAAAGCGAACATCATAAGCGAACTTTTTGGTGCTGTTAGCAATCGAATTTTGCGATTGCTCTAAAGCGCCTGGCAGTGCCGCCAACGAGGATTTAGACATCTCAGTCAGCTCATTGATGTTGTCCATGGTATCAACCAGCACTTGTCGTTGCTCTTCATTCAAACTTTGGTTGTTTGAAAGTAGAGTGAGAGAGGTGGCTAAATTATCGATGGCAATGCTTGATCTGTTGATCGACTGTTCTATCCCCTTTAGGTCGAGCATCATATTGATGTTCACTAAAGGCTGCTCTGTTTCTTGTTCAGCGTCGTCCGCAGGAAGATCACTTGCCGCAATACTGATTTGTAGTGGCAAAAGGACGGCAAGCAATAGAATAAATGGTCTCTTCATGATCATCTCGGGTAGTCATAGGATGAATTACTGTTGCTATAAGTTAGTGCAGTTCGAGTCGAGATACCAATTAAGGTTTTGTATTTTATTCACTTTCTTATTCATCTTCTTATGGGTAAGAAGACTGCAGCTAGGTTCATTTGCGCGCTTTTGCCCAAGAGGTTATTGCGATTCCCGATAAAATAAACAAAGTCGCTATCAACGCGAGTAATGAAGGAGACTCAGCTAAGAATAGCCAGCCAAGCAATAATGCAATAACGGGGACCGTGAGCTGCATTAATGATGCTTCCAGTACATCTATCTTCGGCAAGAGACGGTACCAAAGGTAGTACCCCAGAGCGGAAGCGACAATACCAGAAAGAAGCGCATACAAACTGCCGCTCAGTGTCAGGTAGCCATTTGTTGAAGCTGTTAAACCATGAACAAGCACCGCAACGATAACCAGAATGCTTGCCACCACAAACCCTTGCCGAGTCGCGGTTATCGGTGAAGCCACCTTTTTGCCCAATAAGGTAAAACCGCTCCAGCACAACCCTGAGACCATCATAAGCAATGCTCCTAGAATAGAAGGCTGGGAGGCACTGGGTAACATCAGTAATACAAAGCCGCCCAGTGCGACTGCGATTCCAATCATTTCAACGAAAGAGAGTTTGTGTCCACTGAACTTATGATGAAGGATGAGTGCAAACTGCACCGTACCAAAAAGAATCAGCGCCCCCGTACCCGTATCGAGCGTGATATAGGCCAGTGAAAATGACAGCGCATAACCGAAAAGTGTCACTCCTAAGGCGAGAGACATTTTTAGTGATGGACTTGAATCGCCCTGCTGCTTTTTGAGTATCAAACCTAAACAGACCAGTGTTGCAGCGCCACTCACGAGCCTAATAGAGGTGAAACTAAGTGGATCAATAGCCGATGTTCCCAGTGCCAAGCGGCACAGCAAAGAGTTAAAAGCAAAGGCTGTCATTGCAGCGAAGGAGAGGGTAAGCGTGTTATTCATTATTGGGCGCCTATCTTGAGCATGTCTAAATCCTAACTTGATGTCAGCAATCGCTAAACAGATAATTGTTTATAAGATATATACCCGAGTAACCTCAGCGGCTTGAATAGGAAGTAAAGGATGAGCGTAGAAGTAGTAAAGGTGTCACCAGAGTTTGATGAAGCGTTGTGTGAGGTTATCAAGACTGTCGGTGCAGAGTTCGGTGCGGTGGGAGAAGGATTTGGTCCCTCGGATGAAGAAGTGCTAGCGATGAGTCAGTATTACAATGAAGAAGACCGCAGCCTGTATTTAGTGGCGTTGGTAAATGGAAAAGTGGTGGGCGGCGGTGGTATCGCACCATTTGGTCAAGGCGATGACGTATGCGAACTCAAAAAGTTGTTTCTACTACCCGAAAGTAGAGGCTTAGGCCTTGGCAAGACGCTGACTGAACAATGCTTGTCATTTGCAAAAGCGCAAGGCTACAAACAGTGTTACCTAGATACTTTGAGTTCAATGGGATCAGCCATTGCTTTATATGAGCGGGCTGGATTTGAGCATCTCAGCGAGCCATATGAAGGCACGTTGCACAATGGTTGTGATGTATGGATGCTTAAAGCTCTATAGTGAGGATTCAAGTAACTAGCAAAAACCGAGGTAATTAGCACGAGTCAATAAAGATCCAGCCTCACTCTTTGGCTTTGTGCACTAATGTTTCGAGCCAATGCTGGTGGTAGGCGTCTACTTGACGTTTAACAAAAATCCCAGTGAGCCAACGCAGACCACCACGCTGCGTTGATTCTGTCACAATACGGCACCCTTCAGTACAGGGTGAGATGAGCCATGCGTGGTACATGTCCACGTCTCCCGTTTTACCTCGCCAAGCTATTCTCTCAAAAGGTTCATATTCGACCACCGTGCACTCAAAGCGCATGGTTTTCGTTATCCAATTAAATACACTGCCTTTGTGAAGTTCGTTACTGTCGCCTTTCACGATTTGTACTGCGGTCTTTCGGTGCTGCCAGTTGGGCCAGCATGGGGCTCGCACAATGTGACTCCAGATGGTCTCACAATCTGAGGGGATGACAATTTCGTTTTTCACGTGAACAGGAGCATTCTTAGGGTGGAAATACTCCGGCCACTGTATTTGATGTGGGTCGTTCATAGTCACCATGCCAAGGTTTCGCGTTTGGACACTTTAACTATATACCCAGAATGCTGATTGCGTCGGATGGTATGCAGTCTGTCGTGGGTGGTTTTTCAATTCTCTCAATCTTGATATGTGCGCTAGCAAGACATTTGGTGAATTGTATGAAGACCCTTGTCGATAAATTGGGTATAATGTATTACAAGTGATGCGTAAAAATTGAACGATTTAGGCGCAATTCAGGCAATTTCTTCCTTTTTGTATGAATTTTTCTGTTCTATCTCTCATAATTTAGATCTGATCACATTTTCTCGAGGAATGAAGATTGCGAAATTCCTATCGAGCAGATATAGTAACTGCAAATAGTCATACAATAGTATTTTATTAGGAGTCACACATGACAAAGCCAGTAATTGGTTTCATCGGTCTTGGCCTTATGGGCGGCAACATGGTTGAGAATCTTCAAAACCGTGGTTACGAAGTAAACGTAATGGATCTTAACAAAGATGCAGTTGCAGCTGTTCTAGCTCGTGGCAACGCATCTGAAGCAGTTTCTGGTAAAGAACTAGCTGAGAAAAGTGACATCGTTATGCTATGTCTAACAACTTCTGAAGTTGTTGAGAAAGTAGTTTACGGCGACACTGGTATCCTAGCGGGTATGTCAGAAGGCAAAACGCTTATCGACTTCGGTACTTCTATCCCAGCTTCTACTAAGAAGATTGGTGCTGACCTTGCTGCTATCGGCGCAGGCATGATTGACGCTCCTCTAGGTCGTACTCCAGCTCACGCTAAAGATGGTCTTCTAAACATCATGGCTGCTGGCGACATCGAAACATTCAACAAAGTTAAGCCAGTTCTTGACGAGCAAGGCGAAAACGTATTCCACCTAGGCGCTCTAGGTTCAGGTCACGTTACTAAGCTAGTTAACAACTTCATGGGTATGACTACTGTTGCAACTATGTCTCAAGCTTTCGCAGTAGCTAAGCTAGCAGGCGTTGACGGTCAGCAACTATTTGACATCATGTCAGCGGGTCCATCTAACTCTCCGTTCATGCAGTTCTGTAAGTTCTACGCGGTTGACGGCGAAGAAAAACTAGGTTTCTCTGTTGCTAACGCAAACAAAGACCTTGGCTACTTCCTTGCTCTATGTGAAGAGCTAGGTACTGAGTCTCTAATCGCTCAAGGTACTTCTACAAGCCTACAAGCAGCAGTTGATGCTGGCCTAGGTCAAAACGACGTGCCAGTAATCTTCGATTACTTCACTAACCTAAAAGCAGAAGCTGAAGCTTAATTTAGCGCTTTTAAGTTAACAAAACCCTACCTTAACCGGTGGGGTTTTTTGTTTGTGTTGAATATGTCAAAACGGTCATTTTATCGACACATTTATTTCGTCTTACTGGCATCTAAGTGTCATTGAGCGGGGCAACACTGGATAGGCTTAACTACTCAATCGGAAGCCAAGTATGCCAGCGTTATCATCAAGAAGTGTAAAGACCCTTCTATTGCCAGAAGCATCCAAGCCCCAGCGGTTCACAAACTCAGAGACTCTCTACAACCCCACCTTTAAAGATACGATCACTACCCTTCGCTCTTACCTTAACATCGACAAGATACTGAACTTCAAAGTTCCTAATATTCCCGTAGAGCCAATGCAAGCTGATGCGATAGAGACAGAGAAGCAAGACTGCGTTTATCGTTTGGGACACTCAACGGTATTGCTTAAAGTCGATGGGATAACAATCTTGACTGATCCGGTGCTAGGAAATCGAGCTTCGCCTCTCGATTGGGCGGGCCCCAAGCGCTATCACGCGCTGCCGATTTCGGTTGAAGAGCTGCCTTATATTGATGTGTGCTTGATAAGCCATGATCACTACGACCACTTAGACAAACAAACTGTAAAACAACTGCATCATAAAGTTGGTAAGTTCCTGGTGCCAATGTGTGTGGGCGACCACCTCATTGAGTGGGGAGTCGAGGTAAGAAAAATCGTTGAGTTCGAATGGTGGGAATCAATAAAAGTGGAAAAGACCCGCTTTGTTTTTGCTCCGACGCAGCACTTTTCAGGGCGTTCGTACAAGCAAAGGGATACGTCGCTTTGGGGAAGCTGGGCTATCTTAGGGACTAAGTCTAGAGTCTATTTTAGCGGTGATTCTGGCTATTTTGGTGGATTCAAAGAAGTGGGTAAACGATACGGTCCCTTTGATCTGACATTAATAGAAACGGGTGCCTATGATGAGAACTGGGCGGATATTCATATGTTTCCTGAACAAAGTGTACAGGCACACATTGATGTACAAGGCGCGGTGATGCTACCGATACACAACGCGACTTTTGATCTTTCCTATCATGAATGGAATGAACCTTTGCTAAGAGCAGAAAGCGAAGCTAAGCGTCGCAATGTTGATTTTGTTTGCCCGAAGATTGGAGAGAAAGTGACCGTGGGTGAGCTTAATGTTCGAAAAAACGATGAGCGCTGGTGGAGTGAGGAAGGGAACGAAGCAAAACAAAGGCGCTGATAATTAGCGCCTTTGTTTATTATGGGGGTAGAAAGCATTCAGTTAGTTAAGCGGTTGCTGTAACTCGCTTTGAAGCTTTTTGCTTTTCACGCATACCAAGAACAATGGTTAAACCAAACGCAACCGCGAATGAGATTGCCATGCCGGCGACATAGTAGCCGATGTTTTCTGGGCGAATTGAGATAATACCAGGTAGACCTGCCGCACCAAGCGCTTGAGCCTTTACATTAAACATAGTGATAAACGCACTTGAAACCGCTGCACCGATAATCGCTGCAATAAATGGATAACGCAGTTTAAGGTTAACACCAAACATCGCTGGTTCAGTGATACCAAGCAGAGCTGTTACGCCTGATGGCATTGCAATACCTTTTTGTTTCACATCTTTAGTGGTGAAGCCAACAGCTAGAGCTGCTGCACCCTGAGCAATATTAGACATTGCCGCGATTGGGAAGATGAAAGTACCACCTGTGATTGCGATATCAGTAAGAAGCTGAGTTTCAATGGCGATAAAGCTATGGTGCATGCCGGTGATAACAAACGGTGCATAGATAAAGCCAAACAGTGCACCGCCGATGAAGCCAGCTGAATCGTAGAGCCAGTTTAGACCGTCACCCAATAAAAAGCCGATGTCACGTGTGAATGGACCCACCACAGTGAATGTTAGGAAACCTGTGATAAAGATGGCAAGCATCGGAGTGAGCAGGTTGTCCAACACGGACGGGATAAACTTGCGAAGACCATTCTCAACTTTAGCGAGAATAAACGCCGATACCAATACAGGTAGTACTGAACCTTGATAGCCCACTTTTTGGATCTCGAAGCCCAGAATGTTCCAAGTTGGGATCGTGCCAGACACTGCTGCGCCACCAAAGCCCCAGCCGTTGAGTAGATCAGGGTGCACCATCAACATACCCAAAGCTGCGCCAAGGAACGGGTTACCACCAAACTTCTTGGAAGCAGAGAATGCCAATAGAACAGGTAAGTAGACAAAAGGTGCATTGGCAAAGGTGTTGATCATGCTTGCGAGGTCAGCAAGACCTGGGTTTGCATCGATCAGAGATTGCCCTTCAATGAAAAGACCCTGTGCAGTGAGAAGGTTGAAAATACCCATCAACAGACCGCCGGCCACGATTGCTGGAATAATAGGTACGAAGATATCGGACAAACCTTTTACTGCGCGTTGCAACCAGTTTTGTTTCTCGGCACCCGCAGACGCGACATCCTTGGTCGACATTTCGGACATGCCCGTTAGTTTTGCGAGTTCTGCATAAACTTGGTTTACGATGCCCGAGCCAAAAATGATTTGGTACTGGCCTGCTACCTTAAATTGTCCTTTTACGCCCTCAAGATCGTCAATGGCTTTTTCTTGGATCAGAGATTCATCTTTAACGGCGAGGCGCAAGCGAGTCGCGCAATGAGCTAAGGCAGAGAGGTTTTCCTTTCCCCCTAACAGAGTAAGTAGTTCTTTGGCTATGACTGGGTAGTTCATAACGAGCTCCGGTTACATTTTGTGCGTTATTATCGTATTCGCTCCCTATTGTGTGTTGAATACTTTTGGGAACGTTTGCAATTTCGAATCATAAGCATGGATGAGGTCGTGTCAAAAGATAAAAGGCGACAGTGTGACCGTGATCATTTCTTAGTATACTAGGAGTCAAAAGAATGTGCGCTAGATAAGGTTTTTTCTTGAAGCTATCAAATTAGAACCATACTTGGGGCCCTAACTGGTTATAAGAATGGTGAAAATCGTGGTATTCTTTGCAAACATTCCCATAAATATCGGACACTTATCCTATGGCAAGCCTTCATGATGTCGCCAAACTTGCTGGCGTTTCTAAATCGACAGTCTCTCGCGTGGTAAATAATGAGTATGGAGTCAAGCAGGCGACCAAAGATAAGGTACAAAAGGCCATTGATGAGTTGGGGTATCAAACGAACCTTGTTGCTAAAGACCTTAAATCGCAAAAGACCAACTTGATCGGAGTAATCGTACCAAGGGTTGCGTCTAACGCCACCTCACAAGGGGTTGATGGATTAAGTGCGGTGTTTGAAAGTGCTGGAAAACACGTCTTATTAGCCAGTACTCAACAGTCTTTTCAAAAAGAGATTGAGTTTATTCGTCTATTTAACCAAAAGCGGGTTGAAGGCATTATTCTTTATGCAACCCATTTGGACGAAGAATTGGTAGAAGCGATTCAGCACTCGATAGCTCCTGTTGTACTCGTCGGTCAGGATGGTTCGTTATTCAATATCCCAAGCATTGTGCATGATGATTTTCGCGTCGGATTTGAGGCGGGAAATCGTTTACTATCAGCAGGTTGTAGTAATATTGGTTTTATTGGTGTGGCGAGTTCCGACATTGCTGTTGATAAACTGCGTTACCAAGGCTTAGAACAAGCTTTACAGTTCAAGCGTAAAGGCGAACCTTTGTTTCATAGTCGTGGTGAGTTCACCATAGAGTCGGGCTACCAACAGGCGAAACAGCTACTAACAGAATATGAAAACCTAGATGGCTTGTTTTGCGCGACTGACAGAATCGCAATAGGTGCGGTTAAGGCGATTGAAGAGAGTGCTCGACAAGCCGGAGAGGATATTAAGGTACTAGGAGTCGGTAATGATGAACTGGGCTCGGTATCTTCGCCGAGTATTTCAACCTTTAACTATCCCTTTGATAAAGCGGGGGAAAGTGCTGCTAAGGTACTGATTGAATTGCTTGATGGGCATCCACCTGTTATGAGTAAGGTCGTTCTTACTTTCCAAAATATCGAACGACAAACCTGCTAATTCCTCCCCAAATTTTCACGACAACACCCTCACTATGGCTCCTAATCCAACGGAGTCATGGTGTGTGTTAAGTCACAGTTTCTATTAAACTCAGCCATTGCTCTTGTATCACTCCTGTTTCATCGCTAGTATTGCAAACGTTCCCAAAAATATTAATCATTGGTATAGGTGTATAGCTATTATGGTTTCAGTCACTAGCAAGGTTTCAGCAACCAAAGATCCTGAAGCGAAGTCTTCAACAACCGCGATGTCAGTGAGCGACTTGGTGAACCTGCTTGGTGGTCCGGCTAACGTGAGTCGTGTCTTATTTCCGAATAATCAGCTGGTAATTGAAATCCATGATACGTCTCTAGTTAACACATCTCTAGTTAACGAGGGCGCGCCACGCTATTCGCTTGAAGAGGTGTTAGGTAAGCCTCAACTGACGTTTGATATGCCTGATCATTTCGATGATTCATCGTTACTTGAGCTGGGTAGCGTAATTAGTCAGCAGCAAGTATTGAAAGTTGAGGCTGTCAGCAAACCAGTTGATTGCGAGCATCGACCGTCTTGGCATGTTTCTCCACCTCAAGGACTTTTGAACGACCCTAACGGTTTTATCTACCACAACGGAGAGTACCACCTCTTCTATCAGTGGTATCCATATGCCTGTGTCCACAAAGACAAGTACTGGGCTCACTTAACGAGCAAAGATCTGATCAATTGGGAGTGGCAACCTCTCGCATTAACGCCATCAGATTGGTTTGATAGCCACGGCGTTTTTTCTGGTCATGCGTTGAGCCAAGGCGAGCAACTCATGCTGTTTTATACCGGTAATACAAGAATTGGTAATCAGAGAGATCGTCATACGACTCAATGTTTAGCGGTATCGAATGATGGAATTACCTTTGAAAAACTGGGGCCTGTGATCCCGAAACTGCCTGAGGGTGTCACGCCTCATATTCGAGACCCTAAAATCGTTCGTCACGGTGAACATTGGTTAATGCTACTAGGCGCCCAAACAACCGATCTCAAGGGGCGATTGGCAATCTACCGTTCAAGCGATTTACATCAATGGGAATTCGTATCGCTTTGTGGTGATGAAATGGGGGATTTTGGTTATATGTGGGAATGCCCGGATCTTTTCGAACTGAATGGCGAGCATTTTGCGATTGTTGGACCTCAGGGGATTGAGTCGGACAGCGCGTACCACACCATCCCTCATCACAATGGGTATGTGAAGGCTGAACTGGATTTAGAGGGAAAAATCTCTCTAACAGATTTTGACAATCTTGATAAAGGTTTCGACTTTTATGCGCCGCAAACCATGTTAGCTGCCGATGGTCGTCGAATTCTCTCTGGATGGATGGGACTGCCAGATGAAATCAACCATCCGTCGAGTGATAACGGTTGGGTGCATCAGTTGACAGCGCTTCGTGAACTCACGAACAGAAACGGGCGACTTGTCCAAACCCCAATAGCTGAAATTGCGACATTACGTAAAGAGAAGCAGTGCTTCACATTAGACAACAGCGGATACCCATCTCTTTGTGACAAGGCGTTTGATATGAGTGTGGTTCTAGAGTGGGGTAGTGAGCTTAGGTTGCATGCAAAAGCGGATCAATACGTATCGATACGACTAGATGAAACGACTCGTTCATTAGTGTTTGATAGAACCCACACCTTAATTCGTGAGGGAGATACAAAGCGCGAATTGCTGTTGGATAGCGAAAAAGTAGAGCTGCGAATTCTCTCGGATGAGTCATCTTTGGAGATCTTCGTTAATGGTGGTGAGTTTGTAATGACTGGTCGAGTCTTCACTGACAAAGATGCTACTGGTATCGAGTTACGTGGAGGGGCGTCAGATTTTGATGTTTACCCATTGAGCGCGGCAAGCGCACCGTTTAAAGGTTCGTTGAGTTAACAACTGCCCTTCACTTCGGAAAATACAACACAAAAAGCCCTGTAACCAAACGGTACAGGGCTTCCTATTCTTTACACGCTATGTATTAGCGTTGTGACTTCAACAACTCAGTGACTTGGTTAAGTGAGTCGAAAATATAGTCCGCTGTTTCTATGACATCTTGATGCGGCGGCATGATATCCGGAATCATTGCGGCATAGCATCCAGCAGCTTTCCCCGAGCGCATCCCGTTATTAGAATCCTCAAGCACCAAACAGTCTTGTGCCTCAAGTCCGAGTTTGTCATACGCCATGATGTAGCAATCTGGCTGAGGTTTGCCATTATCGACATCTTCTGCGGTGATAATGAGGTCGAACTGATTGAGGTAGTCAGTAGCACCAAAGTTCAGCTTGGTTTCGGGTAAATGGGAAGAAGTAACGAGAGCAATATTGAGCTTTTGGGCTTTGGCTTCTGCAAATAGTTCATGAAACCCTTCTTTAAAGGCAATGCCTGCTTGACGCGCTTCATGGTAATGCGCGTCGCGGATGGCTTTATAGTGGTTGAGGTCAAAGCCTGAACCAAAATGTTCAACCAGCATTCTCTCGCAGTCTGGATCTTGCACACCAATAAAACCTTGATAGAACTCATCCGTTAAGTCGTACCCCATCGTCGTTGCTGCGTATTGCCAGCTCGCTTTATATACCGTCTCGGTATCAAAGATAAGTCCGTCCATATCGAACAGTAGTGCTTTGAACATTGTGATGCCCTCTTTATTTTCACGTTTTTTATTCGCTCTACTTTGTCAGAAGTCTCGTGAAATTAAAACATCAAACCTGTAATTAAATTACATTTCAATACTATTGCGGTTAATACGTGTTCAGTTTTACGTATGAAATAGCTGCCTTGAATAGGTGGTTGTGAAGTGATTTGCTCATTATGTGACTTTGGTCACTAACTATTTGGGGGTGTCTTGATGTTAATTAGTGATTTAGATCACCATTGAATGAGAGTTGTTATCAATTGAAATGCTGTGTAATTTATCAACGCGCAAATAACGTGATATTGATCACTATAAAAAATAATCTATGAGTCTTTTGGTGTGATTGCTGTCACAAAAATTGCCGTCATGCTGACTTTTGGAAATCCTGTGTTACTTTTTAATGGACTTTTAAATAAACATTTTTAGTCCATTGGACACAGATTCTAATAACGAGGATGACCTTATGCTATCTCCTGAAGCAAAAATCAAAGTACAAAACTTTGGTCGTTTCCTCTCCAACATGGTGATGCCAAATATTGGTGCATTTATCGCTTGGGGTTTGATTACGGCGCTATTTATTCCTACTGGTTGGATTCCAAACGAAACACTAGCCGCAATGGTTGGTCCTATGATCACCTACCTTCTACCGCTACTTATCGGTTATACCGGTGGTAAAATGGTAGCAGGCGATCGCGGTGCTGTCGTCGGTGCGATTACCACTATGGGTGTTATCGTCGGTACGGACATTCCGATGTTCATGGGCGCTATGATTGTTGGTCCTCTTGGTGGCCTAGCGATTAAGAAGTTTGACCAAGCAGTTGAAGGCAAAGTGAAGAGCGGCTTTGAGATGTTGGTGAACAACTTCTCAGCCGGTATCGTTGGTATGCTTTGTGCGATCCTTGCTTTCCTTGTGATTGGTCCTGCAGTAAAAGTGCTTTCAACAGCGCTAGCTGCTGGCGTTGGCATGATGGTTAACGCGGGTCTACTACCTCTTACCTCTATCTTTGTTGAACCTGCGAAAATCCTATTCCTAAATAACGCAATCAACCACGGTATCTTCTCGCCACTCGGTATCCAACAAGCTGAGGAAGTGGGTAAATCTATCTTCTTCTTGATTGAAGCAAACCCAGGTCCTGGTCTAGGTCTCCTACTTGCGTACATGTTCTTCGGTCGTGGCAACGCTAAGCAATCAGCACCGGGTGCGGCAATTATCCACTTCTTCGGTGGTATCCACGAAATCTACTTCCCCTACGTTCTAATGAACCCACGTCTAATCATTGCGGTTATTGCTGGTGGTATGACTGGTGTGTTCACACTAACCATGTTTGATGCAGGTCTAGTATCTCCAGCATCACCAGGTTCAATCTTTGCTGTACTACTAATGACACCTAAGTCTTCATTCCTTGGTGTGATTCTATCAGTGATTGCTTCAGCAACGGTTACCTTCTTCGTAGCTTCGCTACTAATGAAAACATCTAAGCAAGATGATGAAGAAGAGTCACTAGAGAAAGCAGCAAGCCAAATGGCAGACATGAAGGCAGCTTCTAAAGGTCAAGGTGGCGAACTAAACCTAGCAAAAGTACGCAAAATCATCGTTGCTTGTGACGCAGGTATGGGCTCAAGCGCAATGGGTGCAAGCATGCTTCGTAAGAAAGTAGAAGCGGCAGACCTAGGCATTGAGGTGACTAACCTAGCGATTAACAACCTACCAGATGGTGCGGATATTGTTATCACTCACAAAGACCTGACTGATCGTGCTCGCACTCACGCGCCAGATGCACACCACATCTCTCTGGGTAACTTCCTAGATGGTGCACTGTACGACGGTTTAGTCGCTGACTTAGTTAACGCACAACAAGCAGGCGCTGAGCCAAAAAAGCCTGAAGCGCCAGCAGACACTAGCTCAAGCAATGAAGAAGGAACGCTTAAGCTATCAAATGAAAATATCTTCTTGGGAATGGAAGCAAAAACCAAAGAAGAGGTTATCAAGTTTGCTGGTGAGCAACTCGTAAAACTTGGTTATGTAGAACCGCAATATGTTGAAGGCATGTTGGCTCGTGAAGAGTTGGTTTCTACCTACCTAGGTGAGTCGATTGCAGTACCTCACGGCACTATTGAAGCAAAACAATTCGTTAAAAAGACGGGCATCGTGTTCTGTCAGTTCCCTGAAGGTGTTCAGTGGGGCGAGGACGAAGATGACGTAGCTAAGATGGTTATTGGTATCGCAGCGCAAGGTGATGAGCATATTCAGGTTATCACTGCGATTACGAATTCACTTGATGACGACGAAGCTGTCGAATGTTTGAAGTCTACCACCAATGCTGAAGATGTACTTCGCATCCTGAGTGGTAAGTAGCAGAAGTGGTGATTATCACTTTGGCTTTGAGTCATAGCTCCTAAGTGAAAGAGACCAACAGCCCCCCTTGTTGGTCTCATTTTTGATTTTTTCTTTTTCTTTTTTTAATGAGTTATTTAGGAAGACGTCTTATGAAAGCATTACATTTTGGCGCAGGTAATATCGGTCGTGGCTTTATCGGAAAACTACTTGCAGATGCAGGCATTCACGTAACATTTGCAGATGTAAACGAAACCGTGGTTAACGCTCTGATTGAACGTCAATCCTACCCTGTAAAAATCGTTGGCGAAGATGTAGTAGTAGAAGAAGTAACGAATGTTACCGCAGTAAACTCGACCAGCGGCGACATTATCGACCTTATCGCTAACGTAGAGTTGGTAACGACAGCCGTTGGCCCAACAGTACTGAAGATCATCTCTAAATCAGTCGCACAAGGTATTGAAAAGCGTGCAGCAAATGGCAATACAGCGCCACTTAATATTATTGCTTGTGAAAACATGGTGCGCGGTACTAGCCAGCTAAAAGCAATGATCTTTGAACACCTTTCAGACGATGTTAAAGCGTTTGCTGAGGCAAACATTGGCTTCGTTGACTCAGCGGTAGACCGTATCGTACCGCCGGCAGAAGAAGGTGAAACCGATCCTCTAGCAGTAACGGTAGAAACGTTTAGCGAGTGGATCGTCGATCAAACTCAGTTTGTGGGTGATATTCCGACAATTGCAGGTATGGAATGTACCGATAACCTAATGGCGTTCGTTGAACGTAAACTGTTTACACTTAACACAGGTCACCTAATCACGGCTTACCTTGGTGTGCTAGCGGGTCACGAAACGATCAAAGATTCTATTGAAGACGAAGCGATTCGAGCTGATGTAACCGCTGCAATGCAAGAGAGCGGTGAAGTACTGATTCGTCGCTACGGCTTTGATGCGCAGGCGCATGCTGCTTACATCCAGAAGATCCTGGGCCGTTTCGCCAACCCATATCTTCGTGATGAAGTGGACCGCGTTGGTCGTCAACCAATCCGCAAACTGAGCCCGCAAGATCGCTTGATTAAGCCTCTTAACGGTACGCTTGAGTATGGATTGCCGAATGGTCACCTATTAAAAGGTATCGCCGCAGCATTCCTTTACAAAAACGACGATGACCCACAAGCGGTTGAGCTTCAAGCTATGTTTGCAGAACAAGGATTTGAAAAAACACTGGCTCATTATTCAGAGCTGAATGTTGATTCAGAAATTGTTACACTAGCGCATGAAGCGTATTTAGCGCTCAAATGATTCAAGTTGTTGGTGCCACGCAAGTGGCACCCTTTGTTTTAAGAGATGTTATGCCACTGCACCCGCCCAATGAAACCGAACTATTAGAAGCTCTGTCCGAAGCAAAGGACGCGAGTGAATGTCTTATGGCCGCTTATGATGCCATCGACGACACTCTGGACACCCTTATCAATAGTATCTTTCATAAAGACGACTACGCAGTGAAGTACGTTGTTGATCCCCTTCTTACCAGTGATGGTCCTCTTGGCGACATTCTTGTTCGCGCTAAATTGCTCCTCGGCCTCGGTGTTATATCTAAAGAAGTGTTTGATGATATAGACATTTTTGTAACCCTAAGAGAGTGGACAAAGCATCAAGAGAACAAGGTCAGCTTTACAGAAGTCGACGTTTTATTCGAGCTGAATAAAATCAGTGCTATTCAAAAAATGATGCCGATCGAATACGATGCCAGCATGACCGCAGGTCTTGATGAAGTGATGCTGGAGATGTTTTTAGAGCGTCATTATCAGCGAGTGAAATCTACTATCATCCTTGCCATCACCGAAATGGTGAACACACTTTGCCGAGATAACCCTCTCGTCTAGTCTATTTCAGCCCTAATGCTTAACAAGTGTTGGGGCTTTTAATTGCCTTCTCGTCTTTTACCAATTTCCCTAGACCCACTTTCGTTTATCCACGTTAGCGAGCTTAGTTTCGAACTTATTCTGTAAACTTACACAATTAACTTTCGAAACGAAACTTAATTGTTCGATTTTTCATCAGTTAAATCGTGTCTTACAAATAATACCGCCATTTTCTTGCGCTATAAGTTACGTTATGAAATAATTTTTGCATCAGTTAAGTTTTGAAGCGAAAGTTAAAGTGAGAAAACGTAATACTCAGGTTCGACGCCATTCCATTGCCCAGCTTGTCCAAGAGCGTGGTGAAGTCAGTGTTGAAGAGTTGTCTGCTTTATTTGATACCTCAGAGGTTACGATTCGAAAAGATCTCACATCGCTAGAAAAAAATGGTCAGTTGCTTCGTCGCTATGGCGGAGCCGTCTCTCTTCCTCAAGAAGCCGTAGATGAAGTGCTAAACGAATCCGTGGCGACGTCTGAAACCAAAGAGAAGATCGCAGAAGCCGCGGTAGGGTTGATTAACGACCATTATCGTATCGTTATTGATTGCGGAAGCACAACAGGTGCATTGGTGTCTCGCCTAGGCAACAAGAAGGGCTTGGTAGTGATGACAAATTCGCTCTCTCTTGCCAACGCGATAAACGACCTAGAAAACGAACCGACCTTGTTGATGACAGGTGGCACTTGGGATGCACATTCTGAATCTTTCCAGGGTCAAGTAGCAGAATCGGTATTACGCTCTTATGACTTCGACCAGCTGTTTATTGGCGCTGACGGAGTGGACTTAGCGCGCGGTACGACAACCTTTAACGAGCTTATCGGGCTGAGTAATGTCATGGCTGAAGTCGCCCGTGAAGTTGTCGTCATGATCGAATCCGAGAAAATTGGCCGAAGAATTCCTAATCTAGAATTAGCGTGGGATGCAATTGATGTGCTAGTGACTGATCAAGGCTTAACTCAAGAGCAAAAAGCTCTCATCGAATCCAATAGCGTAAAGGTTATTTGCGCTTAAACAATTTATCCCTCTTCTATTGACTTGCTTGCGTTCATAGAGGGAAACAGAAACTAAAAGTGGAGAATTACTATGTGTGGAATCGTAGGTGCGGTAGCACAACGTGACGTAGCAGAAATTTTGGTAGAGGGTCTACGCCGTCTGGAGTACCGTGGATATGATTCAGCGGGTGTAGCCGTTGTTGATGCTGATCTAGAGCTTAAGCGCGTTCGTCGCCTAGGTAAGGTGCAAGAGCTTGCTGATGCCGTTGATGCACAAGATGTGACAGGTGGTACAGGTATCGCACACACACGCTGGGCAACTCACGGTGAACCATCTGAAGCGAACGCTCACCCACACGTATCTGGTGATATCGCGGTTGTACACAACGGTATCATCGAAAACCACGAAGAACTACGTGCAACACTTCAAGAACGCGGTTATGTGTTCCAATCTCAAACAGATACAGAAGTAATCGCTCACCTAGTTGAGTGGGAGCGTCGCACGTCAGAAACACTGGTTGAAGCGCTACAAAAAACAGCAGCTCAACTAGACGGTGCTTACGGTACAGTAGTTGTTGACCGCAAAGACCCAAGCCGCATCGTTGCTGCTCGCTCTGGTAGCCCAATCGTTATCGGTTTCGGTGTTGGTGAAAACTTCCTTGCTTCTGACCAACTTGCCCTTCTTAGCGTGACTCGCCGCTTTATGTACCTAGAAGAGGGTGATGTAGCAGAAATTACTCGTCGCGACGTTAAAGTTCTTGATGTTGACGGTAACCCTGTAGAGCGCGAAATCACGGAATCGAACGCAGAACATGACGCAGGTGACAAAGGCCAATATCGTCACTTCATGCAAAAAGAGATCTTTGAACAGCCTCGTGCGCTTATTAACACAATGGAAGGTCGCGTTACTGATAAAGCAGTCGTGACTGAAGCTATTGGTGTTAACGCAGTTGATATCCTTAAGAAAGTTGAGCACGTTCAAATCATCGCATGTGGTACCTCATACAACTCTGGTATGGCGGCTCGCTACTGGTTTGAATCTATCGCTGGCGTAAGCTGTGACGTAGAAATCGCGTCTGAGTTCCGTTACCGCGACTTCGTTGTTCGTCCAAACAGCCTACTTGTGACACTTTCGCAGTCAGGCGAAACAGCCGATACGCTAGCGGCACTTCGCCTTGCGAAAGAGAAGGGCTACATGTCTGCAATGACTATCTGTAACGTGGCTGGTTCTTCTTTGGTTCGTGAATCTGACTTTGCATTCATGACTCGCGCAGGGACAGAAATCGGTGTTGCTTCAACTAAAGCATTCACAACTCAGCTAGCAGCGATGCTGATGATGGTTGTGTCTATTGCTCGCCTTCAAGGTCGCATGACTGAAGAGCGTGAAGCTGAAATCGTGAAATCACTGCACGAACTGCCTGCAAACATCGAGAAAGCACTAGCGTTCGACAAAGAAATCGAAGCTCTGGCAACAGATTTCGCTGATAAGCACCACACACTATTCTTAGGTCGTGGCGAATACTACCCAATCGCGATGGAAGCCTCTCTAAAACTTAAAGAGATCTCATACATCCACGCGGAAGCATACGCTGCAGGTGAGCTTAAACACGGCCCTCTAGCACTCATCGATGCAGACATGCCAGTCGTTGTCGTAGCACCAACCAATGACCTGCTAGAGAAGCTTAAGTCAAACATCGAAGAAGTACGTGCACGTGGCGGACTACTCTATGTATTCGCAGACGAGAAAGCGGGCTTTGAAGGCGACGAAAACATGAAGATTATCCAAATGCCTCATGTAGACGATATCATTGCTCCAATCTACTACACAGTGCCAATGCAGCTACTGTCTTACCACGTAGCATTGATCAAAGGTACTGACGTTGACCAACCACGTAACCTAGCGAAAGCGGTGACGGTTGAGTAATTTGAGTTGCTCTGATTAATAAGTTGTCGGAAGACAATAAAGTTTGATCGTTTTTAACCCCTGCTAAGTTTGGTTTAGTAGGGGTTTTTTATATCAGATGTACAAAAGGCACTTAATAAGAAAGATCAAAAGCGTTTAGATGAAAAATGGGGTAAAGGGGCAGCTCAGGACTACGTTCCTCAGGAGTGACTGATGCAGAAGTATTCTCTGACTTACTCAAGTAAACACGCTGACCATCGCAAAAATCACCCCTGATTACACCAAAAACAGACATGTTTTTTCCAAGGTGATTACCCTATATTTGACCTATAGACTTAACGCAATTATCACCGAAAGAAGTAGAGGGATAGCAATGGATTCAGAGAAAACGTGGGCAAATGATGCTTGGAAAAGTGTGTTTGAGAAAGTCAAATTTACCAGCGAAGACATTTCAGTACAGTTTCCTTCCATGACATCGGAGGGTCATTATGAAGATACCCACGCACCTTGGGCGTGGGTTGTCGGCTTTTGGCCTGGCCTGCTATGGTTGCTGTATGAGAAAGAGCACTACCAACCGTTTAAAGACATTGCAATAGCACGTGAGAAGACCATGGATGGCCCACTTGATGAATATGTCAATATCCACCATGATGTTGGCTTTATGTGGCAACTAACTTCGATCAAACAGTATGAATTGTTTGGCAACGAGCGCTCTAAAAATCGCGCACTTAGAGCCGCAAGTCATTTGGCGAGCCGATTTAACATCAATGGGCGTTTCTTAACTGCTTGGAACAAGAATGATGTAAGTGCTGCAGACCCGAGAGGTTTGAGTATTATCGACAGCATGATGAACTTGCCTCTTTTGTACTGGGCTGCCGATCAACTCGATGCACCGCGGTTCAAACTGATTGCCATGGCGCATGCTGATACAGTGCTTAAAGAGTTTATTCGGCCAGATGGTTCGGTAAGACATATGGTTGAGTTTGACTATATGACTGGCGATGTGAAAAGCTACTATGGTGGGCAAGGCTACAATGAGGACTCAGCTTGGAGTAGAGGCGCATCGTGGGCGGTTCATGGCTGTGCACTAAGTTATAAATATACTAAAGAGCCAAGATACCTTGAAGCGGCCATGAGAACCGCTGACTTCTTTATTGATCAGTTACCAGAAGATTCAGTCCCACATTGGGACTTTAGAGCTCCAAGAGATGAAAATACGCCAAGAGATACCTCGGCCGCAGCGTGTGCTGCGAGCGGTATGCTTCTCATCTCTGAGCTTGTTGAAGATGAAACAAAGAAAGCTCACTATTTTGATGCTGCTAATCGAATCCTCAAGAGTCTGTACGACAACTACTGTACTGCGGGTGATGATACCCAGCAGGGAATTTTAACAGGAGGGGCGTTCAACTGCCCTAAAGGTTTGGGTGTAAATTGCTCGCTTATTTATGGTGACTACTACTTTGTAGAAGCTCTATCTAAACTGGTGACAAAACTATCTGTTGAGAAAAAAGAAACGTTCGCCCAAGAAATTGTGGTGTGATGTCAGTAATGTTGAATATATTCTAAGCTACGACCCATGAATGTGAGCGCCCGATATAGAGTATCGGGCGTTTTTGTATCTAGTCGGTATTGAAGTAGCGATTCCTCGTTAAATCTATACATAATGTTGTAGCGTTAACTAAAAGTTCTATTGTATTACATTAAGTCAATCAAACTATTCTGTTAAACAACAACACACAAAGTCAGTATAGTTAAAGTTAATTAACAAGATGCTTAATCAACGCTTAACATATAGTGCTCGTTATCAATGCAAATTTTGATACAACAGTTACCAATTATTTACATTGTTTGGACTGAGTAACCTAAGCAAAATACAAGTAATTGCACGCGAGTAAACTACTTAAATTAGGTGGGTTATTTAATCAAACATAAAACTATGCGTGCATGAATATATTGAAAAATGGACTTAATCCCAACATTAGGTGAAGCATTATATGAAGAAAAACAGGATCTTATTATCTATACTTTGTGGTTCCTTGCTGATTGCTGGATGTAACAGTGACGATAAAATAAATGAAGGGCCGACAGCTCCTCCTGGAGACAGTGATGAGCTAACAGGCGTGCTTTGGGAGCTAGCACCACAAGGTGTAACTTCCCTGTCAAATACAGCTGAAGCTCTACCTAATATCTATCTATTCTCCGATGAAAATCTGAAGTACTATCATGATGATGCAGAAGCTGGAAGCTATCAAATCGAGTACTCTGATTATGATCATGATGAGGATAAAAAAACCATTTCATTTACATACTACGAAGGTGATGCTATTTCCGTAGTATCTGGGACATATTCTGTCGAGAGTAATGTACTTACCATTAATACTGGAAATCAAGGTGACTTAATCGGTGAAGACCGCTCTGATGATGAAGCGGTAACCGATGCTGTTAAGCAGGCCGACAATACCACTGAAAACAAAGTGGGCAAAATCGAAGATCTTTTGACTACTAGCGCCGGTGAGCTTCGATTTGTTGTTCCGTCAGATAAAGTTAGCTCTGGTAAATTCACGTTAGATGCCACTGTGCGTCTTAACACCGATGATGAGGTTGGTGATAATCAAAGCGACTACGCATATGTGGGTCTCTTTAATGGTAGTTTCACTTCGGGTAAAAACTTCGGCGACATCGTTATGGATAATGACCCAGCTGACGGAGGAGAAGGGAGAATTCGCTACCGTGAGGGAAATCCTGGCTTTTCTGATGAGGTGGGTAAATTTGAATTTGGCGTTCCTATGTCCATTGAAACAAGCTGGGACGAGAATTACTTCACATTTAAGATCATACAAAGTGATGAAGTTATCGCCGACAAAACAGTAGATTACGCTGTAATCGCTGGCCCTGTCGATCGCTTTTCTCTGCGTGTAGGCTCGGTCAGTAAAACCAGTCGTTACGAGTTCTTAGTGGACAATCTCGAGGTGTACTCAAATGATTCGCAAAAAGTGGTCTTTTCTGATGACTTTGAGAGCTATAGTAGTGGACAAGATTTAACTGGAGGCAGTGTGGGTGGTTATCACTCTAGCACTATTCAATCATCTGTAACTACTGTGCAGGGAGAAGCTCCCGTTGATATTAGTCAGTTCTATAGTCAAAACGGAACTGATATGACGTGGCAAGAGGTATTAGACTCCGGTAATCTATCACCACTTGGCACGCCAACGTCAACAGGTGTTCAGGGTTCGACTATCACTATAAACCCAGAGACGGTCGAAACAGGTCCATACGGCAATCGACCAATAGACAGCGAGGCCAATAATTACCGTATACATACAGTTGGCAATACATCAATTAGTCCAAGTAAATTTGGCGCATGGAGCCGCTGGTATCAAGAGGATAGCAATACTCAAATTTTCCGCTTGTTTAAAGACGAAGAAAGTGTCAGCGGAGCACGTGGATTAGCTGCTCGCATAGAGGCTTTCAGTCCGGATGACCGCTGGGCACCAGGTGAATGGCATGAGTTTTCTGCGCGCTTTAACGTGCTAAAAGCTAAGGGTTGTTCAGCCCAACCGGTAAAAGAGCATTACTGTTCATTGTTTCAAGCCAAAGGCAACAATGTGGACCATTGGTCAGTTATGTTAAGGGTCCACGGCGACGGCAGTTTGTGGTTCTACCCACGTATCGGGGACAAGATCAAAATTAGTGACAATGCAATTGGTAAACCATTTGATATGCGAGTCCGTGACAATGGCTTAGATTATGAAATGTATATCGATGAGGAACTTGTTGGTAGTGGTCAATTTGAGCGTACAGAAGAGGTTGGTTTCCGTTGGGGTATTTATGTCGGTGAAACTGAGGTTGTTGACGATATCTTAGTTTTGGTAACAGGCGCGAGTATGAAATAGATTTATGTGATACAGCTTGGTGTGATTACCAATATTTAGTACTTAGATCTAATCATACCAGGTTTTGCAATCTCAAGTTGGCAACATAAGCCAACTTGGGTAGCAAGATAAGGAAATAACTAATTGCTCTTTGTCAGTTAATCACCTTTGCATTCTAGGATTGTGCGCCATCATATCAATTATAAGGATGGCGCTTGTTAGTTGAATGTTTGAATCAGAGTTGAAATTGCGGAAATGTCATTATTAATTTGGGATACCTTAATTAGTGAGTGTTTCTATATTCCCTTGGTGATACACCAAACTTGGCTTTGAACTTTTTGTAGAAGTCACTGGTATTAGAAAAACCAACTTCTATTGCAAGATCGTTGATACTTATATTCTTAATCTTAATTATCTCACAGAACTTATTAAATCTAATCTCTCTAAGTAGGTTGTTGAATGTGACACCACTTTCTTTTTTAATCAGCTTAGACAAATTGTAGTTCTTCATTTTTAGTTGGTCAGAGATCTCATTTAGGTTGGCTGTTTTAAGGTGTTTCTCCATATAGGTAATTACTTTACACAGAACACCTTGATCATAGGATACTTTCTCAATTATTGTAGGATTTTCCAGCGTTAGATCAAGAACAAGAATACCGAGTAAGAACTTAACACGTGGCTCTGTTAAATATTCCTCATCGTCTAATTCTGAAAGCATCTCATTGAGCAACGTCTCAAGCCTATTATTCCCCTTTGTTGGAAAAATAAGCGCTGAGGTCGCAGATTTTTTGAATACGACATCAGTAAAAAAATTAGATAAGTTGCAGTCTTCATTTATAAATTCGAAAATGTAGCTAAAGAACTTTTTATGGATAATAAAGTTTACTAGTATATCATCATCCCCAGTAGGATAAATCTCATGTGTCACTCCTGGGCCTAAGAATAATAAATCCCCCGTTTGTAGGTCCACCTCTTCATTTTCTACAATTTGTAGCGAATGCCCACTCAGTACATAACAGATCTCGACGTAATCGTGGCTATGAGCAGGGTAATGGATAAAACGTGTATGTTTTCTTATAGATATCATCTTACCTGTTGGACAGACTTTATCAAACGATATGATGTTTCGGTATCTATCGGTAAAAATGCTGTTATCGATACCAGAATCTCTATTGATTATCGCCTGTTCTTCGATAGTAGTAGATCTCATCTTTTCCATGAAATTGTAAAGTCCTCTATCCATAATAAACCTCGCTTACTATCTAGTTCTACTCGTGTGATGTTTCGCAAACATTGACTTTCTAACGACCAACTTTTGCCACGTACCCTACTGGATTTAAAATATACACACAAACAAGAAAAAAAATTGAACCTCAGTTTTAATTGTGATTTGAGTCAACAATGGCGGCGTGCTAGATGTATTTTTTTTGGTATCGATCACGATGGGAGTAACTACCCTCGGTGTCGGAAAGATCACCTTGTATCTATTCGTTATCTACATACAGTGCTTTACGCACCAATATCACCGAACAGTCGACAGCATAGTGTCATAAGCGCAGCCAAGACAAGTTGGGCAAATGGTCGAGTTATCTAGCAAAAAATGATGTTTTGGAGTGCAAAGCTCTGTATTTATTGGAGTGTTCTAGCAAATTACAATAACTGATCAGTGACGATTGGAGGTTGTAATGAATTACTTTTTAGCAATTGATATTGGTGCTTCAAGCGGACGACACTTGTTGGGCCATCTAGATGATGGCAAACTCAAGATTGAAGAAATCCATCGATTTGGAAATCAAATCTTTAATGTAGACAACCAACTTTGTTGGGATCTTGGTTATCTGTTCTCTGAAATAGTTACCGGCCTAAAAAAATGTGCAAAATTGGGAAAGAAGCCAGCAGCACTTGGTATCGATACGTGGGGAGTAGATTTTGTCCTCCTTGATAGTGATGATCGTCTGATTGGTAATGCTGTGTCTTATCGAGACAGGCGAACCCATGGCGTAATGGACGAGATTTGCTCACAACTTGGTGACAAGGAGCTCTATGCTAAAACTGGTATTCAATTTATGGACTTCAATACCATCTGCCAGTTAAAGAAACTCCCAGAACAGGTTAAGTTACAAGCCAAGTCTTTCTTAATGATTCCTGATTACTTAAACTATTTACTGACAGGAAAAAAAGTCAACGAATATACGAATGCCACCACAACACAACTTTTTAACGTCGAAACTAATAACTGGGACGATGAGTTGATTGAGTTTGTTGGCCTTAAGAAAGAGGTGTTTCATGAAGCACTTCCTCCGTTATCAAAAGTAGGCAGGTTAAGACAAGAGTTGGTAGATGAAATAGGCTTTGATTGTGAGGTGATTCTACCACCGACTCACGATACTGGAGCTGCCTTCATAGCTAGTATTTTAAACATAGAAGACAACGGTGTCATTCTTAGTTCAGGCACATGGTCACTATTAGGTAAGGAATTACTAGAGCCTATAGTCAACGAACAGTCAAGGTTGAAGAACTTCACAAACGAAGGTGGCGTCGACAAGCGCTATAGATTCTTGAAGAATATAATGGGGTTGTGGATTGTCCAAGAAGTGTCACGAAACTTGGATCATCGATATTCGTACTCAGAACTTGTTAACCTGGCTCGAGAAGCAAAAGACTTTACTTCAGTAATTGATGTGAATGACCAACGATTCTTTGTAAGCGATAATATGATCGAAGAAATAGTCAATTATTGTAAAGAGTCGGGACAAGTGCCACCGTCGACCGTAGGAGAAGTCAGTGCTTGTGTCTACCGTAGTTTGGCAATCTGTTACAAGAAATATATTGATGAAATATCCGAAATCACAGGGCAAGAAATTAGAGTTGTCAATATTATTGGTGGTGGGTGTAAGAATGAGTTCCTCAACGAATTGATAGAAAAAGAAACGGAACGTGAGGTGATTATTGGCCCGATTGAAGCAACAGGGATTGGTAACATAGTCACACAGATGATTGCGATTAATGAAATTTCCGACTTATCTTCGGCAAAAGAAATTATTAGATGTAGTGAGCTATAAATATGTCACAAATCGCTACTTGATATTCAAAGTGATATAGTTTGTTAATTTTAGTAGTCAACGATACTTAGTTCATAAATGTGATCTCACAAGCGATATTGAACTTGACTTTGCTAGGTATAAAATGGTGGTGTTATATCTGTACATGGCAAATATTGTCATTTTTTACTGCAATAGTATGTGTTACTTACTGGTAATTATCTTGATAAACTATATAGACAGTGTTATTTATATCTAAATTCGCTAAGCAAACAAATAATAAGTAACTGTTATATTAACGAGAAGCAAAAGTAATTGTTATAGGAATGCCAATGAATAAGTTTAAATTTAGCTTATGTACGAGTGCTATATTAGGCTCAATGATATTTGTACCTGTTGGAGTAGCCAATGCAGCTATCACTCTTGAGAGTGAAGTAAAAATCACCGATGGAGCCCTACATTTTGACGGGAAGCACATTAAAGCTCGACATGCCGATGACAACGGTTCTGATGTCTATGATTATAAATTTGGCCCTCAGATCTCAGCTCATGGAGACAGTGTAAAAACCTACAAAGACTACGTGTTTATGACTTGGTATCGTGGCGGTAAGCAAGATCGACACGTCATGTTAAGTCGACTTAACACTAAAACTGGTGCTATTAAAACGATTGAATTCCCACATCAACATACAGGTTTTCTAAATCAACCGCACATCGGTGAGTCACACAACACCATCGCGGTTGAGATAAGTCCGATCGATGGAACGATTCATATGCTTTATGATATGCATGCATATGGTAAAGATAGACCGGCAGATGGCTCATTTAGTGAGGACTACTTCCGCTATTCATACAGTGTGCCTGGGGCTGCTGAGGTTGCGGATAAAGATTTCACGCTGGATAAGTTCGTTAAGGACACCAGCCCATCAAGTGCAGGTGACAATGACTACAAGCACTTAACGCTTAGTGGCAAGATTGATTACGCCAACTACCACGGCCTCACTTATCCAACGTTCTACACAAACGATGATGGCACCTTACTGGTTTATATGCGTAAAGGCGGTAACAATAATGGTGGATATGTATTTGCTCATTATGATGCCGAGAAAGGTCATTGGTCTGACTGGAACCAATTTAACGTTTTAAATGCTAAATCCCAAGGAAATGCCTACAATTGGGGTCTGTATGGCAGTATGAAGTATGTTAATGGTAAGCTTAGGGTTGGTTTCCAGCAGCGCGCCAAACGGGACGATAAATTTGTTTATCAAAATGGCGTTTACTACGCATACTCTGATAGCCCAAGTGGTGATGGTCAATGGAAAAACCACTCAGGTGAGAGCATGACGTTCCCACTTGTCAATTCAGATGAAATCAAGGTGTTTGAGCCAGGCGACTATATTAGTCATACTGAAAAAGATTCGGTCCATATTGTACGCAACTTTGACTGGACTGTGACAGAGAAGGGCGACATACACATGATCAGCCTTGTTCAGTCCAGAGATAAAAAACGCTCAGATTACGAGAGGGTTAATCTACACTCATATAAGCCTGCTGGTGCTAAAGATTTTATTATTACTGATGATTTTGTAGGTGCTTCTAATATATATACTGCTGGTGATAACGTCTATATTATTGGTTTGAGCAAAAATGGAAAACCATATATTGAAAAAGCGAAAGGTGGTACTAACGACTTTGAACGTGTCTATGAGTCCAAATCGGACAAGAAGTTTAGCCACGGGAAAGTGCATATTACAGATGGTAAGTTGTATTACTATCTAATGGAACGTGGGAAAGGGAACTCTCGTCCACTTTATCTACAAGTTATTGACCTAGATCTATAATCTAAGTCTATAATAAAAGGGTCAACAAGGTGATTATCTTGTTGGCCCTTTTTATTGTCATCCCTAAACCACCGCCTTTGGCGGTGGTGATTGTTCCTAAGGGCTGTTGCCCGAAAACACGCCCATGTTAGAAGTAAGACTCTTATTCACCACAAGTAAGAGGAAACAATTAACATGGGCGATTATAGAAGTTCATCACACGTCTACTGGCGATGCAAATACCATATAGTTTGGACTCCAAAGTACAGGTTCAAAATTCTTAAGGGCAACGTAGCCAAAGAGTTGTACAAGTCTATCTACATACTCTGTAATATGAAGGAAAGTTTCAATTTCAACGTTAATGGGTACTTTGAAGGGGCGGTCTGCAATTCGCCTGTTTCATAAGTTTGCTCATATTCGAAAGAAACTATGGGGAAATCATTTTTGGGTGAGGGGATACTTTGTTGATACGGTAGGAGTGAACGAGGACATAATTCGGCGTTACGTTAGACATCAAGACAAAAAAGACCAAGAGTATGAGGCTCAGTTGGAGTTGAAGACGAACTAACATGCGTGGAGATGCCCCCTTTGAGGGAGCTGAAAGCTAAAGCCGCCTTCTAAGAAGGCGGATTTTTACATATAAATCGAAGTTACAATTACTAAAGACGAGTTATCACAGCCTGTATTCAGTAAAACGACGATAATTAATATGCTTTGCTACCCAGTCGACATCATTAACCTCATTAGATCTGGTTCTAGTGTCGCCGAGTAGAACCTCTGCAATCGCAAACGCAAAATCGATTGTGTAGCCATAGTCTTGCCCGGTAATAAATTGGCCATCCATAACAATGGGTTGATTGATGTAAGAGCCATCAGAGTAATTTTCGTGGAAGCTCCCACAGCAAACATAGCGATGAGTACCCAACAGTGAGTTCTTAGCTAGAACTTTTGCACCTGAGGAGCATAACGCTGCAATATAAGCTCCCTTACTGATGTGTTTTTCAATAAAGCTGATCACCTGACTGTCTGTACCCAGTTTGTCGGTATTCGGTGGACCACCAACAAGAACAATTGCATCGAAATCATATTGCGTGTTGGCCGATAATAGGTCATCTGCAACAATTTTTACTCCATGATAGGAGGTAAGGTTGACGGTTGGATCGCAGGACAACACCTTCACTGATAGCTGCAAGCGACGCAATATGTCAATCACGTTGATAGCTTCACCTTCTTCGAATCCGTCACTGAGTAAAAGTGCAACATTTTTCATACCGCATTACCTTATAAATTAAATGTATTCATCGCTTTTAGTATCGATGGACTTCATACTATCTACAATAACTATTATTGCTCAATGACTTATCATATATTGCTCCCGCATTTAATCACTATTGCTTTAATTTTATCGTTATTGTATTACAAAAGCACTTTAACATTATCTAGGTAGTTATGCAGAAATTGTCTCAGGAGTTAACAAAAATAAATCTTATAACTTGTAGAGATAATTGTAATTATAAAGTTGGCAAAACAAAAGATTGAATATAGGCCAAGTAAACTTCGTTACGATACTTGGTTGAAAAATAATAATTCAAGGAATTGAAACATGAAAAAAGTGAATCTAATAGCATTAGCAGTGGCCTCTACCCTTATCAGTACCTCTGCACTCTCAGCAACATTGATGGTCCGTCAAGAACACTTGTCTGATCCCAATAAAGCGTTCAATAAAAATGCGACACTCATCAAGCTGGGTGGTAGCTCAGGTAACACATTCTTCGGCGTACAAGTTTCTCATAAAGGCGAAACGTTGAGCACGTATCAACTGGGTAGTGGTGAGGTTCAACTTGGTTATCGTTATAACGTAAATGATTCGTTAAGATTCATCCCACAACTCCAAGTGACATCGGCAACCAGTGGTCTGATGTACAAGCCACAAATGGGCATGCTTTATCAGCTCGGAGGTGGTTTCTCTACTGAGCTGAAGTATAAGCATGAGTTTTTCGTTCGTAACGAACGCGACAAAGATACAACACAAAAGAGTCAATATCAATTTAACCTAAACTATCGACACAAAGCATTGACTTTAGGTGTGCAATATGACTACTTTAAAAGCCTAGACAATGTAAAACAGTATAATAACCATGACTTTAAACAGCATCTAGAGTTCAAAGCGTATTACCGCGTTGCTAAAGGCTGGACGCCATTTGTTACGTTTGCAGGTGTACCAGTTAGTGCGACCTCAGAAGACTATCAACTGCGTACAAGGGCAGGCTTCTTGTATAGCTTCTAGTATAAAATTACTTAGCTGGTATTATATAAAATCAGGCCCTCTTTTGAGGGTCTGTTTTTTTATGGCAGCAAAATAAGAACAATTACGATAGCTAAATGTACTACACCTCTATCCTACTTTTTTATCTACAATGCAATAGATACTGTTTTCTACTGATTCCATCCATTCTCATTTCATAGTTCATAACACTGAAATTTTGGCTAATTTGGTTCTGTTTGGTGTTTATTTTTGCCATTGAAAATATTATTGAAAAATATTTTTTGATAAAAGTGTGATGTTGGCTACATTTATTGATGAGACCCACCATTGAAATGAGGAATAAAACATGAAAGTAGTTGTTGCAGTAGTTTCAGTCTGTATGTCATTGAGCGCTTATGCAATGACCGATCAAGATGTTTGTGAGGCGTATGGCGTTGCTATCGCCTCAAACAACACCCAAGGACAGGTGCAGTTCTTTGATGAAATGCGCTCTCGGATTGAGAGCAGTTCATGGACCCTGAGCTCTGAAGAGTGCAGTAATCTGAGTTTAGAGGCTAAGTATGAATACGATTTTGAACTAGCTCTGGATATGTGGTCAGACGCGGACATAGACTAGCCAAACGTTGCGGTTGAAACGAAAAAAGCCTCAACTCATCTTTGTAGGCGCGAGTTGAGGCTTTTAATTGTTGTTAGTTTATTTGGTTCGCGTAGTTGCTTCTTCTAAAGAGCGTGGGATTGGACCGTTATCGCCCACTAGATACATTCTTCTCCACTCTCTTTCGCCTTTCATTTTCTCTGCGACAAAGAGTCGAGCGTCAGGGTGAGCATTGGTGATCATAGCCGACATAGCCCACCCAGATTTAGGCTTGCGAAGTAATTCTTGGCTCTTTTTAAAAGTCTCGCCGCCATCTTCAGAGGTAAAGTAAGCGACGACGCCATCACCTTTTTCTTTATAACCAAGTGCAAAGGTTACTTTCTCAGGTGATGAAATAAAGAAATCACCACGAGTATCGACCCCCCAGTTTACTGCTGCAGGGTTGACTGGATTCCCACCTACCCATTCTTCACCTGTCCAGCGAATGTGAGACGTCTGTTTTGGACCACCTGTTTTCTTAACACCTAAGTCAACACCAATGTTGGTTCCGATATGAGGGTTACCATCTTGGTCTAAATGCACTGAGCCATTGAAGGTCCACTTATCCCCTGTGTTAACCGCGAGTGTCTTCTTATCTGCGAGCTCTTTGGTGACCGGTAGGTCGAACTTTTCACCTTGGATATTACGCCATGTCCCTTCCTTAGTATTGAATACCATATAGTAAGCGTTATGACGTTCTGTAGTGTGTCCACGACCATTGTTTGCGTGGGTTTTCCAACACAAGTGATAGTCGTAAGTGATTATGATGTCATCGCCTTGTCCTTTGACAGCCCAAGCATACCAGCTGTCGACTGCCTCTACGTCATCACGTTCTTTGTGTTTGAGGAATGAGACAGGATCTTCAAACGTACGGCCGTGGTCTGTCGATTTTTGGTACACCCAATCACTCTCATGGGCACCATGGCGATAGAACAGATAGATATCGCCATTATCCATTTTTACCGCTTGGTTGTAGTTGCCAAAAGGAGGAATGTTATCAAGCTCTAACCACTCTGAAATGTCGTATGGCTTCTTAGATACGATATGTTTATTTCTGCCATCATGAACATCACCTAATGGGTTTTCACCATGGCGCGCACTACCACCATGACCGCCGAAGAAAATGTGGATGTAACCAAGATCATCGATAATCATCGTCGGTTTACCGTGATTATCAATCGCGCGACCAGACGGTGCCCAATAGTTATCTTTACCTAACTCACTAAAGCCCGCCTTTATTGGACCTTGCCACTCCTTTGTGTCGTGGTTGTAGGCTACGACATAGGGATCTTCTAGGTCGCCTTGGTAAGTAAGATAGGTGATACCATTTTCATAGATCCCTGCGGGCGCTTGAACTACGGCAAGAGGGTTTCCGAATCCATTGTTAGCAAAGTAGTCAACCATCTCCCCTTTATCTTTGGCTGTCTGATCTGCCATCACGTTGAATGCGGCTGTGCCTAGAGAAAATATCATGGCAGATGCTAATAGGCGTTTCTTAAATCGAGATTGCGTACAGGTACCAGGTTGTGCATGTAACATGTTGTCATTACTAATCTTCATCAATGTTCCTTATATTTTTTATTGAATAACAAACCAAAATTAGAAAACTATGGATTATCAATCGTTGATTTTCTGCATAAAGAAGTCCTATGTTATCGTAAAGTTGGGGCATGCTTGTTTCCATGGCTATTTTTGGCTTGTTGGAAGACAAAATTTGCATCTAGATATCAACTGTGGCGATGAGGCTATATCACTAATCCGATGGAAAGCTAAAAGGTGATATATAACATCCTCTGAATAGGGTGTTGAAAGATGAAGTTAGCTGAAAGTTTATATTTTATTAAGATTGTCCTGCATCAGTTTTGTGATCTGGTTCACGTTATGATTTCATTTTTCAATGTCTAGTGTTTGGTGATTGATAGTATTACTAATATTTCCAGTTACTTGCAAAAATTAACCATGAGATTGGCATAAAATAGCCATGTTTCTACATTTAGGTTTAATATAGCATCTTGTAAAGACATGATTTAATCTAGCTAGATTGTCTAGTATAATTACGTTATTAGTGAACCCCCTAGTTCACGTTGAGTCTAGTTCACCAGTTACCATCCTTGGTAACTGGTTTTTTTATTACTTCACCACTATATAACTCTCTCGCACCCCAGCCAATTGAGACGAATACCGACAAATCCCAGCGTGGCAATTATTGACTAACTTCTTGTATTCGCGATAACTCTACGCACAATTTAATAGGTGGTGTTCGTTATCATTATCCCGACCTTTGAATTGTAATCTATTGAATTAAAGGGATAATTTTTTATTTGTTTTGTGTTGGACTCGATTGGTTGCGTAGCAAAAAATGACACCATTAAGGGCAATTTAGCGCATTTTGCTAACCGCTGATTCTTGTATGATGAGATCAAACACTAGGAGGTGGTTATGAATTACTTTTTGGCAGTCGATATTGGTGCTTCTAGTGGAAGGCACTTATTAGCGCATATTGAGAATGAACAAATAGTGCTTGAAGAAATATATCGATTCGAAAACAAACTCTCATCGGTTGATGGTCAACTTTGTTGGGAGCTGGACAAGCTATTTGGTCATATTCTTGAAGGGCTGAAGCAGTGTGTCACGATCGGCAAGATACCAAAAAGTGTCGGTATTGACACTTGGGGTGTCGATTTCGTTCTGCTTGATAATGAAGAGAATATTATCGGTAATACCGTATCATATCGAGATGGTCGTACAAAAGGTGTTATGGATGATATTTGTGAACAGGTTGGACACCAAGAAATATACAAGAAAACTGCCATTCAGTTTATGGGATTTAATACCCTATATCAGATGAAATCTGTGAATTCAGAGGCGAAGCAACAAGCTTGTTCGTTTTTGATGATTCCGGATTATATTAACTATCTCCTAACTGGCGTTAAGGCAAATGAGTATACCAACTCAACAACGACTCAAATGCTAAATATTGGTACTGATGATTGGGATAAAGACTTACTTGAAGTGTGTGGCATTAGTAAAGATATCTTTACTAAACCCCAATATCCTGGCCATCAACTTGGAAATCTTAAGTCTTCCATACAAGAGGTAATTGGCTTTGATTGCGAGGTAGTATTACCAGCGTCACACGATACAGCGTCTGCGTTTATTGCCAGTGTTCTCGATCTTGAAGACGATGGTGTCATTCTGAGTTCTGGTACTTGGTCACTGTTGGGTACCGAACTTGAGAAACCGATAGTTTCTGATATCTCTCGTCAAAGTAACTTCACCAACGAAGGTGGTTACGATAAACGATATAGATTTTTGAAGAACATTATGGGTCTTTGGATAGTTCAAGAAGTTTCAAGGATGCTGGATTATAAGTACTCCTACGCAGAGCTAGCTGATCTTGCTCGAGAGGCGAGCTCTTTCAAATCAGTTATCGATGTAAACAATGAACGCTTTTTCGTCAGCGAAAATATGATTGAAGAAATTAGTGGTTATTGTAAAGAAACAGGACAAGACATCCCCCAAACAACGGGCGAAGTCTGTATGTGTGTCTATCGAAGTCTAGCAAAATCATATAACCAGTATATTGAAGAACTTGTCAGTATTACGGGTAAGACTGTTGATAAGATTAATATTATCGGCGGTGGTTGTAAAAATCAGTTTCTTAATGAGTTAATTGAACAGGAAACCAAGAAAGAAGTTATTGTCGGCCCAGTAGAAGCAACTGGTATGGGCAATATTATTGTACAAATGTTATCTATGGGCGAAATTGCTCATTTAAAACAAGCGAAAAATTATATTAGAAACAGCATTTAATTAGGAATTATCATGGAACAAAGTTTAAAGAATAGATACGAATTGAGTAAATCACTATACGCAAAATGGGGCATTGATGTGGATGCCGTTCTTGAGAAACTCAAAGCGGTAAAAGTGTCTATCCACTGCTGGCAGGGTGATGATGTTACTGGCTTCGAAGAAGCGGCTCATGAATTGTCTGGCGGTATCTCTGCTACGGGTAGCTACCCAGGTAAAGCGACCAACCCGCAAGAGCTGCGTGCAGACCTCGATAAGGCGTTAAGCCTGATCCCTGGTAAGCATAAGATTAACCTTCACGCACTATATGCAGAAACAGATGGCGTTGCTATTGACCGTGATGAGCTAAAACCTGAGCACTTTGCCAATTGGGTGGAATGGGCTAAAGAGCGCGATCTAGGCCTAGACTTCAACCCAAGTCTGTTCTCTCATCCAAACGCTGGTGATGGTTTGACGTTGTCTCACCCTAACAAAGAGATTCGTGATTTTTGGATTAAACACTGTATTGCGTCACGTAAAATCGGCGAATACTTTGGTAAAGAATTGGACCAAACGTGTCTAACTAACATCTGGATTCCAGATGGCTATAAGGATACACCGAGCAACCGCTTTGAACCGCGTCAACGTCTAAAAGAGTCGCTAGACGAAATTTTTGCTGTTGAGGTTGATGAGCAATTCAACAAAGACTCAGTAGAGTCAAAAGTATTCGGTATTGGTGTTGAGTCATACACTGTTGGTTCTCACGAGTTTTACATGGGTTATGCCATTGCCAACAATAAGCTTTGTTTGCTTGATAATGGTCACTACCACCCGACAGAGTCTGTAGCAGATAAGATTTCTTCAATGCTGCTTTATCAAGATGAGCTTGCATTGCACGTGACTCGCCCAGTTCGTTGGGATAGTGACCACGTAGTGACGCTGAATGATGAAGTAAAAGAAATCGCTAAAGAGTTGGTTCGTACCGACAGCCTAGATAATGTTTACCTAGGGCTAGATTTCTTCGATGCTAGTATCAACCGTGTTGCTGCTTGGGTTCTAGGTACACGTAACATGCAAAAAGCACTGTTAGAAGCGATGCTGATGCCACATGACAAGCTTACTGCGCTTCAAAATGAGGGTGACTTTACCCAGCGTCTAGTACTGATGGAAGAACTAAAAACTTATCCACTAGGCGATATTTGGAACTACTTCTGTGAAATCAACGATGTTCCAGCGAACGAAGACTGGTTCAAGTCTATCGAAATCTATGAGCAAGACGTTCTGTTCAAGCGAGGCAAATAATGGAAAAGCTAGCATTTATTCAAGAATTTACGAAAACCACGCAGGATGCCTGGTTAAAGGGTTGGCATGAACGCAACGGTGGTAACCTTTCATATCGTCTAAAACCGTCAGAAGTTGAACAGGCTCGTCCGTTTTTCAATGAGTCGTCTACGTGGATGGATATCGGTGTAAGCGTACCTAATCTAGCTAACGAGTACTTTATCGTCACCGGTAGCGGCAAGTATTTTCGTAACGTAGAAGTTTGCATTGAAGAGAATGCTGGGATTATTCAAGTTTCAGAGGATGGTGCTCAGTACAAAATTCTGTGGGGACTTATCAATGATGCGAAGCCAACAAGTGAGTTGCCTGCGCACCTAATGAACCATTCAGTTAAATTTGATGTGACAGGCGGTCAGCACCGTGTGGTAATGCACTCTCACACCACTAATCTGATTGCGCTTACATTCGTTCTACCGCTTGAAGCAGAAACGTTTACTCGAGAACTTTGGGAGATGGCAACTGAGTGTCCAGTGGTATTCCCTGCTGGTGTAGGCATTGTACCTTGGATGGTTCCAGGTGGAAAAGCGATTGCAGAACACACCAGTGAGTTGATGAAGACATATGACGTCGCTATTTGGGCGCATCACGGTACTTTCTGTTCAGCGGAAGATCTTAGCCTTGCATTTGGCCTGATGGATACTGCGGAAAAAGCAGCAGAAATATTGGTTAAAGTTCTTGCTATGGGTGGAAAACGACAAACTATTCAACCAGAAGAGTTCAAGGAACTAGAGTCTGCATTCAACGTGAAGCTGAATGAAAAAGCATTGGCTTGAGGAAACGTTGAATGATTAGAAAAGCGTTTAAACTCAAGGTTAATGCAGGCCAGTTTGAGGAATACAAAAAGCGTCATGACAATGTTTTTCCTGAACTCGTTGAAGTGCTTAAATCTGCAGGCGCTAACAACTATTCGATCTTCCTAGATCAGGAGACAGGTTGTCTGTTTGGGTATGTCGAGTTAGAATCTGTTGATAAGTGGAACGATGTTTCAAAAACTGAGGCTTGTCAAAAGTGGTGGAGTTATATGGAAGATATCATGGAGACAAATCCAGATAGTAGTCCTAAATCCACTGAGTTAACAGAGATGTTTTATCTAGCGTAACTACGATCAGCTAACGCGAAGAAACAAATAAGTATCAAGAGGTAAATATGAACAAGCCGAACATCATTGTAATTTTTAGTGATCAGCAGCGCTGGGATACGTTAGGTTGTTATGGTCAAGAGCTGCCTGTGACGCCGAATCTTGATGAGCTCGCACGTGATGGGGTTATGTTTGAGAACGCATTTACAGTTAACCCAGTATGCGGTCCTACACGCTCAACAATGCAAACAGGTCTTTACCCAACTGAAACTGGCTGCTTCCGAAACGATATTATTCTCCCGGAAGGCCAAAAAACGGTAGCTCACTTTTTATCTGATGAGGGTTACAGTGTTGGTTATGTGGGTAAATGGCACCTTGCTTCAAACAATACTGCTCATGAAGGGTTTGTCGTTGCTGCACCTACCGAGAGTTCAGGTGAAACCATCGATAACTGTTTTACCGCAATACCAAAACAGTACCGTGGTGGATATAAAGACTTTTGGGTTGCTTCCGATATCCTAGAAGGCACATCGCATGGCTATGGCGGTCATATGTTTGACATCGATGGCAACAAGGTAAGTTGGGATGAAGATGTCTATCGCGCAGATTTTTTAACTGACTTGACGACGGACTACATCGATAGTTACCAAGAAGAGAAGCCGTTTTTCTTGTTCTTGTCTTATCTAGAACCGCATCACCAGAATGACAGAAAGACGTACGAAGGTCCACATGGCTCGCAAGATAAATGGAGTAACTTCAAAGTCCCCGGCGATCTAGAACCATTTGTTGATGGCGATTGGGCAGAAGAATACCCAGACTATTTAGGTTGTTGTAATAATCTCGACCAAAATGTCGGTAAGATTCGCCAAGCGGTAAAAGACAAAGGCTTAGATGACAACACTGTGATCGTATATCTGAGTGACCACGGCTCTCACTTCAAGACACGTAATGGTGAATACAAGCGTTCATGTCACGACTCTTCGATTCGTATTCCGTTCGTGATTTATGATCCACGTGCGAAAGCGGGTCAGGTGATTGATGACCATGCAAGCATCATTGATGTCGTGCCAACTCTACTTAAGGCTGCAGGTGTGAAAGTGCCAAGCTATATGCAGGGTCAGCCGCTTCAAGATCTGTATATTGACAATGCTAAGAAGAGCAATGCCAGCTTTATTCAGATCAGTGAATCACAGATTGGTCGTGCTATTCGCACGGATTCATGGACGTATTCGGTATCCGCTCCAGATCAAAGTGGTCTAATTGAGAAAGACAGTGCGGTGTACCAAGAAGAGTTCTTGTACAATCTAGTTGATGATCCTAATCAGTTAGAAAACTTGGTGGCGAATGAAGATCTGAAGCCAGTGAAAGAGGAGCTACGAAAGCTTTTACTGGACGAGATTTATCGTATTGAAGGTGCTAAACCGGAAATCATTGAAGCATAACGGTTGGTACTGAATACACATTAATGTGTTTACTGAAAAAGTCCATAGTGGAAACACTGTGGACTTTTTTATTGTCCTTATTCGTAAGCAACTATAAGGAAACCATAATTGGTGAGGATCGTTCGTTGATACAGCGGGAGTAAATGAGGATATGGTCCGGCAGGACTAAAAGTCAATCCGCCTTCTTAGAAGGCGGAATATTACCTACTCGTTATGCACAACAGCGCTTGTATTTCTTGCCACTGCCGCATGGGCAGGCGTCATTTCTGCCCACTTTCTCAACCTGGCTATTGGCAAACTGCGCCATGATCTCGGCAGGGGACTGGCCATTCTTTATTAGCTTCGCCATATAAGCCATCGCATGTTGAGAATGATCAAAGAAACTATAGTAACCCTCACACAAGTAGTTATGGTCGAACTCTCCTGTTGGTCCAGGCAAAAATCGATGTTTCGGGCAGCCTCCGTGGCAGGCGAATCGATATCGACATGACTGGCATTTGCTATTCAGTTGTGTTGACTTGTTGAGTCCGAAGTCGATAGCTTCTTGACTATTGTTCATCGATAGGATGGTACGGTCATGGATATTGCCAAGTTTGTACTCTGGGTACACATAGTGGTCACATTGATAAAGGTCACCATTTGCTTCGATGGCAAACGCATGTCCACATCGAGGTGCAAATACACATATCGGGCTGGGTTGACCAAGCCAAGTGGTTAGTGTGGTATCAAATTGTTGAACAAAGACGCGCCCAACATCTTTGGTTACCCAGTAGTCGAAGATGGTATTGAGGAATTGACCATACTCACGAGGCTGTACAGACCAAGGCGTGACTTTTCCATGTTTTTGGTCAGGGTTAACTAACCAAGTGTCGTTTGTCAATTGGTCAGATTCTTGTCGTTCAACTAATGGGATAAATTGAATAAAGTTCGAACCGATGCTTTTTAGGAATTGATAGACCCTGAGAGGGTGCTTGACGTTCTTGTCATTGACAACCGTGAGGGTATTAAACTCGACTTGATGCTTTTTCAATAGCTCGATTGCTGCGAGGACTTTACTGTGAGTCCCCTTACCACTGGTGTTGGTACGATATGCATCATGTAGGTCTTCAGGACCATCTATTGAAACGCCAATAAGAAAATCGGCTTGCTTGAATAGTTCACACCACTCATCGTTGATCAAAATTCCATTGGTTTGAAAGGCGTGAGAAATTGTTTTTTTGCCCCGATAGCGTTCGCACAGTTGAATAACGGTACGGTAGAAATCAACACCGAGCAAGGTGGGTTCGCCACCTTGCCATGCGAACTGCACAGTATCGCTCTGCTGAGCGGCAATATACTGCTCAATAAACATTTCTAGTGTTGCTTCATCCATGCGCCAGTTCTTCTGCCTGTCTGGATAGAGCTTTTCTTTTTCTAGGTAAAAACAGTAGTCACAGTCGATATTACACACCGATCCAGATGGCTTAGCCATGACATGACAATTGGTAACTTGGTTCATTAGATAGTTCCTATGAAGACTTCAGATAGCATAGTTAGGGCGTACGTAACGGCTATCAGTACTATTATTATTGATGTAAAAAATTTGATGATTCTGCCGTGAGAGAGAGAGCAAACAATAGCGACAAGCATCGCTATCGCACCGGTTAAATAAGGCAGTGCTGCATGCTCAGGCATCGACACTTTTAGCAGCACAACACCGATGGCAAACATGACTAGCTGAGTTCGTAACCACGATAAGGCAGTCCGTTCCAACTGCAGACCCTTGACGGTAGTCATAGAGTGATGGCCAAGGTAATAATGAAGGTGAGAACTAAAATGGCCCCACTGATGATCTTCATGTTGGATGTATATTGCAGTTCTTGATTTAGTCTCATGGCTTGTTCATTGCGAGACCATCGCCGATAGGCGTAGATGGCAACGACTCCTGAGCAGATGCATAAGAAACAAGAAAGCAATAGGCGCACTAATGGGTTAGCGAGCTCAGGGGTAAGCTGATCAAGGGCAATAGCACCCGCTAGTAAGGCTAATGACGTTCTAATCCACGCTAGGTAGGTACGCTCGTTAGCAAGTGAAAAGCGATAATCAGGGGCGATTCCTTGTTGTCGCCACGATGACTTTTTAGAGCGGATCTTTTTCATTCAACAGGTTCCTTGGATTTCGGCTTGGCACTAGTCAGTTTGGATAGATCTAGAGGATAGGGTTTGCGATGGTGTTTGCTTAATACGCCTACTTGTTTTAGTGATTTGCAAAAACGAATCACAGTCGTGACGTCAGTAGCGCTGTATTCGCTTATCTCTCGGTAAGTCCAAGGGTAGTGCGGGTAGTGCGTGAAAAAATGTTGTATCGCATCGATGATTCTATTCTTGGCATTGAAAGCACTAAACTGGACCAGACGTCGCTCCGCTTCCCCCAACTCTTGACAGACCTCTGTTGTTAACGCCTTGGTGAGAGCGGGAGACTGTTGCTGCAACTCCTCAAAAGTATGGACATTGACCTTACTGATAATGCTGTTTTCCATGGCTCTGGCCGTAGCAGGATAGCGTTGACCGGTAAACAGAGAGCGGTAGCCAAAGTACGACCCTTTTCCGTACAACCTAAGCAAAGATTCTTTGCCCGTTTCTGCCACCTGATATAGGCCTATAAATCCGCTCTCAACCCGATAAAACCCGGATGCTTTGTTGTTACTGAAGTAGACGGCTTCTCGTTTGTCGATTGTGAGCCTAGTTGTCATTGCTTGCAGTGATGTGGGTACTGGTATGGTCATACTGTCATCGTTACGTGTGACTAGAAGTGTTAGTGTACTGCAAATAAAACAGCCAAAATATGATCAACGCCATAAATAAAAAACTAATTGGTACGTTAGATTGTTTTTATTGAAAAAGTGTTTTAATTATGGTTGTGAAGGAGAGTGTTATGCCGTTCTATGAACTGCTGACGAACGTATGGTCTGCCGATGCAGTAGTTTTGAAACTGCTTCTGGGGAGTGTTTTTGGTTTATGCCTGGGGCTGACTGGTGTGGGAGGAGGTGTATTGTTAATACCGATGTTGCAGTTGTTCTGTGGTATGTCTCCTGTACTGGCTGTGGGTACTGCAAGTATGATTTCGGCAATGGTTAAGATCAATGCGTCGCTAGTGCACATTAAAGCGCGTAACGTTTCTTGGAACAAGATCGCTTTGTTGTTTGTCGGCGCGGTACCAGTCACATTGGTTGTCACGCAAATGGTGGTTTTCTTCAGTAACCACCCTTTTTATGCTCAAGCGACGGAGCAGATGGTTGCTTGGCTGGTGACAGTCGTCATGGTTGGTTCATTGATCTCTGTTTTCTCAAAATACAAATCTACACCAGTGGCGGATACGGTTGAAACGGTACCGATAGCGCCAAAGACAAACACTAAAAAAGCCATCATGTCTGGAATGTTCTGTGGTTCTGTTTTGGGGTCTACTGGCGTTGGTGGCGGTGTGTTGCTACTTCCGGTGCTCAACAACGTGTTGCATGTTGACATTAAGAAGGCCGTTGGTTCTTCCGTGGTTCTTGCACTTTGCTTGTCTGCGATTGCTGCGGCAGGGTATGCCAAAGGTGGACAGTCAGATATCCACACGGCAATCTTATTTTTTATTGGCTCATTTCTTGGTGTTCCGGTGGCTGCCTACTTGATGAAACGTATGTCAGATCGTCATGTTTATTCGGTGACTATGCTGGTTATTTCGGTAAGTTTAATAGCTTACTTAACACTGTGATTAAAGTCACAGATTTAGGTTTAAAGAACATTTTGTTTTATAAAAATGCAAGTTAGAGAGTCCAAATGTTATTTCCGAACTGATTGCTACTTTAAGAGTATAAATATTTCTTCTAGCTTACAGTATTGAACTATAAAGACTCTGCATAAGCCATTGGTTTTATAACTATTGGTTGTATAACTATTGACTTTTCATCAGCAGAGATTTAATCCTTTTTTCGGGCTCAACAGATGTGTTCGGTGGCTGAAGTTGAGTTAGGAACAGGAGTTGCAATTGAGACTTTTTCTCATTTATTTGTGACTACATTATTTAATATAAGTATTTGGGGCAAAGTAAGTGCTTACAATTAAGTTAAGGGGGCTTGCTAGCTTTTAACAACAATTGACCGAAAGGGTAGGTCTCATAACAAAACCGTGTCGCGCAAAATTTGCCCTCAAAGTTACCAAAAATTATCATTTCACTTAGAAGTTAGAAAATGTAAATTGGTATCGTTGGTTTTAATTGATTGTTAAATGTGGTCCACATAAGGATTGTCGGTGATTAATAAGTTATATCGCGATTTGTACGCAGATGTCGCTTATGTTCACTGTATATTCAAATCGGATTTTTTGATTAATGTTCGGGCAAAACGAACAAATTTAAAATAAATTACGTTGAAATAAATATGAAAGGGAAGAAACATGATTGATATAGCAATCGTATTGGTTTACTTTGGCTTCCTTGTGGCAATTGGGGTCTTATTCAAATCCTTCAGTAACTCCACAAGTGATTATTTTCGTGGGGGCGGCAAAATGCTGTGGTGGATGGTGGGTTCCACATCGTTCATGACAGCTGTTAGTGCTATGACGTTCACAGGTCACATGGGAAAAGCATTAACTGGAGGCTTTGCAGTTGCGACAACCGTTTTTTATGCAAATGCTCTCGGCTACTTATGTAACTACCTGTTTTTTGCTGCAAAAGCGCGTCAAATGCGAGTTGACACCCCACTGGAAGGTGTCCGTATGCGATTGGGGCCCGTGAACGAACAGGTTTTTACATGGGCTAACGTGCCACTCAGTGTTCTACAAGCCGCTATCTGGATCAACGCACTGGCAGTATTCTGTAGTGCAGTAATTGGGTTACCTCTTGAGTTAACAATCATAGTCGCTGGTTCTGTTGTTTTGTTTATGTCCCTTGTGGGCGGTAGCTGGGCTGTTATCGCATCAGACTTTATGCAAATGATAATTCTAACGACAATGACCCTGGTAACAGGTGCTGTGGCGATTTGGAAATCAGGTGGCTTAACACCATTGCTTGAAGCAGGTCTTCCTGAGCAGCCATTCATCGGTGACGGATACAACCACGCTTACTTGTTTGTTGGTTGGTTTATCTTCATGTTTATTAAACAATTCTTTAGTACCAACAACATGGTGGATTCGTATCGATATATCGCTGCAAAAGACACTAAAAATGCTCGTAAAGCCGCAATTCTTGCGGGTACGCTGATGCTTATTGGTCCACTATTGTGGTTTGTACCAGCTTGGTATGTAGCAGCTCACTATCCAGATACAAGCACTTGGGGATTGGCTGGACTAGGTAATAAAGTAGCGGATGCGACCTACTTCATGTTTGTTAGTCGTGAAATGCCTGTGGGTATGGTTGGCTTGATGCTGGCCGCTATGTTTGCTGCCACTATGTCTTCAATGGATTCAGCGCTAAACAGAAATGCGGGTATTATTCTAAAGAGTGTTTATCAGCCATATTTCTGTAAGAATCAATCGGAATCGCATCTGATTTTTGTGAGTAAACTACTGACAGCGCTATTTGGTATCATTATTATTGTTTCAGCACTCTTCCTAACATCACTCAAAGAGTTTGGTCTGTTTGATTTAACGATGTTAGTGAGTACGCTAATTGGTTTCCCTATTCTTATCCCATCTATCATGTGTTTCTTTGTTAGAAAAACACCAGATTGGGCAGGGTGGGGTACAGTTGTCGTCGGTATGTGTGTTTCTAGTTTTATTGCCTTTGTTCTAACACCAGAAGTTTTGCAATCGATTCTTGGTTTAGACCAGCCACTCACTTCTCGTGAATACACTGAGATGAAGTCAGTAACGTTAGGTCTGATTGGACACATGTCGATTACATTACCGTTCTTTATTTGTTCTCAGTTCTTCTACAAGGGCCTAACGGCTAAACGAGAAGCCGAAGTAAAGCAATTCTTCACCAATGTTGATACTGAAGTTGTCGTTGAAGACACGATAGAAAGTGTTGCAATGGATAACAAGCAGAACAGCGTACTAGGTAAGATGGTACTTATCGCATCGGTGTTCATTGTTTCCTTAACGTTAGTTCCTAACCCATTGTGGGGAAGAATGCTGTTTGTCGTAATTGCAGCAATTCTAGCTCTAATCGGCACCTTGTTGGTTAGGTCTGAACGTAAACTTGAAGGTACAAAAGTAACCAAATCTGCAGCAACAGTGTAGATATACATAATAACGAAACCCTTAATGAGTTGACTCTCGTTAAGGGTTTTTTTAGTTTCCGGCGAAACATAATTGATGTCTTTGTTTTTGATTTCGAGCCTTGCAGGCAACTTATGATGTTTCTGAAGGCAATAAATTACCTTGTTCAATTGTTATTTACTGAAAATGATTAATTTGTTAGCTAAGGTGGACGCCTTAGTGCTTATAACAACAATATACATACTCATTTAAACAATAACAGAAATAAGACAAGAGAAATTCATGAACCTCAATCATTTATCAAAAAAACTACCCTTTCTGATCCTTTCCTTAGTCTCTAGCGCCGCAATCGCCGAAGACTGTATTTCTGCTCCGATAAACCCCAAGGGTGATTCAAGCAAACTCCAAGCTGCGCTCCAACAAGCGACCAATACAGGCTCTGAACTGGTGCTTACGGGCACGTATTACATCAGTCAGGATACAAAAGTTTATTTGAGGAACGATCTTAAAGTAGATGCTAGTGAGGCTAGTTTTATTGCTACGGAGCAGTTGGATGGGGATATGTTTAGCTTCGATACGCATTCGTCAAAATCGGATGAGTGTGGCGGTGTGAGCGTACTAGCGAACTTCGATTGGACTGGTGGTACGTTCAATATGTCAAAAGCCAAGGTTTCTACTGTTGTTCCTCTTCGTCATAAGACCCCGGAAGGAAGAGAAGGAACAAAGCAGACAGCAGATGCGCTCTCAATTCGTGGTGCGACAAGCTCAGGTAAGAGCAAACTAAATGAACTACTCATAGAGAATATTGTTTTCATAGGCACTCAAAATTATACGGATCCTTACTACTTAGCGGGTGGAGATAGTGGAATTCTCATGACGGGAGCACTAAAGGCAATCATTAGAAACAACAGCTTCTTTGGCGTTCGTGATGCAGCAATCTATGTCTCTGCTGGGGGCGAGTCCGGAGAGTATGGAGACCACTTCACGCTCGTCAATAACTACGTAGAAAGAGCCTATGATGGCATAACTAGTAAACGAGGCGCTGATAATATCAAAATGCAAAACAATGTTATGAACGATGTCGTTGTAGGTCTGAGTATCAAAAGAGTGTATGACGGTTGGACTGCAACTAACGTGAATATCTCTGAAAATAGTGTGTCAAACTCAGTCAGACCCATCAGTGTCGAGCGTGCTAACGATGTGGTGATAGACAGTAATCGCATCGATAACCTTGGTTCGATTGTTGCCGACTCTCCTACGCCGACAAACAAGTATGGAAAACAATACGAAGGTATTGCGCTCAATGGGGTTCAGGGCAGTAATCGTGTGACAAAAAATATAATAAACGGAATCACGCAAGACGGTTCACGGGAGAAAGACACAACGACATGGGGTATCGTCCTTCGTCCGGAGGATGGTAGAGAAACGACGAATGTTGTTATCGAGGATAATAGCTATTCTAGACTCGATAAGTGGGTGAATAGAATATCGCTTTAGTTAGCATTTAGGAGAGCCTCTCTTTTTCGGAGTGGCTCTTCAAAATGTGTGATCATTATAAAGCTCAAACGCTATACAGGGTAATGATGATACCCGAGGTTCTTGGAAATGTTACGAGCAGCATGTTGTAATGAGTTGAGGTAATCGTGTTTTCTTTTTTCATCAAATCGATTAGTCGGAAAAGAGATTGAAATCGCTGCGACAGCTTCTCCAAATCGGTCAAACACAGGTACAGCGACGCATCGTAACCCCGGTTCTTGCTCCTCAATATCTTCCGCATAATGTTGATGCTTGACCCAATCTAGCTCAGCAAGAAGTTGCTCAACGTTTTTGAGTGTTTTGTCTGTGTGAGCTTTGAATTCCACAGTAGCGAGAAGCTTCCTGATTTCGGAGTCAGATAAGTAGCTCATAAGAACCTTGCCAATTGCGGTGCTGTAGAGAGGGTTTCGTCGACCAATTTTTGAATGCATTCGAAAGTGATAGTCTGAATCTATTTTGTGAAGGTAAATAATGGCGTCTTCATCAATGGCTCCCAAGTGAACAGTTTCATTAAAGGCGCCGCAGACAGTGGTCATTTCCTTGTTTGCCGCGTCGATTAAATCAACATGCTCAAGCGCTTTTGAACCAAGCTCAAATAGCTTCGATGTTAATAGGTACTTCTCTTCGCCTCTTTTTTGATGCACAAATCCTAAACTCCTCATTGTTTGTAAAAAACGCAAGGTCGTTGCTTTCGACATTCTCAACTGTTTTGAGAGGTCAGTTAGACAGGCCTCTTTTTGGTCAGCCAAGGCAGAGACGATAGTGAACACCTTTAGTACTGAATAGACAGCTCCAGGTTGGGTTGTTTTGTCCATTTCATGCCCTCTGTATTGGTTAACTCAAAGAATAATCAAATATTATCTTTCGAACTCTATAGTCTAATTTTGATGAACAATAGTTTTGAATTTAAGGCTGAGTTTTGCAGTCTTGACGGGCATATTTAGTACTGGTCTTTATGCGTTTGACCTAACTGGTGAATGCTCATAGGGGCGTTACGTTTGGATGTGTCTCTATGTGATCACTAAGCGACTTGGGTATAAATTTTTGATCAAACTTTATTGTCAAGCTATGACCTGTAGTTCGTGCAGTCTAATACAAAAATGATCAATCTATAGATATTAGTATCGTCATTGAAAGGCTAAAAGCTTAGTTTTTTGATCAGACTTTATTGTCCCCCGACATGAAATGTGCGAGAGTAATAAAGTTTCATACTAAAAAGGCAGCGAAGATTCGTTCTCGCTGCCTTTTTGCTGTTTGATCTAGCGTGTTTTTGCCCCATTGTTTGTTTCGGCTGATTCAACACACACTTTACCAAAGCGTCATTTGACTTACTTTTCCTCACCTCACTATGTGGCCAAACTTACCGTACCACTACATTAAAACCACAATACCTACTACGAGCTTCTTGATGAGAGCGTGGTCGGATTCGATACCATTATTGAGATACTTCACATGCCGCAGCTCGACATGCGGTCGAAATCGTCCTTGTCTCTCAGGTGAGCAATAGCACTGGCATATGAAAAGTACCTGTCTGTGTTTAATGTTTTAGGCTGCGCATCTACATCATAGTATCTTAAGCGTCGCTTCAAGAATTGATAAGCAGCCTGCTGATGAGAGAAATAGAAGCCCAATGTCTTGCCTTGCTAGTTATAGTATAGTTCGATACAGATCATGCCCCTTCCCCTTCACGTAGGCTTCATCAAGCACCCACGAAGAGTCTGTTCGGACAAATAGACGACGGCGTAACCTCTTTCGTAATGCTGGGGCATACTCAATGAACCACTGATAAATGGTTGAACGATGAACTTAAATCCCTCGCTCTTGAAGTATGTCGCAGAGGTTAGCGTAACTCATTGGAGTTGAGCCATACCAACGTAGACACCAAAAAATGATTTCAGGGTTTGTCATTTAACTCACCAATCATCACCACAGACGATGATAGCTTTTCCCTCGAGCTGATTTTGCGACAAGCCCCTTGGGATTGTCGCAATGGTAAGGATACGCAGGGATCTCAGAACAAAAGACAATGTTGCTCGACGAACAGCGGAAGGGCTATTAACTAAAGAAATAGCTTGTAACTTGAAGCGCTATATAGTGAGAGAGTTATTCCCACTAGTTCTGAAAGATCTAGCGAGATTGGCTTGACATAGGAAGCGTCAATTCTTGTGCTGAGAGCTTTTTCCATTTAATGAAAGTGAAGTGGTCCAATATGAGCCGGTTATGACGAGAGAGCAGATGTGACCAACGATCTTCGATAACATAGAGTTGATTATAATCGAACGAGAAGGCACAGTGCTCTTGGGTACCCAAGCTCAGTTAACTTTGAACAGCAAAATGTCGTTTAATGTGGTGTCCAGTCTTGCAGGTACAAAGCAAACATATAGTTGAACAGTTAAATGACCCTTTTGATGGTCACTTCAGGCTTGCTGATACTCTCTTAACATAGATAGTCTCGTCGAGTACTGCAATAGATTCCCCGAATGGTTCGGGCTACGTGAAAGTGTACTAGAATTAAAGAACTTGGAAAGCTATTGACCTCAAAGTTATATTTCAATCTGTATTACAGATCAAAGGGAATTTTTTGTGAAATTAAATCATCTATTGCTTATGCTGATTGTCAGCGTCGTTGTCTCTGGTTGTGCAACTGCACCACAACCTCCTGAAAATGCGATTATCGATCCGTGGACAACGCAACATATGGAAGATAGAAGATGGCGTTCTCCGAAAGAGCAAGATAGGGACTACATTAAGCTGGCCAGCGAATCCGCACTGCCACACCAAGATTCTTGGGTTAAAATCCTCGGAACGGACATGGATAGTGGTGTTCAAAGTATAGCGGATAAAATCTATCTTATTGATCATGCCAAGCACACCCTCGACTTAACTTATTATATTTTCTCCACAGATATCGTTGGTACCTCGGTACTGGGTGCATTATGTGAAGCGGTGCAAAGGGGAGTTGATATCCGACTAATGGTAGATAGCTTAGGCTCGTTTAGTATGGTACATCAAGATCTTAAAGGGCTTAAGCAATGTGAAAGCAAAGCTGGGTATGTGATCTCAAAAACGGGTGAAGTCACTGAACAAAGAGCACGAATTCAAATTGTCATCTTCAATGCGCTGACGAAATGGGAGTCAGACTTAAATAGGCGCTCACATGATAAATTGTTGATTGCTGATGGAGCTTACCCAAATCGTGCGGCATTGATGACGGGTGGTCGTAATATTTCAGTGCATTATTACGGGCTAACCGAAGAGGCTGAGCCTGATCTGACAGCGTTTAAAGATATCGAGGTGATCATTAAACCGTTGGAAAATTCAGATATACACAGTTCACCCACCCAGCTAGCGGAATACTATTACTCAGTACTATTCTCGAAACCTGGGAACAAAGAGTTGTCTACGGTCTTAAGTTATAACCTCGAAATGCAAAAACAGAGTGATGTACTTAAATCATTACGCGGGAGTAGCACTTTCAAACCCGCTTATCTAAAAGCAGGAGAACATTTGCAGAAAGGGTTTACACGTACTGAAACCCGCTTTGCACATGAACTAGATAATCTAATTAACTCTGAGTTAATTGGTAACTACAGCCATAATAAACTTGCGAATGCCAACTCGATTAGTGGCATTCTAGGGCGAGTCGGTTACGAAGATCAAACTGTGACTAAAGTACGCATTGTTTCGCCTTATTTGTTTCTACAGTCTGACTTATTGAAAGATGAAAAACGTCTAGGGAGAGATGTTAATGCGACACTTGCGTGGCTTGAAAAAGACCCTAATCGGCAACTGGAGATCATTACTAATTCTGTCTTAACCAGTGACAATTTTTTTACTCAAGCGGTTATCGACATGCATACCGCACCAAATATGTTGATGTCGGAGGAAGATAAGAAGCAGTGGCTAGACCGTGATCTCAGTTTGAACGAAGAAAATAGTGATTTTTTGGACTCGGAGTCTTGGCAAAAGCTTGTGAACCATCCGCGGATTTTCTTTTATCAGCTTGGTAAGCCAGACGCGGTCAACCTTGGTGGCAGTGAACATTATGGTAAATTGCACGCAAAATTTTTGGTGGTTGATGACCGTGCATTTGTTGGTACAACCAACTTAGATTTTCGTTCGCTAATCTACAATAATGAAATGGGCTTCTTCCTACTAGGTGGTGATGTGATCGACACGTTAAACAATGAATTCGAACGATTGAAAGCGCAGTCGTCTCGCTGGGGTAGTGCTGAGTGGATTGAAATGAGACGTAAAGTGCGTGAACAAGGCGGGACTAGAGGTTTTACCACTAACAATCAAAGAACCATTTATAGCGCGCTTGATAACACAGGTTTGATTTATCAATTCTGAGTGTTGTTTATTAGTGATAGAAAAGGTGTTTAAACAAGCCATCATTTTTGTTGTCGTTAGCTCTGTATAATATTACTCCTTCACTGCTGTTGTGAAACCGAACTAGGCGACGGTCCATAATTGAAGTTATTCATTTTTGTTAATTTGCATGATGATTCTAAGCGAATTCTGTCCAAATGAGCCAAAATGAAAAAAAGAGGTTATTTGACCTCTGTAAAGGCTTTGTTGCGTAATTCGATGGAACTAAATCAGGAAGTCACGATCTGATCGGCTACACTCATCAATCCTCGTAGCCTCATGCCGAAACCTCGTTATAAAACAACTAACTGGAAACAGTACAACAAAGCCCTAATTAACCGCGGCTCACTTACTTTCTGGATTGATGAAGAGACCATAAAAGAGTGGAAACAAAGTAGACAGAATAAGCGAGGTAGGCCTCGTCGATTCAGCGACTTAGCCATTACTACAGCACTCATGGTAAAACCGTCATTCCGCAGCCAATTTCAGAATTAAAATAATGTGATCCAGTGATCATTTACAACGGTTAGTGCGATAGGCCTCTTGACCGCGATCCCCAGTTTTGATCTATTACTGTTATTTAACGGTCACTTATTATGTCTGCTGTTCAACCTGTCATTAAACGCCTGGACCACTTAGGGCTAATCGCTGCTTTCTGTCATGAAGTCGGTTTACCAGGCATTATTGATCGCATCATTCCCAAGTACTCGGATCACAACGTCTCACATGGCGATGCAGTCTTAGCTATGATTCTGAATGGTCTTGGCTTTCACAGTAGAACGCTGCATATGTTCTCTGACTTCTTCGAGACGAAGCCTGTTGCCAAGTTACTCGCTAAAGACATTGAAGCGCACCATTTAACTGACGATGTACTCGGACGCACGTTAGATGCTTTATATGAAGCAGATGTGTCCGCAGTTTATCAAGCGATTGCAGAGCATGTCGTTGATAAGCTTGGACTTAAAACAGACTCTGTCCACCTCGATATCACGAGTTTTCATGTCGATGGTGAATACGCCCAAAACGAAGATCTTAATGCCATCAAACTGGTAAAAGGCTACAGCCGAGACCACCGTCCAGAGCTAAATCAAGTGGTTCTTGAACTGATTTGTGAAAATCAAGCAGGCCTACCTGTTTACATGCAAGCGCTCAGTGGCAACACCAATGACGCTAAGGCATTTTCAGAGGTCACTAAACGGCATATTCATTGCCTTAAGGCTGCTCAAAACAGTCGCTACTTCATCGCCGATGCCGCTCTATACACCGAGGAAAGCATTCGTTCACTGGATGAGCAACAACAGAAGTTTATTACGCGTGTTCCAATGACCATTAAGTCGGCCAAAGAAGCCTTAATGAACCTTGAACTAAAGCAGTTGAGTCCTATCGGTAATGGTTACTCGGGTTGTTGGATTGACGCTGACTATGGCTCAGTATCTCAGAAATGGCTGTTGGTTCATAGTGAACAAGCAACCAAACGAGAAGAGGCAACGTTCTATAAGAACTTAGATAAAAATATCACCAAAGAGCTGAAAGTACTGGGACAACTAATGAAAAGAAGTTTGCTTGCGCAGTGGATGCCGAGCAAGCAATGAGCGACTTCGTCAGCCAGTGTCATTTGCTTGGCTTTGCGCAACCAACCATCGTTAAAGAGCCAATCTATTCAGGTCGCGGTCGGCCGAAGAAAGGCGCAAAGCCAGCGGGTTACCATTATGTTATAGATGCTACGCCTTATACCGATCTAGAAAGAGTGAAGCTGGCCAAGCTTAAAGCAGGTATGTTTATTCTCGCAACCAACGATACTGACTGCGCCGATCTAACAATGGCTGAGTTGCTTGAGCATTACAAGTCACAGCAAAAGGTAGAGCGCGGATTTCGCTTCTTGAAAAGCCCTGAGTTCCTAACATCATCAATTTTCCTGAAGAAACCTCAGCGAATTGAGGCACTGTTGATGATCATGACGCTTAGCCTACTCGTTTACGCAAGCTTAGAGCACAAAATCCGAGAGAGTCTCACTAAGACCGAAGAGTTCTTTCCTAGCATGGTGAAGAACAAAACGACAACCAAACCGACGGCTCGTTGGGTATTCTTAAAATTCGAAGGTATCGACACACTCGAGTTTGGCGGTCAAAACTTCATCACGGGCATTCAAGAGCATCAGATTCGGCTGCTCAAGCTTCTTGGCGCACTGTATGAAGCGGTTTATTCCTAAATTGGCTGCGGAATATCGGGTAAAACGCGTTTTCTCTGTAAGCGCATCATAAACCCCGCATTCTAATCACCTAGAACGAACAATAAGATCAAATCTCCAACCATAAGGAGATTTGGAAATGGGAAAACGACGCACTAACCAAGAATGGCAAACGCTTATCGAGCAATCTGAATCGAGTTCGTTGTCAACACTCGCTTTTTGCAAACTCAAGGAGATCAACCCTTCGACGTTTTATGCCAAGCGCCAGCAGCTCAATAAAATTGAGGTTTCTCAAGGCTTCGTAAAAGCTGAAGTTGTCGAAAAGACAACCAAGTATCAAGCGACAGTGGTAACGGCTAACATGACTCTGCTCGTCAATGATGTTGAGCTGAGCATCCCACAAGGCACGCCAGCCGCTTACTTAGCAGAACTCATCGGAGCGCTATCATGAAACGCATGCTTAGCGCTCCAGAGATTTATTTATATCGTGAGAGTGTCGACTTTAGAAAGTCCATCAACGGCCTCGCCGCGATTATCGAAAGTGACACCGACTTACCTTTAGGAAGTGGCGCACTGTTCCTGTTCACCAATAAACAGCGCGACAAAATCAAGGTATTGTACTGGGATAAAACAGGCTTTGCTCTTTGGTACAAACGCCTCGAAAAAGCCAAGTACAAATGGCCATCAAAAGAGAAAAATGAGGTGTTTACCCTGACTCAATTTGAGCTTGATAGGCTGCTTTCAGGCTTCACGATTATCGGCCATAGACCCGTAAGAATAAACGATTTTACAATGACTTAAACGATAATAAAGCCTTATATACCAAGCGTTAGCGGCATGATTTCAGTATAATAAATGCCATGAAAAAGACGCCAAATATCAACCCAGAAAGTCAAGATGTTGCCGAGCTACAAGCGATGGTGAAAGCGCTCATGGCGTCAGAAAACCGATTGAAACAAGAGCGCCAATCGCTACTTGAACAACTCAAGTTTGCCTTCGACCGCCAGTTCGCTAAACGCTCGGAGGCGTTAAAGCCTTACGATGCATCTCAAGGTGACCTCTTCAACGAAGTGGAATGTGAAGCCGCTAAGGAAGATGAGGTTGAGGTCACGACAACCACCACAACGAAGAAACGTGGTAAGCGTAAGCCACTTCCAAAAACCTTGCCTCGTGAGGTTATCGAACTCGATTTAGACGACCATGAAAAGCAGTGTGCGTGCTGCAAGCATAACCTGCATAAAATCGGTGAAGACCGCAGTGAAAAGCTAGAGTTCTCGCCAGCGGTACTCAAAGTGCTGGAATATGTTCGTCCTAAATATGCTTGTCGTCAGTGCGAGCAAACTGAAGAAAAAAGCCACATCGTTCAAAAACCAGCGCCGCAAAGCATTATCCCTAAAAGCTTCGCGACAGAAAGCCTGCTGGCCAATATCATTCTTGGCAAATATCAATACGCGATGCCGCTGTATCGCCAAGAGTCGCTCTTTACCCAATCGGGTATCGAACTATCGCGCACGACTATGGCAAGGTGGGTTATCCAAGTCAGTGAAAAGTTCGCACCGCTTTACGCGGCCTTGAAAACACACCTACTTGAACAAGTGGTGGTTCAGGCGGATGAAACGCCGCTCAATGTCCTCAAGGAAGATAAGCAATGCTACATGTGGCTATACTGCTCAGGCGCAGACTCGCCAGAAGTCGCACTTCCCAACGTGAAAAATATCGCCTTGTACGACTATCAAAACAGTCGCGCGAGGGCGTGCCCTGTTGCCTTCTTGGGGGATTACAGTGGTTATCTGCAAACCGATGGCTATGGTGCTTATGATGGCCTTCATCAAGTAACCAATGTCGGCTGCTTGGCGCATGCACGTCGTAAGTTCATGGATGCTAAGAAGCTTCAAGGTAAAGGTAAGTCAGGCAAAGCAGATAAAGCGTTGGCCAAAATCCAGAAGCTGTATGGAATAGAATCCCGCTTAAAAGGTGCGTCTGTCGAAACACGAAAAGCTGAACGCCAACAGCATGCCAAGCCAATACTGGATGAGTTGTACGAGTGGATGACAACTCAACAAGTGATAGCGTCTAGCCCGTTGGGTAAAGCGATAAAATACACGCTTGGACAATGGCCGAAGCTCATCCGCTACATTGACGACGGTCACTTATCGATAGACAATAACCGTGCTGAACGCGCAATTAAACCGCTGGTCATTGGCCGAAAAAATTCTTATGACCTTTTTCAAGTTTTTAGGTAAAACCTCTCTCTCCTCTGTGAGATGAGGCATGTTTTCAACGCTAGAATTGCCTGAAAGTGAATCAGCAATTACTTGGGTTATACATACTCTTATTCGGGGATCTTTAGCCCCAACATGGTTTTCGTAATGAGTTTACCTCTATCTGGCTACTAGCATCTAACCAAGTGGTCGCTTAAATTCTTGACGAGGATTACTCACCAGAGCTTCTTCACTTTCAAGCAAATTTTTAAACGTTCTGGTTTCGAGTAGTAACTGCAATGTCCCACATGAATCCAAGCAACTCTCTAGCAACAGCAGTAATTGCTATTTGTGATTTTTTCCCTTTAGCTACCAAGCTTCGGTAACGAAAGCATAACCGCTGTTGAGCTTTCCAGGATATATCTTTGGCTTCTTGGCATACGCTATCTGGTCGATTCGTGATTAGCCAACTACCGACCTTAGCATTGTTTCTATATGCCCATGCAGCCTCATACAGAAGCCGTCTTAACTCAACATTTCCAGCCTTAGTGATCCCAGCTTTACGAGTAATACTACCACTTGAGTGCTCTCCAGGTATTAGACCAAGAAACGCCATTATTTGTTTAGGATTACTAAATCGAGAGAAATCACCCAGCTCAGCCACGACGGAGATTGCAATAGTACGTCCGACACCTTTTAAAGCTTGCAGTTGATTAACCAGGCTATAAAGCGACCAGTTAGGAAGTAACCTATCAATTTCTTGGTCTAGTTGCTCAATACGATTTTCTATTTGCTCCAAGCTTTGTCGATAGTGTTCGTAAGCTATTTGTTGAGACGCCAAGGGGAAAGATTGGTTGGCTAGCCATACTCGATGGCGCACAGTCCACATTTTCTTTTCGTACTTTTTCCCCGTTCTCAGAAGAATGCTTTGAATTCGCTGCTTTGCAACCTTAGTATCTTTCTTTGCACAACTTCTGGCTCTCACAAGATCACGCATAGCTTCATGTGTCATGTCAGGTACCCAGACATCAACTAACTCGCCCGCTCTCAACAACCTCGCTAAAGCGACGGCATCGCGATGATCGTTTTTGATCTTGTTGGTTGATATCTTAGGTATTCTAGAAGGAGCCACAACGGTACAATCTATGTTCATGCTAAGTAGCAACCTATACAGCCCGTAGCCTGTTGGGCCTGCTTCGTAGCAGACAAGGATCGTACTGTGTAGCTTGATGAGCTTCTTCATTAGACGAATAACGGCATCCTTTGCTGAAGAAATGTTCCCATAAAAGCGAACTTCTCCCTGCCGTTCTGGACTTGCAATCGCAACAGCAATCGTATCCTTGTGCACATCAAGCCCAATATAAGCAGAATAGTTGACGGGTTCCATATTGATGACCTCCAAAAACGCACCATAGGTGAGTCTTAGTATATAAGGTCATACCATCTGGTTATTCTCGGCCAATCCTAACGGGGCTGACGCGAGCGCGATGCTTTACAGTATCGTGGAAACTGCAAAAGCCAACGGCCTTATCCTATACGACTACATGGTCAAGTGCATGAAAGAGCTGGCAAAAGCAGAGCCAGATGTCGATGCGCTCCTACCTTGGAACTTCAAACATTAGTCATATCGCCCCGTGGGTTCATGGGGCGTTTACCAATAACCGTGCTGAACGCGCAATTAAACCGCTGGTCATTGGCCGAAAAAATTCTTATGACCTTTTTCAAGTTTTTAGGTAAAACCTCTCTCTCCTCTGTGAGATGAGGCATGTTTTCAACGCTAGAATTGCCTGAAAGTGAATCAGCAATTACTTGGGTTATACATACTCTTATTCGGGGATCTTTAGCCCCAACATGGTTTTCGTAATGAGTTTACCTCTATCTGGCTACTAGCATCTAACCAAGTGGTCGCTTAAATTCTTGACGAGGATTACTCACCAGAGCTTCTTCACTTTCAAGCAAATTTTTAAACGTTCTGGTTTCGAGTAGTAACTGCAATGTCCCACATGAATCCAAGCAACTCTCTAGCAACAGCAGTAATTGCTATTTGTGATTTTTTCCCTTTAGCTACCAAGCTTCGGTAACGAAAGCATAACCGCTGTTGAGCTTTCCAGGATATATCTTTGGCTTCTTGGCATACGCTATCTGGTCGATTCGTGATTAGCCAACTACCGACCTTAGCATTGTTTCTATATGCCCATGCAGCCTCATACAGAAGCCGTCTTAACTCAACATTTCCAGCCTTAGTGATCCCAGCTTTACGAGTAATACTACCACTTGAGTGCTCTCCAGGTATTAGACCAAGAAACGCCATTATTTGTTTAGGATTACTAAATCGAGAGAAATCACCCAGCTCAGCCACGACGGAGATTGCAATAGTACGTCCGACACCTTTTAAAGCTTGCAGTTGATTAACCAGGCTATAAAGCGACCAGTTAGGAAGTAACCTATCAATTTCTTGGTCTAGTTGCTCAATACGATTTTCTATTTGCTCCAAGCTTTGTCGATAGTGTTCGTAAGCTATTTGTTGAGACGCCAAGGGGAAAGATTGGTTGGCTAGCCATACTCGATGGCGCACAGTCCACATTTTCTTTTCGTACTTTTTCCCCGTTCTCAGAAGAATGCTTTGAATTCGCTGCTTTGCAACCTTAGTATCTTTCTTTGCACAACTTCTGGCTCTCACAAGATCACGCATAGCTTCATGTGTCATGTCAGGTACCCAGACATCAACTAACTCGCCCGCTCTCAACAACCTCGCTAAAGCGACGGCATCGCGATGATCGTTTTTGATCTTGTTGGTTGATATCTTAGGTATTCTAGAAGGAGCCACAACGGTACAATCTATGTTCATGCTAAGTAGCAACCTATACAGCCCGTAGCCTGTTGGGCCTGCTTCGTAGCAGACAAGGATCGTACTGTGTAGCTTGATGAGCTTCTTCATTAGACGAATAACGGCATCCTTTGCTGAAGAAATGTTCCCATAAAAGCGAACTTCTCCCTGCCGTTCTGGACTTGCAATCGCAACAGCAATCGTATCCTTGTGCACATCAAGCCCAATATAAGCAGAATAGTTGACGGGTTCCATATTGATGACCTCCAAAAACGCACCATAGGTGAGTCTTAGTATATAAGGTCATACCATCTGGTTATTCTCGGCCAATCCTAACGGGGCTGACGCGAGCGCGATGCTTTACAGTATCGTGGAAACTGCAAAAGCCAACGGCCTTATCCTATACGACTACATGGTCAAGTGCATGAAAGAGCTGGCAAAAGCAGAGCCAGATGTCGATGCGCTCCTACCTTGGAACTTCAAACATTAGTCATATCGCCCCGTGGGTTCATGGGGCGTTTACTTTTCTCTATGCCATTGAGAACCTTGCAAGGTTTTCTAGACTCCGTAAAAGAGTCAATCAGTATCTATAACAGTATGAGGCTGCATCTCAGCCTCGGCATGAAAACGCCAAATGAAGAGCATGAAAAAAGCCAACAACTAACGCTGTTGACAGTATTTTGGGACGAGACAGCGATTAGCAACCGGCTTTCGTTGTTTAAACTCGTAGTAGCAAGAAGACGCGACATCGAACAGCTCACAAAGAACTTTGACCGGTTCATGCTCCCTCAACTGGTCAATTAGCGAGAACGTTCGAGTTCGTCCGACATTAAGAGAGCTGTAGCTTTTTTTAGTATGGATTTTTCTCTTTCTAAGCGATTAATCCTAGCTTCCAACTCTTGGATCTTCTGCTGTTCGGGCGTCAGAGCTTTGACCGTTGGCGTTTCTCCGCCACGCTCAATCTTTAGTTGGTCGACCCAGCGTCGTAAGGCCGTATCACCGATGTCTAGAGAGCGTGCCGCTTCAGATATTGAGTAACCTTGATCAAGAACCAAGCTTGCGGCATCTGCTTTGAACTCAGAAGAAAACGTACGTCGTTGTCGTTTTGTCATTGAACACCTCATTTATGGTGGAGACTTTACCACCTAATTTGGTGTCCGAGATCACTAAACCACTACTGTTTATACGTAGTGCACCCTTGGCGCTAAATGACCTATACCGAGCTAATTCTATATTATATATTCCTTTCAAAGCTAAACAAAAGGTTACATTATGAGACGTATTTCAAAGGGTATATTGTCATTAACACTGTTATGTGTGGGAGTAAACACAGCATTAGCTGACGACACACAAACTAAGATTGATCCATCTGACGTTACTGCAGTTAATACTTCAGGTTATTTAGGTTTTAATAACCAAGGCGATATGAAGCTGTCTGGTTCGGTTAGCCTAGGTTCAAAAACTGGTAGTAGTTCAATGGTAACAGCGGAAGCGACCATGGACAAAGATGGTGATTATAGTGATAGTAGGCTTCAGTATTTTCAAGTCTATAACACTGGTAGTGCAATAGCTCCCAAAATGGCAGCTTCGTTAGATATTATTGATAATCAGAACTTTACTACTGGTGCACTTGGTTTTGTTTCTATGATTAACCCTGGAGTTAAGAACTTCATGAGTTTTGCTCGCGTAGGTGTACTGGGCGGTGAATATGATTCGAACTTTGCACAATCAATGGGAGAATCTAACAACAATATTTTTGGTGGTATGGCAGCAATCTACCTTTCATATAAAACAGGTGATGATGGTACTTATATCATGCTTAACCCAGAGTATACATATATGGATGGCAGCATTGATACATCGTTACTAAAAACTTCTCTTACTGTTGGGACTCCAATTACTAGTGATGGTAAGAAATGGGCTCAGTTCAAGATAGAGAACTCAAATGGAAGCATGAAGTCTACAAGTCAAAAAATTGACATTAACGATACAGTCGCATGGGCATTCTTTAAAGCATACTTCTAATAAAAATGCATTGTGTTTAACAATAATGTCATTAAGTACAAGGAGGTACTAATCGATACTTTTTATCTATACTAATTAATATGGTTTCACAAGGTTTTTTATGTCTGAAAGCAAAGTCAAATATAAAGGTCAAAGAATAGTGAGTTCAACTTTTAAAGATGTGGGCCTTGAAGTGCTAATATCTAGCCAGAGTATCAATGAAATATTAAGGTCTAGTTATACTAGAGAGGCGGTGGATTTTACTACTCTAGATGATATATTACTTTCCAGACTAGGAATGTCAGTTGCGTCTGGAACATATCAGGATGTGTTTGAAATACCAAATATATTCATAAATATAGAGAGAAAAACTATTTGTAATAACCTAGTTCTAGAGCAGATTGTAAAGTTAAAAGATGACTTGAAATCTAAAGGATATGGATTGATTGTAGAAATAACAGAAAGAAACTACTGTGGTCGCTGCGAAGGTACTAGAGTCGCATTAGAGTATTTGAAGCATAAAGGAGTGACTCTAGCGATCGATGACTTGGATATCTATCAAGGAGATCCAAGATTTAATGAAGTCCGCAGTGGATATTATGACTATATAAAGATCCCCGCTCCTACTCAGTGTAAGCATTGGAAAGTGCTTGAATCATTTATTCGGTATAGGAAAGAAAAAATTATACTCGAAAATGTTGAATCTGATTCAACCCTAGAGAGAGCGAGTCCACTTCTGAATCTCTTGTGGGGCATACAAGGCTTTTACTTCGACAAAGGTCAACCAATTGAACTGTAGGTCATATTTTTATATTGAGATGGCGTGCAATTGTTCCAGGTTTTGAAGGCTCTATTAAAGTTTGACAAATCGCTATATCCGCAACGCCACGCGACTTCTTTAGGCGTTAAAGGTGTGTCACTCAATAAGCGCCTTGCAGTTCTGTTCCTCGCTTCATCTCTTATTCTTTTGAACGACGTGTTATTTGCTCTAAGTTGTCGATGTAATGTTCTCTTAGACACCCCCAAGAATCGACCAAACCACTCAGAGGTAAAAAATGGTAGTAGTGCATACGTATTTGCCAGTCTTGTGATCTTTGTTTTCCATTCTAAATTTGGTATATCTTCAACTAAAGGCTTAAAATTATTTTTCAATGGGACTTGGATAGCACCAAACTCGCAGTTGAATGTATATTTTCCTGCCAGCCTTTGATTGGCAATATTGGAAGGTGAACTCATGAAGACTTTAAGGGGAACCCAAATTTCGCCTAAAAAGTTTCTACATAATAAAACTAAAGCAAAGGTACGAAACCACTCAGTGTGTTCATACCCAACTGTTCTTGGGGAATAAAATCCACGATGACATAAATACCAACGTCCGTCAATTTCCTCTGTCCAAACAATCACGTGATTGTTCAAATCGGACATGATCTCAATCAGTTTATGAATACAGCCTTCAAGGTCATTACAGCTGTTCACAAGTGTATCGATAGAAGGCGAAATATTTGACAGTGAGAGATTTTTTCCTACTTCATAACCAAGATTAGTATTGGTTATAAGGCTCATTTCATTCAAGAACTGCATAATATGAGCAGAGGATAACCACAATGATTCGTCGACTTCAGCTGTTGGAATGTTGTATTTATCAGCTACTTGTTTCCACTGAATATTTCGTTTCTCGAAATACGCTATGAAAGGAAGCAAGTTGTCTGAAAGTGTTGTGTTAAGTTGACTACTCATCAAGGATCTCTATGTACATATTGGCGTTAAATGACCTATACCAGTGTGGTGCTCAATCATATCATATTACCGTACAAACTATGCAGGAAAATATAAAGATGAAAGTTAAACCGATAGCACTTGCACTTACTGCTTCATTAGCTCTTTCAAACGTTGTCTTCGCTGGTTCTACAGAGAGCAGTGGAGCAGCTCTAAACCCAGTGGAAGCCGCACTTCAAGTCGAAGGAGCACTGGTCACTATGCCAGTAAAAGATGCTAAAAAGCCGTTTTCACCCGAATTCACTTCGGCCGCTCGCAAAGAATTCAACAACTTCCATTGGCAGATGGGGGGGGATCATGCACTGTATTATAATATGCACATGAGTGAATTCATGCCAACTGCCCTGGCTGCACCAAGTGAAAACTACAAACCTTTGGTTAAAAACATTCAGTCTCAACTTGGAAAATTGATAGTGAAGACTGAGACCAAAGGTGAGGTAACAATGGATGAATACCTTGCAGATGAGCAGTTTAGAACTCAGGGCTTCATGTTAATCCATCAAGGGAAAATAGTATACGAAGCATACCCTGGTATGAAGCCAACAGACTCACATATTTGGGCTTCTGCTGCGAAAACAACGGTAGGTACAGTGGTAGCTATGCTCGTCGAAGAAGGAAAGATTGATCCAGAAGCACTAATTACTACCTACGTTCCCGAGCTCAAGGGTACAAGCTGGAGTGACATTACGGTGCACAACGTACTGAATATGGCTACAGGTTTAGATAACGAAGAAACACTCCAGTCAGTGCTAAATCCTGACTCAGACGTAGTAAGGTTTTTCGCAGCATCGTTTAACTCTCCAAGAGCCAAGACGGGCGAGCTAGAAACATGGATGGAGGTTGCCAAAGGCGCTCAAAAATTACAAGGTGAAGGACCTGGTGATCACTTCAGATATGCCTCAATCAATACGATGATACTGACAAAAATGGTAGAAAACGTTGAGCATAAAACGTGGACTCGTGTATTTGAGGATAGAGTTTGGTCTAAGGTTAATGCTCGTCAGTCTATGAAGTTCAATATGACTCCTGATGGGATGGCGATCGCTGTAGGATTAGTTTCAACGACTGTTGAAGACATGGCTCGATGGGGTACGCTATTTACGCCAAGCTGGAATGCAGTAGCTGATGAACCGGTTGTATCGAAAGCGGTTATTGATCGAATCCTAAATGGCGGTGATAAAAAAGCATTCGAGGGCACCAGTAAAGAGTCCTCTTCTGTTCATGCATTTAACGAGAAAGCAGACTACAACTCATATCAATTCGATTACATTTTCGATGACGGTGCGATGGCTAAGAGCGGTAACTTAGGTCAATTTATTTACATCGACCCGGCTCGTGATTTTGTAGGCGTAATGTTCTCTACCAATCCATATCACTCTGGATTCGGCGAGAATAAAGGACCTGCACTAATGCGCTCTGCTGCGAAGCAGTTAGCGGATAAATAATTCCCCCAAGATATTTCAAAAAACGACTTTTCTTAGTTGAGTCATACCTAAGAAGAGTCGTCTCATCCTATAAATAGTTACATGAATAGAAAAACAATACTGTGTAAGCTTGCCCTTCCAATAGGGCTAGCATTACTACAATCTCAACCTGTCATGGCACTTGAAACAAGTTTTGGTGGGTCAATTAAAACTCTCGCAATTTTTGATAGTAGTGCTACCGGTATAGGTGTAAACATACCCGCAAATGCATTATATGGTCGGGATAATAATACTGACTTTAAGATTGATGCCTCTTTATCTCAAATTAAAGCTAACTTTCTTCAAGACTTTGATAACGGTACAGAGATAAGTTCTCATTTTGTAATGGACTTTAATGCTAATAATGATGGCACTATGTCTCCTCGGTTAAGAGAAGCGTATTTAAATTGGGAACTTGGTTCTGGTTCTTTAACTCTTGGTCAGACATGGTCTACATTTATGGACATGAAGAACTATCCACTGTCTTTAGCGGAGCCAACTTTAAGTGGTGTCGTGTTTAAAAGGCAGCCTATGATTAGATGGAGTCAAGATTTCAGTGGTGTGAAATATGATATTGCTTTAGAAAGCAGCACTAATAGCGAGATAAGCAATAGTAAGGAATTGACAACAAGTGGTAGTTTACCTGATCTAGTCGGAGGCATTGAATTCACAGGCGAGCAGAATTGGTTGCGTTTAACCTCAGCGCTTGGGCAGGTTAGAGTGCAAGATGATTCAAATAATTACCAAGAGCTTAAGTATGGTGTACAGCTTTCCTTAGGACACAATTTCATTAATGGTGATCAAGTCACACTATTAACAAATACTGGTAAAGGTATGGAAAGGTATTTACTTGGCATTTCAGGAACAGGTGCTACTTGGAACGAAAATACGAGTTCATTAGACCTAAGAGAAACTAATAGTTTGATGCTGTCGTATACACGTCAATGGAATTCATCATTAAAGTCTGTTGCCGCTTACGGTCATGCTAAGTCTTCGCCATTAAATTGGCAGGAACAACAGAATGTCGATACATTTACAAGCAGTGACTACGCAATGATTAATTTTCTTTGGCAAGTTCAGAAGGCGCTAACAGTTGGTGTCGAGTATGATTATTCGAAATACGTAAGAACCCAAGATGGTTCAAGAGTTAACCATAGAGTGATGATGGGAGTGGAGTGGAAATATTAACAAAGAGATATTGAATCACGTTTCAGTAACATAAAAATATAGAACTAAAAGATATTATTAAATGAAGATAATCTAATCTTTCAATAATAATAATAAAAAGAAATATTTTTCGGACAATACAATGTTGAAATTAAATAAATTATTATTAGCTATGGTCACTATAGGAGTTGTTTCCGGATGTCATCACCAAGATGAAGGTGATAGTAGACCAACGCTTCCTGATATAGAAAAAGCTCAAACAGCACCTTCTCAAGCTGTTGTCATTCAAGAAGGCTATAAGGCTACTGATGTACGATACGCCTATGAAAAAGAAGAAAGTGCTGAATGGGAGCATATGTCACAAGAGTATCAATCTAGGGTTACTACTTATAACGAGATTGCTCATCAGTACCCCCAATCCAATGAAGACTCTTACCCAGGGTTTGATGAACTTCCAAGTTTTATTGAGGGGGAAACATACGACCAAACTGCAACATTAGTCATATTTACTGATGGGCAACGCTACGGTGTATTCTCTAACAAGTGGTGGACGCAAGGTAATGTGCCGAGTTTTGATGATAAATCTGGTCCTTGGACTCTTGTAGCGGAAACTGACTCCAATGGTCGCTATTTGACTGAACTTGATTCAGTCAAAGAGTGGCGAATCGACAGTACATACCTTATTGATGACAAGGTAAAATACAGAATAGGTGATGTTGAGTATTGGTTCCGAGCAAGATATTGGACTAAGGGAGACACACCAGCACTAACTAAAGAAGATGGTGGCGATCTAGAAAAGTGGGAAACGCCTTGGGAGAAAACCCAGGCTCCAGAGGAGGGAGACAAACCAGACCCTTCAAAGCCTGAGCATGGATTACCGATACTGCCTCCTTGTGAAGGTGACGATTGCAAATTACCTGAGGACCCGAACATTCCTCCAGTTATTCCTGGGCCGCCTGAAGAGCCATTGATTGATCCGGAGCCTGCGCCTAAACCAGAGCCTGGCCCAGGTGATGATGTGCTACCAGCAGAGGGGTACGCATTTCTCCGAGATTTAACCAAAGAAAATTGGGATTGGTTCTTTCCGATGCGTTCCGGTCGCTACAATGAAAGCGGTGATGCTAGGAATCGCCCACCATTTGCAAACCCTGACGGTTCAACCGACGTTTTTACACTGAAAGCGTTCAAAGAAGCCGTTGTTGAATACAATGCGTGGGCTGCTCAACACAACTACAAGCAGTTTTTGAATGAGGGTTCAAAGTCACAACAAGCATTAGAGTTTGCTTCTTTTTGGGGTAAGGCATCTCGTGAGACGTCAGGAACTTGGGCAAATGCTCCGGAACCTTGGATCACTAAAGACAATGATGGCCAAGATGTTTGGAAAGGGGCGTTATACTGGGTTGAAGAAGTTGGTTATTCAACTAACCCAGATGGCACGAGCCCGACTATCAACTATGTAGATGCAGCTTCAAATTACAAACCTGTATCCGGTCGCTCATATTATGGTCGTGGAGTCATTCAGCTTTCGTGGAACTACAATTACGGCGCATTCAGTGAATGGTTGTATAATAACGGCATGCTGGCAGATCTTATAAAAGACAAAGATACTTTGCTCATTCGACCTGATTATGTCGCAACCAATGGCGAGCTGTCTATTTTGTCAGGAATTTGGTTTTGGATGACACCACAAGAAGCGAAACCATCTGCGCATGATGTAATGTATGGAGATATGACTCACGTATCAGAATCGAGCAGAGACCAAGGATTGCCACAACGTAACGATTCTGGCTCTGTTCCTACAGAGGAAGGAGAGTCCTATGATGAAGCTGTCATTGCGTATCGCTTAGGCACCGTAACAAATATTGTGAATGGTGGGCTTGAATGCAATGGTGCTGCTTCTTGGCATCTAGGCCCCGTTCAAAGGGTATCTTATTACAATGCATATGCAAAATACTTGAATACGATAATGGTGGATATCAGCGTTCCTTTGATAACTGATGCAGAGAATGTCTGGACAACCTCTGTAACAGAAAACAGCCCGGAAAACTTAAAGACATCAAGCTGTTTCGTTCAGAAAGCATATTACGGTTGGTAACACTTACTAATAAAATGAGTTTAACCGTGTGACTTTAAAAGGCTTTGCATATTTGCAGAGCCTTTTGTCTTTGACAAATTTACGTTGGATATCCGTGAGGCAATGAGTTATCAACTTAACAAAAATATGGTCAATTTAAATTGGTGTGTTTTAATGAAAAAAATTATATGTGGATTGATTATTACTATTCTTACCGCCTGCCATGAAACATCGGATCCTCCAAGCTCTATACCTTTAGAACAGAAAGATACTACAAAGTACATGCACTATAATGTAATAGAGAATAGTTGGATCAGGAGAGGGAATGATGTTAACTATAGCAATGTAGGTTATCTTTATATTTCTAGAGATAGTAAAGAAAGTGTATCAGATAAATGGTACGCTGATACTTTACTAAAGTTTGATATATCAAATAAACCGAGTGCGGAAAAGATCGACAGTGTTAAATTAGTTTTTGATGTGCGGCTTGTTAATGCAGTGCAGGCTCCTTTGAGAGTGGAAGTTTACGCACTGTCTAATGACTGGATAGAAGAAACCGTTACTGGTAGAACCGATTTGTCAAGGGGAGACTATCTTGGGGCTGTGCCGGATAGTGCTATAAGTGTAGGAGTTGTAGAGCTGGATGTTACAGATTACTTTAAAACTAGTGATAGTAGCGAACTCTCTTTCTTAATAACTGCAGAAGGTAGTGAAGACAAATCTTCAATGCAGATTTTCTCAAATAAAGTAACTGATGGGAGAAATAAATCTCCTCAACTGAGTGTTAAAATTAAAGATGACTTCGTTGAAATTCCGAATCGATTCCCGGAGATACTTGATGCTTACTTAGATGAAGACTATTCACGAGACTATTATTTAAATGACTGGTCTCTTGCTGGTGTTATATACCCGTGATCATTGAAGACGCTTGATTTTTCCTGAATAGAGGATCATGCTAGCAACTATGAAAATTACTCTGACCAATGAACAAAAGCAGGAACTAAAAATCCAGCACAGCACAACGCGTGACGGACGAGTTCGTGACCGTATAAAAGCGGTTATTCATGCGAGTAATGGTTGGTGCCCCGAAGAAATTGCAGACGCACTTCTTATTCATGAATCCACTGTTCGACAACATATCAAAGATTACCTAGAGTCGAACAAGCTCAAGCCTGAAAATGGCGGTTCACAAAGCTATCTATCGGCTCGGCAAACCCAAGAGTTGGTTCAGCATCTAACTGAAAATACATACCACCATTCGTCCGAGATTATTGCGTACGTGTTTGAAAGGTTTCAGATTCACTATAGTGTTCCTGGCATGAACAAATGGCTTCATCACAATGGTTTCAGCTACAAGCAGCCGAAAGGCGTTCCACATAAGTTCGATGAGGAAAAACAGCAAGCGTTCATAGAGGCTTATGAAGCACTGAAAGCAAGCTGTGGCGAGGATGAATCGATAGTGTTTATCGATGCCGTTCACCCCACACTGTCAACCAAACTCTCCCATGGTTGGATACGTACAGGTCAAAGTAAAGTTCTGGACACAACAGGTAATCGTAGCCGATTGAACATTGTTGGTGCTCTGAACCTATCAGATATTGGAGCGACCATTGTTAGCGAATACGACAGCATTAACAGTGAAAACATGGTTCGATTTTTCTGCAAACTCAGAGAGAGCTACCCGCTAAATCACAAGCTCCATGTCATCTTAGATGGAGCTGGATATCACCGCAGTGATTTAGTCAGAGATGCGGCATTTGTCCTTAATATTGAACTGCATTATCTCCCACCTTACAGCCCGAATCTTAACCCAATAGAGCGGCTTTGGAAGGTTATGAACGAGAAGTCAAGGAATAACGTTTACTTCAAAAGTAAACGGGATTTCAAGGAAGCCATTACCCAATTCTTTACGGTGACTCTTCCAGAGATTGCAGGCTCGCTGACGTCTCGAATCAATGATAATTTTCAGGTGTTCAAGCCTGCATCTTCAAGTTGATTGGGTATAGAGCCTTTAAATGACCTCGACCTTAACGAGATGGGGGTGTTTGATGTAGAAGGATACGGCGCTATACCGATACCGGGTTTTGATAATCGAAAGGCGGTACAGGATGCGATAGATGATGTTACGAAAAATGGTGGCGGGATAATACAGTTTGGGAAAGGTACGTACGACTTTAACGTAGATAGTACTGAATCCTCTATACCACTTTATGTTCGTAGCTCGAACATAATTATTCGGGGGATGGGAGAGGATACAATACTTAGGCAGTATTACTCGGCCAGAGATCCGGTTAACAAAGGAACTCACAAGCCACATTTTATAAATTTCGAGGGTGAAGTAGAATCCAGTGCAATTTCGAACCCTATTCTTAAAGAAGCCAATGTTGGTAGTTATCAGGTGTTAGTTAACAATGTGTCGGGCTTAGAGGTAGGTAATACTGTTACCATTAATAATATTTCTAAAGATAGAGAAGATCCTTTTGCGTCACTAGATATAATAGAACCACTAAAGCCATATAATATTTGGTCTAATTTTAATCGATATATTGCATTTACACATTTAAACAAAATTAAGTCGCTTGAGGTAATGTCTGAAGGTACGTTGGTTACACTTGAAGCACGCTTACCATTCACTTTTAAGCCAGAATATTTTTCCGACATGCGGTTATCAGAAAAAACACTCAATCATTCTGGTATACAAGATTTGAAAATTTCAATGGTGATGCCTAACGGTTACTACTATGATCACTCATCAGATGAGCCTCTTCAGTATGAAAATGCTGCAATACGATTTTCTAATGTTTCAAATTCTTGGGTTAAAAACGTGACACTGGAGAGCTTTACACAAAATGTAACATTAAGCAGTTCAAATTTTAATGAGATCACAAATGTTAAGTTAACAAGTGTGGGTGGTGGAGGGCATCATGGTATTGGTATATATCAATCTTCACATGCAAACATAATAAAAGATGTACAGCTTGCTGCTTATTTTGTTCATGGGGTATCTTTTAATGGACATTCAAATGGTAACGTTGTTACTCATGCTGTTAATGACCAACTCAAAAATCCAACTATGATCGACTTCCATGGTGGAGGGTTACCATCGTTCAACTTGGTTGAAAGTTCAAAAAATGTATTAGTCAATAGTTCTGGTGCGGTTCAAAACATGCCTCATGCTGGAACTAGAAATACATTTTGGAACATAGAGACATCTGGAGGGGAGTTTTTTTCAGCTAGTTCTGGTTGGAATAGTACCTCAAATACTGTCTACGAATCTAATGGTTTCGATCATTTTAAGCTCCATCCCAAGTCAATTCTTGTCGGATTGAGTTCACCATTATTTTCTACAATGATAAATAAAAAAGAATCTTCGCATGATAGTCAATGGTATTATATTGATAGTTTGAACGAAGGTTCAGTATTGCCATTATCCTTGTTCGAATATCAAAAAAAAATTGCCATGGATGTTGATTAGTTACTTTTCATGAGATAGCTGGCTTTGTTGCGTAATTCGATGGAACTAAATCAGGAAGTTACGATCTGATCGGCTACATTCATCAATCCTCGTAGCCTCATGCCGAAACCTCGTTGTAAAACAACTAACTGGAAACAGTACAACAAAGCCCTAATCAACCGTGGCTCACTTACTTTCTGGATTGATGAAGAGACCATAAGAGAGTGGACGCAAAGTAGACAGAATAAGCGAGGTAGGCCTCGTCGATTCAGTGAGTTAGCCATTACTACAGCACTCATGGTAAAACGCGTTTTCTCTATGCCATTGAGAGCGTTGCAAGGTTTTCTAGACTCCGTATTTAAGCTGGCTAAGATACCGCTTGAATGTCCGCATTACACCTGTATAAGCCGTCGAGCTAAGGACGTTGAGGTTTCATTTAAAACCAAAACCAGAGGTGTGATACAGCATCTGGCCATCGATGCCACTGGTCTCAAGGTTTATGGCGAAGGTGAATGGAAGATCAAAAAGCATGGAACTGATGGGAAGCGCAGAGTCTGGCGTAAGCTACATTTAGCAGTAGATACCAGCACCCACGAAATAGTTGCAGCAGAGCTGAGTTTATCTAACGTTACAGATGCCGAAGTGCTTCCCAACCTACTCAAGCAAACACGTCGTAAAATTATTGAAATATCGGGTGATGGTGCTTATGACACAAGACATTGCCATGATGCAATACGTATAAAGCGAGCGGTTCCGCTCATTCCGCCAAGGGAAGGAGCAGCCTTCTGGGAACAAGGACACCCTCGCAATCTGGCGGTAGGTTGCCAGAAGCTGTACGGCTCCAACAAGAACTGGAAAAAGCGGCATGGTTATCACAAGCGCTCGCTATCAGAGACAGCAATGCATCGAGTGAAACAGTTGTTGGGTGGTAAACTCAGTCTCCGAAATTACAACGCTCAGGTTGGCGAGACTTACGCAATGATTAAAGCGCTGAACAAGATTACAGGACTTGGTATGCCTAACTCAGACACGACTTCTACAAACTGAGGACCTACACCTAACATAGTTTTCTCTTTGGGCAAAAGCTTATTAAATATCAGTTCCAAAGCACCTAAAGATCCATTAGTAAAGGTTAATTGCTCAGGCTTAGCTCCTACATAACGTGCAGTGTTGATGTCTAATAAGTAGACATTAACATAACGGCTTGTGCATACATTTCGTAAGATGAATGGATACCTAGCTTTCCGTCGCTTAGTTGGATGTCAATATCTCTGTGTTGACCATTGAGAACGCCTTTAATAATGAAAGGATCGTTGAGATGGGAAACAGATATCCCGTCTTGATAAAACACGTGGATAATCTGATTAGCGGGAGGAGGAGGTGTGTGGACACACGCCCCAGCAGTTGGAACAAGTAGAAATTCTGTTACTTTAAGTCCTTCTATTGAAAGGGGGGCAATAAACCCCGCGATCGATTGCACTTTGCCGATAACTTTTTGGTTGATTGTACGCCCCGAGGTTGAGGTTTCTCGTACCATTGCTTCCGCCTGAGAGATATACTCCTGGATATCAATGTTTTCTTTACGTAACAGGGCTTCCGCATCTTCAACCCTCTTAGGCTTTTGAGTCAAAAAAGTGCTTTGATGTAGGCGATAATTCACAACTAGTTGTAACTCAATTTGTAGCTCTGGTCTTACACGATCAATATCTCGTTCATCAACATTCAACGAATGCCTATCGATTAGATCAGACCAATTTAGGGTAGGTTTGGCATCCGTAATTAAACCCAGACCGGCCAAACTTATCATGAGAAGATTCAACGGTAGCATCGTGATCCTCCTGCAAAAATTATACTAATGTTACGATTGCGGTGGATCAAACGCTCTCGGCTCCAACTTTAGATCCTCGATAGTTGTGCCTTTGTCTTGTATTGGGAAACGGATAGGCTTTCCTGGAAATACCTTCTGGACCTTGGAGTCACTGACCACAACAACCCCATTAACTAAGACGTAAGGTATTCCTGTTGTTGGTAAAGCACCCTCTCCGATTTGATAAGTTGCATTATCCGTCACCGTTTCAGGGTTGAAGATGACAATATCTGCATCCTTGCCATTTTGTAGGCGACCTTTATTAGAAAACTGCCTTATTCCTCCTAACTCCTCAAAATACTTGGCATGCAAATAACTCATTTTCGATATTGCCTCCATCAAAGGCATGATGTTCTCTTCTCGAACCATCCTCAGTACTTTGCCTCGTGTTCCAGCAGCTCGCGGGTGAGCGGATTTACCCTCGTAGGGCTCACCCCAACTGTAATACTCCCCGTTTTCATTGAGCATTGGCATACCATCAGAGACAATGACGACATCGGGCATAGCTAACCATTTGCCAATATCCTCCACCTTGTTGTTAAATATTAATATTGGCGCTCCAGGGTTGTTTTTTCTAATGTCATCATACATATCCTTAGTCCAACGAGTACCGTCGAGGCTAGATACGTCTTCGTAGGTAATTCCCATGTTTGGCATGTTTTCTTCTAAGATAATATCTGTTGAGGCCATGGTGGAGCCAGCGGCATAAGGGTACACCTCTCCCCAAACTTTTGCCCCTTTCTCTCTAGCTGTGTTGATCATAGGAATGCTGTATTCCCAATCTTGAATACTGTTGTGGTGTGCGACCATAAAAGGGGAGTCAAGCACAAGGGCATTGGCTAGCATTTCTTGGATACCTAGCAACCCGCCATTGGGAGGTCTGACTCCAGCAAAACGAGTATGAGCATTAGATAAGCGTCCGTACATCCCTGCGAGTTCTTGATATTTGAACAGCTCGTAATGCGTTAGCCCCGTTGTCATATACCCCACTGGAATCCCCACACCCAGAGCTCCTTGTCTCAGTCCCTCGTCAACTAGGGTAAAAATGTCTTCCATTTGTGACTTATTCGCCAAGGTAGCCGACCATCCTGGCTTACGCCCCTCTTTTTGAGCTTTCAGCCCAGCTGCGTTCAGCAGTATGCTGAACATGTCACCCGCATCGTTTCCAAGATCGGCGACTTCACTGCCATCTAGTACAGACATTCGAGCTAAACCCACGTTCAAGACCGTACCATAATTGGTTTGAGTTTTGCCTTCAGCGTCATCGTAAAACTGCACTATGTCTCGAACACCAGCTTCAAAGTCCATCATGGTAGTTAAGCCATCTCGAAGCGCTAACTTTCTGCCGAAAGGGTCTGTTGCATGGTGATGACCCTCTATAAAACCAGGTGCCACGACATGGTCAGTTGCATCTATAGTGGTTTTCCCGTTGATCAATTTGTCGGTTATGATTGCAATTTTGCCATCTTTGACGCCAATGTTTCTGATGTCGTCGAAGTTTGTTTCTGGATCCATAACACGCCCATTGTTAATGACCACGTCATATTGGATATCACTAGCATGTGCTATGGTTATTAAAAGAGGTAAGCAAAGACTCACAAGCAAAGCAGAAAAAGGTTGTTCTTTAAAACGAATCATAGTTTGTAGCTCCGGAACATGCAGCGCTTCAGAATTTTAGTTTTAGTGACATTGAGCATAGACCAACTATGGGTAACCTTCGACTTGAACGCCAGTACACATTTCTGATCGGTGGTGAAACTTTGGCACAAAGTGACCTATTAAAATCGGTTGGATAGTGTAAATTGGGCGGATTTTTTACTATATTTTTCAATCCTGCGGCATCTTAAGACCATGAACAACGGTGTGCTTGCAAGATACTCTATTTCTGGAAGATAACTGATTTATGATCGAAACTCTCGTTCCCCCTTTACTGTCCTTTACGATTGCAATCTCCCTTTTGTTTATAGGTAAAGCACTTATTGAGCGATCTGATACACTGCAAAGGTACTCGTTGCCTGAACCAGTGATCGGTGGTTTTGTATGTGCAGCGACGGTCGCTGTGCTCTACTATTTCTTCAACATTCAAATTACCTTTAGTTTGGATGTAAGAGATTTTTTGCTTCTCTATTTTTTTGCGGGTATTGGCCTACAAGCCGATTTTAAGACATTGATCAATGGTGGTCGCCCATTGTTCATTCTTCTCCTTTTAGCAGCAAGCTTCATTGTTATTCAAAATATGGTAGGCATGGCAGTTGCTATGGGGTACGGCTTAGATGCTAAAGCTGGCCTCCTCTCCGGCTCTATAAGCTTGATTGGTGGAGTTGGGACCACGCTCGCTTGGGCACCGACGTTTGTTGAAGAGTTCGGAATCAGTAATGCGATGGAGCTGGGCGTGGCTTCAAATACCGTGGGCTTGATAGCAGCCTGTGTCATCGGTGGCCCGATAGCAAACTATCTGATGAAAAGACACCGCATTAGCCCGTCAAATCAACTGGACGTTTCTGTGGGTTCTTACCATGAGAGCGAAGCACGTGCAGAGCTTAGTCACTATGGTGTCTTGTGGGCGTGGCTTGTATTGAACGTTACGCTTATGATTGGCTATAGCGTGAGTGAAGCAATTGAGGCAGTGGGGTTGAAGCTACCACTGTTTGTGAGCTGTTTGATTGCTGGTATTTTCGTCGGCAATATTGGTCGTGCGCTTTTCAAAGAACGTCGGACTCAAGAAAAAATTGAACAAGGACGTAAGGGTCTTGCGATGATTTCCGATATCTGTCTGGGAATGTTCCTGACGATGGCACTAATGGGATTGCGTATATGGGATCTAGATGGTCTATTTGCTTACATCTCGACAATTATGGCAATCCAAATACTCGTTTCACTGGTCTTTACCATTCTTGCTGTCTATTATTTGATGGGTCGTAACTACGATTCGGTTGTTATTTGTTCCGGTTTTGGTGGTATCACACTAGGCTCGACTGCGACGGCGATAGTAAATATGACGGCGGTGACGAATCGTTATGGTGCTAGTCCTCAAGCGTTTATAGTCGTGCCTCTGGTGTGTGGTTTTTTTGTCGACCTCATTAATGCAATAGTTATAAGTTACTTTGTCAGTTTATAAAGAGATCTACTCTGACTATATTAATTTGAATTCATAAATATTAGATCAGATGTTAATTATAACGAGTGAAAGAAAAAAATGTCTAAAGCCGAGAAATCATCGAGAAAGTTAAGTTTCATTATTGTTGCGGTTATTGTTTGTGTTTGGCTCTATAGTTTATGGGCGGATCGCGTTACACCTATGACCGGGATCGCCCGGGTCCACTCTTATCTTGTGCGCGTTGCACCTGAAGTATCGGGCAATATCACTGCGGTTAACTCTCTCAACAACCAAGTTGTTGAAGTAGGTGATACGCTATTTGAAATTGATGATCGTAACTATCAGGTAAGTCTCCGCTCGGCTGAAGCAAATTTGGCACTAGCAGGGCAGAATATTGGTGCGAGTACCGCTGCGGTTGAGGTAGCGCAAGCGAAAGTGACTGATGCGGTTGCTGCGCGAGATAACGCTCGAGATCAGGCGGCTCGTGTCACTGAGTTGGCAGGAAAGGGGGTGCTTAGCCAATCTGATCTTGACAATGCGATAGAGGCTAAGGATAGGGCACAGGCAAACCTGCATGCTGCTGAAGCATCTTTAACCCAAGCCAAACAAGCGTTGGGACCAGAGGGTAATGATAACCCACAGATCTTGGCTGCATTAGCTGCACTAGAGCAAGCGCAGCTCAATCTGCAAAAAACCAAGGTTCTGGCACCATCAAAAGGGATTGTGACTAACTTACAATTGACAGTCGGTCAACGAGCATCCGCAGGATCGCCAGTGTTAACCTTTATCGACCCTCGTGGAGTGTGGATTGCCGCACAGTTTAGAGAGAACTCGCTCGAGCATGTGAAAGTCGGGCAAACAGTGAAAATCGTTCTAGATGCACTCCCAGGGCGTGTGTTAGTGGGTAAGGTCGATAGCATTGGTTGGGGCACGGGAGGCAGTAATAGCATCGATCAAGCAACAGGTTTTCTTAATGCTGAGAGTAACTCACTGAATGCTCAGCGTTATCCTGTCAATATCGTGTTTGACAGTGATGATGTACCACATAATGTTCGTTTTGGTTCTCAAGCAACCGTTGCAATCATGACTGGACAAAGTAGCTTTGGAGAGTTACTTGCGGGGTTTTGGATGCGTGTCTTGAGTGTGTGGACTTATGTTTCATAGTGCCGCGAACCCAGTTATCCGTTTAGTCTTTATCCCACTTGCTCTGCTTTTTTACCTCATAAACAGTGGTGTTAGTCTTGCGGTACTATCGCCTATCTTCGTAGTTATGTTTATGACGATTATGCCGTCGCGTCCACCTATTAGTACATTATTAAAGGTGATGGCCGCTATGTTGGTGATCAGTTTTGGTATGGTGCTGTTTGGTGGCGTTCTTGTAGATTCTCCAACAGGCTTTTGGTTGTACAGTTGGTTATTGATTTATTGGGGCTACTCTCGTAGTCATCGTGACCCTAAAGATATCATTGCAACCCTTACCCTCATCGTAGTTGTCGTGATGGTGGTTTTCAATAAACAGATGAACATCCCCTTAGGTGTTTTGCCATTAATGCTGTTTGAAAAGCTAGTAGTCGCAATTGTGGTGACCTATTTGGGTTTCTGGGTTTTCCCCGGTGAGGATAAGGAAATTCTTGCAGAGCAAGGAGTGAGCGAAGCGGACGAGACTACGGGAGATAACGTTGTAGTTATTTTGAAAGCAACGGCACTAACCATTGTATTAGCACTACTGATAGGGATAAATGCCTCTCAAACCATGTTGATTGCCATAACTATCAGTAACATGATAAAAAGCAGGAACAGTGATGACCATCGAACATTTAGCATAAACAAATTGGTGACGACAATGATTGGCATTCTATTCACCATACCGATTGTGCTGTTGATGATGGCGGGCGTTCCAGATTTAGTATTGTTTGGAGTTGCTTTAGTGTGCGGTTTGCAATTGGCGTGCTTTGCTATACGACATAAAACAACGCTATCCATTTATCAGTTGCTTTTTACTAACTTTGTTGCTTTGGCATATCAGATTCTGAGTCATCCCGGATATGACTCTTTAACTGCACAGTTGATGCGTTTACTTTCGATAATTTGTGCTATTGTTATTGGCGCTCTTATTTTGGGCTTTACGCATAACGAGAAGGTGCTACTAGTAAACAAAACGCGAGTTCGTTGAACTAATGTTTTGTTTTAGTGTTACGATGGCTTTGATGTGAGGTCTCGCTCCGCTCGCACCATACATCGCTTACGGACAATTGTGTCAAGACAATGAACGTTCCAATGCCAGTGCCACTGTTGGTGTGAGGTATTACTTGTTAAGTAGCTTGTCCATCAATGCCGAGTACCAGTATTTTCAAGTGCTCAACAGTGGTTCTGGCTTATTTATAAGCTCTCCGGGCAACGATGATAGCGCTCAGCTTTTTACCGTGATGGCGAGTTTTTCTTTTTAGTATTAGTGAGAGAATGCCAAAGTTTCATCATTTGTATGGTAGTCCCCTTGAGCGAAGCGCGTTATTAAAGTGATGCTTTTTCTAGGTATCAAATGAAACGGCTATCAGCACGCTTCCTCCTTCATTATCTCAATACCCTAAAGCCAGCACATTACGCCAGGCGAGTTCAATGTCTTCATCATACAATGGGTCATGTACTGTTACGGTCGCTAAAAGGCTATCTACCCACATGTCGAGCTCATTTTCAGAAATATCCAACCTCATCTCTTTATGTTTTGTGGCCAATTTTCTGATGGCTTCACGTATGGAAGTAGTCGTGGACGCATTCTGTATCAGAACCAAAGACGCTTTGAGCATACGTGCTTGTTTCTCTACGTCGACTCCATCAAAACGTTCTAAGAAACGTGGGTTTGCATCGGCTTTGTTGCTTAAATCGATGGAACTAAATCAATAAGCTACGATCTGATCGGCGACACGCATCAACCCTTGTAGCCTCATGCCGAAACCTCGTTACAAAACAACTAACTGGAAGCTGTACATAAAGCCCTAATCAGTCGTGGTTCTCTAACCTTTTGGATTGATGAGGAAACGATAGCTGAGTGGAAGCTAAACAAGGTAAGCGTGGTAGACCACGCCGATTTAGCGACTGAGCCATTACTACGGCACTGATGGGCTCTGTTGCATAAATCGAATTCAAGGCGCAATCCTTATAAAACGACTGATTTTCAAACAATATACTGAGTTAATGAGATGGTACGTCCCTCTCTACAGCTAAACTTGAACTGGTTTAGTCTTTAAAGGAAAGTGCCATGAATAACTCTCACATTATCGGAATCGATTTAGGTAAAAACTCTTTTCACTTGGTCAGTCATGACCAGTATGGACATCAATTATTTAAAAAGAAACTCACCCGTCAAAAACTTCTAGAATTTTTATCTGTTCATGAACCTGTAATCATAGCAATGGAATCATGTGGAGGCTCTCATTGGTTAGCTAGGAAGTGTGATGAGTTCGGCCACACAGCCAAACTAATTCCTCCTCAGTATGTGAAGCCATACGTTAAAACTAATAAAAATGATTTCAATGATGCCGATGCTATAGCGGAGGCAGCTTCGCGGCCAACAATGAGGTTTTCTTCGGCAAAAACTGAAACAGCTCAAATAGTCTCTACTATCCGAAAAATACGCAGCGGTTATATTAGAGAACGCACCGCTTGTATGAACCGAATCGGATCTATTCTTCTTGAATTCGGAATAAACTTTCCCAAAGGACACGCTTGTATGAAAAGCTTGTTTCAATGGTTAGTGGACAAAAATCAACAGCTCCCACCTCTAATTATTTTTGAATTGAGTGAGCTGCATGAACACTATCTCAACCTCAATAAACGTATAGATTCACAAGCGGATAAGGTCGAAAAAATTCTCGCCGACAATGAACAAATGAAGCAATTACAGAGTGTTCCTGGCATTGGTCCTGTTATCGCGAGCGCTTGTATATCAACTGTTGGTAATCCAAATGACTTTAAAAACGGAAGGAATTTTGCTGCATGGATAGGGCTTGTTCCTATTCAATACTCTACAGGAGGAAAATCAACGCTCCTTGGGATATCAAAACGAGGAAATAAGGAACTGAGAACGCTATTTATCCATGCTGCAAGATCAATCTTATGGAGAGATAAGTCGAGCGAGAAATACTTTGGCTCATGGTTAGTTGAGCTTAAGAAACGAAAACCCTTTAACGTAGCTGTGGTAGCACTAGCTAATAAGATAGCCCGCATAGCATGGGCAGTATTAGTCAATAAAAAGTCTTTTGAAATAAGAACATAATCGAATTTGCAATGAGAGTAAAAGATGACACAACGGTTAGACCACCAGACTGAAGACCTGTTGCCTGAAACAGCAACTTAATATGCTTTTGAGTTTGTGAGGACAGTCTGGCGCACACCTCATCATAGAGCTGAGGCTAATTGAAAGTCTCTAATAGACTCTGAATATATTTGCGCAAATCAGCTCGTTATTTAGAACTCTAGTTGCAATAACGGGACGTACCATATATTCAGGCATACCTAGCCTAGTGAGTTTGTTCAACGCTTTGATCATGGCGTAAGTCTCTCCAACTTGAGCATTGTAGTTTCGCAAGCTTAATGAAGCGCCTAAAAGTTGCTTCACTCGGTGCATAGCTGTCTCTGACAGTGAGCGTTTGTGGTAGCCGTATTTCTGCTTCCATTTCTTGTTTGAACCGTAGAGTTTCTGACGGCCTACAGCTAAGTTCCTAGGGTGCCCTTTCTCCCAAAATACCGCGCCATTACGTGGGGGGATCAAAGGTGTGGCCTTCTTGCGACTGATAGCTTGATAACACTCTCTTGTATCATAAGCACCATCACCTGATATTGCGTTGATAGTGCGGCGTGTTTGCTGCAGAAGATTTGGCAGCACTTCTCCATCTGTCACACCAGATAAACTCAACTCTGCAGCGACGATCTCATGAGTTGAGGTATCGACGGCTAGGTGAAGCTTGCGCCACACTCTTCGCTTGCCATCGGTACCATGCTTCTTGACTTTCCATTCACCCTCGCCATAAACCTTGAGGCCCGTTGCATCAATGGCTAGGTGTTGTATTGTGCCGCGAGTAGAGGTTTTAAATGAGATCTCAACATCCTTCGCTCGGCGACTGATGCAGGTATAATGGGGACATACCAATGGAACATCGGCCAACCTAAACACTGAGTCTATAAAGCCCTGAAGTGGTCTTAAGGGCATCGAGAATACGCGTTTCACCATAAGAGCCGTGGTGATAGCGAGATCACTAAATGTACGAGGCCTACCGCGCTTTCCTTGCTTTGGTTGCTTCCAGTCTCTTATCGCTTCCTCGTCGATCCAAAATGTGAGGGAGCCTCTGTTAATCAATGAACTGTTGTACTGGCGCCAGTTTTTGGTTTTGAAGTAGGGTTTAGGCATGAAACGATGTTAACGAGTGGATTTCACTGATCTGATCGTAAGATTCTGATTTAGTTCACTCGAATTGCGCAACAAAGCCGCTCTAAGATCGTCGAGTTGAGCGTGTTTCTCACTTCGACGCTTGGCTCTTCTTCCTGAAAACCAAACGATTGAGAAGGTAATCGCCCAGACAGTCAACGGAACGAGTACTAAAGCTCCGCCTACATAGTAGATTAAGAAAAGGAACAACAATGCAAATGGAACATCAATCAAACCAGATAGTAACCCGCCTGAATATATATCCTTGATCTTAGATATTGACTCCAATCCATTCTGAACCCCTCCAACCTTTAGCTTTTTAATCTCTGCGGTTGGTGAGCTTGCGAGCACGCGAACCGCCGAGGCATAGCGAGCCTTTTCCATATTCGAGGACTCTGCCGCCAGTATCCAACTTCGTGCAAAACGCAAAAATGCGTCGAGAAGCACGGCAACAGTGGCGCCAAACAGCAAAAGCGTCGCGGTACCATAGCTTTGGTTTGGAATAATGCGGTCATAGATCTGCAAAACAGTTAGTGGAACCGCTAGGGAAAGAATGTTGATCAGTATCGAGGGTATAAGGACTTTCCTTATACCTGATAGGCCTGCTGAAAGTGTCGTCTCCATACGTAATCCACTTATGAACCATATGAATTAAGATTCGGACAGAAATCGCGAACTTTCAAATAGTAACGAAGGAAAATGTTGTCTAACGGAATTGTATTTTTGAAGTTGAAGATTTGAGTCTTATATCGAGGATTAATTTGAACGTGAGGATGAGAAAAGTTCTATTTTTAAACAAGGGCGCTCAATTTACAGGGAATGTAATGAAAATCTCGAAAAGGTCGTTTCCAATCCATGTTCATATCGTCACTATCATTATATTCGTTGTTGCTATTGCATCTGGAACGCAGATGGCACTCAGTAACAAAGCGATGTCAGAGGTGATTTTTAAGGCCAATAGTAAGATATTTGAACGAATAGCTGAGCAAACTAAGTACCAATTAAGTAGTCACTACAGCACAGCTCATTTAAGAGAGGAATATCAACGGTGCCTCGCATTTTTAACTTAATCCTAATGCTTTTGCCGACACATAAAGCGGCTATTGGTAATCTGAACCACGTTTGTCGAAACTTGCTTTCATAGGCTTCAGGTCTTAACGCCTCTCCTCTGAGCCCGGTAATAAGGAAACATCGTGAGTAAACCAATGCTGCACTTCGAAGTGGTCAATAACGAAACCCAATCACTTAAGCTCCACATTATTCTAGAAAACAGCACGGAGTCTCAGCTCCATGATTTTGTTTTGTGTTTTGATATGCCGCGATTTTTAGATAAAGGCAAAGTTGTCAATGGTATTGTGAAAAGCCAAGTTGGCTCTCATATTGAACTTGCTCCATTTGAGGGAATGAGCTTGGCCGTCGGAGAAAGTTGGACAGTAACGATTGAGAGCAATACCAGCGGGCTGTTTAATCTGTCAGAAAGACCTAACGGACCTTACTTGAAAGTCGGTAAGGAGTTCATCGAGGTAGCTGTTGGTAGCCATAGCATGCCACAGCCTGAAGCGCTTGAACTGAACGCTCAACCAATGCCAGCACCAAAAGCTGGTGTGATTCCTCAGCCCAACCAAGTAGTTGCGAAGCAAGGCACATTTATTTGGCAAAATTCGGTGTCGATCAATGTGGCGAATGAAGTCTCTCACAATGCGATCTCTTGGCTGACACAACAGTTTAGTGATACCCAGTTTGAACAGACTAACGCTAATCCTCTGGTTTCTTTTGTTGAGTCAAAGCAATTAGCAGAAGAGGCTTATCAACTAACCATCAGCGAGGAGTCTGTAAAGATAGAGGCGTCAAGCTCTAGCGGCTTTCTTTATGGCGCTGTGACGCTAGCTCAATTAGTGGTAACAGGACGAGATACAGTTGATTGTGTGGTGATTACAGATGCGCCTCAATACTCTTACCGAGGTCAGTTTCTTGATTGTGCTCGCTCATTTCACGACATCGATACGGTCAAGTCTGTCATTGACCAGATGGTTTGGCTAAAGCTCAATACCTTCCATTGGCATCTAACCGATGATGAAGCATGGAGAATGGAAATTGACGCCTATCCGATGCTTACCAATTTAGGTGCATGGCGCGGAGAGGGCGAGATTCAGCCTCCGCAGTTTGGGTCTGGTTCGAATCGATATGGCGGCTTCTTTACTAAAGCGCAAATAGCAGAAGTGGTTGAGTATGCGAAGGCGCGAGAGATCACTGTCATTCCTGAGGTCGATATACCAGGACATGCGCGTGCTCTCATTATGGCGCTACCTCACTTGCTGATTGAGAAAGAAGATACTTCTGACTATGTTTCGATTCAGCAATATCAAGATAACGTTCTCAACCCGGGCCTGCCAGCGACTTACGAAGTACTCGAAACTATTCTTGATGAGGTGTGTGAGATGTTCCCTTCGGAGGTGATTCATTTGGGTGGGGATGAGGTACCTGCTCATGTCTGGGAGCAATCTCCAGCCTGTATTCAGAAAGCCAAGGAGCTAGAGTTTGAAGATGTTAGACAACTTGAAGGACACTTGATTTCGCATCTAGAGCGATACCTAGCAGATAAAGGCAGACGAATTGCAGTTTGGGAGGAAGCGAGTCACGGCAACAAAATTACCAACAATGCGACGGTTTGTGCATGGTCAAATAGTGCAGAGGGACAAAAAGCCGCAAAAGCGGGGTACCCCGTTATTATGTGCCCTGCTCAAGCTACTTACCTAGACATGGCTTGGAATAAAGACATCAATGAAACGGGTGTATTGTGGGCGGGCACGATTGATCTTAAAACCGCCTATCAGTTTGAGCCATCCAACATTGAGAGCAGCCAGCAAGTGATAGGGACGCAAGCGTTAGTTTGGACTGAGTTTGTGAAAGATAAACAAACACTAGAGTTTTTGTTATATCCAAGATTGTTTGCTGTCGCTGAAGTTGCCTGGACATCGACACAAAATAAAGATTGGCCGCATTTCTTGCCTAGGGTTTCCGCCCAGCTCTCTTATCTAGAGAGTAAAGGAATCAACTATCGTAGGGGTTAATTTGTTGATTTAAAGCCAGCTTGATATCAGTTGGCTTTCATTTTCCGCTATATGTCGATCTACAAAAGATCGGCATTGCAAGAAACTCATTCTTAAAATACTCTACAATGCTGCGTTAATTTTACCGCACTAGCTACGTCCGTAGTTTCCACAAGTTAAAAGGTAAAATATGAACTATCCAACGACACTTCCAGGAACACACAAAGCGGTACTTAATCGAATTATCGAAGCTCTATCCGCTGATTCTCGCCTTTGCGGTATTGCAGCAAGCGGTTCGTATGGCTCGAACAAAATGGATGAGTACAGCGACCTCGATTTGGTTATCGCGATTCACCCAAATGATTATCAGGAAGTCTTCGAACAGCGTTTTGAGATTGTGAGTCAGATAGAAGGCTATACCGCAGGCTTCTCTGGTGAACATGTGGGCGAACCAAGATTGATCGTTTCTATCTTCGCACCGGATGCAATCCACGTTGATTTCAAATTCGTCTCACTGGCAGATGCCGCGAATCGAGTAGACGACTGTGCGGTGCTTTGGGAGAAAGGGACAATGCTAACCGATGCATTTGCGACAGCTGTACCCGCCTATCCGCAACCAGACCCGCAATGGATTGAAGACCGTTTTTGGATTTGGACTCACTATGCCGCAACAAAAATTGCTCGTGGTGAGTATTTTGAAACTCTTGAGTTTCTCTCATTCTTGCGTCAACACGTTTTATCGCCATTAGCGCTCAAGCAGGCAGGGCTTACTCCATCTGGTGTGCGCACGATTGAAAAGCGACTTCCTGAGTTTGCCGAAAAACTGGCTAAAACGGTCGCAACAGTAGAGAAGCAGTCTTTGATCTCAGCGGTTAAGCAATGTGTCTCTCTTTACTTAGAGTTACGAGACAACGAAGTCGTCGAGCGTAACGACAGAGCTCAAGAACTTTGCTATCAGTATTTTCAAGATAAGTTTGGTCACTAAAAAGTAAAAATCCGCCTTCTAAGAAGGCGGATTTTTACTGACGCATGAATGCGCGTTTAGTGGTTAACCGAAGACGAGAAAATATTGATGATCATCGTCCCAATGAGGATAAAACCAATCCCCACAATCGCGTAGATATCGAGTTTCTGACCATAAACCAGCCAAGAAATACCCGCCACCAATACAACGCCAGCACCACACCAGATCGCGTAGGCGATTCCTAGTGAAAGGGTTTGCACTGCTACGGCGAGTAAATAAAAAGCGAGCCCATAACCCACTAAGACCGCAAGTGTTGGTACGACAGCGGTAAACTGTTGAGTTTTAGGAAGCCAAGATGTGGCAAATACCTCAAGCCCTATTGCGATGGCAAGAGCGAGGTAGGGAGGGATTGATAGCATGTTTAGAGCCCAGAGTATGAATATTGGTCGGCAAGATAGCACACGTTTGTTTCAACTTGTTGGTTTAGGATCGCCTAATCAGTAACGAATTTTCTAGTTGGTTATAGTGATAACAAAAATTTATTAAATAAATAATTATTGATAATTTAACTTAATTCATAATTCTCCATATACTCTCCTCATCGACGCAAGGTCTGACACAAACAACACGAATTGGGGTAACAAATTATGAAAATGAATCACGTAGGCATCATGGTTGGTGACATGGACAAAGCGGTAGAGTTTTACACTAAAGCGCTTGGTCTAAAAATCGTTATGAACAACACAAAGGTTATCGAAGAGCGTGAAACAGCGATTGGTAGAATGTGTATCGCAGTATTTGGTGAAGGGTTTAAAGGTTTCAACATCGCTCACCTAGTAACGACAGATGGTATCGGTGTAGAACTGTTCGAAATGAAAGAGCGTCAAGAGCGCCATGAAGTGGACTTCTCTCGCCTAGGTATCTTCCACTTCTGTCTACAAACAGACGATTTTGCCGGTGCGATTGCACGTACTGAAGAGTTTGGCGGTAAAGTACGTATGGATATCATGCGCTACCACCCAGAAGATGACAGCAAACCAGCGAAAATGGTGTACCTAGAAGACCCGTTTGGTAACTTGTTTGAACTGTACTCGCACACATACGAAGAAACTTACGCGTCTGATTACGAGTAATTAACAAGCGAAAGCGTTAGAAAAGGTTGGCATTGCGCCAACCTTTTTTCGTTCTGAACATATCGACTGAAGAGCTCTCAATAGAAGGTTTCTTAAGTTGATTATGCGAGGTGAGCTCGGATTGCAGCGATCTATTAGATTACCGTATAGATAGGCACCTTTAATTCATCGCCTTAGCTCAAGAAACAACAAGTTACCTATATGTATCAGTCAACCTGATGGTATCTGTTTTCATTGTTCCGACTTTGTTCGATATATTTATTAACAACAGGCGGGGTGATGGAGTATTCGGCTATTCACTACAGATTTTAAGGTGGGGTGGTTACGATGAAAAAATTAACTCAATGTGTACTGGCTGCGTGCTTGATTTCGATGTCTTCATTCTCGTTTGCGAACAACGATGATGTGACTTATGGGGCTTATGTCGGTGAAAAAGAGGTAGTTATACGTGATTATGTGAGTACAAAGGTGAAAACCTGCCTCTATAAAGGAAGTACTGAAATGCCGCTTGAACTAAAGTGGGGGAAAGCGTTGGAGTGTCCGGAGCACATCAAAATCGACGGCAAAATTATTCATGAAGGCGATGGCCTAAATACGTCGGGTTATATCCGTATCTAGTATCAACTTCACTGAGAGTAAAACACCGAGCCTCGCGCTCGGTGTTTGAGAATTTGCCGTGTAGAGTAGATTGAGTTACGCAGTTGCAGGCTCTTGGAGCACTTCGATACTCCCACGGCTAACATCTTGGTCGATGTATGCCATGCCAAGCGTGTCTAAAAAGGCCATTCGATCTGCATTTCGTAAGTCGATCTCTGGAATTGCCAAATTGTTGTCTTGGTATAACTTAGCGATGTGCGCCATATAAGCCTCGCCGTCATGCATCATCAATAAACTCATAGCACCCACGTCAGGTTTTACGCTTGTCTGCTGTTTTTCGTTGAGGTTGACTTGCAATACAATCGGCTCTTCGACCCTTTCAAATCTCATGCTACGTTCACGAACAGTCTGCTGTGCCCAATAATAAGCTAGCTCTTTACTTTGGGTTAGGAATACAGGCTCAACGATTTCTGTGTATTGGTTGCCTATTGTAGCCATGGTGGATTTAGCAACTTCATTTAGCGCCTTATCACCTGAGCGTTTGAGCCCTTGTGCTTGGATTGACGCGACGAGAGCAGAAGAGGTGCCGTGATACCACGTGTTGCTGGTGGCAAATCCGTTATCTGATAGAAGGGCTTTTGCGTCTTGTAGATGTGGGGGAGTTTGAGTGGTCATAGGGCTGCCTCTGTGGTTATTTTTTTGGAGGGTGGGGGTTGGGAGCGCGCTGTGGTTACCCCCTCTAGCTCCCCCTATATAGGGGGAGAACTTCGGCTCGTTACTATCATAACGTCTCTGTTTGTTCCTCCCCTTGAAGCCGGGAGGCTAGGAGGGGTAAAGCTCTTAGTCAAACTGATGCGAAGTATTCAACTCACCCGCCGCTTTCAGCGCGTTCTCACCCGCAAAGTACTCTTTATGATCATCACCGATATCTGAGCCAGACATGTTTTGGTGTTTAACACACGCGATACCTTGACGGATTTCTTGACGCTGAACGTTCTTAACGTAGCCAAGCATGCCTTCATCACCGAAGTACTCTTTCGCTAGGTTATCTGTTGATAGCGCAGCAGTGTGGTACGTTGGTAGTGTGATTAGGTGGTGGAAGATACCTGCTTCACGAGATGCGTCTGCTTGGAACGTACGGATTTTGTCGTCAGCGCGTTTTGATAGTTCAGTTTCGTCATATTCAGCGCTCATTAGGTTTGCGCGGTCGTATGCTGATACATCTTCACCGGCTTCTACCATTGCGTCGTACGCTTGTTGGCGGAAGTTTAGCGTCCAGTTAAATGAAGGCGAGTTGTTGTAAACCAGCTTCGCGTTCGGGTGTACTGCACGTACGCCGTCCATCATCTCTTTGATTTGACCGATGTGTGGCTTCTCAGTTTCAATCCACAGTAGGTCTGCACCTGCGTTTATAGCTTCGATACAGTCAAATACACAGCGGTCTTCACCGGTACCTGAGCGGAACTGATATAGGCCAGAAGGTAGACGCTTCGGACGTACTAGCTTGCCGTCACGGTTAAAGCAAACGTCGCCTTGCTTCATGTCCGCTACATCGATCTCTTCAACATCTAGGTAAGAGTTGTAGATATCGCCTTGGTCGCCAGGCTCTTTCACTACCGCAATTTCTTTGGTTAGGCCAGCGCCTTGTGAGTCAGTACGCGCAACGATGATACCGTTGTCGATGCCAAGCTCAAGGAATGCATAACGCAGTGCGCGTAGTTTCGCGTGGAAGTCAGCGTGAGGTACGGTTACTTTACCGTCTTGGTGACCACATTGTTTCTCATCGGCTACTTGGTTTTCAATCTGTAGACAACAAGCACCCGCTTCAATCATTTTCTTAGCCAGTAGGTAAGTTGCTTCTGCGTTACCAAAACCAGCATCGATATCGGCAACGATTGGCACAACGTGAGTTTGATGGTTGTCGATCTTGTCTTGAATTTGGTCTTGAAGTGCCACATCGCCTGCTTCACGTGCTGCGTCTAGTTCACGGAACAGACCGCCTAGTTCACGTGCATCCGCTTGACGAAGGAAAGTGTAGAGCTCTTCGATAAGGGCTGGAACAGAGGTCTTCTCATGCATTGACTGGTCTGGAAGTGGACCGAAATCAGAGCGCAGCGCCGCAACCATCCAACCTGATAGATACAGGTAGCGTTTGTCTGTCTTGCCACCAAAGTGCTTCTTAATGGAAATCATCTTTTGTTGGCCAATGAAACCGTGCCAGCAACCCAGAGACTGAGTGTACTGAGACTTGTCTGCGTCGTACGCTTCCATGTCAGCACGCATAATATCCGCCGTGTATTGCGCGATATCTAGGCCAGTTTTGAATTTGTTTTGAGCTCGCATGCGAGCAGCAGACTCAGCATCAATGGCATCCCATGGCGTACCTGCAGCGCGTTTTGCAACTTCGATCATTTCGATATCTTGATTAATTTGCGACATAACTATTCCTTAGTTTCACGTTGGATATAGGGTGGCCAGTGGCCTGTAGTATTAACTTGTTGTTATGGACAAATCCTAGCCTCTCGTGTGATAATTTTGTTAATTTATAGTTGTTATACTCGGTATTTTTATTATGAATATTGCTCGTATTGACCTTAATTTGCTTGTGTATTTAGACATGCTGCTGCGCGAGCGTAACGTGACCCGCGCGGCGAATCAGTTAGGGATTACCCAGCCGGCGATGAGTAATGGATTGCGTCGCTTGCGCGATTTGTTTGAAGATCCGCTGTTGGTGCGAACCAGCGAGGGGATGATCCCAACCGAGCGAGCGCAAAAGCTTCAGCCGCAGATCCGAAATATCCTTGCCAATGTGGAAAAGACGGTGCAAACCACGACCGAGTTTCATGCTGAGGATAGCGAGCGCGTGTTTCGCATCATGGCCAGTGACTATGCCGAGTCCACGATTATTCAACCGCTATTGGAAAAACTGAGCGAAATTGCTCCCAAGATACGTTTGGACATCATGACACCGAGTGATGTGAGCTATCAGGATGTCGAGCAGGGGACGGTCGATATCGTCATCAACCGCTTTGATGATATCCCTCAGTCCTTCCACCAAATGAGCCTGTGGCACGATGGCTTTTCTTGTCTATTCAGCCGTGACAACCCCATCGCCGATAACTTTGATCTGTTCTCATATCTGAAAGCGCAGCATATCTGGGTAAGTAAAACCGGCATGGGCACTGGGCACGGCGTCAACCCAAGTCAAGCTCAGAAGCTAGGCTGGATTGATGAGGCGTTAATGAAGATAGGCAAAACGCGTAATATCACTGTGTTCACCCGCCACTACCTCTCCGCCATCCTTTTTGCTCAGCAGAAGAATCTGATTTTGACGATTCCGAGCAAGGCAGCCCAATCACAACGCAACAATCCCAAGTTGCTTATCAAACCTGCACCATTTGCGATTGAGCCGTTTGAAGTCAAGATGGCATGGAGTCCACTCTTGCAAAGTAATCCCGATCACCAATGGATGCGCCGCCTAATAAAAAGCGTCGCTAATGAGCTAGAAAGTGGCGTAACGGAGTAACAGAGAAGGTCAATTATAGGGGTATTTTTTCTATGAATGTTAACTATAAGTGGCATAAATTAGTCAAATTCTCCTCAGTTACGTAGATTTTTAAGTAGTGGTCATCGACTAATTCGAGAGAAATTTTATGAGCAATCGTATTCAACAGGGAAGCTTGAACATTGATAGCACCCTCTACAATTTGGTTAATGAGCAAATCATTCCCGGTACTGGCATTGAAGCCGACGCATTTTGGCAATCGTTCGAGTCGATCTTATCTGACCTAGCACCAAAAAATCGCGCGCTGCTCGTCAAGCGTGACGACCTACAACATCAAATTGATGTTTGGCATCAAGAGCGTGCGGGACAGGCCATTGACCCGACTGAGTACAAAACTTTCCTACAGCAGATTGGTTACCTAGTCCCTGAAGTTGAAGATTTTGAAATCACCACAGAAAACGTAGAACCAGAAATTGCGACACAAGCAGGTCCACAGCTGGTGGTACCTATTATGAATGCCCGTTTTGCACTTAACGCAGCGAATGCGCGTTGGGGTAGCTTGTATGATGCGTTGTACGGCACGGATGTGATTGGCGAAGAAGACGGTGCGGAGCGTGGTGGTAGCTTTAACCCAGTACGTGGTGAAAAAGTGGTTGCTTATGCTCGTGAGTTTCTTGACTCAGCAGCGCCACTCAACGGCGTATCACACCGAGAAGTTGCTCAGTACAGCATCAGCAATGTTAGTGTCGGTAACACCCTTACTGCCACCCTTACCAATGGTGAGGAAGTGACCTTGATGGATAGCACGCAGTTTATCGGCTATCAGGGAGAGGCGAGTTCACCGTCATGCATTCTTCTTAAACACAATAACCTTCATATCGAAATTCAAATCGACCCGAACACACCTATCGGTCGTGTAGATGTAGCGGGCATCAAAGATGTGGTTGTTGAAGCAGCGCTTACCACCATTATGGATTGTGAAGACTCGGTTGCAGCGGTAGATGGAGAGGATAAAGCACTGGCCTATCGTAACTGGTTAGGACTGATGAAGGGCGACCTGCAAGAGAGCCTAGAAAAGAATGGCAAAACCATTGTTCGAAGTCTAAATCCAGATCGTCAATATACCAGCGTGACGGGCGGAGAGATCCATCTTAAAGGCCGTAGTATGTTGTTTATTCGCAACGTCGGCCACTTGATGACGAACCCAGCGATCCTTGATAGTGCAGGGCGTGAAGTGCCTGAAGGTATTATGGATGCCATGATCACTTCGCTGATAGCTATCCATGATCTCAAAGGTAATAGCCAGTATCAAAACTCGACATCAGGCAGCATCAATATCGTTAAACCTAAGATGCACGGCCCTGAAGAAGTGGCGTTTACCAACGAGCTATTTACTCGAGTGGAAGATGCGCTTGGTCTGGAACGAAATACCATCAAAGTCGGCATTATGGATGAAGAGCGTCGCACCTCGGTTAACCTTAAAGCGTGTATTCATGCTGCGAAAGAGCGTGTCGTATTCATCAATACAGGCTTCTTGGATAGAACGGGTGATGAGATCCACACCAGTATGGAAGCGGGCGCATTTGCCCCGAAAGCGCAGTTGAAAACCATGACTTGGATTGGTGCTTACGAAGATCAAAACGTGGATCTCGGTTTAGCGTGCGGTCTACAAGGCAAAGCGCAAATCGGTAAAGGTATGTGGCCGGAGCCAGATAACATGGCAAAAATGATGGATGCTAAGATTGGTCACCCACAATCAGGTGCCAATACTGCATGGGTACCGTCACCGACTGCAGCGACGTTGCATGCGCTTCACTACCATCAAGTGAGCGTACCAAGCCGTCAAAAAGAGCTTCGTGAGCGCGTGATGGCGAGTGTGGATGATATCTTGACGATTCCACTATTAGGCTCGCAAAAGCTGACAGCAGAACAAATTCAGAGCGAGTTAGACAACAACGCGCAAGGCATTCTCGGCTATGTAGTACGCTGGATTGACCAAGGTGTTGGCTGTTCCAAAGTGCCAGATATTAATGATGTTGGTCTGATGGAAGATCGCGCTACGCTACGTATTTCAAGCCAGCATATTGCCAACTGGTTACGTCATGGTATTTGCACTGAATCTCAAGTGATGAAAACCATGCAGCGTATGGCACAAGTTGTTGACCAACAAAATGCCGACGACCCAAATTACAACAATATGGCCCCCAACTTTGACAGCAGCATTGCGTTCTCTGCCGCGTGTCAGTTGGTGTTCGAAGGCTGCGCACAGCCCAATGGCTATACCGAGCCCGTATTGCACGCAATGCGACTCAAATTAAAATCACAACAAAGATAAAACACTGTAATTACCAAGCCCAAGGTAACACCGCGCTTTCGAGCGCGGTTTTTTTTGCTCTGATGTAAGAGGTAAGCAAAGATCTACAGATAAAAAAACGCCAAGACAATAGGTCTTGGCGTCAAAAAAGATAGTAATAGTAAACTCGGGAGGGCTGAGTCTCCCAACACAAAAATCTTAAGGATCGTTGGCTACACATGTAGGGCAACGAAAGTGATCTTATATTCACACCGCTGATAACAACATTAGACTAAAGGGGTAAAGCGAACGTCATAGATGAAATCTGATTTTGCACTTTTATTAAGCAACTGCATTTGAATTTGCGAGCATCTTTGCTACCACGCATTTCAATGTTCCGTAGTCGTAGCGTTGTTCGAAGTGTTCATAGAGAGGCTTGAGGGCTCCGTCTTCAATAGTGTTCAACGCGATGATCTGCTGGTTAATGCCTTCTATTTCTTCGCTGGATAAAGCGACGACATTTGATAGTTCACAAACATTCAGTTCAATGGCACTCGCTAAGTGGGTTTGGACCGTGGTTGCTTTTAGCCCGCGAGCATTAGCGATATCTTGAACGGTAAGGCCTTGGTTCAATAGTGATAGCGATTCTAACTCAGTCTCTGAGAGAGTTTTCTCTGCCAATGATTTCGGTTCAATTACTGCAATGAATGCTTCACCATATTTTTCAATCTTTGCTTCACCCAATCCCGGTATGGTTGCCAGTTGGTCCAAGTGGGTAGGACGCTCGGTGGCGAGTGCTTCTAGCGTGACGTCTTGACAGATTACGTAAGCTGGAACCGATTGTTGTTTGGCAAGCTCAGATCGAACTTCACGAAGTCGCTCGAATTGAGGCATATCCGAGGTCAATAGTGAGCCCTTGCTTCTCTTTTTAGCGCCTTTAGTTGTTGACTGCTTCGAAACACGAATCTTTCTTAGTTCAATTGGGTGCTGCCCTTTAAGATAAGGCCGGCAAGTCTCGGTAAGTTGCAGGCTGCCATGTTCGCCGTGCGCTTCAAGCAAGTTCATCGCCAGCAATTGCCTGAATACACCTTGCCACTCTTTCGCGGATAACTCAGTGCCAATACCAAATGTCGATAGGGTATGGTGTTGATTTTGCGTGATGCGAGCGTCAGTTTTACCTAGCAGTATGTTCACCAAATAACTCACGCCAAATCGTTGTCCCGTTCGATAGACAGTGGATAGGGCTTTTTGCGTTGCTTGTAAGCCATCCCAAGTTTCTGGAGGGTTAAGACAGTTGTCGCAATTGCCGCAAGGCTCTGCAAGCGTCTCTCCAAAATAAGCGAGTAGAGATTGGCGTCGGCAGGTGGCGAGGTCGCAGTAGCCTAAGAGGCGGTTGAGCTTCTGAAGTGATACACGCTTATATTGTTCGGCGGCATCTGAGTTTTGAACCATTTGTCTTTGCAGCACCATGTCTTGCATACCAAAGGTCATCCATGCGTTGGCTGGCATTCCATCACGCCCTGCACGGCCCGTTTCTTGATAATACGCCTCAATGCTTTTAGGTAAACTGAGATGCGCGACAAATCGAACGTCAGGTTTATCTATACCCATACCAAACGCGATAGTGGCAACTACAATGATGCCATCCTCGCTCAAAAAGCGGCGCTGGTGGCTAGCTCTTTGCTCACTTGATAGGCCAGCATGGTAGGGTAGCGCGACTTTACCCATATCAGTAAGCCACTGAGCAGTTTCTTCGACCTTTTTACGAGATAGACAATAGACAATCCCTGCATCATCGGGATGGTGAGTGCTAATAAAGCTCCAAAGCTCTTTTTTTGCGTTGCCTGAATCGGACACATGATACTGAATATTTGGTCTGTCGAAGCTATGAACATAAACGTCAGCTTGTTCAAGTGCTAGCTGCGCGATGATCTCTTCTCGAGTCTTAAGATCAGCTGTTGCCGTCAGCGCAATTCTTGGTATGGATGGAAATCGCTGCTTAAGAACGCTGAGCTTTTGATACTCCGGGCGAAAATCATGACCCCATTGGCTCACACAGTGCGCTTCATCAATCGCAAAAAGAGATAAATTGGACTGCTCGAGTAAGCGCAGCGTTCGCTCCAATAAAAGACGCTCTGGAGCCACATATAAGATTTGTACTTCACCGGTTAGCACCTGTTGCTCGACCACTTGCTGATCATAAGAGCTGAGTGTTGAATTTAAGTACGCGGCGTTTACACCAACTTGATGCAGGGCTTCAACTTGATCTTGCATTAAAGCAATAAGCGGAGACACCACCACACCAACACCCTGACGAAGGATTGCTGGGATCTGGTAACAAATTGACTTACCACCACCTGTTGGCATCAAGGTTAATACATCTTTGCCAGCCATAAGAGAATCGATGATGTCGGATTGCTGGTGTCGAAAATCATCATAGCCAAATAAGGACTTGAGCAGTTCGTTAGGGGTCATAAGTAAATTGGAGTCGGTATCAGGTCGAGAATGAACCATGAGTCTGTCAGGAGGTGCTTTGCTTTTCAAGAGGGTGGTTGAGGTTTGTGCTTGTACTCGCAGTGGAAACGCTATTTTGTGCAAACGGAGTTGTACGACTTGCGAGAGAGGGGTTAGAACAAAAGGGGAAGTCGGGCTTAGCTTGGCATATAAGCCCGACTTATACGGAGCTTTGGATAATTTTGCATTTTCCATCGCCTTTGTTACCACAGTAAAACCAGGTAACAATTTTTTAGACACAAGGCAGTGAAAAAGTTCCACTGCTTTACTCTAAACGTGTACACATCATCAAAAGACTAGTTGATGTGAGAGAGAACAGGGCTTATAGGCCTTTGATGTTCTCAACTTCAAGTTCGTTGAAGTAACGAACCGTTTTAACTTTAAGCTCTTGTTGAGCTGCATCGTCAGCAACAATGATTGCTTTAGGGTGCATTTGTAGCGCTGTTACTGTCCACATATGGTTTACGCAGCCTTCTACGGCCATTTGCAGAGCTTGAGCTTTGTTGTGACCCATAGTAAGGATCATCACTTCTTCAGCATCTAGAAGAGTTGCAACACCAATAGTCAGGGCATACTTAGGCACTTGGTTGATGTCGTTGTCGAAGAAGCGAGAGTTTGCAATGCGAGTCTCAGTCGTCAGCGTTTTGATACGGGTACGAGAGTTTAGAGATGAACCAGGTTCGTTGAATGCGATGTGACCGTCGATACCGATACCGCCCATGAACAGGTTGATCTTGCCATATGAACGGATTTTTTCTTCGTAAGCTGCACAGTGAGCATCGATATCGTCGGCTAGACCATCAAGAAGGTTGATGTTCTCCTCTTGTACATCAACGTGGTTGAAGAAGTTATCGTACATGAAAGAGCGGTATGATTCTGGGTGCTCAGGGTCAATACCAACGTACTCGTCCATGTTGAACGTAACAACGTGCTTGAAGCTAACTTCACCAGCCTTGTGCATTTCAATCAGCGCTTTGTACGTTGATAGAGGTGTTCCACCAGTAGGCAGACCCAACACAAATGGTTTTTCCGCTGTTGGTTGGAAAGCATTGATACGCTCAACGATATGGCGTGCAGCCCACTTACCTACTTGTTCTGCGTTCTGTAATGGAATAAGTCTCATGTTGATCCCCTAATAAAAGAATTTAGTTTGTTCTGAAACATTAATTCGCATTATAAAAAAAGCTTTTCGACACGGCTATTACTTTTCTGTGAATTTTGCGATTTTTCTTGAACACGATCGCCTTTTAGTGGATTTGCTGCGGAAATGTAAACGAAATGGACTTCTTTAATCGTCAAAATTTTGAAGGAGAATAAAGTGACTTTGTTGATTAAAGCTAGAGAGGACAAAGGCAGGAGAGGTGCTGCCCTTGGAGTAAGACTTAGATTGCTTGCCCATTCGCTGTGACTGCGACATCAACATTGCCGCGAAGCGCATTTGAGTATGGGCATACTTGGTGAGCAACACGGACGAGTTCAACTGCTGCGCTGTCTTCTAGAGCAAGAGTCACATCCAGTGCTACGTCCAATACGAACCCACCTTCTTGATTAGGCTTCAGAGCTACTGTCGCTTTTGTAGGAGCCTGTTTCACAGCAATCTTTTGTTGTTGAGCAACGTGCAAGATCGCATTAGAAAAACACGCCGAATATCCAGCTGCGAATAATTGCTCTGGGTTAGTTGCAGCGCCAGTCCCGCCCAGCTCTTTTGGATAAGAGAGAGCAAGATCAAGTAGACCATCGTCGGTAGAAACCTGACCGTTACGACCCGCAAGAGCGGTGGCAGAAGTAGTATAGAGTGCTGACATGATGTATTCCTTTCTCAAGTTTTTAATTGTGTGAAATTAGGTTGTGCACAAACTATATTGTCAAAACGAACGGATTGCAAGTATATTGTGCACAACTTAATTGAAAAGATGACTGGTTATGGATCTAGAAAGCTCTGAAGCACTCGATTTGGATAAACAGGTCTGTTTTGCTCTTTACAGCGCGAGTAATGCGCTGACACGTGCCTACCGCCCAATTCTGGAACGAGTTGATCTTACTTATCTACAATATATGACGATGCTCGTGCTTTGGAAAAAAGCACCGATGAACGTTAAAGACATTGGCGCAGAGTTGAAGTTAGACTCTGGTACGCTAACCCCTTTGCTAAAACGTTTGGAGCAAAAAGGGTTGGTGGAAAGAAAACGTAGCGAAACCGACGAACGCGCTCGAATGATCTTTGTTACCGAAGAGGGCAACGCGGTTCGTGAAAAAGCGATGTCGATTCCTGGAGCCATAGCATGCAAGGCGAAACTATCAGAGGAAGAAGCCACAATGCTAAAGCGTATTTGTGAGCGCTTGACCAATAATTTAATGGATTAAAAAATGGATATCGAAGGACTTACACGGGTTGGGTTTAAGCATCTGCTAGCACTCCACGTGATGTTGGATACATGCAATGTAACTAAAGCAGCCGAACAGTTATCTGTGACTCCCTCAAGTGTGAGTAAAACTATTACTCAGCTTCGTGAAATTCTAGATGATGAGCTATTTTTCCGCGATGGTACGTCATTAACCCCGACACCTTATGCCGTAGAGATAGCGCCGCTTATCCATTCGATGCTGGCCAGCATGAATGGATTACTTAACCAAGCTCGCTTTGAGCCTAGTGCGTTTGAGGGGCGTTTTAGTTTATCAATGCGCGAAAGTACGTTCGAACTATTTGCACACTCGCTCGCGAAACTCTCTACTGATTACATCCCGAAAGCCAAGCTCAACATTATGACCAAGGCAAAGTTTGGCTTTGGTGCCCTGCACAGTGGTCAGGTCGATTTCATTATATTGCCGCATGATGTTAGCCAGCCACCAACCAATACCAAGGAGTTGGTTTGGGAAGTAGTACTGCAGGATGAGCTCGTGTGTCTAATGTCTCCGGAACACCCTTTGGCTGATGTAGAACTGACCGTCGAGCATTACCTTAATAGTCAGCATATCGGTATTGCGGAATCTGAGCTGAGCCGCCCTTATTTTGAGCAGACACTAAGACAACAACATGGCACACGAGAAGTGAAAATAGTCGTGCCTGATTTTGGTGCCGCGGCGGTAATGTGCCATCAGTCAGAGCTGCTTTTTACTTGCTCTAAGCATTGGGCCGATGTTGCTCGTCAAGCGAAAGGACTGACCGTTAAAACGTTACCTTTTGAGTATGGTAAAGTCGCATATAGCGTTGTTTGGAACCGAGCAAGTATTAATGACCCTGCGGTTCAATGGCTGTGTACATACCTTCGTGAGCTTGAGGTTTCTCCATAGTGGTTGCATATGGGACTAAGTTCTTGTAGCCTGAATTTTCATCACAAAGGATTTTCAATGCACTTTTCACACTCCTACCTCTGGCTCTCTCTTATTATGCCTCTAGCTCGGTAGGATTATTTGCGCCTGGCTACGAGTTGATTGTAGCCACCTCATACATTCATTCTCGTCGCCACCATTAAAAGGGAACAAGAATGAATCAAGCGACATCAGTAGAACCAAAATCCAACAGACAGAAGCAAGTGCAAGGGCTTATCTATGCTCTGATCGGAACTGCGCTTTTTTCGATTAAACCTATTTTCGTCAAGGTTGCTTATCAATATGGTGGTGATGCAACGGCGATCATGTCGCTTCGTGCATTAAGCTCCCTCCCATTTTATGCCCTGATTCTTCTTATGTTGTGCAAAAAGCCGGAACGTCGAACTCAGGTTACGCAGTTTGGTTGGCAAGCGGCTTTGGTAGGAGTGATGGGATACTATGTGGCGAGCTATCTCGATATTGCGGCGCTTGAATATATAAGCGCTCAGCTAGAGCGTCTATTGATTTTTCTTTTCCCAAGCATTGTTGTGATATTAAGCTGGATGTTTCTAGGGCAGAAGCCAACTGGGAATGTGCTGCGCGCCGTCGGTCTTGGCTATTTGGGTATCGCGGCAATACTGTTTCATGATGTTCAATCTCTAGGTGAGGAAATTTGGAAAGGAAGTGCCTTGGCGGTGGGCTCAGCGTTTGTCTTTGCGGTCTACTTGATGCTGAGCAAAAGTATTATCAGAAAGATGGGTAGTGACCTGTTCACGAGTATTGGAATGGGAAGCGCTGGCATTGCGATTATTACCCACTTGTCCCTATCTTCGGCTGAGATGAGTCAATGGTCTTTTGAGCTTATTGTACTCGGCGTATTGCTAGGCGTTTTTTGTACTGTTCTTCCTTCTTATTTTGTCGCAGCTGCAATGGCGAGATTGTCGCCAACAGAATTGAGTATTACGTCAAATATCGGACCTGGTGTGACCGCAGTCATGGCAGTAGCGATACTCTCAGAAGCCTTTACTTTGTACCATTTCATTGGGCTGTGTCTGGTGACTTTTTCTGTGTACAGTATGAAAAAATCGTCATGATACCCGCCGAAGATGCCGCTTTGCTGCGGCATCATTCAACGTATTGCCTAGCGCCAAGCACTACCAAATTGGATATAGGTCGTCCATTCTTCCGGACCTTTCGCAACATCAACACCGACGCGAAGCCCTAACTGCCTTGCGATAAGATAACGGAAACCGCCGCCCCGGGTGTAATGTACCTGACTTTTGGCAATGCTCTCGTCATGATTATAGGCGGTGCCCGCACCAACAAAGCCAAGTACTGTCCATCGGTCATCAATGTCGTAGCTGAGTTCGACTTCGCCAAGGGCGGTATTTTCGGCACGATAACGCATCGCCGCGATGCCTCTCATTTCAATAAAAGGTGTCGCGTAGACCGATGCTCTCGGATCGACATTCTCAGAGATAGACTTGAAATCAGCTCGCAAACCTAGCCCCCACTTATCGGATAGGCGAGAGTAGTTCTGCATGTAGGCGTTATACTTCTGGTAGTTAAACTGACCACCAAATGCTTTGTTGTGATAGTCCACTTTTACACCTGCTTTCGTGCCTTCGCTCGGTGAGAACTGGTTGTTGCGACTGTCGTACATAAAACGCCAACCCAGTTTTCCATCTTTCGGCGCCCAATCTGCGTGACTAAAGCCATCAAGTGTTGGTTTTGATGACATATAGCTGTATGAACCACCAACAAAAAAGTTGGAATAACCGAGTCTTACGTCTAATTCTTGAAAGAAGTATAAGCCCTCTAAACTCAGGTCCATTGGCGCTGATTCTGCCACAGGATAGAACTTGAGATTGAATTTGGCACCGAATAGGCCGCCGAGATAGCGAATGCGATCATTCATCCAGTTTCCTGAATGGAAGCCACCGTATAAATGACTGCCGTTATTGGTGCCTAACGCCATTAAACCAGATGTACTTGCAGGAATATCTTTAACTTCCTCCCCAGCTAATCGCTTCTGCTTGCGCTCTTCAGATTCGTGGAAAAACAACAATGCCGCGCCGCCACCAACACCAACCGCTGGGTCAGTAACCGTCAATGGAACAGGGAGAAAACCAACGGCGTTGTCGAGAATGAACTGACTACCGTCGAGCCGCCCATCTTGTGGATCGATGAAATTATCCATCATGCCTGCATGAGAAAAGGAGCCGCCGACTAAAGCACTGGTTATTAGAGATAGCCGTATCGATCTATTATTTAAGTTCATAGTTCAATGTGTCGCTTAAGGTGTGTTTATAGGTGCTCCATGCAATTTGTCCAATTATATCGGCATTTTAACGACGTTAATGTAATTTTTTGAGCGGCTAACTGTACTTGTTTTGAAAGTTGCGGCTTCATCCAATTGTTTATCGAATAGGTTCTATTTGATTATTAGGTTTTTTGCTCTAGTGGGGCGAGAGTTTTTTGACAGCCGGGCTCAATTAAAACGCAATTTCTATGATGAATAGTGGTTAGTTTTATACACTAGAGAAGGGCTAACGTTTTGTTCGATAAATTTGCGAACAAAACAGTATTTTATTGGGATTAAATGCGGTAATGTCCGCACACTCTATTATGGTTGTGTGTTAGCTATGGTTCGCAGATTTCAAGATTTGTCAGAAACGTCGAAAGGTGTCGTTGCTTCTATAATTGCCTCCTGTTTATTTGGTCTATTGCCGTTGTATGTTCAATTTCAACCCGATGTCGGAACCTTCCGTTCAGGCGGCGGTGCGGGCAATTGGATTGCGGCACAGCGAATCATTTGGAGCGTTTTGATTGTGATCGTGTTCTTAACGGTGAGTGGGCGCATTCAGCGCTTGTGGTCAGAGTTGAGAAAAACGCGCCGCTGGCATCGATATCTGTTTTCTGCTTTGCTTGTCGGTCCCCAATATTGGATTTTCGTATGGGCGCCGTTGTATGGCGAGACGCTCTCTGTTGCTCTGGGTTATTTTACGCTTCCCTTGGTACTAGTGGTGGTTGGCAAATTTGTTTACGGTGACAAGTTGTCTCCGCTTCAACTGATCGCGTGTTTAGTTGCTGCCATTGGGGTTATCTACGCTTATGTGATGGCAGAGGGGCTGTCTTGGATTGTTTTGCTGATTGCTCTTGGTTATCCAATCTATTTCATTCACCGTAAGACTCTTAATGTGCCGAGTGATGTTGGTTTCGCTTTGGATAACACGTTTTTATTACCAATCGCGTTTGGTGCTTTATTCTATCTGCTTCCAGTTGAACAAATTCAGCAAATAGAGCTAACCAGTTGGGTATATTATCTCGGATTAGCTATTGCAGGCTCTGTACCTATGCTGCTGTTCCTCTATGCATCTCAAGCGCTACCTATGTCAATCTTTGGGTTGCTTGGTTATGTTGAACCAGTATTGGTGTTTGGAGTTGGGTTACTGCTTGGTGAGCGAGTTGACGCCGCGGACATGCCTACCTATGTATTGGTCATGATCGCTCTGCTAATATTGGCTTTAGATGGCGTAAAAAGAGCAAAATCACACGGTGCTGTATGAAGCTAATCGTCAATCATCATTCTAATAATAGGAGTCATGCAATGTTAGAAGCGGTATGGTCGGAATATCAAAACGGGCTGCGTCGTTTCTTGCGTAGCAAGATCGCAAACGAAGCCGATGTTGATGATGTGCTTCAAGAGGTGTTGATTAAAACCTATAAGAACATAGACAAGCTTGAGAGCCCAGAGAGCATCAAGTCTTGGCTGTTCCAAATCGCCAACCGAAGTGTGATAGACCATTACCGTAAAGGTAACGCGACAGAGGATGTCGATTTAGACACATTTTGGACGGAGGAAGAGGAGGAACAAGTGAGTCGTGAGCTCGCTGAATGTCTGCTCCCAATGATGGAATCGCTGCCAGAGAGCGCCACTGCCTTAATTAAGTCGATTGATATAGACGGTCGCTCTCAGAAAGAGGTCGCTGAAGAGCTTGGTATAAGCTATTCAACACTTAAATCAAGAGTCCAAAAAAGTCGCCACGAGCTACGCGGCGTCTACGAGAAGTGTTGTCAGTTCTCGTTCGATACACAGGGTAACGTGATGGACTATGACCCCAAGTCGAAGAAGTGCAATAACTGCTAGTCAGCTACTTGGGTGATATCACCAACAGCCAGTTCGACTTCATTTTAGCTGGTCAATTAGATGACAGAATCAAACCTTCCAAGCGGTACCTCGAGCGTATTTTCTCCTGCTCGAATAGGGCTACCAACCATTTCGTCGTAAGCACTATCCTGTCTCAATACCGTTTCCGTCGCGGTTAAATTTTGACACAGCCTTCTCATATCGACGACGTTGTGCGTTCGAAGCAGTGACCCGTTATCATGAGTGACGTAGTGTTCTTCTCCGTCCAGTATTACCGACGCTTGGTACAACGACATTTCTAACGAATGAATGACTAATTTGTCGAATCTCGCGAACTGTTCAAGCGTGCTGAGTTTTGTATTCATGTCGCATTTCCTCCAATGTGTAACCGAGTTGTACGGCGACAAAAGGAAAACAACTTAAATTGTGGGGGGAATGGTTCTCGGCCGACATAAAGATGAATGTATTATTTACAATGTAAAATATAGGCAGCACAGTATCTCAGCTGCCCAAGTGTTATTACAAAGCGTGCATTTCACCCATTGTGAGTTTTGAAAGCTCAGAGTTCACCCGCAAGGATTCGTTGATGATGAGTCTTGGGTCATCAATGTCGATGCCTTGCTCGAGAGAATGTTTTGTTTTCGATGACAAGGTATTCAACATCTCAATTGAGGCTGAAATATCTTCAATGGAGCCTTTCAATGAGCTTAGCGATTGCAAACTAAACAGTTGTTCGGTGAGCTTGCTGAGCGCGAGCTCTAGGTCATAAGCTTCTTCGCTTAATCGAATGTTGGGTTTGTAGACCTCTAGTTGCCTTATCGTAGAAATTAACGTTTCTTGAAGGGTAAGTTGGTCCATGCTGCCTCCTTGCGCATCGGTTCTGAGCGTATGATGGGACAGCATCTTGTTAAGTCGAGCTAAAAAGAAAAAAATGAGATCAAGATCGCTCGTTACTTGATGAGCCCTTTAAGTTTTGCAAGACCCCAAGCAGCCGTTGTCACCACGTCTGGTATATCTCCTGCAATCAGCATCTGTTCGAATTCAGTAATTGGAAACGATTGAGTGATAAGATCTTCTTCCTCAGTATCAAGGTTGCGATCTTGCAAGGTGAGTTGCGTTGCGAGGTAGATATGACAGGTTTGGTTTAAAAAGCCATAGGCAATGAACTGTTTGCCAACGTACGTCATCTTATCAGCGATGAGACCGGTTTCTTCCTGCAACTCGCCTCGAGCTAGTTCTAGATGATCAGCATCAGGGTTCGATTCCCAGGCTCCTTGTGGCAATTCCCAGTAGCTTTCGGAAACGGTATAACGATACTGATTTACTAAATGAACTCGCTCATCTTCGATCGCGATGATGACCGCACAATCAGGCTTATCGACAACGCCATAAATGCCTTTGGCACCGCTTTCTCGCTGAATATCATCCTCTCGAACGGTCATCCATGGGTTTTGATAAACGACTTTTGAGCTTAGGGTTTTGATCGTCATGACTTCTTTACCTTAACAAAATCAGAAATCTAGCTTATCGAACTTTTTATGTTGGCGCTATTTAGAGATAGATTTTGATAACAAATAACCCTAGCACCGACGCCTCTATTTTGTTAAAACAGGGCACAAACCTGCCTGCGGGAATCATTGACTGAGGATAGCGGGTAAACAAACAATATTAATGAATAAAAAAGGACATCAACGTGGCACAGTCTCTACAGTTTGAAAAGTTCGTCGACCTTGATTTTGATTTAGCGGAATGCCCACGTTGGGATTGGCGCACTGACTCATGGATGTGGGTCAACATCAATGACGGAGAGCTTTGGCGTCATAAAGATGGCGTAAACGAGAAGCGTAAGTTTGATGATATGCTTGGCTGTTTTGCGATGCATGGCGACCAGGGCTTTATGCTCGGTATGAAAACGGGTATGTATTATCTCAGCGACTGGAATGCGGAATTAACGTCGCTAGTCCCTCTTGTTTCTGAGTTCCCGCGTATGCGCTACAACGACGGACGTTGTGCTCCAGGAGGACGTTTCGTTGCCGGCACACGTAACGGTGCGAAAGAAGGAGACCAAGGACAATTCTGGCAACTTCACCTAGATGGCACGATTGAGGCGTTACCTATGTTCGCATGGACATGTAATGGTTTAGCATTCTCACCGGATGGTCAGTGGTTATACTGGTCAGATACAGGCTCAAGCAAAGTGTACAAGCACGCATACAATGCTGAGACTGGCGAATACGGCGAGCAGGAGCTTCACTGCGACCTGGCTGACTATAACGGTCGTCCTGATGGCGCGAGTGTTGATGTCGATGGCAACTATTGGGTTGCGATGTACGCAGGTCAATCTGTGGTTAAGATCGCGCCGAATGGTGAAGTCCTTGCGGTGATTGACGTACCTTCGGAAAACCCAACAATGGTTGGTTTTGGCGGTAAAGATATGCGTGATGTGATTGTCACATCAGCTGCTGGCAGCAACGAAAAAGGCAAACTTGTTATTGCTAAAGACGTTGTAGAGGGGCTAAAAGAGCCGTTATCCAGCGTTAAGATCGCCTAATGAATGCCTAGCGGAGCCAAAGAGCTCCGCTTTTAACAGGTCATTGAAAAAGGTAGGCTGGTCGCGCGATTCATATCACTAAGGTCATCTTCAGTGATGTATTTTTTGGCGACGACATTACCGGCAACGACTAGGTGTGAGATGTAGTCACGGCACGACGTAGTAGGCATATTGCTCCACATGAAGTCGGCTTTGGTTGCGTCTGAGAACTCGATATTCAGAACAATCGCTTGCTCTTCATAGCGCATATCATAAACATTAATTTCATACTGCTGCATACCACTGTCCCCCAAAACTTTCATTAACTGTTATTCAAGGCTAACCACACGTTTGAGTGCAGGGAACGCAGATGAATAGCATGTTATTCAAAATCTCATCATTGCAACATAATCTTGTTTTTGTGTAACAGTTAAATTACACGTTGTTCGTACGGTAAACTTTGAAGCAGTTCAAATAGTCTAATTTGTATGACGTTCAAACCAAATTTATGGAATGTTGATCGCATAAAGCGGAACACAAATGGCGGGTTTTGCTAAGTTTTTTGAAATTATGGATAGATGTGAGCCCATATTCAAGACTGGTAGCATGGGCTCAGTATGATTAGTTCAAGATAAGTCGTGCGTTGAGTTCTTGAGTTGGTCTTGCATTATCACCCATGGTGTTTGATAGGCGCTTTAGCTGATTCTTTGGAATAAATTGAGGCTCTTGGAGTACGATCCATCGTACGCCTTCACTGCAAGGTGGCGTTGTAAGCGAGCCATTGTAGCGATAATAGTCTTTTACTCTAGGGAGTAGTTGCTCAAGCCCGATATCGGATTCCGCATTTATCTTCTCTCCAGCGGCAGGTAAGGTTTTCAGGATACCGGCCAGCTCATCACTTTCACGTTCTCCGTCTTTATACATCACTGCAACAACGGCTAACTGTCCCTTCTGGTTAGCATGAACAAAATGTGCCTCTAGAGGGGCTGATTTGCCATTGATAGTGTTTTCTGATGGTGTGTGGAAGTGGAACTGTTTGAGTTCAAAATCTTGACCGTCTAGGTGCAGAGAATTACTACCCGTGACATTAACTTGGACTGTGTGACCATTATTAATAATCTGATCTACTCGTCCATTGTAGTCAAAGCTCAGTGGTGCCTTTTTCGCCTGAGTGAGTTGGTTGGTTTGAATATCAACTGGGCTCTGGTTGTGCCCTTTGGCACAAGTGGCGCTTATCTTCCCCCATGTCGCAGGGCCATCGCCCTCACCATATCCCCATTCCGCTGAATAAGCCGGTGCAGTGATCGAGACTGCTGTGCCGATGACCAATGCAAGCTTCATTGCTGTATTCATAATTATCCTTAGTTTACTGACGTTTGCGAAAGCGGACGCTTTCGGCGACTAGATTAGGGCAAAACCATTTGATCCAATCAGTTGCATACTTAGTTTGCGATTTTACTCGAGAAGAAAGTTTCGAATTTTCATCGAATTGACTTCGCTGCGGTAGGAGTATCACGCCCTATGAGAGCGTTGGTTCACGTTTTTGAAGCTCGTAATGACATGAGTTAATAAAATTAATACAATGCGTATACAAATATTTCTCATTTGCAGTTAGATTTATCTGCGTCAACCATAAGATGATGAGTAGTTATGTTTTCACTTAAGCAGGCGAGCTTCCATATTGGCTCGCTTGAGATTCTATCGCCATTTGACTTGGAGTTTGTTCCGGGACAAGTCACCGCTTTGCTTGGGCATAATGGCAGTGGTAAATCGAGCCTAATCAAACTTCTTAGCCGTCAGAATCAAGTCTCTTCTGGGAGTGTTTTGTTGGATGAAAGGCCACTTGATAGTTACGTAGCAAAAGAGTACGCCAAAAAAGTTGCCTACCTGCCTCAGCATCCGCCTATCACAGATGGGGTTACTGTTCGCGAACTGGTTATGTTCGGTCGTTACCCTTGGAAAGGCGTGTTGGGGCGATATACCCGAGAAGATTACAAACTGGTGGATGAAGCGATCGAAAGGGTTGGGCTAACCGCATTTACACAGCGGTTTGTTAGCACCTTGTCAGGAGGGGAGCGTCAAAGAGCATGGGTAGCAATGCTCTTAGCGCAGCAAAGTGAATGTATCTTGCTTGATGAACCGACGTCAGCCCTAGATGTCGCTCACCAATATGAGCTGCTCAAGTTAATACGAGAGCTTAATCAAAGCCTCAACCTAACGGTAATCATGGTCATCCATGACGTTAATATGGCTGCCAGATTCAGCGACAGGTTGGTTGCTCTTAAAGGCGGGAAAATTATCGCCGACGGCACACCAGAACGTGTGATGAACGAAGCCTCGCTGACCGAAATCTATGGTATGCCGCTGTCCACTTTCACAGACCCTAGCACTCAGCATGTCATCAGCTACGTTAGATAATCGATAAAAGGATCATTATTGTGTTTAACAGATTTAAAACCACGCACTTCACTGTTGTATTAGTCAGTCTATTGGTGTGTTTACCATCATTCGCTGCATCAGCAAAAACGTACCAACACGAGTTAGGAACTGTTGAGATAAACGAAGCGCCGAAGCGTGTGGTTGTGTTGGATTGGGCTCTTGCAGAGTCAGTGCTTGCACTCGGTGTGACTCCTATCGCTTCCGCTGATGTAAAAGGCTATCAGGATTGGGTTGGGTCACCAACAATGCCAAGTGAGGTGACCGATGTTGGATCACGTCGCGAGCCAAACCTAGAGTTGATAGCAAGCTTGAAGCCCGACTTGATTTTGATGAGCGGACATTTGGCTCCGGCCTATGAAAAGCTGAATGCAATCGCACCGACACTGGTAATGAGCATTTATAATGACAAGAAACAGCCTTATCAAAATGCGAAAACACTTGTGACAACCCTCGGAGAAGTGTTCGACCGACCAGGGCAAGCACAGCAGCTTGTCGATGAAACCAATCAGAAGCTGGCTCAAAATGGCGAGCAGGTAGCAAAAATGACCAATGGCAAGCCATTTATTATGGTGCGTTTTATTGGAGACAAGCACATTCGTGTTCACAGCACGGGTTCTCTAATGAATGACACTATTTCTGCTATGTCTCTGAAAAACAGTTGGCAAGGACCGACTAACAGCTGGGGATTCTCTTCCGCAAGCGTTGAGCAGCTTGCCCAGTACCAAGATAGTAATGTGCTTATTTTTGGTCCACTATCGGATGCCGAACAAGCACAGCTTAATGGCTCGCCTTTATGGGCAGCGATGGCGTTTTCGCGAGAAAACAGAGTTAAGATCGTACCTAAAGTATGGACGTTTGGTAGCTTGGTCGCGATGCAGCGTTTGAGCGATGAAGTCGTCAAACAGGTTTCAACACTGGGTAAGCAGTAGGTTCTTCATGCAGTTAACAACCCACCGCGGTGCAGCGCCATTTGGTAAAATGGCGCTGTTTGTTTTTATTAGTGCGCTCGCACTCGTCTGGCTTTTTCAAAATGCGGTGCCATATCACCTGTCATTCTCTGAATGGCAAACGTACTTTTTAAGTCGAGATGACAGTGATTATCGTCAGCTCATTTTGCACTTTACCTTTTTTCCACGTCTAGGTATGGCGCTGCTGTGTGGTGCTGCTCTGGCGATTGCTGGTTGTTTGATGCAGCATTTGCTACAAAACCCACTCGCCTCACCAACGACACTGGGTGTTGCAGCCGGTGCCGAACTCGGCATGACAACCAGTCTGCTTGCAGGTGTCGCTGGGGGAAGCTTGATTCAATATGCTTACGCGTTTGGCGGAGGCATGCTTGCAGCAAGTTTGGTTTTCTTGCTTACTGCCAAACGAGGGTTCGCACCGCTTCAGATGGTTTTAGCGGGTATGGTTGTCACCCTGTTCATAGGAGCGACCAACATGATGTTAGTCATGCTAAACGAACAGCAGCTTACGAGTTTGTTTGTATGGGGGGCTGGCGCTCTCGCTCAGCAAGGTTGGGAAAACGCTCATTTGCTTTTTGGGGTGCTGGCGGTTGTGCTCGGCTTGGTCATGGTGATGCTACGACCATTGTCAGCACTGGAGTTAGGTAGCGAGGTCGCAGAGTCGGCTGGGGTCAATGTTGCTAGAGTTCGTGCTTTTGGGCTAGGGCTTTCGGTTGTTATTACTTCTGTCGTCGTCGCGACAGTTGGCGTTATAGGTTTTGTCGGTCTAGTCGCACCAACCATTGCAAAAATGTTGGGCGCGAGAAAATTTGCTCAGCGCGTATTGCTAAGTGGCGTGGTAGGAGCGCTGCTTCTATTGACCGCTGACTTGATCATTCAGCCATTTTCCGGTGTTTCTAGCGAACTATTGCCTACGGGCGCAATGACGGCCTTGTTTGGCGCGCCTTGCTTGCTCTGGCTGTTAACCAAACAAAAGTTTGCATCTAGCTTCAAAGCGGAAGAAGTCGCTAACAAAGTCTATCACCCTAAATCTTTTGCCTTAGTGTCGCTCATCTTAGCTACGTTACTCGTCGTTGCAACAGCACTGGCAGTTCTTTTGGGGCGCACACAAGTTGGTTGGGGCTTTAGCGGCGACCTGAGTATTCTAGATCTGCGTATGCCTCGTGTACTCGGCGCGATCTTCGCAGGCTGCGGACTGGCACTTGCGGGTACCATGGTGCAGCGCATTACTGTGAACCCAATGGCAAGCCCTGAGGTGATGGGTATCAGCTCTGGTGCTGCACTCGCACTTGTATTGTGTGCTTGGTTTGGCTTCACACCAACTCGAATCGAACAGATTGTTTACGGTGGGGTCGGTGCCGCTCTGGTCATGATAGTCATCCTGCAGTTTAGCAAGCGCTCAAACTATGCACCGTCGCAATTACTGCTTACGGGAATAGCGGTAAGTGCTGGGCTCGATGCAATACTTCGAGTTGCGTTATCGTCAGGGCAAGATAACATGCAAGCATTGCTAACTTGGCTGTCTGGCTCTACCTACTTGGCAAGCTACAATGATGTATTCGCTCTAGGGCTAGGTATTGTCGTGTTTGGTGGGGCGACATACGCTGCTAGCCGATGGTTAGATATCTTGAATCTGGGGCAGGTATCCGCTGTTTCAGTTGGCGTGAATACCAAGCAAACGCGTCTTTTCTTACTTGTGATGGCATCTTTGCTAACAGCCCTCTCTACGCTTGTGATTGGACCGCTTAGCTTTGTGGGTCTTTTGGCGCCGCATATTGCAAGAGCGCTTGGACAATACAAAGCAAAAAACCAGCTGGTCGTTGCCTGCTTGGTTGGTTCCATCTTGATGGTGAGTGCAGACTGGTTAGGAAGGACGATTTGGTTTCCGTGGCAGTTTCCTGCGGGACTAATGGCTTCCGTTATTGGCGGCGCTTATTTCCTTCTTCTGCTTAGGAAGGGGAGCTAAAACAAAAATGGCGCTGATTAGCGCCATTCTCTATTTCATTGAGATCTAGTTGCGTTTAGGTCCATTGCGAACCAAGTCTTTACCATTTTCATAGACGTCTTGAGATACCCAGCGTCCAAGAATAAGCTCATGGTTGTCACTCAGAACGGCAACAAACGGACGACCGTCGGAGTTCGACGTTGCCAGTGCGACCCCTGCGACCCCTTGTAAACCTAAAGCTCCGCTTTCCAAAAGAATCAGAAATTGCTCGAGTTCCTCAAGGGTTTCAATTACTTCGTTATCAATGTTCATCGTTATCTATCACTTGAGTGTTATATTTGGTGGCGTACTCTACCTAAGTTAAACAGAGAAACCAACAATAGGTCTAGAAACTCATGAGAATAAGTGCGAGTCATATCGTCGTCGGTTAAATTGATTCATCGGCAGACTTCTCTGATCAAGGTCTAAAGAGCTAAGACAAACTCGAAATCATTTCTGGTTGAGGGAATATGATATCTGTAATTCTTCGAAGCATCGCTGATTCAGAATAGACCAATAGTTGATACCCGCAATTTTTACAAATGTAGAACTCCTTGATTCCTAGCACCTTCATAAGCTTTTTTCTTCTATGACGTCGTAGCCACGCACCATGTTCACACATGTTTGCTCCGTTTTTTCATTTTAATGTGACATTGGTTCCAAAAATACCACGTGAAATCGAGAGCGATACATATCTTAAAAAGCTGATCTAGACAGGATGATATTAGGTTAACTATTTCTTACAGTTGGTTATCAGCAGTTAAACATCTGACTAGCCCTAATTTGGGTGTTAAAGGTCTCTTGGTCTTAGCTAGAAACATGTTAAAGGGACTGATCTTTGAGTCTTGCCATGTAATAGGTCGAAATATATTCACCGTCTCTAAAAGCAGAGCACAAAGCTTCACCTTCGATTTCAAATCCATACTTTGAATAGAGGGCAATCGCAGCTTTATTGTCGGTATTCACTTCAATCTGAATCCGCATTAGGTTAAGCCAGTTGTCGGCTAAATCGATAACCGTTTCGATCAGTTGGCTACCAATACCCATATCATGATAGTTATCGTGAACCGCAATCCCAAAGGTTGCCGTATGCATAGTGCGAGGACGCTGAGAGTGAGTCAGTGCTATATTGCCAACGATTTTTCCGTCGAGCTCAGCAACAAAGGTATAGACACCAGTGGGAATATTGCTAAGTCGCTCTTGCCACATCTTTAGCGATGAGTGAGGCAGATGCAGAGTTTCCCTCTGAGCCTTAGGTTGTGAAAATAGTTCGCATAAACCTGCGGCATCTTTTTCTTCCGTTGGTCGAATATTGACGTTCATCGAAGTCTCCGTTATGACAAGTTATTGCGTCAAAAAAGTAAAGTATCTTTGCTATATAACTAATTGAATTAGCGAGTGTTAGCAAGGCAATTCTATTCGTTCCATGCTAGTGTCTTGATTCAAATGTAATAGAAACGAGTGCATGGTCTGAGGCGACGTCATCAATACCAAATCTCGGGTCGACAATATGCTTGTCGGTGATGGTATATTCGGTTAGCTCATAGAGCGAATGATCATATTCTGGTGCAAACTCACTGGATACTAGAATGTGGTCAATTCGATTCCCTTTCTCTCCATAATAATGGGTAACGGGCGCTTTGATTTGGTCTTGAGGGCGGATGGGCTCGCCATGTCGCATAAGCGTCCAAGTATCATAAAAGTGGTAAGGGGAAATAAAGTACCGAGACTCTTTACGTCGTTGTCGATGCCTAGAATGAAAAGGGTTAAACTCACTGGCACTCAATACGTTGTTGAAGTCACCTAACAGAATAACGGGACGCTGACTCCTGCTTTTATTCTCAATGAGCGTCTTATGTAGAGATAACGCTTCTTGTTGCCTTAATTGCTCGGAAAGGGCCACACCGTGCAACTCATCTAACCAAAGTTTGACCTCATCAGTGTTGTCGTCTTGTTCACCAAGAATGGCTCTTTTAGATTTAAGGTGAACATTGATAAGGTCGATCTCCCCCAGACCTTCCGCCATTAATGTCACGTGAAGTGGCGGACGGCTATAGTCACCTGAGAATAACTCAGACATAATTAAGTTGGGGTGTCTTTTTAACGGGTGTTTAGACGCGAACGCTAACGCCGGATTGGAATAGATGTAATCTGCTTCGATAGTGGGTTGTTGGTTATACTCAAAATATGGGTAACCAAGAGCTAAGGTGAGCGAACGCAGCGCTTCAATAGAAAATACTTCTTGGAACGCGATAACGTCACTGTCGAGCGATGTTAAGGTTTTTGAGAGCCAGCTTGTTTTTTGAGCCCATTGCTTCGCATCATAGATGTTATCCATCTCATAAAATGCAAACGGTGGCTCTACAAAATTGCACAGGTTGCACGTAGTGACTTTCAATTTATTTATTTGTGTCAAAGTATTAGACTCCATGACAGCTTATGTCTAACCCAAGTCGCTGTGGTTAAGGATGAGCATATAAAAATAACGCATTCAAAGGAATAACAATGTCTCAACAGCAAACCGAACCAGCTTGGCGAACGCCCAAAAATTTCCTCATCATCATATCGATTATAGTGCCCATCGCTTTTTCAAGTTGGATGGCGCTGCTTAATAACTTTGTCATTGAGAAAGCCAATTTCGACGGTTCGGATATTGGTTTATTACAAAGTGTGCGTGAGATACCTGGCTTCTTGGCGTTTACTACGGTGTTTGTGCTTTTGTTCATTCGAGAACAAAAATTCATGATCGTATCTTTGCTTTTACTTACCGCAGGCACAGCGATTACGGGACTTTTCCCATCGGTTGCTGGGCTACTGATTACGACGCTTATTATGTCGACCGGTTTTCACTATTTTGAAACCTTGAAACAGTCGTTGTCACTGCAATGGTTGACTAAAGAAGAAGCGCCAGAGGTACTGGGTAAGCTCATCTCCGTTGGAGCGTTGGCATCACTGCTGACTTACGCTGGGCTTTGGGTCATGGTTGAAATATTTAAGCTCGATTACGCATGGGTTTACGGTATCTCCGGTGGTATTGGATTTATTCTGGTTCTGTTTATTGCCTTCGCTTTTCCTCAGTTTAAGACAGACACACCACAAACTAAAAAGTTGGTGCTTAAGAAGCGTTATTGGCTGTATTACGCGCTGACCTTTATGAGTGGTGCTAGACGTCAGATTTTTACCGTTTTTGCTGGCTTTTTGATGGTAGAAAAGTTTGGGTACAGCGTATCCGATATCACACTACTATTTTTGATTAACTACCTATTTAACTTCCTGTTTGCGAAGAAGATTGGTCGATTTATTGGCGTTGTGGGTGAGCGTAAGGCGCTGATCGTTGAGTATGTTGGGCTGATTTTCGTGTTTGTTGGATACGGTTTGGTGCAAACAGCGGAATGGGCTGCTGCGCTGTATGTCATCGATCATCTTTTCTTTGCACTAGCACTGGCAATTAAAACCTATTTCCAGAAGATAGCTGACCCTGCGGATATGGCTTCGACGGCGGGCGTGTCATTTACGATTAACCATATTGCGGCAGTTGTGATCCCAGTGACGTTTGGCTTTATTTGGTTGATTTCGCCTTCTAGTGTGTTTTATATCGGTGCGGCGATGGCGGCAGTGTCATTGTTATTGTCGTTGAATATTCCGAAGAAGCCGGAAGAGGGGAATGAGGTTAGGGTGTTGAAGTGGAGTTGAGTTTTTTTGGGCTAATCACTGGTTGATAGTTCACCGCATAGTACCCCCTCTAGCTCCTGTCTCTTGATCACAAGTCTGGATCAAGAGACTTTGCTAGATCATACCCCTCAACAATATCTTGCAGTCTAAACCAACCTTCCCAGAGTCGTTCCCATCCAACTCGGCCAGTTCGCTTGGTGTCATGCCAGTTGGCCAGTTTCCCTAGATTTAGGTATGCCCAGTGTAAGTGTGGTGGCTTCTTTGGGAGATGTTTCTTCTCTCTTTTTTAACCAAAGTAATTTCCAAGCCTTGGGGCTTAGTATCTGTTCGCAACTCACTTTCTTAGCTCTATCTTTATCTAAACCCAAGTATCGAAGTTGCTGAATTCGGCATGCTATAAAGCTAAGTAAAACAATCATTTTCTCTAGATTGGCTCTGCTTTGCATACGTAGGTTTTCAACTTGAGTTCCCCCTGTCTTCCACGACTTATGGAAGTCTTCAATTAACCAGCGTCGCTCGTAATATTCTAGGATGGTGATGGCTTGTTTTTTGGTTTTCACTGGCTCAGAAGTCAGAATATGCCAGCACAACCCTTTGCTATTACCTTGCTCAACACAACTCACGTAATTAAGTTGAACCGGCTCTCCCTTCTTGGCCGATGGAACTTTGAGCGTCACAGATGCATAGCGAATATCACATATCGCTTCTCGTGCTTTTCGCCCACCTCTCTGCATCACTGGAACCGTTCGCTCTCCTGCACTTTTAAGCGAAGAACCGAAAGAGTAGAGTTTATCGTCTGACTCCTCTATACAACGAGTTTGCATGGAACGAACAATAAATCTTTGATTATTTTCTGTTTTATACGTCAGGTACTCATACAGATCTGCTTCTCTATCACAGACAGAAATGACGTGCTCCATTGTATCGCCCAGTCGTTCTGCTACTTTGCGAGAGGCTTGTTCCCATTTATAGCTTTCTTTCTCTTTATATGGACGCTTGGGCTGCGTTTCACTTTTTCCTTTCTCAGCTATATTTCGGGTCCAGCGGTACTGTTCAATCAAACCCACAACATGGTGTTGCTTAGGAGAAAAAAGCAACACTGAGTGAGCTTGAAAACCTTTCGATTTCTCGTAACGAGTCGTGTGCCCTAGCTCTTTGGATACAGTTTTGTGGGTAAAGCTTAACGAGGTTGTGTCTTCAAGGGCAAGCAATGTCCCTAAGCCTTTCGCAGACTCAGCAGTTGTAGAGAACCCCGCTTCTGCAATGTCGTCTGCTTTGATATCTTCGTTTCGAATGAACCGATAAGCGGCTTCAATATCGGCTGGATTGGAGAGAGATTGCAACACAGATTTACCTATATGGCTGGCTATTGAGCTCGCAAGAGAAACAAGTCGACGGGTACGTCGTGGGTCACCAAGCTGAGCATCATTAAAAGTGGCTTTGGCCCATTTTGCAGTATCTGTGATGAACATGTCGATATCCGTGTTGTTTTAGATATCGTTTAGATCGCAGTTAAATCAATAAGTTTAATAAAATAGCGCAAGGATTAACCTTGCGCTATTTGTGTATGAAAGACAGCTCTAGCTCTAATGCCGATCAGTTAAACATTAATCGGCAGATCAATTGAATGATCCCTCCAGTGTGTAAAAATCCGATAGACCCTGTTTATCGGATTTTTTTATGCACGTTTCTCAAGCCCTCGATATCATAAATAACTACAAACCGAATCAAGTCGAAACTCTCGCAGACCTCCTACCGATTGAGCTAATCAAAGATGCCTATGAGCTGACAGACACAGTCACTCTTAGAAAGCGAAAACTGACTTTGGAATCGATGGCATGGCTTTTGGTCGGAATGGCTATTTATAACGACAAATCTATGGCTGATATCGCCAATATGCTTGATATTGTCGACCGTTCAGGTAAACCGTTTGTTGCCCCGAGTGCATTGACACAGCGTAGAAAAAATCTCGGTGAATCCGCGGCTAAAGCCCTATTTAAGTGTACGCAAAGGCATTGGTTTGAGCATGCAAGACTACCCAACTGGAACGGACTCACACTGCTTGGTGTTGATGGGGTTTTGTGGCGAACAGAAGATACTAATGATAACGCCGAGGCTTTTGCAAAGCCTACCAATCGTGATGGTAAAGAAACACAGTACCCTCAGCTACGTATGGTGTGCCAGATGGAACTAAGCAGTCATCTAATAACAGGCAGCGCTTTCGGCTGTTATACCGTGAATGAAATGACGCTGGCCGAGCAACTAATAGAAACGACTCCCGATAACAGTCTAACCCTTTTCGATAAAGGCTTTTACTCTCTTGGGTTACTTCAAGAGTGGAGCGCTAAAGGTGTAAATCGACATTGGCTCATCCCAATGAAAAAGGGATTAAATTACGAAGTCGTTCAGTCCCTTGGTCGACAAGATAAACTCATTAAACTGAAGAGTAATCCGCAAGCTCGCAAGAAATGGCCAACGCTAGAACGAGAAGTTGTTGTCCGTCTAATCACGAAGGTCAAGAATGGCAAGTCATATGATGTTCTTACCTCAATGACCGACCCGATGCTTTACCCAAAGTCAGACATAGTTGGTCTTTATGGATACCGCTGGGAAATTGAGCTCGGATACAGAGAACAAAAACAATATATGCTTGGCAACCGACTTACACTAAGAAGTCGACTTCCAGAATTAGTGAAGCAGGAGCTATGGGGGATCTTGCTAACGTATAACTTGGTCAGGTATCAAATGGTTCAAATGTGTCACACGTTGAATGGAGATTACCTGCCATACCAACTAAGCTTCAACGGTGCATTAGCCCATATTATGCGCTTACTAGTAGGCCTTCCATATTCGTCACCAGGAGCAATACCTAGGCAACTCCAGAACTTTTACTCAATAAGCGAGAGTTTAATATTAGAGCCAAGACGGGAAAGATCCTTCCCTAGAGTAGTGAAGAAAAAACCATGCCGATACCCTAGAAAAAACAATGCCGCTCACCTTAAGTGAACGGCATTACAGCTCTAGCTCCCCCTATTTTAGGGGGAGAACAGCAGGCTAGCTCCTAGCGTCGCATCGCCTGTGATTGGTTGGCGATGCGTAGCGAGCACTAAGCTCCTCCCCTAGTTAGGGGAGGCTGGGAGGGGTAAATGCGCGAGACTAACAGCAAACGCCCATCTCCCCAATTACCCATTAAACATCAAACCTATCCGCGTTCATCACCTTGACCCAAGCAGAGACAAAGTCACAGACGAAGGTTTCGTAGAATATTCCGAAGAAGCCGGAAGAGGGGAATGAGGTTAGGGTGTTGAAGTGGAGTTGAGTTCTTTTGGGTTAATCACTGGTTGATAGTTCACCGCATAGTACCCCCTCTAGCTCCCCCTAGATTAGGGGGAGAACAGCAGGCTAGCTCCTAGCGTCACATCGCCTGTGATTTGTTGGCGATGCGCAGCGAGCACTAGGCTCCTCCCCTAGTTAGGGGAGGCTGGGAGGGGTAAATGCGCGAGACTAACAGCAAACGCCCATCTCCCCAATTACCCATTAAACATCAAACCTATCCGCGTTCATCACCTTGACCCAAGCAGAGACAAAGTCACAAACAAACTTCTCATTGGCATCATCACACGCATACACTTCAGCCAGTGCACGCAGTTGTGAGTTAGAGCCAAACACAAGATCAGCACGTTTCGCCTTCCATTTCTGGCTGCCAGACGCACGGTCAAAGCCACCAAACTCAGTCGCGTCCTCGTTGGTCGGACGCCATTCTGTGCCCATATCCGTCAAGTTAACGAAGAAGTCGTTGGTTAGCTGGCCTTTGCGGTCAGTAAGCACACCAAAGTCACTGTCACCATAGTTTGCACCCAGGACGCGCAGTCCACCGATCAACACGGTCATTTCTGGCGCAGTTAGCGTTAGTAGTTGAGCTTTATCTAGCAATAGCTCTTCTTCAGACACACTAAATGCTTTCTGACTGTAGTTTCTAAAACCATCAACAAGTGGCTCAAGTACAGCAAATGATTCAGCATCAGTTTGAGATTCCAGTGCGTCAGTTCGACCCGCAGAGAAAGGCACATCGACAGAAACACCTGCATCTTTTGCTGCTTTTTCAATCGCAGCGTTACCACCTAAGACGATCAGGTCAGCAATAGAAACTGGCGTACCAAAATCAGCTTGGATACGCTCATAGACTTCCAATACACGACCGAGTTGCTCAGGCTGGTTTACATCCCAATTGCGTTGTGGAGCAAGACGAATACGCGCACCGTTTGCGCCGCCGCGATAGTCAGAACCGCGGAACGTCGAGGCCGATGACCAAGCCGTGTAGACCAGTTCAGAAACCGTGAGTCCAGAGGCCAAAATGCATGCTTTCAGTGTCGCTGCATCTTCTGAGCTAATAGGCGCAGATGTAGCGGCTGGAACTGGATCTTGCCAGATCAAATCTTCAGCAGGAACTTCCTCACCTAGGTAGCGCGCTTTTGGACCCATGTCGCGGTGGGTTAGCTTGAACCAAGCGCGTGCAAAGGCATCAGCAAACTCATCTGGGTTTTGATGGAAACGTTTAGAGATCTCACCGTAGATCGGATCCATGCGCATCGCCATATCAGCGGTTGTCATGATGGTTGTGACACGTTGAGAAGGATCGTGTGCTTTTGGAGCCATATGCTCCTCAGGAACACCGACAGGTACCCATTGCCATGCACCTGCTGGACTCTTCACCAAGTCCCAATCGTAGCCAAATAGCATGTCGAAGTAGCCGTTATCCCATTGGATAGGGTTTGGTGTCCATGCACCTTCGATGCCGCTGGTGGTCGTATCGTCGCCTTTACCGCTACCAAAACCATTACGCCAACCAAAGCCCATCTCTTCGATAGGAGCCGCTTCCGGCTCTGGACCCATTAGCTCAGGGTCACCCGCACCGTGTGTTTTACCAAAAGTATGACCGCCAGCGACCAGAGCTACGGTTTCTTCGTCATTCATACCCATACGTGCGAAGGTTTCACGAATGTCGCGACCTGATGCAAGTACGCTTGGATCGCCGTTGGGACCCTCTGGGTTTACATAGATAAGACCCATTTGTACTGCAGCAAGTGGGCTTTCTAGCTCCCGGTCACCAGAGTAACGCTTGTCACCCAGCCATTCGCTTTCCATACCCCAATACACATCTTCTTCTGGTTCCCAAATGTCTTCACGGCCGCCACCGAAACCAAAGGTTTTTAGGCCCATGGATTCGATAGAAACGTTACCAGTAAGAATAAACAAATCGGCCCAAGAGAGGCTTTGCCCGTATTTTTTCTTCACAGGCCAAAGTAGACGGCGGGCTTTGTCTAGGTTGCCGTTATCTGGCCAGCTATTTAACGGTGCAAAGCGCTGGTTACCAGAGTTACCGCCCCCGCGACCATCGGCAGTACGATAGGTGCCAGCTGCGTGCCATGCCATACGAATCATGAATGGACCATAATGACCGTAGTCGGCTGGCCACCAATCTTTAGAATCGGTCAGCACATGCTCAATGTCTTGTTTAACTTGTTTAAGGTCTAGCTGTTTGAACGCTTCCTTGTAGTTGAAGCTCTCATGGTAAGGGTTACCTTTGCGATCGTTTTGATGAAGGATCTTGATGTTTAGTTGGTTTGGCCACCAATCTAAATTTTGAGTACCACGACCACCAACACGAGTATTACCACCATGCATAACAGGACATTTGCCTTGCGGTGCATTTTTATCACTTTGCATATACGCCTCCGATTTGCGACCAACGCTAAGAATTTCCGTTAAATATAGTCCCAAAGCTGGATTTGGGATGGCTAAATTCACGTCATATTGTATGAATTAACTACTAAATAATATGGTTTTACAGAGGTGGGTATTGATGTGGATCAAAAGTTAAATGAGTACACCTCTCATTTACATTAATTTACAAAGGGTGGCGATTTAGGTGAGAAAAAGACTACAAAACAGTGGGTTAGATTCTGAGTGAAAGTGATGAAAAACAGATATAAAAAGGGATGCCTGCTGAGTGGCATCCCTTTTGGATTCTCATTGAACTTGTTAACGAGTGTTAAGCAACCACAATGAAGAATAGGGTAGTAGCAACAATACCGATAAGCGCATATGGGAACTGCGTCGTTGCGTGTTGCATTGACGTACAACCAGAGCCTTGAGCCGAAAGTACCGTTGAATCACTGAAGAAGCATGAGTGGCTACCTGCCGCCGATGCTGAAAGCATTGCTGCAATCGTAAGGTGTAGCGGCACACCAATCTGCTCTGCTAGTGGCAGGATGATTGGCATGGCAACTGCGAACGTACCCCAAGAAGACGCCGATGCGAATACCAGGCCGCCTGTGACCAGGAAGATCAGAGCAGGGAAGTACTGAGCAGATAGGTACGGGCTGACCGTCTCGATAACGTATTGCGTTAGACCTAGTGAGTCGTTGACACTTTTCAGCATAAAGCCGCCAATAACCGTCGCCAAAGGAAGCAACATTACCTTGATGCCATCATAAACCGCATCAAATAGCTCATTCATCGTTACTAGCTTTTGGAAGCCGTAGAAACAGATGGTGAAGATGATAGCCACAAACACACCGGCAAGTAGATCGATACCAAAGTACCAAGATGCACCGACTAGCACGACCATAGGCAGTAGGAAGTTGATAAGCCCCATTGTTGGATTCGAGTGCGCTTTGATGTCTGAACCAAAATCGATGTCTACAGCACCATCTGGCTTCACTTGACCATTACGTGCACGCTCTTCCGCTTTTTTCATCGCACCTAGGTCTGGCATTTTGCCAATTGCGACTAGGAATACAATACCAAGCGTGACCCAGCCGTAAGCCATATAAGGGATAGCTTGGATGTACGCTGCAATACCTTGACCTGGTTCTGCTACTTCATTGGCTTCTAGAAGGGAGCTGAAAAAGATAGCCCAAGTAGAGATAGGAACTAGGATACAAATCGGAGCCGCTGTTGAGTCTACGAGGTACGCGAGCTTTTCACGTGACACCTTATAGCCATCAGTGATCTTCTTCATTGACGATGAGATCGCAATCGCATTGAGGTAATCATCGATAAAGATCAGGATACCCAAGAAGAAGGTCATCAGCAGCGACTGATTGCGACTCTTAACCTTGTTTACCAGCATGTCACTGAAACTTAAGATACTGCCGCCTTTCTCAAGGATTGCGATTAGACCGCCCATTAGGCCACACACCAAGATGATCCAAGCGATGGTCTCGTTCATCATAACATCCATCGAGATGCCAACGATTTGCTCAACCGCGCTTGTTGGGTCAAGCAGCAGCACCCCAGCAATGGTACCGCTGAACAGCGCTTCGACAGTTCGGTGAGTGGTGAGTGCGAACACAAGAACGAGTGATGTTGGCAGCAGTGCGAGCCAACCATAGCTTTCACCTTCGACATGGTTCAATCCAATTGAAGTAAAGGTAATAAACAGGAAGACAATAGTCAGGCTGACCGCCAAATGTTTACTGCTTATTTTGAGCGGCGCCTCCAGCGCCTTTGTCTGCGTAGTCATAAACTAATTCCTTTCGTTATGCAGAGTGAAGCATCCAGTCGATTTCAAGCGGCGTAATAATGCGCTCAAATTCTGCCAGTTCACTTCGTTTGCAAGCGAGATACATATCAATAAAGTCCTGGGAGAAATACGTGCCTAACTCACTGTTATCGAGTTGAGTCAGGGCATCGGACATGCGTGTTGGCAGGTCGATGGCATTTTCACTTAGGGCTGGTGGACACTGTTCTTGGGTATAGTTATCACTCGCTAATACTGCGGATAGTACTACTGCAGCGAGAATGTAAGGGTTAACATCCGCACCAGCGATGCGGTGTTCAATACGACGGTTTTTACCATCGCTAATCGGTACGCGCAGCGCTACTCCTCGGTGGTTCTCACCCCAATCGGCACGTGTTGGTACATAAGCACCTGGTACAAATCGACGGTAAGAGTTCACGTTCGGGCAGAGAAGTGCCATCGCGTCCGGAATTTGGGACAACATCGCTGCCATTGTTTGGAAGAACAATGGACTTGCTGAGTCATCCTCATTATTAGTAAATAGGTTTTCGCCTTGCTCGTTGATGAGACTGATGTGCATGTGCTGACCGTTTCCAGCTTCTTCGAGGAAAGGTTTCGCCATGAAGGTGGCGTCAAAGCCATGCTTGTGAGCGATCTGTTTGATTAGGCGTTTTGAGAAGACGATTTCATCGCAAACACGTAGTACGTCTTTGGAGTGATTGAAGTTGATTTCGAACTGACCTGGCGCGGATTCAGCAAGTGCACCTGCTGTGTTTAAACCTTGGTCAGCGGCTGCGGCGTTCAGTTCTGATAAGAAGTCGGCATAGTCATCGAGGCCATCGACGTCATAAACCTCGGTGTCACGTTCTCTTTTATTCTTAGTTGGGTTAATGGCGGTTTGCAGTTCACCATTCTCTCCGCGCTCTTTGTCGATAAGATAGAATTCAAGCTCGAGCGCAACGACAGGGAACTGATTTCTAGCGTGTAGGGTATCCACCATACGTTCAACAATATTGCGGATAAATAGACGATGTGGCGTTTTGCCGTCATCTTCCATCATGGAAAGCAATACCTGACCCGTCCCTTCTTTGGCTGTCGGTAGCAGTGTTCCAGAAACAGGGAAACAAAGGTTATCTGGTTCACCGAGGTCTTCACCCAATCCAGCCGATTCAACAACAGCGCCTTTGGTATCTAGAGTAATAGTAGAGAGAGGGAGGGCGACACCTTTAGCGAGCTTCTCAAGCGCGTCTACTGGGATGCGTTTGCCGCGAGGCGTGGCGTTAAGATCGGTAAATATGACGTCTACATACTTAATCTCTGGCCAGTTTTGTCGAAAATTTTTAACTTCCTGTAAATAGGTATCCATCTTAACTACTCCTAGTTACCCTGTCTGACTGACGCTAACGTTGTTGGTGTTTAACAAATTGAACACAATAACCATTAGCAAATGAGGGTTTTTGGCTGAATTGTAAGTTTAAATTATTGTTTTAATTGTATTTTGTTTAATTTGGTAATTATTTCAACCGTGTTAAACGTTAACTAATTTGTAACAGTTGATCGGCTTTTGCTCAATATATCGAGCGAAATAAGTGCTTTTTTTGACCAAAATAGAGATCAAAATCACGATTTGGCATCTATTTTGAACACCAGTGTTGATAATTATGTACGTGGGTTGTACGGTTTTTGTTAAATAAATCGAACGTGAGTGTGACAATGTCTGAGGTAAGAAAACCAATAATAGGACTCGTAAGCTGTAAGAAAGAGCTCGCTGGCTATCAAATACAGGCATTGAATGAGTTCTACCTACAAGCGGTAAAAGATTTCGGTGGTACACCAATCATCTTGCCATCAGCTATAGAAGCGGATGAGTTAGACAGAATACTGGCTGTTTGTGACGGGCTACTGTTTCCGGGAAGTCACTCTAATGTAGCACCACACCGTTATAACGGCAGTCATGAAGAGAAGAAGAAAGATGAAGCGCGTGATGAGCTATCCATTCAACTGATTCGCCGTGCGATTGATATGAACATCCCATGTCTAGGTATTTGTCGCGGCTTCCAAGAAATGAACGTGGCACTGGGTGGTAGCTTAGATCCGGCGGTACATGAATCAGGATATCAAGATCACCGTGAAAACGAGTCGAAAGACTTTACTGAGAAATACGCACCCGCTCACCCAGTATTCGTTGAAGGTGACGGTGTATTTAAAGAGTGGCTGGTGAATGCCAAATGGGAAGATACCAGCAAGTTTGAGGTCAATACCCTTCATAACCAAGGGGTTAAACAGCTCGGTTCAGTACTAAAAGTGGAAGCAAAAGCACCGGATGGTCTTATTGAAGCATTTAGCTTGCCGGGGCAAAAATACTTTGTTGGCGTGCAGTGGCACCCAGAATGGGAAGCAAAAAACAATCATTTCTCACAAATTTTGTTTAAAGAATTTATTATGTCAGCTTCCCAGTAATTTAGAGGCTGAATGCATGGACAACCACCAGATTGGTAAAAATATTGCTCAACTAAGAAAAGAGCGCGGACTTTCACAACGAGAACTGGCAGAGCGAGCAGGCATTACACATAGTGCTATCTCATCCATTGAAAATGCCAAAGTGAGTCCTTCGGTGAGTTCTCTGCAAAAAATAGTGAACGTTTTTTCCTTGTCACTTTCAGAGTTTTTTACTCTGGAGCAGCAAGAAAACAAAGAAGTGAAGGTTGTGATTAAGCCGGAAGACTTGATTGAAATCGGCAGTGAAACGGTATCAATGAAACTGGTCAACAACGGCAGCAACAAACAAGAAATTGGATTTTTGATAGAGGAATACGCTCCAAAAAGCACAACAGGAGCGTCCAATATTAAGCATGACGGAGAGGAAGTCGGCACCGTATTGAGCGGTGAAGTCGAACTAGAGTACAACGGTGAAACCTATCTAATCAAAGAAGGCGAATCCTATGTTATTGACACGACCATCCCACACAAATTTACTAATTACTCCGATAAGGCTTGCAGAATGATAAGTGCTCATACACCAAAAGCATTCTAGCGCCTTGAGGTAACCAAGGAGAGCGTATGAAAACGCAACAACAATGGATTGAACAACGAGAGGCGCAGGTAATTGAACAGCGCGCTTTTCTTAACGGCGAATACACTGCCGCTGTTGATGAAACGACACTTGAAGTGGTCAACCCTGCCACGGATGAGATCATCGCGAACATTGCTCGCTGTAAATCTGCCGACGTCGATCTTGCCGTTGAATACGCGAAAAGAGCCTTTAAAAAGGGCGAATGGAGTCAAAGCTCTCCAGCACACAGAAAATCTATCCTGACCAAGTTTGCTGACCTCATCGACGAGAACGTCGAAGCGTTAGCACTACTTGAAACCCTTGATACGGGTAAACCTATTTCTCATAGTGTCTCAACAGACATCCCAGGCGCTGCTAAGTCCATCCGTTGGTATGCAGAGGCTATCGACAAAGTGTACGGCGAAGTCGCTCCAACCGAGAAAGACGTACACGCGTTCGTGTCTCACCAAGCCATTGGTGTGGTTGCGGCCGTGGTGCCTTGGAACTTCCCATTGTGGATTGGCTGCTGGAAGCTAGGTCCGGCATTGGCAGCTGGGAACAGCGTTATCCTTAAACCGTCTGAAAAGTCTTCGTTGACGGCCATTTTCCTCGGCAAACTCGCCAATGAAGCAGGGATCCCTGCTGGTGTATTCCAAGTGATTACGGGCTTCGGTCATGAAGCCGGCGAAGCGCTAGCTCGTCACGAAGGGGTAGACTGCATTGCGTTTACTGGTTCAACACGTGTTGCGGGCCATCTGATGATCGCGTCGGGTGAAACTAACCTGAAACGAGTGTGGGCGGAAGCTGGCGGTAAGAATGCCAATATCGTATTTGAAGATTACGCTGACCTAGATAGAGCTGCGGCAGAAACAGCGGCGGGATGCTTCTACAACCAAGGTGAAGTCTGCGTTGCCGCTACCCGACTGCTAGTACATGAAAGCATTAAAGACGTGTTCATCGATAAGGTCATCAGTGCCGCTCAAGGCTTTATGCCAAAAGACCCGATGGACCCAACGTCTTCCATGGGTGCGTTAATCGACCGCGAGCATAAAGCGAAAGTACTCGACTATGTAAAGCTGGGCCAAGAAGCCGGCGCTGTGGTTCGCTGCGGCGGTGATGTTGAAGGTCAGGGCGCATTTGTTGAGCCTGTGATCCTAGACAACGTCGATAATAGCATGCGTGTTGCCCAAGAAGAGATATTCGGACCTGTTCTTTGTGTCATTCCATTTAAAACAGAAGAAGAAGCCATTGCCATTGCCAACGACTCTCAGTACGGGCTAGGTGCGGCTTTATGGAGTGATAACGTCAATCGCATACACCGCGTCGCTAAGCAATTAGAGGTGGGATCAGTGTGGGTGAACAACTACAACGAGGGCGATATGACCGTCCCATTTGGTGGATTCAAAATGAGTGGTAACGGACGTGATAAGTCTATCCATGCCATTGAAAAATTTACCGAAACCAAAACGACGTGGATTCGTCTCCAACCTTAAGCCCGAAGCTGTAACAACAAGGAATAGAACTATGAATAAACATACAGATTCATACTACGCTCACTCGATTCAGAATGTAAGTGAGTACTCACAACTACAAGATAATATCGAATGTGATGTTTGCGTGGTTGGTGCAGGTTTCTCGGGACTATCGTCAGCGCTGCATCTTTCTGAAAAAGGCTTCAAAGTCGTCGTATTGGAAAATGCCAAGGTTGGTTTTGGTGCTACAGGTCGCAACGGCGGTCAGATTGTAAATAGTTATAGCCGCGATGTAGATGTCATTGAAAGCCGCTACGGTGAGAAGCAAGCAAAAGCTCTGTGTGACATGATTTTCGAAGGTGGCGACATCATTCGCGGTCTTATTGACAAACACAACATCGATTGTGACTTCAAACAAGGCGGTATGTTCACTGCACTAAACAACAAGCAGATGAAAGGCTTGGAAGAGCATAAGAAACATTGGGAACGCTACGGTAACGATAAGCTAAGCCTACTGGATGCAAGTGAAGTTGAAGCTACGGTCGGTACAAAAGCTTATAAAGGCGCGCTACTCGACATGAGTGGTGGTCACATTCACCCACTAAAACTTGCGCTTGGAGAAGCTGCTGCTATTACAGCTCTCGGTGGTCAAATCTTTGAGCAATCCGGCGTAACTCGCGTGGAGAAAGGCGTAAACCCTGTTGCTCACACAGAAAAAGGCAGCGTAAAAGCGAAGTACATTGTCCTAGCAGGAAATGCGTACTTGGGTGGTTTGGCACCAAACATCAGTAATAAAGCGATTCCTTGTGGTACTCAAGTTGTGGCTACTGAACCGTTATCAGAAGCGATGTTGAAAGATATCCTGCCATCAGATTACTGTGTTGAAGACTGTAACTACTTATTAGATTACTTCCGTCTAAGTGCCGATAAACGCCTGCTATTTGGTGGTGGCGTAGTATACGGCGCACGTGACCCAGAGAACATTGAAGCCTTGATTCGTCCGAAGATGGAAAAGATCTTCCCGCAACTAAAAGGTATCGGCATTGATTACAAGTGGACGGGTAACTTCCTGCTGACTTACTCCCGTATGCCGCAGTTTGGCTCTTTTGCTGACAACATCTACTACCTGCAAGGCTACAGCGGCCATGGTGTGACTTGTACGCACCTTGCAGGAAAACTGCTCGCTGAAGCGCTATCGGGTCACGCTGAACGCTTTGATGCCTTCGCCGACCTTACGCACGTAACCTTCCCTGGCGGTCGCCATTTCGCGATTCCTTTCACGGCGATGGGTGCGGCGTACTATAACTTGCGCGACAAACTCGCAATCTAATCCCAAAAAAATATAAAGACACTACTAGACAAAAAGAAGTGCCTGCAATGACAGGCACTCAGTCAGCCCTAATTGAGAAGAGATAAAGGAAGATCCTATGAGTAAAGTAATCAAATTTGCTGCCCTTCAGTTGACGAAAACTTGGGACCTAGAAGCAAACCTAGAGAAAATTAAAGGTGCGATCCGTGAAGCAGCATCAAATGGTGCCAATGTCATTGTGCCACAGGAGCTCATGGCTGCCCCTTATTTCTGTAAAAAACAAGAATCTAAGTACTTTGAGCTAGCAGAAGAGACAGATAACTGTCGCCTAATCAAAGAACTCAGCGCACTCGCAAAAGAGCTCGATGTAGTGATTCCAGTGAGCTACTTTGAGAAAGCAGGCAACACTTTCTTCAACTCCCTTGTGATGATTGATGCTGATGGTTCGGTACTAGAGAACTATCGCAAGTCTCACATTCCAGATGGCCCTGGTTACAGCGAGAAGTACTACTTTAGCCCTGGCGACACCGGCTTTAAGGTTTGGAAGACTAAGTACGGTACGTTTGGTGCAGGTATTTGTTGGGATCAATGGTTCCCAGAGTTAGCTCGCAGCCTAGTATTGAATGGTGCTGAAGCGATCTTCTATCCAACGGCAATTGGCTCTGAGCCACAAGACCTGACACTTGATTCTCGCGATCACTGGCAACGCACAATGCAAGGTCATTCAGCAGCAAACCTAGTTCCTGTGATTGCGTCGAACCGTGTGGGTGTTGAAGTTGATGACGGCATTGAGACGACTTTTTATGGCTCTTCATTTATCACCGATCACACAGGTGGCAAGCTAGCAGAAGCTCCGCGTGAAGGCGAAGCGATCATCTACGCAGAGATTGATCTTAAAGAGACGACAAAAGCACGTCACGCATGGGGATTGTTCCGCGACCGTCGCCCAGATCTTTATCAAGATGTTCTGAGCCTAGCGAAGTAACGAGGTGACCGATGAAACTCACCACAACACCAAGACAAGATGGGTTCGTATTTCCAGCAGAGTTCGAGCCAATTAGAGAAGTATGGCTAGCTTGGCCTGAGCGCCGCGATAACTGGCGTAACAAAGCCAAGCCCGCTCAGCAAACCTTTGCAGCTGTCGCCAATGCGATTTCTGAGGTCGTGACGGTCTCTATTGCAGTGAGCTCCGCGCAATATGAAACCGCTCGAGCCATGCTGAACAGCTCTGTCAAATTGGTTGAGATGTCGTTTAACGACTCATGGATGCGAGATATTGGTCCAACGGTGGTTGTTAACTCGGCTGGAGAAAGACGCGGAGTGAGCTGGCAGTTCAATGCTTGGGGTGGTGAGTACAACGGTCTTTACGAGGATTGGAGTGATGACGACAAGGTCGCCGCAGCTGTGTGCGATGTAATGGGCATTGACCATTACCGTGCGCCGTTTGTACTAGAGGGCGGAGCGATCCATACCGATGGCGAAGGTACTTTGTATACGACGGAAGAGTGCTTATTGAGTCCGGGTCGAAACCCGAGTCTGTCTAAATCACAAATCGAAGCGCAACTGCGCGAGTATTTGGGTATCGATAAGGTGGTTTGGCTACCAAAAGGCTTATTTAACGATGAGACTGATGGTCACGTAGACAACCTTATCCATGTGGTCGCGCCTGCGAAAGTGGTGCTGAGCTGGACTGATGATCCATTCGATCCTCAATATTCTCTTTCAAGAGAAGCGTTCGCGGCACTAGCTTCACAAACAGATGCAAAAGGTCGCCCGATTGAAGTCATCAAGGTGCCACTACCTGGACCTTTGTTCTACTCTCATGAAGAAGCGAATGGGATTGAATCGAGTGATGGCATGAATCGCCAAGAAGGGGAACGTTTAAGCGCATCGTATGCCAACTTCCTCATGGTGAATGGGCATATTTTCCTGCCATTACTAGATAGCGACTTTGACGACATCGCCAAAGAAATACTCGCAAAAGCATTACCAGATTACCAAATTGTCGGTATTCCGACGCGTGAAGTCCTCCTTGGAGGGGGTAATATTCACTGTATCACGCAGCAGATACCGGCATAGCTTGTCTGCTTATTCAATGAAAACCAGCTAAAAGATTAGCGCCCAGCCCCTCGCTGGGTTGATGAAACATAAGGAATCACCATGCAGCAAATTGATAACAAAAGCCTACTGTCCTTTATGGTGACGGCAGCGGATGACGCTGTTGAAGTAACAAATCCTGCAACGGCAGAGATCGTTGGTTACGCGCCTCGCTCAAGCGAAGCAGAACTGATGGATGCCATTGAGCGCTCACACGTGGCTCAAAAAGAGTGGGCAAAAGTGCCGGCTAAAACTCGAGCTGGTCTGCTGAACCGTTGGTTCCAACTTATTCTAGAAAACAAAGATGACCTTGCTCGAATCATGACGATGGAGCAGGGTAAGCCGTTGGCAGAAGCGGCCGGTGAAGTGCTTTATGGGGCGAGCTTTATTGAATGGTTCGCAGAAGAAGCTAAGCGCACTTATGGCGATACGATTCCGGGGCCAACAGCGGATAAACGTGTCGTCACCATCAAGCAGCCGATTGGTGTGGCTGTTGCTATTACCCCTTGGAACTTCCCAATTGCGATGATCACACGTAAAGCGGGTCCAGCATTGGCAGCAGGTTGTAGCTTTGTGGTGAAACCATCGGATTCTACACCGCTATCAGCATTTGCCGTGGCTGAGCTTGCATATCAAGCGGGTATCCCAAGAGACGCATTACAAGTCGTGTTGGGTGAAAGCTCTCGTAAGATTGGCGCAATCTTTACCTCGCATCCATTGATCAGAAAGCTCTCGTTCACTGGTTCTACTCAGGTAGGCAGCGTATTGATGGCGCAATCGGCGAAAGATGTGAAACGTACTTCTATGGAGCTTGGCGGTAATGCACCGTTCATCGTGTTCGATGATGCTGACATTGATGCCGCGGTACAAGGCGCCATGGCGTCTAAGTTCCGTAACGCTGGACAAACCTGTGTGTGTGCAAACCGCTTTTACGTCCATAGCAATGTCTATGATGAGTTCGTTGCTAAGTTTGATGCTGCGGTACAACAGCTTAAGATTGGTAACGGTCTAGATGAAGGTGTGAACATCGGTCCGGTTATTAACGAAAGTGCAAAAGAAGGTATCCAAGCACTGATCGACCGTGCGGTTGAGCAAGGTGCGACACCAGTAACACCGTTGAAAACTCTAGATGGTCTTTTCATGCAGCCAGTGGTGCTCAAAGATGTTGAGCACAGCATGGATATCGTTCAAGAAGAGATCTTTGGTCCGGTTGCGCCTGTGATTCGCTTCGAGACAGACGAAGAGCTTATCGAGATGGCAAACGACACTATCTATGGTCTAGCGAGCTATTTTTACAGCCAAAACATCCACCGCGTATGGAAAGTCGCAGAAGCACTGGAATACGGCATGGTTGGAATTAACGAAGGCATTATTTCTACTGAGGTTGCACCGTTTGGCGGTGTTAAGCAATCAGGCATTGGACGTGAAGGCGCGAAGCAAGGTATCGACGAGTATATGGACGTGAAATACCTATGTTTTGGTGGCAACTAAGCGATAACTTATCAAGGATTAAACAATGAAAAATCAACAACTACACGAAAGAAGAAGCAAGGTTATCGCTCAGGGCATGGGCGCACTGTATCCACTGTACGTTGAAAAAGCAGAAAACGCTCATGTCTGGGATGTCGATGGCAACAAATACATCGATTTCGCGGCGGGCATCGCTGTAACCAACACAGGCCACTCTCATCCGCGTATTACAGAAGCGGTGAAAGCGCAGATTGAGAATTTCTCACACACTTGTGCAATGGTTACGCCTTACGAGTCATTCGTTGAGCTAGCAGAAAAGCTCACTGAACTTGCTCCTGGTGATACTGAAAAGAAGGCGATCTTCTTAACCACGGGTGCGGAAGCGGTAGAAAATGCGGTAAAAGTAGCGCGAGCGCACACGGGACGTAGCGGTGTTATCGCATTTAAAGGTGGCTTCCACGGTCGTACTAACATGACTATGGGCCTGACGGGCAAAATCGCCCCTTACAAAGCGGGCTTTGGTCCTTTCCCAAATGAGATCTTCCACGTGCCATACCCAAATGCGTTCCACGGCATTAGCACTCAAGATAGCTTACAAGCGCTAGAGGATCTGTTTGCTTGTGATATCGAACCAAGTCGCGTCGCTGCTATCATCTTTGAACCTGTTCAAGGTGAGGGTGGTTTCTATCAAGCGCCTCAAGATTTTGCCGAAGCGGTACGTGCACTTTGTGACAAGCACGGCATCTTGTTGATCGCTGATGAGATTCAAACGGGTTTTGCTCGCACAGGTAAAATGTTTGCCACTGAGCACCTTGGTATCGAACCAGATTTGATGACTATGGCAAAAGGGATTGCTGGTGGTTTCCCAATCTCAGCGGTTGTGGGTAAAGCACAAGTCATGGACTCAGCACTTCCGGGTGGTCTGGGCGGAACTTATGCGGGCTCTCCACTTGGCTGTATTGCTGGCTTAGAAGTTCTGAAGATCATCGAAGAAGAGCAGCTGTGCGCGAAAGCTCAAGGTATTGGTGAAGTCGTCAATGCTCGCATGACAGCGCTGCAAAAAACGGTACCTGCCATTGGTGAGATTCGAACAATTGGTGCAATGATGGCGATTGAGTTCACCGATCCAGAGACACAAAAGCCTTTGCAAGATGTTACTAAGGCAGTGATCGCCAAAGCCCAAGAAAATGGCCTTATCTTGCTATCGTGTGGTGTGAAAGCAAACGTCATTCGCTTGCTTCCCCCATTGACGATTGAATCAGATGTGCTGGCAGAGGGCTTAGATAAGCTAGAAGCCATCATTCTGGATGTAGCGAAGTAACCCCCAAACCTCCACTTTCGCTCCGATAACACAAGCCCCCTCGATTCGAGCCCGAGGGGGCTTTTTTGATCTTCCAACCTTTTTTCTCCTGTGATTTTTTTCAAAGTTTGATCTGGTGCTTATTTATATATTCTTCTACATTCAAAACTATATAGTTATAAATGTAGTTCTGTTAAATTATCTAGACTCCTCACAGGATCCCAGTGACTTATTCGGATCTTGATAGCGATTTGGCGCAGATGGCTATCAAGATCCCTTTGAAATTTGGTTGGAATACAATGACACAGCAGCACTTTTTACCGATGAGTAACGTGATTCAAACGTATGCGTGGGGCAGCGATACGTCGTTCTCGGCGCTTCTCGGTATCGACAACCCAGAAAACACACCACAAGCCGAACTCTGGATGGGGGCCCATCCAAACGGTTGCTCTTATGTCACGCTAAACAACGAGCAAGTTCGTCTTGATCAGTTGATAGCGGCGAATCCAGAGGCAGTGTTAAGTGCGTCGATCGAACAAGAGTTCGGTGAGCTGCCTTATTTGTTTAAAGTCCTTGCGGCGAAAAGTGCGCTGTCGATTCAAGTTCACCCGAGTAAAAGCCAGGCTGAACAAGGTTTTGCAAAAGAAGACCGTGAAGGGATTCCGAGAAGCAGTGACACTCGTAACTACCGTGACCCAAACCACAAGCCTGAGTTGGTCTACGCTCTAACGCGCTATCAAGCGATGAACGGTTTTCGACCTTATCAAGAGATACTGAGCTACTTTGAAGCGTTAGATATCGCAGAGCTGTCGGAAATGGTAGAAGGCTATAAAGCCAATCAAAACGCTGAGGGGCTTGAACGCTTTTTCGTACGAATGCTGAACTTAGAGGGGCACAAGAAAGAAGCCGCGTTAGATAAGCTTTTGACTTATGCTCAAAGCCAATCGGGTAATGAGACCTTTGAGCTCATTGTGTGGCTTGAACAGCGATACCCAGGAGATATTGGACTGTTCGCTCCGTTGATGCTTCATGTATTGACTCTTGAGCCGGGAGAAGCCATGTTCCTCCATGCTTGTACGCCGCACGCTTATTGTCAGGGCACAGGGCTTGAGATCATGGCGAATTCAGACAATGTGTTAAGAGCTGGGCTCACACCAAAGCACATTGATGTCGCAGAGCTGGCGTCTTGCACCATCTTTGAACCAAAGGCTCGCGATGAACTGCTAACCGCACCAAGCTTTGATAATGGCGCAGAGCACTATCCAGTACCCGTTGGTGACTTCAAGTTTAGTGTGTACGTCAATCAAGTTAACCGAGAGGTAACGGTGACCACCCCTGAAATCCTTCTTGCTTTAGATGCGCCAGTCGAACTGACGCATACTGATGGCGAGATACTGACGATTGAGCGTGGACAATCGGTATTTATCCCTGCATCTGCGAAAGGTTATAAGGTGAGCTGCTCAGGTAAGTTTGCTCGAGCGTATTGCTGATGTAGTCAGCTGTTAAAAACAAGCCGTTATCCAGTCAATTTGAGGGAGATCGCGATAGATCTCCCTTTTTTACGTTCAAATGAACAGAAGATAATCAGCATGGATTGCAATTTAGTTACAGATAACTAGTATGTAATTTAAGGATATGTAAAAACTAAAGCACTAGGTACTGTAAAATGGAATTTAGAGTAGCAGAATATGCTGACTTTCAGAGTGTTGCGCAACTTCATGCAGAAAGTTGGCAAACCGCCTATAAAGGCATCATGCGTCAGTCTTATCTTGATGAAACCGTACTTGAAGATAAGCAACTGATTTGGCAAACAAGATTGCTCAATCCACCTTTTAGCCAACACGTATTGGTTGCGGAAGAAGACGGGAAGTTATTGGGCTTTATCTGTCTTTTTGGTAATCACAATGTGGATTACGGCACTATCATCGATAATCTACACGTTACTCCCGAAGCGCAGCGTCGTGGTATCGCCAAGCAACTGATCATACAAGCGGTCGAGTGGGCAGAGAAGTTCTATCCTGACAACGGCGTATTTCTTGAAGTATTAGCAGATAACGCTAACGCAATTAAGTTCTATGAATCTTTGGGTGGAAATCGAGAGCTCAAGCAGCGTATGGAATCGCCGTGTGGCAAGTATCTAGATGAGTACCTTTATACTTGGAAGCGACCTGCAGAACTGAGTGAAGGCTGTGGTGTATTGGCATAATCGCTAAATCGGATCGCAATAAAAACGGCGCCTCAAGTGAAGCGCCGTTTTTTATGTTTAGAAATCGATACGGAATACCGATGTCGTGCCACTCACTTCGTTGCCCACGGCAATAAAGTGCTGACCTTGCCTGGTGAAGTACTTGATAGACTCTGGACCGAGATCGCCCGCTTTTGGATTGTAGGTGTCGTTGTCACAATCACCATCATCCACCTTGGTACAAACAGGTTGGCTGAAGTCACGGTTGTTTACGTAGCTTACGAACAGTGCTTGAGTTGGTATGGTAATGTCGTAAACCATGATGCCACCATGACGCTCTAACCCAATAAAGGCGTAGTGACGATCATTGATCGATGCGACTTCAATTGCTTCTGGCTCAACGCCTTTGTCATCGCTGCGGTCATCCGCAGAGTCGTTGTTGTCATTGGTGCTGTTGAAGTTGACGTTGTCGTTCATCAGGACAATATTGGCAAACTCGTCGCCGCTGTCATACACCCTTTCGCCCTTATCATTCCAAATAGAGAACGAACGAGCACCAAATGCCTGCACTTTCTGATCGGCGGCTAGTTCACCCTCAGGTTTAATCACCTTTAAGCGCGCAAGTTGCTTGTTGTCTTTGAGTGCTGCGGCAAGCGGGTGGTTATCAGCAACCTTTAGCTTTTTACCACGTACTTCATCAATATAGGCGATACAGAAGTCTTGTTTCGATTGATAATCAGCTTTCGACTGGTCTTCGTCGCCATCCCACTTGTAACCTAACTCATCGCACTTTTGTTGTGTGGTATCAAAGCCATACTCTCTACCGTCGCCTTCATTTGCGGTGAGGATATAAGTCTGTCCGTCAACCGTGTAGCTGGCGATGCTGTCAGGCATGTACAGCCCTTCTAGCATTGGGTAGCTTTGAAGATTGCCGACCATCTTGTCTTTGTTTGACGCATCGAGTTTAGCGTCCTGCCAAGATTTACCACCCAGTCCATAGATGCCTGTGACTCGTTTTGCACTGACATCAATCGAAGCCAGAGCATTATTTTCTTGCAGAGCGACAAACAACTGACCATTGTTATCAAAGGTTAGATATTCAGGCTCCAGGTCTTGCGCGACGGTTGCGTTCGGATGGGAGATACGAACGTCTGAAGACAGTTCACCATGACGGGCGTTGCCCTCATTGAACTCACGGAAATCAATCTGAGTGACAACCGCATCGAGTGGTCCACTTTTCAGGTCGATTAAGGTAACAGACCCTTCAGGATCGATGGAGTAATCGGCGTTAGGCTCACCCTCGTTAGCTGCTGCGATGTATTGACCATCTTTTGAAAAACTGACCATATCTGGCAATGCACCTGCTGGGTAGGTGGTGATCAGCTCAAGAGAGTCTGAGCGGTACAGTGCGATGATGCCTGGTTCTTGCTTGTTTTCGTTTTCAATGGCGACCGCAACCAGACCTTGGTGCGCGGACACGCTGTTTGCTGCGCCGATTGCAACGCCAGACTGAGTCGCTGCTGAGGTTAGATCGATTTGACCTTGCGCACTAGGCTCGCCACTTTCTGAAAGCGATAGAACGTCAACCTTCTTTCCCTGCGCGTTGACGACGTATAGCTTGTCGGTACAGGTGTCATAGCTAACGATCTCGGCTGCTGATGTGCCAAATGGCGCGTCTGCTATTGAAGTGCCGACCAAAGTTAGGCCGCTTACCGACATTTCGCTCGGCTGAGGTTCGATGCGAGTTGTACACTGGATGTTGTATGACTCAACCGCTGAAAAGCTGGTGGTAGTGGATGTTGGTGAGTTAGAAGAACATCCTATTAAGGCTGATGTTGTTAGAGCTATTGCAGATAGTGCGAGTGTGTGTTTCATGTTTCCTCCTTGAAAGTAGACTCGCCGACTGTAGAGAAGTGGTATGACAGTTTTATGTCGATATTATAACCATCTGATTAAATGACATATTTGACAGCAAACAAGGGAATAAAACAAAGCGAGAGCCTGGGCTCTAATGCCGATCAGTTAAACATTAATCGGCAGATCAATTGAATGATCCCTCCAGTGTGTAAAAATCCGATAGACCCTGTTTATCGGATTTTTTTATGCACGTTTCTCAAGCCCTCGATATCATAAATAACTACAAACCGAATCAAGTCGAAACTCTCGCAGACCTCCTACCGATTGAGCTAATCAAAGATGCCTATGAGCTGACAGACACAGTCACTCTTAGAAAGCGAAAACTGACTTTGGAATCGATGGCATGGCTTTTGGTCGGAATGGCTATTTATAACGACAAATCTATGGCTGATATCGCCAATATGCTTGATATTGTCGACCGTTCAGGTAAACCGTTTGTTGCCCCGAGTGCATTGACACAGCGTAGAAAAAATCTCGGTGAATCCGCGGCTAAAGCCCTATTTAAGTGTACGCAAAGGCATTGGTTTGAGCATGCAAGACTACCCAACTGGAACGGACTCACACTGCTTGGTGTTGATGGGGTTTTGTGGCGAACAGAAGATACTAATGATAACGCCGAGGCTTTTGCAAAGCCTACCAATCGTGATGGTAAAGAAACACAGTACCCTCAGCTACGTATGGTGTGCCAGATGGAACTAAGCAGTCATCTAATAACAGGCAGCGCTTTCGGCTGTTATACCGTGAATGAAATGACGCTGGCCGAGCAACTAATAGAAACGACTCCCGATAACAGTCTAACCCTTTTCGATAAAGGCTTTTACTCTCTTGGGTTACTTCAAGAGTGGAGCGCTAAAGGTGTAAATCGACATTGGCTCATCCCAATGAAAAAGGGATTAAATTACGAAGTCGTTCAGTCCCTTGGTCGACAAGATAAACTCATTAAACTGAAGAGTAATCCGCAAGCTCGCAAGAAATGGCCAACGCTAGAACGAGAAGTTGTTGTCCGTCTAATCACGAAGGTCAAGAATGGCAAGTCATATGATGTTCTTACCTCAATGACCGACCCGATGCTTTACCCAAAGTCAGACATAGTTGGTCTTTATGGATACCGCTGGGAAATTGAGCTCGGATACAGAGAACAAAAACAATATATGCTTGGCAACCGACTTACACTAAGAAGTCGACTTCCAGAATTAGTGAAGCAGGAGCTATGGGGGATCTTGCTAACGTATAACTTGGTCAGGTATCAAATGGTTCAAATGTGTCACACGTTGAATGGAGATTACCTGCCATACCAACTAAGCTTCAACGGTGCATTAGCCCATATTATGCGCTTACTAGTAGGCCTTCCATATTCGTCACCAGGAGCAATACCTAGGCAACTCCAGAACTTTTACTCAATAAGCGAGAGTTTAATATTAGAGCCAAGACGGGAAAGATCCTTCCCTAGAGTAGTGAAGAAAAAACCATGCCGATACCCTAGAAAAAACAATGCCGCTCACCTTAAGTGAACGGCATTAGAGCCTGGGCTCTCGCTTCTCTCGTCTCTGATAGTCGGAGCTATCGCCTTAATGTATTGAAACTCGGTTGATTGCGAACGATTTTGTCATGAACCTGCGTGTAGGTTTGCAGGTAGATGTCGTCAATCTGCTCAGCACACGGAAAACTTTGTGAAAACTCAGGATGCTTACTATCAATAGACAGAGTTGCTGCTTCTATGATGTGGGCAATAAACATACGTGGATCTTCAAGACCAATAGAAAGCCTCATCGTGGTGGGCTTTATACCTGCTTCGGACAGCGCTGAATCACTAAGCTCTGAGTGAGTCGTCAGAGCAGGGCACAGCGCGACCGTGTTGGTTTGTCCAAGGCTGACTTGCATGCCAATCGCAGGCTCAAGCATGTCAAAGAACTGCTTGAACACTTCTCGATTGATAGGTGCTCGATTGCCATTTCCCTCCATGTCGATGGTAAACAGCGCCGCTGGCAAACCGAGATACATGTTCTTCTGACAGTGATGGTAGTTGTCGCTATCAGGCAGAGCAGGGCAAGAGACATTAATATCGGGATGTGCATCGAAGATCTTGGCTAGCGTTAGCGTATTAATCGTTTTTTGCACCACACGCATCTCGTAGGTTTTCATGCCGTTGAGTACTTCAAACGCCTTGTCCGCATCAAGGAAAGCCCCCTTGATGTAGTAAACGTTCCAAAACAGCGAGTTATTCCACTCAATAGTGACCTCATCACCGTTGGGTTTAGTGAATGGAACACTCTCGCCTTTGGGGATAAACATGGTTTCGTTTCGACCTATGACCACGCCGGCGGTCGTTGTTCCCGAGCCTGCGAGCTCTTTAGTATACGAGTGAATGACATAGTCAGGGCGCTCCATAACGTCATCGCGTTTCAGCACAGGATGTAGCATTGGCGTACCAACCGTTGAGTCGACGATCACATCCCAACCGCGAGTGTGTGAGGCGTGGCTAATAGCAGCGACATCCAGCACGTATCCGTGAGGGTTGCACGGTGATTCAAGGTAGACATAGATGCGTTTCCCGTTTGCGATTCGATCAGCGTATTTTTCGGCCACTTCATCCAAGCGTTTGGCGAAGTCATCACCGGAATAACCATCTACCCATTCAACCGCGACATTGAGATTTGAAGGTTTAGCGAACCAGTCTTCTAGCAATTGATAGGACCCGCCATAGATGTTTCGTGACGCCAGTACGATATCTTCATAGCCCAACAGATGACTCAGTAGACCATCTATTGCTGCCATCCCAGAGTTGAAGTTCCACGCGAGATATTGGTTGGCTCTTTCCCCCGCTTCCAAATCGACCATATGATTCGCGAGAGCGATAGACGTTGGATTAAGAAGCCTTGAGTAGATGTCATGCAGCGGCTCTTTGCCGTTAAATGCATCTTCAATCCACTCAGTGCAAGCGAAAAGATAGGTTGCTGTGCGAGTGATAACCGGGCTCGCTGAGAAAATAGCCGCCACATTGTCAAAAATAGGGTAGGCCCCTTTGGACGCGAAGTTACCATTGTTGGTTGCAATCGACTGATAGGTAGCGCGCATCGGATTTTGCAGATTGTCGAGGATCTTGGCGATCTGGAACGACAAAAATCGCTTGGCATTAAACCATGCGATACGGTCGCTTTTATCAAGTTCCGATAGGCCTTCGACCGTGATTGCCCAAAGGTCATGAGTCTTGTTGTTCGCTTTGTATAAAGTAGTCGCGAGTTCTACGAGCGACATGCCGTATTCGCTGTTTGGATCGATACCAAAGTGTTTGGCTTGCTCGATAGCCAATGCCTCTGCTTGTTCGTGTTTGGTTGTTTTGCGTAGAGGGCTGAGTTGAGTCGAGGTATTCATATTTCCATCCTTTGTTTTACCTCTTAAAAGTTTAGCGTTATAAAAATGTTAATGATTGCGATGTGCCAACTGTTTTAGGGTCTTTGAGCAATAAAATTGCGCGTAGATACAAATTATTGAAGGAACCTGCTAATGGATGAGATTGATAAGAAGATATTGAAAGAGCTTCAAAGCAATGCCCGGCTGAGTAATCAGGAGCTTGCTGATCGTATTGCTCTCTCACCCTCTCCATGCCTGCGTAGGGTCCGAGCATTGGAGAAACAAGGTGTTATCCTCGGCTATCACGCGAGCGTGGATCAAGAAGCGTGTGGCTTACCGATAAACGTGTTTGTGTTGGTTAAACTGGATAAACCAACCGAGGACAATATGCGTGACTTTGAGCGTCATATCGACAGCATGGACGAGGTATTGGAGTGCTTTTTGATGACAGGCAATCACGACTACTTGCTGCATGTGGTGAGCGAATCACTAAAAACCTACGAGCAGTTTATTCGTCGTCAGCTCACGCCGCTTACTAACATCGCTTCTATTGAATCCAGCTTTGCATTCGGGCAAGTTAAGCGAAAAACCAAGCTCCCGATTAGCTAGATTTGGCTTAATCGACCCGTCGAACCATCGAACCGTCGAACCACGAATGTTTACACAGCTTTACATTCCTGACTATCGCCTAACAATTGTAAATTCTTGATAATGTCCTTAGCTTTTTTAAGGAAACATAATCATGTCAAAAAAATTATCAAAACCGACAATTGCTCTTCACTGGTTAACAGGACTAACCTTTATCGGGATCTTCGTACTCGGTAAAGTCTTTGAATCGATGGAGCGTAGTCCAGAAAAATTCGAACTCCTCGGAATTCATAAATCACTGGGTGTGATTTTACTTGTGATCGCCACCACTCGCCTGCTCTGGCGATTTAAAGAGGGTGCGATCGAAAGCGTTGCACCTATGCCAAGACTGCAAGAAATCGCCGCAAAATCTATTCATCACTTACTTCTGTTGGGCACATTACTTATGCCAACGTCTGGCATCATGATGAGCATCGGCGGAGGAAGAGGTATCGATGTGTTTGGTTGGGTTCTGTATGACAAGGGCGACAAAATTGAGTGGCTTGGCTCGCTCGGCAGTAACTTGCATGGCATTGGCGCGACGGTGTTGATGGTTGCTGTTGCTTTGCATGTACTAGGCGCTATCAAACACCAAGTCGTAGACAAAGATGGCACGCTAAGCCGAATGCTGGGTCGTTAATGATTCTATTGGTTGTCCAACTTTAGAGCTCAGAGAAACACAAGAAAAGACCCCGCCTAGCAGCGGGGTTGGTCAAAGCGGTTGTTACGATTTACGTAAAAAGACCATAAGTTACCAATAGTGAGCCTGTGAAGTCTCAATTAAACAGGCTCTAGGTGTTTTGAATGTGTTCACGGTAACCGGGGGTTAGTTAAACGCACGAGCAAGAACACCATTCCCTTGATATTGGTAATGAGCAGAATCATTGCTGATGAACACCGATTCGCCAGGTTTTAATGCAACTTGGTTGTCTGATGACGATACGGTCACTTCACCTTCTACGCAGAACAGTATCTCTGCACTGCGCAAGTATTGACGTTGGACTTCTTGGTTAGACTGAATAATGTCAAACCCAAAGTCGTCCACTGGGATAGGGTAACTTAGCCTGCCTGACTTTTTCACAGGATTAAGTCTGATATCTTCTGGCTTGATAGGCTGGAACTTAACGTTGTCGATAAGTTCGGATATGTCTATGTACTTCAGTGTTAAGCCTGCGCGCAGCACATTGTCTGAACTCGCCATGATCTCTAAACCAGTTCCTTCGACATATGCATGAGGAGTCTCCGCATGCAAAAACATCGCCTTACCCGGCGCTCCAATCACGGTAGAGGAAACTTGGATGCCAACCGCAATGTTTCCTGATCTCACTTACCAAGTGATGCAGGGATCGAAATATGAATACATCGAGAAGCAGAAAGGGATGGTCATTGATCGTAGCGAGCAGGAAGTTATCCCAATCCTACCACCTGATGAAATAGCACAGCTACTCGATATGGACCCCGCTCAACCTATCATAGAGAAACGCACTCGCAGTCACTTACAAGATGACACGGTATTTGAGTATAGCCGCAACTACTTTAAGTCGAGCGAGTACAAGTTCACCTTGGTAGCCAAACGTCACTAACTCTACTTGATGCTGTCGCTTTTTTGAGCCTTCTGGTCCAAGTTCAAGCTTTGAACTTGGTATCTTCAAGCCATCCCATTTATAGTTAACCTATCAAGCATACCGAAAAGGAATAAAAACAATGCGTTGGATGTTAATTGGAGCCTTGGCAGTAGGTGGTTTAGTAGGCTGCCAATCAACTTACTACTCTGCAATGGAGCAAGTTGGTTACCACAAACGCGACATTATGGTGACGCGAGTTGAAGACGCCAAAGAATCTCAGCAGGAAGCGCAAGAAGAGTTTACGAGTGCTCTGGAAGCGGTATCAGCACTGAGTGGTTTTGATGGTGGTGATTTAGAAAAAGTCTACAACGACATCAACGATAAGTATGAAGACAGCGAAAAGGCAGCGGAAGAGGTGCGCGATCGCATTTCGGCAGTAGAGGATGTCTCAGAAGCGTTGTTTGAAGAGTGGCAAACTGAACTTGAGCAATATACCAGCGCCAAGCTGCGTCGTTCGAGTGAGCAGAAGCTAAAGGATACTCGAGCATCCTATCAAACCATGCTTCAGGCGATGAAGCGAGCAGAGCAGAAGATGACACCTGTATTGAATACACTGCGTGACAACACCCTCTACCTCAAACACAACCTTAACGCGAGTGCAATTGGCTCATTGCAAGGCGAATTAATCAGTCTGGAGAAGGACATTCAAGTCGCGATCAACCAGATGAATGCCGCGATAGAGGAGTCGGATAAATTTATTGGTAAGCTCAATAACCAATAGAGAGCGTTAAACAACTAATTCTCACTGCTAGCCCCCTGTGTTCAGAGGGCTTTTTTCATTCTGTGCCTAATTTGTATTTTCAAGATTCCCGTCACATCAATTTCTTGCGTTTAAGTTTGTAAAACCCCTTAAAGCCAACAACTATTAACGAATAACTCACCACATCCGAGGGGAACCATGAGTAGTGTATTTCATCGTAGTTGCCGAGGGCAGTTGCCGACCGTGAGTCATGGTAACGGAGTCTATCTTTTTGATACCAAGGGCAAGGCATATTTAGACGGTTGTGGTGGAGCTGCGGTGTCTAATTTGGGGCACAGTCACCCCAGAGTTAAGCAGGCGATTCGAGATCAGCTCGAGAGCATCCCCTATGCCCACACCGGGTTTTTTACCACCGAGAGTAGTGAACGCTTAGCGGACCGCTTAGTGGAGCTCGCGCCTAACTCACTAAAGCATGTGTATTTTGTGAGTGGTGGCTCGGAGGCTGTAGAGGCCGCGCTGAAAATGGCACGTCAGTATTTTGTCGAACAAGGCAAAACACAAAAGACTCAGTTTATCGCTCGGCGGCAAAGCTATCACGGGAATACTCTAGGAGCGCTCGCTGTTGGAGGTAATGAGTGGCGTCGGGAGCCATTTAGGCCCTTGCTTTCGACAAGCCATCATATCGCCCCCTGCTATGCCTATCGTGACAAACTGGATTCGGAAACTGAGGAGGAATATAGCCTGAGGGTGGCGAATGAGCTTGAGAGTAAAATCCTGACCCTAGGCGCTGAGAATGTCATGGCGTTCGTCGCCGAGCCGGTCGTTGGGGCAACCGCTGGCGCGGTGCCAGCAACAGCGGGTTATTTACATCGCATTCGAGAGATATGTGACCGATATGATGTACTGCTTATTCTTGATGAAGTGATGTGCGGTATCGGACGAACAGGGTCATTTCTTGCTTTCGAGCAAGACGCTGTGGTGCCTGATCTTGTTACCGTCGCGAAGGGGTTAGGAGCGGGGTATCAATCCATTGGGGCAGTGTTGGCTCATGAGAAAATCTACAATCAAATCGCCAATGGCTCAGGCTTTTTTCAACATGGACATACATTTATGGGCCACCCAATGGCATGCGCATCAGCGTTAGCAACCATAGACACTATTGTTGATGAAAGTTTGATTGCACAGGTCTTCAGCAAGGGGCAAGGGCTACAGTCGAGGCTCCAAGATACCATTGGTGAACTGCCATTTGTCGGTGATATTCGAGGGAGGGGGCTATTTGTGGGTATAGAGCTAGTGGCAGATAGAGAAACCAAAGCGCCGTTAGCCATAGAAACACAGGCACATAAATGGGTGAAGTCCATAGCGATGGACAATGGCCTTATGTGTTATCCCATGTCTGGAACGATAGATGGTAGGCTCGGGCACCACGTCTTGCTCGCACCGCCTTTCATCATTTCAGAGTCAGAGCTTGATGAGTTAGTTTCAAAGCTCAGTGTGTCGCTTAGTCTTGCTGCTAATAAATGGGGGCGCTAAATATGTCATTGTTTCAGCCATCCCAAACGGCCATCATTGTCGCTCCCAACGGCGCTCGTAAGACTCAAGAGGACCACCCTAATATACCGATAGCGCAGCAATCAATAATAGATGAGGTGATCGCCTGTCGAGATGCGGGAGCTGCCATGGTGCATCTTCATGCTCGTAAGCGAACTGGCCAGCATTCCCTTGAGATAGAAGACAACCTCCCGCTTTATGAAGCGCTAAAAGACAAGGTTGGCGACAGTATTTTGGTACAACTCACCACGGAGGCTGTCGGTCAATACAGCCCCGCGCAGCAGCAAGCGCTGATAAGAGCGGTAAAGCCAGAAGCGGCCTCTTTTGCGTTGAGAGAACTCATTCCTGACGAGAGCGACACTGCTTCAGCGAGTCATTTTTTTCACTGGGTGGCTGAGCAGGGGATCTTATCTCAATACATACTCTACGATAATCATGATTTACGGCGTTACTTACAGTGGTTATCTCAAGGTGTGTTGCCTAACTATCATCACCATTTGCTATTGGTACTAGGGCGATATAGCGATGGGCAGGTAGCTTATCCGAGCGATCTTATCACCATACTTGGATCGCAATTATTTGAGCTCGATCACCGTTGGGCAGTGTGTGCATTTGGTCAATTTGAACACAAGTGTTTAACCGCTGCTATGCTTATGGGGGCTGATGTTCGTGTTGGGTTTGAAAATAATCATTATGACAATCAAGGTGCTATCGCCCCGAATAACGCTACTTTGGTCTCTCAGTTGGTAGAGACAGCAAGTGCGCTCAACATTGAACGAATGACAGCCGAAAGGATGAAATACCATCTCACTTCGACCGGTAGTTAAGGAGTAACCGGTTAGGACCCCTACGACAGGAAAAGGAATACTTATGACCAAATTGAAGACCATGTTAACCGTGTCCGCTGTATGTATGGCAATGGGCGGAGCGACCCTCGCGCAAGCTCAAGACCGATTTGTGACAATAGGTACTGGTGGCGTAACGGGCGTGTATTATCCTACTGGAGGTGCGATTTGTCGCCTAGTAAATAAGAACCGCGCCGACCATTCGATTCGCTGTTCGGTAGAAAGTACGGGTGGCTCAATTTACAACATCAACACGATTCGAGCAGGCGAGTTGGATCTGGGTATCGCTCAATCGGATTGGCAATACCACGCCTACAATGGCACAAGTAAGTTTGAAGATGCTGGTGCATACAAGGACTTGCGTGCTGTATTTTCTATTCACCCAGAACCGTTCACGGTTGTGGCCCGCGCCGATTCAGGTATTGAGACATTCGAGGATCTAAAAGGTAAGCGAGTAAACATTGGTAACCCGGGCTCAGGTCAGCGCGGTACCATGGAAGTTCTGATGGATGGTTATGGCTGGGGGATGGATGTCTTTAAATTGACATCAGAGCTCAAAGCATCAGAACAGTCGAAAGCACTTTGTGATAACAAGATTGACGCCATGATCTACACCGTAGGACACCCAAGCGGCGCAATCAAAGAAGCGACCACATCGTGCGATAGCAAGATTGTGACCGTCGCAGGTCCGGTGGTTGAAAAGCTGGTAGCAGACAACAGCTTCTATCGTGTAGCAACAGTGCCTGGTGGCATGTATAAGGGTAACGATGCGGACGCTATGACCTTTGGTGTTGGTGCGACGTTTGTTTCATCTACTGCCGTGCCAGAGGATGTGGTTTACAACATCGTTAAATCAGTATTTGAAAACTTCGATGACTTTAAACGACTTCACCCTGCTTTCGCGAACCTGAAGAAAGAAGAGATGATCAAAGATGGCCTTTCTGCGCCTCTTCATCCAGGGGCTGAGAAGTACTACAAAGAGGTGGGTTTGTTGAAGTAACTAACTCGTATTTCGAACCTTATCCTTGAAAACAACAAACCCAACGCTTTTGCGTTGGGTTTTCTTTATCTGCTAGCCCTGAATTTCTGTCGTTGTCTCTCGTGTGGCGAGATAGCGAATATGAATAAGATCTGCGGGCGTGATGTCAGCGAGATGGCAAATCATTGACGGTGCCATGCCATAAGCAACGAGGTTTTCCCAGCTTTGATAAGCACGTTGTATATGTTCTAACTCCAGCTCATTGGCGGCGGCGACTCCCTGTCTTACATTGCGCATCTGTGTTCCGATCCAGATTGGAGATGCGTGAGCATTATCTTGATTCGATTGCTCATAAGGGTTAAGTGTCGTCATCGTTTTCTCTTCTGTGGGGCTTACTAGCTAGATTAACCACCAAGTCATTTTAGATATAGGTAGTCATATAGGGTTGTACCATTAATCATATTTATGTTTCCTAGTGGACGTCGAGTGCTTTTCATCATCGTGGCACGAAATGGTAAGTACAAAAATCATTCAGCTCTAAAATACGCTCCATCACTTGGTCGAACACACAAATGAGAAGCTGCTAACGACGGGTAAATAACAACATGCCCAGCAGGAATCGCATTGTGTCCGACTCCCATTATTGAGGATTGAACCGCTTAGGATGGCTTGATTGAGGCAACGACTTTGAAAAAAACATTCATCACAAAACTAGCACTAGCAACTACTGGTATTTTGGCATTGACAACGACGGCACAGGCATTTGAGTTAGGTGCGGATACCAAACGCGGTGTGACCTTCCAATTCGATAAGGTGATTGTTGGTGTTAAAGACAACTATGTGAATGGTGGCTTTGCTTTCTTAGAAAAACCGATTTCTGCAGAACACAATATCAGCTGGTTTGTCGAGGGTGGTGTCGGTTATAACTGGAACAGCGAACGTGTTGATATTCACGCGCCTGTCGGTCTTCGTTGGGAGCCAGTGAAAAACTTAGATGTGGATCTTTTTGCAACACCTGAGGTGAAGTTTAATGATGGTGCGGATGTCGGAGTTGGTGTGGACTTAGGTGTATCTTGGAAATTCTAACAGAGATAAAAAAAGAGGCAATACAAAAGGGGGTATTGCCTCGAGTTACACGCATAACACATGCACTAGGTGCTTAAGGCATCGCCATAGTGCATCGACTTGCATTATCCTTTGTCAGGATGAGGTGAGCGCAATGTTAGTGCTATGGTGAGTTGGAACTGTGTTCACAGTTCCAACTAAGTATTTGTTATTAAGGCATTCCTGCTAGTTTGGCTGAAGTAATAAACTCCCCAAAACTCTCACACCAAATAATCGCCGCCTGATACTGACTCAAATCTGTTTGCTCTGGAAGTGGAATCAAGAAGCGATCAAATGTTTTCACATCTCCCACCTGCAACATTGATGCTTTGGCCGCCATAAAGTCAGCTTCAGTCTCAACGTAGGTCGGCGATAGGTACAGCTTGTAGTCTGGTCCCGGTGCCAGTTCCCCAACGAAAATAGCACTGTCCGCTGAGAAGCTGATGGTTCCTTCTCCCCAATGAAGAAAATCGCTGTCTTGGCGGTTTTTATCAAACTCTCCCTGATAGAGGATGGCGTTAGATTGAGAACGAACCATCTCTTCTGATGGCGATTCTGGTTGAGTCAAGATTGGCAATACATAGATGCCTAGCATGAACCCAAAGAAGAGGGCTCCGAGGTGGGTAAATAGTAGAATTACTCGTTTCACAGTCACTCCTTTGACGTTACGACGTTGTCACTTCTAGTGTTAACCATAGTGCAAGCTTAATGCGCTCATCAACTTCGTTAACGTAATAAGTGCTCTTATTTATTGATACTGATTGTTTTGGATGACCGCTTTGAGTGTTTCACGTGTTGCCTTGTGATCGGCATCGTTTATGAATCGGCGATGATAGATCATTCGATGTTGCACGTTGCGTATCTCTAATGGAATCGGGAACACCTTTAGGTTAAGCATTGGCGCCAAATGGTTTGCAAGCGAGAGCGTTGACGCACCTAGAAGGTTGGTTGTTGCTGCCAATGCCAACATGCTAGAAACTGAGCCTGTTTCGGCTTTAACCACTCTGTGCGGGCTAGGTTTTTCCGATAGGAAGTCCATCATGTTGACGTTGTTACGGCGAATTTTTAGTGCGATATGTTGTGCGTTGAAGTACTCCTCATAAGACAGAGTGTCGCCGATGTCTGGATGATCTTTTCTACAAACACACACGGCAGGCTCATCAAAGATATCCTCCACAATATGGGCTTGGCTCATACTTGTTGCGATATCAATCGCGAGATGAACTTTTTGTGAGTCTATATCTGCCAAAAGTTGCTCTTCACTTAATGGTGCTTCGATGAATGACAATCCCGGAAGGTCACAAACCAAGTGCATCAATGCCTCGCTACAGTAAACCTTTGTTATCTCTTGGCGTTTTTCTATCGTTTCTAGAACGGCGAGCGGCATCTCAATTTTATCCGCTAAAGCCACCGCGGCCCCAGTCGGTGCAATGCCTCTACCTGAGCGCACGAACAAAGTTTTACCTACGACGCCTTCCAAACGTTTCAATGCGGCACTAACTGCCGGCTGTGTGAGCTCCAACTCTTCCGCTGCATTGGTGATAGAGCGATGGCGATAAACTGCGCTGAACGTTGAGAGTAGGTTTAAGTCCATAACAAACTGATTTGATGGATGATATCTCTATCCTAGCAGAGGGTTGAGTGCTGTCAATTGGGGGAAATAGCCTAAACATTTAGGACATCGCAGCATTTAAATATAAATCATATTTATATTTAAATGGTTTTCTTCTTTATTTATATCATTTTTATGGATGTTTAAACTTGCTCTCAACGACACAAGGAGGTGATTGGTTATTCAGAGATTAAGAGAACTCAAACAATGAAAAACACTCGTATCATTTCTATTATGGCGTTGTCAGCGCTGATATTCACTGGCGCAGCGAAAGCTCACTCCCCTGAGTCAGATCTTAAGTTTAGAGGCGGTTTAGGCTATTCATCTCTTGAAGGCAACCATTCAGCAGTCAATGCCACTATCGGTCTGGAGCTAAATCAATACTTGGGGATCAATTTCGATCTTTATAAAGGTACGGACAGCAGTATTGATTATACCGGTGGCGGTTTTGCTCTTGAGCTTGGCTACAACTTTGCTTTACCAAACAGTTTTGAACTTCGCCCATTTGTTGAAGGCGGCATGACGACGGGTGTCATGAATAATGAAGTTGAAGGCATGAGCCGAGACGGTCACCTAGGTTTCAGTTCTAACATCGGTCTTCGAGTGCAACACCAAGAAGTCCCCGTTTATGCTGAGTTTAAAACCGACATTCACACTTCCCATACCGACGCACGTTTCTTGCCTGAGAATACATTGTTGGTCGGTTTTCGACTGCCCTTGTAGCGTCACCCTAAACCAAATAGGGGGTAGCCTGCTGCTTAAACCTCAACTTTTAGTCACCAGCCTCACATTGTGGGTGTGGAGAGATCACTATGCGAAAAATTCACCAATTAAGTGTTATCACGGGCGCGATTCTCATGTCGAGCGCGGTATTTGCACAGAACCCTTTCGAGCACTATCAATCTGAAAATTCAGCCAGTTTTTCAGGTTACAAGCACTACAACTACGAACAAAATGTCAGTACGGATGAGCTGATGAAACAAGGAGGAAAAATTTATTCGTCTCCAGAAGAGATTCACGCCATTTTACAAGGCGGTCTCAAAACGGACATTCAAACGGGTGAAGAGCTCTGGAAAGAGGGCCTGATGTTTGATGGTATCGAGCCGATGGACCATATGGTTACCGCGGCAAACTGGTTTCCTCGAACAGAACAGGTTCAGCACAACGAAATGCGCGTGACGTTCATGGGTACGTCGCCAATGATTCGACCTGGTCAGGCGAATACATCTATCTATGTAGAACTGGGTAACGGCGATAATTTTGTATTCGACTTGGGAGAAGCGTCGATCGCCAACTACATCGGTGCTGGCGTAGCTTTAAACGAACTTGATAAGGTCTTTATCACACACCTACACGTAGACCACTTCGGTTCATTACCGTACCTGTACCAGTTTGGTGGATGGAACGGTCGCTGGGAAAAACCACTAACCATCTATGGCCCGTCAGGTCGAAATCCAGAAGACGGAACACGTCACATGGTTGAGGGCATGCTTCAGATGCTTTCGTGGCACCAAGATGCCTTTGATGTGTTCCCTTCAGGCAACGATATTGAAGTAGTGGAGTACGACTTTAAAGACGATGGCGGCGTTATCTACGACGTTGACGGTGTCAAAGTCTCTCACTGGCGTCGCTCACACGCGAAAGATGGCGCATCTGCTTACAGGCTCGATTGGACGATCAATGAAGAAGAGTCGTTATGTTTTGTATGGACAGGCGATGGTCGACCGACCGAACTTGATATTGAATATGGCAAAGGCTGCGACTTGTTTGTCACCGAAGTGCAAACCGAGTTGGTCGGGCTTGCCTCAATCGTACAAGGTGTTCCAGCCTTCTTGACGCGCTACACCATTGATACGCACCACACGTCTGGCTACGCGGCGGGTTGGCTTGCAAATCAAGTGCAGCCAAGGCTGTTTATGACCACACACATGGAATTCGACCCTTATTACAACAATGAGACCGTAGCGCAGGTCCGTGAACACTGGAAGGGACCTTACCATTTTGGCGCGCCAGACATGATCGTTGCCAACATTACCCCTGAGAAAGCATGGGTACGAGAAGGGATCATTCCAGATTTTCCAAATAACCGAGCGCCTCAGTTCAACCTTAATGATGGTGAAGTATTCCGAGTACCTGTTCCTAAAAACTCACGAGCAGACATTCAAGAACAAGAAATCAGAGACCTCGAGATTGACGAAGCTTTGTATTACCCAGAAGGCTATCACCCAGAGCTGCTAAAAGAGTGGCCGCTTGATCGTGACCTTATTGTGCCAACGGAAGTGTTACCTGAGAGCATGAAACGCGGCATGGGTGAGAAGCAACGAATGGTGGATGAAATGCGTGAAGCGCATGGCTTAGAGCCGCGTTCTGTCCACAGAAAAGAGTCTGCAGACCCTTATCGTGATACTCGCAAAGACAATACAAAACAACAATAACCCAGACTGGCGGGCATCACGCACGATGCCCGTGTTCCAACCGCTTTTTTATCGAGACCACATTATGTTTAGACGAATGACCACTTTCACATTGATGAGCTTGAGCCTGATTGGTACCGCAGCTCATGCCGCGCAACATGATCACGACACACTCTTTAGCCGAGATAATGCCGTAATGGCCGCGGCGGCTGTTGAGAGGGTAAATGCATACTGCGTAGAGCTAGGCTCGATGAGCCAGGAGTATTCACTTCAAAACGCCATGATGATTAGAGAAACCATTGAAGGGCTTTCAAAAGAAGTACTTCATGAAACTTATACCTTCAGTGAAGAGGATGAAATGTATCTACAGGGCGTCAGCCTTGGGGAAAAACTGATTCAAGAAGCCGAGCAGAAAGGGCATGTCAAACAAATGTGTACTCAACCTGAGGAGAAATCGTTATGAAGAAAGTCGTAACTGGTTTGGTAGCACTGATTCCAACTTTGGCTATTGCTTGTGGCGCTCACGTCCACAATACCTTGCCGCATTATGAGAACTACACCGAATCGCTGGTGGCAATGTCGGTTTGCAAAGTTAACGAACACATATCCGAAGAGCAGTCTGCGGTGTGGTTTAAAAAGCTGGCATGGGTTGCAAATGGCACAGATGAGGAGTTGTTTGAGCACTATGCGCATTTTGCTTCAGACCATGTAAAGGACATCGCTAACGACCCAGAAATGCTACCCAAATGGACCAGTGACTATTGCAAAGATCAGTTTTTTGACGTGATGGCGATGGATCAAGTGGTACTAGAGGACCTATATGACGAGCAAGAACTGGCTGATAGAGAGTTCAATCGCCAAATAAAGCTATCAGGAAGTGAAAAGTCACTAGATAAGCCTGAAGCGTAACCGTTTTAACAACCCAATCTACTAACTATTGAGCGGCATTTAAGGAGTGATGACCATCATTTCCAGGAAAAAACAGTACAGTTTGGGGTGCCTTTTGAGTACTAGCTCTTTGGGTATGGGGGCAGTATCTAGAGGGCTGAGGATTTCAAAACCGCCAAGTATGAACTGTATTAGTTCAGACTAGATCTGACACTTCAATTTGAAAAGAAGAGGGTCCGCTTATTTAAAGCTAACCCTCTTTGCATGCACAGTTACGTTATTATTTATGCCATGCGAACTTTTCAAAAACCTTATCGACAGGCGTATCCGCCATGTGGTTTACATAGTTACTGATCACCTTCTGTGATAGACCCAAGATCACTTCAAGTACTTGCTGTGGCCCGTATCCGGCATCGTAGAATGCAGCAACCTCTTCTTGTGGCACATTTCCGCGATTGCGAACCATGCTGAGAGTGAAGTCTTTAAGCGCTTGCAGTTTATCTGTTGGCATTGCTGCATCATTACGAAGTGCTTCGATCAACTCTGAATCGACTTTCATCGAATGAGCGATCCCCGTGTGTGCAGGTACACAGTAGTGACATTCATGTTCAACGTTGATAGTTTGCCAAACCACAGTGAGCTCTTCAGCATCAAAAGACGTCTGGGTGAACAGTTGATGCAGTTGGGTATAGGCTTTGAGTGTTTCTGGAGACTCTGCCATCACCGCATAAAGCCCCGGAACCATCCCCATCTGTTTTTGAGCACCCTCTAGAATCGCTTTGCTTTTTTCTGGTGCGCTATCGACGGTATGTAGTTTGAAGTTATTCATAGTATTTTCCTCATTCAATTCTGACTATTTTTGATAGTGGTTACGTTGATTATTTCGCTTCTGGCTCAAGAAGGATTTTAGTCACTAATAGGCGAACTGTCGGTGCGACGATCGCGAGAAGTAGCAAGGCTGATGGAAGCATTTGTCCCGCAGCATTCATCCAAGCGTCTAGGAAAGAGGCGCCATTTGGAAGATTCTTAGCCACCATGATTGCCGGCATACCTAACAGCATGGTTGGCAATACCATGGATACCATTAATGGGTACTGAAATTTACGTGGAAACTTTTTCATTGTTTGCTCCAGTTGACTAACTTATGACGCTATTCTAGTCTTCGATTAATCAATCAAAAATAGACAATATTGAATCTGAAGCGTGCAATTATGAAAGCTAAAGATATATCCAATCTGTACCTGTTTTGCCAATCAGTAGAGTGTGGAGGTTTTGCTGCTGCGAGCCTCAAGACGCATGTATCTGCTCCAACTCTCTCACGAGCTGTTGCTAGTCTAGAGGAACAAACAGGAGAGAAGTTAGTTCACCGAAACGCCAAGCAATTTCAATTAACCACGGCAGGGGATGAGTACTATCAGCGATTTGCTGCTCTGTTTTCTCAGCTCAATGATCAATGGGTTCAGCTTTCAAATAGCCAACCTGTATTAACCGGGGAAATCCGTGTTTCATGCCCAGAACCATTTGCGGATAACTTTTTGCAAAAACTGGCTATCGATTTTATGGAACAGCATCCAGAAATCACCATAAGTATCCAGTTTAGTGCTGGGACTGAGCGCTTTTTTGACGATCAGATTGACCTTGCTATCGTGACGAGTCCGCCCCATGCCACAAACTTAGTTCAACGACGTCTTTTTGAATCACCGCTCGTCATGGCGGCGTCGCCGGATTATTTATCCAAGCATGGTGTGCCTAAAAGTACCGAAGACTTACTGATGCATCGTTTACTGTCTGGAAATAACCTCCCTTATTGGGAACTAAAAGAGGGCAGCAAGACCGTGCGCATTCCTTATCAACCCAAATATGACATCAGCAGTCTACGTTTGAATATTGAAGCGACGTTGCAGGGAGCGGGGGTTTGCATGATGCCATTGGCGGCATTTGATAAACATGCCAAGGCTGGGCGATTAGTGCGAGTATTACCTGAAGTAGAATGCCCGGCAGGTAAGGCCTATCTAGTTTGGGCAGATAGGAAGTTGATTGCGACAAGGGTTGTCGCATTTAGAGATATGGTATTCGAGAAATTTGGAAAGACTGACCAATTTTTGGCATCGATTGGTGATGAGAAAACCCAAATAGAATAAAAAGAACCCGCATATGCGGGTTCTTTTTTATGAACGGTTTCGCTGATATAGATAGGCATTTAGCCAAGCTAATCCGAGAATAATTAGCGTCATGACCGGCGGTTTAGATTGAAGTGGGAGTACTTCAGCAGGCACGCTTGGCAGTAAATGAACATACGCGGCGACGATCATGATTGCTGTCGTCAGTAATGTAGAAGCTGTCATCAGAATGTCATTGGTTCTGGTACTCAATCGATGAAATGCGATCATGAGAACCATTAACAAAGCGCCTGCGGTAATCTCTCCTAATTGACCTGCCCAGCGAGACAAGGTCGGAAACGGAAGCTCACTTAGCGCGATTTGTTGTGTGAACATGGTTGTGAATGGGTCAAAGAACTTAACGGTTCCAGCCATAACCATAAACGCACCCAGTAAACCGGTTAGGATTTTTTGTGAGCGCTTTGAGACAGAGTCTGAAGCGTCATAAGTGCGAAAAAGATAGTAACTAGTGACAAGCAACATAGTAACGATTAGCGATAATTCGAGGATGAGTTGTGAAGTGCTCATAGTATTGAACCTGTAGTGAACGTGACCAAGTGATAAGCATGATACCGAGCTTCTTATCATTCAAAAATAGACAGTAATGAATTAGAAGCGTGCATATTTGAATGTTTAAAGGTGATGATGAATACTGGTCATTTTCGGATCTCTAGTTGAAATAAGACCTAAGTGGGGGTTGTGATTTAAATATCCATGGCGCAAAGTAGGGGAAAATTACTACTACAAAGACAGACAGATGGATTTAGCGAGTTTTTTAAGGTTGATTCTTCTTGCCTCAATATGGGGCGGTTCCTTTCTATTTATGCGTATAGCTGCTAACGTGATGGGACCAGCGGTTCTGATAGAGGCTAGAGTATTCTTTGCAGCGATTGCTCTGCTCGTTATAAGTCTCTATCTAAAAAAGAAGCTTGAGTTCACCAAGCATACCCGCCACTTTTTCACCATTGGGCTTTTCAATACCGCGCTGCCATTTCTGCTATTTGCTTACGCGGCTCAAACGCTAAATGCCTCGACCTTGTCGATTCTTAACTCTACGGCTGCCATTTGGGGGGCTGTGATTGGAGTCTTCTGGACTAAAACGCCACTGACCAAGCGTGGTGCTCTAGGGTTATTTGTTGGTGTTATTGGTGTAGCGGTATTAGTTGGTTGGGATGCAGTCCGCATCGGAGAAGAGGCGACACTGCCAATTATTGCCGGTGTCATGGCTGCGTGTTGCTATGGCATCGCGACCAATTATGCGAAAAACGCCCCATCGGTTCCGGCGTTTAATAATGCTCACGGAAGTATGTGGGCGGCGTGCTTGATAGTTTTACCCTTGATCCCTTTTGTACCGATGCGAGAAGTGCCAACACAAGAAGTTTGGCTGTCTGTTGTCCTGCTCGGCGTGGTGTGCACGGGAGCGGCCTACTTGCTGTACTTTAGACTGATTACTGATATTGGTCCGTCATCTGCGCTATCGGTGACCTTCTTGATCCCAATGTTTGGCATCTTGTGGGGCAATCTGTTTCTTGGAGAACCGATAGGTGTCAACACAGTCGTCGGAACCGTATTGGTTATTAGTGGCACTATGTTAGTGACGGGCTTTTCATTCTCTTCTTTCACCAAAAAAGTGGAGTCATAAAGCCATTGGAGCAGAGAACCCATTTCCCTGCCCATCATGATTAATGTGTATTGTCTTGCTTTATCGCCTCTTTGATGCGCTTACGTTCATACCAAAGCACGACGAGTAACGCGGAAATCGCGATGACCAGCCAATTGCTGGCATCGTCGGTTAAGCAGTAGTGCATTTGCTGCAATACGATATCCATTAGACCTCCGCTACGATTCTGCAAACAGAGTAACGGCTGACTTGTAGCAAGGAGCTATCGTGACATCGATAACATACCAGCCTTCGCCACAGATCTGTTTAAAGCCGCTAGAATCAACAACAAAGCGGTTGGCACCATTTTGGATTAGGAAATATTTCATCATGACCTCGTTTAATCGGTTTAGGTGATTAGTCCGTTAATCAAGGTTTGTGTGTTTGGATGGGCTTATTGTCTCAGAAAGGCGAGATTGTGCGAGTTAGTATCTATCAGTTATGCTAATAGGAGAGCTGCTATTGGAGCTCTCCTTAACGTCATAGGTTTTAAATAGCCTGAATGGCAACGGGCTTGAACCTTTCTCGAATTTGCTGGATAAGCACAAAGAACACGCTCGCCATAATGCAGCCAACAAACGTCGCAGTCACAATTCCGCCAAAGGAGGCCCAGCCCAGAGCTTGTTGACCACCAGAGCCTACCGCGCTAGCGAGCATCAGTGGAATGAGTCCAACACCGAATGAGAATGCGGTCATAAACACGGCGCGAGCACGTAAGCGTAGCGCTTGTACCGCTGCCTGTTTGATGGTTAACTCACCCTCATCTCGAAGTGTCTTGGCAAACTCAACGATAAGTATTGCGTTCCTCACTGTCATGCCGATTAACAAGATGGCAGATAGTTGGGTGAGAATGTTGATGTTACCGTTAATGTGAATCACGCCTTCCACAATACCAATAACCGCAGTAGGTACCGTTAGCATGATAGCTAGCGGAATAAGCCATGATTCGTACTGGGCAACCAATACCAAGAAGGTAATAAGCATCGCCAACCCCATTACGATAGCGACCGTATTTCCTGCACTAACTTCTTCTTTTGCCGCACCAGTGAACTCGACGCGGTAGCCAAACTCATCAGCTAATTCTTGTATAGCCTCAATCGCTTGACCGGAAGCGACGCTCGGGATGACGTCGATAAATACGCCTTGCTCTGCGTTGTAACGAGTGATGAAGTTAGGGACTTTGATCTCTTCTACATCGAAGAATTTATCGTAGGTAATGCGAGTCCCGTTGGACTTTGAAAGCCCTGTTTTCTTCAATGCTTCAGGATCCAGTCGGTACTTAGGGTCGTTTTGCACCATCACCTTGTAGTTACGACCACCCATGTTAAAGGTGTTGATGTACATCCCCCCAAAGTGAGTCTGCATTCCTGCTACAACGTCAGCGAAAGTAACACCGTACTTGAGCAGATCATCGCGCTTGATGTTGAGTTTCATTGAAGGCTTGGTAACTTCAAACTGCCCCATAGCAAGACCGATGCGCTCGTCTTCCATCAGACGTGTATTAAAGTCCATCGTCAGCTGATATAGCTCAGTTGGGTTGAGTTCTGGCGCGAGTAAAACAAAATTAACGCCATCCACCATGCCAAGCTCTGGGATCACTGGTGGTTTAAATGCGAACGCTTGAATATCGGTATTGGATGCAAGAACTCCATTCACTTGTTCTGTGATTGCAGCATCGCTTGCGGCTCGGTTTTGCATCTCATCAAGCGATAGCAACATCATGAAGCTGCTCATCTCAGCGGTATTGGTCAGCAAGTTGAAGCCTGAAGCCTCAACGCTGGTGGAGACGCCAGGTAGGGCGTTAAGCTGCTCTGTTAGTGAAGCGAGATACTCGTCTGTTTTAGACAAAGCCGTACCTTGAGGGAAACTGCCAACGACAAAGATTGCGCTAGTGTCTTCCTCTGGAAGTAAGCCTGTTGGCAAACTTGCTCCACGCTCAACAGATAGGTACAGGCCACCTGCAAGTAAAGCGATAGTTAGGATAGGGAGGCGAGTGGCGGTCCAAGCTAAACCGGTAAACGCTCTGATCTTTTGAGTGATCACCCATTCCACCGATTTCGCAATGACGTTTTTCTTTGGCGGCCTCATGAACAGTGCGCAGAGCGCAGGCGTAAGGGTGAGTGCTACCAATGTGGACACAACAATAGACGCACACAATACAATGCCAAATTCTGAATAAATCGTGCCCGCCATACCAGGGATAAACAGAGAAGGTGTAAATACGGCAAGCAGAACCAACATAGAGGCAATGATAGGGGAGAAAGTAATATCCAGCGCTTTGGAAACCGCTTCTTTTACCGTCATCTCTGGGTGTTCGTGAAGCTGGTGCTCTGCATTTTCAATAACAATGATTGCTGCATCAACGACGATGCCGATGGCCATGACCAAGCCAAACATTGAAATGATATTGATTTGAATACCCAGTCCGCTCATAACCGCAAAGGTGCCGATTAGAGAAACAGGGATTGCCGTTACCGTAATCAAGGTCAGTCTAAAGTTTTGCATAAAGAGGAGCGTGACCAAAGATACAATAGCGACCGCGAGCACTAGGGTTTCGAGTACGTTGTATATCGCGCCATCGATAAAGGTAGTGGCGTCATAAACCGTTTTGATTTGGTAGTCGCTTGGCTCGGCGAGCAGTGTTTTAATACCAGAGGCGACGTCCATAGCGTTGGCTTCTGGTGTCTTGTAGATGAACAGTACCGCTCCATCCGCATTCTCTCCGTATGCGTTGGCGGTATAGATTTCACTGCCTAGCTCGATATTAGCGATGTCTCTCAAGAAGATGGTTTTGCCGAGTGCATCTGTACGCACAACGATATTTCCAAACTCGCTCGGCGTTGCCAAACCACCTTCAACGGTAATCGGAAACTCTAGTTTGTCGTCAACCAAACTACCCGCAGAAGCAATCTTGTTCTGAGTAGCAATCGCGTCATTTATCTCGTTAACATTGATAGCGTAGTACTTCATTTTGTCTGGGTTGAGCCAGACACGAATGGAGTACTTCTTCTCGCCAAGCACGTCGATCTTTGACACGCCATTGATACGTTGGATTTTCTCTTTTAGCGGACCACCAGCAAACGCACTGATATCAATTGCTGAGGCGTTCCCTGAAGGGTCGGTAATCGAAATACCAAGCATCAAACCATTGGATAGCTTCTCCACTTTGACGCCGTTTCGCATCACATCGCCAGGTAGCTCTGGCAGAGCAAGATTGACACGATTCTGAACTAAGTTAACCGCTTTGTCTGAGTCAGTACCGCTCTCGAAAACGACTTCAAGGGTGTAGGTACCATCTGCGCCGCTGGTGGATTTCATGTACTCCATACCAGCCACGCCGTTGACTTGCTTTTCAATCTCTGGTGCAACAGATTTTGCCATAACGTCGGCACTAGCCCCGTCCATAAAGGTACTAACTTCGACGGTGACAGGAGCAACATCGGGGTATCGCCCGATGGGAGAATTAGCGGCAGAGATTGCCCCTATAAGTGAAATCAAAAGCGCAATGACAATTGCAAACTTTGGCCGTTCTATGAACATTTTAAACATGTCAGCTACCCATTGATGAATAATTGTGCCGAGTGTACGCCTCGGTAATTTCATTCTCAAATGAGCGTAGACTTCATCTATTTGTATTTAGATTGGTTAATATCGAAGATTCGAGTAACTAGTTTTTATAGACATCATGTCTCACGAAACTTGCGAAAAATAATCTTGATGTATTCATACAACCAATAGGAACTATTTTCTCAGTTTTGTACCGCCGCATTAAAGTGCAGCCTCATTTCTATCGTGCTCCATGCACATCAACATACAGAGAAAACAATGAAAAAAGTACTAATTGGCTGCGTATTAGCGCTCGGCGCACATTCTGCATTTGCGTATCACCCTTGTGAGCCTGGAAATGTCGTAACCGATGCAGTCGAAGGCGCAGTCGTTGGTGGTGTCGTTGGCGCCATTGCTGGGGATGCCAAAACTGGCGCTATGATTGGCGGCGCTGCTGGCGTAGTTGATGGGGCGTATGATGAGGCTGAGTGTGATGCTTTGATTGGCGAAGCAGTTGTTGAAGATGCTATCGTTTCCGACTATGAAGATAGCTTAGTTGATGATGCGATCGTGGATGCTGCCTTGGACGATGTTTGGTAGAGAAAATCGCTCGTATTGGCACTGTATTCCATTTGTAGTGTCAACACGAAAGGAGCCCCTGGCCGCTGGACTATAAGACGACCAAAACCCATAGTGATCGCGCTTACATTTTCAGAATGTCACAGAGATCATGTCAAATGTAGTAAGTCTCTGTTTTAATTTACTAATAGTTTGGTCAATAATCTCGTCGGAATAAATACTATAACTTTCAGTTAATTGAGCTCACCGCTCCGCCCCTTTAGGCTGCACGCGCACTTTAGGATTGAAGTGCTGTGGTCGCTAGTTTTCGAACCACACTGAGTAAGGACGCGCTTTTTAACTTCAGGGTGAGTTTACATGCGTGCGAGCATTTCCATTTTAAGCGCGGCTATCGCCGCGACGGTTTCTTTTTCTTCTTTTGCAGACCAAAACTCTGATAATGACGTTCAGGATATGTCTGATCCGTTAGCGGTATATACCCAAGCGGGCGCGGGTGCGTCAGATAAGGGCCTCAACATTAAAGTAGGGCGAACTTATGATACGGGCAACTCTGAAACGATGGCAATGAACATCATTGAGGTGAAGGGTATCGCTGGTGAATATTTAGGCTGGTCAGGTTCAAGCCATCGCGATAATTCAATTGATAGCGTTCGTTTTCGCAATTTTAGCGTCAACACGACCAATGGCCGTGGCGCTCAAATTGATCTTAATTACAACGTTGAGCAAGAGAGCCTAAATGCATCGTATAGCTTTATTCAAGCGCTGCCAAAATTGGGCAACTTGAACCTATACCCGCTAGCGGGGCTTGGCGTAAATGTGCAAAATGGAGAGTTTCCTGGTTGTGCTAATGTCGGCGTAGATTGCCAAATCGATCAGCAGAACATCGGTTACACCATCCCAGGAACCTACGCGGTTGTGGGTGCTTATACTAAGTATGCGATTACCGACAAACTATGGTTAAACTACAATCCTATGTGGCTGACAACGATCTCAGGTTCAAAGTCCTATGTTGAAAATGCTTATGGTCAAGGAATGGGTTCTATTTTCACTAACGAGTTTGCTGTGTCCTATCAGTTCACACCACGTTTTAATGTTCGCTATTTTGCTAACTGGACTCAAGAGCAAAGCTATTTCGACGGCGATCAAAGAGTGGAGTTTAACTATCAGTTCTAGAAGCTGCAGCTTTGACGAGTGGTTAGATTAATTTGTTGGTTGAGCAAGGAAGCTCTATTGGGAAAGAGAAGATATTCATTCCTTCGAATATCTTGGAATAAGAGGAAGTTTAAAAAATTAGAACGGGAAGACGATGCCAACTTTACCGTAGGTATTACGTTTGTCTGTGCCGTGTTTACCTTCGTTACCAATCTCAACATAAGGGATCATGTTGTCGATAGCATTGAACGTCGCGCGTAGCTCAACGTTGTAGATCATGTCTTTGTTTTTGTCGCCAGCAATCACTTTTTTCTCATGTTGCTTCTGACCAACTAACTTAGCGTTTAAATACATGCGTTTAGTAAGTTGTCTACCAGCAGCTAGGTCAAAGCGAGTGATGTCACCGCGAGCATTGCCATTGTTTGAGTTTAGGTCAATATCCTTACGTAAGCGAAGTGATGTATCAAACATATCAGCAACGTTACCGCCTACAGTAACACCGAACTTGTTCTGGTCGTTCACATTGCCTTGAACACTTTTCTTATCGACGAACTCGTATTCACCTTTTAGCCAGAAGCTTTCAAAGTCGTGTTTGTAGTTAACGTTATACTCGTTCTCAAAGTTTGCTTTGCGCTTTGCCGAAAGACCAAATCCCTCGTAACCCACGAAAGCTTTGATGCCAGAACCGTTAGTGGTTGTGTATTCTTTTACACCGTCAACGAACTTAGCATCTAGCTCGATACCGCCAGTCACGCCCTCAGCCATTGCGTTTACAGAGAATGCAGATGTCATAGCGAGAAGGATTGCTGTTTTTTTCATTTTCTTATTACCTATTTTATTGTTTTCGCTCCTGTAATTGGAGCGGCACAAAGGTACCTAGAAAACGCAATAGGTCTAAGTTAGGAACTATTCGGTATTTTGATTGGTCGGGGAGTTTTTGTATTGTAAGAGCCCCCCCTCCCAACCTCCTCTTAGTAAGGGAAGGAGCAACAGGCTCGCTGCGCAACGCTATTTAACTTAGGCGATGCGACGATAGGAGCTAGCCTGCAGTTCTCCCCATTGATAGGAGGAGTTAGAGGGGGTAAAGCGGCAGGGTGAGATCGTGAACATTTTTCAATCAAAATCACGATCGATTTGACGATCACATTTAGCTGTGATCATATACTCCCTTTTTTAGGGAGAGCATCATGCACATTGACCACTTCAAAGAACATTTTCAAACGATTATCGACCAACGGCAAAGTGCAAAGGTCACATATTGCTTGTTTGATGTCCTTTTTGGGTCGCTATGTGCGGTAATTGCAGGCGCGAAAGGCTGGTTTGATATTCGTGAATACATTCTCGGTCATCATGATTGGTTTAAGCGTAATGACCTGTTTTTGAATGGCATTCCTGCGGATGACACGATTGCTCGTATCATCTCTACCATTGAACCTGAGCAGTTTCATGAGTGCTTCGTTAACTGGATGTCATCAATACATACTCTTACAGAAGGTCAAGTGATTGCGATTGATGGTAAAACACTTCGCGGTTCATATAATCGTGAAGACAGGGCGAGTACGATTCATATGGTCAGCGCTTATGCGTCGTCAAACAAGCTCGTAATGGGACAGCTAAAAACTGAACAAAAAAGCAATGAAATTACCGCGATACCTGAACTTATAAGGATGCTCGATATCAAGGGCGCTCTAGTAACTATTGATGCTATGGCCTGTCAAACCAAGATTGCTAAAGCCATTGTAGAACAAGGTGGAGACTACTTGCTTGCCGTAAAGAGCAACCAAGGAAAACTCCGACAAGCAATCGAAAAAAGCATTCTCTTCCCAGCGAGTTAATATGGCTGATGACATCTCTCTTGAGCAGGGACACGGCCGCATAGAATCTCGCCAATGCTATGTTTATGACAGTACAAAGCTTGACGGTAACTTCTCTCGCTGGAAAGGCTTGAAGAGCATTGTAATGGTTGAAAATTTTCGCCTTGTGAAAGGTAAACCTGTCGACCTAGAGTACCGTTATTACATCAGCTCCAAAGAGCTTAGTGCAGAGCAAGCAGCTATGGCTGTCAGAGAACATTGGGGCATAGAGTCAATGCACTGGGTGCTTGATGTCACCATGAATGAAGATGCGTGCCAGATATACAAAGCTCACGGTGCAGAGAACCTATCATGCCTACGTCATATGAGCTTGAACATGCTCCAAGAAGAGCCAACCAAGCTAAGCATCGTAGGGAAGCAAAAGCGATGTATGATGAATACGTCCATGCTAGAGGCTGTATTAAGTGCTGGTTTTAGTCAAGTGGCGAAAAACTAGACACTCATGCGCTCGCCCTGGGTAAAGCGGACTCAAAACTAGCGTATATAGCTCGATTAAAGCTTAACGTTTCACTCCTTCCGGCTACGCGCCCCGCTTCTAAGGTGAGAAGCCAGAATTCTGTAAATAGACAGGATTCAGAGATTTATCAAATATCCCAAGTATCGTTCCTCAATCCCTCGTCTAAACTTAACAAAGCCCACACCTATATACGTGTTATCGAAACATGGAGCATAACGATGAAGCCAATCTTGATCATTTCCCCTCTTTTTTTGCTGGCTGCATGCAGCGCACCCTTAGACCAAGTATCTGGCGTATCAAGTGATGATCTTTGTACGGCACTACAAAAGGGTAATGTGGCAGAAAATAGCACCATGATTGGTGACGAAGAGGTGACGATGGACAGCGTCTACGGCGAGCTAACACAAAGAAAGATTAACCCGTACGCGAGAGGGTGCTTTGGCAGTCAGGAAAAGGCGGTGGAGTATCGAAAACACCAAGAAAAAATTGTCTCAGAGGCGTTAAATTATTAAATTTTAGGCAAAAAAAAAGCACCTCAACTAAGTGAGGTGCGGTAGACCCAAGTTTCCGTTCCAAGTTCCAATCAGAGTTCCAACTATGCGCGGGTCCAAAAAGGGTTAACGGGTTGTATTACAAAGCATTCAAGTATGCCTTCAAGGCTTTTAATCGAACGGTTGCTCCGCCGATAATGTCCATAAATCCGAGCTTTGGCGTAGGTTTAGTGGCTGAAATCCAACCTGAACCTGTGGCACCAAGCGGTACGTTGTAGCCCTCTGGCTCATTAAACTCAATGATGACTGTACGTCCGTGGGTACTGGTGTTGTTACCAACATGCTGTCTAACATGCTGAGTTGAACCATGTGCCGACACCGCTGCTTCACCAGTGTTGCTTGTTACACTGTGTACGCGTCCTCTAAATACCTCTCCCGGATGCGAGTTGACAAAGAACTCCGCAAACTGACCTTGTTCGATGTAGCGATACGTTTGATCACTCACTCGCATTTCGACAAATTTTCGACTGGTATCGAACAAGTGCAAGTTACCAGTGCGTGAACCTTCGGCAATATTGATAACACCGACAACGCCGTCAAACGGTGCTCTCACTTGATTACGGTCGTTCAACCATTGCTTTTGGTTGATCTGAGCCTTGATACCGTCCACATCAGATTTTGCCGCCATTAAGTCCGCAGTGCCTTTTTGAATCTGGGTGTATAATTCATCGCGCTCTTGTTCTGAGCTGAACTCATCTAGATTCACTAGGCGTTTGTAGTTCTTTTCATCAATAGAGATTTGCTCGCGAATACTAGTAATGCGGTGCTCTGCAGCAACTAAACTGGATTGTAAGCTTTTAAGCTCTTCATCCGTGTCTTCTGACTCTAGGGTGTACAGTAAGTCACCTTTCTTAACTACTTGGTTATGGGTCACATAGATATCTTTAACCTGTTGACCAAAAAGCGGGCTAAGGACTGCATGCGGTGCTTTTACCGTGGTGCTGTCTGTGAGGTCGGCAGGCGACCAAAATCGGTGTGCGGTAAATAGCATGAATGCTAGAAATGCACCAAAGCCAACACTGATAACCGCATTTCTGAGCGTCCACTTTATGACGCCAAGTTTCACGAGTAACCAAATAATCAATACGTAAGGCAGCATGATCTCTTTCATTACGCTTCCTCCGACTCTTTCTTGCCGTGGATACCCACATTGATGACTTTACTCACTGCACTTGCTACTGCTTCCCAGTTGGTAAAGGCGATAATGACGGCGAGTACCCACCATAGTTTGTCGATAAACAGACCGCAGAGTGACAATGCAAACACCAGGTTTGCTTGCGCACTTTGCATGTATTGACTGCGATGTACCGCCACTTCGTGCAATTGCCAAAGAAGATAAAGTACGTATGTGATGATTGAGAGGGTAATGACAAATATCATTCCCATAAAAAATTCGGAGTTAAGCAGACCTAAGATATTAGGCAGGTCTTGTGAAAAATACTCCGCAGGCAAAGCCTTACCATGGACGGTAGAAAGCTGCGCAAACGCGTAGCTCAGCGACAAAAAGCCGCCGACGATAACGATTGATTTAACACTCAATCGTAATGCTGATTTTAGTAGTCTGACCATGTCAGCTCCTTCATTCAGGCTCTCCGTAGCTATGTGATTGGAAAACACCCCAAGTCATTTTTATTTAGTCTCTATTGCCTTGGGTGTGAACATAGTAACTAACGGTTACTTTTGGATACATAGCCTGAACTTGGCTTTAAACATAAATATGGTTTATGAATCATGCTGCTTTATGGTGAGTAGGGATGGGGGAGATGGATGAGAGAAAACAACGGTTTGAGCGTCTAACGCGCAAAGTGATGAATTATTCACCGAACAAACTGATTTCACTACATTTATCCAACGAAACGCTATACAAGCCTAAAATCGTCAGTTAATATTTCAACATCCACTAATTAAGTGGATGTCAATAAATGCAGCAACACGCCGCATTATCGATGCCGAGATGGTGAAATTGGTAGACACGCTAGCATGAGGTGCTAGTGCCTTTGGTGTGAGGGTTCGAGTCCCTCTCTCGGCACCATTATTCCTTTCCTTATACTACCTACAGACTACAATGCAGAACAAAGGATCCAGTTCAAAGCAAATGAGTACGTCTAACTCGGAATCAATACGTCTATTGACCGAGGTGTCTTTGCACGCCCTTTTATATCTTGAATTTCAAAAGCTTGATCGCAAATCTCCGTACTTCGACCGCGAAAAGAAGAACGAGTTACTTGTTCGTTGGCTAAAACCCAAGCTAAAGAGCAATAAGTACAAAGCGATTCGCAAGCAGTTGAAGACGATGAGTCTGCAAGCTAAAAAGTCTCAGGTAGATCTAGAGGATGTGCTGCTTACAGCCGTAGAGGCTAAACCTGAAGCACTGCAGCCTCACCTAGATAGCTACTTGCTACTGATCCGAGAAATAGAGAAGAAACTGGGTACAACAGCGCTTCTTTCTACACCTGAAGATGTGGATCTTAGCCATGACGAAAATGGCTGTTTACTTTGTGTGTTGTCCAATGATCTCAATGCTCACTTTGGCACGAAGAACCAGCTTGTTGCCGACATCTCCATCCTGTTCCGCGGCACTGTGCGTGAAAAGCACCTGTTCTTAGGAACAATCTATGCGAATGAAATCTTCGGTTATCAGATCCAATATGAAGACGAAAACTTCGTTCGTATCTCTTTGACGCTCAATAAGTAATGTCATAAAAAAGCCCAGCGCAAGGCTGAGCTTTTATACTGGTTTGACAGCAATCAATCCTCAATTGGAACCACAAGAACATCCACTGGTGAGCTATTGATAACTTGTCTGGAAGCAGACACAATTTTGCTCCAGAAATCATGGTGGTGACCGCAAATTAATAAATCAAAATCATTTTGCGCAATCGCAACTTTCAATTTGTCACCAAGGTCGCCTGTGCCAATAATAAAGTGATTTAGCTCGCACTCGGCATACTCTGCAAAACCATGTAACTGTTCCATCGCTTCGATGTTTAGCGGCCGTTGCTCAGGGTCGTCTTTCAAGTCAACTAGGTCTGAATATATTTCACCGTGTGTGCCATCAATATGGATAAATGAAACATCGGCGTCCAATAGTTTTGCTAGAAAAACAGCCCTATCAATCAACACATTACTTTCAGGAGAAAGCTCAAGTGCCACTAGGATATGTTTGTATTTCATAACCACGCCCTCTTGCCGTATAACCTACCTCAATCATAGTCTTAAATCAGAAAAATTTGTGTCTAACAGATCTCGTATCGGCGATTAAGTGAACGAAAATTGATCTAGAGATGCATACCGACAGTATTGTGGAAGATTTTGCCCATAATGTCTGGGGGATTTGGCTCTTTTTCTTCTAGCGCTTTAGCTCTAATCTACACCTCGCCGACACGAGTTGGCTATGGGTTAACAAGCGGTTTGCGATGCTGTAAATCACCGAAACATTCGCTGAAGCCCCAATTTTGTAGTGAATATATAGTGGAGAGAGCACAGTGACTCATCAAATCATTAAAGATCTAAACAATCGTTACACAGCTAAAAAATACGATGCGGCTAAGCGTATTTCTGCAGAGGATATGGAAGTAATCAAAGAGGCAATTCGCTTGTCAGCTTCTTCTATCAACTCACAGCCGTGGAAGTTTATTGTGATCGAGAGTGATGAAGCGAAGCAGCGTTTCCACGACACTTTTGCAAACATGCACCAGTTCAACCAACCACATGCGAAAGAAGCGTCTCACACGATTCTATTCGCACACAACCCGCACTTTACCAAAGATGACTACAAAAAAGTGGTAGATGTGGAAGTAACATCCGGTCACTTGCCAGCAGACATGTACGACCAAATGCTAAATGGTGCGTTTGGCTTTGCAGAGCTAAACACCGATGAAAACGGCTTTAACGGTCAGTGGACGAAAGCGCAAACTTACATCGCGTTAGGTAATGTACTTCATACTCTTGCGCGCATGGGCATCGCATCTACTCCGATGGAAGGTGTTGACCCAGAGATGATTGGTGAGATCTTTAAAGACGAACTCGGTGGTTATGTGTGTGACTTTGCGCTTGCACTTGGCTACCACAAAGAAGGTGAAGACTATAACTATGGTCTGCCTAAGTCTCGTTTAGCTCAAGAAGATATCATTACGGTTCTTTAAACCTAAACAAATAAATAGAAAACGGCCACTAATCTAGTGGCCGTTTTTTTACGCTTGAAGTAGCAACCCACTAAACCCAAGACCAATAAACAATAATCCCGTCAGTCTGTTAATCGTGACTACATACCGCTTTAAGAACCTAGCGACTTTTTCCGTCGCAAGAGATAACAAAAGGTGAATAGAAAGGGTAATTACTACCAATTCCAAAGTTAGCAATGCTGCTTGCAGCGCGAAGTATTGTTCACTTTTCACGAAAAGAGGAAACAGAGCGCCAAAAAAAACAATAGTTTTTGGATTCAATAGCGAGATCAGAACTCCGCTCTTGTAACCGTATGAACGTGCCTCAATCATCGCTTGGCTTCGTGAATAATAAATCGCACGACAACCAAGGTAGATAATATAGCTGCTGCAAAGCCCTGTCATGACTTGGTAGGCGAGGTCATTAGTATGAACTAAGGTCAGCAACCAAGAATTGGATAGTATAGAAGCAAGCAAAAGCCCAGTGGAAATGCCGAGAATGACTGGAATTGTACGTTGCATATTCTGGTTCAAACTGTTGCTCAATACTGCCAACATCCCCGGTCCAGGGGATGCCGCTGAAGCTATGCAAATGGTGATAAAGGCTAGCTGACTTTCCATTTTATTCCTTGATGGCTGTCATCACAGTCATTGGCCAGTTAAGTGCCCACCCTTGCGGTGTGCGTCGTATGCCGAGTAGGCGCTCAGCATCATCCAAACTGTGTTTGTGGGAATACTCAGGCTTGTTTGAATGAAGTAGTGACAGAAAGACACCGATATCTTCTTTTCGCTCAAAATGCCACTGCAGTGCTAAATCTGTGAACTTGGGCTCACTCCATCCGGTCAGTTTGCACAAACTCTTGGCGTATGGTTTGCTCAAAAAACTTACTTCGTGCCCTGTTGTGCATGAAATCGCCACATGCTCATCAAAGTAGTCCGATAGCTTAGTACCACTGAAGATGTCACAGATCACCAAGCGTGCACCAGGCTTGGCGAACTGTGCTAAGTTGCCCAATACTGCTTCTTTACTTTTTACATGGTGAAAAGCACCGCGTGACCAAATTGCGTCGAGTGCTACGCCTTCAGACAGAGAAATATCTTCAGCGGGTCTTTGCATTATGGTGATGTTTTCACTGGCTCGATCATAGATGGGTCTTAATTGATCTGGAGAGGGATCAACAACAAAAAGTCGTCCTTCTGGACCAATGGCGGTAGAAATGTCGAATGAGAAAAAGCCGCTTCCCGCTCCAATTTCTAGTATTGCCTCACCACATTGAGGGGCAAGAAAATCAAACATCATTAAGGTGTCTTCTTTCCAACACTCTGGAAATTGATTCAAAGCCAATTTGTACGAACGAGATCGTTCTGTCGAGAACTCGACTTGATGTAACTCCATTTTATTTATTACTCCAACTAACCTAGCTACTGACGTTGTTATTTTATTAGTTTATGCAGCAGCCACTCTAATGAGCCTAGAGTCAGTTATCTTGTAAAAAATTGCTGTTGGTAAGTCGTTGGGTTGATTCCCATCGCGCTGACGAAGGTTTTATGGAAGTGACTTTGATCATGAAAACCACAAGCTAGCGCAACGTCGATGGGCTTGTTGCCAGCCTTTAATAAGGATTTAGAGTAGCTGATCCGCTGTTGGACTTGAAACTGGTGAGGGGTAACGCCTAAATGACGCTTAAACTCATGAATTAAATGATATTTACTCACACCAGTTAATTGCGCTAGTTCATCGAGAGCGACCTTTTTGGTGCAGTTATCAGCGAGGTAGTCACGGGCGATAATGATGTTGGACTTGGCATTGGAACCATCTGTAGTAGCAAGTCTCGATGAACCGTATTGTAGGATCATTTTTACCAATAGTAGTTCTAGATGGCTCTCCACCTCTAGCTGTTCGCCGCCGTTGTTGATGGTTGAAAACAGCAGATGCATTTGCCGTTTTAACCGCTCATCAGAGATGGTGCTATTACGAAATGTTGGCAGTCCATCCTTTGCGTACATCTCTTTGTAGATGTCGCGGACTTGCTGTTCGCTTGGATAGATACCGCGATAGCGCCATCCTTGTTCACACCCTTTGCTGCCAGTATGGATTTCGTCTGGGCTAATGACACAAATATCGCCACTAATAGCATTATGGGTTGCACCTTTATGAAAGAATTGCTGAACGCCTGCATCAACCAGCGTAATCACAAATTCTCCATGTGCGTGTTTGCCAAATGTGGTATCGACAAATTGTGCGTTGATGACATCCATTCCATCGAATGCCTCAAAGCTTGCCAGATGACAGAATTCTTCTTTAGACATTTAACTCAACGTTCCTTGTATGACTCCATGTAAAAAATAGCGGTGTGCTCATATGCAACACCGCTATTTCTGTGGAGCCTATCACACAATATTGGCGCTTTCCCGTAGGCGTCGCATTTTTTGTACACCTTGTTGCAATGTCGGTATTACTCTATTTAGGTTGCTTGGCGAGTACTTCGTCAATATCTGCTGCACTATGGCGCTCAGCCAACGTTTCCCACTCTTCCCCCCAGACGCGATTTACAATACGGCCGCGCTTCACAGCTGGACGCTCAGCAATCTCTTTTGCCCAGCGGATTAGGTTAGGGTAGCTTTCGACATCTAGGAACTCAGCCGCATCGTACTGGTTATTGATCACTAGGTTTCCATACCATGGCCACGTAGCGATATCAGCGATAGAGTATTCGTCACCCGCAAGGAACTGATTTTCAGCCAATCGAGCATCAAGAAGGTGAAGTTGGCGCTTGGTTTCCATCGTAAAGCGATTGATTGGGTACTCGAACTTTTCCGGCGCATAAGCGTAAAAGTGACCGAAACCACCCCCTAGGTAGGGTGCCGAACCTTGTAGCCAGAATAGCCAGTTCATTGCTTCTACACGAGTTTCTGCTTTCTTAGGTAACAGAGCATCAAACTTTTCAGCGAGATAAAGAAGAATGTTTCCCGATTCAAAGACGCGAACAGGTTCACTACCTGAGCGGTCAAGCAATGCAGGAATCTTTGAGTTTGGGTTTACCGCAACGAAACCAGAGCCAAACTGGTCTCCATCACCGATCTTAATGGTGTAGGCGTCATATTCAGCATCAGCTTTACCAAGAGCAAGAAGCTCTTCAAGCATGATGGTAACCTTTTGACCATTTGGCGTAGCTAACGAATAGAGTTGAAGAGCATGTTCGCCAGCGGGTAGGGTTTGTTCGTGTCTTGCGCCAGAATCAGGGCGATTGATGCTGGCCCATTGACCACCACTTTCGCTATCGTGAGTCCATACTTTTGGTGGGATATATTCAGTACTCATGCTTCTTTCTCTCCATAATTGTTATAGGAAACATTCGTTTGTATCGAGAGAAAATCCTAGCGTGATTAAGGTAAGTCCGCAATAACCGTTAGGGAAGCTTAATCTATATCTTATGCTTTCTTAATCTTTTGCTAATACAAAAAAAAGCGGGCATAAAGCCCGCTAAACGTCATTAAACGTAAGGTCAAATTCCGTATTACAATCCGAAGAGGCATCTCCTCTTCAAGGGTTAATAGCATCTAGGGGTAGTTCAACCTAAGTAGACTGTGACCATCATACTCAAGCATAGGTACCGATGCTTGTATGTCATTATGCAGACCTTGACGGTTTTTCGCTATAACTGAAAAATGCAGTCATTTGCAGTGCTAAAGTCCCTCAAAGCCACAGAATACCAACCAGATCACAGGAACCGTGTAACAAAATATTATGGTTTAAATCTTTACTATGGGGCTGTTATATTTACCCAATAAATACATAAATCCTCTGTGGAGCCGACAGTTATGAATCCGCTACCCAGTGATGGATACATTTGCTATTTGGTGACGGAACACCTAAAAAAATTAGTCTCAGAAGCCTCAACGACGAAGCTTTCATTGTTCAACTTCTTTGTACTGCAGTACGTAGAGAGGTGCTCTGAACAATGTGAGTGCACGCAGTATCAAATCAGCCAAGCTCTACTGGCTGATACCTCCAAAGTCAACAAAGCGGTTCGTGAGCTAGAATCGAGTGGTTTGATCATTGCGGCAAAGACCAAAGAAAATGGTCGAGTTAAAAAGATGCTCAGTGTCACAGAGCAAGGTCGATCCTTGATTCGATTGCATAGAACGAAAACTGATGACATCGCGACACGATATGTGGCGGAAGTTAGAGATAAAGTTAGTGTGGACGAGCTATTTGATGCCCATGCTAAGACGATGGCGGCGTTTTATGATGCCTTGAAGCTGTACAAAAGCGACAAGTAAAATAAACAAAAAACCAGAGGGGCGCTAGCGCCCCTCTTTCGTTAGGTTTAAACAAGTCGCTAAGTTTAAGCAAGCGCCTCAATATCGCTGTTGGCGTCGACTTCTTGTTTAGCCTCAAACATCTCTGCGGAAACGAGTACTACACCATCGTCAGTTACCGTGTAACGTTTCTTGTCTTCCTCAAGATCGTAACCAATGACTGTACCATCAGGTATGATGCACTCTTCACCAACGATGACTTTCTTAAGCTTGCAGCTTCTACCAACAATTGAGCGCGGTAAAAGGATACTGTCTTGTACTTCAGCGAAGTCTTCTACTCGTACATCGGAAGAGACGAGACTGTGGTTGACCTGGCCGCCGGAAATAATCGCACCTGCACACAGCACTGAGTCTACTGCAAACCCTCTGCGGTTTGGATCGTTGAATAAGAACTTCACTCCAGGTCTTTGAACCTGATTGGTCATAATTGGCCAGCTAGTGTCATACAGGTCCAACTCTGGCGTCGGAGCCAACAGATCCATAGTCGCGGCGTAATACTCGTCAACATGACCAACATCGCGCCAGTAACCATTGCCACCTGGGTGACCTCGCTCGGTAAACACATAGCCTTTTAGATTGCTACGGCCAATTAGACTTGGAATGATGTTATGACCAAAATCGTGTTTGTAGTCTGGGTTTTCTAACGCCTGACGAAGCTCAGCATCCAAAACATCGACATTGAAAATGTAGATACCCATCGAGATTAACGCCTTGCTGTCATCGTTAGGCATTGGAGTAGGGTTCTTTGGTTTCTCAACGAAATTGATGATATCGCCCTGTTCGTTTAGACCCATCACACCAAACTCGGAGGCTTGCTCAATGGGTTTTTGGATGCAGGCAACTGTCACGTCAGCACCGCTCTCAACGTGGAAGTTGATCATTCGCGAGTAATCCATCTTGTAGATGTGGTCCCCGCCCAAAATCAAAATACGCTCAGTGGCGGTTTGGCGCTTGATCAAATCAAGGTTTTGGTAGATGGCATCTGCTGTACCGCGATACCAGTTTTCACCGATACGCTGTTGAGCAGGAATGATGTGTACGCCTTCTCCCAATGCAGAATAGGGAGACTGCCAGCCTGATTGAATGTGGCTGATCAGGTCTTGAGCCATGTATTGGGTCAGGACACCGACTTTGCGGATACCTGAGTTGATGCAGTTAGAGAGTGCGAAATCGATGATTTTAAACTTGCCACCAAACGATACCGCAGGTTTTGCGATCGTCGAGGTAAGCTCTTTAAGCCTAGTGCCTTTCCCTCCCGCTAGAATCATAGCGGTTGTGTTTCGTAGACGAGCGTTACTAGAAATATGGGAATACTGGTTTTCCTTCGGCATTGTATAACTCCTTATATAACAAGCACAAAAGACGTTTTCGGGGGAGTGTGAGTAACGCTACCCTTCTTTGGGGTAGCTTAATTTGTAACTAGAACACTCGATGACGTCGATAAAAAATGCCCCTCTATAAGAGCAGAACTTTCGTATGCAATCCATACCATAAAAGGTAAAGTTTTATCAAAAATACATAATTTCAACCTCTTATCACAGTTAGCTTCGCAACGTATGAAACGATGGAGAAATATGTACAGAGCCTTACGGTCATATTGATTGATTTTTACTAATATAAGCACGCTATATGTGTTTTGTTACATGATGGTGACAAATGAAACCTCAGGGATATTCGATATGATTTTTTCTCATCGCCTTCACACTCCAACCGTGAAGCTGTTTTTACTCGCCACACTGGCCTTGATTCAAGTTGCTTCGTTTAGTGCACGGGCACACGTAGAGACACCAGATAATCAGGCAACACTTTGGTTTGAAAAGTCAGATCTGCCGCTTGATGAGAAACTGCATGTCAAAGCTTTGGGCAATGGTATGAGGGTGATTGTTATTGCTAACGATAAGCCTAAAAAGGCCGTGTCGATTCGTATGCGTATTGCGGCGGGTTCCTTGCAAGAAGCGGGGCAAGAAGAGCCGGGTTTAGCGCACTTTCTCGAGCATATGGCATTCAACGGTTCGACGAATGTGCCCGAGGGGGAAATGGTTCAAATCCTTGAAAGACATGGCTTGTCTTTTGGTAAAGACACCAATGCCGAAACCAACTTCAAGCAAACAGTGTACATGCTAGATCTACCGAAAAATGATGTTGAAACGTTAAAAACATCGCTATTTATCATGAGAGAAACCGCGTCGGAACTGACGCTTGATGAAGGGGCTATTGAGCGAGAACTGCCAGTTATCTCTTCGGAGGTTCGTGAGAGGACGACACTCGATCTTAACATGCTCTACGACTGGTCTAGCTTTGTTCTACGAGACGGTAATATCATAGAGCGGATCCCTCTAGGAACACTTGATGGGATGAAAATGGTGGATAAGGAGCGATTGACAGACTTTTATCGCCATTTCTATACGCCAAATAACACGACGCTAATCATCTCAGGTGATGTCAACGTTCAACAAACCTTTGCTATGGTTGAAAAGCAGTTTGGAGATTGGCATGCAAAAGGCAAACAACCACAGGCGTACAGCAAACAAGTTACCTTACCAAATCATCCTGAGGCGCGGGTATTCTTGGATCCTAACGCAATAACCACGGTGGAATTGAACTTTCTCGAGCCAATAAATCGCGAACCAGACTCAAAGTCAAAACGCTCCCAAGAACTCACTTTGTATGTTGCTAATCAAGCACTTCAGTATCGACTTGAAACCCAGTCCTACTCCAGTGAAGGCAAGTTACTGTCACCTTATGTCGGCTCTTACAATCAGTTTGACGTGATTGCCATTAATCAATTGAGCATGACAACCCCTCAGGGTTTGTGGCGAGAAGGACTTCAGGTGTTAGACCAAGGTCTTCGTCAAGCGGTTCAGTATGGGTTTACCGAGCAAGAGATAAAGCGACAGCTCGACAAATACCATAATCTGCTCAAATTAGACGCTGAAGCGGAAGACGATACTTACAGTGCGGATTATGCGTCTAAGCTTGTTAGCGACGTCAACAATAGTATGGTCACGACCAGTCGGGCATTTGATTTGTCTCTGTTCGAGCAAGATGTGATGTCACAAGATATTGAGGTATTTAATCGTGCTTTTCAGCAGCACTGGTAAGGAAAAGCACCGCGAATTTACGTAACCGAACGACCTTCTGCTGGACAGGCGAAATCTGCAACGAGTCAGGATGTCCTCGAAACTTATCAAATAGCGAGCGCTAAACAAGTGTCTCCTTACATTCCTCAGAAACAAGCTGAGTTTGCATATCAGAGCTTTGGCAAAGAAGGGACGGCTGAAAAGCTGGAAACAACGAATTTTGGCGGCGTGACTCGTTATAGGTTTGAAAACGGCGTCTACCTTAACGTAAAACCAACCGACTATGAGTCAAATGCGGTTTACATCAGTGTTCGTGCCGGTAAAGGCAAGCTCGGCCTCACCCCGCAGGAGGGCGCATTCGCGACGCTTTTCGATGCTGGATTTGTGGCTGGTGGATTAGAGGCTCACGATATCAATGACCTGAGATCGATATTTTCGGGTCGACAGATTAACGCCAACATTTATTTGACAGACGATGCGATAGAGAGTCAATATCGTGTGCCACCTCAAGATGTGCTTGACCAGTTGAGAGTGACGGCAGCGTTTCTCACCCACCCCGGCTTTAGAGCAAGTGGTCATGCTTTTGCGATTGAGCACCTAAAGTCAATTTATGATTCGTACCCAACGACACCAGAGAGAGTTCTAGGCTTCAATAGCGGTGAGCTAATGTATCAGGGTGACCCCCGTTGGGTTTATCCAAGTATTGAGTCAGTTGAAGCACTTCCCTTGACGGTGTTGAAACCTTTTGTCGAGCGTTCAATTAACAAGGGGCCTGTGGAAGTTTCGCTGATGGGGAACATCAGTGAGCAGCAGGCTGTCGATTACGTAGCTCAAACTTTTGGAGCATTAGATATAAAGGCACAAGCCTTTATAGACAGGCCTGTGACGGAGATTAAGTTGCAACCGAATAAGGCGTACACTTTTTACCATCGCGGAGAGCCGAATACCGCTCTGGCATCGGGCTATTTTACTTTACCTGACGGTTCCAATTATAGAGATGTCGTTGGTTTTGCGATCTTAAGATCAATCCTGCAAATTCGAGTCAACGATGCGATTAGAGAGTCGACGGGTAAAGCTTACTCTCCTTGGGTGGATTCTTCTCAGTCACTTCTCTACAAAGACTATGGTTATCTCAACTTAAACAGTAATACCACGATTGAAAATGTAGATGTTGTGCTCAATATCTACAAACAGCTGGTTAAAGATCTTCAAGAGAAGGGAGTGACTCAGGATGAGCTGGTCCGTGCGGTCACACCCATGACTGACCGCGTAGAGCAAAGTTATGAGAGCAATGGCTTTTGGTTTGGTCTTATGGCACAAGCATCAAGCTATCCAGAGAACCTAGCCAATGAAGCAAATTTTGAAGCCTATGCTCGTCATGTGAGCGTGGAAGATATTCAAAAACTAGCGAATCGGATTGATGTCTCAGCAATGATTGAAGTGAGAGTACTTCCAACAACAAAGTAATAAAAAATCTAATGCAAGTGTTGACAGGTAATTTTCGGAAGCATATATTATTTACATGAACTGCCTATTGGAGTTATTGAGCGATTAGCTTTGCCTTACTAGGGAAGCAATAACCGCTCGTTATTTGAAGCCGTTTGGCGAGACTAAATGAGCTTCAACCCTGTTAACACTTGGAACATATGTCTAAATGCGGCACCTGAGCGCGCGGAGAGTATGTGTCCAGTCTCGATGTTATCGCATGCTTGTGATCACGTTGAGAACTATTGCTTATTATGAGGATAGTATTATGCGTAATGTAGACTTTTCACCCCTATACCGTCATGCCATTGGTTTCGATCGTCTGTTTAACCTAGCGGAAAACAGTGCGAAGAAGCCGTCATCTAATGGATACCCTCCATACAACATCGAGCAGAAAGACGAGCACAATTATCGCATCACGATGGCTGTTGCTGGCTTCGCTGAAGATGCATTAACCCTGACTCAAAACGAGAACATGCTGATTGTGTCTGGTGAGGTTAAACCTTCGGAACATAAGCCAAACTACGTCTATCAAGGCATCGCCGAGCGCAATTTCGAGCGCAAATTCCAGCTTGCAGATTATGTCACAGTGAAAGCAGCAAGTATGGAAAATGGTTTACTACACGTCGATTTAGTCCGTGAAGTGCCAGAAGCAATGCAGCCACGTAAGATTTCGATCAGCAAATAATAAGTCTGTTGAGAGGCACAGTCGTTAGAGTCGAAAACTGGCAAACCATTTAATTTGCTAGTGATAATCCTCAACGAGATAACAGTGCCTGATTGAATGTGCAATCAACGTAAACTGCGCGCCTAAGCTGCTCCTTTGGTGCGCAGAAGTAAACTATAGAATTAAGACTTTGCATTAGAATAAATAATGCGAAGCGGAGAGGTAATATTATGGGAAAAATTATTGGTATTGACTTAGGTACAACAAACTCATGCGTCGCGGTTCTAGATGGCGACAAACCGCGTGTGATTGAGAACGCAGAAGGTGAACGTACCACGGCATCCGTTATTGCTTACACCGATGGTGAGACTTTGGTCGGTCAACCGGCGAAACGCCAGGCAGTGACTAATCCAGAGAATACACTGTTCGCTATCAAGCGTTTGATCGGCCGTCGCTTTGAAGACGAAGAAGTTCAACGTGATATCGAAATCATGCCTTACAACATCGTCAAGGCAGACAACGGTGACGCTTGGGTAGAGGCCAAAGGCCAAAAAATGGCCGCGCCACAGGTTTCGGCTGAAGTACTGAAGAAAATGAAGAAAACAGCGGAAGATTTCCTTGGTGAAGAAGTTACCGGTGCAGTCATTACGGTGCCAGCTTACTTCAACGACGCACAGCGACAAGCCACAAAAGACGCAGGTCGCATCGCGGGTTTAGAAGTTAAGCGAATCATTAACGAACCAACGGCTGCGGCCCTTGCTTACGGTTTAGACAAAAAAGGCGGCGACCGCACCATTGCTGTTTACGACTTAGGTGGTGGTACTTTCGATATCTCTATTATCGAGATAGATGAAGTCGAAGGCGAACAGACCTTTGAGGTATTAGCAACCAATGGTGATACACACCTAGGTGGTGAAGACTTCGATAACCGCTTGATTAATTACTTAGTGGAAGAGTTCAAAAAAGAGCAAGGCATCGACCTTAAGAAGGATGCTCTAGCGATGCAGCGTGTTAAAGAGGCGGCAGAGAAAGCGAAGATTGAACTCTCTTCTACTTCTCAAACCGATGTTAACTTGCCGTACGTGACAGCCGATGCAACGGGACCTAAGCACCTAAACGTGAAAGTGACCAGAGCTAAACTCGAATCCTTGGTTGAAGATCTTGTACTTCGTTCGATTGAACCGCTTAAGACCGCGCTTAACGATGCTGAACTGTCAGCAAGTGATATCACAGACGTCATTCTTGTCGGTGGTCAAACGCGTATGCCAATGGTCCAAGCGAAAGTAGCAGAGTTCTTTGGTAAAGAAGCACGCCGTGATGTCAACCCAGATGAAGCTGTCGCTATGGGGGCTGCGGTTCAAGGGGGCGTTCTCGCGGGTGACGTGAAAGATGTCCTTCTGCTTGATGTAACCCCGCTATCACTGGGTATTGAAACCATGGGTGGCGTGATGACTAAGCTTGTCGAGAAGAACACCACGATTCCAACTAAAGCGAATCAGGTATTCTCTACTGCAGAGGACAACCAGAGCGCAGTAACGATTCATGTTGTACAAGGTGAGCGTAAGCAAGCGATGTACAACAAGTCACTCGGTCAGTTCAACCTTGAAGGTATTCAACCAGCACCACGCGGAATGCCACAGATTGAAGTGACATTCGATATTGATGCGAACGGTATCCTCAACGTATCTGCGAAAGATAAGTCTACTGGTAAAGAGCAAAAGATCACGATCCAAGCATCAGGCGGTTTGAGTGATGCTGACATCGAAAAAATGGTTCAAGAAGCAGAAGCAAACAAGGAAGCGGATAAAAAGTTTGAAGAGTTAGCGACAGCTAGGAATCAAGCGGATCAGATGATTCACTCCACGCGCAAGCAGGTGGAGGAAGCAGGTGATGAGCTCCCAGCAGACGTGAAAAATGAGATCGAAACGGCCATATCTGAGCTAGAAGATGCACGCAAGGGCGAGGATAAGGTTGCGATTGATGACAAGATTCAGGCTCTGGTAACCGCAGCGCAGAAGCTAATGGAGATTGCTCAGCAAAAAGCGCAAGCCCAAAGCAACAACGCTCAATCTAAATCAGGCGCTGATGACGATGTCGTCGAAGCAGATTTTGAAGAAGTGAAATAACGCCTCTGGTAAGCCGTGAAAACGGTGTAATAAACAGTTGAGTTATGTTCATAAATACATAAACTTATCGGTATTCAGGGCGTAAGAGGGAAACTCATACGCCCTTTTTTCCGTTTGAGTAAGAGATTGAGTGAGGTTTTAGCATGTCAAAAAGAGATTATTACAGCGTGCTAGGTGTCTCCAAGGGAGCCTCAGAAAAGGATATTAAGAAAGCCTACAAAAAGTTGGCGATGAAATATCACCCAGACAAAAACCCAGGTGACACCGCAGCAGAAGCAAACTTTAAGGAAGTTAAAGAGGCCTACGAGGTACTCACTGATACTGAAAAAAGACGTCAGTATGATCAGTTTGGCCATGCTGCATTTGAAGGTGGCGGTTTTGGCGGCCACGGCGGCCATGGTGGCGGTGGATTCGAGGATATCTTTGGCGACGCATTCCGCCAGCGTGGTGGTGGCTTTGGTGGCGGCGGCTTCGGTGGTGGTTTTGGAGGTTTTGAGGATATCTTCTCCCAAGCGCGTGGTGGTCATGGCCGAGCAAGAGCTCAGAAAGGCAGAGATCAAGAGTTTACTCTAACGGTCGACTTTGTTGATGCGATTCAAGGCGCTGAAAAAGTGGTTGAACTGCCGATTAACGGCGAGAGCAAAAAGATCAATGTGAAGATCCCTGCAGGGATTAAAGATGGCGAGAAAATTCGCTTCTCGGGCAAAGGCGGTGCGGGCATTAATGGTGGTCCAGCGGGCGACCTTCTCCTGTCTATTGCGACGCGCAGTCATGCTTTTTTAGAGCGTGATGGTAACGATCTAATCTGCAACACCAAAGTAGATATGGTGACAGCTGCGCTGGGCGGCGAGGCTGAAGTGAATGTGCTCGATAGCCGCTTTAAGCTAAAGATTCCAGCGGGCACACAATCTGGTCGAAAATTTAAAATGACTGGGAAGGGTGTGACAGACCGTAAGGGGCAAACGGGTGATTTGCTTGTTAAGATTCAAGTGGAAACTCCGACTAACCTGACTGACAGACAAAGAGACTTGCTTGAGCAGTTCAAATTGACGATTGGCTAGACACGCCAGCATTACATACTATCAGCAGCCACCTAGTGTGGCTGCTTGTCGTTTTAATCAAGTATCGCTGGTGCACTAGTGAAGTTAGGTAATGTGTACATTTTTGCTGATGAACTATTCTTACTTTTACCCGTAAGAACAATCTCACTAAAAGGAGGCAGAAATGAGCATGGTTTTCAAAGCATTGATACTCGGTTTATTGTTTGGTTTATTCGCCAAAGAAGCCCTCGCAAGCAATTGTCCCTCCTTGTTGGATTCTACCCAACGCAAACTCAACTCTAACGATTCCGTAAGTCTGTGCGACGCCTATCAGGGAAAAGTGTTACTTGTCGTCAATACTGCTAGCCAATGTGGATTCACTGGTCAGTTTAAGGAGCTTGAAGCGCTTCACAACGAGTTTAAAGACCAAGGCTTCAGTGTGGTTGGCTTTCCTTCAAACGATTTTAATCAAGACAGGGGAAGCGAAGAAAACACGGCAAAAGTGTGTTACCTAGATTACGGCGTCACCTTTCCTATGATGGCGCGTAGCTCAATCAAGGGAGACAATGCTAACCCAGTTTTTGCTGAGATGGCAAAGCAGAGTGGCGTGACGCCGAAGTGGAATTTTTATAAGTATCTTGTCGGCCGTGACGGTAACGTCGTCGGTGTTTTCTCGACAGGAACCTCGCCAACAGACGCTAAGATTACGTCAATGATCAAAGGTCAGTTATAAGCCAAGGCGACTCGATTGACCCCAGTTCTGGCGTTAGCTAAAGTATTGCTATCACTTCATATTTTAACTTCCAGCCATGAATATCGAACACCTTAAACTGTTTGTCCGGCTTGCTGCCACCAACAACATCAGTCTTGCAGGGCAGGAGTTGGGGCTTTCTCCTGCTGTGTCGAGTGCTCATATTAGTAAGCTTGAGCAGGCGCTCGGCGTGCGTTTAGTACATCGAACGACGAGAAAGGTGTCGTTGACCGAAGAGGGCGTAGCTTTCCTTCCTCATGCTGAAGAAGTGCTTTCGACGGTGGAAACCGCAAGGGCCTCAGTCGGCGTGGGCAGTACAACGCCTTCTGGTACCTTGAGAGTGACGGCGCCAGCGTCCTTTGGGCGTTTGCATATTGTTCCTGCTTTGAAGGGCTTCTTGACACAATATCCCGAGCTAACTATCGATTTTCGCTTTAGCGACAATATTGTCGATTTGGTTGAGGGAGGCTTCGATGTGGCGATACGCGATGCCGAGCTCAAAGATTCAACCTTGATCGCTCGAAAACTGGCGACAGATAGGCGCATCGTATGCGCTTCACCTGAGTATTTATCAAAGTTTGGAGTGCCAGAGACTCCCTGCGAGCTATCAAATCACCAATGTGTGCAATTAGTGGGTTTAGAGAGCTGGACCTTTGTGACTTCTCAGGGGAAAGAGACAATTAAAACCAAAGGTGTGTTGCGAACAGACAATGGTGACGCCATGAGAGATGCTTGTATCGATGGATTAGGTCTTGCTATCAACTCGACATGGAGTGTGTATAAACAGCTTAAAGAGGGCACATTAGTCCAGGTACTAGAGGATTACCCCTTGGACTCAGATGTAGCGATTTGGGTGGTTTATCCAAGCTCACGATTACTTGCACCTAAGGTAAGAGCATTTATCGATTACTTCACTGAGTTTTACGGCAGCCCGCCGTATTGGGAATGGTAGAACGATTTGGGAATGGTAAAAAAGCAAAGGCAACTCGTTTGAGTTGCCTTTCTCGTTAATAACTGTGCCAAATATTAGTGATCTAGATATAAGTAGTTTTGCCAACTCTTCATTCTAATCAAAACTTTGCGCATGATTGATACGTGCGTGAAGCTATCTGAGTAGACGGCAATTTCGGCATTGGAACCCGTAGGCAGTACGTATTCACTCATGTCATCCTCAATAACCAGCTTCACCATAGCTCTACCAGAGGTATTGAAGGTTTGCGTAGTACGCAGTGTGCCGCTAGCACTGATTTGCCCTTCTGGAATCGTCGGCAACACTTCAACGACTTTTCCTTTGAATACTTTACCAGGCAGTGCTCGGAACAAGAATTCCGCTTCGAAACCTGACTTGAGGCGCTGTAGTGAGTTTTGTCTAAATGCACCGACATAAAAGTCTTGCTCGGTGTGGACAAAGGTCATCAGTGGTGCGAGTGGAAGAGGCACTGCCATCATACCGGGTCTTAACGCAAGCTGGGTAACGTAGCCATCTGTTGGTGCAACTACAACCGTTTCTCTTAGATTAAACTCGGCCTGAATCAGCTGTGCTTTTAGCTGAGCGACCATCGTATTCTCGCCAAATATCTCTGACTCGAAAGCGAGTCGAGAACTCTCTTCTTGCGCTTGTGCTGCCTCTAAAGCGGCTTGATTTGCCTTAAAGGTTTGTAAGCGAGTGTCGACTTGTTGCTCGGTAAAAGCGCCTTTTTTAAAGCCTTGTTGGTAACGATTATACTCACGTTCCGCCTTATCACGCTCAGCTTGCGCCTTGATGGTTTGAGACTGAGCTGCTTTATAAGCACTTTCTAATTCTAGAACATCCTGCTCTGCATCAGCGAGTGCAGCTTTTGCACGAATGACTTCTGCTTCAAACGGAATAGGATCAATTTTGAATAGGACATCACCTTTGCGCAGCTGTTGGTTTGCCTCTACATCAACCGAAACTACTTTGCCTCGAACGCTCGATACGATAGGGGTGGTAGTGTAGAACTGCCCGCCTATTTGGCTAAATGGATGATTGTAATTCATCAGCAGGATTAGCGTGCCGACAAGTACCACGCCACCAAGTACAGCAGTTGGAACGGTCCATTTATTCAGAGGGATCTTAAAGATCTTAAAAATGGCTATACAAAGCGCGGCGTAGGTTAAAACAAGTAATAAATCCATGGCTTACTTCTCCTCGGCCTGAGGCTGTGATTGAGTTTGTGCGGCGGCTTTTTCTTGTGCTTGCTTGCCTTTGAGGTAGCCCACCTCTTGCTCGAGTGAGCTAACTTGATCAATCAGTTTTTCTAGGCGGTGGTGAAGGTCGTGTTGTTCTTCTTCGAGCTTATGAAAGCCCCAACCTCTTTCATTGCGCCATAACGTGGCCCAAATCCACAGAAACGGCCAGATGGCATGGAGCGTAAATAAGCTTACCCAACCTGCGACATGTATGGCATCCTGATGAGGGTGGTCGCGCTCTTTAGCGATCTCATAGGGAATATCGTGGATAACGATAATTCCATAAAACAGTACCAGGGCAACAAACACGAGTAGCCCTAAAGCAAAATAGTCCAGAAACATAATGCATCCTTGCTCAACAACATTTACAAAAAGCGCAACGAATCGACGCTGGTTAAGTATTTGTTATAATTATGTATTGTGCAATAGCAATCTGATAAATATTCGAGGTTTTAGTGACATTTCTTGGGGAGTTCGCCGCGATAGGTGCAGCGGTCGTATGGGCCGTCGCGACATGGATCTACAGTCAGTTCAGCCATCAGTTTTCTGCAATCCAGCTCAATATCATCAAAGGTGTATTAGCGTCGACCATGATGCTGTTAGTGATGCCCTTTATACCGATGCCAACAGTAGAGTTGAAATCAAGTTACGTTTTGATTCTCGGTATATCTGGCGTGATCGGGATTGCCATCGGGGACAGTGCCTACTTTGCGTCTCTAAAACGCATCGGCGCAGGGAAAACATTGCTACTGGAATCCCTTGCACCGCCACTGTCTGGTGTCCTGGCATTGATGTTTTTAGGAACAGCTCTAGGTTTTCAAAGTTGGTTAGGTGTCGTTATAACAACCGTCGCGGTGACCGCGGTTGTGTTCCAGCCAAATGGTAATGGAAACGAAAAGACCAGTCTTTCTGGGATCGGGTTTGGGTTGGTGGCGAGCGTTTGCCAAGCGACGGGGGTGGTTATCTCTCACTTTGCGCTAGTCCAAGGGGACTTGCCACCGCTTCTTGGGGCCTTTATACGTCTGACTATTGGTGTGGCCGTTGTTGCTTGTCTTGTTCCACTGCTCGAGAAAAAGCCCTACCGCTCTATGGTTCAGCAAGGGCGCACTATGAAAGCGGTGAGTTGGTATTGGCTAATCGCCGCTATCTTTGTTGGAACTTTCCTTGCGTTGTGGCTGCAACAAATTGCGCTTAAGCATGCGAATCCGGCAGTAGCGCAGACCCTTATTGCAACCAGTCCATTGTTCATTTTGATTATCTACGCAGTGCGAGGAGAGCAAATTTCTCGTCGTAGTGTTGTCGGTACTTTGTGTGCGCTACTGGGAATTTCTTTGTTCTTTTTGTAAAGCGACAAACTAGCTAATCAAGTAGACAGCGAAGCGTCATCGGAGCGTCGGTGACGCCAAGTCTCTGAGCGGCCGTCAATCCTTGCTTATCTTGATAACATAAGTTGTGCCAAGCTCGGAAGATATCCAGAAGGGGATGTATTCCGGCGGGTCTTAGCTTTCTTCTGGGCTCATTAACGAAGCTCTCAAATAATAGTTGGAATCTATCTTGATAGAAACTGACTTGCTTGGTGTTCGCGGTTTGTAACCAGTATGAGACATTGGGGTTGTTGCCAGCAAGGTAGCAAACGCCTTTGCTTGCTCCTGTGCTCTGATGAGTGACTGCCCAGCGATCTCTCCACCACCCCATTAACACTACATCCACAAGCTCGGAAGTTTCACCATCTTGCCATTGGTCGTCTTGTTCTACATACATGAGTTCGACATGGTTACTTTGAATCTGTTTTAAGAAAACGCTAAGTGCGGCAGAACGAAGTACAGGATCTTGGGGCATGTAGAGAGTAATACGTTTATTGCCGTCTGAGTTTTCCTCGAACAGAGATTCGAGAATCAGCAAATAGTGTGCATAGGAAGTATAAGGTGCGCGAATGAGCGACCCCACTGCAGGGTAGGAAAAACGTGCGTAATTCCCCAAAGGGTCCTCAACATTGCTTCTTGCCAGAATGTTTTGATAGGTGAGGTCAATGCGCGCCTTTAAATCGGACGCTGATGCTGAAATCTCATGGTTGGTTTCTGCGCTATAGCTTTTCGGAACAATCTGAGCATTTACAGCGTATGCGTCATGATCTTCTAACGCGTCTGTGGCATCACTTGCAGAATAGTTCGTGTGCTGGCAAAGCACATACCCCGATTTAGCATCACAGGTAGCAAACCAAAAAACACCATTGTTACTTTGTGGTTGCAGTGCACGGTAATGCGATGCGAGTTCAAAAGTATCGGCATGTTTTATCCAGCGACCATCAATATCCGCGAGTTTACGTCGGCAACGACTCGCGATTTGATCGATATGATCGTAGAAAGTCTTCGGATTAATACCTAACTTACGACAAATCTCACGAACGGAATATCCGGTGAAAAGCAGCCCTAAAAGCGACTCTTGAAAGCTCAGTTTCTTGTTACTTCCAGACCATTTATCAACAAAGGTACCCTGACAAGCTTTGCAGCGGTAGCGTTGACGATCACCACTAAAACCAAACGAGTGGTAACGATCTTTGTGGGTATGAACAGAGAGCCCAAAATGTTCGCATTGAGGATCTTTGCATGAAGGGAGTCCTTCATGATGATGAAGTTTCAACCGCTTAAGCTCATTGAGAACTTCTCGGTTGTTAAGTAGGGGGGGAAACGCGCCACACTCGCGGCATACCATCGCTGGCCGTTTAGGGTTACTGTGCTGCAGGATATAGAGGTTTGCATCACTTAGTCCAAAATTGTCACACGCCAATGTTTTACAAAAATTGAGCTGTAACCCTTCTGCGGCCATCGGCAGTCTGCCTTCTGACACGTTCACCCCCTATGGTTTGTTTCGTACCGCGGATTCAACGCAGTGATTATCTCGCAGTACGCTTAATCGTTATCCAGTTAGAAAAAAGCCAGCTCATTTCAGGCTAAGAGCTGGCTTTTTGTGATTACAGGTTAATCGCTGTTTCTAGCGCGACGACCATCATATCGTTGAATGATTTTTGACGATCTTCAGAGCTTAGTTTTTCACCACGAATGATGTGGTCAGAAACAGTAAGTACGGTCAGTGCTTTTGCACCTAGGTCAGCAGCAACGCCGTAGATGCCTGCGGCTTCCATATCAACACCAAGAATACCTAGATGCTTCATTTTGTCGAAGATATCAGCTTCTGGAGTGTAGAACAGGTCTGCAGAGAAAATGTTGCCCACTTTTACTGGTACTTCTTGAAGGCGAGCTTGCTTAACCGCTTCTTCTAGTAAGCCAAAGTCTGCGATGGCTGCGAAATCGTGATCGTTGAAGCGAATGCGGTTCACTTTAGAATCAGTAGATGCACCCATACCGATTACAACGTCCATTAGGTTTACATCGTCACGCACAGCGCCACAACTACCCACGCGAATAACGTTTTTTACACCGTAGTCTTTAATCAACTCATGAACGTAAATGCAGCATGACGGGATACCCATACCGTGACCCATAACGGACACGCGTTGACCTTTATAAGTACCGGTGTAACCGAACATGTTACGAACATCGCACACTTTCTCAACGTCTTCTAGGAAGGTTTCAGCGATGTATTGAGCACGAAGTGGGTCGCCTGGCATTAGGACAGTTTCTGCGAAATCACCTGGTTTTGCATTGATATGTGGGGTTGCCATGGAGTCACTCCTAAAGTTTTAACTAATATTGTTGAACGTGTCGTTCGTTGTTGTGGGTGATTCTAGCGCTTGGTGTAAGGGTTCTATGAGAGTTTAGTCACAGTTTTATCTGTAAGGAGAAGATAATGACATGATGATAACTAAATGTGTTGAAAGCGGTAGAGCAATCGATTTTTCTGCAACTAACAGCGATGTCGAGTTATTTCTTATCTCGATGTGAACCAATCGCTCCCCCTCTCCATATAATTGTACAAAACAATTTTTTGTATCACATTCCAAAGTAGTCTAATACTTATACATAGATATTTTTTGTACAACGTTAGCAAGAGCGATAAGAATAGGGAGATGGCAATGGGTGACAAAATTAAAGTGGGTATCAGTTCCTGTCTTCTAGGTGAAAAGGTTCGATTTGATTCAGGTCATAAGCAAAGCACGTACGTAAACAAAGAACTTCGTGACTATTTTGACTTCGTATCCGTGTGCCCGGAGGTGGGAATGGGACTGTCTGTTCCACGTCCTACGATTCGATTAATGAGTGACGAAGAGCGCATTATTCTAGTTGAAACAAAAGACGCTTCGAAAGACTACACCGATGGCATGATGCAATTCACCCGAGGTAAGGTCGATGAACTCAAAGACACCGAGATGTGCGGCTACATCGTGTGCGCGAAATCGCCAAGCTGCGGTATGGAGCGTGTGAAGGTCTATTCAAATGGTCACGCATCAACCGATGGCGTGGGCTTGTATACAAAACACTTGATGGAGACTATGCCTTGGCTGCCAGTTGAAGAAGACGGCAGGCTCAATGACCCTATATTGAAAGAAAACTTTATATCGCGCGTATACGGCCTGAATGACTTCTACAAATCAATGGAGGGGGAGCCAACTGCGGGTAAAATCGTCGCGTTTCACTCACGATACAAGCTGACACTTATGGCGCATGACCCTGCCTCGTACAAGGAGTTAGGTAGATTGGTGGCCAATCAAGCCGATTATAGCCCTGAAGAATTTTATCAAGCTTACCGCCTCGGACTGATGGAGGGGCTGAAGAATCGTGCAAGCCGCAAAAACGTTACCAACGTCCTTATGCACATTCAAGGGTACTTCAAACGCTCGCTCACCAAAGCTGAAAAAGCAGAGCTTGCGACGGTAATAGACGACTATCGCACGGGCATACTTCCTGTTCTTGCGCCACTCACGCTCTTGAAACACTATCTCAATGCGTATCCAGATGAATACTTGGCGCAGCAGCAGTTTTTGCAACCACACCCAGAGGAGATGCGTCTAAGGTATGGCTTGTAATGAAACTTTATATGCGATCCGTGAAGTCGCCGATTTAACGGGCGTAAAGCCCGTCACCTTGCGAGCGTGGCAGCGCCGATACAACTTGATTCAGCCCCAGCGCACTGACAAGGGACATAGGCTCTACACTCCAGGGGATGTTGAGCGTATCAATACTATACAAGGTTGGCTCAGCAAGGGTGTTTCTATAGGCAAGGTCAAGTCGTTACTCGACTCTGACACAATCTTTCAAGCGAATATTGAGACTGAGCAGCTAGAAGAAGTGTCTGAGATGCTAGATGCGCTCAGCCACTTGAATGGAAGCAAGGTAGACAAGATTTTGACTGTCGTACTGAAAGAGTACCCTCTCGAAATAGTAGAAAGCAAATTCGTGGTTCCAGTACTTAACGCTGCAGAGTTTTTGAAAGTAGGTCCTAAAGCGATACAGTTGTCTTTGTTCAGAACTTCTCTTGTTCAGAAGCTCGCAGTGATGTCGGCTCTAGATTCTACACGCAAGAAGAGCGAGTCCGTCCTGTTTGTCAGTATGGACGTAGCAGGGAACCCTTTTGCATGGCTCAATTACGCCAAGCTTGCAGAACAGGGTGTCAGTGTAACGTTTCTAGATGGCGTTGAAGATCTATCGGTACTTCAGACCGAGCCCTCTAGCTTTGTTTCGGTTCAGTTGTTCGCAGAAAAATCCTTATCTGAAAAACAGCTTGAGTCGATACGCATTCAAAGAGAAAAGGGAGAAGTACTATGGAAACTGTCTCCTGTAATAGAGCATCTATTAGAAGATAAAGAGAGTATTGAAACATGAGATTGGTGTTGTTTAACCGTGACCTAAGGGCGATTGATAACACTGCCCTCATTGAAGCGATAGATGGAACCACGCCTGTTATTGGCTGTTATATTGTTACCCCCAAACAATGGGAGCTACATGATCAGTCTCCAATGCAAGCAGATCTCATCTACCGAAGACTCGGTGAATTAGAATCCGAGCTCAGCGATATCAATATCCCACTTATTTACGGGCGCAGTGATAACTTCAGCTCTGGGAATGATTGGTTGATAAGCTACTGTCTCAAACTAGGCATTACCGATATATATTTGAACAGCGATTACGAGTTTAATGAAGTTCAGCGTGCAACCTCTTTATCCCAGGCAGCATCGACTCATAATATTTCAGTCCACACCTTTTCAGACAAATGTATGCTGGCGCCTGGAACAGTACTGAATAAGCAGGGTGGCTACTTCAAAGTCTTTACGCCTTTTCGAAAAGCTTGGCAGAACCAATTCTCTCACGCCGAGGTAAGAAAACCGAAGGTATCCGCCGAGGTGTCATTGCCTCAAGAAGGGGGTGCCTCATTAGATGACGTGTTTGATTACCCGCGCCAAGACAGCAGCCAATGGTTGGTATCGACTAAGGACATATTGGCACGATTAAGGCAGTTTTCTGATGAATCGGCTCGATACTACAATACCGAGCGTGACATTCCCTCGATAGACGGTACAAGTCAACTCAGTCCCTATTTAGCTATCGGGGCGTTATCTGTCAGACAGTGTATCGCGCGGCTCTATTATGATGCGGGCAACGAACCGCTATCCGAAGGTGCTCAAGTGTGGTTGAGCGAACTCATTTGGCGTGAGTTTTACCAACACCTAACCCATTTTGAACCTAAGTTAAGCAAACATCATGGATACTTGGATTGGGAAAGGGCATTGAGGTGGCCGGGGGAGGATTCGTGGTTTGAGCGTTGGTGCGAAGGAAAGACGGGATACCCTATCGTTGATGCCGCCATGCAGCAACTGAACCAAACTGGTTGGATGCACAATAGGTTAAGAATGATTGTGGCGAGTTTTTTGACCAAAGACCTCAACATCGACTGGCGTCGCGGAGAAAGATATTTTATGAGCAAGCTTGTCGATGGCGACTTTGCGGCTAACAACGGCGGGTGGCAGTGGTGCGCATCAACAGGGTGCGATGGTCAGCCTTATTTTCGAATCTTCAACCCGATTACTCAGGGTGAGCGGTTTGACTCCCAAGGCGAGTTCATTCGCACATGGCTCCCCGAGTTACGTGATGTTCCTAACAAATTTATCCACAAGCCATGGACTTGGCCAGAGTTTGCTTCTTTAGCCTATCCAGAGCCAATAGTTGATCATAAGACGCAAAGAGAGATAACCTTAGCACTATACAAAGAAGCGAAGGACCAATTTTGATGTTACGTAAGACCTTGTTAGCAGCATGCTTAGGACTCTCTCAATGGGTGAGTGCCGCGACATTTGAGCTTCCTACTGATGGAAGTAATATGGTAGGCACACTCCAGTACCATAGTGTTGAAGCAGGCGAAACAATGTCAGACATTGCCAAGCAATATGATGTTGGTTTTTTGTCGCTGATGGCAGCCAACAAAGGTGTTGACCCATTCTTACCAAAAGAAGGGTATGTCTTGACCATCCCGAGCCAAGCAATTCTGCCAGAGGTTGAGTACAAGGGAATCGTTATTAACCTTGCAGAGCTTCGTTTGTATTACTTTGAGCCAGAGAAAAACCTAGTACACATTTTCCCAGTGGGCATCGGTCGTATTGGACAAGATACGCCAGAGATGACTACCAAAATAAGTCAGTTAAGGGAAAATCCGACTTGGACGCCGCCAGCGTCTATTCGCAAGGATTACTTAGCAAAAGGGGTTGAACTGCCCGATGTTGTCCCTGCTGGGCCTGATAACCCTCTAGGCGACTACGCCATGCGATTGGCTTATGGTACGGGCTCTTATCTTATCCATGGAACGAACAAAGACTTTGGTATCGGTCTGAGGGTGAGTGCGGGTTGTATTCGAATGGACCCTAAAGATATTGACTGGCTGTTCCATCAAGCAAACGTCGGAATGCAAGTGCGCATTATTGATGAACCGATTAAAGTAGCTCTAGAACCTGATCGAAGTGTATTTATCGAGGCACACGAACCGCTTACGCGCAGCGATGGCAGTAAGAAAGACATGACGATCCCTCAAGAGCTGACCTGGTGGTTGGAAGAGTATGGCATCCGTGATCAAATCGCACGTGCCGCTGTGCTCGCTCAAAATGGGGTGCCAGTAGAAGTAGTTCCAGCGATGGATGACCTTGAATAGAGCGTTTTAACAGATATAAAAAAACGCCCACGTTATCGTGGGCGTTTTTCGTAGTGTCTAATTAATGCTTACTTAGTGTAAGACTGAGCGATGTTGTCGATACGCTCGTTAGCACGCGCAGCTTCTTCTTGAGCAGCCATCGCGTTTTTGTTGCTCATTTGTACTTCACTCTTAAGTGCTTGAACGTCTGCACTTAGTTGGCTTACTTGGTTGCTTAGGTCATCCATTTTTGCCGTAGTCGCCTCATCTGGACCAGATGCACAACCTGCTAGTAGTAGAACTGACGATGCTGCAGCTGCAATTAAAACTTTCTTCATTATATGCTCCTTCAGGATTAGTATTTAAAACAGCCCTGCAACTTGATTGTTAGCAATAAGGCTATTTTTGAGTTTAGTGCCTAATTTTAAGAACGCAAATTATTTAAAAGTCAGAAAAACCAAAAAATTACGCGATTTTGAGGTTAAACTTCCTTTGTCTTAATTATGAGATTAACACTGGCGAGATTAATGTGATCTGAATCACATTGAATTCATGTTGCCGTGATAAGTCTCTGTATAGGCTGATTTTATTTCATTTTGATGAAAAAACAACCGAATTGTGTTCAGAGTTATCCTACATAGGCGGTATATACGTTAGTTAGATACTATATTTATCGGCTGGTGGCATGAGGAATTATCGGGTATCATGCGCGCTCATTTTTAGCCTGCAACCGTCTGAGGAGAACTTGCATTGCAATTTAAAGAACTTGGCCTAGATAACCGACTATTGAAGAACTTAAGTCACTATGACTTTAAAAAAGCGACCGATATCCAGAAGCAGGCTATTCCAGTAGCCATCGCTGGTAAGGATTTGCTGGCGTCTTCAAAAACGGGTTCAGGCAAGACTTTGGCATTTGTATTGCCGATGCTGCATAAATCTCTTAAGAACAAAGCATTTTCCGCAAAGGATCCACGTGGTGTGATTTTGGCACCAACGCGTGAACTAGCGAAGCAGGTATATGGTGAGCTTAAATCCATGTTGGGTGGCTTGTCTTACGAGGCAACACTTATCTTAGGTGGTGAGAACTTCAACGATCAAGTTAAAGCACTGCGCCGTTTTCCAAAGTTCATTGTTGCGACGCCGGGACGCCTAGCTGACCACTTAGAGCACCGTTCACTGTTTTTAGACGGTTTGGAAACATTGGTTCTTGATGAAGCTGACCGTATGTTGGATTTGGGTTTTGCTCCAGAGCTTCGCCGTATCCACAACGCAGCGAAACACCGCCGCCGTCAAACGCTGATGTTTTCAGCGACGCTTGATCACGCTGAAGTGAATGATATCGCAGCAGAGATGCTGGATGCGCCAAAGCGTATCTCGATTGGCGTATCAAATGAAGAACACAAAGACATCACGCAGAAGTTCTACCTATGTGATCATCTAGATCATAAAGAAGCTTTACTAGAGCGTATTCTAGAAGAAGCTGAGTACAAGCAGGTAATCATCTTTACCGCTACTCGTGTTGATACTGATCGTTTGACTAAATGGCTCAATGAAAAGCAGCTTAAGGCTATCGCGTTAAGCGGTAATCTAAACCAGACTCAACGAAACACCATCATGAGTCAGTTCGAGCGTCATGTGTTTAAGATCCTAGTGACGACCGATGTTGCCTCTCGTGGTCTGGATATCGCGACTGTCACGCACGTGATTAACTTTGATATGCCAAAACATACTGAAGAATACGTTCACCGTGTTGGTCGTACAGGACGTGCTGGCAACAAAGGTGATGCGATTTCATTAGTTGGCCCTAAAGACTGGGATAGCTTTAAACGCGTTGAGGCGTTCCTTCAACAAGATATTAGTTTCTCTGAACTAGAAGGCCTGAAAGGCAAGTTCAAAGGATTCCGTCCTAAGAAGCCGGCTTTCAAGAAGAAAGCGCAAGCAGCTAAAGGCAAAGCTCAGCAGAAGAAAGCGACGCCTAAGAAGCCAGCCAAGCGCGACAAAACGTTTTTCAACAATGTTGCCGTGGGGGATTCGGTATTCATTCCGAAGAAAAAACCTAAGCCAACAGACAGTGAATAACTAAAAAGGGCCTCATCGAGGCCCTTTTTGCATCTTTAAAGAGGCGAAAAACTCATCAAACGAGCTCGTTTATGACAGTCATAATCGTACGATTTTTCACTGTCTTATTTGAGTTTAGACTCAAATAAGCCTAGTAAACCTCTGAATTATAGTGATCTTCTCCCATTACCCCTCATTTTTAAAATTCTCATTTGTCATAGACCTTTCAAGTAACTGAAACACAACTGTCATATTTCCCTACTAATCTTGTCAGCGTTCAAACGAAACAAGGCAATCAAGCCATTAAAGGAAATTGTGATGAAAAAGACAGTTATCGGTGCAATCGCTCTACTAGGCGCACTAGCAGTGACTCCAGCTTCAGCTAAAGAAACTATCTCTGCGGTAGGTTCTAGCAGTGTAACTCCACTGATGGAAGTTTTCTCTGAAACATACATGAAATCGAACTCAAACGTATTCATTGAAGTACAGGGACCAGGTTCTTCAGCGGGTGTTCGTGCAGCGAAAGACGGCAGCGCAGACATGGGTATGTCTTCTCGTGCTCTTAAGCCAGAAGAAAAAGAAGCAACTCTAGTTGAAGAAGTTGTTGCTCGCGACGGTATCGCGGTTGTTGTTAACCCAGCAAACGAACTTAAAGGCTTAACTTCTGAACAAGTTACAGCTATCTACAAAGGTGAAGTCAACAACTGGAAAGAAGTTGGTGGTGCTGACAAGCCTATCGTAGCTATCACTCGTGATACTGCATCTGGTACTCGTGGCGCATTCGAAGACATCATGAGTCTTAAGCAAAAAATCTCTGGTAAAAGCGTTACAGCTATCTCTCAGCGCGCTCAAGTTGCTAACGGTAACGGTGCACTAAAAACTATGGTTGCTAGCAACCCATACGCTATTGGTTACATCTCTCTAGGTACAGTAGATGAATCTGTACACGCTCTAGAAATCGATGGTACTCCAGCAACAGTAGACAATGTTAAGAACGACTCTTACAAAGTAGCTCGTCCTTTCCTAGTGCTTTACACAGAAGGTAAGCCATCTGCTGAAGGTCAGAAGTTCCTAGACTGGATGCTTACTGACGAGGCTCAAGCAATCGTTGAGAGCAAAGGTTACATCTCGATTAACTAATCTCAACCAGTAAATATTGAATTTGTTGCTCAGCCCACCCTTTCGGGCTGAGCCTTTTGTATGTCTAACTCGATTATTCGACGTGTAGAAACTTATTATGACCATCGCAACAAATAGTGAGAAGCTTATGAGTAACGAAGCGACTCAGTCTGTAACTCGCAGCCTTAAAACGCAAAAACGAGTTGATTGGAAAGAACGTATTTTCCATGGACTTTTCTTAACAAGTGCAATTATCGGCATCGTTTCGCTTGCAGTAATTGCTTACTTTATCTTTAAAGAAAGTATCCCGGCATTTAGAGAAGCTGGTGTTACTGGTATCGTTCTGGGTACTAACTGGATCCCACCGGCATTGTACGGTGTTGCCACCATGATTGTTGCCTCTGTCGTATCGACACTTGGCGCGGTAGTGGTTGGTGTTCCAATCGGCGTTATGACCGCTATCTTTATCGCAGAAATCGCACCTAAACGTCTTGCTGACATTATTCGTCCAGCAGTTGAGCTACTTGCAGGTATTCCATCAGTAGTTTACGGCTTCTTTGGTCTGGTTATTATCGTTCCGCTGATCCAGCAGGTTTTCAATGTACCAGCGGGTAACACGATTCTTGCCGGTATTATTGTTCTGGGTGTGATGATTCTACCAACCGTTATCACGGTATCTGAGACTTCGATTCGTGCGGTACCACGTACTTATAAAGAAGGCTCTCTTGCACTAGGCGCATCTAAAATCTACACCATCTTTAAGCTACTCGTTCCCGCTGCTCGTTCGGGCATCATGACAGGTGTGATTCTAGGTATCGGCCGTGCACTGGGTGAAACCATGGCAATCATCATGGTGATGGGTAACGCCCCGGCGATGCCAGGAAGTATCCTAGACTCAGCACGTACACTAACGGCTAACATCGCGATTGAAATGTCTTATGCGAGTGGTGTTCACGCTAACGCACTGTATGCGACAGGTGTGGTACTTCTAGTGTTTATCATGATGCTAAATGCAGTACTACTCTACTTGAACCGTGAGAAAGCGAAGTAATTATTATGGATAAAGTAAAACTAAAACAAGCTCGTCAAAACAAAGACGCAGTATTAAATGCATTTGTTTGGGCAGCGGCAGCGCTGACGGTAGGCTTCCTGTTCTGGATTATCTGGTACATTCTTTCTAACGGTCTACAGCATGTAAACTGGAGCTTTATCACTGGTAACTATACTCGTACCGGTGATTCGCAAGGTATCTTCCCAATGATTGTTTCGACAATCTATATGGTTATTGCCTCTATCGCAGTGGCAGCGCCACTGGGTATCATGACGGCCATCTATCTTACTGAGTACGCGAAAGTAGGCAGTAAGCTGGTTAAAATCATCCGATTCTGTACTGAATCTTTGGCGGGTATTCCGTCGATTATCTTCGGTTTGTTTGGTATGACGTTCTTCGTGGTCATCCTTGGTTTTGGCTTCTCGATTCTGTCAGGTGCACTAACGCTAAGTATTCTGATCCTACCGGTAATTATCCGTACGACAGAAGAAGCATTGATGGCAGTACCGCAAACTTACCGTGAAGGTTCTTACGGTCTGGGCGCATCTAAAATCTACACAATCTGGCGTCTTATCTTGCCGAGCGCAATGCCAGGTATCTTAACTTCGGTCATTCTTAGTATTGGTCGTGTAATCGGTGAGTCGGCGCCGGTATTCCTAACCGCAGGTATGGTAGCTCGTATTCCAGACTCGCTAATGGATTCAGGTCGTACGCTAACGGTTCACCTATATAAACTCACAACGGAACTGTTCACGATTGAAGAGTGGAACCAAGCTTACGGCACAGCGACGGTATTGATTGTAGTAGTACTACTGATCAACATGGTAACTAAGCTTATCGCTAGCCGCTTCAACACAGCAACGTACTAATTGAGAACAATCTTGTCCCAGACTCGGCCAGAGCATAAAGAGCTGAGATCAAGAACAACGACAAGATGACACGACAAAGAATTTAGAGATTAAGAAAATGAACAAGTTTAACATCGAAAATCTAGACCTATTTTACGGCGACAACCAAGCACTTAAATCAATAAACCTACCGATTCCAACGCGTCAAGTAACCGCGCTAATCGGTCCATCAGGTTGTGGTAAGTCAACACTTCTTCGCTGTTTGAACCGCATGAACGATCTTATCGAAGGCGTTAAAATTACCGGTTTGCTAGAAATGGATGGTACGGATATCTACGGCAACATCGACGTTGCAGACCTACGTATCAAAGTAGGTATGGTATTCCAGAAGCCAAACCCATTCCCAATGAGCATCTACGAGAACGTGGCTTACGGTCTTCGTGCACAAGGCATCAAAGACAAGAAGCACATTGACGAAGTAGTAGAGAGCTCGCTTCGCGGTGCAGCACTTTGGGACGAAGTTAAAGATCGTTTGAAGTCACACGCATTTGGTTTGTCTGGTGGTCAGCAGCAGCGTCTATGTATCGCTCGTACGATTGCAATGCAGCCTGACGTTATCCTGATGGATGAACCAACGTCTGCACTTGACCCAATTGCGACACACAAAATCGAAGAGCTGATGGAAGAGCTTAAAAAAGACTACACCATCGTTATTGTAACGCACTCAATGCAGCAAGCTCGTCGTATTTCAGACCGCACTGCATTCTTCCTAATGGGAGAGCTAGTAGAGCATAACGACACTCAGGTTATCTTCTCAAACCCAAGCGATGACCGTACCCAAGGTTATGTAAACGGTGACTTCGGTTAATGTCGGTTTTGATAGCAAGCGTTTGAACACAATTCCAATTATCGCACGATTCATTTTGAATCAGAGAGTTAGCGAGTGACAGAATTTACTGGCATATCACTATAATTATAAGCGATGGTACTATTGCCCCTCCTAGTGAGGGGCTTTTTTTGTCTGCGGGAGCGGAAACTATTGGTAGGGTTAATCAGCGGTTAGATTAGTTCTGAAATAGAAAAACGCAGCTCTCCAAGTACTCCAGCATGTCTTCTCTGGATAGTGATTGGTCGGCTTTATGGCCGGTAATTAAGCCATAAACGATGGAGTAGTTTTTCTCATTATGAGCAATATTTTCTTGCGAGAAGTAGTCTGAGATTAAGGTACTGAGCTGAAAAACATCGCTACGATCTAACGTATCGGCGTCTTCACTTTTCGCGAGTGCTTCCTCAGAAAGGTGACTGAGTTTAGTCGTTAGCCATTTGATAAGTTGCGAGTCTTCTACGGTACTCTGATATTCAATTTCCACAGCGTTAATCCGAAAATGAGTGAATGCTCTAATGCTAGGAAACTTTTGTCATACTTGCTATAGGAGAAAAGTCGCATCTATCGAACTTAGCGATTGAAGTCACATTGATGTCCCGGCAATTACAAAGAAAGTCCTCAAACTATGGGGTAATACTTTTTCTACAACACCTATTTTAGGCTTAAGCGTTTCATCAATCGGTGAAGGTTACCAGGGTTCACGTCAAGCTGGCGAGCTGTCGCGCTGAGGTTCCTGTCATTATCCAAATACGCTGACTGTATATACTCGATTTGAAAGTGATCGATCGCTTCTTTCAAACTCTTTGCTTTGATTGTATGTGCTTGAAGTGTTGTTTCACCTTCAATGTTTGGTTCTGCTGGTGACGTGGAAGTCTCGTGATCTAGGGTAAGGTGGCGACTGCCAATTGCAACATGCGATGACCGGCTTTGAGCTCTAGCAATAACCGCCGCACGATTAATAGCGTGTTCAAGTTCTCGAACATTACCCGGCCATGAGTAACCTTTGAGCACAGAGAGTGCGTTGGGCTCTAAGCTGATACTTGAAACTTTGAGTTTGTACTGACAGCGCTCTGCGAAAAAACCAGCAAGTAATACAACGTCATTACCGCGCTCTTTCACCGTAGGTACGAAGATAGGGAAGACACTCAGGCGGTGATACAAATCTGCTCGAAAACGCCCTGCTTTGACTTCTTCGTGCATGACTCTATTGGTGGCAGCCACGATCCGAACATCAACCTTGATATTGCGATCATCACCGACACGCTGAATATCACCATATTGTAGCGCCCGAAGCAGTTTTGCTTGAAGAGCCATAGAAAGTTCACCAATTTCATCTAAGAAAAGGGTACCACCATTGGCGAGTTCGAACTTACCTTTACGATTGCTGATTGCACCTGTAAACGAACCTTTTATATGTCCAAAGAGTTCACTTTCCGCGACAGATTCAGGAAGCGCAGCACAGTTTAGGTAGACAAAGGGTTTATCTGCTCGTTCGGACTGAGAGAAAATAGAGTGCGCCACTAGCTCTTTACCTGTACCCGTTTCTCCAACAATCAGTACAGATAAGTCGGTGGCAGCAACGGCTTCAATTTGGCTTTTAAGGGAGAGCATTGGGGCAGAGTTGCCGATGATGTCGTTGGGCTCTTTTATCGGGCTTACCGAAGGGCTACTAGAGCTGATTCCACCGGAGCGTTCCAGTTTATCAACCAGAAGTGCGGTATGAAGACTGTTAGCCGCCAAAGCACTTAGTATTCGCAAATCTTTGTCTGATGTTGCATCAAACTGCTCAGGGTTGAATGCGTCAATTGTGATAGCACCTATAAGGTTGTCTTGGAGCAAAAGTGGCAACCCCACGCATGAGTGCACCTCTAGGTTTCCTTCGTGATTAGGGATAAGACCGTCGTATGGGTCCACCAAGTCACTATCTGAAGGAAACCGAACAATATCACCAGCGCGTGCGATGGCCTCAAAACGTGGGTGCTTATCAATTGCAAAGCGTCGTCCTAGAACATCAGCACTCAGGCCATCAATGGCTAATGGTACAAATGATTTACCGTCAAACTTAAGCAAAGCTGCAGCATCACTTTTCAACACGCTGCGAATGGTTTCTAGCAAGCGGTCAAACCTATCTTGTTGTGAAATACCGGACGTAATATCAAGCGCTATTTGTAGCCAGGCAGACCTAAACTGTCCCATAGAAAACCTCTAATTATTGTCATAAATACAATTGTTTTATCTCAATGATAATACGACGCTTTTGTCATTTTGATAAGAACTGCAATCAATGTGTGCATGATATACGATTGAAATATAGATAACTGTCTTAAATTCAGATGGTTAAGTTAACTTTAGCGGGAACCGTCATGTTGAGCATAAATTGGCACAGTAGATGCAAAAAATAGTAATGAATATCATTTGTATGTCACTGTAAAAGAGGAAACCATGATATGAATCAACTTCATTTAGAGAATGTACTCAATGAGGCGAATGCTGAGCTATTTGCGATCGTCAGTAAAGGCGAGGTACACGAAAGCTCTGCGCCGCATCAGTTCATTGTGAATATCGTGCGCCGTTTAGTGACGAGTTTCTTTCATAAAGTATTAAAGAGGTCATTGCTATGAGTCATCAACGTATTCCTGCAAACTGGACAATCCAGCGCTCTACCCCTTTCTTTACTAAAGAAAATGTCCCTCAGGCACTGTTATCTCATCACAACACTGCAGAGGGCGTATTTGGGCAGCTGTGCGTAATGGAAGGGACGGTTACCTATTTCGGATTTGCAGATTCGCAGTCAGAAGTGCCTGAAGTTAAAGTCGTGATCGAGGCGGGGCAATTTGCTACAAGCCCTCCACAATACTGGCATCGAATCGAAATGTCGGACGATGCGCAATTCAATATCAACTTCTGGTCTGATAAAGACAAATCAGATCAAGCTATGTTTCATAGTCGCTAGAAGCCATCGTGCTTTGTGGATGTTGACTGGTTTTTGAGAATCACTATTACGACCCGCATTCGCAGTTAGGCTCCACAAGTTGGAGCCTTTTTTTGCTTTGTTGTTTGTCATAATGACAATTCATTGTCTTATGAACAATTGAAGTATGTTGTTCATAAGACAAAGTTAACAGTGTGTATTGAGTTTTATATATTAAAAACAATAGGTTAAAAATATTTTCAAAGTTGGCATGCACAATGCAAAAGGAAGGACAACTCACTAGAATACAAAACACAGACATAGGTAGTAGTATGACTATTCACGTAAAAAACAACATTCATTGGGTAGGTCAACGTGACTGGGAAGTGCAAGATTTTCACGGAACAGAATACAAAATGACAAAAGGTACAAGCTACAACAGCTACCTCATTCGTGAAGAAAAGACTGTCTTGATTGATACCGTCGATCACAGGTTCAGCCAGCAGTTTCTACAGAACCTAGAGCTAGAGATCGACCTTAGCTCTATCGATTATATTATCGTGAATCACGCAGAAGAGGATCACTCTGGCGCGCTCGCTGCGCTGATGGAGCGTATTCCCGGAACACCAATCTACTGTACAGAGGCTGCGATCGATTCAATCGTTGGTCACCATCACCATCCAGAATGGAACTTTAAAACTGTGAAAACGGGTGATTCCCTTGATATTGGTAATGGGAAGCAACTTGTTTTTGTAGAAGCGCCAATGCTTCACTGGCCCGATAGTATGATGACCTACTTGACGGGGGATGCCGTCCTATTCAGTAACGACGCATTTGGTCAGCACTATTGCGATGAAAGACTATTCAACGATGAAGTCGATCAAGCTGAATTGTATGAACAATGCTTGCGATACTACTCAAATATATTGACGCCGTTCAGTAATTTAGTCATCGCGAAAATTAAAGAAGTCCTGAGCTTTAACTTGCCAGTCGATATGATCGCAACCTCTCACGGTATTGTGTGGCGTGAGAATCCAGTTCAGATCATCGAGAAATATCTCGAGTGGGCAGATAACTATAAAGAGAATCGCATTACGATCTTTTACGACACTATGTCTAACAACACTCGAATGATGGCCGATGCGATTGCGCAAGGTATTCATGACGTCGATCCGAGTGTGGCCGTGAAGGTGTTTAACGTTTCCCGTCAGGATAAAAACGAAATCCTTGCCAATGTATTCCGATCTAAGGGAGTACTTGTCGGTTCATCAACCATGAATAATGTGATGATGCCTAAAATTGCAGGCATGCTGGAAGAGATCACTGGGCTGAGATTTAAGGATAAGCGAGCGGCTGCATTCGGTAGCTACGGTTGGAATGGTGGAGCCGTAGATCGAATCCACACTAGGTTGACTGACGCGGGTTTCGAGACGACCGCAAGCATGAAGGTAAAATGGCGACCAGACGGCAAAGCGATGCGCGAATGCAAAACGTATGGACAAGAGATAGCTAAAGCGTGGTCTGTTGGACAAACAAACTTGCGTCCACTGGAACAGGCGCCACTTCAATATCAAGAGCCGGTGAGCACTCAGGCCAATGAGCAAGGACCAATAGGCTCAGAAGTGTTACCTGAACCTGTGAACGCTTCTGAGCATGGTGCAAATTGCCAATGCATGATTTGTAGTGTTTGCAATTGGGTTTACGATCCGGAACTTGGCGAACCCAACCAAGGCGTAGAGCCAGGTACAGCGTGGGCAGATGTGCCGGATTACTTCTTGTGTCCGGAATGTAACCTTGGAAAAGACGTTTTCGTTCCTCACAACCTGTAGGCTGCAGTATGAAACTATTTGATATTGTCATTATTGGCAGTGGCTTTGCCGCATACCAGCTAATAAAATCGGTGCGTCGTCTGGACCAAGACCAAACCATCGCTGTGATTACCCAAGACGAAGGGCATGAATACAATAAACCGGACCTGAGTCATGTTTTTTCAAAGCAGCAAACGGCATCAGATCTGGTGGTGAAAACAGCAGGCGAGTTTGCTTCGGAATTCAACGTTACTCTGTTTGCGCAAAGTAAAGTGGAAGATATCGATGTCTATGACCGTGTTGTTAAAACGGCTGTGGAGAAGATTCAGTACCATAAGTTGGTATTGGCGACCGGTGCCTCACCGTTTATTCCTCCTTTCACAGGGAATGCCGAAACAGATGTCATTACCCATAATTCTCTGAATGAATACCAGCAGAAACAAACTCGCTGGAATGATGCACAAAGTGTGTTGGTTCTTGGCGGTGGGTTAATAGGGGTAGAGTTAGCAATGGATTTAGCTGATTCGGGAAAAGAGGTAACTCTAGTTGAACCTGCAAATCGCTTAATGACTGCACAATTGCCCGAGTTTGTGGAGGCAAAACTACGCAATGCAATGGAGGCTAAGTCAATCAACATCTACACAGGTTTGTGTATGGATGAAGTGTCACACCGATCAACAGAGAAGCTGGTCAAGCTCAGTAATGGCGAAACGTTAAAAGTCGATGAAGTGACCGTATGCGCAGGTCTACGTCCAAATGTTCAATTGGCAACGAAAGCTCAACTGTCTGTGAACAGAGGCATCATTGTTGATGAGTACTTAGCAACCTCTCAGCCAGACATTTATGCATTGGGAGATTGTGCGGAGATATATGGAATGGTTCGAGCCTACTTACAGCCCATTGTTGTTAGCGCTACGGCACTTGCGAAAACGCTAACGTCTTCGCCCACCAAAGTACTACTCCCTAACATGCTGACCAAAGTAAAAACGCCAGCTTACCCAATACAGTTATCTGGCGTATTAACGGGCGAGGATGTGACACGCTGGTCTTACGACGTAACTCGATCGGGCATTGTAGCGAAATCCTATAATGCTGATGACAAGCTGATTGGGTTTGTTACGACGGAGCAAAGGATCCAAGAGTCATTCCCGCTGCTCAGAGAACTTTGATATGTAGAGCTTTGGATTACTTGGGAAGCGTTCAAAGCATATAATCAAAACAGAGGTCAACGAATCAGATTCGTTGACCTCTTTTTTACTGTATTTTCAGGAAAATTAAGCTGCTGCTGGTACTCTCAATGGTTTGTCATTAATTGGTAAATGGATCAAGGCTGCCACAAATGCGAGAACCACCGTTGACCACCAAATTGGTTCGTAAGAGCCGTAGTAGTCATAAATACGACCGCCAGCCCAAGCGCCCAAGAAGCTGCCGACTTGATGGGTAAAGAAGACCAAGCCATACAGAGTCGATAGATAGCGCGCACCAAAGATCTGACGAACAAGGCCCGAAGTTAATGGCACCGTACCCAACCAGCAGAAGCCAATGGCTCCACCAAAAAGAGCGGCGGTATGCTCGGTAACCGGCATAGTCACAAATGCTGCGATCACCACCGTTCTAAACAGATACAACATCGACATCACATGGCGCTTGCTGAATTTGTCACCCATCAAACCCCAGAAATAAGAGCCAAAGATATTAAAGATACCCACATAAGCCAGTGCTAGTGCAGCGCTGCTTGCTGGAAGGTTCTTATCCGCTAGATAACTCGGTAAGTGCGTAGCGATAAACATGACATGGAAACCACACACGAAAAAGCCGGCATGGATCAGCCAGTAGCCTTTGTGATTAAACGCTTCTTTTAACGCTTCTTTCAGTGTTAACTCGTTTGCTTCTACTTGAGTAGAAGCTGTTTTTCCTTGGCGTGACGACTTCATGAATAACGAAAATGCGATCATTAAGGTACAAAGCACAGCAAAGCCCTGTAGGGCACCCTGCCAACCCATGTCTTCTAGCATTAGCTGCGCGCCAGGAATCATTGCGAACATACCAAAAGACCCAGCTGCGGTGGTTAAGCCGAATGCTTTCGCTGCGTGCTCTGCTGGTACTACTTTGGCGACGGCGCCAAGCACAATAACGTAGCTAGTTGCACTGAGACCTAAGCCAACCAATGCGCCCAGTGAGAAGTAAAGAACTGAGGCTTCCGTTGTAATCGACGTCAGATAGAGTCCTACTGCATAGGCGATGGCGCCGAGCAGAATAATGCGTTTTGAGCCCCATTTGTCTGCAGCCATGCCCACGAACGGCTGGAATAAACCGAACAGTAAGTTTTGCAGCGCAATCGCAAAACTGAAGAACTCACGTCCCGTTTGAAAGTGATCAGAGATTGGCATCATGAAAATACCAAAAGACTGACGAATACCCAGACTAACGATCAGGATACCAATGCCCAGCCATACAAGGGCTGGAAAGCGGAAAATACTCATTGTAATGACGCTCTAATGATGGTGGTGTTGATGATGAGAATGATCCATGGGATCAGATGGGTTCTGTTGGTGACACCCACTGTTAATCGCTTGCTGTGCCAGCAAGTCTAATAATTTTGGTGAGTGATGTACCGCCAACAGAGTCACTGCCAGTAAAAGCGACATCCTCATTAGCTGAGCAAAAATGGATTGTGAAAACATAACGCCCAAAAGTGAAATAAAAAGAGCGCGCAGTGTAATGATCAACGGGGTATGACTCAAATGACATTTAGTGAATCCATCTATGCATTTTATGCATGTTTTGGATAGCGCTAAATTATGTGGGTACAGTTTGCTTTTTAGAGCGTATATAATCGCCCCGATAGTTAATAAAGGTATAACAATAATGAAGTATGACTGGATCTTATTTGATGCCGACGAGACGTTATTCCACTTCGATTCATTCGGTGGAATGAGACTTATGTTCGAGCGTTTTGGCGTTGACTTTACACGTGAAGACTACGACGCCTATCAGTTGGTCAACAAGCCACTTTGGGTCGATTACCAAGATGGCAAAATCACTGCGGATCAACTAAAGCAGATTCGCTTTGAAGGTTGGGCGGCTAAGCTTGGCATCACCCCGTTAGAGATGAACTCTGCGTTTTTGGAAGCTATGGCTGATATCTGCACTTTGCTTCCGGGTGCCAAAGAGCTGCTTGATGCGATCTCAGGTAGAGCTAAGCTGGGCATTATCACTAATGGTTTTACCGAGCTACAGGCTATTCGTCTCGAGCGTACTGGCTTAACAGATTATTTCGAGCATGTGGTTATTTCAGAGCAGGTCGGCATAGCAAAGCCAGACTTGGGAATTTTCGATCATGCGCACCAACTTATGGGGTTGCCTTGTAAATCGAAAGTGCTGATGGTGGGGGACAACCCGCACTCTGATGTTTTGGGTGGGATTAACTTTGGCGTTGAAACTTGTTGGCTTAACACACAAGGTGCTGCGGCCCCTGAGGGGATTACGCCTAATTATGAAGTTAACTCTCTGACACAGTTGAAAAATGTATTGATCGCTTAAAGTATAAATGCCCTAACGTCAGTAACAGTTTGTTTGATTTTGTAAACTCTGATGTGCACTTTCCCCCATATTAGGTACTTATAAATTGCAGATTCAAACAGTTGTTCTGTATAAATTTGTACTTTCATTTAGTACGATATACTGAAACTTCGGCCTGGCCGAGTAGTAAACGACAGTCCCGAGTTTCAGTACCATGTCCAGCAAGAACCTCCCTACCTTACAGCAATTTATCGATGCACTTGATGACCATATCTGGGTCAAGGATGCTGACGGTGAATATATTGCGGTCAATGAAGCCAGCGAAATAGCTTGGCAGCGCCATCGAAACGATATTTACGGCAAAACCGATGACGATCTGTTTGATGCTGAGAGGGCAAGGCACTTCAAACAAGTTGATGATCAAATCATTTCTCATGGTTCTCAGCATACCGTTGAGGAGTGTGCCGCGCTTGATAAGCGCGGAAATGAAGTTTGGCTAGAAACGGTTAAATCGCCTATTCATAATGAGAGTGGGGAGTTCGTGGGCATTATAGGCATGACCCGAAATGCGACTCGTCGCAAGCAAGTAGAGGCCAGGCTATCGATCACCAGCGAGATTTTTAATAACTTCCAAGAAGGCATGATGATCACAGATCACAATGCCAGAATCATGGATGTGAATCGCGCTTTCACGGTACTGACTGGATATCAAGAATCGGAAGTCATTGGTGAGAACCCGCGTTTCTTGCAGTCAGGCCATCATAGCCGGACATTCTATACCAGCATGTGGGATCAACTAAAAGAAAACGGTCAATGGAAAGGAGAGTTCATTAACCGTAAGAAGGATGGGACGGTGTATCCGCAAATGGCGACGATAAGCGCTATTACAGGTGATCACGGCGACTTGCTTCATTATATCTGCGTGTTTGAAGATATCTCTCTACGTAAAACCAATGAAGAAAAGCTGCGCCGCATGGCTTTTTTTGATCCACTGACCAATCTCCCGAATCGAGCTCACCTAACCCGACTATTGGAGCAGCACATCGAGGTGGGTAAACAAGAGCGTCAACCCTTCGCAACCCTGTTTCTCGACCTCGATCATTTCAAGCACATCAATGATAGCAAAGGGCACCATTATGGCGATAAGCTGCTCGCCAGTGTCGCGAAGCGCCTCTCTTCGCACCAAAATGGTAACGGAGCTGTGGGTCGAATTGGTGGTGATGAGTTTGTGATGATTTTGACGGGGTACCGCTCTGAGGCGGAGCTTCTCAATATTGTCGATCAGACCTTAAGTGTTTTTAATGCGCCATTTGAAATAGAGCAAGACGACCACATTTGCGTGTCTGGAAGCATTGGTATTGCGCTATATCCTGATGACGGAAGTGACAGCGAAACCTTACTGAAAAACGCCGACACGGCAATGTACCTTGCCAAGAAGAATGGACGCAATGGCTATGCATTCTATTCCCCGGATCTGACGGATAGGTCGGTACAACATGTGCGTATTCAGTCCGCTTTACACGAAGCGGTAGACCGCCAACAGTTATCCCTAGCGTATCAACCTCAGTACCGTTTTTCAGACCGTTCTCTAATTGGGGGCGAGGCATTACTGCGTTGGGAGCACCCCGATCTCGGCTGGATACCGCCAAGTGTGTTTATTCCCATTGCTGAGAAAACGGGCCTGATTCAAAGTATCGGTGCCTGGGTGCTCCGTGCGGCTTGTGAGCAAGGCAAGCGATGGCTTGATTCTGGCGTTAGTTTTGGAAAAATCGCCGTTAATGCTTCGGCATTACAGTTGCAGCGCTCCGACTTCGTGAGTCAACTGGTGGAGATTACACAACAAACTGGTTTTCCGACATCGCAACTAGAAATAGAAATTACCGAAAGCTTCTTACTTAGAAACCAGCAACACGCATTCGCAACCCTAGGTCAATTGCGGGAACTGGGGATAGATATCTCGCTCGATGATTTTGGGACCGGGTATTCATCACTCTCTTACTTGAAAGGACTTCCGATCAACAAACTCAAAATTGATCGCTCTTTTATCAACGATGTCCCTAGCCAGGCCGACAGCAATGCGATAGTTCAAGCGATTATTGCGATGGCGAAGGCGTTAGATTTGGTTGTGGTTGCGGAAGGGGTTGAAGATCACCAGCAGGTCGAATTTTTAATGGAACATGGCTGTCAGTTTGGACAAGGATATGTATTTTCGAAGCCACTCGATCCGATAGAGTTTGTAGGGCTCATTTGTAATTAGAAATAGTTCTTATTTCTTCTCTCTTCTCAAGTAAATAGCTCAATATTTGCACTGTTTGACGTACAGGTGCGTAAGCACTCTGTGCGCCTCGTGAAGTACTGAACACAGAGCTAACAAGCTATCAAGTGTTAAACCAACGAACGCGCGCGCTTTGACTGATCGGGTCTCCACTACCTATGCTTTGACAACTATGCAGTCATAATCCTGACCAAACAAGGACGCGTATTATGATCAAACCCGCCACATTCCTGTCTCTTCCACTAGCGTTGGGTTCGCTGGTGTTATCACCATTGGTCGCTGCAGATGAGCGGTTTAAGATAGGTGAACAGAAATCCAAAACCTGCATGACTTGCCATGGCGACAATGGTATTTCCAGCATAGAGTCTTACCCGAATCTTCGCGGGCAAAAGATGGCTTACCTCATTACATCGTTAAAGGCTTATCAAACCAGAGAACGAAGCGGAGGCTTGGCAGTGTTAATGCAGCAACAAGCTGACGCGCTCAGTGATCAAGACATCAGCGATATTGCTTATTACTACTCAAAACTTGGCACAGAAGCCGATAAGCAGTGAAGGAGCCACTATGGACATCACGGCGACTCAATACGACACGAAAGTAGTTCGTTATTTCATTCTGGCCTCGTTCGTCTGGGCTATTGCCGGTATGGTTATTGGCGTCATTCTTGCGGCGCAGTTGTATTGGCCAGTTTTAAACTTCGACTCTCAGTATTTCCAGTTTGGGCGGCTTAGGCCCTTGCACACCTCCGGCGTCATTTACGGTTTTGTCGTCAACATTTTGATGGGGACATCGCTCTATATCGTTCAGCGAACCTGTCAGTGCGTCCTGTTCAATAAAAGCTTATCTTGGATGGTGTTTTGGGGTTGGCAACTCGTTCTGCTTCTTGCACTGATATCCTTGCCTCTCGGCTATACTACGTCTAAAGAGTATGCCGAACTAGAATGGCCGATTGATCTCTTGATCGTGCTGGTTTGGGTGCTGTACGGTGTTTTGTTTTTCGGTACGATCGCCAAACGCAAAGTTCAGCACATCTTCGTCGCTAACTGGTTCTTCGCAGCGTTCATAATCGTCATCGCGATGATCTTTATCGTGAACAACCTTGCGATGCCAGCGTCATTGATGAAGTCCTATTCTGTGTTTGCGGGGGCGCAAGACGCCATTGTTCAATGGTGGTGGGGTCACAATGCAGTAGGCTTTCTCCTCACCGCAGGTGTCATAGGGATGAATTACTACTTCATTCCAAAGGTCGCAGACAGACCCATCTACTCATATAGACTGTCCATCATTCACTTCTGGGGTTTGGTCGGCTTCTACACTTGGGCGGGCACGCATCATCTCATCTATTCTTCGGTACCGGTCTGGGTCCAAAACATAGGTATCGTGATGTCGCTGATCCTCTGGCTTCCCTCATGGGCAGGGGCGTTCAACAGTGCGATGACCTTGCTACAAAATAAGCAGAAGCTCAAAACGGATTACATCATGCTGTTTTTCTTCTCTGCGATTCTCTATTACTGCTTAGCGACCTTTGAAGGGCCACTTCTTGCCATCCGCTGGTTCAACATGATTGCTCATAACAGTGAGTGGGTGATTGGGCATGTTCATTCCGGCGCCTTGGGTTGGGTAGGCATGTCGGGGATAGCGGTTTTTTACTACTTCATACCACGTTTGTGGGGCAAGACAGAGCTATGGTCACCGCGACTCATTAAGTGGCATTTTTGGTTAGCTCACGCAGGCGTTGCCTTGTACGCGATTGCGCTCTGGGTCGCGGGTATTGGTGAAGGCGTTATGTGGCTAGCGCAAGGTGAAAATGGTGAGTTGCAATATAGCTTCGTTGAAGCGATGAACTTTAAAGCACCTTGGCTATTCCTGCGCTTCTTTGGCGGGGCGTTATTCGTGCTTGGCTTGTTCTTGATGGCGCTAAATCTCTACAAAACAGTGCGAGCACCTGCCGCTCTTGTAACTAAGGAGGCGTGATATGAATGCGGATTTTACAAAATCACTCGTCATATTGATTGTATCGACAGCGGTCGTTGCCTCTTTCTCTATTTTGGTTTGGGTGTTACCCAACTTGCTGAGAACGCCTGAGTTAGTCGCTGAGAGCCAAGCTAAACCACTGACCGCAATCGAAGTGGCAGGGCGAGATATTTACATCAGTGAAGGGTGCCATGTGTGCCACACTCAGATGGTGCGCCCTTTGGAGCCGGAGACCAAGCGCAACGGCAGAGCAAACCAGGAGTCTGACGACATCTATGAATTTCCAAATCTGTGGGGCTCAAAACGAACTGGTCCTGATCTCACGAACTTAGGTCGCAAATATTCCGACCAATGGCACGAAATTCACCTTATCGACCCACGTAGAGTTATCCCAACCTCGATAATGCCAGCGTACCCGTGGCTGTTTCAGCAAGTGCTTTCAGGCGATGACATTACTGGCAAAATGGAAACGCTCCGTGCATTAGGTGTGCCTTACACCGAAGATGAAATCGCGAATGCCCGACTGCAAGTAAGAGGCAAGACCAAAGGCGAGGCGTTGATCCGCTATCTTCAAAGTCTTGGTGTTGATACTGCAGAGGAGGGACTGTAATGAGTAGCTTCTGGAGCTGGTGGGCAGCTATCTGCACCATTATTTTCTTTATTCTGATGGTCGGCGTCATTGTTAAGTATTGGCGCAGTAATCATTTGGCAGACAAAGACAAGGTGTTAGATACCTTTGATGGTATCGATGAGAACGACGCACCACCACCTAAGATTTTGTTTGTCTCTTATTTTGCTGCGTTTGCGATATCGTTTGGTTATCTCATTCTTTATCCGGGGATTGGTAGTTGGTCTGGTCTGATGAATTATGACCAGTCGGAAGATAAACTCAGTCGTCCATCGACTTCTCTTGATGAGCAATTTGAAAGTGTACAAGACACCTCGCTAGTATCGCTTGCTAGCAACAACGAGATTGTGTCGTCTGGACGTATGTTGTTTCAAACTCACTGTGCCGCTTGCCATAGAGACAATGCCCAGGGTGCTAAGCATTTCCCAAACCTTATTGATAATGAATGGATGTACGGTGGATCAGATGAGGCGATTATTCACTCCATTGAGTTAGGCCGAAACGGTGCGATGCCCGGCTGGATAGATGTACTTCGACCTGATGAAATATCAAAGATCTCTTATTACTTAGCATCTTTGAATCAACGCCATACTGATGTCCCTGAGGTGAAAGTCGAGTTGGGTAAAGAGCTGTTCATAAAAACCTGCTCATCTTGTCACGGTGACGGAAGGTTGGTTAATACCGAAACGGGCGTACCTGACCTCTCTGACAACATCTGGCTACACGGAGGCAGTATTGAGGAGATACAACATACGATCAGAGCAGGGCTCAATAACGTGATGCCGGCCTTTGGTGGGCAGCTTTCACAAAACGAAATCTTAGCGCTCGGCGCTTACATCACCTACGCGCGGCTTCAAAGTGACCAACGACTTGCCTCTCTAGATGCAGAAGCGGTCACGAGAGGGGAGTATCTCGCCCACGCCGGTGACTGCGTAGCCTGTCACAGCGCAGAGGGAGGAGAGCCATTTGCAGGAGGGCTACCTTTTGTCACGCCATTTGGCACCATCTACTCGACCAACATTACCCCGCATGTGACTGAAGGGATAGGCAGTTACGATTATGAGGATTTTCGCGCAGCGTTGGTTGATGGGAAGGGCAAACATGGATACCTATATCCAGCAATGCCGTTTACCTCATATCAATACGTAACGGAACAAGATATGAGGGATATGTGGGAGTACATGCAATCTATCGCAGCAGTTGCTCGCCGTAACGATGCCAATGAAATGATGTTCCCCGCCAACATACGTCTGGGCTTGCTCGCTTGGGATATTGTGTTTGCTGATAGAACGCCAATGAACTACGACCTGCCGATAGAACTGCAAGGCAAGGTGGAGGATGTTGATAAGTGGCAAAGGGGCAAATATTGGGTCGCAGGGCTTGGACATTGTTCAGAATGTCACACGCCGCGCAACATTGCGCAGGCGCTAGATAATGATCGCATCTTTCAGGGTAATCTCATCGACGGATGGAATGCGCCCGACATTACGGCAGAGGAACTCTATGTTGATGGCTGGGATCTCAAGTCATTAACTGACTTCCTGCATACCGGACATTCAGATAAAGGAACGGCCTTTGCGGGCATGGCGGATGTCATTAAAAATAGCCTTAGCTTGATGACCCGAGAAGACATTGAGTCTATGTCGTATTATTTGCTGGCTGGCGATACCAACAACATGATTAGCGACACGGCTGTTGTTTTGCAGCCAAAAGGGTTTGATGACGCCGCGTATGCAGAGGAAATCTACGCTACGTACAACCAAACCTGCGGTGCTTGCCACGGTGCGGATGGCAAAGGGCGAGACCCGATTGCTCCGACATTGCTAAACAACGGGATAATCATGCACAGTGATCCGTTCAATACAATAGCGGTGACAATTAGAGGGCTTCAGCCAACCTATCTCGATAAGGATCGTAACTTCATGCCAATGGCGAGCTTCGAAGATGTGCTCTCAGATAAAAAGCTGGCAGATCTCATCACCTTCGTGCGACTGCACTTAGGGGCAAGAGAAGAGCCGGTCACTGAGAGCGATGTAAGAGAGGTCCGAGAAATGCTAGAAAAAGCGGGTTATTCGGGAGGCTTGCACGTCACTCCGGAGATGTATGACCAGAGAGATACACGCATCAATGTGAATTGATAGTGACTGCTTGTTCAAATCAAAAAGGCTCGCCGACTTATGTGTAGCGAGCCTTTTTGTTATCTAGCCTTCTGCTTCCGTAAGCTCCACTTCCGGCTGATGCTTGTCTGCGGCGGCGAGCATCTTACGAATAGCAATGGAAGAGACCAAGGCTACCAGAACCATCACAACAGCGAGCATTGTGAGCATTCCGAAGTAGTCACCATAGACGGTTTGTACAAACTCCTGGGTGATCTCCTGTCCTTTCTCTGCCGCGATCGATGTCGAGAACACGGCGCCAACAATACCTGATAGTGCAATCGCCACCGAGAACAGACTAACAGAGAAGTTCTCGATATGCTTAGGCGCAACAGACAGGATAAAGGCAACGACTAGAGAGCCCACAATCACTTCAGCAAATGCTTGGAAGAAGTGGATTACTAGGAAGATTTCTGGACGAATAATTACGTCTTCACCGACGTTTTTAACTGCAAACGCGAGGATACCAAACGCAATTGCCGTCAGAATGAATGAGAAGCCGATCTTGGTCGCGGTAGTAAAGTGAATATTACGCTTTTCAAGACCTGAGAAGGTCGCTGCGATCACTGGACCAGCGACAATACACCATAGTGGGTTCATCGACATCGAGGCTTCTGGTGCAATAGGGATAAGACCGAATAGATCACCGCGCATTGTGTTGATGGTGACCATGGTCATAGAGGTCATCATCTGACCGTAGTAGACAAAGAAGGCTGTAGTTAGCACGGTCACGATGATAATGGTGCCCATGCGCAAGGCGTCTGCTCTCTCAGCTTTGAACATCAATGAAATAAAGTAACCGATAGCGGCCAGGCCGATGGCGTAAACGATGTTCTTACCAATATCCATGTTTGAGAACATGAAAAACACCATGCCAATCATTGCCACGGAAGTCATACCAAATTTGATCCAGTTAGCGGTCGATACAGACGCTTTGTCGATGTCGGCGCCGACGCCTTGCAGCTGCTTTCTAAAGGTAAATAGCATAAATAGAGCGGCAAAGGCTAAAACACCCGACAGTGCAAAGCTTCCATAGAACCCGATTACAAGCACAAACATAGGGAACAGATATTGACCCAGCAATGCGCCGACATTGTTCACGGAGTAGTTTACTGGATAGCCATTCTCAAAGTCTTCTTGGCTTTTAAACGTGCGCTTGTAAAGGCTTGGGTAAGAAGGGGACATCAAGCCACGTCCGTAGCTGGCTAATGCGATACCGGCAAGACTCATTGGAATGTTTACGGTCGAAGCACCGAGTACAAGCAGTACATAGCCGCAGGTAAAGCCCAAATAAGCGATAGTGAGAGAGCGGTAAGCGCCTAAGAATTTATCTGCAATAAAGCCGCCAGCAATAGCAAACAGTGGCCCGATCGAGGAGAAGGCACCGACAACCATCATTGTATCGGCTTCGCTGTAATCTAGATTTTCTAGAAAGAAGCGAGTAAGAATGACCATAACGCCATAGAACGACAGACCAAACATCATCTGACAGAACATCATGGATTTATTGAGTTTATTCCACATGATTTTATCCTTAATAATTTCTATTAAGTGGTTTATACATCCATTATTATTTTATCAGACAAGATTTGTTACATGTTTTCTCGTTGTATGAGAATGTGGGCTACGAGCACGAGATTTTCTAATCGAAAAGGTGAGCAGAACTAATAGTGAAGAAATACTGGTCGGTATGTTTTGTTTATGTTGGAAGAGCTCTTGCTATGTGAATAATTCTTCTCTTTTTTGTTTGCTTATCTGAGGCGCCCTCTGGTGGCTATATGATTCAGGAGCATAAAAAACGCCTCGACTGAGGCGTTTTTCCATGAAGTAAATGTTTGTTAGTTGATTGGTTTTAGGCGCTAGAGACGATTTGAGGCTTGCGCTTTTTTACCATCAATCGGTACATGACAGGGACAAAGTAGAACGACAGTAAGGTGGTTAATACCGTACCACCTGCGATCGCCACTGCAAATGGGGGCCAGAAACCACCGCCTGCAATGATTAATGGCATAAATCCGCCCACGGTCGTAATGGTCGTTGAGGTAATGTGCCTAGTGCATGACATAACCGCATCGACCGATGCATCAATATCACCCTTGGACGCGTCTTTATCTAATCTTAGCTCTGCCAAAATGACAATCGCGGCATTGATCGCGAGACCCATGATACCGAGCATGGCAATAATGACGGTGAAGCCAAATGGATAGCCAAACAGCCAAACAGAGAGCAGACCTAAACCGCCCGCTAAACCGGCAACCATAAAGATGATCGAGCTTAGCCTGAATGAGTTAAACGACATCACAACCACTAAGATCATCAAGACCACAACCACTGAGATGTTTGAGATCAGTAAGGCGACGGAGCGATCACGTTCTGCGGACTCTCCACCAAAATCGATGCGATAGCCAGCGGGTAGGTCATAAGACTCGAGTCGACTCTGAAACTCATTAAGTACAGTTTGTGGAAGCACACCTGCCTGAATATAACCTTCTATTGTATTAACGCGTTCGCCATTTCGTCTCGTGATAGCGCCACGGCTGGTGGTTAACTCAAGGTCAGCGAGCGTCGACACACTGACGCCGGTCGTGTATACCTCTGAAGAGATAGGTAAACGCAGATTACCAAGGTGAGAGAGATTTTCACGCTCTTCATTTGCGACTCGTACCCTGATTGGAATCGACTCAGAGCCCTCAGTGACTGAGCCCGTTTCTCTGCCCACAAGAGTGGCTTGTAGCATGTTGGCGAATTGATTAAGTGAAATGCCATTGAGTTTGGCGGTATCCTCGTCAACTTTTAGCCAAACCTTAGGTGTTCCAGGCTGCAGTGTTTCCCTTGTGTGAGTGACATGAGGAGTATTAGCGAGTATGAGGCGAACATCTTCACCAATGGATTTAAGTACATCTAGGTTTTCACCATACACACGTAGCTCAATAGGTGCTCTAAACGGAGGTCCTTGCTCTAGCTTACGAACCAGAATTTGTGCCGCAGGCAACTCTCTATTGAGTCTTGTCTGCAGCTCAGGAATCAGTTCATTGGCGAGTTGGAAGTTATCCATTTTCACCATCGCCTGCGAGAAATAGGGCGCGTTGTTTTGCGTTGCTTGCAGGTTATAGTAGAAAGACGGAAAGTTAGCACCTACCAACCAATCGACACGTTCAACGCCGTCATAAGAGCGAATAATGGCATCTACGTCCTCGGTTATAGCCTGCGTGGCATACAAACTTGCTTGAGGTGGCAAATACACCTGAACCTCAAACATGTCTCTATCCGATGGCGGGAAGAACTGTTCGGTAAGCTGAGATATGCTCCAATAGCCTGTAATAGGAACCGTTAAGACTAATAATAATGATATCGCAGGGTGCTTAATCGCCAGTCGAACGGACTCACTAAACCACTTAGTCAAGGCAGGTATACGCAATCCAGTGTTATACCAATGGTCACCGGATGCGTGACTAGGTAATAGCATTGTCGCAAATCCCGCGATTACCGTGTGAGATAAAATATAGGAACCAACGAGTGAGAATGACACCGTAATCGCAATGGCGCCAACAAACTCACCTGTGGCGCCGGGCATCAGGAAGATTGGTGCAAAGGCGAGAATGGTGGTGAGCGTTGAGCCTAACAGCGGAACCCATAAATGCGAGATGGCATTCATTGTCGCCTCTAGCCTAGCCTGTCCCTTGAGTCGATAACTTTGGATGGTATCGACCATAACCACGGCGTTGTCGACCATAATACCCAGTGCAACGATCAACCCTGTCACTGACATCTGATTGATTGGGATCGCGGTCATTTTCATTAATGACAGCGTAAGCATGCTGGTGAGGGGGAGAGCGATGGCGACAAGTATTGCGGCTCGGACACCAAGAGTGATAAAGAGCACGATGAGGATCAGCGTAAAGCCGATAAGTAGGCTTTCACCCAAGTCGACGAGGCGAGTCGTGGTGTAGCCTTGCTGGTCAAATAAGATGGTGACGTTTACGTTGCTTGGAAGATCTCGTTCAAAACTCTCAATGGTGGCTTTAGCGCGCGCTGTCCATTGATCAACTCGAAGTGTTGGCTCCATTCTCGCAGCAACGATCACGCCAGGCTCACCATCGATAATGGCAACTTCACTTTCTGGTGTTTTCTGGCTTCGAGTGACCGTTGCAATGTCCTCAACTCGAATGATATGGCCGTTTTTAGCGACAACCAATGGTACTTGCTTGATACGCTCTATAGAGTCAAGTTCAGACTCTATCTCTAGTCCAAATCGAGAAAAGTGACTGACGAGCTGTCCCGCGGAGTTTTTCGCATCTGCACCACTTAAGCTATCACCTATTTGGATACTTGAAGATCCAAATGCAGCGGTGTCTGCGGTCCTTAAGTTAACCTGAATCTCTTCTTCAGGCATCGCGTACTCATCAACGAACTCCGTACCTGAGAGGGTTCGAAGCCTTTTCGCTAACTCTTTGGCGTAGCGCCCCAAAGTTAAAACATCGACGTCACCTGGGCCTGCCCACGTTAATGCAGTGATAACGGTGAAGGCATAGGTGTGGTCACTATCAAGATCGGGAGGGGCCGTTCCTGAAGGCAGGAACGGCTCGACATCGGAGAGCTTGTCTCTGGCCTTTGACCACACAGGCTCTGGCTCTGTAATTTCATCCTTGAGCTCGATGGTGACAATAGAGACACCAGGTCTGGAGGTAGAGGTGAGCAGTTTAACTTCGCTCAGTTCACGTAGCTTGTTCTCAACGACTTCAGTAACGAGTGTTTCTACTCGCTCTGCACTAGCACCGGGAAAGCTGGTGGTGACATTGGCAAATCGGTTACTGATGATGGGGTCTTCGGCACGCGGCAAAGAGGAGAAAGCCGCAAAGCCACTCACAATGAGCAGTGCAGTGATGAGAATCAGAAGCCGAGTATTCGTTATGGCGTGAATAACCTTCATTGTGACAGTTTACTCCGCTACCTTAACTGGCTGACCGGGTACGACTCGGTGCAGACCGCTTGCAATGATCGCTTCTCCATCTGCGACAGCGCCTGAAATAAAGGCCTGCTCGCTGTTAGCATAAAGTACGTTAACGGTCCTGCGTTCTACCTGACTATTTTCACCGACCACATAGACGTTCCAGACTCCGCGTAATCCGTCAATGAGCGCAGTCAATGGCACCCAATAGCCTTGGTCTTGGACGGTCTCATCAAATGCTAGGTAAGCAAGCTGACCTTCAAGTACGTCAGCCCCTTCAGGTAACTGATAACGAAGTCCCACACTACGAGACTGGGTATCGACCCTCGCTCCGGGATTCAGAAGTTCTACGTCATATTCTTGAGTATCTACACGAATAGTGGGAGAGGAGAGGTCAGATACTCGTGATAACTGAGCGGCTGGGATCCCTATGAAAGCTTCCTTGCCTTCCGTGGCCAGTAACACCAATGTTGGTGTTCCAACATTGACCACATCGCCCAGAGAGACATGCCGCTGAGCGATCGTACCGTTATAAGGTGCGAGGATAGTTGATTTTTCGATTCTGAGCTTCGTCGCGCTGATGGCGGCTTTTAATCGAACTAGGTTGGCTTGCAATACGCCTTTTTCACTGGTCAATGCATCGATTTCAGCATCGGCGCTGAAGCCTTTCGCTTTTAGAGATTGCTGTCGTTTTAGGTTAGCATTGACTAGATTGAGCTGCGCTCGTACTTCTTTATCTTGTGCATTAAGCTGCCCAAGCTCTGTATGTAAAAGGTCGGTATTAAGTTGGATCAGTGGCGTATTTATAGTGACAGTGTCACCGACATCAACTTGGATCGTCTCAACTTTTCCTGCAAGCTCAAAGCCTAAATTTGCTTGCTGACCAGCTCTAACCGTACCTACATATTCTCGTCTTACTTGGTAAGAAGGGCTAAGAGCAACATTTGTTGTTGAAACGGTTAAAGCTTCAACTTCGGCGACGCTTGATTCTTCTTCAGTACCACAACCTGCTAATAGGGTTATGGCACTAAAAATTGATGCTTTTATTAATAAACTTTGAGAGCGCATCATTATTATCCTATACAACCAACTGCAATTTATAGGGTAATCAATCTAAAACGACACTGTCTAGCTCGGTCATGTTAATGAAAGGTTATTCATCGATTTGATGGTCGGGGTGTGAAGTTGATCGTGAAATGAGGCTCGCAAACAACAGATAGTAACGCCTGATTTTTCAGTTAGCGTATGACTGACGGTACCTAGAGAACGATTATTTGCTTGTTATCGTGTTGTGTTGCTTGCTGTTTTCAAAAACGTCAGAGATCGATGAGGTAAACCAGTTCATCATTTCGCTGTTGGCATGACGACTATGAAAATAGGCATTCGCTGGATATTCAGCTTCCGGTACATTCATATCGGGTTTTAACATGATGAGATCGGGGTAGTCCTGAATTGGAAAACAGTTACTAATGCCCATGAACATATCTGAGTGGCGAAGTACATCTATTAATACCACTGGGAATTCAGACGCAAAACCAACTTCGAGCTCGAAACCTAGTCTGTTAAACACCTCAACGGTTGGACTGTTTAGCATACTGTAATCACTAACCAGCGAACGTGCTAAAGGATATTTGACTAAGTTTTCAGGAATTATTGCTTGCCCTACCAAAGGATGATCTCTCCTGACCATGACGCTTGCTTCTAGCATCGAAAGCTCGACTTCAGTGAGAAAAGGAGGGTTGTCGATAATGGGGGCATTGATACCGATGAGAACCTTACCTTTTTCAATATCTTCCATCGTATGCTCATTCCAAGAGATAATGTGAACTTTTAGCTTGGGCGCATGAGCTTTGAAGTAGCGATAGATTTCGCCAGACACCGAGAATACGAACAAGGGCGACAGCGCAATAGTGATCTCGCCCTCTAGATCTTCTGGCTTAAACTCACTACTCGCGTTAACAATGCTTTCGATTTGATGAAGTAGGGGCAGGAGCTCTTGGCAAAGTGTCTCCGCAAATGGGGTAGGGGCCAATCCTGTTTTAACCTTAACAAACAGTTGGTCATCAAAGTTGTGTCGCAGCTTTTGTAGTGATTGACTCACGGCAGGTTGAGAAACAAATAAGCGCTCTGCTGCTTTACGCATGTTGCGCTCTTCGAATAGCACCTTAAATACTCGTAATAAGTTTATACCCAATCAACTTGAAGATGCAGGCTTGAACACCTGAAAATTATCATTGATTCGAGACGTCAGCGAGCCTGCAATCTCTGGAAGAGTCACCGTAAAGAATTGGGTAATGGCTTCCTTGAAATCCCGTTTACTTTTGAAGTAAACGTTATTCCTTGACTTCTCGTTCATAACCTTCCAAAGCCGCTCTATTGGGTTAAGATTCGGGCTGTAAGGTGGGAGATAATGCAGTTCAATATTAAGGACAAATGCCGCATCTCTGACTAAATCACTGCGGTGATATCCAGCTCCATCTAAGATGACATGGAGCTTGTGATTTAGCGGGTAGCTCTCTCTGAGTTTGCAGAAAAATCGAACCATGTTTTCACTGTTAATGCTGTCGTATTCGCTAACAATGGTCGCTCCAATATCTGATAGGTTCAGAGCACCAACAATGTTCAATCGGCTACGATTACCTGTTGTGTCCAGAACTTTACTTTGACCTGTACGTATCCAACCATGGGAGAGTTTGGTTGACAGTGTGGGGTGAACGGCATCGATAAACACTATCGATTCATCCTCGCCACAGCTTGCTTTCAGTGCTTCATAAGCCTCTATGAACGCTTGCTGTTTTTCCTCATCGAACTTATGTGGAACGCCTTTCGGCTGCTTGTAGCTGAAACCATTGTGATGAAGCCATTTGTTCATGCCAGGAACACTATAGTGAATCTGAAACCTTTCAAACACGTACGCAATAATCTCGGACGAATGGTGGTATGTATTTTCAGTTAGATGCTGAACCAACTCTTGGGTTTGCCGAGCCGATAGATAGCTTTGTGAACCGCCATTTTCAGGCTTGAGCTTGTTCGACTCTAGGTAATCTTTGATATGTTGTCGAACAGTGGATTCATGAATAAGAAGTGCGTCTGCAATTTCTTCGGGGCACCAACCATTACTCGCATGAATAACCGCTTTTATACGGTCACGAACTCGTCCGTCACGCGTTGTGCTGTGCTGGATTTTTAGTTCCTGCTTTTGTTCATTGGTCAGAGTAATTTTCATAGTTGCTAGCATGATCCTCTATTCAGAAAAATCAAGCGTCTTCAATGATCACGGGTATAAATCAAGGTTGGTGAATCGATTCTTTGCCAAGGTACTAACTCTCATAACTGCTTCCCCAGTAATGCTAGCATGCCAAGTGGAGTGAATGTCAAAGAGCCAACAAGAAATTGCTGGCTCTAACAATAGTTGGTAACAAAATGCGACGAATTAGAAGCGATAGCCAACAGTGAACGAGAGTGAGTCTGCATCGAAACCATCGTAGCTGCTCATGTCATAACGTAAGTCAGCATAAACACCCATTTTGCTTTGTGCTCTTACACCCATGCCCAAGAACAGACTAGAGTCGCTTGCAGATAGACTTCCTGAATGGTCAGAAATTTTCTCATTACCATATGCGAGACCAATAGCACCGTATGGCTTTAGCCATAACTCACCAAGATCAAAGGTATAACCAATGTCGGTATCAATTTTGAAAGTGTTAAAATCATAATCTACGCCATACGCACCTTTGCTGTTCATGGCATAAGAGGTGTTTACACCGAAGATATTGTTGATGTCGTAACCGTATTCAAGTTTGAATCCTGTATCCATCTTCAAGTCGAAGCCGCTTTCACTCAGTGTCAGACCAGATAGACCCGCACCAACACGGTGCCCAGTGTAATTGCTGTTAGCAATAGCGCCGAAAGAGAGAGAAGAAATAGCGACGGCTAGAATAACTTTTTTCATTTGATTTGCTCTTTTTTTGAGTTTTCTTTTTTCATGGAGAGTGACGGAGTCCTTTGTTCTATGCCCAGCTCCTTGCGGGATGTGCGGCATTCTAAAGAGCGAGGCTTGTTGCGACTAATCACCTTTAATTAGCAAGCTCATAAGAATTACTTATCAAGCCAAACAGCGAAAGTTCCCGTCTCAGCGCAGATTCATATCGCAATTGTGAATAGGTTAGGTCATCACCCTAAGGGATTTAATTTTCTGATTTTTAAAGAATAAATTGTTCTATTAGACATGCTGTTAGAAGGTGTGGGTAACTATCTGAGATTGATATACAAATGGGTTTGCTTGATAAAGGCGAGAGCTCTAACTTAGGCCAGGTAATTGATATGTTGGAGTGGGACAATGACTGACAAAAAAGAGCCAATCAGTGATGTTGAAAAGCAGCGCCAGGAGTTGATGGCGAGACTAAAAGGGGCGCAGTCTCAAATGAAATCATCAAGTTCAGACAAAACCAGTTCATCGGATTTTCTTGATGTCATGATCAAAAGCACGGGCACTTTTGAAAAGCAGTAATCCAGATACGAAAACACCCAAGCATTGAGAATGCTTGGGTGTTGTTCATTTTGTTACCAAGAGTAGGTTTGAATAATGTTGTCTTTCGCCATTGGGTTGTTGCGAATGGCGTCATTGACATGACCGAGGAAGAACTCTTTAGACTGCGGGAACATGCCGCGCATCTGGATCATATTATTACCGTGGTCACCCCAGTAGACGGTCTCAAAGGTCATATTCTCAAGTAAGTATTTCTCTTCTTCGAGCAATTGAAGTTGGGTTGGCATTTTGAAAGTATCATCCTTCACTTCTTGCTCTAGCTCCGTACCAGGTTGAATAGCTAGTGCCATAGGTGCGATTTGCTCTGGCTGCAGCAAGTTAAGCAAGCGAGTAGTTTCTTCGATGTGCTCACGAGAGCGTTCTCGTCCGCCCAGCCCAAAGATAAACGACAGCAGAACTTCGATACCCGCTTCTTTAGCCATAGCCATACCCTCTAACGCTTGCTCAGGCGTCATGTTCTTTTTGACGCGCTCAAGCACAACAGCATCACCAGACTCTAGACCTACGTAAGCCATATCGAGCCCCGCTGCTTTTAGTGCTTTGAGGTCTTCAACAGATTTACGTCTGAAATCATTGAGAGCGCTATAAAGTGATAGTTTTTTGCACTCAGGGAAGGTTTCGCGAACCTTCTTGATGACTTTTAGTAAGTAATCAGTACGCGCTGCCATTACGTTACCATCGCACAGAAAAACGGATTCAACATGTGGATAGTAACGACGGGTCTCTTCGATATCAGCGAACACATCGTCAATATCACGAACCTTAAAGCGTTTATCGCGAAACATGTTACAGAAGGTGCAGTGGTTCATGCTGCAACCCAATGTGACTTGAATCAAGACACTGTTGGCTTCAATCCATGGACGATAGACTTTACCTTCAAAATTCATTCTATTTCTCTCCAGTCTTGCGACTTTCCAGTAGTAAAGGAACTCAGGTGTAGGTTCCTAATGGTGGGTAGTCTATCAGTAGGTTCTAATGTTGATAATTGAGAGAAATAAATAATCAGTTTTAAGATTTTGTTGATAATCGTGAATGGAGCATCATGACTAGCATTAATCTAGCGAGATATCAGGTGAGAATCTTTCACTTTTATTCTCAGCTCAGCTTGATAGTTTTGTTAGTACCTAAGGATAAGGTACTAACATATGGAATTTTGGATAAAAATCGAATACTTGGCCCTGCAAATCTGGGCAGTATTGGTGATCAAAGCCTTGTTGTTTAAGTAACGTCGGTTTTGTCTCTCTGGGTTTATAATCAAAGCATGACTATCAAAATTGGATTGATAATATGCTTCTTGAAGATTTGCAAGTGATACTAAAAGTAGCAGAGTTTCGAAGTATTACTGCAGCAGCAACCAACCTCGACATGCGAACTGCGACGGCAAGTGCGGCGGTTAAACGAGTGGAAAGCTTTCTTGGTGTTGAGTTGTTTGTGCGTACCACACGTCATCTGCGCCTCTCAGCGGCGGGCGAACGTTACCTTCCACAATGTGAGCAAGCGTTAGCGATGCTGGCACAGGCGAAAATGAATATCAAAGATGACCTAGATGTGATTGATGGTGAAGTGAGGATCGCGCTTTCATCGGATCTTGGTCGAAACATCGTCATTAACTGGCTTGATGAGTTTATGGAAGAGTACCCAAATATTACTCTGCGCAGCAATATATCTGACAGCAATGTCGATTTCTATCGAGACTCCGTAGACATGGCACTTCGCTATGGCGCGCCGACCGACTCTTCTATGTATGGGTTTAAGATATGCAACGTACCCAGAGTCATGTGCGCTAGCCCAGGATATCTAAAGCAAAACGGTACCCCTAAAACACTCTCGGACCTCACGAAACACAATGGCCTTTTCTATCAACTGCATGATGTACTGCAGGATAATTGGGTGTTCAATGAAGGACAAGAAGACCATAAGTTGCGACTAAAAGGGAATCGAGCCTCTAACGACGGAGATATTGTGCGTCGTTGGTGCGTGGCAGGGCAGGGGCTGGCAATCAAGTCATGCTTAGATATGTCAGAGGATTTGTTGGCGGGTAATGTCGTTAGCGTGTTACGACAATATAAGCCTATGCCTACAGAATTGTGGTTGATATGCCCAAGTCGCCAGTCGATCACTCCGACCGTTAGATTACTTCGAGATCTATTCAGAAGTAAGACGCGTGCTATTTTGGAGAATTTGGTTGATCGAGGGTTTGTTGATAAGGCGAATTTAAACTAAAAAAGGGGCGATGTGCCCCTTTTCAATAATAGTTAGGTGTTGTTAGCCAATGTGAGTCATTTCGTTAACAGTAAAGGTGTCAACAGCACCTTCTGTCGCTGCGAGATAATCGGCAAGGTGTTGATTACCCATGTGAGCTTGCCATAACTCGCGTGATTCCCAGTTCTCATAAAACACAAAGTGAGCTGGGTTCTCGTTGTCTTGGTGAAGGTCGTAGTTAACGCAACCTTCTTCTGCTCTGGTGATATCAATCAGCTTGAGTAATTCCTGTTTTACTAGTTCTACTTTGTCTTGTTTAGCGATGATGTTTGCAACGATAGTTAGCTTAGCCATGGAGTTTTCCTCTCTATATTGCGCTTAATTGCGCCCTGTTCTGTGTCGATGTGTGTATCTTAGGACAAGTTTTTATCACCAAAAACAGCATACTGATTGAAATATTATCAAAAATTATTTGATAGTCATTGATTAGGTTGGATGCAATTCGTGTATGCCTTTACTAACCATAGAGGTGAATGGGGTTTACTGCTTAGCTGGAATTTGGATTCTGTCTCAAAAATTATTTGAGAATGTGAGCAACCTGCGTTGAGAGACCAAAAGCGTTGAGAAAAAAAAGTATACATGAGATAGGGAAAGCACATATTTCGTTTGTTATAGTAGTGAACTGCAGCAGCTTAGCCTCGACATATTTAAAGACTAAGCTGCTCCGACTCATAGTGGCTTTTAAAAACAGACAAGCTCTAAAGAGCTCTTGCGATCTCATAGCCTTCCCAAATCGCCGCTAGTATCGTCCTAGCCTGCTTACTATCTCCTATATTGTAGATGTCTTCCACGCCCAGTTGGTCTTTCAGTTGAAAGAACAAATCCGGCTGAGCCTTATAACCCATGGCAAGAACAACATGTTCGGCTTCGATATAGTGTGGCTCATTTCCCGAGCTGGAATCCTCAACAATCACCCCGTTATTGGTCACGGCTTTTAGGTAGGTCGAAGTTAAAACCTTAACTTGTTCAGCTTCTAACATTTCCCTAAGCATCAGGTAGTTGGCGAAGCATTGGCCATGTGGACCACCAACGATATCGCCTTCGGCTTCAATAAGTGTCACGGTCTTTCCTAATTGAGATAACCATAGAGCCACTTCTGAGCCAACCAAGCCCCCTCCAATAATAGCAACGCTTTGCTCCGTTATTAAATTAGGGTTCATGAGAACCTGTTCTGCACTCAGAGTATTAGGGGAGTCAGCGCCTTCGATATTAGAAGGTATGAAAGGTTTTGATCCCGTAGCAAATATGACACTGTCTGGCAGAAGGCTCTCGATAAGCTGTTTTGTCGCCTTTGTATTTAGCCTCACGTCAACCGATGACCTTACCATCTCACCTCGATACCAATCGAGAAGAAGCTTGTCGTCATGCTTAAAAGGAGGTTGACTACCGGGTATCACATTGCCACCAAGCTCATTGCTTTGTTCAAACAAAACGACATTGTGACCACGTATAGAGGCAATTCTAGCCGCTTCCATTCCTCCAACACCACCACCGACGACTACAACCTTTTTAGGCTTGAGCGCTGGTAACAGGTTATATTCCTCTTCTCTTCCGCACTGCGGGTTGACCGTACATGAGACATTACCAACGCCAGCCATTCTGCCCAAACAGCCTTGATGACATGACAAGCAAGGACGAACCTGGTCAGCCTTACCGCATTGGATTTTTTTAACTATGTCAGGATCAGCTAGAAGTGGCCTGCCTAGGGAGATATTGTCAGCAATCCCTGCCGTGACAGCACGAGAGGCGAGATCTGGGTTATCCATTCTGCCCGCCATAATGACGGGTATGCTAACCACTTCACTTACAGCCTGGCAATATGGTTGGTACATCCCAGGTTTGAAATAGTTAGGTGGGTGATTCCAATACCATGAATCGTAGGTACCAGCATCGACGTTTAAGGCATCACATCCAGCCTGCTCTAAGTACTGGGCCGCTCTTAGCCCTTCTTCTAAATCGCGTCCCGCTTCTTCCGCTGTTTCGTCAGGCAAGATGCCTTGCCCGAACCCTTTCATATTACTCTTTACAGAGAATCTAAGGGTGATGGCGAAGTTTGCACCACATGCCTGCCTGATACCTTGAATGATCTCAACGGCGAAGCGATATCGATTTTCAAAACTACCACCATATTCATCAGTTCTTTTGTTGAAGTATTCAAGAGCGAATTGGTCAAGCAGGTAGCCTTCATGTACAGCGTGGACCTCGATACCATCGAAGCCGGCTTTTTGCATAATGACAGCAGTTTTAATGAACTGACTGATGTAGTACTTGACTTCAGCAGTTGTTAACTCTCTATGGGTGACAGAAGGATTAAAGCGATTTGCTGCCTCTGAAGGCGCTACCGCTTTGTCTTCTGGAACGAAGCCTGGAATCATAGATCTACCCCATCCAGCAGTTATCTGACCAATTATCTTTGTTCCATAACTGTGAACGCGTTCGGTCAGTTCTCTAGCACTTCTTATGTAAGCTGTTGGGTTTAGAGTTGGGCAGGGAAGTGATGGCATCGGCAGCGGTTCTAGCTCGTTCTCTGCCATATGAATCCCAGTAATGATCAGACCTACGCCTCCCTTTGCTCTGGCAACGTAATAGTCGATTCCCCGCTTGTTGTAAGCCCCGTTATCATCGACGAGCCCCAGCGTGCCCATTGGCGCCATAGAGTAACGGTTCTTTAATTCCAAATTTCCTATTCTCATGGATTCAAATAATATGCGATGTTCGTTGTTTAACATATAAGCCTCGTTCTATTTTTATACTTGGTTTTATTTATTCTAAACTTAGACTGGGAGGGGATTTCACCCATTCCCGATTCGATATGGATTTTCTGTAGCCAAATTCATATAGAGTATTCATGTATGATTGAGAGTAGATGTTTCTATCACTCCATTCAAAGCTACTATCAATGAATGACAGATGGAATTTTATATTATTTTCTTTTGCATAATGATAAATATGCTCTATATCACCTATACCTTGATGACGTAGAATAATAGAGAGTGAGCGTGATGATATACTAGAAAGAGAATTATTCGTTACTTTATACTCAGGTTCCATTTTTCCGTTACGTATAATATAAATGTTATGTTTTAACTTCGACTGCGTCATGTTGTTTCTTATAGAAGAAGGAACAAGGAATACTTGTCTTGATACGCCACCATCAACGTGAAGCTCAGAGAATTCGTGCTCTTTAGTCTTTATTTTTATCTCTTTTGCAGGAAACGCTCCAGGAATCGCTGTGCTTGCTACTATTATGTCTTGTATTAGTGATACAGATTCAGGGGTACCTAGCTGTGCTATTTTCCCTATGTCCCAAATAGCGAGCTTTTCATTGTCTAGGTTAGTCGTCCCAATAAGTAAAATTCGCCCTGTCTCTCTTACTTTAGCGAGATTAGCCACCAACTCTGTATTGATGGATTTCTGAACTTGCTTCTCAAATCCCTCGATGTTTACAAGTGCGCCAGATGATAATGCTGTGATTAGAGAGTTTTTCTTAAATAAGGACTCTATAGGTAAGTCATTATAGTATTGAGCTAGATCAGTGTCGTAATTGCCTCCAAGGTAGGCAAATATAGCCACAATAGCTCCCGTAGAGACTCCGGTAACTATATCAAACTCAGGGCGCTCTCCTTTTTGTGACCATGCGTTTAGAAGTCCTGCCGCATAAGCACCATTAACTCCTCCACCTGATAGTGCGAGATGATTGATCTCATCGTCAGCCTTTTTATAGCTGAGCATTGCATTAATTTCGCCTTCAATATCGTAAGCTATACCGTGATGTTCATCCCACAGTCTTAACTGACTTGCGTTGAGCGGGTTGAAATTTTCACTGTTTGGGTCGGTGACTCTTTTTGACGAGACTGTACAACCAGAGGCAAAGCCAACTAAAACGGTGATAAGTAGACACGTTATTCCCTTATTTATACCCGTGATCATTGAAGACGCTTGATTTTTCCTGAATAGAGGATCATGCTAGCAACTATGAAAATTACTCTGACCAATGAACAAAAGCAGGAACTAAAAATCCAGCACAGCACAACGCGTGACGGACGAGTTCGTGACCGTATAAAAGCGGTTATTCATGCGAGTAATGGTTGGTGCCCCGAAGAAATTGCAGACGCACTTCTTATTCATGAATCCACTGTTCGACAACATATCAAAGATTACCTAGAGTCGAACAAGCTCAAGCCTGAAAATGGCGGTTCACAAAGCTATCTATCGGCTCGGCAAACCCAAGAGTTGGTTCAGCATCTAACTGAAAATACATACCACCATTCGTCCGAGATTATTGCGTACGTGTTTGAAAGGTTTCAGATTCACTATAGTGTTCCTGGCATGAACAAATGGCTTCATCACAATGGTTTCAGCTACAAGCAGCCGAAAGGCGTTCCACATAAGTTCGATGAGGAAAAACAGCAAGCGTTCATAGAGGCTTATGAAGCACTGAAAGCAAGCTGTGGCGAGGATGAATCGATAGTGTTTATCGATGCCGTTCACCCCACACTGTCAACCAAACTCTCCCATGGTTGGATACGTACAGGTCAAAGTAAAGTTCTGGACACAACAGGTAATCGTAGCCGATTGAACATTGTTGGTGCTCTGAACCTATCAGATATTGGAGCGACCATTGTTAGCGAATACGACAGCATTAACAGTGAAAACATGGTTCGATTTTTCTGCAAACTCAGAGAGAGCTACCCGCTAAATCACAAGCTCCATGTCATCTTAGATGGAGCTGGATATCACCGCAGTGATTTAGTCAGAGATGCGGCATTTGTCCTTAATATTGAACTGCATTATCTCCCACCTTACAGCCCGAATCTTAACCCAATAGAGCGGCTTTGGAAGGTTATGAACGAGAAGTCAAGGAATAACGTTTACTTCAAAAGTAAACGGGATTTCAAGGAAGCCATTACCCAATTCTTTACGGTGACTCTTCCAGAGATTGCAGGCTCGCTGACGTCTCGAATCAATGATAATTTTCAGGTGTTCAAGCCTGCATCTTCAAGTTGATTGGGTATAGTAACGAGAAGTTTGTCATGTTTCTACCTTCAGGTTGCGGGCTGTTGTATCTAATAGCGCGTGCACTGTAAGAAAAACAAACGAACTTACCAACACGACTACGAAAATAGAACTAAACCTATAAAGTGTATTGAAGACCGCGTCACTGGCGCCAGGAACAAGAGCGGTTGTCAGCGGGATGCACAGTGCTGACATGGCGGAGTAGCCAATCGCTTCCAGTGCCTTATCTTGCACAAGCATAGAGCAGATAAAACCAATGGATAGACTCATTAGCAACCAGTACAAAATGGGGTTATTGACCCACACGCCAAGAGCCAGCTGGACTATCAATCCGAGCGTACAACCAATGGCAGTACCCACTATCCGAACCTTCGCCATCATTAACACGCCAAGCATACTCATAGGAGCGAGCATGACAAATATAGAAGCATTAGCAGAGGCAGAGTCATATAAATCTGCAGACTGGAAGATGACAAATGCGATCATAGTCAATAACCAGATGATTAAAGCGTCCTTTATGGATAGATTACTCACCGTATTATGAGAGCCTTTAATATGATTTTCTTGTTCTCTATCTGGAAAAAGCCAATATGATATGGCACATATCAATATATTTATTGTGCATATAATCCACAAATTAATGTTAAAGTTTGTAATGTCGATGAACTCGTGACTTGCTAGGTTAAACACTACTGAACCAACGAGAATACCAATATAACCAAGCACGAAGGTTTCTTGCTTTAACATGGCTAGACAGTAAAGCAGCATAATCGGAGCAACTACCAAGAACATGAGAATAGGTGAGTGCTTGGTCCACTCCCAAATCAACGTTGCTGTAAGTGTGACAAATATGGCAGATACGATAACTAGGATGAAGAGCTTTATGTTCATCGTGTCAGATTTTGTCAGTACAAACATAGGAAGTAGGACTGCGAGAAAACCATAGTCCCAGTTAAAAACCATACTGAGCAATAAACCCAGTGAGCAACCAAACCAAATACGATATACTTTCATTTGTCAGCCTTAATAAATATAGTGAAGCCAACTAACTAGTTTTATTTGTATCTTAGCCATTTTCTGCCAAAAGCTCTTTGGTTCAGCATAGAGAGTCAGTGTTGCTCTCGAACCGACAAAGAGAGACTCAGGGAGAGGTTCTTCGCTTGCTAAGTTAATTCTTGCGCGCTGTGCATCGCGAACCCATCGATTGTTTACCTCTATATTACTTAGTGTGCCATTGGGTAACTGCTGTGCAGACAGGACGCCTTGGTCTCGGCTTTCGACGACATAAGAAAAAACTTCCCCTGGATACGCATCAAACGTGACATAAGCTAGCGCACCCTTATCAAAGTGAGTCACTGATTTCTCGCGAAAATCTGCCGCGACCCATAGTGAGTTAGTGGATACAAGAGAAAGGAGCGGTGACTGGCCATTGGCGAAAGTTCCCACATCCAACCTTAGGTTCGTTACTATGCCATCAACCTTTGCTTTCACCTGCGTGTTTGTCATGTCCAATTTAATTTTTTCTAGGCGGTTCTTGGCCATTTTTACTTCGTTGGTAGCAGAACCATTGTCACCCAGTTGGATATCAATTGACTTTAACTTTTGTATTTCAACTTCTAGCGCTGCATCTGCGATTAGATATAGGCTGTTTGCTGCATCAAAGTTTGACTTTGATATCAGTTTTTTTCGCTCTAGTTCTTTAGCTCGATTGAACTCGATTTTTGCATTTTCGTAGTGAGCTTTTGCTTGCCTTATTCCGGCTAGGCTGGCGTTTCTCTGGGCAATCAACGATAACTGGTTATCTTTGGCAAGCTCCAAAGAAAGTAAAGCGTCGTTCAGCGCCAGTTGATAGGGTTCGTTATCAATCTCAAACAGCACGTCACCCTTATTAACCTTCTGATTATTGGTAACTAGTACGTTAGTTACTCGGCCTGGGACCTCTGGAGCAATTTGAACAACGATTCCATGAACGCGACCTTCGGTTGTCATGGGAGCTTGGCGGTCAGCAACTACTATGTAGCCGAAAATAAGCAAGAAGAGTAAGGTTAGCGAAAACATGACGCGTTTAAACTTTTTACTATTAACCATCGTAAATCCAGTGTCCAAAAAATGTGGTGTAACTTTAGCTATTTCGCGAGGTTCATACTAGAATCGAGATTAGGTCGTATATGAGCTATTTTTAGGACAATAAATTGAAGTTAGATGATACTTGGCTATTTGTGGAAACCGTGAATCACAAGGGAATTAGTGCCGCAGCTAAGGCTCATAATATTCAACGCTCAAAGGTGAGTAGAAGGTTGCAAGAACTTGAATCAAGTCTGGGTACCGAACTGATGATTCGTTCTACTAGAAAACTGGAACTGACTGAGTCGGGTAAGCAACTATACTCTTTGGCTGCCGAGTCGTTAAATACCGTTAAAGACGGCTTGGAGAGAATGAAATCTGACCGACAAGATTTTTCAGGACATATCCGTTTGGCCATTCCGTCGGCTCTAATGACATCATCAGTGTTTAGTTCAGTGATAACCGAATACAGCCAAAAATTTCCAGATATCCAACTTGAGGTAGAAAACCATCAAGATAGTGTCGATTTAAAGAGAAACAAAATAGATCTGCAGATTCTTCCAAATGCAGTTGAAATCTCTGATGACAGCTATGTTCAGTTTCGTTTAGTACCCTATAAGTGTTGCTTTGTCGCTTCCAGAGTATATAGAGATACACATCCCGAGATACGAACAGTTGAGGATCTCAATCAGCATCGTTTATTAGTAAATCGATATCACTCGCACTTGCTTAGTGATAGCTGCCAAGTGGTTTTGAAGTCAGATGACCTGTATATGTTGAGAACTATGGCAATAAATGGTTTTGGGGTTGCGTTTTTGCCCGAGCTTCATGCTCGGTCTCACCTCAAAAATGGTGAGTTAGTAAGCATTTTACCACTTTTCAAACACAGGGAACTTCAATTGACTATGTTATATGCATCGAATGACTTTCTTCCGAGTAAGGTGAAGGTTCTAATTGAAATGTTCCGTAGTGAGTTCAGTCTGTAACACGTGGGTGAGCACAAAAACAAGCCAGATCAAAAAGTAACATTTAGGCAATGAAAGGATAGCGATTAATTCAAAGATATGTTCGTCATGGACATAAAGTAGCAGACTAAAACAGTTAGCTACTAATATTTGTGATGGAAATGGAGAGTGAGAAAGACGTATTTGATTGCGTTACGTACCAAATATGCCTAAAGCGCTTGCCTTGAATGCGCTTTAATTAGTCGACGCCCACTCTGCGGCAATTCGCTACCAAAGGACAGAACTCACATTTGGGCTTGGTCAGACAAAACTGCTGGCCATGCTCAACCATAAGTCCATGATAATGAGCGTAGGTCTTAGTTTCTGGTTGTATCGCTTGTTGCATCTGATTGCGAAACGTCTCATAGCTTTTTGGAACTTGATGACCAAAGCGAGAAAATATCCTGCGAGCATAGGCGTCAATAACAAACGAAGGCTTGCCAATCGCATAGGTAAGTATGACGTCCGCAGTTTCGCCGCCGACACCGTTGATACTCAGTAACTCAGGTCTAAGCTGCTCAACAGAACATTGTCGGACTTTTTCAATTTGATACTCATAGTTTGAAAACCACTGCGTCACCGCTTTGATTTTTTTCGCTTTTGATTGTAGTAGCCGCTAGAGCGAATTTTTTGAGCGAGCAGGGTAAGATCCATCTCTTCGATAGCCAGTGGGGACAAGTCTTCTTGTAAATTATCCAGTGCTTTTTGTGCGTTTCGCCAATTAGTATTTTGTACCAGAATCGATCCCAGCATCACCTCATAATGGTCATCGCTTGGCCACCAATCAAACCATCCATAGTGGCTCTCCAGTGTTGAAAATAGCGCTACAATTAGAGTCCGTTCATCACTTGTTAGCATTTGAGAGCTTCTCATAGTCATGACCTAGATTAAGCGTTCGCGCAGCTGGTTTGGTGATTGACCATTCCAAGTCGTATAGGCACGAATAAAAGAGTTACTCTCTTGGAATCCAAGCAAAAACGAAATCTCACTTACGGGTAGGTCAGACTTGGTGAGGTAGTCTTGAGCAAGGCTTTGACGCACTTCTTGCAATACATCTTGATAGCTCTGCGCTTCTGTTGACAGCTTACGTTGCAGCGTACGTTTGCTCATCGCCAGTTCGCGTGCGACGAAGTCGATGCTGCTCTGTCCTTGAGGCAAGGCGTCAAGCAAAACCGATTTCACTCGATCAGTGAGTTGTTTTTCTCCAACTATCTCATTTAACTGCTTCTGAAGTTCATTCTCAAAGCAGGTAAGCATGACTTGATTGCTCGTGAGAAAAGGGGTGATCGCATCTTTAGCCGAGAATCGAATCCGCGTCGAGTCGCCTTTGGTAATTGAGCAGCCGAAATAGGACTCATAGGCAGCAATGTCGCTAGGTAGCGCAGGCAGCTCCACCTCTAGTGGCTTGACGTGCTGACGAGTGGCAAGCCGTGTGAGCTGGGTAAAGAAGATAAGCTCTGACAGGTTTAAGCAGAGCGGTAGCGGCTCTTCGTATCCGTAACAGCTGATCTCTAAATCGGTAAAATCTGTGGTGCTCTTAATATCGAGCAGCATTGGGCCGATCAATGGCTTGTATTCCTGTAAGCGCTTGGCAGCAGCGTTGAGGTTTGGTGTACAGATAGCCGCGTATATTGGCACATCAAAGAACTCCAAGCTCATTACTTTTGCAAACTCTAGAGGCATCTCTTTACCGTGTGCTGCGAGATCGACGCCGCGCCACAACTGAAAGTATTGAGAAGGAGAGAGCTGGATTTTTTCTTGCGAGAACAATCCTTTGGGAAGTCCCGCGTAAGCGAGTACTTCCTCAATGTTAAGTCCAAGATCACTGAACAACAGTTTCCAGTTTGGTGGGATAACAAATTTGTTAGCTCTTCTCATCTCAATGCTTCTACCTTGTCGAATAACAGAAGTTTACCTAATAGTTAAAGGTTACTTGGCGGTTTTTTCCATCGCTTGGCGAGAGATCTTAAGTACCACCTTACGAGGAAGGAATGGAACAATCCAATTCAACATGAACTTCAATCCAGACTCATTAAAAGCAACCAGTTCGCCTTTCTCCATCGCTTGATAGCCGCACTCCGCAACCGACTTTGGCGTTTTAGCCTTATCGAAGATCTCAACACCCTGAAGGTCAGCAGCAGCCACAAAGCCGGTCGCCACGGCACCCGGACACAGAGCCGTAACCGTGATGTTGTGATTCTTCACTTCTTCCGCGACGGCTTGACTGAATGACGTCACATAAGCCTTGGTTGCGTAATAGACCGCTTGCAGTGGATCAGGCATAAATGAAGCAGTAGATGACACATTAAGAATCTTACCTCTGTTGCGCTCGACCATCCCGGTTAGGTAAAGATGCGTCAAGTTCGTCAATGTCACCATGTTGACCTGCATCATTGCTTGTTCATCCTCAAGAGAGCGCTCGTGGAAGTTACCATGCCCACCGAAGCCCGCGTTGTTGATGAGTGTATCGATTTGTAGCCCTGCTGCCTCAGTTTGCTCGAAGAGTTGCTGCGCTGACTCCGGCTTTGAGAGATCCGAAGGAAGCACGGTTACAGTAACGTTGAACTCGTTTTCGAGTTCTTGCTTGAGCTCTTCAAGTTTAGCTTGTGAGCGCGCTACAAGAACCAAATCACCACCTTTTTGAGCATGAATTTTCGCCAGTTCTAGTCCAATGCCACTTGATGCGCCGGTAATAAGTGCTGTATTTGCCATGATGATACTCTCCGAGTGAGGTTGTAGGTACGTGTCGTTATTTGATGAGGAGAGTATAGATAATCAAATAGCGCCAAGAGACATCCGATCGTGCCAAGATGAATTCCGATCGCGCCAACTTATCAGAAAACGAACGCTTGGATACTGTTGAATGGTTAAGTGACTAATATTACTTGATATTACTACTATGGATTTGCAATATGGTTGGAGAGGTCGCCTCTTGAGCTCATCGGATGGCGCCAATTATCATGAAGTGTGGTGGCAATGGATATGATTGAAACACAGAGGTTGATACTTCGCCCGACGACAAGCAATGATCTGCAATTTTATGAGGTGATGTTCAAGGACCCTAACATCGTTCGATATCTCCCAGGAGGCAAGCCATATAGCAGTGACTATATTTCCAATTATGTGTCCAACAGAGTGGCGCATTGGAAAAAGGGCTTTGGTACTTTTACGGTCGCGTTAAAGGGAAATCCAGAGGTCGTTGTGGGCTATGCGGGTGTTGAGCGGTTACCTGATTCTCCATTTCATGATATCCGATATGGCTTTTTGCCAAGGTTTCAAGGGCGAGGTTTTGCTAGTGAAGCCGCTCGCGCGTCGATCGAGTTTGTTTTCAGTAATCGTTTGGTTGAAGAGGTGTTTGGTGTGGCTGTCGTTGATAACCTTCCTTCTGTTCGTATCTTGCAGAATTTGGGCATGACACCGTCATCAGAGGTGCTTTATGACAGTGTGGATTTAGTGACCTTTTCTATCGTGCAGCCATGTTGTGAGCAGGAGTGAGTTTGTTTGAAAATACTCTTAATGACAATAGGCTCTCGCGGTGATGTTGAGCCATACATAGCGCTTGGCAAGGCGCTAAAGCAAAGAGGTCACTATATTGATCTTTGCGCAGCGCAGCGTTTTAAAGGCTTAGTTGAGGCTCATGGGCTTTCTCATAAACCACTTTCCGATGATTTATTTCAGCTGGTGGAAGGAGGGACGTTTGAGAAGATGGGGAGTCTTGTGAGTGGCGTTAAAACTGCGTTGCGTTTGATGAAGTTAGCGAAACCTATCAATCGCCAATTGATAGTCGATAGCATTCAAGCCGGTCTTGAATCAGAGCCAGAACTTGTCATCTATCACCCCAAGTGCCTAGCTGCGGTCTCGATTGCCGAGAAGTTTGGCGTACCGGCTGTCGTGTTAGCGCTTCAACCTATGATAGTGAAGACGCGCTCGTTTCCACCGGCAGGTATACCTAACTTTGGGTCTATAATTAATCGCCTTAGCTACCACTTAATTAATCTTGGCTATCGTCAATATCTTTCAGACCTTAACGCCCAAAGAGAGGTGTTATTGGACCTACCGCCATTAGAGAAAGACAAAGGGATACTTAGCCACAGTGATTGTCGACCTGTCTCTGTCTTGCATGCGTTTAGTGAGCACCTTGTACCTCGTCCCCTTGATTGGCCCAATCACAGTGCGATAACAGGCTACTGCCAACTCACCGCTGATAATGAAACATACCAACCGCCTCAATCCCTGACTGATTTTTTGGCCGTTGACAAGCCGACTGTTTATATTGGTTTTGGAAGTATGTCTGGGAAGGATCCTGAACGGACGACCCAGATTATCATTGAAGCGGTACAAAAAGCGGGTGTACGAGCGATAATCGCGACAGGTTGGGGAGGGCTAAAAGCTGGCAGCTTGCCAAGCAACATTCTCAATGTGGACTCGGTAGCCCATAGTTGGTTATTCCCACTAGTCACAGCAGTGGTACACCATGGTGGGGCGGGAACCACAGCTGCCGGTTTGATGGCAGGTAAACCTACGCTTATTTGCCCATTCTTTGCTGATCAACCTTTTTGGGGGGCTGAAGTGGCTCGTAAAGAGCTTGGCCCCACGCCAATCAAACAAAGTGCACTCACCGCCGATAAACTTGCCTGCGCACTCCGTCAATTAGTTGAAGATGAGCGCTTTAAAGAGAATGCACAACGGCTATCGATTGCATTGCGCAGTGAAAATGGTGCAGACAATGCAATCGAATGGATGAAACAAAGGGGTATTCTGAAGGACTAGAGAGCAAGCAGCGCTTTGATCTTTGGCATCGCTTGTTTCGCCGCTAAGTAACCAGCTTTAATGGACTCCGCTTTATCGTCAAACGCTTCACCTCCATTAGGTTCGTATGTTGGCGAGATGATGATGTCTTTACCGCGTGCACAGGGTTTCCTGAGCAGATCATTATGGTCTCTCTTGTTGTCATGTTGTTGCAGTTACAGCAAGCGAGATAGGCATCTTCGAACTATCGTCATAGTCGACTTGGCTGTTCACCCATTCCGCTAATTTCTTACCATTGTCTGTTTGCGGGGCTTTTCGTAACGCGGCAAATCAAGTTGCTTGTTGACATTAGCAGTAGTATCGTTGTCTGAATTTTACTATAACTCTCACTGCGGTGTGTAAATAGGCGGATTTGTCTCTTTTAATTGCCTATTTGTGTCAATGTCAGTGTAAGGTGCTGAAATGATAAAGCAACAGATCAAACAGCTTGTTGAAGAGCGAATCACTGAAGACGGTATGTTTGATACCGGTATAAAAGGGGTTCGCCTGTTTAAGGTCACGACGGCAGTTCCTTGTGTTCCCGCCGTATATGAACCGACGGTCATTGTGATCTTGGGTGGCAAGAAAGAAGCGATACTCGAAGGTGCACGCTACGTTTATGACAATAGCCAGTACATGTGCTGCACCGTATCGATTCCGGTCGAGGCAGGTACGCCAGAAGCATCCCCAGAGGAGCCACTGATTGGCGTCTATATCTCACTCGATACCAAGCTGATGACGGAATTAGCGATTGAGATGGAAAGCACGGCGGGTGCCGTTAAGCTTCCTAAGAGCAGTAACCAGCCGCCAGGGATGTCTCTAGCAAACTGGGATGACGCATTTTCCGATGCCTTGTTGAGGCTTCTTCAGCTTGGCGATGATAAAGCTGATCTGTCCATACTTGGTGGTAGTCGATTGCGCGAGCTTTATTACGCAGTGCTTAAAGGGGAGGCGGGAATTTCTGCCCGAAGAGCGTTTGGCGTTGGAAACGAAATTGCGCGCTCAATTGAGTATTTGTCTCTTAACCTTAGTAAGAATGTCACCATAGATGAACTTGCATCGTTAGTCGGAATGAGCAGGGCGGTGTTCCATCGAAAATTCAAACAAGCCACTCGGATGTCACCGATCCAGTTTATGAAGTCGATGCGCCTTAACAACGCGGCGATGAAGATTGCGAGTGGCATGAATGTGAGTGAAGCAGCGATGGCCGTTGGTTATGTAAGCTCTTCTCAATTCAGTCGAGAGTTTAAGCGCCTTTATGGCGTATCGGCGAAACAGTGGAGCCAGTCTAAAGACCTACCTAAGAACATTGCGTAATGAGCGATTACCTCGTCATATTTGCCATTTGATACAAATAGGCAATTTTTAGAGACTATGTAGCCTAGTTTATGTTCAATTTGAGAGATAAAGTATAGACATACCAACAACGAAGGTAACTCGTCGTGAAGAAGCTATTTTTATCTATAGGAGTCGCTATGGTTCTCGCTGCAAACTCATCTGCGAATGACATCAATTCTGAGCTGAACAAACTAGATGACACCGTTCAGGATAATGAAGGCAACATCTATCGAACTGTGCAAATTGGTGATCAAGTTTGGATGGCTGAAAACCTAAGAAGCACTAAGTTTCAAGATGGCACAACCGTCAGGTCAGGTGCTATTCCAAAAGATAATGAAACAAACTTATTGAAATATGGCCGACTCTATAACTGGCACGATGTTGCGGATGAAAGACGTTTATGTCCAGAAGGCTGGAGAGTCGCGACCGACGAGGATTGGAAGACGCTTGAGCGAACCATTGGCATGTCCGAAGCAGAGCTTGACCAAGAAGGCTGGCGCGGAGGTGACCAAGACTTAGGCTTACAGCTTAAAGAAGCACAAACGGATGGTCCATTTAAGAAAGTAGATCAATCACTCGTTAACAAGCATAACTTCTTTGCTAGACCTGCCGGGGTTAAATGGAATGGTTGGTATATCACTGAGGGAGCGTATACCGAATTTTGGACCGCAAGTAGCGCTTCTGAAAGCAAAGGTATTATTCGCACGCTGGCATATTCTTGGTGGAACGCACATAAAGGTGAAATACGCCGTGCAACCAGCTCAAAAGAATATATGTTCACTGTTCGCTGCGTGAAGATTTAACGCGCTTTCTCTTAGTAAAAAACTTCGCCAGTTGTTTCGATAGCTGTTCCATTTCCAATCGTAGGTAATCAATATGACTCATTCTTCAATTCTAATTACAGGTGCTAACTCAGGACTTGGGTTCGAGGCTGCTAGACAACTTGCTCAGCAAGAAAGTGTTTCAAAAATTGTTCTGGCTTGCCGTAATCAAACGCGAGCGGAAGAAGCATTACATAGGTTAGAAGAACTTACCGGCAGGAATATATTTGAAATATTAATTGTCGATGTGAGTAGTTTAGAGTCATGCCAAACAGCGGCTGAAAACCTCAGCACAAATATCGATAGCATGATTTTGAATGCAGGTGGTGGCGGTGGAACAGAGCCGACTAAACTGACAAAGGACGGATCGACGTTTATCTTTTCAGCCAACGTTTTGGGACATGTCCATTTTACTGACCTACTAATGCAGAATGGTAAGTTATCCAAACAAGGGTCAGTGATGTATGTGGCTAGTTTTGCCGCAAGAGGCGCTTCTGAGGTTGGCGCAGCGAAACCGCCAATTCATGACGGCTCAATCGAGGAATGGACGTCAGTTGTAAACGGAGAAAAGTTTGCTGATAACAAAACGTATACTGACATCTACGGTTCCGTTAAGCTCATGGGCGCAATGTGGACAATGAGTATGGCTAGACAGTACCCTCAAATGCGTTTTGTCACGGTTGATCCTGGAATGGCGAGAGGCACTGCTGGAACGGCGACACTTCCTTGGCACCAGCGTTGGACTATGAATACCGCTATGTGGGTTATGCAATTACTTGGTAAAGCACACTCTGTGGATGTAGGCGCAAAGCGTTACGTGGATGTTCTGTTGAACGATGATAGCTTTACATCTGGTATTTGGTGGGGTAGTGAGAAAGGACTAACTGGAAAACTGGCTAACCAGGTTACACATTGGCCTGAGATCATTGGCAAGGAATCTGCCCAAGACAATGCTAATGCCGTTATTCATAACTTCATAAAGTGACAGATGGCCTAGCGTAATAGAGTTGCGTGTATGTGATTAGCCGAATAGAGTCTACTAGACCTGTTCGGCTTTTATACTTTGAAGAGCCATTCCTCCAAAAAACGTTTTGTCTCTGATTGTCGACTCTTAGGGTGCAATAGGTAATACCCGTTGCCGGACTTGACGGTAGTTGGACTGAGTTGGGCTAGCCGCCCGATTGCGAGGTCCTGTTGCGCTAGGGTGGTATCACCAATTGCAATACCAAAGCCCTGTAAAGCGGCGTTCATGGCTTGATCAAGCGTTGCGAAGTGTTGGTTATTGTGGCTGCTCAGCCCACGGTGACCCGTTTGTTCAAGCCATAGTTTCCAGTCACTCTGCTGAGGGTTGGCATGAAGCCAAGTGTAGTCTTTGAGTGCTTCGACTGGTTGTTGGTTTAGCTCTTTCGCCGGAATTTTGTCGGGGCGACAGATTGGCGCGAGTGTTTCTTCAAACAAACATTGGCTATGAAGCCGATGATTCGCATTTTCCTTTCCATAAACGATGACCATATCAAACGAATCAAAGTTAGGCTCTAGGGCGTGCTTGATCGTTGATGTTAGCTCTACATCAATATCAGGATACTGTTGCTGAAAGTCCATCAATCTTGGTAGTAGCCATGATGTGATGCAACTTGGGGCATTTAGCCTGATCTTCGACTCTCCTCCAGAGACCTTTTCTAGTGCTGAATGAAGTTGATTGAGCGACTCTTCAATAAGAGGTGAAAGTTGCTCACCTTTTGGCGTAAGCGATAGTCCTCTTGCATGGCGATAGAAGAGTTCTGTACCTAAATGCTGTTCCAACGATTGAATCTGTCGACTAATCGCCCCTTGTGTCAGGTTGAGCTCACTTGCTGCATGGGTGAAGTTGAGATGAGAGGCGGTAGCAAGAAACGCCTGCATTGATTTGATGGAGGGCAACGTTTTTTTCATTCAATTAAGCCATGCAATTAATTCATGGCTAGTATGTGTATATTTCGTTTCTTAAATCAAGCGTCATTTGATTAAATAGCCCAATAAAGTGAATTAAAAGTCATATATGGCAATTGATAGTGCAATTGTAAGCTGATTTGACTTATAACTATAAAACGGAAAAGCAGTACTTTGAGTGAGTTTATCGCAGAGCTTGTGCCTCAAGCCGTAAAAAAATTAATACCTTACCAGTCAGCAAGGCGTATCGGAGGAAGTGGCCGTGTTTGGCTAAATGCCAATGAACTTGAACACCCAGTGCAAAACGATAGTGCTGATATGGAGTTTAATCGATATCCAGACTTTCTACCTCAGGATATAGCGAAAGCGTACCAGCGCTATGCACGCACCTCTGCCGATGTCGTCGCTGTACGCGGTGCCGATGAAGCGATAGACCTGTTGGTCAGAACCTTTTGTCAGCCAGGTAAGGACAGTATTGTCATCTGTTCTCCAACTTATGCTATGTATGAGTTTTGTGCTGAGTCTCTTGCAATTGAAGTGCGGGATGTACCGCTTAAGCCATGCTTTAACTTGGATGTAGACAAGGTGGTCGAGGAAGCTAAGCATGCCAACATGGTCTTTCTGTGTTCACCGAACAATCCGACCGGTAATGTGATTCCACGTGGAGATATCATCTCAGTACTTGAACGAACACAACAGTCTTCATTAGTCGTGGTTGATGAGGCATACATAGAATTTGAGTTAGGGGCTTCAACAGCGGATCTGATAGAGCAGTTCCCACATTTGGTGGTCATTCGTACATTGTCGAAAGCGTTCGGATTAGCGGCGGTTCGCTGTGGCTTTATTGTTGCAAGTAGTGCAGTGATGGAGTTTGTAAACAAGCTCATTCCACCTTATCCAATGCCGGATTGTTCTTCCAAGATTGTCCTCAAGTCGCTTTCTGAGCAGGGACTTGATCAAGTGAAACAAGTCACTGAGCAGCTTATCGCAACGCGTGATTGGTTCAGTTTAGAACTGGCGAAACTCGATATTGTGTCTGAAGTGTATCCGTCATCAACCAATTTTGTTTTGGTGAAGGCGCGCGCGGGCGTTGATTTGTTTGATGTGATGAAAAACAAAGGCATTGTCACTCGAAACCAGACTCACGAACCTGCTTTGCAGCAGTGTGTAAGAATTACCATTGGCTCTAAAGCAAGCATGCTTGAAGTCATTGACGTATTAACAACCTATTCAGAAGAGCAGTGTGTAGAGCTGTCATAAAAGGGATTTACCAATGAAGAAAATTATTACTAGCATCGTTTGCATATCAGCACTATTCATGGGCTCGGTACAGGCTAAAGAGGTGAGGCTGGCTTCAGATTTTACCTATCCACCTTTTAACTATAAAGACAGCCAAGGAACGCCAGTAGGGTTCGATATTGAGATCGCCGACGCCTTGTGTGCTCAAGCTGAGCTTGATTGTGTTTGGGTCACGCAGAGCTGGGACTCTTTGATCCCGAGTCTGCTATCTCGTAAGTCTGACGTGATTATGGCATCCATGCGAATTACAGAAGAGCGTAAGAAGAGAGTGCTATTTACCAACAAGTACTATCAAACACCTGCTCGCTTTGTCGCCGCAAAAAGCGCGAATTTTGAAATGGATAAAGAAGGTCTGAAAGGGAAGACGATTGGTGTCCAACAAGGCACTATCCATGATACCTATGTGACTGACCATTTTGGCTCTATCGCGACAATCAAACGTTATAACGGTCAGGATGAGGTTTACCTTGATCTTCAGAATGGTCGCTTAGATGTAACATTCGGGAACTCTGATCAATTGGCTCTGGCACTATTAGATAAGCCTGAAGGTGCTAATTTCGAATTTAAAGGTAAGGCAGTGACTGATAAAGCTTACATTGGTGAAGGAACGGCGCTGGCGTTGAGACTGCAAGACAAGAAACTCGCCGCTCAATTTAACCAAGCCATTAAAGATATCCGCAGTAACGGAACCTATGACAAGATTGCGGCAAAGTACTTCAATTTTGATATTTATGGTACGGAATAAGCGCGCACTAAAAAGGAGAGCGATAAGCTCTAATGCCGTTCACTTAAGGTGAGCGGCATTGTTTTTTCTAGGGTATCGGCATGGTTTTTTCTTCACTACTCTAGGGAAGGATCTTTCCCGTCTTGGCTCTAATATTAAACTCTCGCTTATTGAGTAAAAGTTCTGGAGTTGCCTAGGTATTGCTCCTGGTGACGAATATGGAAGGCCTACTAGTAAGCGCATAATATGGGCTAATGCACCGTTGAAGCTTAGTTGGTATGGCAGGTAATCTCCATTCAACGTGTGACACATTTGAACCATTTGATACCTGACCAAGTTATACGTTAGCAAGATCCCCCATAGCTCCTGCTTCACTAATTCTGGAAGTCGACTTCTTAGTGTAAGTCGGTTGCCAAGCATATATTGTTTTTGTTCTCTGTATCCGAGCTCAATTTCCCAGCGGTATCCATAAAGACCAACTATGTCTGACTTTGGGTAAAGCATCGGGTCGGTCATTGAGGTAAGAACATCATATGACTTGCCATTCTTGACCTTCGTGATTAGACGGACAACAACTTCTCGTTCTAGCGTTGGCCATTTCTTGCGAGCTTGCGGATTACTCTTCAGTTTAATGAGTTTATCTTGTCGACCAAGGGACTGAACGACTTCGTAATTTAATCCCTTTTTCATTGGGATGAGCCAATGTCGATTTACACCTTTAGCGCTCCACTCTTGAAGTAACCCAAGAGAGTAAAAGCCTTTATCGAAAAGGGTTAGACTGTTATCGGGAGTCGTTTCTATTAGTTGCTCGGCCAGCGTCATTTCATTCACGGTATAACAGCCGAAAGCGCTGCCTGTTATTAGATGACTGCTTAGTTCCATCTGGCACACCATACGTAGCTGAGGGTACTGTGTTTCTTTACCATCACGATTGGTAGGCTTTGCAAAAGCCTCGGCGTTATCATTAGTATCTTCTGTTCGCCACAAAACCCCATCAACACCAAGCAGTGTGAGTCCGTTCCAGTTGGGTAGTCTTGCATGCTCAAACCAATGCCTTTGCGTACACTTAAATAGGGCTTTAGCCGCGGATTCACCGAGATTTTTTCTACGCTGTGTCAATGCACTCAGGGCAACAAACGGTTTACCTGAACGGTCGACAATATCAAGCATATTGGCGATATCAGCCATAGATTTGTCGTTATAAATAGCCATTCCGACCAAAAGCCATGCCATCGATTCCAAAGTCAGTTTTCGCTTTCTAAGAGTGACTGTGTCTGTCAGCTCATAGGCATCTTTGATTAGCTCAATCGGTAGGAGGTCTGCGAGAGTTTCGACTTGATTCGGTTTGTAGTTATTTATGATATCGAGGGCTTGAGAAACGTGCATAAAAAATCCGATAAACAGGGTCTATCGGATTTTTACACACTGGAGGGATCATTCAATTGATCTGCCGATTAATGTTTAACTGATCGGCATTAGAGCGATAAGCTCTCCTTTTTCATATATGAAGTAACCTTAACCGCAGCTTGATTAAGGGCGTTCGCCTGCGACTAATCGCTTCTCAATATCAGCAATCACTTCAGGCAGATCGGCAATAGTATCAATCAAGTAGTGCGGGGCTGCTTTACCCAGTTTAACACGAGCACGTTCGCGTGCTGCGTCGAGAGTTTCAGTATCAGCGGCTTGATATTCTTCAAACGTGAGTCCCGCCTCGTTACCCGATAGCAATAGACCCACAGTCCACATTCCTGCATTGTGACCCTCTTCGATACCAGGAGCAGCATCGTCAACTTTGACGCACGCGCCTACGCTTGTAACACTTAGCTCAATGGCATTTTTCAGTGCCATGAATGGTGCCGGGCGACCGCCTTGTGGAAGATCGTCTGTCGCTACTACGTAATCAGGTTGGTAGCCGTAATCGGCCGCAACAGGAACAAGAACGTCCATGACTTCACGCGGATAACCTGAACATGAACCAATTTTAATGCCTTTCTGTTTTAGGTTATTCACGACCTCGACAGCATTTAGAATTGGCGCTGCGTGATCTGCGACTTTCGCTTTCTGCAGAGGCATAAATGCCGCGTAAATTGCATCAATGTCCGCATCGTCCATCTCTTTGCCAAACTGAGCCACCCAACGTGCTTTTACTGCTGGGATCTGACCAACGGCTTTAATGTGGTCCCATTTACCGATACCCATCGGCTCACGGGCTTCTTCTAATGAAATGTCGAAGTCGAAGCCTTGCTTAAACGCAGAGACAAAGATGCTCGTCGGTGCGAATGAACCAAAGTCAACAATGGTGCCAGCCCAGTCAAAAACAACAGCTTGGATAGGGGATGGTTGAGTCATAGTGGTATTCCTTATTTTCTAACTTATTGTTTAGTGACAAACATGAGCAATGGCGTGCTCAAAGATATCGAGCGCTTTGGTGAGCTCTTCTCGGGTGATAATTAAAGGTGGACTTAGCTGAATGACGTTTCCTTGGGAAACCTTAAAGCTCAGTCCTTGATTCAAGCACTGGTATAACACCTGCTCCGCTTCATCGTAAGCACGCTCTTTGGTGATATGGTTTGTCACCAACTCAACACCCCACAACAAGCCAATACCGCGCACATCACCAATGATTGAGTATTTGTCTTGCATCTGTTGCAGGCGCGCTCTCACAAACTCGCTGTCTTCACGTGTTTTTTCGAGTAGCTTTTCTTGTTCGATGGTTTCCATCGTTGCCAGCGCAGCTGCGCACCCTAGAGCACTTTTTTCGTGGGTATAGTGACCGAGCGATATCTCGGCAGCAGTGTTGTACTTGTCTTTGGTCACCATGGCAGCAATAGGGACTAAGCCACCACCGAAGCCTTTACCAATACATAAAATATCTGGCTCAATGTCGAATGCTTGATAGGTGAACCATTCGCCGCTTCGTCCCATGCCATTGGGAATGTCATCGATGATCAGCATGACGTTGTGTTTGTCGCAGATTTCACGAATACGCTGCCAGTAGGCTTTGCTTGGTACCTGGACATCGGTATTGCGAACGCCTTCTGCGATAAATGCACCGATACCGCCCTCTTTCTCAATGACATACTCTAGGTAGTCGGCGTAGTGGACGTCGCTACCATCTTGAGAAGGGAACGCGCCTCGGTATGAAACTGCTGGTGGTATGCGTTCGACACCTGCCATTAGAGGTCCCATACCTTCGCGGAAGCACGCTTCGCCCCCGACAGAAATCGCGTCAAGAGAAGCGCCGTGGAATGAATCCCAGAGTGAAACAACCTTGTAATTGCCAGTGATGTAGCGAGCAAGCTTAAGCGCCATTCCAACAACGGATGTACCGCCTGGCGCAAACAAAACTCGGTTTAAATCACCACCGCAGATTTCAGTCAGTTTTTCAGCGCATTGCACTGCTGTTTCATTGGTAAAACGGCGTGGCGAAAATGGTAATGAGTGCATCTGCTCAGTGATTCGTTTGATCACATGAGGGTGCGCATAGCCTAATTGATGCACGTTATTACCATGAAAATCCATATAACGCTTGCCACGCGTGTCCTGAATGTAGATGCCTTCGGCGGCTTCCAGAGAATCAAGACATGGCGTAGACATAGATTGATGTAAGAATACGTCAGCATCGCGTTTAAGTAGCGTTTGTGTCGCCTCGTCTTGAATCTTGTTGTTCCATTCTTGGCGAGCAGGGGTGTTGTTCACATCCCCTTCGCTGCGAAGGTGAGTCGCTGTGCTCGACATTATGAAAGCTCCCAATACATAGCGTTTTTAATGGCACCGATTAGACGTTCAATGTCTGCTGGGTGAACATCGCCAATGTTACCTATGCGGAAACAGTCAGCATTTGAGACTTTACCTGGGTAGATAACAAAACCCTGCGCCTTCAATCGGTCATAGAACTCTTTGAATTGATAGTCGCTATGCTCTGGCGAGTAGAACGATGTGATGATGGGTGAGTGCAGATCATCATTGAGCAAGGTACGGAAACCCAAAGAGCGCATTCCTTGTACTAAGGTTGTTTGATTGGTTTTATAGCGCTGGTGACGAGCACTAATGCCGCCTTCTAGCTCTAGTTCAATCAAGGCTTGATAGAATGCACGTACTGTATGAGTAGGAGACGTGAAACGCCACTTACCATGGTTAGCTTGCATGCAGTGCCATTGGTCATATAGGTCAAGACTTAGTGAACGTGCGCGGCCTTTGCATTTTTCTAACTCAGACTGTTTAGCAACCACAAAACCAAAGCCTGGGACACCTTGAATACATTTGTTGGCAGAGCTGATCATAAAGTCGATGCCCAGATCGCCAATATCCATAGGAATACCACCAAAGCTCGACATCGCATCGAGAATCACGGTTTTGTCATATTCTTTTGCTAGCGTGGCGACTGCTTCAATTGGATTGAGCATGCCAGTGGTCGTTTCGCAGTGAACGATCGCGACGTGAGTGATAGAGGCGTCCTGCTCTAGTGCGGTTTTTACCTTGTCTAGGCTTGGTTGGCTTACCTCACCAGGGGCAACAACATGGGTAGCAATGTTTAAGTAGTTGGCAATTTGTGCGATACGCGCACCGTAGGCGCCATTATCGACCACCAGTAGCTTGTCATTCGGACCAATAGAGCTGCCAATCGTGGCTTCAACAGAAGCAGTACCACTACCTTGCATGAGGACACTTGTATAGCCATCGTGCTCAGTCGCTAGCTTTGTTAATTTGGCACGAATCACTTCGACGATCTCTTTGTTGTAATCGTCATCCCAAGTACACCAGTCTTTCAACATTGCCTGACGTACGGTTTCGGAAGTCGATAATGGACCGGGCGTAAGCAACAAGTATTCGTTTTTCATTTTGCGTCTCGTCTTTTTTGGACTATACCAATTGTTGTAATCACTCTAGCAACCAAATTTTGTAAACGCAAAGGGCGGAATCCAACTTTCACAAAAGTTTCATAACTGCACTTTGAGCGTAAAACTAGTCGGTAAAGTCGATTTTATTTAGTAAAACTGCCATTTTTTGTTCATTTAATCGTCATATAACAAAACTAAGGTGGGCTCTATCAACTGGTACAGACCAAATCTAACTGGAGACGAAGATGAAAAACCGTTTGATGAAGGGAACACTGGCGACACTGGTTTCTCTACTAGCCACTAATGCACTAGCAGCGACAGAAGTAACCGTGTATACCGCTTTCGAGACTGACATTCTTGCTAAATACAAGAACGCGTTTGAGAAAGAAAACCCAGACATCAAGATCAAATGGGTTCGTGATTCGACAGGTATCATGACGGCGAAACTTCTCGCGGAGAAAAACAATCCTCACGCGGAAGTTGTATGGGGTTTGGCAGGCTCATCAATGGCTCTGCTTAAGGAAGAAGGCATTCTTAAGCCATATACACCAACAGGCTTAGAAGACTTGAATGAGAGCCTTAACGATCCTCAGACGAATCAAGCTTGGTTTGGTAACGACGCGTTCTTCAATGCTATCTGTTTCAACGAAGCAGTGGCGAAACAGCTTAACCTGCCGAAACCACAGTCTTGGGAAGATCTGACTAAGCCGGTTTATCAAGGTCATATCGCGATGCCAAACCCAGCGTCGTCAGGCACGGGTTACATGCAAGTATCAGCGTGGCTGCAAAACATGGGTGAAGATCAAGCTTGGAACTATATGAAAAAGCTAGATAACAACATTGCGCATTACACGCACTCTGGCTCTAAACCATGTGTTCAGGCGGGTATGGGAGAAGTCGCTATCGGTATCTCAATGGCTGTGCGCGGTGCTAAGCTCATCAACCAAGGTGCGCCACTAACGGTCATCACGCCAAAAGGCATCGGTTGGGAGTCTGAAGCAGTCGGTTTGGTTAAAGAGTCTGATGCCGCTAAGCGAGTGGTAGACTGGTCAATCTCCAAGGCAGCAAACGAGCTTTATGTTGAGTCCTATCCAGTGGTTGCTCATAAGGCGGTAACGGGCAATGTGTCAAACTACCCAGAGGTAGAAGGTGCTATGGCTGACATGGACTTTAGCAAAATGGGTGCAGATCGCGCTGAAGTGCTAAAAACATGGTCTCAAAAATTTGACGGTAAGTCGGAGCCACGATCGTAGTCAATGATGGCTGACTGCTGCATACATCAGTCACGTATTAACTGATGATGTATTAAAGAAGGGAAGTTCTTAGAATCTTCCCTTCGTTGTTTTTAGCAAACTGAGATACCGTCATCGCGAAAATTGTCGATTGCAATCTACCTGCTACAAAACTGTCATCCCGCTGAAACAAACCAGATTTAAATTTGGTATATACCATTGGAGAGACGATGATGACAGTATCCAACCCTTATCTAGATATTAAAAATGTGGTGAAACAGTTCGGTCAGTTCACGGCATTAAAACAGATTTCCCTCGCCATCAACAAGGGCGAGTTCGTTTGCTTTCTTGGACCATCGGGTTGTGGCAAAACCACATTACTTCGCGCCATTGCGGGCTTGGATTTACCAACTACGGGTGAAATCCATCAAGCAGACAAAGACATTACTTTTCTTCCACCAGAAAAACGCGACTTTGGCATTGTATTTCAATCTTATGCACTATTTCCTAACTTAACGGTTCAAGAGAACATCGCCATTGGTCTAAAGAACCAAGGTATGTCGAATAAAGAGGCGTTGGAGAAAGTAGAACACTGGCTAGAAATGATTGGTCTACCAACGTCTGGCAATAAGTACCCTAACCAGCTTTCTGGCGGTCAGCAGCAGCGTGTTGCGCTAGCACGCGCGTTGGCACTGTCTCCAGGTCTGCTTCTGCTCGATGAACCTTTGTCAGCTCTTGATGCGAAAGTACGTACTCACCTGCGCGAAGAGATCTGCCAAATGCAGCGAAAGCTTGGCATTACCACCATCATGGTAACGCATGATCAGGAAGAGGCCTTATCCATGGCTGACCGTATTGTGGTGATGAACCATGGCGTGATTGAGCAAGTAGGCACGCCGCAAGAAGTGTATGAGAAACCAGCAACGCGTTTCGTCGCTGATTTTGTCGGCAGCATGAACTTTATCGAAGCTTCAGTAGCATCAACGACGAGCCTTCGCATCGCGGAAAGTATGCTGTCATTACCGACTTTGGAAAACATGACGTTAGAGCAAGGAGATATCTTTGACCTTGCTGTCCGTCCTGAGAGCCTGAAGTTTGTCGAGCATGCTGCCAATGCGATTCCAGTTAAAGTACTGGCAAAAGAGTTTCAAGGCGCGTTCTATCGTGTCGAGGTGATGATGCAGCATGCACCAACTGCCGCCCCTATATACATTGACGTTCCAGTCAAACATGCCAACGAGCTTCAACTCCGTCGCAACGACATTCGTTACGTCGAGTTTTCCGAGAGTGGATTGCTTGGCTATCGCCGAGAAAAAAGTCAGCTAAAAGCCGCGGCATAGGGAAGGGTCAATGCAAGTTACTTCAACTCTAAATTCTGGTGGCACAATGAAACAACGTCTGGCGTTACTCACCACTCAAAAAGTCAGTGCTAAGTTTAGTAAAGACAATATGGTACTTTTTGGACTGCTAACGTTTCTATTCGTCGCTATGACACTGTTTATCTTGATGCCCTTGTGGGCAATGATGAAAAAGAGTGTGCAGAACAGTGCCGGTGAGTTCGTTGGTCTTGAGAATTTCGCTACCTATTTTGCCACCGACAGTCTGTGGTATTCACTGAGTAATACGATGACGCTCGGGCTTATTGTTACTGTGGTGGTTGGCTTTTTAGCATTCGGTTACGCCTATGCGTTGACTCGCTCGTGTATGCCATTGAAAGGTCTGTTTAACTTGATGGGGACGGCACCGATCTTAGCGCCGTCGCTACTCCCTGCGATTAGTTTGATCTTCTTGTTTGGTAATCAAGGCGTGGCGAAAGAACTACTGCAAGGACACTCTGTTTATGGCTTGATTGGTGTTTCACTGGGTCTAATATTTTGGACCTTTCCCCATGCCTTGATGATTTTAACTACGTCACTGCGCACCTCAGATGCTCGTCTCTACGAGGCGGCACGTGCACTCAAAACATCGCCGGCTAAAACTTTCTTCACCGTTACTTTACCTGCGGCTAAGTATGGATTGATCAGCACACTCATCGTCGTGTTTACTCTGGTGGTTTGTGATTTTGGTGTACCTAAAGTGATTGGTGGCAGCTACAACGTGTTAGCGACCGATATATTCAAGCAAGTCGTTGGTCAGCAGAATTTTTCTATGGGGGCGGTAACCAGTATCTTGTTGCTTCTTCCGGCTGTTCTGGCGTTTACTGTTGACCGCTGGGTACAGAAAAAACAGAAGAGCATGCTAGATAGTCGCTCCGTGCCATATCAGCCATCTCCCAATAAGCTGCGTGACTCCCTTTGCTTTGTCTATTGCCTGCTGGTTTCTCTGGCGGTGTTAGCTGTGCTTGGTATGGCAGTGTATGGTTCTCTCGTTACTTTCTGGCCTTGGAACAAAGCCCTCACTCTCAATAACTATAACTTCGCTGAGATGAGTACTTATGGCTGGAGCCCGTACTTTAACTCCCTGAAATTGGCGACATGGACAGCAATCATAGGCTCGGTGGTTATCTTTATCGGTGCTTACTGTATTGAGAAAGGGCGTGCGTTTGGTCCGGTTCGTCAAGCGATGCAGATGATGAGTGTGATTCCAATGGCCGTTCCTGGGTTGGTACTGGGTTTGGGTTACATCTTCTACTTTAATGACGCTAATAACCCCCTCGGTGTGTTGTATGGCACCATGGCATTCTTGGTTATCAATACCGTTGTGCATTATTACACGGTGGGGCATATGACGGCGTTGACGGCACTCAAGCAGCTACCTTCAGAAATTGAGGCGACGGCTGCGTCGGTTAAGCTGCCGCAATATAAGCTATTTTTCAAAGTTTCTTTGCCATGCTGTTTGCCGGCTGTGTTAGATATCGCGATATATCTATTTATCAATGCTTTAACAACCACGTCTGCGGTAGTATTCTTGTATTCAACAAACACGATCCCAGCGTCTGTCGCGGTACTTAACATGGATGATGCCGGTCAGACGGGCAGTGCAGCGGCAATGGCGGTAATGATCATGCTCTCTGCAGCCGTTGCCAAACTGGTTCACATGGTCGTTGGAAAGCTATTTGAAGGCAAAACTCAAGCTTGGCGTAAACGCTAATAGACGAGATATTTCGATTAATAATCGTGTTGGATAACGATTGAATTAAGGATGCCAAGTGCAATACGTAAAAATAAAAGACGCCATTGTTGAGCAAATCGAATCGGGCATGCTTGCTCCGAGGCAAAAATTGCCAGCAGAACGCAAGCTTGCTGAATCGTTCGACACTACTCGTGTCACGCTTCGTGAAGCACTGTCACTGCTTGAAGCAGAAGGGCGCATTTATCGTGAAGATCGTCGTGGCTGGTTTATATCTCCAGAGCCGCTCCGTTATGACCCTACGCAGACCCTTAACTTTACTAATATGGCGATTTCTCAGAATCGACAGCCTCGTACTGAGCTCATTGCAGCAAAAGGGATCCTGACAACAAAACAAGCGGCTCAGCTTTTGGAATTACCACCTTTCTCAGATATTTATCGAGTAGATCGCGTGCGTTACCTTGAAGAGCGCCCAGTCGTTTATGTGACCAACTTCATTCGAACCGAAAAGTTTCCAGACCTCCTAGATGTGGATATGGCTGGTGCGTCATTGACGGATATCTATCGTGAGAAATACGGTGTTGTCTACGATAAGGTAAAGTACCGAGTCACCACAACCTCACTGCTGGGCGAGGTGGCACAAGCGCTGCGTGCAACTTCAGGTACTCCTGCAATGATGGTCGAGCGTATTAATTACAATCAGCATGGCGAGCTTATTGATTGTGATATTGAATATTGGCGTCACGATGCTATCAGTATCGAGTCAATCGCTCAGCTCGAAAGATAGGTTTCCATACACTTCTTTTGATTTATCTTCTTACCAGCCGACACCCAAGTGGTGTCGGTTGTTTTTTATCGGATCTTGTTGTGACACTCTACGCTGCTCTTCTTGTTATCTTTTCGGCGCTACTTCATGCGGGTTGGAACATTCTTGGTAAGTCTAATAATGGCTCAGGCTACTCGTTCACTTTAGGCGCTTCTCTTTCACAGTTCTTGCTGCTCTCTCCGTTTATTGTTTGGTGTTTCATTCAGGTTGGAATGGGCAATATCTCTGCACATTTTTGGTGGTTGCTTGGGATCAGCGCTATTGGTCAGGTTATCTACTTAGTTGGGTTACTCAGGGCATACAAGAACGGGGACATCGGCGTTATTTACCCAATCGCGCGCGCTTTGCCTGTGTTAATGGTTGGGTTGGGGGCTTGGGCACTTGGGCACTAGGGCAATCGTTAGGCCTCACCGCTTGGATTGGTTTCGCTATTTTGACCTTAGGTTGTTTGCTCGTGCCATTGAAAACGCTCAAAGGCTTGAGCGTGAGTGCCTATGCCAATCGCGGAGTCTTTTGGGCGTTCATCGCGGCTATTGGCACTACGATTTACTCAATTGTCGATAAAGAAGGGATCAATTGGTTGGTGTCTGAAACGACAGCGCTGACTTCGCTCCATATCGCCGTGTTGTATCTGGGATTGCAAACCGCAGGCATCACCTTGATGTTGGTTTTGTGGCTAGTCTTTACCAAACAGACTCATGAGATCGCACTCGCTTGGAAGTATCGCTATCATTCGACGGCAGCAGGGCTGATGATGGGGCTGACGTATGGCATCGTATTGTATGCGATGACAATGGTCGAGAATGTGAGTTATGTCGTTGCCCTTCGCCAAGTGAGTATTATTTTTGGCGTCTTTATGGGGATGTGGTTTCTTAAAGAACCTTGGCTGAATAGTCGCATCCTTGGGGTACTTTTGGTCTGTTCGGGTCTCATTATCGCTTTGGCGTTATAGCAAAGTGGTAAGAGTGACATTGATCCAACCCGTGTTATACCGATGGAAACTAGTGTACACTCTCGCAATAAGTACATGATTAAAATGGAATTGAGTAATAGATGCGATTGGAACACGTGATAGAAATCATCGAACATACTGATTCAGATCTCTTTGAAGATGCGATAGAGCAGTTTAATGTGCATGGCATTGTGACCGACGCTCAACTGCCGTTTTTGGATATCGTGTATCAATCCGCACCAGATGCTTTGTGTCAGAGATTGATGGGGGTAGGGTGTAAAGGTCGCCCTCAAGTCGCCAAAGGGATGTTGTCGAATGGCTATATTGTATTCAACGCTGAGCTGTTTGATGAAGCTGAAGCGGTTGATAAGCATAAGGCGAGTGCTTTCTCTAATACATAATGTTATTCATAGCAAACTAAAAAAGCCCTTGTATTTTCATACAAGGGCTTTGTTTTTTGTTTCGAGATTAGTATTTCTTCAGAATCTCGATGATTGCAGCTTCACTCTCAGCAGCGATAATGGCTTCAACGTCATCATCGTTTTGGAACAGTTCAGCTAACGCCATAATGGTTTGAATGTGGCTGTCTGAATCCATTGCCGCCAGTGTGATTGAGAAGTAAACGTCACCGTTATCTTCTGATTCTAAATCGACACCATTTTTGAATACTGTTACCTGAAGCGCTGCTTCGTTAACACCGTCTTCTGGACGAGCGTGTGGCATTGCAATTTTAGGAGCCAGTACGTAGTACGCACCGATTTCTTTATGCTTCGCCTTGATTGCTTCAAGGTAGCTGGCTTCTACTTTACCTTGCTCTAATAGCTTTGAGCAGGTGATGTCGAGTGCAGCGTCGACAGACAAGTTTTCTTCGTTACAGATAACAATGCCGTTATCGCCAATTAGATTAAAAATACTCATTGAACAATCCAACCTAGAACCAGACCAACTACACCGAAGTCGAAGTCAGCAAATGTTGTTGCTTCAAGACCAAGACCACCTAGAACTGGTAGTAGTAGCATCGGTAGGAACGAGATACATAGACCTTGAACAAATGCACCAAGGATTGCACCGCGTAGACCACCCATCGCGTTACCATAAACACCTGCAGCACCACCTACGAAGAAGTGAGGTACAACACCTGCTACGATGATTGTCCAGTCAAAAGCACCTTGGATACCCATAGACACTAGGCCTGCAGCGAATGAAGATAGGAAACCAATCAATACTGCGTTAGGCGCTACTGGGAACACCATAGGACAATCTAGAGCTGGCTTCGCACCTGGTACAAGCTTGTCAGAGATGCCTTTAAATGCTGGAACGATTTCCGCAATCAACATTTTCACACCTTGAAGAACGATGTAAACACCGCCTGCGAATACCAGAGATTGCATGAAGGTAAATACTACCCAGTTCTGACCGCCAGATACGCCTTCTACAAACTCACCGCCAGCGAAGATAGATGCAATCATAAAGAAGATAGCCATTGTTGTTGCAACTGCAACTGGCGTATCACGCAAGAACATAAGGCTCTTAGGTACGTTGATCTCTTCTGTTGATTTCGATGGGTCACCAAATTTGCTACCCACATAGCCTGCGATTAAGTATGAAAACGTTGAGAAGTGACCCATAGCAAGCTGGTCAGTACCCATTACTTTCACGGTATATTTTTGCGCAAGAGCAGGCATGATTACCATTAGTGAACCAACGATAATTGAACCCATTGCAACTAATGCTGCACCTTGGATCTCCGCAGTAGACAGGATTACCGCCACCAACATTGACATGAACATGGTGTGGTGACCTGTAAGGAAAATAAACTTCAATGGCGTGAAACGAGCCAAAAGAATATTAACTAAGAATGCGAAGAACATAATTAATGCCATTTCATAACCGAAAGCTTCTTGTGCTAGAGCAACAATTGCTTCGTTATTTGGAATAACACCACTTACGCCAAATGCTTCTGTAAATACAGTTGAGAAGTTATTTAGTGCGCCAACTAGAGCGCCAGCACCAAAACCTAAAATTAGGAAACCCATTACGGTTTTAATTGTGCCTTTAAGAATAGTCGATACGTCAGCTTTCTGGGCAATTAAGCCCACGAAAGCTATAAGACCTACCATGATTGCGGGCTCTTTTAATAAGCCCAGCATAAACTCGAAGAAATTTTGCATTACATATTTTCCTTACATGAATTTTTTCAATTGCTCTTCGATAGAAGCTTTATCAAAAATATTCGCAAGGCTAACAATGTTTTCTTTACCAGCATCAGCTAATTGGTTCGCAACGTCAGTCGCAGCAACCCAAATATCAGCAGTACTTGACGCTGCAGATGATAGATCTTCATGATCAACTTCGGCATCCAGACCAATTTTACCTACTACTTCCTTAACAGCCATTTCCATCATTAGTGAAGTACCAAGACCATTTCCGCATACAACCATAATCTTTTTCATATCATCATTCTCTTGTGAGTTTATAGGGGAGGAAGGGTTTTCCTCGCTATTGGATGGTACAAATCATATCCAAACTGCCCAAAACAACAATAGACCTGCGTCACAAAACCAAATTGACCTTGTGACGCAGATCGCATTAATTTGAGTTAAAGTCCCAAGTTAGGGGACTTTAACTCTTTAGTGTTATGGCCCATTGAGAAGTCTAGGAAAAAGGAGTGGTATTTGTAGTTTAAATGAAAGACTTGTTATTAGTATTTTGTGTTATGAATATAATGGCATTGCAGTAAGTGATTATTTACCATAGTCAGTAAGCATCTTTTTGAGTAGTTTATTAACGTCTTTGGTTTTCTTATTTCTCTTGGTAAGTGCACTCAAAGAAGTCGGTAGTTTAGGTTGCTCGTTGTTGAGCTCTTCATCATTGATTTTTTCACGAAGTTTTTGCACGGCGGGACGAAGCATGCGAATTTCTTCACCGTCTTCAGTTTCTAATAGAATAACATTTTCAGATTCGACTTGAGTAATCGTTAGCATTCCATGTTTTGGAGATAATACCGTCTCTCCAACCATGGAAGATTGAATGGGTGCGGCACGATCGCTAATTTGCCCGCCACGTAATTTTGACGCGGTAGTAGAGCGAATATTACCGGTGTTCTCAAATGCGACAATGACGGTATGCGTATTGTAATACTCTACAACGGTAACATAACCATGAGATTTTGTTTCGAACCTAGCGCCTATTTGCATATCGTGTGGCGCATCCATTTTCTTTATTTGCATTTACAATCCAGAGTACAACTTCGCAAGTTCAACCTATTAAGTATACACACTCAAGAATTTTAAAGAAATATTCTAGGTACATGTTGACGCTAAACACTGTTACTTTTGGTAAAGCTAGCCCTAGATATGGCGAAGTGCAATGCGTGATGGTGCCAGTCCTGTAATGCGCTTAAAGGACCTTGAGAACTGAGATACGCTGGCAAATCCAACATTGACCGCTACCCTCGAAACCGCTTCACCCTTTTGTAACTGCTCCAGTGCAATGTCAGCAATGAAGTTATCTCTTAGCTGTCGAAAAGTGATGCCATGCTGACTCAAGCGTCTTTGCAGTGTGCGCTTACTCACTTCGATAATCTGAGCCGCTCGCTCTAAGTCAAACTTAAGCTCAAGGACATAAGGTCGAAGGGCGCTGTAGGTTTGACTGATGACGTTGTAGTGCATACCGTAGTCTTCTTCATCCTCATCCCTTCGCGCATTTGAGAAGGACGCAGGTTGCGATAGCAGTGCTGATTCAATGATCACACCAGACATCTCACGTGCCTGAATAAACTGAATTTGGCGTGGGAAACACCCAATCACATCACTGCAAGATTGCGATTGAATGTGCACTTGTTTGGGAAGCCACTTTGATTGAGTGATAGCCTGAATGAGTTCGACCATAGTCCATAATGAGAAAACTTCTGACCAAATAAACGCAGAGTCCTCACCTGTGTTTGCTTTGTAGCGCGTGAAGATGAAATTTTCTCCATACGGGGTCAATGATATCTCTGATTGTGGTATTTGAGCTTGAATCAACAGAATAAGATTGCGTACTGCCTGCTCAACAGTTTCGCAATCATTTAGCTCAGCAAGGAGTGCTGGGACAATTTGAGTGCGTAGTACCTGTCGAATGATTGAGGTTCCTTTCTCTTCTCCTAGTTCTTGATAGGTCAATTTTAGCAACCTAAATAGTGCACGTAGTGGCAAGAATGTAGATTCTGTCTGCTGATAATCACTAGGAAGACCAGAAGCCGCGACCATATCACTAACATCAATACCTTGCTGTTTTAAGTGTGACAGAATGCTGGTGGCATAATCACTATAAACGACTGGGAACATGAGAGTCTCCTCGAGGTGGTGTGTTAGGTTGTGTGTTTAATATAATTAATCGAGATGTGCTTTAGAAATGATAGGTTTGGATAAAGGATATGTGCGAACTGTATATCTGCGGTTTATCAAAGAGTTATTAGGTGAGAATGGCAATCGCATTCTCACCTGTTTGTCGCCTATGATTTGATAACGGATTTCTCTGGAGCAATTTCACCGTTCATTACCTTCTGGCTCACGCCGTAGTAGCGCACCGTAAATGAGAAATCTTGTCCGTTGGTATCTATGTTGTTGATGGCATTCGAGCCACAGTTAAAAGACACAGTGACCGTGCCGTCGCCATTCGTTACCCAATCGTTTGATGAGATATGGTTAGCCCCAGCAATAAGGTAGCGAGACTCATCGTACGGTGTTAATGAGGTAAAGTATTTTGACTCGGGTTCCTCAAAGGTTGTGGTTTGGCACTGCTCCGCGTCAAGCATGACAGAGTTGGTGTACAGGTTCGCGACATTAACCTCAGGCGATGAACCGCCCCAGCCATTGGCGTTCTCCAAGTTCCACTGATGCAAATCCGTCACCTCTTTAGAAGTGCGAGGGAAGGTATAAGCAAATACTTGTCCCTGTGTTTCGGCAGTGAGGGTAGACGTCCACGCTTCGACTTCTTGATAGTCGTAGTTTTTCACTTCATAAGTGCCGAACTTGAGTGTATCTGTTTCGATCTTATCTTGAGCTGTGCGCGCTGCTTCTAGCCCTTTTTCTGTGCCTGTACGATAGATGAGAAATGCATAATCTGTTTCGATCGCCGCGGTATATGAACCCTCACCAACGACGTAATGTTCACCGTGACCGCCTTCGTTCACAACCTGCACCGCCATATAAACGTCAGATTCTGGAATTTCAAATGTCACCATTCCGTCCACTGCCTCAACGACTGCAACAGAGTATAAGGTGTCGTCATTCATCTGGACTGTTGGTGCGTCTTTACCTCTCGGAGGCAGGTTACGCATGTGCGTGATGTGTTGGTTTGCACCAAGCGCTACCCAGTTGCGATAGTTACGAGCGGTTTCCGCATGAGCGTAATTTTGCTCTGTGATCTCTATAGTGCTAGAGGCTTGATTTGCAGTTTCGGTGGATGTTGTGCTGCAAGCGGTGAGCGCAAAACCAAGGCCAAGGATTGAACAAGTAATGAGTGATTTCTTGAAAGTCATAGCTATCTCCGAAGTGGATTCATTGTCACTATTAACTCGCCCTGTATTTAATAGCGTTGCTTGTTGATGAATAGCTTACGAAGATAGCCCTATCTATTCCAATGATATGCACTTATAGCTGATATGCTTGAGGTGCATATCATGTTTAAGTCGTTGAGATTCGCTCGGACAATGAATCGACGACAAGCTGCTTAAACCAACGATGAGCTGGGCTACTTTCCGTTTTTCGGTGTTCAATCAGATACAAGCCGACGTAGTAGTCGTCACGATTAAATGCCTTAATCACTTGCAGATCTTCGTGGTTGAGTAGGTCGTCCGCTAACGCATGACTTGAAATCATTAATCGGTCCGTCCCTGCAAGAGAATCCAAAAGCGTGGAAAGCTGCCCGGACTTCAGAGCTATGGTGCGACTCTGACCTTGTTTAGCCAACTCTACATCGATTGGGTTTAGGTAATTATGATTAGAGCGAACATCCAGGGATAGATCGACAAATTGATAGTTAAGGCAGTCTTCTATGGTGATATCGGTATGTTGCGTTAACGGATGAGTTCGAGAGCCATAGATAACAGGGTAGGTACTACCGATCTTTTGGAATTGATACTCATCACTTTGAGGTGGCTCTTCAACATGAATCGAAAAGTCGACCTGTCCATCTTTTAGCAGTTGAATCGGTTCGCGTGATGATGGGTACTCTTCTAGCGTGACCTTAGGTGCAACGTCTTGAAGCGCCCTAGCTAAAGGCGCGGTTAGGAATCGACTCATCAGTGGGGGAACGGATAAACGAAAAGCACGTTCACATTCGAGAGGGGAGAAACTAAGCCCATTCAATAAGGTGTCAATTGAGAGCAGAATACTATCCAGTGATGCTTCAAGCTCAAGTGTTTTCGCTGTGGGCTGTAATCCATTGGACTCACGGTAGAACAGTGGATCGTCAAACAGATCTCTGAGTCTGGCAAGCGTTCGGCTCATTGCTGGTTGAGACAAATAAAGCTTCTCAGCAGCACGAGAGACGTTGCGCTCTTTAATTAGCACACTAAGGGAGACGAGTAAGTTTAAGTCAATTCGAGACAGTTCTTGTTCAAGGGTTTTCATCCGCTCACTCCACAAACACACTTATTACCTCAAAGCATATCACTATATTGGCAAAGTGCATGGCATTAATAATTAATCCAGAGTTGGCTTGAGATGGGCATCACGGTGATCGAAAACCACTGAGTTTGAGTAACTTATATCAATATTCCGCTAATCCAGGTATCGACACATGCATGTTACTCATCAAGATATACTTAGCTTAGAAGACCGTTATAGAGCTAACTTCGTTAATAGTTTATCGGGCTTTAAAAGTGCCAATCTTGTAGGCACTGCAGATCACGAAGGAAACACCAACTTAGCCATTGTGAGTTCGGTATTTCATTTGGGCGCTAACCCTCCATTAATCGGAATGATTTCAAGGCCCCACTCAGTCGCTAGAGATACGCTAGAGAACATTGAGTCTGTCGGCGAGTACACCATTAATCACGTTAACAATGATATCTGGAAACGAGCGCACCAGACGTCGTCACGCTACCCAAGAGAAGTTTCTGAATTTGAGGCGGTCGGATTAACACCTGAATGGCAAGAGGGTGTGCGTGCCCCTTTTGTTGCCGAGAGTCGGTTAAAGTATTCGCTTGCGCTAAAGAGCAGTCAAACTATCGACCTAAACGGTGTCGTATTGCTGATTGGAGAGATCACTAACCTGCATGTCGAGCGAGAGGCAATCGCTGAAGGCGGTTATATTGATATCGAATCACTAGGCAGTGTCGCCGTATCGGGTTTGGACAACTACCATGTGACAGACAGTTTGGGGAGGCTCACTTATGCCAAACCTCACACCAAACCAGAAATATTTGGCTAGCCGACAAAGACTTCAACACCTTTAGATTTCATATGTTCGAGCATATCCTGAGGCGCAGCCTCATCTGTAATGAGCACAGAAATTTCGTTGGTGCTGCCGATTGAGGAGGGGAATATCTGACCAAACTTACTTGAATCGGTGAGTACAACATTACGACGCTTTTTGGCAAGTATGGTACTAGCGATATCGGCGCGCATCATATCTCGACTGGTAAAGCCGGTATCGACATCAAAGCCGTCAATCCCCAAAAACGCAGTACTGAAGTGGATGTTCTCAATGCAAAGCTTGGTGAGCGGCCCGACCAAGCTCTCCCCTTGATGTTGATAAACGCCACCCAACAAAATGATGTTGGCAGACGTGTGGCGGATTAAATGGGCGATATAAGCTGATGGTGTGATAATGGTGACATCACCACGCTCTGCGAGTGTTCTCGCTAACAGAGCATTGGCGCTGCCACCTTCAATTAGCACGGTTTCATTTGGCGTTACAAGATCCGCCGCTTTATTCGCGAGTTGCTGCTTGATATCGAAGTGCACCTCAAGACGCGACTCAATATCATCACTCTGTAGTGCGACTGCGGCGCCATGAACCCGTTTGAGGTAACCGTTTTTCTCCAAGAAATTAAGGTCTTGACGAATAGTGACGCCAGACACACCTGTGAGTTCAGAAAGCTCGCTGACTTGGACTCGGGTTCTGTCGTTGACGAGGTTAAGGATTTCAGATTGTCTGGAGTTCATAGTTAGTCCTTGGGAAACAGGGGGTTGAGTTTTATGGTGTGGATTGGTGATCGCTTTGAGTAGATCCCTGCCTGCGCAGGGATGACGCCATTTTTGGAGATGCTAGTAATTGGATTCGTCATTCCTGCGCAGGCAGGAATCTTGCCGAGACTAACGCCATCTCTATCTAGCTTCTTCACCAAACCAAAAGAGAGCCATTATAGCTCTCTTTCATTTATGTTTCATTTGAAAGCTAAACTCTTCACAAAAAACTGCGAAGTGTAGCTGTTAGCCTCTATCAGAGTTCGTGCTCAGTACGCGCAATAATATCGTCTTGAGCATCCGGTGAAAGCGCAGTGAAGAAGGCTGAGTACCCCGCTACACGTACCACCAAGTCACGGTATTGCTCAGGGTTACGTTTCGCCGCGAGCAAGGTGTCTCTCGATACAATGTTGTATTGCACGTGCCAACCTTTATGGTGGTTGAAGAATGTACGAATCAACTTGGATAGCTTGAGTTTGTCGCTTTCAGACGCCACGGCTGCTGGTGATAATTTCTGATTCAGCAGCACACCCCCTAAGATTTTATCAGCTTGGATCTTACCGACAGAGTTGTATACCGCAGTCGGACCTAAGCGGTCAGAGCCCGAAGATGGGCTTGCGCCTTCAGCTAGAGGTGTTGTTGCCTTTCGCCCATCCGGCGTTGCCATAGTTGAAGCCCCAAACGGAACGTTTGCCGAGATACTAGACGTGCCCGCGTAGTAACCACCACCGATTGGACCGCGACCGTGACGAGTATTGACGAAGTTGCTCAGCTCATCGATATACACGCTGTAAGCTTCTGCGAGTAGTAGGTCAACGGAGTCATCATCGTTGCCGTATTTTGGTGCGAAGTTAAGGATACGTTGACGAAGCTGCTCTTGCTCAGCGCCTTCAAAGTTCTCTTCTAGTGCTTTCGCTAGCTCGGGTTGGCTGATTTGTTTGTCTTCAAATACCAAGTGTTTGATTGCTGCCAAGCTGTTCCCTAGGTTGGCGATACCCACTTGCAGACCTGATACCCAGTCATACTTGGCTCCCCCTTCTTTCACTGTTTTCCCACTCGGCAGACAGTTGTCCACTAGCGATGAGCAGAAGATATCTTGCGCTTGATGCTCTAGGACGCTATCCACTACCGTATCGATCTCGATCGATTTTCTTGCGTAGTAGCGAACTTGGTCTGCCCACGAAGTCATGACTTCATCCATATCGGCAAAGTTACCCTTCGCTAGAGATTTGTCGTGTGGTAGGAAGCACTCGCCAGTTGTCGCATCTTTGCCTTCATTTAGAGCGGCTAACAAGATCCGAGCAAAGTTGATAAAGCTCATACCTGTACAGCGATAGCCCCATTTACCAGGTACAGCTGTCTCGATACAACCAATTGAGGCATAGTTGTAGGCATCTTCACGCTCGACACCAAGCTTGATGAACTCGGGAATGACAATCTCATCATTATTGAAGGCTGGCATACCAAAACCACACTTAATGACTTCGATACAGCCCATTAAAAATTCCTGGTCTAGCCCTTCATGGTAGCGAACGCTTAGGTTTGGTTGAGTGGAACGAAGCTGCCCACAAGACTCCAGTATTGCCCAAGATAGCGGGTTTACCGCATCTACCGGGTTACATTGGTTATCAAGCCTTTGGCCACCAATACAGACGTTTTGATAAAGCGGAGAGCCTGCTGACGCTTTTGAGTGAGCACCAGAGCGGATTTTGTTGACCTCGAGAAGCTTGAGCCAACAGCTTTGCAGTAGCTCAAGCGCAAACCCAAGTTCCAAAGTGCCGTTGTAGATATCATTTACGTAGTAGTCGTTTAGGTATTGGTCCATACGCCCAAACGACACCGAGTGACCGTTCGACTCAATTTGCAGCATAAGCTGAACAAAATAACTGAGCTGAAGGGCCTGCCAGAAGCTCGTTGGCGCGTGATAAGCAATATGTTCACAGTTTGCAGAGATGGTTTCTAACTCGGCTTTGCGTTTCGTATTTTGCTCATTCTTTGCCATCTCAGAGGCTAACTCAGCAAAGCGCAGGATATGCTGTTGAATAGCACGCAGAACGATGTCGACCGACTTATAAAATTGCTCTTTTTTAAGCCCTTCGTAGGTTGAAATATCATTGCTTTGACGGAAGTCGTCAACTTCTGTAATGAGTCCATCAAGACCGAGCGCAAGGATCTTTTCATTGTCGACCGCTAAGTGTGCATCACCGGAGGTCATATTGCCTTCCGCCTTGATAATCGTGGTCGCAAGAATGGCTTGCTGCTCTTGTGTGAACATACCGTAACAGCGATCTTGTACTGTCTTACCACGCCAGTAGGGAGTGAGTGAATGAATAACTTCTTTGTCTTCTTCTGTTACCGCAAAGCCGGCACCTGGACGATCCGCTAGATCATCAATTTCAGCTTCAATCCAACGCACAGTGTACTCTGGGAAGATAGGAGCAGCGCGTAGCTTACTTGCCTGGTTACCGACAATTAGCTCGCCATTATCAATCCAGATGGTACGCGTTCTAAGGTGTTCTTCGAGCGCAAGAGCGCGCTGAACGATAACCGGCTTGTCTTCGTTTTCACGATAAGCTTTTGTGTAAGCAACGGCACGCTCAGTACAGATTGGTGGCGTGACAATGTTCACTAGTGCTGTCTTATGGTCTTGAATACGCTTTGGTAAATAGTTGAGTTCCATAGTAATTAACCTCGTACGATCACGTTCATATGCGAATACTGCTTAGCGTGCTGTAGCGCGTATTCAAGCAGTTCAGGGTTGTTCAGTGGTTTGTCTGCACATAAGTAAGGCATATCAAGCAGACGGTATTTGTTGATGCCCAAGGTGTGGTAGGGCAACAGGTGAATTTCGTTGCAGCTTTCAAGTGAAGCCGCAAAGTCGATGATGTCAGCAAGCTCAGCTTCGGTATCGTTAAATCCCGGTACTACAGGCACACGAATGACAATGCGTTTAGCGATAGGAGCGAGCTTTTGAAAGTTGGCTTTGATTCGTTTCAAAGAGCCTTGCGCCCACTCGAGAAACTTCTCTTCATTGGTGTGTTTGAGATCTGCTAGCCAGCAATCAATGTGAGGCGCAGCTTGTTCAACATTTTTCCATGGCACATGCATGCAGGTTTCGATAGCAGTATTGACACTTTGTCGGTGCAACTCGGTTGCGATTGACGTCACGAGATCAGATTGCATTAAAGGCTCACCACCTGAAAACGTTACGCCGCCACCGCTTTGATCGTAGAACGGCTTGTCTTTCATCAGCGTGTCAATGAGTACGCCTTCTTGAGCTTCTTCGCCGCAGACGCTTAGCGCTTGTGTCGGACAGACATTTTTCAGCGCGATGATCTGCGCTTCATCCAGTGTCTGTCTGTTGATAGTGACGGTGTCTTTCGTTCTTTCAATTGAAGGGCAAACATCGACACAGGATGTACATTGCTCGAGGCAACTGCGCTCATCGAATAGTAACGAGTGCTTTGGGCTACGACTTTCAGGGTTCTGACACCATGGACACGCCAAGCTGCAGCCCTTTAAAAAAAGGATTCTGCGAATGCCATCGCCATCGTGAGTTGAAAATCTTTGTATGTTGAAGTACATGCTAGCCTCTCTCTAATTCGAATCTCACATTCTTCATAGGTTTCGTTTTTGAAAGTTTATTGCTTTCGTTAAATGAAATTTAAAGGTTTCATTTGAAGTTTGTTTTGATCAGGGTCAAGATCTGAAACATTCGCTGGATCTATATTGTTCACAACTTGAGATTGCTCAAAGAAAGGTCCGAGAGATATCTATGATTGAACTCTATTTAGATACAGCCGATGTAAATGAAACCGCTCGCTTTAACCAGTGTTTCCCATTAAAAGGTATTACAACCAACCCGACTATTGTTGCGAATTCAGGTACGGGTCTCACCGAGACGCTAAAGGCAATGTCTGACGTTTTAGGTAAAGAAGCTCGCTTTCACGCACAGGTCGTCAGTAAAGATGTCGCTGGCATGGTGGCAGAGGCTAAGATGCTTAATGAACTTCCTTACGATATGGTCGTGAAAGTACCAGCGACGGAGAAGGGTCTCGCTGCGATTAAGCTAATGAAAAAAGAAGGTATTCAGGTTCTCGCTACCGCGATTTACACCGCTCAACAAGGATTTATGGCAGCGCTATGTGGCGCTGATTATTTGGCACCTTATGTAAATCGTATCGATGCGATGAATGGTGATGGAGTGGCGGTTGTTCGTGATATCCAAACATTGATCGAGAAAAACGGCTTACCAGCAAAAATTTTGGCAGCAAGTTTCAAGAATGTTCAACAAGCGATGGATGTTATGAAGTTAGGGATTGGTGCTATTACATTGCCAGTATATGTTGCAGCGCAGATGTTCTCTCATCCAGCAATTGAACCAGCGGTTGAACAGTTTGATAAGGACTGGAGTGGGGCGTTTGGGGGTAAGCTTTCATTTGAAAGCTAAGATTGAGCATTTTACCCCTCCCAGCCTCCCCTTATCAGGGGAGGAGCAAAGAGCATGCTGCGCATCGCTGTTTAAAAATAGGCGATACGACGATAGGAGCTAGCCCGAGGTTCTCCCCCTTGATAAGGGGGAGCTAGTGGGGGTAAAACGGAGTTCAAGTTTGAGTTGGAGTTAACATGTAGCTCCGGCGCTTTACCCCTCCCAGCCTCCCCTTATCAGGGGAGGAGCAAAGAGCTTGCAGCGCATCGCTGTTTTAAAATAGGCGATGCGACGAAAGGAGCTAGCCCGAAGTTCTCCCCCTTGCTAAGGGGGAGCTAGAGCTGTCTTTCATACACAAATAGCGCAAGTTAATCCTTGCGCTATTTTATTAAACTTATTGATTTAACTGCGATCTAAACGATATCTAAAACAACACGGATATCGACATGTTCATCACAGATACTGCAAAATGGGCCAAAGCCACTTTTAATGATGCTCAGCTTGGTGACCCACGACGTACCCGTCGGCTTGTTTCTCTTGCGAGCTCAATAGCCAGCCATATAGGGAAATCTGTGTTGCAATCTCTCTCTAATCCAGCCGATATTGAAGCCGCTTATCGGTTCATTCGAAACGAAGACATCAAAGCAGACGACATTGCAGAAGCAGGTTTCTCTGCGACTGCTGAGTCTGCGAAAGGCTTAGGGACATTGCTTGCCCTTGAAGACACAACCTCGTTAAGCTTTACCCACAAAACTGTATCTAAAGAGCTAGGGCACACGACTCGTTACGAGAAATCGAAAGGTTTTCAAGCTCACTCAGTGTTGCTTTTTTCTCCTAAGCAACACCATGTTGTGGGCTTGATTGAACAGCACCGCTGGACCCGAAATTTAGCTGAGAAAGGAAAAAGTGAAACGCAGCCCAAGCGTCCATATAAAGAGAAAGAAAGCTATAAATGGGAACAAGCCTCTCGCAAAGTAGCAGAACGACTGGGCGATACAATGGAGCACGTCATTTCTGTATGTGATAGAGAAGCAGATCTGTATGAGTACCTGACGTATAAAACAGAAAATAATCAGAGATTTATTGTTCGCTCCATGCAGGCTCGTTGTATAGAGGAGTCAGACGATAAACTCTACTCTTTCGGTTCTTCGCTTAAAAGTGCAGGTGAGCGAACGGTTCCAGTGATGCAGAGAGGTGGGCGAAAAGCACGAGAAGCGATATGTGATATTCGCTACGCACCTGTGACGCTCAAAGTTCCATCGACCAAGAAGGGAGAGCCGGTTCAACTTAATTACGTAAGTTGCATTGAACAAGGTAATAGCAAGGGGTTGTGCTGGCATATTCTGACTTCTGAACCTGTGAGAACCAAAAAACAAGCCATCACCATCCTAGAATATTACGAGCGACGCTGGTTAATTGAAGACTTCCATAAGTCGTGGAAGACAGGAGGAACTCAAGTTGAAAACCTACGTATGCAAAGCAGAGCCAATCTAGAGAAAATGATTGTTTTACTTAGCTTTATAGCATGCCGAATTCAGCAACTTCGATACTTGGGTTTAGAAAAAGATAGAGCTAAGAAAGTGAGTTGCGAACAGATACTAAGCCCCAAGGCTTGGAAATTACTTTGGTTAAAAAGAGAGAAAAAACGTCTCCCAAAGAAGCCACCACACTTACACTGGGCATACCTCAATCTGGGGAAACTGGCCAACTGGCATGACACTAAGCGAACTGGCCGAGTTGGATGGGAACGACTCTGGGAAGGTTGGTTTAGACTGCAAGATATTGTTGAGGGGTATGATCTAGCAAAGTCTCTTGATCCAGACTTGTGATCAAGAGACAGGAGCTAGAGGGGGTAAAACGGAATTCAAGTTTGAGTCGGAGTTAGCATGTAGCTTCTGCGTTTTACCCCTCCCAACCTCCCCTTATCAGGGGAGGAGTAAACGCTGCGCGCCGCCTAATGCTTTAACTTCGCTACAATCCCTTTAATCATCTCAACAACCGTAGTGGTTTCCTCCAAAACCTCTCGATTCGAAAACCTCACCACACGTATCCGAACGCTTTCTAAAAACTCACTCCGCCTCATGTCTGAAACCAACCCACGTTCGGAGTAGTGACTATCCCCATCTACTTCAATAGCAAGCCTCACCTCAGTTGAATAGAAGTCTAAAACATACTGGCCAACACCATATTGTCTCCGAAATTTGGCACCAAGTTGCCCCCTCCGTAGGTAATACCAAAGCCTTGCTTCGGTAAGTGTTGGATTACTTCTAAGCTGTTTTCGAAATCCAGTTTGTTGGGAGTCATTATACAAGTGTCTCTTCATAGCCTTTGCCACGTTGATAAGTGATACTCGACATTGGAGGAAACAACAGGATCATTGCCATCGCAACTTGGAAACAATGTGTACTTTGTGGGAGAAAGGTGTAATTGAGAAGTTTGAAAGGCTTGAGTACCTCTTGCTCACTAACAGTCTGAGCAAGAGGTGATAGTTAGGCTGGGATAAGTCGACTTAAACCCTCACAAACCGATTCTTAACGATACAATCAGCATACCTTTCCGCAGACTCATGTTTAAACTTCAATGGCTTGTCTAGCTCACCGAATAGAGATATACCGCTACCAAGTAACACTGGAATTGTGCTAATAATCAGCTCGTCAATCAGGTCTTCTTTTAAAAAGCTCTGAATGGTTTTGCCGCCATCGATATACAGGTCTTGGTAGCCCTTTTGAGCAAGGTCTTCTACGATATCTTTGAGTTCACCGTTGACCAAAAACACTTTGCCCTCTAACCCTTTAGGTACTTCAGTCATTGTGTTGCTCAGTACAAAGACAGGCTTCGAGTAGGGCCAATCGCAATCAAAGCTCAATACGATTTCTAGTGTGTTTCTACCCATTATGAGTGCGTCAACTCTGTCCATGAACTCCGCGAAACCAAAATCCGAACCCTCTGGATTTGGAATGTCATGCAACCATTCAACGCCGTTATCTTTGTCGGCGATGTAACCATCGAGGCTGGTAGCAATGTAAACGATGTTAGCCATGGTGAGCTCCTAGTTCATATCAGAAAATGTGTTCAATCTAGTCTATCTTTGCTAAAATTCTACAGTGTAGAAATTAAATGAAGTTTAGCTAGGAATTCATATGACTGTCAAGCCGAAGAAACGAGGACGTCCCGAGAAAGGGAAAGACGGACTGAGCAAAGAGCGTATTGTCGATACGGCAAAAGCTATGATGAAGGCTGACGGAAAGATCCCAAGCATCAGAGCGTTAGCGAAAGAACTTAATATCGATGCCATGGCGATTTATCACTATTTCAACAATAAAGATAGCGTTCTCGAGGCGGTTGCAATTTCTCTCGTTGAGGGAATTTACGAGCCAACTGGCACTACTCGATGGCAAGATGAGGTATTAGAGCTGGGCTGGAGTTATCTTAAATTGCTTGGTGAGTATCCGGGACTTCTGGAAACCTTGTTTAAGATGAAAAGCAGCGGCCCTGCAGACGTATTCATGTCAAGATTCAATGAGATTGTAGACGCTATCAATTTGACGAAAAGCGAGCGCCAAAATGCGGTCAATCTACTCGCGGATTACCTACATGGTTTTGCCTTTTCAATGCAATTCTCTTCTGCCAGCGAAGAAGATAAACGCGCTATTTACCAAGGTTCGATATCTCTTTATTTGAAAGCAGTGAGGCCGACACTTTCTTGTGCGAAAAACAGAGAGTAAGGTATTAGAAACAGGATATTTCACAGGGGATGTGATGACAGAGCTTTATGACTATATCGTTATTGGTGGTGGTATTGTTGGGGTATCAACGGCTTGGCAACTACAGCAGAGGCATCCTGGTGCTCAAATAGCCATTGTAGAAAAAGAGTCGACGCTGGCGGCGCATCAGACAGGTCATAATAGCGGAGTGATTCATGCCGGAGTCTATTATCAGCCGGGAAGCCTTAAAGCTGAGTTCTGCCGCAGAGGTGCTGAGGCAACGAAACGATTTTGCGACGAGCACGGTATCGCGGTCGAAAACTGTGGAAAGTTGCTGGTGGCGACTAATGAGATCGAAAAGCAACGAATGGAGGATCTGTATCAGCGCTGCCACGAAAACCAAATCGATGTCGATCTGATTGATGAAAATGAGCTCCGAGATATGGAACCGGCGATCAGCGGCTTGGGTGCAATAAAGGTTCATTCGACCAGTATTGTTGACTATCGGCTAGTCACTGAAAGGATGGCGCAGGCGTTTACCAAATTGGGTGGCAAACTTTACCTATCAAGTCGTGTTACCAATCTCACCGAGCATAAAGAGCGTGTGGAGGTCGAATGTGTATCGAGTTCATCTAAATCGATATTGAAGTGCAAACAGCTAATTGTGTGTGGCGGGCTAATGGCTGACCGCCTCGCGACGATGATCGGTATAACACCAGACTTTCAAATTATTCCCTATCGCGGTGAATATTACCGCCTAGCGGCGCGTCACAATCAAATCGTCAAGCATTTGATATATCCGATTCCAGACCCCGAATTGCCGTTTCTGGGGGTTCATTTAACCAGAATGATTGACGGCTCTGTGACGGTTGGACCCAATGCCGTTCAAGGCTTTAAACGAGAAGGCTACGGTGACTTCAATGTCAGTCTCGAAGACACGTTACAAATGCTTCGTTTTAAAGGTTTTTGGAAAGTAACGGCCGCTCATTTCAAAACAGGATTAACAGAGTTTAAAAACTCACTCTGGCGCCCTGGCTATTTGCAGTTAGTGCGCAAATACTGCCCATCAATAGAAATGCATGACCTAGAGCCTTATCCTGCGGGTATCAGAGCGCAAGCGGTGATGTCTGATGGACGGCTAGTGCATGACTTTCTCTTCGCTGAAACACCACGCAGTCTTCATGTTTGTAATGCACCATCCCCAGCAGCAACCTCGGCAATTCCTATTGGCCAGTATATTTGCGAGAAAGTAGAAGCGAAGACTTGTTGAGCTGTGGTTGTCAATCTATGGTAATGAAACTATTACATACTGCTTGGTTGAAGACAGTTTACAGATAAGCCAAACACAATGATGACTAACAATCCAACCTTAAACATCCGTCTAGCAAATCAGCAAGATCTACCTTTCATTTTACCGCTTTTCTGGGATGACAAACCCGAGTTGAAGCAAGCATGTCATGGCGAGATAACCGATGGCATGCATGCTATTTTCGAGCTGTTCGAGCTGTTCGAGCACTCAAGCGATCATTTTCTTTACGTTGCGACGTTAGACAATGTGGTAGTTGGCACATTACAGCTGAGTTTTATTCCTCAATTTACTTACAACGGTGAAATACGAGCTAATATTGAAGGCGTGTTTATCGCTAATAACGCGCAAGGACAAGGAGTCGGCGCGGCGCTAGTGAAGTTTGCCATCGAACAATCGAGACACAAAGGCTGTAAGATCGTTCAGCTGGTAAGCAATCAAGTCAGAGAAAGGGCGCATCGCTTTTATGAGCGACTTGGGTTTGAAAAGAGCCATTTTGGATTCAAATACTACATGGAATAGGACCGATGATCAGAGAGTACACCGACGCAGATACCGAGAGCATACTTAAGGTTTGGCTGGCCGCTTCTGTAGAGGCCCATGACTTTGTTGAGCCTATGTTTTGGCATCAGAAGCTTGATGATATGCGCGAGCAATATCTCCCTAACTCAGAGACTTATGTGTTTGAACAAGCTGGCAGGGTGGTCGGGTTTTACTCCCTCGTCGATAAACAACTTGCCGCATTGTTTGTTGAACCTCAGCTACAAGGTGGCGGCATAGGTATGAGCTTGTTATTAGATGCGAGGCGTAAACGCGATGCCTTGTCACTTTGTGTCTACAAAGATAACTGCCGTGCCATAGGCTTCTACCATCGCTGTGGCTTCACTATCGTTGATGAATCAACCGACCCTCATACGGGGTACTTGCAATTAACTATGTCGAGTTAAGCCTCTAGCTCTTTTTAAATCAGGCGTTTAAACTGGTTTGCATTGTTAGCTAGAGCGAAGGCAGACCATGTTTGATTTTGATGAGATTGTAGAGCGTAGAGGAACCCACTCGGCAAAGTGGGATGAAATGGAAGCGAGCTTTGGAGTGTCTGCGGACGATGGTCTACCCATGTGGGTCGCGGATATGGACTTCAAAGCGCCGTCTGAAGTTAACCAAGCCCTTCTCGATGCGGCAGCGAATGGTGTGAATGGTTATTACGGTGACGACTCACGCTATAAGGCATCTGTGGTTAATTGGATGCAAAAAAGACACAACTGGGAAGTATCACCGGAGTGGATCCTAACTTGTGCTGGTCTTGTTCAAGGCACGGCTCTGTGCGTTCAAGCTTATACTGAACCGGATGACGGCGTTATACTCTTTACGCCTGTTTATCATGCGTTTTCGCGGGTAATCAAAGCCAATCAGTGTGTCGTTGTTGAAAGTCCGTTGGTTGAGAACCAAGGCCGCTACGAAATGGATATAGCGGGGCTTGAAGCGAACTTAAAAGGCCATGAAAAGCTCGTTATCTTATGCTCTCCTCATAATCCAGGCGGACGTGTTTGGAGTAAGGAAGAGATCCGAGAAGTCGCGGACTTCTGTCATCGCCAAAATCTGGTATTGGTTGTCGATGAAATTCATCACGACCTCGTTTTCCCTCCTCACCAGCATACCGTTGCTACTCTGGCCGCTCCTGAGCATGAGCAAAACATGGTCATTCTGGCTGCGACAACCAAGACATTCAATATCGCCTCGGCACTAACAGGCGCTGCGATTATTCCCAATACAGAGCTTCGCGAAAAGTTTCAATTTGTACTCAACGCTGCCGGTATCGGACCCAACCGAATTGGCATGCTGATGGCAACAGCGGCTTATGAACATGGGGAAGCCTGGTTAGAGGCTTTAGTGGAATATCTAGATGAGAACCGCCGTATATTCGATGAAGGTATCAACTCGATCAAAGGGTTGAAATCGATGCCGCTGGAGGCAACATACCTGTCTTGGGTCGATTTTTCAGAAACAGGTTTGGCACCAAGTGAGGTAATTGAGAAGGTACAAAGTGAAGCCAAAATCGCAGCCAACCATGGTTCGACGTTTGGTTTGGGAGGTGAGCAGTTCCTTCGGTTTAATATGGCGACACCACGTTCAAGAGTAGTAGAAGCGATCGCTAGATTGCAGCGTGTTTTCGCTTAGCGTGTGATTGAATAAGGGAGGCGTTCGCCTCTCTTTGCGTTGTGAAGACTTTAGGCAATATGCTTTTCAATTAAGCTAGATATATAAGCATCCTCGAGCTCTGCGCCCATCATTAGTTGGTGGTTTAAGAGCCCAAGCATCAGGGTATAGAGCTCGTTCGAGAGTGTATTGCAGACATAGTCATCTAATAGCGCTAGGTACCTTTGATTCGCTACATTCATACTAGGGTCACTAGATACATTCTCATATCCAATGACTTCAATGTAATCAGCGACAAGCTGCATTTCTTGAAAAAACCGTGGTGAAAGCTGCCTAAATATGGCGATAAAATTGTCTATTCGTTGAGAACGCGAGGCGTCTTTCGCTTTCGGGAAATCAATTAAAGCATCCGAATCATAACTGACCATAGCCTCGGTCGCAGCCTTGAAGAGTTCATCCTTGCTTTTATAGTAATGATAAACAGCACTCTTGCTCATTCCTAATAAGTCACATAGTTGGCGCATACCTACGTTCTTGTAACCATGCTCTAAAAACACGGTCGTCGCTTTGAGGGCTATCTCTTGGCGTCTCTTATCGTGATCAACGATTTTCGGCATTTGTATCTCTAACTCTCTGAACCAATTCAATAATAGTAACACAGTTTCTATTATTTAGACCAGTCGGTCAAAAAAGATCTTTACTCGATCGGATTGGCGTTATATTTTAAAAAGACCAAGTGGTCTATAAAAGGGTTTTACTATGAATATCAATTGGAACTTCCCAAGGGTGAGAGGCGGTTTTTGGGGCAACATTGATAAGTTGATCGGTCCCGGCGCAACTAAAGCTGAGAAGCGAATTCAGCTCTATATTCCGGTAATAGCAGGAGTCGCTGCCATTGGCTTTAGCAGGGAAGTCAGCTCTTCGTGGGGCATAGGGCAACTCGCACTACTATTTTTGCTCACGATAGATATCGTGGGCGGCATTATTACCAATGCGACTTCTAGTGCTAAGCGATGGTTTCATCGCGAAGGGCAAGGGGTTAGGCAGCATCTCTCGTTTGTGGCTGTTCATTTCGTGCAACTATCACTGGTTGCTAGCATGTTTTTGCAAGGAAACTGGTTGTGGGTAGCAGTCACAGGTGGCTATATGATGATAGCGAGTTGCGTGGTACTGATGACGCCGCTCTACTTGCAGCGACCGATCGCGCTCGTTATGTATGCTGGCGCGTTGTTGTTGTCCCTGTATTGGTTTGCGGTGCCAGTGGGACTTGAGTGGTTCTTGCCACTCTTTTATCTCAAATTACTGGTTAGCCATATCTTGCGAGAAGAGCCGTATCGTCCCGAATCAGAGCAGACAGCAAATGAGGAGATATAGGTATGTCACGAATCCAAAATATCTTAGTTGTTGGCGCGACCGGTTACCTTGGTCTGCACATCATAAAAGAGTTGTTGATGCGAGAAGCTCGCTTCAAGGCGTTAGCTCGAAATCGCAGTAAGTTAGAAGTGATCGGGCTAGATGCATCGCAGATAGTGGAGGCTCAGGTGACGGATCCTAAGCAATTGGAAGGTCATTTTAACGATGTTGATGTGGTGATTACATGCCTAGGTATTACTCGACAACGTGATGATGTCACCTATATGGATATTGACTATCAAGCGAATCTCAATGTGCTTAAAGAAGCAGAAAAATCAGGCGTGAAAAAGTTGATCTACATTTCAGCCTTCGGTGCTGAGCACCATCAAAACGTCAGATTGCTTGCCGCAAAAGAGCGATTCGCGCGCAGGCTGTTAAACACAGACGTTCTGGAGCCTTGTGTTATTCGCCCAAATGGTTTCTTTTCCGATTTAGAAGAGATCTACAACATGACTGCCAAAGGAAAAGGGTATCTTTTTGGGCAGGATGGTGTGCGTGTGAACCCGATTCATGGCGCTGATCTCGCTCGATTTTGTATTGAGGCGATTGATCGCACGGAACTGGAGTTGACCGTAGGTGGGCCTGAGGTACTGTCTACGCGTGAAATGATTGAGCTTGCGTTTAACGCTCAGAGCAAAGAGTCGAAAATAATTGTTCTGCCAGACTTTATTAGAAAGCTAGGGCTTGTCATTGCGAAACAACTACCAGAGAAATGGGGAGGGCCCGCGGAGTTTTTCCTTACCATGTTGGCGCAAGATGCCATCGCTCCTCGTTACGGTCAACAAACACTTGGCGACTACTACATTCGCTGTTTTAATGAGGAACAAAGCGACAGCCAATGAATGCGGAGTAGTGATGCACGATTGGAGTATTGAAGTTAAACAGGTATTAGAACCTCTAAAAAACAGTGACAATGCCACTTTTATGAAGGCATACATGCGAGACCAGTATGAGTTCTATGGGATTCAATCAGGGCCAAGACGTGACGCGTTAAAAGTGCTGTTCTCGAAACCGCATTTGCCCAGCTTAGATGAACTGGCTGCTATTGTTGATGAGCTTTGGGCTTTACCTCAAAGAGAATATCAACTCGTTGCTGTCGATTTACTTATCAAGCAAAAGAAAGTGTTATCAGAGTCTTTCCTTCAACATGTCGAGCGCTGGATCACAACAAAGTCATGGTGGGACACGGTAGATATGCTAGCCACTCACATTGTGGCTAGCTTGTACCAGCGATTCCCTATGGAAACCGCTTGTGTGATAAAACAGTGGCGCGAAAGCAACAATACTTGGTTGAGACGCACTGCAATTCTCTACCAGTTGAAGTTCAAGCAAAATACCGATCAAGGTTTGCTGTTTACCATCATCTCTGAAAACCAACTAGACAAAGAGTTCTTTATTCAAAAGGCGATTGGTTGGAGCTTGAGGGAATACTCAAAGACTAACGCCGCAGCAGTGATTGAGTTTATCGATACTCAAAAGATTGAAGGACTGGCCAAGCGAGAAGGGCTGAAATGGCTAAAGTCCCACAATAAGATCTAGACCGTTGCAATCTAAATCCGTGTGGCCTTTTTTTAAAATAGTTACGTAAACTAGAAGTAGTTATATAAGTTAAAACAGATAGTTAACTGAAATAGGATTGATTAATTTTCAATGGACTCCGTTACCCAAGCGGCCCTAGGGGCAACCGTTGCTGGTGCGATAGCTGGCAAACACTGTAATGTAAAGGTGCTTCTTACAGGCGCTGCACTTGGTACTTTGCCAGATTTGGATGTGGTACTCGATTATGGTGATGCCGTAAGCAACACCATAAAGCACCGCGGGTTTACCCATTCGTTGCTGCTGATTCCAATATTTTCCCTTATTGTCAGTTGGCTCTATTGCCGTCTTAGACCTGATGCGTTTTGGTCGTTTAAACGAGTCTTTGCTTTAGTTCTCAGTGTGCTGGTTACACATGTCGCAATAGATGCGATGACCACGTATGGCACTCAGTTGCTGTGGCCACTGCCCGGTTACTTTGAAGTAGGTAATGTGTTTATTATCGACCCGCTTTACACCATACCTCTGCTTATTGGTATTGTCGTAGCGTTGTTTTCCAAGCGTGTGGGTGGGCGTTGGTGCCAGGGCGTTGTTTTAGTATCGAGCTTGTATCTCTTGTGGGGCTTTGCAGCCCAGCAGGTCATCGCCGACCGAGTCGAGGAAAACCTCGCGGCACAAAACATTAGCAATGATCAAGTATTGATCACTCCATCACCATTTAACACTTTGCTTTGGCGCGTTGTTGTCGTTGAAGGTGATCAGTATTTCGAAGGGCTAGCATCTCTGCTTGATTCTGATCGTCAAATTGACTTCATTCAGCGTTCTCGTGGCGAGTGGCCTCTCGAGAGTAAGCCGCAGACTCTCATTGGCTTAGAAGCCTTTTCACATGGGTTTTTGGGATATCGCCAAGATGGAGAAAAGCTGATTGTGTCTGATCTTCGGTTAGGCATGGCGGATAGCTTGGCGTTTGAGTTCGTTTTCGCTAAAGCTACGGCCGACTCAAAATGGCAGTTATTGGAGGCTCCGACTCGCTATCCTAGTGAGCGTAGCCTTGACCAAATTTCCGTGCTTTGGGAGCGAATGTTGGGTGACCAAGGGATTGATGCCAACTTACAGAGAGTGGCTTACAACAAGGCACGCGAGCATCAAGAATGATCGACAAGGTCCTACCTTGTTTGGTAACCAAAAGAACGAGTCTTTAAGGGTTCGTTTTTTGTCGCCACGATAAAAATCATTATTTGACGAAGCGAATCATGTAAGTTCACTATTCCCGTCCTAAAATTGTCACTGGAGACAGTGACTTGCTTGTCAAACATACACATCTTTCCCTACTGAGGACACAGATATGACACTTGCCGCATTGGCGATTCTGGTTGGTTTTATCTTATTGGTTTGGAGTGCAGATCGATTTGTCGACGGTGCTGCGGCAACGGCGAGTCACGCTGGGATGCCTCCACTACTGATTGGTATGGTCATTGTTGGTTTTGGTACCTCTGCACCAGAGATGGTGGTGTCAGCGATGGCGGCGGCAGAGGGGAACCCAGAGCTTGCTTTGGGTAATGCGTTAGGCTCAAACATTGTTAACACTGGCCTTATCTTAGGTGTTACTGCACTGATCGCACCGATTATGGTGCAATCTGTGATTGTTAAGAAAGAGCTACCATTACTGTTCGCTATTAGTCTATTGCTGGGGGCATTACTTTGGAATGGTGTGCTAGGACGCGGTGAAGCGGCGATTCTACTTATTGGCTTTTTCAGCTTAATAAGCTGGAGCATTTATTCTGGAATCAAGGGTAAAGGCGACCCACTAGAAACCGATACCGAGCAAGAGCTACAAGAGAAGACGATGTCACTAGGAAAGGCGATATTCTGGTTGGTACTCGGCCTTGTACTGCTGGTAGTCAGTTCACGCATTCTTGTATGGGGTGCGGTGACGATAGCTCAATCTCTTGGCATCAGTGACCTAATTATTGGTCTAACCATAGTGGCGCTTGGTACATCATTACCAGAGTTAGCCGCCTCCATCGCAGCAGCGCGTAAAGGGGAGCATGATATTGCGATCGGTAACGTCGTTGGATCCAATATGTTTAATATTCTAGCTGTCGTTGGTATTGCAGGTATGATCTCACCAATCGCGAGCGTGCCTGAAGCTGTACTATCTCGTGACTGGCTGGTGATGATGGCGATGACAGTGGCGCTGTTCTTTATGGCGTATGGATTTGGTCGCCAAGGCCGAATTAATCGAGTTGAGGGTGCGCTGCTGTTAGCTGGTTACAGTGCATACAACATTTGGCTTGTTCTGTCCGTAACGGCGTAGCAGTTAGAACATAGATTGAGAGGTACGTGACTCAACGTTAGTCTTGAGTCACGTACTTGATTAGCGAAACAGGAAAGCTCACCTATCGAAATTAATCGTCTTCTTTTCTTCTACTCTGCTGGCGAATGTAATCGCCAAACTCGTATTTTCTTTCTTGATGTCCAATCTGGTATAGCTCTGTCTCTGTTCGCTGCTGTGAGTAGCTAGACGCTTTCATTGAGCCTTTACCGACGCGAAGCATGTTTTCTACTACACGTTTGAAGAAACGGTCGATACGACGACCATACATTTGTAGAACACCGAGCATACTGCAAAAACTCATAGCTAGGGCGACCGTCCAGTGAATTTCTATCATGCCAATCCTCCACAATGGGAAGAGAGAGCTGAAAAAGAGTGTTTGAAACAGGATTGGGAAGATAGTTGTCTTGTTACTATGTCATTATGCTGAGCGATTTTAGAATGATATGACTTAGTATGAAGAACGGTTCGCGTACTGCGTGGAGAGGATGGAACAAGCGCATTTAATTGGAAGAAAGAAAGGTTCGCATGCTGTGCCGGTGGCGCTGCAGGCTGTGGGCGCGTTGAGCTGCGCAGTTGGTTTGGATCGCTTGTTGATGCGAAACGGGCCAAAGTGATCATGGATTTTTTTACCTTTATTATTTGAGCTGACTTTACAAAAACTTGGAAGGTCTTTGCTGAACGTGAATATAAGGTATGCGGCTTTGTAACATCAATGTGTCTGAAATTAGTTGATACAATCAGTCACAGAGCTAAATGCTAATTAACGAACCGTCGATGTTTGACACGGCTAATTAATATAATTCGCGCTTCTAAACAAATCGACGGATGACATCTAAATATCAGTGACTTAGCTCATTTATGATTGTGTGTTCATGGTAATAAACTCAATACTTTCAGATGGTTGTAGATTATTCACATAAGAGGCTTGTTCAGAAACCACCAGCACATGGCCATCTGTAAAGTAGTCGTGTTGACTGTTGTTCTTCGTTACAGAAGCAAGCTGAATGTTTTCCGCGTTCCATCGGTCATTCAATCTGAATACGTCGGTTTTTAACTGCTCTCGTTCAACGTCGACATCGGGCGAGATAGAGTGTAGTACGGTAACAATTCCTCCATAGGGTGTTAACTTAAGCCCGTCATCGTAGCTTAATGCGCCAACCCAAACGGGTTGTTTGGTTTGAGCATCAATACCCGCATACCACCATCGTATGTGTGAGCGATGAGTCAGTGTCCCTGGTAGCTGAAAAGCGAAATGCTGAGGCTGACCATTCCAAAGCAAGTCAGAGACGGGTGGCGTGCGCTGCTGTAATAGAGAAACATAATCTGCTAGCTCAATATCACTTCGAGAGAAGGTTTTATTTTGAATCCAACCTAACTCGTCCATTAGCTTGACTGGTGATTCTCCTAAATAAACTACGTTAAGGGCCTGTGCAGCGTACAGTGTCGACTGTCCTGCGTAGACTTTGTAATCAAGCTCAGCAAGGTTTACTTCAACGTTTTGTGTTTGTGTAAGCGGCACAACGGCGTCATCACTCCACCAGAAAAAATGCGAGTAGTTGAGTGCTAATGCACCCGCGAGAAATAGACTTGACGCTTTTAGCCAGGAGTTGCGCCACTGCTTCTTAATGCCAAAGTAGAGCAGAGCAAGTGATACCAACGTCAGCCCGAGCGTATACTTATGCTCAGACACAAAGGTCGCGGCTTCACCCAGTATCGGCACATTGTCTACACCCGCTGCCAATAGAAAGCCCCAAGTAACAAACTGACCAACACCTAAGACAAGCCCAATAAGTGTATAGGCAGAGAACTTACTCCATCGGATATGATTAGCACCTGCCATAAAGGGCACTACCCACGCGATTGGTCCCAGTAGGCGCGCAAAAGCTATCACCCAAAAGGCGTTACGATTAATCAGTAAGCGGCAGCGGGCTAATGGGCGACGGATTTTAGGTTGCCAGCGCAGTAAAGATTTTTGGGTGCGGAATCCATAGCGACGTCCAATTAGAAAACTGAGTTGGTCGCCAATTAGACCTCCTAACAGAACCGCAAACACGGCTAAGTAGGCACCAGAATAGAGCTGATAGCCTGCCGCAATCATGAAAGGCTCACCAGGCACGACAAGGTTTGGTCCTATAAGTGCGTCTAACAGCGATCCAAAAAACAGTCCTAATGTTTCAAACATATCCAATCCTTACCTAGCTTACTTGTTACAAATTTGCGCTAGCATTACTGCTGCTGATAATGTCCAAACTTGTATTCCATCTCGTTGTTGCGCATTTCACCAAACATGAAACGGCGAACGTTCGCTTTTAGGTAGGTAAAGCCCATTTTAAAGAAGCCATCTTGCTCAAGACGACGCGGATCGAACTGGAAGCTCATTGGTAAGAATCGAAAACGCCATGTTTGTGCAGCCTTCTTAACATAGTGGCAATCCTCACAGAGTACGATCTCCTCGTCGAAACCACCGATCTCTTGGTGCACTCGTTTGGTTGAGAAAATGCATGCGCCAACCGCAGTAGGGAAGAAGAACTGAGTAGCAAATAGTCCGGCGTTGAAAAGACCGTATCCAGCTTTGAAAGCGGGAGCGAGTTTGCGTGATCCCATGTAAACACCAGCCACTTCGAGCTTTTCTTCTTCAAGTTTGTCGATAGCCTTTTGAAGAAAATCCTTATCTAAACGAACGTCAGCATCCAAGAACAGTAGGCGCTCATTTTTAGCCAGGTTTGCTCCTTTGTTTCGACCTAGGCTTACGCCACGATCAGACATTTGGTGTACCGTTAAACTAGGCAGTGCGGCGTGGTATTTTTCAGCAACTTCGCGGGTACGGTCATCACTGTTTGAGTCGACAACAATGACTTCGAAATCTTGATAGGTTTGACAGCTCAAATCGCTAAGAAGACGAGCTATACGTTTTTCTTCATTTAAGGTGATAACAACTACGCTTAGTGATTTCATCATTCTTTCCCTCTTGTCTGTGGGGTCCATCAGTTGATACAGATAGCCGCATGATTCTCGAAGCGCGGCTGATTCGATGGAGCCAGTATGCTAAGGGCGCACTGAATGAAGAATGAGTGGGGAGTTCAGAATCAGTTCATCTAGATGAACGACGCGCTTTTCTATCGAAAAGCGCTTATGGAACAGAAGCCTAGGCGTTATACGCAATGTGCTATACGTAAAGTGTATTGGGTGCTACACGCTATGTGCAAACTTAGCAACTTCGTCAAGAACGTGTGGGTTTGCAATTGCACCTTTGTTGTTAACTTCTTTACCATGCAGCACTTGTTTCACCGCAAGTTCCACCAACTTTCCAGACTTTGTTTTCGGTATTTCACTGATAGCATAGATTTCTGCAGGCACATGGCGAGGAGAGCAATGTGTTTTAAGCTGCTGCTTGATAGAATCGCGCAAAGATTCGTTGAGTACCGCTGTCGGTGAAAGCTGAACAAACAGAACGATTCTTTCGTCGCCAAGATGGGTTCGACCTACAGCAATAGAGTCTACGATATCATCAAGCTGGTTTACCTGCTGATAGATCTCGGCGGTTCCAATACGCACACCGCCTGGGTTAAGAGTGGCGTCACTGCGTCCAAAGAAACGCATCCCACCATTTACTGTTTTTAATACATCGTCACCATGACTCCAACACTGCTCAAAGTCAGCCCAATAAGCATTATGGTAGCGTTCACCGTCATCATTCCAAAAGCCAATCGGTTGATTTGGAAAGCTATTAAGACAAACGAGCTCGCCGCGCTCTTCTGAAACAGACTTTCCGTTGGCGTTAAACACGTTAACATCAAGACCAAGTCCTGGAGCTTGGCATTCTCCTCGATAGACGGGAGAGATAGGGTTACCAAGGACGAAGCAGCCACAAATGTCGGTCCCGCCAGAAATAGAGGCAAGATGGAGGTCAGATTTAATTGTCTGGTAGACATAATCAAATTGCTCTGGGTACAAAACAGACCCTGTTGAGCAAAGGGTTTTGAGGTGGGTAAGTGCAAACTTCTTATTCGGAATAAAACCGTTTTTCTCGATAGCTTCCAGATACTTAGCTGCAGTACCAAATAAGGTCACCGATGAACGCTCGGCCAAATCCCAAAGGACTTCTTCAGAGGGGTAAACGGGGTTTCCATCATAAATAACAAGCGTTGCCCCACTCGCGAGTGCAGACACATGCCAGTTCCACATCATCCAACCACAGGTAGTGTAATAGAAAACTCGGTCATCAGAGCGAATATCGCAATGTAGCTTGTGCTCTTTGAGGTGATTCAACGTGATACCACCAACGGAATGGACGATGCATTTTGGCTTACCTGTGGTACCAGACGAGTAAAGAATAAACAGAGGTGAGTTGAATGCAACCCTATTAAAGCGAAGAGGCTGTTTTTTGTAGTGAGTAAAGATAGAGTTCCAATCGACATGGTTAGCCTTGTCGCTTTTAACGATCTCAGCGCTTTCCTTCAAAGGTTCTTGTTGACCCAAATGCTGATAGCCAATCGTGCAAATATAGGTGATTGACTCGATCGCGTGACAGATGGCTTGATTCTTTTCATTCATTGAAAAGGACTTACCGCCAAACTGATACCCATCGACGCCAAATAACACCTTAGGTTTTACCTGACCGAAGCGCTCGATGACGCTCTCAGCACCAAAGTCGGGTGAAGTTGAGGTCCAAATTGCCCCAAGGCTTGTTGCCGCTAACATGGCAATGACGGCGTGAGGGGAGTGCGGCAAGTACCCTGCTACAACGTCACCTTCACCGACATTTACCTCGATTAGCCACTGCTGCATTTGTGACACTTGGTCTTGCAGCTCCCGCCATGAAAGCTCGGCAGTGTAGCCTTGCTCGTTTTGAAATATGATCGCAAGGCTCTCACCATTTTTGTCACCATAAGCGAGCAAGTTCTCAGCATAATTGAGCCGAGACTTCGAAAGCCAAATGGTATCTCTCGCCGGTACCAATGCTCCCCATGCCGCGTCACCTAATGTCGCTATTGGACCTTGTTTTGAACCAATGACGCCACAGAAGTCCCAAACCCGCTCCCAGAACTGCTCAGCGTTGTCGAGGCTCCATTGGTGTAGCTTCTGATAATCGATAGGAGTAGAGCCTTCAAGGTCGAGCTGGTTGATAAATTGTTGTAACAGGCTCTTGGATGCTTTATTAGCATCAGGTATCCACATTGGCGGGTTTAGATTTGGGTGCGTTAACATTTTACTTACACTCTTTAGGGTGTTGTTTTGATTCTAAGTTTTGGTTGTTTAGCTCGCGAAGTCAAACTTAATGGTGAATTTCAATTGATTGAATTTTCAGTTAAAAAATTACAAATGTAAATTTTATGTTACACCGCGGGCGTACTACAGGATCTACTGGGTTATTGTCAGAGAATACTCGAACACATAGGCTTTATGTAAGGAGCTTGTTAAAGGAAATGGCATGACTCAGTATGTATCTAAACCTGTGAATGAACAGGGATTAATTGATTGGAGTGAGGATGAGGATCGTATTTGGCACGATTTAGTCGCACGCCAATTGGATCTTGTTAAGGACAGGGCGTGTAAAGAGTACTTGCGCGGTCTTGAACTGCTTAATCTGCCGATAGATCGTGCTCCGCAGTTAACAGAGATTAATGATGTGCTAAAGCGAGAGACCGGTTGGCAAGTAGAGCCTGTCCCTGCGTTGATTGACTTCGATCGATTCTTCGCGCTTTTGGCGGCGCGTAAGTTTCCTGTCGCAACGTTTCTGCGCTCTAGAGAAGAGTTTGATTACCTCCAAGAGCCTGATTTCTTCCATGAAATTTTTGGTCACTGCGCAATGCTCACTGACCCAGACTTTGCTCAGTTTACTCAGCACTATGGCCAACTTGGTTACCAAGCGGACAGTAAAGAGCGTGTGTATTTGGCGCGGCTATATTGGTTTACGGTTGAATTTGGTCTAGTTGAGCAGAATGGTGATCTCAAGATATACGGCGGCGGTATTCTCTCATCCCCTGGTGAAACACTGTATGCCCTCGATGATGAGAGACCGCTTCGCCAAGCGTTTAATGTTGATAATGTGCTTCGAACGCCCTATCGGATCGACATTATGCAGCCCACCTATTTTGTGCTTGACGACATACGACAACTTTATGAATTGAAACAACAAAACTTATCCCAAGATGTTGCTCGCGCAATGGAATCTGGGCTACTTCCTCCACTTTTTGAACCAAAGGACATAACACATGCTTAATGAGTTACGCTGTGAAGCCTGCAGCAGTGATGCAATTGCGCTTGGCAAAGACGAGCAACAACAGTTGCTGACGGAGTTAAACGACTGGCAAATTGTGGACCGTGATGGCATTCCACAGCTGGAGAAGGTTTATAAGTTTAAAAACTTCAAGCTGGCTTGGGCATTTTCAAACCAAGTGGCGGAGCTCGCAGAAGATGAGTTTCACCACCCCTCTATACTGCTAGAGTGGGGTAAGGTGACCGTAACCTGGTGGAGTCACTCTATCAAGGGTTTGCATCAGAATGATTTTATCTGTGCGGCGAAATGTGATGCGATGATGGTTGATTAGAATCTATTTTTTCGACCAGTTGCTACAGTCATACTAATCAAAATCCCTGCCTTAGCGGGGATTTTTGCGTTTTAGGTGTACAAATAATTTGATAGGTAACCCTGTAAGGGGATAGCGTAACAAGAAAGCGATATTGGTCAAAAAAGATGATGAATCCTTACAGTTAATGTTAGTGAGTTTGCGTACAATACTTTGAGGCTAGAGAACAATAACTAGAGATCTACAAAAGGGAAATTATGTTCAAGCGCAGTATTAAATGGATACTTCCTTTCGCCATCCTCGGTGTCGCTGGTGGGGGCTACATGTTGGTTCAAGAAACCGCTCCGGAGATTGAAGAGCAAAAAGAACTCGATACCACCCCGCGTGTTAAGACGCAGATCATGCAGGCAGAAGCTCACCAGGTTCAGATCTCAAGCTTTGGTGAAGTGGTGCCTTTGGAGCGCACAGCGCTTTCAACACAGGTGTCTGGTGAAGTGACGAGTTGGCACCCTAACTTTGTTTCTGGCGGTGTTGTAAAACGTGGCGAGGTACTATTCACCATCGAAAAGGATGACTACCAAGCGGCTGTACTTCAAGCTGAAGCAGAGTTAGCGCAGGCACAGGCCACGTTGATTGAAGAGCGCGCCAAAGCAAACGTGGCAGAGCGTCAGGCGAAAAAGATCAAAGATACTCAGGTCTCTGATCTCTACCTACGAATTCCACAAGTTCTTAGCGCAGAAGCCAGAGTCAAATCTGCGCAAGCGGGGCTGAGACGAGCAAAGCGTGATTTGGAAAATACCGAGGTTGTTGCTCCGTACGACGCGCTAGTGGTCTCTCGTAATATAGGTGTGGGTCAATATATTACGGCGGGTTCGCAAGTCGCTGACATCAACAACATTGAGTATGCAGAGGTCATGGTGCCTATTGCTGGCTTTGATGCGCCCTTCTTGCCGCGCGACATTGTTGGTGTTAAAGCAGAGATCATCGCTAAAGGTCGTGTTGAAACGGTACGAGATGGGCAGATTGTTCGTGACTTGGGCGTAGTAGACAGTGCAACACGTATGGCGAATATGGTGATTCGTATTGCTGATCCTTATGGTCTGAAAACGAGCGTTACTCCACTTCCATTTGGTTCCTATGTAGAGGTTCGCTTTAATGGTAGAGAGGTTGCGAATCTATTCAAAGTTCCCCAAGAGCTGGTGGTCGACGAGCGTGTCTGGGTGGTTGATCAAGAGGACAAACTCGTTCCAAAAACGGTTCATGTACTGCGCGAAGAGCAAGCTAACTTCTTCATTGATTCGGGCATTGAAAACGGTGATGAGGTGGTGCTAACTGTGCCTGAATTCCCGCAAATTGGTATGACAGTGATTCGTTCTAACGATGAAGTAGAGGCAATTGCGCAGCAAGGAGAAGCCAGTGAGTAACAAAGCTCAACGCGGCATTATCGCCTTATTTGCCAATAACTCGGTCGCCGCCAACTTGCTGATGGCGTTTGTGCTGATCATGGGTACGGTGAGTTACTTCTTGATCCAACGTCAGATGTTCCCAAATTTTGAAATTAACTACATCAGCGTGACGGCATCCTACCCAGGAGTATCAGCGCAAGAGATTGAAGAAACCATACTGATTAAAGTGGAAGAGTCGTTAAAAGACGTCACCGAAATCAAAAAAGCCGTCACCGACGCGTATCGTGGCGGTGGGCAGGTAACGCTCGAAATAGATACGAAAGCCAACCTGATGGAAGTGTTGGATAAAGTAAAACAGCGGGTCGATGCGATCGCGAGTTTTCCTAAGGCGATGGAGCCTATCAAGGTTACCCAGATAGAGTTCAAGCAAGACGTTATTGGTATGGTGCTATCTGGGAATACGTCCTTGATGGAGCTCAAGACCATATCAAAGCAGATAGAAAAAGAGCTGTTGCAGCTCAATGATGTGTCTCTGGTAGAAGTAAGCTCACCACCCGATGAGATCGGCATCGAGATTCATCCCGATGAGCTTCGAACCTATGATTTAACCCTTGATGATGTCGTCACTGCGATTCAAAAATATTCCGCTAACTTCTCTGCAGGTCAGGTGCGAACCAGTACAGGCTTGGTCTCTATTCGCATCGAGAATCAGTACTATGATGGTTACGAGTTCAGGCAGATTCCCGTTAAGTTAGGGGCGAATGGCTCCAAGGTACTTCTTGGAGACATTGCGACCATCAAAGATGCGTTTACAGAGGGGCAGCACTACTTCAAGTTCTCAGGCGAAAATGGCATTTACCTCACGGTAAAAGCGACCAAAACGCAGAACATGGTTCCGGTCGCTGAAACGGTTCAACGCTACATTGAAGCAAGAAACCAGACGCTTCCACATGGCGTGCAAATCCATACGCTGATGGACATGACGTATTACCTGAATGCCCGTCTCGACATGATGCTTAAGAATCTGTTGCAAGGTGCAGTGCTTGTTGCTGTGTTACTGACTATCTTCTTGCGCTTCCGTCTAGCCATGTGGGTAATGGTGGGGCTGCCAGTCTGTTTTCTCGGCGCGGTAATGTTGATGCCGTTGTTCGATGTCAGTATTAATATTATTACTCTGTTTGCTTTCATTATGGTGCTCGGGATCGTGGTCGACGACGCCATAGTGATAGGAGAAAGTGTTTACACCGAAGTCGAGAAAAGTGGTGGAGGCGTAACGAATGTCGTGCGTGGCGCGCAGAGAGTAGCGACACCTGCGACCTTTGGTGTATTAACCACGATTGCCGTGTTCGTGCCATTCTTGTTTTCCACTGGACCTGAAAAAGCCTTCTTCTATGGGCTGTCTATCGTGGTGATCTTCTGTTTGATATTCAGTCTTATTGAATCCAAGCTGATTTTGCCTGCTCACCTTGCGCACACCAAGTTTACTCCGGTCAAAGAGAACAGTTATCGGGCACGTTTCAACCGCGCTTTCTTCCGACTGATTAATGGACCATACAAACGCTTGGTGAGCCGCTGCGTTGAGTGGCGTTGGTCAGTAATGGCGGGGTTTGTCGGTATATTGCTGGTAAGTGTTGCTATGATGACCTCGGGGCATGTTCGTATGATTCCGAGCCCGAAGGTTCCTTCTGATTTTCCAATTATCAAAATAGAGATGAACAGTAACGTCTCCGATGAGCAGACGATTGATGCGCTTTTAACTTTAGAAAAAGTGGTCAGCGCCGTTGATAAAGAGGTCGAAGAAGAGTACGGCATGCCAGTCATCAGAGATATGATGACGATTAATACAAGCCGCACAGAAGGCATGTTGATCTTACCTCTGGTGGATGAAGAAGTTCGCCCTGTCGATGCGTTTGAGCTGTCGCGGCGTTGGCGTGAAAAACTGCCTACTATTGTTGGCCTCAAGTCGATCATTATCAATGACAATGTGACCGGAGGTGATGGGGGCGATGAATTTGGTTATCTGCTGTATGGTCCAGACATGGATGTGCTCAATGCGGCAGGTAGGGAGTTGGTTTCACAGCTTCGTTTACAAACGGGTCTATTTGATGTCAGCTCATCAATGGACACTGGCAGTCGTGAAGTACAACTTTCTCTCAAACCTGTCGCTTACGACCTCGGGCTAGATTTAGCTAGTGTGGCCGCGCAAGTCGGGGGAAGCTTCTACGGCGGTGAGGCGCAACGTGTATTGAGAAATACCGAAGAAGTGAGAGTCATGGTGCGTTATCCAAAGCTCACTCGTGAGGCATTCTCATCACTGCGTTATGCACTAATTAATACACCATCTGGCAAGAAGGTGATGCTGGGAGATGTCGTCGATATCGAGAGTAAGCCAGGTATTAACCAGATCCGACGTGAGAATGGTTTCCGGACAGTTTATATCTATGGTTCTATTGATGAGTCGGTGATAGAGCCGGATCAAGCGGTCAAAAACATTGAAGACAATGTGCTGCCAGAGATCAAAGCGCTGTTCCCAGGCGTAACGACAGAGCTTGGTGGTACCATCGAAGAGCAGCAAAAGCAGAAGGCGGAGCAAATTGTTTTCTTTATTGCTGGCATGATAACGGTCTACATTCTGCTTGCAGTGCCGCTTAAGAGCTACGCTCAGCCGTTCATTATTATGTCTGTGATTCCGTTCAGTCTAACGGGCGCTATTTGGGGCCATTATTTCTATGGCTTGGATATGTCGATGATGTCGACGTTTGGTTTAATCGCGGCGGCAGGGGTTGTTATCAATGATTCCCTAGTAATGACCGATTATGTCAACCAAATCAAAGCGCGCTGTGATTGCGCTAAAACGGCTGTGGTTGAAGCAGGGTGCGCGCGTTTCCGGGCGATTACTCTCACTTCAATCACCACGTTCTTCGGCGTGTTGCCAATTATGTTCGAGACCAGCTTACAAGCCGCATTCGTTAAACCAATGGCTGTTGCTCTTGGGTTCGCGGTGATGTACGCCACGGTGGTTACGCTTATCGCCGTGCCTTGTTTGTATGTGATGCTAGAGGATATCGGCAAGGTATTGACTAAACTCAAGCACCTTTACTTCCCAGCTAAAAGTGGTCAGCCTGAAAACTCTCCATCTAGCTAACTGCCCGCAATAAACCTCACCGAGCACAGAATCTGTCGCTCGGTGAGGGCTTTCCTTCACGCCTTTATTTTTAACGCATTCAGCACCAACTATTCGAAAATTAAATATTACCCGCTTTGAGTCATTTCTAGCAACTCCCTAAAGTTAGCGCAAGAAAACAACGTCAACACCCATGGCAAATTGACCATAGGCTTTAATGACCACGGATGACCTAATTAAACGGACTTTTCTTGATTAGGTAATATCATGAAAAAAACGATACTTGGTATGGCGCTATGTGCGCTGACTGCGGGCGCATGGGCGTCAAACTCTACTCAAGCTGATGCTGAGGATATCAACTACGGCGATCCTACTGCGTCATTCTCGACGCTTGGTGTATCTCGCTCAGGTGACGCGACTCAGCTTAATGGCATGTTGGGTATGGGTAACAACATCTTCCAATTGGATCTTGGTGTTGCTGACAAGAAAACTGCCGACGGTAAAGTCGACTATAACTACCGTGGTCGCTATTTCCATGTCACTGATGGGCTAGGCTTTAGCGTAGATGTTTTAGGAGATCGCAATAGTACAACAGCATTAGCTGGGATGATCTATAAGTTCCAGATTACTGATAACGTAATGCTTTTCCCTATGCTTTCCGTCGGTCGAACGTCTGCGGATGAAGCGGGTAAAGAGACGTTTAAGTCAACGGTATATCAAGCTGGTCTGTACGGAATGTATGCTTTTGATGCTGGTCACTGGCTCTATGCCAACCCTAAGTCTACTTACGTCCAACAAGCTAAAGAGTGGGTACCTCAAGTGGAAGTTGGTGGTGGCTATATGCTGACAGACGTGGTTTCGGTGGGCTTTAAAGTTGAACATACTGCTGAAACTAAGTATATGAAGAAAGACACCACAGGCTGGTTGCAAGCTAACTACTACTTCTAATGGGGTGAGATCGTGGCAGACACACTAGACATCGTCAGGATGTGTGTCATGGATGATCGCAGTTTTATCATGGCTTACTTGATTGGCGCTGCCTCGATGTGGTTGTGGTTCGAGTTTCGCAGACTAGGACCTAGAACGAGACGCAGTGCTGATGACGCAGAGCAATAATCAAGTAAAACAACGGCTCCCTAGGGAGCCGTTTTTAGTAGGCAAAAGTCTCTAACTAGCAGAATACGTTGGATTCAAAGCGATCTGAGATTCGAATCATATCGATAGCTCCGATGTACTGGCTTGCGTCCGTGTAACCGCCGCGCATCTCATAGGCTGTTAGCTTTAAAGGTGCACTGCTTAGGATGGGTTGCCCTGGTGTTCGAGTAAACTCAGCAACTTGTTCACAAGCGTGAGTCAAGGTCACTGTCGTTCCATCAGAGCGAAGCATGAGTTCATGAAAATCAGCATCCTTTATGTTGGTGAACAGTTTACGTTGGTGCTGTTCAAAGGTCGCCATAAAGACATCATCAATGATTTCCAGATGCAAGCCCAAACCGTCATCATTCCATAGTGAAAGAATGGACCCTTCCTCCCCAGTGGCTCTAATCTGGATCGTAAACTCGTCTCCTAAAGGACGTGATTCAAAATCGCCATACTGATCGGTTTGCAAGCGGGGTTGGCCTTCCATCTGACCTTGGTCGTCCATAAAAGGCACCAACTTAATCGCATTCTCAAGACGTCCTGACACAGATACTTCTGCATTTTTAGCCTCGAGAGCAGTCAGCATTCTGTCACCGCTGTCTATTGGATACAGCTTGCTGTTGTATTCGCTGTAATCAACGTAGCAGTAGTCTGATAGCTCGCAATCTTCAGTGGAAGACAGTGTCCAAAAGCCTCGCGTGTTGGCGTCGACCGGAATCGGGTTATCCCTATACTCGGTTTCGTTACATCCAGCGAGAAGCATTATAGACAGTACACTTAGTGCAATAGTGTTCTTTTTCATCGTATGTGCTCCTTAAAAACCGCGACTTTCACGTGTGGTTAATGTCACTCGATCAATAAGCTGACCATTCATATTGCGCGTTTGCACTTCCATTTGCTCGCCTTGGATATGCAGTGTTGTGTAGGTATGAACATTCTCGTCGTAAAGCACATCAGCAAAAGGCACGATGCCACCAAAATCGGCATCGTAGAACTTCATCGAAGCCGAGCCTGCTATGAGGTACGTTGCGCCTGATGGATTTGGTCTGTCGCTTGCCATAGTAACGCTTCTCGAGTACATGTGGTCGTGCCCGGCAACAACTAGGTCGATGCCCGCTCTGTCGACAGCAGATGGCACATAGCGTTTCGACCATTCGTTGCCTGAATCTTTGTTGCCCTCGTAAGGTGGACGGTGCAACATCAGAACTTTCCAAGTTTGATTTGAAGAAGCCATATCGTCTTCAAGCCAGTTCATCATGTTCTGCCACTCTTCATCGGTGAACAGTTCTGTGTTGACAACAGCGATGCGCGCATTACCGTAATCAAAGCTGTACACAGATTGCTTGTTCGGAGCTTCGAATGGACCATTAGCTGGCGATTTGAAGATAGACTCGTACTTGTATCGACCCTCGTTATAGACCTCATGATTACCCATAGTCGGAACAAACATCACCGAGCCAAATCGGCCTTGTCCTTCCAGTGCTTCTAAGAATTGACGTACCAACTGGTAATCACTCATATCCTCGGTAAGGTCACCCACGTGCATGATGAGATCAGGGTTTGGAAGCTGAGCGCTCATCTTGTCAAAGATTTCGCTGACCAACGGTGAACCGTGGTTTTCGTTGTAATCATTGGTCGTTTGAGTGTCACCAAACAGATGAATACGAACCTCATCATCCTGACGGTCGGTGCGGAACGTGAAGGTTTCACTGCGTGCAAAGTTATTGGCAACGTAATAGCTGTATTCCGTGTTCGGCTCCAATCCTGTAAAGGTAGCGTGATGCACGCGAACAACGCCGGATTCTGGACCATAGAAGAACGGCAGGATCTCCGATTCCGTCATCGACGCGTGCTGATTAGGGTTACCATTCCTGCCGTAGTAAGCATAAGTTGCATCCATCGCTGTATCGGTAAACCATGTCACCTGTACTTCACTGGAATCAACACCCGGTGTAAAGAACACATGGCGAGGCGCTGTACTAAGCTGTTCCGTCAGAGACATAACCGTCGACATCAACGATGCGCCGTCTTGATCATAAGCGCGAAGAATGAGTTCAACACTAGAGTCGTCTTCATCTCTTGGTAGATAGCGAACCAAGCCATAGTCATCGGTTGTGCCGATAGCTTCGGTGCCGATCACTTCATCGTTCGCAACGTCATAGTAGACTCGCTCAACATCGACGCCCGGTGCGGCTTCACCATTGGCATCGGCAATGAAGATACGCGTTTGTTGGTTGGCAATAACGTGATCTTGCATGACAACGAACTTGCCGCCGATGTCTTTCTTCAATACTGGGTAGTTGAAGTCTTTGCCATCTAGCTCACCACTGACAACCAGTGATGCCGCACTGTTTTGCACGTATCCATCAACAGTAAGTTCTATCTGCGCTAAGGTATGTACGTTCTCAGAGAAGCCGCTAAATGTGCCTTGCCAGAAGCCTGGATACTCAGTGACGTTGTCGAACTCCATATCTTCCGCGAGTACGTTAAGTGACGTTTTAGTTGTGTCGTAGTTCAGCGTTAATGTGAAGTTTCGGAATGTCTCTGGCTTCACCACTTCCACTGGTAGGTTAAAGGTACCGCCTGCAAAAATGACGTCATGCTCGCCACCAATAAAGATGCGAGAATCACCGGTGTCTACGTTGAATAGCGTGTCGCCTGTCGAAGCATTGCCAATTTTATCGAACACTCGATAGTCAATGCGTTGCCAGCCATCATCAAGGTTATTTAGCTCGACCCAGAAAGCGTCTTCACCGTTGTTTTGGATCTCCGCATCACTAATTGGTTCGCCATTCAGTGAAAGTTCAATATGGTCGAAGTCTACACCTGATGGGTCAAATACTTGCAGACGAAGCGTGGTGTTTTTGCTGTTGATGGTTTCGTTTTCTGCCGGAGTCACGATGACCGATGGACCTGCTAGGTCAGTATCGAGATCGTAAATGGCAGTAAAATTGTCCAATACAACGCTGGTATCGATTCGCTCAGCCGTCTGAAGCACTAGGAATCGGAATGGTTGATCGAACGTCAATGGCTCAGGTAAACCTTGTGGGATATCTGCGGTCATAAAGTGCCAACCGCGGTTTGGTAGTGCTTCACCTTCGTTGTTGTAGTTGATGCCAACCGCAGCGCCCTCACCATCACGGAGTTGTCCGCGCACCCACCAGACTTTTCCTGCTAACTCTTCTGGAATATAAACATTCACACCAAGTTGGCGAGGGTAGCCTGGCAGTTCAGTAATTTTATGCTCATCGACAAGGTAAGCACCGAAGGTTCCTGGCTGCGCTGGATCAGCTTCCCATGATAGTTCTAGAGAATAGTCACCATCAAAAACAGGTGAATCGACTTGCTCAATTTCAACCAATCGAGCGCGTGCACCCGTTGCGGTGAAATGAGAAATATCGCCCTCAAAGTCTTCGAGCACTATCGGCGGCAGACCAATACTGATGTCGATGTTCGCAGATAGTGATTCTTTACCTTTTTTGTAGATAACGGTTACAGAGACTTCGCCACCTTGAACATCAGCCGCATAGAAGATGCCCGTTTCAGGGTCGATTCGACCACTATGAGTATTACTAAGCTCATAGCTAAGAGACGCGGGCTCATAGGTGACTACCTTGTCGCCAGAAATGAGCGTTGGCAGTATTGGTGTTGATTCACCGCGACCCAGCGTAATCTTGTCACTTCCAAAGTACATTTCGTCGATATGAGTGACGACGCTAACTTTCGCTACGCCTTTCAGGTGATCTTGGTTTAGAGGATTCTCACCAAGGTTTGCAACGATAAAGCCTTCAGCTTCGCTTGACGCCGCTTTAAATGCACCAGAGCGGACATCAATAAGACCGATAGCAGAATCGTTGATACCGAATTCAACAGACTCGCCAGACTCATGAAGTGAGTCACCGTCATAGCCTACGGCTTTGAAGCGGCGGTAAGTTGTGCCCGCTAGAATTGTCATCTCTTTCGGGAAAACGGCGATACCGTCGTTATAAGAGGCTTTTAAAGGGTCGAGCTTTAAGCCCCACTTAGAGGCAACTACACGCTCCAAACCATCTGATGGTACGTTGATAACGTGATTGTATCGTTCTCCAGGCATACGCATGGTCATGGTGGTGGAACCACCGCCATCGAGGTTTACCGCATCAACCGCGCCGTACGCTTGCATAATCTGACCAAGCTTTTTCAACGTGATGCCATCACTAAATGTACCAATTGGTTTGTCAGCGACTAAGAAAAAGCCCGTGCCATCTGCTTTGATGCCAAAGGCGGTACGCCCACTGATTGCTTCTTCGTTGTTATCGGTATGCAATTGACCATCTTTAACCAACATGACATTTCTAAAGCCAGCTCCGAGTGCATGTTTTACGTCTACCCAACGCGGATCTTCGGTGTTGAATGCAGTAGAAATTTGGTCACCAACAAACAGCTGCTCTTCTTCTGTTGTCACCAAGACATGGCCTGAGGGAACGGTATAGTTGCGTTCACCACTGACTACTTCAACAATCTCGCCTTCGAACGGTGCGAACTGCGCAATAGCTGAACCATCATCGTTAGCAGTAATCGATACATCGTTGATTTGGGGTTTGACCAAAGCTCCATAGCTTTGCGTTAGGTCGACGGTGCCACGATAACGATCACCCGGATAAACGTTTAAGCTACCGTTATCCTGGCTATAACTGTGGTTGGTATAGCCTTCTTTATCGAAATAGAAGACGTTGGAGACTAGACCTTGATATTGCTTATTGATACCCCACGTCAGTTCAAACTCGGGAGTGTTTTCCCAAATTTCCAGTGAATCATCGTGATTAACAATAATCACCGCCTCACTGGATACATTCCAACCGGTAAAATTTTGGCCATCCATCGTGACAACGCCTAGGTTCCAACCGTTGACCATGTTGTATGGGTCTGCGTTTATGGCGCCAATGATATTGTCGCCTTGGTCAATTCGGTAGTTCACGGAATCTGTGGTCGTTTCCATGCTGAACTGACCGGTAGAGCGTTCGATGGGCACCAGTTCGATTCCTGAGCCATTTCGAAAATCCATTGTCATGATGGCAGAGTCACGAGTGTGATTTAGCAGTCCGCGAGTGAGTGTTAGGTCGTCGTTAACGTGATACTCGTGTTAGTCGGTAATTTCTGTTGGCTCTTGCTCATTAGGATGGGCGGTAACGTCCATGACACGGGGAGGAATGGCTGGTTTGATTCTATCGACTAAGTCACTCGGTACCTCAATAATGTTAGGTACGAAGTCTTCTCGACCTGGTGTGCCATCGACATAATCACGGTCTTCGGTATTGGTGTTACAACCCACCAAAAGCGCCGAGACCAAACTGATCGAAAGCATACTCCTCATTGGAGGAGTATGTGGTAATAACGACATTAAGTTACTCTCTACATTGAAAAAATTGCGATGCAGAGTAATGTCCATTAATGACAGTTTTTTAGAGCTTATGTGTCGGATTTATTTCACCGCAACAGGCCTAGTGTTTCTCAGCTTTCTACTTGCCACGTTGTAACCCACTGTAAAGTAAAACAATAATAAGTTACTTAGGTATAGACTAGATGGGCGTGTGGTGAAATATAGCCTTACATTCAATAACTATTGCTTTCAGATGATTCTAGTGAACAAACGACTCTTGAGTGAATCGTTTGCACCTGAGATCAATTGAGATGTGTTAAAGATCGCTGAAATTGCTTGGGCGTCTGCCCAAACTCACCTTTGAACAAACGAATAAAGTGCGAGATGTTGTCGTAGCCCGTTTCATAGGCAGCGTCGGTAACAGACATCGAGGTTAAATGGCGCTTTGCCGCTTTTAAGCGCAGCTGCGTTAAGTACTGTTTTGGATTCTGTTCCGTCATCAATTTGAACTTCTGTGAGAAACTGGAAAGCGACAACCCCACCTCTTCTGCAACTTGAGACAGGGATAGTTGCATGCCTTCTGGCGAGCTCATTAGTCGGATAGCACGCTTAATAGGGTGTGATTGATTGCCGTTGATGATGCTGTGACAGGCGTTTTTTCGAAGTAGCTCAAACACTAACTCTTGCCCCGTGAGTTCAATCAGAAAGTCCATTCCAGCTTCTTGCTCGCGCAGAATTTCTTGCATTCTCTCATGCAGGGCGCCAACCCGCTTCTCAATGGGATTAACGACAAAGCTCTGCGGATCTAACGATTGTGCGGTGTCGAACTCTAGGCAGTCAGAAACTCGCTGCGCGACCTTCTCGATGAGCGGTTCATTGAACTCGTACACCAAGGCTTTGGTGTATTCCGGCATCTTCATGTGAATATTTGAATTCGGTGGCAATAAGACGAACTCATCACTTTGATAATCAAATGCCTCAGATTGGTTAACTCTGACCGATTTGGTGCCCTCTAGGATGGTGCACAGGCGAGGGGCTTCATAGGAGCGATATTCGTCGTGAAAGTCTTTTGGGAGATCGTAATAAAGTAAGTTAATTTGACCTGCATTCAGTGCATACTCTCGCTCTGCGATGCGACTAAAGTTGCTTAACGTGTGCATGAGTGGCGTTTTACTCCTATTACGGTGGTGCATCCCATAATAGACAGGAGAAAATAGCACGACATTGATCTGTGCTAGTTAAACCCTCGCCATTTATAAAACAAAACTGCAGGCAAACGATTGACCTGCAGTTTTGGGATTTTACTCGAAACTAGAGTTTTCTAAATGCGTTATAGAGCCGCTGCCAGAATGCCAACAATCTCGTCATGGGTTGCTTGTTTCGGGTTAGTGAAACCACATGCATCTTTCAGAGCGTTTTCTGCAAGTACGTCGAAATCGTCGCGCTTGACACCAAGCTCTTCTAGACCTGCTGGAATGTTTACGTCTTTAGATAGCTGGCGGATAGCGTCTAGACCTGCGTTTGCTGCCTGCTCATCGCTCATGCCAGTTGTGTCCACGCCCATCGCGCGAGCCACGTCAGCTAGGCGTGCTGGTGCAACTTGTGCGTTGTACTGTTGAACGTGTGGCAGCAGTACTGCATTGCAAACACCGTGTGGCAGGTCGTAGAAACCACCCAACTGGTGAGCAATAGCGTGAACATAACCAAGGGAGGCATTGTTAAACGCCATACCAGCCATAAACTGCGCGTACGCCATGTTGTCACGTGCTTCTAGGTTGTCGCCGTTTGCTACCGCTTCACGCAGGTTAGCTTGAATCATTTCAATGGCTTTGATAGCGGATGCATCGGTAACAGGTGTTGCTGCGATAGACACGTACGCTTCGATAGCGTGAGTCAGTGCGTCCATACCGGTTGCTGCTGTAAGTGAAGCTGGTTTCGCTAGCATTAGCTCTGGGTCATTCACTGAGATAATTGGCGTGACGTTTTTGTCCACGATAGCCATCTTAATGTGACGAGCTTCGTCAGTGATGATGCAGAAGCGAGTCATCTCTGATGCTGTACCCGCCGTTGTATTGATAGCAATTAGAGGAAGCTGAGGTTTCTTAGAAACGTCTACACCTTCATAGTCTTTGATTTCACCGCCGTTTGTCGCAAGAAGCGCAATACCTTTTGCACAGTCGTGTGGTGAACCGCCGCCGAATGAGATAACGCAATCACAGCCGTGCTCTTTAAGAAGAGCGAGACCGTCGTTAACGTTCTCAATGGTTGGGTTTGGTTTCGTTTCGTCATAAACCACAGCAGCAACCTGCGCTTCATCCAATAGCGTTGTTAGCTTGTTGACTGCACCAATTTTGTTTAGAACGCCGTCTGTCACAATCAGGGCTTTTTGGAAACCGTGGCTTTCAATCGTTTTCACAGCGTCAGCTAGACAACCAGCACCCATAAGGTTCAAAGATGGAATATAGAATGCGTTAGACATGTTCTACCTCGTTTAACTTTTAAAAATTATCAATTTGGGACCTTTGTGTAGGTCTTACTTTATCTTCTGAACTCAGGTTAACAGTGGTTGCAATGCGCAAACTAGCGCTGGTTTTATAGAAATAGTCGATTTTTTAAATTGCTGGGGCAATGTGATGTAGGTCGTTAATATTTATTTCCTTGGGGTACAAAAAAGGTCTCGATGATTGAGACCTTATTTTGATATATATGTCTGAGTCGTTAGAACGGATGGTCGACCATGATCCAAAAGTTCGTACTCTCAGGTGATTTCGCCAAATCTGCACGCACCACCAAGCCAGCCATTAACGCGCGAACTGAGCCACCGGCATCATATTTAAGATCAGTAAGCAGTTCATTCGCGGTATAAGACGACCCAACTCGACCGACTTCTACAAAGCCTACGAGTTGTATCCAGTCTACACGGAGGAAGTTTAGCCATGACACATTCTTAAGTGGGTTATAGGCAAGGGTGTAACGATATTCTGCTGCGCCATAGAGCACGGCCTTATCGTGGAAACGGTTGTTGTCGTAGCCTCTTAAACGGGTGAAGCCGCCAAGTGTAGCGCCTTCGTTATAAGGTGGATTGCCCTCCACACGACGGTTGCCTTGAGCGTCAGTGTTCACTTCCCAAGTCGGCGACACACCTGTCCATAAGTTTAACGCAATAACGCGCTGTGACGCCCAGTCAGACTTACCAAGAGAGAAGTACTTGCTCATGTCTAACTCATGGAAAGACCATTGCTTTTTAGACTCAAACCATCCCCAGTCGTGGGAGGTGGCGACATACTGTCGGCTACCATACGAGGGGTTGGGTGCGAAATCGGTATTATCGTAAAGCAGGCCGAACTCCATGGCGTGAATGGTGCCATCAAGCTTACCTTCGTTAAACTCGAACGACTGATATCGGTTGAACTGACGCGCTACGAATATCGTTGAACCACTTTCCAGCGGATTCCATTCCTTACCGCCAGAAGGCTCAGAAACGAGCAAACCATTACGGATTTTATAGTCTACGCGACCGTCATTCCTTGTCGCCCCAATTGGCAGCACATATTCCATTTTTATGTCGAACCAGTTGGAAGCGCCATCGGCTTGGAAAAACTGAGTGTTGGAAGAATCATTACTGCCTGGTAACGGGGAGCCTGGGGGATAAGTCTCTGGACCTGTTGTGTAGGCGCGTTGCTGAGGGTAGTAACCAAACATACCATAAGCACTTAAAAATACCCGCTCGGTTCCTGGAATCATGTAGTTCCATACACCGCCAGCGATAGCATGACTGGTTTCACCACCAAACACGGTTCCGCCTATGGTCATCTGATCTTGGTGGATACCTTTGATCATACCGCCCACACCAACGTTTAGCCCCATGGTCTCGGTGCTAAATAGGTAAGGAAGAACCATAGATTCACGGATCTGGTCAGGTGTTTCTTGACGGTCAATGCGCGATTTGACGCTAGTAGGGGTCGCTGCCTCAACCACGGATGTGGCAACGGAACAAGTCAAAGCAGTAACAACCGCTAAACCTCTGCGAAAGCTCATAAGAAGACGACTTCCTTGTACTTATGATTGTAATTATCTCTATAGCCTAGCGTTATTTTTGATGCGAGAAAATAACTATTAGTGACTTTGTCGGTTTTTTGGTGAGAGATTTACAAAAAATGGTGTTTTGTTCGTCAAATGCAGAAAACCCAAGCGTCAGGCTTGGGTTTTACGACTTAGATCTTACGATTTGGTTTAAAGTACTTGTTTCAAATACTCTAGCGCACCAACAACCGCTGCCACTTGAGCATCATTACACTCTTTGTCCGTGACTTTAGGGCTGTCTGGGTAGACTTCAGTTGTGGTTGAGTATTCACAGTCAGTCATACCCGTGCACAAACTTAGCTTTTTGAGAGGGTAATTAATTACACCATGCTGGACCACATCTGAGCCGATGATCTTACCCTTGCTGTCAGCCGGGGCGATGTGCGTAACCTTCTCGACATAACCTATGATGGTTTTTTGGAAAGCTTCAGCCGGCTTTTCAGTGTTACCCACTAGATAAAAACCGTCAGGAACATTGTCTTCGATATAGTCGAGGCCGTCACGGGCAGCAAGGGCAGGGCGGAACTCGCTCTCATCGGTGTCTGTGGTTTCGTGAAGATCGACGTGAGCCCAAACCTCTGTGTCTAACGACTCAACGAATGCCATCACATTAGCAGACTCTTCTGCAGGTGAATCTTTATAGAACGAGCGGTTTGGGTCGACTGCGTTAGGGTTCCAGCGGTTGATGGTCTCGTAACCCCAAGGGCTTACACAAGGTGCAACGACAATGTTGAAAATATCTTCATAGCTGTGGATGTTTTCTTTGGCGAACTGAAGTGCACCGTGTACGCCCGACGTCTCGTAGCCATGAACACCACCAGTAACCAGAATGGTAGGCTTTTTCGGATCCCAAGTTTTAGTCTTCAACGCGAACAAAGGAAAACGCTGTTCGTCGTATGACAGTGCACCGTACTGTACGACCTCAAGCGCATCGCGAAGCGCGTCGATCTTTGGCAGAACGTCTTCACTGTAGAGTCGTTTTACCGAGGTCGATTCACGCCATTGTTGTACTTCTTTGTCTGTCCATTTTTGACCGGGTGTGCCGATTGGGTATTGAAAGCTATTTTGCATGGTTTCCATTCTCAACATCTAATGTGCGAGAAAGCATAGCGGCGAAGAAGCGTAGTGGCAATCGAAGAGAAGTGAAGATTGTGACAAAACTACAACCCGGTATCAGAACTGAGATGTACTAGTTCTCAGTAACTACCGTTTAAGGCGATGGTGTTAGTGCGTTGGACGACATTTTTTCTATTCGCTGAAAGGGAAGCCATTAATAATTAGAACTATGCACTTTATATTATTTTCTTAGTTTACTTTCCATTTAGTATTTAGTGATTTTATGAGTTGTTCTGTTTTTACGTGAAGCTATTCATTGGAAGATCGAACGTCAATTAATTAATTAACGTGAGTTAAATAAAATTGAAATAAATAAAACCTACGATGCATACCATTCTAAATGACTGTTCTAGCTGTGAGGTTGTAACAATGAGACGTTCTTTAATTGCTTCTATTCTTGGAAGCTGCTTGATTGCCCCTACCGTATTTGCAGAGGTTATAGATCTCAAAATGTGGATGCGCTCGGATCAAAATTTATCCCAAATGGAACCTACGGTAGCAAAAGCAGCCGAGAGTCTTAATAGAGAACTAGAGGCAGAGGGCGATGAGCGTCGAGTAAATGTAGAAATGCAACTGAATCGTGCTCGAGGATGGGATGAGGACATACTCCAATACCTGCGTTCTAACTCAGTTAATCGTGGGGCAGATATTTATGTCGGTGCCCATGAATGGATTGCCTCTCTTGCAGAGTCTGATGCTGTTATTCCACTTGATAAAGAAATTGATGCAAATCCACAGTTGTTTGGAGATATGGTTGACTGGATATGGCCAACTGTGACTTATAAGCAGCAACGATGGGGAATCCCGTTTTTGCCTGAAGCTCGAATGGTGTTCTTTAATAAGCAAATGCTAAGAGACATCGGCAAGAGTAACGAGTATATCGAGTCGCTCCCACATAAAGTGGATAACGGCGACTTCACCGTTCACGATCTGTCAGCGCTTACAAAGGAAGTCGTTGAAAAAAGTGACGTAAAATATGGCATGTTACATCGACCAAACACTGGCCCTGACTTTCTGATGAATATGCGTAGCTTTGGTTTTGAGCCCCAAGATCCAGTCAGTGGCAAACTTGTGGTTGATCAAAAGGCTCTGCAAGCGTTTTTATCTTGGATCGAAGCCAATGCCAATGACGAGGTAACACCTAGAAACAACACCTCAATGAGTTGGGATGTCATACATCGAGCTTTTGGTGAAGGGGATGCGTTTGTCAAAATTCATGGTATTTGGGGGGTTCCAAACATGATTAATATGGGGATCTCTGAGAATACGGAAGAAAGCTATTTTGAGAATGTAGGTTGGATGAATGTACCTTCCGCAGTAAAAGGTGAGAAGCCATATAACATGACGCATCCACTGGTAATGACGGTAAGCCCTAAAGCAAATGACGAGGAACTATCGGTACGTCTTATCGGTGAAATTATAAAGGCTGAGAATTACACGCCTTTGGCTACAGGGGCTGGCTTTCTGGCAATCCATAATGAAGAACAAAAATCCGAAGCTTATCAGAAAGCTTGGATTAGTCGCTCGGGTTCAGAACTTCTAGGTAGCTCCGAGGTAATGGTTATGCCTATTCACCCTTCACTAGCGAAATACAACGATATTCTGTTCAGAGGAATTCAGGCTGTAGAAACAGGACGTTTAAACTCTGCAGATGGAACTAAATTCATTGTCGAACGCATGAATATCGAAATGTCTGACGACGTTATCATTCAATAAAATACTTTGGGAGTGACGTCATTCACTCGCTCCCATAATTAACTCTTATGAAAAATCCAACAGTAGATCGAAACGCTGTCCTCTTTTTAGGACCGGCGACACTATTACTTTTTTTACTCTTTGTTGCGCCTATCGTAGTCAACTTTGTCATTGCTTTTTCTGATATGGGAAGAGATCTTTCCATTGAAAAGTTCAGTCTAAATAATTTTAAGCAATTATTCGGCGATCGACTTTTGTGGGAACTCATTGGTAAATCATTGATTTTCGTTGTATGCACACTCGTTTTATTCAACGTAGGTCTCGCCCTGCTTCTGTCTTTAGCGATCGCGTGTCTACCTGAACGCATAGGGAAAATATTTACCACTTTGTGGCTTTTACCGCGAATGGCACCCAGCGTAATTTATGCGCTTTTATGGATATGGGCAGCGGACCCAAATGAGTACGGACTAATCAATCAGTTGTGGTTTGCCATAGGTGGCGAAACGCCAATTGATTTGAGACAAGACTCACCGATGCTAACGATTATCTTAGCAAACGGTATTATCGGTGCTTCTATGGGAATGTTGATCTTTACATCAGCAATCAAATCGATACCTAAACATCTATTTCATGCTGCGCGGGTGGATGGAGCCTCGAGTTTGTCTATGGTAAGGCACATCATCTTACCGGCTATTAGGTGGCCACTGAGCTTCGTTACTATTTTTCAATCGTTGTCTTTGCTCGTCACGTTTGAGTATGCGCTATTGATTACTAATGGTGGCCCATTTTATGACTCTACGGTGTACTCCTTATATGTGTATAAGCAAGCGTTTGAATCCGGGCAATATGGTTACGGAGCAACATTAGCATTAGTTTTAGTAGTAATTGGGGTGGGTTATTCGCTTCTTATGTGGCGGTTTACAAATATGAAAACCTTGCTTCAAGCACCAAAGATTGAGGTGAAGCAATGAATACGTGGAATCTAACGTTTACTGAAGGCATATTTACAAGGTTAAACAAAGGGCAGTGGCTAGTACTATGTTTAATTAGTTTACTGACCATTCCGGTGATAGTTCCTTATTTCTGGATGTTATTTGTATCATTCACATCTGGTGAAACGGGGAGTGTTAACGGCTTTGCCATTGCAAAAATAATGGGTGTGTTTTTACCTGCTCTATTTGCCGTTCTACTAACTAACTATTTGATTGAGAGTAAGCAACTTAGACGTGCGGTATTGCTTTCAATAGTTGTAGTCGCTGTATGGGGAATACTATCAAGAGTTGGCAGTGAGATTAGCTTGACGAGCTATCAGTTTCTCCGAGAGTCGAATACCGTGCCGTCAGTCTATGAGGCTTTGAAAAACTCTTTCATTCTAGCCGGTGGTCAAACAGTGCTGGTTTGCACCATAGCGACGATGGCGGGCTACTATTTATCACGATTTAACTTTACGGGCCGTGCAGCTTATATGAAAGGGTTAGTAGTGCTACATGCATTTCCAGCATTAACACTCATTATTCCTATATTTCTTCTTCTGCACTGGTCAAGCTTGTTGGATTCGTTATTTGGAGTTGTGTTAGTCACGACTGCATTAGAGTTACCTTTTGCCATTTTCTTGATGAAAGGCTTTTTTGATAATGTTTCATGGGATATTGAAATGAGCGCTATGACTGATGGGGCATCTCGCATTAGAGCATTCATCGATGTAGTGCTTCCACAAGTTAAGAACGGAGTGATTGCTATTGGCGTATTTTCCTTCTTGAAAGGATGGGAAGAGTACATATTTGTAACCTCCTTCATCTTCGATAGTAACCATTGGGTAATGAGCCAATTTCTTAACTTCTATGCGGAAGATTCTATGGGAGCTGATTATGGCTTGCTGACAGCTGTTGCAGTCGTTTACTTAATACCAAGTCTTGTACTTTATATGTCATGTCAAAAATATTTGTCACAAATTTCAGTCGGCGGCACTAAAGGTTAAATAATGAAAATTGAATTTAATAATGTTGAAAAGCGTTGGGGTTCAACCAAAACCCTTAATGATATTAACTTTACTATTGATGATGGTGACTTTGTCGCAATATTAGGGCCATCAGGGTGCGGTAAGTCGACAACGTTGATGCTCATGGCTGGAATTTATGAATGCAATGGGGGGAAATTCACTTCGATGGAAAAGTTGTCAATAATCTCCCGGCTCGTAGCCGAAATTTGAGTGTCGTCTTTCAGTCTTATGCGTTATATCCGCATAAGAGCGTGTTGGAAAACATACTTTTTCCGCTTCGATATATTAAACCTGCAATTCCTAAAGAAAAAGCACGGGAAATGGCGCAGAAGGTTGCTGAAAAAGTACAAGTTGATCATCTGCTTGAGCGAATGCCTTCTGAACTTTCTGGCGGACAACAGCAAAGGGTTGCACTCGCCCGTGGCCTAATTAAGAGCCCCCAATTATTACTTCTAGATGAGCCACTCTCTAATCTAGATGCCACATTAAGACACTCCATGCGCGAGGAGTTAAAAAAGCTGCAAACGGAATTAGGTATTACAACGGTGATGGTTACGCATGATCAGCTTGAAGCAATGACGATGGCCAACAAAGTGATCGTGATGAATCATGGGGCTTTGGAACAAGTTGGTACACCCGATGATGTCTACCTGAGGCCGAAGTCACGTTTCGTTGCTGAATTTATAGGTAGCCCGGCAATCAACTTGTTGACGGGTAGAACGGCTGGTCAAACCCTAGTCGTTGGAAATAGTAAGATTCAGTTGCTTAAAGAAATGGATGATGTTTCGGACGTCCAAATTGGAATTAGGCCAGAAGGCATAGTCATCGGCAGCCAAGGCCACACTGGACGCGTCAGCGATGCCTATATTGTTGGTCGAGAATGGATGCTTCGATTGGATACCGAATTTGGTGAGTTAAGAGCGGTAATTCCTGCTCATAGTAATGAATTCTCTATTGGCGAAACGGTAAGTTTTGAATTGTCGCCTGAGCACGTGCACTTTTTCTGTGCGACTACAGGGCTGCGTTTGTGTTCACTAGCAGACCAGACAGTTCACACAGAGAAGGCGGCTTAGAGGTGGAGCATCAAGTTACCGTTCATTGGTCTGGTGGGACAGTGTCGACCAATTCAAAAGATTGGCTGCTCGAGGCGGGGAGTCATTATGAAGACCGTGCTATTGAAGTGGAATCATCTGTCACCCAGTACCTTGATTATTATTTTGATAATTTTACTTACTATCAACCTTCTTATGGCGTGTTGGATGATAGATCTCCATTGCTGGCTTTCTCTTACGGTGAGGGGCGAGAAGTGAATAAAGAACTAGCCTCTCTAGTGGTGGAAGCAATGCGAGACTATCCGACGATAGAGGGAGTACTGCAGTGGGAGATAGCGGATTTGGTGGTTGAAGCAAACCCGTCACTTATCACACGTATTACTCCTGTGACGTTGCCGGAGAACGCAAACTACATGACAACTGTCGAAGTTGCATCGAAAGCACTAGAACTAACAGACCACAGAAAAGCCAATTTGATTGCTCAGTGTTGGCATGCAAGTCGGTGTATTCGCCAAGCCGAGGAGCAAGGCTGGCATATTGTTTCCTTGCGTGCAGTGGATGCATTTGCTGCAAATGATCCGCAGACATGGGTAAGACACCCCCTCGATTGGCTAATCAAAGAAAGTCGTTTTCGATACATAGAAATCAATGAGAAGAACCAAATTGCATAGAAGTCGAGACATAGAGTTTAGCGATAATGAAAAAAAGATCCTTGGGATAATCAATCGCGCCCAAAAGCCAATTAGTCGTCCCGAGATAGCGAATATCAGTGGGTTAACCTTCCAATCTGTCTCTCGAATAATCAAAACCTTGGTAGACATGACAGTTCTAACGGAGACTGGGATCGTTAAGTCAGGACGAGGCCAACCGAAAGTGAATTACATCATTAACGCAAAGTTTGCGTTCAGTGTAGGGGTTATGGTGGGGCATGGATTTATATCGGCCACCTTGTTAGATATAACCGGTGTCGTCCAGCGAAGTCTGACAGTTAGTGATGATAGCCTCACGCCAACAGAAACGATTGAACTTTGTCAGAGGTGCCTTTCTGAATTACTGCAGGCCGCCTCGTTGGACTGGAATGATGTTGTTGGCGTTGGAGTATCTCTACCAGTTCGAATAAAGAATAAAGAAGGGCGGTATCTTTTCCCAAGTCATTTAGAAGCTTGGGGGCAATTGGATGTTCATGCTGCATTTCAAGCAGCCTTTCCGGTTCCTTTGTTTGTGGGTAATGATGTAGTGAGTGCAGCGATAGGAGAACGTTTTTGTGGGGCTGGCAAGATGGGGCAGGATTTCTATTACTTATTCTTGGGGCAAGGAATCGGCAGTGTCGCAATTGAAAATGGCCAGCCAAAGCTAGGTTGTAACTCTCATGCAGGCGAAATTACGTTACTTGTTGATAAAGAGAGTAGACCTACGACGCACAAGCTCCAAAAACTGTTAGCTCAACAGGGGATCCTTTGGAATGGATATGACGATCTTGAGGACAATATCATCAACTCCCCATGTGTTGAAGATTGGTGTGAAAGAGCTGCAGAGACATTGAGTCGCTTAATAGAGATGATTGTTGCGATTATCGACCCGCCTCGAATTGTTATTGGTGGAGGGTTAAATCGTAGTCTAGTTCATTCGATAGTCAGCAAGATTAAGTTAACCAATGAGACTCTCAAACAAGAAGTTGTGTTCGATGTACCTATTCAAACATCAGAGTCAGAGATAGAGTCGCCTTCATTTGGCGCTGCTTATTTACCTTTGGTTCAAACGATGTTTACTTAGAATAGAGGTTGCTTCGCCCCAGTACATTATGCATTACAAACTTTGAATCGATACTCTCGGACTAGAGCAAAACAATAAAAACTTAGGAATAGAACAATGCCAGATAAGGCAAAACGAATAATTATCGTCACTTTTGATGGCCTGAGGCCTGATCTTATTTCAGAGCGCTCAATGCCGCACTTATACAAGCATGGGATAACAAACGCGACGTGGTTTAAAGAGAGTCGTAGTGTGTTTCCTACCGTCACTCGTGTGGCTTCAAGTAGCTTCGCTACTGGCTCATACCCTTGCCAACACGGTATTGTAAATAACGAGTTCAACGTGGCCAAAGCTGATGGCACTGAGGGTTTTGAGCTTTTTCAAACCCACAGTTTTGATTGGCTTGATGCAGCCCCTAAATATTTAAAGACGCCTTTGCTGACAAGTGCTGCTTTAGGAGACTGTCTGGCAGCTGGAGGAAAGAGTTATTACACTGTGCATGGAGGTTCGTCCGGGGCAGCTTACTTAGCTAATAATGAAGCCTTGAAAAATGGGCATTGGACTTATACTTTGCATGGTGCAGAAAGCGCTTTAACCCCTCAGGCCGTTGTTGAAGTTAGCGATGTGTTTGGAGATATTCCAAGCGAGGCTGCACCAAAGGTTAATAGCGTTGAAAAGCTTACCGATATCTTCATTGAACACGTATTAAAAACGAAGAACCCAGACGTTGCGTTGCTGTGGCTAACAGAGCCAGACGCCTCATTTCATACACATGGCCTTGGCTCTGTTGAATCTGAGCTCGCGTTAAAAGCGTGTGACGACCAATTTGCGCGAATCGTAGAGTGGATTGAAAGTGACGAATCCAAAGATGAAACCGTACTTTTTGTTTTATCGGATCATGGACATATTAGTGTTGACAGGCACTTAGACTTGAGTTCATTGCTAGCAGAGGTTGGTGTAAATGCGAATACTACGGATACGCCTGACGTGGACGTGGTGTTCACGCAAGGTCGTTCTGGAGAGCTTCGATTGACCGAATCTGGGAAGCCAAAAATGCAGGAAATCGTGAACAAGTTGAATGAGGCCCCAGAAATTGAGTACGTTTTCTCTAACTCGTTGGTCGACGTTGAGGGGGCATTTAAACTAGAGGATTCGTTTTCTGAGCACTCACGTTCTGCTGATCTCTTTTATGTCTGCTCAAGTTCTAGTGAGCCCAACAAATATGGAGTACCCGGTGTAGGTGCGACGACTTGCAGCACGGCAGTCGGTTCGGGTCAGCATGGTGGGTTGAGCTCGTATGAAGTGAATTCAGTACTGATGCTTTCGGGTATGAACGTTTTGAAAGGCGAAGAGGTACACACCCCTTCTGGGTTGGTAGATGTTGCCCCTACAATTCTGTCGTTATTAGGTATAAATGGACTGGAAGGCTCTAATGGTCGGCTATTAAAAGAAGCTTTTGATGATGGTTGTCAACACTTGGGTAAACAACCAACTTTCGTTAGAAAGGAGCTAGAAGGAGTAAAAAACTCACTCACGATAGACTGGGTAGGTGATACACACTATTTAGGTCTAGGTTAAACATACACCGATTGGTTATCGCTTCTTTGATGCCGTCGCATAGCTCGCATTTGACCACTCATATTAAGAGCTTTTTCTTGGAAAAAGCTCTTTTACGAGAACGTAGATTGCCAACTTAGCTTACAGACTTTAATCAAACTAATAGTCTTTAGTCTAAACGAGTAATCGAGTAATAAAGGTCTTCTCGTCATCCACAAAAGCCACATAACCGCCGTGATAGATAAACACTCGACCACGTCCCTCAACGAGACAGGCAAGCTGTGGGTTCAAATCGTCTTCGTTGTTTGGTCGCTGCAACGTCCCGGTATCCGTCACTTGGCCGTCAAGCGAGGGCAGATACCCATAGGTGCGCTTGGCTTGCTCAATCAGGCTCAATTCGCTGCTGGTAGAAAAGCAAGAAGGGATAGTACTGGCATCTTCGATAAACATAGTTTTGAACTCTTCAAAGGCGGTGTTCACCAACCAGTCGATGTCGTCCACACGATGGATAAACATAGAGAGTCTCTGTAATTCTGATAGGGGAATGTTATCACTAACTAGGGGGAGCTTTGTAGGGGGTAGAGGCTTTAGGGGGGATACCGCGCATTTGCCCATAGCCAATATATTGCCGTCATCCCTTTGAAAAAGGGGATCTTCCACTGCGAACATTGATTGCAATTTACGCGACTTAGCCTTATTTTTCAGAACATTACGCACTTGGGGAGATTCTCACTTTTGTGAGAATGACGACTAGGTAGGCTATGGCAAAAATGTAGAGATGCGGAGCATATCTGTCCAGAGGAGTGCTGACGGGATGAGCAACGCAAAAATGCCTCAATGTTCTCTGACTGCCATCGCAGCTTGCTCTTTACGGCAAGTACGTAGTCTCCACCATTGATCTAAAATGGCTTTGGCTAACTTGGTTTGACAGGCCATAGCATCAATGGTTACTAGGGTTCCCTTGATATCGTGCATCTTTATTAGCTCAGAGATAGCTGTAATCTCATTGCTCTTTTGTTCACCCTAAAATAACGCCTGCTGGATCTTTTCCGCGCTTTGCGCTAATTATAATAAACAACAGTGATTTGTCGAAACCAAGCAGGAAGAGGTGCTCTGATTTACTATGGTGATTTTTATCGAACGTAATCACGGATTATCCTACCGCCAAGTCAGAACTGTTGCCGAACAAGTGGCCAATGAGTTGGAGAAGGAGTTTGGCCTATGTTGGCATTGGGATGAAGAGCACTTGCACTTTAAGCACCGTTCTGCTCGTGGTTGGTTGCTGCCAGCCTCCGACAAGCTGAGCTTGAACATCCGTCTCGGGTTTGCAGCCAGTCTGTTTGCCTGCTCCATCGAACAACACATATCCCTTCGCTTGGACGAACTACTTAGCTAGTTCTTTTTTAAAAATTGATCCAACGCAAATCCCATCAAGTTTTTTTCGTTTTTATTGTGCGCAGACAAGCGATTAGAAAGCCAACTCTAACTTCCCTACCTATCATGACACTGGAATAAGAGTTTAGCCTTATTCAATTTAAGGAGGGAAAGATGGGTATTTTCTCACGTCGAGCAGCCGACGATGACAAAAGCGTCGAGAGCATGCGCGAAACTATCATGTACAACATTTGGCTTGCAGGGCTTGGCGCCTATGCCAAGAGCGCCGAGGAGGTCAACGAAATCTCGAGTCGTGGCCGCTCGGTATTCGAAGATCTGCTAGAGCGCGGCCGTACCATCGAAAAACAGCAGAAAGAGTGTCTGTATACCAGCCGTAGCCAAGCCGCTGTGGAAATGGAAGAGCGATTCCATCAAGTGGTACAGAAAGTTATCGGAATCGACAGTTTCAAGTTAAACAACGTTGATGACAAGTTGGACAGATTGACTGCACAGGTCGAACTGTTGCTAAAACAGAGCAGTAGTCTGGAAGAAAATGAGCCAGATGCTACAACGTCCACATCTGCTAGCGCAGTTAAAGCATCAACTTCCAAACCGCGCTCAACCTCTGGAGTTGCTAGGCGAAAAACTGCGGCTAGTAAGGGAAAAGCGACGGCTAGTGAGGAGCAGACGGCTAATAAACCGGCACGTAAGTCAAAAGCGGCAACAACGGAAAAAGCGGAATAACCCGTCATACGAGTTCATTGGGAGGACATCATGAGCAAATCTAGCACAGTTGACCAAACCGCCACTAAAATCGTTGAATGCGGTGAGTCTATGACACGTAATATCTGGCTGGCAGGACTAGGAATGTATAGTCGCAGTGTTGAAGAGGCTCAGTCTCTGAACTACAAAACCAACCGCGTGTTTGACGAACTAGTAGAACGTGGTAAAGAAGTCGAACAGGCTGCGAAAGATAAGATCGATCTAACTCGCGATAAAACTGCTGTTCACCTCGAAGATCAGATGAATGACGTTATGTATCGTGTTAGCGGTATCGACCGGAGCAAGCTTGATCGATTAGATGAGAAAATTGAGAAGTTGACCACCATCGTCGAAGCAATGCTGAAACAGCAAGCAAAAGAATAGCCTGCTGCTGGCTGGCCGTTTGGTGGGGCATGGCCCCCACCGTTTTTCATTTGTTTAATAGATTCGGGGTGACAGGTGTATATGAATCAACTCTCTCTTATCGACCTTGCGTTCGTGTTGTTTGAGTCTGGTAACACACCAATGCATGTCACCGGCTTAGTACATTTGCAGCCACCGAAAGACTGCGAGAGTGCAGAGTTCGCATGCGACTTATACAGTCAGTTGCTCTCTTTTAGCGAGGTCAAGTCACCATTCAACAGATGCTTGAACATGTCGTTGACCGAATGGCCAAACTGGAAGGAAACCAAAGACTTGGATATTACCCAGCATGTTCATTTGTCGATGCTGCCACAACCAGGTAGCCGTGAGCAGTTGCTGGATCTAGTGGGACGAATACACAGCCATCAACTGGATCGCTTTAGGCCATTGTGGGAAATGTGGGTGATTGGTGGTTTAGAGAATAACCAGGTGGTACTCTGCCTAAAGGTACACCATGCCATTGCCGATGGTATGAAGGTCGGTAAGCTGTTTGATTTCTGCACTTCACAGGATCCCAACATACTGGGTACGCCATTCTGGCAGCAAGATCTGGAGAAATCTCACAAGCGACAGCAGGAAGAAAACCAGCAGATGATTACGCAGTTGTTTGGCTCAGTCAGTGAACTGAGGCGTCAGCTTAGTGCTTCAATGGGTTTGGTCAGCTTGGGAACCGGTATGGTTTCAAAGCTGTTTTGCGGTAAGCGTCCAGATCTGAAAGTTCCTTTTACTGCACCTAAAACCCCATTTAACCAGAAGCATCATAAATCGCGCGCTGTTGGTTTGGGTCGACTTCCAATTAGCCAATTTCGGCAGATTAGCCGCCTCACCGGCGCATCACTAAACGACGTAATGTTATGCGTGTGTGATATTGCATTGAACCGTCACCTTCAGAACCACCGACTTTGTCTTGAGAAGCCTCTTGTCGCGTTAATGCCGATAGATTTGCGGGAGGAGGGGGCGATTAATAGAGGTGGCAATAAATTCGCGGTTGGTCTGGTTGAACTAGGTTATGCACAGGATACGCCTACTAGACGCTTGGCTGCAATCCAGCAGTCAACACGTGATGTGAAGTATCAGGCACAAGAGGTGTCACCAGGGGGGTACATTAATTATTCTATTTTGGTTAACGGGTTAGCATTGTTAGGTGGCAAGCTCAATATAAACCACTTGGTTCCACCTGCCACCAATCTAATCATATCCAATGTGCCAGGACCAACCCAGCGGCGTTACTTCTTCGGTGCCGAAGTGCAGGAATGCTATCCGCTGTCTCTACTGATCCCAGGGCAGACCATTAACATCACCATGTTCGGCTATGATGATCATCTGCATTTCGGTTTGGTCAGTTGTCCTTCTAGTTTGCCTCATGCCGAAAAAATACCTGACTACCTAGAAGAAGCATTGGCGTCCCTCGAGAAAGATGTACTGGATACCGCGATGTCAGCGTTGAATGTTGGTCTGTTTAACCCTCTGGCCGATGATCACACGCGAAATTTGGCATATGAGGCAGAGATGCTGCTTGCCGAACTAAAGCAATTAAAGGTATCACCTCTTCCTCGGCAACGTCGCAGGAGAGTCAGAGAGGCCGAGCCTGCCAAGGAGTAGGATTAGAGGGCGGACTTGTTTAGCTATATGATTGAAAATTCGAACAAAGCACGGGTTCCTCTAATCAGTTAAGGGAGGTAAACAATGGCACATTGGAAAAGCCGGGCATTCAATAAGGTGCTGGAGCGCGTTATGCGCCAGCGCATGGCTCGCTGTAACGATGTATATGAGATGCGAGAGCTGATCACTGACATCGACCAATATGGCGCGCTTGTTAACGCCCCCAAGCTAATGAAACGCTCCCTTTGTACTTGGGGGGGTATACCCTGCGAATGGGTCGACATGCCAGAATCCGACGACAGCACACTGCTGCTCTATTTCCATGGTGGCGGCTTTTGCTTTGTCAGCCCAAATACCCACAGCAGCTTCATTGGCAGAGTATGTAATAAGATTTCTGCTCGAGGTCTTATGGTTGACTACCGTTTGGCTCCGGAGCACACGTATCCAACTGCCCATAATGACTGCTACACGGTTTACCGCGCTCTGTTGAATGAAGGTTACAACAGTAGTCAGATAATACTAATGGGTGATTCCGCTGGTGGAAACCTAGTCCTTGGCACTATGTTGCAAACCCAGCAGGATAACCTGCCATTACCCGCTGCTGCTGTTTTGCTCTCACCAGTGTCAGATATGGAGATGACGGGAAACAGCGCCTATGAGAAACGTAATGACGACCCATTTTTCGATCTGCCCTCATTGCTCCTTATGCGCAACAGTTACCTTAATGGTGCACCGCCTCGGGATCCTTTGATTTCCCCCATCTATGCCGACTACTTAAAGCTCCCTCCTACGCTGATCGTGGTGGGTTCTGAGGAGGTGCTTCTGGATGATTCAACTCGTCTGTTTGATAATTTGACACAGGCTAAGCACCCAGTTGAGCTCATAGTGGGTAAAGGTATGCCGCATGTTTATCCGCTGTTTAGTCAAATCCAAGAGGCCGAAGAAGCGATTGAAAGCATTGCCCAGTTTCTGCGTCAACATGATGCAATAAGCGCTGAAGATCCTTTAGACAAAACAGAGCAATAGTCTTTTTTAACGAACGAGAGCTCGTTGTCGATGACGTGGTTTCAATTTAGGTCGTGAGTTGCTCAGCCCAGAGCTGATGCTGAACGAGTGCCGCCTCATGTTCTGGCGCCATGTAGGGAGAAACGAGGGTCAACATTCTTATCACGCCTTTTCGCAACAAGGCTTGCTCCTCGATACCAGGATCTTGCAGAGCTTGATAATGCGCCCAGTGCAGGCCAACTAGCAACAGGTTGTCTGCCAGAATAGCCCGTTCGGCTTGATTGACTTTAATAACGCCAAGGTCGGACAGTCTCTCCAACATGGTCATAATCAGTCCTTTGAGTCGTCGAACTAGGGCACGAATACGCCGGCCAAGGGCCGGAGAGTCACAATGCAGGTGATCTAGACTTCGGAAGATAAATTTGTAACGCAGGAAATGCTCCATTAGACGGTGTAGAAACCCCCAATAGTGTTCTAAGCTCTCAACGTCATGTAAAAATGCCTGACAATCTTCAGAAAATAACTGATCACATTCGTTGATCAATACCGCAAGAATCTCGTCCTTGCCGTGAAAATGGTAATATAAGTTGCCAGGGCTTATCCCAAGCTCGGTAGCGATCTGCAGGCTAGATATGGGTTCAACCCCGTGCTGATTAAACAGACATCGGCTTGTCTCAATGATCTTGGGCTTGGTCTTCATTCGACCTCCATACATCAGTTAAATTCACGCGGGTAGATTCCTGACTAGGCTGCGTTGACGGCGATTTCCTGCTGGATAAACTCAAATTCGGCTTCGGCAAGACGCTTGATGTCCTTGGCTACGAAATCCCGCAGCGTACCACCAACAAGTGGTAGTGACGACGATACCGAGATGGTGACACGGTTTTCACAGCGCTGATTGTCATCAAAGGCAATAAGTCGCATTTCACCTAGCACTGTCACTGGCACGCCGACAATTTCCACCACCAGATCACAAGAGATGGTGTCGTCGTCCAGCCAATGCCACTGCTCCTGCTGACGAATTTGATTCGAAGCACCAAGCACCGCTTTAAGTACTCCCGGTACCTTAGCTGGAATTTGACGCTCAGTTCGGGTTTTGAATCCATCTTCAGTTTCTGCCAGTTCCAAGATCTGGGTATGGTGTGCTCCGAGGTTTGTGTATTTCTCTTCAATCAGATCGGTCTCGCTGAAAAAGCGGATCACTTCATCTAGGGATGCCGCATAGGCATGGACCAGTTCGATTCGTTTCATTCCCACTCCTTGGTCGTCTGTTATCGGTTTACTCATTATGTTGCTGTTTAACCAACACAAGTTTACAGGTTGATGTCCCGGATAAAACTAGATAGGGTTTGTATTTCGCGCTGTATCTGTTGCTGATTTTCATGAGCAGCCTCAGCTTCAGGCAGATCTGGACGGTATTTTTGATCTAGCTTGTCTGGGTACATGTGAAAATAAGTATTCATGATTAGCTCACCCAGTTTTGGGAATAGCCCGTGTACCAATGCACCGAACAAACCTAACCGAGTTGCGACGCGCTTCGGTCGCTCGACTACAGCTTTAACAATCATCTCAGCTGCCTCTTCAGGGCTGAGGGTTGAAACGGAACGATAGGTTTCAACTGGCTCAAGCATTGGAGTGTCAACCAAAGGCATATGGACCGTCGTCATGTGCACGTTGTAATCAATGAGCTCGGGAGCCGCACAACGGGTGAAGCTTTCCAAAGCCCCTTTAGATGCTGCATAAGCCGCAAAGCGCGGTGGATTGGTCAGCACTGAAATGGAAGATATATTGATAATATGGCCACCGCTATTGGCGATCATACCCGGTAAACAACCGTTGATAAGCCTGAGTGCGCCAAAATAGTTTATCTGCATTAGCCGCTCATAATCGTGGAACCGGTTTAGCGAGTTTATTACTGGGCGGCGGATAGAATGGCCTGCATTGTTAATCAATACATCGACTTTGCCGAACTGTTGACTAATCATTTGCATCGTGACATCCACGGCTTCAAGATCGGCTATGTCGCAATAGTAGGCCGCCGCGTTGCCGCCGAGCTCTTCGACTTCGCGAACTGTTTCCTGCAGTCTATGGGGGTTACGCGCCACCAGTAACAACTGCCCCTCTGCCTTTGCTAGCTTGAGGGCTGTCGCCTTACCTATGCCCGATGAGGCGCCTGTGATCATTACCGTTTTACCCTTTAGTCGTGCCTTTAGGCTGCGTGCTAGGTGCAGGTCAGGGTCTAGGTTTCGCTCCCAGTAATCCCAAATTGTTGGCGCGTAATCCTCGAGCCTAGGACAGGTGATATCACTGCCCGCTAGGGCCCGCTGGGTGTTGCGGCAGTCAAACAGCGTTGGTGTAGTAAAGAACGCCAACACAGCTGGTGGGATCCCAAACTCTTGGCATAGGGAGTGACCCAGGCGCTTTAATATAGGCTGATTACTTAGCTCTTTGCGTAGTGTTTCAGGCAATAGATCTAGGAGACGAAGGTCAACCCGCACTGCCATCCTCGGCGCATGCCCTGCGCGTGCGAAGATGTTTACTATCTCGCCCACCCTGTACGGCTCAGGATCGGTTAGATGGAAACACTGGCCGTCTAAGTCTGGCTGATGAGAAATATGATCCATGGCATCGGTGACAAAATCGACCGGCACCAGATTCAAACGTCCCCCTTCAAGCCCCAACATAGGCATCCATTGCGGTAACAAGTCACGTACTTTTTGAATTAACTTAAAGAAATAGTAAGGACCGTCGATACGCATGGCTGCGCCGGTTTTAGAGTCTCCGATCACCACTCCCGGTCGATAAATTTTCCATGGAATTTCAAGCTGCTCACGCACCAGTGCCTCGGATGCCAGTTTACTGGTTAGGTAATTGTGGCCCTCTGGATGAGCTTGTTCGAACATATCTTCGTGGAACCAGCCACGATACTGGCCAGCGACGGCAATTGAGCTAACATGGTGAAAGCAGCCTACATTCAATGCCTCTGCTAACTGAAGCGCATGGCGTGTACCATCGATATTGACATTGTCGATGGTGTCACTGTCTGCTTCGAATGAATAAACGGCTGCCAGATGAAAGAAATGTGTCACTGAGTTATTGAGTTGCTCGATCCACTGAGGAGCGATTCCCAGCTTCTGTTGTGTCAAATCGCCTTGGACAAACACTAAGCGCTCTGTAGGGAACCCATGTTGTTTTGCCGCATTTAAGATCTTAATTTGGCTGTCGTCATTTCGGACCAGAAGGTAAAAGGTTCCGGGTCGTTTGATTAGTCGTTGTAAGAGATTTAAGCCGATAAATCCGCTGGCTCCAGTGATAAAATAGTTCATGTTCATTCCTTGAGCAGCCTTAGAAATTAAGTAAACCATGCCAATTGCGCTGGTAAAGTTGATTTTCCTTTGCTTTTCAAGCATAGCAATCTGGTAAGACCACTGGTTGTTAACTGGTGCACATAAATGACAGAAACTAGATGCTTAAGTTGGTAATTTGTGAAATGGGATGTGGGGACAGAGGGTTTTGGCGTGAGTTACTCCAATGGTGTGGCTAGTTATTGGGTTATTTTGCTAGCTCGCGTTCAATCGCATTTACTACTTTTCGGGCGTCGGGCTTGGTCGTCGATGAAAACCAGTCAACCAGTTGACCATTTTTGTTGATAAGGAGTTTGTGAAAGTTCCAACGAGGTTTACCTAGTAAACCCACCTGCTGTGTGGCCCAAGCATAGAAAGGATGCAAACCTTTACCTGTGACCTTGGTCTTAGCGGTCAGTGGGAAAGTCACCCCGAAGTTAAGTTCACAGAAGCTGTTTATACTGGCGTTGGAGGCTGTTTCCTGACCACCAAAGTCATTACTCGGAACCCCGACTATCACTAACCCGAGGTCACGATATTTTTCCCACAAGGCCTGTAATTGCATGTACTGCGGGGTAAAACCGCACTCTGAGGCTGTATTGACAACCAAGACGACTTTCCCTTTGTAGTCAGCTAATGACAGTACATCACCTACAATGGTATCGAAACTAAAATCGTGTGCATTTCCGTCGCGACCTTGCCAAGGAACACAGATCAAAGCAGCGAAATATTGGAGTTTACTAAGCATCAAAACGCCTTTCGATCAATCAAGGGCTTGTTAATCGCTCGACCAGCTCGATGTAAGCCTGTTTAGCCTTATCTGGTTGCATGCCCTGCAGGCCTTCCCACGCGACATACTTGGCGCTAGCTTTAAAGTCGAAAAAACCGGGGCGCTTGCCCTGAACATCCCCAGAACTACCTTGCTTGTAGTAGGCGTAAAGTGACAACAGAGTTTCGTCATCAGGTCGTTGCTTCAACGTTTTCACGACTTCGGCTGCCGCTTCGAATTGGGAGGAGAGATCATTCATGGAAAAGTCCTTTTCTCGAGAATTTGAGGATCAACACCAGTGCTGGTTAGACCAGTGTACAGCAACCAGTGCTGACAAAATACCCTAAACACGTGATCTAGCCAGCAAACTAACAAACCTTCCTTAGCATGTTATTCAAGAAACCTAACTGGCCGTCCCATTTCGCGTCAGTTCAATCGCCGTCATCAATTTCTCAGAAATCAGCCCTTTCTTGTTTGTGTTAAAGTCAAACATCACTATGGTTGCCGTGCCCGTCGTCGTTACTTTACCAAGCTTGTGACTGACAATCTGATACTCCATTGTGAATCGGTCTTCTTTGACATGGGTAATACGAGAGCCAACCAGTAGGGTATCGGGATAGGTGACGGGCAGTTTATAGCGGCAGTAGGTGTCGCCGAGTACGGGGCCAACATTGGTGACAGCCATATCTTCCATTAAACTAATATGGCGGAAATAGTCGAGGCGTGCGGTTTCAAAATAGCGGAAGTAGACCGCGTTGTTGACATGATTAAGAGCGTCCATTTCCCCCCAAGCGACGGGGATTTCTGTAATGACCGGAAAACCTTCAAGCAATGATTCCATTTGTTATTATCCTTGTTGTGTTGGGCTTTTACTCTATTTGGTTTTTAACAAGCTTGCAACAACCTAGGAGGAGTACATCAAGAAGATTGACGGTTGTAGCTATTTCAACGGCAACTTACTCAAACACTTACGACACAAACATGTCGCCGATTTTTGCAAACTTGAGGTATCACGCTTTTCTATCTCGAAACACCAGCAAGATGACTTTCCTGCTGAGATATCACAATAGGCGGGTTCACCACATTGCTGGCATTGGTGCGTGGATTGCTCCCCGGAGAGTTGATCTACCTTGTCTTGACGCTGCTCGTTATCCATAAAACGCCACTGCGAAAGTTCATCTATGGTTCGATGGCATCCACTGCAGATCCCGCCTTCATTTTTACAGGCAGCGCGGCATGGAGTGACGATAACAACTTGTTGGGACATGAACAGCAATCTCAATTGGGCTTAAAAAATAAGGCTCCCATTATTGATTAGGGAGCCTTGCATATCCAGTGTTAGTGGGCGTTTTTTAACGCTTACTTAACTTTCCAGTTTACTGTTTCGCCGCCACGAATTGGCACAACGATGTCGCTACCAAATGGCATAGTTTCTGGTACGTTCCACTCTGATTTTTCAAGCGTGATAGTGTCTGTGTTACGAGGTAGACAGTAAAAGTCAGGGCCGTTGTGGCTTGCGAAACCTTCTAGGTTCTCTAGCTTGCCTTCTTGCTCAAAGACTTCTGCGTAAAGCTCAACCGCCGCGTGTGCGGTGTATGAACCCGCACAACCACAAGCGGCTTCTTTCTTGCCTTTTGCGTGTGGCGCTGAGTCTGTACCAAGGAAGAACTTCTTGCTGCCACTGGTTGCTGCTTCGATAAGCGCTTGCTGGTGGGTACCACGCTTAAGGATTGGTAGGCAGTAGAAGTGTGGCTTGATACCGCCAACTAACATGTGGTTGCGGTTGTAAAGAAGGTGATGCGCCGTGATAGTCGCTGCCACATTCTCATTCGCGTTCTTAACAAAGTTCGCCGCATCTGCCGTTGTGATGTGCTCTAAAACAATCTTAAGGTTCGGGAAGTCATTCACGATAGGAGCAAGAACCGTGTCTAGGAACTCTTTCTCACGGTCGAAGATATCAACTTCGTGAGTGGTTACTTCACCGTGAACCAGTAGAAGCATGCCCACTTCTTCCATCGCTTCTAGGACGTGGTAGATGTTCTTTGCCGACGTTACGCCAGAATCAGAGTTTGTTGTTGCGCCCGCAGGATAGAGTTTTGCGGCGACTACTGCACCAGATGCTTTTGCTTTGCGAATCTCATCTGGAGTGGTGTTGTCAGTCAGATAAAGGGCCATCAAAGGCTCAAACTGCTCAGAAGGCTCCTCAGCCATGATGCGCTCTTTGTACGCTAGCGCCATTTCGGTATCGATGACAGGTGGGATAGTGTTTGGCATGATCAGTGCGCGACCATTGTAGCGGCTGATATCGCGAACAGTATCTTTAAGAACGTCGCCGTCACGAAGGTGTACGTGCCAGTCGTCAGGACGAGTAATAGTCAATGTAGTCATTTGGGCTCCCACCAAGTTAGATTCTTCTTGAAACGGAGCCTAAACAGCAGCGAAAAGTGTGAATGCAATCGCTTACGTTTAGGCGACAGGATGATAGAGGAAAACGAGTAAGATTTCACTATGTTTCTGGGACATTGAGAAAAAAGACGTTACCATTGAGCACAAAACTAGGAAGACAAAAATAAAAGGGCTCAGTCGTGTCAAAATCTCCTCTGCTTTCCCAAATCAATATTTATCCTGTTAAATCCGTTGGCGGAATTTCTCTCTCTTCTTCTTGGGTAGAAAAACAAGGCTTGTGTTTTGATCGCCGATTCATGGTAGCGCTCTCAGATGGTGCTATGGTGACTGCGCGTAAGTACCCAAATATGGTCAAGGTGGCTTCGAGTCTGCTGCCGACCGGTATCATCTTTACCTACCCAGGTATGGCTCCGTTGAAGCTGGAATACAGCAGCTTCAAGTTACAAGAAACGCCAGCGACGGTGTGGAACGATAACTTCGCGGCTTATACCACGACCGATGAAGCGGACGATTGGTTTAGCCAAGTCCTTGAGCAGCGTGTCGAGTTGCTTTTTACTGGTGAGCAATCTAATCGTGTTCGCGAGAAGCTAGGTCATAACGTTAGCTTTGCTGATGGCTATCCACTACTTATTATCAGCCAAGGATCGTTAGATGAGCTTAATCGTCGCAGTAGTGAAACGCATTCTATGGAGCAGTTTCGAACCAACTTAGTGGTGGGCTCGGATGAACCATTTATTGAGGACTCTTGGAAGCGCATTAAAATTGGTGAGGTAGAGTTTGAAGCAGTAAAACCTTGTGAGCGCTGTATTTTGACAACGGTTGATGTGGATAAAGGCGAGTTCCGCGAAAGCAAAGAGCCGTTAAAAACCTTTTCTCGTTTCCGCGCTAATGAACGGGGTGGCGTATTCTTCGGTCAGAACTTAGTGGCCAAAAACGAAGGTATGATACGCGCGGGCGATGAAATTGAGGTGCTTGAGTATAAAGATAAAGAGTTCTACGAGGATCTCGATGCTCAGAAACAGGAGTTTGTCTGCGTAGAACGTGAACATGTCGCGCGTAACTTTGAGACTTTCTGGCTCGAGCCACAAAAAGGAGCGATGCCAACCTATAAAGCCGGTCAGCATCTTCCGATTGAACTTGATATCGATGGCCAGACCGTTAAGCGCTTATATACCCTATCATCGAGTCCATCCCGTCCAGGACGTCTGTCTATTTCGGTCAAACGAATCGATGGCGGCAGTGTCTCAAATTGGTTGTTCGACAATTTTCAAGTGGGCGACACTCTAACCGCCGATCTACCAAACGGTAGCTTCCATATGGCGAATGAGGATCACGAACCGTTACTACTGCTTTCTGCGGGTAGCGGTGTTACGCCAATGATGTCAATGCTGCGTGATCTTTCAGATAGGGACGCAGTGAACAACGTGGTGTTTTTCCATCAATGTTCGACTATTGATGATATCCCATTTGCTGATGAACTTAAGTTACTCGAGAATAAACACGACCAACTGACAGTGATGATCTCACTGACTCAGCCGAGTGAAGATTGGGAAGGCCTGAAAGGGCGCTTTAGTCTCTCTCACCTAAAGCTCATCTCAGATTTGAATCAACGACAAGTGTTCGTGTGCGGGCCTGATGGCTTCATGCAGAAGGCGAAAAACTTGATGATGAAAAAGGGTCTGACTGAAGATCATTATCATCAAGAGGCATTTGGTGTTGCGACAGCAACCGAAGAGCAAGTCAAAGCGGTGCAAATTAGCGTTGATGGAAATGTGTTTGAAGGCAACAATAAGAAAACTCTGTTAGAGCAGGCAGAGGACGCTGGACTTTCGATTGCACACAGTTGTCGAGCGGGTTTTTGTGGCGCATGCAAAGTGACGGTGGAGTCAGGATTGGTGCATCAGCCAGATGTTCCTGCAATACAAGAGTCGGAGATAGCGGAAGGTAAGGTGTTGGCGTGTTGCTCAGTGCCGAAAACGGATGTGGAACTCGTCAGTTAATTAAACTTTGTGGGTGCCAGTGTCCAACTGGCACCAGCTTTGTTTACATGCTTATTTTGAAGCACTCACGATACGTTGATGCAATGAGTCTTTTAAAGCCGCTCTGTCGTGCTTAAGTTGATGCATTTCGGTATCTTCGATGGGTGAACCATTCAGTTCCAACACACGAATTTCTTTATCCAGAGCATTGTAGTTTTTAGTGTCTGCAGCAAAGCCTTGATCGCTTTTCGTGAGCGCTAAAATCGTTTCTTGATGTTCTGGAAATTCCTTAAGAAGAGAGTGATCTTCGCCTAACATAGCAACCCCTTTTATCGGTGAACAATAGTTTTAGCTTGGGCATGAGCTCAAGTGACTTGAAGCGTTTGCACGCGAGTTATCACTTGTGCCTCTATAACAATGGCACAAGTTTTAGCCGATTAAAAGTTGACCGATGGCAAGATCTGATTTCAGAGAAGTAAATCACAAGGTATAAAAAAGCCAGCAAATTTTTGCTGGCTTTAAGAGCTTGATCAAGCTGAATTAATCGTAGATTGTTGGAATCGCTTCGCGCTTGTGCTGCGTCGCTTTGTAGATAGCCACCAGCTTGTCAGACACCTCTTGAGATACTGGTTTGCCCTCTAGGAAGTCGTCAATCTGCTCGTAAGTCAGATTCAGTGCATCTTCATCCGCTTTTTGTGGATCAAGTTCCTCTAAGTCAGCGGTTGGTGTTTTCTTCACAAGTAGCTCAGGAGCCCCAAGTGTCGCCGCTACTTCGCGTACTTGACGCTTGCTTAGGCCGAACAAAGGTGCCAAGTCACAAGCACCATCACCAAATTTGGTGTAAAAACCTGTGATGTTTTCAGCAGAATGGTCAGTACCAAGCACTAGGCCACCCACGTAGCCGGCGATTTCATACTGTGCGACCATGCGAGCGCGAGCTTTAACGTTGCCTTTTACAAAGTCTAACTTTGCCGCTTCTGTTGGTAGTAGACCCGTTCCCTCTAGTGCAACGTGAGACGCAGCATGCAGACCATCAACGCCAGCCTTGATGTTTACAGATACCGAGTGAGTTGGTTCGATAAAAGAGAGTGCTAGTTGAGCTTCGTCTTCATCTTTTTGTTCACCGTATGGCAGACGCACCGCGATAAACTGGTAGTCGTTTGTACCGCTTTCTTCATTGAGTTGATTAACAGCGAGTTGCGCGAGACGGCCACAGGTTGTTGAGTCCACACCACCACTGATTCCCAGAACGACAGACTTGCATCCAGACTGCTGCAATTTATTCTTGATAAAAGCAACACGGCGTTCGATTTCAAAATGTGGGTCGATAGACGGAAGCACGCGCATCTCGTCTCGAATAAGTTGTTCCATGTGGGATCCCTTTTCCTGCAAGCAAAAATGTTTTCTTGTATGATACCTACGAAAATCACTGAAAAAAAGTTACAGTGACACTCAATCTATGCATAGATACGATTTATTGAGATACATATGACAAAAATAGCGATATTTGGTAGTGCCTTTAACCCACCTAGCTTAGGGCACAAGAGTGTTATTAACTCCCTTAGCCATTTCGACAAAGTATTGCTGGTACCAAGTATCTCTCATGCATGGGGCAAGAGTATGCTGGATTACAATGTTCGCTGCCAACTCGTTGATATGTTTATTGATGACCTAGAGCAGAGCAATGTAGAGCGCTCAGATATCGAAGAAGCCTTGTATCAGCCCAACACTTCAGTCACGACTTTTGCTGTTTTAGAAGCACTAGAGAAACGTTATCCAGACGCCGAGCTTACCTTCGTTTTGGGGCCGGATAATTTGTTCAGTTTCGAAAAGTTTTATAATGCACAGAAAATAGTCGAACGTTGGTCGCTATTAGCATGCCCAGAGAAAGTCAAAGTCAGGTCAACAACAATTCGTTACAGTTTGTCCCAAGGTTTGAATGTAGATCACCTAACGACAGTAAGTGTCGCTAAACATTTGGTCGCCAATAAGCTATATTGACCATATAATCAAAACGGATAATTTATAAATAAATGAAAGCAACAAGGATTTGTATTGCTTTAGCAGTGGCCGTCAGTAGCCCCATCGCTTACGCATTATGCGAAAGTGACTCGAATAAATCTGTTGTTTTAAAGACGACGGAAGACGAGTCGTTTTGCTCTCTCATTACTAAACCATTCAGTTATATCGGCAATCAGGTGTTTACCTTAGGTGGGTTAATTGAACCTGAGAAACCGACCAATTCGCTGCAAGACTCTTATTGGGATCAATGGCTTCTTACCCAGGAGTCTGAGCCCGTATTGACAGGCAACTATGAAAACAACTTTGTTGGCATTGGGCTGTGGGCACCAGAAGAAATTGCTCGCCGTAAAGATGAAATGTCGATGCAAGAGTGGTTGATGGCTCAGGGACTTCACATTGGTGTAGGCTTTGGTGAAAAGGGCAAGGAGCCAAGGCTGCGCTTGGACTATCGCTGGCATCAAGATTACCAAGGCGACATGATGATGCAGGTTGAAGTGCCATTCTAACGAAGCTGGATGTACGAGATTAAAAAATAGCGAGCCTAGAGCTCGCTATTTTTGTGTCAGCTTTATTAAATTAGTTCTTTATTAAAGTGCTTCACCCAGCAAGGTCGTGGTGAGCTGTTTAAAATGCTCTTGGTTGCCCGAGAATAGCGACTGACAAATCGCCTCGCTCTTTTTACCAGACAATTTTTGCTTCCGTGCTTCTCTGACAAGCAATACCAATGCTAGCTCACCCGTAATCGAGGTAGAGTTTGGTGTCCACGCGGTGATCTCCGCGCTTTCCTTATCTTGCTTTAATACCGGCTTGCACGTTTTAACTTCGTGACGCATTACCTGCAAAAGATCTTTTTTAATCTCAGCGTCATCGGTTTTACTGAGTGAATTTAGTAGCGCAGACATCAGTGTTGAAGGCATTACTTGACCTGCCTGAGTCGGAAATTTGTCCGCCAATCTCACAGAAAACTTCACTGTATTAAACACGCTACCTGGCAGCAAAGTCAGGCTTGATAGGCAGTCAAATGGCAGCCAAAAAGTGTCACCTGCGCTATAAGCGTACTCATTCTTGCCTAGTTTTAGCAGAACTTTTCCTTCCTCTACATGTACTAACTGATTATGTAGCGTCTTCTTACGAGGCGTAATAGTGAGTAATGATGAATGAGTCGTATGAAAGTCGATGGCGTGATTCATGATAGTCTTCGCTGGTTAATCTGCGCGTAGAGTACCTTGAGTCGCGTATGATGCCAACCACAGATCAGACATTTCCATTGGTAATTGCAATAAGAGTAGAAGAAACTGTGGTCTGACCTTAACAAAAATAGACCTAAGGTAGCTGCGGTCTTTTTGGACTAAGCGTAGAATAGTGCAGCTTTTAATTTGATGTAACAGACATGACAACACACAACGACCCATATATTGATATTCGTCCATACAATGACGAAGAGATCCCTGCCGCTATCGACCGTCTGATCAACGACGCCGAATTTATCGACGCGATCCTTCAGCACCGCTTCTCTAACCATGCTCCTTGGTTTAAAGCGGTGATGAGCCCAATTGTAAAAGTGTACTTAAAGTTTAAGTGGGCCAAGCTTGATAGCGTTGAAACCATTCAGCTAGAGGTGAAAAAGTACCTAGAGCAAACTTTGGACGCAACAACAAAAGGTGTTACCTACAAAGGTCTCGATAAACTCGATAAAAATACGTCGTACCTATTCGTGTCTAACCATCGTGATATCGCGATGGATCCTGCATTGGTTAACTACGGCTTGCACGAGAACAATCACAGAACTGTGCGAATCGCCATCGGTGATAACCTACTTAAGAAACCCTGTGCGACAGAGCTAATGCGTCTTAACAAGAGTTTCATTGTTAAGCGCTCTCTAAAGGGGCCGCGTGAAATGATGAAGGCACTTGGTACCTTGTCTTCTTATATCAAGCATTCATTAGATACAGGTAACTCAATCTGGATTGCTCAAAAAGAAGGGCGTGCTAAAGACGGTAATGACTTTACCGATCCAGCGATTTTGAAGATGTTTCATGTAGAAGGTCGCAAACAGAAGGCTCCGTTTGCAGAGTATATTCGTTCACTGAAAATCGTACCTGTCTCTATCTCATACGAAAACGACCCGTGTGATATTGCAAAAGCGAAAGAGCTTTATGAAAAAGCGACTCACGGCAACTATGAGAAAGGCGAGTTTGAAGATATTGAAAGTATCGTTCAAGGCATTGTTGGCCGAAAAGATCGCGTACAAGTGGTGTTTGGTGATGTCATTGACCAAGATTTTGAAACGCCAGAAGCACTGGCTGAAGAAATCGACCGTCAGATCCATGAGCATTACACCTTGTTCCCGATTAATAAGCTTGCTGCTGGCTTAGAAGATGACACTATCTCAGAAGCAACTCGCGTCATGCTGAAAGAGAAACTGGATTTGCTACCAGAAGGTGCTCATCAATATTTGATAGATAGTTATGCGAACCCTGTGAAGAATATTCTTCTTGAGCAAGAAAAACTGTCAGCATAGAAGCAAACAAGTTTTCGCAAAGCCGCCTTTATTGGCGGCTTAATTATATGGTCCGCCTCACTCTTAAGCCCCTACGCTTAGAGTAGGCTCTCAGAACGAGGTGAACCATATGTCTACCATCCACATTTTAGGTATCGATTTAGGTAAGCACTGCTTTCATGCAGTAGGTAATAATTATTCTGGCAAGGAAGTTATTCGCCGTAAGTTTAATCGAAGCCAACTCCTGCGTTTCTTATCCTCACTCGAACACACAACGATTGCTTTCGAAGCCTGCGGTGGTGCTCACTGGCTCGCAAGAAAGTGCCAAGCCTTTGGGCATCGAGTTCGTCTCATCCCACCTCAATATGTAAAGCCTTACGTCAAAGGCAATAAGAATGACTTCATCGACGCAGCTGCGATAGCCGAAGCCGCCAGTCGACCAACCATGAGATTTGTCTCGGTTAAATCAGAAGAAGCTCAAGTTATTTCTGCTATTCATCGTGTACGAGAAGGCTATGTGAAAGAACGAACCGCATGTATGAGTCGTATTGGTGCATTGCTACTCGAATTTGGACTCAGCTTCCCTAGAGGGCATGCGAAGATGAAAACACTGTTTCAATGGTTAGCGGAACAAGATGTTGAGTTGCCACAAAGTCTTATTGCTGAACTTCTCTCGATTCATGAACACTACAAGTACTTAAATGACCGAGTCTCTGAGCAAGACCAAAAGTTGAAAAGCATCGCTATAAGTAATGAAAGCGCAGAGTTGCTGAAGACCATCCCAGGGGTCGGTGATTTAACGGCAACGTTGTGCGTAGCGAACATCAGTTCCGCTTCTAATTTCGATGGAGGGCGAGAGATGGCAGCATGGCTTGGGTTAGTTCCTAGACAATTCTCAACAGGGGGAAAGTCTAAGCTGTTAGGCATGAGTAAACGAGGGAATAAACACCTAAGGACTCTATTTATTCATGGCGCTCGGGCCGTACTTTCTAGGATAGAAACAACAGGAAAGGTGTTTGGAGATTGGTTAGTGAATCTTCGAGCAACGAAACCTTTTAATGTGGTTTTAGTAGCACTTGCCAACAAGCTGGCGAGAATAGCTTGGGCGGTGTTGTATCACCGCCAAGCTTTTCAGGCTGCATAGCCATAACCAAGTTTGCAACGCCAATGAACGTGATGACAAAAACGGTCAATCGGCCAGATTAGTAACCTGTCACAAAAAATAGCATTTAATGCTTTCGGCTTTTTTAAGGATAATCTGGCGCGGATATCATCGTGGAGCGGGGAAGTTAGTGTTCCCAACGTGGACTCCGAATACATATATGGTCTCCCCCATTTGCGCAAGCAGCATTTCGATGATAGGGACAGGTTAGCGGTCATATATTCGGTCTCTCATATTGAAGCTATAACTTCGGACCTTGATGAATCATTCGCACGTACCATCCTACTAATCATTAGCTCGGACTTAATATCCGATGTATTCGTCAGGTTTTGGGTACGTCGGTTTGACCTGTGTCTCATCTTAAATGCTAATCACACAAATTTGGTGATATTAAAAATTTCAGATTAAAGAGTTAGCAACCTGCTAACTTTTCGATTGGTTTATACTCCTGTTTCTTAGTCACAATTACCCACGCCATCCGTAACATTTTGTTCGCGAACGCAATAACAGCTCGATTAAAGCCTCTTTGCTCAACCAAGCGGTTAATCCAGATACTAAGCTTATCGGTCTTCTTCTTAGCATGAGCAACTACAGCTCTTGCACCGTTAACAACTAAAGAGCGGAGGTGGGAGTCACCCCTTTTACTAATACCCAGTAAGACATTTTTTCCTCCAGTGCTGTTTTGACGGGGGATTAATCCTAAAGCTGCCGCAGCATCTCTGCCGCGCTTAAACTGATACCCATCTCCCATCCAAGAGGTTAAGGAAATACTTACGATAGAACCGACACCAGGCATTGTAATTAAACGCTGACAAGTATCATTCGATTTAACAGTGGCTTCTATATAATCCTGATACGCACTCAGTTCTTTCTCGATATCAAGCAATCGCAAATATTGACGGTTAAGAAATTGGCGAAACACATTAGTCAACTCATTTTCAGCATCTTCTAGTATTCTGGGGACTTCTTTTTTAACCGTAGAGGCTCGCTGGGCTATGACGATACCGTATTCACTCAAAAGCCCACGGATATGGTTAATTAGCCTGGTTCGTTCGACATTTAAAAGTCGGCGCATATGAAGGATGCTTTGCTGATCCTGTTGTTCAATTGATTTTATCGCGACCGTTCGCATAGCTCCGTGTTGCGAGGCTTCAGCTATCGCTTGAGCATCGTTGTAATCATTTTTTTGACCACGTAAATAACCTTTAACATGCTGAGGCGGCAAAAGTTGAACATCATGACCAAGTTTTCTAATCTCACGCCCCCAGTAATGGGCTGAGGAGCAAGCTTCCATAGCAACGACTGACAGATCTAGGTTTGCCAAGTATGGTAGTACCTGGTTTCTGCTTAACTTCTTTCGGGTTACCCGCTTTCCATGCTCGTTCAAAACCACAAAGAAGAAACTATTTTTTGCTAAATCGAGGCCTATTGTTTTACGCTTAATCATGGTCTTCCCCTTATTTCCGATAAAATAGAACTAGTTCTATTTTGGCGCAATATGACGCCGTTAGTGGGAGGGGGAGACCATTTCATCATTAGCGCAAACCAACTCCGTTATTACTAAATTGTAGTTGCAATAACGGGGCGGACCATACATTTTTGTGCTTGGCGCACGGCTTTGGGAACTAGCGAGAAAGTTCGCTGAGTTGACCAGGAGCAACTAGACTCTAAATAAGTATAAGGATTCGATAGAAATCAAACACTTCACCGAATAGGATCAAGGATGACATACCCAGAGCCACTACCGCACGGAGAACTGACTCAGGTTCTCGATAATATTTATCTCGTGACAGGCTCTGTTGCGATGAAAGTCCCACACCCCAAGTGGGGGCCACTAACGATGACGTTTAGCCGTAATATGCTTGTTATCAAGCAGGGCGGCGACCTAATCTTGATCAACTCTGTTCGGTTAAATGACAAAGGTATTGCTCAGCTCGACGAACTTGGTGACGTCAAACATGTGATCAGGCTTGCTGCATTTCATGGCTTCGATGATCCTTATTACAAGGAAACCTTTGGTGCTACGCTATGGTCGGTCGATTCACCCTATGTAAGAGGCTTTAATAAATCGTCGACGAGTCATCAATACTATAAAGCAGACAGGCTCCTCAAAGAGGGTTCAACGCTTCCAATTGATGGTGCGACTTACTTTGAGTTTTCTTCGTGCACACCAAAAGAGGGACTCATTCTTTTGGAGCGAGACGAGGGGGTGCTTATCTCTGGGGATAGCATGCAAAACTGGCCAAAAACCGACAAGTACTTTAACTGGGTCGCTAAAATGATGATGCCACGTATGGGATTTATTGGTCCGTGTCGATTTGGAGTAGGTTGGCTCGATCTAGCAAAACCAGACAAAAAAGAGCTTATTGAGAAGGCATCACTGAACTATTCCACACTGCTACCTGCCCACGGCAATCCGGTATTTGCTAAAGCACGAGAACGCTTTATTGAGTCTGCCCATAAAATCCAAGAATAGTATTCTCGATTGATGTGTTTCAAAAAGTAAATAACGCGATAGCGTATAGTGTGCGCCTGCGACTCACCTACTTACTTACACAATGAAAGGATCTTTGATGCGAAATGGCGTTGGCTTTGTACTAGGATTTACCGCTTTGATTTCTGGCTGCAGTAGTTCTATTCCGGTTGAAGAACGTCAGCCTATGAGAGAGGAAATAGATGCCTCTACCGTACAAATTGTGAATCGCTTAAGTGAACTCTACCCAGAGCTGGCTGAGCAGCTCGCCTATGCGCAAGGGTATGCCGCTATTTCTATGTCTAACATCAAAGTGCCCATTCTTGGCGCTGGAATGGGTGTCGGCCTACTTGGACAGCAAACTGACCATTACTGGCAAGCAAGCAATTCCGGGAAGCTCATAACAAAACTTATCTGAGTCATGAGAAAATCTCGTAATTAACTTACTAAAAATATTTGACCTTGCTCACAAGTTGAGTAAAATTCGCTCTGTCTTTTGAAATGTAATTACATAAGGTAGAGAAGAATGAACTCAGCACTTCTATCAACATTGGACACTGAAAAATCAAACGCAGAAGAGAACAACGAAAAAGCGTCAGTATCATCGACCTCGACTGCCGCTGAGATAGCGACCATCCTAGCGATGTTTTTAGCGACTTCAGCAGTGATTTTGTTACTAAGCCTAACTTGGGTAATGTAACCAGCCTTTCATGGATTTGAAGTAAGCGATACTCTCTAAAGCGGCATATGTGAGTATCGCCTATACCTTCCCTTCACCTCTTATGGTTCGACGACAACGTATTTCCCATTGTCGATAGCTAAGAACCAATTCCCTCTTGCTACGAAATATTGTTCACCGCGTTTGTTAACTGCAGTGGCACCTTCAGGTAGTCTCCTTACGATCTTTCCAGGTCGATAGCGACGTTTGGGCGGCTTTTCTACAAAAACATACTTTTCCTTCTCTTGTTTATAGTAGTGTCCGTCGATCAAGGCATACGTAACCCCGGCGATTGCTAGCAGAACCGCGTCATTTGGAAGCCGGTGTTTGGGATAATGATGTATCACGTGCACTTCTTTCTTTTTGTGCTCTTTCCATGGCTTTCCGATGATTTTATGCCAAGGATCTGCAAGGCTAGATGTAGAAAGCAGGCTACACGCAAGTAGTGTAGTTAGGGGAATTTTGATTGTCATGGCTGTCTAGGTTCAATGACTCAATTAGGAAATTGAGCCATTGTTTATTGAAAGGTGCCTGCTTTCGTTAGCCAGAAGTCATTAGCCCGTGTGATTTTGATGGGGGCTAAATGAGAAGCTCGATGCTATTTATCTGGTGTATGACTTGGTTTAATTTCTGCTAAGTAATAGTCGTACAAGGGTCCAATGTTGGGACTACATATTAAGTCCATAGCACCCTTGAGTTGATCGATAGACCAGTCCCACCAACGCATTTCCAACAACTTGCGGACTTGTTCATCAGAAAAGCGTTGTTTGATTACCGTGTTATGGCCCACGACGACGCTGTAGGGTGCAACATGTTTGGTTATCACTGAACGAGAACCGATAACTGCACCGTCACCTATTGTGACTCCTGGCATTATCATAGCTTCGCTTCCTATCCACACATCATTACCAATATGGGTATCGCCTGATCGTTCAAAACCGTCTTTTACTTTGCTACCAAACTCATCGGTAGAAAATGGAAACGCCGATACCCAGTCGATCCTATGACCTTGGTTGCCAGCCATCATGAAGGTAGCGCCTGAAGCAATTGAGCAAAATTTGCCGATAATGAGTTTATCAATATCTTCGTATAAGCCAGATTCCCACGCGGCGCGCGTGGGAGGATCGCCCAGTAGATAACGAACAGCACACTCTTCGAAGTTTTTACCGTGGTAGTAACCAGAGTAATAAGAATACGCTCCCGCTTTTATGTTCGGATTCGTGATGGTGTCTTTAATGACCTGACCTTGTAGCCAATTTGGGAAAGGATTCATTGCCCCGTCCTTTTTGATGATTCCTCACAAAAACTAGCACGGCAACGACCGATACCCAAATCAATTCTTGTCTATCTTTGTCAAGGTCACTAGTTTAATAGATAGAGTGTCAGAAAAAAGGAAGCTCATGACCGAATTTAATATAAGAACCATGACGTTAGATGAAGTGGACATGGCTGTTGAATGGGCAGCGCAAGAAGGGTGGAATCCGGGTCTTAAAGATGCCTATCATTATTACAACGCAGACCCAAATGGATTTTTAGTGGGTGAGCTTAACGGTGAACCAATCGGTTGTATCTCTGTTGTGAAGTATGATGCCAGCTTCGGTTTTCTGGGGTTTTATATTGTTAAACCTGAGTATCGACACCAAGGGTTTGGTCTCCAAATTTGGGACCATGGAATGGCGTATCTGGATGGTTGCAACGTCGCGCTTGATGGTGTTGTTGATCAACAGGAGAATTACAAACGTTCTGGCTTTGCTTTATCACACAGAAATGTTCGATACGAAGGTCAAACGAAGAGTCTGCCTTTTTGAAAGAGACAGCATCACTAAAACAGAAGAGCTAAGCTTTGACTCTATTGAAGACTATCTCGATGCATTCTTTCCTGCCTGTAGGAAGATATTCGATAAAGCCTGGTTGAATCAGTCGGATAGTAGCTCGTTAGCTTACGTCAAAAACGGTGAATTATTAGGGCTAGGTGTGATAAGGGCATGTCGAAGCGGTTTTAAGATTGGTCCTTTGTTTGCTGATAACAAAGGCGTAGCTCATGAGTTGTATGCTGGTTTAGTTTCAAGCGTGTCTAGTGACCAACCGGTTTTTCTTGATGTCCCTGAGGTCAATGAGTTGGCGATTGAACTGGCTAAGACTTACCACATGAAACCTTGTTTTGAAACAGCGAGAATGTATACCAAGCAGCCCCCAAGCATCTCTTTAGACCGCACCTATGGCGTCACTTCCTTTGAGATAGGTTAGCTTTAAAAAGCTCGGCTATGCAGCCGAGCTCTCTCTATTCTCTGTTAGATTATTAACCCAGCGATCGCTGTATACGCGCCAGACCGCTGGAACAACCTTGACGATTTCTTCCGAGGTCATGAGAAGCAGTACGATAGGGAAGGGGAGGTCAAACACCATGGCTCCCATCGCCGTGATTGGCACTGCCCACATCCATTGACAGACAAAATCCATGTTCATGCAGAATTTACTGTCACCACCACTTCGTAGCACACCAATGATCAGGGTAATGTTGATGGTACGCAGCATGATACTCAACGCGACAATAGGAAAGCTGAGCACCATCAGCTCAGTTACATCCGTGGTTAGCCCTCCGTAGAGCGATAAGATCGCGCCTTGGGCGAGTAATAGTGCGCCGCCCAACAATGCACCCAGTGCAATGGAAGACTTAAGTGCCCACCTTGAATACAAGGTACTTTGCGTAAACTGATTAGCACCTAGGCTGTTACCTATCAAGATAGCGGTGGCACTTGATAAACCATGAGCGACAGACAGCCCAATCGATTCAAGTGGTGTAATGACAGCCATCGTGGCTAACTCAGTCTGCCCCATACGACCTAAAATGATGTTGAATGCGAAATTCCCTGCACACCAAATTACGGTGCCACCCATGATGGGGTAGGTGATAGTGACGAACTTTCTAACCATTGTAGGCTGGAGGGCATCGATGACGTTTTGCCAACGCAGAGCCAATACTGGAAAGTATCTATAAATAATGACCAGTACCACTACCAAGCGTATTGAACGTGCGATAACACTGCCAACCCCTGCGCCAATGAGCCCCATTGCAGGCAGTCCGAAATGACCGAATATCAGTATGTAGTTGAGCGCAACATTCAGACCGACTTCAAGTATTGAAACGTAAAGGTTGATGCGGGTTTGACCAATAGAACGCAGCGCAGTATCTGCTGCGATACCAAGGCCTGATAAGCACATAGCAATGCCAAGTAGTTGGACATAGTCACTGGCAAGCGCTAGAACCGTTTCGCTAGGATCAAATAAGCTAGGTAATAGCTGCGGTGTGAAAAAGCACAAAGTGAAACAGAACAAAGCAAGCCCTTGCGTAACGCCAGTTCCGAGCGCAAGGTAGCGCTTTAGCCCCTGCTCATCATTCGCGCCCCAATACTGAGCCAACAGAATCCCCATACCGGATCCTAGCCCCCACACCAAGACGATTGAAAGCCAGAATATACGAGCTCCAATTCCCGCCGCTGCGACTTCTTCCGTCCCTAACTGACTGATCATAAGGCTATCGACAAAGCCAAGGCTACTCATAAGCAGGCTTTGCAGTGCGATGGGTATACCTAATAAAAGGACTTTTCGAATAAAGCTGCTTATAGGCGGTTGTTCCATAGAGTTCTCCCTGCATGTTTATTTTTTAAGCTACTGATTTACCATGGTATATGCAACGAATTACTTTCACGTTAACCGTGATGTGTGTCGCAGAGTGGTCTGGGCGTTATGTCTTGACATCTCGAGCTTAACCTTATGATTTTGCGAAAGACGCATGCTTCAAAACGGTGCTTATGCGAGACATATCTCCAAATTAGTGAAAACAGCGCGTCCTTTGCACCAAGATGCAGCGCACCAAATTGAACTTAGAGCATTTTAATGGTGCGCGAAAAACTAAAACCTTATAAATATCATTGATTTAATCGCTTTCTACTTATGCTTTCTAAATTGGCACTCTTCTTGAAATCACACTGTTGAATAACTATTCACAATAAGGAGATATCCAACATGAACATGACGTTCAAACTCAAGCTTGCAGCTATGGGCGCGTCACTTGCTTTTGCATCAGGTTTTGCGATGGCGGAAGAAGAGACGATCAAGGTCGGCGTACTACATTCACTGTCAGGCACGATGGCGATCAGTGAAACAACACTGAAAGACACGATTTTGATGTTGGTTGAAGAGCAAAATAAGAAAGGCGGTCTATTAGGCAAAAAGCTTGAAGCTGTGGTTGTAGACCCTGCCTCTAACTGGCCTCTGTTTGCTGAGAAAGCGCGTGAACTGATCGAAAAAGAGAAGGTGGACGTGGTATTTGGTGGTTGGACGTCTGTGTCTCGTAAATCGATGCTTCCAGTATTTGAAGAGCTAAACAGCATCCTTTTCTACCCAGTTCAGTATGAAGGCGAAGAGTCTTCGAAAAACGTCTTTTACACAGGTGCTGCGCCAAACCAGCAGGCGGTTCCGGCTGTTGACTACCTAATGAATGAGTTGGAAGTTGAGCGTTGGGTACTAGCAGGTACCGATTATGTTTATCCGCGTACGACCAACAAGATCCTCGAGTCTTACCTGAAGTCGAAAGGGGTGAGCGAGTCAGACATCATGATTAGCTACACGCCGTTTGGACACTCTGATTGGCAGTCTATTGTTTCTGACATCAAGAAGTTTGGTTCAGAAGGTAAGAAAACAGCGGTTGTATCGACCATCAATGGTGACGCAAACGTACCATTTTACAAAGAGCTAGGCGCACAGGGCGTCTCATCTGAAGACATTCCGGTAGTGGCATTCTCGGTTGGTGAAGAAGAGCTATCGGGTATGGATACGTCCGCGTTGGTTGGTCACCTAGCGGCATGGAACTACTTCATGAGTGTTGATACTGAAGCGAACGAAGAGTTTGTTGAAACTTGGCAGAAGTTTATTGCGAGTGAAAAACGCGTAACAAACGATCCAATGGAAGCACACTACATTGGCTTTAACATGTGGACACAAGCCGTTACCAATGCTGGCACTACGGACGCTGAAGAAGTTCAAGATGCGTTGATTGGTGTTTCTGTGCCTAACCTTTCTGGTGGCTACTCTACGATGCTTCCAAACCACCACATCACTAAGCCGGTACTTATCGGTGAAATTCAAGATGATGGTCAGTTTGATGTAGTTTGGGAAACAACCGGTCTTGTGGCTGGTGATGCTTGGTCTAACTACCTTCCTGAGTCATCGAAGCTGTATTCAAGCTGGTCTAAGCCATTCTCATGTGGTGCATTTAACGTTGAAACAGGTAAGTGTTCAGGTAGCGCACAATAATCTCTCACTATTTGGTGCCTCTCCCATTTCCATCTAAATAAGGGCGAGGCGCCTTTTTATTTCTGCCTAAGTTGACGTCAGACTTAAGGCAGCCGAAAGGACGCATTTCATGAAAACCATAATTCACATATTGAAAGTCGTGGTGTTCTTTGTTTTGAGTACTCACTTCGCGTTGGCTAGCGTTAGTGACCGAGGCACATTTGCCCAAGCACTCATCGGAAAAAACAACCCTCAAAAAGAAGAGGCAATGGCTTGGATCGTTGAAAACGAGTCCGAGCTTGTTGCCAAATCGGTATTAACCGCATGGCTTGAAGGCGATCTCTACTATGTCAAAGACAAGAAGAGCGAGCAGTATCAGGCTTTGTACATTTCAGACAACATCAAAAAATCACCCACTGCGAAAAGCGCTTGGGATGATACTACGATGGCCGTTGAGTCCTCACGCCAATTTAGCAAGGTGCGAGTAAACAACAGATTACGCGGTAAGATTCGCCTAGAAATCGCGTCGCTTGGGTTATCGAACCCTGAAGCATCTATTCGTTTGAACGCTGTCACAGCTTTCTTAGGAACTACCGACGATACAGTCATGGAGAGACTTCAGCAGCGAAAGACTGTTGAGCAAGACGAGGATGTTCTTAACATCCTTAACTTAGCATTGGCGATAGACCAATCACTGACAGGTGACACGAGTTCAGATAAGGTTGCTGCGATTGAAACCTTGTCCGGCTACAAGCAGTCTGTCGTTCTGCAGACTCTAAACCAAATTATCGGCAAAGATAAAGACGAGTTAGTCGTAGCCGCTGCTGAGCGAGCGCTTGATAGTTATCAGCAGAGTCAGAAATTTTACTCGGGTGTAGAAACCGTCTTTTTTGGCTTGAGCTTAGGCTCAGTATTAGTACTGGCTGGTATTGGTCTTGCGATTACCTTTGGTGTTATGGGCGTTATCAACATGGCTCACGGTGAGCTTATCATGATTGGGGCTTACACCACTTACGTGATGCAGCAGCTCATGCCAAACAATATCGGTATGGCACTTATCTTATCCATTCCGATGGCGTTTATTGTCTCTGGTTTGGTAGGTATCGCGATTGAACGTAGCGTGATACGTCACCTTTACGGTCGTCCTCTGGAAACCCTACTGGCGACCTTTGGTATCAGTCTTATTTTACAGCAAGCGGTTCGCTCTATTTTCTCTCCTCTTAACCGCTCAGTTAGCACGCCAGACTGGATGTCAGGTGCATTGAACATCAACCCAATGTTGTCGCTCACCTATAACCGTTTATACATCATTCTGTTTTGCATCATGGTTTTTGTTGGCTTGGTGATGGTGTTAAAGAAAACCCCACTCGGTCTTCAAGTTCGCGCTGTCTCTCAAAACAGAGCGATGGCGAGAGCCATGGGTATTCGTTCTGAGCGTGTTGATGCGATGACGTTTGGGTTAGGTTCGGGCGTAGCAGGTGTTGCTGGTGTGGCGTTATCTCAGCTAACCAACGTGGGGCCTAACATGGGACAAGCCTACATTATTGACTCATTTATGGTTGTCGTATTTGGTGGCGTAGGAAACCTATGGGGAACCTTGGTTGCTGGGCTGAGCTTGGGGCTATTCAACAAGATCCTCGAGCCATGGGCGGGTGCTGTTCTTGCCAAGATCTTGGTATTGGTGTTCATCATTTTGTTTATTCAAAAACGCCCTCGTGGACTCTTCCCACAACGTGGCCGTGCGGCAGAAGGTTAAGGAAAACGTATGCAATCAACAATTCAATCTTCTGGACACTCGGCGGGCACACAGTCTAAGTCGTTTGTTCTATCGGCTATGCGTGGAGATAAGGGCGGACAGCTTACGATTTTGGCTATCTTAGCTGCTGTTGTCTTGATACCGCTAGCGAACACACTATTGCCAGCAGGCCACCCACTTCACGTTGAGACGTTTACTATCTCACTGATGGGTAAGTATCTAAGTTATGCGATGCTCGCTCTGGCGGTGGATTTAGTATGGGGTTACCTCGGGATCCTGAGTTTAGGGCATGGCGCTTTCTTTGCGCTTGGTGGCTACGCCATGGGCATGTACCTGATGCGCCAAATCGGTGATAGGGGTGTGTATGGTAACCCAATATTGCCGGACTTTATGGTATTCCTAAATTGGCAGGAGCTTCCTTGGTTCTGGCATGGTTTTGATCAGTTTTGGTTTGCTTGCCTAATGGTCGTTCTGGTACCGGGTGCACTCGCTTATGTATTTGGTTATCTCGCATTTCGTTCGAGAGTGTCAGGGGTGTATTTGTCAATAATGACCCAGGCCTTAACCTACGCCTTAATGCTGGCTTTCTTCCGCAATGAAATGGGTTTTGGTGGTAACAATGGCCTTACCGACTTTAAAGACATTCTCGGCTATAGCCTGCAACAAGATTCGACCAAAATCGCGCTGTTTATGGTGACTGGGGTTGCACTTGTCATCAGCTATATCGTTTGTAGAACGGTTATCAGTAGCAGACTTGGTCGTGTATCTATGGCGATTCGCGATACGGAGTCGAGAACACGCTTCATGGGCTATGACGTTGATGGCATCAAACTATGGATATTCGTACTGTCTGCCGTTATCGCTGGTATTGCTGGTGCGTTGTATGTCCCTCAGGTCGGTATTATTAACCCGGGAGAATTTGCACCACTGAACTCTATTGAGATCGTGGTTTGGGTTGCGCTAGGCGGACGAGCCACCTTGTTTGGCGCAATTGTTGGTGCCTTGGTCATTAACTATGCCAAGAGCTGGTTTACGGTTGAGTTCCCTGAAGTATGGCTGTTTGCGCTGGGCGGTTTGTTTGTACTGTCTACCATGTACTTCCCGAAAGGCTTGATTGGGTTTGTTTCCGAAAAAATCGCGCTACTCAAGAAACGCTCAAAGTCCACACAAGAGTCTGACAAGGAGGCAACCGCATGACGACGTTAAATAGAGCTCAGCAGCTAAAAAGCTCGGTGCAAGAGATCACCAAACGTGATGAGGTGTTCTCGTTTCTCAAACCTGAACAGCATCCTCTTGTCGATACACGTCATAACATTCTGCTCTATGTGGAAGGCGTGAATAAAAGCTTTGACGGCTTTAAAGCGATCAATGATCTCAACCTGTATATCAAGGAAGGGGAGTTACGCTGCATCATTGGACCAAATGGGGCGGGCAAAACCACCATGATGGACATCATCACGGGTAAAACGAAGCCAGATACCGGACAAGTTTGGCTTGGCTCCAACATTAACCTTCTCAAGATGAATGAGTCGGAGATTGCCAACGCAGGCATTGGTCGTAAATTTCAAAAACCAACCGTGATTGAGTGCCTGACCGTTTGGCAAAACTTAGAGTTAGCGATGTCAGGTGTGCGTGGAGTGTGGGGAACCTACACCGCGACATTATCAGGTGAGCAACAAGATAAGCTTGAGTCAGTGCTTGAGTTGATTCATTTGAAAGATAACGCTGCGCTGACCGCGGGTAACCTTTCTCACGGCCAAAAGCAGTGGTTGGAAATCGGCATGTTGCTGATGCAAAACCCTAAATTACTGCTCGTCGATGAACCTGTTGCAGGTATGACCCATCAAGAAATGGACAGAACGTCAGAGCTGCTTAACTCGCTAGCGGGTAAACACTCGGTCGTCGTGGTTGAGCATGATATGGATTTTGTCCGCTCAATCGCGAGTCACGTCACCGTACTTCACCAGGGTCATGTGCTTGCAGAGGGTACGATGGATCAGGTTCAGTCTCATCCTGAGGTCAAACAGGTTTATCTAGGGGAATAGCATGCTACAGATTCAATCACTCAATCAGTTTTATGGTGAAAGCCACACCTTGTGGGATCTTGATATGTCGATTCCCGAGGGTAAATGTACCGTGCTTATGGGACGTAATGGCGTAGGAAAAACGACGCTGCTGCAGTGCATTATGGGCTTGGTCAAGGTTAAGAGCGGCGATATTCAGCTCAATGGAGAGTCGCTACTAAAACACGATGCCGAGTCACGCCCTAGAATGGGTATTGGCTATGTGCCTCAAGGCCGACAGATCTTTCCGATGCTCACGGTTCAAGAAAACCTTGAAGTAGGACTACCGATTCGAGACAAGGGCGATCGCAAGATCCCTGAGTTTATTTTCGATCTCTTCCCTGTGCTAAAGGAGATGCTTCATCGTCGAGGGGGCGATTTGTCGGGTGGTCAACAGCAGCAACTCGCGATTGGTCGTGCATTAGTGGTGAATCCAAAACTACTGATCCTCGATGAGCCGACAGAGGGTATCCAACCCAATATCGTTCAAGAGATTGGCGATATCATCCGCATGCTCAATGAGAAACTGGGTCTGACGGTGTTATTGGTCGAGCAGAAACTGCCGTTTGCAAGAAAAGTCGGTGATCAGTTTTGCATTCTTGACCGAGGTCGCCAAGTGGCTGAGGGTGAGATGGCAGCTCTAAATGACGGCTTGATTAAGGAGTATTTGACAGTATGACCACGCTCCTTGAAGTCCCCCAAGACCCGAAGGCGGGTCTTGGTCAAATAATTGACGCACAAACTGAGTTTGGCTGGAAAGCCAGACTCAGTCTGGGTTTTGTCAATCGAGGTGACAAAACCGTCCTCAAACACCGTTCGCAGCAAGGACCACTCGCGATACAGCGTCCTCTCTACCCCGAGGGTAATCCCTGCCATACCTACCTGCTTCATCCTCCGGGCGGTGTAGTAGGCGGTGATACGTTACAAATTAAAGCGAAGGCAGAACGGGGCGCTAATGTGTTGATTACCACACCAGGTGCCACCAAGTTTTACCGCTCTGAAAATAAGTATGCTAAGCAGAGCCAGATTTTATCGGTAGAAAAAGGAGCGCGCCTTGAGTGGTTGCCTCAAGAGAACATCTTTTTTCCCGATGCGCACGTGCGAATGGATACACAAGTGCACCTCGAAAAGGATGCACAGTTTTTGGGCTGGGAGATGCACTGTTTTGGTCGCCCTGCACTAAATGAGGGATTTAGCTCAGGGCATTTAGTAGGTAAAACAGAGATTTACCTTGATGGGCAACGTTTACTTACAGAAGGTTTGAATGTTAGGGGTGAAGATAACCTATTGAAAGATAAAGGTCTTCTTGGCTATCAAATGATGGGGACTCTTTACATTTCAATTGATGATGAAGATTTTTACCAGTTGGTACAGAGCTTGCTCACTACCATGCAGCAAGAAAACAAAAAAGGTGCAGTACTTATTGCTGCGAGCCAGTTGGAAAATTTGCTTGTAATTCGTGCACTTGGGAACTGGAGTGAGGTGATCTTGGATTGCTTCCAACAAGTTTGGCAGGTGGCGAGAGAGCATTGGACTGACGAATGTCCATATCCACCGAGGATCTGGGCAACCTAAACCAACAATTAGAATCGACGATAAGGCTTATCAATGGAATTGACCCCAAGAGAGAAGGACAAACTTCTCATCTTTTGCGCTGGTATGTTAGCTCAGCAGCGCAAAGACAAAGGCTTGAAACTCAATTATCCAGAATCCGTCGCTCTTATCTCTAGCGCCATTTTAGAAGGCGCTAGAGAAGGGAAAACAGTTTCCGAACTGATGGATTTTGGGCGCACTCTACTTACCACCGAAGATGTCATGGAAGGCGTTCCGTCTATGATCCCCGACGTTCAAGTTGAAGCGACATTTCCTGATGGCACCAAATTGGTGACCGTCCATGAACCCATTGTTTAACTCATCGGTTTAACAAACTCGCTTAACTAAATTTAGGAGGTGACATGGCAGGTTCATCCAAACACTACACGGGCTTTGTCCCAGGGCAGGTCGAGACCGCCAAAGGTGATATCGAACTAAACGTGGGCCGAGAGACGGTCACGGTAAAGGTCGAGAATCTAGGCGATAGACCAGTGCAAATTGGCTCTCATTACCACTTCTTCGAGGTCAACGAAGCACTGAGCTTCGACCGAGACCTGACAAAAGGCTTTCGCCTAAACATTCCCGCTGGCACAGCAACGCGTTTTGAACCAGGGCAGTCGCGAACTGTTGAGTTGGTTTCGTTTGCAGGCAAGCGTGAAGTTTATGGTTTCCAAGGCAAGGTAATGGGCGCGCTGTAGTGCGCGGTAGCCTTAGTAGTACTTCAAGATAAGAAAACTATTTGGGCTAATCATCAGTACGCCAAACAAAACAACAAGGAAGAATAATGGCGAAGATATCCAGACAGGCATACGCCGAGATGTTTGGCCCCACAGTCGGGGACCGAGTTCGCTTAGCGGATACAGAGCTTTGGCTAGAGGTAGAACAAGACCTCACTGTATACGGTGACGAAGTTAAATTTGGTGGCGGTAAAGTAATTCGCGACGGTATGGGCCAGAGTCAGCGTCCTAGCGCTGAAACCCCTGACCTCGTCATTACCAACGCATTGGTGTTGGATTACTGGGGCATCATTAAAGCGGATGTCGCGGTGAAAAATGGGCGCATTCAAGCGCTCGGCAAAGCGGGCAACCCGGATATACAGCCAGGTGTTGATATCATCGTTGGTCCAGGTACCGAAGTATTAGCCGGAGAAGGTTCAATATTGACGGCGGGTGGAATTGACTCTCACATCCACTTCATCTGTCCTCAACAGATCGAAGAAGCGTTAGCTTCCGGTGTCACTACTATGATTGGCGGCGGCACTGGCCCAAATACGGGCACCAATGCGACGACCTGTACTCCTGGTCCGTGGAACATGCATCGCATGCTTGAGTCGTTAGACCAATTTCCAATGAACTTCGGCTTGCTTGGTAAAGGTAATGCCAGTCAACCAGAAGCACTGCGTGAACAAATCGCTGCCGGAGCAGTAGGCTTGAAGCTTCACGAAGACTGGGGTACGACACCAGCATCCATCGATACGTGTCTGACCGTTGCCGATGAAATGGATGTTCAAGTTGCCATTCATACCGATACTCTAAATGAATCTGGCTTTGTAGAGTCTACGCTTGGCGCTATTGGCGATCGCGTTATTCATACGTATCACACCGAAGGGGCGGGCGGTGGTCACGCGCCAGACATCATTAAAGCCGCTGGCGAATCAAACGTACTGCCGTCTTCAACCAACCCAACGCGGCCATATACGGTCAATACCGTGGATGAGCACCTAGATATGTTGATGGTGTGTCACCACTTATCGCCTTCTATTGCAGAAGATGTGGCATTCGCAGAGTCTCGCATTCGCCGCGAAACCATTGCAGCAGAAGATATTCTGCACGACCTGGGCGCATTTTCTATGATTGCCTCTGACTCACAGGCGATGGGACGTGTGGGTGAAGTGATCACTCGAACTTGGCAAACCGCTCACAAGATGAAAGTACAGCGTGGCAGCCTTAAAGAAGACTCTAGTTACAGTGATAACTTCCGTTTGAAGCGATATGTTGCCAAGTACACCATCAACCCAGCTATCACACATGGTATGGCGCATGAAATCGGTTCCATTGAGGTTGGCAAACTTGCTGACTTGGTCCTGTGGAAGCCAGCCTTCTTTGGAGTAAAACCGAGCGTAGTGCTTAAAGGCGGTATGATTGCGATGGCACCGATGGGTGATCCTAATGCATCGATTCCGACTCCGCAGCCCGTTCACTACCGCTCTATGTTTGGCAGCTACGGTAAAGCATCACAAAACACCTCAATGTTGTTTGTCTCACAAGCAGCAGCTGATGCTGACATTGCCGCTCAGCTTGGACTGGGCAGCTTAATTGGCGTCGCTAAACAGTGCCGAACAATCAGCAAAGCGGACATGAAGTTGAATGATTGGCAGCCGAATATCGAGGTGGATTCCCAGACATATCAAGTGCGTGCCGACGGTGAGTTACTTGTTTGTGAGCCTGCCGAGGTCTTACCAATGGCACAGCGTTATTTCTTATTTTAACCGATGGGTATTGAGAGTTTTTTGAGGACAACACAGTGATTGAATTAATAGAAATTACCAAAGAGTTAACACCACAACCTCACGCATTTTTAAGTCTGCCTATCGACAGCCGTATTAAGAGCCGCCTAAAGGTCATTCTTGATGATGGTCGTGACGCAGGTTTGTTTTTGCCAAGAGGTCATATTCTTCGTGGAGGAGAGCAGCTTAAGAGTAAGTGTGGACTCGTGATTGAAGTGAAAGCTGCGCCTGAGCAAGTCTCGTCAGTGTATTGCAGTGACCTACACCTGCTTACTCGTGTTGCCTATCACCTCGGCAACCGTCACGTGCCACTTCAAGTGGAGTTTGGTTGGGTTCGATATCAACACGATCATGTATTAGATGAGATGGTGGAAGGACTTGGCGCAGAAGTGACTTCAGAGCTTGCGCCGTTTGAGCCAGAAGGTGGCGCCTACGGTGGCAAAAGTGGTGGACATCACCACCATCATTAATCCGAATACAAACCGAACCACAACGATTTACTACTAAAAATATAATGAAAAGGAAATTTCAATGAAAACACCATTCCTCAAATTAACAACGTTCAGCTCTCTTTTATTGGCTCCGACTTTTGCATTAGCACATCCTGGTCATGAATCAACGGCATTCTCAAGTGGTCTTACGCACCCAGTGACGGGTATCGATCATCTGATTATGCTACTTGCTTTTGGTCTTCTTGTTGGTTGTTTAAGCGCGACTAAGGCTCAAAAAATTGGTCTAGTCGCCGGCGCGCTAGCGATGCTTATGGTGGGATTATTAATTGGCAGCACCTTTGGTCTCGCGACCGGTGTGGAGACAGCGATCGTGGCGTCTCTTTTTGTGGTCAGTGCGGCGATTTGGCATGCGTTCAGTGCATCGCAAAAGATGGTTAAGTTAGCGGTTGGTCTGTGTATTGGCATGATGTTTTTCCACGGCTATGCACATGGTGTTGAAGCTGAAGGCACACTTGGTCAGTTCTCTCTGGGAATGGCTTTGGGCGCGACAGCTCTTATGACACTGGGCACTCAAATTGGCAGCCGCGTTGCATCACGTTGGATGTCGGTTGGCGTTGCTGCGGCAAGCTCACTGTTTTTGATGGCAGCCTAATTTATGGCAATGAATGCCAATCAGGCTCTGGGGGGCTACAGCGATATTGAGTCGACGTCGGAGCCTAAAACCAACAACGATGTGTCTAGCTATCGATTGTTCCAGTTAATCAGCCCATCACTTCCCATTGGCGGGTTTACTTACTCGCAAGGTCTTGAATGGGCGGTGGAGGCGGGCTGGGTGAAAAACCGCGCTTCGATGGAAGAGTGGTTGGCAAACATGCTGTTTAGCAGCGTTGCAACCCTCGAACTGCCAATCATCGACAGGCTTTATCAGGCGATTCAAGCTTTAGATACTAACGCGATTTCAGACCTGTCAGACAGATTGGTGAGCAGTCGTGAGACGAAAGAGTTGCGAGCTGAAGAGAAGCAACGAGGGCTAGCACTCAATACTTTGCTTGGCAGATTAGAAATAGCGATTGACGGCGTCGCGCTCGACGATTATCAGCCAAACCAGCTGCTCGGCTTATGTGTTGCTGCGGTGTATTGGAAGATTGATTTGAACGAGCTCAAGAAAGGCTACTTGTGGAGCTGGGCTGAGAACTTAGTCATGGCAGGCGTAAAGCTGGTTCCTTTGGGTCAAACCGACGGTCAGCTTGCACTTATCAATCTATCTGATCAGTTTGCTAAAGCGCTCGAAATCGAACAGCAGACGGAAGACTGGATGATTGGCAGTTTTACACCTTCGGTATCCATAGCCAGCAGTCTTCATGAGACACAATATACAAGATTATTTCGCTCATAGTGGTTAGCGGCACAAACCGTCTTGACAACAAACGAGTGACGAAAAAGGAAGAGATAACATCATGACAAGTACAACAGACAGCTATAAACAGCCACTACGAATCGGAATCGGTGGCCCAGTAGGCTCAGGCAAAACAGCATTGCTTGAGGTCTTGTGTAAAGCGATCAGGGATAAACTCCATATTGCTGTTGTGACCAATGATATCTATACGCAGGAAGATGCGAAGATCCTAACTCGAGCAGAGGCTCTTGAACCAGATCGTATCATCGGTGTAGAAACGGGAGGCTGTCCTCATACCGCGATTCGCGAAGACGCTTCCATGAACCTAGCAGCGGTAGAAGAGCTCGCTAAACTTCATAAAAATCTCGATGTGGTATTTGTTGAGAGTGGTGGTGATAACCTAAGTGCGACGTTCAGCCCTGAGCTTGCTGACTTAACTATCTATGTTATTGACGTAGCGGAAGGGGAGAAGATCCCACGTAAAGGTGGTCCGGGCATTACGCGCTCTGATCTGCTTGTTATCAACAAGATAGACCTCGCCCCTTATGTTGGTGCATCACTAGAGGTGATGGAGCAAGACACACAACGTATGCGCCCAACCAAGCCGTATGTCTTTACCAACTTAAAAGAGAGTAAAGGTTTGGACACCATCATCGATTTCATTTTGACTGAAGGTATGCTTGAGTTTCATAGTTAAGATTTTAAGACTTCGCTTGGATTTACAGACTCAAAGTTACACATAAGTGACGGTTGTGACTTACACTTTTGCTAAAGACGAGATAGGCGGAACGTGTATGTTTCAAGCAAAGCTGATGGTATGGATAACAACACTGGTCTTTTTTGGTTACGGGCTGTTGTTTTCTCTGTCCCCAAATATGCTGTTCGAACGAGTAACAGACAGTGCATTGTTTTCTTACTCGGCAGCCATTGATATACGAGCGACCTATGGTGGCATGATGATGGCGATAGGCATCATATTGGCGCTACTGGTACTTAGAAACGAGACATTGAAATTGTCGGTTATTGCCGCCACTCTGCTTGCAGGCTTAATGGCAGTAACGAGATTGATGGGTATCGTTGTGGAATCCCAACCTAACGATACGATGCAAATCTATCTGGCAACGGAAGTCTTCTTCACTGTTTGGGGGTTGTTCATTCTCTGGAAACTGCCCAAACGGCGATTTTATTTCAAATAGTAGATAGCAAATACAAAACGCCCCTCTGGATAGACTCTTCAGAGGGGCGTTTTTCATTCTGGTATTTGTAAGTTTTGTATCGATATCAAGAGAGTTTAAAGTAGGTGAGTTGCTGCTTTAACTCTTCAGCCGCAACGGCCATCTCCTGAGTCTTTGAGGCTAATTGATTACTTGCCTCGTTAATCTCGCGAGCGGATAAATGAATAGTAGTAACGTTCTCACTCATCTCATTGGATACCATGCTTTGTTCCTCTGCTGCCGCTGCAATCTGAGCGACCATATCATTCGCACCGCTCAGGTCACCAAGCATCGACTCTAGAGTCACTTTTGTCTCTTGTGCTCCTGAAACACTGGCGGCAATGCTGGTATTGTTCTGCTCCATGACATCGAGTACTTCACCCGTCTTAGACAGCAACTCGTTGATTGTGGTTTGCACTTCATTGGTTGATTGCTGCGTTCGGCTTGCGAGGTTGCGTACTTCATCCGCCACTACGGCAAAGCCACGACCTTGTTCGCCAGCACGTGCGGCTTCGATGGCAGCGTTTAGTGCCAATAGATTCGTCTGCTCTGAAACCTCTTGAATAACCTCAACGACCTTACCGATATTGTCGACACCGAGTTTTAATGCCGCCATGAGATGAGTCGTCTCGTCGATCGAAATGGAGATAGCAGAGACTTCCTCGAGTGTTGAGTCCATGCTGACGCTACTCGTTTTGGCATGCTCTGCGGCGCCGCTAGTGCGCTCAGCGCTCTGCTCAGCATTAGTCGCTACGTCGTTGATGGTCGCAGACATCTCGTTCATCGCTGTCGCCAGCTGTTCCAGCTGCGAGTTTTGCGAATCAAGGCTTTGTGCTGTCTCTTCACTGGTCGATGCGATGCTTTCAGAGAGTCGACTCGCAGTATCAGCGGTAATGGTCGCAGCCGTGATGGTGTCACGTATCGTTGATTGCATTTGATCCAACCCATTGCTTAGCTGCCCAACTTCGTCTTTACGCCTTTTTGCTAATTGCGTAGTCAGATCGCCATTTGCCATACGCTTTAGGTTCTCGACTAGCTGTTCAATTGGTTTAACGATGTTATTACCAACCACAAAGCTCGTCATAAATAGGATCGCCACACAGCCTACAGTGAAAGCGATTTGCTTGGTCACTTGAGCTATAAAATCCTCTTTAATGTCGGAGACAAATAACCCTGAGCCGATGATCCAATCCCATTGAGGAACATAAGCAACATAAGAGATTTTGTCTTTTAATTCTCCCTCTGGAGAGAGCCAGGTGTAATCTAAGAAGCCTGCGCCATCTGATTTTGCGATGCGCGACATCTCACGCCAATGGTAGTTTCCGGCACCGTCGGCAATATCGCTCATGTTGTTACCGATCGCTTGTGGTCGAAGTGGATGCAGGACTAAGGTGTTCTTACTATCGGTCACCCAGAAGTAGTTGCTTTTGTCGTATCGAAGGGCGCCAAGCGCTTGTCTCGCTGCCTGCTCTGCTTGTTGTGAAGATAGGGAAGGTTGGGTGCGATAATAGTTAACCAGCGAAACCGCGGCCTCAACTTGAGCACGGAGTTTCCCCTCTCGCTCTGCGAGTTGCTGTTGCTGTTGCAGGAACACATTAAATATTCCCATCGATAGCATTAACACTGCAGATAATACAACGATGATCTGGATTTTTGCCTTAATGCTTATGTTGTTGAGCTTCATGCCTAGCCTCTATCACTTTGTTTTTATGATTGTTTATATGCTAACGGATAGACAAAAGCTGTATAGAGATAGGTATGTAAAAATTGTGGATATTAGTGGCTAATTATCGAAAATGTGCAGTAGGTTGGTTTGTTTTGTTAAATGGTGCGAGATGTGTAACATTTTGTAATGTATTAAAGGGTGATCACGCGCAGTAAGAGCCCACCCTTTGATGAAATTATTTGAAGATACAGTGCTTTGCGTAATCGCTTGCTTCGTTAGCCGTCCAATCGCCTTTTGGCTTTTCTTGCATGTCTTGGCACCAAGCTTCACTACCAACTTCGGTACATGCACTTAGTGCCAACATTGCTAGGGCGGCTAGTGCTAATGCTTTTAGCGTCGAGTTCATTACTACTTCCTGTGTTATATATCCGTTGTTACTAATTGTTACCAGTATAGCGTCAGCGGTTATGCGAGGGAAGCGCGTACTTAACTAAACAAGAATGTGCAGCATAAAATCACTAGACGACTGGTCTAATTCTATGTCATCATGGGTGCATGAATACGAAAACCAATGAAACTCGGCAGCATATTCTCGATGTTGGGTACGAACTTATTTTATCGAAGGGCTTTACTGCGGTTGGGCTCTCGGAGTTATTGAAAACTGCAGAAGTGCCGAAAGGCTCTTTCTATCATTACTTTAAATCTAAAGAACACTTTGGTGAGGTGCTGATAGCGAGTTATTTCGAAGGCTACTTGGCGCGGCTAGACACCTTGCTTAATGAAGCTGAAGGAACAGGCTATGAGCGCTTGATGGGGTATTTTCGTCGTTGGTTAGAGGTTGACGCGGGTCGATGCAACGCACACAAGTGCCTTGTGGTTAAGCTCGGTGCTGAGGTTTCTGATTTGTCAGAGCCGATGAGAGATGCGCTTCATCAAGGCGCCATTCAGATTACGGCTACGATAGCTCGCTGTATCGATGCTGGTATTGAAGATGGCTCTATCACGGAGCAAGACAGCACAACGACAGCCAACGTGGTTTACCAACAATGGCTAGGTGCCAGTTTGCTCAGCAAGCTTAGCCAAAACACCCAGCAATTAGAATTTGCTCTAGCAGCGACTCAATCACTGCTAAAGCGTTAAATGAACTAAAATTAACCTGCTTTTGCGATGCAGGTTTTTTTGAAAACGAACACTAGACGACTGGTCTAATATAAAAGGAAATCACCATGTCACAACAGAACAGAAGAATTGTTTTAGCCTCTCGCCCAGTTGGTGCACCAACACAAGACAACTTCCGAATCGAACAAGTCGAGATTCCTCAACCAAATGATGGTGAGGTACTACTGAAAGCCATTTACCTTTCTCTTGATCCTTATATGCGTGGTCGTATGAATGATGCGGAATCTTACGCTGAACCAGTTGCTCTTAATGAGGTGATGGTAGGGGCTACCGTATGCCGCGTTGAGGCTTCTAAAAACGATCAGTTTGAAGAGGGCGAATGGGTACTTGCTTACACTGGTTGGCAGGACTTTGGCATTTCCAATGGTGAGGGCTTAGTTAAGTTAGGTAAGGCGCCAACACATCCATCTTACGCGCTAGGCATTATGGGTATGCCAGGTTTCACAGCATATATGGGACTGCTCGATATTGGTCAGCCTAAAGCAGGTGACACAGTAGTTGTGGCGGCGGCGACAGGTCCGGTTGGCGCAACAGTTGGCCAGATCGCTAAGCTAAACGGTTGCAAAGTGGTGGGTGTCGCTGGTGGTGAAGAGAAATGTCGTCACGCAGTCGAGGTACTAGGTTTTGATGTTTGTTTGGACCACAAAGCAGATGATTTTGCGCAGCAACTAGCACAAGCGTGTGATAACGGTATTGACGTCTATTTCGAAAACGTGGGCGGTAAGGTATTCGACGCAGTGATGCCACTACTGAACACCGGCGCACGTATACCCGTCTGTGGTTTGATTTCTCAATATAACGCAACGTCATTGCCAGAAGGGCCAGACCGAATGTCTGCGCTAGTTGCAACGCTTCTTATCAAGCGTATTAAGATGCAAGGCTTTATCATTTTTGATGACTATGGACACCGTTACGACGAGTTCGCGACTCAAATGGGTCAGTGGCTAGCCCAAGGTAAGATGCAGTATAAAGAGCATTTAGTACAGGGTATGGATAACACAGTGGATGCGTTTATCGGTTTATTGGAAGGTAAGAACTTCGGTAAACTGGTAATTCAGCTAAATGACCTAGATTAGTCCGCGAAGTCACGAGAAACAGCGCCTATTTTTAAGGCGCTGTTTCAGACTGCTGACAAAGGTCTAGCTTTCGAGCCAGACCTTTGATCTAATAGGAGTATCGAAATATGGATACTCCGATATGCTTCAAGAACCTTCTCCTCAGCAATACGAACTTGAAATGGTCACTATGGAACAGCTTGTTCCACAAAATCATCTCGTACGAAAAATTGATAATGCCATCGACTTTGAATTCATCAGAGACGAAGTGGCACATCTATACTGCAAAGATAACGGCCGCCCGCCCGTAGACCCTGTTCGTTTATTCAAAATCATTCTGCTTGGCTACCTATTCGGCATCAAAAGTGAGCGCCAACTGGTCAAAGAAATTGAAGTGAACGTCGCCTATCGTTGGTTCTTGCGAATGTCACTGACCGAAAAAGTTATCCATGCTTCGACGTTAAGCCAGAACCGAATTCGACGCTTCAATGGTACTGAAGTCTTTGAGCGCATCTTCAATAACATAGTGCTTCAAGCGATGGAGAAAGGCTTAGTCGCAGGACAGGAGCTCTTCACTGACAGTACACACCTTAAAGCCAATGCTAACAAGAACAAGCACATGAATCGTCTGCGCCCAGTTAGTGCAGGCGCTTATCTTGATATGCTGAATGAAGATGTGGCCGCAGACCGAGAAGCCGAAGGTAAAAATCCATTCAAGGAGACGCCACCAAAGACAGACGTCAAAAACACCAAAGTCAGCACCACCGACCCTGAAAGTGGCTTCATGACCCGGGACAATAAGCCTCAAGGCTTCTTCTATCTTGACCACCGAACCGTGGATGGCAAGCACGGTATAATCATAGACACATACGCAACACCGGGGAATGTGAATGACTCACAGCCCTATATCCGTCGTCTCGACCACACGCTAGAGCAGTTCAACCTCAACCCCATCGCAGTTGGTATCGATGCAGGTTACTTCACAGCGCCTGTTGCTGAATCACTCGAGCGCCGCAGTCTATTAGGTGTGTTCGGGTATCGCCGCCCATCAAGAACTAAGAACAAATTTAAGAAGAAAGACTTCAAATACCAAAAAAGAGACCGATACCTATCGCTGTCCAGAAGGGCAGGAGCTCGTCTATAAAACCACAACACGCGCAGGCTATCGCTCATACGCTTCCGACCCGAAGCAATGTGCGTTTTGCCCCGTTCGGGACGACTGCACCAAGAGTGAAAACATGCAGAAGGTCATAACGCGTCACCTCTACAGCGAGGCGGTGGAGCGAGCCAATCAAATGCGACTCTCTTGCTACGGAAAAAGACGTATCGGAGGCGAAGTGAAACGGTAGAACGAAGCTTCGCCGATGCAAAACAACACCATGGTCACCGTTACGCGCGCTACCGTGGTCTCGCAAAAAGTGCAGATGCAATGTTGGTTAGCCGCTGCCGCTCAAAACATCAAGAAGATAGCGTTGGTGGTGAGCTATCTGCGAAAAATGGGCTTAAATAGGGCAGAAATACGTCAAATACTGGCCTCTGTATGCCGGTTTAGGCTCAACTCACTTCAGAGCGCTATCTAACAAAAAATATCGCGATCGCGGCCTATGGCCGCTCAGAAAAAGAACCCCGCTTGAAAAAGCGGGGTTCGTCAGCAATCTGAAACAGCGCCTATTTTTAAGGCGCTGTTTTTGTTTGTCTTGAGCCGTTCACACTGGAAAGAGTACACTGTCTGCTTTGTTTGATGATGGACTTAAGACTATGCACATAACGGCTTCTAGCAGTGTTCAATACCGCTCTCTTCTGCTTAAAGCGTTGTTTAAAAGGCCCAAGATTAAAGGTTCTATTCAAACGGCATCATCGGCGACACTGACAAATCCTTCCTTTTCTATTGAAGGCAGGGCATTAAACCGTTACTGCCAGCACTTCGGTTTTGACGCGTCAGATATCCCATTGACTTACTTGTTCGTCGCTACGCAGAGTGAACTGCTTCAATTATTTGTTCATCCAGAGACCGCCGTCCGCCCGCTTGGTCTGGTACACACGTTTGTTGAATTTGAGATGTTTCAACAACTCGAGGCCGAGCAGAACTACCATTTTACCGTCGCGCTGGAGATGGTAGAGAAAACAGAAAAAGGGCAGAGGTTTGAAACGGTCGGTGAATTCTCACTGGAAGGTCAAGTCATCGCACGCTACCGGTCTGGTTACCTGATGTCAAATAGGGGAGTGAAGTCGAAAAAACGTCAATCAGCGCCGGTAGAAGACCTCAGTGCTTATCATATCAGCACGACTCTTGAGACATCTAAGAAGCACACCAAAGCGTATGCTAAGGTATCGGGTGATTACAATCCTATCCACCTGAATGGTCTTATGGCTAGGCTGTTTGGGTTCAAAGCCCCCATTGTGCACGGAATGGACATGGCAGTGAGATTGCTGAATGTTGCCAGCAACGAGATAAATACAGAATTGATTAAAAAGTGCCGCTTTGACTTCAAGCGTCCCGTGTTCGTCGATCAGACACTGAAGGTGTGCGGCAACAAAACGCAGCTTCTGCTTGTGAACGAGGATAACAAAAGCTGCGTGGCAATGAGTTTGTTGGAGAAGGGAGCTTAGTTCGCTTTGGCTTTTAGCTGTTGCGTTAGCCAGTCAGCACTGCTAGACGAGCTATCTGCGCAAACGACTTGATAGGCTTTGCCAGTAAACCAGCTTTTAGACGCCACTTCATCAATGAACACCTGTGTAGAGGTGACATCATCCTTGGCATAGTCCCATTTCCTTCGAAGGTGATCTGCCGCTTCTTGCCCGGTGTGTTCTTTACCATTTCGGATAAAGGTGCATGAGGAGGTCTGCATCTGATCGATCAGATACAGCACATCACTTTCGGTATCAGCCAGCACGTTTGTGCTGGCTAGTGTAACAAGTAATAGAGCTAGCGCTTGGGGCTTCACTGTTTCCACCATTGTTTGACTGGTGTCGGATTTAGGATTTCTAATCGTTCACCAATTTCTGGAGAGACCATAGTAACACCGCGCTCTTCGCTGATCTCTAGGGCTTTGTTCATCGGTTCATGCCAGTCATGCATCGACAGGTCAAATGTACTGTTGTGAATTGGCATCATCACTTTACCTTTGACATCAATATGCGCTTGAACACTTTGCTCCGGGAACATGTGAATCTGTGACCATAGCTTGTTGTATGCGCCTGTCTCTATCATAGTAAAGTCGAAAGGACCGTATTTTTCACCAATCTCAGCAAACCCACCAAAGTAGCCTGAATCTCCGCTAAAGAAGACTTTGGCTTCTTTACTGTCGATTACCCAGCTTCCCCATAAGGTTGAATCTCGGTCAGTTAAACCGCGACCAGAGAAGTGCTGTGTTGGCGTGAGCGTGTACTCGATACCATTGACTTCATGTGACTCCCACCAAGCTAGCTCGGTGATTTTACTTTCAGGCACACCCCACTTAGTCAGGTGGTTGCCTACTTTAAGCGGCACAATAAAGTGCGACGTTTTGTTTGCTAGCGCTTTCACTGACGCTTTGTCTAGATGGTCATAGTGGTCGTGGCTTATCACGATTACATCGATCTCTGGCAGTGCATCAAGTGAGATAGGTGGCTGGTGGAAACGTTTTGGTCCTGCCCATTGTACTGGTGACGCGCGGTCACTGAACACTGGGTCAGCCATGACGATCTGACCGTCGAGCTTCATAATCACACTAGAGTGTCCTATACGATAGACCACGTCTTCTGTTTCCTCGATCAACTGCTGAGCTGTGATCGTGTTCACCGGCAAGTCAAACGTCGGGGTTGGTTCAGCGCGATCTGTGGTGAAGTAGGATTTCATGATCTCAACCATGTCACCAAAGCTAGATTTGTACTCCATTTCGCTATTGACGTATTTGTCTGGGTAACGCTCAGGATCTTTTTCAGTATTTGTACAAGCTGTTAGTGCAGTAGTGCTCATTGATAGAACTCCTAATGTGGCTAGTAGAGACTTTCTCATAGTGCTGGCTCTTCTGTCATGTGAGCTTTTGCTCATCTCTTCTTTAAGTAAACTGACCAGTGTAGTTTACTTTTATGTGGTGAAAAGTAAACTACTTAGTGTAAAATATTTAGAGAAATTTCCACTTTGTTGGCTAACGTTATGATTGAAAAGAAGAAAACAAGAAGCGAGTTGAAGAGAGAAGCGATCATCAACGCCGCGAAAGACGCATTCAACGAGTTTGGCGTGCAAAATACCAGCATGGATAAGTTGGCTTCATTGGCAGGCGTGTCGAAACGCACGGTATACAATCACTTCGAATCGAAAGAAGAGTTAGTGATGTTATTGCTGTCTGAACTTTGGCACCAATCCATGGCGGACGTTGACCTCACCCCCCTCGAAACGAAAAGTGTCGAAGAGCAGCTTCACTATTTGTTAGCGCATGAGATCCGAATCCTAAATAAGCCTTCCTATATCGACTTAGCCAAAGTTGCCTTTGGTCACTACTTCTATCGACCAGACGAGCTCAAAGAGCAAGCTGCCAAAATGACTAAGCAAGAGACCGCACTTTATAAGTGGCTTGAACAGCAAAACGAGAAGGGCGTGCTTAACATAGAAGATATTGATACTGCGAGCATTCAGCTTCACAGCTTGATAAAGGGAAGCTGCTTTTGGCCACAGTTGATGGGTATGAGTGATGTTATGAGTGAAGAGGCGGTTATGCAGTTGGCTAAGTCGACGGCGGACTTATTCTTGGCGCGTTATTTAGCTTAGTTAATTGCCAACCTGTCGCTTTCCAATATAGTGCGCAGTTTAGTTTCTCGATGGCTAATGTGTGCGCACTACATAACTTCTCTGATACTAATATTCGACTTACTAATATCAATCAGCAAACTCCACTCTCTATTGAACGCTTCGACAAGCACCGCGTACTGGTTTGGAAATCCTTTGAGTTGTGCCGACTTTAGGTCATCGATGTAGGCTGGAGGCACTGAGTACTGACGCTCCATGTATCGTTTCACCTCGATAAAATGTACATCTTTCATTGTTCGTTTTTCTCTCGTCAATCTTACATAGTCTGTTTTGTTTTTAGTCATAGCGACCTTGTTTGGCACAACTCTTTACTGACGGTTAGGTATCCAACATGCCGCTATAAATTGAGGGTAACGGAAATATATGAATGTTTTATGTACCAAATAGCTTGCTCAAGTAACTTACAAGATGAGAGTCGCTAAACACCGCTAAGTTATCTGTGGTAAAGTGCGCTCTTTGATGGGAAGAGGGAAGTTTGGGCAGTTATATAACATGTCTACTGAGCGATTCATTTCCCACGACACCATCCTTAATCAGCATTAACGAAGACCAAAACTATGCCATTTACCAAGCTATCGCTATCTCAAGAGCTGACAGCAGCGTTACCTGAAACATTCTGCGAACCAACGGACATTCAGGCACTCGCTATTCCTGCGATTCTAAATCACAAGGATGTTTTAGCGATCGCCCAGACGGGAAGTGGAAAGACATTGGCTTATGGACTGCCTCTCTTACATCTCATTCTCGAAAAGCACGCCAGTTCTAAAGTTTTAGTCCTCGTTCCAACTCGTGAGCTTGCGTCACAAGTTACCGACGCCTTGCTTATGGTTGCCAAAAATACGTCAGTAAGATCGGTTTGTATTTGCGGTGGGGTAGATAAAGAACAACAGAAAGCTGAACTTTCTATGGGGTGGGAGGTTGTTGTTGCCACACCGGGAAGATTTATCGAGCTATTAGCTGAAGAAGCGTTAGACGTGAGTATGGTATCTAACGTGGTACTTGATGAAGCTGACCGAATGCTAGAAATGGGCTTTTGGGCAGACGTACAGCGCATTATTCAAAGCCTGCCGGAACAGCGTCAAACGCTGTTGTTTTCGGCTACCTTTCCGTTGGCACTAGAAGAAAAAGCAAAAACGTTGCTTAGCTCTCCAGTGTTCATTGAGGCACAAAAAGAGGCTAAAAACGAAGGCGCAATCGAAGAGACCCTTTACCTAGTCAATAAAGGAAGCAAAGCTAAAGCACTGATAGATCAAATTACACGCAATGACTGGTCTCAGGTATTAGTGTTTATTGGAGCGAAAGATAACGCTGACGCGCTCTGTAAAAAACTGAGTAAAGCAGGGCTTTCGGCAGCCGCACTACATGGCAATAAAAATCAAGCTGAGAGAGAAGCAACGCTTGAGAGCTTTAAACAGCAAAAAGTGCGTGTCCTTATCGCCACAGATCTACTTGCGCGCGGCATTCACGTTGAGAGTCTCCCTGTCGTCATTAACTTCGAACTGCCATCCAATCCAGAGACTTATGTTCACCGAATTGGAAGAACCGCAAGAGCTGGACAGCAAGGTGTCGCTGTGTCTCTAGTTTGCCACGGTGAAACCGAGTATCTTGAAGCCATAAGAAAGACGACTAGCCGTGAACTCGCGCTAAAGGAGCTGGATGGTTTTCCGGTTACCGATAAGCCTTCCACTGGTGAGAACAAACGTGCACCACGAGACAAGCAAGCCAATCGCAGAACACAGAGAAAGAAAAGCATTAAGCAGTTTCAAGGCAAGAACAAACGATCATAGAAATCGCCTCGCATTGAGGCGATTTTTTCGAATAACTCTGAGAGTTTGTTCGCTGTCGCTTCATTGATAAAACTCACCCATCTCCTGAACCAGCAATTGGGTTGCTTTGGAATAGATGTGTTGCTCTTGCGCCCCAACGAGTTGAACGAGCAACACTTTGTTTGATGCCAGGCACTGGCGAAGTGCTCTTAATACCATGGTAATATCCAGCTTTCGCTTCTCACTGCTCGAGTTGTGTTTTGAAATCGAAGGCAGGTCAATCGTAATCACGAGCTTGTCGCAATGACTAATAAAGCGTGCTAATTGCTCTTTGAGTATCGCGCGACCTCTATAGTTCACTTCATCTGCCATGAGCCAGTCGCACCCCATATCTTCTGCATACTCTAGCTGTTTTTTGTCGCACTTGCTGCCATCAATGCCAATATGAAAGGCACGACATTCATTAAATCGATTTAAGGCGAAGTGCAGCATTGAGCCCATGGTCAGATCAAGACATTGGTCCATTAGAAGATGAGCGTTGATATTGATGATACCGACTTCTTCTCGCTCAATAAGCAGACTTGGAAAGACATCGAGCAAGGCTTCATGGCAGTTAGAAATCAGCAAAGGCATCGCGCCTACGGTTAATTGCTCAACTAACTTCTCTTTGAAATCATGGCTAGCCATTGGGTTTTCAAAGTATGGTCGTTCACTCTTGTAGGCAGTAAGAATTGGGAAATGCCCAGCGTTTCTCATTGAATGAGAATGATGTTGAGCGCTAAGCCAATCGTAAGCCGTATCGAGCAAGGATTCGGCGTCTTCAAACTGGGCATTGGTCTGGGGTTTAATCGCTTCGCATACCGTCAAGACTGACAGTTTGTTGTCCATTACAGGGTGATAGCGACGTTTCCATAGCTGTTTGAAGACGCTTAGCATGATGAATTACCTTTCTGGAGGCAACGCTCTGGCTGCCTGCAATACATGAAGAATGAATCTGTCCTTGTTCGCCTCCACACGATGAGCAGGCGCCATAATGGAAACAGCACCGATTAGCTTAGATCCCTTGGTAACAGGTGCGCTGATGCCCGTCACTCCAGGGTCAAACTCAGACGTACTGATAGCAAATCCTTGTTTGCGAATCTGATCCAACTCAGTTTGCCAAGCTTCGGCGTTTGCTTCTTCTCCGAAATGGCGAAGGATCTTTTCGCGTCGAGCTTCAGGCAGGTAGGCCAGCATTACCTTGGACGATGCGCCGCGCAATAAAGGCTGGCTTTGTCCACGAACGTAGCTACAACGCAGTGCTTGGGCACTTTCTTGTAGGCTGACACACAATGCTCGATAACCCACTGGTACCATGTAGGCCGCCATCTCACCCGTTTGCTTCTGCAGTCTGAACAAAATGCTCTCAATCGTTTCCAAGTTGTGAGGACTTGATTGGTAGCTGTGCATCAGTAAAAGAGCGGCCGGGCCGACGATGAGCGTTTTGTCATGAGCACTTTCTTCAATGAGGTTCCACTCTTTAAGTAGTTTGATATGTCTGTAAAGGCTACTAAGTGGTACACCTAACTGCTGGCTCAAAGTCTTAGCAGATACGGGTTCATCGGATACAGCAACCTGCATAAGCAGTTGCAATGGCTTTTCGTTTACCTGAGTTGGTGGCTGTAGTGCGTTTCCCATATGGGCGTTATCTATCATCAAAAAGGATTACGCAATTTATATTCCTGTCCGGTAAGAAAGGGAACAAAATTAAGCAGAGGCTTTCTCATGAGGTGAAAAATAAGCAGATTCTTACATTGGAGTAAGTTGCGATGAATCAATACAACTCGATGAATATCCAACTAAGGTAATGTGGAACGAGAGGAGGGTGATAAATGGAATTTGTTTGTGGAACCTGTCGCCAGTTTCAAAGAAAAAGAGACAACGAGAAAGACCTTTGTACAGCATGGGGAAACCCGACGTCTATGAAGCGAGAAGGTTGCCAATTCTGGATGCCTAAAAGCGGCGTATTGTTTGCCGGTCTGAATGATGAGAAGGAACCGAGGGAATGATGCACACTCAGCCCGAAAGGGGGAAGGGCTGAGTGTCTGTTTCTTAAGTTGCTCTACATTAGAACTTGTAAGACGCACCTAGGTATAGAGAACCTACTGAGAATGTGTCTGTGCTTGAGCTACCCATGTCTACTTTGAATGCATCTGCTTCATAAGCAACACGTACTGCAAGACCATCAATCATTTGTGGCGCGTACTCTAGGCCCAAGCCGTAACGGAAACCAGATGCTGAATCGCTTTCTGATTGACCATTTGCTTTAAGATCAACGTTTACGTGAGATAGACCAAGAGTAGCAAATGGGCGTAGACCATTGTCAAAGCTGTAACCTAAGTTAGCTGCCACAGAGAAAGCACTTGGCGTAACCTTAGCACCTTGAAGCATTGCGTGCGAAAGGTCACCATAGTTAGTGTAACCACCTTCTAGAGAAACGATACGGTTGAACTGGTAACCACCGTATACACGTAGAGAACGCGAACCATCTAGTGTTGGGAACGCTGACATGTCCTGGTTCTCTAGCTTACTCTCAGTAAGACCAAAACCACCACCCAAGTAGAAGCCTGGTTCTACTGAGTTTGCCCATGCACTAGTTGCCATCAAAGCTGAGATCGCGATTGCCACTGTCTTTTTCATTCTGTTACCCATTTCGTATTTATAAGAGTGTTTGATTTCGGGGCGTAATGTAAGCAATTCTCGTTTTTGGGTCTGTGCAAGAAATGTCTGGAAATGTGGTGGAAGTGTCCTAGAACTGTTTGTGAGTAAAGCCACAAAATTACAAACGAATACGCAAACGTTTACTCAAATAAAAGTGAACAAAGTCACACTATATTGGGTAGATAGGGTGGTTTTGTATTAAGTTTATCAGTATAAATGCGGGTTATTCCCTTGAGTTCGGTAAATCCGCTCATGTATGTTGGATTTGACGAAGACACGAGCTCGTTGGCCTATCTGCACGGAGTCGGAATAAACATACGGAAATTCTGAGGCTTATCAATTATCCCAAAAAGAGGTAACGATGAATTATAAACAACTGCCAAAAATCGACCTACACTGCCACTTAGATGGAAGTGTTCGCCCTGAGACTATTATCGAGTTGGCGGAGCTACAGAACATCGAATTGCCTAGTACAGATGTGGAAGTCATCCGTGACATGATGATTGCCCCAGAAACCTGTCCAAACCTGATTGAATACCTAAAACGTTTTGACCTGCCACTGTCTGTAATGCAGACAAAAGAGGCACTCGAGCGTATCGCCTTTGAGGTATATGAAGATGCCGCTCTAGAAAACGTAACGTATATGGAAGTACGATTTGGTCCTCTGTTACATCGAGAGCAAGGGCTAAATGTAGAAGAGATTATCGGTTCTGTTGTTGCTGGTATGAAGCGTGCGGAACAAGCTCACGGCATTAAAGGCAACATTATCCTGTCTCTACTGCGTCATATGCCAACGGATGAAATTAATGATGTCATTGATGTTGGTTCGCAATATGTGGGCAAAGGTGTGGCGGCTTTTGATCTTGCTGGTGGTGAAGAGTTAGGCTTCTGCGAAAAGTTCATCCCATTCGCAAAATATGCAAAAGAAAAAGGTCTCAATGTGACCATTCATGCTGGTGAACAGGGTGAAGGTCAGAACGTGTATGACGCGATTACTATGCTGGGTGCAGAGCGAGTAGGCCATGGTATCCATATCGCGACTCATCAAGCAGCATTTGATCTCGTCCACGACAAACAAGTAGCGCTAGAAACGTGCCCAAGTAGTAACGTTCAGACCAAAGCGGTAGAGAGTATGGATGTTCATCCAATTGAAGACTTTAGACAGCGCGGTATCCCTGTAACGATTAACACGGACAACAGAACGGTTTCCAACACCACCATGACAAAAGAAGTACAAAAAGTGATGGAACAGTTCAACTTGAGCGAAGACGATTACATGCACATCTATCGTAACAGTGTGAAGGCAGCATTTACGGATGAAGCGACGAAATCACAGCTTCTAGCGAATTAACAGAAAACTAATCTACTGTTACCAGAACCAAAAAAGACCCAGTTTGAATACGACTGGGTCTTTTTTTATCTGGTATGTACGGCCTCTAGCCTGCTTTCCTAGAAATATACTCTAAAGCCAGCTCTTGCCTCTAGCTCAATTTCAAACTCATCAAGATAAATTGCCGGAGTGACATCTACGTAAAATCCAACAGGTTTCACGCGAAATTCGGCACCGATCCCTGGCGTCACCGCAATATAGCGACTGTTTCTATCGACATAGTGACCGCCGACAAAAAGGTAGATTGGTGTATCTTGAATACCGAAGGTTTTGTTGACGCCAAAGCCCATACGGTCGTCGAGGCTGACGTTGAAGCGCAGATCATTGTGCTTGAAGTCCAAACCCCAATACGGGTCTCCAACAAAAAGACCAACCCCGGTATCTGCCTTGGCAACTGAGCTAAAGCCCAAGCACAGCGCCAATGCCATCAGTATTATGTTTTTCATGTTTGCTACCACTGCTATTTCGTAGGCGGCAACCATAAAAGACCAATGCAAAAATAGTGTTAGCGAGTTATTGGTTTGACGAATGTCTCACACGTTTGGATAGTCTCTCGCCATCGCTGACACTAGGGAGACCAAACAGAAACAACTGCTAACAGTTGACGCGCTAGGTTGGACGTTTCACCGTAATGGTTTTTTCTAGAGTCGCGTAATCATTACCACCAAGTCGAGAAAGTGGGTCGACTTTAAGTGCATCTATGATCAGTCGCTCCTGGTTCTGTTCAACGACGGTGTCATCTATGTAAACCTGCTCAATTTTGGCAATGATCAGATGCTGGGGCGTGTTGCCCATTTCAATGACATCATGTAATGAACAGCCAAAAGCAATTGGACACTGAGCTACTCGAGGTAGCTCAAAGCCATCGAAAGCCGTCAGCTCAATGTCGCTTGCTTGGACTTCAGATTGACCGTGAGCAAGAGTGGCAGAGGTTTGAGTCATGATCTCAGCGCTTTGAGTTGAAGCGATATGAATGACGAGTTGTTTGTTTTTTATCGCATTGACTGCACTGTCTTTTAAGGTTCCATCTGGCTTTTTACCGATCGAGATCATCAGTAGTGGTGGATTACTGGAGATAGGGGCGAAATAGGAAAATGGCGCTAAGTTAAAATTCTCTGACGAGGATTCGCTTAGTACCCAAGCGATGGGGCGTGGAACCACGGTTTGTGTCATTAGATGATAGATGGCATTCGGGCTGAGGTCGTCAAGGTTGAGATTCATGCTGACTCCAATTGTTATTATTAAGCGACTGATTGCGAATGTAAAAACAGTAGCATATTACCTGTTCAGTGTGGAGATTATTAAATCCGTGGTCTACACCTATAGAGTCAGTCAGCCATGAGGAAGCAGCACAATGATAGTCCGATTAACCACATTTATAGTGACAATGGCATTCGTATTTTCGTCGCATGCAGAGTGGATGCTAGACAGCAACAACTCGACGTTAAAATTCGTGTCGACTAAGAGCAATAGCGTGAGCGAAATACATCACTTTGAAGGAATGACCGGCACGATCAGTGATGACGGAAAAGCGACACTAGTGATAGATCTTGCCAGCGTAGAAACCAATATCCCGATCCGAAATGAGCGAATGCAAACCATGCTTTTCAATGTCGCCGATTTTGCCAAAGCAACGGTAAGCACCGTCGTGGATATGAGCGAGTTGGATAATAGTGATATTGGCGGGATCTACAGTATTGTTAATGACGTTACCGTTGACCTGCATGGGAAGCAGAAGACCTACCCGACCAAGTTAACCGTGATGAAGATGAGTGAAGATAAAGTCGTGATTGTCTCGACCGATCCTATGATTATTCAGGCTGCTGACTTTGGGCTTGATGTGGGTATCGAGAAACTAAGAGAAGTGGCAGGGTTACCCTCAATCGCAACGAGTGTCCCACTTACCTTTGTGCTGGTTTACAATCAGAAGTAACTCAATGACATAATCAGGTACGAAAAGAAACGCTCCGCTAAACTGCGGAGCGTTTTTTATTGGTCTCTATATACGAAAGTAAGCGAGTTTTTGCGTAAGCTCAGCAGAGGACTCTGCCATGGCTTGAGATTGCTGAGCGAGGCTCTGGCTGGCTTGTCTAATTTCACTGATAGATAAATGCACAATGCTGACGTTTTCGTTTACGTCATTAGCGACAGTGCCTTGCTGCTCAGCTGCGGCAGCGATTTGCGTGACCATGTCGTAGGTATCGTTGAGCTTGTCTACGGCAGTATCAAGCTTCTCTTGAGTTTGTGAAGCGAGTTCAACACTTTCGGTGACCTTTGTCTGATTCGATGACATTACTGCGAGCACGCTATCTGTGCGTTCGTTCAACTTATCGATAGTGGTTTGCACTTGTGCGGTAGACTCTTGAGTACGACTTGCCAAATTACGAACCTCATCGGCAACCACTGCGAAACCACGACCTTGTTCGCCAGCTCGAGCAGCCTCAATGGCGGCATTGAGTGCTAGGAGGTTGGTTTGTTCAGAGACTTCATGAATCACGTTCACAACTGAGCTAATGTCATTTACACCTTGTTTAAGAGCTTCCATTAACTCGTGGGTACTCGAGATATCTTCGGAAATGCCTGAAATGTTTGTGAGTGTGTAACCCATGCTACGACTGCCTTGAGCGGCAAAATCTTTGCTTTGTTCAGTTGTTGATGAAGTACGCTCTGAGTTACCAGCGATATCTTGGATCGTTGAAGACATCTCACTCATCGCTGTTGCTAACTGCTCAAGCTGCTGACTTTGCGAGTCGATGTTGGTGGATGTTTCCTCACTGGAAGCGGCAATGCTGCTCGACAGTTGGCTTGAGTAGTCCGCGGACGCCTTTGCAGCAGAAATCGTCTCTTTCAGCGTCGCCATCATTCTGGCTAGCTCATTACTAAGATACCCAAGTTCGTCTTTTCTATCACTAGACATCTCTACCGTGAGATCGCCATCCGCTACCTTATGTACTCTTTGTACTAGCGCTTCAATAGGTTTGACGATGTTTCGCGAGATGATTAAGCAAATAATAATGAGTGCTAGAGCGGCAATTGCATCAACGATGAGTTCTTTGATTAACTGACTTTGGAATGCTTTATCGATATCCGCCGTTTGAACACCAGAACCAATTATCCAGTCCCATTCTGGTATATAAGCGACAAAAGAAATCTTTTCAGATTCATTACCATCGTTACCTATCCAATAATAAGTCAGAAACCCTTTACCTTGTGTGGTTGCTATTCGACTCATTTCTTGCCAGAAATAATTGCCTCTAGAGTCAGTCAGGTTACCTGCGTTCGTTCCATTTAATTTTGGATTGGTTGGATGCATGAAGATATTTTCATCAGATGTGGCAATAAAGAAGTAATTATTACCATCATAGCGAAGATCTTCTATTGCTTCGGCAGCCGCTTCTTTAGCTTGTTTTTCGCCAATAGACTTGCTTAACGTCTTGTAATGGTTGGCCAGTGCGTATGCGATTTCAACATTAGAGCGAACGCGGTCTTTACGTTGCTCATAGCTTGATTCTTTTTGAATGATGAGATTAAACGTACCGAGTGAGACGAGAATAAGTACGGCAAAGCCGACGAGAGCTTGCAGTTTCGCTCTAATCGACAGATTGTTCAGTTTCACAAAAATTTCCTCTTAACCTTATGAATGCAGTAAATTCCATTTCTAATGCTAATGAATGTTTCTAGATGTTTAGCACTAAAGAATAGTATCACTTATTATTAATAAAATTAGTACTTATTGATAAAGGTTATTTGTTGATTGGTTTATTTTTGAACTGTATAGAATATTGTGCAAGTCTGAGTAGGAACATGTTGTACTGTAATTACAATGAAAAAAAATATCTTCTGGTTTTGTAAGGTTATTATTTATTCAAGCGGAATATGATTATTAGGAAAGGAGGGCTTAGGATTATTGTTGGAATAATAATTCCCACTGGGTGAGAATTATTATTATCTGCTATTAATGGTAGTGAAAATAGGGGTTAACACGTTTCGTCAATGCAACACTCGTCTTGCAAGAAGTGAATAACACCGTCAAGGTGCTCGTACTTGGCAACACAAAACAGGGTGCGACCTTCTCGTCTCTGTTCGATGAGATTAGCGGAGGCTAGGCTAGAAATATGATGAGACAGTGTCGATCCCGGAATGTCTAGCCGTTCTTGTATTTCACCTACAGGAATACCCTTGTGTCCGGCCTTAACAACCTGACGGTAGATGGCAAGGCGCGTAACATGACCCAGTTCTTTCAACGCCTTTGCTGCGACTTCGATTTGCATATGTGTTCTCCAATTTCTCTATTTCGATGATAATGGAAATTTGGAGTTGGCGCTAGGGACAATCAAATAAAGGATGAGCCCGAAGAGTAGCGAACCGAACAAATCTTCTGGTCTATGCATACCAAGCCAGAGCCTGCTTATTGCAACCCCTACCGCCCAAATACAAACAAGTGAAGCGAGCAGTTTGTGTTGATGGCTTGCGAATATACCGGCAAAGAAAAGTACGCAAATAGCAACAAAGATCGTATGCCCAGAGGGGAAGGAATAATCGGTCTCTCCAACCCAGTGCTTTGTCCGCCATTCACTCACGGTATCGGTAACCATCGAGATGACCTCATTCTTCTCATCGGTCGTGAGCGCATAAAAGTCGGCTTGTACGTCGATAATTGTCTCTTCAACAAAGACGTCGGTGTAAGGTCTAGGGCTTTCAGTCCACTGCTTAAGAAATGTCTTGGTTGTGAAGCTTAAAACAAGAAGAATCGCAATTTGACCAATCAAGATTGTGCGATGCTTGGTTCCTCTTGTTACCCAGATTAATGTTAACCCCAATATGCCTAACGTGATTAAAAATCCTTGGTGACCCGCTGAGTAGGACAGGCACTGCATGATAAAGCCTAGGATCTGGCTAACCGGGGTGGTGAGTTGAAAGGGGTAGATCGCTAGAGACGCGACAAAGATAAGTGAAGCGACGATTGCGAGGCAGGTGATGCCAAAGAATTTCTCTCGGGTGAAAAATTGTAAAGCGTTGATTTTAATTGGAGACATCGAGGCAACTTTAGTCATAGATTGTTTAGCGGTATGGTAATGAATTCAGTCTATCGATAGTTCATGGAAATGTCATAATTAAAAAGGACTTAGCGTATAGCTAAATCCTTTTAGAGGTCAGGTAAGGAAGTGAATCTATTGCCGTTTTTTAGAGATCTCGCATTAGCTCTTCAAAGTCTTCATTCGCACGTTGGATAATCGTGGTTAGCTCTTCAGCGTCTTTGTTATCAAGCGTCAACTGCCATGACTGTTTTTGGTCAATGTCCACGCCTTGCAATAGGGTAGATTGTTTCGAGCGTTTGAAAGACAGAGATGAGAACTCCGTATGATGATGTTCATGTGATTCAACAATGTCGATATCTAGCTCGCCTATAGGATTGATATGAACATGGGCATGATGCATGGGTGTGCCATGAAGGGTAAAGTTGCGATGTGTTTTGATCATTGTCCTCTCCTTAGGGAATTAAAGAGCTCACTAAGAGTTTAGGAAACAAATGATGATCGATATGTGAATTTAAATTGAAGCTTGATAAGCATCAAGAAAAGTGACTACGGGATACATATTTTGCACCCCAGTGCACAGCAAAACAGGGTAGAGCTATTTGGTTGAGAAGTGCTCTCTAAGAGCAGAACGGCGGTTTTGCGCCGGATTATAGCCATCCATAGGAACCGTATCTTCGTAGCCCTCTAAGATAAATCGTTGTGGAGGAAGCGCTGGGCGAATGCGGCGTAACTGAGGAGAGCGAGGTGTTCCAACACGTTCATACACCCATTGGCCACTGCCTGTTTCAAGGCGGACTACTCGACCATCAAATTGAAACGAGGTGGTGACGAGTTTGTGATTTCGCATAGCGCCAGCATCGGAAAACGTTAGGATTTCAGTGCTTTGCTTCGGAGCACCAATCTCTATCCAATTACCATAGACGCGTTTTGGGGAAATGTGGTTCAGATGACTGGTATAAAAGGCGAAGCCAAGGGCGACAGCGAGCACGACGACGACAGACATGATGATTGCCAGCATGTAGGTGTCTCGGTTTGCCCCTGATTTATGCCTGATTTTTGTCATCGCTGCGATCTTCCTTTTTCGTTCTGTAAGAATTATCGGCGAGTTTTCACCTTTCTTTAACATTATCTTTTTCTAGATAGTCAATGAAAGCGAGCGATTGTAATACTTTGTTATTTTTGGACTTCCATCAACCTAAAAGGAACAAACAGACGATTTACATCGACTTTTGCCTTAAGGCGGGCTGCCAGTAGATATAATCCACCGATCTTTCTGTGTAAGAAGAGTGCATCGGCAGGTGGTGTGTGCCAATAATCTTGCTCCATGCTCAGTACAGTACCAGCTTCACTGATTCGCTGGGCAAGGTTGCTGGTGCCAAAATCATAAATTCCTTGATGCTTAAGCGGTTCTCCAGCGAGTTTTACTAGGTTAATTACCGCATCCCTTTGCTCTGGCAGAATGTCGTTAGTGAAGAAGCCTATCTGCTGAAGTGCTTTGTAAAGCCCCTGGTCATCATCTTCAAGCATCGCAGTGAATGCCATGCGATAGCCATCGCTTATTCTGTCGTCGTAATTTCGAGTAGCTCCGAAATCGAGTAACACCACTTTTCGCTGCTGCTCATCGAACAAGAAATTTGCAAAGTTTGGATCGGTTTGAACCAGTTTAAAGTCAAAAATTTCTTTGAAAAGTAGCTCTAGAAGCAGTGTGATTACCAGGTCGCGGGTTTCTTGATCATGTTCAACGAGTGACTCAATAGGTACACCGCTCACGTAGGTCATAGCAAGAACACTATCGGTCGTTAGCTCCGCCCTTACGTCAGGTAAAACAAACTGAGGCGATGAGCTAAGATACTTTCTAAACCGTCCTAGTAATTGGGCTTCGAGCAGGTAGTCTGCTTCAGCATGGAGCTGTTTCTTCGCTTCTTCGAGAAGTCCTTTGTAATCTACGTCTTTGGGTATCAAACCTACCACGCTCAACAGGGTTCCGACGTTATCAACATCACTATCAATACTTTGTTTGATGCCGGGATACTGAACTTTGATGGCGAGCTTGGTGCCATCATCAGCGTGTGCTTGATGAACCTGTCCGATCGAAGCACTGGCGATCGGCTTAAAGTTAAACTCGATAAAATTCTGCTTCCAATCAGTGCCTAGCTCTTGCGACAAAACCGCGGAGAGTTGGCTGGCTGGCATAGGTGAGGCGTCAGAGCGAAGTCGTGCAAGGATGTCAGCTAGCTCTGGGCTGATGAGATCACCGGCATCCATCGACATGAGCTGTCCCACCTTCATGGCGGCGCCTCGCAAGTGTGCTAGTTGGTCTGCGACTCTTTTCACGTTGCTTGGCGTTAGTAACAGTTCACGTGCTTTGGGTCGCTTGCCTTGAGCAAATTGTTTTGCTCCTTCGGTCACCATGGAACCGGTGACTCTAGTGGCTAGCGAGGCGAGTTTGCCAAAACGTGATAACCGATTTGTAGGCACTTTACTTTCTTGGTTCGACATAGGTGTTCTCAAAAATAGATATTGGTTATTTATACCAATAGAGACTAGCAATTGATCAATAACTTGTTTTACATAAGTTTGTGAGGTAAAACGATGTTTTGCCATAAGTAATTTACAAGGAAGTCAAGATGATCAAAGAGAACACATACTTCGAAGGCGGTGTTAAGTCACTGGGTTTCACTCAAGCTGATGGAGATAGCAGTGTGGGTGTAATGGCACCGGGTGAGTATACCTTCGGTACTGCTGCACCAGAAAAAATGACAGTCGTAAAGGGAGCGCTGATTGTGCGTCTAGCGAATACTCAAGAGTGGAAAACCTATACCTCCGGTCAAGCTTTCGATGTTGAAGGTGACTCTAGCTTTGACTTGAAAGTTGAAGAAGCGACGGCTTATCTGTGTGAGTATTTGTAAGTAGTTTACAATGTAAAACATCGCGGCGGCGGGACTTTAAGCCAATAAAAGTCTCTGCTTGCATAAAAAAGAACGCATCGACTGAGAAGGTCGATGCGTGACACAAGGCAGTGGATAGTAGTGTCAAATCTAATTCTTATCTTGGAGCAGAACGGTTAATAGCGTTCAAACTCACCTCGGTTGTAGTCATTGATCGCTTGCTGTATTTCTTCAGCACTATTCATGACGAACGGACCATAATGCACCACAGGCTCATCGATTGGCTCTCCTAAGAAAATCAGCACCCCGGCATTCTCGTTAGCTTTAATTACCATTGCCTCTCCTTTTGAGACTAGTGCAAGCTCACCAGTTCGTAAAATTTTCTCATCTATTGAGACTTCACCTCGGTAAACATACACCATGGCGTTATGCTGTTCAGGTGTTCCAATTTGAATTTCATCTCCAGATGACGCACGCCAATCTGCTACGGTTGCTGGCACACCTGTTTTGGTTAGTGGTCCAGATAACACTTGCTCATTGACGGTCAGTGCGCCGGAGAGTAGGCGTACCAAGCCGAGCCCTTTGCTTTCCAGTTCAGTAATGGTTTCTGGCTGGAAGTCATGATATTGCGCAGGTTTCATCTTGTCGCGCGCTGGCTGATTGATCCAAATTTGGAACCCGTGCAGATCACCATCGTCCATAATTGGCATTTCGCTGTGTATAACACCGCGACCCGCTGCCATCCACTGTGCACCGCCTGAACGCAGTTCTCCGACGTTACCCATGTGGTCGCGATGCTGGAAGTGTCCCTGCATCATGTAGGTCAGTGTCTCGATGCCTCGATGAGGGTGTGGAGGAAACCCTCCAACGTAATCTTTTTTATCGTCAGATTTGAGCTCATCAATCATTAAGAAAGGCGAAAACGCTCGGTTATCAAATCCATGGACTCGACGAATTTTGACGCCATCACCATCTGATGTGGCATGAGATGGAATGATTTGTTGAATGGTTCTATATGAAGTCATGCTAGACCTCCTTGTTATCCGATATTCAGACTATAGGTCTCTAGCGAAAGAAAGAGCAGAGGGCAAATGTGAAAGAGACGTTCGAAAGGTTTGAACTTAATAACTGCATTTGTTTTAAACTAAAACTATATAGTTTTGTGACTGATGCGAGATTTTGAGAGTCTCATCCTTTAGAAGTGAGAGAAAGTTTGGTCTATTAGAGTTAACCCAACGACATGTTGGCGGATCCATTTTCAATGATTGGCGAACAGACAAACCAAGAGAGCAGAACATGATAGTAGGATTAGATATCGGTGGCACAAAAATAGAAGGCGTCGGGCTCGATGCCAACAGCTACGAAACCTTGGTTGTTCATCGTGAGCCTACGGCAAAGAACAGTTACTCAGATTTTCTGAATGGTGTCATGTCGGTTATTGAGGCTGTGAGTCAACATGGCGATATCGAATCCATCGGCATAGGATGTTGTGGATCTGTCGGTAATGATGGTTTGATGCAGGGTGCCAATGTAACCGTGCTAAATGGTCAGGACTTTATTGGTGATATTCAAAAGCAGATCGATGTACCGGTTGCTATCGCTAACGATGCAGATTGCTTGGCGCTGTCAGAGTATAAAGATGGTGCCGCTAAACGTGCCACCAACTCTTGCGTTGCGGTCATCATCGGTACCGGCTGTGGTGCTGGGGTGGTGATTAACAATGGATTGGTGACTGGTCTCAACAAGCTTGGTGGCGAGCTGGGACATAACCCATTGCCTAATTTTAATCCGGACGTCGATGGTAAGCCAACCGAGTGTTATTGCGGGTCGATGAACTGCGCAGAGTCATTTGTCTCAGGCACGGGCTTTGCGCGTACTTTCACAGAGAAGTATGAACCTGCGGATTCGAGAGAGATTATGGCGCTCTATCACAAAGGCGATGCTCGTGCCGTCGACCACTTAGACTTGTACTGCGATCAACTTGCGAGAACCTTGGGCGCTATCGTTAACTTTGTTGACCCTGAAGTGATTGTGCTCGGTGGTGGGATGTCAAACGTGGACGAGGTTTACCCTTTGGTTCAACAAAAGCTCTCGCAATATACCTTCACAAAATCGGTGACGACTCAGGTTGTAAAAAGCGTGCACGGTGATTCATCTGGCGTCCGTGGTGCCGCCTTTTTGCACACACTTTAAGTAGATGATTAACGATTACGTAATAACGACTATGATGCAAAAAGACGACTTCTTCTTAGTTCTGGATTTTGGTGGCTCATCGGTGAAAGGTGCGGTCATGTCGAGAGATGCACAGATCCATGACAGGTTTTCGCTACCCAGCAAAGCAGCAAGCTATGAGCAATGGCTCGACACCCTTGCGCCCAAGTTCGATGAGCTTGCGGCACGATTTGCACTAAAAGGTATCGCAATCAGTACTTGCGGGGCAGTGAATGTGGATTCTGGAGTGATAGAGGGGGCAAGTGCTCTACCTTATATTCATGACATCGATGTTCGTTCTCTTTATCAAGCACGATTCGACTTGCCGGTTGAGCTAGAAAACGACGGCTGCTGCGCTGCACTAGCTGAAGATTGGCTCGGAGCTGGGCAAGACGATGACGAATTTTGCTTACTGGTTTTGGGCTCTGGCATCGGCGGCGCGATTGTACGTGACGGCGAGGTCATCAAGGGTACGCATTTGCATGCCGGTGAGTTTGGCTACTGTGTCCTTCGTTTTGAAGATGGCGAGCCTCTCACTTATTCAAATGCTGCGTCAACTCGTGCGCTCGTCGAAAACGTTGCGAAGGCGAAGAACCAAAAAGTCGAAGAAGTTGATGGTATCCAAGTCTTTTCGCTCTACGAGCAGGGTGACAGCGATGTGGTGCCTATGGTCGAGCAATGGTATCGCGACCTTGCCACCATCCTCTTTAATGTTCAGTACTCTTTGGATCCAAAACGCATTCTTCTTGGAGGGGCGGTTAGTCGCAGCCCTCGATTAATTGACAATATCAATCGCAAACTGGATGAGCTGCAATCAAGTATTCCGATTGCTCGAATACGCCCAGTTCCTGCACTCACACAATTTGGTAACGACGCCAACCTGATTGGCGCTTTGAAACATTTTTTGAATAGACAAGGTTAGTAAGATGACGACATACACTTTTCCGCAAAATTTTTTGTGGGGCGCGGCTGCGTCTGGCATTCAAACGGAAGGCACTACAAACAAAGCTAACGATTCTATTTGGGATCTTTGGCATCAGCAAAGTCCAGAGCGTTTTTATCGTGGCATCGGCTCTCAAACGGTAACGGATACGTATCACCGTTACAAAGAAGATGTGCAGGACATGAAAAAGGTTGGTTTCAACTCGTTCCGTACCTCTATTCAGTGGTCTCGACTCATCAAAGACTACGAAACGGGCGAGGTTTGCCAAGACGCGGTTGAGTTCTACAACAACTACATTGACGAGATGATCGCAAACGGCATTGAGCCAATGATGAACCTTTACCACTTTGATATGCCAGCAGAGCTTCAAGAGAAGTTTGGCGGCTTTGAGTCAAAGGAAGTCGTCGACCTATTTGCTGACTACGCAGAGACCGCGTTTAAGCTTTTCGGTAACAAGGTGAAGCATTGGATTACGTTCAACGAGCCAATCGTGCCAGTAGAAGGCGGCTATTTGTACGACTTCCATTACCCATGCAAGAAAGATGGCAAACTCGCCGTTCAGGTCGCGTTCAACATCATGCTTGCTCACGCTAAGGCAGTACACCGTTTCAATGCTCTAGAGCTAAAAAACTCGCAAATTGGTGTGGTACTTAACCTAACGCCATCGTACACGAGAAACGACAGTGAAGAAGACAAAAAAGCAGCATGGTATGCAGATCTTCTGTTCAACCGTAGCTTCCTTGACCCAATGGTTAAGAATGAGATCCCTCAAGAGCTATGTGATGTGTTGGCTGAGCAGGGCGTGACGCCAGAGACTACGTCCGAAGAAATCACAGCCATCACGACTGCGAAGGTCGATTTCTTGGGCGTGAACTACTACGTTCCGCGCCGCGTTAAAGCGCGCGAAGCTGAGTATGAACTAGACTACTTTACGCCAGAAGTTTACTTCGAGAATTACGTAAACCCAGAGGGTCGATTCAACCCATATCGTGACAATAACGAAATTTTGCCAACCGCTATCTACGATATCGCTAAAAATGTTCAAGATAACTACGGCAACATTCCTTGGTATCTAGCTGAAATCGGTATTGCGATGGATCTTGAGTCTGAAGGTCAGCCTGGTCCTGATGGTCTGATTGACGATTCATTCCGCACAGGCTTGATGAAAGAGCACCTTGTACAGCTTCATAAGGCGATTGAAGAGGGCTCAAACTGCTTTGGTGTTCACCAGTGGACCTTTATCGATAACTGGTCTTGGCTGAACTCATTTAAGCGTCGTTATGGTTTCTTCCGCTTAGATCTAGAGACAGGCAACCGAATTCCTAAGAAGCACGGTGTTTGGTTCAAAGAGCTTGCCACTACAGGGTCATTCGAAGACTAATTTCAGTTTTTAGTTCAAAGCGAGGGGCTGTAGGTTGTCAACGACCTTCATCATTTGATACAGTCCTTCGCAGCTTCGTATAACCCCAATGATATGGTTTGGGGGTCTCTACCAGTTCCCGTAAAGTGCTGATTACGAAGAGTTAGGATGGCATTGCTGTCTTTACTCTTTGTATTGGCGTTCGAAACTTTTCTTCATCTGTTCCTATACTCAGAGTAAGTGCATCCGCAAGCCCCATAAGCCGTTAAGGCTCTCATAAGCATAATAGGTGGTATATGAACGCATTTATTCAAGGTCTTCCAAAAGTCGAGTTACACCTTCATATCGAAGGTTCTCTAGAGCCAGAACTACTCTTCAAGTTGGCGCAGCGTAACAACCTGTCGTTGCCATATTCTTCCCCAGAAGAGCTGCGCAAAGCGTACGAGTTTGATGATTTACAGTCTTTCCTTGATATCTATTATCAAGGTGCAAACGCCCTGCAAACTGAGCAGGATTTTTTCGATTTAACGTGGGCGTATTTAGAACGCTGTCATCGAGATAACGTTATCCATACCGAAGTCTTTTTTGACCCTCAGACTCATACCGACCGTGGTATCCCTTTTGATGTGGTGATTAGTGGTATCGACCGAGCACTTCAACAGGGTCACAGTGAGTTAGGTATCAGCTCGCAGTTAATTATGTGCTTCTTACGCCATCTTTCCGAAGAGGCGGCTATCGCTACCTTAGAGCAGGCGCTGCCATTCAAAGACAAAATTATTGGCGTCGGTCTTGATTCCTCAGAGCAAGGGCATCCACCTGAGAAGTTCGCACGTGTATTTAAAATGGCGCAGCAGGAAGGCTTTTTGACGGTAGCTCATGCCGGGGAAGAAGGGCCCGCGCAAAATATTGTCGATTCTATCGAGATGCTTGGTACTAGCCGAATTGATCACGGAGTACGCTGCATTGAAAGCGATGCGCTGATGAAAGAGTTAATCGAATCACAAGTGCCGCTGACCGTATGTCCACTGTCTAATATCAAGCTGAAAGTGTTTGATAAGATGGAAGATCACAATATTGTTGAGCTACTTCGAAAGGGATTGGCGGTCACTATTAACTCCGATGATCCTGCCTATTTTGGCGGCTATATGACGGACAATTTTCTAGCTGTCAGTGACGCTCATAAAATGTCTCATCGTGAGATCGCTCAATTTACACTGAATGCGATAAATGCCAGCTTTATTGATGAAGCCTTGAAGCAGGAATATAAAAATAAGGTAGAAGAGTATTTACGAACAGCAGCTTAGTGCTTAATTAAGTCAAGTCGTCATTCCCGAAAAAGGTGGCAGCCTCAAAAAAGGAATGACGACTTAGTGTGGTAGACTCAAATTGCTGTGGTTGCAACTGAGTGATTTATTTGTAGCTTGTTCTGCTTCTACCTTCAATACAATGAGTTACAAAATGTAAATGTAAGCTGATATTTGTGAAACATTTCACTTTATGTATACCGTCTTAAAAGTGCTCATCTCTAATTAATCCACAAAAACGATTAAGCAAATATGAAACTTCACAGCTATTCTTAAGCCTAGTTAACGTCCTTTTAAAGGGGATTTAAGATGACTAGGTTTGCTTGGTTGGCGCTGTTATTAGTAGCGAGCAGCGGATACGGACTGGAGCGCTCATGGGATGAAGTAACGGTGCCAAGTGACGGTGACTCTAACTCTATCGGCAGCTATGCCAATGGCTGTCTTGAAGGCGCTCAGGCTTTGTCATTAAATGGGGCGGGTTATCAAGTTATCCGTTCTCAGCGCAATCGTTATTACGGTCATCGAGAAATGATTGCGTATCTTACTGAGTTAGCGAGCAAGGTTGATCGATTAGGAATTGGATATTTGCTGGTGGGTGATATCTCTATGCCGCGAGGTGGAAGGTTTACCTCTGGGCATGCTAGCCATCAGACTGGTCTCGATGCAGACATTTGGCTGCGACTACCTAATCAGCCACTCAGCGACGTTGAAGCCGCTAATCCTGAACCCTATCCAGTGGTCGATATAGAAAAATACCGCTTTAAGAAAGACAAATGGACCACGAACCACTCTTTGCTGCTGCAAGTGGCAGCGAATGACGAGCGAGTCGCGCGTATCTTTGTTCATCCACTTATAAAAAAGCAGTTGTGTGAGGTCTCATGGAAAGAGAGGGACTGGCTACGTAAGGTGCGCCCATGGTGGGGGCACTATTATCATTTTCACGTTAGACTGCACTGCCCAGACGGGGAGAGCAAATGCATCGCGCAAAATGCTCCGCCACCAGGAGATGGGTGTGGGCAAGAGTTAGCGTCGTGGAAGCCTTATATCCCCGCAAAGAAAAAGCCTGTCGACAAAGTCACGAAAACGGAACCTAAAAAGAAACGTGTGTCTAAGCCGAAGTACCAGGAGTGTGTAGCGCTTCTCGCAGAGCCTTAATAAACTTATCTTTGCTATTGCAGCCTGTATTCGATGGTCACTTGGTTGCCATCTACACGTATGTTGGTGATGTGGCCATCCACGGTAAGGCGAGTGTTAAACACACGTTCAGAGTCTGCTGTGTAGACACTTTTCATCGAAGGTAGGTGATGAAGAGGATCGATATGCAGCAGCTTGCAAAATCTGTCCACAAAGGTGGCGTCTAGCGGTGTGTTGCCATTAAGGCGGTTTGAAAGTTCGACTTGACTCAAATTAAGGCGTTTGGCGACTTCCATCTGAGTAATATGCATTTTTGCTTTTTGTGACATCCAGACGCGATACAAAGCCTCTGTGTCTTGTTGTGTATAGTTCATCGTTTTAACCCCTGCATAAACTGGAATTGTGCCATTCCATCTTTGTGGCGCGTATTTCATCGCAGGTTGCCGATTTTGTTGTCAAGACCTTGCAAGGCAAGTAAAGCTACTGTCCGGTATAAGACAAAAGGGCGTCAATATTTTGAACTTCAAATTTCCCATTTCTGAAGTGTTTCTCATTAGATAAGAAATTATGTGAGGTATCGAAAGGAAATAAAGGCAAGAGAAACAAAATAGTATGGCAACTTTATTCAACTAGAAACGTATCGACTTTTTCCTATCATCATACAATTTTGTGGCAGAAAGTCAGGATTTTGGTGATTAGCTTCTCAAAAATAGTTGCTCGGCTTCTATTTATTGTCCTCTTGTATAGCATTTTACGTGAATTATAAAGTCAGCGATATAATGCTGACATAAGTACAAAGGTTGAACTAGGAATAGTATGGATACTTTTGCTGCGTTTTCTCTTGATATGAGAACGCTAAATTTTGTCATGATACTGTTTAGTATCATTTACTGTATTGGCTTATTACTGTTTTCACAGACGCAAAAATCTATCAAAGGGCTTCGCGTGTTTGCGCTCTCACTGCTCGTTATGGGAAGCGGCCCTTTGCTCATAAGCATGCGAGGGGTATTACCTGATTGGGGCAGTATCGTGTTGGCTAACTCTCTGATCGCTGTTTCATTTCAAATGATTTTTCACAGTATGTGTCGCTTTCGAGGTGTCGACACTAAGTACGCTCATTATTTTTCATGGGTTGTTCCGGTCGTCGTTGGACTCAATCTCTACTACACGTACGAATTTAACTCGATTAATAGTCGAGTGTTGGTGAGCGCGTTCTCCATCGGTATCGTCTCGCTTGGTGCTGCGGTCGTAGTGCTAAATGGCAAGAACAAAGACTATCCTGTCGCCGTGTGGATGATGACGGCGACGCTGACATGTTACGGTATTTTTATGCTGTTTAGAGGCGTACATACCCTGAACGGTCCAGAGATAGTGAGTTTTATGGAGGCAGATATTGTTCAAAAGCTGGCGTTTTTATCCAGTATCTTTCTCATTGTTGCTCTGAGTTTTAGCATGCTATGGATGATTAACGCGCGACAAGTTGAAGCGATCTATGCGTTATCCTATTTTGACCCGCTGACAAACTTGCGTAATCGCAGAGCGTTGGACAGACACACTGATTCGCTGGAAGGAACCTCTGAAAAGCTAACCAAAAAACAGTGCGTCATTATGTTGGACATTGACCGCTTCAAGCAGATCAACGACCGATTTGGTCATGTCAGCGGTGACCAAGTCATCAGAAGTGTTGCTCAACAAATTAAACGAACACCTGGTGTGTCGAAGAGTATCTACCGTTATGGTGGAGACGAGTTTATCGTGGTGTTAGAGAGTCAAAATCTGGATAGAGCGTTGTCAGTGGCAGAGTCAATGCGTCAACGAGTACTGAGGTACGCTGGCATTGAAGGGATAGAGAGTGACATCAGTTGTAGTTTCGGCGTCGCTGAATCTCAAGCTGATGAGAGTTGGGACGAGCTAGTAGCAAGGGCAGACGAAGCCTTGTATCTCGCCAAGCAAAAGGGTCGTAACTGCGTTCAATCCGCCTCTCTTGAATCTCAGTGGTCGACAGCGGTGTAAGCGCTCCTATTTAGCCGAACAAAAGTGGAGTGTGCGCTTTACCGATCGTAAAGATGGTTAACCAGATGCCACATGTCACGATCATGAGTAACACTCTAATGCGTCGTTTAAGTGTCAGCTGGAACAAAAGCATCGTGCTAAAGGCGTAGACAATAAACAGGCTGAGCTTCTCTGTAAGCCAGCCATTAACGAATGGGAACTGATCTAACATTATGCAAAGTGTTCCTGCGCTGATAAGCATGAACACAGTCAGGATTTGGTGGATGACGAGTGCGAATTTGTTTTCCACCAAAGCTGAGTGACTAAAGCCCCACCAGGCTCGGATGATAAAACTGATGAAGCTGAGTAATGCCAGTGTGACATGGGTTTTGACGAGAAGCGTGTACATAAAATTCTTTTACACAGTGTTTACAACTACCAGCCGCCACCTTAGGCAATAGTCGTTTGGTATTCTTTGATGTAAATCAAGTGTTACTCCGTTGTTTCTTACTCCGTTAACTTGGTTGTAAATAACGTGACGTCAGGCAGAGGACATGAGCAACGTAATCGACTTATCATTTTTATTTATTATCTAACACTATGATATTAGTGGATTAACTTTACCCATCTGCAATTTCAATAAAACATATGAATAGCCATTTTGTTTTCAAATTGTTGCTTATTTGTATGATTGTTTCTTGTCGTTTTCCCCGTGTATGTTGACCAAACAATAAATAATACGCAGGCATCGAAGAGCCTGCCAAAAGGTCTCATGAAGAGATTTATCCCCCAAGTCCCTACGGAGAAACACAATGAGTATTAGAACTCTGAATCCATACACGAATCGCATTGAGAAAACCTTCGATGCTTTAGAAGATCGCCAAGTGATCGGAAAAATCGCGAATGCAGATGTTGCTTTCAGAGGATGGCGACGCACCTCGCACAGTGAGAGAGCGGCGCTTTTATCTAAGGTTGCTGACTTTCTAGAGGCGCGAGCGGAGCAGTATGCGACACTGATGACTACCGAAATGGGTAAGCTTCATAGTCAAGGTGTGGCTCTCGAGATCCCTTTGTGTGCCGAAATTTGTCGTTATTACGCTGAGCATGGTGAACGATTTCTAGCGCCTGAGTCGATTGATGAGGTCGCCACTGGTCGTGCTGAAATTCAAAATCTACCTCTAGGTACGATTTACGGCGTCATGCCATGGAACTTCCCGTTTTATCAAGTCATTCGTTTCATCGCGCCAAACATCATGGTTGGCAACAGTGTCGTCTTTAAGCATGCATCCAATGTTCCGCAATGTGCCGAAGCTATCACCGCGTTATTCGAGGATGCAGGGTGTCCAAAAGGTTTGGTCCAGCATTTGTTTATTTCATCGGGTCAATCTGAACTGGTTATCTCAGACAAGCGCGTAAAGGGCGTTTCCCTTACGGGCAGTGAGAAAGCAGGCGCAAGTGTCGCTGCATTGGCGGGTAAGCACCTTAAGAAAGTGGTGATGGAGCTCGGTGGCAATGACCCGTTCATCGTTTTATCCGATGCGAATGTGGATAAAGCAGTTGAACTTGCTGTCATCGCGAAAATGTTCAATTCAGGTCAAGTTTGCATTAGTGCGAAACGCTTCATTGTTGCGGATGAAGTGTATGACGAGTTCATCGACAAGTTTGCATCTGTGATGGCGAGCCTAAAAGCAGGCGATCCTATGGATGCGGATACGACTTATGCGCCTTTGGTGAGCGTGCAAGAGCGAGACGTCTTGATTGAGCAAATTAATCATGCTGTCAAACAAGGGGCAAGGTTGGTTGTGGGAGGAGAGGCTGAAGCGTTAGAGGGGGCATGGCTCAAACCGACTATCCTATGTGATGTGACACCTGATATGGATGTATTTGACCAAGAGCTCTTTGGACCCATTGCAGTTGTGTATCGAGTTGGCGATGATGACGCGGCTGTGCAGCTTGCCAACGATAGCTCATATGGACTCAGCTCTGCGGTGATCTCTGAGAGTTCAGAACGAGCGCATTCGGTCGCCAACCAACTTGAATGTGGCGCATCCTTTATTAACACCTTCTCGATGTCAGAAGCATGCTTACCATTTGGTGGCATCAAAAACTCTGGTTTTGGACGCGAACTTGGCCGCTTGGGTCTCGATGAGTTTGTAAATAAGAAACTCGTTAGAGTAGCTTAGTTTTCGCAAGGTACCCCCTAATATGGGGGTGCCTGTAAGTAAAACTTACAGCCCCTCATTACTCCTATTTTCGTCATCCCTTTAAACTACTTCCACTTCCTGCTCCAATGTTTAAAGGTAATTCAATGAAAAAGACGCTAATCTCATTAACACTCGCTACTTTGATGACCTCAGGCTTTGCAAGCGCAATGCCATCAGAAGGAAAAGTTCGCGCAGACATGGGCATTACAGAATCTAACCTTCTCGCTGCTGACCAAAACCGTTACACCTACAAAAACATGCAAGAGTTTATGAAAACCAAAAACATAGACTCAGGTGTTATGGCTCCAATTTTACTAGAGCAAGCCGACAAACCATTAGGCGATGTAGAGTTCACTTACGATGACAAAAAGATGAACTTACAAGACATGCTTAAAGATCATCGTGCTGACGCATTTATCGTGCTTAAAGACGGTAAGGTGGTCCATGAGCAGTATTTTGATGGTCAGAATGAGCGCACCAAGCATCAGATGATGAGTGTCACAAAGTCATTCACAGGCATCTTAGCAGCGACGCTGGTTGCGGAAGGTAAACTAGACCGCGATGCCTTGGTTGAAACTATTGTTCCTGAGCTGAAAGGCTCAGCTTACGGTGACGCCACGGTTGGACAAGTGATGGATATGACCAACAATGTCAAATACTCAGAAGCGTATGAAGATCCAAACGCAGAAGTGTTCCAGCACATGAAAACGTTCGGTTTTGCGCCGATGGAAGAGGGTTACGTTGGTCCTAAGACCATTCGAGAGTTCCTAAAATCGCTTAAGAGAGACGGTGATCGTCCGCACGGTGAAGAGTTTCACTACATTTCAGCGAACACAGACGTGGTCGCGTGGATCATTGAAAGCGCAGAGGGTAAATCATTTGATCAGATTATGTCTGAGCGCATTTGGTCAAGAATTGGTGCTGAGCGTGATGCCTTTGTTATCGTTGACGGAGAAGGTACTGGGTTGGCCGCTGGTGGTTTAAACGCAACAGCTCGCGATTTGGCAAAGTTTGGGCAAATGCTAGCCGACCAAGGTAAAAACCTTAACGGTGAGCAAGTGCTTCCAGCAAAAGCAATTCAGTCAACACAGGCGGGTGGTGCACCAGAAGCGTTCGAGAAAGGCGGCTATAGCCACCATGGCATGACAGGCTGGAGCTATCGCAACCAATTCTGGCACACAGACAATGCGAATCAGGCATACACAGCACTGGGTATCTTTGGTCAGTGGATCTATGTTGACCCAACGGAGAATGTTGTGATTGTCCGTCAATCTAGTGCTGAAGCGTCTATTGACGATATTCGTGACGCAGAAATGGTAAGCGCTGTGAATGCGATTATCGAAAAGCTAAAATAAACAGCGTGTTAATAAAAATGGCAAGCCAGTTGGCTTGCCATTTTGTGTTTATGCAGAGGACATTTACCTAGAGCCAAACTCTAGCTTTTGATTGGCGATGATACCTGATCAACGAGATAGAGTATCGATTGATATGGCACGCCACTGTGATGAGATAAACCTATTTCACAGGTGATACTGTTACTGAAGCCGCGAGTACAATCAGCTGGAACCTGATCCTTAAGGGGGGCGACAGCTGCTTCATTAAGTTCGGGGGTAGTGAAGCCCTTGTCGCCCGCCCAACCACAACACTGAATGTGTTCAGGTAATACAACCTTGGTCGCACATGCTTTCGCTAATTGGAGCATTGTCGACTCGAGCCCCATTCGTCTCGAACTGCAGGTAACATGCAGCATTACCGTTTCTTCAACAGGTGTTAGCTCGAGCTCGTTAATTAAGTAATTGGACACAAACTTCACTGGCTCAACGATGGTTATCGGCTTGGTGAACTGCTCGATACTGCGTTTGGCACATGGACTGGTGTCCATAAGGACAGGGTATTTACCTTGTTCAGACGCCTCCCAGAGTGCTTGTTCTAATTGCTCGCTTTTCTGAGTTGCGATATCAGTCATACCTTTGCTGTCATAAGGCATACCACAACATTGATCGCTGAGTGACTTGGGTGCGATGAGCGAATATCCTGCTTTTTCTATGAGTGACATAGTCACCTCACCGAGAGAGCGTTGGTCAAATGCATTCGGCTGAGTGTTCATATTTCGGCTGGCGCAAGAAGGGAGATAGACGACCTTTTTATCGCTGGTGTTAGCGCCATTTTGAACCTCTGGTACATCGAACTTGGCGCCGCCTGGAGTTTCTGGTAACCACGCAGGTGTGGCTTGCCTGGTGACTTTTCTCATTCCGTCTGCGAGTTTAGCAACGCGATCTCTTCCCAGAATATTGGATGCAACCGTACCGCTTTTGAGACCAAATCGAGCGATGGTGGTAGTGGCGCTAAAGTGATCAGCGGTCCATTTCGCTATCGGTCTAAACTTCTTGTATTTTGGTCCACGGAGTTTTTTCACCAGTTCGCCTGTATTAATACCAACTGGGCAACGGTCGGCGCAGAGACCCGTGGCGGCACAGGTATCAATTCCTTGATATTCAAATACCTGTTCAAGCTCACTTGCTTCTACATCTTCGCCCGCAGCCTTGCGTCGTTGTAACTCTCGGAATAGCACGATACGCTGCCTTGGGGTCAGCGTCAGCGTTCTTGAAGGGCAGACAGGTTCGCAGAAGCCACATTCGATGCAGCGATTGACGATGTCGTCTGCTGCAGGCATTGGTTTAAGGTTTTCGATATGAGAGTTTGGGTTATCGTTAATGATAACACCCGGATTGAGCAGACCCTCAGGGTCGAATAACGCCTTGATTTGCTGCATAAGCGCGTAGCCTTCTTGACCCCATTCGAGCTCTACATAGGGTGCCATATTACGTCCAGTACCATGCTCGGCTTTCAGCGAGCCTTGATACTTAACAGCGACGAGGTCAGCGACATCATCCATAAACCCGCCATAGCGTTCTATCTCTTGTTGGCTCTCGAACCCCTGAGTAAACACAAAGTGAAGGTTGCCTTCGAGCGCGTGACCAAAGATGATCGCTTCGTCGTAATGATACTTGTCTAATAGCTCTTGGAGATCTCGTACCCCTGACGCCAAATTTTCTACGGGGAAAGCGACGTCTTCAATGATAACCGTGGTACCTACCTCACGAACAGCTCCCACTGCCGGGAACATACCTTTACGAATACCCCATAAGGTTGCGACTGTCGCTGGATCGAGAGTAAACGGGACGGATTCTATGATGGTGTAGTCATTTAGCGCTGTCATCACCGTATTGGTATGATCATCGAGCGTGTGTTTGCACGATGCGTGCACCTCAACAAGCAGCGCTGTGGCTTCAAGATCAAGCGTTTTAATAAAGCTTGGCATACCCGGCTTGTCGGCAACGGAGCGGAGTGCGCGTCCGTCCATCATTTCGACCGCAGCCACAGGGGTTTTCGCAATCGTAGCGACGGCTTTACTGGCTTCTTCGATATCAGAGAACACCAAAAGTGTAGAGGCTTTGTATTTGTGCTCAACAACCGTGTTATAGGTGATTTCAGCGATAAAGCCCAACGTTCCTTCAGAGCCAATCATGAGGTGCTCAAGTACCTCAATGGGATCGCTGTAATCAACAAGTGCATTAAGTGCATAGCCCGTGGTGTTCTTTAGACGATATTTATGGGCAATTTTGTCGGCTAGGTCTTGGTTTGCTTTGGTTTCTTGTGCAAGTTGAGTGAGACCTTCAATAAACTCAGGTCGCTCAGATTTAAAACGCTCCACGCTGGCTTTGTCGCCAGTATCTAAAATCGTTCCATCAGAGAATACCAGCTTCATGCACTCAACGGTTTTATAGGAGTTTTGCGCCGTACCGCAGCACATGCCACTGGCGTTGTTAGCCGCGATGCCGCCTATTTTACAGGTATTGATTGATGCTGGATCTGGACCGATTTTTCGTTGATAGGGAAGTAAGTATTTGTTCGCATCTGCCCCGATGACGCCAGGCTGAAGTCGGATCTTTTCCCCCTCATCTAGGATGGAGTGCCCGCGCCAGTCATCGGTTAAAGCAATCAGCACAGAGTCCGACACCGCTTGGCCCGAGAGGCTGGTACCTGCGGCGCGGAAGGTAAATGGAATGAGGTGTTCGCGACAACATTGAATGGCAAACACAACCTCATCGAGATCCTTTAATCTGAGTACAATTTGAGGGATCAAGCGATAGAAGCTAGCGTCGGTACCATAGGCTAAACGCTCAGCTTCCCCAGTGATGATTCGTTGTTCATTAATTCGTGTTGCGAGCTGCTGTCTCAATGCGTCGTAGTTGAGATTACGCTTGGGCTTGTTCTCGTTGCTCATTCCAGTGTCCTTTTTAATTTTTTTATTCGTCTTCCAATAGCACTACGATCAGTTGGCTTGGTCCGTGGGCACCGTATGCTAGGGTTTGTTGGATATCCGCAGTTTTAGAAGGTCCCGAAATCAATAGGGCGTTGGTCGGCATGTAGTGATTCCAGTTGTTATCTTGCATGACTTGCAGGAAGTGTCCGTAAAGCGCTGATTTCTTGACAATAGCAATATGGCTCGGCGGTACAAGAGACAAGGTTCTCGGCTCATGTTCGTTTGGCCATAAGATTAACGCCCCCGTGTCGGCAATGCCGCCAAGGGTGTGAGTAATACCCACATCAATCTGATTGAATAGCTCGGATTTCCACTGCTCGATGTTTTCACTAAATGCGGTGACTTGTTTCGAGCTCGAGGCCACTTCTATATCGTTGATATATTCACCAGCGGTACCGATAGCGATACGCTCAAACTCATAGTGATTGATGATGCTTGTCAGCATTGACGTGAGCTCGGAGCGAGTCGTCTTGCGAACATCGGCATGGTTAGCCGACATCATCTCTACAAAACGCTCTGCTTTGTCTTCTTGAGTAATCGATGGATGGCTACCCCATGGGAAAAAAGCCATCTCCTCAGCGGTCTTGGGTGTACGTTTAGCCTGTTTGAGGCGTCCTAGAATATTGTCTTTTGCAAGTCGGGTATTCATGTCGGTTTCCTCATTACTTCTTAGAAGCGTTAGCTTTGTGTTTCTGTTTCATAATTTGATGCAAGGTTTTATCCGCAGGCTTGGGGCTCGTTCTGCACTGAGTCCACGCACCGAGCTTGTTAGGGATTAGGTTTTGCATTTTGGTCGCCATGAATGTTCCGGCGTGATACAGACTTGGAGAGCTAGCCGCTAAGGCATAACCCTTCATCGCCGCAGTCTCGAGCTTACTGTTAGCTGCGTTTTGTCCCTCTAGCGCTGGTACATCTTTATCCGCTTTGTTCTTCGCTTCTTTTCGAAGGCGCAATAGCATGTCTGGGATCGGAATACGAACAGGGCAAACCTCACCGCAGGCGCCGCACAAACTTGAAGCCGTCACCAGATCCTTGGTTTTGTCGATACCAAGAAGGTGAGGTGAGATAATTTTACCGATTGGACCTGGGTAGACAGTGCCGTAGGCGTGACCACCAATTTTGGTATAAACCGGGCAGTGGTTCATACATGCACCGCAACGAATGCATTGCAGCGTCTTACGCAGCTCTTCATCTCTATAGGCTTGACTTCGGCCGTTATCGAGAAGGATAAGGTGCACTTCTTGCGGACCGTCTTTCTCTCCCGATTTACGCGGGGAGCTGATCATATTGAAGTAGGTGGTAATCGCTTGTCCGGTCGCTGAACGGGTTAGGGCACTGTATAGCGGTGGAACGTCCGAGAGAAATTCGACAACCTTTTCAATACCTGTTATCGCGATATGCACATTGGGCACTGTCGTCGACATACGTCCATTGCCTTCGTTTTCTACCAGGCACAGTGTTCCAGTTTCAGCGACGGCGAAGTTGACGCCTGATAGACCAATATCGGCTTCAAAGAACTTTTGTCTTAGGCGCGTACGACCGGTTTGGATCAGGCTGTCGACATCTGTTGTTGGTTTGAAACCATCAAGGTGCTGCTCGAAGGTGTCACTGACTTCCTGCTTATTCTTGTGAATCGCTGGCATGATGATGTGAGAAGGTTTGTCGCCGTCGAGTTGAACGATGTATTCGCCCATATCACTCTCTAGGCATTCAATACCGAGCTTGGCCATCTCATGGTTCATCTCGATCTCTTCGCTAACCATGGATTTGCCTTTGATGATTTGCTTGGCGTCGTGCTCATTAGCAATAGCGGCAATCATGGCGTTCGCTTGTTCTGGGTTTTCAGCCCAATGAACTTGGATACCATTTTTGTAGCAGTTGAACTCTAATTGCTCGAGAAGTTCTGGCAGCTTACTCAGACAGCGCTGGCGAATCGATTCGGCAAGATCTCTTATCTGCTTTTCTTCGTTAGCGTCACTAAACGCTGTCTTACGCTTATCACGCAGATAATCCATGGCACCACGAAAGTTTGCTCTTAGCTGTTTGTCACCTAGTGCGTTTTTGGCGAGCTGGTGGAATTGTTCAGGAGTTTGACTCATTGTGTGCTCTCCTGTGTTCGTTCAAGAAGAAATGAGGCAAGGTGACGCCCTTTGATTGACTTGCCTTGATATTCAAACGCGCCATTGATGTTTAGAAGACATCCCCAGTCTGCACTCACCAGCGTATCGGATTGGGTCGCTTCAATATGGTGAGTTTTGTCTTTGACCATAGCTTCGGAGATATTAGGGTGGCGTACAGAGAAACTGCCACCAAAGCCACAACACTCGCTTTCGTAATCTTGCATACGAAGCTCAACATTGGAGAGTTGACCAAGCAGTTCAGTGGCAGTGACGTGGACATTCATCTCACGTCTTGCAGCGCATGAAGTATGCATAACAACGCTTGTAGGTTGACCTTTGTCATCGAGCTTGACGCGACAGACGTTAACAAGAAACTCGGTTAACTCAAATACACGGTCACAGAATTTATCGACTTGAGCTTGATTGCTGTCTCCCTTAAACAGGCGACGGTAATGGTGATGCATCATACCGCCGCATGAGCCTGACAAAACAATAATTGGATACTCTTCAGGGAACAGATCCATCTGGCTTTGTGCGACCTGTTTCGCTTCTGATTCATAACCTGACGTGTAGGCAGGTTGTCCACAACAAGTTTGTTTTTCGACAAACACAACGTCAATGCCTTGTTGCTCTAGAAGGGTCATGGCGTCTAAGCCTGCTTCAGGGTCAAATACGTCTACTAGGCAAGTCGCATAGAAGTAGACCTTGCTCGGTTTTGAGGGATAGATTCGCATTGTATTGCTCCAGCACTAGACCCATTTATATGGGTTCATATTTTTATATAGACTAGTTGTAAGGTTATGAAAAATAAGCGCACTTACCTTCTTGAAGTGATTCACAACTTTGCCGACAGTCAGCAAGTGCGCCTTTGACTTAAACCTAAATCAGTTCATGAGTGCGTCGGTAAAATGGAAACCGTACACCAGTGCAAGTCCGATAAGGCCAGTGACAACTAGATAGTAGAACGTAGGGATAATGGTTTTTCTCAATGTCAGACCTTCACGGCCAAGTAGACCAACGGTGGCAGAGGCCGCGACCACATTGTGGATGGCAATCATATTACCAGCAGCAGCGCCGACTGCTTGCAGGGCGATGACTGCGGTTGTTGAGATAGTGAGCGTTTGGGCAACCTCAAACTGGAACTGACTAAACATCATGTTCGATACGGTGTTCGAACCAGCGATAAATGCACCGAGCGCACCGATAGTGGCACTCAAAGCCGGGAAGGCCTCTCCAACGAGAGCCGAAGCAAAGTTGGCCGTAGTAACTGGCATGCTCGCAAGGTCAGCGCCGTTGACGCCAGAGTTAATGAAGATGCGAACCATAGGGATAGTGAACACAAGTACAAAGCCAGCACCAATCAAGGTTTTGCTTGATTCGCCAAATGCAGCCATTAATGGTTTGGCAGATCGTGATTGGATGATGACAGCAAGTAGGGCAACAAAGACTAAGATTCCACCTGGTAGATACAGGGGTTGAATCGCAGTGCTAATACCCGTTTCACCAAGAATATTACTAAATGACAGGCTTACACTGGTCAGGAAGCCCTTGAACTCGCTGCTAACGCGACTTGCTACCAGAATGACAGCCAGTAGAACGTACGGTAGCCAAGCAATCGCCATTGACATCGGCTTACCAGAGCTCTCTTTAAGATCCATTTTAAGTGAGCCAAGCCACTCTGCTGGCCACTTGTCTTCGCTTTCAAAATCCCACTTAGACTTAGGCACTAGAAAACCACGCTTAGCTGCACTCACGACGATCGCAAGTCCTACCAGACCACCAATCAATGAAGGGAACTCTGGGCCAAGAAGAACACCTGTTAATGCGTACGGGACGGTGAAAGCCACGCCGGCGAAGAGTGCGAACGGAAGAATGTCGAGACCTTCTGTCCAACTGCGGTTTTTACCAAAGAAGCGAGTGAGCATCATTGCCATCAGAACTGGCATCAGGGTGCCAACACAGGCGTGAATAATGGCAACGTTCGAAGTGATTTGCTGCAGGTAAAGATCCCATGACGCACCTTGGGAAACCAGCGACTCACTGATGTTGTGTGTATCTAGACCTTTGTTTACACCAACAATAATAGGAGTACCAACCGCACCAAATGACACAGGTGTTGATTGAATCATCATACCCATTAAAACGGCAGCAAGAGCTGGGAAACCGATGGCGACAAGCAAAGGGGCGGCGATCGCCGCTGGCGTCCCGAACCCAGAAGCACCCTCAATGAATGAGCCGAAGCACCATGCAATGATGATGGCTTGAACGCGGCGGTCTGGCGAGATATCAGTAAATCCATTGCGGATCGTTGTGATTGCACCAGTATGTTTGAGCGTGTTGAGCAGGAAAATCGCACCGAATACAATCCATAGTACGGCGACGGTAATTCCAAAGCCCTGGAAAATAGAGGCCATAACACGCGTAACGGACATATCCCACGTAAACAGTGCAATAACGACCGTGAGGCCAAATGCTACGGGCATGGCCTTTTTAGCAGGCCAGTTTAATCCGACTAATAGAATGGCAGCGACCACAATGGGTGAGAAGGCCACGAGGGCAAGTAAGGTTTCAGACATGAGTTACTTCCTTTTGTCTCAGCTCATTCACTCCAACCATGTGAACGGGCAAAGTAGTCTTTATAGTTTTTGTAATAGGGTTGTTAAGGTGGGGTGAATTTATCCCTTTATTTTTTATTGATATAGAGAAATAATGAAAATGATTATTTCCAAAAATGACATAATACTATGCGAGCAGACGACTTAATCCTGTTTTATCAGGTGGTAGAAACCGGTGCCTTTAGCCGAGTGGCAGAGCAAAATAACCTTACAAATTCAGTAGTTAGCAAAAGAATTGCACGGCTGGAGGAAGAGCTTGGGGTTCAATTATTATATCGAACAACGCGTAAATTAACCTTGACTGAGGCGGGTAAGGCACTCGTCCACGGGGCTAAAAATGTGAAGCAAGCCACCCAGGAGGCTATGGAATCAGTTTCAGGCTATGGAGAAAATATCAGCGGTCATATCAAAATGTCTGTGCCGACCATCTCAGGAGACTTGATACTTGCCGATGCGGTTGCGGAATTTTGTAACATGCATCCAGGTCTATCTGTCGATATGTCACTTGATAACCGCTTTGTGGACCTATTTGATGGTGGTTACGATCTGGTCATTCGAACTGGCTATTTGGAGGACTCTAGTTTAATCGCAAGACACATATTAGATTCCCAGTGGGTAGTGTGCGCTTCACCATCTTATATCGCCAAAAACAGTAAACCTCTAAAACCTGAAGACCTTACTAAACACAATTGCCTTCAATATGCCTACCAAACAACCGGAGCCTCAGAGTGGGAGTTTAAAGGCGCGAAGGGGAACTATATTGTCAAAGTCTCAGGGTCTTTCTCCACCGACAATGCAACGGCATTGAGGAAGGCGGCATTAGGTGGTCACGGTATCGCTTATGTCCCAAGGTGTCTGGTTTATCACGATTTTAGAAATGGTCAGCTCGTCGATATTTTTCCTGATCAAGTGGGTAAACGCCTCGGTATCTATGCCGTATATCCCTTTACTCGCCAACCACCTAACAAGGTTCGATTATTGATAGAGCATATCCGAACGCGATATTTGGCAATATCGCACTACTTTTGATGGTTATAGGTACGCGTTATTTAAGAGGCTAGGTTGTCTAGATTTTTGCTTTAATCCAAAGCTGAGCAAAATCGCACCAGCCAATTGAGTTAATTTCTACACCGCGAATTCTTGATGGCAGAGTCAAGGTTAAGTCCTCGGATTTGATGATAGCGAGGATGTGGTCCTGATAGAGCCAAAGCAATAACTCATCAAGGAGTGTTTCACGCTTTCTTGCGTCAGTAGTTGCTCGACACACTGAAAGTGAGCGCTTGAGTTTGTCCTGTTGTTTCCAAGTGAGCGCTTTATCCCAGTAAGGGTAAAGCTTGAAAAAAGCAAACAAGCTGGTAGCGCGATCGCCCTCTAATCGAATACCGCCAATTGCTAAAGATTGGTTTGCTGCTGGATGACCATAGACGACTTGAGTACCCGTACCTTCAATTCCGCCAAGCGATAGCCCTTGATGTAATTTAGTGGCAAAGGCTCGGTTCTCGTTATTGTTTTCAAAACTGAATGTCAAAGGAGCAGGGCATTCTAAGTGAATAGCTTGCTCACTCGAAAACAGAGCTTCTAACTGATGTTTGAAGCTAGAGGTCTGCAACTCTCGATGATTGAGCAAAAGGAAAAAGTAGCCGATATCAGCGGTAGATGCAGTGTAGGTATCTTCTTCTTCGTTGAGGAAGAAGAAATTTTCGGCGCACTTTTTATCCGCAGCCCAATCTTCATGTATCCAAAGCTCGATATGTTGTACTAGCGCACTTTTTCCAGAGAACTCGTTGTTCCTGGTTAGGCGCAACAATTTATCGGAGTTGACCTCAACGAAGAACGGTCCCGAACCAATAGGTCGGAAGCTACTTTCTGTTCTATGTACCATCCCTTTGGGCATGATTGAGGCTTCTGAGCGCGACAGAAGTGCTAGAAAGCTTGGATCGGATTGGTTTAGTTGAATCTCTAGTTGATGGGGAGAATGAGCGATAAACGCCTCGATATGATCATAGAGTCGACACCAGTATACCGATTGAACCAATCCTTGGAGGCTTTCGATCACATCTGCCGTTGTTATTGGTGTCTGATCGTGAAATGATGCGCCAGAGCGAAGGTAGAAGTGCCATTTGGTAAAGTTTGAGTTCGCTTCCCACCCATGGGCAAGGTTTCCAACGGTGTCCTCGCCCTGTGAGGAAACTAAGGTTTGGAATACCTCATGAATTAAGTGCCGTTCAGTTCGCTCCATCGCATGATGAGGGTGTAACCAGCTTAAGCGTCGGTGAAAAGGCGCGTGAATCGTGTTTTCACTCACCGTCGTAGTGTGAGTGAGGTACTGCTTGAGTGCAGTGGCCACATTGCGATCGTTAAAACTGATCAACTTGTGGGCTACATCGTATTTGCCTTGCTCAGTAGCTAGGTCTACCTCTCGGTAGCATGCTTCCATTGGTTCTAAGATACACGTGAGTTCTCCTCGTAATCCACGTCCTCTCGCGGGTAGCCAAGTGAGCCATCCACGCTCTGACATTTGCTTGAGCAAAGTGCGTGCATGTCGATCACTGCAGTTGAGACTTTCAGCGATGGCGCTCAAGGTTATTGAGTGCGTGCCAGGTCCTAGGCGCTTAAAGAGGTTTTCATACAGTTCGAGTTTACGTTTATTCATGAGTGTTTTGGTATAACTCAATTGTTCCTATTTTAATGTTGCTCTGACTCTTCATTTTTTGTGTTTAACCCCCAAAATGCATCAGTCTCGAACAGTTCATTCAATCGTTCTGCACGCTCGACTGGAGAGAGGTAAAACAATCTTGAAAGCAGAGTGTCTTTTGATTCGTATTTATAGGTGGATTGGAAGTAGTTTGCAACGTAGTTGAAAAACGCCATGTGATGTTCCCTTTGTGTAGGTGGTAGGGAAAGAATACAGCGTGGCAAAAAAAGAAAACCGGAACAGTTTTTAAAACTGTTCCGGTTTTCGCCCAACATAGCGGAGGTCGGCTTAACGTGCGACTGCACCACCCAGGTCGAGCTTCTCGGGCCACTCAGTGATGACGTTGCCCCCGAGAAATATGTTTCCTTTCACTGTCATGGTTTTGGGGAAGCGAGTGACGTTAGAGCCACCTAAGTAGAGGTTTCCCTCAATTACGATGCCTTCGGGTAGTTCTGTTATTGGAGTTCGAACTATGCTCAAATCGCCTTTCACAATCATGCCATTGGGTAGTTTTTCAATTGGTGTGTCGCCAAGGTTAATATAGCCTCCCGGAATGACGCCTTGCGGCCAGGCTTTTAGTTTGCTTCCCAAAAAGTTGGCGTAACCTGTGATTTTAGTTCCTCTTGGCATGAATTCCACTAAACTATCTGATGCATCTAGGCTACCTTTGATTTCCAAGTTGTTTGGCAAAATTTTTATTGGTGTTTTGGCGATATTGAGGTTGCCTTTGACCACCATACCATCTGGCAATGATGTGTATGGCTTATTTCTTAAATCGAGATTGCCGTAGTTATCAAGATGATTGAGTGTTTTGTAGTAGTCGAGTTCAATCGCAGAAAGGCTTGTCGAAAGCAAAAGTGTGGTCAACAGAGTGGCAAAAGGTCGAAGCATGATGATAGAAATTCGTTTCAGTAGATACGTTAGGTAGTTTGCAATGGATAGAATAAATTCACAATGGAAATCCGCACAGGTTGTGATAGTAGCCTTGAGTGGATTGTTGGTAAGTGGTACTGCTTTCGCGAAAGTCATTACGACACCTGGGGCCGATGTTGGTGCGGCTGTGTTACTTTCTGATTCAAAGCTGGGGAAAAGGGTTTGCTATTACAATGATAAAGCTTACTCGCTAGGATCAGTGATTAACGTAGAGGGTGTGGTACTTCAATGTGTTGAGGAGCAAGACTTTGAAATGAATGGTCAGTTGAAGTGGAAGGCACTAAAAAGCGAGCAATGATGCTCGCTTTATAAAAACTTTAGTGAACTGAACGATTAGCGTGCGAGAGAGCGCGTTTTTAGTTCAAAGATCAGCTTCTCTGCACTCACTTCAAACTTGAATCGAGCAACCAGCTCTTTGCTTTCTTCTACTAGCTCTGAAACTTCAAACTCAACGTTTGCTGACACAGTCTTCGCCAGTTCAATGTATTTTTGAATTTCTGCTTCCAGTTGAGCTTGGGATTCGCCGAAAAGTTGAACTTCTGCGACGTCATCGCCTTCCTTGATGATAAAACCCATTTCACCAGCAACGCCACAAGCGTCACATACGGTTGGTTCTTCATAAGTGTTTGACATAACGATACCTCTTATTAAATCTGTGGTTATTCTATAACTGTGTTTGTGAGGTATCCAGCAATAAATTTCGCGAATGTATTGCAGTTGCATAGGTCTAGCTATGGGTAATTAGCATAATTAAAATGATATATTCATGGAGATTATGAATATCTTGTTGTTTAATAATGAGTTTGTAATATGCAAGTGGTATCTGCGCTATGTGATGGGGTTCTCAAATATGAGACTCATGTACTAATGATATAGTACAGATTAGTACATGACCTTTGGTGAAATGGTAAACTTTATAAGTTACTAATCAATAAGATGATTTTTATATTTTTGAATGGTATCTATGCCAAGTATTTGTCTCGTGTATGGTTTGCATTCGGTATGCCGTAAACTGAGTTTTTGCAAATCGATACAATAATGGATAGAAAATTATAACGAGCGCTGCTTTAATTATGGTATAGCATACAGCGTACGCAGATAACGATTTAGAGAAGCTTAAGAAATGCCAAAGCGTAGTAAAGAAGATACTGAGATTACGATCCAGAAAATCATGGAAGCGGTCGTCGATCAGATTATCCGACTAGGGTATGACAAAATGTCGTACACCACTTTAAGCCAGCAGACAGGTATATCAAGAACAGGGATCAGTCACCACTTCCCAAAAAAGACGGACTTTACGGCCGCGCTTGATGGACGCATCTTCAAAATGTTCGTCGAGCATTTGGAGTTTGAAAAGGGTATTGATGGCTTTACAGGTAGTTGGATCGAGTCTCTAAAGAATGATGAGTTTTTAGCAATCCTAAAGCTGCTTTTCCACCACATTGTGACGTCAGAAAACTCACATGAGTTTGCGTCAAAAGGTATTGACCGTCTATACAAACTGGTTGAAACCCAATACGGTGAAGGTAGTGACAAAGAGCTAGAATGGCTTATTGGTCGCTCGCTGATTCAACTCTCTAAGTAAAGAGTTGTATTTAATAACGAAAAGCCGCTCAGTAGAGCGGCTTTTTTGTTATCTACTTACTATTTTAACCGTGACTATTGAGGCAAAACGGTCGGGAAGTCGAGAGTCGGGTGTGGTGTGACAAGCGCGCTGTACCCATAAACCTCTTGTATTAGTTCACTGCTTAAAGCATCCCACGGTTGACCATCCGAGACGATTTTGCCTTTATCAAGTATAAGTAACCTGTCTGAGTACTGAGCTGCTAGGTTCAGGTCGTGAAGAACCACAACCACTGCGGCATTTTCTTTATCTGCAAGTTCCCGTGCGATTACTAGGGTGTTGTGCTGGTGCGCGAGATCCAGTGCTGATGTTGGTTCATCCAGCATGAGTATCTTTTTATCCCCAGATAAATGAAGCTGCGTTAGAACACGTGCCAAGTGTACTCTTTGCTTTTCTCCACCAGAGAGGGACGGATACAGTCGCTTTGCCAAATGAGCAACGTCAGCGGAATGCATGTAGTTTAATGCAAGCTCCTTCGTGGCTTGATTGGACAAACTCAGCGGGATGGCACCGAGTTCTACCACTTCAGAAGCGAGAAAAGGAAATGACAGTGTGCTGTGCTGGGGGAGCAACCCCATATGCTTAGAGAGATCCTGGGCACACCATTGGTTCTTATGCTTACCAAAATACTCGATATCAACACTCGATGAGATCTCACCACATAACAGCTTTAATAGCGTACTTTTTCCCGCGCCATTTGGACCTAACAGTGTGGTCACATGACCTGAATATAGCTCGACATCAATGTTATCGAGAATCACCCGCTCACCAAATGTCATAGTGATATTTTTTGCCGATATAGCGGTTTGAACCTCGTTACTCTGGCTCTCTGCTATGTGTTGGAAAGCACTCGTTTCATAGACTCGGCTCATAGAATTTTTCCTTTTTGCTGAAACAGCAAGTACAAGAAGAAAGGTGCACCAATAATGGCGGTGACAATCCCTACTGGGAGCTCTGCAGGTGCAACTGCCACGCGAGCAAACATGTCTGCCGCAGTCATGAGTAGAGCACCTAAAAGTGCAGACAGTGGTAGTAGTGTTCTGTGGTCAGGACCAGCCAGCATTCTCCCTAAGTGGGGTATCACTAGACCAATAAACCCAATCAATCCAGAGACACTGACGGTTACCCCGACACCGACGGCGGTGAGAAGTATTAACTGACGTTTAAGCTTCTGCACGGGAATGCCTAAATGCTTTGCTTCGGATTCACCAAGCAGAAGCGCGTTCAGAGACATCGCTTTTTTGTAGAAGTACCAAAACAGCAGTATCAATGTGACACCGGATAACCCAATTTTTCCCCAACTTGCACCTGCAAGTGACCCCATTGACCACAGAGATAAGTCACGCAACATCTGGTCATCGGCAATAAAGTTGAGGTAGCCAATGGCGGCTCCAGATAATGCACTGATGGCCACGCCAGCGAGCAGCATAATGGTGACAGAGGTTCCAAACTTACTGGTGCCCAGTTTGTAAACCAACACTGTGGTTAGTGCGCCGCCGAAAAATGCAAAAATCGGTACTACTGCAAGTGCCATAAACTGCGGAAACTCTATTCCTAGAACCGAAAAACCAACGATGGCGAGAGCGCCGCCCAAAGAAGCGCCTGCTGATACACCTATGATCCCAGGCTCCGCCAATGGGTTACGAAATAGTCCCTGCATTACTGTGCCACATATTGCCAAAATGGCGCCAATGAGCATACAAAGTACGGTGCGAGGTAAACGAATATCCTGAATTACCAAGTTGATATGCGGTGCAAGATCATTACTACGAGTTGTCAGTGATGTCACGCTGTCCCAAAACGTGATGTTCATGGGACCAACGGTAATAGAGTAAATGGCGGACAGCATTAGCAATAACGCGAATGCGGAGAAGACTAATCTGTTGGATACATTTCGAAGCATAGAGTTCTTTACATCTAAACCCAGTCAAACTGAGGTGGTGAAGGTTGGTTGCCCAATTGCAGCAACCAACTGGAAAGATTGACAATTAAGGGTAGAGCAAGGCGTTGATACGCTTTGCTTCTTCTAAGCTTTTAAGGCCTAACCCGCCGACAAGTGCGTGGCCATCTATTGTCACGATGGCATTGTTTTGTCCAGCAGGAGTCGCTGAGAGCATTGGCAGGGCTTTGAGTACCGCTTCGCTGCCACCGAGTTTGGCATAGCTTCTACCGCTAACAAGAACGACATCAGGTTGCATTTCGATGATGGCTTCGTTTGAGATTGGCTTATAAGAGTCGATGGACGCCGCTGCAGGGTTGATACCACCCGCTAGCTCGATGATGGCATCTGGTGTGGTTGCATTACCTGCTACGTTTGCTGGGCGGCCTTCATGAATCAGTAGGAATAAGACTTTCTTCGCTTCATTTTCTTGGGGTTGATTAGAGGTTAGCGCATTCACCTGTTTTGCGATGTTAGATTTGAGTGCTGGTGCATTTGCCTCTGTGTCAGTGAGCTTTGCAATTTGATCGATGCGTGTATTGAGACCTTCTATGGTTGGTGCGGTATCCACAATTTCAATGTCTACTCCAACTCGTTCTAATTGATCTAAAGCCGGTTTCGGCCCCATCTCATCAGAGCCAATAACGATCGTTGGCTCTAGAGCAATTAATCCTTCTGCTGACAAAGCTCGATGATAGCCGACTTTAGGAAGCGGCGACTCTTTGGGTGTAACACTAGTAAAATCCACACCGACGAGTTGAGACTGAGCGTCTAGGGCATAGATTAGCTCTGTCACAGACGCTCCCGCGCTTACAATCTTCTCTGTGCCTTCTGCAATTGCTGTACTAAAAGGAAGAGAAGCAACGATGCCAACTGAAAGTAATTTTTTTATTGCGTGTTTCATTGTGTGGATCCTAACAAAGCGGATGATTTGTCCGTAAAGCATTGTCTGCATGGGCTACCACGGTATTGGTCTCCTGCAGTGAGTAAATGAGATTATGTATCACAACGAAAATAAGATCAATTATCAATTGCATTATCAACTGCATCAAATTATGATCATCTCAGTTTTAGTTTAAGCCTTATACAACAAGGCTTTGAAACCAATCATGAGCTGTTATGAAAATTGATTTAAGTCAACTTAATGAATCGCATTTTGGAGTAAGCACTCCTGATCCATTGCGATTCGCATTTGGAAAGAAAACTTCTCCGCACGCAGGCGGGATGGGAATGCCAGTGCCGTCTGAGCGTTATGACGAACTGTTTACCGGCTTAACCGAGCAGGCTACCACTCGCAGCAAGAAGCGTTGTTTGTATATTCACATTCCTTTTTGCCGAGTGCGATGTACGTTCTGTAACTTCTTCCAGAATGCTTCAAGTCGAAAATTAGTCGATGACTATTTTGACGCTCTGATGAAAGAAATTGAGATTAAGTCACAGCTTGAGTGGACGCAAAGTGGGCTGTTTCATGCCGTCTACATTGGAGGAGGAACTCCAACAGACCTTTCGCCAGATCAAGTGGAACGTTTAGGTAAAGCAATACACGCTTCATTCCCTCTTGCTACAGACTGTGAGATTACCTTAGAAGGTCGCACAAATCGTTTTACTGATGAGATGTTTGATAAAGCGCTTGAGGGCGGCTTCAATCGTTTCTCATTTGGTGTTCAAAGCTTTGATACTAAAGTAAGACGAAGTGCAAAACGCCTCGATGACAGAGAGGTCGTTATGGAGCGAGTATCGCAACTCGCCGCTCGTGATGAAGCCCCAATCGTAATTGACTTACTCTACGGACTTCCATATCAAACTTTAGATGTCTTCGAACAAGACCTAAAAGACTACATGGAGACAGGCGCCCATGGTGTAGACCTGTATCAGCTTGTGGTCAGTGGCAGTGCGCCTATGCTGAATCTAGTGGAAAAAGGTCGCTCTGAACCGCCGGCGTCATCCGCAGAAAAAGCCGCGATGTATGAAATGGGTGTGAACTTCATGAACAAACATTTCGTCAAACAGTTAAGCGTCAATCATTGGGCTCGTGACAATAGAGAGCGCAGTCAATACAACAGCGTGGCAAAAACCTTCGCAGAAGTGATGCCGTTGGGAGCAGGCGCTGGCGGCAATATCGGCGGATACGGCATGATGCATCATAGAACACTTGATGCCTACATGGAGGCGATGCGTACAGGAAAGACAACCATCGCCATGATGAGTAAGCAAAGTCGTTACGAACCGGTATTAGCGAGTCTAAAAGCAGGCTTTGATAGCGGTGTTGTGCGTCGTAGTTTATTGGTCAACTTCGAAGGCGAGGATACCTTCGACCTTCTGCTGCCGCTCTTTAAAATTTGGCAGCAAAATGGCTTGGTAGAACTTCATGACGATTATCTAGTGTTGACAGTCGCTGGTGCATTTTGGTGTGTCACTCTGGCTCAAGGTGCTATCGCGGCCATCAATACACTCATCAAAGACAAACCAGTTATGCCGAAGGGCATGACGAAGGGACATGGTAAAACTATGCCTATTCAACAAGACAACAAAGCAAAAAACAATGCTGCATAGGAAAGAAAATGACAACTGAATTGAAGCAAAACGTTGCAACTATCTTAGAACAAGACCCATCGCTCCTACCGGCTGCTATCGCAGAAAAGCTCGGAGTGAGTGAGCGCGATGCTGTATGTGCAATGCCTGAAGAGATGGTCGCATTTGCAGGTGGCGATATTGCGCAGGATGTTCTGGAGTCAATTACGACTTGGGGACCTGTAACCACTATCGTTCACTCGTTTGGTTCCATCTTCGAAGTGAAGGCGCCGTTTCCTAAAGGAAAAGTGGCACGCGGTTATTATAACCTCATGGGTAAAGAAGGTGAGTTGCATGGTCACCTGAAACTAGACCTTATTAAAACCGTTGCTCTAGTGAGTAAGCCATTTATGGGCAATGAGAGCCACTACTTTGGTTTCTTTGATGAAACAGGTAACAACGTCTTTAAAATCTACTTAGGTCGCGACAAAAAGCGTGTCCTTATCCCTGAACAAGTAGATAACTTTAAAGCGCTTCAGACAAAACTGCGTGGCTAAGCGGCGTAACAGCAACATTCAAATTAAATTATAATTATTAGAGAAAGTGAGGTTTCAACATGGATCAACAAGTTAAGCATGAGCGCCTGCAGGGACGTCTTGGACCAGAAATTAAAGAGTTTCGCCAAGAGCGTAAAACCATTCAATTGGCAACGGTTGATGAAGAAGGTCGTCCAAACGTAAGTTATGCGCCTTTTGTGCAAAATCAGGATGGTTACTTTGTACTGATTTCACAAATTGCTCGTCATGCTCGTAATCTTGAGCAAAACCCTAATGTGTCTCTAATGATGATTGAAGACGAGACGGAGAGTAAGCAGTTATTTGCTCGTAAGCGTCTAACATTCGATGCGGTTGCGACCGTGGTAGACCGTGAGTCTGAGCAATGGCAGCAAGTGATTGCTCAAATGAAAGACCGTTTCGGCGAAATTATCGATGGCCTAAGCCAGCTGCAAGATTTCATTCTGTTCAACTTAAAAGCGGAACACGGCTTGTTTGTTAAAGGCTTTGGTCAGGCGTATCAAGTCTCTGGTGACGACTTGGTTGACTTTGTCCACCTGCAAGAAGGTCATCGCAAGGTAGAAAAAACGGAAGCTTAATTAGCCATAACGCTAATCATCAAAGCCCTCACGACAGACATGTCGAGAGGGCTTTTTCATTATCAAGTCAGTGTGATCGCTATGCTGTGTGAGCGTTCGAAAATGTATCGAGTTTGGTTCTTTTTAGCTCAAACACCAATTGAGCGAGCAACAATAGCCCTGTTGCCGCTAGACCAACGAGTATGCCTCCCCAAATCCCAGCGAGCTCATAGCGAGACATCAATAGCCACGCGGCAGGCAGACCAAACACCCAGTAGCCTATCGCTGTCATCACTGTAGGCAGTACGACGATTTTCATACCTCTTAATAGGTTTATAGCGAGTAACTGCCAAGCGTCAACGACAAAGCTCAGAGCAACGACCCAAATAAGAGATGCAAGCATATCGGTCAGCTCATGCTCACCTTCACCATCAAGCTGGAATAGGCTGGCAATCGCTTCTGGCCACACGATGAACACAACGGCTAACACTGCACTTAGGATCGTCACTAACGCGAAGCTACGTTTGGATACGGCTTTTACGCCGGCTAAGTTGTTGTTACCGAACTCTTTGCCAACCAGAATTGCCGCAGCTTGCGAGAAGCCGAAGTTAATGTTCCAAGTAAAGCTCAGGCATTGCAGTAAAATTTGGTGCAACGCTAGTGCCGTAACGCCAATAAACCCAGCCATTAAGGTACCACCATAAATTAGCCCCATTTCCAGTGCGGCAGCGATAGCGATGGGGATACCCATTGAAAGCAAAGGCAGCATTAAACGCCACTCATATTCGTCTAGGTTAAGCCAAGGCGCGAATCGGTAGTAGGTAGGGCGCCTAAACACCCAATAACCATAGCCCAACAGAACAAGTGAGGCGGCAAGTGTTGTTCCAAGTCCAAGCCCTGCAATACCCCATCCCATGTTGAAGGCAAGGAGATAGCTAAACGGTACGTTCAGTGCTACGGTTGCGAGTGACATAATCATGACAGATTTTGCGTCACCGTAATTACTGGTTAAACCACGGAGGATCAGTAGTAACAAGGTTGGCAGCATGGCCCACTTGAGTGTATCGAGGTAGGTCATTGCGACGACAATCACTTCTTCTGGCTGCTTGGCCATTCTTAGAAAGTCAGGAGCAAAGACAAAAGTTGACGTTAGTATGATAGTCAGCAAAATTGAAAGCATGAAAGCCCCTTTGACCGCAAGGCGAACCTGTTTTAAACCGTGTTCAGGTCGTGCAACGCTTTGTCCGTACGCAATCGCGATCAAGTTAGCCACGCAGCCTACAGTACTGCCCGCTACCAGAAAAACAAAGGTATAAACGGACGCACCTAACCCGCCACCAGCAAGGTCACTGACACTTAATTGCGCCATCATCCAGACGTCAGTCAGGACCAACGCCATAGCGATGAGCTGTGAAATGATTAAGGGTGTCGCGAGTGACAAGATGCGTTTCATGGATAACCTCTAGTGATAATAGGTGTATTTTAGATGCATACTTATGGTGTTCAATTAACATTTGTGTCACTCTGGTATTCCTTCAGATCATGTGAGAAATTATGAATCCATATTCGAAAATTCCGTATTCACACAATGCCCTAAAAGTGTTTGAAGCTGTTGCAAGGCATATGAGCTTTACGACTGCTGCACAGGAGCTTCATGTCACGCAAAGTGCCGTAAGCCGACAGGTGAAGCAATTAGAGGATGATCTGAATGCATCTCTGGTTATTCGTCGCCATCGCTCGATTCAGTTAACGCTAAAAGGGCAAGCGCTCTATGAAGTGTTGGGACGAAATTACGCGGCTTTGCAATCGCTTTTGAACTCATGGAAAGAGTCGGAAGCAAAAAAAATCGTCATTCGTGCAGCGCTAAGTTATGCCACACGCGCTCTATTGCCTAAGATCCAGCAATTGAACGAACGTTTCCCAAACTATGAAATTGCCGTTATTCCTGTCATTGACGAGGAAGAGAGTTTAGGTAAAGGGGATTACGACTTATTTGTGTTCACCACAAGAAATAGCGAAAGCTATGACAATGATCCTGAAATATTCTTTATGCGCGAAGAGTATATGGCGCCAGTGTGTACTCAGCAGTTGATAGGAGATAGGCGTGATATTGAGCACTTACTGACGCTTCCTAGGTTACACCCAACGCTCGACCATTTAGATTGGCGTGCGTGGCTAAATAAGATTGATCACACTGATAGAAAGGTTCCTCGTAACTCGACGTTTTTTACCCTCGATTTGACGCTAAGTGCTTGTCTGTCTGGTCATGGTGTGGCGGTCACTGATTTGTTGCTTGCCCTTCCGGAACTTGAGCGGGAATACCTTGTGTGTCCAGAGAATGCGATGATACATCCAAGTGGTTGGCGATATTTCTGCCACCAAAGGACAGAATCACCCATCGTAGAAGAGTTGGTCGATTGGTTGAAACAAGAGACTGTCGAAGAGCTCAGAAAGCTAGAACAGCTTTCTGAGCGTCATGGCTGGGGACCGATCGAAAGTTAGCTTTTTTGTTCGGCCTGATGTTTCTTCACTATCTCTTCAAGTTTGTCATAAGGGATAAATCCTGGGATCACTTCATCACCAATAAACATGGCTGGTGTGCCGCGAAGTCCTAATGCAACGAATGTCTTGTAGTTTTTTACAAGTGATTCGTTGATCGCCGTATCACCCGTTAGGTATTCCTCAGTACCTGTCTTTTTCGCAACCGCTTCTATGGACGTTTTATCGTGCAGACCGGGTTTAGCAACAAGTAGACGATTGACCTCGGCAAACTTCTCTGGCGCGTTTTGCCATACCTTAATGGCAAATGCGGCAGAGTTTGTCTCCAAGCCATCGATGACTTGCTGCTTAAGAGGCACATAGATATTGATCACTTTTAGATCTGCGTTCTTGTCAGCCATTTTTGCTAAAACATTGTCCAAGCGTTTGCAATAAGGGCAGTTGTAATCGGTAAAGTTAATGATGATAGTACCGCCCTCAGGGTTACCCGTCACACTGTGGATCGTCGTGTCATTTAACCAGGTTTCACTTTGCTGCTTTGCTTTTGTTAGTTGCTGTTGATTTTCAACATACTGCTGAAGGTTGGCATGAAGGTCTGCAATGATTTCAGGATTATCACTCAGTAACTGATGAATCCCTTCTAATTGCTGTTGTTGCTCGCTAGTGAGTTCTGCATGTGAAAGTGCTGGCAACATAGCTGCGATGCTGACTGCGATTGAGATAATTGTCTTTTTCATGTTTTTTCCTTGGCTCAGTGAACTACTGAGCAGATAAAATTCTTAACCAAAGTCCCATCGGTGTCGTAACACCTGTGGAGATGTTTTCAATTTGGCCGTTATTGATGACGGCGATGGTCGGCGTAACAGTAATGTTCCATTGACGGCTAATAAGACTGTTCGCATCGTTGATCACTGGAAAGTGATAGTCTTTCGATTGCATGTATTGCTTTACACGCTGATCGGGTCCCGAAGAGAGAGCGACCGATACCACTTGGTAACGGTCGGAGAACCAGTCAATCGTTGGGCTTACAAATCGACACGCTCCGCACCAGGTCGCCCAAAAATAGAGGACGACCGGCTCTTGGTGGCTCTGCTCAATAATATCAACGGGAATATTGTCGAGTGTTACCGCTTGAAGGGGGGGAGCATCTCCGTTTGGCATATCTAAACTTCGATACCAATCAAGAGCGAGAGAAACGAGAGTGACCAGCACAAAGACGCTGATAAGCTCTTTGCTCCATTTAAACAATGTGCTTTTCCAGCTTTTTCGTTTAGCCATTTGGAGTCCCACTTGCCGCATTAAGTGCTTGTGTTATCGACTCAGAGGTGAGTATTACAGGCAGTGGAATTCCCTCTGGATGGTTAGGTCCGTAGACAATATTGAACGGCACGCCGTAACGGCCATAACTTTGTAGATATTTCGTGACGCTGTCACTTGGTGTTGTCCAGTCTCCGCGCATTGTCACTACGTTGCTTTGTTGCAGCTCGCTGTAAACAGGGGTTTGGAGGACGACACCAATCTTGTTGGCTTTGCAGGTAATACACCAATCTGCGGTAACATCAACAAATACGGTTTTTCCATCCGCGACCAGCGCTGGGATAGAATTGGCATCTAATCGTTGCCAATTGAGGTTATCAACGATTGGTGTCGACCAACTATCTGCAGTGATGCTGCCGATAATAAGTCCTCCACCAAGTGCAAACACCGAAAAGCCCGACATCAAAATAACCGCTTTTTTCCCAAACGTCTTACCTACCAAAATAAAGACGGTCAGTAAAATAATACCGATAATAGCGGCGGTTGCTGGCTTGCCGATAAACACCGAGAGCAAAGAGGTTAACCACAAGCTTGTGAGCAGCATCATGGCGCCAAACACAACCTTGAGTTTATTCATCCATGGACCTGGTCTTGGGAATGCTTTCACTAAAGATGGGAATAGGGTGAATAAAATCCAAGGTAAGCTCATTCCAACGCCTAGGGCGACGAAGATAAGCCAAAGCTCGCCATAACTTGCACCGAGTGCATAGGCGACGGCGGTACCAAGAAAAGGCGCACTGCATGGCGTTGCGAGTAAAGTTGCAAACATACCTTGGATGAAGTGTCCGCCGTAACTGTGATCGCCTTTCGTTGCTAGCCACGTATTCATGGAGCTTGGTAGTTGGATATTGAACAGTCCGAGTAGGTTAGCGGCAAATAACAGTGTTACAACTGCCATGAATATGATGAATCCACTGCTTTGAAATTGGATCCCCCAGCCGACCATGTGACCTGCCAATTTCAACGCACTGAGTGCCCCTGCCAAAATCAAAAACGAAGTGATGATGCCAGCGGTTGAGGCGAGGAATGATAAACGAACCTGCTTTGCGGACTGGTTAGCGCCGACAATGATGGAATTAAGCTTCATTCCCAAGACGGGAAGCACACAGGGCATCACATTGAGAATCAGCCCCCCTAGCAAAGCAAAGCCTAACATCCAGATTAATCCACCCTCGCTCGGTACCGATATTGGGGTGGTAGATACAGTGGTCGAGGTTTCTGCCAGTATCAGTTCATCGGATACGGTGATCTGAACCGTTTTGTCTGAAATATCTGCTTCACCAAGCCAGTTACTTACCTGATAGGTGGCATAAAGAGCATGACCCTCAATGGTAAGCTTGGGCTGAGAGAAAAACTCATTCGCTACCTCTTTTCCATCGACCAAAATAAACGGTTTTTTCCAGGCAGAATCCGTCGTTAGTTTGAGGGTGAGTGTTTGCGCTTGTTGATTCCAATAGCTCTCGGAAACCTGAACTTGTTCAGTTTTCTTTGGCGTTAAACTCATACCTTGACCAAACAAGTACGCCGCGTCGGAATCAAGCACAAGTGAGCTCGGGTCGATGGTAAGCTCGATAGGGTAATCGGCAATAACGCAGATATTCGTGCAACTTGGTAGGCGTAGGTTAGCTTTTAGCTGCACAGGTTTAGATGGATCAGTCACCGTAACGATAAGCGGGAAGCTGACCTCATGTTTGTAGCCAAGGGTCAGCACACCTAATTGTTCATAATAGGTGGGTACCGGCCAATGCCATTCGATGTCGTCGATGTTGATTGAGTCGCTCCAATCAAACTCAGGAGCAACACCACCTTCGCCAGGACTACGCCAATAGGTTTTCCACTCTCCATCTAACTCCACATCTAACACCATCTCCATTTGACGAGTGCTAGGATCAATGTGTCCAGTAGAAAGGGCTCGCACTCTAACGGGAGGGTGCATAGGGTCTTGTACCCAGCCAGTAGACTGAGCGACAGAGGTTGCGCTAAAAAATGCAGTGATGCTCGTCAGCAGTAGCATAAAAGCCATGCTGATTGTTCGTCTTAAAGACGAGGTAATTGCGAGTGCCATCATCGGGGCACGTCTAACTTCAGTGTTTTCGTTCGACACAGTATTCTCCAAAAAGTAATTAATAGACCTTGGTGAGTACTTTTTTATTCCCGAAATGTGCAGAGAGTGAGATGTAGCCGGTTTTTCGGTGGAGCTTCCTCCAAACGTTGTATGGCTTTATGCTGAGGTTGGCGTGTAAACAGGATTGCGGCAAGCGCAATAAGAAACAGTATGGGTGTAAAGTCTTCCATGTTGGGAAGAGAATGGGTAAGCAACTTTTTAGTCACAAAGCAGGGTTCTTCAGTCGAAGCTGTATCGTGCACGATATGATCGATTGATTCCGCGCTGAATAGGTCATTGACGCTTAAATGACTAGATTGGGTAACTTTAGACGTTTGAATTTTGCTGTGGTAGGCAACATTCGTTTTCAGGGCACACAGCAGTACTACCATTACGGCAGTGAGTAGAAACAAAGCGCGAAAAGTGTTGTGCCTAAAAGTATGCAAAAAGTGTTTTCTCAATCGTTGATTGGAAGGTAATAAACCACCCAGTTAAGACACGACTACGTTAACGTCTTACTGAAAAACGTCAAGTGAAAATAATTACCCAGATTATGGGTAGGTTGGGTATCGATGTGCAGGATGAATGGGGTGAACAAAAAGAGCAACCTAGCATTGCTCTTTTTCAGAGTTAGTGCGCAGTCTTTATGCTGCTTTACTGACTAATCGTAATATCGCTTTGTTGATCCCGATAAGATCGTTAACAGAAGTGGCGCCTCTTATTGCATCCATGAGAGATTCCTTGCTGCAGCAAGGGATAACATCAATGTTTTTTACCTTTCCCTCAAGAGTGTTCTTCATTAATTCAAATTGTTTCTGTTCGAACATGTTAGTGAGCCTGTGACGTTGTTGTATCTGTTTTGTACCGCTATCTTACCTGTTTATTGTGACAATTTAGCCTTAAAACTTGCAACAATCGGTCAAACAGCGGTGTTTGTATCTTTATTGTGCGCACATCATAGTGCGTTATTCGATTAGATTCCAATGGAAAGAGGCTATATCAATCAAGCTACTATTGGTTTGGTATATCAGATTACTGGTGCTGACTTTTAACTGATTGAAACTAGGTTGATCCGGAGTTGGTATTTTGTAACGTATTGTTAACCCGTTGCTTTGGCTTTCATTAGGTGCATTCAGAGATGTGATCTAAATCTTAAATAAATCGAAAAAAAGCCCCTGTCCACGAGGATGCAGGAGCTTTCAAATGGGTCTTTGCTATTTCCCGGAGAGCCAGAACACGGCGTCTCTGACTTTGTCACTTCTCGGCGTACCTTTCGCCAGTATGTCGATTTGAGTGTCGGGTCTAAATCCGGCAAATGTCACAATATCTTGAAGAGAATTACTTCTATCAAGCAGAAGATAGTCGTAATCCGGGTCGACACCATCAAGAATATCTTGAGCACGCGCACGATCAACCTGTGGGACTGCCCAGTCGTGATAAAGGAAGAATATAGAGGTCATGGTTTCCGAAAAATGGTAACTCGCGATACGGTCACGCTTCTGTTCTGGTACTTGTTCAACAAATGCTTGAAGATCAGGCTTCATATCTTTAGCAATATCGATAGCTGGGAACAAGTACGTAAATGCGCTCGAGAAAAATAGCGCCGTCACTATCGCCATCTTTGTCCATTGTGGCCAAAGTTTGCGCTCAACAACCAGCATTAGTGCAATAGCAATCAATGGAATTAAGGCAACTAGGTGCCAAGTATTTAGCCATTCCATTAGTGCTTCAGGGATTTTCTCCTGAGGTAGTAAGTTAGCCCATAGAGGGACAACAGCGAAAGCCACCAAGACGAATGACATTAGTGCCATCCATCCACGACGATACCAATCAAACCATTTACCCGAGAAGGTGAGGAGCGCGTCAGCGATAATAAGAGCGAACAGCGGCATCAAGGGTGCCAGATACATTGAACGCTTGGTTACTGAATAAGATAAAACAAATATCGCCAGGGTAAACCAAAACGCCAAGAAGCCATCAATCCAAGTAAGCTGCTTTGGTTGGCGAAGCTTGTAAATGAAATGTCCGAGCCATAGCAATAATAGAGGTGTCCAAGGGGCGCCGTATTCTAGGATACCGTTGACATAATAAAAGGGTTTACCCGCGTGGTTGTGCCCAAGGGTATTGGTTGCGGAGCCAGTTAGGCGACCTACTTGATTATCCCAGAACCATGCCTTCCAAAGTTCTGGTGACGCGGCCTTATAGAAAGGATAGATCCAGCTTGCGGCAACCAAACACATGGCAGCGATACCAATAACATGCATCAGAACAAACTGTCCCATCGGTGCTGCTTGTTCTGGGAACTGCTTACGAAGATACACAGCTCTGCTGATCAACGGAACCCAAGCAAGACCAATACAGAGAACGATCGCAACGGGTCCTTTGCTTAAGAATGCGAGACCAGTGAATGCACCAGCGACAACGAGAAAGCCCAGTTTTTGTCGCAAATAGGCTTCACTGAATGCCCAAATAGCTGCAATAGTAGTAAACATAAGCGCGGCGTCGACACGGAGCCAATGGAAATTCAGTACAAACCCTTCAAGTGTGCCCAGTACGGCCAGCGCGACCCAAGCAAAGTTTTCTCCTTTGAACAGATAGGCGATGCGATAGGTCGCTGCGAGTGAGCCTAAGCACAGTATAGCGAGTGCTAAACGGCCTGCCATGATGGCATCGAGACCCGTTGCGTGCACAAATAGAGTCGAAATAATAAAGAAAACGGGTGGCTTCTCGACAAATGAGATCCCTGCGAATTGAGGGATAATATAGTCACCAGTTAGGTACATACTGTGAATAATCGCAGCGACTCTGGGCTCATCTGGTGTCCAGATGTCATGATCGAATAGACCACTGAATACCACGGTGACGATGGCGAGCAGAAGAATGAATTTCCAACTCTGATTTTGGTCTTCAGTTTGTGTTGTTGACACTTTGTTTCTCCAATTATGCTGCGTACTACCAAAATTAAAGCTAAAACTAGAACGCGAACCTAATGCTAAAATTTTCTATAAGTTAAAAGTGCTAAATTCTAAGTCCTAGTATGTGGGTATCAATACTTTGTGTATGAATTTTATACTTTTTTTGGATAGATTTAACGTTAATTTGACGGGAGAATACCGACCAATTGAATGTATTTATACGTTGTTTTTGTAACATTTGATATGACGATACTTACAAAGTGATGATATAAAGAATCCAATAATTATGACGAATTGTTCTAGCCCGAACTATTGCATTGAAATGTGACTTAGATCTACTATTGTACCCAAGGTGATGGGGTTCCACCTACTTAACCGCCATTTGGCTGATGACTCCTACAGTTTCAGAAAACAGGTGTAACTTGTCTATGCGTTATTATTGCGTGGGACTGGTTCTGTCGACCACTGACTGTAGTTCATAAGCCGATTCCTACGCCTGTTTTCCCGTCATAGGAAAACACAATGCAATACTCTCAAGAAATTCAATCAATGTGTCCAATTCAGCAAGGGGCACTGCATCCATCTGCACCTATTCCTGTCGAAGGTCGTTGGTTAAACCCAAAAGACGTGATTGCTATCTCTGGTCTTAGCCATGGTGTTGGCGCGTGCGCACCTCAACAAGGCGCAGCCAAGCTCACCCTCAATGTTAAAAACGGCATTGTAGAGGAGGTCTTAATAGAGACCATCGGCTGCTCTGGTATGACACACTCTGCCGCAATGGCGTCGGAAATCCTTACAGGTAAAACCATTCTTGAAGCGATGAACACAGATTTAGTTTGTGACGCGATTAACGTTGCGATGCGCGAGATATTTTTGCAGTTCGCCTATGGTCGAACTCAGTCGGCGTTCTCTGAAGGGGGGCTTGAGGTAGGGGCTGCGCTTGAAGATCTAGGCAAAACTCAGCGAAGTCAAGTTGGTACAAGCTACTCGACGCGTGCGAAAGGTCCAAGATACATGGAAGTCGCTGAAGGTTATGTCACGCAGCTTGCACTAGACGAAGACAATGAAATTATCGGCTATGAATACCTTAACTTAGGGAAAATGATGGCAGATGTGGGTAAGGGCATACCTGCTCAAGAGGCGGTGGCAAACGCTACAGGGCGTTATGGCCGCTTTGATGAAGCTGTAAAAACCGTTAATCCACGTCAAGACTAAGCTGAGGTACCTATTATGCCAATCACTAAACAATCACTATTAAATGAAATGGGCTTCGATACATTAGATCAAGCCTACCAATACTGCTTAGAGCAAGATATCGATCCAAAGAAACTCGTTTTAGAGACACAACCCATCGCGTTTGAAGACGCTTGCAATGCGTATACATTGGGTGGTGCACTCGCTCTGTATCGTCAGGCAAATAATGCTCAACAGGCTGCGCTGAGTATCGGTGAAGGGCTTCAGGCATTTTGTAAGCCGGGAAGTGTTGCGTCACAGCGCGAAGTTGGTCTTGGTCATGGTGCGTTGGCTGCAAGACTTCTTAGCGAAGAAACTCAGTGTTTTGCTTTTTTAGCCGGTCATGAGTCATTTGCTGCGGCAGAGGGCGCGATCAAAATTGCATTGAACGCCAATAAATCTCGAACATCACCGCTAAAAGTCGTATTAAACGGGCTAGGTAAAGATGCTGCTTATTTGATCTCTAGAATCAATGGATTCACCTACGTTAAAACCCAATATCATTATGAAACGGGTGAACTTGAAGAAGTGAGCCGTAAGCGCTTTAGCCAAGGTGAGCGTGGAGAAATTCTATGTTATGGGGCGGATGATGTTCGTGAGGGTGTGGCTATCATGCACGAGGCGAATGTTGATGTCAGTATCACCGGAAACTCAACTAACCCTACGCGATTCCAACACCCGGTCGCCGGTATTTATAAATCAGAGCGTCTTGCTTTGGGCAAAAAATATTTCTCGGTGGCATCAGGAGGCGGTACAGGTCGAACTCTTCACCCAGACAACGTGGCAGCGGGTCCAGCAAGCTACGGTATGACAGATACAATGGGTCGAATGCATGCCGATGCGCAATTTGCTGGTAGCTCATCGGTACCGGCTCACGTTGCCATGATGGGCTTTATCGGAATGGGCAATAACCCAATGGTAGGGGCATCGGTGGCGTTAGCCGTTGAGGTCGACCAACATTTAAACCGTCAATAGAATAACTAAGGGCATTCGATAAGAAAGAATGCCCTTGTTCCTACACCTTGAACTCTACGACGTTAGAGTTACTCTCGTTAATTAGCCTTCGCACAAAATCATCGACCGGCATAGGTTTATCAAAGTAGAAACCTTGTCCCACCTCACAGCCAATTTGTGCGAGTTTTTCCGCTTGTTCAAGCGTTTCAATCCCTTCAGCTACGACGAGTAGATCAAGGTTATTTGCCATTGCAACCATAGCTTGAACGAGCTGTTGGTCTTTAGAATCAGCGATAATGTCCCTGACAAAAGACTGATCTATCTTGATGCCATCGACAGTAAATCGGCGTAGGTAGCTAAGCGATGAATAACCAGTACCAAAGTCGTCAAGCCAAACTTCGATGCCACTCGCACGGATGGCCTTTAACGTCCTTTCTGCCTCATCTTCATCTTGTAACAGCAAGCTCTCAGTAATTTCCATACGAATGGTGTGCGGTGGCACATGGTATTTCTCCATGTAAAACGCGAACATCTCTACTAAATTCTGACGATAGAGCTGTTTGGATGAAATATTGATCGAAACATGGAAGTCGTGTGAGAAATAGGGCATCCATTGCTGAATTTGAAAGCACAAGCGTTCAATTAGCCACTGACCTAGAGGCAGAATCATAGCGGTTTCTTCGGCAATAGGAATAAAATCACCAGGAGGAACGATACCAAGGGTTGGATGACGCCATCTCACTAAGGACTCAGCACCCATAACCCGTCCTGTTTTAAGACACACAAGAGGCTGGAACCATAATTCAAACTGTTGCAAATCCGCGAGTGAGCGGCGTAGCTCCCTTTCAATATTGGCGCGATGTACAACAGACTTGAACATCTTGGGTGTGAATACTTTATGTGTGTTTTTGCCATCAGCTTTTGCGCGGTACATGGCAATATCTGCATTCTTGATTAGGTCTTCAGCTGTCTTTCCATTCCTTGGGTAGCGAGCGATGCCGATACTACCACCCACAACAAGCTCTTCATTTTCCATCAGAATTGGGGATCGTACCGCTAAGAAAATCTTCTTAACAACAGCGTCGACATCTTCTGTTGTTTTTAGATGTGGAATCAGCATTAGGAATTCATCCCCGCCGATGCGGGAAATCATGGTTAACGGATGATCATTGGTAATTTCTCGTGCACAGCGGGTGAGTTTCTCTGCAATGCGCATAAGCAGGAAATCGCCACTGTCATGGCCATAGTTATCATTGACGACCTTAAACTCATCAAGGTCGAGGAAGAGTACGCTAAATGACGTTGCTGGATACGACTTGATAGTCCCTTGCAAATGCTGAATGAAACGCGTGCGGTTGGGTAAATCCGTGAGTGCATCGTGATAAGCTAAGTGAGAAATCTTTTGCGTACGATGCTCAAGTTTGGTCGCCATCGATTGCACAGCGAGGGTCAAATTGCCGATTTCGTCTTGTCGCTCCTCGCTATTCATCGTCTGAGCAAGTTTGAAATCACCGCGCCCGATAGACTCGGCTTGCTTGGTAAGCTGAACAAGTGGGCGGCTCCATCTTCTCGATATTATAGCGGCCATTAATCCAGATAGTGACAGAAGCAGAACCGCTGCAGCCAACACTCCGACATATAGCGCATCTTGAGATCGCTTATTTGTCGCTTCAATAAGCGTAGCCATGGCAGATATTTCGTTATCCACCTTGTCTAGAGACATTTCTAGGTAAATCCCACCGATAGTTTCATCGGCAGCTCGAATAGGGCGAATAACGACTAGGCTTGATTCCATAAACATATGAATCGGTTTGCCATTCGTTATAACTTGCTTTACATCAACAGCGAAGTTAACAGGCCTTCCTAGTTGCTCTAAAGAAGAGTCTCCATCATGAAAGACGTTGCCTTTCTTGTCGAAAATAATCAGGTGCTCAATTTCTTCCATCTGAAGCAAAGGCTCGATTAGGTAACCTGCTTCTTCAAGGTTATACATGTAAAGTGGGTCGAACATAGCCTCAGCAAGGTATGTTGACATTTGAGTTGCACGCTTACTTAGTTCGGTTCTAAATGTCTTACTGTTTTGAACGGTGAGTTCTTGCAACAGCCTTTCAGAGTGGTTTGACGATAGCCAAAGGTGCACTGCAGCACTGGTCAACGTCATGACTACGGCTAGCGCAAAGGTCACTAGCATATACTGCCCTTGTAGTCTTAAGTTTAACTTCATCTTATAACCAACCTAATTTAACCATAACTGTTCTATTTGAACTCGGGATTGGTTGTAGTCTGCTAAAGACTGTAACCGCTCTTTCGACAAACGATCAAACTTTGTGGTTTTTTGAAATTTATAAAGCGCAGCTTTTCCTTCCTCTGATTTGTTGGCATTCACCAGGGTCTCGATGATTGCAGAGCGTACATTTGCGTCTAAATCACCTCGAAGTAAAATAACGCTACGGGGGACAAATTCAGTGCGATGAATAATTTCCATTCCTGGCTTAATATGAGGTGGCATATCCTCTGAATCTTCCCAGTTCGTGTTGGCAAACGCGCCAACATCGGCTTGAGAGTGGGCGACCCATGTTGAAAGCGAAATTTCGTCTGCTCTACGCAAAACATCTGAAGCCAGTACTATATTAACTTTATCCGCTGTTGGTGCTTTGGGAAGTGAAAAATGAGGGGTTACTTCTAGTTTATGCTTCAGTAAGCTCTGAACCGGCAAGTAGAATCCAGACGTGGAGCTTCTATCTTCTAGGACTAGGATTTTTCCATAGAGATCATCAAGAGACTGGATACCGCTATCTTTTCTCGCAAAAAATACGGTCTGATACTCTGGTTGACCTTTTTTCCATCGGCGCAGAACAATGTCTCCCTGGTAATCTTCTTGAAGTTTTAGAGCAGCAAAAAGTGTCTCCGATACCATATCGATTTCGCCGTTTTCCAACCATTGACCAAGCTCAAAGATAGAGTCGGTGACTTTTACGCGACCGCTGGTATAACCATAGTCAGTGAGCCCTTGGCTCACATATTTTGCAAGTGGGGATGAGAAAACGATATGTTTACGTGCTTTGTTGCTCAAGACGCCGATAGTAAAGGTTTGGTTCTTGGCATCATGATTTGAGGGTGCAGCAAAACCTTGACTGCTTAAAGTAAGCGTCATGGTTAGAATAAGGCAAAAGATATACTTCATACGCGCAGTATCCGCTTTATGTAATCTTATTAAGGGTATATTAGGTGATAGCTCTCGACATTCGAGCTTAATCACACATCACGATTGAAAATTTTGACGCAGAGAATGGCTGTAGATCGTGTAGTAAGTGCTTATTATTGTTATCTATATGTAGTACTAGCATTGGCGTTGTTGATAGTTTAGTCGTTGTTATAATGAGAAATGTTAACATAAACATTTCGCGCGTGAATGTAAGTGGCGAGAAAAATTTTTCATATTCATCGACTTGAGCCCATTTATTGACGATCTGCATGCCCACTCAAACCACAATCAATTAAACTCTTTGGCAATCACGCCGATACAGAGGTGCGTCAAAAAAGAAAGCAGGTAAATGAGTTTGAAGAAAATAGCAATGGCACTTGGGGCGTTGACGGTACTGCTTAGTATAGGTGCTGCTGTCGCCTATTACTTGGGTTACTTTGATCAAGATGAACCCGTAGCGAAAAACGAAGCACGTCAAGAAACGGTTGCCGATAGTGTCGTTGAGCCAACAACGATTGAAGAGCCCACTCCTGCACCAGCTCCTTTACCGACTCATTATTACGTTTCACGAGCTTCGGAAACCGTCTACACCCAGCCAGAAACCAACTCTGTGCCCGATGGTATTGCCTATTATGGTGAGCGTTTAAGTGTCATGGAAAGACGCGGTGACTGGATACGTATAGCGCCAATTTACCAGTTAGAAGAGGGCGCTGAAGAAGTATCGCAATGGGTTGATTCAACGTCACTCTCTACTAAGCAAGTTAAGCTAGAGGGGAAAGTTTGGCTAGATGTACTCAAAGATTACATCGAAAACAGTGACAACTATATGAGCTATCAAGAAGCCTTTCTCGATGCGAGTACTAAGCTTATTCGACAACGTCGATGTCGCCTTGCTGACTTTGAGGAAGTTGGTGGTTGGATAAAATCAATCAATCACCAGGATAGTGTGTACTTCACCTACTGCGGCGGAATAGAAACCGAACACAAGATCTACTTGAATGTGGCAAGTGGTGAAGTGTTCTAACCTGGGAGTTACCAAGGAGATTGATCTCGTTCTTTCTCTGCGGCTCTAGCCATGTCTCTTACGCACTGTTTTAGACGTTTTATCGCCGTGAGATCACCGTGCTCGATGTGCTCAATGGGCGCATAGCCATTGAAAACGGTTGAGTTGTTTCTGACGTTGATGAAATTATTGATAAAGTGAGAGCTTTCGAATGCGGTTCGTAATAGACCGTCGATTTCTACGATGAGGTGGACGCGCTCAAACGTAGAGGGTCCAATAGGTACAGTAGCCGGCGTCACTTTTAGTCGCGCGTGCTGTTCTTTTGATAGCTCTAAGATAGCTTCTGTTTGTTCATTCGACGCGCCCCAGCCGTCCAACACACCGAGTGCGTACTTGACCAAGGTAAGTCTTTCATTCTTTGACAGTTCCATTGCCAACTCCATTCCACCACTGTTTTTTTGAATATAGTTGCTTAGCTTTGTTACCTCAAGATGACTGCTAATTTACCAACCTATGTTTTAGCTTTTTTTATTTGTCTTTGAAGAAGTATGGGAACATAATTCAGATCTTCAACTAATATTGGTTTTTCCTTTTGAGTCAGTTCCGTTTGTCGTTTTTCCTATCTTTGATTGTCGCGTTTTTCGCGCCAATGGGAATTGCTGCGTCTGATATAAAGGATACTAGGCTTGATACAGCGGGAACCACGTGGCAATCGTCGTCATATAATCATTTCCTAGCCATATCGCATGAACCTTCATCTCGGCTTGCAAACAAGCTAAACCAGCGCCAGTCAAAACCGAATAAACCAACTCGACCAACCTCGAACTCTTTTGGTGAGCATGATGCTCAAGGTATTCTGTCATCTTGGCGATGGATTGGTGGCGGCCATGAATCTCGAGAGCAAGAAACACCGCACTACACACAAGTTGCTGACTTTGGTGCCCCTTGCTACTTAGAGCAATTCGCTGTCAATGGGACGACTCGACTACTCACACCTTTTTATTTCCGTTATGCATCGTCGCAGCACCGACTTAGTGGCTGGAAAGACGGAAATACCCTCTACGTCTACTTAAACTCACTCTACGCATAATCTCCATTATCTGAATAAAACGTTCATGCTCGCGCACAATTTGTCGTGGGAGCTTTGAGCTTGGTTCTATTTTATTTTCAGTTTCTAGAGGCTGAGGAAACATTATGCGTACAAAAAAACAATCTAGAGCAGTGCTAAACCATTATTCCACTTGGAAGTATCTGGTTTTAATCGTTACTTGTGTCATGTTGGCACTGAGTGCCATGCCTTCATGGTTTGGCGAGAAACCTGCTATTGAAATCAAATTGAGTCAAACCAACGAGCACTTAAATAGCCCATTTAAACTTAGCTCGCTACTTGAAGGGCAGGGTGTAGACTCTAAGTCTATTAAGCTTGAAAACAATGTGGCTCAACTCGTCTTTGACAATGAAGTTGACCAAACCAAGGCTCGAAACGTGCTAGGCGAGTGGGTCGGCAAAGACGATACCATGTCTTATTCCTATACCTCTGTGGCGCCTCAGTGGTTGCAGTCGATGGGCTTTACGCCAATAAAGCTTGGTCTTGACTTGCGTGGAGGGGTGCAATTCTTACTCAATGTCGATGTTGATCAGGCAGTTTCAGAGCAGCGTGATGCTGTTATTGATGAAATTAAAACTGAACTTCGTAAAGAACGAGTTTTTGGTGTCACTGTTAGAGCCGACCAGCACACGGGCATTCTCGTTACATCTAACGAAAAAGAGAGTGAGATTGCCGTTCGTAAATTCATCAATGCAAATTACCCTGAATGGCAGGCAAAAGGCGAGGGTGACGCGCTTTCCATTTCAATGCGAGCGCAGTCGTACACAGAATTTGAAACGTTGACCATGCAGCAAAACCTTAAAATCATGCGTCAGCGCATTGAAGAGCTGGGCATTACCGAGGCATTGGTGCAGCGTCAAGGCAGTACTGGTATCCGAATTGAACTGCCGGGTGTTCAAGATCCATCGTTGGCCAAACGCGTCATTGGTGCGACGGCAAGCCTTGCGTTTCATGAAGTGAGCACATCATCAAATCCTATCTCAACACTAAAAATCAAAGATGACCAAGGAAAATTGGTTACGCTTGTGAAGAAGCCTGTGCTGACCGGTGAACACATCGTCAATGCTCGCGTTGGTTTTGACCAAATGCATCGCCCTGAAGTGGATATTTCTCTCGACCATGCTGGTGGTAAGAAGATGAGCGATTTCTCGGCGACTCATATTGGTAAACCGATGGTGACAGTGTATCGAGAATATGGTGTTAATGCGCGCGGCGAAACTGAGCGTAATGAGAAAGTCATTAGTGTCGCAACGATACAATCTCAGTTAGGAAGCCAGTTCCGAATTACAGGCTCTGGTGATCTCGAAGAGGCGCAGCAGTTGGCATTGTTGCTGCGAGCAGGTTCATTAACCGCACCTGTCACGATTGTAGAAGAACGCACTATTGGCGCCTCTCTAGGTGCTGAGAACATTCAAAATGGCTTTGCTGCACTAGCGCTCGGTTTAGGTCTTACTCTCACGTTTATGGCGCTTTGGTATCGCCGTTTAGGTTGGGTTGCTAACGTCGCGTTAATACTAAACATGTCATGTCTATTAGGACTGATAGCTCTTGTGCCAGGGGCGGTATTGACGCTACCTGGCATTGCCGGTTTGGTACTAACAGTGGGCATGGCTGTGGATACCAACGTGCTCATCTTTGAACGCATCCGAGATAAGGTTGCTGAAGGCAGAAGTTTTGCACAGGCCATTGATCAAGGATTCAATTCGGCAGTTGCCACTATTCTTGATGCCAACATCACGACCATGATCACAGCCGTGATTCTCTATGCCATTGGTAATGGCCCTATTCAGGGTTTTGCACTAACACTCGGGCTTGGTCTGCTAACCAGTATGTTTACAGGGATCTTTGCATCCCGCGCAATCATTAACTTAATTTGGGGGCGCGACACTCGTCGTGAGGTGAGGGTTTAAGCATGAAAGATTTCTTTAAGACTAATATTCGACGTATTCGTTATTTAACCAACGTGTTATCAATTGCATTAGTGGTGCTGTCTATCGCGGCCGTTGCTATGCGAGGGCTGAACTTTGGCCTAGATTTTACTGGCGGTGTTGTTTCGGAAGTACAACTTTCTAGCGCGACTACACAAAGTGAACTGCGAGATACATTAACGCCAGTGCTAGGTGAGGGCATCTCTGTAACTAAGTCTGGAGAAGAGGGGCGTTGGACGATTCGCTATGCGGCAGATCAAGGTGCGGAGAAGCACAACGCATTTAAACAAGCTCTAGCCGATGCCTATCCAAGCTCAACCATCGTAAGTGACAGCATAGTAGGAGCACAGGTGGGCCAAGAGCTTTATGACCAAGGTGGTCTAGCGTTACTGGTATGTTTGCTCTGTATTTTAGGTTATCTAAGCTTTCGGTTTGAATGGCGTTTGGCAAGTGGTGCACTGGCCGCGTTACTTCATGATGTCGTGCTGGTTTTGGGCTTTTTTGCCTTAACGCAAATGGAGTTCAACCTAACCGTGTTTGCGGCGATATTAGCGATTTTGGGTTACTCCCTAAATGACTCGATCATTATTGCGGACCGCATTCGTGAGATTCTAAAACTCAAGCCAAACGAGAGAACGGCTGATGTCAGTGACCAAGCTGTCATTGCGACATTCGCGAGAACCATGGTGACTTCGGGTACGACATTGATAACGGTCGGAGCGCTTTGGTTACTAGGCGGTGATGCATTGCAAGGGTTTGCAACGGCAATGTTTATCGGTATCTTCTCAGGTACTTGGTCATCCATTTCGATGGGTACAGTGATCCCTGAGTGGTTGCACTTAGAAGGAAAACACTATCTTCCAGTCGAGATAGACACCGCCCCTTAACGCTCAATTAGCCAATACCTCAATTAGAGGTATTGGCTTTCATCGACTTCATCGATTTGCTCTTCAGATAGAAATCGCTCCGCATACTTAAGATAGATTTTATTGCGTATAAACAACCGGAATACCTCTATATCCACGTGCTCATCTAGCGCCATTTTATGAAGAATGTTCAATGACTGGCTTATCGTCTTCGCTTTCTTGTATGGTCGATCTCCAGCGGTTAATGCTTCAAATATATCGGCGACAGCGAGAATGCGCTCAGGGATAGAGAGTTCCTCTCCTTTAAGCTTTCTTGGATAACCGGTGCCTTTCATTGTCTCGTGGTGCGTAGTAGCAATACGAGGGACATTTTGAAGGTAGTCTGGGAAAGGAATGCTATCTAGCATCTTTATCCCAGTAATCATATGTTCATTGATCTTGTAACGCTCTTCAGGTGTGAGCGTACCCCGAGAAATCGACAAGTTGTGCAGCTCGCCCAGATTATATTGATGCTCGGGTACATCGACTTTAATTCCTAGTTCAGGTGGGAATGTCACCTCAGCTGTGCGTTTGATGACATGCTGGACTTTGTCACTGAGCAATGTTTCAGTGGTTGGCAATGTAGGTCGCTCTTTAGGCATGCGGAGCTCTTCAACTGGGGATAACCCTAATCGGTCATCAAAGTGCCTTACCCAAGTCTGGCCACCAATGTCATTTAGTTTTTGTTTGTCTTCATCACTTAAGAACTCGCCGCCGACGTTGGTTTTTGCGACAAAATCAAATTGAGTCATGAGCTCTTTTTTACGAACGTCGAGTTGAGCCATGAGTGGCCCAATGCTCTCGGGTTCATTAAGCTGCCGCTTTAACACCTCGATTTCTGCGTCACGCCACAGTACTTCAAAACGCATTCGGACCTCATTAATCCGATTGTAATTAGTCTCTAGCTTGGTGCCTTTATCAACCACGTACTCGGGTGTTGTGATTTTTCCGCAGTCGTGAAGCCAAGCGGCGATTCTGAACTCTCGGCGCTGATCTTCATTTTCAAATCGGAACGCTCTGAACGCCTTAGATTTATCCTGTTCAGCTGCTTGAACCAACATGAGAGCGAGTTCTGGCACGCGCAAACAGTGCGCTCCTGTATAAGGAGACTTATCATCGATGGTTTTCGCGACCAATTGGATAACTGACTCAATAAACTCATCTTGAGAACGCTGGAACTGCTCGAGCGACTGAGCCATATCGTAGATAGAGGTGGACAGGTCATTTAGCTCGGAGATAGAGTTTTTATGGACGGCAACTTTGTTGTATTGCCTGTGTTTTATCTTTTTAGTCTCGATAACGAGGCGCTTGATAGGTGTGGAGAGCGGCGTACTCGCAAACCATGCTATCGGGAGCACGATGATCAGTGTGCCTAATATCCACATAACGTTGACGGCAACGTAGCGATAAGCCTTTTCAAGGATATTCTGTGTCGGGATAGAGATAATTAAATATTCATTTGGTTCACTGCTTACTTTATCAAGATAAATGAAGTGTGGGATACCCTCTATAGTGGCTTGACTAATGGTGCCAAAGTACTTTGGCTGTGAGAGTTTATCGAGGATAGTTTGGTTTGCGAAGTGACCGTAGCTCTCGCTGGGCGTCTCGAACCATTTAGCTTTAAGCCGTGCGACGACTCCGGTTTCCTCTAAGTGTGTTAGGCTCTTATTGATGAGGGCAACGTAGGGTTCCAGGTCTTTTTTTGCTAGATAGGTAAAGCGATTGGGCAATAGGCGATGTGGCTCTAAAATCTGTAGTGATATACCTTGGTGTTTGATGCGTTCTACTTTAGTTTGCAACACTTCGGCGATATCCAATACAGCAGAGATACGCTGCGAGGTGAGATCTTTGAATGCCTCTTCGTAGGAATCATAGTAATAAATGGTGAGGTCTGGATAAGCCTCTTGTATGGCGTCCATGATGCTCCAACCAGCAATTGCACCGATATATCTTTCCCCAAGATTATCTAAGCTCGATATTTTTGCTTCATCGGAGCGTGTAGCGAGTCCGTAATTAACAGTGTAGAGGGTGTCTCCCTCCAACTGCTCGTTTGCGAGGTCACTCCCCTCTGCCACAGACTGCAAAATGTCTACTTTTCCTAGTCGGTAGTCTTCTACGAGCTCCTCCCAAGTTCTGCCATTCACAAACTGAAACTGAAGTCCTGTTGCATCAGAGATGAGAGTAAAGAGAGCGGCGGTTAAACCGTATGGTTCACCCGCTATCGTAAAGTCTAAGGGCTCCCAGTCCGATTGATTAGAAAGTTGGAGGGGAGGGGAATCAACAATCAGCGTAATCTCTTCATCCGTGAGTGGCATTGCTGTAACTTGTGGCAAACCACGGCTTTTTGAGTCGTAGGTGCTAGCTGCGATCATTTTACCATTTGATTCAACGACATAAATGTTCGATTCTTGAAGCAGGTCGATTTGTTCTAAACTGTTTTCAAACCGTCCACCAAGTGACGCCAAAGAGATATCGACACCAATCACTGCATCGCGGTCAGGGAGCCTGATGGAATACGTTTGTCCCGGCACACGCAGATTGTGAAATAGGTAAGGTGCTGTTTTATGTACAGTATTTGCGTTGCTCTGAGCTTGCGAATACCAGTTACGTTGAGTGGGATAATAGTGACTGATTTCTACCGTTTCACGGCTCACAGTCAAATCACTTAGGAAATATCTTGTCCTTTTTAACCGCTCACCATCGACAGTGACATGAGCGACAACCATCCAAGTTTCATCGTCGAGTAAGGACAGTTGCTTCGCGATATACTCTGGTTTCACATTGAAGAGTTGTAGAAAATCATCATTGTCGTAGCCAATATAGATGCTATGAAGAAACTCGTTACCTACAAATGCCGCCCCGAACAAGTCAATAAGCTCGGCCGGTGTCTTTCCTTTTGGGGTCGAGTTGAGCAAATAACTCAGTTGATATGCCGCTTGTTGGCCCACTCTATCGAACTGTTCAAGTCGACTGGAAACCACAGAAGAGACAAGTTGATAGGTTTCCAGAGTACTCTCAATCTCACGCTCTTTGGTTAATGAGTAAATAACAGCAGCAGATATCAAAGCCATTATCGTAATTGCTAATGTGATTAAAAGCGCGACGACACGTCGAATTGACAACTTCTGTAATGATCGTTTTTTTGTATCCATAGGTAGGGACTTCGTCCTATAGCAGCAAGCAAAATCTGACGCTCATTTATTCGTTAATTTATTGAGCTTATTGAATTTTAACTATAGACGAGAAACTTTACGTTAGAGAAAAAAAAGGCCTCGCAACGCTGCGAGGCCTCCCAGTTATCAGAAATAACTTACACTTCTTTATCTTTACCTAGTGATAGTAGCCAAAGTGATACCGCTGCTACACCGGCAAAACCAGACAGGATAATGACAGGCATAGCTGCGTAGCCAAGAACGTGCCAAATAACCGACTCTAGTGTACTCATTTAGTGCTCCTTTATTGCCAGCCTTCCACGCCTTCCATATCAGGTAGGCGGTGTGCGATACCTTTGTGGCAGTCTACACAAGTTTTCTCACCCGATGCTAGGGCAGTTGAGTGTTGTTGAACGCTTCGTGGTCCCTGCTCAGAGAAGTCCATAAAGTCGAACTCATGGCAGTTTCGGCATTCCAATGAATCGTTAGCTTTCAATCGAGCCCATTCGCGTTCTGCTAGGTGTCCACGACGAGCTTGGAACTTCTCTTCTGTACCGATAGTGTCGAGTACATAGTGAGCGAATAGTTCTTTCGATGCTTGAACCTTACGAATGATTTTATCCGTCCAATTATGTGGAACGTGACAATCAGAACAGATAGCACGAACACCTGAACGGTTTGACCAGTGAATGGTTTCCTGGATTTCCGCTACGATCGGAGCATGACAGCCCGAGCAAAACTCCTCGGTGTTGGTCATTTCCATACCCGTGTTAAACGCACCCCAAAACAAAAGTCCTCCAGAGAAGCCTAGGAACAGGACAACACCTGCCGCGACTTTACTTGGTGACTTAAGACGTTTCCAAAACGCTTTTAGAATTTTCATAGATAGCCTCTCTCTACTTCAATTGGCTATTCAGTACGCAATGAATCAACGCGCTCGAAGTCGTTGCCAACCAATGGTTGAGCGTCAACTTGAGGTACGTGGCACTGAAGACAGAAGTAGCGACGAGGGGACATATCAGCCAACACAGCATCTTCACGGTTCATGTAGTGAGTCACACTGATTTTGGTTGCACCTGCTTCTTTCGCATTTTTCCAGCTATGGCATGCCAAGCACTTGTTCGCGTTAAGCGATACTTCATAGTTACGAATTTGGTGAGGGATCAGTGGAGGCTGATACACATATGAACTCTCTACCAGTTGGTCTTTAGGTGTGTGTTTGAAGTCATCCGCAGGACGAGTATCTTCAAGGTTAGTACTACCACGAAGTGAATCTAGACCACCAGTTCCACCCGGGTTATTCAATTCTGCTTGTGCTACGCCGGCGATAAGTGCACCAACAGAGAGAATAGCAACAATCAATTTTTTCATTTTTGTTTCTCCGCCTTTAGGCTAATTCTTCGATGGCTGCTCCCACTGGAGCAGCCGTTTTGCTCATTCGTTCTCTGTTAAGCCAATTTCGTGATCTTAACAGGACACTTCTTGAAGTCTGTCTGTTTGGACAGAGGATCAGTCGCATCAAGAATCAATTTGTTGATTAGGATACGAGCATCGAAGAATGGTACGAATACTAAACCTTTAGGTGGACGGTTACGACCGCGTGTCTCAACACGTACGCGTACTTCACCGCGTTTGTTTGCCATGAGTATTTCTTCACCGCGACGTACACCACGAGCCTTGGCATCTTCTGGGTGCATGTAACATACCGCATCAGGGACAGCTTTATACAGCTCAGGAACACGACGAGTCATGGTGCCTGTATGCCAGTGCTCAAGGACACGGCCTGTACATAGCCACAAGTCAAACTCTTCGTCTGGCACTTCTGGTGGCGCTTCGTACGGTGCTGAAATAATCAAAGCTTTGCCGTCTGGCTTACCGTAGAAGTCCCAACCTGAACCTGCTTTCGCATATGGATCTGAGCCTTCTTTGTAGCGCCAAAGCGTCTCTTTACCATCAACAACTGGCCAACGTAGACCACGCACTTGGTGGTAAACGTCGTATGGTGCTAAGTCATGACCATGACCGCGACCAAACGCTGCGTACTCTTCGAAAAGACCTTTTTGAACGTAATAACCGAAGTGATGTGCGTCATCGTTCAACTCACGAGCTTCTTCGATAGGGTACTTGTCGACTTGACCGTTCTTAAACAGCATGTCGTACATTGTTTTGCCACGGTATTCTGGTGCTTTCGCTAGAAGCTCTTCTGGCCAAACGTCTTCCATCTTGAAGCGCTTAGAGAACTCCATAACTTGCCATAAGTCAGACTTCGCTTCGCCCACGGTTTCAACTTGTTGATACCAAGCTTGAGTACGACGCTCAGCGTTGCCGTAAGCCCCTTCTTTTTCGATCCACATAGCGGTCGGAAGGACAAGGTCAGCGGCTTGTGCTGTTGCAGTTGGGTATGGGTCTGAAACGACGATAAAGTTCTCTGGGTTACGGTAGCCAGGTAGACGCTCTTCGTTGATGTTTGGACCAGCCTGCATGTTGTTATTACATTGTACCCAGTAGCAGTTTAGAACGCCGTCTTTCAACATGCGGTCTTGAAGTACTGCGTGGAAACCAGGTTTTGGTGGAATCGTACCTTCTGGCAGTTTCCATTCTTTCTCAGCAATCGCACGGTGTTTAGGGTTTGCAACCACCATGTCCGCAGGTAGACGGTGAGCAAAAGTACCTACCTCACGAGCAGTACCACATGCTGATGGCTGACCTGTCAATGAGAATGGACTGTTACCCGGAGTTGCAATCTTACCGGTCAGTAGGTGGATGTTGTAAACCAAGCCGTTCATCCATACACCACGAGTATGTTGGTTCATACCCATAGTCCATAGCGACATCACTTTGGTGTTTGGATCTGCGTACTGTTTAGCAAGCTCAATCAGTTTTTCTTGCTCTACGCCTGAGATTTCAGATGCTTTTTCAACTGTGTAAGGAGCAACTGACTTCTTGTACTCTTCGAACGAAATATCGCTCATGTTGCCAGAGTTAGGGTTCGCCGCGGCTTTTTGCAGAGGATCTTCATCGCGCAGACCATAACCGATGTCGGTATCAGCTTGCTTGAAGTTCGTGTGCTTGTTCACGAAGTCCCAGTTAACCGCATCGTTTTGAATGATGTAGTTAGCAATAAAGTTTGCGATCGCAAGGTCAGACTGTGGATTAAAGATGTAGCCATGGTCCGCAAGCTCAAATGAACGGTGGTAGTACGTAGATAGAACGTTAACGCGAACATGAGGGTGGCTTAGACGACGGTCAGTAATACGAGTCCATAATACTGGGTGCATCTCTGCCATGTTAGAACCCCAAAGCACGAATGCATCAGCGTTCTCGAAGTCATCGTAACAACCCATAGGCTCATCGATACCAAAGGCACGCATGAAACCCACTACCGCAGACGCCATACAGTGACGTGCGTTCGGGTCAATGTTGTTTGAACGGAAGCCCGCTTTCATCATTTTCGCAGCAGCGTAGCCTTCCATAACGGTCCACTGGCCAGAGCCAAACATACCGATACTTGTTGGTCCTTTAGCTTTGAGAGATGCTTTCCATTTCTCCGCCATGATGTCGAACGCTTCGTCCCAAGAGATAGGCGTGAATTCACCATCTTTGTCAAACTTACCATCTTTCATGCGAAGAAGAGGCTGAGTTAGACGGTCGTTACCGTACATAACTTTAGACAGGAAGTAACCCTTGATACAGTTTAGACCTTTGTTTACTGGTGCTTCTGGGTCACCCTGGGTCGCAACAACTTTACCGTTTTGCGTCCCTACTAGTACAGAACAGCCTGTACCACAGAAACGACAAGGTGCTTTATCCCAGGTAATTTTTGTTTGGTCGGAGCTAGCAATCAGGTTGGTCGCTGATGCAGGAAGGGTAATACCCGCTACAGCTGCCGCTGATGCCGCTGCGTTCGCTTTTACGAACGCACGTCTTGTCATTTTCATACTTCACCCTCTAATTGGGAATGGTTACTTCCAGTGTTGTTTTCATCGTCGTCTAACCCGGACTCGATTTGGTGAAAAACCAAAGCACAGGTGAGGACATTAGGTAAGTTGTTGATAGCGTCGATAGTGTCAGTGACGAAACCTTGGTTCTCGGTTTCAAGGACGACAACAATCTTGCCTTCCTCACTGTCCCCATAAATTTCCGCGTTATCGAATTTCTCGATTTCGCTTTTCACTTCCGCAAGGTGTTCAGCCTTGCAGTTAACTACCAAACTTGAGATATGCACTTCGTTTAGTGACATTAAACGGTCTTCTCTTTGTTATTTTTAATTCTGATTTTAAATATTGCTCACTGAGATAGAGGAAGTAGGGCAAGTAGAGACACATGCTCCACATCCATTGCAGTCCGCTAGCTCCAATTGAGGTAGCGCAACACCACCCGCGCGCAGCTTGAAGGTAATCGCCATCGTTTCACAACTATCACCACAGCTTCGGCATTCAACATTGTTGTTTGCCAAGCAGGTGTCGGAGATTCCGGCTTTTGCGCTCCATGGTTCGGTGTCAGCACTATTAAATATAGGCTCTGGGCAGATTTCTGCACACTTGTAACAAAACGTACATTCGTCAATTGTGAAGTCGACCGAGGGGTATCCGCCATCCCCTTTTTGAATAATTCTCGTTTCGCAAACTTCTTCACATTTGCCGCAACGAGTACATAAGTCTGTAAACTGTTGTAAATTGTTAACCCAAGGGAGTTTGACTTGCGATGTGTCTATTTTTTTTCTCGTAAAAAAGCGACGCTTTGCGATATCTACCATTCATCACACCGATAAAAAAATGCGTTACTGAGAGTTTAGCGCATCTTTTCTGTTAACAATCCTTAATTTATAGTCATATAAATTGTAGTTTTGGACACATTTGTATAAATACCTCCAAGGAGGTAATTAAGGTGCAGCCTTGTTTTGGATCAATAAATTACCGACAATAGAGAAGGATAGTGTAATCACCAAATTAAAGGTTGAAGTTGGACAAGTCTGAAACCTTGACGAGATGAATGGATCATGAGAAAACCGACTAAATCTGTTACGGGAACAATAGCTAAAGCTATGATTTTCATACTTTTGCTATCTGTATTGACCACCAATTTCGCCATTTTGACACTTGCGTCCAGCTTAAATGACGCCGAAGCGGTTAATGTTTCGGGCTCCATGCGTATGCAGAGCTATCGTTTAGCACACGATATGCAGGCTAATTCGCCACTCTATTTTCTTCATGTAGAGCAGTTTGAGCGCTCGCTTTACTCGCCTTCGATGAAAGCGTTGCAGTCTTGGGATGTCCCGGAAGAAATCACCAATGATTATTACCAACTCATTATTCGTTGGCACGAACTTAAGGAAGTGCTAATTAGCGAAGATCGCGAGCAATATCTAATTTTGGTCGCGGATTTTGTAGACCGAATCGACCATTTTGTTCTTAAACTCCAAGAACATTCAGAAAATAAACTCATTCGATTAGCTTGGGCTGGTGGTCTTGGGTTAGGTGGAATCCTAATCGTGGCCGTTTATGTGGTGCTTTTCGTTCGCAAACAAATTGTTAGGCCGTTAGGACAGCTTATTTCTGCAAGTGAACAGATTCAAAATCGATCGTTTGACGTAAAGGTGGATGTTAACTCAGATAATGAGCTTGGGATCTTAGGCAAAGCCTTCAAGAATATGGCTGACGACCTCGGTAAGCTCTATCGAGGGCTAGAAGGAGCAGTGAATGAAAAAACGCATAAACTCCAACACGCGAATCAGTCCCTTCAAGTACTCTATCAATCATCACAAGAGCTGACTGCGACACGAATCTCACATGAAAACTTTAGAGCCATACTCAGCTACATCCATAGTGTTGAAGGAATTACCGCTGTTGAGCTTCAAGTAACGGAAGTTGAAGGTTCGCCTTGGGTTGCAAGTGAAGGGAAGTTCAATGGTCATTCTGAGCGCATAAAGCCTCTTCAGCTCGACGGCGAAGTTCTGGGAGAGTTGAGGTATCAAATTGGATTACCCTGTCCGGATGAGAAGCTGATTGATAACTTTGTTCAGATCCTGTCTCGAGCGGTCTACTACAATAAAACCCAACGTCAAACCGAGCAGTTAATTTTGATGGAAGAGAGGGCGACGATCGCTCGTGAACTTCACGATTCTCTCGCACAATCACTGTCTTATTTGAAGATACAGGTTACACTACTCAATCGCTCGCTTAATAAGGAAATAGACACTCTTGAGGGAAGCCGTTCTCAAAGCGTGCTGGACGATATTCGCGAAGGCTTAGATAATGCGTATATTCAGCTTCGTGAGTTATTAACCACGTTCAGGTTGTCTATTAAGGAAGGAACATTCGGGGAGGCACTCACTGAGATGCTGAACCAACTCGACGGGCAAACGAACGCTACAATAAAATTGGACAATCAAATGTCGTCCCTTGAGTTAGGGGCTAACGAACAAGTCCATATTCTACAATTGATCCGAGAAGCTGTGCTTAATGCGATTAAGCACGCAAAAGCTTCCTTTATACAAGTTTCCTGCATTGAGGAAGACAACGCTGTTGTAAATGTTAAAATTAGTGATGATGGCGTAGGGTTTGACCAAACTATTGAAAAGTTAGACCACTATGGCATGAGTATTATGAAAGAACGTGCCACACGATTGAATGCTGAGTTCTCAATTACCTCAGCGGAGAATCAAGGTTGCGAAGTGCAATTCACGTTCCAAAGAACTAAGGAGCCACTAAGTGAGCGAATGTAAAGTCATGTTAGTCGATGACCATCCTTTAATGAGGCGTGGTATAGGACAGTTACTCAGCTTTGAAGACGATTTCGAGATCGTGGCGGAAGCGAGTAATGGGTCAGACGCCGTAGCATTGGCAAAAGAAACCGAGCCAGATTTGGTGCTTCTTGACCTCAACATGAAAGGAATGTCTGGTTTAGACACGCTTAAAGCGCTTCGAGAGGATGATTTCCAAGGTCACATAGTGATTCTAACCGTATCTGATATCCCTGCTGATATCGATGCACTTGTTAAGGCTGGTGCGGACGGTTATCTGCTCAAAGACACGGAGCCTGATGAAATCGTCGATTTGCTTCTCGGACTTTCCTCGGGTAACAAGGCGTTCAGCGGAGCGATTAAAACGTACCTGCACGAAAGAGCCAACGCGACAGATGTGTTCACCACACTCACTGAACGTGAGATGCAGATCTTACAAGAAGTAGCGAAAGGCTTTCGAAACAAGCAAATTGCCGACCGACTGTTTATCTCTGAATCGACAGTTAAAGTGCACATGAAGAGCTTGTTAAGAAAGCTGCAAGTGCCTTCGCGTACCGCTGCAACGATCCTTTACTTAGAACGATTCGGTGAAATAAAGTAGTAAATAGAACTAGATAGAAATATGAGCCCAGCACCTGTGTTGGGCTTTTTTTTGGTTCATCGCGGATTAGCGGGGACTTAAAACAAAAACGGTAGTAAGTGATAAGGTTACATCGCCAAACACAACCTTGCACAAACTACCGTTTTCATGCCGAATAATACTTTCCTATCATCGTTCTGGGAAGGCTTTCATGTCGTAAAGTCTGTACAAACGTCTTCTCTTATCACGATTACTCTCAAACCCAGTACGACTGCTCGATGTGCATGTGGGCAACATGTTCAAGCCATACATGATTATCAGTGGCGCACCATTAAGGAAGCGATGATTCTTGGCGTACCTGTCGAGCTGCACCTACAAACAAGGCGTATCAAGTGCCCTGACTGCGGTATCAAAACCGAATCTATTTCTTGGCTTGAACCTTTTGCCCGTCTTACTAACCGCTTGCGTAGTTATATTGAACAGTTGCTGCCTCTTCTCCCTATCAAACATATTTCCCAAATGACGGGTGTTCATTGGCATACCGTCAAGGAGATAGATAAGCGCCGGCTGCAAAATGTAGTGCCAGAGGTTAACTGGGCGGAGCTGCGACAGCTTGTTATGGATGAGTTTGCCCTCTTCAAGGGACATCGTTATGCCACTGTTATCGCGGATGCAAAGACGCATCAAGTACTTTGGATAGGCGTCGGACGCAGCCGAAAAGATATCCGTCCTTTTTTCGAGTTACTCGGTAAGCATGGCCAGAACATAGAAGCGGTTGCGATGGATATGAATACGGCTTTCGACCTCGAAGTGCAGCAGCATTGTCCTAACGCCCGCATTGTGTACGACTTATTCCATGTAGTCGCCAAATTTGGACGAGAAGTGATGGATAGAGTCAGAGTTGACCAAGCTAATCGACTTAAACAAGACAGGAAAGCACGTCAATGGATTAAACGTTCACGCTGGGTTCTCCTCAAAAACAGAGGCAATTTAGACAGTAAGCAGGAGAGTTATCTAAATGAGATACTGAGTATGAACAAGGACTTAATGGTGACGTATTTACTTGGCTCTCAGCTTAAAGAGTTATGGCGGTGCCAGTCAGAGAGCGAAGCGGAAGGCTTGTGGGACATATGGTGGGAGCAAGTTCAAGAAAGCGGGATCAAACCACTAATGGACTTCGCGAGAAAGCTCAAACCGTACCTTCATGGCATAGTTGCTTCTGCAAGGTACCCACTCAACACCTGTACGCTAGAAGGGATAAACAACAAGATAAAGTTAATCAAACGAATGGGCTACGGTTACCGAGATATCGATTACTTCTTTCTAAAGATAAAAGCGGCTTTCCCCGGAAAGCCGCGATGAACCATAAAAAAGCCCTCGTATTAAACGAGGGCTTCAAGTAATCAATATTTAAATTATAGCTTCTTAGATAGAAGACCAGTCAGAGCGATAATACCGATACCCATGAGCATGATTGGACCTTTACCGCTATCGAAGCCGCTTGAGATACCTGCAAACGCTACGATTGCAACTGCTACAGGGATAACAAACTTAACTAGGTTGTACCACAGACCGAACAGTGGGAACTTCACTTCACCGTCGTTAGTGATTTCTTTCTCTAGCTCTTCACGGCTTAGTCTCCAACCAGCGAAGATACACACCAACATACCGCCAACTGCTAGGAAGATCTTATCAGTTAGTAGGTCGAAGATATCGAATGCACCAGTATCAAACAGAGTAGGACCAACGCCACCTAGAGATAGAGAAGCAAAGATACAAAGAACTGCCATTACTGCTGCTGCAGATAGTACAGCTGTAGTACGCTTCATGCCTTTCTCGTCGATTAGGTAAGACACAACTACTTCTAGTAGAGATACCGAAGAAGTCAGTGCTGCAACCGTTAGACCAACGAAGAACAGTAGTGCGAAGATAAGGCCAACGCCGCCCATTTCAGCAAATAGCTGAGGAACAACGACGAATACTAGACCAGGACCTGCTGCTGGCTCCATGCCAAGTGCGAACATTGCAGGGAACATTGCGATACCAGCAAGAATAGCGACACCTGTATCCATTGCCGTAACCATACCAGTGGTTTGAACTAGGTTCTCTTTCTTCTTCAGGTAGCTACCGTATGTGATCATACAGCCCATACCAAGACTTAGAGAGAAGAACGCTTGACCTAGTGCCGCTAATACGACGCCGCTGTCTACTTTCGAGAAGTCTGGGCTAAATAGGAATTCCACACCCGCCATTGCGCCTGGTAGAGACAAACCTTTTACTGAAACGATGATAAGAATCAGGAATAGGATTGGCATCAGGACTTTACCCGCTTTCTCGATACCGCCAGAAATACCGCGGCTAACGATGATGATGTTCATCAGCAAGTAAACACCCATCCACATTAGTGGCTGGATAGGGTTAGTGATGAAACCGCCAAAGCTATCACCAATAGCTTCTGGGTTACTTAGAAGACCTGTAGATACTTTCTGAACGTATGCTAGAGCCCAACCACCTACAACAGGGTAGAAACCCATAATAAGTAGACCACTCAATACACCGATAACACCTACGAATGTCCAACGACCGTCTGTCGATTTAAACGCACCAACTGCACTGCGACCAGTCTTACGACCAACTGCAAATTCAGTCAGCATTACGCTGAAACCAATGAAAATAACGAATGCAAGATAGATAACGATGAATGCACCACCGCCATTTTCACCTGCTGTGTAAGGGAATTTCCAAATATTACCAAGACCTACAGCAGAACCTGCTGCGGCCATTACGAAGCCAAGCTTCGAACCCCAATTGTCGCGGGGTGCTGCGTTTGTGTTGCTCGTTGCCACGATAACTCCAAATAATCTGTTGTGTTTGTCCGTAACTTTGGCGCCGAAACGTTGTGTGTATTTATTTATATACACTTTCTAAAAGTTGTAGAGGCGCTTTATCCGTGACAAGTAAAACAGTTTATGGTTGCAGTTGGAAGTGTTAAAAGTGTTTTTTTCTGACTTTTGTATTCAAATTGTTGTCAACTGCTGATTTTTTAAACATTGTTTGATGATGTTTCTATAAATGCTTGACTAGCTGGCGCCATTTTCTGTTTTTTACTAATCACTCACTTGCATATTATAGATTAAGATTCTGGAGTTGCTTTCATTTTTAGCATGAGTGCATTTTCATTTTGGCGATTGTTAAGTGAATATAATTTCGGACGATTAGTGCTAGCTACCAGCCTGGAAGGTGAGAAAGTGCATGTTTATATCGGATTATTACCCGATTATGGCAAAGAATATATGGATAAATGCGATGTCAATAGGTTGGGGTAAAATCAGACGGGATGGTGCTGTAAACTATCCCGTCCGCTTGTTTAGAATGATCGCGATGCTGATAAGTTAAACTATAGTTAATAATGCGAGTGATTGCTAAATAAAGTAGAGAATTCCACTTATCTCTTAGGCAATTCATCTCTAGTTATGAAACCATCCTTGTTTCTGTCGAGTTTATCGAAGTCTCTAGCTAGGGGACCGCGGACTTCGTTGCGAGATAACTTGTTGTCGCCATTGGTGTCCATGTCGGCAAACGGGTCCCCACCGCGACGTTGCGATTTTCCCTTGCCCTCCACTTTGCCTGCTGGTTTGGAGTCTGTTAGGTCTGAGTTAGACGGGGTATAGGTTTTCGTTGGACGTTCAGTTGTCTCTGGCTGTTCGACGAACCTTGTATTATTGTCACTGACGCATCGAACGTGGTTTTCAAACCTTACCGCATCACCCTGAGGCCCGTGACCTTGTGGGTAGCTTTGACCATTATCCGCCTTAGGGTCACTTCTTTGAGCACCAGCACCGTGTACGTCCACCCAGTTGTCACGCATGTAACCCATGGAACGGCCAAAGGCGACGTAACTCGCGTTCTTGGCGTTCTTTAGATTCATGTGGGTCGTGCTGCTCCAGTAGTTAGGGTAGTCAAGTTCACCACCTTCATTGGTAATTTGACTAGCATTGAATATTGGATCTAAGGACGGGCTATTGCTCGTTGCCGGTGAACGTGAGTAATCAACAATGGATTGAAGCTCTTTCACGTTAGGTAGACGCCAATCTTGACGACCCGCTAAATCGAGATTCTCACAGTACTCTAATGCACCATTCCAATCTAAGCTCGTTACGCTGTCGGCTGTTTGCCATATCAAACCAGTTGCTTCATCGTGTACTGTGCCGTTTGAATTAGCGACAAATTGGTTTACACCGTAATCAGAGTTCTCCCGAACAGCTAGGATATAGAAGGTTTTTTCTCCTCCACGGGGGCTCTGCATTCCGTAACCTTTGATGCGTCCATCAATAAAATTCACGCCAAATACGGTGTCATCTTTGCCCATTGTTTTAGAGACATATTGAGTACTACTCAAATATTGAGCATCAATAAGACGTTCACCCGATGCCATATCGCCAGACTCGAAACCAAAGTAGCGATGATCGATGAAAGGTCGAATAGAATAAGAATCAGGACCATTAATGCCGCTTGGATCCTCTCCGTCAAAGAGGATCAGCGAATAGAGCTCTTTGATTGTAGGTAGTCGCCAGTCAGAAAATCCAGCCGTGTTTAGGTTAGCGATGTAGCTGACTGCTTGGTCGTAACTCATTTTATCGGCTGCGGTTACTTTTCCATCACCGTTGGTGTCAATCGATGCAGCCCACATTAGGCCAGTGACGTTATCACTTACCGTCCCATCGTTATTTGCGGTGTAATTTGGCACGTATCCTTGATATTGAGCGTCTTGCCCGAAACCATACTCCCCTTGAACCGGGCAGGTTGAAAGCTGAGCCGACGCGTCTGAACAAACCGATTGGCCTGTATCGACGATTTTATAGCTGAGAGATTCACTGCTGGAAGCCTGTCCGGTGAAGCAAAATGTTCCCCAAAGCACAAATGCTAATGTAGAAAGCTTGGGAAAGATTTGGCGGCGGTTGTCTGAGTTCATACACTACCTCACGTTCGTGTGTAAAAGCATACTTAATTGATGAAATAAGTATGCTTGATAAAAGTGCAGAAAATATGGAGGTATCTGGGTTTGTTTGTGAAGATGAAATCCGATGGCTAGTCGCGTTCATTCAACTCGAATCGATAACCCACGCCGTATATCGACTTAATCCAATCGTAGCTTGGGTTGATAGCCAATATCTTCTTGCGCAGGTTTTTTATATGGCTGTCAATGGTTCTATCGGTGACGACTCTTCCGTCTGAATAGATGCGATCAATGAGCTGATCTCGGTTATAGACAACACCATGATGACTATTGAAATGACGCAATAATTTAAACTCAGCGGGCGTTAAGGATAAAACTTGACTATCAATAGTGACCTTCATTTGCGCATCGTCGATGATTAGCGTCGCTTGTGGGCTGACTTGTTCAGCCTCGGACAGTGACGCCGTCTTGGTGCTTTGACTGCGCCTTAGTACGTTCTTGACCCTGGCAACAAGTTCTCTTGGGCTGTAAGGCTTACAGATATAGTCATCAGCGCCCAGTTCTAAACCTAGCAAGCGGTCTATTTCGTCGACTTTAGCCGTCGCCATCATGACGGGTACATCGCTGAAAGTGCGTAGTTCTCGATAGATATCCAATCCATCGCGATTAGGGAGCATTAAATCCAACAAAATTAAAGAAGGGGTGTGTTCCTTTACCCATTCGATGACTTTATCGCCGTCATCGATAATGTGTGATTCAAATCCATTATGCTGAAGGTATTCGGACACAATGTTTGCCAGTGAAGGTTCGTCTTCAACGATTAAAATCATGGTCATTCCTTTGTTTCTGTTTTTATTGCTCATCGTTGCTGGATTTTGGCAGCGTTACGACCATTTTCAAGCCGCCCAGCGGTGAGTGTTCGGCATTTAGGCTTCCATTGTGCGCTTTTACGATGCTTTGGCAGATAGCAAGCCCAAGTCCGGAGCCGCCATTGGCGCGGCTGCGAGATTTATCGACGCGATAAAGGCGCTCGAAGAGTTTAGGTAAAGCTTGCGTTGGCACGCTTGGATAACTGTCTTCAATAATGATAGTCGCCTCGTTTTTGCTCTCTTGAATTGAAAGCCTGACCGAGCCATTCTCATCAGTATAACGGAAGCAGTTCTCAAACAGGTTCTGAAAAACTTGCTGAAGTGACTTCGAATCGGCGAAGACTTCAATTTCTGGATTGCCATCAAGTTGATGCTCAAGTGAGATGGATTTTTCTTGTAGCCTCAGTTCATAACGCTCAACGATAGGTGATAACACGTCTACCAGTGTTACTGCATCTCTCTGGTCACTGTCTTTGGCCCCACTATCTGATAGGGCTAATGTGTGTAAATCATTGATCAACCTTGTAAGCGTGGATACTTGGTCATGCAATCCATCGACATACCGCATTTCAAGGGGGCGAATCCCATCTTGTAGAGCCTCGATTTCACCTTTTAGCACCGCGACGGGCGTTCGAAGCTCATGAGAAATATCGGAAAGCCACTGGTCTCTCAATTGTTTCTGCTGCTCTAACGATGCGGTAAGTTGATTAAATGCTTCGACAAGGTCGGCAAGCTCATCGCTCCCTGTATGCTCAATGCGATGATCCAACTTACCAGAGCCAACAACTACGGCGCCATGGTGCAGCGCGCTTAGTGGCTTAAGCAAGTACCGCACTGAGAAAAATGCGATGGTTAAGGTCAGTAACAGAGCGGCTAATGAAATGGTCAGTACATGAGTGGTCTGTGACTGAATAAAGCTCTCGGCAAGTTTATTTGAGACGCTGCGACTCTGCACTACGCTAAGCCAGCCAACTGTATTGCTGTCATGTTCGATAGGCACATAGCTTACAAACTGCAAGCTTTGGTCAAGGATAAAGTCGTGACTCATAGGGCCTAACAGAGGCGTACGACTCTCATCTAGCAAGCTGATACGCACTCCAAGTGGCACGAATAAGGCTTGCTCGCGTTCAAGCTTTGATGAAGGAGGAAGCGTATCAGGAGACAGTCGGTCGTGCCTTGGGGGCGGACCTCGCCTAGGGCGAGGAGGCGGCGCTTCGCCAATTTGCTGCATCAAGGTGGCGAGTACTTGCGGAGAGCGAAGCAGCTTATCCCAACCATAGGTTTCGGAGTAGTAACTAGAGACATTGCTTGCAAGGCTTTCTACCTTTGTGAGCTCTTCTTGATTCAAGTAGCTTTGTAGCCCTTCTTTGAAACTAGAGTTAATCAGATACGCCATACCTGCTAATAGTAACAAGCTTGAAGTTAGAAGCGATAAAAACAACTTTTGAAACAGAGTAAAGCGCATGCGAATCCAGAGAAAACGGAGTGTTAGCTTTAGTCTACCTCAATATTGTGGAGAAAATTTGGAGAAATAGCGATGGTTAAAAAAGAAAGCTCCGGTATTAAGACCAGAGCTTTAAGCTTGAAGTGTTAGCGAGCTTATACCTTAAAGCGGTTTAAGATCGCTTCTTGCTGATGAACGTTATCAAACTGCTCAGTCATTGCCGTGTCCGCGCCATTAGCGGCATCAGATACTTGCTCACTTAGATCTTTGATCTTGATGGTGTTGGCGTTGATCTCTTCCGCTACCAAGCTTTGCTCTTCTGCTGCGGCGGCGATTTGCATGTTCATGTCAGAAATCTGTGCGATAGACTGACGAATACGCTCGAGTGCATCGTTGGCACTTTGCGCGCGATCGACGGCCATTGTGGCGCTTTCCTTACTTTGAGACATAGCGCTAGAAACAGAGTGTGCGCCTGCCTGAAGCTGCTCAATCATGCTACGAATTTCTGTTGTTGACTCTTGAGTGCGTTGCGCAAGAGTCCGTACTTCGTCGGCGACCACTGCGAAACCACGACCAGACTCACCAGCACGTGCGGCTTCAATGGCTGCGTTTAGAGCGAGTAGGTTTGTCTGGTCGGCAATATCATTGATAACCTTAAGAATGGTTTCAATGTTGTCTGTTGCTGACTCTAGCCCTTGAACCTCGATAACTGCTTCTTCAATACTCATAGAGAGGTTAGTGATAGCCGATGTGGTATCAAGTACCACCTCAGAGCCTTCTTGAGTCGCAGTGTCTGCGGCTTGCGCGGCACTTGCTGCACCTTGAGCATTGTTAGCGACTTCTGACGACGTGCTTGCCATTTCATTCATTGCGGTCGCAAGCTGTTCAAGTTCTTGAAGCTGGGTATTCATTGCAACTGCTGAGTGTTTCGCGCCTTCCGTTGTTTGCTGTGTGAGCGCTAGGATCTTGGTTGAGATCTCTTTCGACTGAATGATTTGCTGCTGAAGGTTTTCGGTGAAGGTGTTAAAGCCTTTCGCGAGTTCAGCAAACTCTGCATCCGTGTTTGTGTCTAGGCGATGTGTTAGGTCTCCGTCGCCGTTTGCAACGTCTTGAATCGCAGCGTTCAGATCTGTCAAAGGACGCATCAGGAATTGGATTAGAAGCGTCAGAGCAATAACGCTAACAATCACGCCAACCAAGATAAACATGATGGACTGATTACGCATTTTACCAATGGCTGCAAAGGCGACATCTTTATCGATGATCGCGCCCACGTACCAGTTCTCATCAGGAACTTGGATAAGGTTTACTTGGTAATCTTTACCATTAATTTGAAGTTCTTGAGTACCTTGCGTGAGCTGAATACCAGGAACAAATTTAGTGACAGGTTGACCGTTAAGGCTTGCGTCTGGATGGGCAATCGTCATGCCTTTATCCGTCACTACAAACAGATAACCTGCGTTGAAAAGGTTGGTTTGGTTTACTAGGTCAGCGAGTGTGGTCAAGGTGACGTCAAACACAACACTACCTACAAAACGACCGGATTCGTCGTTAAGCGCAGAGCCTAACGAGATAATGACATTCTTGGTCGATGAATCGACATAAGGGTCAGTAATGATTGTGTTGTTGGCTGCCTTAGCTTCTTTATACCAAGGGCGCGCACGTGAGTCATAGCTGCTATCCGGTATCCATCCATCGTTACTGATTAGCGAACCATTTGATTCATAGCCCACACCTACCGCTTGGAAGTTAGACTTCAGTGTTGAGGTGGTAATGATGTCTTCCACGTAGTCGTTATTTAGAGGGTCAATTTCCAATGACTCTGTAACGGCACTTGCCATATCGCGCTTGGCATTTAAGTCATAAGTGATAGTGTTTTTAACGCCTGTGGTTAACTCGTTGATGCTAGTGTCAATGTGACTTTGAAGTTCGCTACGCACCGTGATCAACTGGGTAATCCCTAGGGTTGAAACGGTTACGAGTAGCAAAGCCGCCGAAGCGGAAACGATTTTGTGACTAAATTTCATACTACTTCCTAGATTTAGCTCTAAATATTGCCTTTATAGATAGCCAACATTGAATGCATAACTGGTGTTATGAATCAGATTTATTATTAAGAACAGTGTTTTGTATAACTATACAGATTATCGACCTGTCAGGCATGAACTTTAGAGGGATATATCGAATATTTTTACTGGTCATAACAGTGATATAAGTAAGGATATATAAAAACAATCGCCCGCTATTCCGTGGTTAGGAATAGCGGGCGATTAGCGTGCTGATTTATAAATCTATTTTCGTTTAAGGTGGTAGATTCTCGAACCAAAATCGCCAATATGACGAGTCTGTTCAGTGATCTCTACACCTAGAAATTGGCTGTTCAAAGGCAAACCAAACGCGGCGAGCTGGTCACCAAATAGACGATAAAGCTCTGGTGTCACTTTCACGTTCGTTGTTTCTACCTCTTCATTGTATTGAGAGCGTGACTGAACCTCGAATTCAGATTCGGGATCAAAAAATGGTAGCTTGATTCGCTCTAAATCGCCGTTACTTTGTTGAAGTTTTTGGTAATAGCCAAGCAGTCCCTCAGTACCGTCTTCGGTAGTGACAAGCCAAGTGGAGATATTGTTGTCAAAAGGGGAGGCTAACCGATAGAAACGCCCAAATTGAATCAGTGTGCGATGTTGCTTATAGAATGCAATCTGCTCTTTGACAGCTTGAGTTTCATTGCTTGAAAGCTGAGTGATATCAAGTTGATAACCAAAGTTGCCGAATGCAGCGACGTTGAATCGAGTCTCCAATGGTGTGCGACGCAGTACCTGATGTGAAGGTTTGGCAGCGACGTGAGCACTCATAGAGGACAGGGGATAACACATGGATGTGCCGTGCTGTATGTTTAAGCGCTCAATAGCATCGGTATTATCACTGGTCCAAGTTTGAGGCATGTAGCAAAGCATACCGAGATCGAATCGGTTGCCACCGCTAGAACATGACTCAAATAGGATATTTGGAAATGCATCGGTTAAGCGAGCCAACAAGTCGTATAGCCCAAGTACATATCTGTGATTAAATCCGCTTTGAGTCGATGGGGTTAAAGACTGGGCGTAATTATCACTGAAGTTACGATTATGGTCCCACTTCACATAGTCAACATCCGCTCTGGAAAATACATCACTTAGCTTATCAAACAGGTAGTCGACTACGTCTGGGTTTGCCATGTCTAGAACGAGTTGATTGCGTCCCAGAGAAGGCTCCCTTAGTGGATGAGCGACCGCCCATTCGGGGTGTTTTCTAAATAGCTCACTGTCAGGTGACACCATTTCAGGTTCGACCCAAATGCCAAATTTTAGTCCATAACTTTTGACTTTTTTGCTGATACGAGCAATACCGCCTTGGAGTTTCGGATTGTCGAAGTAGTCTCCGAGACTAGTAGTATCGTCGTCTCGTTTGCCAAACCAACCATCATCGAGAACAAACAGCTCAACACCAATATCTTGAGCTTTCTGGGCAATAGCATCCAGTTTGTCGTAGTCAAAATCGAAGTACGTTGCCTCCCAATTGTTCACCTGAATGGGACGTTCGACCAATCGCCACTGCTCTGGTACCACATGATGATTAATGAAGTGGTGCAGTTGTTGGCTCATGGTATTTAAGCCTGTGGCAGAGAAGGTGAGAGCAACTTCTGGCGTCGTGAAGCTTGAGTTGGGTTTTAACTCCCATCGGAAGTCAAAATCATTGATTCCTGTCATGACGCGAGTTAAGCAATGCGGCGATACCTCAGCGACAGATAGGTGATTTCCGCTGTAGAAGACGCCGAAGCCGTAACAAGGCCCCATGTGCTCGTTGGTTTCTTTATCTGCTATTGCAATAAACGGATTGTGGTTCGCGCTACTCACGCCTTTCTTGGAATCTATCTGCACTATGCCCTTGTTGAGTCGTTGGCGAGCAATTTGTGCTTCTTTTATCCACTTGCCTTGAAGGTGGATAAGGTCAAAGCCTTCCTCTGCAAAATCGACACAGCTGCTTAGCGCTCGATGAATTTGCATGCTTTGGTTGTCTTCATTGCGAATAACAAGATGGCGAGTAATAACGTTTGAGGTTTCATAAACCGAGTAGTGAACGTCGACAGCCAATCGAGTGATGGCGTCGACAAGCGTAACGATAAGGTGCTGACCTTTTTCTTCGCCACTTGCTGACGGCAACCCAGCGAGTGCAGGTTTGCTGTCAACAACTTGGTGTGAAGAGTAGGTGAGGTCGGTAATGCGTGACCCATCTGCATACTCAATGTGTAAAAGTGGGCTTCGGTAATCGCCTTTCCCTAAGGTGGGGACTTCGAGTTTCAGGGTATCTAAACTTTGTCCAGGAACATCAGCGTAGTCCGTTGTCGAGCCCATCTTTCCGCTGTAACGCTGATCAAGTGCTGCAAAGCTACTGCGATGTGTCATCTTATCACCGTAATGGAGATTGATGAGATGACCTGTTTCGTTCGCTTTGATGATGTAACTTGTTTTGGATGTTTGGAGATGGAACTCAAGCTGTTCGCTATTAACAAAAATCATTGCGCCACCTTAAGGGTTGGTTAGCGTGTCATTACGGACTTACGCTGCACGAGAGTTGGAGTGAAAACAATTGGATCATCCTCAATCTGCTCGCCACGTGATAGCAACAAGGCCAATCGAGCCGCTCTTTCTGCCATCATGGCAATAGGGTAGCGAACCGTAGTTAGGTGAGGATGCACGAAACGGGCGATCAGACCGTCATCGAAGCCAATTATGGAAATGTCTTGAGGGACAGCAATCGCATTGGTTTCCAGCGCTTGGATAGCGCCCGCTGCCATATAATCGTTGTAAGTCACGACGGCAGTAATATCGAGTGACTTTGACAACAAATTCGTCATAGCCAGCTCACCGCCATCACTGCTTGGTTCGCCAGCCTCAATGTAGTTTTTGGAAAGCGCAATACCGTGGTCTTCTAGAGCGGTGCGATAGCCTTTAATTCGCTGATGGGTATCTTCGATATCCTGAGAAGAGGCAATACACGCGATGTTACGATGCCCTGATTTGATTAGCTGTAGAGTGGCAAGGTAGGCACCACGTTCATTATCAAGGGAAATACAGCGCGATTCGATCTCTGGAATGTAGCGGTTGATAATGACCAACCCTTTCACCTCTTTGGCGTAATTGATGAGCTCCTCATCACTGAGACCTTTGGCGTGCAGAATAATTGCATCGCATCGACTGTTAATCAGCAGTTCTAGCGCATGGCGTTCATCCTCAGCGTTGTGGTAGCCATGTCCAATTAATATGTGCTTTCCAGCTTCTCGAGCAACTTGATCGACCGATTTTAATAGAGTCCCGAAAAATGGGTCAGAGACATCCGCTACGACAACACCCACTGTATTGGTGCTTTGATTGACCAAGGCACGCGCTGCCGCATTTGGGCGATAGCCGAGCTTCTTCATCGCTGCCGTGACAGAAGTAATGGAAGACTGACTCGCTTTAGGCGATTTATTGATCACACGAGACACTGTAGCGACAGAGACTCCTGCTTCTTTTGCGACATCTTTGATGGTTGCCATTGGGCACCTTTTACTTGGGCTCTTAAATTAGGCGAGTATTAGAGCGTGTTTCATAGCGGAGCGCAATTCGATGGATAAACAAATCCTTGTGGCTGCTATGATTGCTCGAATACTCGCTGAGACTTGCGACCGACTCGAGGTTATAAGGTGACGCGTTGTCCGTCTGCATCGAACAGATGCACATCCTCATAGGTGCAGCTTATCTCGACTTTCTCAAATTTGCTGACTGCTTGGTCACCTGGTAAGTGCACCTTGAATCCGTCGACACCGGACGCCTGTCCGAATAGATAGGTGCTGTTACCCAGACGCTCCACAACTTCACTTTGGAACTGCAATTTGACAGGACTGTCATGGTTAAGTGTTAGATGTTCCGGTCTAACGCCAAGGCTCAGTTTGTCACCTGTATTAGGCGTAGAGGAACTGCTGTCAGTTCGCGGAAGCGTAAAACGCTCACCTTTGTCGGTTTTTAGGGTGAGGTTAGTATCGGTAATCTCTTCTACTAGGGTAGGAATGAAGTTCATTTTAGGAGAGCCGATAAACCCAGCAACAAACTCGTTTTGTGGTGTGTGGTATAGCTCAAGAGGGCTGCCGACTTGTTCTACCCGACCATCCCTCAACACCACGATTCTGTCGGCTAGCGTCATCGCTTCAACCTGATCGTGTGTCACGTAGATCATCGTGTTAGCTAAATCTTGATGGAGCTTGGCGATTTGCAATCGCATATCAACGCGCAGCTCTGCATCTAGGTTAGATAGGGGTTCATCAAATAGAAACACCTTAGGGTTACGGACAATGGCGCGACCGATGGCCACACGTTGGCGTTGACCACCAGACAGCTCTTTCGGTTTGCGCTTTAGCAAGTGCTCTAATTGCAGTGTTTTAGCTGCATTCTGTACTTGCTTATGGATGTAGTCCTTAGGATGGTTATTCATCTTGAGACCAAAACCCATGTTTTCTTCAACCGTCATGTGAGGGTAGAGGGCATAAGATTGGAACACCATCGCCACGCCACGCTCCGCCGGATCGACGTCGTTGACTCTCTCATCATCAATATAAATCTCACCATCGGAGATCTCTTCTAGCCCTGCGACCAAGCGAAGCAGTGTTGATTTACCGCAGCCAGATGGTCCGACAAACACCACAAACTCACCATCATTAATATCGAGATCCACACCGTGGATGGTTTGTACCTTACCAAAGCGTTTGATGACTTGGTTTAAGCGGATGTCAGCCATAAGAACTCCTAGTTATGCAGACAAGTAAAAGCAAAAGTTTAGCGAGTGATAGCGGTTAGCCTATACGTTTTCGATAGCGCTAATCGTGCTCGCATGATGTCCGTTGATACCATCACCATACGCCCTAATCGCACTCTTGTTAGCTGTCAAACCCAGAATAGTTGATCATGATCATAATTTGTTAACGAATTTGAGTGAAAAGTGTGGAAACGTTTACAGTTTTAATTTTGAGCAGTACAACATTTCACCATGCTGGCTAATATTTAGGTGTATTTTCACTAAAACTCATCTAAAACAGTACTTATTGTTGATATTTACTAAAATTAATATGTGTTAACAGTATGTTGCGGTGAGGTAGGAGTCACCTTGAAATGGAACAATCTGTGAAAACGGTATACCCCAAAAACCGATTACCTTCACAGCGGCGTAAGAGCCGCATTAATACCAATGTTGCCCCCTGGCTGTTTTTGGCGCCGGCGATGCTCATTTTTGCGGTTTACGTGATTTATCCCATCTTGGATAGTATCTGGCTGAGCTTTTATGAGTGGGACGGGCTCGGCGAGAAAACATGGGTTGGTTTAGACAACTATCGCGAACTCTTTGACTCAGAAGCCTTTTACACCTCTTTAAAAAACAACTTTTTGTGGTTGGTGTTCTTTATGCTTGCACCACCACTAGGGCTTGCTATCGCGCTGTTTCTGAACCAACAGGTAAGGGGGATACGCGTTGTTAAGTCGTTGTTCTTCTTCCCTTTTGTTATCTCTCAAGTGGTTGTCGGTTTGGTCTTCGCTTGGTTTTATGATCCATCATTTGGTCTGTTCAATATCGTATTGGGCTTCTTCAATGTTGAACCTATGGCGATTTTGTCGAATGAAGACTACGTCACCTACGGCATCATTGCTGCGGGTCTGTGGCCACAAATTTCATACTGCATGATTCTCTATTTGACGGGCTTAAACAATTTGGATCCAGAGCAGCTTGAAGCAGCTCGATTAGATGGTGCGAAAAAGCTTCGCATGCTTTGGTATGTGGTTCTGCCTCAGCTTCGTCCAGCGACCTTTATCGCTATCGTCGTTACGGTGATTGGTGCACTTCGCTCCTTTGACTTGGTTGCGACCATGACGGCTGGTGGCCCGTGGGGTAGTTCTACAGTGTTGGCATATCAAATGTACGAAGAGTCAATCTTTAACTATCGGATGGGCTATGGTGCGGCGGTTTCTGTTGTTCTGTTCCTGATTATGGATATCTATATCGCTTACTTCTTGTGGCGAATGCTAAGGAGTGAAAAATAATGTACCCACAACCGATCGAAAAGTCAGGACGCTTTACCAACATAAGCTATCGAGTGGCTTTGCCTATCGCTATTGTCCTGTGGTTACTTCCGCTTATCGCGGTAATGATGACGTCTATCCGCTCTATGGAGGACATCAACAAAGGTAACTATTGGGGATGGCCAACGGATATCCAGTTTATTGAAAACTATACTCAGGTATTCACTGCGACGCCTATGGGTCAATACCTGCTTAACAGTCTTATCATCACGTTACCTGCTGTTGCTGGCGCGGTTGCTTTGTCCACGTTGGCAGGCTTTGCCCTAGCCAAATACAACTTTAAGGCGAACATCTGGATCTTTGCGATGTTCATCGCAGGCAATTTTGTCCCGTTTCAAATTCTTATGATTCCTGTGCGTGACCTGACCATCACCTTTGGGCTTTACGATACCCACTGGGCTCTTATCTTTTTCCATGTCGCGTTCCAAGCAGGGTTTTGCACGCTGTTTATGCGTAACTTCATCGTTGGCATCCCTAACGCACTGATTGAAGCGGCGCGAGTTGAAGGCGTGAGTGAAATGAAAATCTTTTGGCATGTCGTGCTACCTCTTGTGAGACCTGCACTTGCGGCATTGTCGGTTCTCGTCTTTACCTTTATATGGAATGACTTTTTCTGGGCACTAGTACTCGTTCAAAGTGATGAAGTACGTCCGGTAACAGCTGGATTGAGTTCTCTGAAAGGGCAGTGGTTGGCAGCATGGCAATTTATGTCGGCGGGTGCAATCGTCGCTGCTATTCCTCCGGTGGTGTTGTTCTTTACGATGCAACGTCACTTTATTGCAGGTTTAACATTAGGAGCGACCAAAGGTTAATTCTAAGTGTACTGCATACCCCGCGTTGAATGCAGTGTATCAACGCAAAACATAACGATAACAAATGGAGCCTGAGCTTACGCTCGACAATAAGGATCTTACTATGAAAACTGTGAAACACCTCGTTGCTACCACGATACTAAGCGCAACTGTCTCTGCTACAGCATGGGCGGGTGAGTTAGTTATCAACTCTGACCAAGCAGACCCTGCACCAAAGGAAGCTTGGGCTGAAATCGTAAAACGATTTGAAGCAGAAAACCCAGACATTACGGTGAAGTACAACCTGTATGACAAAGAAGCGTACAAGACGACGATACGTAACTGGCTGGTAACGTCTCCACCGGATGTTGTGTTCTGGTATGCGGGTAACCGTATGAAAACGTTCGTAGACCGTGGTTTGCTTGAAGATGTGAGTGATATCTGGGCTGAGAATAACATGGCTCAGGACTTCAAATCTGCAGCACCAGCAATGACGGTAAACGGTAAGCAATATGGCGTACCATACACGTATTACCAGTGGGGTGTGTACTACCGTAAAGATATCTTTGAGAAGTATGGCATCGCAGAACCGAAAACATGGGATGAGCTAAAAGCTGCCGCTGCAACACTAAAGAAAAATGAGGTTGCACCATTCGCTATCGGTACTAAGTACCTTTGGACAGCAGCAGGTTGGTTTGACTACATCAACCTACGTACCAACGGTTTAGATTTCCACATCGACCTAATGGACGGTAAGGTCCCATACACCGATGAGCGAGTGAAAAAGACATTTGCTAACTGGGCGGAACTTGTTGAACCAGGCTACTACCTTGAAAACCACGCATCATACTCTTGGCAAGAAGCACAGCCATTCCTATATAACGGTGAAGCCGCAATGTACCTAATTGGTAACTTTATTGCTCCAAACTTCCCTGACGAGTTGGAAGGCAAAATGGGCTTCTTCCAGTTCCCTGTGATTGACCCTGCTGTTCCTTTGGCAGAAGACGCGCCGATGGATACGATTCACATCCCAAGCAAAGCGAAGAACAAAGAAGACGCTCGTAAGTTCCTTGCATTTGTTGCTAAGCCAGAGATTCAGCAGCTTGTTAACGACGTTCTATTGCAAATCCCGACTAATAGCAAAGCGAAGCCTGCTGATGACGAGTTCCTAAACATCGGTGTTGAAATGCTAGCTCAAGCGAGTGGTACAGCTCAGTTCTATGACCGTGATACTGATCCTGCCATGGCGAAAGAAGGCATGAAGGGTTTCCAAGAGTTCATGGTAAAACCTGAGCGAGTCGATCAAATCCTCAAGCGTTTGGAAAAAGTACGTCAACGTACATTTAAAAACTAGGTAAACACAGGATATCTGTTTTACCCAATACCAATGAGCGCTCTCAACGCATTGGAGCGCTCTTTTTGTCTCGGAACAGTAGGAAGTAGAGATGAGATCTTTCGCCCAAGTCATCGCCGCTCGCGAGTGGGAAAACCAACACGTTGTGCAACGTAATGTACTTGCCCCTCATGCGCCTTTGCATGCCTATCGCACCATAGAAGAGGCTCGTAAAAATCAAGCATCTTTAAACCAAATGTCATTGAATGGTGAGTGGAAGTTTCACTTGTTGAAACGTCCTGAGGATATGCTGGAGTCGTATGTTGCGAGTGACTTTGACGATGGGCAATGGGACCCTCTATCCGTTCCAAGCAATTGGCAACTGCATGGCTATGACAAGCCAATCTACACCAATGTAAAGTACCCATTCGACGACAACCCTCCGAATGTTCCAGAGCAAAACCCTACAGGCGTGTATCGCAAGCGCTTTCAATTTGCGAGTCAGTCAGATGCGACGACAACCATCACGTTTGATGGCGTCAACAGTGCTTTCCATCTTTGGTGTAATGGGACTTGGGTCGGCTACTCACAAGACTCACGTCTGCCTGCTGAGTTCGATCTGAGTGCTCATTTAGTTGAGGGCGAAAACCAACTGACCCTCATGGTCTTGCGTTGGTCAGATGGCTCTTATCTTGAAGATCAGGATATGTGGTGGCTTAGCGGCATCTTTCGCGATGTCACTCTGAGGACCAAACCCAATAGCCATATTGCCGATGTCGAGACGATCGCTAGTCTCCAGTCTGACTATCGTGATGGGCTTCTTAAAGTGGTGACAAAAGTTGCCAAGCCAGAGTCTACTCAAACGATTTTGGTCACAGTTTATGACGATACAGGGAGGCTTGTATCTGAACAGTCGCAAGCGATGGGCGTTGAGTTTGTTGATGAAAAAGGTGCGTGGGACAATCAATCAATCCATAGAATCAAGTTGGATGATGTAAACGCATGGAGCGCAGAGCGCCCGTATTTATATCGAGTTGTCGTTTCACTGCTTAACGATCAGAAGCAAGTTGTCGATTGTGAGGCTTACTCTGTAGGTTTTAGAAACGTCGAGATCTTAGATGGCCAGCTATGTGTAAACAGTAAACCCTTGCTCATTCGCGGTGTCAATCGTCATGAGCATCACCCTGAGCTTGGTCATGTGATGACACGAGACGGTATGATTCGTGACATCAAACTACTGAAGCAAAATAATTTTAATGCGGTTCGAACGGCGCACTATCCAAACCATCCGATGTGGTATGAGCTTTGTGACCAGTTTGGTCTGTATTTAGTTGACGAAGCGAACATTGAAACTCACGGTCAGTTTCCGATGTGCCGTCTGTCTGATGATAGCGAGTGGGTAAATGCTTTCATGAGGCGCATGGTAAATCTGGTTGAAAGAGATAAAAACCACCCCTCGATCATCATCTGGTCGTTAGGGAATGAATCGGGAATTGGCAGCAATCATCATGCAATGTACCAGTGGGTTAAGCAGCGCGACCCATCAAGGCCGGTTCAATACGAGGGTGGCGGTGCGATGACATCGGCAACGGACATCATCTGTCCTATGTATGCCCGAGTCGATTGGGATTTGCCTGTGGTGGGGCATCAGCCAGAGGTCACACCTCGCGTAGGCATCAAAAAAGCAATTGCGCTACCCAATGAAACGCGCCCTCTGATCTTATGTGAATATGCCCATGCGATGGGAAATAGTCTTGGTAGTTTCGTTGAATACTGGAAAGCTTTTCGTGACCATCCAAGATTACAGGGTGGGTTTATTTGGGACTGGGTAGATCAAGGGCTTACCAAATTTGATGATAAAGGGCAGTTCTATTGGGCTTATGGTGGTGATTTCGGTGATGAAATCAATGACCGACAGTTCTGCATCAACGGATTGATTTTCCCTGACAGAACGGTGCACCCAACTCTATTTGAAGTTAAAAAAGCGCAGCAGTTTTTCCAGTTCAAGTTGATCAGCGACCAGCCACTTGTGATAGAAGCTGTGTCTGAAAACTTGTTTACTTCCAGTGACAATGAAGTCCTCTCGTGGCAACTTTTAGAAAATGGCAACATCGTGCAATCTGGAGAGGTCGCACTATCTATTCCCGCTCAAGCTAGTCTTCAGATACAGCTGTGTGATGCTATCGAGCGACTCCCTGGCGCACGCTATCACCTTAATCTACAAGCGAGATTAATCAATGCTACACCTTGGGCAGAATCAGGACACATCACCGCTTGTGAGCAAATTGAATTAGCCTCTATTCCCAAGCTCCATCTTGCTGAAAAGGAAAACTTTGGTTCGCTCCAACTGCTTGATACTGATACCAAGCTTCGAATTGAGAACGAATGTTGTGTTGTTGAGTTTGATAAAGAGACAGGCTACTTGGCTGATTGGATGATAAAAGGAGCCAAGGTACTGAGCCAACCGATAAAAGACAATTTCTATCGCGCACCCCTAGACAATGACATTGGTACAAGTGAAGCGAATAAGCTCGACCCTAACTCTTGGTTCGCACGCTGGGAAGCCGCTGGATTTAGAACGCTTCGACGAGACGTTCAAAGCTTAGAGGCTTATGAGATCTCTGGTGGTGTAGAGATAAAGTGTGTTGCTATCTACAGTAATGATCTAGCCCCAGTCATTTCAAGCACTTGGCGTTACCACATAGCGAGTGATGGCTCGATTGCTATCGATGTTGATGTCACGCTCGCTCGCGGTTTACCACCGATTCCGCGTGTCGGTCTTGAGTTGTGTTTGCCAAAACAGACGTCAAGCGAAGATCGAGCTATGGTTGATTGGTTTGGGCGTGGTCCACACGAAAACTACCCAGACAGATTGTACTCGGCTCACATCGGTCGTTATCAAAAACCTATCGAAGAGATGCACACTAATTATATTTTCCCTTCAGAAAATGGTCTTCGTTGCGATTGTCATGAGTTAACGGTAGGCAATCTCAAGGTGGAGGGTGAGTTTCATTTTTCTGTCAGTGAGTTTAATCAAGTGAACCTCGCCAACGCGAAACACACAAACGAACTTGTAAAAGAAGATGCGGTGTATGTACGGATTGATGGCTTTCACATGGGGGTGGGGGGAGATGATTCTTGGACACCAAGTGTTCACGACGAGTACCAACTTTGCGAGCAGCATTACCGATATGCCGTGGTATTGAAGACCTTGGATTGATCGCTTGTAACCGTTAATCACTTTTTAATCGTCGTGCAGTAAGTAAGCTATAAGAATTGGATGTTTTGGTTGTGGAAACGTTTACATTATCGAGAGTTGCATCACGGATTACTAATAGACTCGCTTGATAGAATAATCAAAACGGGCCTGCGAAACAGATTGAGAAACATTATGGCTGATATACATTTTGACCCAGTAGACCACCCACATCGCCGTTATAACCCGCTGACCGGTCAGTGGATCTTGATATCACCACACAGGGCTAGGCGCCCATGGAGTGGTCAAGATGAGAAACCCTCAACCGCTGAGCTACCAAGTTTTGATAAGGGGTGTTTTTTGTGTCCGGGTAACGCTCGAATCTCTGGCGAAACGAATCCTGATTACGAGGGAACCTACGTTTTCTCCAATGACTTTGCAGCATTGATGCCCGACTCACCAGACGCACCGCAATCTGACAATCCGTTGTTTAAAACTCAAGGCGTGAGAGGACTGAGCCGCGTTATCTGTTTTTCTCCTGATCACAGCAAAACCTTGCCAGAGTTATCCGTCACTAAAATTCGTGGCGTTATCGATACCTGGAATGAACAGATTGAAGAGTTAGGCAAAGACTACCTTTGGGTTCAGGCGTTTGAAAACAAAGGGGAAACCATGGGGTGCTCTCAACCTCATCCTCATGGACAGATTTGGGCGAACAGTTTTTTGCCCAATGAAATTGAGCGCAAAGAGATCCATCTAAAAGATTACTTTGAACAGTACGGCTCTAACTTACTCGTGGACTATGTCGAATCTGAGCAAAAGGACGGTTCGAGAACGGTCGTCGAAACAGAGCATTGGCTAGCCGTCGTCCCTTATTGGGCTGCTTGGCCTTTTGAAACCATGTTGTTGCCTAAGGCCCATATTCGACGAATGAGTGAGTTAAGTGATGCGCAGCGCGATGATCTCGCCTTGGCAGTAAAAAAATTGACCAGCCGATATGACAATCTGTTTCAGTGCTCTTTCCCCTACTCAATGGGCTGGCATTTTGCGCCGTTCTTTGAAGAGGGTACGAATATCGACCATTGGCAATTACATGCTCTTTTCTATCCACCGCTTTTGCGCAGCGCCACGGTTAGAAAGTTTATGGTGGGCTACGAGATGCTCGCTGAATCACAGCGAGATTTAACGCCAGAGCAAGCCGCTGAGCGACTACGCGTACTGAGTGACGTTCATTACAAAGAGTGTTAATACAACATCCCATACGTTGGCTGAGTCGACGTGTTTACACAAGATTTGAGAGTTCATTATGTCTGATTTAATAAATAACGTGAAAGCGTCTTTCAAGCAGGTATTAGATTACGAGCCGACCCATGTTGTGCAAGCACCGGGGCGTGTAAATTTAATAGGCGAACATACCGATTACAATGATGGTTTTGTATTACCTTGTGCAATCAACTACCAGACAGTGGTCGCTGCGGCCAAAAGAGAAGATAACCAAGTTCGACTCGTCGCTGTGGATTACGACAATGATACCGATGCGTTCAACCTAGAAGAGCCAATTGAGTTTCAAGACGATAAAATGTGGGCGAACTACATTCGAGGCGTGGTCAAGTATTTGTTGGCGAGAGGCTATGAGTTTAACGGCGTTGATATTGCCGTTAGTGGTAACGTGCCCCAAGGTGCTGGTTTAAGCTCTTCAGCGGCTTTAGAGGTCGTGATTGGGCAAACCTTTAAAGTGCTTTATGACTTAGATATCAGCCAAGAAGAAATCGCGCTAAACGGCCAACAAGCTGAGAATGAGTTTGTTGGCTGTAACTGCGGAATTATGGACCAGATGATTTCGGCGAAGGGACAAAAAGATCATGCCATGTTACTCGATTGTCGAAGCCTTGAATCCAGCTCTGTATCTATGCCCGAAGGCATGTCTGTCGTCATTATTAACTCCAACAAAAAGCGCGGTTTAGTTGATAGTGAATACAACACCAGACGACAACAGTGTGAAGAAGCGGCTCGCGTGTTGGGAGTCAAAGCGCTGCGTGACGTGTCGATTGAGGCGTTTAATCAAAAGCAGGACCAACTCGATGAGCTGGTCGCGAAGCGCGCTCGTCACGTCATCACTGAAAACGCGCGTACTGAAGAGGCGGCCAAAGCACTGATGGCTGGCGATATGAAGCGAATGGGCGAACTGATGGCTGAGTCACATGCCTCAATGCGATATGATTTTGAAATCACAGTCACGGAGATAGATACGCTTGTTGAGATTGTGAAGTCTGCTATTGGCGAAAATGGCGGCGTTCGTATGACAGGTGGCGGTTTTGGTGGCTGTGTTGTTGCGTTAGTTCCACCTAGTTTCGTGCCAGTCATCGAGCAGGCAGTGAATCAGAACTACGAAGCTGCAACAGGATTAAAAGAGTCGATCTACGTTTGCCAAGCTCAATCAGGAGCGGGACTTGCTGAAACACTTTAGCGATAAGAGATAAAATATGGGAATCGAGTTTAGTGGTATTGCAAAAGATGGTCAGGCACCAAAGTTAGTCACCGTATCCAACGCAGCAGGGATGGAAATAACGGTTATGGACATCGGGGCGGCTTGGCTAAGTTGCAAGGTACCGATAAACAACAGTTTACGAGAAGTGCTGCTGGGCGTGAGTTCAATAGAGGATTACGAGCGCCAACAAGTCTATCTGGGCTCTACGGTTGGTCGATATGCCAATCGTATTGCTGGCGGGAAATTTTCGATCGATGGGAATACCTACCAGGTAGATGTTAACCAAGCGGGAAATAGCCACCATGGTGGCCGTGACGGGTTCGATAAGCGGCGTTGGAGCCTTGTAATACAAACTGCAAACAGCGTTGAGTTTGAACTTATCTCTGAAGATGGTGATCAAGGGTTTCCGGGCAGGCTCGTGACGAGAGTGACTTACACGCTAACCGAAGATAACTCTGTCAATATTAATTACCGAGCTTCAACCAACAAGGCGACCCCAGTTAATCTTACCAATCATGCTTATTTCAATTTATCTGGGGCCGATAACGGGGAGACGGTGTTAGAACATTGGCTTCAAATCGATTCATCGCATTACTTGCCGACTAACGATGTTGGCATCCCACACAAAATGCCGGAGCCTGTGAGTGAAACGAGTTTTGATTTTAACCGCACCAAACGCTTGTCTTCTGAACTACTAGTCAGTGAGCAACAAGTGCAAGCAAAAGGTTATGACCATTGCTATTTGTTGTTAAGTGGGCGCGATATTTCCTCACGAGTTGCAGCGCTGCAATCTCCAGATAGAAAACTGGTAATGTCAGTGATTACCACCATGCCAGGGATGCATCTTTACACCGGAAATTGGCTGGCGGGTACTCCAAATCGAAATGGTGGAACATACGAAGATTACGCGGGTTTGGCACTAGAAACTCAGTTCTATCCGAATGCGCCAAACCAAGATTGGCATGAATCCAACGCCATTCTTAGACCAGGTGGTGAGTACAGCCATAGTACGAGGTATTGCTTCGAGTTCTAGATGAACTCTATGTCCAGAGAGCTCAGGTAGAAGTGAAATTATAGACTGATTTCGGTCTTGAGGCTTGGCTGCGAAACTCTATTAGTCAACATTTTAGGCTGTTTTAAGCAGGCCGTATTCTATAAATGCTGCTTAAGTCTCAATCATATTGAGACGTAGATCGAGAATTACATCAGTGCGGAAGGAAAGTCACAGTTTTACCTACTATAAATAATACTCTTATAGTTAATGGTGAGTGTATAACATGTTGATTCGGGCCAACTTTAGTACGTTGGTGACCTCGATTCTGATGTTGCTTTTGGGGGGATTCCCAACACTGGCATCCGGATCTTCCGCGCAAGATACAGGTGCTTTGGCGTTGGAACAGCACGGAGAGCAACCGTTGACTCCAAAGCGCCTAATAGTGTCTAACTCGAAAGCGTGGAAACCCTATTCTTTTCTCGACGACGCTAATCAGCCTGCGGGGATTTTGATCGACCTGTGGAAAGCATACGGCGAAGCGAACGATATTGTTATCGAATTCAAACTTGTTGATTGGCAAGAATCCATTGATCTCGTCAAAGCGGGGCAAGCAGATGTCCATGCTGGTTTATTATGGTCGCGTGAACGAGCGAAAGTTTTGGCATTCGGAGAGCCTCTATTCGAATTAGACACTCAGCTTTATTTTCATCACTCATTACAAAGCTTTGATGCTGATGAATTTCTTCTCGGTCACCACAACCACAAGGTCGGGGTAGTTAACGGTGGTTATGAAGCAGAATATATGCTCAACCACTTTCCCGAAGTTGGGTTAGCTTATTTTGACAATAATGCTCTGATGATAAAAGCAGCGCGAGACAACAGGATTCGAGCCTTTGTCGCTGACCTTCAAGTAGCGAACTACTATTTGCATATTGGCCCCAAAAGCGGTCAGTTTATCGATGTTAAGCACCTATATTCGGGTGATATTCATTACGCCACGTCGCAATCGAATGTAAGCCTAATGGAGTCGATCATTGCCGACTTCAAACATGTCGGAAAACAGGATTTACAGCGGATTTACGGACGATGGATGCATATAGAAACCGTGTACCCCTCCTACTTACCGGCAATCGCCATTTCTGGCATTGTTATCATGCTTCTTATCTACCTAGTAATTCTAAAACATGTAGTGAGAACCAAGACTCAAGAATTGTCCGCTGAAAACGTACAGTTGAAGTACCTTTCAGAGACGGATGCCCTGACGGGGCTGTGGAATCGTCGCTATTTTCTGGACAAATTGAAGTACTTCCGAAGGTCCAACAGCAATTTAACGGTCATGATTATCGATATCGACAATTTTAAAATTGTGAATGATACCTACGGGCATATAAAAGGGGATGTGGTGATTAAGCATGTGTCCGAGAAAATAAAAGCATTGACTAACTCAAGTCATATTGTTGCTCGTATTGGGGGAGAAGAGTTTGCGTTAGCCTTCATTGATCAGCCTGTTTGTTTCTCGGATGAACTTGCACACCGTATTTGTGAGTCTGTGAGAGATATCGACCTCGATGAAATAGACGGTTTGCCAGTGACCGTTAGTCTCGGGTGTGCGATCTATCATTGTGCTAGCGACTTTGAAACGCTGTATGAGGCCGATAAACTCATGTATGCTGCTAAAAAACAAGGTAAAAACCAGGCTGTAGTGGAGTACATACCCACTCAAGTTGAACCGGCACAAGCACTGGAATAGTGCGTCTGTCTAACGTATTTTTCACGGTAACAATGGCTAGTAAAACCAATCTAAACCTATTGTATACGCTTCAAGTGCTACTTTCAGAAAAGCATGTAAGTCGAGCGGCTTCGCGTCTTAACGTGACTCAGTCTGCTGTTAGCCGTCAATTAAGTCAGCTAAGAGATATCTACCAAGATCCATTGCTGGTGAGAGAAGGAAGTCATTATGTTTTAACGCCGCGAGCAATACAGCTAAGTGCGGAGTTAGAAAAGCTATTAGAGGAAATTCAAAGAGTTTTGGGTGGTCAGGAGTTTGACCCGAAACTTTATGATCAAACGCTTACGTTTTCCTCATCTGATTATGTTGCGCAATATATTTTTCCTGAGCTTGTTAGCCAGTTATCGCCCCTCGCTCCTCTACTCAAATTCTCTTATCGTTTGTGGGAACCTAAGTTGTTACAGAAGTTGGGCGATGAAGATGTTCAACTGGCCTCGACAATGTTGCCTAGTGCGCCGGAATCATTATGTTCGCGTAAGATTGGCGAAGATGTACCTGTGGTGGTAGTTCGAGAAGGGCACCCTTTGAGTTCGAAATCTGACATCACTTTCAATGATTTAGAGTCCTATCAACATATCCGAATTTCCGCTGGAGGAGACAAAGACAGTTTTCTCGACTCTGCAATGAAGGAAAGAGGCCTTGAGCGTCGAATTTTAGTTTCCACCCCGTTTTTTAGCTCGGCTTTCGCGATGGTGCAGCAAAGTGATGGGTTATTAACGCTACCAGAGCACATTGCTCATAATCTAGAGAAACGCTTAGCACTGCGCACCTTTTCACTGCCATTTAGTCCGCCTACACATCAGTACTGGCTTATATGGCATCCAAAGTACGAACAAGATCCTGCCCACAAGTGGGTAAGAGACAAAGTTCTCGCGTATATGCAATCGTCTATGTATTCCGTGAAAAGTTGATTCTCTATGTATTATGATTTCATGTGATGGTGGTCATGATTAATTGTGATTTCAAATCATGACATTGAGGTGATAGAGTTCACCCAACGAGTTGGAATTACACACGGAATACATCATGACGTTTACGATTTGGTTATCACTACTAGCCATTTGCTTATTAGGGGCTATGTCCCCAGGTCCGAGTTTAGCGATTGTTGCTAAACATAGCTTGGCAGGTGGACGACGCCACGGTCTGGCAACTGCATGGGCTCATGCGTTTGGTATCGGTGTGTATGCGTTAGTTACTGTGCTTGGTCTGTCAGTGCTTCTGCACCAGTTCCCGATGCTATTTAAGACGATCTCTCTACTGGGGGCGCTTTATCTCGCATGGCTTGGATACAACGCGATTCGCTCCAAAGGTGGCATTGTTGATAGATTAGAGTCAGGCAAGCAAGTATCGGTAGCGTCAGCTGCAAGAGAAGGGCTGCTTATCTCGTTACTGAGTCCGAAAATCGCTCTGTTTTTCACGGCTCTATTTAGTCAGTTTGTTGCCGTGGGTAGCGAAATTACTGATAAAGCCATTATCGTCACGACACCCCTTATCGTTGACGGACTTTGGTATACGTTAATTACGTTTATGCTTTCATCGCCACGCTTATTGAATACGCTAAAGTCTAGAGCGAAACTTATTGACCAGTTGTCCGGCGTGGTACTGATTCTTCTTGCGGTAAGAGTTGTCACCACTCTATAGTTTTCTCGCTAAACCTCACAGTTTAATAAACAAGTTTGTTCACTGAAACTTGAGATATGGTGTTTATCTTCATAGACTTAGATATCTCTCTCATGTTTCGGAGAACAAATTGAAACTACCTACCATACTACTCAGTGTGTTTACTGTTGCTGTGATTCAAGGGTGTAATCACGACTATGATGAGCCTCGCCCAGATGTGTTTACCCTAGAGAATATCGACAGATTAGTGGTTGAAGATATTCTAATTCCAGAGAAGCTCGATCCTCGAGAAAAAGACTATAAGTACCTGACGGGGGCAACCGATCTCAACGGAAATGGCAGTGAAGAGTTATTTGTATTAATGCAAGATCCTTACTTTTGCGGGTCGGGTGGCTGTACGGCTTATCTATTTCAAGATTCCGGAGAGCTAATTAATAGAATGACAGTAACCAATACGCCTGTACTCCTTGCTAGTCGCGAAACCAACGGGTGGAAGAATTTTTATGTGTGGAGTGATGGCTCTCTTAGAACCATGGCATTTGATGGAAAATCTTACCCTGCTAATCCATCGGTTGAGCCCGAATATGATAGGAGCCGAGAGTTAGAAGCAGCAAGGCTGCAAATTGAAGTACAAGAGATCTATGTACAAGACGGTTTTGACTTAACACAGGTCGAGGAAGTGCCGATATTTTTCCCTGCTCATACGTATCAATTTGACTTCAAGCATCATGGAGACCCTGATAACCACTATCTATTTACCATAGATATGGTTACTGGAGAATCAGAATTGGATATGCGTCCCAACACCAACGGACAGGAGCCGGCTAAAGAGTAATAATTCTCAATTTTGAGATGATAAAGACTTCGCCATCACCCTGCTACTGTCCTAGGCTCTTTATGTTAGTAAAAGCTAAAGGACTTAGCAGATGTCGAAACGAAGTTTGGTCAAAGGAAGGGCTGTACTCAGTTGTTGGTTATATCTGTTGTTTGTTGTTTGCTCGCCCTTATACGCCCACCAAGGCGATGACGCCGTTCACCTTTATAACTGGGAAGCGTTTTTAGCGCCGATTGTCATCGAGAAGCTGAGACAAGATCATCAAATTAGCATCGAACAAATCTATTTCTCTGACGAGTCAGTTCGTGATGAGCTACTGCTGAGTGAACGTGGTAAAACCATTGATATTGTTGTCGTTGAAAGTGTCCGATTACAAACATTGGGTCAACTCGGTGTAGTCCGCTCAATACCAGAGCTTCGACAAAAACTGTCAGGTCGCTTTGAGCACAAATGGATGGAGGCATGTGGTGATTTTGGTATTCCTTATGCGTGGGGTACCAGTGGTATTCTTTATAGACGTGATAAGTTTTCGAAGCCGGTAGATTCTTGGGAAACGCTACTCAAGCCGAACAAGGGTCTCGACGGCAAAGTGTCTATGTACTACCACCCTATAGACCTTGTAGGGGTAGCGTTACTGTCATCCAACAAAAGTCCATTTACTGATGATGAAGCATCACTTCAGCAAGCGCATAAGCTATTGCAGACCCAACGGTCATCGCTTGCTTCCACAGACTACATTCTTGCAGACGTTGCTACACCAAGTGCGCTTGAGACCATCGATATAGCTTTTGGTTATGCAGGTGATCACCATGTATTAAATGAAGCTGAAAACAAAGATGTATGGGAGTATGTTGTGCCTAATGAGGGCACAATTGTCTGGTTGGAGTGTTTAGCGATACCCGCTGGTAGCCGTTTCCGTGAACAAACAACAGTAGCTTTAGACTACTTGACCTCACCTGAAGTGGCCGCTCTTAATGCTCAAAGTGCCTGGTTTTCAACACCTAATGCAAATGTTGAAGCTCTGCTGAGTAGAGAATACCGTGAAGACCCTGCAATCAGTCCAGCCTCAAACCTCATTGAGAAAAGCTTTCTGTACACGCCCGTGAGCGACAACGGCTTACTCATTCGCCAAAGAATTGTAGAAGATTTGAGGTGATCGATGAGACTACTCAGAAGGTTAGATCTTGTTCTCGTACCAGTAATGACGGTTGTCGCCGCGCTTGCTGGTACAGGGCTTTATTTTTGGCAGTTAAGCGAGCAAAAAACACTCGAACAGGACAAGTGGGTCACAAAAGTCAAAAATGCGTTGAGTGCGGCTGAGTTTGAGCGAAGTGGTATAGAGGGGCTTGGACATGAGATTTCAGGCAGCGCCCAGTTTATAAATCACATTCAGGACACGAGTGATTATGTATTGCGGGGCTTTCTCGAGTCTCACATTAATTACCTGCTTCAGCAAGAACGAGCTATGAAGTTAGGGAATGTCGAAGTCTATAGCTTGGACCCTCTTTTCAATCTAACGGCTAGTTCACTTAAATCCGATCCGTTTGAAGCAAACGCGTTAGCTGATGACATCTATCAAACTGTCTTCGACTCATACACTTTAGTCTCTTTAGGCGAAGAATTTTGTAATACAGGGCACACCTACCAATCGGTAACAGGAGAAATCAGGTACAGCTACATCGGTGCTTATGATCCGAAACTCTTGCCAGACGATAAACAAGCGATGACACGCAAAAGCAGGAGCTTGCTTGTTGTTGATGGACCTTTAAGAAAGCTAAACCAGTTGTTTAAGGATGCGTCAAACCACGAAAACATTATTTTGGACTTCAATCAAGTTACCGAGACATCCGAACTTTGGTCTGACATCCACTTCGAGGTAGTAGACAATGAGTTCGTTGACGGAAAAGTGATTAAGATCTTTGGCCCAGAAGTCGAGATAGAATTGGATATACTGGATGACCATTATGCCAATGTTAAATCACAGATAGCGACACACGTGTTGGCCTATATGCTTGCGGTCGTGATTTCGTTGTTACTTATTATTCACGTGATTGTGAGAACGAAAGTGCTCGAACCAATCAACGGTCTATTGAAAGATATAAAAAGAGGAGGCTTAGAGCTACGCTACTTTAAACGAGCTAAAGATAATGATGAAGTCTCTATTCTAAAAAACGCCTATATAGATAGTTTGAGCAAAGTAAAGTTTGAGGCTGAATTTGATAGTTTAACAAAGTTAGCTAATCGAGCTTCTTTTATTAGGTTTGTCGACCAGAGAACCGAAAGCTATTGTAATGAGCATACCTATATTGTGGCCTGGGATGTCATAGACTTCAGAAGAGTTAATGATTTGCATGGTTTGTTCGAGGGTGACCGTGCTCTTGTCAAAATCGCTAGGGAAATCGAGCGGTGTATTTGCACCAATCAATCAAGCACAGGATGTGGTTGCAGCGATTACTCAATCAGTCGATACGGCAGCAATACATTCTACGCTTTAGTGAACGCGGATAGCGAGCAGGCCATTAGATTACTGATGGCCAACTTTGAGCAGTCCCTCAAAACCGCGATACGGGTTGAGGGCGTCCCGCTTCACCTTGATTTTGCCCAGGCTATTTTTCCTCTTTGTGACGAATCTCAGAGAGGAGTTTGGCAGAAAGGCATAGAGGCGGCGTTAAGCAAAGCGAAACAGATCAAAAACAAAGCGCCGTTGGTCTATTTTGATCATCTTCTATTTGAAGAGTTAAAACGAAGAGATGAGATAGAAAAAATACTCCTGAGCTGCTGTGGAAATGGCGAGTTTGAGCTGAACTATATGCCGCTCATTGATTCTACGACCTATCAGGTTGCTAGTATTGAAGTGTTAGTAAGGTGCCCTAAATTACGGGCAATGGGGATTGGACCAGAAGAGTTTATTCCGGCAGCAGAGCGAGCTAACTTAATTGGCGATATAGACACTTGGGTCATTAATAATGCGATCAAATCTTTATCGATGTTGCAATCAAAAGTGGGATACGTCGGAGATATTTCAATCAATATTTCTGCCCTTGAGCTTTACAACAATGATTTTATTGAGCTCATCTGTAGTGTGTGTCATTCGCATAACATCACGCCAAACCGCGTGATCCTAGAAGTAACGGAAACGAGTTACGTTAAGAGTACGAAAGACACGATAGCGATTATCGCTGGTTTGCGAGATATAGGGTTTAGGGTGTCACTGGATGATTTTGGAACGGGCTTTACTTCAATAAATCAACTGCTTAGTTACCCGGTTGATGAGCTGAAGGTGGATAAGAGCTTTGTTGAACGTATCGGCACCGATGGTACGGAGGAGCGAATGCTTAACTCCATTATTGCACTCGGTCACAACTGCAATGCGAAGGTTGTTGGCGAAGGCGTCGAAACAGGTTACCAATGTCGATATCTTTCCGATTTAGGCTGTGATTATCTTCAGGGCTATTGGTTTAGTAAACCGCTGGGTTTTGAGGCGTTTTGCGACTTTTATGTTCAGGATAGGCTAACCGACCTTAAAGCTAAGATGGCGGATATCACCATAATCAAGCATTAAGCATATCGTAGTTTACATTTTTTCGTATAAAGGAACTCGCCCTAAAGCGCTGTTGACAAAGCTTTTCTGGATAATTGGGTCAGCTTCTCAATCAAACTTCGTCTTACTAAGTTCGATTCACGACTCATTGAAATGTCGAGAATCAAAGCCATATCAGACAGTTCAATGGGTTCAGCTAGTATGTCTTTGATCGTTTGTTCAAGAGAAGGGGTGATTTTAGAGTCCGGGGTGTTGCTCAAAATAATAAACTGAGAACCACTGTAACGGTACAGTGAGTAGTCAGCGTTGATGAAGTTGAGTAGCCTGTCAGCAGTGGCTTTAATCAACACATCACCATAATCAATGCCGTACTTGTGGTTAATTTCTGAGATGTTGAGGATACGCACTGATAGCAAATGGTAATAGGGTTGTTTCAGTTGGCTTTTGATGTCATTGGTTAACGCAGTGCGGTTTAATAAACAAGTGAGCGCGTCTTTGCGCTGGAGCGTTTTACGAAGGCTCGAATCTATCCAGAAAATACAAGAGATTAGAAGAAATAGGACGATGAGCGCGACGGTGCTGGCTTTTTGGTACATTAGGAGACGTTCAAGCTCAGTCCGGTTTTTCACTGTAATAGGGCTCTCAATCTGAAACTTCTCGTTGATGAAATGAACGATTTCCTCAAAGTTAACTTCTATGCGTTGCTTGAGGGCATTCTGTATTTCTGGTTGGGTGTCGAGTAGTACTAAAGATTTTTCTAAGGCCTTGAACTTATCAAACTGCGCTTCCATAAAGGCTTTATAGCTCGCTTGCTCAATAAACTTTGATGATTCTTTACTGTGCAATATGATGTCGAATCGACTCCACGTCAGGTCATATGCCAGCCAGATCTCGTCCTTTCTTAACGGCTTTATATGCGATTGAGTAATGAAATTTGAGTACTCTTTGACTAACTGAAGAATAAACCAGGTCGCTTCGTTTTTGCGGTCAGAAAGGTCTTCGTTGATTTGATTGATACGGTCTATGGTTATGACATTCACGGCGAGTACGCAAGCGGTTATGGTCGCCAAAATGATCTTTATTAGACTAATTGGGAATCGTTCAACGCACTCCTTGGCTGTCATACTAGTACCGTACTTCCTTTAATTGCCAAATCATCATGGCGTGGTAATCGGTATTATCGATCTCTGGGTGTTGTGACAACGGGAAGATCACCCAATATGGCCCCTTATCGCGGACAGACATTTTTTCGCCGTTTTTCCGATTAGCAATGATAGGTTGGTATTCCTTGATATCTTCTTGCCTAATGGTGACTTTGTAGTCATTGAGTGCGATAAAAGTGACCAGTTCTGGAAGCGGGGTATTAGTCTGGACGAAAAAATCTTCAAGGCTTACCCCAGTAAATGAGTTTTTTCCGTCTAACCATGGCAACTCTGTATCTATGGTTGCTTGGGGCATGTTTGACAAGTCACTATCGGAGTAGGTTTTTAGCAAAACGCCACCGCTTTTGACGGCAAGGTCAGTAGCGTGGGCCGTAGTCAGGCAAATTGAGAGTAGTGAGACAAGGGTGATGAGAAATGCTCTAGCTCGCATAGTAAAAATCCTTTTTGACCATACCGTACAGTGTAGAAAGCGAGATTACTCCTTCAAGCAAAATTGTGTCTAACATATGAGACATGTTGAATCTAAAACAGTCACACATAAAAAAGGCTGAGCACTCGCTCAGCCTTATGTGTTGAAAGAGAAGCTTACTTCAACAGCTCTTTTGCTTTGCTTACAACATTCTCTGTTGTAAAGCCAAACATCTTAAATAGCTCACCAGCTGGTGCTGACTCACCGAAGGTTGTCATACCAACGATCTTGCCACCGAAGCCAACATACTTGTACCAGAAGTCGGCAATACCCGCTTCAACTGCAATACGCGCTGTTACGCTCGAAGGCAGAACAGACTCACGGTATGCCTCGTCTTGCTTGTCGAACACGTCAGTTGCAGGCATAGATACCACACGTACCTTCTTACCTTCAGCGCTGAGTTCTGCGGCTGCGTTAACGGCTAGCTCAACTTCAGAACCTGTTGCAATTAGAATAAGCTCTGGAGTACCTTCACAATCTTTCAGGACGTATGCACCCTTTGCGATGTCAGCCACTTGTTGCGCGTCACGCTCTTGCTGTGCAAGGTTTTGACGAGAGAAGATGAGAGACGTAGGACCGTCTTTACGCTCAATCGCAAACTTCCATGCAACTGCCGACTCAACCTGGTCACATGGACGCCATGTGCTCATGTTAGGTGTTAGACGAAGCGATGCCATTTGCTCTACAGGTTGGTGCGTAGGACCATCTTCACCCAGGCCGATAGAGTCGTGAGTGTAAACCTGGATGTTTTGCACTTTCATTAGAGCAGCCATACGCATTGCGTTACGCGCGTATTCCATGAACATTAGGAAGGTTGCACCGTAAGGTACGAAACCGCCGTGAAGCGCGATACCGTTCATAATCGCCGTCATACCAAACTCACGAACACCGTAGTGAATGTAGTTACCAGATGCATCTTCAGCAGTAAGAGATTTAGACCCAGACCACATGGTTAGGTTAGACGGAGCAAGGTCAGCAGAACCACCAAGGAACTCTGGCAGCATTGCGCCAAATGCTTCTAGTGCGTTTTGCGACGCTTTACGAGAGGCGATGTTCGCCGGATTAGCTTGAAGATCAGCAATGACTTGTGTTGCTTTCTCTTCCCACTCAGCAGGTAGCTCACCATTTACACGACGTTTGAACTCAGCTGCCAGCTCTGGGTATGCTGCTTCATACGCTGCAAGTTTCTCGTTCCACGTTGCTTCTTTAGCTGCGCCCGCTTCTTTCGCATCCCACTGCGCATAGATGTCCGTTGGAATCTCAAAAGGACCGTGCTCCCAACCTAGTTCTTTACGTGTTGCTGCAATTTCGTCAGCGCCTAGAGGTGCACCGTGACAGTCGTGTGAACCTGATTTATTTGGAGAACCAAAGCCAATTATGGTCTTAGTACAGATAAGAGTAGGACGAGGGTCTGCTTTAGCTGCTTCAATCGCGGCATTGATAGCGTCCGAATCGTGACCATCAACTGCAGGGATTACGTGCCAGCCGTATGCTTCAAAACGTTTCGGCGTGTCGTCAGAGAACCAACCTTCAACTTCGCCATCGATAGAGATGCCGTTGTCATCCCAGAATGCGATGAGCTTACCAAGGCCTAGTGTGCCTGCAAGAGAACATGCTTCGTGAGAGATACCTTCCATCAAACAGCCATCACCCATAAATGCATACGTGTAGTGGTCTACGATGTCGTGGCCGTCTTTGTTGAACTGAGCCGCTAGTGTTTTCTCTGCCAGCGCCATACCGACTGCGTTGGTGATGCCTTGACCTAGCGGGCCTGTTGTCGTCTCAATACCAGGCGCATAACCATACTCAGGGTGGCCAGGTGTTTTAGAGTGAAGCTGACGGAAGTTCTTTAGCTCTTCAATCGGTAGCTCATAGCCTGTTAGGTGAAGCAGTGAGTAGATCAACATAGAGCCGTGGCCGTTTGATAGCACGAAACGGTCACGGTCAGCCCACTCTGGGTTAGATGGGTTGTGGTTTAAGTGTGAACGCCAAAGAACTTCAGCGATATCAGCCATACCCATTGGCGCGCCAGGGTGACCAGAGTTTGCTTGTTGAACGCCGTCCATGCTTAGAGCACGAATAGCATTAGCGAGATGTTTACGATCCATAATACATTCCGAAAAAATAGATTTTAAAGAGAGAGAATTGAAGAGGGGAACGCAAACGTTCCCCTCTGAATATCTGTGCTGATTAAAGCTTAGCTTCGATCATAGCTTCTAGTTTGCCTTGGTCGATAGCGAAGTTGCGGATGCCCTCTGCAAGCTTCTCTACCGCCATTGGGTCTTGGTTGTGCTCCCATAGGAACTCAGCGTGAGTCATTGCAGCAGGGCGCTCTTTAGAGCCTTTAGAGTCAACTAGTTTCTCAACGACTTCGCCTTCCGCTTCTTCAAGCTCTGCAAGCAGTTGTGGGCTGATAGTTAGACGGTCACAACCAGCAAGCTCAAGGATTTCACCTGTGTTACGGAAGCTCGCCCCCATTACTACTGTGTTGTAGCCATGGTCTTTGTAGTAGTTGTAGATACCTGTTACTGAAATCACGCCAGGATCTTCTGATGCTTCAAAGTCGCGACCTTCTTTCGCCTTGTACCAGTCCATGATGCGGCCAACGAAAGGAGAGATTAGGAAAACGCCCGCTTCAGCACATGCACGTGCCTGAGCAAATGAGAATAGAAGCGTTAGGTTACAGTTGATGCCTTCTTTTTCTAGGATCTCTGCAGCACGAATGCCTTCCCAAGTAGAAGCTAGCTTGATAAGGATGCGGTCATTCGCGATGCCAGCATCGTTGTACATTTTCATTAGCTGACGTGCTTTCGCTACGCTGCCTTCCATGTCGTAAGAAAGACGCGCGTCAACTTCTGTTGAGATGCGACCTGGAATTGTCTTTAGAATTTCTTTACCGATGTTAACCGCTAGCATGTCGCACGTATCTTGCACTTGTTGTGCTTTGTCGTCACTTTGAGATTTCGCGTACTCAATCGCTTGGTCAATGAGTGGTGCGTACTCTTCGATCTGCGCCGCTTTCAAAATCAGAGAAGGGTTAGTCGTTGCGTCTTGTGGTTGGTACTTGCGAATTGCTTCGATATCACCAGTGTCTGCAACGACAGTTGTTAGTTTGCGAAGTTGCTCTAATTTGTTGCTCATCGGTTCGTTCCTATTCTTGAGGGCAGAGAATTTGAGACTAAGGCTCTAAATACAAATGTTGCTCAGCGGTTCAAAGTTTCATTCGACTATCGATCCGCTTTAAATTTTTTCAGTACAGAGTGCGCAGATTGCTGTGAACATTTGCATCACTCGTGAGTAAATGTTGGATTCATATTTACCCCATGCAGAAATAATGTCAACCAAATACTGGTACAAAAATTCGTATTCCATGGGTTATTTTTGGTTTTTGTTAGCGCGACCCGAATTGCAACTGAAAATCAGTGCTAGCGTGGGCTAGAGGAGAATTTCAATGGTCAAGAATGCAGCTGAGAAAATGTCACGCTATTGAGCGAATGGTACGGTAAGGTTATCATTGAGCAAATGATTGATATGTGAGCCAATGCTCGCCTGAATAGAATCGCGGAGTAGTACAGCCGATGAAAAACGACAGCAACGAAACCAGCAACGATTTATTGACCGAAATCGCGGTGGCTTATTATCAAGATGGCGCGACTCAAGAAGAGATTTCCAAAAAGTTTGGGGTATCGCGAGCAAAGATAGGCCGGTTACTCAAACAGGCGAGAGACGAGGGCATTGTTGAGATCACGGTGAAGTATCACCCGGTATACAGTGCCAAGATAGAACAGCGCCTGATTGAGCGATTTGGTATTAAGCGGGCGCTTATCGCTCTCGACCAGCCAGATGAGGAGTCACAGCGGACTCAGGTGGGCGGTTTGGTTTCGAACTACCTTGCTCAAACCTTGCGTGGGGGAACGGTTGTTACCGTAGGTCAGGGAAGGAATGTCTCGGCAGTAGCGCATCATATGGGGGTTATTTCTCCCCGTGATTGTAAGTTTGTTTGCGGAATCGGAGGCATCCACCCAAGGGGCGGACGCTTTAATGCTGATCATATTTGTCGACAACTGGCGAAAAAGTACGGGGGAACGTCAGAAACGCTTTATGCGCCGGCGTACGCTGAAAATAGAGACCAGAAAATGGCGTTTATGCAAAACGCTACGGTCAAGCAAACGCTCGATTTGGCACGCAAAGCGGATGTGGCAATTGTTGGTGTGGGCGATATGAGCGAGAACAGCTATATGGTTGATCTGGGATGGTTTACTACGGATGAAGTGGTTCAATCACGGCTGAATCAAGGGGTTGTCGGTGATTTTGCAGGCTATGATTTCTTTGACATTCAGGGCAGAGCTGCCAACACAGTCATGAGTGATCGGGTCATCGGATTAGGGCTTGAAGAGTTCCGCCGCATTTCAGAAGTCATCGCCATTGCTTCCGAAAACAGCAAACCAATGGCATTGCTGGGTGCGCTTCGAACGGGCGTAGTTGATGTTGTTGCAACAAGCGTTAGTAACGCGCTGACAGTACTTAACCTTGACGAACAAATGCTAAGCCTGCCAGACACATCAAAAGACGACTAGGAAAACTCCGTCTCTTTTATGACCTCAAGAAGAAACGAATAACGCGCCGCCAGCTGTTTACGTTTCTTCTTCACAAAGTATAGCGGCTCACTAACCAGCTCTGCGGTTGGCCAAATGTCGACTTTATCCTTGTACTCTGAGTATTCGATAGCGACCTTAGGCAAGACGGTAACTCCAATTCCCATCGAAACAGGCTGCAGAATTTGGCTATGTTGGTTGATATAGCTAACTTTTCTAAAATCCTGCCACTCAGCCTCTTCGAGTTCTTGGAGCCCGCTTTGATCAAATAGCTTTTGTAAGTAGTACTGAGCATCTGGGTGGTCAATCACGCCCAACTGCTCAAGTGCGTCACGCGGACTAAGGTTAGACACGGAGGCTTTGGAGCCAATCAGACATAATTCAAGCTGCCCCAAATACTCCGAGGACAAGTCTGGATGTTGGGGTACCGCGGTAACAATGCCCGAGTCTATCGTGCCGTTGGTGACGCTCTCTATTACTCGCCGGTTTGGAGCCGCTTCAATATTGACGCGCAAACCCGGGTATTGAGTTTGAAGTAGGAGCAGTTTGGGGTACAGCGCGGTGCTTATTGCTCCAGAGGCAGAAAAGCTTAGATTTCCTGATTCAGGGTCATCGTATTTGAGCTTTTCTAGTAGTGAGGCTTCTTGCTTGGCTAGGTCGCATGCGTAGTTATAAACCAGTCGCCCTTGCTCCGTCAGTTCGAAGGTTTTACCTTCTCTTGTGATCAGTTCCGCTTTGAGACTCGCTTCGAGCTTTTTAATGTGCTGGCTCACGCCAGGCTGCGTCATAAACAGCTTTTCTGCAGTCTGGGTAAAGTGACCAATCTCTACTAGAGTTTTAAACGTATTAAGCCAAGTTGTGTTAATCATACACTCAATATTTGATAACAAATTCTTATTGTCTGAAGAATATATGATAAATAACAACGAATCCATCAGAAGTATCTTATTCTCAACGAGAGAGAGGGACACCACTCATGACTTCACCCAATACAAACCTCACCTATCCACGTACTTTCAGCCATATCGGAATATCAGTGCCCGACTTGGAAGCTGCTGTGAAATTCTACACTGAGGTTTTAGGCTGGTACTTGATCATGCCACCAACCGATGTCACTGAAGATGATTCCGCAATCGGAGTAATGTGTACCGACGTATTTGGGACAGGGTGGAAGCACTTCCGTATTGCTCATATGTCGACAGGCGATCGCATTGGTGTCGAGTTATTCCAGTTCGATAATCAAGAAAACCCAGAGGATAACTTTGAGTATTGGAAAACCGGTATATTCCATTTCTGTGTACAAGACCCAGACGTGGAGGGGTTAGCGGACAAAATCGTAGCTGCTGGTGGCAAACGAAGAATGAAAGAGCCTCGCTACTACTATCCGGGTGAGAAGCCTTACCGCATGATCTACATGGAAGACCCTTTTGGCAATATTCTAGAGATTTACTCTCATAGCTATGAGTTGCATTACTCAAGTGGTGCTTACACAGGCTAAACAACGAAGGTTTTTGATTCGAACGCCCCAACATACAAGTGGGGCGTTGTTTTATATGAAGGCTATTTCTTCTCTATGTTAGAGTTGGACAGGTAGGTCAGTTCGCTGACCCCACTCGGTCCATGACCTGTCGTACACAGACAAGTTAGTGTAGCCACACAAGTACGCCCCTAGTGCCAAAATACACGCTGTCACACCCGACCCACAACTAAACACTAGATGCTCACGCTTACTCGCACTGATAGACGAAAACAATGGAGCAAGCTCTTCAAGTGGCTTGAGAGTACCTTCCTCCATTAATTCAGCAAACGGTAAGCACACTGAATTTGGAATGTGACCGCTACGAATTCCCTCACGCGGTTCGGGAGTTTCGCCTTTGAAGCGTGCTAGTGAACGAGCGTCAACGATACGTGCGCACCTGTTATCTGAGTATTGCAACACTTGCTCAGCGGCGATGAAATAGTTGCCATCAATGGGTTGAGATAGGGTAGAGGTGTTTCGCGCACTGTAGTTTTCATCAACAGAATAACCCGCCGCCTTCCATGCTGGTAGACCACCGGACAAGATATGCACGTGCTTAAGGCCAAGAGATTTCAACATCCACCATGCACGAGGTGAGGCAAATGTTCCTGAGTTGTCGTAGACGACAATGGTGCTTTCTGGCGTAATTCCGAGTTTACCTGCGAGTTCATTGAAACGCGCTTCGGACGGCATCATGTGGGGTAGTGATGCCTGTGGGTCACAGAACTCATTGTCGTAATCAAAGCGCTGGGCGGTTGGAATGACGCCACTCTTATCTTTATTGGGTTCGAGCGGGATTTGGAATTCAATACTGGCGTCTAAAACAATGGTGTTTGGATTATTATCTAATTGCGTTTTTAACCACTGCGGAGAGATGAGGGTATCTGTCATGTGCCGTTCCTTATTATTGTTTTGTTCCACTATTATGCTGTTTCAGCATGCAGGCAAAAAACGCAAGTGTCTAGGTGTAAAACACTATTTAGGTACGCAATGGTCCAACTGATAGGTGGTTGAATCTCCCCACGATGAGGAAGCGCTCAGTACGACTTTATCGCCGACAGGGCAAAGAGATAGGGCATTGGTTAGGAGTCGAGTTGAGGTGCCATCATCAAAAATAACTACCATGTAATGGCGATTACCATCAAGTGACTGAGTTAGGACGTGGCTTTGCACCGTTGCGGTGATGGTTTGGTTATCATCAGAGGATTGAAAAGTGAGCAAAAGTACCAAAAGACCGACGCCAGCTAAGAGTAGCGTGATAGCGATGGAAAATGGTTTCATTTGCTCACTCCGTCATTGGTTTACGCGCTTAGCCACAAACTTGGCAGGATTTGGATTTAGGAAGCCCCATCTCACGCCAAGTTAAGGTAAGGCCATCAAACAACATCAGCTTGCCGATCTTTGGCTGACCATAGTTGGCGAGTACCTTAATGGCTTCGAGCGCTTGTGTCGCTCCGATAATACCGACGATCGGAGACATCACGCCAGCTTCAACACAGCTCAGGCTCGTGTCGCCGAATAGAGCGCTCAAACACGCATAGCAGGGCAAGGCATCATCTTGATAGGTAAATACCGACACTTGTCCTTCCATGCGGATAGCCGCACCACACACCAAAGGTTTTTTATGCTGATAACAAAGACGGTTAAGTTGATTTCGCGTCTCAACATTGTCTGTTGCATCTAAAACCAATGAATGCTGAAGGATTTGCTGCTCAAGCTCTTCGTCATTGAGTCGCTTAGCGACTGTATTGACAGTGATAAAGGGGTTGAGTTTACACAATGATTGTTTGGCGGAATCTACTTTGTTTTTTCCAACCGTTTCGTCAGAGTGTAGGACTTGACGTTGGAGGTTCGACACCTCCACCTTATCATCATCGACTAGGGTGATGGTGCCAACACCGGCAGTAGCAAGGTATTGGCTTGCTGCGCAACCTAGTCCGCCAGCTCCAATAATTAAGATTGAAGACTGTTTAAGCGCTTCTTGTCCATCGAAATCGAAGTTCTTGAGAATGATCTGCCGATTGTATCGAAGCATCTCTTCATCAGAGAGAATATCCAAGGTCACCTCTTAGTAAAGCGTAGGGTTGAACAGTTGAATCTGGACCATTTCACCAACTTCTATTGAGCCACGCTCTCTTTCAAGCACGACAAAGCAGTTAGCAAGGCTCATCGAACGGAACGCACCTGAACTTTGGTTACCCGTTGTTTCTACGACGAACTGACCATTCTCAATAGTATAGATACCGCGTTGGTAGTCTGTTCTACCCGGTGCTTTTTTAAATGCGCTGCGGGTTGTCGCAGGGATCGATTCTGGCTGTTTCCACTCTGTGTTGCCTGCAAGCTTTGCAATGAGCGGTTGTACCAGCACATACATAGTCAATACTGCTGACACGGGGTTGCCAGGTAATCCGCAGAACCAAGCATTATCAAGTTCACCAAACGCGAAAGGTTTACCAGGCTTAATAGCAAGTTTCCAAAAGCCAATTTGACCAAGTTCTTCAAGAATGTCTTTGGTGTAATCGGCTTCGCCAACACTCACACCACCTGACGTAATGACAACATCTGCTTGTTGTTGAGCTTTCTCGAATGTCGCTTTAAGTGTGTCCTGACAATCAGGGATGATACCTAGGTCAATGGCTTCGCAACCAAAGTTTTCGATGAGCGGCTTAATACCGTATCGGTTGCTGTCGTATATTTGACCTGCTTCGAGTTCGGTGCCTAAAGGCTTGAGCTCATCACCGGTTGAGAAGAACGCGACTTTTGGTTTGCGATAGACACTAATATGACTGATTCCAAGTGTGGCTATCATAGGAATATCACGAGCTGTTAAGCGAGCACCTTTCTTTAGCACAATGTCGTTGGCACAAATATCATCGCCGGTAGGGCGAATGTTCATGTTAGCTTTGACACTAGGCTGAGAAAAAGTGATGTTGTCACCTTCTACACTGGTGTTCTCTTGCATGATGACTGCATCACAACCTTCAGGGATTTTCGCCCCGGTCATGATGCGTACAGTCGTTAGTGCAGGCCACTCACCTTCGAAGGGAGCGCCAGCAAATGATTTTCCGACCATAGGCATGGTGGTATTTTGCTCGAGATCGCTCAAGCGAATGGCGTATCCATCCATTGCTGAGTTATCAAACGGTGGAACATTAATAGGTGACAGAATGTCTTCAGCCAGTACATAGCCTAATGCTTCAGCTAGCGGAAGGGTTAGGGTGTCAGAAATAGGGGTGATTGGAGTGAGCATTTTATCCAATGCTTCTTCGATAGGCATTAAGCCTGGTGCGTCGCAGCAACCCATAAGATAAGTCATCCTGATTGATTCAATAAAACCATTCGACTCTAACACACTTTATTGGATGAGAGGCTTATCCCTTTGGATAAAAGCAGCTAAATGTTGCTCCAAATCATAGCGGATACAAAGCAATACGGAATTTGTGGGTGTAATTGCGTGTAAATCCGAGTATCCTTGTCTCCCCTTACGGGAGTTAGTGCGAGGAAGTAAGATGTCAGGTTTAAGTGAGTCAGCAAAATTGGTGAAAGAAGCGTTGTCAGAACGTGGACTGGAAACCCCAATGTTGCCGAATGAAGTAACAAGAGAAGAAAAGAAAGAGCGTATCGAGCATCACATGCGTGAGATCTTGACCCTCCTTCAACTTGACCTTGCGGATGATAGTTTGATGGAGACGCCACATCGCATTGCTAAGATGTACGTGGATGAGATTTTTTCAGGCCTAGATTACAGTAACTTCCCAAAAATCACCGTCATCGAAAACAAGATGGATGTCAGTGAAATGGTGCGAGTAAAAGACATTACTGTGACCAGTACCTGTGAACATCACTTAGTGACTATCGATGGTAAAGCAGCTGTCGCTTACATCCCACGCGGCAAGATCATCGGCCTATCGAAAATCAATCGAATCGTCAGATTTTTCGCTCAGCGCCCTCAAGTGCAAGAACGCATGACGCAGCAAATTTTAGTCGCGCTACAAACCTTGCTAGAAACCGATGACGTTGCGGTAACGATGGATGCGGTACACTACTGCGTGAAATCTCGTGGGGTTATGGACGCAACGAGTGAGACAACAACAACAGCGCTTGGCGGTATTTTCAAATCAAATCCTGCAACACGCCATGAGTTTCTGCATGGTTTGCGCTAAATCTCTCGATTGTAAATAAAAAGCTTTAGACGCCCTCTAATTTCAGAGGGCGTTGTTGTATTTGTCACTGCTTTTCGTTCATACTATTGATTACATAAAGGATTTGCTAAGAAATTAGCCAGTTAGACCATGGACGATCAAAACAAAAAAATACCTCGTCCTGGTACGCTGTTCTTATAGTTGGACTAGGTTGAAATGAACAGAATTCAAAAAATCTACAGTTATGCTGAGCCTAATACGACTCTGGTCGTGGTGATGGGCGGGCTTGGTTACCCTGTATACTATTGGGTGTGGGATACGCTCTATCCTCAGCCCTACGAAAACTTATGGCTGAGACTGCTCTGCTCGCTGTTGGTTTTCGTTTTAGCATTTCGTGGCGTGATGACCAATAGATTAAAGAAGGTAGTTCCATATTATTACCTAGTTTCCATAGGTTTTTGTCTTCCTTTTTTCTTCTCCTATATGATGTTTATGAATGGCTGGAATGATGTATGGGTATTATCATTTATGTCATCTATATTTCTGCATATTCTCTTGGTTTATGATACTAGAGTTATGTTATTGCAGGCGTTAATCTGTGTAATGAGTGCGGCTATAATAGCTCATTTTAATTTACCTGACGGTGTGAACTTTTCTGATCATCTGGTATATTTGCCGATCTTCGCGTTTACGTATTTATTTGGTAATTTGTTTTATTTTCGAAACCAAACAGAACATGAAGCGAAATTTACTGTTGCTAGATCGTTTGGGGCAGGTATTGCACATGAAATGCGAAACCCACTGAGTGCATTGTTGTCTTCGTTTGAAGTAATCAAGAGTATCATACCAAGTGGTAACTCATCTTACAGGAATACATATCAATTAAATGCACAAGAAATACAAATACTCAATGATATTATTGATGATTCTATGAAAGCAATTTGGACTGGTAACGAAACCATAGACTTATTGTTGACATCAATAGATCAAAATAGAGTTTCAACTTCAACGTTTTGTAAGTTGAATGCCAAGTCAATTGTAGATAATGCAGTTGATAGTTTCAGTTATAAAAATGCAGCTGATAAAAGGCTAGTTTTCTTCGATATTAAGGAAGATTTTAGCTATTTCGGGAGTGACACACTTTTAAAGTATGTTGTATATAACCTCTTAAAGAACTCTTTCCGACATCGAGGTGCGGGTAAGTTCAACATTGTGATTAGCTCCAAGGCGACTGAGAATGGCAATAGTATCTTATTTAGAGATACAGGTATTGGGATTGAGCCTGAGCTTATAAAAAATATATTTGATGATTTTTATACTACGGGCAAAAACGGCACGTTTGGTTTAGGGTTGTCTTTTTGTAAGAAGGTAATGCGTTCATTTGGCGGCACGATAGTCTGTCGCTCAAGTGTTGGTGAATGGACGGAGTTTGAGTTGTTTTTCCCTAATTATTCCTCGACAGCTGTAAAAAATATCAAAATTGAGCTGGTCAAGGCTAAATCTGTGCTATTTATCGGAGATGAAAAATCGGATGTTGCAACTGAGCTTATAAAACTGCAAGGCATCACTCAGATGAAAGTCGAGTTTGTGAGTTTAGAGGATGCTTGTGAGAGAGATGAACATCACTTTGAATATAGTTTGATACTTATAGATGGCGAGTTTAATAGCAATGGCTGGTCATTAATGTCACGCCTTGAAGGTAAGTTGGGATTCACTGAGGCTAGGATTGTGTTCCTCAACGAAGAGGATGCTACTCGTAACCTTTATTTCCAACGATATGTAAATATCGTTCTCAATAGCAGGGAAACGTTCATTAGCCAACCATTGGCTACGTTAGACTACCTATTGTTTGATTCTTTAGAAGATGATGAACCTGAACAGGCTTATAATGAAATCTCTACTAAGAAAACAGTCATGATTGTCGATGATAACCACTCATTGCGCTCGATTACTAGTATTATGCTTGAAAAACAAGGCTTACATGTAATACAAGCTGAAAACGGGCAGGTCGCCCTAGATGTTCTAGATGAAGAAGACGTCCACTTAATTCTTATGGATGTAGAGATGCCAGTACTCGATGGTTTATCTGCGACTCGGAAAATTCGTGAGTCGAACATGCCTTACTCGTCGGTTCCAATCGTTGGTTATACCGGTGATAAAAGCGAAGAAACTGTCGTTCAGATCAACCAAAGTGGTATGAATGATTATATTGTTAAGCCAACGCCAAAAGATGAGTTAATTGATAAAGTAGCGACTTGGTTGTAGTTGAACTACGACTGTAAAGGGACTGGATTAACAAAGAAGAAAACGCCTACATTGATGTAGGCGTTTTTAGATCTTAATAGAAGATGAGGTCGTTGTTTAGCCAAGCTGATCGGCAAACCTCTATGACTTTATCGAGGTCTTGCTTAGTGTGCATCGCATTGATTGATAATCTTAGTATGTGCTTATTGTTAGGTGTCGCTGGTGGGGCAAACACTGAGCCAAACACTCCGTTCTCCTCAAAGTAGTTTCTTACTTTAATCGTGTTTTCCACATCACCAGTTTCCAAGCCTATGATTTGCGATTCACTTTGAATGGCAAAGCCAATGGAACGCAGTTCCTTATTTAGGTATTGAGCGTTCTCGTTGAGTGTTTGTCGTCTCTTCTCAGAGCTAACGATGACGTCGTGTGTTTTGCTTAGTCGAGCGAGTTCGTAAGGCAGCATTGTCGAACTAAAAATTGCCGGAAAGGCGACCATTGGCACGCAATAGTTGGTTTTCTCATTGGCTAAAATAACACCAGCGCGATAGGCATATGTTTTAGCGAGACTTGCGGTAATGTAATCAACATGCTCGGTAAGCCCCAGCTCTGCAACGAGGCCAGCCCCTCGTGGACCATGGGTTCCCAGCGAATGAGATTCGTCAACGACCAAGGCACAATCAAACTCGTAGGCAAGCGAAACGAGATCCACTAGTGGAGCAACCGTGCCAACGGTACTGTAAATGGAATCCACAAGAATGATGCCACTACCGTTTCTCGATATTTGACGCTTCAGATGCTTGATATTGTTGTGCATAAACATGTGCACCTTGGCCCCTGCGATGCGTGCCCCTTCCCACAATGAAGCATGGGCAAAGAAATCAACGTAGACGTTTGTATCTTTGTCGCAGATAGCTTGCAGAAGGTTTACATTAGCAGTCCAGCCCGACTGAGCCACTAAGCAGCTTTCGAACCCAACATGACGCGCCAATTTTGATTCGAAGTCACTCTCTTTTTCTTCGCCCAACAAATAAACACCGGACATGAGTAAGCTTTCTTTGGTTTCGCGTATTCCCTGAATATGAGCTTCTTGAATTTCGTAGTGGTCATGAAGGCAAAGGTAGTCATTTGTTTGCATTACAACATCGTTGCTAGTTGGTCGACCGCCACAAACAACAGGATGATTTTCTGTATTCGAACTGATCCTGTCGGCAATAAAATGCTCATGCTTTTTAGTAATAAATTCTGGGAGAGACTTTTTAATCTGAGTTAAGTGCATAGCAGTTATTCTCTATGTAATTGAAATCATATGTCGGCCGATGCACTTATTTATTGCCGACAAACGAGCTGCTGTCATTAGTGAATATTTTATTTTTTGGTTCTGTTTGCAAAATGAACTATATTCTATGGGATTATGTTTATTTTGCTTATACCTGTTGGGGGTCTAAGTGATTGAAAACTCTACGCTCCTATCTCATTATTGATATTTGTATCACAAAATATTAGCTACTTCTACCAAGCTCAGGCCAGTACATTTTAACAAATCCTACACTCACCCAAACCACTGCTAACGTCGCTACAGTCAGTTCGAGAAATCCAAAATTATGCAGCCAGTGCCAATGTGGGTGCTCCGCTTCAAAAAACGTAGTAAGTCTATGCATCGCAATAGAACTAATGACTGAGGGAAACGTAATTGCTGCAATTGAAGGCTGAAATTTGAGCTTAAGTAGTCGGAAGTAGCACAAGTAGATCAACATAGTCATTGTGATGGCGATACCAGCTAACGCACCAGTGAGTATAGGATCAGGTTCGGGAAAATTGACTAAGTATGCAGATAATGTGAGGTTGATCGGCGCTGCCATAATGGCCAAAGTGGGTCTTGCACGTTTTCTTAGCATCCCTTCGAATACCAAACGGTATAGAACAAGCGGCAGCATAAAAAAGTAAATAGTAATACAAACTGAAGCAATAGTTTCCGAGTAAACGGTGTGCCCAAATTGTGTTCCAGCCAATGAACTACTGATTAGGCCCACTGGATAGAGAAACCAACTAGGCACTATATTCGACATTCGGAAGTTTTTTATTTGGTGGAAGAAAAATAACACAGCCATTGATACATGAAGTGTTAAAGCGGCAAACCAGAGGGGATAGGCTACGATTGGCTGAATAACCGCGAGGTAGTCACATAGAATTAACAGTGCCATGCTCATTGGCGCCATCAAACTACCTGTTAAGGGATTCTTAATATCCGCCGAGAAGATATGTCTATTCAGTAGGTATTTGATTAATACCGGTAGCAGTAGAATAGCGCCTAATGCCGCTAATATAGGCTGAATCTGTTTACCTATGTCAGGAATATACAGCGCCCAAGCATGCCCTAAGCCGATCATACCAAGCGCCAAGGAGGCTTGAGAAGTCGGTACATTATGAAACTGGGTAAGACGTTTAAGGGGAGCAAAGCTTATTGTCACAGGGGGCTCTCTTGAAATTCCATATCTAATAGCTGCGAGTTTTTTAGCAGTCTAGCCGTCTAATTATACATGCTTTTCTAGATCACGTAACCATGAAACATCTTACAGTATGATTAAATTCACTCTTTTCTAGGTAGATCAACTTGCTGGAGTTTTTCGTTTTTAATGGTGCGATGTAGAAGTTGGCTATAGATAGGTTGGCCACCAAGCATCTGGGCGACGATGGTAGCGCCAACCGCTGTGATGATCAAAGGTAATATCAAGTGATAGTTATTGGTCATTTCGATAACCAACAAAATTCCTGTGATTGGCGCACGCACAGTGGCAGCAAATAGCGCTCCCATTCCTGCGATAGCGAACACTCCAGGCTCTATGGGAAGCTCTGGGAAAAGGGTATGTGCGACTAGGCCAAAAGCGTAACCAAAGGAAGTACCAAGCGCCAACATTGGCGCAAATATACCGCCAGGCGCACCCGAGCCAAAACAGATAAGCGTTGTCAGAACCCGTCCGATGAAGAGAAGTATCAAGACTTGAGCGCTGAAACTCCCATTGGTTATTTCGGGGATTAAACCTATACCTCCGCCAGTAAGTTCTGGTACATACAGCAGCAATAAGCCAAACGTACCGCCGATCATTGAACCTGTGAAAAGGAAACGCTTTAGGTCGTTTTTATGAATACGGACAAACAAGTCCTGAAATACCGTCACTAGGCGATTAAACACAACCCCAAATCCACCAAACAAAGCCCCAAGTAACAGGAATAGCCATAGTATTTGCAGGTCAGGCGAGTTGTATTGCGGCATGGTAATGACCGCGTGCTGTCCATTGATGGCGCGAAAAACGATCGTTGCCGTCACAGCGGAGATCAGCACAGCTTTGATAGAGATAAGGGAGTAGCGAAAATGTGGGCGCATCTCCTCAACAACAAACATAATGCCCGCTAGAGGGGCATTGAACGCAGCGGCAAGACCTCCCGCGGCACCAGAGGCCAGAAGGGTATGGCGACTATCATCGTTTTTCACCCGGAATATATCTGTCACCATACGGGCAATATTACCACCCATTTGAACGGTAGGGCCTTCACGTCCCAATACCATGCCTGAGCCGAGTGCGCCAAGACCACCAAAGAACTTTACTGGCAGGACTCGCCACCAACGAACAGGGCGCATATTATCCATCGCGCCTTCGATCTCTGGAATACCTGACCCCGCTGCTTCTGGGGCAAACTTGTGGACCAGAAAATAACCGACGAACGCGAGTAGGGCGCTAATCAGAAAAGCAAGTAGCCAGAGTGGAAGGACGGAGCCTATTTCGTCTTTTAGCCAATCCGTTCGAGTCTCAGTAACGAAATGAACACCTAGCTCAAAAAGAGTCCCGACGAGCCCAGCAAATACGCCGACCACACATGACAGAAGAAGAACCGAAATCGGGGTTTTGTCTCTAGAGAGAAATTGATTGATCGTTTCTTTTGGCACGTGGGCAAGTAACGACTGTTTAATTTTCTCTCTTTTGGTCATTGTAGTAAGAACCTTTTTGGCTTAACTGATGGGTACTTAAGGTAAAATTATACGACTTCACAAAGTTGGCAACAGTGGCAAGAATGAAAAGTAGTATTTCACTATTCGCTGATACACCGAAAACGACTCGCCTAACTGAGGTTATGCATAGACCGTGTGCTTTGCTGTCCAATTTCGAACCACCGTTCAACATATGTGATGTCAGGCACACTTCAAAACTTGTAATTTATCGTTTCTGTACCATAGTTAGAGTGTAGGGTTCATATTCGACTTACATGGAGGATTCAAATCCCTACCTACAATTTGGATGTGCAACATACACATACTACTGCCTCGTATATTATCTCAGCCGATCGATTTGGTTCAGAGATTCGCAAACTCACGATTGAGTCACGAGGGATCAAGGCGCGCGCAAAGTGCGCCTTTTGTCGTATGCGATAAAGTAAATACCTGAACACTTCTTGTTGTCCTCTCTATCACTCTAGAATCATTGAATAATTTGCGGTTATACTTTCCTTAACAGCAAACACAGAGTAAGACTATGACTAACCAAGTCCCAACCAACATAATCACCGGCTTTTTAGGTGTCGGTAAGACCACAACTATACTCAATCTACTGAAAGACAAAACCGAGAATGAAAACTGGGCAGTTTTGGTCAATGAGTTTGGTGAGGTTGGTATTGACGGCGCAATGATGGCAGATGGTGGCGCCATGATTAAGGAAGTGCCAGGTGGCTGCATGTGCTGCACAGCGGGCGTTCCTATGTCTGTTGGCATCAATGCACTATTAAGACAAAAGCCAGATCGCCTGATCATCGAGCCAACAGGTTTGGGACATCCTAAGCAGGTTATTAAAACGCTGACGTCTGACCAATATGATAAGTATATTGATTTACGAGCCACTATTGCGTTGGTTGACCCGCGTAACCTGTCAGACGAGCGACATCTAGAGAATAAAAATTTCAATGACCAACTTGCCTCGGCGGAAGTCATTATTGGCAACAAAGTTGATCAGTGCACAGCAGAAGATATTGATGTCTTTAATGATTGGCTGACCGATCAAGAGCCAGCAAAAATCTTCCACAAACTGGTTAAAAATGGTGAGCTTCCCCTTGAAGTACTTGATATAGAACGACGCGAAGTGGCGCAAGAGGCCGCTAAACATGGTCATCATCACGACGATCATGACCATAGCGACCTTGAACCAGTATTTGAGTTGCCACCAGAAAAACCGTATATACGTCGTGAAAACCAGGGACAAGGCTATTTTAGCTGTGGATGGATCATCGGTGAAGAACACAGGTTTGATTTCGACCAGCTATTCTCGCTGTTTAGCGATCTAAATGCTGAGCGCGTGAAGGCGGTGGTCAATACAGACAAGGGCTGCTTTGCATTCAATGTGGCTAACCGCGTGGTTTCCGTCAATCAAATGTCACTGGAGGGTTATGAATCTCGAATTGAGGTTATCGACTCGCAACTGATGCCGTGGCAAGACCTAGAATCGATACTTTTAAAGCTATGCGGCTTGAATGAGGCGTAGCGATATTTGTCAAAGAAAAGAGAGGCAAAGCGCTAATGCCGTTCACTTAAGGTGAGCGGCATTGTTTTTTCTAGGGTATCGGCATGGTTTTTTCTTCACTACTCTAGGGAAGGATCTTTCCCGTCTTGGCTCTAATATTAAACTCTCGCTTATTGAGTAAAAGTTCTGGAGTTGCCTAGGTATTGCTCCTGGTGACGAATATGGAAGGCCTACTAGTAAGCGCATAATATGGGCTAATGCACCGTTGAAGCTTAGTTGGTATGGCAGGTAATCTCCATTCAACGTGTGACACATTTGAACCATTTGATACCTGACCAAGTTATACGTTAGCAAGATCCCCATAGCTCCTGCTTCACTAATTCTGGAAGTCGACTTCTTAGTGTAAGTCGGTTGCCAAGCATATATTGTTTTTGTTCTCTGTATCCGAGCTCAATTTCCCAGCGGTATCCATAAAGACCAACTATGTCTGACTTTGGGTAAAGCATCGGGTCGGTCATTGAGGTAAGAACATCATATGACTTGCCATTCTTGACCTTCGTGATTAGACGGACAACAACTTCTCGTTCTAGCGTTGGCCATTTCTTGCGAGCTTGCGGATTACTCTTCAGTTTAATGAGTTTATCTTGTCGACCAAGGGACTGAACGACTTCGTAATTTAATCCCTTTTTCATTGGGATGAGCCAATGTCGATTTACACCTTTAGCGCTCCACTCTTGAAGTAACCCAAGAGAGTAAAAGCCTTTATCGAAAAGGGTTAGACTGTTATCGGGAGTCGTTTCTATTAGTTGCTCGGCCAGCGTCATTTCATTCACGGTATAACAGCCGAAAGCGCTGCCTGTTATTAGATGACTGCTTAGTTCCATCTGGCACACCATACGTAGCTGAGGGTACTGTGTTTCTTTACCATCACGATTGGTAGGCTTTGCAAAAGCCTCGGCGTTATCATTAGTATCTTCTGTTCGCCACAAAACCCCATCAACACCAAGCAGTGTGAGTCCGTTCCAGTTGGGTAGTCTTGCATGCTCAAACCAATGCCTTTGCGTACACTTAAATAGGGCTTTAGCCGCGGATTCACCGAGATTTTTTCTACGCTGTGTCAATGCACTCGGGGCAACAAACGGTTTACCTGAACGGTCGACAATATCAAGCATATTGGCGATATCAGCCATAGATTTGTCGTTATAAATAGCCATTCCGACCAAAAGCCATGCCATCGATTCCAAAGTCAGTTTTCGCTTTCTAAGAGTGACTGTGTCTGTCAGCTCATAGGCATCTTTGATTAGCTCAATCGGTAGGAGGTCTGCGAGAGTTTCGACTTGATTCGGTTTGTAGTTATTTATGATATCGAGGGCTTGAGAAACGTGCATAAAAAAATCCGATAAACAGGGTCTATCGGATTTTTACACACTGGAGGGATCATTCAATTGATCTGCCGATTAATGTTTAACTGATCGGCATTAGAGGCAAAGCGCCTCTCTTTTTTTGTATAAATCTAAGCCAAATCAAATAACTCACCTTGCTCAGTGATGATTCTACGCTATTGTTATTATTGAAATAACAATAACTTGCAACAAAGCAAAGGAATGTCAGATGGGCGTAGTGGTTCGAGTGTTTAGTGTGGTTGTGATACTGCTCGCAAGCGTCACGGCACGTGGCGGTGATGGCAAGATGTCGACCTCAAACAATTTGAAAGCGAGTTTTGTGGGTAGTGAAGCTTGTGTTGAGTGTCACCAAAAAGAAGTTGAGCAATGGAAGGGCTCAGACCATGAGCGAGCGATGGACCACGCAACAGAGCAAAGTGTCTTAGGCGATTTCGATAACGCTGTATTTGAGTTTAAAGGCAAAGACAACCGATTCTTTAAAAAGGACGACCAATTTTGGGTCAATATCCAAGGTCCTGATGGTCAATTTCATGACTACCAAATCCAGTACACCTTCGGTCATTATCCCCTTCAACAGTACATGGTCGAGTTTGATGATGGTCGCGTACAGTTAATCCCCTTTACTTGGGATTCTAGGGCTAAAGCGCAGGGTGGGCAGCGTTGGTATCACCTCTATCCAGAAACAACGACCAATGATGAGTTTTATTGGACCAACACTGGTCAAAACTGGAACTTCATGTGTGCCGATTGTCACTCAACGAATCTTGAAAAAAAATACGACAAAGCGACGAACCGCTATGACACAACGTGGTCAGAAATCACCGTAGGTTGTGAAGCGTGCCATGGACCAGGCAGCTTGCATGTTACTCTCTCAAAGCAGGAAAATCCGACCAGCTTTTCTCAAGATAATCATTATGGTTTTAATCGCGATTTAACCAAAGCGGTCTCGGAATGGATTTATCAAGAGGGCTATTCGACACTACAACCAAAGTCCATCAAAGAGACACAACAGGTTAAGGTTTGTGCTCAATGCCACAGTCGCCGTGTTCAGTTGTCAGAGCAGTATGATCACGTTCAAGGGGATCTATTTGATAGGTATCTAGTCTCCAATTTAACGCCAGAACTTTATCACTCAGATGGTCAGATCTACGATGAAGTGTATGTCTTTGGCTCATTTGAACAATCAAAGATGGCCCAAAAGGGTGTGACTTGTACCAATTGTCACGATCCCCATTCCGCAAAGCTCAAAATACCAGAAGAAGCTGTTTGTGCTCAGTGCCATGTTGCCTCTGAATACACGCCAGAAAAGCATACATTCCACCAAGCAGGAACAGAGGCGAATAAATGTACAACCTGTCATATGCCAGAGACGACGTACATGGAAGTCGATCCGAGAAGAGATCACAGCTGGCACATACCTAGACCAGATATGAGTAAACACATCGGCACGCCGAATGTTTGTACTGCCTGTCATGAGGACAAAGATGCTGACTGGGCGAGCGAAACTTTGGCTCAGTGGTTCCCTAAATCCAACTACCAAAATACTCAACACTATGGTGTAGCTTTCTATGCTGCGGATATTGGTCACCCAGCGGCTGCAGACGCGCTCTCTTACATTGCGCAAGATGTGAACCAACCATCCATTGTACGAGCGTCAGCGTTGCAACGAATGGCTGGTTTTCAAGGGCAAAACAGTTTGATCGCGTTAGGACGGGCCGTGAAAAACCAGCAACCCATGATTCGAATTGGTGCGATACAAGGCAGCGCGCCATATCCGGCTCTACAGCGCTGGCAGATTATTTCTCCGCTCCTTGAAGATGAAGTGCTCGCCGTTCGAGCGGAAGCCGCAGGTGCTCTAGCTCAATATTGGCGAGAGTTAAACCCACTCCAAAAAGACCAACTAAAAGCCCCTTTGAAAGAGTACATAGAAATTCAGGAGTACAACTCAGACCGAGGGTTTGGAAGAACCAATCTTGGCAATATCTACGCGGCACAGGGTAAAAGCCAACAAGCAATTGCAGAATACCAAGGGGCCATCGAAATAGAGCCTTATTTTGAAAATAGCTACATCAATCTTGCCGATCACTACCGAGGACTTGGCGATGAGAAGTTGGCAGACCAAACACTCAAGCTAGGTATGAAAAATCAGCCAAACTCGGCAGCCATTCATTACAGTGCCGCGCTTTCAAAACTAAGACAGGGTGATAAAGCGACTGCCAGCCAGTTACTGGCAGAAGCTACCGAGCTAGAGGCAAGTAATCCTCAATATTGGTTCGTATATGGTTTGTCTATGGAAACTGCCAATTTGAATGTCGCGCTTAACGCCGTAGACAAAGCCTATCAATTGAGCCGAAACCCAGAGCATTTATTCTCGAAGTGCGACTTGATGCTCAAGTACAAACACCAAGGCGCGCCTCAATGTCTGAGCCAACTGTCCAAAGTTGCACCACCAGAAGTTATACAGCAGCTAAAATCACGCTATTAGGGGCCGTATAGCATTATCTCTATAACCAAAAGTTATAGAGTGGCTAGGTAAAATTAAGCACTACATTGAGGTCCATTCATTTAACGAAGACGAGCAATCAAAAGGTGTGAACCAATGAATCAAGCACAAACAGAACTTAACCGCCTGATTACAGAAGTAGGTAAATCGGTTATCGGTCAACAATATGTGGTCACAGCGCTGGTGGTTGGCTTGATTACCAATGGTCACATCTTGCTTGAGGGTTTGCCGGGCACGGCGAAAACACGCTCTATTAAATCATTGGCCGATCGCCTGAATACAAGCTTTGGGCGTATTCAGTTCACGCCAGACTTATTACCGTCCGATGTGACTGGTACTGAAATTTACCAAGATATGGATGGTAAGCCTCAGCTTCACTTCCAAGCTGGCCCAATCTTCAACAGCATTGTTTTGGCGGATGAGATCAACCGTGCACCAGCGAAAGTTCAGGCCGCCTTGTTGGAAGCAATGGCAGAAGGGACGGTGACGGTAGGGGGAGACAGCCATAAATTGCCAGAGCTTTTTATGGTTCTCGCGACACAAAACCCAATCGAGCAAGAGGGTACCTATCCGTTACCTGAGGCGCAGATGGACCGCTTCATCATGAAGGTGACGGTAGATTATCCAGAGGACGAGGCAGAACGAGACATCATTCGCTTAGTGCGAAATGAAGAACGTTCAATATTGGTTGCTGCGGATTCTGAAACTACCACCTCCAATGACATTATCACTATCTCAACAGATTCGGTTTTTGCCGCAAGAAAAGAAATGCCAGAGATTGAGGTATCGGACATCGTCGAGAATTATATCGTCAGTCTCGTGATGGCGACAAGACAGCCGCAGCGCTACCCAGAATCGTCACTGTCAGATTGGATTCTCGTTGGATCTTCCCCGCGTGCGTCTATCGCTTTAGATAAATGCAGCCGCGCTTATGCTTGGTTACAGGGTCGAAACTATGTCGAGCCTGATGACGTTAGAGCGGTAGCGAACATGGTGCTCGGACACCGAATTGCACTGTCATACAACGCGTTGGCAGAACAAGTGACCCAGCAAGATGTTGTAAACCACCTTCTTGATGTTGTTGCGATAGGCTAAGCCGCCAGAGGTACTACTATGGCTTCTAAAAACGCTAACAACCAAGATTGTCGAATTCATACCTCTTATGAGCGCTTGGTTAAGCTGCAATCACAAGTGCAAGCTTTCTCATTATTACCGCATCTCGTGGCGCAATCTCGCATGTCAGGTAGACACGGCTCGCCGTTTCGTGGACGTGGGCTTAACTTTGAAGAGCTTCGCCATTACCAGCTCGGTGATGATATTCGAAATCTAGATTGGAAGGTCACGATGCGCACTGGCAAACCGCACGTGCGCACTTATACCGAAGAGAAAGACCGAAACTTTATCATTTGTGTTGACCAGCGGAGTGGCATGTATTTCTCTTCTATCGATACCATGAAGTCCGTGGTTGCTTCTGAGATCGCAGCTCTGTCAGCGTGGCGCATTTTGAAAGACAATGATCGAGTTGGTTTTATCATTAGCCACACAACACAGGTTGAATACTTAAAGCCTCAACGCTCGCAAAACCATCTTTTGCATGCCTTAAAACGGCTCAATGAAGCGAATAATGCGCTTGATATCTCCAGTGAAGACAGTAACGCATCTAGTTTGTCAGCCACCATTCGTATGCTTGGTAATCTCGGGCTTAAGAACGCCACTGTCTTGTTCATTAGTGATTGGTCTGGGGCGTCTGAATTCGATCTCGATAGATTGAAGTACCTACAGCAGCACAACGACATCTTAAGCGTAGTCATTTCCGATCCGCTTGAAGCGGCGTTACCAGCAGACATTCTCGACTCAGCTTCTTTGGTATTTGGAGATGGCAAATATCAGCTAAGCGTGACTGAAAAAACGAAATTAGATAAAGCCAACCTTGGGCTCCGGGAGCAATCTCACCAACGTCTTGAGAGACTTGGTCAGCTAATGGCGATGAAGCGACTTCCTGTTATCGAGCTATCAACTGATGGTAAACATATCGATGCGTTTAAGCGTGCTGTGGGAGGAGTGTCTTCATGAGTCAAACAGCGCCTAGTTCCTATATTCTTCGCAATATGTCAGAGGTCCCAAATCCAGATGTTATCTCGTGGCTTCCACAAACCATAGGATGGCAAGTGCTGGCATTATTCATCGTTCTATTTGCTATCTACAAGTTCGCCATAGCCTACTGTGACCATCAGATGCAGAGTTATCGGAGAGAAGCGAAACGAGTACTTGAACAACATCGACAGTCCGAGAATGTTTCGATGGTTTGTTATGACGTGCTAAAAAGTATCCACCACTACCTATATTCAAATCAGCCTCAACAGTTTAATAAGGTTTGGTTGGAGTATTTGAGTCAACAGTCTTTAGATCAAAATAGCAACCTAGCTACTGAGCTGGGAGATAAGTGGCTACAGTCTCTCATCTCCAAATCGGTGGTGTTAACGAATGCGGAAACTCAGCATATACATAGCGCGGTATCGCTTTGGATTGATTCTCATAAAACGCCCTCTTGGCTAAGAGAATACTGGTCGCTTAAAAATACAGCTCAGCGAAAATTGAGTGGTGTTCGTCGATCGTTGATTCAATTCAAGGGGGAGTCATCATGAACTGGGAAAGCCTCTCTCTAACTTACCCAATATGGCTATTGCTCTTACCCCTACCGATTCTGGTTTACCGCTTAGTCCCAGCTTATAAAACCAAACAGAGTGCGATTAAGGTGCCGTTTTTTAGAAGCCTCTTAGACATTCTTGGTGAAGAGCCCGAGCAGGGGGCGAGTCAGCTGAATCCGTCTTGGTGGCAGCGTGCAATCCTTGTTGCTTCTTGGGTTTTGTTGGTTGTCGCAATGACTAAGCCCACCGTGCTTGGCGAACCACAGACGCGCGAGAAACTCGGACGAGATGTGATGGTCGCTGTCGATCTGTCGGGCTCAATGGCAGAGATGGATTTTCTATCTCCAGATGGTCAAGCGATATCAAGATTGGATGCAGTCAAAGGTGTACTTAAAGACTTTGTCGCTACGCGAGATGGTGACCGTCTTGGTTTGATTTTGTTTGGCGATGCCGCTTACTTACAAACGCCATTTACTGCCGACCACGATGTTTGGCTGGCATTGCTCGATCAAACCGAAGTCGCGATGGCAGGACAAAGTACTCACTTAGGTGATGCTATTGGCCTGGCAATCAAGGTGTTTGAACAATCGCAAGGGGAAGCGGAGCGAGAGAAAGTGGTGATTGTTCTCACTGATGGCAACGACACAGGGAGCTTTGTTGAGCCGAAAGATGCCGCGACCGTTGCCGCTGCGAAACAAGTGAGGATCCATGTGATAGCAATGGGCGATCCAGAAACCGTAGGCGAGCAAGCGTTAGATATGGAAACAATTCAAAACATCGCTAGCTCATCGGGCGGCGAAGCGTTTCAAGCGATGGACCAAGAAGCATTGCAAAGTGCTTATCAAGCTATTGGGGAGTTGGAGCCAAAGTTATACGAAAGCACACAATACCTACCTAAACAAACGGTGCATCATTACTTAATTATGATTGTCGTCGTTCTTTATCTTATCGCGTTTACCACCGCTACGATTCGTCGTTCCATGTTTAACTCTGAGCCAGTGGATTTAGCCAGAAAGCAAGATGTTGCCTCTATCGAAACGGAGGGCAAATCATGAGCAGTTTAGCGATTGAGCAGTTCTTCTCTCAGTTTCATTTTATGCGTCCTTATTGGCTGTTGGCGTTTATCCCACTTGTGGTACTGCTGTTGCTTCGTTGGCGTAGAGAGTCAAAATCTGCATGGAAAACCATCATCCCAGAGCATTTACAAAAGGCATTGATCATTGGCGAGCAGGGCTGGAAAAGCCAACTTCCCCTTAAACTACTCAGTGCGATTCTTAGTGTTGCTATAGTTATCTGTGCGGGACCAACCTGGGAGCGCGAACCGTCACCATTTGGAGAAGACCAAGGGGCGCTCGCTATTGTGCTGGATGTCAGTACTTCTATGGAGCAAACGGATTTGCCGCCGTCGCGCTTAGAGCGTGCCAAATACAAGATCCGAGACCTTCTAGAAGCTAGAAAAGGTGGCAAAACGTCACTTATTGTCTTCGGTGGAAGTGCACACACAGCGATGCCGATGACAGAGGACAATCAAGTGTTCTTGCCATTTCTCAATGCGATAACGCCTGAGGTGATTCCGGTACAAGGTAAGAGTGTCCAATCGGCAATTCCTGAGTTGCAATCTCAGTTAAAAGGCTTTCCGTCTGCATCTATTTTGATTGTCTCTGATGGCGTTTCTCAAGAAGGTATTCAGCAGTATCAAGAGGCATTTAAAGATACTAACCAACTGATCATGGTATTGGGTGTGGGCAACGATGCTATCCAAAGTAGTTCAGCGACTGATTGGGGGAGCTTGAAAAAGCTGGCTAGCGATACAGATGGTCGTTATTACGTGCTCACAACTGATGATAGTGACATCAACAAAATCGCATCGGATGTCGAGCGACATATGCAAATCTCAGGGGAGTCGGCTATGCCGTGGAGAGACATGGGATACTACCTCATCTTTCCTGTGATGATTCTTGCGCTGCTTTGGTTTAGAAAAGGATGGCTGGTTCAGTGGGTGCTATTAGCATCGTTAATCAGTCCTAATTTGATAATAAGCCAAGCTCAGGCCGAAACTGTTTCTGTGGTGGCAAAAACTGAGCAGATCACAGAACCCAAATCGAATGTTGAAGAGTTTTGGGACAGCGCGAAACAGATTTGGATGAATCTATGGCTAACCCCTGAACAGCAGGGACAATGGTACTTCAATCAAGGCGAGTTCATTAAAGCGGCGAACCATTATCAAGAGCCGATGAACAAAGGTATCGCCTTTTATTATGGGCGTGATTTTGTTTTAGCCCAATCTCAGTTTGTTCAGGTGCAAGGCGATGAACGAGCGATCCTCTATCTTGGCAACACGTTAGCGAGGCAACGTGAATATCTTGCTGCAAGAAACCTTTATAAAGATCTTATGGAAAAAACCAACGACGAAGATATTGCCAATGTTGCCAAGCAAAACTACCAAGCCATGAGTGAGCTGGTGGATGAAATTAATCGTGTAAGTGAGAGCCAATCAGGTACCACTGATGGACCTGAAGAATCTATGGAGCTGGGGGATAATCCTCGAACCGCTGATGGCGCGGATGAAGAAACAGCGTCACAGCTAATGCTAAAAGAAACGCTTAATGCTAACGAAATATTGGGCAGTCAAGAACTGGCGGATAAATGGCTGAGGAAAGTGGAAGCCGATCCAAAGAATTTTTTGAGGAATAAATTCCAAATCCAGCTTCGTGAACAAGGGAGTCAACAATGAAAACCATTAACTTCCGACGAGCGATTAATTTCCGACGTAACTCCCTAAAAGCAATAGCTAAGCTGGGACTGATTCTCTTCGCCACTCTGGTATCTTTGTCGATGCCCGCACACGCGGACATGACGATAAACCAGTTGCAGCGTGAAGGCGGTGTCGAAATAAAATCTTGGCTAAGTAAAGGTGATAGCGCAGCAGAGCCTGCCGCTATTCGAGAACAGGTGATTCTCTATATTGAGGTGGCAACGCCAAGGTGGTTTACAGGCGGTACTCGTATCTCTGGATTTGGGATGCCCGATCTGATTGTAAAACAGCGGAATCAACTAGCGACCAACTACACCGAGCGTAAAAATGGGCAGACATGGTCTCGGCAGCGTTGGGAGATAACGCTCTATCCTCAACAAAGTGGTGAATATCGACTACCGAAAGTCCCTGTGGGCGTTCAGGTTTCAGCTCAGGACGGCTCGACCGTCTCCGGCACTCTGTATACCGAACCGATGTCGCTGTTTACCTACCTGCCGGATGCGTCGTTCACTCAAGATGAACCCTGGTTCTCTGCTCAAGATGTCAAAGTTAATGAGTCTTGGGAGGCATCCTCGGAGGATTTAAAAGCGGGCGATAGTTTAGTAAGAACCTTGAATATCGAAGCCGCCGATACCTTATCGATACTTTTGCCGCCTCTGAGCGAGCCGAGTGTAGAAGGAGTAAAAGGTTATCCCAAACCAAGTGTGTTGAACGATAGCCAGACCCGTGGTGTATACAAATCGAAACGTACCGACGAGGTGACGTATATTCTCACGACAGGCGGTGAAGTGACGTTCCCTGAGCAGGAGATTCGCTGGTGGGATGTGGAGTCGCAATCGGTCAAGTCTGTCACTTTAGCTGCGAAAAAAGTGCAGGTCGCTCACACTTGGCGCTCGCTGATCAATACGTATAAAACTGAACTCGTTATACTTTTTGTAGTAATGCTCGCCTTAATTACAATGTTCAAGCTAATGTATCGCTTCTACAAAACGCACCCAACACCACAGTGGTGGCAATTGGCGAAAGCGCTACGACACGGAGAGTGGGCGTTAGTGAGGGCTTTGATCTACAAAAAAGGTCGTGAAGTTAGCGGAGAAGTTGAACTCAAAAAGATCCATGACGAACCTTCATGGCAGCAAGCGAGTCACAGCATACAAAATGAAACACCAGACGCCGCGTTGAGTCGCAGAATGTGGAAAAGACTTAAGGCAAAAAAGCGCAGCGAACGTTCATCTGTACTCAAGGGTTTAGATAAGTGGCGTTAGAGTACTTGAGCCGAGCTGGTGAAAACAAAAAGGTTAGAATGAAAAACACCGAACTTAATCTTATTCCAGTCTTCGTTGCTATCTACGAAGAGCAAAGTTTATCCAGTGCGGCAACACGGCTTGGTATTAGCCAGCCAGCAGTGAGCAAAGCACTCAAGCGTCTTCGAGAAATCTATGACGATTCTCTATTCCACCGCAACGCTAGTGGCGTAGAGCCAACAACCTTTGCTAACGATATCTATCCAGCATTGGCAACGTCGCTTAAAAACTTCAATTCGACACTGGAAGCGTCGCGCGATTTTAATCCTAAGACCTCGACCAAGACATTCTCTATCGCCTCTGTGTCTGCTGCGAACTATGCAGTATTACCTGAGCTATTGGTAAGGTTTGCTAAGATAGCCCCCAAGGTATCACTTGAAGTGCATCCGTTGTTCACCGAAGACCATGAGTCCGACCTGCGTTTACAGCGCTATGATTTGGTCATTGATAGAACGCGCACTGATGTCACTACGTTGAAGACCAAAGAGATCTTCAAAGAAACGCTTTATGTTGTCGCATCGAACGACCATCCAAGGCTGACGGGTGAGACCATCACTACCGAAGAGTATTTAGCCGAGCAACACGTCGTAATGTCTCGTTGGCATACTCGTCAAAGCTTCTTTAGCGAGAAAGACTTCCCTGAATTTGGTAAGCGTAAGATCGTGTATCGTGCACCAGGCGAAGTGGATATGTTGCCAGCTATTAGCCAGACCGAGGCCATTGGTCTGGTCACGCACTCTACGTTTACCAAGTTCTCCCAAGGACTCAACGTAAAGGCGCTGCCAATGCCATTTGGCGCTTCAGTGCACGGACTAAGTATGGTTTGGCACCCAAGCCGAAATTCGGATACGGCACATCAATGGTTAAGAACTCAAATTGCTAAGGTTGCCAGTACGCTCAATAAATGACATTAAAGGATGAAGGCTTATGATCAAATGGGGTGTGATAGGGCCGGGTAGAATAGCCCACAATTTTGCTAAAGGGATCAGTGTTACCGAAGACGCTGTTATCCAAGCCGTAGCAAGCAGAAATCAGCAGCGAGCCCAACAGTTTGCAGATGAATATCAGATAGCGACCGTTTACGGAGATTATCAAGCGTTAACACAAGATCCCGATATCGATATTATCTACATCGCGACGCCTCACGCCTTTCACTATGAACAAGCCTTGATGTGCTTGAATGCAGGCAAACCAGTCATGTGCGAAAAAGCACTCACAATGACTGCCAAGCAGTCTGAGCATCTGCGTGAGGTCTCTATCGAGAAAGGCCTATTTATCATTGAAGCCTTTTGGTCTAAGTTCCTTCCAGTTTGGGATCAAATCCAAATCTGGAAGCAGCGAATAGGGCCAATAAAACTCGTCCAATCAAACTTCTGCTTTAAAGCTGAGCGTAACTACAGTGACCGCCTCTTTGACCCCGTGCAGGGAGGAGGTGCACTGCATGACATTGGTATCTACAACATCGCATTATCAAATTATGTCTTCGAGCAACTGCCTCTAAACTGGCAAATCACAGGTGAAGTAGGGGAAACGAGGGTCGAAGAAAGTGTCTCGGCGATTCTTGAATATGAAAATAGCGTTAGTGCCACGTTTACGTGCAGTTTCAATATCAATACCCCAAACACCATGGTCATATTTGGCGAACAGGGACGAATCGAAGTCGCAGAACCTTTTTTTGGTGCAGAGAAAGCAACGCTGGTTACTGACAGGGACTCCGAAATATTCGACGCACCGCACTTGGGTGCCGGTTTTGAGTATCAAATTGCGGAGGCGATGGAGTGTCTAAGACAAAACAAAATCCAGAGTGATAAGCATCCAATGAAAGCGACGATTGATACTTTACGTATCATCGAAGAAATGCGTAATAAGCTCAATGTTGAGTAAAAGTTCACCATTCATTGGCAAACACAAACTAAGCTATTCTTAACTCATTCCTTAAGAAATATGAGAGCCAGACAATTGATTACCGATAGCCAACTTCGTGCCATGAAACAAAATGACCTGCCAGCGGTTAAATCCATCATCGATGCGAATGAAATGTTTCCCTCTGAATATCTCGATGAAATGACGTCCGAGTATTTCTCTGGTGACTCGCAAGAAGTTTGGACGGTTGCAGACAATGAGAAAGCGGGCATTGTTGCTGTTTCTTTTTGTTCCCCAGAAAGAATGACCGAGGGCACATGGAACCTACTCATGATCGCTGTACAACCTAAGTATCAATGCGTTGGTATCGGTAAAGCTATGATGCAACAGGCTGAGAGTCAGGTTAAAGGTCAAGAGGCGCGCATTTTGTTGGTCGAAACATCGGGGCTTCCAGCGTATGAAAAGACGAGGGAGTTTTATCCCAAGTGCGGATATAAGCAAGTAGCTGTAATACCTGATTACTATGATGAAGGTGATGATAAGGTGGTTTTCTGGAAATCACTTAAGGATTAAATAGAAAAGCGGTATGCATTCTCTCTACTAGTTAGCCTTTTCCGGAGCACAAACCTGCTTAAACCACTTGCTGACAGCCTCAATACAATCTTGTTGAAGAGGTTTAATTATTGCACTCGCTGGGTAAAGTAGTACGTAGCCAAAGTGCCCAGACTGAACCGCAAATTCAACATCTAGTGATACAAACTCGTCCTCTCTAACTCCTAGAAGGTGTTTTGGTAACAAACTAAATCCTTCCGTTTCTAATAGATCTAGCAACATTGACGGGTCGCTTATTGAGCTAATCTTCGACGATATAAGAGTTTGCTGCCCAAATTGACTTTGTTGCAAATCCTCTAATACAAACTGCCGATGAAGTTGAACTTCTGCCAAGGATAAGCCTTTGCTTTTGGCTAGTGGGGAGTTTCTGTGAACGTAATAATCGAAGGCAGGGTAGCCAAGATTGATGAAGCTGACACCAGTTTCGGGATGAACGGCTCCTTGATTAAGTGTTATAGAAAAATCCGCACTGCCATCGATGAGGTGATTCAAAGCTGTATCACGTGAACGAGAGAGCCAGTTAATCGTTGTCATTGGGTGACGTTGTCGAATCTCCCGATCAATTTGCTTAACCGCTGAACTAGGAATGGATGCATCATGACAAATTGAGAGGCTCGTTTGCTCTCCCAAGAATAAGCTATCTGTCGCCGATTCTAACGCGTTCATCTGATAGATAATGAATTTAGATGGACGGACTAAACTTGCTCCTTGCTCTGTCAATTTAGGGAACTTCCCGCTTCGCTCGAACAGATCTATTCCCCAATCAATCTCGAGTTCGGAAACTTGGCGATGCAGAGTAGAACGATCTTTATTTAACGCTCTTGCCGCTTTGCTAAATGAGCCTTGTTCAGCAACCGCCACAAAGGCACTAAGTTGGTCAAATGACGCTCTCGGCATATTAGAATTCTCCATTAGCAAACTAACTTATGTTGTAGATTATACAACATATGTGATTTTCACTGTTGCGATTAACTGTTTAAAGTCATTTCCAGACAATAACGTTAAGTAGGCAAAATGATGAAAACTCTTAAAAGCAAATCTGTGTTAGCCCTAGCCGCAGCCATTTCTATTGGAACAATCAGTGCAACGGCTGAAGCATGCTCTCGCATCCTATGGGAAACGGAAGATCACGGTGTATTTGTTAGTCGCACCATGGATTGGATGGAAGAAAACCAGCCAACTATCGAAGTTCGTCATGCAGGTCAAAGCTACAAAGGTCATAACTCGGAAAATGGTAAAACGTGGACATCTAAATACGCATCTATCGGAATGACGTTATATGGCATTGGTCTTGTAGATGGTTTTAATGAGGCTGGCTTCTCGGCCAATGGTCTGTTCTTAGATGAAGAATCAACTGGCAACATAGAAAGCGGTGCTGACCAGATCTCTAATGCCATATTTGTAGCTTATTTACTCGATAACTACTCGACAGTAGAGGAAGCGCTGCAAAACATTCACGATATAGAGATCCAACGTTTTGAGCACAACGGCCATTCAATGCGTGGGCACTATTCAGTTCAGGATCAAAGCGGCGATTCTGCCGTGCTCGAGTTTCTTGATGGCGGTTGGAAAATCTATCGCGGTAAACAATATGACGTGATGACGAATAGCCCAACATTTAAAGAGCACCTTGCCAACTGGGAACAAGCAAAGCCGACAACGACAGATGTGATTGATGGTGAATACCCAATCCCTGGAAACATCAACTCAGCTCAGCGATTTGTCTGGAACAAGTACATGAAATCGCAGCTAAAAGAGCCGACAAGTTATGTAAATGGCTTAGCAAAACTAGATAGTGTCACCTACAAAATTCCGTTGGATGCGGCAAATCGTCCAGATGCCGAGGGAGTCATGCGTGGGTACGCCACACTCTATTCTATGGGCTATAACCTGGACCAAAAAGTAATGCAGGTTCGCTATCAATATGGCGACGCATACACCCATTTCATGGTTGACTTCGACAAGCTGAACAATGGCAAAAACTACAGCATCAAGGCGGACAGGGCTGACCTATTTGGTGATGTCACAGGCCAAGTTTCAGAACGTATTGGTGTCATGTCTCACTACCTGATCAACTAATCCCATCGAGTTCGGTTTCAAGCCGGATTCATCATTAAGCACCAAGCGATCGCAACGTTCGCATGCCGATGGTGAACAAGCAAACTCTGACATCGGCCTTCTGACAAGCAAGCAAACCTCTAGGAGGCGTTTTCGCCTCCTATTCTGGATATTTCAATGATTAAAAAACTCTTTACTCTTTTAGCAGTCACTCCCTTTATCTCGTTTTACACCTTTGCCGAAGCCAGCGGTGAAGATATTGACCCTTCTGATCTGACTAATGTATACACTCAAGCTGCTGTTATGGTGAGTGGTAATAGCAACATAATGCCTGTTGCTATGGTTTCTGGGGGCTATGACAATGGTCATCAATTCGCGTTTATGGCCGAAGCTAAATTCGGAAACACTGGCGATAACGGTGACAATGAATTTGGACTTGAGTATGGTTCCTCACGATTCCAGTATTTCCAAGTAGCAGATACTGGCGTCAACTTTATGCCAAGGGCTGGTCTTTCCGCAGATTACATCAACATCCGCGCTTCAGGGCTTAAATCTGATCTACTAGCCCTTGGCGGCGTTGGTGCGATCAACCACGAGTACACGCCAGGCTTTATGCTATTTCCAATCGCGAGCTATGTTTATGGCCAATTTGATGTAGGAGGCTTAAAAGATGACGTTGATGGCGTCAATGTATCTCTTGCTGCATCTATTCCATTGGGTAGCAGTGGTGCATTTATGATGATTTGGCCTGAGTACCGAAAGCTAAGCGGTAAAAGTGTAGAAACTGAAAATCTTTCGACAAAACTCATCGTCAACGCGCCGCTGACTGGTGACCGTAAATGGTGGATCAATACTCGGTTGGAGCTTGATCATTCTGACTTGAGTGTTTCAGGTATTGAGCTACAGAATCAGTGGAACTCTGATGTTTATATGGGTATTCGATACTTTTTCTAATCTGCTATTTAGGAAGCCCCATTGCCCTATTTGTATGTAGGGCAATGCAGAACAACTCTTTAAGGTGTTTTATTATGCGTATGATGCATATCTGATATTAAAAGTTATTATTGGAATGAAGGTGATTGGTTGCCTATATTTGAACATGTTTGACGCGCTAAGGACTGTTTCAGCAATAAACTGAATGAGTTAAAGGAGTTAGGTGCGCGTTCAGAATTATCCTTTGCGAGGTTTTACATGTCTAAATTGTTGGTATCAGTACTTGTCTCATCGGTGTCATTCGCGGCTTTCGCCTCACCAGAATATAGCGCCAACGTGCCAGAAGAAATCATTACTCCAGATGGTGTTCAATCTATCTACTTAGGTGAGATGGAATATACGTCTGGTGCACCGTCTCTCGAAACCTACATCAAAGCTCGTGATTTTGTTGATACTGCAACAGCAGTGCGAGTGTTCTTGTCAGGTATTTCTGTGGCATCAATGCAAGGTCTATTTGCAGGACACGAAAGTATCGGTATGAAGCCAAACCAAACGATCGGTATTTCAGAAGGCATGCTCAATGCACGTAGCATTTGGCTAACCCCGAATACGACAACACCTTATGTAACAAGTGAAGTAGACGTCAAAGACGGACCTGTTGTGTTGGAGGTAGGCACTCCTGTACTTGGGTTGCTTGATAATGCAGCATTTAAGTTTGCAGGCAAAGTAGGCGTCACACACCCAATGGATCAGGGTAAGGGTGGTAAGTATTTCATCTACCACAATTCCTATAAAGGAGAAGTGCCTGACGGATACATTCCGATTGAAACGGACGGCTACCAACACTGGTTACTATTGCGCATTGTCGGGCAAAAATCGGATGTTGAAGGAAACATCGCTAAGCTCAAACAAACAATGAAGCTGTATCCTTATGGAAAAAGTAACAAGACTAAGTTTATCAACCTAACAGATCGTCAGTACAACACCGTTCACGCCATGAATGAGAAGTTCTTTGATGAGATCAATACCTTGATTCAGTATGAACCCACTGAGATTTGGGACCAAGAATGGATTGCTTTAGCTCAAGATTTGGGGATCGAAAAAGGAAAAGTGTTTGCACCAGATGATCGAATGAAGTCTGTACTCGCAGAAGCTGCAAAAATTGCTACTGCTGAAGCGCGCGCGACTTACTTTTATCCAGAAGAAAATTTGAAGGTTTACGATGACCGCCATTGGTTCACACCCCTGATCTCGGGTCATGAATTTAAAGATGAGCAGGGTGTCATCTCAGTAGATGAGAGGGCGACATTCCACTTTATGGCGACCGGAATCACTCCTGATATGGTTGCAAATACAGTCGGTAAAGGCTCTGCTTATTTATTGGCGACTCGTGATGCAGATGACAATCTTCTTGATGGCGGAAAACACTACACAGTAACATTACCTAAAGATGTACCGGTTGCTAACTTCTGGTCATTCATGGTGTACGACAATCAAACCCGTTCTATGTTGGAAACCGACCAAAAATCAGCAGGTGTTGATGGTCTAAGTGAGAATATCCGTAAAAATGAGGATGGTTCTGTAACTGTTCACTTCGCACCTGAGGCGCCAAAAGGTTGGGAGGGGAACTGGGTACAAACGATGCCAGGTAAGGGCTACAACGTTATCTTTAGAGCGTATGGTCCTACGGAGGCTTGGTTTGATAAATCTTGGCGACCAAGTGATTTGAAGTTGAAATAACGCTAGTACAGTATTGAACCACCTCAGCAAGCAGTTGTGTTTGACTCATTTAGCATGACTGTTTGCTACTAAGACTCTTCCAGTTAACTCTTTACTGCTGCTTCCTTTACAATCATTCGATCTAGCATGGGGTCGAGCGAGATAATTGGGGCATTTAGGCGTAATGTACTTCATGTAGAGAGTGTTAGCCAAGTTATCGTCTCGACAAAATAATTTCGTGGAAGTTTTCTCAATATCCTCGCCAATTGTGGCTAGAATGGCGCCACTTTTCTATTCGGATAGTCTCCATGAGTCTACTTGAAAACCTTTCTATAATTATGGCGCTGATCTTAATCAGTTGCTTTTTCTCGATGTCAGAAATCTCATTGGCTGCGGCGCGTAAAATTCGTTTGCGCCAACTCGCGGACGATGGCGATCAACGAGCGACTTTAGTGCTTGGGCTACAAACGCACCCAGGTAACTTTTTCACTGTTGTGCAAATTGGTCTAAACGCAGTAGCTATTATGGGCGGCATTGTCGGGGAATCAGCGTTCACCCCTTATATCGCCGCAATGCTTAGCAATTGGATTCCAGCAACATGGGTGGCTCAAACAAGCTTTGTTCTCTCTTTTACCTTGGTTACCAGTCTGTTTATTCTGTTTGCTGACCTTATGCCTAAACGTATCGCCATGGCGATGCCCGAGACCGTCGCTTTGGCGTTGGTAAAGCCTTTAGTGGTTTGCATACTCATCCTTAAACCCATCGTATTTGTGTTTAATGGTTTGGCGACTCTGATTTTTCGTTTGCTACGCGTTCCAGCTGAGCGCGATGATGACATCACAAGTGATGATATTTATGCGGTTATGGATGCAGGCGCGGAAGCGGGCGTACTGGATACCAACGAGCAACAAATGATGGAAAGCGTATTTCAGATGCAATCCATCCCTATTACTTCTGCCATGACGCCGCGTGAAGACATCGCTTTTCTCTCACTTAGTGATGATGAATCGATGCTTAAACGCAAAATAGCTGACAACCCTCATCACAAGTTCTTAGTCTGTGACGGGCAGCTTGATGCGATCAAAGGCTTTGTTAACTCAACCGAGCTGTTGATTCGTCTCATTAATGAACAGACTTTGGATTTGAAAAGCAGCAGTGTGGTTCAAAGCTGCCCGATCATTCCCGATACATTGAGCTTGTCCGAAGCGCTGGAGTATTTTAAATCTAACCGCGTAGATTTCGCAGTGGTATTGAACGAATATGCGCTAGTGCTTGGTGTCGTAACGTTTAATGACTTACAAAGCGCAGCAATGGGTAGTTGGGTGTTAGCAGAAGGTGAGGAGCAGATCGTCGCCCGTGATGAGCATTCTTGGTTAGTCGATGGTGTCACGCCTATTACGGATGTTATGCGCACACTGCAAATTGATGAGCTACCGCATTCGCAAAACTATGAAACCATCGCTGGCTTTATGATGTTTATGTTGAAGAAAATTCCGCGTCGCACTGATTCTGTGGTGTTCTCTGGGTATAAGTTTGAGGTTGTTGATATTGATGATTATAAAGTGGATCAATTGTTAGTGACTCGCGTGGAAGTTATAGATGAGGTTGAGTAACGCAACTCAAAGTTATGCAATCAAAGACGAGTACTGCGTCAAAATTTGTATCGAGTAGGAGCTAGTTACTTAGCTCCCCATTTCTACTGTCACTGTTCTTTTTTACCCTCATCAAATAAATGACCAAAACTTGGTCATTCAATATCCATTCAAATTAGATTATTTGTCTAATCGATCACCAAAATGCAGGCATATTAGGCGGAAATGCAAGTTCAACTGTGTCCATAAAAATTATTTATCTTCACGACAAAGAAAATTTCCTTTTAATTTTTCTGTAAAGAATTACCTTTCGATTCATCAAGTTTTCTCACCCATTGGTAAATTCGAGGTAACTATGACCCCAACTTCAATACGCCAAGGCGCTACGAGATTCTATGACAATCTCAAATACCCTCGTGGCTTTGCTAAATCTGGTGATTTCACTCTAGCTGAAGAAGAAATTTTGACGTTTTATGGAAAGACACTATTGAGTCTAGAAACTGGCGAACTTCAAGCGATAAATGAAGAAGAAAGACGTCTTGTGAAAGTCGCTCACTTTGAAGTAGAACCAGAATCGAAGATAGAAAAAACATGGTTTAAATATATTAACTTAGCTCGCGGTAGAAAGAAGTTTCATACCCTCAATGGGCGCAATAAGCCCGAAGCGTCAGAAGACGACATAGTTGAAACACTTGAGGACGATTAATGAACATTTGCTTTCTAATGTACCCTTGGGAACGAGTATGCCCCGAGACAGATACCACTCTGCGTTTAGTTCACGAGTGCGCGTTGCGCGGCCATACGGTCGCGATTACAACAACGAGTGGTCTGACGATAAGAGATAGTACGGTATTTGGTTTCTGTCAGGTTTTAAAGAAAGGTAAAGTATCCGATAAAATTCCTACTTTTTATCGTAATGCGGACTTTCGCAAAGCTCGCCTACCTATGGCTGGTTTCGACGTCATTTTTATGCGAGCTAACCCTCCGCTAGATAACCTAGCACTAAACTTTCTAGACTCAATAAAGGATGACACGTTAATCATCAATGATCTCGAAGGTCTGCGCCTAGCGAATAACAAGCTTTACACTGCGAGTATGGGTGGCACTGCGAGCGAGTTTATCCCTGCGACACACGTTTCGAAAAACCGCGACTATTTGCAACGCGTATTGGAAGAAAGTACCAGCGAGAAAATGATACTTAAACCGCTCAATGGATATGGTGGTCATGGTGTCATCGTCATAGAAAAAAATGCCCAGCAGAACTTTAGATCTTTGCTCGACTTTTACATTGGTGAAGGTGAGACGAGTAACTACGTGATCCTGCAAGACTACATCGAAGGCGCAGAAGACGGCGACAAACGTATCTTGATGCTAAACGGAGAGCCTATTGGCGCGATGAGGAGAGTACCTGCTTCAGGTGAAATTCGCTCAAATATTCATGCTGGTGGCACAGTAGTGAAACATACGCTTACTAAAGAAGAAAAGCGTCTATGTGCGGCGATCGGTCCCAAGTTGGTTCGCGATGGACTCTACTTCACAGGACTGGATGTGATAGGAAGCAAGCTTGTCGAAGTTAACGTGCTTAGTCCCGGCGGTATTATGCGCATCAATAAGCTAAATCGAGTGCGTTTGCAGAGGCAAGTTATTGATTTTGTTGAAAATATTGTGCATTCCAAAGATCTTCTTCAGCAGAGAAAGAGTGCATTTAGGCTTGCGGTCCAAAACGCGCACCAAATCGAGTCTTAACGATGGAAAAACTCTCTGTATCTGATGTTCTCCAACGTATTCAAAATACCACGACTTTTCATGCTGAGGTGGAAGAGACCGGTTGTGTTTTGAAAATCGACGAGTACTTACCAGTGGTGTGTACCGCCATTCACGCAGGCGAACGTCTGCGTGAAGATTTGATAAAACATTGTCTACTAACTAAAGAGCAACGGTATTTTGAAGAAGACCCATTTACCGATGATATGATTTCTTCTCAGCCGATTACTCTAGTTGGGTTGGACTCGAGGTTTGAGTACGACTTAAATCGTGCGATGTCATTGAGTACGTATTACCGTAGTGCCTGGGAGCAAAAGGTTTGGGATAAGCCTTTACCTGCAAAGCAGCGTATGAATAGCCAAGGCAAGCACGCTGCGTTCTATCAGATATACTCTGCACTGATACAGAAACTTGAGTCGATGTTTGGTCTTGTCATTGTTTTTGATATGCATTCATACAATTACAAACGCATAGAGAAGAGCACTCCCGTTTTTAACATCGGAACGTCTCAGGTTGATGGTGAGAGATGGGGCAAGACAGTCACTCGTTTCATGCAAGAGCTTCGTAAAATAGAACTCCCAAACATACAAGTAACGGCTGAGGAAAACTCAGTATTTGAAGGACGTGGCTATCTTATCGCGCACACTAATGCGAACTTTGACCGGACTTTGGTACTTCCCACAGAGGTCAAAAAAGTGTTCATGGAAGAGGAAAGTGGCACCCCATACCCACTCGTTCTAGAAGCTTTACAATCTGGTCTTAAAGAAGCGTTCAGCCAGACCAGTGCTTATTTTCAACGCATTTACAATCGAAAGCCCAAAGTAAGCAAGACAGATATGTTGAGCTCAGCTATCGATCCTGCAGTTTTGTCTGTTGATCGTGCTCTATACAGATTGGCTCATAAAGTAGAGACGCTGAAATATGTGACGCCAACAAATATCCCGAGTGAGAAGAAGCGGTTTTTTGCCAACGCAGCTCGCTATCAACCTAACTACCGGTATCGACAACTTCCAATCAATGCGAACGAGTTTAAGTTTCAGCTCTATAGGCTTCCAATAGAGGATATTGCTGATCCTGACATGCGTCAGCTTTATAGCGACATGATTGACAAACTCAGCGAGAAAGTCGATCTACTAACGAGTGTTGGTCAAGAACACTTTCTATACAACAGTTTAGCTTATCATGGACGTCCTGATGAAGCTGCAGTAAGCAATGCGAAGTTTTTGATGTATGCAAAAGATATTTCATCTGCGCCGCGTGAAATATATTCAGCATCAGAAGCGGCAGAGCAAATGAAAGTCGCTGCTACAAATTGGGGGATGAAGTGCAAAATAACGCTAACCAGCTCACTTGCAGCACGAGCAATGGTGAGTTCCGTGCCTCCGACGTTGTTTGTGAATAAGGGCGCAACGTTTACTCATGAGGAAGTACAGCGACTTATACAGCATGAGTTAGGTGTACACATGGCGACGACATACAACGCTAAGCAACAGGCTTTGAAGATTTTTCAGTTGGGCTTACCGGGTTCTACCTTTACTCAAGAAGGTATGGCTATTATGGCCGAGTATAAGGCCGGGTACATGTCTTTGGACAGGTTGAAGGACCTTTCGACTCGCGTGTTGGCTGTCGATTCGATGCTGAAGGAGCATAACTTCTACAATACTTATTCTTACCTAGTCGAGGAGCTTGGCATTCAAAAAGACGCTGCATTTATGACCACGACACGCGTTTATCGTGGTGGCGGCTTTACCAAAGATTACCTTTATCTCACAGGCTTCTTAAGTATATTGAAGGCAGAGGAGGACAGTAACTTAAATAATCTACTGATTGGTAAATGCAGTATTAAGTATCTTGACTTGATAAGTGAAATGGTGGAAAGAGACTGGTTGACCCCGCCAAAGTATCGATTCGATGATAAAGGTGGGACGCTAGAACCAACACTAGAGTATCTTATTAACTCATTGCGCTAGAGTCAGGTTATACTGGAATACAGAAGATCTGATAAGTGATACGGGGTGAGGGTACTGTGCATCCTTACCCCTTATTACCTTTGGAATATGCTCTAAAGAATATCCCTCACGCGATAATAGGACATTGCCAAAACCAACGCTGGAGTCTTAAACAATCTTCCTCCAGGGAAGGGCATATGCGGGATCTTATCAAAAATCGCGAAGCGCTCTGCGGTGGTTGCGACGCACTCTGCCATCAGTGTGCCTGCCATCCCCGTTGCCGCGATGCCGTGACCGGAAAAGCCTTGGGCAAAGTAGACATTGGGTTTGAGTCGGCCAAAGTGTGGCGCGCGGTTCATTGTGATGGCGACATTTCCACCCCATGCATAATCGATTTTTGCGTCTGATAGCTGAGGGAATATGTCTACCATCCGTCCACGCATCGCTTTTTCTAGATTAAACGGAGCGACGCCAGAGTAACTGACTCGTCCGCCAAATAGCATCCTGTGATCGCCAGAGCAGCGGAAGTAATCTAAGACAAAGTTGATGTCACAAGCGGCGATGTGATCTTTCATTAGAGCACCGGTAACGTCTTCACCCAAGGGTTCGGTGGCACATATATAGGTGCCAACGGGCATCACTTTGTTTTCAAGTTTGGTCTCCAAGCCATCCATATACGCGTTGCAAGCGAGGATAACGTGGTTAGCTTTTACGGTGCCGTTTTTAGTGAATAGAGTAGCCGGGTCACCATGCTCGATTTTGGTCACGGCGCTGTCTTCATAGAACTCTGCACCAGCCTGTTTGGCAGCGTTTACCAAGCCAAGCGTGTAATTGAGTGGATGCAGATGGCCGCTGTTGCTATCGAACATACCAGATGTGTATTTTTGGCTTGCGATGTGGTGATGCGTCTTTTCTTGATCCCACATCTCTAGCGACTCATAGCCGTAGTTTTCGGTGAGGTCGTCATACCAAGCTTTAAGCTCTTTATCGTGGCGAGGCTTAACGCCGACATGCACCATGCCATCTCGCCAATCGCAATCAATGTTGTACTTGTTGATGTTTGACTTGGTCAGCGCTAACGCTTCAACTGAAATATCCCAGAGCTTTCTTGCGTCGGATTTACCGACCAACTTTTCTAAGGTGTCTTGCTCGGAAGCCCAACCGAAGATCGCTTGGCCACCGCTTCTTCCAGAAGCGCCCCAGCCAACGCGATTGGCTTCTAGGACGATCACTTTAAAGCCTTTGTTAGCAAGCTCGAGTGCGGCGGTGGCTCCGGTGATGCCGGAGCCAATAACACAGACGTCAGCAATATGATCTCCCATTAGTTTAGGAAAATCGAATTGCTGATTTCGCGATGCGGCGTAATAAGAGTCTGTGTGCTTCACTTTCATTTTGTATCCTTACTTTACTTGTACCACTGATATTCTAATGGCGAGACTTGCGCCGAGAAGCGAGCTTGCTCATGTTTTTTGTTTGCTAGGTAAACCTTGCAGAACTCCTCTCCAAAGCTACGTTTCATAAACTGACTGTTAGCAAATTCATGCAGTGACATATCCCAAGAGATAGGCAGCATAGGAAGCTCGAGTAATGTTGCATCGCCTTCTATTGGCTCTGGCGGAGTGAGTTTGTTTTCAATGCCGTCGAGAATAGACGCGAGCAACACTGCGACGGTGAGGTAGGGGTTTACGTCGGCACCAGAGAGTCGATGTTCGATACGTTTGTCTGATTGACCGCTTGCAGGTACTCGAACCGCCACGGTTCTGTTATCCCAACCCCATGTCGCGTGCAATGGCACAAACATATTAGGCTGTAGCCTTCGATAAGAGTTAGCGTTAGGCGCGAAGATCGCCATGCTATCTTCAAGGTGTGCTAGTACGCCCGCAATCGCATTGAGAAGAACGCTCTCATCTTCACCAAAAACATTGGTTCCGGTTTCATCTCGCAGGCTGATATGCACGTGACAGCCGTTGCCTGCGTATTCGGTGTAAGGTTTCGCCATAAAGTTGGCGTAGAAGCCGTGTTTTTTGGCGACCGCTCGAACCACACGCTTTAACAGCATGGCTTGGTCACAAGCGAGTAGAACATCATCAGTATGCTTTAGGTTAACCTCGAACTGCCCAGGGGCGTACTCGGCTGTGATGTTTTCAGCTGGGATATTTTGCTCTTCACAGGCGCTGATGATCTCATCGAGGAAGGCTTTGAATTCGTCGAGCTCTTCTAGGGAATAGACTTGAGTTTGTGTCATGCGTTCACCACTGATTGGCATCAATGGTGGTTGTGGGTTGCCAGCTTCGTCGGGTTCAAGATCTTGTAGATAGAATTCCAGCTCAACTGCGATGCAAGGTTTGAGTCCTTTGTCAGCGAATTTTTCTAGCTGAACTTCGAGTACGTGTCTTGGGTCGGCAAAGAAAGGTTGGTTCGAGGTTGGCTCAAACATAGTGACGATCGCTTGGGCACTGTTCTCTTGCCAAGGCGTGGTGGTGAGTGAGCTTGCCACCATACGGCAGATCCTATCACCGTCACCTTTTTCAAAACCCAGTCCGGTTTCTTCTACCGTCTCGCCGCATATATCCAGTGCGAATACCGAAGCGGGTAGACAAATACCTTGTTCCAAAACTTTGTTGAGTTGGGTGATGGGGACACGTTTGCCTCGAACAACACCATTCATATCGAACAGGATCAAATCCAAACTGGTGACGTCTGGATGCTGTTCAATAAATCGTTCAATTGTAAGCTTTTCGTGACCAAGTTGAATTGGTTCGATGTTGTCTGCACTACTCGCAAGTTGACTCGTTCCCACTGTGGCTCCTCCACTTTTCCCAACGATTCCTTATGTATCAAGCCCTAAATTGGGCTCAACCGTGTTGGTTGCTTTTTAACCATAGACACAATGTTCAGTAAAACACAACACTAATGTATCTAAAATGTTAATCGTCATCTCAAAAGTTGCAAAATAATTAACATCTTTGTTTGACATTTATACAGGTCGATGCCAATGCTAAATGGGAGCTTATTGATAAATTCGTTGAGCGAGTAACGAAAAGAAGGATTTATGGAAACGATTAGGAAATGGATAGAAGAGAACCGTATTACTGAAGTTGAGTGTTTGATCCCGGATATCACGGGCAACGCTCGAGGCAAAATCATGCCAGCGAAAAAATTCCTTCGAGAAGGGGGCATGCGTCTTCCCGAAGTGGTTTTTTTCCAGACCGTGACCGGCGATTGGCCAGACGATGAAAGTATGATCGATCTGACCGAGAAGGACATGACTCTGGAACCCGACCAAAACACGATTCGATTTGTTCCTTGGACCAAAGAGCCCACGGCGCAAGTGATTCACGACTGCTACACCGTAGAGGGTAACCCAGTCGATATCTCACCACGTGCTGTGTTACGCCGTGTGTTGAGTCTCTACGAAAAAGAAGGGTGGCATCCAGTTGTCGCGCCAGAGCTGGAGTTCTTCCTAGTTCAGAAAAACCTTGATTGGGACTACCCACTTGAGCCACCAATTGGTCGCAATGGTCGCCCAGAAACAGCAAGACAGTCATTCAGTATCGATGCGGTTAACGAGTTCGATCCTATTTTTGAAGACATGTACGACTACTGCGAAGCGCAGGGTTTGGATGTCGATACCTTGGTCCATGAGTCTGGCGCAGCGCAGATGGAGCTTAACTTTGACCACGGCGAGCCACTAGACAGAGCAGACCAAGTATTCCTATTCAAACGCACGGTACGAGAAGCGGCGCTCAGACACGATGTCTACGCCACCTTTATGGCAAAACCGATGGAAGATGAGCCGGGCAGTGCGATGCACATTCACCAAAGCCTAGTTGATGACAAAGGTAAAAACCTATTCGCCAACGAAGATGGCTCAAACAGCGAACTGTTCATGAACTACATCGGTGGCATGCAGAAATACACGCCAGCAGCGATTGCGTTCTTTGCTCCAAACGTGAACTCGTACCGCCGTTTGGTGTTTGGTGATTCAGCGCCAACTAACGTCGCTTGGGGTGAAGACAACCGCACTGTTGGTCTTCGTGTCCCAGTATCGGATCGAGATTCAAGACGTTTAGAAAACCGTTACGCGGGCGCAGATGCTAACCCGTATCTGGCGATGGCTCTTACCTTAGCGTGTGGTTACCTTGGCATGAAAGAAAAACTCACGCCAACGGCGAAGAGCACAGGCGACATGACTACTGAACCATACTCGCTTCCTCACAACCTAGAGGATGCATTGGTTCTGCTAGAGAATAGCGATGAATTACGAGAAATCCTAGGCGATCGATTTGTATCGGCTTATGTGGCAATCAAACGCAAGGAGTACAAAACCTTCTTCCAAGTGATCAGTTCTTGGGAGCGAGAATTCTTACTTTTAAACGTGTAACTAAGGCAACGCTATCCAAAAGAGCATCAATTAAACAGCAGGAAATGGAAATTAATTTATGTCAGTACAAAACGGATCAAAATGGACAGAGCAAGACAGCGCACACTGTCTCCATCCATTTACTAACTTCAAAGCACTAAACGATAAAGGTTCACGAGTGATTACTCGTGCAGAAGGCATCTACATCTACGATGAGCACGACAATAAAATCTTAGATGGAATGGCGGGTCTTTGGTGCGTGAATATGGGCTACAACTGTGAGCCCCTTATTGAAGCGGCGACCAACCAGTTAAAGGAATTGCCATACTACAATCTGTTTTTCCAGACTACGCATCCACCTGCTGTTGAGCTTTCGACGCTGCTTGCTGAAGTCGCGCCAGAGGGCATGAATCATGTGTTCTTTACCGGGTCGGGCTCTGAGTGCAACGACACTGTGGTTCGCATGGTTCGTCATTACTGGACAAGCCTTGGCAAACCAAACAAACAAACCATCATCAGCCGTAAGAATGCTTACCATGGAAGTACTATGGCGGGCGCAAGCTTGGGTGGTATGGCGTTTATGCATGCGCAAGGTGGTTTGCCATTGCCAAACATTACTCATATCGATCAGCCGTATCACTTTGGTGAAGGTCAGGGTATGGATGCGAACGAGTTTGGCTTGGAGCGCGCACGTCAGCTTGAAGCGAAGATCCTTGAACTTGGTGAAGAGAATGTCGCTGCGTTTATCGCTGAGCCTATCCAAGGCGCTGGTGGCGTGATTATCCCGCCAGATAGCTACTGGCCAGAAATCCAACGCATCTGCGATAAGTATGAAATCCTTTTGATTGCTGATGAAGTGATCTGTGGTTTCGGACGAACAGGTGAATGGTTTGCTAGCCAAACCTACAACATCAAACCAGACCTCATGTGTATGGCGAAGGGTATTACCTCGGGCTATCTACCACTTGGTGGCGTCATGGTGCGAGACCATGTTGCCAAAGTGCTGACGGATGCGGACACCGAATTTGCGCACGGGTTTACCTACTCAGGTCACCCAGCTGCCTGTGCGGTTGCCATCGCCAATATCAAGGAGATGCAGAACCGCAATATCATCAACCAAGTTCGCGAAGATACCGCCCCTTACTTTGCTTCACGTTGGAGTGAGCTTTTAGAGCACCCAATGGTCGGTGAAGCAAGAAGTAAAGGTCTGGTTGGTGCGATTGAACTGGTCAAAGACAAACAGACTAATGAGCGATACCACAAAGACCTCGATGTAGGTACGCGTTGTCGCGAGCATTGCTTTAACTCAGGTGTCGTTCTTCGAGCGGTAGGGGACACCATGATTTGTTCGCCACCGCTCATTATCACCCGAGACGAGATCGATGAGTTCATCGAAAAAGCAAAACTCGCGCTCGATAAAACACTCGCCGACGTTTCGCAGTAGCCGACGAGACACACAATACCAGAAAAACACAACAAAGGTATTAAGCAAAGAGCAAACAGGAAACGGAGGTCCAAATGGAGAAAGCAAAAGCATACTTTGGTGTAGCGTTAGGGATGACGTTGGGGCTTACCTCAATGACATCTATTGCTGCTGAGGAAAAAGTGCTCAACATTTACAATTGGTCAGACTACATAGCGGAAGACACCATTGCGAAGTTTGAAGCGGAAACCGGCATCAAAGTGGTGTATGACGTATTCGATTCAAACGAAGTGTTAGAGGCGAAGATCTTATCGGGCAACACAGGCTTTGACCTAGTTGTACCGAGTAACGATTTCTTAGGTCGTCAGGCGAAAGCGGGGGCTTTCCAAAAGCTCGATAAGTCTAAGCTAACCAACTACAAGAACCTTGACCCAAAATTGATGGGTATTCTTGCTGACACTGTCGACCCAGGTAACGACTACTCAGTCCCTTACCTATGGGGTACGACGGGTATTGGTTACAACGTTGAGAAAGTAAAAGCGGTACTTGGTGAAGATGCGCCTGTCGACAGTTGGGATCTCGTGTTCAAGCCTGAGAACATGGAAAAACTCAACAAGTGTGGTGTGGGCTTCTTGAATGCGCCTACCGAAATCATGGCGGCTGCGCTGAACTATATCGGCAAAGACCCAAACAGTACCAATCCAAACGACTACAAGAAAGACGCTTTGGAGCTGCTTAAACAAGTTCGTCCATACGTGACCTACTTCCACTCGTCGCAGTACATCAATGACCTAGCAAACGGTGATATTTGTGTCGCGATCGGTTGGTCTGGTGACGTCCTTCAAGCGGCTGATCGCGCTGCTGAAGCAGACAATGGTGTTGAAGTGGCGTACTCGATTCCTAAAGAGGGTGCATTGGCTTGGTTCGACCTAATGGCGATTCCAAAAGAGGCGAAGCACCCAGAGAACGCTCACTTGTTTATCAACTATCTACTTCGTCCGGAAGTGATTGCTGAGATCAGTAACTATGTTTGGTATGCGAACCCGAATCCACCATCGCGTGAGTTTATCGACGCAGAGATTCTAGAAGATCCAGGGATCTACCCAACAGAAGAAGCGCAAGCGAAGCTATACAGCTCGAAGATGTTGCCACACAAAACATCTCGTGCCATGACTCGCGCTTGGACCGACTTCCTTAAAAACTGATTAGTACTATTTGGCGACCCAACTTGGGTCGCCGCGTTTGCTTGGAGACTACCATGACAGTGATGTCACTCGATACAGAGCTCAACCATCAACACGTTGCCCCAGTGCCACCGAAACCACTTCTAGAAATTCGAGGTCTGACTAAGGATTTCGATGGTCACGTCGCCGTGGACAATATCGATCTCACCATCAATCAAGGCGAGCTATTCGCGCTTCTTGGCGCTTCTGGCTGTGGTAAATCAACGCTGCTTCGCATGCTAGCAGGCTTTGAACAGCCAACGGCCGGCCAAATCACCCTTGATGGCGAAGATTTGGCAGACATTCCGCCTTACAAACGACCTGTGAACATGATGTTCCAGTCGTACGCGCTGTTCCCACACATGACGGTGGAGAAGAACATCGCCTTTGGTCTCAAACAAGACGGCATGCCAAGCAAAGAGATCGACGCTACAGTGAAGCACATGCTCGAGCTGGTACGAATGACCGATTTCGCCAAGCGCAAACCTCATCAATTATCCGGCGGACAAAGACAGCGTGTCGCGCTAGCAAGAAGCTTAGCGAAAAAACCAAAACTGCTGCTGCTTGATGAGCCAATGGGTGCGCTAGATAAAAACCTTAGAGAAAAGATGCAGCTTGAGGTGGTCGATATTCTAGAAAGCGTCGGCGTGACCTGTGTGATGGTCACCCACGACCAAGAAGAAGCCATGACGATGGCAACTCGCATCGCCATTATGAATAAAGGGCAGTTTGTACAGATTGGCTCGCCAGAGTCGATTTACGAGCACCCGAACTCCAAATTTGCGGCCAAGTTCATTGGCTCGGTCAACATCTTCGAAGGTGTGCTTGAAACCAATGAGGCCGATCATTCAACCGTTCGCACACCAGATATGAGCAATCCTATCTCTATCAGCCACGGTATCTCTGGTGCACCAGGTATTCCGGTGTCGATTGCTGTGAGACCGGAGAAAATTACATTGTGCGATCATATGAATCCGTCGCCGAATCATTGTAGTGGACTCGTCGAAGACATCGCCTATATGGGTAATCAGTCGATCTATCACGTAAGACTCGACTCAGGAAAACTGGTCACCGCAACACTGCAAAATACCAGTCGTGTTAGGAAAGGAATGCCTACATGGGAGCAAAGAGTCAATCTTTGCTGGGACAAGGAAAGTTGTGTGGTACTCAAGATATGAAGAAACCAGCCAAACTTAATATTTGGAGCGTGGTACCGACACCTAAGTGTCTGCTACTCGCCGTGCCGTACGGTTGGCTCCTACTGTTCTTCCTACTGCCGTTTCTTATCGTATTTAAGATCAGTTTTGCAGAAGCTCAGATATCGATTCCACCGTATTCAGAGCTGTTGAGTTACGCTGAGCAACAGTTGCAACTGCTGCTCAATGTCGGCAACTACCAGTACCTGATTGAAGATGATCTTTACGCGTCGTCTTACATTCAATCGATTCGTATCGCCTTTATCTCGACGGTACTGTGTTTAATCATTGGCTTTCCGATTGCCTGGGCGATTGTTCACTCTTCGCCAAGTACTCGAAACGTCCTTTTGATGCTGATTATTCTGCCATCGTGGACGAGTTTCTTGATTCGAGTCTATGCGTGGATCGGTATCTTAAAAAATAACGGACTGCTCAATAACGTCCTGATGATGTCTGGCGTTATCGACGAGCCATTGCAAATCCTGCACACGGATACCGCCGTCTACATTGGCATCATCTACACCTACTTGCCGTTTATGGTGCTACCGCTATATACCGCTCTCATGCGAGTGGACTATTCACTGCTTGAAGCCGCGAGCGACCTAGGCGCTAAGCCAATGACGACACTGTTTACGGTTCTAGTACCGCTTACACGTGCAGGTATCATAGCAGGCTCAATGTTAGTGTTTATCCCAGCCGTGGGCGAGTTTGTTATCCCAGAACTATTGGGCGGCCCCGATACGGTTCTAATCGGTAAGGTGTTGTGGCAAGAGTTCTTCAACAACCGAGACTGGCCTGTGGCATCAGCCGTCGCCATAGTGATGCTGCTGATTCTGATGCTGCCAATTCTATGGTTCCACCGCTATCAAAAACGTGAATTGGAGGCTCAAGGATGAACGACATCCCAGTTTACAACAGCAAGCTTAAGTGGGTGATATTGGGCGCGGGCTTTGCGTTCCTCTATCTGCCGATCCTGATTCTGATCATCTACTCGTTTAACGAAAACCGCTTGGTAACGGTTTGGTCAGGTTTCTCATTCAAGTGGTACTCTGAGCTGCTACAAGATGACTTGTTAATGGGCGGCGTAAAACTCAGCCTAATTATCGGGTTCTTATCAGCAAGTGCCGCAGTGGTTCTTGGCATTATCGCCGCCTTCGTCCTTAACCGATTCGGTAAGTTCAAAGGCGAGACGGGCTTTGCGTTTATGATTACTGCGCCATTGGTTATGCCAGAAGTGATTACCGGCTTGTCACTGTTGCTGCTGTTTATTGCGATGGGGCAGGTGTTCGATATCTTCAGCCAACGTGGCATGATGACCATCTGGATAGCACACGTGACGTTTTGTACGGCTTATGTCACCGTGGTGGTTAGTTCGAGGCTTCAAGAAGTCGACCGCTCAATCGAAGAAGCCGCGATGGATTTAGGTGCGCCGCCTTGGAAGGTGTTCTTCCAAATCACGCTTCCGTCAATTGCACCAGCGATCCTAGCGGGTTGGCTACTGGCGTTTACCTTGTCGCTCGATGACTTGGTGATTGCGAGCTTTGTGTCTGGGCCTAGTGCGACAACCTTACCAATGGTGGTGTTCTCCAGTGTAAGGCTAGGGGTGAGTCCGAAGATAAACGCACTGGCAACACTCACGATACTCGCTGTCTCCTGTGCCACATTTATCGCGTGGTGGTTGATGGCAAAGGCAGAAAAGCGTAGGCTTCTAGAAATGAAGATGAGTCAGCAGTAAACGGAAATAACTTGCTGAGATCACAGCTTAATTTAGGGAGAGAGACATGGATGTAGGGAAACAGCTAAAAACGATTCGCACAATGCGCGGCTTGTCACAACGAGAACTCGCCAAGCGAAGCGGTGTCACCAACTCCATGATCTCTCAAATAGAGCAAAACTTGGTGAACCCATCCGTGGGCTCACTCAAGAAAATCCTTGATGCCATCCCAATCTCAATGGGCGAATTCTTCACCCTAGACGTCGAACCCAAAGATGACATCTTCTTCTCTGCCGAACAAATGGCAGATTTGGGCGACGGCAAAATCAAAATGCTCCTCGTCGGCGCCAAACGCGAAGGCCGACAACTCGCCATCCTCCGCGAAATCTACCCACCAGGTTCAGATACGGGTACAGACTTCATCGAACACGACGGGGAAGAGGGCGGTGTCGTCATCCGTGGCGAAATCGAAATCACCGTCGGCAGCCAAACCCGCGTGCTCAAAGCCGGCGACTCATACTACTTCGAAACCAGAAAGCCTCACCGCTTCCGTAACAAAGGCAAAGTAGAATGTGAACTAATCAGCGCCGCCACGCCGCCAACATTCTAGCTGATAAAGTACTTCTACGAGTCCAAAACTCCCAGTTCACGTCATTCCTGCGCAGGCAGGAATCTACTCACCACGGGCTCCAATCCTTCATTATTCGCCCGCATCCACCTTTCCGTATAACCCTGATTTTCAGAATAATTACGGAGTTTTTCCGTAGTTTCTCCCTTCAACTGGGGATGGTCACATAACTGCTTGATAGTGTTTGAGTTTCATATAGACTCGGTGCAAAATGCTAGGACTTATACGGAAATAGTCCGTCTAATAAGCGTTGAACTAAGCCGCTTCGCGGAGATCCGCATTTTCCCCTCATCGATGAGCCAAACTTATGATGTATCCATTGAAAGAGGAATACATCATGACGCCATTAAGACAGCAGTTTATCGATGAAATGACGCTTCGGCGTTTCTCTCCACGCACCCATAAATGTTACCTACGCTGGGTTATTGAGTTATCGAAGTGCTACCAAAGCTCACCCGATCGACTAAGTGATGAACAAATCCGTCAGTATTTACGCTCGTTAACCAATGAAAGACATCTTCGCGCGAGTACTTGCGCGCAGGCGCTTAATGCCATTGTGTTTTTCTATCGAGCGGTACTAAAGAGAGAGTTTAAGGAGCGACTTGTCCCTCCAACTAAGCGGGACAGTAAAATACCACAGCTGTTAAATCGCCACGAAGTAAAGGCTATCATCAGTCACTGTCGCAGTTTGAAATATCAAACGGCACTCGAGCTTTGTTATGGATGTGGATTACGAGTGAGTGAAGTCGTCGCTCTCGATGTAAAAGATATCGATGGTGTGGCGAAACGTCTGCATATTCATCAAGGCAAAGGTAAGAAAGACAGGTTTGTTCCATTGTGTGATAGCCAATTAAACCATTTAAGGAATTATTGGCGTCACTACCACCCAACCATCGCCCTTTTTCCTAGCCGAGAGCCAGAGCAACACCTTGATATCAGCTCAGTGCAGCGGTGTTTTAAGGCGGCAAAGCGTGCTTCGGGTGTTAAAAAGGAGGGAGGCATTCATGCTTTGCGACATGCTTATGCTACCCATCAACTTGAGTCAGGTATGCCACTGAATGTCTTGCAGCGACATCTTGGTCATACGAGCATAAAAACCACCTTGAGATACACACATTGGATTGGTCACTATAGCGAGGGAGAAAGTCATAATGAGTTTGACCTGATTGAGCAGCTATGGAGTGCCGAATGAGTGTCTTATCTCCTTATCAAACTGTGCTCACTCAAGGGTTGGATGAAATTAACAAAGCTAAGATCACGCCAAGGCAGTGGCAAGTGCTTCACCACTTGCGAGACTGTCGGACGGAGCGAATGGGCACCTATGATTGGCGGTGTGAGAAATGTGGTCATGACGTGACTTGGTACTGCTCTTGTCGAGATCGTCATTGTCCCAATTGCCAAGAGCAAATGAGGCAGCAATGGCTTGTGAAACGTAGCCAAGATATTTTACCGGTCGTGTATCACCACTTGGTATTTACCTTGCCTCATGAATTCAATGCGATGATCAAAGCTTACCCTAGAGAAGTTTATCAGTGCTTGTTTCATTCAGTATGGACAACGTTACAAGCCTTTGCCAACCCACGTCATCATCTTAAAGGGCAACTTGGAGCGCTGATGGTTCTACACACTTGGGGCAGAAACCTTAGCCAGCACACTCATGTGCACTGCTTAATCCCAGGTGGTGTATTAACCGAAGATAAGTCTTGGGTTCCAACGAGAAAAGAGGGCTATCTATTTCCAGTAAAAGCACTGTCAGTTCGCTTTAAAAGAGAAATGATGCAGCATGTTCAACAGGTGATAGATACTTATGAAAACATACTCTTAGAAGTGAGTAGGAAAGCATGGGTAGTGTACAGCAAACCGGTCTTACACAGCCCCCTCGCCGTGGTGGGGTATTTGTCTCGGTATTGCAATCGGATCGGGCTTAACCCTCACCAGTTGAGCTATGGTAACAATGGTAGTATCGAGATGACTTATAAAGATCATCAAGCACAGACATTGAAGCGAATGAGTTGTAGCCCGGGAGAAATGCTACGACGGCTACTGCTTCATGTGCTGCCTAAAGGGTTGATGAGGATCCGTTACTATGGGTTTTTAGCCAATGCAGTACGGGCTCGTGCTTTATCAGAAATCAGAAAAAGTATCAGTGAAGTCCCGAATGAAGCCGCAGAGGTACCGAAAGAAAAACCAAGTTGCCCCAAGTGTAAACGCCGATCTATGGTCTTGATAAGATTAGCGATACGGCCGCGAGTCGTTGCTGAAAAGGAACGACTGAGCTAGTTGCTTGATAGCAAGACAAAAAATCGCAGTTGAAGTGCGAGGGAGAGGTATCGTTCGCTTCAAAAATGGCTATGCAACAAGTATAGTTGGCACTATGGAAATGGGTGGCTACGGTGTGAATGGTGGGTGATAGTGGACCTCACTTGGACAGAGTAGCGATGAACGGGCAATGAGCGATAAAAAGCAAAATCCATAGAAAGAAGCGGCTCAGTCCAACAGGCATTTATCGAGTGTGCTGCGACAATGGATAAATGCTTAAGCGTTATATTTTACGGAGGAAATATGCCGATTGAAAAGTTCGATGTGTGGATCGACGAGATTGTTTCAGACTACGAAGGACAGGCTCAATCTTGCAGGAAGTTCTCTGATGTATTTTCAGGCTACTACTCTCCAGAATATTTATCGAAATGTAAATTTGTTGTAGTTGATAACATTCCAAAGCCGGATATCCCTGAGCTTAGACAAATAGGTTTGGGGGACTTCCTCGATATGGATTGTGGTGCGATAACCTATAAATACATGTACTTTATGAAGCCACAGCACCAAGATGATCTAGAGATACATATTCATGAACTAATGCATACGGTTCAATGGGAGCAACTCGGTGGAAAGGGTTTTTTAAAAAGGTACGTTCAAGAAATAAATGAGTTTGGTTACGATGACGCTCCCCTTGAAAATATGGCTTACGATCTTGGGCGTAGTTTTAAATCAGGGGCTAAGGCACAGGACGTGGTGAAACTAGTGTGTGAAAAAATATAACAAATAAGGATTAAACGCTGCGAAGCCAGCGCTTAATCCCAAGTGTTGAACAAGCCCGATGCCTCTATATAAGTAAATTGTGCGATCTTTGTCTGCGGTGCTCTCACCTTGATGATTTTTTCAAGGCGAGCGCTGCCATGATAAAGCCAAGAGTATAGCTTTATCAGAAGGTTAGCTGTTGTCCGTCAGTCTCTAGCGTTTACGTTTTCTCCCGGTTTGTACTTCAACATTATCCTTATTCTGTCTGCCTTTCGGCTATCTCGGTCGAGTGACCCCAACACAAGCCATCTCATGCTGGCAGCAAGGGCAGAAGCGTGTTGCTTTATTCTTGGTCACAGGCTCAAGGTTTGGGAGCTGATAAAACAGCCCAAGCAGCAATCGCTGTATACGCCTAAGTGCTTGTCGAGCCTGTCCTCGCAAGAAGCCATAGTCACGAACTCGTTGCAATCCTTTGGGAAGTACATGCTGTAAGATGAGCATCAAGAACTGAAGAGTGGGTAGTGTTCGCAGCTTCCATTGTTGGGTTTGGCTCTCTTTGTATCGGAACGTCACTGTGTTTTCTTCTACCTTGATGATATCGCTATCAGGCAATACGCCTCGGTAAAGATAACGTGATAGATACTCCAGTGCTGGCTGGCCTTTTCCCACACATCGACAGTCAACCACCCATTTGTGGGGGAGGCGCTTGGGGAGCCACAACTGTGGATGTTGCTCTATCACTTCTAACAACCTTGCCCGCCATACCTTAGCCAGAGCGAAGGCATTAAACAGGTATTGCTTGTTATCTTTGTGGCATACTTCTCTTGATGAGTCATACCGCCCACCTGCGACAATCACGTGTAGGTGGGGATGCAGATTTCGCTGCCTGCTGTGAGTATGCAGTACGGCGGTGAATCCGAGCGCGCCTTTGTTCTGTCTTTGGGCAAAGCTTTTGAGCACACTCGATGTCACTTGGAACATGGCACTGTAGAGGGTTTTAGGGGCTCGCCTAGCCAACGGTCTTAACTGGTAAGGTAACGTGAAGGTCACCATAAAGTAATGAACAGGCAGCAACTTCTGTTTTTGGCGCTCTAGCCAATCAGAAGTGGTGCGGTGCTGGCACTGGGGGCAGTGTCGGTGCCCACATGAGAGTGGCAGCCGGTCGTCATGATGGCAGTGAGCACAATACCATTGTGAGCGACCTTGCTGCTCTGTTTTGCAGCGGAGCATGGCTTGGATAGCTGAACGCATGTCAGCTGTGAGTTGGTTGTCGTAATGACGTTCAAAAACATCGAGATGGGCGCGGAGTAGGTCGATAAAGATGCTCATACTTCCTCCCATTGAATGACGAGTGCATCGGTAAGCTGGTTAATTGCCAGCGCTGCATCTTTTTGTTTCAGTTGGGTCATACGGGTATAGCGAGCCGTGGTGTTGAGGCTACCGTGTCCTAGCAAAATCTGCAGAGAGCGTAAATCCAGACCTTGCTCAAGTAAGTGAGTTGCAAAGCAATGTCGAAGCGAGTGCGGTGAGATGGGCTTACTAATACCACAGTCTTTAAGGACCAACTTCATGGCCTTTTGTACGCCACCTCTGTCCATAGGGTTATCAGTCATAAGCTCTTTACCAGGAAAGAGTAGCTGTGGGTGACGGTGAGTCAGCCAGTAGCTACGCAGTGCGTTTAGTGTGCGCTGTGGAAGTGGCACCAACCGGTCTTTGCCTCCTTTTCCATTACGAACATGTACCTGCATGGTGTGGGCATCAATATCTTGCACCTTTAGGCTCAGCCCTTCCCTCAGTCGTAGCCCCATGGAATACAAGGTAAGAAAGAACACCTGATAGCGCCGTTGTCGTGTCATCGTGATTAGCAATGCTACCTGTGGTGGGGTTAAGACATCGGGCAGTTTTTTGGTACGAGGTGGCCTGACAATATCGAGCCACTCCCACTCTTTGGTCAAAGTATAGCGATAGAAGAACTGCAGCCCACAGCGGTCGAGCTTTACGGTACTCCAAGAGTGGGTTTCGATGAGACTTGCGAAGTAATGCTTGAGTTGGTCAGTCGTTAAGGTGTCGGGACAGCAGTCGTAGAACTGGGTAATTCGACGTACTGCACGAGAGTAGGCATCGATGGTGGCAGGCCGTTTACCTTGCAGTTTAAGATTGGTAAGGTGTTGGTCATAAAGGAAGTTGTAGCGTTCAAGTTCAGCGGGTGTCATGATATTTACTCCTATGTTGCCCATTGGGTGATGGGGTTATTAGGAGTATGGTGGGTTGTGCGCTTTACTCTGCCGCAGAGCGGCTTCGTTCAACAAACGGTTCAAGTGGATTCGCAACGCTTGGCACTTTTGGGGCAATATTGGCTTATGCGATTACGGTGTTTAATTTTAGTTCGGTGATGCGTCACTCACCACTTAACCGGGCGTTATACGCATTTAGTAAAGTGCCAATTTTTAAGTGAGATTTATGAATAAGAGCGACCAAACTCAGGAACAAGAAGACACAGGACTAACTAGTGAAAGCCGATTTGTTAAATTGGCTAAAAATCAATCTCTACCTATATTGATTTCAATATTTGCGGTATTTATCTCGTGCATCAGTGCTTTTTTCTCGTATCAAGCTAATCAGTTAGCAATAGCTCAGTACAAGCAGGAAAGGTTATTAATACTAAAGGGTGTGTTTTCTGGAGAGGACAAGTTCAGTATGTCTGTTTTACCGATTTCAGATAGCGCTCATTTTATGAAAGGGCAAGTTGTCTTTCCATCAAAGATCTATGGTGAACCTGTACCTATAGCCTCTGACGGACAGGTGTTACGAATGGGTGCAGTTATGTTTGACTTAGAAGAGCTTTTTCTAGAATCAGTAAAGCCAGAAAGCGGCTTTGTGAAAATTGCAGATAGGGAAGTCCCGATAATTATCACAACATATTATGCGTCAAATGGTATTGGATATACTGACACGTCACTATATATGCTTGGGATGCAGATTGTACTTGGAGAAGAAGAGTATGCTCGCCCTAAGGTAGACTTAAACAGCCTGTCGTTCATCATGCGCTTTGATGATCAAGAGTCGATACCCAATGGATTACTTGATGACTTACTATCGGGAAAGAAATATATAAACTTACCTTCCGGAGTTCTTTGAAATGCGTAAAACATTCTGTTTAAGAGTGTTCGCAACGCGTGGTATTTTTGCTACGCGTGAGTTTTAGTGTTTAAGGTGGAATGCAGCGGCATTGCGTTGCTCAGACCTTAACAATGCGTTATGCGAATTCGCCATTTTGAAGTAAATTGTACGTTCAGATTTGGTGTTTCAGTGTAGAGGTAAAAATGAAACTAGATGCAGTGTTGTGGGACTATGATGGGACTCTTGTAAACTCAGTCCCTAAGAATATTGATATTACAAAAGCTATCTTATCCGTTGTCGCACCACATTTAACTGGAGAGTTTTTGCCTAAGTATTTACGCGACGAAGAGTCGTATCATGAAGCCAACCATAGTGCTAAAAATTGGCAAGAACTTTACGTTGACTATTACGGTTTAACACATGAGGAAATGTTAATTGCTGGAGGTATGTGGGCGGAACATCAAGAAAAGAATGCAACGGAAGTAATGTTGTTTGAAGGCATCAAAGACGTGGTCACTAAGTTTTCTCATCTTCCTCATGGTATTTGCTCGCAGAATTCGCAAAACAATATTCGCCGCTTACTGGAGAACAATTCGATAGCCGCACCTTTCAAGGCAATAGTAGGTTATAACGAGTCTAGTTTTAGTTGTTGTTTTGGACATTTTCTTGTGGCTGGGAACCCGAGAGAAACGAAGAAATTGGAAAGGGTAAACAATTTGCATTGAATTACCCTGAAATCGTAATTGACACTTACTGGCTAAGTTTACTCCCAGAACTTCCACCATTTCTTACTATTCTCTTCGCGCTTTTCTTGCCCTTGCTCTGAGCCTTTGTCTACTTCATTTTGAGCTTGGTCTGCTTTCTTTTCTTTCTGCTTTTCGAATCCAGACTTTTTGTCTTTAACTTTTTCCTTTAGCTCTTCCACTTCTTCTTGCTCATCTTCAAGTTCTTCCAACTCGCGTTCCAAAGCTTTCTTGTCTTTTTTACTTTTAGCTTTCTTCGCCTTTTCCTTTTTTTCTTCGATTAGCTTATCAAGTTCATCTTCACGTTCTTCAATTTGGGTTTCAGCTTTTTTCAAATCGGAAAGCGATTTTACGTCCTCTAGGTTTGGTTTCCCTTTTCCCGCCCATTCAGGTTTTTCCGCCAAAGCTGATGGTGCCATAAACGTAAGAAGGCTTGCCAACGCAATAACATTTGTCCTTTTCATGATAATACTCCTTTAAATCATGCCATTAACATATACACTACAATGAATGGTATCAAACGGCTTAATAACATTAGCGAGGGGTGTGAAGCTAACAAACGACTATAGCGATAATAGCTGTGTATTTGTGTCTCAGCCAATCTTCTGTTCTAAGCTTCTATCGTTTGCCTTGGAGCAATTATGTCAGCGACTGCACAACAACTTTTTATACGGATACCCCAATGCCCAAATCCCACATGCTCAAAGCCCTTGAACTCTCAAAATCCGCCCTCCCAAACTGCAAACCCAACCCACCAATCGGATGCGTCCTCGTCGACGGTGATCAGATCGTCTCCGAAGGCTTCACACAACCCATCGGTTGCAATCACGCTGAAGTAGAAGCATTAAACAAATACACAGGTCCGATGGAAAACATCACAGCCTATGTGACGCTAGAGCCATGCTCATTCGTAGGCCGAACACCAGCCTGCGCAGAGACACTCGTTAAATCTGGGGTCAAGAAAGTGGTCGTAGCCATGTTAGACCCAGACCCTCGCAATAGCGGCAAAGGCATAGCAATTCTAAGAGAAGCTGGAGTAGAGGTGGAGGTTGGTTTGTGCAGTGAGCAAGTTAGTGAGTTTCTGACACCCTATCTGGGTAAATCGTAAAGGCATTTTATGTTTAGCTGTATAACCAACACAGAACTTGTTAATTCTTTTCTCTTTATCGCTATTGTTATCTACGTCGCGAGAAGTCTTGTTCCAGCGTTTTACACTCGGACCCTCAACAATATTTACTTTGAGAACAAGTGGCTGCTGTTTTTCTTCTTAATTCTTTCCGAGTTAGTGCTGGGTGGGGCAGCTATCTATATTGGCTGGTGCATGATTGAAAAATGTGTGATTTCATAAGGAACGCACGGATTTAGAACACGCGCGCTGATAAAGGGACAAAAGCTATTGGTACCATTCCTAGCACCAATAGCCTTTTTAACTTATTAGCTAAAACTAACCCAGTCGCTTACTTGTACTCATGGAATTTCTGAGCCAAGTAAGGGTCCCACATTGCTGCAGTCGCACTCATTACCATGTCTGCGCCCATGTCTAGACGGCGGTGTAGGTCTTCAGCATTCATCATGCCGCCTACAGAACAGATAACGAAGTCATCTTTCCATTTAGTGCGAAGATCGATTAGGTTTTGTGTGACTTCTTCAGCCAAGTTACCAATCGCGTAACCACACGTACCGCTCTGCAGACGACCTTCGCCTGGTAGCGCAGCAACGCCCTCTGGAGTGATTACTTGGCGAGGGATGGTGTTGATTGCAGCGAAACCATCAACGAATGGACGGTTTGCTTCGATTACTTTTTCTAGCTGTTCCGCTGGCATCCAGCCTAGTTTGATAAGAAGTGGTGTGTCACCGATAGATTCGCGGATTTTCTTAGACACTAGAGCAGAGTTTTCTGGATCAGAGAACAGCGCGCCTTCTTTACTTCCGCCTAGGTTAGGGCAAGAGTAGTTCACTTCGATAACTTTAGCGCCAGCTTCTTTCGCCATTGATGAAACGTAGCCGTAGTCTTCAACAAGATCGCGCTCTGCAAGACCAGGAGTACCGTTTACCGAAACAATCATAAGCTGGTTTTTGCCCATCTTACGGTTACCTTCTTCGATGTCTTTCATCCATACCGATGGCGCTAGAGAAGGTACGCCGAACGAGTTAGTGATAGTGATTTTTTCATCGAGTGATGGGCGAGCACCTGGGTGGATCTCTGTGTTGATGTCGCGGTTGTTGAACTGTTCGTTGGTATCAAGGAAGACACAGTTTGGTGCTGGGTGACAGGTGCGCTCAACACTTCTTACTGTTTTGTATACCGGGATATCGAAACCTAGTTTCGCGTAAACATCGCACCAGTGGCTGTTTAGTAGAGGACCCGCAGGAACACCAAGACGAGAGTTAACCTCAAAATCGAAGATCTTATGAGTCTGTGTTACCGCTGGACGAGTCGGGTATTTGGCATCAAAGAATGGACCATTTTGGTAGTTGTCCTCATAGGTTTTGAGGATGTCATAAAGTTCAAACTGAGTTGGAGTAGTCATCAGAAGCCGTTTCCTGTTTTGCCAAATAAAATTTGGAGGGGATTCTAGCGTTTGCTTTGCTGGCTGAATATAGGGGAGGGGCGATAGATGAAGGTATCGCTGCGTAAGATCAATTACTTGACGAAAAAATGACGAAATTAGCGCTTTCGACTAAACGATGTGATGAAAATAGACGCAATTTTCATTTGGAAAACGTTTGCTTCATGCCGTTCTCGACCTAATTACGCATAAACTTACTATTTCCGATGCCATTTTGTGTGGTTTACCACTAGAATACCCGCAACCCACTTCGCTTCTTCTTGATAAGGAATACCATGAGCACTCTGAACGAACAATCTAGTGACGTAGTGATTGTTAGCAACTCATCTGATAACCCATTTGCAATCGATGTCGCCTATGCGATGGGGCAGCATGAAGATATCTCCGATGTCATCAGCATGAAGCACTTTATGAATACCGAGTTTTGCCCACGTTTTATCTCTGATGAGAACGACATGGACAACATTGGTAATAGCCTCGCGGGCAAAACCGTAGTGATTGTCAGCACAGGCAATCTGGTTACAAGCCGTCAAGAGCTTGCAATGCACAACCTGATCATTGCACGTGCGGCGAAAGAAAATGGCGCTAGCCGTGTGACTTTGGTTGAACCTGACCTGTTTTTCTCTGCTCAAGACCGTGGTGCTCGTCCTGAGTTGGGTGATAAGTCGGCGGAGCGTGATGTCGCTGATATCAAGAAGTTTGATGGTCAGCCATTTACGGCAATGCTTTACGCGCAAATGCTTAAGCTTGCTGGTGTAGATGATGTTATCACTGTCCATAACCACTCGGTTTCCGTGCAGAAGATGTTTACTGAAGTGTTCAAAGGGCGTTTCTACAACCTGATTCCTTACGAGATTTATGCGCATTACCTATTGAACTCAAACATTCTAAGCTATGGTCCAGAGGGCGAAGGTCTGGTCCTATGTGCACCAGACAAAGGCGCTCGTGATTTCGTTAAAGAGATCTACAAGAAGCTGGGCTTAAACAAAGCGAAGTTCATCATGCTGGACAAAGAGCGTACGGCCGAGCGCAAAGTAGAGATCACGCTGCACAAAGAGAGTGAAGATACATTTGAGGGTCTAGAGAACCCAAGTATTGTGCTGTTTGATGATATGGTTCGCACTGGCTCAACAGTGGTTCAATCTTGTCAGTTCCTGCAGCAGCTAAAGCCTGAGCGTATGGTATTTACTGTGTCGCACTTCTATGCGAGCACAGAAGGACGTGAGCGTATGTCTCACCCAGCACTTGGTGAGATTCTGACGCTGAACACCATGCCAACGATCCTAAACCGTGATGAGCAGGGGCGTCTGCGCAAGAAGATGGTTGTGTTGAAGATTGAGAAGTTCTTGGCGCAAGAGCTTTGTAAGATCCTTAACGTGCCTCAGCGTGCGCTTGAGAAGAACCCATATAAAATCGATATGTCATCTAAGAACCCACGCTTTCAACGCAAAATCTGGTTCTCAGACCAATTGTCAGAGCTGTCATAGACACGCTTAGCAATTTAGATTGAAAAGTAGGCTCAGCAATGAGCCTACTTTTTTTGTGCTTTAGTGAGTCCTGTGCAAGCTTGGTTTAGCGCTGCACAAACTTCGTCGCATACACCAAATCGATAATCGACTGATACTCTTCGATGCTCGTATCGGCTAGATGCCTTAATCCGCCAGCTGCTTTCGAGAAGCACTCGTTGTCTTCTTTATCCAACTTTTTCACGGCTGCAACCAGCTTTTCTTTAAACGCTGGGTCTAAATCATTGCTGACAATCGTAGAGCCATTAGCGATAAGTGGTGACTGCCAGATGACGCGGATCTTATCAATGACCTCTGGGTCGTGCTTCGCATAGCGATGGAGAGCGCCAGCTGAATAACCTATTGATTCATCACCTACCATGCTTGATGCAGAGACTGCAGCATCAAACTGACCATTGATAACGCCAACGATGTTTTGCTCGTGTCCGCCCGAGAAGCTGATTGTGTCGAAGAAACCGTTAAAACGGTTGTCCATCGTGCCGCCAATCTGCTGCTGAAGTTGGTTGTTTGGTATCAAGTAGCCGGAGGTAGAATTTGGGTCTGCAAAAGAGAATACCTTGCCACGTAAATCGTCGATGCTTTGATAAGGGCTGTCAGCTTTTACGATGACAACAGAGTGGTAGCCTCGAGAGTTATCCGTGTTATCGGCAATCAAGCCGATGATGTCTACTGCTTCTGGATCATTAAGATGGACTTCGGCAAACGCTTTAGGCGACATGTTGATGACCAAGTCGATTTTTTTACCCAGTAAACCTTGTATAACTGAGTTGTAGTCACTCGAGTTGCGGATGTTGGTTTTCACACCAAGTTCCGCTTGCATAAACTCGACTACACATTGGTTGTTGCCAATCTGCGCTTCCGAGTTCTCACCACCTAAAATACCTAGATTAATCGATGCTGGCGCTGATGCGTTTGCATTAAAAGCGACCAAACTGGAGATCATCAACCCACCGACCCATACACTTTTCATTTCAACTTCCTTAATGCCTATCAAGGCTTATTGTTGTTTGAATTGGTATTAAATCAGTCGTAGTTTGTGGCTATCTTACTGTGTCGTGAATAGGTCATTAAGTTTGTATCTAGACGAGTTATACGCCGTCGATATTACCTTGGTCAGGCAGTCCCTTTTATCTTGGTGTATACGTGGTGCAACCCAAAACAAACAGCACCGAGAACAGCACCGCTAAACAGGTGAATCATGGTAGCACCAATGCTCTCCCAGAACAGGTCAAGGCTCGGAATATGATTAAAGGTATCTGCCTGCGCAGCACTTAAGTGTTCGAGCCAAGGAATCGCATGGCTAATAATACCGCCACCAACCAAGAACATCGCGATCGTGCCAACGACTGCGAGAGCTTTCATTAACCAAGGTGCAAAGCTTAAAAGACCGAGCCCTAGTTTTTGTTTCAAGACACTTTTAGAAGGATTGTTATTGATAAGCCAGAGTCCAGCATCATCGAGTTTTACGATGATAGCGACTAAACCGTATACGCCAGCAGTGACTAGCACAGCAACGATACTTAAACTGACGGCCTGCATGGTCAGTGATTGAGCCATCATAGTGCCGAGAGCAATCACCACAATTTCAGCAGAGAGAATAAAATCGGTGCGGATTGCGCCTTTGATTTTTTGTTGTTCGAGTTCGGCAAACTCTTCAGCCGTCATTGATACCGCAGCTTCATTTTCTACATGAAATGCTTTTTGACCGCGGTGGGCCCACCAATGATGAATTTTTTCAAACCCTTCAAAGCAAAGAAAAGCACCACCAAGAGTAAGTAACGGCGTGATGAGCCACGGAATAAACAAGCTTATGAGCAAGGCGGCGGGGACCAATATTACCTTATTGAGGAGTGAGCCTTTAGCGACTGCCCAAACCACGGGAAGCTCTCTTTCGGTAGAAACGCCGCTAACTTGTCCAGCATTTACGGCAAGATCATCACCAAGTACACCGGCTGTTTTTTTAACTGCAACCTTCGACATAACGGCGACATCGTCCATGAGTACCGAGATGTCATCAATGAGGGTGAGTAAGCTTGCGCCTGCCATAATCATGTTCCTTTTTTGATCGTTACCTATTTAACTAGAACAAATTTGTAAATATCACCACGCTTTACCGCCTGAATATTTTCCTTAGAAGAAAAGGTTTTGCTAGGTTTAGGGACTTAAAACGGAGTACATGTTGTAGTTTGGGATTATGGGGAATAGGTTGCTGTTGAAATCAGTTATAAGTTGACGTGCTCTACGTCGAGAAAGAACGACAAAGTAGGGTACTCATTGAGTGTTTTAGCAAACAAAAAGGCTCCATGGATGTACCCAGAGGAGCCTTTTTTAATGCTTCTACGTTTCTTTTTCTCTACTTACCAAAGTAAGCAACGATGACTTTATCTTGGCCTAGTTCTCTAGAGAAAACATAGGCGTTATCGTTATCGATGACCTTGTGCTCACCCGCCCCAACCGCTGGGTGACGGTCTCGGAATTGACCAAGAGTCTGCCAATGTTTTAACAGTGCTTGCTTGTCTTTGCTAAGCTTCCAGACCATATCTGAGCGAGTACCTTGGTGGAAGTCATCGGCGTATGGTCCTATGTTTCGACCCACTTCATCACCATAGTAGACTTGAACGGCACCAGGGCTAAGCAGTAGCGCGTTCGCGGCGTTTTGCTGCATGGTGTAATCTTTGAAACGACTGAAGAACAGCTCGGTATCGTGCGATGACATGTAGCTTACTGGGTTGAAATCTTTTGACTCTTGAATCGAGTTGGCATAGTTCTGATATGTCTCCGCCATTTGGCTAAAACACGCGGCGCCTTTATCCAGTTTCTTCTGCATATCAAAGTTGATCAATGCGTCGAAGCCATCATCAAAATAAGGCGTGCGGTGAGCACTATGGCCCCATACTTCGCCCATCATCCAGAATGGTTGGCCTTGCTTACCGTTTTCTTTGCGCCACTGTTCAAGGCTGGTCGTTGCTTCTGCTTTTAAGCGTTGCCAAACTTCACCTTCAACGTGTTTAACGGTATCTACGCGATAGCCATCGATACCAAAGCGCTTGACCCAATCGGTTTGCCATTCAATAAGATAATCCGCAACGGTCTGATTTTCTCTCGCTTTTACACGCGTACCAGGGTTTTCTAGAAGCCATTTAGGTGGCGTTACGGCTTTGGTGGATTCGGTTCTAAAGTCAGGTAACCCAGCAAGTGAGAGCGTAATGGCACTTGACCCCGGTTGTTCATAGCCAGGTAAGCCTGTGCGCACCCAGTCTGGTCCCCACCAGTGCGTCCATTCATCACTTTGATAGTCGATATTAGAATGGTAGCTATGCCAGTTTTCTGATGATTTTGGTTGCCAAGTAGCGATGTTTTCTGGCAGTTGGTGCTCTGGCTTAAGTACGTTTAGTTCATCAAACTGAATGTCTGCAAGCGTGGAGTAGCCAGGGTGGTTAACCACGGCATCTAGCAGAACCTTAATGCCGCGCTTGTGTGCCTCATCAACTAAACGCTTTAGATCCTCATCGTTACCGAAGCTTTCATCAATTTTGGTAAAGTCGCGTGTCCAGTAGCCGTGGTAGCCGTAAAATGGAAAAGAGCCGCTATCACCGCCGCCAACAAAACCATGGACTTGTTCAACAATTGGTGAGAGCCAGATGACATTGGTCCCTAGTGCTTTAATGTAATCGAGCTTCTCAGTGATACCATTGAGATCCCCTCCATGGAATGTACCAATGTTATCCTTGCCATCAGATTGGCGACCATAAGGTTGTGGTGCTTCAGGATTCGAGTTATTGAACCTATCAACCATGACAAAATAGATGTTGGCATTGCGATAGTTAAGCGCTTCCGATTTTGGAGTGGTTTCAACGGGTTCTAGTAAAGTTAAGCCACCAGTAGCTTGATTCGGTTTCACTGTGACTTTGCCTGACTTAACGGTCACAATGTCATTGGTAAACACGTCGCGCAATTGCGTGCCATCAGAGTAACTGTCTCCAACCGCAATAACTTGAGGTTCAGTTGGAAGAGTTTCACACTGGACATTTGGAATTGGCCGCTTGAACTCTTTTTTAGCGACTTTTTTAGGTTGTCGTTTAAAAACTAAAGAATTGTCTTCTGCACTGTAAGTAAACGAATAATCTCCGGTAAAACGTATATTTAGTGGCAACACGGAGTCGCTGCCACAGAGCAGCGGAATTGGGGTATTAAACTTCACTTTGTTCGGTAACTCATGAGTACAGTTACCGTCAATGCCAGAGATTTTAAGCTGGTATTTGTCTTTAGTCAGAGGAATAACTAGTGGTTCGTCGGCAACAATAGGATAGTCACGGCTTGTCGTCGACGTCGAAACCGTAAGATACGGTGATGCGAATAGTGCTGGCGAAGCAAGTAGCATGCAGGCAAGTAGGGTCTTTTGTCTCATGTTCATTCCATTTATTTTAGTTTTCCAACGCTAATATAGATTGAGTGAATCATCGCCACATCCTTCCGAATGACTACGCCTCATAATTTGCAGTTGCTCACAAAATCGCCTCAGGGGATGAGAGTGAGGGGAGGAGGGGAGTTGTTAGATAAGTTGATAGGCTATCTTAGGCCGTTTTTCTTCGTCATGTCATTTAAGAGAGTACAATGAATAAAACGCTGCTTCTTTTGCTTTTGTTGTATGGCAATGCATCGCTTGCGAGCGAACAATGGGTGACACAGTTTGTCTCTGGTGCTCTCGATATCAGTACAAAACAGCAAGTACAAACCCTGTCGGAGATCTACGACTGTGGTGAAACCGAGGGCGTCGAATACTGCAGCTTCGAACAGACTTATCGTGGCATCGAACTAGATGTGATAATTCACGTAGAGCCCGACGACTTGGTGAGCAAAATTACCTACACATTTCCATTCAATGTACATAACTACACGCATGTACAAACGTCGCTTCGCAAAGACAGTTATCACCTCATTAAAGCCAGTGTTGGCGGGGGAAACGTGACTGTTGAAGAATTGCTCAATCAGGGCACAGCTCAAACTGCGGATAAGAAACTGATTGAATTTTTGAACTTATATCCCATTTCCACGTCCAAATTATTTACCTGGGTCAGGAAAAATGAGATTCAAAATACATTAGCAACAGAAACGCTATTGATGACCAGCGACACAGAGAGCATTCAACTTATTTGGAATCGTGAGTCGAACGCCAACTAGAGGCAAACAACGACTTCCTTCACTGTGTCACACAATGGTCTTACGGTTGTCATTTCACTGTTACATTCGATGAGTAACGTGGATTGCGTAAAGTTTAGAAGGAGTTAACCATGAAAAAAATGAGACGTGCCCAACTTCATCGTTGTCGTATTCAGTACTGGAAAGAAACAAACCAGAAAACAACGACTAAAGTTAAAGCATAATCAATACTTTACATACCAAGACGTGAAGCCAGCATCCTACATTATGCTGGTTTTTTCGTTTTTGGGATCTTTTTAATAGACACCACTAATTTATAGTCATAGAATTCACCCGTTTTGGGGAGTAGTCACCCGTTTATTTGTCGTCATCTCGTTAAGTTATTGCTCTGTATAGCAAGCAACTTATCCGGCAAATAAGAGCGCTCTAACGTGCTTTGACGAGACCAACGCAATCATAGAATCAGTGTATCTAGTGCACTGGTATTTTATTGGTTTGCGGAAGGTCGACCCAAGATCCCTCGTCCTTCCGTCTGGAGGACTTATGAGCCCATCAATCTATCTTGGTTTCCTGTTATTGACGCTTACGTTGGTGGCACTGGATATTTATCAAACTCGCGGCGGACAAATCACGATTCGAAAAGCAGCTATTTGGAGCGGTTTTTGGTTTGTGTTGGCATTTGTTTTTGCAGCGACTATCTATTTCTTTTGGGACTTTTACGCGCCGGACAGTGATTACACGGCTAAAAAGGCGACCGTATCCTTCTTAACCGGTTACCTATTAGAAAAGTCACTGAGTGTCGACAATCTATTTGTGTTTGCAATTATCTTCCATCAGTACACAGTACCTCAGCATTTGCGCCCACATGCGTTGCTTTGGGGTGTAATTGGCGCGCTAGTGTTAAGAGCAATCATGATCAGTGTAGGAGCTCAGCTGTTGTCTCAGTTCCACTGGGTGATGTATCTGTTTGCGGCGTTTTTGATTTGGACCGGTATTCAATTAGCTCGTGACCATGGTGAGGATGAAATTAATCCATTGCCAGAGCGTTTAATCAGACGTTTATTGCCAGTGACTGAGTCATACCATGGCAACAAACTATCGATTATTGAAAACGGCAAGCGCGTGTTTACGCCGATGTTGGTCGTTATTGGTGTCATCGCGTTTATGGATATCTTGTTTGCATTAGACTCAATTCCTGCGATATTTGCGGTGACTAGAGAGCCTTTCTTGGTGTTAGCAGCTAACGTGTTCGCGTTATTGGGGCTAAGGTCGCTCTACTTTGTGTTAGAGGGAATGATGAATCGCTTCGTGTACCTTAAGCCAGCTCTGTCGTTCATCATGATATTCATTGGTATCAAGATGGCGTTGGTTGGATCGGCTTGGGAAATCCCAACTTGGATCTCTCTGTGCGTCATTATGACGACGATGACAGTAGCGACACTCGCTTCTATCTATAAAGAAAAACAGCTTCCTGAAGTCGTCAATAAGAATAGCTAACGCTAATTGCGAAAAACCTCTCATTTAATGAGAGGTTTCTCTTTATCATTCTGGTAACAATTTGTGCAACTCAACAAGGTTAATGCGTAATAATTCGGCGGAATTGTTTGTTTGTGAATAAATAGTCGTCATTATTGCATGTGTCATACAAGTGTTTGTTAATGTTCTGTTTTATTAGAATAACTAATCCGAACATCCAAAATTTGTCATTTTTTAAACAGCGTTTTTTTGCCTAATATTGTCATCAACAACAACGAGTTACCCAGTTTTAAGAGAGGCAATCATGGCACAAGCAATGAACATCGAAACCATCGCTATCGCACCCTCTATGGATAAGAAAACCTACGCGGTTAACTTCAAAGGATTGATTGCACACTTCCTAGATATTTTGTTCGGTAAAGGTGATGTAGAACCAACTTACCACGCAAATGAGCTATCTAGCCATATGCAGCGTGATATCGGTCTTTATCGATAATATCGCGAGAGAAAAAGCACCTTTAAGGTGCTTTTTTTCAGACTGCTGACAAAGGTCTAGCTTTCGAGCCAGACCTTTGATCTAATAGGAGTATCGAAATATGGATACTCCGATATGCTTCAAGAACCTTCTCCTCAGCAATACGAACTTGAAATGGTCACTATGGAACAGCTTGTTCCACAAAATCATCTCGTACGAAAAATTGATAATGCCATCGACTTTGAATTCATCAGAGACGAAGTGGCACATCTATACTGCAAAGATAACGGCCGCCCGCCCGTAGACCCTGTTCGTTTATTCAAAATCATTCTGCTTGGCTACCTATTCGGCATCAAAAGTGAGCGCCAACTGGTCAAAGAAATTGAAGTGAACGTCGCCTATCGTTGGTTCTTGCGAATGTCACTGACCGAAAAAGTTATCCATGCTTCGACGTTAAGCCAGAACCGAATTCGACGCTTCAATGGTACTGAAGTCTTTGAGCGCATCTTCAATAACATAGTGCTTCAAGCGATGGAGAAAGGCTTAGTCGCAGGACAGGAGCTCTTCACTGACAGTACACACCTTAAAGCCAATGCTAACAAGAACAAGCACATGAATCGTCTGCGCCCAGTTAGTGCAGGCGCTTATCTTGATATGCTGAATGAAGATGTGGCCGCAGACCGAGAAGCCGAAGGTAAAAATCCATTCAAGGAGACGCCACCAAAGACAGACGTCAAAAACACCAAAGTCAGCACCACCGACCCTGAAAGTGGCTTCATGACCCGGGACAATAAGCCTCAAGGCTTCTTCTATCTTGACCACCGAACCGTGGATGGCAAGCACGGTATAATCATAGACACATACGCAACACCGGGGAATGTGAATGACTCACAGCCCTATATCCGTCGTCTCGACCACACGCTAGAGCAGTTCAACCTCAACCCCATCGCAGTTGGTATCGATGCAGGTTACTTCACAGCGCCTGTTGCTGAATCACTCGAGCGCCGCAGTCTATTAGGTGTGTTCGGGTATCGCCGCCCATCAAGAACTAAGAACAAATTTAAGAAGAAAGACTTCAAATACCAAAAAAGAGACCGATACCTATCGCTGTCCAGAAGGGCAGGAGCTCGTCTATAAAACCACAACACGCGCAGGCTATCGCTCATACGCTTCCGACCCGAAGCAATGTGCGTTTTGCCCCGTTCGGGACGACTGCACCAAGAGTGAAAACATGCAGAAGGTCATAACGCGTCACCTCTACAGCGAGGCGGTGGAGCGAGCCAATCAAATGCGACTCTCTTGCTACGGAAAAAGACGTATCGGAGGCGAAGTGAAACGGTAGAACGAAGCTTCGCCGATGCAAAACAACACCATGGTCACCGTTACGCGCGCTACCGTGGTCTCGCAAAAGTGCAGATGCAATGTTGGTTAGCCGCTGCCGCTCAAAACATCAAGAAGATAGCGTTGGTGGTGAGCTATCTGCGAAAAATGGGCTTAAATAGGGCAGAAATACGTCAAATACTGGCCTCTGTATGCCGGTTTAGGCTCAACTCACTTCAGAGCGCTATCTAACAAAAATATCGCGATCGCGGCCTATGGCCGCTCAGAAAAAAGAACCCCGCTTGAAAAAGCGGGGTTCGTCAGCAATCTGAGAAAAAGCACCTTTAAGGTGCTTTTTTTGTATCTGTTGTCTAACGACAAGGCGTATGAGCGTCTAAGCCGCCTTGCTTTTGCATCTGTTTAACCAGTGCGATTCGCTCTAGCTCTTTTGGACAAGCTGTGCTTTGACGTTTCGTTTGCGTTTGTCGCGCAATTGGTGTCGATAGAAAATGTGGATGGTTCATCGTATCTGCTCTCATCGTCATAGAACTGTCACTTATTATTCCAGTTAGATATATAACTCACATCCCCCCTCTAACGCTGAACCTAGGGCGTAGGTCGTTAGGCGTATATTTGTTTGTAAATGAGTATATTAAGTTAAGAAAGTTACCTTCAAATCAGATAAACCTGATTCATCGCAATTTTCCTCGGGGCTTAATCCGTATGATGAGTTTAGAGATTCCCCCCAAAGCTATAGGTGAAAATATGACAAGTCTTCTCGACAGGTTTCTTCAATATGTCACGTTTGACACGCAATCCAACCCGTCGCAAGAGTGCTGTCCGAGTACTCCAGGACAGATAGATTTTGCTCGTTTTCTTGAGCAAGAGTTGAACTCACTGGGATTATCAAACGTTTCTTTAGATGCTAATGGCTATCTGATGGCAACCCTTCCATCGAATATCCAAGAGCAAGTGCCTGCGATCGGCTTTATTGCCCACATGGACACGGCACCCGATGCGTCAGGCAAAAACGTCAAACCACAGCTGGTTGAGAACTACCAAGGTGGTGACATTGCGCTTGGCAAAGGTGATGAAGTCTTATCCCCAATTCAATACCCAGACCTTCACGATTTGCACGGTCACGACATTATAACGACAGATGGTACAACTCTACTTGGTGCTGACAACAAAGCTGGTATTGCAGAGATCATCTCAGCGGTCGAGTATCTTCTTCAGCACCCTGAGATCCCTCACGGAGACATTAAAATTGGCTTTACACCCGACGAAGAAATTGGTCGCGGTGCCGATCTATTTGACGTAGCGAAATTCGGCGCAGAGTGGGCGTATACGGTAGACGGTGGTCCTGTAGGCGAGCTTGAATATGAAAACTTTAATGCCGCAGCAGCTGTGGTTGAGTTTCTTGGCGTGAGCGTTCATCCAGGCACCGCAAAGGGTAAAATGGTTAATGCGATGACGGCAGCGTCAAGATTCCATGCTGACATGCCGGCAGCAGAAACGCCAGAGTGCACATCTGGTTATGAAGGTTTCTATCATTTAAGCAATGCAGAGATGTCTGTCACTAAGTCGACGTTGAATTACATTATTCGTGATTTTGATAGTGAAGAGCTAGAAAGACGTAAAGCCTACCTAGAAGATAAGGTAGCAGCGTTTAATGCTCATGGTGACAAAGTGTCGCTAACGATCACTGACAACTACTCGAACATGCGTGAGAAGGTGGAGCCTCACCCACATATTATCGAAATTGCTAAGTCTGCAATGGAAGCGTGTGAGGTTAAACCAAACATCAAACCAATTCGCGGTGGCACGGACGGGGCTCGACTTTCGTTTATGGGTTTACCGTGCCCAAATGTGTTCACTGGTGGCTACAATTTCCATGGCATTCATGAGTTTATTACGCTTCAAGGGATGGAATTGGCTGTGAATGTGATAGTGCAAATTGCGAAAGACACAGCGATTCGTTATCGTTAGGAGACATTCATAATGCAGCAGTAGGCGACCATGGAAGACGTTCAGAAAATCATCACATTTTTGGCAGAAAACAAACTGCTGTTGAGCGTCTTGGTTGTCACTCTCATACTCTTAATACGCCGTATTACCCTGTCAGGAATACGGGGAGATGTGGCTTTTTTGTCTGAGGACCAACGTAAATGGATGTCGCGCACTAAAAATGGCTCGTTCGCCATTATCGTAGTGACCTTGTTCTTGGTCTGGAAGTCAGAAATTAGCGAGTTTGCGCTCTCGGTGACGGCGATTGCTGTTGCTATTGTAGTGGCGTCCAAAGAAATTATTCTGTGTTTTACGGGATCGATACAGCGCGCGAGCTCTCGGTCGTTTCGTATCGGTGATTGGATTGAAGTTGGCAAGACGAGTGGGGAAGTCATCGAACACAACCTGATGGCAACCGTGATACAAGAGATCGATCTTTATCACGGTCAATACCATTTCACAGGAAAAACCATAACTCTACCTAACAGCATGTTTTTTACCTATCCGGTAAAGAATCTTAACTTTATGAAGCGCTATGTCTACCATGGCTTTTCTATCATTGTTCCAGGGTTTAAAAACCTATTCCCATTGTTACCCAAACTGACGGCTAAAATAGAGCACCATAGCGAGAGTTTTATCGATGTTGCTAGGCGTTACAACGGCGTCATAGAAAAACATGCTGGTGTAGATCTACCGGGCTCTGAGCCACATATTCATATCTCAAGTGGCGCGACTGGCGAGCAAATCGTCCATGTCATGATTTTTTGCCCGACGGAACTGGCCACACACCTAGAGCAAGAAATTCGTTCTGATTTTATGACATTACATGATCTCGCGTTCCCGCCGGAAAGTGAAAAAGCGTCGTAAAAACAGCTTGTTGTATTTTGAAACACTTTTATGGTAACTATTAATACTTCTCGGACATTCATCGGACTTGTGATTTGTTAGTCTGCCAAAGCTTGTTCCAATTTCAGAAGATAAATAGGGTGTTTCAATGCCTAGAAAAATACTAGTTGCTAGCGTTATCTCTGCACTGTTCTTAGCAGGTTGCGGTGAATCAACAACAGCGACGCAAAACGCGCCAGCACCTCTTGTGCAGACTACTGCCGTAGAGGTCGTCCCACATCAACAAAGCAAGTCTTACATTGGACGTATGGACGCGGTTGAAGATACTGCCATTACCGCTCAGGTAACGGGTTACTTGATGGAACGTCATTTCCAAGAAGGTCAAATAGTTGAAAAGGGTCAGAAGCTATACACCATAGAGCCTTCTACTTTCGAAGCACAAGTAGCAAGTGCGAAAGCCATTGTTTCAGAAGCGGAATCAGCACTTAAAAAAGCTGAACTCGACTTTGAACGTGGTAAAAACCTAGTTAAGTCAAAGAATATTTCTCAAGCTGAATTCGATGCACTGACAGCAAACTTGATGAGTGCTCGCGCGCAACTTGAAGCAGGTAAAGCTCAGCTAAAAGTGGCTGAGGTTAACCTTTCATATACCACAATTCTTGCACCGTTTACCGGACGTATTGCCGACAGTAAAGTAAGTAAAGGTGATCTGCTTTCTCCATCCTCAGGTGTATTAACTACATTAGTTAGCATGGACCCGATTTACGCATCGTTCAGCATCAGTGAGCGTGAGCGTCTGGCTCTTGGTATGGATGAGATTGAAGGCGATGGTTCGGACAAGTCTGATGGCGTGCAGGTAAATATTATCCTAGAAGATGGTCGAGTGTTCGATCAAAAAGGTCAGATCGACTTCTTAGGTAACCGTATTAATCTAAACACGGGTACATTAGCGATGCGTGCCATTGTTGAAAACCCAGAGCAGCGCTTACTTCCGGGTCAGCACGTTCGCGTTGAACTGATGGAAAAAGAAGCGATTGATGTAGTAACAGTACCACGCCGTGCGGTTCAGACCGACCTTGAAGGCGATTTCGTTATGGTCGTAACGGAAGGTAATGTTGCTGAGCGTCGCAATGTTGTACTTGGTACTCAAGTTGAAACTGGCATCATCATTCAATCAGGATTGAAACCGACTGATGTTGTCATCACTCAAGGCTTACAGCGTGTAAGGAATGGCGTGCCTGTTCGAATCGATGAGTCGAAGCCAGCAGATCAAGGTGCGTAATAGATGCTAAGTCGTTTCTTTATTCAAAGGCCAAAGTTTGCTTTGGTCATTTCAATCATACTCACGCTAGCAGGTGCCATCTCTTTGATGGTGTTGCCTGTTGCTGAGTATCCTAAAATCAGTCCACCGTCGGTCAGTGTCTCGGCATTTTATACAGGTGCAAGTGCTGAGGTAGTAGAGGAAGCAATAGCCGATCCAATTGAAACCTCGGTAAACGGCGTTGAAGATATGATTTACATGTCTTCAAAGAGTGCAAATGATGGTTCTTATAGCCTCAATGTGACGTTTGATATCGGTACCGACCCTGACATGGCTCAGGTCAACGTACAGAACCGCGTGTCACAGATTGAGTCAAAATTGCCACAAGAAGTTCGTATGGTTGGTGTGACGGTGAAAAAACGTTCGCCAGACCTATTGATGGTACTGAACTTCTACTCGCCAGACGGTCGTTATGATGACAAGTTCTTGATTAACTACATCAACCTGAACGTTAAGGATCAGCTTGCTCGCGTTAAGGGCATCAGTGAAGTTAACGTAATCGGTGGTGGTGAGTATGCAATGCGCGTTTGGTTAGACCCAGATAAGCTCGCCAATCTGAAGATGACCACCTCTGATGTTTATGCCGCTCTGGCTGAGCAAAACGTGCAGGTTGCCGCTGGTCGTGTAGGTGCTGCGCCATATGCAAACCCACAAGAGGTCCAGTTCAATCTAGTAACCAAAGGTCGTCTAGAGTCGGTTGGTGAGTTTGAGAACGTTGTTCTTCGTGCAAACTCAGATGGTTCAACGGTTTACCTTAAAGACGTCGCTCGTGTCGAACTTGGTAAGAAGTTCTACGATGGTAGTGGTCAGTTCCGTGGTGAAGATGCTTCTATCGTTGCGCTAAACCTTCAATCGGATGCGAATGCGCTGGAGAGTGGCAAGGCGGTGATGGACCTTCTTGAACGCTTAAGTGTGAACTTCCCTGAGGGTATGGCTTATGAAACCAGCTACGATACCACGTTGTTTGTCGCTGAGTCGATCAAAGGGGTAGTTAAGACCCTAATCGAAGCGATTATTCTGGTTATTGCGGTAACGTACCTGTTCCTTGGTAGTGCTCGTGCGACGCTTATTCCGGTTATTGCGATTCCAGTATCGCTTATCGGTACCTTTGCTGTGATGAACATGACGGGCTTTACCGTCAACACGGTGACGTTGTTTGGTATCATTCTAGCGATTGGTATCGTGGTGGATGACGCGATTCTTGTTATCGAGAACGTTGATACCATCATGAAACGCAACCCAGATATGTCACCTAGAAAAGCGACTCTTATCGCGATGAAAGAGGTGACGGGTCCAATCATTACCTCGACGCTGGTACTACTTGCGGTATTTATTCCGGTAACGCTGTTGCCAGGTATTACCGGCATTATGTATCGTCAGTTTGCTCTGACTATCTGTATTTCGGTAGTTATCTCTTCGATCAACGCACTAACGCTGTCGCCAGCACTCTGTTCGTTGGTACTGAAGAAGGGTGGTGGCAATACGGCTCGCTGGTTCCAAACATTTAACCGCGCACTAGAGCGTATTACATTGCGCTACGGTCAAGTTGCTGGGTTCCTAGTGAAGAAGGCAGTACTTCTGGTTACCTTCTTTATTATTGCGGTTGGCGCAGTAACCTTCCTTGCGAAAAACACCTCTACGGCGTTTGTACCGCAGGAAGATAAAGGTATCTTGCTGGTTAACGTTCAGCTACCAGATTCAGCCTCGCTGTCTCGTACCACAGAAACAACCGACAAGTTGGTTAACTTGGTTGAGCAAGAGCCTGGTATCGATGGTATCACTGTGGCGAACGGCTACGCGTTCATGACTGGCGCGGCTGCATCGAATGGTGCATCGCTGTTCATCAAGCTAAAAGACTGGGATACCCGTAATGGTTTTGAAGGGGATCACTCTTCGAACGCTATTGCTGCGCGTATTAACGGTATGGCTGCTCAGCAAATTCCGGGCGCGGTTGTGTTTGCAATGGGTCCTCCTGCAGTTCCTGGTATGGGTGCGGCGTCTGGTTTTGAATTTGTGTTGGAGGATACACTGGGTCGAAGCCGAACGGATCTCGCGATGGTAATGCAGGATGTGATTCAAACTGCGAACCAACAACCAGAGATCGCTTATACCTTTAGTACTTTCCGTGCCAATGTTCCGCACTATTATGTCGACATTGACCGTGAGAAAGCACAGCAACTTGGTATCCCATTATCGTCGATATTCCAAACGCTACAGGGTAACTTAGGTTCGTTGTACGTGAATGACTTCACCATGTTTGGTAAGAACTTCCGCGTGACGATGCAAGCCGATGCTGAATACCGTAGTGGTATGGACGATCTTCAGCTGTTCCACGTTCGCTCATCTAAAGGTGAGATGATCCCGCTAAGCACGCTAGTGTCTTACGAGCAGGTCTTTGAACCAGATGTAGCGTGGCGTTACAACATGTACCGCAGTGCGGTTATCCAAGGTCAACCAGCACCGGGTTACTCAAGTGGTGATGCGATCGCGGCAATGGAACGTGTGGCTGCAGAAGTACTGCCAATGGGTTACCAGTACGAATGGACAGGTATGGCTTATCAAGAAATCCTAGCAGGTAACCAAGCCATCTATGCGTTTGCGCTTGCTCTGATCTTTATCTACCTATTCATGGTTGCTCAGTATGAGAGTTGGGGTATCCCGCTTGCCATCATACTCGTGGTACCGGTGGCGACACTAGGCTCGTTTATAGCATTGAACCTAGCGGGTATTCCGTTGAACTTATACGCTCAGATAGGTCTCGTTCTACTCATAGCGATGGCGGCGAAGAACGCGATTCTTATCGTGGAGTTCGCCAAAATTGAACGTGAAGAGAAAGATGTTCCAGTTGATGATGCGGCAGTGCGCGGTGGTATGTTGCGTTTCCGTGCGGTAAACATGACCTCTTGGTCGTTTATCCTAGGCATGATTCCACTGATCTTTGCATCGGGTGCAGGTCACATCAGTCAAAACTCACTAGGTATCTCCCTAGTTGGTGGTCTATTGTGTGTGCTATTGGCAGGTACGTTCCTTATCCCTGGCTTCTATGCGCTTATCCAGCATCGCCGTGAAAAGATCCATGGTGGAAACACTAAACTGGTGCCACTAGAAGACGATGAGTAATTAACATAGAACTCATTAAAAAGCCCTTCCTCGGAGGGGCTTTTTGTTTTGTAATCGACTGTCAAGGTGTCCTGACAATTCTCTACATTATCAACAGAATCAGTTAATCAAGCCTTTTTAACCATCATCGTTGATTGAGCGATTAATAGCCAGTTTTTAAGTGACTGTAAAATAAAGCTAATCTCTTATTTGTTAGTGATTTGTAACGGGATTCTCAATAAGAATACACCTACAAAACTAGAATGACTGAGGTTTGTAGTATTCTGTAAATTTATGTATCTTTGCGGCAAATTCGATAGATGTAGTGGATTGAACGATGGTAAATCAAAAACTGTTAATCGTAGAAGATGATGAAAAGCTAAACGCGATGCTTGGTGACTACTTTAAAACGCAAGGTTTTGAAGTAAAAACAGTTCATGAAGGAAACGAGTCAGTGGAACTGATTGAATCGTTTCAACCAGACGTAACAATCCTCGATTTAATGCTCCCAGGCCAAGACGGTCTATCGATCTGCCGCGAAGTGCGTGATAGCTACAACGGTAAAATCTTGATGCTTACCGCGAGCGATGACGATTTTGACCACGTTGCCGCATTGGAGACCGGGGCAGATGATTTTGTCTCTAAACCTATTAAACCACGAGTATTGCTCGCCAGAGTGAGAAACTTACTTCGTCGCCCAACGGACGAAGGCCTAGCCGCTGAGTCGAATACGATTCAAATCGGTCGCTTAAAGATTTGCCAAAGTAGCCGCAGTTGTCATCTCGCAGAGAGCTCAGTCTCGCTTACGGATAGTGAGTTTGATTTGCTGTGGCTATTGGCCAAATCTGCTGGAGACGTGCTATCGCGTGATTACCTTACGCGCCAGCTGCGCGGTATCGACTACGATGGCATCGACCGTACTATTGATAACCGTATTGTGACGCTCCGTAAAAAATTATTTGACGACGCGACCAACCCGAAAGGCATTATTACTGTTCGTGGTAAAGGCTATTTGTTCGTTGCTGACGGCTGGAAAGCGTAAGGTTAGTTACTGTGTGGCGCCTGTTTCTTGAGTCACTCATTGGTCTTATCTTGCTGTTCGCAGCGAGTATTTTTGGCTATGAGTACGTTATTTACGGTAAAACTGACGTTGATCTGGTGGATGCTAACTTAAGAGTTGAAGCATTCAGAGACATCATGAATCATGTCTCAACCAATGAGAGCGACGAGAAAGCAATTGAACTGCTCACCACTTTTGCTGAAAAGACCCATCGACTTCTTGATGCCCATTCCGTGGAGCAACTTCCTGAAGAGATTGCAGAGCACTTTAATCAAAATCCGGGCGTCCATTTCCTGCTCGATGACGATGATCATCTATGGCTCAAGTTTGATAACAATCCAAACTACTTCCATATGTCTGATGATCCAGACTCAGAGCTATTAAAGGCGATTGAATTTGCTAATGATTCTGTATGGTTATTCTTCCTTGCCGGATTCGTGGCATTTAGCTTTGTTCTTATCTGGTTCTTAAGCCGTCGATTGCGGGTTTTAGAGAAGACTGCAATCGAATTTGCGAGTGGAAACTTTGAGGCAAGAGCATCGGAAAAGCAGTGGGTGAGGCTAGGTCGACTTAATCGAACCTTTAATCGTATGGCGACAAAAATCGCTAATCTCATGGTGAGTAACAAGGCGCTAACGAATGCCGTTGCTCATGAGCTGCGCACACCGATTTTTCGAATTCAGTGGCAAAGCGAGGTGTTGATGGAGCAAATCACCGACCCTGATGCGAAAAAGCAACTCGCAAGTATCATTGAAGATACGGAAGAGATGGAACATCTAGTTGATGAGCTCTTGTACTATGCACGAGTAGAGCGACCAGACGCGGCTTTGGATGTTGAAAGTATCGATATTGCCGCTTGGTTACTTGAGCATCAAGACAAATGGCAAAATCAACTTGGTCAGAGCTTCGAGCTACAGGTCGATGTACAAGACACCATAGTGGATATGGACAGATTCCTCGTCTGTCGCGCGTTGGTGAATCTAATTAGTAATGCTAAGCGTTACAAACAGAACAAGATCCTTGTAAAACTCACTGAAGATGATGATCAAGTCGCGATTGAAGTCCATGATGACGGTATTGGTGTTGACCCAGAGCACTGGGAGCGTCTGTTTGACCCTTTCTATCGCGTCGACAAAGCACGAGACCGCGCTTCAGGTGGTTATGGACTTGGCCTTGCTATCGTTAAACATATTATGCTCCGCCATAGTGGCGATGTAGAAGTCAGCCATAGTGAGTTAGGCGGCGCTTGCTTCACCTTAGTTCTGCCAAAAGAGCCATCGAACTAGGCGCAAAGTTTGCGCTCCCATTCACGTCAATGTTTGACCAACCTCTAGCATGTTTGCAGACGTCGCTGCGCGTCCAGTGATATACTGCATGCTAAGGTTGGACCATAACAAATTGAACTGAATGAAATTTATCCACACTTCCGATTGGCACCTCGGTCGTCAGTTTCACAACGTGTCTCTACTCGATGACCAGAAACACGTCCTCGAACAAATTAAACACTACTTGGCTACGCATGATATTGATGTACTGCTTATTGCAGGGGATGTCTACGATCGCTCTGTACCGCCAACGTCTGCCATTGAAGTTTTGGATGAGTTTTTGAATCACGTGGTTCAAGAGCTTGCTATCCCTGTCATCATGATCTCTGGAAATCATGACGGGGCCAAAAGACTTGGGTTCGGTTCAAGACAGTTTGGCCAAGCGGGTCTGCATATCATTAGCTCACTAGAACAAATCACCACCCCGATAGAAATCACCGATAAGCAAGGTCATTCAGTGTATTTCTATGGTTTACCTTATGCCGATCCTGAGCAAGTACGCCATCACTACAAAGTCTCGGTCAGTAATCACGATGAAGCCCACCAACATATGGCTGAACAGTTAAATGCAGTGGTGGATTATTCAAAGCAAAATGTCCTACTGAGCCACTGCTTTATAGATGGAGCGCAGACGTGTGAATCTGAGCGTACGCTTTCAATTGGTGGTGCTGATCGAGTCAGTTATGAGCACTTTAAGCAGTTCGATTATGTCGCTCTGGGTCATTTGCATCAGGCGCAAAAGCGCGGAGCTGAGCACATTCGATATTCTGGCTCGATAATGAAGTATTCCTTCTCTGAGCAGTTTCACAACAAAGGTATGACCTTGGTTGAGCTTGCTCCTGAGCAAAGTGAGCCTGTGATATCAACCATACCTCTTACTGCACCTCACGATATGCGTATTATCGAAGGTGACCTCCTCGACCTTATTGAGCAGGGTAAGCAAGACCCAAATGCAGATGACTATCTGTTAGTCAGGCTGACGGACAAACACGCGATCCTAGACCCAATGGCGAAGCTTCGTGAGGTGTATCCTAACGTACTTCATTTAGAGAAGCCTGGCATGCTGATTGGCGTAGAGACCGAAATGGGGCAAGCGAGGCTAGGGCGCTCAGAGATCGATATGTTCCAAGACTTCTTCCTTGAGGTTCAGGGTGATGCAATGACAGAAGACCAAACCGACATGGTCTCGGATGTATTACAGTCACTGCGCAAACAGACAGAGGAGCAGTAAGTAGAATGAAACCGATTAAACTGACTCTGCAAGCCTTTGGCCCATTTTCTGGTGTCGAACAGATAGACTTTCGTTCTTTGGGTGAATCGCCGCTATTTCTCATCAACGGTCCGACGGGCTCAGGAAAGAGCTCGATTCTAGATGCCATTTGTTACGCCCTATATGGCGAAACAACGGGTAGTGAGCGCACCGGTGACCAGATGCGGTGTGATTACGCAGATGCCAAGTTATTGACGACGATTACCTTTGAGTTTGAACTCGCTAACGTGCGCTACCAAATCACTCGTAGTCCAGATCAAGAAGTGCCAAAACAGCGCGGTGAGGGCATGACCAAGAAGTCTCACTCTGCCGAGTTGATTAACCTCGATACCGATACGCTGATTGCCAGTAAGCCTAAACAGGTCGCTACAGAAGTCCAAACCCTTATTGGCCTGGATGTTAAGCAGTTCCGTCAAGTAATGGTGATTCCACAAGGCAAATTTCGAGAATTGTTAACTGCTAGCTCTAAAGAGCGCGAGTCTATTTTTGGTCAGCTATTTCAAACTCAGATCTATACCACCATAGAGCGTGTTTTGTTTGAACGTGCTGCGGGCATTCGCAAAGCTAAAGAAGAGTTTGATAATCAGATCAAAGGTGCTTTAGATGTCGCCTCGATTGAGTCAGAACAGCACCTGATTCAGGTTTTAGCAGAGCTGACGCCGATTATTGAAAAATCCGAAGCAGAGCTTAAACAAGCAGAAACGGCGAGGGCTAATGCTCAACAAACCTTAGACGCTGCTCTGCAGATTGAGCAAAAGTTCACAGCTAAGGCGGAGCTAGAGCAAGCTCAAACTAGGCATAGTCAAAGATCGGATGAGATTCAACAAGCGACACTTCAGCTCAATGCACATAAATCTGCTTTGGCAATTCAGAGCAGCTACGATAGCAGCGTGCGACTTGGCAAAGAGGTGTCGGTACTATCTGATCGTATCAAGAATGGGCTTACTAAGATTTCAGAAGCTAAAGCTGAGAAAACGAAGGCGACTGCGACTTTTGAACACGCTCACCAAGCAAATGAAGGGATGAAAGCTTCGCACCAAGAGCTGTATGAGCTCAAAGCCCTTGTCGGTCGATTGAAAGAACTCGATGAGAAAAAAATCGAGCTTACTAATGCAACTCAACAAGTCCAATCTTTGACGGCAAATCAAGCTGCTCTGAGCGATCAATTAAAGCTGATTACTAAGCTGGAAGAGGAGCAGAACAGCTCTCTTACTCTTGCTCAAAAAGAAAAGGCTCAGTTAAATGAACTAACCCTTGCACTCGATCTTGAAACCAAGAAGCAGCAGTCGCTACTCAGCCTTTCAAGTATCGAAGCCTCTCTGCAGGAGGGTCTTAAACAGAAAGCAATACTCATGTCATCGCTCTCTGCGCAGGAGACCGAGGTTAAACAAGCGCAACAAATGAGGACAGAAGCGGAAATACAGTGGCATACAGGTCAGGCAGCGTTACTTGCGGCGAGCTTAGAAACCGGCTCGCCTTGCCCCGTGTGTGGTAGTTTGGATCATCCTAAAGTTGCCGAGTCAGTAGAAGAGGCTGTGACGCTTGATCAAGTCAATGCGTTAAGAGACCAAGAAGCTCGCGCGAGCCAAGCACTCACCGTATACAAGCAAAAGCAGACAGAGCTAGAAAGTAAGCTAGCTTCGCTATCGGAAAGAAAACAGGACACACTGAGTTCACTTGGTATTGAGTCCACCGAGTTGCCACGCTTTGCTGAAACCGTGAATAGATATATTACCGAGCTCACGAGCCAAATAGCGAAACTCCAAGCTATCGACCTCGATAGCTTGGAGCGTCAGTTGAAGCAATCCTCAGATAAGCGTGTGCAGCTACAGGCTAAATTTGAACAACAGGCCACATTAATTGCCGATGCCACTAACGTGATGCAACACTTACAAGGTGTCGTAAGCTCGTTAACGCAAAGCAATAACACTGGATTTGATAATGCACAAGCCGTGGTGGCGCGTCAGCAAGTTTTAGAGTCAGATATCGCTCAAAAAGCTAAGGCACTTGAACAATCCCAAGAGTCTTTGAATCAAGCGAGCGAAATGCTAGCCAAATTCGAATCACATCTTGAGACCTTACAAAAAGACCTCGATGAACGCGAAAAAGAACGAATTAACGCTCAAAGCCATTGGCAATCGCAATTATCCAGCAGTCCATTTACTGATGAGAACGCGTTCCTGAACGCTAAGTTAGTTGATGCTCAGGCTGAAGAGCTTAGCCAACGTATAGAGCAATATCAGCACGACGGCATTCGTATCAAAGAGCAGTTAAATCTTATCTCTGCTCAGATAGGCGAGCAGACTCTGCCCGATGTAGAGCAGTTAAAGCTTGTTAAGTCGCAAATGGAGGAGACGTATCAGTCTGCACTCAAGCAGTTCCAAATGCACCAGTCTCAGTTCAATAACCTTACTCAAGTGCGCAAGCGTATTGATGCGCTACGTGAGCAAAATGAAGAGCTTGATAAACAATATCAAGTAGTCGGTACGCTAAGTGACGTCGCTAATGGTCGCACAGGTAATAAAATCAGCCTGCATCGCTTCGTACTCGGTGTACTGCTTGATGATGTGCTGATTCAGGCGTCACAGCGTTTAAGACTGATGAGTAAAGGTCGCTACGATTTAAAACGCAAAGAAGCCCGAACGAAAGGTAACGCAGGCTCCGGTCTCGATCTTATTGTCGAGGATGCCTACACAGGTAAATGGCGCGACGTAGCGACGCTATCGGGTGGTGAGTCGTTTATGGCAGCGCTGTCCTTGGCATTGGGCCTCTCTGATGTCGTTCAGTCATACAGCGGCGGTATTCGCCTTGATACGCTATTTATCGATGAAGGCTTTGGTAGTTTAGACCCGGAATCTCTAGATCTTGCCGTTCAAACACTCGTTGATCTGCAACAATCAGGTCGCACGATAGGGATTATTTCTCACGTGTCGGAGCTTAAAGAACAAATGCCGCTTCGCTTAGATGTCCATGCATCTCGAATAGGTAGCACCGTAAGTTTGGTCAATTAGGAGACAGAAAATAATGCGTGACCAAATCACTTTTTTCGAACGCTTTGAAGCCGATATCATATCGGGTAAAAAGACAATCACTATCCGCGATAAGTCAGAAATCGACTTTGAGCTTAACCGCACTATACCTGTTGCTACGTTTGAGGATGGTAGAGTGTTCGGTAACCTCAAGATCCTGTCGATTACACCAATGTCGTTTGACGACATTAACGAAACGCATGCTCTCCAAGAAAATATGACGCTTCCTCAGCTTCGAGAGGTGATACGTGAAATTTATCCAGAAGAAGATGAGTTGTACGTGATTGAGTTTGTTGTTGCGGAGTAAATCGTTGGAAAAGGTACTTGTCAGCGCCTGCTTGTTAGGAAATAAAGTAAGATACAATGGCAGTTGTTTATCAATCTCTGAGCCTGATCTTAAGTGGTTGAACGCCAACTTCGAACTAGTCGCTATCTGTCCTGAAGTTTCGTCAGGTTTAACAACGCCAAGGGCCCCTGCAGAGATCATCGGGGGAGAAGGGGTCAATGTAATTGGAGGCTCAGCGAGCGTTGTTGGAGATGATGGTATTGACGTTACAACTCAATTTTTAGTCGGTGCGAGGAATGCACTGGAAATCTGCCAGCAACAGAATATCAAGTACGCGATTCTCGCTGAAGCGAGTCCGTCCTGTGGTAGCTCAAAGATTTATGATGGGAGCTTTCAAGGGATCAAAGTTGATGGCGCTGGCGTAACAGCCGCTTTGTTAGAAGCCAACGAGATCAGAGTCTTCAGCCAGCATTCAATTTCTATGTTGCGCACGACCTTAGATAAATAACCAAGCTCAGGGGAGCTCAACCCCCTGAGTGATTTCGTAGAGCTAAAGATACTAGGTAAACAGCAGTCTTTGGCATGCTAGCAACGATTTTGGTAACGATACTTTCAATTCCCAGTCACGTGGAATATCTTCGTCTGTTCTCTGATAGCACGCGGCTAACACCGCGCCAAGTAAAATCGCACGGCCGCAACTATCTCCACCACACAGTATGTTCTCCCGAATCGATGCTTCGTAGCTGGTGGCATTGAGAAGAAGATGAGCGGTCACCGCTAATGAGGCCTCAAGCCCACAGTGCATTCCCAATTCTTGTGCCACTTCATTTGATGGTTTCAGAATTCGCTCTTCGGCTGCTTGTATCGCCTTATCAGAGACTTCAGAAATCCCTTTAGCGGTTTTCACGCACTCTGCTGGCGTTTTCCCAGCTATCGCTTGCTTAATCATCATTGCAGAAGCTAGCGCATAATCGACGGCATTGTCATTGTTGTTAGTGACTCTAACGGCAGACTCGACAAGGTCACTAAGTTTTTTGTCGCTGTGATGAATTGCCAAAAGTGGTGGTAGCTTTGACAGGGCAGGGTTTTGCGTATCATCAGCGCCCACTTGATGAAGTGGTTTTTCTTGAGCTTCTAGGGCATGAATATTGAGTATGGTGAGTTTAGTGGGCTTATCTATATATCCGCACCATTTTCCACCAAGATCAAACCAATCACGGAATGCTCGAATATAACTCGCTTCATCGTATTTTCCATTTCTGGCTATCGCGTCCAACATAGCGATCAGTTGGGCGCCGTACTGAGAGTAATCCCCAGGTTTTTTGCCATGATGTGCGTAGTGGCCTTTGTCTATATAGTCCTTTTCGTTTGCCGCATGAAACTCTGGAGTGCCGTTGGATAAGGACTTGATGGCGACTTGATCATAAAGCCAATGAAAGCCCATTGAAGCGGCATCGGCAACCAACGCACCGATAACGGAATTTAAAGCTCGATTGTTTTCACTGTTCATCTCGTGTCCATACATCACATTAGTGGTCCTAGTCTCTGTTATTGTAGGCGGTTTGGGGTAGACTTTTTTGGGGCTAACGCAAAAATTTGCTTTGTGCTTGAAGTGGCTTGCGCCTAAACCATTTGGACTACTACGTGAAAGGAATAACGATGAAAGACGAGACTCTATCAATACATCACGGTTACGAAACGGATCCAACAACCAAGTCGGTAGCAACTCCTATCTACCAAACGGTCGCTTATGAGTTCGATAGTGCCCAGCACGGTGCGGACCTTTTCAATCTAGAAGTACCTGGCAACATCTACACTCGAATCATGAATCCAACCAACGATGTGCTTGAGCAGAGAATGGCGGCGCTGGAAGGTGGAATTGCTGGTTTAGTGGTAAGCGCAGGTAGTGCCGCGATTAACTATGCGATTTTGACGTTGGCGGAAGCGGGCGACAACATTGTTTCCACACCACAGCTTTACGGCGGCACATATACCTTGTTTGCACACATGCTGCCGAAGCAGGGCATTCAGGTGAAGTTTGCTAAAGATGATCGCCCTGAGTCTATTGCTGAGCTAATCGATGAAAACACGAAAGCTGTGTACTGTGAGTCTATTGGTAACCCTGCGGGTAATATTGTTGATATCGAGGGCATTTCAACACTCGCCCATAAAGCAGGTGTGCCGGTCATTGTGGACAACACAGTCGCGACTCCTGTGCTATGTAAACCTATCGAGTTTGGTGCGGACATTGTAGTCCACTCGCTTACTAAATACGTTGGCGGCCATGGTACATCGCTCGGGGGCGTTATTATCGATTCTGGTAAATTCCCTTGGGATCAACACAAAGATCGTTTTTCTGTATTTAATCAGCCAGAGCCTTCTTATCACGGTGTCGTCTATACCGAAGCATTTGGCCCTGCGGCGTTTATTGGACGTGCTCGAACCGTGCCACTACGTAACACAGGCTCTGCGTTATCACCACTGAACTCTTTCATGCTGCTACAAGGCTTAGAAACCTTGTCACTGAGAATGGAGCGTCATACTGAAAACGCCATTAAAGTTGCTGAGTTCTTGCAAAATCATGAGAAGGTAAGCTGGGTGTCTTACGCAGGACTCGAAAGCTCTAAATACTACGAGTTGGCGGGTAAATATATGAAGGGGAAACCTTCCGCCATTCTCTCTTTTGGTCTTAAAGATGGATACGAAGCAGGTGTCAGGTTCTATGATGCGCTGCAGATATTCAAACGCTTGGTAAACATTGGGGATGCCAAATCTCTGGCCTGCCATCCGGCATCGACAACTCACCGTCAGATGAGTGAAAGTGAACAGCTAGAAGCTGGCGTAAGACCTGAAATGATCCGTCTGTCTGTCGGAATTGAACATATTGATGATATTTTGGCTGACCTAGAACAGGCACTCAAAGCCTAGTCTAATGAGATAAAAAAGCGGGGCCAAATGGACCCGCTTTTAGATGATTATTGGAAACTATTGAGTTTTTTCCATCATCTCTTCTACTGTGTACTCAAATTCCGGAACTGTAATTTCTACACGACGGTTTTGAGCTCGGCCTTCAGACGTAGAGTTGTCCGCAACTGGGTTAGCTTCACCCATACCGCTCACAGACATTCTTGAGCGATCAATACCTTGAGACTCTAAGTAAGACGCAATAGATTCAGCACGCTCTTCAGAAATACGTTGGTTTACTTCTTCAGGACCAGATGAATCTGTGTAACCGACAATAGTCACTGTCGCTTCTGGATGCTCTTTCATTAGCGCGATGAGAGGATCAAAATCAGCTTTCTTCTCTTCGTCTAGCTCTGTGCTATTAAATGCGAAGGTCTCTTGACCAGACACTTGTTCAAATGTCTTGGTCATAACCACAGCTTCTACTACTGGTGGCTCTTCAGCGGGCGCTTGAGTCACTGCAGCAGCTGTCGCAGCTGCAGCAGCGGCGGCTGCATTACCAAATGAGTAAGATACACCCAGCCAGAATGTATCAACGTCGGTATTAAACCAATCATCTTTAGCATCGTTAATACGTTGGTATTCAAGGCGGCCGGACCATGCCGTTGCAAAATCGTATTCAACACCAACGCCCCCCATTAGGGCAGTAGCGTTACGATCGCCATAAGTAGTGTATGCCGCACCAATCTTACCAAATACAGACCAGTCCTCAGTAAACGGATAAGCAAATTTAGGAGCGAGCGTTAATGCGCTCATGTTCGCGTCTTGGCGATAACCAGTGCTACCTTCGATAAACGATGTTTTATAGCTACCTAGCCAATCGTAAGCGAATTCTAACGCGATATAATCATTCCAATCATAACCAGCGAAGAAACCTGCACTGAAGCCACTATCAGTACATTCAGCGCCAGAAATGTTACAGGCGTCGGAGAGCTGCGAACCCCCTAAACGACCACCCAAGTAGAAACCTTCATCGGCCAAGACGGGTGCTGCTGCCGTCATGGCACCTATTATTGATGCTGCTACCACTGTTTTTCTCATAATGACGTCCTTTTTATCGTTAACGATGCGATTCGATACATCAATGATAAAAATAGGTTAGCTTTTCGCCATTTTCAAAAATAAACAAATAAGTTTCATATACTTTGCAGCTTTTTTGGTGGTTGACGAACGTTTTGTAGCTGGTTAGTTGTCAGAAATTGCTGATAGTCGTTCGTAGGAAAGTGGCCTGTATCGTTTTAGAATTGGGTCGATTATTGAAATTAGCCATTGGATCTTGTGTTCATTCTTGCGAGTTGCTTTGGCTAGTATTGCTAAGTCTAGTTGTACAGGTGCACTTTCCGGATCTTCAGACATGTGGTAGCGGAGTGTGTAGCAGTCATCGAGTAACTGCGTCATCAAGGCATGGTTGTCGACAAAGAGGGTAGCTTCTGCGTCGCTTTGGAGGAGTTTGTATAAGTTGAGATTCTCGTTTAGGTCATCGACTAAGTACTTTACAAACTCGCCTTGCTTGTTGCCATACAGTTCACCGGTGCCGGTATGCACGTATTTCTGATAAATGGATTGCGGCCTGTCTGTTAGCGCATGAACACCAATGTCAATTTGCTCGGTGAGAAGCAATGACTCGGACACCTTACTCCATTTTCTTAATTCTATAGGCGCGTTTGTGTGCCGGCGTATGGTTTGGATTATCTCTTTGCCACATGAAATTAAGTAAGGCTCGATTAAATGTATTGTTACTTTATCGACAGCGCTAGGGGCGAATGTATCGGGCTTAAGAGCGTCTGTAATTTGGCTGATAGCATGCTTTAGCTTTGGCTCCAGTCCAATCGCATAACTTGTTGGAGTGAGTCCGCTTGCATCTCTTATGAACAAAGGGTCATCGAGCTCTTCGCGCAGCTGGGCAAGCACTTTGGAGATATACGACTGCGATCTACCCAAAGCGACACCGGCTTTAGAGGTAGAGCCAGTCTCCATTAAAGTGAGAAATACGCGAAGGGCATTGAGATCGTTCATATATGTCGATATCCATTAAGTGAATGAAATTATTATAAACGTATATGAAGATTCAGGGTATCTCAATGCCTTGTATAGAATAGAAATGTAACTTTACTCGAACGAGTTAATTTAATACGACATATCCACGATTGGTCATGCAGTTTTTGACAACAGTTTGCTGGTCTTGTTTATATTGCTCTGCGTTGTCTCTGTTGGCACGCCCGCGACCGAGAACGCCAGCTGCAAGCCCCACGGCTGCGCCTTTCTTCGCACCCTCAGTACCTGAACCGCCTGCAATAGCCACGCCTGCTGAGCCAAGCGCTGCGCCTTTGGCTGCACCACTGATCGCACCACCTGAAGCTTGTTGCTTCTGCACTTGACCGGCCATCTCTTCACATTTGTGTAAGTCATAGACGTAGTCTTTCTCGTCAACACCTTCCATATCGATAATCACATTCGCAAAACTAGAGAATGAAGTGAGGCAGGTAAGTGCAACGGCGTAGACAGTTTTTTTCATAATCACGACTCTAATTGGTTTGCTACTATGGTAATCCAACGTAAAAAACCTTTTGGAATATCAATTATTACCAGAAGAATAACGGACGACCATTTTGTTGATAGGTGGGAGCCTGAAACCTTGTAATACTGGGCATTTACAGTGTTAATTGACAATAATGAGCTGAGTATGGTCATACTGCGAAGTGCTGTACGCTAATGACTAACAAATTGATTTTAATCAATCGAACGCGTAAGGAATGTGTGAATAAATTGTACTAACAAAATCATTACTAACGACGTAGTCATTATATTTTCAAGGGCTACAGGCTTGAATAGGTTTTAACATTCCTTTTTTCTATAAATCCAATCGAGTTTTTGCATTATATTTGCGACGCTCTGTTAATTATTATTTCCACACCAAATGGATGGATTAAGTCGAATATTAAATTCGGCGTCAATATAACTATAAATTTCTATTAAAACTTGCATGCCAAATTGTTGTTGAATACACAAAAGGAAGTAGCATGAACAAAAATATTATTATATCAATGATGGTGGTTGTGTCTTGCAGTGCCTACGCTTCTCGCGAAAGCAGTGAGCCTATCAAAGTTATCGAGCCGGCCAAAGGCTTAGATAGTGCAAAGGTTGAGCTCGGTAAGACGCTATGGTTTGAACCTCGGCTTTCGGCTTCAAATACGATTTCATGTAATTCATGTCACAATGTGGCAAAGGGTGGGGTGGATAATTTACCTAGCTCAATTGGCCATAAATGGGCTGTAGGTGGAATTAATTCCCCAACAGTACTTAATTCAGATTTGAATTTTGTACAGTTTTGGAATGGACGCGCAAAAGATTTGCAAGAACAAGCGGCCGGACCAATTGAAAACCCAATTGAAATGGCTTTTTCTCATGACTTAGCTATTGGCACTTTAAAATCTATTCCGCAATATCGAGAATGGTTTAAAGAAGCATATGGAAAAGAAGACTTTACTATTACCGAAGTCACCGATGCCATTGCAACGTTTGAAAAAACACTTCGCACTCCAAATTCTGCTTTTGACCAATGGCTTAAGGGCGACGACAGCGCACTTAGCACAGAGCAAGTTGAAGGCTACGCACTCTTCAAGCAGAAAGGCTGTACCTCTTGTCACAGTGGCCCATTGGCTGGTGGGCAGATGTATCAAAAGATGGGTTTGGTGAAGACGTTTGAAACCGACAATACAGATATTGGTAGAGCCGCTATAACAGGTAATGACTTTGACAAGTATGTGTTCAAGGTGCCGACGTTACGTAATATCGAACTCACCTATCCGTACTTCCATGATGGTTCTGTTTGGGATTTACAAGAAGCGGTAGAGGTGATGGCGGATATCCAACTGGGCATTCCAGTAACAAAACAAGAGGCGAAGAAAATCACCGCGTTCCTTCATTCTCTTACCGGAGAGCAGCCTGTAATCACATTGCCTCATTTGCCACCGTCGACTAATGAGACAGCAAGACCACAGATTTAAAGTGATAAACTGAAGAGTCAAAAGCTCCCATAGGGAGCTTTTCAGATTGCTGACGAACCCCGCTTTTTCAAGCGGGGTTCTTTTTCTGAGCGGCCATAGGCCGCGATCGCGATATTTTTTGTTAGATAGCGCTCTGAAGTGAGTTGAGCCTAAACCGGCATACAGAGGCCAGTATTTGACGTATTTCTGCCCTATTTAAGCCCATTTTTCGCAGATAGCTCACCACCAACGCTATCTTCTTGATGTTTTGAGCGGCAGCGGCTAACCAACATTGCATCTGCACTTTTTGCGAGACCACGGTAGCGCGCGTAACGGTGACCATGGTGTTGTTTTGCATCGGCGAAGCTTCGTTCTACCGTTTCACTTCGCCTCCGATACGTCTTTTTTCCGTAGCAAGAGAGTCGCATTTGATTGGCTCGCTCCACCGCCTCGCTGTAGAGGTGACGCGTTATGACCTTCTGCATGTTTTCACTCTTGGTGCAGTCGTCCCGAACGGGGCAAAACGCACATTGCTTCGGGTCGGAAGCGTATGAGCGATAGCCTGCGCGTGTTGTGGTTTTATAGACGAGCTCCTGCCCTTCTGGACAGCGATAGGTATCGGTCTCTTTTTTGGTATTTGAAGTCTTTCTTCTTAAATTTGTTCTTAGTTCTTGATGGGCGGCGATACCCGAACACACCTAATAGACTGCGGCGCTCGAGTGATTCAGCAACAGGCGCTGTGAAGTAACCTGCATCGATACCAACTGCGATGGGGTTGAGGTTGAACTGCTCTAGCGTGTGGTCGAGACGACGGATATAGGGCTGTGAGTCATTCACATTCCCCGGTGTTGCGTATGTGTCTATGATTATACCGTGCTTGCCATCCACGGTTCGGTGGTCAAGATAGAAGAAGCCTTGAGGCTTATTGTCCCGGGTCATGAAGCCACTTTCAGGGTCGGTGGTGCTGACTTTGGTGTTTTTGACGTCTGTCTTTGGTGGCGTCTCCTTGAATGGATTTTTACCTTCGGCTTCTCGGTCTGCGGCCACATCTTCATTCAGCATATCAAGATAAGCGCCTGCACTAACTGGGCGCAGACGATTCATGTGCTTGTTCTTGTTAGCATTGGCTTTAAGGTGTGTACTGTCAGTGAAGAGCTCCTGTCCTGCGACTAAGCCTTTCTCCATCGCTTGAAGCACTATGTTATTGAAGATGCGCTCAAAGACTTCAGTACCATTGAAGCGTCGAATTCGGTTCTGGCTTAACGTCGAAGCATGGATAACTTTTTCGGTCAGTGACATTCGCAAGAACCAACGATAGGCGACGTTCACTTCAATTTCTTTGACCAGTTGGCGCTCACTTTTGATGCCGAATAGGTAGCCAAGCAGAATGATTTTGAATAAACGAACAGGGTCTACGGGCGGGCGGCCGTTATCTTTGCAGTATAGATGTGCCACTTCGTCTCTGATGAATTCAAAGTCGATGGCATTATCAATTTTTCGTACGAGATGATTTTGTGGAACAAGCTGTTCCATAGTGACCATTTCAAGTTCGTATTGCTGAGGAGAAGGTTCTTGAAGCATATCGGAGTATCCATATTTCGATACTCCTATTAGATCAAAGGTCTGGCTCGAAAGCTAGACCTTTGTCAGCAGTCTGAAAAGCTCCCATAGGGAGCTTTTGTTCGTTTTGAGACCAATAAACGCTCATAGACTAGACTTGATGTGTCTCAAGATATTAAAAATCAGAAATTTTCTTTACGCATAGCATGCTTCTTTTTGTGACATAGGTATAATGCGCAGTCCGAGCGTAATGACAACTACTATCAATAAGGAAACCAGTTTGAATCTATTTGTCAGAGATCTTACCGTTATCGACTCTTCTTACCTTTGCGAAACACGAGGCATGGTGGGAGAAAGTTGGATCGTGGACGTCATTTTGTCCGGTGAGCTCAACGAGATGAGCATGGTGCTAGACTTTGGCAAAGTTAAGAAGCAGATCAAACGTCTTATCGATGAGTATGTCGATCACCGCTTGCTCGTACCAATGAAAAGCAGTGCCGTTCACCACGCTGCCACTAAAGCTGGCTATTCGACACTCGATTTTATGCGCGGTGACAAAAGTATCCATCTACACAGCCCCGATGAAGCGTTTTGTTTGATCGATTCCGATGAAATCACCATTGAAGCGGTAAAGCAATACATCTACCAGATCCTAAACGGTAACTTGCCAGAAAACGTTGAAGGTCTTGAAATTACGCTTCGCCATGAAAACATTAATGGCGCGTTTTATCACTACACTCACGGCTTGAAAAAACACGATGGTAACTGCCAACGCATCGCTCATGGACACCGTTCACCGATTGAGCTTATCGTCGATGGTCAGCGAGATGAAGAAAAAGAGTCAGCGTTCGCAAAGCGTTGGCAAGACATTTATCTAGGGTCCAAAGAAGACCAAGTCGATATTTCTACATTAAGTCTTAGCGAACAAGCGAATGGAATCGATGACTCAACCCATTTTGGTTTCCGCTATCAAGCACCGCAAGGGGAATTTGAGCTCGCGATTTCAAAGCAAGAGACTGAGATTCTTGATACAGATACGACCGTTGAGTTACTTGCAAACTTTATAGCCGATGAAGTGAAGGCTTCCATGCCCGTTGAGCAGTCATTGCAGGTTGTCGCTTATGAAGGTGTTGGCAAGGGAGCAATGGCCTTTCGCTCATAATCCCCACAGAACCTTTAGCTCAAAAATAAAGCACTAGAAGCGCCCTTTGATGGGCGCTTTTTGCATTTTCAATCTAATCTTGTTGTAGAAAGCGTATAAGCGTTTGTCGGGTTTTCAGAATTGAAATGGAGAGCAAAGTGTTCAAGAAATCAAGGCTATGGGCGGTTGGCTTGCTGTTTGTCATTACGGGTTGTACGACTAAGTTTCTCTATAGCAACCTAGATTGGTTGTTGGTGGAATATATTGACGACTATGTGACGCTCAACGATGGTCAGGAGGACATTCTTAGTGAACGGATTCTTGTGCTTGGGCAATGGCATAAAGAAAATGAGCTACCACAGTACGTCAAACAGCTCGATGCTATTAGTAATAAAGACCCTAAGCAAGTAGATAGCGACTATGTGCTAGCACAAATGGATGAGGTCAAAACACACACCAAGCGCCTGGTAGAGCAGATCACTCCTGACTTGTACGCTTTGACTCAGCAAATGAGTGATGAGCAAGTAAAAGAACTCATTGAGAACTTTGAAGAAAAAAATCGAGACTTCGTAAAGAAATATGAAGGTATGAATGATGATGAAGTTCGGGAGATTTATCACGAGCGCATAGAGGAAAACTTCGAGCGTTGGTTCGGCTCTATCAATGATACGCAAAAGCTGTTAGCTAAAGAGTGGGCAAGCAGTATGAAAGTCACGGTATTTGACTGGCAGGAACACCGTAAGCAGATGAATTACTACATGCGTCAGCTTCTCAACCGCCGTGCAGACCTTGCCTATTACCAGCCTGAGTTCCAGCGTTTTTTGAATGATTCAGAAAGCTATTACACTCCAGAGCTTGCCTCTAAGATCGCGCACAATCGCGCGTTGGCTGCTAAGTACATTGCGCTTGCAGTAAACAGTATTAATGCCAAGCAGCAATCTCATTTGGCGTCAGAAATTGATGAGTGGAAAACCATTGCAGAAGACCTGATGACGTCGATGTCATTAGACCATAGTCCAAGAGAATTTTTAGTCTTTACGTCTTACACTGAACAGGTACTAATTTAAGGAGCGAGTACCTGTATGATGGAACTAGGGTTATTTTGGACTGAGAAGGCACTATTGGTAGTCGGCGTTCTCTTTATACTCACGGGTATTGTGCAATATGGACGCCGCAGTCATGACTGGAAGGGTGTTGTGACCATGTTCTACAAGCGAGTACCAATGAACGTAGGCGAGTACAAGCGTTATCGTCTTGGCGTTGCCTTTGTTATTTTCGCAGTTGTACTTAGGTTTGCTCTGCACGTTCTGTGGCCGCAATATACCTTGTAAGCCAACGCTTTTCTGATTCGTCTATTCTTCTCACATTCGTAGCGCAGTACGTTTGTTATGCTAATACCAACTAGTCATTGGTGACGACAACAACGGAATGCGCTATGAATACCAATCATCACTTCACCACACTTCCTGAAGCGCTCTATACCTCTCTTCAAGTCAGAGAAGGTGAAAGGGCTGCAGCTAAGGCTTGTGATATCGATATGTACACTTTGATGTTACGCGCTGGGCAATCGGTATTTGAATGTCTTATAAGTCAATTTGAGAATGTATCTCGTATCTTGGTCTGCTGTGGTAAGGGTAACAACGGTGGTGATGGCTATGTGGTTGGTAAGCTCGCCTTAGAGCACAACATTGACGTCGAACTATGGCAGCTAGGGTCTTCAAACGTACTTGTTGGAGATGCGGCGAGGGCGCGCGATGATTTTTTAGCTGCGGGTGGCTCGATTTCATCACCTAAGAATGTCGTCCCAGAAAATACCGATGTCATTGTAGACGCCTTGCTGGGAACGGGTATTAGTGGTGATGTCCGCGATTTTTACTCGCATGTTATTGATCGTATCAACCAATCTAAAGCCTCTGTGATTGCTGTCGACACCCCATCTGGATTGAATACCGACACGGGTTCTATAGCCGGTAATGCCGTGCTCGCTGACGCAACCGTTACGTTCATTGGAACAAAACAAGGGCTAGTGACGGCAAGAGCCCGAGCGTTTACTGGTCAGTTGCACTTCGCAGGTCTTGGGGTTGATTCTATTTTCGCACAGCAGAATGCACCGAGTGCTTTACTCACTAATCATTCATGGCTAAATCTTATAAAGAAACGGCCGCTAGATGCTCACAAAGGGACTCAAGGAAGCGTTTTGCTGGTCGGTGGTAACAATGGCATGGGCGGCGCGGCGTATCTTGCTTCGTGTTCGGCGCTTCGTGCAGGGGCAGGATTAGTTGCAACCCTATGTCACGCTGAAAGTTTGCATTCAATACGTTCATTACTGCCAGAGGCTATGGTCAGCGAGGCGGATTCTCAGGAACTGGCACGACGCTCCGTGTGGAGCAAAGCAGTATGTGTTGGTCCTGGTTTAGGTCGAGATGAGTGGGGAAAAAACGTGTTCTCCCATGTATTTAATCAAGCTCTCTCACATGAAAGGCCAATGGTTATTGATGCCGACGGACTTTATTGGCTAGCTGCCGAAGAGAAGGTGGAAGCTTACTCAAACTACGTACTCACCCCTCATCCCGGAGAGGCAGCGCGCCTTTTAAACTGCGCGACAACTGACATCGAAGCTGATCGTTTCAATGCGATTAAACGGCTTCAAGCAAAGTATGGCGGTGTGGTTGTATTAAAAGGTGCAGGGACTTTAATCAGTGACGGAAAAACCGTAGTTGTTTGCCATGCAGGCAATGAAGGCATGGCGACGGGTGGTATGGGAGATGTTCTGGCAGGTGTAATTGCCTCTATACTCGCTCAGGGCTATCCAATGTTCAAGGCCGCTGTAATTGGTACATTAGTTCATAGCCTTGCTGCTGATAAAAATGTGACTCGATACGGAGAAGCAGGGTTAATGGCTTCTGACTTGCTTGATGAGATTCGACTTTGTGTCAACGGCCTTTGGACGTAAGAAATGTGCAGTATGGATTAAAAAAGTTTGTTTTTTCTTGATGATATGCTCGCTAATTAACCGCAAGTTTTAGGTCAAAAAGCCGCAATTTGATGCGTTTGATGACAAAATCAACAGGAGAAAAACGTTTGCTTAGGCATGTTTTTGTTGCGAGTAGTTAGTGGATTTTTATTTAAGCTGTTGAAATATAAGTGTATGTGTTCGAAAATAAGAGGGTTTTGGAAGTTTGCTGGAGGCGAATTTGTAGCTTTTCGGAATGGTATCACAAAAAAAAATGAAATATCAGTCTTGCGAGAAAGTTTTCGCGACCTATAATGCTGAAAACCGGAGCGTCTGCCAACGCTCCGGTTTTTTTGTGTCCGAAGAAAGGTAAACCGTCTGCCAACGGTAAGCCAACGCATCATGTTTAGACATATGCCCACTGGAACATGTACTAATAAATCGAGGAATTTTTACAATGCGTATCGAACAAGAACTTAAGTTAGGCTTTAAAGATGTACTGTTTCGCCCTAAGCGTTCAACACTGAAAAGTCGTTCTCAAGTAAATTTAACGCGCGATTTTACATTCAAGCACAGTGGTCGTCAATGGTCTGGTACACCAGTAATCGCTGCAAATATGGATTCAGTGGGTAGTTTTGAAATGGCAACGGCTCTTGCGCAGTACGGCGTAATGACTGCAATGCACAAACACTACACAGTTGAGCAGTGGGCAGAGTTCGTAAAAGGCGCATCAAAAGAGACGCTAAATAAAGTATTCGTATCAACAGGTACATCTGAGCGTGATTTCGAGAAAACAAAAGAAATCTTAGCGCTAAGCGAAGACCTAGAGTTCATCTGTATCGATATCGCGAACGGTTACTCAGAGCACCTAGTTGAGTACGTACAAAAAGTACGTGCTGAGTTTCCTAACAAGACTATCTCTGCAGGTAACGTTGTAACTGGCGATATGTGTGAAGAGCTAATCCTTGCTGGTGCAGACATCGTTAAAGTAGGTATCGGCCCTGGTTCTGTATGTACTACACGTGTTAAAACAGGTGTTGGTTACCCACAGCTTTCTGCAATCATTGAATGTGCTGACGCAGCACACGGCCTTGGCGGCATGATCATCGGTGACGGTGGCTGTGCATGTGCAGGTGACGTAGCGAAAGCATTCGGTGGCGGCGCAGACTTCGTAATGCTTGGCGGTATGCTAGCAGGTCACGAACAGTCTGGCGGTGAAGTTATTGAAAAAGATGGCGAGAAATTCATGAAGTTCTACGGCATGTCTTCTCAGTCTGCAATGGACAAGCACTCTGGTGGCGTTGCAAACTACCGCGCAGCAGAAGGTAAAACAGTTCTTCTTCCGTTCCGTGGCGACGTAAACAACACTATCCAAGACATTCTTGGTGGCGTTCGCTCTACGTGTACTTACGTAGGTGCAGCTAAGCTTAAAGAGCTTACTAAGCGTACTACGTTCATCCGTGTACAAGAGCAAGAAAACAACGTGTTTGGTAAAGAGTAAATCTGAGCCTTGAATTATCGAAGAGCCGCTAATTAGCGGCTCTTTTTTTATCATTTGTATCTACGATTTTGTTATATACCCAATCAACTTGAAGATGCAGGCTTGAACACCTGAAAATTATCATTAATTCGAGACGTCAGCGAGCCTGCAATCTCTGGAAGAGTCACAGTAAAGAATTGGGTAATGGCTTCCTTGAAATCCCGTTTACTTTTGAAGTAAACGTTATTCCTTGACTTCTCATTCATAACCTTCCAAAGCCGCTCTATTGGGTTAAGATTCGGGCTGTAAGGTGGGAGATAATGCAGTTCAATATTAAGGACAAATGCCGCATCTCTGACTAAATCACTGCGGTGATATCCAGCTCCATCTAAGATGACATGGAGCTTGTGATTTAACGGGTAGCTCTCTCTGAGTTTACAGAAAAATCGAACCATGTTTTCACTGTTAATGCTGTCGTATTCGCTAACAATGGTCGCTCCAATATCTGATAGGTTCAAAGCACCAACAATGTTCAATCGGCTACGATTACCTGTTGTGTCCAGAACTTTACTTTGACCTGTACGTATCCAACCATGGGAGAGTTTGGTTGACAGTGTGGGGTGAACGGCATCGATAAACACTATCGATTCATCCTCGCCACAGCTTGCTTTCAGTGCTTCATAAGCCTCTATGAACGCTTGCTGTTTTTCCTCATCGAACTTATGTGGAACGCCTTTCGGCTGTTTGTAGCTGAAACCATTGTGATGAAGCCATTTGTTCATGCCAGGAACACTATAGTGAATCTGAAACCTTTCAAATACGTACGCAATAATCTCGGACGAATGGTGGTATGTATTTTCAGTTAGATGCTGAACCAACTCTTGGGTTTGCTGAGCCGATAGATAGCTTTGTGAACCGCCATTTTCAGGCTTGAGCTTGTTCGACTCTAGGTAATCTTTGATATGTTGACGAACAGTGGATTCATGAATAAGAAGTGCGTCTGCAATTTCTTCGGGGCACCAACCATTACTCGCATGAATAACCGCTTTTATACGGTCACGAACTCGTCCGTCACGCGTTGTGCTGTGCTGGATTTTTAGTTCCTGCTTCTGTTCATTGGTCAGAGTAATTTTCATAGTTGCTAGCATGATCCTCTATTCAGGAAAAATCAAGCGTCTTCAATGATCACTGGTATAGCCAGTCAGTTCGACAGGAATTAGAAGTCATGGATTAGCGTTGGTTTCTTAGAAAAAAATAATTTGCTGAACAGTGACTTATACTCCCAACCTAAACGCTTTAGGCGAGCAGCTAACCCTGCATTTTCAATAATCGCGACCTCTACACCACGGTAGTGGTAGGGGTGGTTCTCAATATACTCGATAAATTTAGTCAGTACGCCTTGGCTTCTTGCTGAAGGACAAAAGTTAATCGACACGATACTAAAGCGTTGACTGCCGGCCATGCTACGCACTAAGCAGTGTCCGTATTCGCTTTTAAATGTCGTTGCGAAAACAGGGAAGGGCTCAGACTGATACTTTTTTGATAGCTGATCATATTGAGAGCATAGATGTTTAAGAAGTTGTTGAGCTTTGTAATTCATGGCATACCACCTTTCAGTCTATCTAAGAACGTGATGATTGGGTGTACGACTATTTTAAAGTTAAATGCGGTATCTTATGAGGTGAGTGTTTCCAAATTTAAGTACCGTATTAGGATTTGGTTAGCCGTATATTAGGGGGATATGAACAAAAGCAGTGCAATTTTACCAAAATAGGGAAGGGCCTTATGATTAGCTATCGCCCTATATTGGAAAAGTTATTGGTTCGACGATGGAACCATTTATTGTGTAGGAAGATTATATAAAATCACTAAGCGACTTTTGATTTCGTAAATTCGTATGCAACTAACGTTTTTAAGCACAAATCAAAGGTTGTGACGGTTAGCTAAGGCAGGCATGATAAAAAACTGAGTGTACAAGACATGGAGTCATACTTTGTTCCAGCTTTACTATTACCCAAACAACGCAAGCTTAGCCCCTCACTTTCTACTGCATCACGTTGGTGCTGACTATGAGTTGATTCTGGTCGATAAGGCATCTAACTCTCAAAAGTCGCCAGACTATTTGCGATTGAACCCTGCAGGTCGCATTCCAACGTTGGTTGTCAATGACCAACCGATATTTGAAAGTGCGGCAATATGCATCCATATATGTGAGCTTTACCCTGAATCTGGGCTCTTGCCTAAAATTGGTGACCCAAAGCGTCCATTGTTTTTCCAATGGCTCGCGTTTTTGACTAATACGCTCCAAGCCGAGTTGATGGTGAAGTATTATCCGCATAGACATACTGATGATGAGTCAACCATACCCAATATTCTCGCCGCGCAAGATGACCGCATTGCTGAAGCACTGGCGATTATTGATGCGCAGCTCGCTCAGAACGATTTTTTACTCGGTGACAAACTGTCGGCCTGTGACTATTTCTTGTTTATGCTTGCTGAATGGTCATTGCCTGTACCAAAGTCACCGATGACATTCGAGCATTTAGCCCGCTACCTGAGGAGAATGTGTGATAATCCAACCATACAAGCAGTATGTGGAATTGAAGAGATGGATTTGTCCGAGATGACTTCCGAAAAGTGAAGAGGGTGCTCTTAAAGAGAAACAGCCCAGGGGGAATGGGCTGTTTTAGGGGCTTAACGCTCTGGTGTCTCTAGCAATCGAATCGCGCTTTCTACTGCGCTGTTCATCGCTTGCTCGCTGTCGAGTTTTCCTGAACTCGCTGGTCCTAATGCTGCAGCGTAGAGATCCAACTGCTTGTCGAATGGCAAATCTAATTGCTCATACAAACTTTGTCGAATTCTAGAATGTTGCTCCGGGGTTTGGTTTGATAGGCTGACAAGCGTTTCATAAATAAGGTCTTTCATCGTGGTCCATTTTTTTATCTTTTCGGGGGAGCTAGATTGTAGCGACCTTGTTAGAGTTTTTCTTATGCAACTATCACATATCCAACATCTCACCTAGCGAGGTACCTCCATATTCCTACTCGTTTTAGCATTTTCATTTCTCATTTATCAAACGCTACAAGTGCTAGTTCGCTCTCATTTGTGAACTCGTATGTATCCTAGGCTATAGAATGAAAACACAGAAAAGGGGATTGGTTATGAACACAGAACGTCACGGTATCACCATAGGTATTGAGCGACTTAATGCGGAATCCGTTCTGGTGCTGAAAGCTTCAGGCAAGCTAACACATAGTGATTATGAAACCATTGTTCCCGTATTGGAGTCGAGCTTATCCGGCTTATCGTCTGGGAGTTTTAAGATGCTGGTAGATATCACAGAGCTAACAGGCTGGGAACTGAGAGCTGCTTGGGATGATTTCAAACTTGGTCTAAAGGTCGGCACTAGCATAGACAAGATTGCAATCTACGGTGATAAAAATTGGCAAGAGCTTGCGGCTAAAGTAGGGAGTTGGTTTATATCTGGGGACATGGAATCATTTGGTGATTATCAATCTGCCGTGGACTGGCTAACAGATTAAATATTGGAGACAAAGGTCGGCATGTCCCGACCTTTTTTGAACTCTACCACTTAACAATGCCTTTGGTGACCTTAATACCGCCAACGAGTGTTGAACCACCATAGTCTTTAGCTAAGCGAAGCAAGGTGTCATGAAATCCATGGTTGGGAAAGGCTGCCTCTACTTTGGCAATGGATTCTTTGCTTAGTCCTTTGCGCACCATACCTTTGGAAGCATCGATCCAGTCCGCTTTTCTGCATGCTTCAATCACCTTTGCATGTGGACCGGTGTACGGCGTGATCTTATGGTGCCAATGGATGGCACCCCTAAGTAATTCAGGGTCTAGCCCCCATTCATATTGTTCGTTATCCGCTAAGGCTACGGCTTCTGAAGGCTCAAGGTAGGCAAGCTCGTGATCTGTCCATAAACCAATATCGTGGTACACAAATGCGGTCTCAACAATTTGCTCGTACTCTTCGGCATTGTTCAGAAAGTGCATAGCGTAAGTAATGGTGCGATAGACATGGTTTCTATATCCTATATAGTCATTACCAATGATTTCTTGGTATCGACTAAAGAGCATTTCAACTCGTGGGCGTTCAAGCTGTATAGCGATCTCTGACATGTTCACTCCCCCTTTGCTCATAAGCTAACGAAGATTTTCGTCTCATAAGCATAGACTACCCAAGGTCACTAATATGTGTTGGTTGGGAGTGGTATTACCGACTGCGAATGCTAATTACTTGCCCTCGTTGATTCCCGCGTAGGTATGTAATAGGTCATTGAGTACTTTGACCCAGCCTAAAACATCCTGTGGTCTATTACCCAGTAGAGCTTCTACGTGATTACAGTGTGTTTGCAGTGGAATGGCTTTCTCTAGGTTGAAAGAGACTGCATAGAAGTGCCAAAGCACCAAGCGCGTCATTCGTTCACTGTTTTGATTGGCGTTCTCAGAATCATCAAAAGCTTGCTGAATCTCGCTAAGCGCAATTGCCGTCATTCTCAGAATAGCGTCAAGCTGACTCGCCATCATACGCTCTTCATTATCGACTTCCTCTTGGTCGAATGTGAAAAGCTCATTCATGACGTCTTCAGGTACCATGCGGCTGATCATGCGTGCTGCAAATTCTTCTAGTTCTTCGCGTGGCATGGTGTTTAGGGTGTCGAACGTATAGTCGGGGATCATTGGTGGTATACTCTAGCTAGCATTTTTAGCATGCATTGTAAGCTGTTGAGGGAATATTTCCAGACTGAATATTGATCGCAATTCATGTAAGAAGGTGTTCAATAGCGGCCTGTGGGGTGAGGATCGAGAGAACACGCGCTCAACACCAAGGAGTTCCGATACTACAACCAAGGAAAAGGCTAAAATCCGATGAAACCATGCATCTTTTGCGATATCAATGACGACAAGTTGGAGCATCTGTTAATCGCTCAGAAAGGTCCACTAAAAGCAGTCCTTGATCGCTATCCCATTACCGAATGTCACATACTGATTATTAGCCAAACTCATGAGTCACATTTAGAACATTTAGCTGATGATGAGTATCATGCCATGTTTGAATTTGCCCGAGAGCTTGGGAGGCGACTTCCTACTTGCATGGAAGGGGTTGAAGACTACAACTTGTTAGTGAACAACGGAAAGCTTTCAGGGCAGCACATTCCTCATGTGCATTTGCATCTAATACCAAGACGACGTGGTGATACGTTTGGCTTCTACTGGCGATTGTTGACTCGCTTTATCAATCCTTTCAGTTCTCTTGGCTCGGATAAGAACTTGAAAAACGTTCAGCGTAAGTGGCTAGTTAATCGGTAGCTATCAAAATCAGCAGTCATTATAGTTGTTGTTTCTATTCGATTTTTAGCAGGTTAAAGTGGCTGGGCAGTACTGGCAAGCTTGTCCGAACTTATATTTATGAACTCGATTGTTTTCTCTTTCTGTGTTTGACTTTTTATATTTATCGTGGTTTCTGTAATTAACTGTGGGTCCGTTATTGATGGTGGAATATAAGGAATGTGCCTTTGTTATTGTGCTGATAAAATAACTGTGGTCAACAGTTTTACAGATAGATCACAAAAAGCTCTTTATACATAGCTTACAAAGAGCTTTTAAATATATTGTCTTAGCTAGGATGGTTTAGAAGAATACAGCAGCGCCTAAGAATACGTGTGTTCCTTTGCCGCCATCTTCACCATAAAACTTAAGTTTATCGTTGTACGCCTCTAGATAGACTTCACCCCAAGCAACAGGTGCGAAACCTGTACCAAGAGCAACCATACTGAAGTCAGAAACGTCAGGACCGCCTTGGTTGTTCTCTTCAGCACCCATCTCATAGTTTGCATAGATACGCCATTGATCACTTAGATACATGTTTGCACCCGCGCCAAAGCTGTTACCGCTGACATCATAGAATGTGCTTGATGCGCCATTCTTTGAGTCATAGTGCTCATAACGCGCTGATACAGATATTGCACCTTCCATGAAGTGTTGCTCTAGCGCGATAGAGTATTGAGAGAATTCAGCATTACGAAGAGAGATAGGGTCGCCAAAGAAGTTGTTAACATCACCTGTAATATCATCTGAGCGGTTATATGCTGCAGCTACATAAGTACCAGTGCTTTCGAAAGTGTATGCAATGGCAGCTGCATAACCGCTGTCGATTGTCGTATCACCCAAGAATACTTCGCCGTAAGTACCACCGTTACCAAATGCGATGCCTTCCACTTCGCGTTTTGCTTGATATTGAAGACCGACATAAAGGTTGTCGAAATCGTTTTGCCAAACCACAGCATTGATAGCACGTCGTGAGCCCAGTTCATCCGAGAAGCTTTGGTTGAAACCACCTGCCCAAATGGAGTAGAAACCTTTGTCAGTTTTCATATATGGGCTAGTTTGACGACCAATAGTGACCGAACCAAAATCATCGTGGCCGAAACCAATGTATGTCTCACGAGCAGTCAATGGTTCGTTTATTTTCATCGTTGTTTCAGCTGCCGATGAAGTCTGGAAGTTCACATCCCACGCTAGGCGTCCTAAACCATACACCTTTCCTTGTTGATGTCTGATATCTAGGGCAAAATTTGAACCTGGATCTTCGATAGTGATGTTTTCACTATCAAACACTGCAGCAGCAGCACTGTTTTCGTCATAGCCATATGATGCCATGTGTGCCGCTAATACCCCCGAAAGTTCTACAGAGGTTCCTTCATTATTATATAGCTCTACAGCCGCAACTTGCGAGGCAGCAAATACACTCACCGCCAATGTAGAAAGTTTGAATAGAGTCTTCATATGTGTTCCTTTTTATATTTATTCCGTTTCTTCGGATATAAGAATCCCCTTCAAAAAATATTTCTATTTTTGAATACCACTATTGGGGGACATTATTGGAGAGGAGGTTATATTCAAGAAAGGGAATATTTCCAGCGCTCTTAATAAATCTGTTTGTTGATATTAGTGTAAAGTATTTTATTCAAACGTGTGTTTAATCTCGGTCACATTTATTTAAGCGGCGAATGATGATCTATTTTTATTTCGAATGGAATGAGTGGACTATTACGTGTTTCTCAAATGGATGTTAACAAAATGATCGAGATTGTTTTGTTAGTGTAAATGCTCTGAAAGTCATATTGAGAGATATATTAGTTATCAACGGTGGCGAGAAGCCTTTTCATGCCATGAGCATCTAGATGACCGTCGCTTTTCTTGGTGGCTCGTAAGTACTGATAAGCTGTAATGAGCTTACGGTGGGTAAGAATCTCCTCTGGTGCTAGGGTTGTACCCAAAACAGTCTCATGGGCAAGTTGATAGGCGGGCATGTCGACGACTTCTGCTTGTCTATATAAGTAGCCGCAACCTGTTGCTAACCACTCTAGCGAGCAGTTGGCTTTCATAGCGATTTGGTTGGCTTTTGCTAAGCTTGGTTCACTACCTTTAAGGTATTTGCGAATGAGAGCTTCGGACAGATCGACGCGACGTGCAAATCCGCTGACGCTTTCTTGTCCAATCAATTCTTTAAGTCTTTCAGCAAAGCTCACAACTTCGTACTCCAGTTCGTTTTTTCGAATTTTAGCCGTTGTGGGCACCTGTAAACAAGCTTAGGATGTGGGCAGAGTTAAATAAGGAGATAACCCATGGTTTCTAAAGTAACGATGGCGCCAAGTGGACCTGACTTTTCGGAGTTGGTTCAGGGGTATTGGCGTTTGGCTGACTGGGGAATGACACCACAAGAGCGTCTTACCTTCCTTAAGCAGCATATCGAGTTAGGTGTGACGACTGTTGATCACGCGGATATATACGGTAACTATGAGTGTGAAACACTGTTTGGTGAGGCGCTAGCGCTAGACCCATCGGTTCGCAAAGAAATCCAAATCGTATCGAAGTGCGACATCAAACTTTGTAGTGACAAGTTTCCGGATCGTAAGATCAACCACTACGATACGAGTGCAAAACACATCTACGAGTCGGTAGATAACTCATTGCAAAGACTGGGTGTGAATGAGTTGGATGTGCTTCTCATCCACCGTCCAGATGTGTTGATGAATGCTGACGAAGTTGCGGATGCATTCAATGAACTATACAAGATTGGTAAGGTTAAGCACTTTGGTGTGTCAAACTTTACACCTCGTCAGTTCGAGCTTTTACAGTCACGCCTAAGTAAGCCGCTGGTTACTAACCAAGTTGAGATTAATCCACTTAATTTCGAGGTTGCTCACGACGGTACTCTTGATCAACTTCAGCAACTGCGCGTTCTTCCTATGGCTTGGTCTACCTTGGCTGGTGGTGAGATCTTCAATGGTCAATCTGAGCAGGCAAAACGAGTGCGTAGTGAGCTAGAGGCAATTCGTGCAGAAGTCGGTGCAACAAGTATTGATCAAGTTATCTATGCTTGGGTCAAGCAGTTACCATCGAACCCACTACCAATCATTGGCTCTGGTAAAATCGATCGCGTTAAAGCTGCAATCGCGGCGCTTGATATCGAGTTAACGCGTGAGCAATGGTACCGAGTATGGGTTGCATCTAAAGGACATGGTGTGCCATAGAACGCAATGATACTTTGAACCAATAAACGCCATAAAATTGAAACATTTTGTGGCGTTTTTCTTTTCTGATCCGTTTTCGCAGTACAATAAGGCGTAACGCTGATTATGGCTTGATACAAAGTTTGACAATAGGTGTGTTTTCTTTAGTTGATGATAATGTTATAACATAACAATTAGTCGTTTTCCGTATCATCATTATGAAGCTTGTTCGTCCTATTCTGTTGACTATCGCAGTCATCGCTCTCTCTTCCGCTTCTTTCATCAGTTTTTTGCCTGAGCCTTCACCAGAGCCTATTGCAATAAAGGTAACCCCTTATCAAGGCAAGGTAATTTCGGATTCTTCTTCAAATCTTGAGCAAACAAAAGAGCATCCAATTCGTGTTCACTACTTTGTTAAAGTGGGGGATACCTTAAGTACCATCTTCTCATCATGGAACCTTGGGTACTCGACGCTTCAACATATTCTCGAAGCTGATCTGAATGTACTAAAACTTGATACGATCAAACCTGGCGATCACCTCGAGCTCATTATCGACTCGGAATCTAATCAACTAATGTCGATGATTTTCCACGAGAGTTTGGTCGAGCGCGCGATCTACACTAAAGAATCGGATGGTTCGTTTGAGTATCGTTTTGAAGAAGAGCAGGGGGAATGGAAAGAAACGCTGTATTCTGGTGAAGTTCACGGAAGCTTTTCAACGTCTGCACATCGAGCGGGTCTATCAACGAGACAGATTGCTAATATTACTCAAGTACTGAGAGACAAAGTTAACTTTGCTAGGGAACTGCGTGCCGGCGATCGTTTCGAGATTTTAGTTAACCACCAGTACTTAGGTAATCACCCAACGGGTAACGCTGAAATTCAAGGGATTTCCATTAAATTAGGCAACCGAGAGGTCGCAGCGTTTTTGGCCGAAGATGGGCGCTTCTATGACCGCGATGGAAACAGCTTAGAGCAAGCGTTTGATCGTTATCCTATAGATAAGGCATATCGCCGCGTAACATCCCACTTCAACCCCAAACGTAAGCACCCAGTGACAGGACGAATATCCCCCCATAACGGTACCGACTTCGCAACGCCAGTGGGTGCGCCAATCTACTCAACAGGTGATGGTGTTGTAACGGCTATCCGCAATCATCCTTATGCTGGTAAATATGTGGTCATTCAGCACAACAGTGTTTACACCACACGTTACTTACATTTGTCTAAGTTTTTGGTAAGACAAGGGCAGCATGTAAAGCGTGGTCAGAAAATTGCGTTATCTGGTGCAACAGGGCGATTGACTGGGCCACATCTCCACTTTGAAGTGTTGGTACGTAACCGAGCGGTAAACCCACTCACGGTCGACCTTCCTTTGGCTACCTCTATTTCAAAAGAAGAGAAACAACAGTTCTTAGCTCGCATTTCTGATTTTGACCGTCGAGTCGCCAATAAACGCATGGCAAATCAGGATACCTCACCGAAAGATAGTGGAGTGTAGGGGCTGTTTTTGCACGATCAGCGCTTAGTCTCAACAAGCAATAAATGTTTAAGATTAAGCGCTTAATTTTCTTTCTAACATGAATCAAGCTCGTTACTATTAATCTTAATTTGGTCGAGTAGGTTGATGGTAGAAGTGATGTTACTAAGCAATTTCCACATGCATTGTCACTATTGTGACGGAAAAGGGTCTCCTCAGGAGATGTTTGAAAAAGCAAACCGTCTTGGGTTTGTTTCTGTTGGCTTTAGCTCTCATGCACCGCTCCCCTTTGATAATGATTTCTGCATGCACGCTGACAAGCTAGATGCGTATATTGAAGAAATTAGCGCACTGAAAGGCCATGCCGAAACGCAGGTCCACCTTGGCTTGGAACTCGACTTTATTCCTGGGGTGACGACACCCAGCAACCAGCGATGGGAAAGACTTCCACTCGATTACAAAATTGGCTCAGTACACACCTTAGAAGCGCCGAATGACCGATACCCAATGCTCAGTGTGGATGGTCCTCATGACGAGTTTTTAGTTCTTCTGAATGAAGTTCATGGCGGTAGTGCCCGTTCGATGATCACGAAATACTATCAAAGAGTCACTGAGTTGTGTGAGCTTGGGGGATTCGATATCTTGGGGCACTTCGACCTTATTAAAAAACACAACAAGGCTTTGGGTTTTTTCGATGAGTCAGAGGATTGGTACAAAGAACTTGCACTTAATGCCTTGGAAGCGGTTGCACAATCCGGTGTAATACTCGAGGTAAACTATGGCGGTATGCTGAGAGGCGCAACCGATGATGTTTACCCATCACCTTGGCTGTTAGAAGAAGCCAAACAACGCAATATTCCCATCCAAATAAACGCGGATGCGCATGCTCCCCACCATCTAGGTGTACACCATGAACATTGCCAAGGACTGTTAAAACGCCTTGGTTATGACACGCAAAGAATTCTCTTGAACGGTGTTTGGACTGATGTCGTGCTTTAATGCGCGTTTAACTGTTGTCTAAGGCGTTGTTTGATATTTAGCCAATAACTCTGCCTAAATATGCTACCTGGTTAACATAGTTTGCGACTTGGTTGATTTACAATCGAGCCCAAATCAACGACTTGGTTATCAGGAGCGCCATCATGCAAAGGATTGAAAACTGCGTATGCAGTGTATGTTGTGCGGAAACGAAACACATTGTGGTACTTGTAGAAAAACCTGCGCTAGCGGAAGGGGCACATTCACAGGATAGTAGTGCGTTTGTCGCAAACTTGCTCAAAGGCTGGGTATTCGGTGGTTTGATGACCTCAACACACGCTTACTCTTGTCATCGCGTGTGCGAAGTATGTGGGACAAAAACCGTCGAGGACTATCTCGATTGATTTCTCTTAGGCAACATAGAGCATTTCTATAAGTTAGATTGGCGTTGAGGACGAAAATATCGACACATGCGCAGAGACTTGTTGAGGCGATAGAGTCTATTGACTACAATAAGCCACTTTTCACTAACTCATTCAGGTTATCACCATGAGCGACAACGCAAAGCCAGAATTACCAGATCATCTATCAGGCAACCCACGTAGCCCACACCACGTGGCTGAGTGTTTTGAACACCAAATCGGCATTCGCCTAAATGGTAAAGAGCGCACAGACGTTGAAGAATACTGCATCAGCGAAGGTTGGGTAAAAATCCCTTCTCCAAAGGCAAAAGACCGTTGGGGTCAACCAATGTTGATCAAACTTAAAGGCACGGTTGAAGCGTACTACGTTTAATCCGCCACAAAAAAAAAGACCAGCCAAAAGGCTGGTCTTTTTTTATCTTTCATCCAACTCGATTACTTCATCTGCTGAACTTGTTGTTGAAGCTGCTCAAGTTGCCTCATCTTGCCTTGCAGACCAAGAGATTGGTAGCTGATTGCGGCAGGGTTCATCATTTGACCTTGCTGCATTGGGTAGTCAGGCAATGTCTTGAAGAAGTCACCCAGTACATCTTGAATTGGTACGAACAACCACATGTTGTCTGCCATCCAGCGCAGGTACATACCTGATTCGTGTGGTGCTTTCTCGAATGGGTCCGCACGAAGGTGAATGATCTTCGGCCAGTTTGGAGAGAAGCGAACCGCGTCAGTGATGTTACCTTCTAGTGTCGCGAAGTGTAGTTTCCAATCATTCCAACGAACCGCGTTTAGCTCACCATTTGCAGTGAAGTAAAGTAGTGATTCACGAGGTGCTTCGTCCGTTTTACCTTCGAAGAAAGGTCTAAAGTTGTAGCCATCAATATGTACGCGCCAATCTTTACCGTTAGCTTTATAGCCTTCAGCGAGTTTTTCTTTCACATCAGGAACGCCAGCGGCATCAAGCAGAGTTGGCAACCAGTCTTGGTGAGCCATCATTTCATTGATGCGAGTGCCTGGTTCAATAACACCTGGCCAGCGCACTAATTGAGGAACGCGCATACCGCCTTCCCATGTTGTACCTTTCTCTCCATGGAATGGTGTCGCGCCACCATCAGGCCAGCTTACTGTCTCTGCGCCATTGTCGGTAGAGTAGATAACGATAGTGTTGTCAGCAATTTTCAGCTCATCCAATTTGTCTAGCAAGATACCGACGTGGTCGTCGTGTTCTAACATACCGTCAGCGTAGATTGAGATACCAGATTTACCTTGGTATTTCTCTTGTAGACGTGTCCAAACGTGCATACGTGTGGTGTTGTGCCAGATGAAGAAAGGTTTGTCAGCTTTGACTGCTTTTTCCATGAACGCCAACGAGGTTTCTAAGAACTCTTCGTCTGCGTGCTCCATACGCTTACGAGTCATGGGACCGGTATCTTCAATCTTGCCATCAGCGTAAGATTTGATTACACCACGTGGGCCATAGTTCTTACGGAACTCTGGGTCTTTCGGGTAGTAGTAAGTCTCTGGCTCTTCTTCCGCGTTTAGGTGGTAAAGGTTACCGAAGAACTCGTCAAAACCGTGTTTAGTAGGAAGGTGTTGATCTTGGTCACCCAGGTGATTTTTACCAAACTGAGCAGTCATGTAGCCTTGCTCTTTCAACAAGTCTGCAATAGTAGGAGCCCAGTCAGGAATACCGTGTGTAGAACCAGGCATACCGATGGTCAGTAGACCAGTACGGAATGGTTCTTGACCAGTGATGAATGCCGCACGCCCTGCGGTACATGATTGCTGTCCATAGTGATCCGTAAATAGTGCACCTTCATTAGCAATACGGTCAATATTTGGGGTTTCGTAGCCCATCATACCCTGGTTGTACGCGCTAATATTCCAGTAACCAACATCATCACCAAAAATCGCTAGGATGTTTGGTTGGTCTGCTGCGACTGCTGCCGAAGATGTAGCAACTAGGCCTACGCCCATTGCAATCTTACTTAAGTGGTTCGCCATTCTAGACTCCATCGTCTTTTAACTTATTGGATTTGAACGAGACACCTGACGGTATCTGTATGCTCGGCACTTTAGGTCAGGCTAGGGGCAAAGTCGTCTTATAGAGACTATAAAAGAAAGTTATATTGGTATTGCATGGGTAATAAAATCAGTGGCTTATACAGAGGAGAAACGCTGTTTATATCATTTGAGAGAGTGTGACAATATTCTCAATTACAACCCATGGAACTGTGAGGTAGGATCTAAGAAAAGGGCTTTGTTTAGTGGAGGTTATGCATGATTGCGACTATACGTTAATGGGCAGGACGCAACCAACTAACGTAGAGGTATACATGACAACGACTACAAGGTTTAAGCGGAGCTTAGCTGTATTGGCTACCGCGTTAATTGGTGTTTCAGCAAGCAGTTATGCTGAGGATAAGCCCAATATCCTCGTCATTTGGGGTGACGACATCGGACAATCAAACGTCAGCGCTTACACATTTGGCTTAATGGGTTATAAAACGCCGAATATCGACTCCATCGCAAAAGATGGCATGATGTTTACAGATTATTATGGGGAACAATCCTGTACGGCAGGACGCTCGACATTTATTACCGGACAAAGTGTACTTCGTACAGGGTTAAGTAAAGTTGGTCTTCCAGGCGCAGATCTTGGATTGCAAGCAGAAGACGCAACTATTGCTGAACTGCTCAAACCGCATGGCTATATGACGGGTCAATTTGGTAAAAATCACCTAGGTGATAAAGATGAGTTCTTACCGACCAATCACGGTTTTGATGAGTTCTTTGGTAACTTATACCACTTGAACGCTGAGGAAGAACCTGAAAACGTCGACTATCCAAAAGATCCTGAGTTCCGTAAACAGTTTGGCCCTAGGGGCGTCATTAAGTCTTACGCGGACGGCAAGATTGAAGATACCGGTCCGCTCACTCGTAAACGTATGGAAACCGTAGATGAAGAGACGCTATCAGCCGCGCTTGATTTTATGGATCGCGCAGTTGAGGCGAAGAAGCCATTCTTCGTTTGGTGGAACGCGACTCGAATGCACTTCCGTACCCACGTTAAAGAAGGCAACCTAGGGAAATCAGGGATCAGCTTCTATGCTGATGGCATGATTGAGCATGATAACCATGTTGGTGAGCTACTCAAAAAAGTCGACGAGCTCGGTATTGAGGATAACACCATAGTGTTCTACTCAACCGATAATGGACCTCATATGAACACTTGGCCAGATGCAGGTCTGACGCCATTCCGTGGTGAAAAGAACACCAACTGGGAAGGCGCGTACCGAGTTCCAGCCATGGTTAAGTGGCCAGGGAAAATCGAAGCAGGCTCAGTGTCTAATAACATCATGCATCATATGGATTGGCTACCAACCTTCTTGGCAGCGGCGGGTGAGCCTGATGTGAAAGAAAAACTCCTCAAAGGTCACCAAGCGGGAGATAAGAACTTTAAGGTTCACCTTGATGGTTACAACTTCCTTCCATACTTAACTGGTGAATCAGAAGAGTCTCCACGAGCAGAGATTTTCTATTTCTCTGATGATGGTGACCTTACCGCGCTTCGCTACAACAACTGGAAAGTGGTCTTTATGGAGCAGCGCGTAGAGGGCACACTTCGTATCTGGGCAGAACCTTTTGTGACTTTGCGAGTTCCTAAGATCTTTAACTTGAGAATGGATCCATATGAAGTCGCAGACGTTACCTCGAACACATACTATGACTGGATGCTGGATAGGGTTTACCTGCTAGTACCAGCGCAGGTGTACGTAGGTAAGTTCTTAGAAACCTTCAAAGAGTTCCCGCCAAGGCAAAAAGCAGCCAGCTTCAACTTAGATGAAGTGATGGATAAGCTTCAGACTCCAACCAACAAGTAATCAATAGTGACAAACGCTCCCACGAACAGGGAGCGTTTTTATTTGGATTCTTTTTCACACTTATTACATAAACTTGGATGGATTTAGCCTTGCGATACAGTAGACTACAAACATAAAACACAACAACGCTATTCAGATTTATCATGCTGCTAACCGCTACTCCGACTGCTGAAATATTCACTCAACACGAGTTTCGCACTATCGAACTGCAACAACATTGTTTGGTGCTTCACTCTGTGAGGGCAGAAGTGCGGATTCCATTTTGTGAATGGAGTGGCAAGCTCAGTGTGAAAAGAGGGCTCATATGGTCTTCTATCACGGTTCACGCGCATGAATCTGACAACAAACAAGTTCAATGGGTTGTGCAAGGCTTACCTTGGCAAGAAGCACAACGCTTTGCCAAGCATGCGGTATCTGTATATCAAAGCTGGCATCAAGAGCAATGTGCGCTTCTGAAAACCTACCTACCTAAATGGGAGCAGGAGCTCAATCGCCTGCGAACATTACCGCAGTTTCTTCCTCAATCGATGATGAACAATTGGGTTACTGAAGTAGACAGCCAGTTTCTTGAGATGAATATGTCGATTGCGGAAGCAATGCGCACTATGCCGAACCGAATTCAAAAACTGCTTCCTTGGATTGAGGATGCTCCCCATGCTTTGCAAGAAAGAAACGTGAATTGGTTGGAAGAGGAGCGGGAGAACTGGCAAGTTTTCTTCTCACAATCTGAATCCTCACCCATGAACTACTCACAACAGTTGGCGGTGCTGCACAACAACGATCAAAACCTTATTCTAGCTGGTGCGGGGTCGGGCAAGACAAGCGTATTGATGGCGAGAGTATCGTATCTTTTGCAGAGTCATCTCGCGCAACCCGATCAGATTTTGCTGGTGGCATTTGGACGCGAAGCCGCGCAAGAAATGCGTGATCGTCTTGAGCGAAAACTGGGTAAGACCGCGGATGAGATTTCTGTGCTGACCTTTCACCAGCTTGGTCTCCAAATCCTCAAAGAAACGGAGATCCAGCCTCCGAAGCTTTCGCCATTGGCAACGGAATCGTCACAAAAAACAGGTTGGTGTATTGAGTGGCTCAAAAAGCATTGGATGACACCGACAAACTTTAAACGTTGGCAAAAACATTTATCTAAGTGGCCTATTGCGTATTTGAAGGGCGATGAAGAGCTGGGTAGTCAAAGTGAGAACCCTAAGCTTATCGCGTGGCTGGAACAGCAACTTGATCAGCTTATCGCCACCGGTTTAAACAAAAAGGCAATTCAGGAAAAAATCATCGATGAGGCAGATTACACTCGCTTAAATAGTGAGCTTGCGCTTTGTTGGCCATGCTATCAAGCATGGCAAAAAATGCTCAAAGACAACGATCAAATTGATTTTACCTCGATGATTACTAATGCCACGAAACGTGTTTCGTCTCGTAAATTTTCATCACCGTGGAAGTTTATTATGGTCGATGAGTATCAAGATATCTCGCCGGATAGACTTGCTCTCGTGCAATCTTTGTGTGAACAGAAGGGTAATACGGCATCACTGTTTGCTGTGGGGGATGATTGGCAGTCGATATACCAGTTCACGGGGTCTGATGTGGATCTGACCACAGAATTTGGCCAACGCTTTCCTGATTCTTCTATTCATTTACTCGACACGACATATCGATTTAGTGACAAGCTGCTTGAGGTCTCCTCAGACTTCATTCAGGCTAATCCAACGCAGCTCACCAAGGAGATAAAGAGCCATAAGTCGGTTAAACAAAAGGCGGTGGTAGTAGAGCACGGTAACCGCGTTGAAAAAATCCTAGATGACCTCAATAGTAAAGCAAAGGTGAATAAATCAGTCCTGTTGTTGGGTCGCAACCATTACCACAAACCTGAGCTTTTCGACGATTGGCGCAAGCGATTCTCAAATCTATCGCTCGACTTCATGACTTGCCACGCCAGTAAAGGTAAAGAAGCTGACTTTGTCATCATTGTTAATGCTGATGAGGGGCAGTTCCCAGCGAAGCGTAAGTTTGTTCACCTCAACGATGCGCTGACTTCTGGCACCGATACATACCCTCATGCAGAAGAGAGACGTTTGTTTTATGTGGCAATGACTCGAGCCAAAGTGAAGGTTTGGGTGACTTACCAATCCTCACCATCGCCGTTTGTTCGAGAACTCATGGAGCATGAACAGGTTATCGTGAAAAAGTAAGGCGCTCGTCGCCCTAGCAATCCTAACTGCTGTGACAATCCGAGCTGCTTGTACGCTGTGACAAGGCGAGTAAAGGTGCCGCGATAGTTGGCAAGCTCTTGTTCTAGTAGGTTTGGTAGGTTTACACCAGATTCAGACAGTGTCTGATCGAGTTGTCGTTTTTGATCTAAGAAGAGTACAGCATTTTTGGTGAACTTATCTAAGTACTGCTTGCCAGTACCGCGAGAATCGCCATAAGAGACAGAGCCCCTAGAATGATAAGTTGATGCTTTATCTTCATTTTGAACCTTAATTCTTTCTGTATCCTTACCTAAACGTCTTCAATGGGAGAAGACGAAATCATGCAAGTTTTGTTATTATTTGTTGTCGACGCCCCTTTGGGTCGCGCAATATAGCAAGCTATTGATTTCTAGTCTCTATTAGCACCATTACAAACAAAAAAATGGAATCGACCGCATATTAAATACACGAATGTGTTCCCATATTGATATAAATATCGGTAATGGAACGCCGTTCTTTAGTGATTTTTCTCGATAATCGATTTTGAACCGACAGCGAAGGAGTTAACGTCTTGTTACAGCTGGAAAAGTATGACGCAATAATTTTTGATATGGATGGCACTTTGCTAGATACCATGCCTAATCATGACAAAGCATGGGAGATTACGGCTGAGAATTTTCAGTTTCCGTATGACCAAGCGTGGTTACATTCATTGGGTGGAATGCCGAGCTATAAAATTACTGGCGAGGTCAATAAGCGTTACCAACTTAATCTAGACCAAGCTGAAGTGTCGAGATTTAAGATGAGGACCTTCACAACGCTTCCTTTTGAGGGACAAATCATTGAGCATACGTTCGAAGTGTACAAACAACATATAGATGTTAAACCCATGGCTATCGGTACTGGAAGCCAGAGAGATTCGGCAATTCGACTTTTGACAGAAGCGGGCGTACTTGATGATTTTGAGTGCGTGGTCACAGCAACAGAAGTGGAAAACCACAAGCCAAACCCAGATACATTTGTGATAGCGGCAGAAAAAATGGGTAAGACGCCCGAGAACTGTGTGGTATTTGAAGATACCCAACTGGGGCTTCAAGCCGCTCATGCTGCTGGGATGGATTGCTACCTAGTAACAGAATCTGGATTTGAGTTTTATCCGGCATAAACAAAAACGCCCCGTTCATTCAAATGACGGGGCGTTTTTTTAGAAATTATTGAATTTCAAGTAACTCAACATCGAAAATCAATACCGCAGAAGGTGGGATTGGACCGGTACCGCTTTTGCCATAGCCTAACGTGCTAGGGATGTACAAGCGGAACTTATCGCCCTCTGACATGTACTGCAAACCTTCCGTCCAGCCTTTGATGACTTGATTCAAACCAAAGCTGATTGGTGTACCGCGATCGACTGAGCTGTCGAATACAGTACCGTCGATGAGCGTACCGTGATAGTGCACTTTTACCTTGCTCGTTGCTGTCGGCTTTTCAGTGCCTTCACCTTTCTTAAGCACTTCATACTGCAGACCACTTTCCGTGGTGATCACGCCTTCTTTCTTTGCATTTTCGAGTAGGAATGCTTGTCCTTGCTGAAAGTTCTCTTCGGCGGCTTTGCTGTTACCCCAAGTACGGTAAATCATAAATGCTGCCAGAAGCAGAACAATAATAGGAATTAGAATTTTAGACACGAGTGTTCCTTTATTTTGTTTTTAGATAGTTGATAGTTTCAGCAATCTCATCGATTCCCTGATGGCCAGAAATCATGACTTCATACTTGCCGTTAACGATGAAGGTAGGTACAGCGTTAATTTGCGCTTCCATAGACACCGCTTCAGCCTGCTCTAGATAGGTGAACAACTGCTCTTGCTGAGCTTCATCGAGTGCGTATGGGCTAACCATGTTGCGAGACTCGAAAATACGGTCGAGCTCGGCTTTCTTTGCGGCTCCATCAAGTTCACGGTCTTGTACAAGTGCAAACAAGCTGTCTTTCATATCCGCAGGGACCTTGCCACCTTCGGATTGCATGACCGCTGTGTAGAAAATCATGGCAGCAATTTTCGCACTATCATTGAACATGACATGCATTTTGCCCAATTTGGAATCAATTTTAGACTCTAGCTCAGGCAGCATTGGCTCAAGGTTACGGCAGTGACCACATCCTAGAGAGAACACTTCCGTTACTTGAGGTAGTCGGTAAGTAGATAGATTGGCATCTAAGGTACGGTACTGTTTGCCTTCGGTTGGCGTTGAAGAGTCGCTACAAGCAGCTACAGATGCAACGAGTGCGAGAATGGCAAGAGACTTAGAAAATGTTTTTAACATCATAATGCTTCTAAATGGATTGGATGCAGAGAGTTTAACGTTGAATGAGTAGGCCGCACAAGAGGGGAATAAGCGAAAGATTTTTTGTAAAGGTTTCGCTGTTTTGGTCGATATAAACAGCATGATTGAGATTTAGGAGTTGGCGATGTTAATGCTAAAGCGAGTGGTGTGGTTAACCTCTGCGATTGTACTCGCAGGATGCAGTTCAGTGTCCGAGACAACGAGTAAGATGTTTCCAGAAATGTTAGAAACAGCGCCCCGCAGTGAGCACGACGTCATGCACCCAGAGTGGGCGGATGCTCCTATCATGTCGACTGCTAAGGTTGGCGGGCCAAATGGTCAATATCGAAGTCACTCTTGGGATGAGTTGGAAACCTATCTTGTGAATCAAGGGCTGGATTATGAACTCATTCCTGGTGACTACGTCATGATTCGCCTAAAACAAAAAATCCATTTCAATACGGGTTCTGCGAATGTTGCTGATGGGTCGGCAATGTGGTTGGAGCAACTGGCGAGTTTCTTGTCTCGTCAACAGGGTGTAGACGTGGTGATTGGTGGGCACACGGATAACACGGGTACTGTTCGCTTGAATGATTCGCTGTCTGACAAAAGAGCTGAGTCAGTGAAACGCACCTTGATTGGAAAGAACGTACCAAGACAGATGATTTATACCAGAGGGTATGGTGAGTACGTTCCTGCGTGTACGAATACGACTCAATTTGGTAAAGCATGCAATCGTCGTGTAGAGCTGACCTTGATTGTTGCCCAGTGATGTAAAACTCTTAATCTTAGAAACAAGAAAAGCGACGGAGAACCGTCGCTTTTTTAGTATTTCAGCAAGCTTAACGCTAATTAGCTAAGACCAACGATGTTGCCTTCGTCGTCGAGATCTAGGCTCATAAATGCTGGTTTGTCTGGAAGACCCGGCATAGTCATTACATTGCCACAAAGTGCATAGATGAAACCGGCACCCGCACATAAGCGTAACTCACGGATAACGACATCAAAGCCAGTTGGTGCACCTTTCACACTGCCATCAGTAGTGATGGAAAGTGGTGTTTTAGCAAGACAAACCGCTAGGTTATTGAATCCATGTTTCTTGTAGATTTCTAGTTGCTGCTGAGCCTGGTAAGACAAGGTTACACGAGCCGCACCGTAGCCCACCTCACACACGGTCATGAGCTTCTCTTCGATAGATTGCTCTGCTGTGTATAGAGGTTTAAAGTTCGCGTCAGTTGTACATGCTTCAATGACTTTTTCAGCAAGAGCCACTGTGCCTTCACCACCTTTAGCAAAACCTTCACTGATAGCGACTTGGCAGTTGCTGTCTAGTGCTTCGACCCACTCTTGTAGTAGCGCAAGCTCTTGCTCACTGTCTTGTGGGAAGCGGTTGATCGCCACGACAGCAGGAACGCCGTATTTTGCCACATTGTTGATGTGCCATTTCAGGTTTTCAAAACCAGCTTTTAATGCCGCTGTATCTTCGCCGTAGATGCTGTCTGGGATAGGAGTGCCAGGCTTAAGATCATATAGACCAGAGTTTGCTTTCAGACCGCGAAGCGTTGCTACAATCACTGCGCAATCAGGTTTCTTATCCGTCGCAGAAGCTTTGATGTTACAAGCCTTCTCAAAGCCCATATCAGAACCAAAACCACCTTCTGTCACCGTAAAGTCACTCAGTTTTGTGGCGATGCTATCCGCGATAATCGATGAATTACCGTGAGCGATGTTTGCAAAAGGACCTGCGTGGATAAGTGTCGGTACGCCCTCTAGCGTTTGCATAAGCGTTGGTTCAATCGCTTCTTTCATGCTAACCGCCATTGCACCCGCTACTTGTAGGTCTTCGGTGGTCACAGGTGTGCCGTCAATAGAGTAGGCAACAACAATCTTGCCAATGCGGGTACGAAGATCTTTTAAATCTTTCGATAGGGCAAGGATCGCCATTAACTCTGATGCTGCAGAGATATCAAAGCCATCTTGGCGCTCGTAGCCATTGATCGTTTTGTTTACTTCGTTTTGACCGACGGTAACCATGCGTAGGGCTCGGTCGTTGTGGTCGACAACGCGTTTCCATACCACGTTTTTACTATCAATCTTAAGCGCTTTAAGACCAGTGCGAGATTCAAATGCTTCAAAGCCTTGACGCTGTTCATGGTAAATACGCGCGTCAATCGCCGCGGCCGCCAGGTTGTGAGCAGCAGTCACGGCGTGGATATCGCCTGTTAGGTGTAAGTTTAGCTCTTCCATTGGTGCAACTTGAGAATAGCCGCCGCCTGCTGCGCCGCCTTTAACACCAAATATAGGGCCCATAGATGGCTGACGGATACATGCCATTACGGACTTGTTTAGCTTCTTGAGGCCTTGAGATAAACCAATGGTGGTGACGGTTTTGCCTTCGCCCAATGGGGTAGGCGTGATTGCGGTAACGACAATCAACTTACCATCACGGTTGTCTTTTAGGCGCGAGACCGCATCCAGTGTCACTTTCGCTTTGTGAAATCCTTGCGGGTGATACTCGTGGTCAAGAAGACCAGCTTGTTTTGCAATGTCAGAAATAGCAGAGAGTGACGTCGTACGACAGATATCGATATCAGATAGCATTAACGGTCCTTAAAAAGCCACAAAATTAATGAGGAAAACGTTTGCGTCGAGATAATACTGGTTAAAAATGCTTTGTAAAGTTAAATATTCAGAGGGCTGTTCTAAAAGTAATCAGCCTCCTGTTATTTGTATGTTTTAAAAACAAAAAAGGGCCGAAGCCCTTTTTTATTAACGATCCCAGTATGCTTCTTCTAAGCTGTCTTCTCTCTCAGGAAGGGCACGGGTGAGTCTAGGTGAGTGTTGGGTTAACACTTCGTAGCTAACTCGGTTTGCGTACTTACAAATTTGAGAGAGTGATGAATATGTTAAACATGGCGCAACATGCTTGTCTGAGTCTGGTACATTTTTGCTATGGAATGAGTTTGCAGTCATGTCATGCAGTAATGCTGACAGTGCACCATCTCCTGCACCATTGGTGTTCTTGATCTTTAGTGGACCGCCTAGGTAAGGACCAATGTGAGAGTAAACTTTTTGCGGATCAGAACACTCGTCTTTTCTCATCGCTCGGCTAAATTCAAACTTGTTGAAGTCTGCAAACTCGTCAGCAGAGATAAGTTCGTGTGTTGTCTCTCTTAGTGTGACGTTGTCACAGTAGCCCGCCATGTAGAGGCCTTCTGGACCCGCGGTGCACAAGACTAAATCAACCCAATCCAGTGCTTTGTCAGCGGCTTTTAGAGGATCGGCGAAACCGGTCAAGGCTTCACCTTCTTCTTCGTTCATCGCAACGATGGTGACGTTTTCTTTGATGTAGTCTTGCCAGAACTTCTCATTGCCTTCGATAACCCATTTAGTACCCAGAGTAAGAACGACTGGTACAGATTTCTGCTTTGCAATTTCAACGGCACGAGCAACAGCTTGAGGCATCGGATCTTCAGGTTTACCACGCATAAGGTAAGAAGAAACAACAAGTGCAGATGCTTTGTCAAACACTGACTCAGGTACACTCTCTGGTCGAAGCTGGTTCATCTCACCTTCGTTGATAGCGAAGGTGCGTTCACCGTCATCAGTGATAAGTGTGTAGCAGCGACCAATAGGACCATCAACCGTCTGTAGATGGTTTAGGTTCATTCTCGACGATGTGCGGCACAGGTAACGATAGCCGTATGACCCAACTTGAATGTTTTTAGACATTACGCCTAGCAAGACAGATTTACTGTCCGCAAGAACTGAGTAGTTGTGAAGAGTATTACCTATAGTGTCGCCGGGGAACTGATGTGTAATTAGCTCTTTTTCCACAAGTTCGGCATACAGAGCATCCGCTTTGCTCTCTTCGAGTACGAGTGAGTGTCCTTTACTTAAATCGTATTTAGCTAGGAAGTCATCATCAACACGTGCTTCAATGTCGACGATTGTTTGGCCGACACCAACAATTGTTGGGCGGTATAGTTTTGGCGCTGATTGCGCCTGACTCACAGAAAGATCTTTCTTACTGGTCGGGAAATAGTGTTTTGACTTGCGTTGTCCAGGGAATTTCATAGTAAAGGCTAGCGGATCAAAATTTGCGGGCATAATATCACAATGCTGCAATTTTTGTTTCATCTAATTACATTGAATTTGTGATTTGTAGCAGTGCAAAAGTGCGAAAAACAGCTCACTCCATGTCGTAAAGTGCAATGTGTATCCACTTTGTTGAAAAGGTTATATGCGATACTAATATGTAACTGAGTTTATAATGAGGTGGGTCGTATGAATATTGATAATCTCAGCATTGCAGAAATACGAGCGGTTCTGAGTCGCCTCGACTGTTATTTTTTTGTGAAAGACCAAGACCTCAAGTACACCTATGTCAACGATGCAGTGGCACGTCTTTTTGAAAAGTCAGCAGAGGAAATTGTCGGGCGTGATGACTCTCAGTTTTTCGACTTGACGGTATGCCATGAGCTGTTGCTGCATGATCGAAAAGTCCTTGCGGGAGAGTCCATCTCTCAGGTTGAAAAGAACACAGATCTTGATGGAAACGTTCGTCATTTTCAGAATCTAAAAACGCCAATTTATGACGATAAAGGTCGGGTAGTCGGGGTGTTCGGCCTTGCTATTGATATTTCAGACTCGATAGCGAAGCATGACAAACTCGAATACTTAGCGATTCGAGATGTTCTAACGGGTGTATTCAATCGCCGTTATCTTGAGCTGCAAATGAAAAAGGAGATCGCCTCGCATGTAAGGCACAGTAAACCTCTGTCGTTTATCATGCTTGATGTAGATAATTTTAAATCTATCAATGATAAGTATGGTCATAGCATCGGTGATTATGTTCTACAACAAGTTGGTAAGGTTATGCTGACTTCTGTAAGAGAAGAGGATGGGTGTTTTCGCTTTGGTGGGGATGAGTTTGCGCTGTTATTGCCACACACTACATTAGCTTGTGCGTTTCAGCTAGCAGAGCGCCTGCGAACGTCGATGGCAAAGCAAAGCTTTTTGTCAGAAGACGGTGAAGAATTCACGATCAACATTAGCTTGGGTGTCTCTCAGCTTTCAGAGAGCAATCAAGGGTTGTTTATGGCTAAGGCTGACGGGGCATTGATGGCGGTGAAACGCAATCGTGATCAGAAAAATGCAACGCTGGTACATTGCGAAACGCATTCTCAAATTGCCAGTTGCTCTCGGTGCCAAGATTTTGAAGCATGCTTGAGTAAAGAATAGAGCCAACGATGTGTGTCGTTGGCTCTATTCGTTTATTGCTGTTCTAGTTCAATCGGTTTGGTTGTGTATGCCTTGGTGCCCCAAAGAGGAACGGTCGATAGGCTGTGCTTGAAGCTTCCCGACGTCTCTTTTGTTGAGTAAGAAAGATACATCAGAGTTTGATTGTCGGCATCGTATATCCTGCGAACTTTCATACTTTTGAAAAAGATACTTTTAGACTTCTTAAAGACAATCTCGCCTGATTTTGACTTATCGATCTCTGCAATCATCTCTGGCGTTATTTCACCGGTTTGGCGGCAAGAAATAGAGCTGTCACTCGGGTCGGAAAGGCTGAGATCCGCTTCAATACTAGCCACATGGCAGGTTACGCCAGTGACGATAGGGTCGTTAAGAGTGTTGAGTTTAATATCTTTTAATGTGAACATACCCAACGACACATCGCCCACTTCCTTATCACCACAGCCATAGAGGGCTAGGGTGGCTAGTGGGACCAGCATAAGCTTTTTAAGCATAAAGGTTTCCTTTTTAAATTAGGCTTTTATATACCATAACTAAGGTTACCAAAAAAATCGAATAGGATTGATATGAAAGATATAGCCACGCGTCTACAAAATAATAAAAACCAGTGGCTGGCGAGCCAAGTCGAGGGTGGTTATCCAACAAAAGAGAGCTTAAAAGGACGTGATCTTTATCTAGAGGCGCAATCAAGTTGTCATCTAGAGCCTTTAGAAGCAGACCATGAAAGCGCCTCTGACATCGAATGGCATTTGGTTGATTTTCATCGCTTAACCATTATGTTTTCGATTCTCCAATCCAAACGATGGGCAAACGAAAAACATCAGCAGCTGATTGTAGAGTTTCTAACTCAGATTATTGTTGAACCTGCTCACTCCCTTTATCTCGGCTTCCTAAATGGGAATCCAATTGCCGCAGCCATGCTATGCCAAGAAGGTGAAACAACTCTTATCTCAGACATAACGTGTGACAATGAAGTTTGTTTTATTGATAGCGATTTGCTTGCAGCTTCTCTAATACAAAGTGTTGGAATTGCAACAAATTCGCAGATTTGGCTAGAAAAACGGTGATCAATGGCTGAGTTTCGCGGATTCGTCGTTTGAAAGCGTCAAACTTTCGATTCCATCTACGTTTGGGGCGGAAAACCATATTAATATTTGACGAGAATTAAGTATAAAAGGTCGTGGAAACGTCATGTCAGGTATTAAATGTGTGTTGTTTGATTGTGATGGAACTCTAGTCGATAGTGAGCGACTTTGCTGTGAAGCGATAGTAGAGACTTTCAAGCAAGTCGGCGTTACTCTTCGATTAGAGGCGGTGTTAGATAATTTCTCTGGTGGCAAAATCGCAGATGTGCTTTCTTCTGCTCAATCTTTAGCGGGTAGTCATGTCTCTCTTGATTTACTTGAGCCGATCTATCGTGAACAAACCGAACAGCTTTTTGAAAAGAAACTCAAACCCATGGATGGCGCGGTAGAGCTTCTGGATTACTTGGATAGTTCCGGAATTGAGTACTGTGTTGTCACCAATAGTCCGACTCATAAAGCTCAGAAAATGCTGGCGACAGTTGGTTTAGAAGAGCGTTTTAAGAATGGGATTATTTCTGCTTTCGATGCGAACAGCTGGAAGCCAGAACCTGACCTTCTGCAGTATGCGGTCACTATGATGGGTTTTCTACCTGATCAGTGCTTATACATCGATGATACTTCTAAAGGTGTCAACATGGGCGTTGCTGCGGGCATACAGACCATTCATTTTGCTCTGTCTTGTGATTACAAACAGAGCGCCTCGACGTGTTTAACATCCATGAGTGACGTCATTAAACATATAGAATCTATCGATTAATTTTCTATTTTCGTAGGGTCAATTCGGTTTAAGAGCCGACATTGATCCCTGTGATGCTTGAAACAAACATTCGCAGCTCTAGTGGATCAGCTGGACGTGTTTGATACTTGGGATGTGTTTTTGAGCAGTCGTTTCTTGGTAAACGAGTAAACTATGATGTGAGAATTGTTGGGTATAGTAGCCACAGTCTGCGCATATAAAGGTTTCACTGTCTTCCGACAATAGTCCCTCATCTGAGCCACACACAGGGCAAAGACCAAGTGGTTGATGGGACGATTTTGATTTTGTCATAAAACCCCTTTAGTAAGCAGGACGAGTCTTGTTCTTAAATTGTAATACTATTCAGCGCATCTCTCTTGAATAACTCAATATTTTGCCAATGTAATGCGACAAATATCACTTATGGTAGCGTTAGGTTTTGCACGTTAAATAAAACCCGAATGTTATACGGGTGGTTTTATAAATTCCTTGGTGAAAAATGATAAAAGAATCGAGGGTATGCAAAAAAATAGACCAGCAAGGCTGGTCTATTCCGGAAACAAATCAGAGTTGTTTACGTTCTATAACGAGATAATACTTCGCTCAGTGTTTTTGTTGCCTTCGATAGGTTTGCAACACCAATCTCACTGTTTTCCGCTACCTCACGAATCGTTGCGGATTGAGTTCGAATGTCACTGAGTTCGGCTGCGATTTCTGAAGCAACAGCACTTTGCTCTGCCGCTGATGTTGAAATCTGAGTACTCATATCCATGACGGCGCGAGAAGAGTCAGCAATTGAGTTTACATCACTTCCAATTTCACCGATTAGACTACTGCTCGACTCTGCTTGCTCAACGGTTTGTTGTGTGATTTCAGCAATGTTTTGGCTCTCTGATTGAAGTTTCTCAATCATCGCTTGAATTTCAACTGTAGCGGCTTGAGTGCGGCTTGCTAGTGTGCGAACTTCATCTGCTACAACAGCGAAACCTCGACCTTGCTCACCGGCACGCGCAGCTTCAATAGCAGCGTTAAGCGCTAGTAGGTTGGTTTGCTCCGAGATGGCATTGATCGTCGTGATGACTTCGTTGATCTGAGTTGTATTGTCGTTTAGCGCCGCTACCGAATGTGATGCCTCTTCGATGTAGGCTGACAACTGATTGATATCTTGAATCGCCTGTTGAACACGCTGATAGCTCATCTCAACTTGTTTGGTGTCTTCTTCCGCTTGCTGGTTGGATTGAGAAGAGATGTTTGAGACTTCCTGTGCTGACGCTGTCATCTCTTCCATAGCTGTTGCTACAGAGTCTAAAGACGCATACTGATTGTTGATTTGACCATTGCTGCGAGCCATCTCTTCGTGGAAAGACGAGGCGGTCTCTTCTAAGCTAGTTGCAGATGTTTTTACTGTAGTAACAAGCTCAGTCAGTGTGTCCATTGCTTGGTCCAAAGCTACACCGATAGTGCCAAATTCATCACGACCAGCTACAAAGTTTAAGCGAGAGGTTAGATCGCCGTCCGCGATTTTGTTCACTGTGGTGTAAAGCGTGTATAACGCACCGCCGAGGAAGGTGGCTAGCCAATAACTGAAGATACCAAACGGAACCAACCACAGATAAGTCAATGCCAAGCTAACTAGGGCATCAGATTTTGCTTCAGCCATATTGTCGCTAGATGGCACACTCATAGAGTAGTGTTGGCCGCTGTTAGCACGAACATTTGCTGTGACCACGCCGTTATTAATGCTAGACGGTTGCGCGTATCCTTCCGACACACCCATTTTACTCAATAGAGTCATATCGCCCATGGATTCTGCAGACTTAATATAAGCGGTTAGGCTTGATTCAACGTTAGATATTGCCTTAGCTTCCATTTGTGAAATGGTGTCTTGATATCGAGCGACAGACGAGTAGGTGAGTGCAGCAAAAAAGAGTGCAAAAGCGATCCATAGCTTGTCGTTGATCGACATTTTAATAAAGAGCGCATCGATTTTTCTGAATTGTACTTCTCTCATGGGGACTCCGTGAGTGATTTTGTTATTTTGAATAGACATAAAAAAGCCCCTACAGGGGCTTTAGTAGTGTGTATGATATCGACTTTTTATGTAATTACTTTATGTCGATTCATACTTATTGTGATGGCGATCACTAAATTATCCCAGACTAGGCAAAACTCCAAAGGTAACAAGCAGTTGAGCGGTAACGATCACTAGACCCGTTAACATGGCACCGTAAAGTGCAACCTGACCACCACCAGTTTGATAATGCACTGTACCTTGCTCGGTTTTTAATGAACCTTGGTTAGCGTTGACTGCGACTTTACGAGTTTTAGCGATCATCACTGTAGGCAAGAAGATTGCGAGAATCGCTAGCGCTATTGCCGCATAGCCAAGTGCCATAATGAAACCTTGAGGGTAGAAAAGGGCGAAACAAAGCGGTGGTAAAAACGTCACTAGAGCTGCTATCGCTCGTTTAGAGAAGGTGTTGGCTGAACTTTTCTCATTTACCTTGCTGCTACCTAAGTCACGCAGGTATTCAAACAGTCCAAGACTTACGCCCAAGAATGATGTGATAAGCGCTAGATCGGCAAACACGCCAATGATAGTCGCTAACTTCTCTACATGCACCGCACTGGAAAGCAGCGTAATCAGGTTGGATAGTCCCGAATTTTCTACGAGCGTCTCCTGCTGCACCACTCCCAGCGTCACCAACTGCCAAAATACGTAGATTACGAGCGGAAGGCTTGAGCCGATAACGATGGCTTTGCGAAGCGCTTTGGTGTCGCCTTCTAGATAGTTAACAATAGCTGGAATACTTCCGTGAAAACCAAATGAGGTAAAGACAACGGGAATTGCTGCAACAATGAGCCCTTGCTGCATAGGTAGGCTTGTTAGGTAACCCTGAGTAACGTTTGGAGCTAGCAGAAATAGAACGCTTCCCATAGCAATTAGCTTAAGGGTGAAAAGTACGCGGTTTAACTTGTCTACCGCATGTGTACCTATGGTCACAGTCAGCGCTACGATCAAAGTGAAGATCAAAGTAGCTAGAGTCGGGGAGAGAGACACCCCAAAAACCATTTCCAGACGATCTGCAAACTGACCACCGCCGCCAGCAATATAGGCCGCGCAAAGCGCATAGAACAAAAACAGCATAGCAAAACTTGCGATGTATTTGCCCTTATCGCCGAGGATCTGTTTCGCGAGGGTATGAAGCGTTGCTGAGTGGTCGGCGTATTGGTGCAGCTCAATCATCAACAGAGCGGTATACGCCATCAGCGCCCATAACCCGAACATCAATAGAATTGATGTTCCAAAGCCTATGCCGGCTGAAGCGATAGGTAGCGCAAGCATACCGGCACCAATTGTTGTGCCTGCAATAATGAGGGTGCTTCCGAGTACTTTTGATTTCATTGTATATATATCTTTACGATTTGGGGCTGTTCAGCATTTGATAAGCGTATTTAAGACACATTTCAGATGCATGAACTAATAATGCAGCGATTATGCAGTGATAAATACTAGCGATCAAGTGCTTTGTATCATTTTATTTATAGCGGTGTAAGGATTTATTTACGGATGGTGGAGTGTGCTCGTAGCAAACGATTAACAATGATGTTGCTCAAGGAATTAACGAGAGATTCTTGGGTTTCTCAGAGATGTCATATAGCGTGGCTAATCTGTCTCTATCTAGAGATGTATCAGGAGCAAAGCTATGGAAAGAGAAAACAATGAACAAGAATTAGAGTGGCTAGACGCAATGGAAATTGGTTTGGTGCTCGCCGAATTGGAAACCACTGAGTTGGATGAAGATATCTAAGCTCTGTTGGTAGTACAGTCGAACAATAGGCGGACAAGAGTACAGTTTTCGTCTATCCTAATGAATTAGAAGGATTTGTTTGACGTTGAGGGAGTAATTTGCTGAAAACACTAATGCTGTTGGCTGCAGTACTTCCTCTTACGCTTGCGGTATACATTCGATTCTTTGAAGTGTCATGGCAACTAGAAAACTTAGCGGCCTTCCTTTCTGTACTTCCAATATATTATGCTTCCCTCGGAATAGTATCTCTAATCGCTCGTAAAGGACTGCTTACCGTAGTGATGATTCTCACTTCGTTGAGTACTTTAGTCGGGATAAATGGGCAGAGATTCCTACAGTCAGAAGTTTGTGAGTCGAAGACTCTATCTGTGCTTCAGTACAATGTCTTTTATGAGAACACTTCGCTGGATACGCTTATCACTTATGTGCGTGAAGCCAAACCTGACCTAGTTGTACTCCAAGAAGTCACCCCAAAACATGGCGAGCAGCTAACCTCACTCAATAACCTCTATCCATATAGGTTTGGCGGACAGAGAAGGATAGGGTATCCCAATGGACTCATGATCATGAGCCGCTCGCCCGTGTATGGTATGAATGTCAGGACTTCGGCAGCCGGGCATTCGATAGTCAATGTAATATGGCAAACTCGGTATCTAAGAGATGTCTTTGTTGTCGCCGCACATCCTCCGTCACCGAGAAGTGAGGTCTTATGGCTTGAGCGTAATGCGTTGATTCAAGATATAGGATCTTTCGTTGAACGCTCTCCATTGACGTTTAACTTAGTGTTAGGGGATTTTAATTTAGCGAGTACTACCCGTAGGTTTGACCAAACGCTCTCAGATTATTCCACCCAACCTGTAGGTAGTTGGCCTTTGTTTGTGAAAAGGTGGGGGATGAAGAGCTACCCTGTCGCAGCCATTGACCATCTTTGGGTAAAGAATGAAGATGTTCAACATTCACCGATTTGCTCGCGAGAGCGAGTAAAGGAGATACAGGGATCAGACCACGCTGCGATTTTGACGGTGCTGAACGTTGAATAGAGCGCTATTAGATGTGTTTTTGTGTTCGCTAGAAAGTAAAAAAGTGACCGTAAAGGTCACTTTTTTATATCCGTATGGTAGCGGTTATTTCTTACGGCAGTATTCCGCAATAACATACATTGCTTGACCGTTGGCGCGACCTTGAACGTGCTTCGGATCGTCAGGGTTTACGCTGATACCACGAATAACAGTACCTTGCTTGATAACTTGTGAAGAACCTTTGATTGGAAGGTCTTTGATAACAGTTACGTCGTCACCTTTCTTAAGTTCTACACCGTTTACATCACGAGGTTTTTCGATATTTTCGTCTAGACCAAGCTCTGCCCATTTCGCCACTTCTTCGTCCATATACATCATATCGACGAGGTCTTGAGCCCAACCCTCAGCAGATAGACGCTTAAGTTGGCGCCAAGCCATCACTTGAACAGGCGCTACTTGACTCCACATGCTGTCGTTTAGGCAACGCCAGTGGTTTACATCCATTGTCTCTGGGTTTTCGATTTGGCTTGTGCATGTGTCGCAAAGCATGATCGCATGATCAACCGTGATTTGTGTATGAGGGGCAACAGCGAATGGCGTGAGAGCAGTTTCAGCAGCACAAAGTTCACATTTATTTTCGCAGCGTTCAAGCATGGTTGCTTCAATAGACATACAGATACCTTATTTTGATATGACCAGCAGTTTTTGAACTGATGGTTAAGATGATGTGGTACTTAATTTTAGTATCACTGGATTGATAGCCGCGCATTATACATGGTTTTAAGGAAAAGTGTGATCATGGACATAAAAAAGCACGGCCGAAGCCGTGCTGATAATGGTTTGAATGTTATTACTCAAGAACAGTTGTGTTAGTTACCACGGCAGCGTTCGCATCAACAAACGTTACCACTTGAGTTTGCATCTCCGCGTGATGTGCTGCATCTGCAGTACCTTGTGGGAACACAAAGGTTGAGTGTTGACCAACATCATTAAAGCGAACGAACGGTGTCGTTTTCGCACCAGCTCCGCTTGAAGCCGTGATGTCAGTAAGACCTAGTTTCGCCGCTAATGGCTCTGTGCCCGCGAGTGGTGATGGTAAGACATACTTGCTAACCGTAGTGCCAGGCATAGGACCAGGTACGTTGTTTGGTACCGTAGCATCGCTCAGCACTTGGCCCATATATACAGGTGTCGCCACATCTTTCAATACGGTGGCGTTTGTATACGGGTCAGCTGTGTCCAACACGGTTTGTGCGGCAAATCCGAATTGAGCATTGGTTGATAGAAGCTTCGCGTAGTTACTTGGATTATCGGCTTCAAAAGCTTCCAAGCAGTTTTTCTCATAGTCTGCTTCACTCGGAGTCCCACAGCCTGCGACAAAAGTGTCATACCCAATACCTGCCGCTAGCGCGACGTTGTGGGTTACCACAGGTCCAAACGACTCTGAGCCCAACAATAGGTTCGAGATCTGACCGCCTGCATTTACAAAAGAAGCATTCTTAAATGAGAAAAATGCATCTGCAGCTGAATTGAGCGTTCTATTAGCTTGCGCGACAGTGGGGACGCCAAGTATCCCGCCTAGCGAGTGACCAATGAAGCTAGGTGGTGTGGTTGCCAATGACGGTAATACTGCCAGCGATGTAGTGGTTAAGTCACCTGCTGCTTGAGTAGTACCCAACGCCATACGAAGTGTAATCAGGTCCAACATAGACTGACGAATATTATCTCTAGCTACCGGGAGTACAGACAAATTCATGTATGCCAACACGTTGGTATTCGCAGAGCGCTGGTCATCAAGACTACGCTCACCGTGAATAGGAGCATCAATTGCGATGACGGCGTAGTTATTGGCGACCAAGTTGTTGGCGAAGAAGTAGCTGTTCTCTTTCGCTGAGGTGATGCCATGTTGATAAATCACAAGACCATCAAGTGCGCCCGTCGGATTCGTCGGAGTATAGAGTAGGAAGTTAACTGCCTCGACCGATTTCACAACAGGGACTGGTGAGTACTGTGTGATGATTCTATCCGTGTCATATCGGGAGCCGTCGACCTTGGTGAAGGTAAGCCCTAAAATATCCTGAAGCTTAGAAGCGGGATCGGCAAAAAACTCTGCTGGGTCAATATTATAGCTAACGAGCTGTTCAGCAAAGTGAGTTTGCTCCGCCTCGTTGTCAGTAATAGTGTTGGTCACAATCGCCAAGCTCGTTGAGCCAGATTCAAAAGGCTGAGTTGACCAATCAGCACCTGTTTCTAGATAGTAGGGTAGATTAACTGTACCTTTGGTTACCGTTACTGTACCGGGAGTAGCTGTAGTGTACTGAGAGATAACAAAGCTTCGCACTGTTTCGTTTGAAATGTACTTAGTAAAGTTATCATCGGCGGCGAGTATAACGGCGAAATCATCACTGTCGCCAAAGGTCATTTGACCTATGGTATCTACGGCAGCGTTATTCGGGTTTGCGCCTTCTTTCCAAATTGTGCTGTAGGTGTAGTCGTCGCTCTGTGCTTGAGCTAACATCGCTTTCGTGGCATACAGCGTTTCACCCACAGACTGGGTAGTAAACCATGCAGAGTAGACGATGTCCTGTGCTGGTACCGCACCACCAGTTCCTGCTTGAATAAGAGCTTCAACGCCTTGTACAAGTTGTTGAGCTGATGCCAAACTTCCAGATTCGTAAATACGTGATGTGGATTTTAAAGAAGCATAGCTCTGCGACATACCCACAGAGGCCGATGTGCTGTCTTTTAGGCTATTGGTTACCGCAATGATGTACTCAGATGATGCCTCAAAGTCTACAAGTGGCGTGATGATAAGGTTGCCACCAGAGGTGTTGACGACATAATCCACGCCGTAAGTTAGTGTCTTTTCTGGAAGCGGTGTGCCAGTCAATTTATCCGTGAGTTTGATAATCGTAACCGATGCGGCAGCTGTCGTCGCATCGAGTAAACCATCAAATGGTATGGTTAGGTTGGCCGTTGTTGACCAGCCGTCCATTTGTCCCATGGCTGCGAGTGGATTGGATAGTGCATCATCTCCGCCTGTTGGAATTTCAAGCGTTCCATCTAATGTGTTGATCAGCAGATTATTGGGAACCGGAACAGTCGCGTTTGCGCCCTGCAAAACGAATTGAAGTTTGGTTGGCTGAGCGAGTGACTCAGTAATGTAGCTTTCGTAAGTTGGAAGGGTTGCTTCGCCACTTTGTTCGGCATCTCCACCACAGCCTGCTAGTAGCAGTACGCCAGATAGAGCAGTCGCAAGGTAAGTCTTTTTCATTGTTGAATCCTTTCTCTGGCTATTAGTCGAATACATAGTTCACTTGAAGAGCACCGATGGCAGCGGAAGATTTAGCGTCAAACGTCAACACTTCTCCAGCGGCATTTTCTTCAGTAAATGAGCCTGGTTTACCATGGATATAGGTAATACCCGCATCAAACGACAGCTTTGGATTCCACTGATAAGTGAAACCTGCCGAGTACCAATAACGGTCTGTATCAGGGATGCTGAGTGTAGTTTTACCCGCTTTCTTATCAAGAGCAAAGCCTGCACGTATGGTCCAGTCTTGGCTTAGGTAGTGGGTAAAGCCAACTGAGTAGCGGTCATTATCGCTATAGTCTTATTTCTTGAAGAAACACTGACCGGCGGTGCCATCATTACAATCAGGCGAGGTCGCTTTTAGCTCGGTAAAGCTACTCCACTCGGTTCTAAACCAGCTGTAATGCAGCGCCCACTTCTCTGCGAACTTGTGGTAACCGGACAGCTCCCAAATAGAAGGAAGAGTGACGTCAAGACGACCGTCGACGGTTGGAGCATTCGCAATGCCCGAGTCATAGCTAGAGAATTCACCATCTTTGAACTCAAGATCGACCGACGAACGGTAGGTGAGTGCCAAACGGTTATTATCATTGATTTCGTACAAAGCGCCGATATTCCAACCATAGCCAAAGGTGTCTCCCTTGAGACCAATGAGGTTCTCTGAAGGATTGTTACTGCCAAACGCGGGTGCTAAGCCGCCTTTATGTCGAGTTAACTCTGCCTCAGCGTGCGTTAGGTTGACTCCGGCACCAATTGAGAAAGAATCATTAATTCGATAGGCAATGTTAGGGTTGAGGCTTACGGTGATGAGTGACGTATCACCAGCTAAGTCACCAGCATAAATACCATCAGGGTAATCTGTCGCGACACCGTAGTTAGTAAATAGGCCAATCCCCCACGCCCATTGCTCATTGATAGGGCTAATGTAGTACGCACCAGGCACCAACTGAGTCGGTGCGACGTCTTTAGACGTTTGATTTACTGGAGATGTTTGCGTGATATCGACTTGAGGGTCAACGACAGAAATGGCGCCAGAAAATTGTGCCTTATCGAACAAAGTCATCGCAGCAGGGTTGCGCGCAAGTACACTTGCATTGTCGGCAACAGCACCTTCACCAGAGAAAGCGCGTCCAAGACCTGAGGCTGAGTGTTCGTTTGCCTGAAATCCTGCGGCAAACAAGGAGGGGGCAGCAACAGCAAGCGCTATTGGCGTCAACAGCATTCTTCTTTTCATTTAGTCATCCTTTAATAAATGGAGGGGTTCTAAACTGCCGTATCTTTAATAGCGTAGGGTACGACTTGTCAGACCTGTTGTTAAATATATGTAAAGAATACGTAAAATCAAAGAGAAAAAGGTCAAAAATGCTACAACTCGCATATTATGCGTTGTCACAAACAGGGATAAGGAGATAAGGGCAGTTTTTGGCTGCCCTTATGATTTGAGATGCATTCTTATATCAAGTAGATGGAAGTCTAGGCTTTCTTGCACGTAGGGTGGTTAATATCGTAGGCAGGCAATTGGTCTGCTTTAGCCTTTAAATCGTTGATGCGAGTGTCGTGTGACGGGTGGGTAGAGAGTAGTTCTGGTGGTTGGTTTCCACCTGAGGCTTTAGCCATGTTTTTCCAGAGCTCAACACTTTGATAGGGATCGAATCCGCTTTTGGCCATCAGCTCTAAACCAACAATGTCTGCTTCTGATTCTTGCGTTCTCCCGTAGGGCAGGATAACACCATATTGAACACCTACCCCTAGTGCGGCCATGGTCACGTCTTTATATTGAGAGCCCCCTAAAGCTACGCTGGTAACTTGCAGCCCTGTATTAGCTAACTGTGCTTGTGACAGGCGTTCGTTACTGTGATCGGCGAGCACGTGAGCAACCTCATGACCGATGACTGTCGCTAGTTGATCTGGATTAACGGCAACATCAAGTAGCCCAGTGTAAACACCGATTTTTCCGCCGGGCAAAGCAAAGGCGTTCACTTGTTCTGAATCGAATACTACCACTTCCCATTCTGCAAACTCTGGCTGAGGTGGCACGTGATCGGTTATCGCTTTTGCAACGCACTGAACGTACTCATTTATACGTTTATTGGTGCTAACTTTTTGCTCTTGTTTCATCTGTTCAAATGACTGCGCACCGAGTTGACTCATTTGTGCATCAGAGAACAAAATAATTTGGCCACGCCCAGTTGGAGACGACGAACAAGCCGCTAAAGCCGCGGTAACCGCAGCGGCGCAACACACCTTTGTCCAACGTTTCATTGTAGAGACTCCCTTGTCCTTTAGTGAGATGTTTGCCATTCGCAAAAACTACAGGCATCATTCTTATCATTCAATCACTTAAGTATAGGATTTATCGATGAGTATTTGGAAGAAGAATATGTCATTAGAGTCGCTTAATCGCACTTCTAAGAACACGCTGATGGAGCATCTTCAAATCGAATACACCGATTTTACCGACGACACCTTATCGGCAACGATGCCTGTGTGCAGCTTTACCCATCAGCCACTTGGGATGTTGCATGGCGGGGCTTCAGTCGTGTTAGCGGAGACTCTTGGTTCGCTAGCAGCAAACTACTGTGTGGATGAAAACCACTACTGCGTTGGACTCGATATCAACGCAAACCATATTCGAGCGATGCGCTCTGGTCATGTGATCGGCACGGCTCGCCCCGTGCACCTAGGGGTGTCGACGCAGGTTTGGCATATTGACATTACGGATGAAAAGCAGCGACTTGTTTGCACAAGTCGACTCACGATTGCCGTGAAAAAGCAAAAGAAGGCAAAACAATGATCGTCGACTTTTCCCAAGGTAAAGTGATTGCCACGCCTCACTAGATTGTCGTTCGTTTAACGCAAGGTCAAGTCACACTCCAAGCTCAAGTAGATGCTCTTCAGCTGATATTGCCAGCTTGTGTGTTGTCCGCAAATGGAGCGGAATGTAAATGGTCAGTAAAGCTCGATACAGTCGAACAAATAGAGGCCATTTCTTCTGAGTGCGGGCTCGAGATATTGCGCTTGTAACTTGCTAATTTTGCCGATAAAGAGGAAACTAAATTCCAACAGCAATAATGGATTTTCCTCTTTATGAGCAGCCCTCGTCTTCGAAAGCAATTCGAAATATTATTTGAACACTTCTCTGGTCAAGATGCAGACACGCAACTCGATGATGTGACCGGAATTTTGTTTTGTACCCGCCGTAACGCTCGAATTGTATTGAATAAACTGGAAGAAGAGGGATGGATAGAATGGCACCCAGCTGCGGGGCGCGGTAAGCTTTCGAAGCTCATCTTCAAGCAAAATCGTAACGATGTAAGCGAGACTTTAGCAAGACGTTACCTTGAAGAGGGGCGTATCGGTCATGCGCTAAATGTGCTCGATAAAGATGCCAATAGACTTTCAAGTGTTATCCAAAGCTATTTAGGTGTGTCTCAATCTGATGGTAAACAGGTGATTCGTCTCCCTTACTATCGTCCTCTTTCGATGCTAAATCCGGCAAAGCCGATGCGTCGCTCCGAAATACACATTGCACGCCAAGTATTTAGTGGGTTGACTAAGTTCGATGAAAATGACGAACTACAGCCAGATCTTGCTCATCACTGGCAACAAGTCAGTGATACTCAATGGCGCTTTTATATCCGGCCGGGTGTTCGCTTTCACAATGGTGAACTACTAAAACTTGAGCATGTTGTTTCTAGTATCGAATCACTCAAAACTAAAAATTTATTTCGTCACCTAGAGAAAGTCGACACGCCATCTCCATGGGTGATTGATGTTTATTTCGCCCAGCCTGATCACCGTGCACCTCAACTGTTTGCGGAGAACGCAGCTAAAGTTTTGCCTCCAGAATCTATGCGTGGCGAAGACTTTGATCGTTATCCAATTGGCACGGGTCCCTATAGTGTCACCACCAACAATGACAAACGACTTATTTTGACAGCATTCGATGGCTATTTTGGCTATCGACCACTGCTTGATACCGTTGAGGTGTGGGTAGTCGATGAAGTCCATTCCTCATTGGTTTTCCCAAGTCTTGCAGACCCTATTGCGGGCGCGCGCTCCGATATTCAAGACGGCATCGACCTCGACCCTGGTTGTACTTACCTGCTTCTAAACCGCGTTTCGGGAATCGCCCAGCATGATGCTTGGGCTCGTTACTTGTCCAGAAGACTTAACTCACTCGATATTTTCCGGATGTTAAAGGAGACGACGATTAAAGAATTAGGGATAGTGCCTGCCCATGGCATCAAACCTGGCTGGTATCATCAGCCACTATCCTCTGATGAGTCGGCGGAAAACAAAGCAGAGCATGAGTTGGATAGAGAGATCCGTATCGCTTATTACTCAGAGCACCCGACGTTCCCAGAGATATCACAGGCGATTGATACGCTGTTAAAACAAGATGGGATTCGAGCCAAGTTTATTCGATATGGAGTAGAGTCCCCAAGTCACGAAGAGGTGGATATCTGGATTCGACCTATGGGAATAGCCAGTAACCGAGAAGATGCCTTAGCAGGATGGTTGTTGGATTACAGCGATATTGAGAAAATGGCGAGGGGCGATGACTTTAGTGCTTGGTCTGATTTAGTCACAGCGTGGCGCAGCCAAGCTCACGTTAAGTTTCCTGCACAAGAGATTGGCAAGCAACTGGTGCAGGGTTATCAGGTGATACCTCTATTCCATTGCTGGCTAGGTATCAGTAAAGATCATTGCGGTAGCTTGCAAAACGCGAAATGCAACGCGCTAGGTTGGTTTGATTTTAGTAAAGTATGGGTCAAGCCTGATAACTTAGAGGTCTCTGAGTAATCATGGCAAAACCAAATAAAAAAGCACCCTCTAAAGCCGTTAATATCTTTTGTGCTAAGTGTGGATGTAAGTTGTATCGCTATCGCAAAGGTGGAAAAGGGGCGCTTGTTAAGTGTTTTAAAGAGCGTATAACGGAAGACTACACCAGTGCGCTGGGTGTGTGTCCTGATTGCGAGAGTGTATTTGGTAGAGACACCCTGATAAGGGGAGCGCCAGCTATCAAGATGATAGGTGGCAAGGTTCGGATGAAATAGGGCATCAAAAGGAAAGGGTTCGATGAAATCAAACGCAATCACAGTATTGACGACCGTAGCAACAGACGAGCAAGCCAACAAATTGATAGAAGTCCTGCTGGAATCAAGACTCGCCGCATGTATCCAAACTCAAAACATTGGAAGTCATTACGTCTGGGATGGAAAAATCTGCCATGACGAAGAGGTCATGCTTATCATCAAATCGACCAATGAAGCCTACTCAAGACTTGAGCGAACCATTATTGCCAATCACGACTATGAGGTGCCTCAAATAGTGGCATTGCCAATTGAGGCGGGCTATCGACCGTATCTCAATTGGCTAAAACAACATGTTAATCCTTACTAGGGGTCTTTAGCCCAAATAGAATCAAAGCGGTTACGGCACCCAAAGTGTCGCATAGCATGTCTTTTTGCGCATCCCAGATATCGCCTTGAGACCCCAAAAACGCAATCCCTTCATCGCCGCCCGCAAGCGCGGCGTACCACCATTCAATGATCTCATAAGCCGCCGCTAAACTCATAATTGCAAACAGAGCAAACATCATCGCCGGAAGTTTGTTCATCACCTGTTTGCGGTAAACGTACTCTGCAATTGGGAAGGCGTACAAACCTATGGAGAAGTGGGCGACTCTATCAAAGTTATTTCTCTCTGAACCAATCATCTGATTGAACCAATCGAACGGCACTTCGGCGAAGGTGTATTTTGCGCCAATAGTGTGCAAACAGAGCCAAATGAACATGAGTATGTATGCAGGCTTTGAGAACTGAAACTTACAAGAGACCGCCCAAATAAGTACAAGTATACCGACGGCGGGAATAATCTCGGCCACCCATACTGCTCGTGAGCTTGGGGCGATCGCAGAAAAGGCAAACACCAGACAGTAAAAGCCAGTGAGGAAAGTGAGTATAGGGCAGTAACGTCGCGAAGTTGGGTAGTTCATAGTTAGCATTCAGCCAAAGAATGTGTGATAAAGCATAGTATAAGAATAATAAAACACCGTTCAATTACTAAATATGTTTAATTAGCGATCAAGTGCACAAAAGAGTGACTTTATTACAAAGCTCTACATCAGTTTCTTTGAAAAACCGCCAACTTTTTTCTAACATCTGCACCAAATCATAACGACAAGAAAGTAAAGTCATGAAATTAGAAACTGTTGATTATCAGGCACCCGATGCAGCCGAGCAATTTGTCACTTCGTTACGCGAAACAGGCTTTGGTGTTCTTAAAAATCACCCAATCCCTCAAGAACTCGTCGAATCGATTTATGAGAACTGGTATCAGTTCTTTATGTCACAAGATAAAGATGCCTATCAATTTAATGTTGAGACTCAAGACGGTTACTTTCCACCGAGCGTATCGGAAGTAGCGAAAGGTCATAGCGTGAAGGACATTAAAGAGTACTTTCATGTCTACCCATGGGGACAGATTCCTCCAGAGTTGAAAGAACAGATTCTGGATTACTACGATAAAGCGAATAGCTTTGCTCAGGAGTTGCTAGGCTGGGTGGAAGCTCATGCCCCAGCAGATGTTCAAGAGAAGTTTTCCATTGCTTTATCGGAAATGATCAATGGTAGCGAAAAGACGCTCCTCCGTGTACTTCATTACCCACCAATGACCGGTGAAGAGGAACCTGGTGCTATTCGTGCGGCAGCGCATGAAGACATCAACCTACTAACAGTGTTACCGGCGGCGAACGAGCCTGGATTGCAAGTTTTGAGCAAAGAAGGTGACTGGCTAGATGTACCTTGTGATTTTGGCAACTTAATCATCAACATTGGCGACATGCTACAAGAAGCCAGCGGCGGATATTTCCCTTCGACCACCCATCGAGTCATCAACCCAACGGGAGCGAAGCAAGAGACATCTCGCATTTCTCTACCTTTGTTTCTTCACCCAAATCCAGAAGTTGTTCTATCAGAAAAGTACACTGCGGACAGTTACTTGATGGAGCGTCTGCGTGAGCTTGGCGTAATCTAGTAAACATCAAAAAGGGCTCATGCGAGCCCTTTCCTACTTTAATTAGCGTCCTACACCTGCCGTCCAATTCTCGCGGCATACATGCCAATTATAGCGTCATCCTTGCCAACTGTTACGTCATCCCTGCGCAGGCAGGGATCTACCCCAAGCGATCTCAACACACCACATTACCGTTCCACAATCCCAACCGGCTGCTCAGCATCACGTGCCATCGCAATCGGGTCCACTTTCAGAGTTTGCGTTGGATATGCGATATCAGCACCATGCTTTTTAATAATCGCCATTATCTTGAGTAGTACATCTTGCTTCACTTCATGATAACGCGCCCAGTTGACGGTTTTGGTAAAGGTATAAACAAAGAAATTAAGGGAAGATGGACCGAATGCATCGAAGTTCACCATCAGTGTTTGAGTTGCGTCGATATCCTTGTGTTGCTCCAACATCGCTTTCACTTCATCAACAATCCCTTCTATTTTATCTCCGTCGTCGTAGCGTAGTCCGATGGTTTCGTAAATTCTGCGGTTTAACATACGTGATGGGTTTTCTACCACGATGTTACTAAACACGGAATTTGGCACATATAGCGGGCGCTTATCAAAAGTTCGAATAATTGTCATGCGCCAGCCAATTCGCTCAACGGTACCTTCAATAGAGCGATCAGGAGAGCGAATCCAATCACCGACCTTAAAGGGTCTATCGAAGTAGATCATCATTCCGCCAAAGAAGTTGGAAAGCAGGTCTTTCGCCGCCAAACCAACAATCAAACCACCGACACCACCAAAAGTCAGAAGACCCGAGAGGCTTAATCCAAGCGCCTGCATGATGGTAAGAATGCCGATGGTGACAAAAAACAGGCGAGCAACTTTCGCTATGGCCTGAACGGTTGTCTCATCGCGCTTTTTTTGGTCGAGTACATGAGCTTCAACATTCGAGATCAGGCGAAGGGATATCCAGATAAATGTAGAGATAACTAAAATTAAATCTATCTTACCTAACCACACAACATCGTCATCTGAGTGAGTGGCGAGTACCAACCCAATCGAAACGGTGGCGGGCCAAACCCAGATGAGCATACTGATTGGTGCCTTTACGGCTTTAATAACCAGGTCGTCCCAAGCCAATTGAGTACGATCTGCTAGTGCCTCAAGACGCCCATAGATCACTTTCCAGATCACCCACAGGAAAAAACTACCGGTAGTAATGAGTAGCACATTGCTTAGCCAGTCATAACCGAAAGACTGAATATAGTTTTGGAGTAAATCCATCGAACTATTCATAGTTGAAGAGCACCTTTTGTTGAGCGGTTTTATCTCTACTGTTCAAGTTTAGAACTCAAATGAGATTATGTAATTATCAGATATTACTGAATTTTTGGGCAAGATTACATTTCCATACCATATTTAATAGTAAAGAGCGCGATGATAAGCCCTCCATCGCGACAACAAAACACGCATTAGGTACAGGTATGAAAGCAGTGACAAAGCAATACGCAGTGATTGGTTTAGGTCGATTTGGGATGACAATTTGCAGGGAGCTTTCTGAGGCAGGAGCTCAGGTTCTCGCTATAGACATCAACGAAGATCGAGTGAAAGAAGTGTCTGGTTATGTAGCTCAAGCCATTATCGCAAATTGCACCATTGAAGATACGGTGTCAGAGCTTCGATTAAATGAATATGACATGGTGATGGTATCCATTGGTAATGACGTCAATGCCAGTATTCTCACAACGCTTGTTTTGAAAGAAGCCAAGGTTAAAAAAGTCTGGGTCAAGGCGAACGATAAGTTCCAGTTTAAGATTCTTCAGAAAATAGGCGCTGATAAGATCATTATGCCTGAACGTGACATGGGCGTTCGTGTCGCTCAGAGAATGCTGGACAATCGAGTGTTTGCGTTCAACGAACTTGGCAGTGGTATGGCGCTTACAGAGATTGTCGTCGGCAGTAAGTTAATGGGGCAGACCTTGGGCGAGGTGAATCTGTGTCGCTCGGATACCATAAAAGTTCTTGGGTTTAAACGAGGACCAGATATCAACCCAAGTCCTTCATGTGATCAAGTATTAGAAATGGGCGACATGATCATTGTTGCCGGACCCGAGAAAGAGCTTTACCAGAAGATAAGAGAATCATGAGCCGACGCTTTCAACGAGGAGCGCTGTATCCTCTGAAACGAAACAGCCGACTCCCAATGCCATCAGAGCCTTATTTAATCGTTGCTAGCTTTCTTGCGGTGCTAATTCCGTCTGCTTTGTTGTTAACTTTTCCGGTCTTTTCGGTGACTGGACTCAGTTTTACTGACGCTTTTTTCACAGCGACCTCTGCGATTAGTGTGACTGGTTTGGGAGTCGTGGACACAGGCCAGCACTTTACCTTATCCGGCAAAATCCTGCTCATGCTTTTGATGCAGATTGGCGGGCTGGGCCAAATGACCCTATCAGCGGTCTTATTGTATATGTTTGGCGTTCGATTGAGCTTGAAACAGCAGGCTTTAGCGCAAGAAGCGTTGGGTCAGGATAGAAAAGTAAACATAAAAGGCTTGGTTAAGAAAATCATTATCCTTGCATTGGTTGCAGAAGCAGTCGGCGTAGCGATTCTTGCGTTTAGGTGGGTACCTGAGATGGGTTGGAATCAGGGGCTGTTCTACGCCGTTTTCCATTCTATCTCTGCGTTTAATAACGCAGGCTTTTCGCTATTTTCAGACAGCATGATGAGCTTCGCTTCGGACCCGGTTGTACTACTTGTTTTATCGAGCCTGTTTATTTTCGGTGGTTTGGGTTTTACTGTGGTTAGTGATGTTGCACAGAATGGACATAAAGGGTTCGCTCGCTTAGGACTACACACAAAGGTCATGTTAACCGCGACACCGTTATTGCTGTTTGGCGGAACCTTAATGTTCTTTTTACTTGAGCGAAGCAATGCAGAAACGTTAGGCGCTTTGACACTAGATGGTCAATGGCTGTCTGCATTCTTTCAATCGGCAAGTGCCAGAACTGCGGGCTTCAACAGCGTTGACTTAGAAAAATTTGGGCAGCCAGCGCTGCTAGTGATGATCATTTTGATGTTAATTGGCGCCGGTTCCACATCGACTGGCGGGGGTATAAAGGTGTCGACTTTTGCCGTTGCGTTTTATGCTACATGGGCATTTTTAAGACAAAAGCAATATGTTGAGATGTTCAACCGCACTGTGAGTTGGCAGACGGTGACACGATCTTTGGCCATCATTGTTGTGAGTGGTGCAATACTGACGCTTGCGATGTTTCTTCTTATGGTTACGCAAAACGCCGCATTCGACAAGGTGGTGTTTGAAACCATTTCTGCTTTTGCCACCGTAGGCTTAACCGCGGGGCTAACCGCTGAACTGAATGACCACGGTAAGTGGATCATGATCGTTGTCATGGTTATTGGACGAATAGGGCCACTCACTTTGGCTTATATGTTGGCTCGTCCAAAGCCCACCTTATTAAAATACCCAGAAGATAATGTGCTAACGGGATAGCGGAAAATAGATAAGTTGGCGCTGTAAAAGAAAACGCGACACCCGGAAGGATCGTTAGGTGTCGCGTGCGTTCAAGTTTTTTTGTCAGCGCCACGCTTGCAGCATAGGTACGTGTTGCCGAACTTACTTGTCGAACAAAGGTAGGAACTCTTCGTAGCCTTGCTGCGCGAGAAGATTTTTAGGGACGAATCGCATCGCGGCAGAGTTCATACAGTAGCGTAGGCCCGTTGGCTCAGGGCCATCTTTAAACACGTGACCGAGGTGTGAATCACCAAATCGGCTTCGTACTTCGGTGCGTGGATAAATCAGTTTATAGTCCGTTGTGGTGACAATGTAACGTTCATCGATTGGCTTGGTGAAGCTCGGCCAACCAGTTCCCGATTTGTATTTGTCTGTTGACGAAAACAGCGGCTCGCCAGTGACGACATCGACATAAATACCATCTTGCTTGTTATCCCAATATTTGTTGTCGAACGGTCTCTCGGTACCATCTTCTTGTGTCACATAGAACTGGAGCTCAGTGAGCGTCGCTTTTATTTCTTTGTCCGTTGGTCGCGTGTAGCTTTTGGTGTTTGCTTGACGGTCAATCATCTGACGGAGTGTGATAGGGTTGTCCTTGCGGTCATCTCCGAATATATCATCCAAGTACTGGTCTCGGCCTGAGTTGTATCTGTAGTACTTGTACTTCAAGCTGCTCTTTTTGTAATAATCTTGATGGTAATCCTCTGCAGGCCAGAAGGTGTCGTACTTTATAAGCTCTGTTGCCAGCGGCTTTTTGAAGACGCCTAATTTGTCTATTTCAGCCATAAACGTTTCGGCCACCTGTCTTTGCTCATCGTTATGGTAAAAGACTGCCGGTCTGTACTGTGGTCCCCTGTCAACGAATGAACCTTTGTCGTCAGTAGGGTCGATGTGTCTGAAGAAGTGGTCAAGCACTTCCTCGTAACTGACAACAGCCGCATCAAAAGTTACTTGGATCACTTCAATGTGAGCCGTTTGTCCACTTGCCACTTGTCTGTAGGTTGGCTCTTCGAGTTGACCGCCTGCATAACCTGATACTACGTCTACGACGCCTTTCAACTGCTCGAGGTCAGACTCAGTGCACCAGAAACACCCTCCTGCAAGCGTTGCCACTTGTGGTTGTGCTGGTTGCGTTTTGTTATCGTCAGCCATTCCAGATTGGCTGGTCAACCCGAAAATGACGGGAACGGCGATCAGTAACGACAATATGAGTTTGGCTAGGTTGGTCATAGTTACTCCTGAGACTTGATTGTCTAATTTCCTAATAAGACACAACAAACGCGCTAAAAATTTCAAATTCGCTACTTGTCGGGTTACTATCCTTATCAATATTCTCATCTGCCACTTGGAGGTTTATATGCAAGCGGAAGTGAAATGGATCGAAGGATTCAAGTTTTTAGGTCAATCTCAGTCGGGTCATTCTATTGTTATGGATGGCAGTGGGGGCGAGACAGCGCCAAGTCCTATGGAAATGGTACTAATGGCTGCTGGTGGTTGTAGCTCTGTCGATGTTGTTGATGGTCTGAAATCTGCGAATCAAGATGTCACTGATTGCACAGCCAAATTAACAACGGAAAGACGTGAAACAGCACCTCGAATCTTTACTGAAGTTAACATCCATTTTGTTGTTTCAGGCAATAACTTGGATGAGGCATTGGTTGATAAGGTTACTAAGGACTCGCTCGAAAAATACTGCTCAGTTTGCTTGATGCTGGGTGAGGGTGTGAAGATGACGCACTCTTGGGAAATCGCATAAGGAAAGAATGTGGACGAAAGGGATTTCGAACATCTCATCGTGGTATTAGGTAAGCGCCTGAACAAGGATGCTCTGACGCCAGAGGGTGAATCTCGCGTTCAAGCTCTCGTCGATAGGGCAATGACACAGGATCTTTCTAATACCATAGTCGCGTTTTGTGGTGGTGTAACCAACGGGCAATCGCTGTCTGAAGCGGAGGCAATGCATCGACGCTTTCTCGAGTTGCTTCCATTAGTGAAACAAGAATTAATTGGTGCGCTAATCATTGAAGATGAGTCGATAAACACGGTAGAGAACATTCGGAACTTAGCGGAAAAGCTCATAGATAGTGGCTTGGCTAGCACTAATAAACCGTTAAATGTCACTTTGCTTTCGAGTGATTACCATTTGAAGCGAGTCTTTACCATTCAAAAACTTCTTGATGAGCAAGGGCTTCTAAAACACCTTGAATACTGTTGTGGTGAAGCGGGGCTGACAATTAACTTGTCTTATGAGACTCAAGATCACATTCTTGTCCCATATCCCCATAAATGCCTCTCAGGGCAACTATTTGTCCTCATCGATCAATTGACCATATATAGGGTCTTCTTAGAAGGGCAAATGAACAATGTGTTTACGAAACCGATCGAAGAACTCATCTCTAAACCCTATGAAATCGCAGTAACTGCACTTGATGGAATAGATGGTATATTAGATATCAATAACAAAGAGTGCCTATTATTGATTGGGCAGATGCCTATTATTAGAGCACTCGTTGGTAACTCCGCAAATATACAGTCAGCAACTTGTGTATACGAGCACCTTCCATTGTTGGATACTCTGCTTACCTTCTTCAATCGCTATGTTGATCCTGAGCAAGATCAGTCAGTTAAGTGGTGGAAGTGAGACCTATCTCTATTTGTTCTACTCATTTATAAATTATTCACTCAATAAGTTCGACTAAAACAATAGTTTTCCTAGACTTACTATATCTAAACTTTTGTCGTAATGGATATCGGGCAACGGAATGAACAAACTCGAGTTATGGAACAACTTGTCAGTAAAACACAAAATGTTGTTGCTGGTTTTATTGCCACTAGCATTAATTGTTTTCCTCGCATCTCGCCAAATCACGTCCCTCAATAACCAACTTGCTGATCTAGAGAAAGTAGAGCGTTTGGTCAGATACTCAGAAGTGCTTTCTGATGTCCAATCTAAGGCAAATGACGCAAGACCAACATCAGATGTAGTCGATATCACAAGCTCACTAGAGTCGTTGAAAGTATTGGGCGCTGAGATATTTCCATCAGATGAAGCGGTTAGGCTTTCAGGGTTGTTGGACGACTATCAAGAGAGTGTGGTTTCCGTCGCTGAAGCGGCAGACTATGTCGAAAAGCAAGAACTCGTAGAATGGCAGGTGGATACCTATAAACAGATATTAATGATTATTGAAAAGTCGCCAGCGAAAGCCGTTCTTCCGGTCGTGGATGGTCATATGGTGGCACTTTCGCAGCTCGAGTGGTTGGTTTTTTGGGCCGATGAAGAAATCTGGCAAACGAGCGCTTTGATTCAAAGTTATCAATCTGGAGAAGCGACAGACGAGTTGAATAAGCAAGAGATCGCCAATCTGGTACAAAACCAACAGTTATTCGTTGAGCGTTTCGTCGCCATTAACGCCGATCCTATGCAGGTGAACCTTCTGCTTGATTCATTTTCAAATCCTGCTTTCGAAGAGAGCAGTATGTTCAGAAACGTATTGCTTAGTAGCGAGGGTGTCGCATCTTTAAGTAGTGCTGAGATTAAAGCGGGAATTGATGCATTAAACCTGCGCTCTAATCTGATCCAAGGCGTTTCACTGTCTATCGAAGAACAACTACGTCAGGAAATCCGCACTCTAGTCGCTGGTTTTGAACAGCAACGCATGGGTTTCTTGACGGTAGTATCACTACTCACCGTAATGCTGATTGTCATTGGTGTGAATCTAGCGCTTCGTGTCACTAGAAACCTAGGGTTGGTGCTCAAATTTTTAGAGCAAGAAGATGACAATCAGGCTATCTCACTAACGAGTAAAATTGGCGGTAAAGATGAATTAAGCCGATTTGCTAAAGAGGTAGAGCGCTTGACGCATGAGCGTATAGAGGGAGAGAAGCGACTTCTTGAGGCGAAAGAAGATGCCGAGCAAGCTAAGGAAAACGCGATTCAAGCAAGTAAAGCGAAGAGTAGTTTCTTGGCTAACATGTCGCATGAGATTCGAACACCGCTCAACGGTGTCATTGGCATTTCAGAAGTGCTATCGGATACCGATCTCACCGCGACTCAGAAAGACTATGTCGACACGATAGAAACGTCCTCACATCTTCTGCTTAGCTTGATTAATGACATTCTGGACTTTTCTAAGATTGAATCTGGCATGTTGCAGATCAACCCGCATTCAACGTCTATTCGTGAAACCATTTATGACATTGCGTCTATCGTAGCACCTAAAGTGAAAGAGAAGGGGATAGAACTCAACGTTGATATAGACTCTAAAGTTCCTTTCAGGGTCTTGGCAGACGATCACCGAATGCGCCAAGTCTTGATGAACTTCATGTCCAATGCCGTGAAGTTCACTGAAGAAGGTACCGTAACCATTGGTGTTCAGTACCAGGGCGAATCTGAGAATATGGCGAACTTACTGTTTGAGGTTAAGGATTCTGGTATAGGTATCGACAAGGCGAGACAGTCAAAAATCTTTGAAGCATTTGCTCAAGAAGATGACTCCACTACAAGGCAGTTTGGTGGCACTGGCTTAGGTCTGGCAATCAGTACGCAATTAATCGAATTGATGGGCGGTAAGATCCAGCTTGATTCAGTCAAAGGTGTAGGTAGCCGCTTCTACTTTACACTGTCTTTGGCTATCGATGAGCATGACTATCAACACAGAAATCCTCTCATTTACGACGAGTTGGTGATGGTGTGCAACTCGAGTGTCTACGAAGAGCGAATCAAACGAGATCTGCAGTTCTATGGATTGAGCGTTGATCGTGTCTCTCAATCTTTAAATGAGTTGAGCCTCACTGATGCAAGTACTAAGACATTGCTCATCTATGTAGATGGCGGCGGTGTGGACTCAGAAGAAGACAGTAAACGTTTTGCAGAAATTAATGGGCAAGGCACCGCTATTTGCCTTATCAGGCAATTTGATAGTGCTAATAAAGATTTTGGTCGAAACATCTGCGCGCTGATTACCTATCCGCTGCTCGGTAATCGACTACTGAAATCTCTGGAGGCTTGCTGTAAGTCTTTGTCGCAAGGTGCGGTCTATGCTTCTGTGGGTAGCAAAGAGGTCGATAATCGTATTCGAGTACTACTTGTTGAAGATAACCTCGTAAACCAAAAAGTAGCCACGCTTCATTTGAAGAAGATTGGCTGCGAATTCGATGTTGCTAACCATGGGCAGGAAGCGGTTGAACTGTATGAGAAAAACCAAAATTATACGTTTGTCTTGATGGATTGCATGATGCCCGTGATGGATGGATTCGAGGCGACCGAAAAAATTAGACAGCTTGAAACCCAACTGGGGATCGCTCGTACGCCAATTATTGCGTTGACCGCTAGTGTAGTGGATGACGATATACAAAAATGCTTTGACTGTGGAATGGACGATTATGTACCTAAGCCATTTAAGGCGGAAATCCTCAAAGAGAAAATCGTTTCTGCAATTGAAATGAAGCAACAAGAACTGTCAGATGGCGTTCTAGAGCAAACGCCAGATATTCAAGAAATTGTCGTTCCGAAAGAAACCATTGTAGAGGCGAGCGATAATTCGAGCAAACCAAGTGCTACAGTGAGTAATGGGTCGCGAATTCTGTTAGTTGAGGATAACTTGGTGAATCAAAAAGTGGCCTCACTGCACTTAGCGAAGGCTGGTTTTGAGTACGATATTGCAGCTAATGGTCAAGAAGCGCTGGATCTATACCAGAGCAACGTTAACTACGACGTGATTTTGATGGACTGTATGATGCCGGTAAAAGACGGTTTTGAAGCGACTCAAGATATTCGAGAGTATGAAAAACAGCAGGGTATGACTCCGACGCCGATTATTGCTCTGACGGCGAGTGTGGTCGATGATGACATTCAAAAGTGCTTTGATGCGGGAATGGATGCTTACGTTCCTAAACCTGTTAGACGAGAAAAGTTGCTGCATGAAATGAGCAATTATCTTTGATTAAGAGATCTAATATAGAGCCGTCACACTACGTGGCGGCTTTTTTTATGGGAACTCTAGTCTAGTATGTCGGCGCAGCATAGTTACCTTAGGGGGGACGCTAGAAAATCAGATATAGCCTCATAAAGTAACCTTCCTTTTGAACAACTGAGATACGCTATGCTTGCTGTTGCTTTCCTAGTAACCCTATGTTGCCTGTTGGCTTTGCCAATCCTAATCAATAAGGAGAAATACGTACTGGACGATGTTCATCGTGCAGAAGCTCCGGGTCGATTTGTCGAACTGAAGTTAGGAAAGGTTCACTACCAATTAGAGGGCGATCCTGACGCGCCCTTAGTCGTGCTTGTGCACGGGTTCTCAGCTCCGTCTTATATGTGGGATAACAATCGCGCCGTAATAGCGAACGCGGGATATCGTGTTCTGACGTTTGACCTTTTTGGTCGCGGTTATTCATGTCGTCCGAAGGTTAACTATGATAAAGCGCTTTTTGTCGAACAAGTTCGAGAGTTGACAGAGTTGCTTGTACCTAACAAACCATTTCATATCATAGGGCTCTCTATGGGTGGGGCAATAACCTCCGCATTTGTTAAGCAGTATCCAAAGAGAATTTTGAGTGTTGGTTACTTAGCACCATTTAATCAAGCCATTGATATTGGAGCACTAACCCTGCCAATCATTGGAAAATGGTTAGGCTATACCTTGTTCATACCTAAACTTCCGGCAAATCAGACTAACGATCTCGTTGCACCTGACAAGTTTCCGTTTTGGTCAGATAAGTTTAGTGAACAGATGATATACAAAGGCTTTAGCCGTGCGGTAATTAGCACCGGTCGTCATCTAATTGCAAAAGATCCAAGTGAAGATTTTCTAGACGTGGGTGCGCTTTCGGTTCCAAAACTAGTGCTTTGGGGAACGGACGATAAAGTTATACCCCTGTCGGATCTAGAGCGTGTTGTCCAATTACTTGGTGACAATACTTCTCATAGCGTATTTGAAAACGCAGGGCACGCATTGCAGTATGAATGCTATGAAAGGGTGAACAAACGAATCATCGAACACCTCAATCATGTTTAGTGAATTGTAGTAACAAGAAACGCCAAAACACATGCTATGTTTTGGCGTTTTTTATCGTATCACTAGGGAGAAGAACGTTAAGCTGTTGCTAGTGTGAGGTTGTTCATCCAGTATCGCTTGAGGTAGCGATGGAAACAGAGTGAAAACTTCACGACTTCTTCTACCAACATACAGGTGTAAACCAGTTTAAATTCCAATCCGAAAATGAAAGCAGCTGATGCAGTAAGTGGTAGCCCGACACACCACATCGCGATAAAGTCCATTCTTAGACAGAACTTGTTGTCACCACCCGCTCTTAGAATGCCATTAATGATGATTAGATTGAGCATGCGCAACCAAATCGCACAACACAAAATAACCATTGCAGGTGAGGCGAGTGGGTGAAGCTCTGGCGTCGTCAGATTCAACCACGACAATATGGTTTCTCGACCCATGAGTAGGCCCGCTCCTGTCAACAAACCAAACACTAATACCGCCTTGATAAAAGTTTTTGACATGTTGAACGCCTGTTCAAACTCGTCTCTGCCCAGTGACTGACCCAATAATATCGAACAGGCAACAGAGATCCCAAAGAACAGAGAGTAACAGAGCGATTCAAATGGACCCATCATGCTAAAGACAGCAAGCTCTGTCGTCCCCATATGCCCAAAAATGACTTGGTACATCAAGGTACCCATCGCCCATAATACTGCATTCAATGTTGTTGGAATCGCAAGTGATTTGTAAGACGCCCATAAACGGGTAGCGTTATCCAGTACTTGCTCTCTCATCAACCAGTGATTACGTGCTTTTAAGTAGCCCCAGATAAACAACACCTGCAGTAAGCGAGAAATGGTGGTAGCAAGTGCTGCACCTGCGACCCCCATTGCTGGCACACCCCAGCCACCTTTGATTAGCCAGAAGTTCAGTGCGATGTTGATAACAATCGTCACCGCACCTAACACCAATGGAGTGACAGCGTCACCTGAAGAGCGCATTGCGGATTCTGCAACGATGACAACGTGAGTCAAGATCAATACTGGAAACGCATACCACAGGTAGGTCGCACCAAGCTCAATAACACTCGTGTCTGTCGTTTGCAGCATCATGATGTAGCTGGAAAAAACAGTGATGACAAACGTCACAGGAACAAGCAGTTTCGCACCAAAAATCATTGATAGTTTGGTGATGGTTTTTGCACTACGCTTGTCTGAGCGCCCCCAATACTGAGCAACCAAAACGCCATTCGCTGATGCCATGCCAGCCATGATCATAATTGCTACGAAGTGCCATTTAGAGGCGATACCCACCGCAGCAGTCGCTTCCTTACCAAAGTCACTGACCATAAGCACATCCGCTAACGCTAAAATTGCGACTAATGCACTTTGAACAGCAACTGGGAACCCCAACTTGACGACAGCGGATAAAAGTTGACTTTGAGCCACACCGTTAGATGACTTAAGATGGTGTTGAGTTGTCATAGCTGCCTCCTAATTCAGTAAGTTAGAGATTGAATAATCGCGTGAAGAGTGTGGGGGTATTAACGTCGCTAATATATGAAAAACGGTATTACGAAACCATGTTCAAAAATAGACAAAACCTGTGCAAATCCGTCATTGAGCAATTTAGCAGCAAAAATGAATGGGTGGATGAGGTGCATTTATCTGAGCTGTGTGAAGAGCGCTTTCTATCGGCAAGCGATGTGCCTGAGTTTTCGTCGGAAGACATCTTTATGTCAGGTATGGCGAATCTCATTGACAGCTATCATGTTGAACGTGGGGGAGTCGATGTCCACACGATATTGTTCACCATAGAAGGTGGCGGTATTCTGATAACAGAAACTGAGGTAACGGCGATAGAGCCCTACACTGTGGTTGTGTTGCCAGCAAACAGCGCGTTTCGTTTCGAAATAAACCCTCAGTATCGTCATTGGCGCATGATTTGGTTTCTACCAAAGAATCGCCCACGTTGGCAGATGTTTGCTGATTTAGGGCAAAAGGTGCTGCCGTTCAACGGCTGTGAGCGAATGTGGGCGTTAATGACCTTGTTGTATGCGGAGATTGGTGGTCGTTCGAGTTATCGAAAACTATTGGTGAGTGAAGTATGTCGATTGATAACGGGCTATGAATCGCAAACCACAGACTCAACAGTGAGGGTACAAGCACTGTTTGCGCAAATAGAAAGTCAATTGCACTTGCCTTGGAGCGTTAAGTCGATGGCGCATAAGGCGTTTTTGAGCGAAGAGCAATTAGCTCGAATATGTAAGCAGCTTTACGGTGTCTCTCCGAGGACGAGGTTAATTAACCTAAGAATGGAAAAAGCCTGCGACCTACTTGAGAATAATGATTGGTCGGTATCTATGATTGCAGAGCGACTGGGCTATCGAGACCCGTTCAACTTCACCCATCGATTTACCAAGCAGGTCGGCTGTTCTCCATCGGCTTATCGCAAACGTATGTTAGAAAAGTCGACCCACTAGAAAAAATGACGAGTTATCTTTTGCTAAATCAACCCTTGGATAGTGCTTGATTTAGCCATTGATCAAATTGGGTTTTAGGTAATGCGCCATTGATCATGTCGACACGTTGACCAGATTTGAACACCATAATGGTAGGAATGCTTCTGATTTGGAACTGAGCCGCAAGTTGTTGCTGTGCTTCGGTATCGACCTTTAGAAAGCGAACCTTTCCTTTGCGCTCCTCAGCAACTTGCTCAAAAACAGGTGCAAACCCGACACATGGGTTACACCAAGTCGCCCAGAAGTCGACAACGACAGGTTGTTCACTGTTAATCAAAGCACTAAAGTTATCTAGAGTGCCCTCAATAGGGTGACCATCTAGCAGTGGAGTTTTGCAACGACCGCAGTTTGGAGACTCAGAGAGTCTATCGATTGGCAGTCGGTTGAGACCATTGCAGTTTGAGCAGAGTGTGTTGATTGTGGACATTACTTTTCTCCTTTCTATACCCTAGTTTTCTGGTACCCAAATGACTTGCGTATAGAAACGTGGATTTTTGGAAATCAGACTTCTTTGAGCCCTGGAATGTGAGTATACTCACTCTTCTATAGTCAAGATAAGCAAGACATTGTCGGTCATTATGAATGCTTAGTGATTGATATGAATTGTTTATCTTGATTGGCGAAAACTATAAGAAAATAGGTACAGAATGACAACTTTTTACGCCGAAATTACTGGGTGGGGTAAGTGCCTTCCACCAGCAATTCTCTCTAACCATGATCTCAGCACAGTAATGGATACGTCAGACGAGTGGATTCGTACTCGTACCGGTATTGAAAATCGCCGTATTAGCCATGTTAATACTTCAGACATGGCGACGGTAGCGGCTAAGCATGCAATGGCATGTGCGGGTATCACAGCGGAAGAGGTTGATCTGATCATCGTCGCGACGTGTTCACCTGACTCGCTCATTCCAAATACGGCTTCTCGCGTTCAACAAAACCTTGGTGTACCTGCAGCGGCTGCGTTTGATTTAAATGCTGCGTGTACTGGCTTCGTGTATGGTCTTGAAACAGCGACTAAGCTGATTCAATCGGGCAATTATCGTAACGCGATTGTTATTGGTGCAGAGCGTCTTTCTTTCTTTATTGATTGGACAGAGCGCGACACGGCAGTTCTTTTTGGTGATGGCGCTGGTGCAGCTGTACTGACTCGCACAGAAAACCAAGTCGGTCTGCAAGACGCACAAATCGGTTGTGACGCCAAAGGTCGAGATATCCTAGCTGTACCTAAATTTGGTACATCTATGGAGCGTTTCGCGGCAGACAATGGCTACTTCGAGTTCGATTTCATCGGTAAAGAGATCTTTAAGCGTGCGGTTAAAGGCATGGGTGCTGCGGCAAACACGGTATTGTCTCGCTCAAATCTGACAAAAGATGATATCGACGTTGTGATTCCTCACCAAGCGAACATCCGCATTATCCAAACGCTGTGTGACCTATCTGGTATCGAGCAAGAGAAAGCGTTTGTGAACATTCAAAACTACGGCAATACGTCTGCTGCAACAGTGCCAATTGCACTGTGTGAAGCACTCGAGCAAGGTAGAATCAAACCGCAAGATGACCTGCTGCTTGCCGCATTCGGTGCAGGATTGACGTGGGGCGCAGGACACATTAAATGGGGTGAGCGTGTTACTCCAGTAGCAACGAGTGACGCAGCACTGCCGGTATGTGAGCAATCAGCATTAGAGCTGATGGCGACTGCGATTGAACATTGCAAAAACAAACCAAACAAATAGGTTTGCAAGGAGAGGGGCGCACAGCGATGCGCTCCTTCTAAACTGATAAAAAACGCCAGCAGGCTTAGCGCATGCTGGCGTTTTTATTTGACTATCGATTAGATGAATCGTCGATTAGTTGCTTTCTTTATCTCGATTTTCGTAGTAATCCCAAACCGTGTAGCGCTCTTCTTCAGAAAGTACGCAGTATGGTACGCGCTTGCCATTTTCTGTAACGCGCTCAAGCTTATGACCTTGCTCCACACAATAGACGTAAGCAGGATCACTTATTACCGTGATTTCATCCACATCATACTTATCTGGTTCACTCGCACAGCCTGCTAAAATGCCCACTGCAACAGCGCCAATCATCCATTGTACTTTTTTCATTATCTCTCCTATTTGGAAGTTAGGCTTTTGCTTAAGTGTAGGAGATTTCTAATAAAAAGTGTTTTGATTCGGTCAAATTATTCAACTTTATGATGAATAATCGCTGTCATTGCTTAGTTGCTCCCAGAATTCCTACAAACTCGATAGCTCATTGCTATTAGATGTGCTTGTTACCTTCACCAAATCGGTAGATAAGGCGCGAGCCCCAAAGACTATCACGTGCTCCAGAATTACGGTGATACGCGTATTTCCAGTCTGCTTGAATAGACCAGTTAGCATTGAGCGTGTAGTGCAAGCCTGTACCTATGTTCCACTGTAGCTTCTTGGTGTCACGGTCTTTATTCAACATCGCTTCGCCCACACCCGCATTGATGTAGGGCTTAAGCGCGTTATCAGCAAACAAGTAGTACTGCACATCGAAGCTGTAGTTTTCGTAGATATGCTTCTGATTATCCACGGTCGACTCATAGTTGCCTTGCATGTAACCCAAGCGTGCTGACAATTGGTTGGTAAAATACAGACCAAGAGTGAAAGCTGGGGCAAAGTCGTTCTTTAGGTTACGTTCTTTCTCGAGTTGTGGGTAAGCAAAACCAGCACTCACACCAACAATTCCATATGTAACAGGATCGTCTGTGTATTGATGATAGCTTTTCTTCTGACGTCGTTTTAGGCTGTCATCCGTCTCGCCTGCACCAAACGCGTACTGAACCTGCATTTGATATTTAGTTTCTACTTCGCCGTTTCTTAGAACATTGGAGTGAACGCCAACAAAACCAGTACCCGCTTTGACGATTTCGCGACCCGCAATGTTGTTTACACCGCGGCCTAGGCTATCAACTGGGTCTAAGAAAAATAGGGCAGTTGAACCCAGCGCATCGGAACCGAACACAGTACCGCCACGTAAACGAATTTCTTTCTCTTTATTAAATGCCCATTCACCATATACCCAACCGAGCGTCGGGGTAACAACGAGGTCTTGGATGGATGGTACTTCGGCAAATGCTTCAATACCGTATTCCCAATAAAAGGTCGACATTAGCGTCGAGTACATGAAGGCGTCCCATTGGCGATAGCCTGACTTACGTGCCGCTTGATAGTAAACACCACCAAAATAAGGGTGACCAATGTAGTTGATAACGTGATCATCACGATCCCAAACAGGACCAGAGCGAACGTTGTCCCACCATTTGTTCATCAACTTGATGTCATCTTTTTCCCAGTTGGTGATGGACTCTGGCATCAGTGCCAAAACACCAGCCACACCAACACCGTAGGCAAAAATAGACTTAGTTTGAGACCAAAGGCGCTCACTGTCTTCGCCATTTTGTGGATTAAACAGCGAGACACGGTAAGGGGAGTCATAAAAGTTTGCTTGGCTGATGGAATCGTCTTGGCGTAACTCTTCAAAACTGCTGTTGGTGGAAATCGATCGATATCCCAATGCATTCAGTGATTCTGATTGAGTTGAGTGAAACTCATTGTCAGTCATCATCTGATCGGAACGAATCGCTTGATTGAGTAAGTCTTGTTCTGAAACTGAGTCGCTTGATGAGTCGTCGGCTAGGGCATAAGAAGCCGAACAAAGAGCAACAGCAGCGAGAAAAGAAGTCGTTGGGTTCATAGTGATTTATATTTATTTGATTGATACGGAATTAGTTGCTTAACCTGAGCTTGGGCAAGTCGGCAATACTACCATTTCTATAAATATATGTCGCAATCGAATTGACTAGAAAACGCCATACAACTGTAAGTTCATATTTTTGTGGTAAACTTCACGAAAACAGACCATTAAAGAGTAAAACTGTGAGACAAATTACCACTGCCATCCACCCTGATATCTCTCACCTAGACGATAAAACGATCATAAAACGAAACGCGACGCGCGCGATCGTTGTTGATGGTGAAGACATTCTTCTACTCTATACAGAGCGTTATCACGATTACTCTTTGCCAGGTGGCGGCTTAGATGATGGAGAGGACGTAATTGCGGGTATGGTGCGTGAACTTGAAGAAGAGACGGGCGCGAAGAACATCCATGGAATCAAGCCGTTTGGCATCTACGAAGAGTTTCGACCTTGGTACAAAGACGATGCTGATGTTATGCATATGATTTCGTTCTGTTATTCTTGTAAAGTTGACCGCGAGTTAGGGCAGACCGCTTACGAAGACTATGAAGTGAAAAATGGAATGAAGCCTGTATGGGTCAACATCCACGATGCGATTGCCTTTAACGAGAAAACCATTGCAGAAAGCGACAAAAAAGGCATGAGTATCGAGCGAGAAACGTATCTGTTGCATCTTATTGCCAAAGAGATGCTGTAGCGTTAGGGAGAATGCATTCGATGAAATTGATGAGTAAAGACGACAACTTTTTCTTCTTGTTAGGCTCATTGTTGGTTCTATTTTTTATGAGCGCCATGGTGCATCAGTTTAAAGATGACGCACAGGACTATGTCCTTGCCTTGATCATCTTATGTATGAGTACCTCGATAGTTGGCGTCCACCGAAAACAGACCTTTTACCGCTCTTGGTATGCGGTGATGATAACGGTTGCGGTTATTTCAGGTGTGTTTTCGCTGTTTGATGACTACGACTTGTCTCTGGTTACCCTGTTTTCATTGCTATTTTTCGTGCTTGCCCAGACTTACTCTGCGCTGAAGCAAGTGATGATGCCAACAAAAGTCACGCTGAATCAGATTGTTGGTTCTATTTGTGTCTACTTGTTGTTTGGGCTGTCGTTCGCTTTCATCTATCTCATTCAGTTGGAACTGTTTGAAGCTCCGTTTAATGGATTGGAGGCTAAGCCATGGCTGGATAACTTGTTCGACGTTATTTATTTCAGCTTCATTACCTTAACGACCGTTGGTTATGGGGATATTTCTCCGGCGCTAGCCATCCCGAGGTTTTTTGTGTTTCTCGAGTCAATTACGGGCAGTTTCTATCTGGCAATCATGGTCGCAAGCCTGGTTAGCAGCCATCTAGCTCAAAAAGACGCATAGTGCTTTTTATTAGTGCACATTTATCCTAAATCGAGCAGCGGCTTGCTGCTCGCTTCATCTCAGCTTGTCTCATTGGCATAGCATCAATAGTATCTTTGATTTCAATCCAATTGGTTGTCGGACCCCAACGAAGTTTCTCTGTGCCATCTTTGCCAATGAGTATTGCCTTGTGGTCACCTTCTTTAATGTCGTACATCTTAACCAACTTACTGTAGTCAAAGGTGTCTTTTACCCACCCAGGTGATGAAAACCCATCTTTGGTCATTACCATAGTGACAACGTCACGCTCTTCAAGCGCACATTCGTTAATTAGCGTACCGAGTAAGAACTCGTCCACCAGTACGTCTTTGGTAGGAGCAAAGTACATGACGCTGCGATGAGACAGTCCATGATAGAGGTGACCTTCATGATACTGAGATCCATGAGGATCGCTTTGATGCCCCTCTTTAGCGTATTCTGGATAGCCACAAGCTGTGGCACTGACTAGTGATGCGATTGCGATAAATACGATACCTTTCATAGTTGCCTCCTACCTAGCGACCAAAAGGTTATACGTTAAGTTTAGTCACTGAGATTCGTCTCACTAAGTTCCACTTCAGGACAATAAATTTGATACACTGCCGCCAAGGCAAATTCAATATCATGATTATGAAAAAAACAGCCATATTCGTTGACGTTCAAAACGTCTACTACACAACACGTCAAGCTTTCGCGGGCCGTTTTGATTACAACGCGTTTTGGGCTCGAGTGAGTGAGAGTAGTCAAATCGAAATCGCTCGTGCTTATGCGATTGCTTCACAAGATCAAAAACAGAGGCAGTTTCACCACATTCTTCGCGGAATAGGATTCGATGTTCAGCTCAAGCCTTTTATCCAGCGTTCTGATGGCAGCGCAAAAGGGGACTGGGATGTCGGTATTGCGCTTGATGTATTCGAAATGGCCCAAACGGTAGACCATGTTGTTTTGGTTTCTGGCGATGGAGACTTTCAAATCTTAGTTGAGCGCATCCAACAGCGTTTTGGAACTCAAGTAACCGTAGTGGGGGTAGAGCAACTCACCGCTAACAATCTTATTGATGCTGCGGATCAATTTATTCCAATCGACTCAAGCCTGCTGATTAGCGGGTAGATTGAGAGGGTGTCATGAAGAAAAGCAGTGAAATCTTAGTGGGTGAGTTAGAAACCGAGTTCAAAACGGTTTCTGCTATGATGAAGATCTATTGCAAGCAACACCATGGTAGCTCAACGCTGTGTCAGCAATGTCGAGAGCTCCTCGTTTACGCTGAAACTAAGTTGGATCGCTGTCCTTATGGAGAGTCTAAGCCGACTTGTAATAAATGCCCAATCCACTGCTACAAACCAGAAGAAAAACAGCAGATGAAAGCCGTGATGCGCTACGCAGGGCCGCGCATGTTGCTACCACATCCGATTTTGTCGATTCGACATCTTCTACATGAACGCCGCGAAGTACCACCAAAACCGAAAGCGGGCTTGTCTAACCGAGCACGCCGTAAAGCTCAGTCTTCCGATAAACAGTCTTCAGATAGTTAGCCTTCAGATAAATAACCTCATGTTAGTGGGCGCCGGCGAAAGCAACGATATGTGCAACGGCCACGCCCACGGTTAAATGGCTGCGCAGACGCTTATAATCTTTAGGAAACTCGTCTCCTAAAGCGTTAAGCTTGATTCTCTCGACCAGCCAAACGCAAACATATCCGACTAACGCCACGACGACGCCTAATCGAAACTGCTCTGGTGCGATGATAATCACCAGCCATCCCATCAGACAGATGAGGTTACTAAGAAGCAAAATAGGGAAGGAGAGCTTGTGTGTCGCGTAAGCGAGGGCGTGTGACCACAAAATACCGCACAGAAAACTCAAAATGATGGCACTGTACGCCAAGAACAGCAGTCTGGTATTAACGCCCATAAAGTCGGCGTTTGCCGTAAATGTTGCGATACATAGTGCAAAAGGAACTAGCCCAAGATAACCTAGCCAGCTCATCAACGCGATGGTTTTAGTCGATTCCCGATTTTCCATGTTCCCTCAATCATTAAGCTGCGAATACCCACAAGTTTAAGACGAGAAACACTAAGATGCTAACTATGGTGGTGACTAATACGTCTTTGATAATTCGAGCTAAGATAATCGCAAAGGTCGCTGCTAATAGATAAGGCAAGTTATCAGACAGTGCGAGCTCGCCGTGCGGGAGAAAGACGATGGGCCCCCAAATCGCTGTCAACACGGCTGGACTCGCATAGGCTAGAAAGCGCTGTGCACCGCTACTGATCCGCAAAGGAACTTTGGGTTCCAAAAATAGGTACCGGCTTAAAAAAACAATCGCGGTAAGTACAAGAATTACGAGATACGTCATCGCTTCATTTTCTCCTCACACAGGTATCCAACCGTCATGCCGACGATGCTAGATATCACCAAACCAAGCTCAATGTCTAAAGCCGCGAAGAGCACTGACGATACTAAAGCAGATAAAGCAGCAAGGAATATAGGTAAAGTGGTAATGTTAGGAACAACAATGGCAATGAAAGTGGCGGCAACGGCAAACTCCAGACCATATTGCTGAAGGTTTGGGATCTTTGCTCCGATAATAATGCCAACGACCGTCGCTAAGTTCCAAATTAGATAGAAGGAAAGACCGGCACCTAAGGCATACCATCTATCAAATTTCTCTGGTTTATGGTGTCCGCAAAGTGCGAACAGCTCATCTGTTAACAAGAAGCCAAGAGATAGCCGCCATCGCAACGGCAAATCTTTGATATGGCTGCGCATAGATAAGCTATAAAGGAAGTGACGAGAAGTGATAAAGAATATGGTCACGACCATGGTAAGGAGCGTCGCGCCGGATTTTATCATACCCATCGCGACGAGTTGAGCTGCACCCGCAAAGAGTATCGCGCTCATCGCTTGCCCCTCGAGCGGTGTCAGACCTGAATCAATAGCAAATGAACCGGCAAGAAAGCCCCAGGGCACGACCGCCAAACTCAATGGCAGCATGGCAACACATCCCTTGGTGGCGCGCGCAACACGCGATGAAGAATTATCCATAAATACACTCCTTGTGTGACATAGATTGTATTTAACTGAATGATTTTCAAGGCTTGGAGCATATAAAATCGGAATTATTAATCGCGCTGACTCCTTGATAGTATCTCGCTCCCTGTTTCAACCTGAGTATCCCTCTGATGCTACGCACTCTTACTTCGATCATTCTTTTAGGCATGTCCACGTCGTCAGTATCTGCTGAGCATGAAACCCAAAGCGGTGTTAACGATGAAGATTATGGTCGCACACTGCCTTTTTTTGGCGATCGTGAGAGATATGGGTATTAAGCTTCCAAAGCCAATTGGGATCTCTCTATTTACCCACCAACAGGAAGATCTTATGCAGCTCGGGGACTTTAAGATTGATGGTGAGCCCGTAGACGATATATTGCCAAATGGCGGCAGCCAAACGACAAATACAACGAGCATTGTTGCTGTGAGGGGAGATGTATGGGTGCTTCCGTTTTGGGGTTTTAACGCCATGATTGGTAAAGCGGTCACCTCGTCAGACATAGCTATCGGTATTAGCGATTTTTCGAATGGCAACCTTGAGCGCTTAGAGATCAATGGTATGGCAACGTCCTCAACGATTACCGCTGTCGGTACCACGTTGGCGTATGGACATAAGCAATTCTTTACCACAGTCGATGCTCAATACGTGTCGACCTCTGTCTCTGGTGTCGGAGTGAGTCTCGACGCCTTAGTGGTGACGCCATTAATTGGACTGAATATAGGTGACAGTGGTTGGCGAATTGTGGTCGGCGGCCAATACCAAGATTATCAGAGACAACTAAAAGGACAGTTAGGCGATATCAGGTTTAGTGCTAAACAAACGTCAAGCCGGTGGTCAACAATGGTAGGCATGCAAAAAGCCTTTACCGACAACTGGGAGGCGTCGTTGATGGCTCAGAGCGGTAAAACGAGAGAAGGCTTTACGTTCATGCTTGGCAAACGCTTTTAACTAACCAGCTTTAAACGGGGAAGTAGAGCTTGTGGCATGGCTAAGTGGTAGCCTTGAAAGAAGTCAATATCCAGCGCTTTCATCGCTTCAAGCTGCTGTTCTGTTTCTACACCTTCAATCACTGTCTTGGCGTGACACTCTTTTGCCAGTTTAATGCCATTAAGGAGTGGTTCTTTGGTGCCTTCCATATAATCAATCAGCAGTTGTCTATCCAGTTTTAAGATATTGGGTTTTACCTGGGCAACACGCTCCGGGCTCGACTCTTTGCACCCAAAGTCATCAATAGCAATCAAAAAGTCTTCTTTAGTAAGGTGGTTTGCCGCTGAAGCCAGGGTTTTGGAACTAAACGCAGTAAGCTCAACCAGCTCAACAACGACTCGTCGACAATCGATTTGTAGCGCCTTTAATCGGGACATCAGCAAGGATGAACGAATACCTTCTGCGGCAAGTCGCTCACTAGAGATAGGTAGGAAGTTAAGAAAAATCAGTCTCTCTCGATAGTTCGACATACTAAAATTACGTAGATGGATCGCTCGGCTCAATCTATCCACATTAAGTTGATCTGCCAAAGAAACGCTTTCATTTTGGAAGTACAAATTGGGTGGGATCGGGTCACCGTTTTTATCGAATAACCTTACTAAAGCCTCCATACCGATAATAATATTCGTACGACTAAATATCGGTTGAAATACACTCTTGAGGGTGAGGTCTTTGTACTGCGCGATATAGCAACCGTTTTCTTCGGTTCGAATACACTGAGTAAATTGATGTTTTTCAGTAAGGAGCATCTTTTTGGAAACTGATATTGACGTTGTGATCATCTTGTCACGGTTAGATGACAAGTCAAATCGGTTTGGTGAATGAACTGAGGTTCAGTATTAGGAAGGCATTAGCGAAATGAAACGCAGATCAACATTTCATCTATAAAATAGAGCATAAAATGTGCACAATCATTGATAATTTGAACTATTAAACATTTTATCTCTATATTGAGTGAGTTAGATCATATAAAACACGTAAATGTTAGTAATCTAAATACAAATTTAAAAATATTTGTTTTTATGCAATTTTTTTGAAGAAACTCTCATTTCAGCGTTCGTCGAAAAAATCTTTGTTCCGAATGTACTTGCTCATCAGGTGGTAAGAGAAGGGGCGAATTATCCAAGACACTAACGACCGCCCAAGACGCACAACGGTCGGTGTATTCTCGTAAATCCTTCCATTGTAGAGCCAAAGCAGTTTTCCTACGTGCCAGTAGATAAGTGGAAGCGGGGGAAGAAAGGTGACGATATCGAGATCGCAGCATATTCGATAAGTTTTGTGGGCGAGCTGAAAATTCTTTTTAAACTTGAGCCCTCCAACGGCTGGCTGCCCGAAGGTCACAATCCGTTTTATCGATTTAGGATATGCCGTTTCTAGTGCATCTGCGATGACACAACCGATAGCGCCGCCAGAAGAGTGGCCAGTGATCGTGATTCGCTTGCCGTCTTCAATTAGCTCTGATGCGATCTTTATCGTTCGCTCAAAAAGCGTCAGCCCAAGTTTGTCTTTCTTGTGAGCAGGTTGGCTTTCTTGATTCAGAATATAGTGAAAACCGGCGTGAATGCGATAGTCCAAGCCAAATGTTTTACAACTGCGTTGCCACATAGCAAAGGTGAGTAACCAGTCGGTTAGACTGTGAGAGCCTTTAATTACGATGACGGCTTCTTCTTTGTCTTTACTCCAAAGAATACGAACGACTGTTTTACCGTAGCGATTCGAGACAATTCGTTGGCCGTTGGGGTCGAATCCATAGCGAGTTTGTTTAAACACTCTAGGATAAGCGAGGTTACAAAGTACAGCGTATTTCTCGTATTGGTAGCGTTTTAAACTCTTCACAATCTTTACGGTTTTCTATGAGATTACAATACTATGAAAAACCTTAGTGAAAGTTTAATGACATGTCGAAGAAAGCAGGCAGCTACATTGTGGTGACAGCATACAATTGAACATACTTGAGAACCGTTTCTCCGGAGCCAGGCTTAGTCAGTGGGTGGATATGTGTCACATAATTAGGTACAACACCAAAGCGTTCGGAGAGTGTTGAACTCATTGATGTTTCTGAAGGCAATAACCTTACGCCTTGTTTAATATAGGCTGCTTCATCTAACTGCGTGTCGTTGTTCCACCAGCTAATAAGAGAGCGGCTCTGGTGACAGCGACTTAGCCAGTGATCAGCAATAATTACTAACAGATCTCGTTGCTGTACTGCAAACTGATATTCCGCTAGCCACTCGTTAATCAGTGAGTAAATATGGTCGCGACTATTTTGGTTTCCATTGACGAAATGATATGCCAGGACCCAAACTGTACCGTACGAGGTGGTCACACGGTAGGTGCTGCTCAATTTAGGCGGCTCACTACAATCTAGAGGTACAATTTCAGCGCTTAAACTCTGCTGTTCGAAATCAGATTTAATACGACGTGCGAACGCAAGTGACAAATGATGGCTAGTAAGTCCACCATTATGTACTGCCGGATAATGTTGTAAACAAAGTGCTTGGCAGTCCGTTTTAAATCGACGGATGCTATGCACGACGTTATCGAGAAGCATAACTCTTTCCTTGTCTCAGATACGGATTACCAGAGGCGTACTCCGTATCAGAATTCCTTATATACGCTTTTCCCAAGTCCCCCAACGTACAACACCAAGAATCTCGATCTCGTCGTCGTTTACCTGATGGATCGCGTTCTTCGTTGTGTCGTCACCGTACCAAACGTGAATGGTGGTACCGACTTTTACAAGCGTAAAAAAGTCTGGGTGGGGATTACCAGGTAATCGAGCGAGTACGATGTCATCGTTTATCCATTCCTGATTACGATTGACCAGAGCGACACAGTCCCATTTGTAAGAGACGGTGCCTCCTACTGGATATAAGACCCCAAAGCAATCTTTGTACTCAGGAGGCACGGGAATTGTTCCTTTACTTTCTGCTTCACCCGTTTCAAGCAGTTTAGTCACCTCGGTTCGGCTGTAGTAAGACACTGTCGCGGCACTGGTGCTCGCCGCTTTGGTGATTTCATTGGCTTCCGTGTACTTGTCGCCGACACCAAAACAGAGCCAGTGAGCCTGAACGTTGAAATAGTCTGCGATAAGAGCAAGGTCTTCGATAGAGGGGTAGGTGCGAGTAGGACCTTTAGTTAGGTAACGACCAATTGTGGCTTTTCCTTTGCCGATAGCTTCTGCAAGCTCATTGTTAGTGATTTTATTTTCCTTAAGCAGCGACACAATGCGCTCTTGATAGCCGTAATCCATGATTCCTCCGTAATTTCCTGCATAGTGTAGTTTATGAGTTTCAGAAATGAAACGGAGTTCTTGAATAATGTTTGAAAATGAGACTCTTGCGAGATTGTTGAATCGTGATCTAGTGTTAAAAATCGACAATCAGCATTGAAATCATAACGTTAATCACCCATAACCATCCTATATTTGTAACAAAAAATGAGATTAACAATGTTTGATACCAAGAAAAGAGCCGCAATAGTGTCGGAGTTGCAAAAGTATTTTGAACAAGAATTAGAGACAGACTTAGGCCATTTTGACGCTGAATTCTTATTAGACTTCCTGATTAAGAAATTAGGGCCAGCCTTTTACAACCAAGGGTTAGAGGACGCAAAAGGGGTTCTTGACAGGCGAGTAGCAGACATAGCGGATGAACTCTACGAAATTGAAATGCCGGACGATCTCTAACCTGTTGTAGCACATCAGTTTTATAGATGTTCGAAAAAACTGAATGACTCTATCGAAGAGGTGTTGTCGTTAAAGTGTCAAGTTAGGTAAATACTGTATCCCATAAGTTGATGAGTTGTTAACATTATTGGCGAGTTAGATTAAATCATGGAAATGACGATGGCGGTAAAAGAAGTAAAAAACTACAACCCGATAGCAAGAGCACTGCACTGGATTTCAGCTATTGTAGTGATTGGAATGTTTGCAGTGGGTTTGTGGATGGTCGATCTCACTTACTACAGTGAGTGGTATAAAACGGCTCCACACTGGCACCGTTCTATCGGCATCCTTTTGGCAGGGCTCACCATTTTCCGTTTGGTTTGGAAGCACGTGACTGCAGCACCAAAAGTAGAAGGCAACCAGTTCGAAAAGGTTGGCGCTAAGGTAGGTCATCTCGCCATGTACGTTGCACTTATCGTCATTTTCGTTAGTGGATACCTTATCTCGACTTCAGATGGTCGCGGAATCGAAGTATTTAACTGGTTTACAGTTCCAGGTTTGGGAGAGTTTTTCCCTAATCAATCAGACATTGCGGGCGAAGTGCACTTTTACGCTGCTTGGTTCGTTATTCTTGCCGCTGGTGGTCATGCGCTAGCTGCTTTGAAACATCACTTTATAAACAAAGACAACACTCTTCGAAAAATGTTAGGAGTTTCGAAATGAAAAAGACACTAATCGCTACAGGAATGGCTGCGGCAATGCTTTTGCCACTGGGTGCTAACGCTGCTGACTACGCAATTGATACAAAAGGCGCACACGCTTCTATCAACTTTAAAGTAAGCCACCTAGGTTACAGCTACATCAAAGGCCGTTTTAACACTTTCTCTGGTGACTTTAGCTACGACCCTGCAAACATCGAAGCGTCATCTGTCAACGTTGTCGTTGATACAACAAGTCTTGATTCAAACCATGCTGAGCGTGATAAGCACATCCGCAGCTCTGACTTTATCGATGCTGGTAAATTCAAACAAGCGACATTCAAGAGCACAAGCGTGAAAGACAAAGGCAACGGCAAACTTGACGTAATGGGTGATCTAACACTTCACGGTGTGACACAACCAATCACGATCGAAGCTGAATTCATCGGCGCTGGTCAAGACCCTTGGGGTGGTGAGCGCGCTGGCTTCAACGGCACAACTCGTCTAGAACTGGCTGATTTCAAAATCCCTGTTATGGGTGCATCAAGCTACGTAGACATGGAGCTGCACGTAGAAGGTATTAAGAAGTAATTTCTACCAACTATTTTTCATCAAAGCCCCGAGTATAGTCTCGGGGCTTTTTTTGTCTGTACGACAAAAACAATACTAACTCACTGATTATTAATCACTCTTCTCAGCTCACTTTTCTTCTCTAACGTTTCTTTAAGTAATACAAATAACGGTAGGTTACTTTTGAAATGTCTTTTATCAATAGGATGCGCCCCGTGTTCCAAGCGGACACCACCAATCAAGCACCGGGCAGTAATGGGGTGTTTGAAGAAGCGCTCAGCCATCAATGGTTAGCGAGCGGTTCAATAAGGCGAAAGGAGAGTCGCCAGATATAAATCCTAGTTTTCCTTATTGATACGAACAAGTTTATTTATGAAAAAGACATTTATCGCATTATCACTAGCTTCTGTATTCGCAGCGCCAGCAATGGCAGTAGAAACAATCAAGGTTCGTGACATTGAGGCAGCAACCAAAGATTGGAAGGTTGTAGAAGTTGACGGTGAATACCGTGTTCAAGACGCAAACTACAACTACATTGGTACTGCTCTTGAAGGTGATGGCTATATCACTATGACCAACGAAAAAGACCGCACAGGTTTACGTATTAATCAGAAAACTGGTAAAGGTGAAGTATGGTCAGACAAAGAAGGTTGGATTGAAAACATCCAGATTAAAGAAGACCGTCATGCTCCAGTTGACCCAACTAAGCCAGACGTTGTTAACCCAGTAAACCCAGTTAAGCCAGATGACCGTAACGGTAACAATGGCTCTAACGTTGCTCCTTCTTACGCTGGCAAAGTAAAAGCTAGTGACCTTGTTAAGCTTAAAGAGCAGGGTATCGAGACTCACGTTGATGCTAAAGGTAACGCGGTTCTGGTTAAAGACGGCAAAACTGTTGCTGTTGCTGTAGCTGTTAAGAACGGCAAAGGTGAGTACCAGGTTGTAAATGCTAATTCTGGTGAACGCGTTCGTGTTGACTTTGAGAACGACATTCACACACCAGTGAAGCCAGATACTCCAAACAACGGCAAAAAGCCAATTTACATCATCGACCCAGAAAACAAGAACGGCAATGGGGGTTCTGAAATTGGCGGTGCAACTCGCAACGTAGTTAAGACTTCTGACCTGGCTAAGCTTGAAAAAGAAGGCTATACATTTGACGTTGACGCTAAAGGCAACGCAAAAATTCTGGATAAAGACGGTAACGTAGCAGGTGTAGTTAACAAGACTGGCACTGGTGCTTACTCTTTTGTTGATGCACGCACAGGTGAACGTGGCGGCTTCATCTTCCAAGATGATTCAAAGATACCAGTACCAGCACCAAAGCCAATCAACGCTTGGGAACGCATTGCTAAAGACCTAGACATTACTCCTGAACGTGAAGGTGGTGAGCGTCTGCGTATCAATGCTGGTGAGTACACTGGTACTACCATCAACACTCGCAACGGTCGCATCGAAGACAAATTCGGTAAGCACATTGCAGACATTGATGAGAACGGCAACGTTAAGCCAGTCGACCGCAACGGCAACAACGGCGAGCGCATCGATGTAACTAACCCAACTGTAGACCAAGCTAAAGACTACGTTGATACTCGTATCTCTGCTGCTTATTCACAAGCAATTGAGCAAGGTCAGAAAGCTTACAATGAAATGGGTGAAGAAGTTGCCTTTAACCGTGAAGTTGCACACGGCAACAACCAAATGATCATTGATAACACTGACCGCATCAAAGGTCATGAGGCTGTAGCGGTTGAAGCTAAAGGCGTTATCGAGGCTGAATTTGCTAAGGTTCGCAACGAAATTAAGAGCAACAACAGCAATGGCAGCATGGACATTGAGGTTAACGAAGAAGTTGAATCTGCTGTGGCAGAAGCGGCTAGCCGTATCGAATCTAACACTAAGCGTTCAGTTAATGCAGAAGCTAAAGTGGTAGCTGCTGAAAAGCAGTACAACAAAGATGTTGATACTTTGACAGCTCAATTGTCTGCTATGCAAGCTCAAATTGATGACCTTAAAAAGAACGGTGGTTCTAACGGTGGCTCTACTAACGATGTAGAAGAAGGCAAAGTTAACGCGGAAGACATTGCTTCTAACCGAGCTGCAATCGAAGAAATCTACAAAGCAGGTGATGAAGCTGGTAAATGGGCTTCACGCGTAGCTGACGGTGCTTACACTGAGCTAGACACTAAGATTGCTGGGAACTCTGCACGTATCGGTGAGAACACTAAGCGTATTGATAACCTAGAAGGCGAAATGAAAGCAATGGGTGACCAAATGCTAGTTATGGAAGATCGCATGGACGGTGTAGTTGCAAGCTCTCACGCAATCAACAATGCACGTCCTGTTCTTGCGACGGCTGGTCAGTTCGGTGTTGGTGTTGGTATGGGGGCTGCAGGCTCTAAGAAGGCGTTAGCACTGGGTGGTGCTTATCAGTTCAATGAATCTTGGTCTGGCTCTATGACAGTGAACTATGAGACGTCTGGTAAGAAATCGAAATCGCAAGTTTCTGCTGGTGCCGGTGTTCAATACCGCTGGTAGTTCAGTTCTGAGTAGAAATCTATTACAGGATAAAAAACGCTACACAACGTCACGCGTTAAAACAATAATATAGGCTTAAAAACAAAGTTGCCCCGGTTTTTACACCGGGGCTTTTTTCGGCCAAACGACTTATTTCCTAGCCAAAAATTGGTTTGTTGTCTTACGCTGATTCAAGTTCGCGTTCAACAACATTCAAGCGTTCGCCATAGATAGGGCGGACAGCTTTCATTACTTCAGCTCTTGATAAAATTCCAACCAAGACACCATTTTCTAGTACAGGCAACACATGTGGTTTGTTTACTTTCATCGCTTTAGCACGCTCTTCTAGTGATAGAGTAGAGAAGCTAGTAGCGATGCCCATTGAACTTACCGGATATAGCTGCTCTTTATCGATGCAAAGGAATTCAGCTACATCTACCAATTTTTCAGACGCGTTGATAGCGACAACATCACGGCTCATCAGGTCGACCACTTTCTGACCTTGCTCAGGGATGTAGTCTTGGCACCACAAATCAACCATTACATCGTGCACAGAGAAGAAACCAACCAAGCGACCTTCGATGTCTGTAACTGGAGCACTTGTTAGGTTGTGGTCCAAAAGTGTATCTAGAGCAACAGCTGTTGGCATTTCAACGCTTAGTGTTACTGGTTGAGTGTTCATGATGTCTTTTACGATGATGTTGTTGTTCATTTGCGTCTCCTTTACTGACGTAAGTTCAGTGGTTTGTGTAATTGCAGTTACATTTGCTGCTTTTAGTTGTGGTCTGCGGTAGATACTCCAGTTAGCAAGTCCTACCAAAACCGAACCACCAATAATGTTTCCTAGCGTGACTGGTATAAGGTTGTTCGTTAAAAAGTGAATCGGTGTTAGGTCGCTAAACTGAGCTTGGGTTGTGCCCGTTGCTGCCCAGAATTCGGCGCCTGCAAAGTTTTGAATCACAATGCCCAGTGGGACCATAAACATGTTTGCTACACAGTGTTCAAAACCGCTGCTGACAAACATCGCGACGGGTAAAACCGTCATTGCGGCTTTGGTCATCGCATTTGCACTGCTAAACGTCAGCCAGATTGCTAGACATACTAATAGGTTACATAAAACGCCAAGAGCGAAAGCCTGTACCCATGTGTGATGCAATTTATGCTGTGCAATATGCAGAGCGTTCAGCCCCCATTGACCATTGTCCATTTGGTAAAGACCTGCGGCAGAGACAATCAAAAGCAAGAACATCGCGCCAATGAAGTTTCCAACGTAAACCTTTCCCCAAATTGAAAGCATTTTGCTAAAGCTAATCTGTTTGTTTGCCCAGGAGATGCTTGATAGCACTGAGCTCGTAAACAGTTCGCCACCGCATATCACGATGAGAATTAACCCCATACTGAATGCAAGTCCGCCAGCTAGCCTGCTTAAGCCCCATCCCGCATCTGCGCTTCCCGTCGTTACCGTGATGTAGAATAGAAATGCCAAGCCGATAAAGGCGCCCGCCATAATGGCCAAGCTCATTGTCATTCCACTGGTTTTCTTCGCTTTACTTAATGCGAACTTTTCAGCTTCTGCCATCATCTCTAGTGGCGAGAAGAGCAGATTGTTCTCGGAGCTAGCTGATGCCATTCCTTACTCCTTAACCTCGTTTGTGTGTGAATCGCCCATTTCATAACTCCTTAAGTGGTTGAGATAAAAGTGCGAGAACATAACCCCGTGCTGTGTTCGAAACTAGATTAAGGGCAATTAGGTGTAGTGGTAAAATTGATAATTTTTAAAATTGAAATCAGAAATATTGATAACTTTGCTGCACAAGGTAGAATAAGGGCTCAAGTCCATAACGTACTGTTTTTTAGTGAGAGACTAGCGAGCGTCGTGATTCTCAATCGGTGAAAAATTCGTCACAGAACGAACATCGAAAAAGCGACATAAAAGAAACTGATAGAAACAGTTCGTGATTTGCAGTCGAACACAATATTTTAAGAATTGGTGGTGTAAGGAAAACGGATGCGATATTCATTAAAACAACTTGCCGTTTTTGATGCAGTGGCGGACACGGGAAGCGTCAGTCAAGCGGCGGATAAGTTGTCGCTAACACAGTCAGCGACAAGTATGTCATTGGCACAGTTGGAAAAAATGCTTGGAAGACCCTTGTTTGAGAGACAAGGCAAGCAGATGGCATTGACGCATTGGGGCGTATGGCTAAGACCCAAGGCTAAACGTTTGTTACAAGATGCGCAGCAGATTGAAATGGGATTTTACGAGCAACACCTTTTAAGTGGCGAGTTAAAGCTAGGGGCAAGTCAAACTCCAGCGGAACACTTGGTGCCAGACCTTATCAGCTCGATTGATAACGATTTTCCTGAAATGCGCATATCTCTTGGCGTAAAAAGTACCGATTCGGTGATTGAAGGGGTCTTGGATTATAAATATGACCTTGGCATCATTGAAGGGCGCTGCGATGACAATCGAATTCATCAAGAGATCTGGTGCCGTGACCACCTAACGGTCGTCGCTTCAGCACATCACCCGTTTGCCCGTCGTGAGAAAGTAAGCCTTGCACAATTAGAGCAAGCACGTTGGGTTCTCCGTGAGCATGGTTCTGGTACTCGAAAGATTTTTGATAGCTCTATTCATCATTTGATAGGTGATCTTGATGTTTGGCGTGAGTATGAACACGTGCCGGTGCTCCGTAGTATGGTGGCAAATGGTCAATACTTAACGTGTCTACCTTATTTAGATGTTGAGCGCTTTATCGAAGCAGGTGAGCTCGTTGCATTGAATGTTCCCGAACTAGAAATGGAGCGTACACTTTCCTTTATTTGGCGTGCGGATATGGCAGAGAACCCGCTTGTTGAGTGTGTAAAACGCGAAGGTTCGAGAATGATGAAAGGGAAACCATCCGTTTTTTAGTGACATTTGTCACAATTATAATGCAATGAAATGTATGTTACTTTCATTGTCGTGATCTCGATCTCTTAAATTCAATCAATGTTCGGTTACTTTATGGTTAACGTAATCGAACAATTGGTTGACGATATGAGTCCATTAATCGCAATTTCTCTTACAACGGGTATTTTGTCTGGCATCTGGGGCTGGACGGCGTTATCGCTAGGTCTATTGTCATGGGCTGGATTTTTGGGTTGTACGAGTTATTTTGCGTCTCCAAAAGACGGTGTTACCGGCCTTGCTCAGAGCTTATTAACCAACATGTCAGGTGTGGTGTGGGCGATGGTTATTATTCATGGCTCATCATTGATCAATCTCGAGATCGCTGGTTACATAATGACGGCACTCGTATCCTTCTTTATGTGTATCCAAGCTAAACGTGCATGGCTGCAATATATTCCTGGAACGTTTATTGGCGCGTGTGCGACATTTGCGGCCGATGGTGCATGGCAACTCGTCGTGCCGTCACTAGTACTAGGTGGGTTATTTGGCTATACGATGAAAGCAAGTGGACTTTGGCTTCATAAACGTTTGAGTGACGAGCCAGACTCTGTTTTGGTTAACGAATAGAAATCTCGAAAGCCACTATCATAAAATCTGATAGTGGCTTTTTACTATGTATTGCCGTTCGCCATTGTGATGACTCTGCGTAGTATCCACCGAATCAATACGGGAATACTTTCCACCCCTTTATCTTCGCACTCCGAAACGATAGCCAAGGCCAAATCAGGTTTTGCAAACTTTTTGAGCACACGTGCCACCACTTTTTTCGGTGGAATAGGGTGGTCATGAGGAATCTTGATAAGATCCCTAAAAAATAGTTCGAATCCATTCACATAGAGGTAGTGCTCGATATCACGGTCGGGGAGCTCTGTTAAATGATGGCGAGGATGCTCACCTTCTAGCTGATGCATGACCGTTGACGCGTATTTTTTGCCGGCGGCGTCACCGTCTGTCACTACGTGCCAGTCAATACCGAACGCTTTTGCTACCTTAATCAATGACTTTAAGCCTGATTGAGCAAACTCGATGATCTGAACGCCCTCTGCAGCCAAGTTGTAACCACATTGATTGGCAAGTTCGTTAAACAGCCAAACTTCAGTTTCACCTTCGACCAGTAGCCAGCATCGTGCAAACAAGGCTCTGGAGCGATGAAAACGAATATGGAACCCGACGCGTCTAAGTTCATCTTTAGTCAGGTTATGAGTGGCGATACTCTTAGTAATCGTTTTGTCTGATTGCCTCACCAATCGTCTGATGGATTGAAGCGGCACAGCACCAAGAAGATCACTGCTGTTAGTCGTGAGGATCTTTTGCATGGGCAGCATTTGCAATAAACTCCATGCTCGCGCCAAGTGTGTAGGGTGCAAGCGTCCTTCTGGATCTTCAATAATCAGAATTGGGCGAGCACAACGTCTCAGATCTGTTGGACCTTTTGCTTGCAAATACGCATTGAGTAAACCCAATAGTAGTAAGCGTGTCTGATGGTTTTTGGTTTCATCGATAACCTGAGAAAGGTTTTGTTCCGTGTTGGGGCGTGAGAAGAAAACGCCATCACGATGTCCTTTGCCTGATTTTCTGGAATGGCTCTTAAATGAAAAATAGTGTTCAACCAAGGCTTTCATTGAGTTCAGGCTGCTTTTCATTTCTCCTTTGTTTACATGTCCAGGGATCGCCATTAGACGTCTGACGGTGTTGTGAATTCGCTTCTCCGAACGTGAATTCATACCGTTACTTGGAGCATCTTGCGTATAGAGGCGCCTTGAGTCGCGTAATCGGATAACAGGATGAAGGGTCATGAGTTCTTGAGCGATTCTTTCAGAATGATGAAGTCTCAATGGATTACCCATTTGGTCCAAAAACTCATACCTTTGTGTGATGTCATAACCATCTAGAGTGGCACTAATGCGATAATAGAAGCGTTGGATACCATTTTCATCCTCAAACCAAATAGGTTTAAGTTTGCGGTATCGACCGGATAGGGTTTCATTTCTCTCGGTCGATATAAAAGAGAGAACAATCTGTAGATGACGAGTTTGGGGATGAGATGCGGCATAGTCGACATGAAAGTCTTTCATCTCAAACTGATAAGGTGACCCGTCTGCGGGCAAGACAACGCTCAATGCATCGAGCAAAGAAGACTTACCCCATGTATTCTCACCAATCAAGGTGGTGAGGTCGTCTAGCGCAATAGAGAGGCGTTTGATTCCACGAAAACCGGAAACATCAATTCGTTCTAGTTTCATTCAACTCTCCTAAAGAAAGTGATGCATATGGCACTATCTATTTCAATTATAAGCGGCTTTTTGTCATTGGACTGTAATCAAGCTCATAGTTGTTTCGTTTGTGTCTGTTGTTAGAGCCTTGTTTGCTCGCTTTTTGTACGATTTCATTGTGACCTCTATCATAAAAAGACCTGTATAATCGGTATGTGATTTCATAAAACTCATTGGAATGTCACATAAAGCGCGCTACCATCAGAAGTGAAAATAAAGAGGAAAATCGATGACACACAATAATAAGCCTCTATCGCTGACAATAGCGCATATCAACGATACCCATTCTTACTTTGAACCAACGTCTCTCCCTTTAAGTATTGAACTCGATGGTCAAACTCATCAGCCTTATGTTAGTGCTGGTGGATTCGCACGAATCGCGACACGAGTAAAAGAGCTAAAACAGAACCACAGTTCAGATGGCTTTCTATTTCTTCATGCAGGGGACTGTTTTCAGGGTACTTTGTATTTTTCTCTGTTCAAAGGTGAAGCAAATGCGGTGATGCTTAATGCTTTGAACATTGACGCAATGACACTTGGAAACCATGAACTCGATATGGGCAATGAACCCGTGGGACAGTTCATTCGCAGTATTCAGTTTCCACTTCTAGCAGGTAACTGGAATGTCTCTAATGAGGGCGATAAGCAGTATCCATTGAAAGGACACGACAATCTTATCGACTTCGATGAATCACGTGGCGTTGCACGCTGGATTGAGCGTGAGGTTAACGGTGAACGAGTAGCCATATTCGGCTTATCGATCGAAAAAATGGCCGATATCGCCAACCCTGATTGTGATACGAGCTTTGAGCCTTGTGCACAGACCGCTAAATCGACGGTTAGAGCGATTAATCAGCGCGGAATCAACAAAATAATACTACTCAGCCATATGGGCTATGAGGCAGATCTCGAATTGGCGGAGCAAGTGACAGGCATCGGCTTGATCATTGGTGGCCATAGTCATGTCCTTCAAGGTGATTTCAAAGCGTTAGGCATCAAGTCGCAAGACCAATATGGTGTGCGTGTGAAAAATACTTTGATCGTCCAAGCGGGTTTTCACTCAATGACATTAGGTCATTGCCACATCGAGTTCGACCAAAATGGCCTCGTCACTTCCTTTGAAGGTCAAAACGAACTGTTGATTGGCAGGCGCGTGTTCATGGATGTTAATAAAGAGAATACGTTGGTTGATTTGGAAGCTCTTAAGAGAAACGTTCAAACACACCAAAATGTGGCCGTAGTGAGAAAGGACCGCGAAATTAAAGCGGCAATGGCAGAGAAATATCAACCTAAGGTTAAAGAGCTTCAAACTCAGACGATTGCTCACATCGATCATGAACTTCGTCATGTTAGGCTTCCTGACGAACATGGACCAAGCCAGCTAGCACCACTTGTTGCACACTCTTTCTTGTACACGATGAAATCTCTTGGGCATAACGTAGATTTTGCAATGCACAACGCAGGAGGTGTCAGGAACTCTCTTGGCGTTGGTGACGTCTCTGTTGCTGATGTCGCAGGAAAACTTCTGCCGTTTGCCGTGCCTATTGGTGTTTATCGAATTCGTGGTCGCCATATTCCTCTGATTCTAGAAGGCGCACTTGATAATGCGTATAGCAACGGAGTACAGGGGACAGGATCGGGAAGCTATCCGTACACCTCGCAACTTGAGTTTCATTATGACCCAACGCTCGCAAAAGGGAAAAGAGTCAGTAAAGTGTTCGTCGATGGTTCACCATTACAGCCTGAAAAGATTTATACAGGCACCTCAAGTGCTTACACGATGAAAGGTAAAGAAGGGTATGACGCCATTAAAAACATGGAAGACAATGGCGTTGTTACGACGTGGTCGATGGCCGATTGCTTTATCAAACTTTTATCTGAACAGCCTCAAATAGTTAGCGACAAACGTCAGAAAAATGCGGGCTTGCTTCCACAATGACGGAATAGTTTTTGCTCCAGTTGAACCTAATTGGGTTTTGGCCGTCTACCTCCAATAGATTGCCAACACATATCATTGGAAGAATGGTTCATCGGGGGAGCTATGTGGAACAAAGATTGGCTCGACACATTTGTAGTGGTCGGTTGGATAGGCGCTTGGTCACTGTTGGTTTATTTAATACCTAGCGGAGCTATTTAACCATCAGCTCATAAATTGCGACAGCAAAAAAGGTGGGTCGGCCGAGAACAGCAGAATCTCGGCCTTTCCAGACGCGCAAGCAAAGGCGTTCCGAACTAAAACTATGAGGGTTTGGAGTTGGCGTCAAGAGCAAAAACATGCGATACGCTATAATAGACCACAAATAAGGAAGTTTATTGTCTATGTGCGGTCGACTTAACATTATCGATGATCCCTTCAGCCAGTATGTTTCAGAACAACTGGGTCTGGAGTTTTCTACGTCACAGAAAACAGAGTTATTCCCTTCTGAACAAATAGACTGTATTGTCTCGAGCACAGAACAAACGCTGTTTACTTTGCCTCTAAATTGGGGGATTAAACCTAGCTGGAGTAAACGTCTTATCATCAATGCCCAAGCAGAATCCGTGGTAACGAAACCGACTTTTGCCGAGGCGTACGCTTACCATAGAGTGATTGTGCCTTGTTCAGGTTGGTATGAATGGAAGCAAAACGAGCTGTCAGAGAAAACTAAATATTTGTTCAGTGCCGAAAGTCATCGCCCACTGTACATGGCCGCTGTCGGTTATCCTCAAACCCAGCAGGTAGTAACACTCACAACCAAGCCAACGAAGCACTATTCACGCTATCATCATAGGATGCCACTTATATTAACCCCACAAGCTGCTATGCAGTGGTTGGTACCATCGATAGATAGGCATGATGAAATATTAAATAGCTTAGTGAGCGATGAGTTATGGCAGGTCGCTAAGGTTGGTTAGTGACCCTGTAACTTTGGGCAGGGCTCATTCATCCACTAGAACCTCAAACCCACCATAGATCAATCGTTTAGTGTCAAAAGGCATTGCTGCCATTTCACGTTGAATCATTTCGTCGTCAAACACGGCTTTCATTCCAGCATCTCGAACATCTTTTGACGGCCAAGTAATCCAAGAAAACACGACACATTCGTCTTCTTTCTTCATTACCGCTTGAGGAAAAGAGGTTAGCTGACCTTCGGAAACATCATCTTCCCAGCACTCAATAACGGACAGCGCTCCGTGTTGCTTGAAAACCGGGGCGATTTTTAATACATGCTCACGATACAAGGCCTTGTTTTCTTTGGGTACGGCCGCCACAAATCCATCTACATATTCCATATCTGCCCCCGTGCAATGATGGTGTTCACCATACAGTATGAACCAAGATCATTGTTTTAGTGAGCATTTGGAGGTTAAGGCAGTTTTAATCTTACAAGCACGAAGATACACTAGAGCCCTGAATTTATGTATAGAGAAGTAATATGTTCATTTTTATTCGCCTACTTAAATTAGCGGTAATATCGGCTGTCTTTTTCACCATCTATGATTTGATAGCGTTTGGAGAAATCACTTGGGTAAGCCGCTTCTTCGGATAGGAGACACAAAAAAGCCCCGATATAAATCGAGGCTCTTAAATAGGGCTAAGATAACTAGATTGCTACAGATTAAGCATTGCTCTCTGTGCTAGCGTCGCTCTTTTTTTGCATCTGAAGCAAGAAATAAACGTTAACACAAGCAATGAAACCGTTGGTGATCACAACAGGCATTGAATCGATCGCTAATCCATAAGCGGTAAAAAGTGCACAGCCAACAAAGTTCAACACGCGTAGTTTAATGATGTCTTTCATTGTCAGAGAGATTGCGACCATAATTGACGCCGCGTAGCCAAGTATTTCTACCATACTAAAGTCCATATTTTCCTCCTCAGATATTGCCAGGGTTTCTGGTACCTATTCTTCTCTTCATGAGATTAGTGAGGAAGCTCCGTGCCTCGAATGGTAATACTGTAATTCGCGGACACTATAACAGCGTCTATTCTGTGATGGAACCGTCAATTTGGGATACGGAGAGGGTTAGCGATTACGCAAACGTTTTGGCATGAAGGAATAGGGAGTTGATACCTAGAAGTGTTGAAACTATCAATAGGTGTGCGGGAAATAAAAAAGCCTGCGTTTGCAGGCTTTAGGCATTCGTTAGGTAGAAATTACTTCTTACCTTGTACCATTTGCTTGTCTTCTTCAGTCAGCTCACGGATACGACGGCTGATGTCACGGCGAGCTTTTGAAATCTCAGCGCTCTTGATGATGTGGTCATCAACGCGGTCTTCGTAGTCTGCTTTCATGTTCTTGATGATGGTAACGATCTCGTCGTGTGTCATCTCTGGCTTGATGTAATCCATCAAGTTCTCTAGAAGGTCGACACGCTTACGGTTGTCTCGAACTTTCTTTTCGTTGTCTAGTAGTTCACGTTTTAATTTGTTTTTGCGGCGCGCCTGCGCAACGATTTCAAATACGCTACTCATAATCCTTTCCTAATTCGTGTTGATATCTGGCTTGATTAAAGCACAACAATCTCATTGATAACAGCCCTTAGATCAATACTCTCTGGCTATTGCTTATATTGTCACCACTCAGTTAAAGAAACGATTGAGTTGCACTCTTAAATAGCGCTATGATTTCGACACACCAATGTAATAAATCGCAATGTAAACCATGTCACTGTTATCAAAATCTTCAACTGAACCGATTAGTGAGATTGTCTTCCCTAGTGAGGACAAGCCGACACCTAAAGACAAACTTAAAGGTGCGTACATTAACGAGCGCAGTAAGCTAGAGGTTGTCGAGGTGGAACTCAATCGCAGCAAGGTTGTAATGATAGACCAAGATGGAAAAATGATCCGAGTTCCTTTTCTCTCGGAGCACTAAGCTTAATCTGTGTGACAATGTATCGGACTACAAAGGAATAGAACAATGAATATAGAATTATCCTTGGTTGAGGCTCGAGTAATCGGCTGTCTTATTGAAAAAGAAGTCACTACTCCAGACCAGTACCCTCTGACCCTGAACAGTCTGACGACAGCATGTAATCAAAAAAGTAACCGCGATCCAGTGCTGAGCTTAACGGATGCTGAAGTTCAAGACGCTGTTACGGCGCTTATCGATCGTCGCCTAGTAAGTGATGAGAGTGGATTCAACAGCAGAGTCTCTAAATTTCAACATAGGTTCTGTAATACAGAGTTTGGCGATCTCAAGCTGACAGCACAGGAAAAAGGCATTGTCTGCTGCATGCTATTGCGTGGTGCACAAACTCCAGGCGAAATCCGCACTCGTACCAACAGGCTTTGTAATTTTACTGACGTTAAAGAAGTCGAAGCTGTTCTTGATTCAATGGCGTCACGCGATAGTGGAGCGCTCGTAGTGAAACTGCCACGCGAAGCGGGTAAGCGTGAGTCTCGATACATGCATCTATTTAGTGGTGCAGTCGATGTTGAGCAACTTACACAGGAAGCCGCTGCTGCAGCAAGCCAAACGGTTTCAACACCAACCCAGGCTCGTATCGAGTCACTAGAGAATGAAGTGGAAGCGCTTAAGCAAGAGCTGAATGAGCTCAAGTCACTGGTCAATTCACTGCTGTAATTTGAACTGGCGGCATATGATGCCGCCGATTCTACGTCCATCTGAATCGTATCGATATGACTCAAGTAAGTTTAAATCCACCTTGGTATGTGTATTTAATACGCACCGCAGAGAACAAGCTCTATTGCGGAATTACCAATGATCTCGAGCGCCGCTTTAATCAACATCAAACGGGAAAAGGTGCGAAGGCATTGAGAGGGCGAGGACCTTTAACATTGGTTTGGAGCCAACAAGAACGTGATAAAAGTAGCGCCTTAAAAACAGAGATAGCGATTAAGAAATTGACGAAGAAGCGCAAAGAAGAACTGGTCTTACACCAGCAATCTTTTGCATTAAATGGTATGGAATAAGGATCGTTGCTGGCTGAATTCAAATCTATTGTATACACTTGTTCTTAAACACAAAAATGTATAGATCCGATGCGCAAATTTCATACTTTCTTTATCTCTATGTTGCTGGGAACGCCTGTACTAACAAGCCATGCAAATACTTTCCTGTCTGATTATTGGAACTATCAACATTATTTAGAAGCTCATCCTGAGCAAATGGCCTTAACTGATGAACTGCAATTAGCAGTGTCTAAAGGTCCTATGCCGCTCTCTGTAAAACAAAGTAAACCAATCACTATATCCGTGGTGTATCCTGGCCAACAAGTGTCTGATTATTGGGTTCGGAATATAAAAGCATTTGAAACCAGATTAGAAGAACTGGGTGTGGAGTACGAGCTGAACCAAGTCTTCACAAGGCCCAATGATGATTTTAGACAGCAAAGTGTGTCATTGATGGAAGCGGTAAAAAACAAGTCCGGTTATTTGATCTTTACGCTTGATACTTCGCGGCACCGAAAATTCATCGAACATGTTCTGCATGCGACGGATACAAAGCTCATACTGCAAAATATCACCACGCCTTTAAAGAGTTGGTCAGAGAATCCTCCGTTCATGTATGTCGGGTTTGACCACGTGAAAGGCAGTCTATTGCTCGCTGACTACTTCAAGGAGCGTTTCAATGGCGATAAAGCCGATTACTCAGTGCTGTATTTTTCAGAAGGATACGTGAGTGATGCTCGAGGGGGGACATTTATCCAAGAGATGGACAAGCTTAATGGTTTTTCCTTGGCTACGTCTTACTACACCAAAGCGAGTCGAGACAGTGGCCGTGAAGCAGCATTGAATACCTTAAAACAACATCCAAACGTGAATTTTATCTACGCATGTTCGACCGACGTGGCTCTCGGAGCAGCCGATGCCTTGAACGAACTGGATCGTAAAGATGTGGTGGTAAATGGATGGGGTGGTGGTTCTGCTGAATTAGAAGCCATTCAAAATGGTGAACTTGATGTAACCGTTATGAGAATGAATGATGATACAGGAGTCGCGATGGCAGAGGCGATCAAGTGGGATCTAGAAGATAAGGAAGTGCCTTTAGTTTATTCCGGTACTTTTGAGTTGGTGACCAGTACCGATTCGGATGAAAAAATCGAAGCTCTCAAAAAAAGGGCGTTTCGGTATTCAGATCGTTAACACGACTCGATAGATTGTTATGCCTTTAACTGACTTTAACAACAGGAAAACTCTAGCAACCTTAATTACTCGAACTGTAATTTGGGTGGTTGGTCTGTTTACAATAGGGATGCTGGTGCAAAGCTGGTACCTAAGTCGCGATATAGTGAGAGAAGAAGTCCAAAGAAGCTCTCGTCAAACGAGCGCTCTCGTAGTGAACTACTTCAATTATCGCTTAGCGACATTGCAAATTTTACAAGACAGTAATGCGAAAAGTGATGCGGTAGAGAACTTCTTCCAATCGCGTGATGCTCAGTCGCTTGACTATTTTTTTCTTCGTGAAGATAACTTGCAGCCAACCCATACACCGGACTTTAGATACATCACTACCAACTCAAACATTGTGTGGGACGACGGCAATGCGTTGTTTTACGGGCTTGAAGAAAACAGCTTATCAGCAATGAATGTTGCAGCCAGTAAAACCAATAGCTGGACGACGGTTTCTACCGATTCTCAGTTGGGAGAGCGGCATATTTTACTTCGTCGTACACCGATTGTTGATAGAAGCTCCGGAGAAGTGTTTGGTCATCTGTCTGCTGGCGTCATTTTAGACGACAATGCAGGCCTGCTTACAAGCCTCTTGAGGGGTAGTAATAGTGATGATGTTGTACTGAAGTTCGGAGCTGACATTATTGCCTCTTCAATCTCCTCCGATGATAATTACACTGCGGAATCAGCGTTGGAGGGGATTGAAAATGGTAAGATGGATTTGAATAAAATCTTGGTGACAGAAACCCCTTTATTCATCGGCAGCCAGCCTTCAGACATCACTGTTTACTCTATACAACGCAACCCAGGTGTCTTGGCGCTGCGTAATAGTTATCTATTTTCTATCTTGCTATCCGTTGTCGTCATTGCAGTAGCATCAGTAGCCACTAGGCGTTGGTTAAATCGTAAAGTCACCAAAGAGCTTGCTAAGCTCATGGTGTATACAAAGATTGCTGGGGATACACAGAAGTTTGAGCGATTCAGTGGTTCTGCAATACATGAGTTTAACCACATAGGAAAAACGCTTAGCCAAACGTTTGAGCGGCTTTCAGAACAAGAAAAGCTGTTCCAAGATTTGTTTAACTTCTCTTTATCGCCAATCATCGTTTGGACTGAAGATTCAACGATACTCCAAATTAACCCTGCTGCGAGAAAAGCACTAGGAATACAGCCTGGGTCAGACCGTGATCATGGGTCATCGTTTACAACATTTGTTGAAGCGATGGAACAACATGTAATTAAAGCCAATCATGGCGTAACCATTACCGGTATAGACGTACCCATTGATGATATGGTTTATCGCTGGAACCTGTCGTCAATTCAGACTCGCAAAGACAAAAAGCTCGTACTGTCGCAAGGCCAGGATATTACCAAGCTTGTTGAAGCGGAGAAACAAAGTGCCAAGGCCAGAGTGGAAGCTGAACGCGCTGCTGTTGCCCGTACCGAGTTTATGGCAAAAATGAGCCATGAGATAAGAACGCCACTTAACGGCATCTTAGGTATTTCTCAACTTCTAAAGAAAGAGGCGAAGGAAACTCGATATCAAGAGCAGATCGACGTTTTGTGTAACAGTGGTGAGCATCTGCTTGCCGTGCTTAACGACATACTTGATTTCTCAAAGATAGAAAATGGTAGCTTTAAGCTAGAAAAACATAACTTTAGCTTCAAAGAAGTTGCTAACGCTTTGGATGGCATCTATCGACCACTCTGTGACGAAAAAAGCATTGAACTCGTTATCGACAATCAGTTGCCACAAGAAACAGTGTTGTTCACCGACCAAGTCCGCCTTAATCAGATACTATTCAACCTAGTGAGCAACGCCATTAAATTCACTCACAAAGGAGAGGTCAAAGTCTCTTTCCTACTATCTCATCAACGTTCAGAGGAAACGGCTGAGCTTCATATACAAGTGGAAGATACGGGTATTGGGATCCGTAGTAATCAACTCGAACAAATATTCGACCCGTTTGTTCAATCAGAATCTACTCTAACCAGAGAGTACGGTGGCAGTGGCTTGGGGTTAGCAATCGTTCGAAATCTCGTCACGATATTGGACGGCGACATCCAAATACAGAGTGAAGTCGGAGAGGGGACACAGTTTAAGATAAATCTGCCGATAGACATCGTAGAGGAATCAGAACAGACGATCGCTGAAGAGACAGAAATTGACTTCGATTTGTTTAATCGCGAGTTAATGGTGTTATTGGTAGAGGACAACCACACGAACGCGTTCATTGCAAAAGCCTTCTGTGAAAAGTACGGAATGCGGGTTATGTGGGCGAAAGATGGGCAAGAAGCTCTCGATTACATAGACCAAATGAGCTTTGATCTAGTGCTTATGGATAATCAACTGCCTTCGGTTTCGGGAATCGAAATTACTAAGAAGATACGCCAAGATATCGATAAGTCGTTACCTATTTATGCCTGTACTGCCGACAATCAAACATCAACCCGTCAGGCGTTTTTTGCCGCAGGCGCTGATTTTGTGATAGTAAAACCGATCAAAGAGAAGTCATTGAACGAAGCTCTTAAACATTTCCAACAATTTCACTATCGCGCAGCATAATCGATTGTCCTAGAGGCGAAGTCGAGAGACAAAAAAAGAGGGCGCATCAGCGCCCTCAGGTTTGTTCGACAAACAATTATCTAGCCAACTTATGATGCGCTCTTGAAAAGTGACCTGCACAGAACGCACCGACAATGGACAGCTCTCCGGCTAAACAAAGTCCGGCAGCGACTTCGGCAAGTGCTTGAGATTTTCCTGAGCCATATAGGCCAAGCAGTTCTAAGCAGGCTTTCTGACTTGGTAACCCTGTGCCTCCACCAACCGTGCCGACCATCAAGTTTGGTAGCGTCACGCTGGCATAAAGTTCGCCTTTAGCAGTGACCTCCATTCGAGTCATACCTATGGCGGACTCAGCGACACACGCAGCGTCTTGACCGCAAGCAATGTAGAGTGCGGCGAGAGCATTTGCATAGTGAGCATTGATACCGATGGTACCGCTTAACGCGCCACCGACTGTGGTCATCTGTCCAAACTGCGCCATTTTCTCTGGAGTGGTATGCAGATACTTCTCAACGAGTTCGGCTGGAATAGTGACCTCAGCGGTCACTTTTTTACCGCGGACACTTCTTAAGGTTTGGGAGTTTGCCTTTTTGTCTCCCGAGAGGTTTCCGTCAAGAAATGCATAGTCGGGTTCGATTGGCGTGTGCTCTAAGATGTAGTTGAATACGACATTGGTTGCGATAGTCACCATGTTTTGACCAGAAGCATCGCCAGTCAGGTATTCGAAGACTAAGTAAACATGATTACCTTCGATGTTCACACTCACATCACTCAGTTTTCCATGTGAGGTGGTTGATTCTGCTAACTGCTTAAAATGGTCGAATTGAGTCACTAGCCAAGCGACAAACTGACCGGCTTCTACTAGCGATTTGAACGCGAAACCAGGGGTTCGCGTTACCCCTTCGTTAAGCAGCATTGCACTTGTACCGCCCGCGGCAGTAATAAGGTTTGCTCCACGGTTATATGATGCAACAAGGGCTGCCTCCGTTGTGGCAAGGGGTACTTGATAGTCACCTTGGGCAAAGAGACCGTTGATTCTGAGCGGTCCTGCGGTTCCGATAGGCATCTTTAAAGTGCCAATGAAGAACTCGATATTTTTCTCGTAAGCTTCCATTTGAGCTTCTGTGTGTGGATCGAGAAGCTGTGCTTGTGCGCTAGGGTTATTCAGAGTCTTCCAACGATAATCGATGTTACGTTGATTCAGATAAGGGCTGCGATTGACGCGCTTCGCTGGAGAATCAAACTTGGGCGCTAACTTGATTTCGAACTCAGACATATCGAGTTCGGTCCCTAAGTTGTTTAGGTAGTCACGCTTGTGAAGGTTTACTTTAGGCATGTCGATCTTAGTCAATCAATTTGAAGGGGGATTCTACCCGCATAGCACAGAGATACAAGGCGTGGCTTTAAAGTTCTGTGACATCTTATTACAGACGTGTAGATTTTGAACCGATTACTGTACAGGGAGGGAATAGGTGAATATCGGTCATTGCGAGTGATTAACGAAACAATTGAGACAGTGCGGAGAGCTCTTCTTCACTAAGCAAGCTATCAGAGCTTGGTTGAAGCTTACTAGAAATCTCACCCTGCAGCATTTTAAGTTGCTGAGGAGATAGTTGCTTTAGTTGCTCTCGAAGTTTCTCAAATTGTTGTGTTGGCATGGAATCACCGTAAATACGCATCATGGTTAATATAATGTAAAGCGGTTAGAGTTCCTTTCGTTCATCAATGATGAATCGCTATTTGGGTATTCTATAAATTAATAGTGTGATTTTTGTCCGAGGATTGTAAGAGAGCGTTAATCACTCTGTAAGAAAAGTCATGCTGACGCAAAGATTCACGTCAGCAAAATCTGAAGAGCTAGCTTTCGGTCGCTTTGTCTTCTAGTGCATTTGTCTGCTTGAGACTTGACGATAGGGTCTGAAATTCAGGCAACATTCGATAAATTAGATGTAACTGTTGCAATACCATGCGCGCAGAACGATCGTCTTCGTCGCGCCATTCGGAGAGACGTCGATGGATATCAAACTGGTCAACCGTTGTATGAGTGATGTCTTCTAAATTGTCGCCTAGATTTGCTTCAATCACTTCAATATGTTGATTGATACTTCGATGAGCCTCTAGGACAAGCAGGTGTATAGACTCGTCTTCTAGTCTTTGACGATGTGCACCTAGCGCAGAGATGTAACTAAGCAGGGCGTGGTTTAACGTTAAGAATCGAAAGCATTCGTCAGCAGGTAGTTGATACCTATCTGGCTCTGCAAGCATATTCGAAATCGCTTTAGATAAATTAGCATCCGCGTTGTGAGCGTCGCGCCTTGCAATTCTATAGGCCAGGTCGTCTTTTTTACCCACGCGATATTGACCAATAATCTGCATAAGGTAGAGACGATTGGTTTTCAAGGCGTTGGTCATGATCTTTGAGATACGTTTAGACTCCCAGTCGGGCAGGATAAAGTACACCGCACATACAGCCAAAGCGCAGCCAATGAGAGTGTCCATCAACCTTGGTAAAACCACCGCATAACCCTCTCCTAGCTGATCAAAACAGAGTAGGACCAGTACGGTGATAAAGCCTGTAGCGTATCCATAGTTATTGATCCTAAAAGCAAAGAACATCACACCGGAGATCACTAATAGCACCAGTTGGCTTTCTGTCGATGGGAACAGGGTCAGTAGCGGTACGCCAACCAACAGCCCCACAATTGTACCCGCAATACGAGCTGTAAGCTTTTTGCGAGTCGCACTGTAGTTGGGTTGGCAGACAAAAAGGGTAGTGAGAAGTATCCAATAGCCTCTTTCCAAGTCGAAGAACTGGATAACTCCATATCCGAGCGTGAGTGCGCAAGCCAATCGAATAGCATGCCTGAGTAACATAGAATCAAGAGAAAAGGCTGACTTAACACGGCGCCACATCGCAAGTGGGGTATGGGCATTAGTGTCATCTAGTACACTGTCATCATGAGAAATGATGTCAGGATTGTTGACGTTACTCAGAAGCTTTTCAACTGTTGCTAGGTTATTAAATAGATACTGAATTTGAAGTAACAGAGGTTTCCATTCTTCAACATTTTGCTGTTGCAGATACTCAATAGAATCTTGAAGCTCTACAAGTGCAACCAATGAATCATTGCTATGGGAATATTCATTACCAAGCTTTAAAGCCAATGCGATCTCTTTACACGCTTTTGACTGCATCTCTAATAGGTGTTTAAAACGAAATAACACATCAGAGTGAGAAAATTGTGTCGCTAATTCTTGATAGCGATAGTGGCTTGAACTTACGCGTTCGTGAATGTCTTGTGCGATAAAATAGACCTGTAAGAAGCGGTCACTAGGTCCGTCTACATGCCCGCGCTTAGAGCGATTCAGTAAAGTCGTTTTGCATTCATTCAAAGCAAACACAGTGCACGCGTTCAAACTCGCTTCTTTTAGTCGGTGTGGCTGGGGAATTAGGTCTCGAGTAGGATGAAAGAGATTTCGTTTAGCATCCAAGTAGAGACTCAACTCGTTAAACACATTAGAGAGACTTTGTTGTACCGGCTGCAAAGGCCACACACTGTTCCACATGATTGACACTAAGTAGTACCAAGATGCACCACCGAGTAAAAGCGCGGGTTGCATCCAAAGGTTGGTACTCTCATGTGCGCCAAGCATGGTGTAGATCGCGACGAGCAAAGACCCAAAAGCAATGCTGGTGTATCGAGGGCCGATTGCGCCAAGAAGCACGAATACTAACGTCGAAAGGAAAAGTCCGATCGCGAATAGCCAAGGTGTATCAAAGAGTAGTTCTATTGAGAACGAAGCGATAGCAAAGCAAATTAAGGTGATGACTAGTGCTTTAATCCGCCCTGTGAAACTTTCATCACTTTCTGCAAGAGCCGCTGCTATGACACCTAAGATTAAAGGTGTTACCCAGGTTTGCTGGTCCAAATACCAAGCAGGAATGACCACCCCAAGTAATGCAAAAAGTATAAGAACGCTGTAGTTAAATGTTTTGTTGGCCCATTGAAGGCGAAGTTGACCAAGAATGCTCACAATTGACACTGTGTAGGTGAAAAGAATGACTATCTTAACAGAAACTTAGTCAGTTTGAATGTTGGGATTGTTTGAACCCTAGTTAAAGTGATGTGCTTATCTGGTGTTCACCAAAGCTGTTAGCTGGCGCCTCAGTGCTTAAGTTCTATGAGATCTCTCTATAGATGCTAAATTGCAAAGTTTAATGAAATTGAGTTCAATGCTTTTCTAATTTTTGGTCGCGAATCGTATAGGCGCGTCAGGTGTTTTAGTATTTATCACATTGATCGAGGTACTTTTTGAGTGAAGTCTCTACATGAACTTACGCGCTGGAATCTCAGAAAGAAGGGAAAGGGACTGAGTGAAGTTGGCCAGTGCGAACACTCAGTCTTTCGTACTGGCCTGAACAGTTAGTTCTTAGCGTTTGTTCTTCAGGTAACGCTTACGGCGCTCTTCTTTCTTCTTCGCTTTCTCTTCTGCTTTGCGCGTCGCTTCGATTTCTACTTCTACTAGCTCTTTAGTGATCATTTCAGGCAGTTCTAATGTCAGTTGACCTAGTGTTCCGTTGCGAAGTTCATGTAATAGGATTTCAGAGGCTTTATGTAGGTTAACTCGTCCACCCGATTGCAGAGCACCTCGCTTGCGACCAATCAACTCCATGATCTCCAGATCAGACTCAGGGAGTTCTTCGTCGATTTGGTAGCGCTCTTTTAAACGCTCAGGATAGACTGCCGCTAAATACTCCACCGTATAAAACGCTACTTCGTCATACTCAATAGCGGTATCCTTTACTGCGCCTGTCGCCGCTAGGCGGAAGCCACTGTGTGGGTTTTCCACTTTAGGCCACAGGATCCCTGGAGTATCGGAAAGTACAATGCCATTTTGTAAATTAATGCGTTGCTGACGACGAGTTACTGCTGGCTGGTTGCCCGTAACCGCAATTGTGCGACCTGCAAGTGTGTTGATGATCGTGGACTTGCCTACGTTTGGAATGCCCATAATCATGGTGCGAATATTTTTACCAATCTCTTCACGGTGAGGCGCGAGTTTACGACACAGATCGAGGATCTTGTTTACCTCTTGCGGGTTTGAGGTCGTGATCGCCATCGCTTTTACACCTTGCTCTTTCTCTAGGTGTTCAATCCATAATTCAGTTTTTTCAGGATCCGCCAAGTCTCGTTTGTTCAATACCTTCACTACGGGTTTATCACCACGAAGCTCGGAAATCATTGGGTTTTCACTGCTAAAAGGGATACGTGCGTCGAGAACTTCAATGATGACGTCAACTTGTGGGATGACTTCTTCGATCTCTTTACGCGCTTTGTGCATGTGACCTGGAAACCATTGGATAGACATGAGTGAAAACCTTTAACTTAGAATTTTGTGCACATTGTATGAGCTTGGCTCAGATAGTAAAGCCCAGCAGGCATTTAATTACAGGCGTATGTCTAGAAATTACCCGCATGAACCTGCACCTAAAGAAAGTATAGGTAACGGCGCGTATTGACAAAGCGCTTAAACACACGGCTATGTCTGCACACTAAACTCCTTCTTAAGCCATCGTCTCAGTGCGAGTGTGCTCTCCAGCTTTAACCGTTCAGGTAGACAAGCAAAGTGATATTCCTGATGAGGGTTGACGACCGGACTGCCAATCTCGATTAAAAACTGGTTTTCAACTTCGTCTTTAATAAATAATCTATGTGTCACCAGCAACCCCAAGCTTCTTATTGCGGCGTGAATGGCTTGTACTGACGCGTTGAATTTGAGTGTTCCATGTTTACTAGGTGAAGAAATGTTATGGGCTTTACACCATAAGTCCCAATCGTGTTTTCGTCTATCGTTCGTCACCCAGATACTTGGGTATCGCTCTAAAAGTCCTTCTACGTCTTCCTTTGGATGAGATTTGGCTATTGAGGGACTACACACCATAACTAACTCATCGTCTCCAAGCTTTTCACTGTAATAATCACTCCAATCATCGATGTTGCCATGGACTATGGCGACATCGACCCCCTCACGCTCTAAGTCGAACGGACCAATTAAGTTAGAAATTCGAACATCTAACGATGGAATTTCTTTTTGTAAGTCTTCGACACGGGGAATCCACCAGTGAAGCGCTAATGAGTTAACCATGTTAATCGTCAGGCGCTCGTCGTTATGCTTGTTAAGAAGCGCCTCGCTTGCTCTCACGATTTGCTCTAACGCGGGGCCAACATCTCTGTAGTAGTTCTTTCCTTCTTTTGTGAGTTCGACGCGCCGGCCTACGCGATGGAACAGCTTAGTGTTGAGTTGAGATTCTAAACTTTTAATGCTCTGACTAACGGCTGAGTGGCTCACGAACAAGTGCTCTGCGGCTAAAGTCATGCTACCTAGCTCTGCGACGGCAACAAAAGAATAAAGAGACTTTAATGCAACGTGTTGCTTCATAGTATTAATCTGTTAGTAAAACTTACATTAAGCTTAACTAAAACTCGTTATTTTTCAGAGAAAAGTATCACTATAATGCGATTATGATTTGAATTTTTCGAGATGTATCAATGAAAGCGAGCCAGTCAACCATTGCTTTGAGCTATATGCTGTCCTCAACACTGAGTTTGTCCGTAACTGGTTTGATAACTGGGTATCTAGCGAATTATTTTGTTGCTGTCGATCTTGCTCTGATTCGATTCTTAGTTCCTGCCGTTATTCTGTTTGTTATCCTTACAATAACGGGTTTGCGATTACCTCCCACATCGATGCGTAAAGTGTTAGCGATACGCGCGTTTAGCATCGCAGCTTGTCAGTTGTGCTTTATCTATGCGTTGGGGAAACTGTCACTAATCGAAAGTGTTGTGTTATTTGGTACTGGTCCTCTGTTTATCGCACTGTTCGAGAAGTGCCTATACAACATTGAGCTTACTGCTCGGACTACCACGGCATTGCTGTTTACGTTTATTGGGGTGATTTTCCTGGCTGGCGACCCCTCAGGTTTCACTTTCAAGCCCGAACTCTTTATTGGGTTATTGTCAGGAGTGTTCAATGCAGGTTCACAGTTGAGTCTACATCGAGCATCAAAAGGAGAGATGTCGGGAGTTGAAAACAACGCGTGGACGTTCTTAATCGCGGGTATCTTCTTAATACCTTTTGCTGTGATATTTCATAAGGCCATAGGTGTTGATTACGGTATCGGAGACATATCAACCATTATGTATGCCGGCATTGCAGTATTAACAGTGATGATCATCAACACTCAGGTATGTAGATATAAAGCTTACAAGAGTGCAGCAACCAACACACAAGTTGCTCCACTGATCTATACCAATTTAGTGTTTACCGCGATGTTCCAGTTTACTCTGTTTGACACAACATTTACTTTGAGTCAGTTAGCTGGCATCGCACTGATCATTTTAGGAAATAGCATTCCTTCTATATTCCCATTGCTTAAGCTGAGATATTTTTCTCACAACCAGAAAACTCAACCTCAAAACGCGCCAAATTGATTCTCATAATGAAAAATGAAACCTGGTTCAGAATAAGTAATTGAATTTAAACGCTTAAATAGTTGGCACGTGTTTTGTACCTTCAGTCTCAAGCCATCAGCAAAGGGACAAACTCATGGTACTAGCACACAAATACAGATCACTAACAATACTTGGGAGCGGGTTAGCAGCATCGCTGTTAGGCTTCGAGAGTCACGCGACTGCGTTCGATACTTGCCCTAGCAAAGCTTATCTTTTCCAGGCAAACCCGGTAAAAGTGTACGGCGTCAACTTGGTGACAGGCTCAACGAGCTTGTTGCAAGGCGATACGGGGCTCAACGCAAATATCAACGGGGTAGGTTTCGACTTTGATGGCCGATACATCTACGGCTACGATACCACGAACAAACGTATTGTTCGCTTGGGTAAGGACTTTCAAGCAGAAATACTGAATACTTCCGGACTTCCCACAGACCATACGTTTTACGTGGGCGATGTATATGAAAGTGTGTATTACCTTTACCGCAAAGGGAAAGGTCTATTTACCATTGATCTAACTCCACTTGAATCGGACTCGAGCGCGGTACTTGCGGTAAATCGAGTCACTACACGCGCAGTGGTTAACCTAACAGACTTCGCGTTTCATCCTAGTGACGGCAAACTGTATGGTATCGACAACAATTCGGGTGCTCTGTATTCGTTTGATGCGAGTACGGGGCAAGAAACCTACATCGGTGACACAGGTGAGACAGGGACCTTCGGTGCGGGGTATTTTGACGTCGATGGCTACTATTATGTTGCTCGCAACCAAGATGGTCAGATATACCGTATTGATTTGTCCGAGGGTAACGCTACAAACATAGCCAACGGTGTGGTTCCTGCCGTGAAGTTCGCCGATGGTCCTAACTCTAGCCAAAACGATGGCGCTCGCTGTGCAAACGCACCTCTTATCGATGAAGACTCTAACATCGACTTCGGTGACGCGCCTACTACCTACCAAACAAAACTCGCCGATAATGGCCCTCGACATGAGTTGGATGGCTCAACATGGCTAGGTGATTCAGCACCTGATGGCGACCAAGACGGCAGAGCTAATAATCTCGCCGATGACGAGACTGGGATTGATGACGAAGATGGTGTTGGCTTCGTGACGGCTATCGAACCAGGTCTGGATAGCATCGTCCGCGTAAATGCGTCAACCTCGGGATATTTATCCGCTTGGTTCGACTGGAACCAAGATGGCGACTTTGCGGATGATGGCGAGCAGGTATTTGCAGACCAACTACTCGACGCAGGTAACAACGATCTTATCTTTACAGTTAATGCAGCCGCATTTATCGGTACTACTTGGAGTCGATTCCGCTTCAGTCAACAAACAGGTCTAGATTACTTTGGTGGTTCTACTTCTGGCGAAGTTGAAGATCATGAAGTAGCAGTCACAGGTGAAGGGTTGTCTGTGCGTTACTACCCAAGTGCGACAGATTATGCCACGGTCGCTTATGAAGATAACTGGCCTTACACAGCAGATTACGACATGAATGACGTCGTTGTTAGCTACCGAATCACGGAGATCCTACGAGACGACAATGTTGTTAAATCGAAAATCGAAGGTCATCTTGGAGCCGTTGGTGCTTCTTACCATAACGGCTTTGCTATTCGTCTGAAAGGTTTGAATAGAACGGATGTTGACACAGCAACAACTCGTCTCATCAAGAATGACGTTCAAGCAGAGAGTAGTGGTTTAGAAGCCATTTCGAATGAGGCAATCTTTATCATCAGCGAAGACACATCCGAGTACAAACTTGGAAGTTGTGAGTTCCACAGAACCCTGTTGTCTTGTGCGAAGGAAGACGTACAGCTCAACTTTACTCTTCATGTCAACATCGTCGACGGTACGGACACCACTTCTCTTATGGCCATGCCTTACGACCCGTTCATCTTTGCTACGCCAGGTTACTACCATGGTGAAGGTTATTTCCAACCGGGCAGAAAGTGGGAAGTGCACCTACCTAACTACGAACCGACAGAGCAGTTTGACGCCGATATGTTTAGTGGTTTAGGCCGAGATGTCAGTAATGCGGCAACAGGTACCTACTTCAAGACAGCGGAAAACTTACCGTGGGCTCTACTAGTCAATGACCAATGGCAGTGGCCGACAGAGAATACGGATTTGATAGAGGCGTACCCAGAATATGCAACGTATGCCGAATCTAGTGGTGAACAATCGCAAAACTGGTTCGAATCGCAATTCGCCACCCCAGGCAAATGTTATATCCCATAGGAGACGCGTCATGAAAGCACTAACAGTAACATCAATTATTTCTCTAGGTTTAGTCGTTGGCTGTGGCGGTGGCGGCGGCGGTGATGGTGGCTCCGGTGGTAGTGTTGCGGCAGAGACTCCGCCGGCTGTAGCACCTGCACCGGAACCTACACCAGCGCCTGCGCCAACACCAGTTTCAGTAGCTCGAACAATGGAGGATTTATCAATACCAGATAGCTTTGATTATCAACCGATAGAGGAATATTCACTAACAATCGATGCTTCTAGCGATGTAAGTGGAAGAGCTTTTGTCACTGTATATACCGAGTTCGAAGAGCTTGCCTCGGGCGAAGTTGAGCCTAAGTATGAAAGTAAAGTGGCGTCACAAGCACTGACTTCTGGTAAAGCGAAGCTATCTTTCAACGCAGCTGAACATGTCGGTACCTTTTTAGTGGAAATATGGACGTATGATGGTAACGATCCAGTGAAAAAGCAGATATCTGCAACAAGCTCAACGTTGACCTGGTAGCTGCCAAAGACGTAATCCTATTTGCTGTGTGAAAAAAGCCCTGCCATCGCGGGGCTTTCTATGGCTTGTACCGACTCAAGCAAGTACAATGCGAGAAAAGTCACATGTAATGAAAGCAATGAATCAAGATTACGTAAATGAGCCGGAAGACTTCGACTACGAAGAAGGCGAAGAGATTGAAATTGAAGCGATTGGAATCGAAGTATCAAGTCATCCAATTGAACTGTACAAATTGTTCAAGGTTGCCAACTTAGTTGGTGGCGGTGGTGAAGCTAAGCACTTTATTGCAGAAGGCTATGTTGCGGTAAACGGAGAGTTAGAAACTCGTAAGCGCCGTAAGATGTATGATGGTGACTTTTTCGAATTCAACCAAGAATACTATGTTGTGGTGTGTGACCAACCACCGGTGGAGCCAGAAGAAACGAAACCAAGTAAGCAAGCGGCTTCGTCAGATAAAGCAAAGAAAGAAAAAAGTCACAATAACAGCTCAAGCGCTGGCAAGAAGCAGAATAAAGCGAATAACGCAGCTTCAAAGAAGTCTAAGAAAAACGGTTCAAGCAAAGACCAATCAAAGAAAGCCCCATCGAAAAAGAGTGGCAACAAAGATCCTAACAGTGGTCGCGGGTCCATTGACTTCTTTTAAAGAGGTAAGACTCAAAAACTGTAATATCTTTGATTGATACTGGTCTTTAGCTTAAAAATGTCGAGGAGAGAAGAATGAAACTTGTGGTGGATACCCATACCCATACTTATGCGAGTGGTCATGCCTATAGCACGATTAAAGAAAACGCTGAAGCTGCGAAAGCCCACGGCTTAAAGATCTTGTGCACTACGGACCACGCTGAGTCTATGCCGGGTGCGCCGCACTTTTGGTTCTTTTCAAACCAACGTGTAATTCCTCGATTTTTATCCGGAGTTGCGATTATTCGAGGCGTTGAAGCTAACATACTCGATACTGAGGGTAACATTGACGTTCATCCAACTTCCTATAAATCATTAGATTGGATTATTGGAAGTTTCCATGAACCGGTGTTTAAGCCGTCGACTAAAGAGGCACATACTACGGCACTTTTGAATGTCATTGAGAGTGGCGACGTTGATGCGCTTGGACATTTGGGAAATCCGAACTTTGATTTCGACTTTGATGCGGTTGCAGCATGTGCGGCCGAGCATAATGTGGCTATTGAGATTAACAACTCTACCCTTAGAGGACATAGCCGAGTAGGAAGCGTCGAACGCTGTTATGAAATAGCACGTGCCGTAAAAGCTGCGGGTGGTTATATCACAACTGGCAGCGACTCACATTTTTACGACACCATTGGTAAATTTGACCTGACTGAAAAACTCCTACGAGAAATCGAGATGCCAACGGATAAAATCATTACCAGCTCGGCAAGACAGTTCTTAGATTTTCTTGAGCTCAGAGGGCGCGAGCCAATTGCTGAATTTGCAGAACTGTAAGTAAAGCGTTAAACGTTTCTAAACAATTTTTATCCCTCTTGTGAATCCAGTTCAAGTACAATGTCGAAGCCCTCAGGTAACTGAGGGCTTTTGCACTCAAAAGGACCAACAATGATAAAAACAAACCTAATTAGCCTAGTCGCTTTAACTGTGCTCGTGTCTACGTCAGCTTTTGCGAGTGAGCCATTTGATCTCAAGAAAAACATGCAAGCGATGAAGCTCGCGTTCAAACAAGCAGCAGAAGCTCAATCAGTAGAAGAGATGCGTGTGCCCATTGATACACTGGATAAGTTGATCGCAGACTCTAAACAAGGGGACTATCCACCAGAGAAAGCGGACTTGTATCAGGAAGGGTTTAAAAAGTTGTCTCAAGCGATTGAAGAAGTCGATTCTGAATTGGATAGTGGCGATCTTGAAGCCGCAAAACAATCCCTTCGTGAAGTAGATAGTCTTCGCCTCGAATATCACGAAAAGCGCAACCCAAGTATTTGGAAGCGTCTATTTGGTTAGCAAAAAGGAGCACCTAGGTGCTCCTTTTTGATTTATTGAAAGTTATCTTGTGATTACTATGCCTTAGCAAACTTATAGGTGCGATAACCACCAATCAAGTTACGAGCCTTAAAGCCATTGTTGACTAATTGACGATAAGCCACGTTACCACGTAACCCAACTTGGCAGTAAATTACAATCTCTTTGTCTTTTGGTAGTTCGTCCATTCGGCCGCGTAGCTGATCGACAGGGATATTAATTGCACCTTCGATAAAGCCGACGCTCTCTAACTCACCTGGATTACGCACATCGAGTAGCACTTGATCGTCGTTCAAGTTGTCTATTTCATCGAAGTGAATTGGTGTTGCATCGCCTTTCAGTATGTTGTTTGCTACAAATGCGGCTTGGTTGATCACATCCTTAGCGCTACCGTACGGAGGCGCATAAGTAAGCTCTAAGTGTTGGAGCTGTTCAACCGTCATGCCTGCACGCTGTGCCACCGCAAGCACATCAATACGCTTGTCGACACCGTCTTTACCAGCCGCTTGTGCTCCGAGGATCTTGCCTGTTTCAGGGCTAAAGAGTAGTTTCAGTGACACTATCTCTGCCCCTGGGTAGTATCCAGCGTGACTTGCAGTATGAACGTATACTTTTTCGTAGTTGATGCCTTCACGTTTAAGGACTTTTTCATTTTTGCCAACTGACGCTACGGCCAAATCAAAGATCTTCACAATGGCAGTGCCTTGTGTACCTTGGTATGTTTCACTGCGTCCCAGCATGTTGTCTGCAGCCATACGACCTTGGCGGTTTGCCGGTCCAGCGAGTGGAACAAATCCCGCTTTGCCTGTGACAAAGTCTTTATCTTCAATGGCATCACCAACCGCGTAGATCGAAGGATCACTCGTCTGCATACTGTCGTTGGTATAAATGCCGCCAAGTTCGCCAAGTTCGCCAAGTTGTAGACCTGCTTCTTGTGCTAGCTTAGTTTCTGGGCGTACACCGATTGACATAATCAGTAAGTCGGTTTCGAGTGTATCGCCATTATTCAATGATAGAGCCAACTTACCTTGGAGATGCTGATGTTCACTTGATTCACCGGCACTGGTATCAGCAACTTGAGTTGAAGGGATGTACTCAACAGATTCAAGCGCTGCACCCAGTCGCAGATCAATGCCGCGTTGCTTGATTTCCGCGTGTGCAAATCCAGCCATTTCTTTATCGACAGGCGTCATTACCTGATCAGCCATTTCGATAAGCGTTGTTTTGATACCCAGCTGGTGGAAGGCTTCCATCATTTCTAGGCCAATGAATCCACCACCAATAACCGTTGCATGTTCTGGCTTATTCATCTGAATGGTTTGAATGATGCGGTCCATATCAGGAATGTTGCGCAGCGAATGGGTCAGGGGATTATCAATTCCCGGAATCGCAGGAACGAACGGTGCCGCACCTGGACTTAATAGAAGGAAGTCGTAAGATTCCTGATATTCACTTCCGTCTAGAAGATTTTTGATCGTCACCGTTTTGTCAGCTCGGTTGATCGATTTTACCTCGTTCATTACTCGAACATCGACGTTAAAGCGCGCCAAGAAACTCTCTGGCGTTTGAAGTAGCAGTTTGGAGCGATCTTTTATGTCTCCTCCAATGTGGTAAGGCAGTCCACAGTTTGCAAATGACACGAATGGTCCACGTTCAAACATGATGATTTCAGCGTCTTCACTCAGACGACGAGCACGCGCAGCAGCGGAAGCGCCACCAGCAACCCCACCTACAATTACAATCTTAGTCATACCTTACCTCTTTGTTTTCTTTGGTACTTTGCCCAAAAAATTAATTCAGTTCACTAACGGATGAGCAACACTATAATTCCTATAATTAGAAATGTCTAATATATTTTTGGCTAAATATTAAAAACCTAATTAAGTATTGACTAAATTAATGAGTACTTAGATAATGCATCCAATTATTCAACACATTGAGGTAGCAAGGTGAACTTACCGCAAATGAAAGCGAAAGTCGTGGATGTCGCTGACGTACTAAAAACACTGGCTCACCCGGATCGTTTGTTTGTGTTGTGCCAGTTAGTAGAAGGAGAGATGGGTGCTGGACAACTACAGGAAAACTCAGATCTTAGCCAATCCGCTTTTTCTCAACACCTAACTGTCTTGAAAAAGGCGGAGTTAGTTTCGGTTAGAAAAGAGTCCCAACACGTTTACTACTCACTGAAGGATGAACGTGTAATTGGGCTGATCCAACAATTGCATTCGCTCTACTGTCATTAAACCCCACCGTTTAAGTTGGTTTAACTTGCAGAGTTTTCTCATGAATTCTGCAACTTAAATCATTTTAAGTTTTAAATTCAATGAGGTAGTTATGGAATTTACATTTCCTTGGGGTTCGCTCTTGGGCGGAATGCTACTCGGTGTATCAGCTACTTTACTGTTACTGTTTAACGGTAAAATAGCCGGTATTAGTGGTATTGTCGGTCGCATTTACAAAGCTAAAACTGGCGATACCAGTTGGCGCGTGTTGTTTGTACTTGGCATGGTTTTCGGCGGTGTGCTGTCTGCAAAATGGCTAGGTATCGAACCCGCTGAAATGGTGGTGTCTACTCCACTCGTAATAGTCAGTGGACTACTAGTTGGCATTGGTACCAAGCTGGGTAATGGCTGCACGAGTGGTCATGGCATCTGCGGAATGGGGCGTCTATCTAAGCGTTCGATTGCTGCCACAATGACTTTTATGGGCGTTGCCATGGTAACGACCTTCGTTATGCTTCATGTACTTTAGGAGACAAAGATGCAACGTGTTATTTCTATACTAAGTGGATTTTTGTTCGGTGCTGGCATGATCATTTCAGGCATGGGCGATCCAGCCAACGTCATGGCATTTCTAGATATCTTTGGAGCCTGGTCTCCAGATTTGGCGTTCGTAATGGGCGGTGCGCTACTTGTCTTTGTTCCGAGTTATTGGTTGGTGATTCGTAAGAAGCAAGAGCCAGTTTGTACCGATCAGTTTTGTTTAAGTGACAATAACAAGATAGACAAAAAGCTGTTGAGTGGCGCCGCGTTGTTTGGCATCGGCTGGGGTATTGCAGGTATTTGTCCTGGACCAGCGATTTCATCTATGGCAAATGGCAGTTTTGGGATTTTGGGTTTTGTGGCTGCTATGTTAGTTGGCATGGTGCTTACCGACATAGTCGTGGAAAAGCGCGCAACATCAGAGTTGGCAAACCAGTCATAATATCAACCAATTAAAGATAGTTTTTGTGGGCCCGATCGTACGATCGGGCCTTTTTTTTGTCTAATTTTTAGAGGGATAGTGATACTAATTAGGTAAATTAGCAAATTCTAAATTTAACATTAGACAAAGCTAATTTATATGGTTATATTAGCAATATCTAATTATAAACTCGTGAGGTCAAAATGAAATCTACTCTAGCTAAGTGGGCAGTAGTAGTCGCTGTTCTGGGAACACCAACAGCCTACGCTTTCGACACCACAATCATTGCTATCAAACGCGTTGATTCTATTGTGGAATTAGATGGCACCGTAGAAGCCGTTAATCGCGGAACGCTATCTGCACAAACCTCCGGTCGCATCGTTGCTGTGAATGCTGATGTGAATGACATCGTTAGCCAAGGTGATGTACTCCTAGAAATCAGTGCAGAGCAACAATCAGCATCATTAGATGCAGCATTAGCCCAGTTAAACAGCGCCAATGCTCAAAATATTAAGGCGTTAGCACAGATAAAGCGATATCGCGAACTCTTTCCTAAAGGTGCAATTTCTAGAGAACGTTTAGATGCAGCTGAAGCCGAAGCGCGCTCCTCTGCTGCAGAGGTTAAACGAGCAATGGCCGCTGTCGCACAGGCGAAAGAGTCGTTGGGCTACACCAGCATTCGTGCTCCTTATACGGGAGTTGTTACTCAGCGTCATGTCGAACTGGGCGAAACGGTCGCTCCAGGCAGTCAATTGATGACAGGCTTTTCACTGTCGCCACTTCGTGTAGTAACAGAAATTCCTCAGCGCTACCGTGAAAAAGTCGCAGATGCCAATCAGTTTTCTATAACCACTCTCAATGGCGCGACCCTTGAGCCATACGAGGCTAAGCTGTTTAACTACGCTCATGAAAAATCTCGTGCCTTCCGCCTTCGTCTTGAGCTTCTCGAGCAGCCACAAAACCTACTACCAGGTGAGTGGGTGAAAGTCGCCTTTACCTATGATGAAAAACCATCGATTCAAATTCCAGAGTCCGCTGTTATTCACCGCGGAGAACTGAGTGTTGTCTATCGTGTCGACGATGAAAAAGTGGCGATGAATCCAGTACGAGTGGGTCAATCCCATAACGGTCAACTTGAAGTACTTAGTGGCCTTGAAGTGGGCGATGAAATTGTTACCGATGTCGTCAGCTATTTGGCCGAGAAGTAGGGGGCGGTATGAGTCATAACATAAACGACGAGAAGATGGGAATTTCTGGCCGTATTGCAGCCGCATTCCAGTCATCGGCAATGACGCCTCTATTAGCTTTGATTGCACTGCTGCTTGGATTGATGGCGATTGCCGTGACGCCTAAAGAAGAAGAACCGCAAATCGATGTGACCTTCGCCGATGTCTACATTCCATTTCCGGGCGCGTTACCTAGAGAAGTAGAGAGTCTAGTTACCAATCCGGCTGAGCAAATCGTGTCCGAGATCAACGGCATTGACAAAATATACTCGTTCTCCCAACCAGGTGGAGCAATGATTGTTGCGATATTCGAAGTCGGGATCCCAAGAAATGAAGCCGTGGTTAAGATATACAACAAGCTCTATTCCAACAACGACTGGATGCCGGCAAACATGGGGGTTGGGCAGCCTATTATCAAACCTCGTGGTATCGAAGATGTTCCGATTGTAAACGTGACCTTGTCACCTAAGTCAGACTCAGCATCGCTAGAAGAGATCACCAGTGTGGCTCATGGGTTGGAAACAGAGTTAAAACGCATTCCAGGTACGCGAGATATCTACACGGTTGGCCGTCAGCCAACAATTGTCGATGTTAGACTCGACACTGCAAAAATGTCAGGTTACGGTGTCACTATAGATTCGCTTAATCAGATGTTGCCGGATGCTAACTCAGCATCACCTATGCTTGCTTTGACACAAGACAACCAGTCCATACCTCTGCAAATAGGTGAGTTTCTTACCAACGTTGATGAGGTTAAGCAGCTAGTGGTCGGTTTACATGATGGTCAGCCTGTCTACTTGTCGGATATTGCAGATATTAATTTAGGAATAGATACGCCAACGCAAGTTGTTTGGACGAGTGACAAGAGTGACATTAAACCAGCGGTGACAATCGCGATAGCTAAGAAAAGCGGTGAGAACGCGGTGGATGTGGCTAAAGCGGTTGATGAACGTTTAGGTGAGCTCGAAAGCACTCTAATTCCAGATAACATTCAGGTAGATGTGACTCGCGATTATGGCCAGACTGCTGCGGATAAAGCCAATACATTGATTGGTAAGCTTGCTTTTGCAACGGGAGCGGTCGTTCTGTTGGTTCTTGTGACTATGGGCGTACGCGAAGCGGTTGTGGTTGGTGTCGCAGTCATTATCACTTTGTTGCTGACTCTATTCGCATCATGGGCTTGGGGATTTACCCTTAACCGTGTGTCGTTGTTCGCGCTTATTTTCTCGATCGGGATTTTGGTCGATGATGCCATTGTTGTGGTGGAAAATATCCACCGACATATGGTGAAAGGCAAGCAAAAATTGGCGGAGCTTATTCCTGGTGCAGTCGATGAAGTTGGTGGACCCACTATCCTAGCGACTTTAACTGTTATCGCTGCTTTGTTACCAATGGCGTTTGTATCTGGCTTGATGGGCCCTTATATGAGCCCAATTCCGATCAATGCGTCAATGGGGATGTTGATCTCGTTGATTATCGCGTTTGTATTAACGCCATGGTTAGCTCGAATCCTATTGAAAAAGGGCACTGACCATAAAGAAGAGGTCAGTAGCAAACAATCGGCTTTCTTTAGAAAGGTCATGTCACCGTTTGTTGTTAGTCGAGTGCAAAAACGCAATCGTTTATTGCTAGGTGTCGGTGTTTTGGTGGCGATTGCCGTATCAATGTGGCTACCTGTACAGCAGCTCGTCGTCATGAAAATGTTGCCGTTTGACAATAAGTCTGAGTTCCAAGTGATTTTGGATATGCCAGAGGGCAACTCGTTAGAGCGCACGCAACGCGTGTTGTTCGAGCTCAGCGATGCGCTTAATGATGTCGAAGAAGTCAGTGATTATCAGATTTACGCAGGCACTGCGGCACCTATTAACTTCAACGGATTAGTGCGCCACTACTTCATGCGCCAAGCACCAGAGAAAGGGGACATTCAAGTTAACTTAGTGGATAAGTCAGAGCGCGCTCGTTCAAGCCATGAGATTGCTGTCGAAGTGAGACCAAAGCTTGTAGAGATTGCACAGAAATTTGGTGGCAAAGTGAAAGTGGTTGAAGTGCCTCCGGGTCCACCCGTGTGGTCACCAATTTTGGCAGAAGTGTACGGTCCGACACAAGAAGTCCGCGAACAAGCCGCACTGCAACTTAGAGAGATATTTCGCGAAACGGATGACATTGTTGATGTCGATCTCTATTTACCAGAAGCGCATCAAAAATGGCAGGTAATCATTGATCGTAGTAAAGCCTCTCGCTTGGGCGTCGCCTATTCATCAATTGTCGATTCACTTGCGACTGCAGTAGGCGGAAAGCCTGTGAGTTACTTGCATAGCGAGCAGAGCAAATATCCGATCCCAATTCAGATCCAGGCCAAAGAGAGTGCCAAAGTGCGTTTGGAGCAGGTGATGAATATGAAGATCAATTCTTCATCGGGTACGCAGTATATCCTTGCCGATTTAATTAAGGTACGTGAGCAAGCGATGGATAACTATATTGTTCATAAAAACCTAGTTCCAATGATCATGGTTGTGGGTGACATGACCGGTGAACTCGATAGCCCTCTCTATGGTATGGCCGATATATCAGCAAGCCTTTCGGATAAAGGCATGGATGTAGAGCAGTACTTTGTCAATCAGCCCTCAGGACTCAAAGGCGTAGAGATCTTTTGGGATGGCGAATGGACGATTACCTACGAGACTTTCCGAGACATGGGTATTGCCTATGCAGTTGGTATGGTGCTGATTTACTTGCTGGTAGTCGCACAGTTTAAATCGTACTTAGTGCCGCTGATCATTATGGCGCCGATTCCTTTGACTATTATCGGCGTGATGCCGGGTCATGCATTACTGGGGGCTCAGTTTACCGCGACGTCGATGATCGGCATGATAGCGCTTGCGGGCATTATTGTTCGAAACTCAATACTGTTGGTGGATTTTATTAACCATCAGTTAAGAGATGGAATGGAGCTTGGTGAAGCGGTGATTGAGTCGGCTATCGTCCGTGCTAAACCTATCATGCTCACCGCACTGGCTGCGATGATTGGCGCGGTCTTTATCTTAGATGACCCAATCTTCAATGGGTTAGCGATAAGTTTGATATTCGGCATCTTCGTATCGACATTATTAACCTTACTTGTGATTCCGATTCTGTATTACGTCGCATTGAATCGCGGCATAGTGAAAGCGGCAGTGTAGTAATGCCGTCGTAGCGGAGAGCTCCGTGTTAGAAACGGAGCTTTTATTTGCATAATTATATTAGCTATATCTTATTAAGAGGTTGTTTATGAAAGTTGAAAACGGCATTCGAATTCTCGCAGGAACCATGGTTTTGATCTCGTTAATACTGACTGTATACGTTAGCCATCATTTTGTCTGGTTTACGGTATTTATCGGTCTTAATTTGATTCAAAGTGGTTTCACCGGTTTTTGTCCGCCACGAAGACTGTTGTTAAAGCTTGGTCTAAAGGAATAGTCCTATTTAAGCGATTCTACCAAGGCTTGAAAGGTAGGATTGTTCAGAAGCTGTTGTCGCCCTTCATCGATGAGTAAAGTGACTGACTCATCATCGAGAGACATATCCGTTGGTATCGCATTAAGTTGGAATTTTTTGTCTTTGTAGTGAGGCGAGTTCAACGTGATATCGATGAAATGCGGCTTGGGAGTTATGTTTTCATTGGCGACAGCGGCAGACCATTCTGGCATCTTCTTTCTGATGAGATCTTTGGTTGCGTCATTGTATCGGTGAAGTTGTACATCACTCATCGCATTAAACGTATCAGCAAAGCTGGGTTCGTCGTCTGAGAGCTCAAAACCGTATTTGGGTGTCGTCGAGGCATCGACAACAATGATGACAAAGTCGGATAGTGGTCTGGCTCTTATTGTCTCGAAAAACTCTTGGTCACCGCCAGCACTTTCAACAACCTCATATATCGCCAGTAATCCTAGATTGTCCGATATTCCACCATCTACTAGATGGATAAAAGGGCGAGCATCTTTGTCACTGTAGCTGCGCAGTCCCTCCAACGTATTTTGAATTTGCGCATTATCGCTTTCTCTATCCAACACGAATCGAGTATCTCTCAAACAGGCGTGATGGTTTTTAAGTACGACGGGATTAAAAACTATGGGCACTGCTGCTGATGCGGTCACTGCGTTTGCGACTGGATACGAATGGAGATCTGAGCATATCAAATCAAAATATTCTTGAAGGAAGGAAAAGCGCACACCACCACCTAAATCCGTCGCGTTAATGACGATCATTGGTCCATCTGAACGCTGCAGGTCAGCAAACGTTGCGTTGTGGAACAGTTCTTCTTGATAATACTCTATCGCTTTTTCCGAGCGTCCATTTTCTGAAAACCACAGGGTCGGGCTAAACAATAGATGAATGAGGTCGTCGCCAACTTTTCGATAGAGAAACTCTGACTCGTAGTCTTCGAAGATCCGGTCCCCGTACAGACCATAATAGGCCGATGTGAAACTACCTCCCGACACAGACGCGATATAGTCGACTTCATCTAAAAGTCTAACTTCGCCCTTTGAGGTCATGATCTTGGTATCCCGAAGCGCCAACAGCGTGCCGTATGCGAGCGCTGCAGCCCTAACGCCGCCGCCGGAAAAGGCGAGAGTCACAGAGATATCACCTTCATCTCTCTGATTAATAGACTCGCCAACGGAATAGGGTGGTAAATCACTACTGTTGACCATGGGCTCATTTTCTATCGCGCCTTTAGTAGCGCAGCCGCAGAGGGAAACAATAAACAGAGAAATGACGGCAAATTTCATTGGGTATGCAGTAAGCGAATTTATAATACGTGTTTCCTAAGCTTAGCCATCTTCACCGTTTTTACTAATAACTGTTTATTTATACAGTCTTAGTGAAATTGGGCAATGATCGCTCATTTGGTAATCAAGAACACTCTTCGTCGGCATGACATTTTGTAGGGCTGGACTGCTGCGTAAATCGGGACTGACGATTATATGGTCGATTAGCGACCGAAACTGATGAGTCTTGTTCGAGTTTCGATTAGAACGCACTTTACACTCGGCTTTAGTGGATTTCGTTGTCAGCCTTGGCACAGCATTGAGATCTTTCGTGAGTGTTGCCCAGAGCCAGTCGCCTGAAAAAGCGAGATTGTGGTTAAAGTCTCCAAGTAATACATACGATTCATCATTAGATTCAAGCTGCTTGAGCCAACTGTTAAGAACTCTGCCTTGCTGTTTGAGTGTCTTACACGAGTTGTTAGATGTGTATTTGCCACTGCATCCTGCTTTAAGGTGCACAGAAAGGAGGTTAATCCTAGACCCATTCTCTAACGTCAACTCAATAGCAGAGGCAAAGCGAAGCCGCCCACCTTTGCTTAGTGGGAAGTCAGCAACGTCTTTTACAGTAAGACCATGACGAACGGCAAAGCCGGTATACTGGTTTATTTCTGAGAACTGGTGCTGTTTGTTGCTGGGTAATGATCGGTCTGAAAGGTAGATGTCATAATCGGGTCCCACAACTTGAGAAATTGCCTCTACGCTGTCTACTTCTTGGAATGCGAGAATATCAGGACTGGTTTGCAGGAATTGCGTCTTCAGTGCGGAAAAGTCATCTTGAGTACGATAACTCGTTGGAAACTTTTTCGATGGCGTCGTTGTAAGCCACTCTATGTTCCAAGTCATTATCGTGGTTGCGCCTACTAGTGTAGGAAAAAGTGATATTCCTATTAGTAGGGAAAACGTCAGGTAACCATAACGGATTGTTCTTATCATTTCCCTTGCCATTCATAAAAATCGTTTCAAGCAATGTGCCGCAAGCCTTGGCAAAAATGCAACTGTTTTTCCTGAAAATTTGGCGTTGATTTTGGAAATTGCCCCATATGAGATCCACTTCATCTAGATCGAATTCTTCTTGTTCACTACCCAGTTTTTATTGATCCAAATCAATACTTTCGGTTGGTGCTTTTCGTTAAATACACCACAATATATTGTGTCAGAATAAATGCTAACAACCCTATATAGTGTATTTGTGGATAACTCTGTGAGTATGTTAGGGGTAAGGAGAAAGGGTGAAAACAATCGTAATCAAGAGAGATGGCTCTCGTGCTCCGTTTACAAAGGATCGTATTGAAGCTGCTGTGGTAAGTGCGGCGGAACATGCAGACAAAGAGTTCGAACTATACGCTAAAAATGTGGCGTTAGCAGTCGAACTTAAGCTGCAGGATTGCGAACATGTGGATATTCAGGAAATCCAAACGCATGTAGAAAATGAGCTAATGCAGGGTCCATATAAAGGGCTGGCTCGTTCATACATCGAATACCGTCACGACCGCGATGTTGCGCGTGAGAAGAAGAGCGCTCTGACTAAAGAGATTGAAGGTCTTATCGAAGAGAGCAACGCCGATCTTCTTAATGAGAACGCTAACAAAGACGGTAAAGTGATTCCAACTCAGCGCGACCTGCTTGCAGGTATCGTTGCTAAGCACTACGCAAAAACGCGCATCTTGCCGCGTGATGTTGTGCAAGCTCACGACGAAGGCGATATTCACTACCACGATCTAGATTACGCACCTTTCTTCCCAATGTTTAACTGTATGCTGATCGATCTTAAAGGCATGCTTACTCACGGTTTTAAAATGGGTAACGCAGAGATTGATACGCCAAAATCTATTTCGACGGCGACAGCGGTAACGGCGCAGATCATTGCTCAGGTAGCAAGCCATATTTATGGCGGTACGACAATCAACCGTATTGATGAAGTATTAGCACCGTATGTTAAAGCAAGCTACGACAAGCATCTTCAAATTGCGCAAGAGTGGGACATCCACCAGCCAGAAGCATTTGCAACGGCTCGTACAGAAAAAGAGTGTTACGACGCGTTCCAGTCATTAGAGTATGAAGTGAACACCCTGCATACTGCTAACGGTCAAACTCCGTTTGTAACCTTTGGTTTTGGTCTTGGCACCAGTTGGGAATCTAAGCTTATTCAAACGTCTATTCTTAAGAACCGAATTGCGGGTCTAGGTAAGAACAAAAAGACGGCGGTATTCCCGAAACTGGTCTTTGCCATTAAAGATGGATTGAACCACAAGTCGGAAGATCCTAACTACGATGTTAAGCAACTGGCTTTAGAGTGTGCATCAAAACGTATGTACCCAGATATTCTTAACTACGACAAAGTAGTCGAGGTAACGGGTTCGTTTAAGACGCCGATGGGTTGTCGTAGTTTCCTAAACACGTACGAAGAGAATGGCGAACTGCAGCATGAAGGGCGTAACAACCTTGGTGTGGTGAGTCTTAACCTTCCTCGTATTGCAATCAAGGCGAATGGCAGTGTCGATAAGTTCTATGAACTACTGAATGACCGTCTAGTGCTGGCACGTAAAGCGCTTGAGACTCGCATTAGTCGTTTAGAGAAAGTTAAGGCACGTGTGGCTCCAATCCTTTATATGGAAGGAGCGTGTGGCGTCCGACTTAAAGCTGATGATTCGATTGCTCCGATCTTTAAAAATGGTCGTGCGTCGATTTCTCTTGGTTATATCGGTATCCACGAGACAATGACTGCACTGTTTGGAAACGACACTCACATGTATGACGATAACCAAATGCGCGATATGGCGTTGGATATCATCAAGCATATGAAGAGTGTGGTAAACCAGTGGGCACAAGAGACAGGCTATGCATTCAGCCTTTACGGTACGCCGAGTGAAAACCTATGTAGCCGTTTCTGCCAAATCGATACGAAAGAGTTTGGTGTTATTGAGGGTGTGACGGATAAAGGTTACTACACCAACAGTTTCCACTTAGACGTACAGAAGAAAGTAAACCCTTACGATAAGATCGACTTTGAGATGCCATACCCAGAGGTGTCATCAGGCGGCTTTATCTGCTACGGCGAGTTCCCGAACATGCAACGCAACATCGAAGCGTTGGAGAACGTGTGGGACTACAGTTACAGTCGTGTTCCTTACTATGGTACCAACACACCAATTGATGAGTGTTATGAGTGTGGCTACACGGGTGAATTTGACTGTACCAGCAAAGGCTTTACATGCCCTAAATGTGGTAACCACGATTCTACGCGTGTATCTGTAACTCGTCGTGTTTGTGGTTATCTTGGTAGTCCTGATGCTCGTCCATTTAACTTCGGTAAACAAGAAGAAGTTAAGCGCCGCGTCAAACACCTGTAAAGAACAAGTAACACCAGTAATAGAAGAGAGTCACAACCAATGAATTATCATCAGTATCATCCAATCGACGTGGTCAATGGACCTGGTACGCGTTGTACTCTCTTTGTTTCTGGCTGTGTTCACCAATGCCGAGGGTGCTATAACCAGGCAACATGGTCTCTGCATTCTGGGCATCCGTTTACTCAAGAGCTTGAAGACCAAATCATTGCTGATCTCAATGATACTCGCATCAAAAAGCGCGGTCTGTCTTTGTCGGGAGGCGATCCACTTCATCCTGCGAATGTCGCTGCTGTGCTTAAACTCGTTCAACGAGTTAAAGCTGAGTGTGTGGGTAAAGACATTTGGCTTTGGTCGGGTTATCTTCTAAGTGAACTCACACCAGAGCAAAAACAAGTCGTTGATCTTGTCGATGTGCTGGTGGACGGTAAGTTTGAAAAAGATCTTGCCGATCCAGAGCTTGAATGGCGTGGTAGCGCTAATCAGGTTATCCATCGCTTTACTGATTTATGATAAAGGAGCTTCGGCTCCTTTTTTGCTGCGTTTTACCTTGTTACTAGCTCAAGAGCTATCTTAGTGGGTTTCATCAAGGCTCATATAGATAATCTGGTTTACAGTGCGCTTTACAGAATGAATATCGCCCACTTATAACAAAACTATTTCAATATTTTTAATCTAATGATAACGTGAAGCCCATTGCTTGAATTTCAAAGGGTTGTGACTTTCATGTTCTCTCAGTTACCCGAGCCAGCGCTCGATCCAATTCTTTCTCTTTCCGTTGCTTACCGAAATGATCCCCGTACCGACAAAGTTGATTTAGGTATCGGTGTATACAGAAACAGCGACGGTCAAACTCCTATTATGAAGGCGATAGCTGAAGCTCAGCGTATCGTCACCGCACAGCAGCAAACTAAGGCCTACGTGGGTCTTGCTGGATGCGAAGAGTTCAACCAAAGCATTGCCAAGGTTGTTTTCGGTGAAACGCCGATCTACGACCGTATGTCAGTGATTCAAACACCAGGTGCAAGTGGTGGTCTTCGTATGTTGGGAGACCTAATGAACGTGGCAGCGCCAGGTACCACAGTTTGGTTGTCAAACCCAAGTTACGTAAACCACAAGCCAGTCATGGAGGCCGCGGGTCTCACCGTTAAGTTCTATCGCTACTTTAATGCAGCGACAAAACAAGTAGACCGCGATGCAATGCTGACGGATCTAAGTCAAGCAGGTCAGGGCGATGTCGTTTTACTGCATGGCTGCTGTCATAACCCAACGGGTGCTGACATTTCAATAGATGACTGGAAAGCGATCACAGAGCTTAGCGTGAAAAATGGTTTTGTTCCGTTTGTAGATGTGGCTTATCAAGGTTTTGGTGATGGTCTCGACCAAGACGCATTAGGTCTGCGCCACATGGCTGAAAACGTCGAGGAAATGTTGCTAACCACATCTTGTTCCAAGAACTTTGGCCTTTATCGAGAGCGTACTGGTGCAGCAATCGTAATCGGTAAAAACTCAGCAGAGGCTAATAACGCCAAGGGTAAACTGCTTACCCTTGCGCGAGCTACCTATACCATGCCGCCTGATCACGGAGCTGCATTAGTAAAAACTATCTTAGCAGATGAGTATCTGACGAATATGTGGACGACAGAACTTTCTGAGATGCAACAGAGACTTGTGTCGCTTCGTGATGGTCTTTGCAAAGCATTGAAAAATTCACATTCAACGGATGAATTTGACTTCATCATGTCTCACAAAGGCATGTTTACTGTGCTAGGATTTACAGCAGAACAAATGCAACGCCTACGCAACGATTTTGGCATTTATGGTGTTGATGATGGTCGTATTAATATTGCGGGTCTGTCTGAGTCTCAATTGCCATATGTTGCTGATGCACTAGCAGCAGTAAGTCAAAAATAAAGATACACACGCAACGAGCTAACAATAATAAAGGTGAATGAATGAAACCTTGGAAAGTAATTTTGCCCCTGATGCTGTCAGGTGGTTTAGTCGCATGTTCGACAACACCAACGGAAACGGCGACGACGCCAGTGGTAGAGCAACCTTCAACGGAGGTCACTCCTGAGACTCCTGATACTGAAACAGCTCCAGAGGCCGTAGAGCCAGAGGCAAAACCAGATGAAAAGGTGACGGAGACAAAGCCAGAACCTAAGCCCGAAGAGCCTGTCGTTGAGAAAAAGCCTGAGCAACCAGTGGCTAAGCCAGCCCCTGTAAAGAGTGAAGATGGCAAACTCATTCTTGGTGAGCAGGAGTATGTAAGCCTGGTAGACATCAAAGTATCGACTAAGGCACGTATCGATACAGGTGCAACAACATCTTCACTCAGTGCGGTAGACATCGTACCTTTTGAGCGTGATGGTAAAGATTGGGTTAAGTTCAAGATGAAGCACGACGGTGTGGAATCGAAAGAAGTGTCATTGCCTGTTGAGCGTTGGGTTAAAGTAAAACAATCTAGCTCAGAAGAAAGCGACAAGCGACCTGTGATTGTTTCAGTCATCAAAATTGGCGACATGACTAGCAAAACAGAGTTTACGTTAGCGGATAGAACGCACCTAAAATATCCAGTGCTACTGGGTCGAAGCTTCTTTAGGGATGTTGCGATTGTCGACGTAAGCCGTAAATACGTACAACCGAAGCCTTAGATTTCTACTTGATACTAAAAAGGGTTTTCCATAATAGGAAAACCCTTTTTTAATGCTATCTTATAACGCTATATTTGTTTACAACAAACTCAAATTTTTGATTAGAAACCAAACTCTACAGACATTTGAACTTGAGGTCCATAAATACCACCGTCTTTAAGGTCAGCACCTAAAGAGAGTGCCTCAGTAGAATGGAATCGAGCACCAACACTCCAGATAAACACGGTGTCGTCTCGACGGTTAAGCATACCTACTTGCCCAACACCTTCAACATTTTGAAGAAGCCAAACGCGTGAACCAATATTGAATTCCGACATAAACTCGCTGTCGAATTTTTCGTCGTCTTTTGTTTTAACGTTGTGGACCAATAGTTGACCATATACGTCTGCAAACTGACCGATAGGACCGTTAAACCCAATACCACCCGCGATATCCCAGTCGCCTTCAAATCGACTGTCTGCACGAGCAATAAAATGGGTGTTTTCTGTAAAAAAGGTCGTAAACTCAGTGCCCATAGTACCAGGGTTAGCACCCAAGCGAACCTCAAAAGAGTTATAGTTAAAATTATTTGCTTGAACCAGCGCAGGGGCGGCGACTGCTAATGTTAAAAGTGCAGCACGACTTGCTTTACCTAGCATGAGAACTCCATGATAAAAAGTGTTCGATATAAACTCGAATATTTAATTAAATCAGTATATAAAAAAAAGTACTGCAAAATACAGACCATTTTGATTATATCGAGATATTGTCACCATAATTAGAGCCTGATCAAGCTCTACAAAGCGTTATAAGTACTTAGAATTCAAAGCAAACCGTTGGTCAGCTAAGTCAAACAAGGTAAACTGTTCATAGAGTCTTACCAATAAAAACAGGTCAATATGCGTCGTACTTCACAAGCCCTAATGGTACAGGGAACCACATCAGATGCAGGTAAAAGTGTCTTAGTGGCAGGGTTATGCCGTGTCTTGGCTCGTAAAGGGATAAACGTTGCCCCTTTTAAGAGTCAGAATATGGCGTTAAACAGTGCAGTAACATCTGACGGCGGAGAGATAGGACGCGCGCAAGCAGTGCAAGCTCAAGCAGCCAACGTGAATCCAACCGTTCATATGAATCCTGTGCTCATTAAGCCTAATTCAGACACTGGTGCGCAAATTATCATTCAAGGTAAAGCGCATGCAAATATGGATGCCGTCGGTTTTCATGACTATAAACGTATGGCAATGCCGTTTGTAATGGACTCATTTGATAAACTCAGCAAAGAATTTGACTCAATTGTGATTGAGGGCGCTGGGAGTCCAGCGGAGATTAACCTCAGAGAAAATGACATTGCAAACATGGGGTTTGCAGAAGAAGCAGACGTTCCGGTGATAATCGTAGCAGACATCGATCGTGGCGGTGTTTTCGCGCACCTTTACGGCACTTTAGCTCTATTATCTGAGTCAGAGCAGGCGCGTGTAATTGGCTTTGTTATTAACCGTTTTCGCGGCGATATATCATTATTAGAACCCGGCTTGGATTGGCTAGAAGAAAAGACGGGCAAGCTAGTCATTGGCGTTATCCCATACCTACATGGGTTAAATATCGAGGCCGAGGATGCGATCGATGCTTCCCATGACGAAAAGTCCCACACCAAGTTGAGCGTCGCTGTTCCGGTGCTTACGAGAATCAGTAACCACACGGATTTTGATGCACTTCGTCTACATCCTGATATCGACTTTCGCTATGTGGGTAAAGGCGAGCGTTTAGACTCAGCAGATCTGATCATACTGCCTGGCACAAAATCTGTGCGCGATGACCTCGCCTATTTACGTGGACAGGGCTGGGACAAAGATATTGCTCGCCATCTTCGATTCGGAGGTAAGGTCGTCGGTATCTGTGGTGGATACCAAATGTTGGGTGATGAGATTGCTGATTTGCATGGTATTGAAGGAAAGCCTGGTCGAAGTGAAGGCTTAAAGCTACTGAACTTAACTACTCAACTCGAAGCTGAGAAGCAATTAACGAATGTGAAAGGCTGCTTGAACCTTGGTGAACGTACTGTTGAAATCGAGGGGTATGAGATACACGCGGGTCAATCAAACGTCTCGGGAGTTCAGCCGGTGACTTTCTCTAATGGCGTTAAAGATGGTGCAATCAGCGAAGACAATCAAGTTCTAGGAACGTATGTTCATGGTTTCTTTGACTTGCCTGACGTCGTCAGCGTTATCTCGCAGTGGGTGAATGGCGCTAATGTAGAAAGTTTCGCCATTAACGATGAAAAAGAGAATGCGATTGATCGCATTGCTGACTCGATTGAAGAACATTTGAAACTGGATCTGCTTTGGCCAGATCTAACTGAAGCGGCTAGAGCAGAGTAGAGTATCTATGCGTTATTTACTGTTAGTCATGTTGGTTACGCTGTCACACGTTTCATTGGCAAAAACATTGACTGTATTTGCTGCCAGCTCAATGACGAATGCGGTTAATGAGATAGCAGAAGAATTTGAGAACCAAGAAAATATTAAGGTAAGAACGGTGTTTGCGGGATCGTCCTCTTTAGCGCGACAAATTTTCACAGGAGCACCTGCAGACATATTCATCTCAGCCAATACTCGTTGGATGGATTACTTACAGACAAAGGGGGCGGTTGAAGCTTCAAACGTACATGTTGTCGCCCATAATGAGTTAGCCCTTATTACCAGTAAGCCATTAAAGCATGAACAGCTCGAGGCGGACTCCTTTGATTTATCTTCATCTGCGCAGTGGAGGTCGTTGTTGAAAGATAACAGGCTTGCTATAGGGCAAACAGATGCCGTTCCCGTCGGGATCTATACAAAACAGGCGCTAGAATCTTTAGGGATTTGGAGTGATGTAAGAAAACAACTGGCACCTGTGAATAATGTAAGGCAGGTATTGGCGCTCGTGGATAGACAAGAAGCGCCGCTCGGTGTGGTCTATCGTTCTGATGTACTAGCGAGTGACGGTGTCACTATACTTTCGGTGTTTCCAGCTTCAAGTCATGACTCGATTGATTACCCAATGGCGAGTTTGAATGGCTCTCCAGAGTCTATTCTGTTCGCGCAATTTGTGCGTTCGGAAAAAGGACAGGCTATATTGAGACATTATGGATTTATCACTGAAGGGACGTTAACCCGTTAATATGTTGACAGAATACGAAGTAGAAGCGATCTTTTTGAGCCTGAAAGTCGCGTCAGTTGCGATAATATGGTTAATACCAATCGGTGTGTTTTTGGCGTGGTTGTTGAGTAAAAAGGATTTTGTTGGTAAGAGCCTTTTAGACAGCGTTGTCCATTTACCGCTGGTTTTACCTCCCGTCGTGGTAGGGTATTTGTTGCTTATTTCTATGGGTCGACAAGGGTTCATTGGGCAGTTTATTTATCAGTATACGGGTATGAGTTTTAGCTTTAGTTGGCGAGGTGCGGTGCTAGCTTGCATTATTGTCGCGTTACCACTCATGGTGCGATCTATTCGTTTATCTATGGAAAACGTGGATTACAAGCTAGAACAAGCCGCCCGGACCTTAGGCGCTTCTCCCCAAAAAGTATTTTGGACTATTACCTTACCCTTGATCATCCCTGGCATAATTAGCGGTACCATGCTGTCGTTTGCTAGAAGCTTGGGTGAATTTGGAGCAACCATTAGCTTTGTCTCCAATATTCCAGGAGAAACGCAGACTATTCCTTTGGCTATGTATAGTTTTCTCGAAACCCCGGGGGCAGAATCCGCTGCGTTTCGTTTATGTGTCATTTCAATTGCTATTTCATTGGCGTCCCTCTATTTCTCTGAGTCGCTTAATCGCTGGATGGGGCGTCGTTTAGGAGTGGTGAAATGAGCACAATTAGCATCGATGTTAAGAAGCAGTTCGAGTCTCAGTCTTTTCACCTTAAAACATCATTACCGGCTAAAGGTATTACTGCCATTTTTGGTCGCTCTGGTGCGGGGAAAACGACGCTTATCAACTTAGTCAGTGGGTTGGTCGAACCTGATGCAGGCTATATCGCAATTAATCACGAGCCGTTATTCGATTCTCGACACAACATCAATGTGCCCATCGAAAAACGCAAGATCGGCTACGTATTCCAAGACGCTAGACTCTTTCCACATATGACGGTCGAGCGAAACTTATGTTACGGCGTCACTAAAAGGGATGAGGATTACTTCAACGAAATCATAAAACTACTCGCTATTGAGGCGCTTCTCGATCGTTATCCAAGTCATTTATCTGGTGGTGAAAAGCAACGAGTAGCCATTGGACGAGCTTTATTAAGCAAGCCGAACATACTGCTTATGGATGAACCTCTGGCATCTTTAGACACACCAAGAAAGAGAGAGCTAATGCCTTTTTTAGAAGCACTTTCTAATCAGGTGGATATACCGATACTCTATGTTACGCATAGCCAGAACGAGATCCTCAGGTTAGCTCAACACTTAGTAGTGATTGATGACGGTAAGGTTGTTGAGTCCGACATAATCGAACGAGTGTGGGCGAGTAAATTGATGCAATCATGGCAGTCGTTTTCAGATAAAAGCGCGCTATTCAAAGGGACAGTGTTAGAACAGAACGACACCTATGGTTTAACCAAGGTAGCCTTGACGCCTGAGCATTATTTATGGGTCCAACATACCAATGCTGATGTTGGGGAACATGTTAGGTTGCGGGTCAGAGCCAGCGATGTTTCTATCTCTTTAAACAGAGCGGAGAAAACATCAATACGAAACATTCTTCCGTGTGTCGTAAAATCAATTTCTCTGGGCGGTAAGGGAACGCCGAGGCAAAGCGTGGAAGTGGTCTTGTCACTAGATGAAGAGCGTGAGCTAGTTGCGACGGTTACACAGTGGGCGATAGATGACTTGAGCTTGAAGGAAGGACAAAAAGTGTACGCACAAATAAAAGGGGTGAGTGTGTCGCAAAAAGATGTGGCACTCGAACCGCACCTATAAAAAAAGAGCCACAGAAAGTGGCTCTTTTAGCATCTTTGAGACGAATTATTTTACAAAAACTTCTTTGAAATCACGCTTCAAGATAGCATCACGGCGCGCTTTCTTAATCTGCTTAACCATGTCTTTAATGCAGTTTTGCAGAACTTTATCAAGGAGCTCTGCTTTGTATGCTTCTTTATCGTCATCGCTCATATCTGATGGTAGTTCCATCGTAGTAAACTCTTCTAAAGCGCTCACGCCTGCGAATGCTTGACTCACAGAGATGAGTGCATGAAACTGCTCAAAATTATCAAGAATATTCTGCGCGCTTGCTGGCAGAGAGTTCCACGCTTCACGAACCGCTTCTTCAGTCACTTCGTGGATAGATACCACCATGTTGTACAGCTCTTCTGGTACCTCATCAAAAAGGATTACCTGTTTAAGCTCAGCGGAGACTGTCTCTAGGTCTACGATAGTGGTTTCGGTGTTTTGTGTTTCAGACATACAGCTTTCTCTGTGTAAAGATTGTCGATGATCCAGAGATCATCATTTCAAACGTCAATAATAATCCAAGTCGAGTCAGAATGCCCACTCAAAACTGTGATTTGGGCGCAAACAAACTGTTATTACTGCAATTTTAGTGGGACTGTTTGAATATTATCCTAATATGTGGTTTATATTAACCATATGTTGGTGTTATACAAAGACAAGGATGCTCATAATGTCCATAGAATCTTCGATGAAAATTCTTCTCGTAGATGATGCTCAGTTGGAGCGTATGCAGTTACAGATACGCCTCAAACAACTTGGGCATGAGGTAGAGGTAGCGGCTAGCGGTAGAGAGGCGCTTGCTTTGTATCCCACGTTTGACCCAGAACTCGTTTTACTCGACATTTCTATGCCGGAGATGGATGGGTTTGAGGTGGCAGCTGAAATTCGACAGCGTTACAAAGCTGACTGGATACCAATCATCTTTTTAAGCAGTCACGATGAACCTGAAATGATTGCGAAAGCTATCGATGCAGGTGGTGATGACTACTTGGTTAAACCCGTGAACAAAATAGTCTTGCAGTCCAAACTCATTGCGATGCAACGAATCGCTCAAATGCGTCGCGAGTTAAAACAGGCAAGCTCTCAGCTCGAAGAAGCTAATAGGGCACTGCAGCACCAAGCCAACGAAGATGGTCTAACTAAGTTGTTTAATCGTCGCTATATGGACGACAAACTAACAGAGCTGATTCAATGGCATGGAAGACACCAAATGCCCTTGTCTGTCATTCTTATGGATGTAGACCATTTTAAAGCCTACAACGATAACTATGGCCACACCGAGGGCGATCAGTGTTTGATAAACATTGCGCAGTTTCTTGACGTTATGTTTATTCGCTCTGGAGAGTATGTAGGTCGATACGGTGGTGAAGAGTTCGTTATCTTACTAAGCAAAAGCGATGTTCACGAAGCTGAAGAGAACGCAGCAAGGGTAAAAGATGGCATCGTCTCGCTAAACATTCCTCATGAATTCTCCCAGACTTCTGATAGGGTGACGTTGTCACTTGGTGTGTACAGCACCATTCCTAATGGTAATGAGTCATTAAGCGAATTGTACGAAAGTGCTGATAAGCTGCTTTATCAAGCGAAGAGAAGTGGTCGAAATCGCTACGTTTCACAACTCGAAAACGATATTGTTAGTACCACCTCATAGACTCTTCTAGAATCACGCCCATATAGAGAGCGGCAATTATTTCATTGTACGCTTCTCTTTTTTCCATGTTTTTCTACACTTAATACAAAGCGTTACTGTAAAAAGTAACGCTTTTGTTATTGTTAGCGTTCATCAATCGTTATTGGGGTTTGTCCATTGAGACTTTTAACGGTCACTGTATCTATTATCGCATTAACTCATCTGACGGCTCGTGCTGACCCACAGTTTAAAGATATCTTCGAAGAAGATTTTGCAGCCGCGATCATATTAACGGACAGTGACGCATTAACCTTTGGCTTCAAGGATTTTGACCCTAATGACTTACTTAATATTGATAATGATGAAATTGGGTCACAAGAAGCTCTAGATAGACGCAAGAATATTGGCGTTTCAGCACTGCCTCTGACATTTGATTTATCCGACAACAAGCAGTTTCAACAACGAGCGACCCTCCGGTTTTCCGCATTGCGCATCGAAGATCAAATCTTAGATATTGGCGATAGTCATCGTAAATACGTATTAGGGGTGTTCACAGGCTATGAGCAGGAGATTAGCTTCAGTGAACACTGGACGTTTGAGACAGGCATGGGCCTTCATCTTCAATACTTACATAGCAACTATGACTTTCAATCACCGTTTTCCAAACTCTTTCAAAGATTTATTGATGGAAAATTGGTCAATACATCTGCATGGGCAACGTCAGTTCAACCCAAAATGGGCTTTAACTACTCCAAAGATAAAGGCTGGGGTCTGGTTAAATTGAAATCAACGTTTAATTATTTTTCTGGATACGGTTGGGGTAAAGCAAACGAGGGAGACGTCGGCACGCCAGAGGGTTGGTATTGGTCAAATGAAGCGAAGCTATTTTACGATGTTACTGATTGGGGTCGATCAATCCAAACCGTGTATACAAGTATACGTCGAGTAGATATTGGTGGAGACACACTTGGCATCCTAGGCTCAAGTCATTACTACGAAGGAACGGTCGGGTGGTTAATGACACCACCTTTTCATGTGCCATTTGTCGACAATGTTGGCATTGGGTTGAGCGTAAACTACGGAAGTGACTTAAAGGGCGGGAGTATTGTACTGTTCTTTAACCAAGACTAATCAATCAGGTTAAAATGCTTTAGCGGGCGCATTGAACTTGGTTACGTCCTTTCTCTTTAGCGGAGTAGAGTGCCTTGTCTGCCTTTTTGAGAACGTCTTCAGGCTTACGAGTATTTTTACTGTCTGCCGCACCGATACTCACCGTTACGCTCACTGTAGATTGTTTACTGTTAGAACCGCGATTCTTGGCCCCCTGTTTGTGGTCATTGGGGCGTTTTAGTTCGTCACGAATGACCATTTCGTAGTTTTGAATCTCCTCTCTTAGTTCCTCTAAGAAAGGCTTACTGTCTTTCGCGGTTTTTCCCTTGAACAATACAGTGAACTCTTCACCACCATAACGATAGACTTTAGCGTTTCCGCCAACACTGAGCATACGAGATGCGACAAGTTTGAGTACGTCATCGCCAGTATCGTGCCCGTAGGTATCGTTGAACGATTTGAAGTGGTCAACGTCTAGCATCGCAATGGTGAACTTACGTCCTAAGTGCTTCATATCCATTTCTAAAGCACGGCGACCAGGAATATTAGTCAGTCGGTCATTGAACGCCATTTGATGGCTTGCAGATATGACGTAGATAATTATTAGGACACCGGCTAGTGAGAACAGGGTGCTTGAGATATATGGGATGTGAAAGAAAATAAATGTCCCACCGGCCATAAAAATGGATGCATAAACAGCCGCATCAATTGGACGATTGAAATTGAGCAAGAAAATGCCTGTGGCGCCGATAATAGCAAGTGTGTAAAGAACTAGAACAAGTGGCAGTCGAGATATCTGAGGTACTGCCATCAAAAGATCGTTGTCGAAGCCTAAAAAGCCACCAGTTGCAAAATGAGACAGGATGAGCGCGGTCCATCCGATAAAACTGACCAGAATAGCACCAAAGATAGCCATGCCTTTGCTAATGACTCCGGTATCTGAGAACAAATACGACAAACTGCACGACACAGGTAACAGCAAGCTTAGCAAAGAAAGCTCAAGTAATGTCGTCCCCGAGCTAAGGGGGCTTTGTAATCGAAGTTGTATAACAAGGTAGGCGACAAGCATGGATAAAGCGACCATCGCCATTCTAGATTGTTTGAATGTGTGGCTGAGGGCGACTGCGGTTCCAAACAATATATAAGGTAGGTTGGTGACGAACCCTGAATTCGCTTTAGTCGCGTCAATGATGTGATTTACGCTGACCATTACACCAATCATCATCAACATAGGCATGAAGAGACGAAACAGATTGGAGCTGGTAAAAGAGGTCGCCATTAACTAAGAACTCAGGTACTTCAGGTTGTATATAATTCGATTCTTTAGGATACGGTAATTTAATGTTTTGCCAAGTATTTTGTCATTCTTGCACCCAAAAGCCGATGCTCATCCGCAAAGTTTATAAATATCTCAATAGAGGTTAAATGTTTAGAAAACATTGGTCGTTGACACAACGACTATCCAAGAAACTCTTTTTACGTAAATGCACCGATAACTTTTACACTTTTGGGTTGACCCTCCACAAGAAAATAGCCACCATGAATCATCAATATTACTGCTTGTTAAGGAAAGCTTGTGGGATTCTTTTCAAAACTGTTCGGAGGCGGCAAAGCACCGCAACCAAAAGAGGTTGAGCCCGTAGAGTATAAAGGGTTTCTTATCTACCAAGAGGCTATTGCGGAAAATGGGCAATATCGTATCGCCGGTCGAATCACCAAAGAAGTTGATGGCGAACTAAAAGAGCATAAGTTCATTCGCTCTGATGTACTCGGTTCGGAGTCTGATGCGAACGAACTGATGCTCAATAAAGCACAGATGTTCATTGATCAGATGGGTGAGTCAATTTTTTAATCTGTTTCAAGATTGCATACCATCAGAAAGCCCTTCATTGATATGAAGGGCTTTTTAATAAGATTTGGTAATCATCCTGATGCATTTTTGTTCTGGAAAGACCAGTTTCAGTTGATTGATTTAATTGATGTTGGTCATCTGTTTGCAGCAATAATTGTCATAATATGACCTACTTACACGAAAAGTTCCCGAGAGTCGGTATTATTGCACTGGTATGACCTCCATTTTGGGGTTTTCGTGTGGTTTTTTTACTAGATTGGTTTGTATAAAAGTCATTACTTTCCGTTATATGTAATGAAATTATGTTTTTCGGTTACAAATCACTTGATGTTACGAACTCAGTTGGTTAAAAAAGAACAATACTTCTGCCAATAGTTAAGGAATAGCTATGCAAATTGGTGTGCCAAAAGAAATACTCGCGGGTGAAACGCGAGTAGCTGCAACGCCGAAATCGGTTGAGCAGCTTTTGAAATTGGGATTTGATGTCTCAATTGAATCGCAAGCAGGTTTGCTTGCAAGTTTTGACGATGCAGCTTATGTGGCCGCGGGAGCGATGATTAAGACTTCTGAAGAAGTATGGCAATCAGACCTAGTTCTGAAAGTTAATGCTCCTACCGATGAAGAAATCGAATCACTGAAAGAGGGCGCTAGCTTAGTGAGCTTTGTGTGGCCTGCACAAAACCCTGAGTTAATGGAAAAGCTCTCTAGTAAGAACATCAATGTAATGGCAATGGATGCGGTACCTCGTATCTCTCGCGCACAGGCATTGGATGCATTGAGCTCAATGGCGAACATTGCCGGCTATCGAGCGGTAGTGGAAGCAGCTCACGAGTTTGGCCGCTTCTTCACAGGTCAAATTACGGCAGCAGGTAAGGTTCCACCTGCGAAAGTATTTGTTGCTGGTGCTGGCGTTGCAGGTCTAGCAGCGATTGGTGCAGCAGGAAGCCTGGGTGCAATCGTACGCGCTTTTGACGTGCGTCCAGAAGTTAAAGAACAAGTAGAATCGATGGGCGCTGACTTCTTGGAAGTTGACTACCAAGAAAACTCAGGCTCTGGCGACGGTTATGCAAAAGAGATGTCTGATGACTTCAATAAGAAGGCAGCAGAGCTCTACATGGAACAAGCTAAAGACGTCGACATCATTATCACAACAGCCCTTATTCCGGGACGTCCAGCTCCTAAACTTGTCACCAAAGAGATGGTTGACGCTATGAAGCCAGGCAGCGTTATTGTTGACCTTGCTGCAGCAAATGGCGGTAACTGTGAATATACAGTAGCGGATCAAGTGGTCACGACAGAAAACGGCGTGAAAATCATCGGTTATACCGATATGGTTGGCCGTCTACCTACACAGTCTTCTCAGCTTTATGCAACAAACCTAGTTAACCTTCTTAAGTTACTTTGCAAAGAAAAAGACGGAAACATCGACATTAATTTTGAAGATGTGGTTCTTCGTGGCGTAACGGTTGTCAAAGAAGGTGAAGTGACGTGGCCAGCGCCACCAATTCAAGTTTCTGCTCAGCCAGAAGCACCAAAAGCAGAAGCGCCAAAACCCGCAGAGAAAGTTGAAGAGCCAACTTCTCCAGTCAAAAAGCTTGTGGGTCTTGCTGCGGCAGTCGGTGTGTTTGGATGGGTAGCATCAGTAGCACCTGCCGCATTCTTATCTCACTTTACGGTATTTGTACTAGCTTGTGTGGTTGGTTACTACGTTGTATGGAACGTGACACACGCGCTGCATACACCGCTAATGTCAGTAACGAATGCGATCTCAGGCATTATTGTTGTTGGTGCGCTATTACAGATTGGACAAGGCAATGGCGTTGTTTCCTTCTTAGCCTTCATCGCTGTATTGATTGCCAGCATCAACATATTCGGTGGTTTCACCGTCACCAAGCGCATGCTTGAAATGTTCCGTAAAGATAAATAAGGAGTCACAATGTCTGCAGGATTAGTACAAGCAGCTTACATTGTAGCTGCACTATTTTTTATCATGAGTTTGGCGGGACTTTCTAAGCAAGAGTCAGCTCGTAACGGTAACTACTATGGTATCGCCGGTATGACGATCGCGCTGATTGCGACGATCTTCAGCCCTGATGCTCAAGGTTTTGCATGGATCATTGTTGCGATGGTAATCGGTGCTGCGATTGGTATTTTCTACGCTAAGAAAGTAGAAATGACTGAAATGCCAGAACTGGTTGCAATTCTTCACAGCTTTGTAGGTTTAGCCGCAGTGCTTGTTGGTTACAACAGCTACATCGATCCACCGGTTATTCCAAATGTTGAAACATTGGCTGCTGCTGAAGTTCACGCTCATCACGTGATTCACCTAGTAGAAGTTTTCCTAGGTGTATTCATCGGTGCAGTGACCTTTACCGGCTCTATTGTTGCTTTTGGTAAACTCCGTGGTGTGATCTCATCGTCGCCACTTAACATTCCTCACAAACACAAGTGGAATTTGGCGGCTGTAGTTGTATCTACATTGCTTATGGTTTACTTCGTCAAAGCTGACGGCAGCATGTTCGCGCTATTAGTGATGACAGCGATCGCACTTGTATTTGGTTACCACTTGGTAGCATCAATTGGTGGTGCAGATATGCCAGTTGTCGTTTCAATGCTGAACTCATACTCAGGTTGGGCAGCTGCGGCGGCAGGTTTCATGTTATCAAACGACTTGCTAATCGTAACCGGTGCGTTGGTTGGTTCTTCAGGTGCCATCCTGTCTTACATCATGTGTAAAGCAATGAACCGTTCGTTTATTAGTGTTATCGCAGGTGGATTTGGTCAGGAAGTGGTGATTTCTAGCGATGAAGAGCAGGGCGAGCACCGTGAGACATCAGCAGAAGAAGTTGCTGAGATGCTGAAAAACAGTAAGTCAGTCATCATCACTCCTGGATACGGTATGGCAGTAGCGCAAGCCCAGTACCCAGTACATGAAATTACTGAAAAGCTACGTGCACAAGGTGTTGAAGTACGATTTGGTATCCACCCAGTTGCAGGTCGCTTACCGGGTCACATGAACGTACTACTAGCGGAAGCGAAAGTACCTTACGACATTGTTCTTGAAATGGACGAGTTGAATGATGACTTTGGTGACACAGATACTGTTCTGGTAATCGGTGCGAATGATACGGTTAACCCAGCTGCACTAGAAGATCCAAACAGCCCAATCGCTGGTATGCCAGTGCTTGAAGTATGGAATGCACAAAATGTTGTCGTGTTTAAGCGTTCAATGAATACGGGTTATGCGGGTGTTCAAAACCCACTATTCTTTAAAGACAATACATCGATGCTATTCGGTGATGCAAAAGAGAGCGTAGACGCGATTTCTAAAGCGCTTTAAAGTGCAATAACTTGAGAAAGCCAGCGAAAGCTGGCTTTTTTCGTCTACAATTTCTTCAACAAACATGGAATTAACAAAATTATTGCGTGCACTTAGCTTTCATCTTGTCGATAATGTGTAAAAATCCATGCCGACAAACGATCTACAAGACACGTCTTTTGAAGAACTTAGTTTATACAATATTGATGACGCTACCACTTAGCTTTTCGTTCGCCGCGAAAGCTGAGTCTTTGCCCGAGCGTATAGATAAGTTCGTTGAATTCTTTGACTACGAGCAGGCGAATGCGTCGTACGACGTCAGAGTCATTCAAGCAGACTACCCAACGCAGTTATTAACGCCTGTGTCTATGCTCCCTCAAACAACCAAATATCCGCTTAAGGAAATTCAACAGCTTTATCGGTTAGCAGAAAACTGCAGCGGCACACTGCCACTGAGTCCATTGATTACCGAGCCTTTGGTGTATACGAGAGCAATGTGTGGTGGTCGTAAGCTATCAACTAAGTGGTTTGCCAGGAGCGGATTAATTCACCCTGGTGGTGGTACATACGCGGCTAGGTATATTCTTAAGTATCCAGAGAAAAAAGATGAACTGCAAAAGTTCATGCACATCAAAGAGCGTGAACTTGCACCACCGGGCTCGCTACTAGGCCGACTGCAAATAATGGATGAACCGACGGTAACGTCTTTGATCCGCGGCTCTTCAATGTTTGTTGAAAACTCGGAACTTTGGCTAAGGCGAGGGGATATCTATTATCTCTTTGAGTCAAAAGTTTGGCGTGAAAATGCAAAGCAAGCTGGGTTGAACTATCAGTTAGCGTCTCAAACCAATACTTGTTTCGTTCAAAGAGGGAACTTGTGTTGGGAAGTTGAGGATCATTCCGATGTACTAAGAATTAGTATGATCGTACTGATCATTGCCAACATTCTCTTGGTAATTGGCTGGTCCATCTATCGTTGGAACACCAAGCGACAAGAGATGAAAAGCAGAATGTTAGTTCTGCAGATTTTGACTCACGAACTCAGAACACCCATAGCGAGTCTCTCTTTGACAGTAGAAGGTTTTCGTAGAGAATTTGAGCACTTACCAGAAACTGTATATGATGAGTTCAGAAGGTTATGTGAAGATACCCGTAGATTGCGTCAGTTAGCGGAAGCGAGTAAGGATTATTTGCAATCAGATAACAAACCTCTTTCAACAGAATGGCTACCTTCCGTTCAAGATTGGCTAAGCTATAAGGCAGAGGAAGAGTTTGAAGCTGACGTAAAATTGACTATCAATCAAGATGTAGCAGCTAAAATAAACATCTATTGGCTGGGCACTTGTATCGATAACTTGATACGTAATGCCATTAAGTACGGCGTTGCACCAGTGAGTTTGAATGTCGTGACATCAACAAACTCACTTAGAATAGAAGTAATAGATAACGGACAATTAACGGCTAAGGATTGGCGAGAGCTTCGAAAGCCATTTGTAAGTAAAGCTGGATTAGGGCTAGGACTTACGATAGTAGAATCCATGGTTGGCCGAATGGGCGGGAAAATGTCCCTTATCGGTCCACCAACAACCTTTATATTGGAGATACCTTGTGAAACAGACACTGCTACTTGTTGAAGACGACAAGAATCTAGCTGATGGCCTATTGGTAAGTTTGGAACTGGCAGGTTATAACTGCCTGCACGCAGAACTTATCTCTCAGGTAGAGCAGCACTGGGAAGAAGCAGACTTGGTAATTCTCGACAGACAACTTCCTGACGGTGATTCTGTTGAACACCTGCCAGGGTGGAAGCAGATCAAAGATGTGCCAGTTATCCTATTGACGGCACTTGTTACTGTGAAAGATAAAGTAACGGGCCTAGACGCGGGCGCTAATGACTATCTAACGAAACCATTTGCAGAAGCTGAGCTTTTTGCTCGCATTCGTGCACAGCTTCGCGCACCTGAAACAGACTCTGAAGATGCTTCTAAGGTCGTGACTGATAGCTTAGTTATCGACAAAGCAACACGTGAAGTGAACTACAAGGGCGAGCTTATTACGCTGACTCGAACTGAGTTTGATTTGTTGCTGTTTTTAGCGAGTAACCTAGGTCGCGTATTCACTCGTGACGAGCTGCTGGACCACGTTTGGGGTTACAACCATTTCCCAACAACACGTACTGTTGATACGCACGTGCTTCAGCTACGTCAGAAATTACCTGGACTTGAAATCGAGACACTACGCGGTGTCGGTTATAAAATGAAAGGCTAATGTTCAGCACACGCAAACTTGCAATTATCGCGCTACTTTCGGCATCAACATCTGTTGGTGCCGATTGGTTTGAAGGTACATCAACCATTTCGCAAGCGCATAAACACTTACTAAACAATGACCTTGAATCTATGTTTCAGTCATTGGTCGAAGAGTGGCAACAGCAACCAACGAAAAGTCTCAAATCTCATATCAATAGGCTTTTTTTACAATCTCTGAGTGTAGATTGTGGCAAAGGCTACTCTTCACAACCCTTACCGGATTGGGTCGAGAACGTTGTGGTAAGACAGCAGACGATCCAAAGCCCAGGCCGCGATACCTATCTTTCGACGATTGAATTAGATTCCGACCGTGTAGTGTCGGAAATTAGCTTGAAAAAATGGGTTGATAAGCGTGTCTCAAACGACAGTGAATTCTATGTGACCGCGAATGGTGACGGTGTAACAGATTCGACAACGTATGGAATTCGCTACAACCTTACATCTCCTCTAGAGGTTGGGCTATATAGACTGGACGTTTCTCTTGTTGATGGTGACAGTTGGAGTCAGTGGCTTATCTTTACTAACCAACCTTTGAAACAAACGGTAAGGTGGTCAGCCAAAGATAAATGGCAGATCGAGAAAAACGCATTACTCAATCCTTACTGTCCTTTACCTAAGCTCGAAGTTGGTTTGTTTGACTACATCGATGGTAAATATACACAGGTGTGGGGGAAAGAATACGAGTCTGATTATCCAACGACACTCGACACCTCTGATATCGCACCTGATCGTTATGTGTTGGCCGTTTCAATGAAGCAAAGTCGCTGGCAAGGGCCAATTCTTTTTGAGCGCGCTCAGATACTTAACAAGACATTTGATGTGTCGGCAGATGAGTAGCACATTTTTACATATAATCTAGATCTAGAGCTAAAGAAATTGAAATAGACGCCGTTAATACCTACACAAAGGACTAACGGCGTTATTTTTTATGAACACAAAACTCAAAAAACTCACTCTCTTGTGTGCTACCGCAACGGCTTCTGGTCACTTGGCAGCATCAACCATTGCCATTGATGCACGTGGTGATGCGATGGGGGGAACGGGTGTTGTGTCCGCGTCTTACTTAACTGCACCTTTTTATAATCCTGCGCTTACTGCGATCTATCGTAGAAACGATGATGCTGGAATGTTGGTTCCGACATTAGGTATTAGCTATGATGATCAAGATAATATGCTTGATAAAGCTGATGATGCTTTTAATGTAGCGAACAGCGGCGATGCTGCGGCCACTCAAGCGGCATTGAGCGCCTTGTCGGGTACTCAGGCAAATGTTGATTTTGGTGGTGCTGTCGCATTCGGTCTACCAAACCGTTACATCGCGGCGAATATTTTCGGTAAAGCTTACGTTGAAAATGTTGCCACCCCAGATATCGCCCCTGATACTGGCAATGCAATAACACAAGCTCAAGATAGCGCGATCAAAACCGCGTCAGTCGCTGTAACGGAGATTGGCATCTCTTTGGCAAAATACCAAACGCTTTTTGGTCAACATTTCTCATTCGGAGTCTCTCCAAAACTGCAGCGCATTTATACTTACACGAGTGTCAACTCGCTACAAGACTTCAAGTTTGACAACATTCGTGAAGAATCAACGGGCGAAACTGCACTCAACCTAGACGCCGGTGCTCTTTGGTTTCATGGGCCATTTAGAGTTGGTTTCTCTGCTAAGAACATGTTGTCACGAAACATACAGACAAAAAGTGGTGTAACTCGCATTGGCTCACGTGATGTTGCCTATGGTTACGAGTACCAACTACAACCACTGTATACGGTAGGTGCTGGATTCATCGCAGACTACTTTCAGTTCTCAGTCGACTATGACATTAACAAAGAGAAAAAATTTACCCAGTTTGATGATGATGTGCAGATGTTCAGAGCAGGTGTAGAAGTAGACCTTGTTCGCCAAATTCAATTAAGGGGAGGGTACTACAAAAACCTTGCTCGTGATTCGGAAGGGACACTTACTGCTGGTATCGGTTTACGCCCACTCAACATTATCGAACTTGATATTGCTGCGAGTTACACATCGCCACAAGCCATGGGTGCATCCATTAACTTTGTCGCGACCTACTAGTTAAATGACTTGCGATAGAAACCAGATCCGCTATAGTCCGTCCATTATCAATTTCCGATGAGTTGGAAGAATTATGTTTGATGATTTAACGTTAAGCCATGAAGAACAGCAAGCTGCAGTAGAAAAAATCCAAGAGCTTATGAAGCAGGGCATGAGTACTGCTCAAGCAATCAAGATGGTTGCTGAAGAGATCCGCGCTGAACAAAGCGACAAAGACAGCTAAACAAGTTTGATTAAGTCTCAACCCTCCAATTGGAGGGTTTTTTTTATGTCTGACGTATAGGTATTAATAATTCGAATAGATAGGCAGTAAAGCAGCGAAACGCCAGCCTTAAAGCGAACATTTTACTAGGATTTTGAAATATAACGAATTAATTCAACAATATATGGCAGAATAAATCACTGGCCGTGATTATTGAAAAGTGCAATCTGTAACTAAATTACAAGCCTAAATCTGGACCCTAGGTTTGCTAGTGAAATATTCTGCTTTATTTAAGGGGCCTACAAAAGCAGTAAGTATTCACATATGATCTTCGAAGATCTTTGTTCCGGAGGGAGCTGCCTAGTACGTTGCATTAGAAAAATAGCCAGGTGCGACAAAACATAGGCAACAAGACATCTCGATAATTAAAGTTACGTTGTCACAATATTAGTGTGAATCCGTGCTTAAACTCAGTCGACTTGTTGATACGTAGACGTAGACTTACTGTCGGATTCGGTTTGTTTTAAGTGGTAGATGTGCGTCGGCTTGCTCAAAGACGGACAGCTTTTTGTTAATAGTGTCCGCATCGAACAACATTAGTTTTGCATGTTCGTTTCTATGATTGCTACCGTAAGGCTACGTATCAACAATTGCGTCACTATGAGACAGTTCAAGTTCGTCACCGGTATTAAGTAAGAACACTGGATGCTTACGAATGGGCAATCGAGCTTTTGGCGGAATGATTATTTACGAATGGTAACGTCAGGCGGAACAATTCCAAAACCAGGAAGTTGAGACTTTAAATTCAATCCCATAATTCAGATTCGATTGTTAAGCTGTAGACTAGTGTTTGTAGAAAGCACTTTAGATCAACGTCAACTCGCCAAATGGATGGTTTGTGTATAGGGATTCGAAGTGGTGTTTTAAAAATTCAAATGGAAATTGGCTATGAGTTGTAAACCGGACATTACTATATTGCTCTTACAACATCTGTTTATCCCATTTTAAAATGACTCATTTCTTACCAAGTTAAATTGACACGATTGGAAGATGGCTTGCCTCGATTACCATGCGCCAAAGAAGCCGCGCCTTGTTGAACGAAGCGAGTAATGAGCCGCTGAAGTTGCCGGTAACTTAATCCCAATAATTTTAAAGCGTCACGTCGGCTTAGGTTTTGGTGTAAGACTTCTTGGATTATTGTCAGTCGTTTTAGTTCACAGTCGTTCATAGTGATTAGCATCCTCAAACCTCCAAGGAAATGTAGGACATTTTCACTTGGTAATATTAGGACATTTTCGCTTTGTTATAACAACCCAACTACGCATTATGTATATTATGTTAAATAAGGGCTTAATCTCCTTAATATCTTTGTCCCATACGCTAACCTTCTCCTCTCCGGACACGCTATTTAACGATAACGCTGATTTACCATAAAATACCTAATAACCACATTATCTTAATCTATCGATTTAGATAATGTGGTTCTAGATACGACAATGCCAACACATTCATTGTGTTGGCATTGTTTGTTCGAGTCTTAGTTACGTTAGCCGCCAGCGAGTTTGACTGTATAGCCTTTCTTTTCTAACGCAGCTTTGATTTTATCTCTTGCGTCGCCTTGAATCTCGATCGTTCCATCTTTAACAGAACCACCACAACCACAAACTTTCTTAAGCTCTGCAGCCAAAAGCTTTAGAGGTGCGTCCTCAAGATCTAAACCTGTAATAATTGATACGCCTTTGCCTTTGCGGCCCTTAGTTTGTTTTTGGATTCGCACAATACCATCGCCTTTTGGACGTTCTGGTTTCTGCTTTTCTTCTTTAATGCGGCCTGTTTCCGTTGAATATACGAGAGTCATAGTATTACTTTGCTTGTTCTGCTTTTTTCTTTGCGACTAGGTAAGCTTCGATATGTCGCTGAATAGCAAGCTTACCACCTTTGATAAGTTTACCATTAAACATGCAATACCACGCGTTGTTTTCACCGGTATCATTCTTAATAGTGAAGCCATGGAAGTTTTCTTGCGCACCTTTCGACGGCGCTCTTTCCGAACTCGCTGCTAATGTAGAAGGATCGATAATTGAAGCAGTATCGCACCACCAATCTACACTCTTTTTAACGGCTGCCAGCGTGCCCTGCAATTCACGGTTTTTTATGGTGACCTTCCAAACTTGATTGGAAGAGCCTATAGATTTAAGGGTAAACCCTCGATAACTCGCTAGAGCCATAAAGACTTGTCTCTTATATCGTTGATGTAACACTGTTCGTAGGACATGTTATCAGTTATTGTATGGCAATCAATTAAGTTATAGTGCATTAGTATGAAAAAAGACATACCCCGGATTACAGAATCTGACAAAGCTAACAGATTTAAACACTTACTTAGTTCAGGAATAACCCCAGATGAGTTTAATGAACTGACTGCTCACCGATATTCACGTAGTACAAATCTGGCAATGGCAAAAGACTGGCGTGTCTTTAACGATTTCTGTTTAGAACGCTCGCGTCCCTCTTTACCTGCAACTTCGCTCTCTGTTCTAGAGTTCATCGAACACGTGAGTTCAAAGAGGAAATTTAGCAGCATTAGACGTTACGCGGTCACTATATCCGTTGTACATTACATTCTAGGTTATAAAGACCCTACTCAAGCACGTGAAGTAACTCTTGTTATGAGTAAACTTAAGCTTTCAGGAGAATCACAGGTAAAACAGACAATACCATTTACCTCCGCTCACCTAGCGCAAATTCATACTAAATTAGCCGGTAGTGACGTAAAAAAGGACGCGCGAGATCTCGCTATGTATTATTTGCTTTATGAGTGCGCATTGAAGCGCCGTGAGCTCAAAGCTATGAAAGTAGAGGATATTTTAGAAGATGATGAGCGTTACGCCGTAACTATAGACGAAAGATGTTATCCATTATCAGCCGAAGCAAGCGCAAGCTTAAGGGGTTGGCTGGTACATGTTCCCTACTCTTATTTGTTCCGTGCTATCGATCGACATGGCAACGTCGGAGAAACTCAACTTAATGATTCGTCTATCCATCGTGTCTTACAAAGAGCAAGTCAAATATTAGGTCTAGAAGACTCGTTAGGTTTCTCTTCTCAATCAGGGCGTGTCGGAGCGGTTCAAGAAAAGACCCGTGAGGGAATGAAAATACGCGAGATACAGGAGTTTGGACGTTGGCAAAGTCCTGCAATGCCACTGCAGTACAGTGGCAAAACGTCGTTGTCAGAACAGCAAAAAGCGATTTTTAAAACTAAGAAAAACTACGATTAGCGAAAAGCTGATTCGATACAGTCACTTAAAAAGTCGGAGAATGGTACACCTGAATGTTCAACCATTTTCGGAAACATTGAGATAGGCGTCATTCCTGGAAAGGTATTCACTTCGTTTAGATAGATTTTGTCGTCATCCGTCAGGAAAAAGTCGATACGTGATAAGTGTCGTAACTTCATTTGAGTAAACACTTTTCTTGCCGAGTCCTGAATTAAATCACGCTGGGTTTGCGTCAAGTTAGTGGCCTCTACCGTCGTCGTGGAGTGACTATCGGCGCTGTATTTCTCATCATAGCTATAGAACGAGCCATCTGGAGCCGTTACTTCTCCTGGCTGCGTAATAACCAGCTTGCCCTCAAACTCATAGGCAGCCACTTCGAGCTCTCGCGGTTTAACCGACTGCTCTACAACAACTTGATCAGAATATCCAAACGCTGCATCAATTGATTCATCAAGCTTTGCTTTCTCAGTGACGCTGTAACACCCAACTGATGATCCCTGTTTCGCAGCCTTAACGAAGACTTTGCCCCATTTATCAAACGCTTCATGAGATGCGTTATGAGCCTCATCGTCGTTATCCGTCAGAAAAAGGTAAGGTGTGTTTGGAATCCCAAGTGTGTCATACCATAATTTGGACGTAATTTTGTTGAAGCTATTACTGCTCGCCTCTGGCCCACATCCTAGATATGGAATGTTCGCCATTTCAAACAACGATTGAATATCACCCGTTTCCCCAGGAAAACCGTGAATACATGGCACCACATAATCTATGTCCAGTTTAAGATGCTCACCAACCAGTGCTTTTTGGTTTAGGTCTAGTACTACAAGGTTCCCATCACTGCATTTCCAGCCATCAGACGTGATCTCAACTCGAGTCACATTGAATCTAGCGTTTAATTTAAGCTGACTTTCTAGATAGTTGGCAGATACAAGAGAAACTTCGTGTTCGGCAGAACCGCCACCACACAGAAGAAGAATATTGAGTTTTGACATCTTAAGCTTGTCCTTAGATTGCTTTCATCGAATGATAAACGATTGAAGAGGAAGATTCAGTCCAAAATCTGTTAAAACTGATATTTATTCGATTAGGTGGGCAGATTACATACAAAAACGCCCAGCGCTTCAGCACCGGGCGTTTTGTCACTAATTCTTAGTTCAGTTTGCTTAACGTTGGATAATCAGATTTCTTGATTTTATCGATACTACGAACAAACGGTTTTAGGTCTTGGAACTCTTTTGGTAGCGTCTGGATAGCTTGCTTAGCTTTTACCTTAGACGCAAAGTCTCCATACAACAAGGTGTACCATTTTGTACCGTTAACCACTTTATAGTTTTGCCATACTGGCTGAGTACCTTTAGGTAGTTTGTCAGCAAATTGTGTGACCTTATCTTGACTACCCACGGCTACCACCTGAATGGTATATCCAAAACGGTAGTCTTGCTCTGCTTGCTTCTTCGATGGCGGTACAATCTTCACGACTTTACTACTTTCAGCTTGTTGAGCCGTAGCTGGAGCCGGTTGTGATCTGGCCTTCGCTGCCGTTGATTGAGGTGCTACTTGTTGTTTTGGTTCGCTTTTTTGAGCGGCAGTGACCGGTTTTTTCTCTGCAGCGACTGTCGTTGTAGTCGCTACAGCAACGGGAGCTGCTGCTTTCGCTTCTACTGGTTGATAGTCCTCACGATAACTTTCCGACTTTACTTCTGTTGTGTAATCACCAGAGGCGCAAGCTGCCAACATAGCCGCCAAGCTCACTATCACTACTTTCTTCATTGTATCACTGCCTGAATTCATTGTTGCTTATCCTTAATCAGACAGGAACGATTGGAATTTGAGATTCAAAGTGCCTGTCTTATCTACCTGTGACATGTTACACAATAATTGAGGTACAGCAATACGTTATCTCCAATTTTAAGAGCAGACTAGCTTTAATCGATTTAAAGCTAGACTAGTATTGTGTGGTATATGTCCTCGCTGCTTTAATGTGTCTAAAGCAGTGGCTGTTGCTCGGTTTTAAGATCCGCTTTAGGGAGAATCTATGTCGTTGGATACACTTTTTAAACCCACTTCAATTGCGGTTATTGGCGCGTCGAGCAAACCAAGTCGTGCAGGTAGCGTGGTGATTAAAAACCTTTTGATGGGGGGCTACCAGGGCACAATATTACCCGTACATCCAAAATACAAATCGGTTAATGGAATACTTTGCTACCGTGCCATAAGTGAACTTCCTCTGATCCCGGATATCGCAATTCTGTGTACCCGCGGCGACCGTAATGTGGACATTATTAATGACCTCGCTATTGCAGGTGTAAAGGTTGCGATCATTATGGCGTCGGACATGTCTGTACCCTACGATGAACAACTTACCATCGAGCAAAAGTGCCTACAGATAGCGCAGCAGGCCGGAATGAAAATCGTCGGGCCTAACAGCCTTGGTGTTCTTCTTCCGTGGCAAAACTTTAATGCTTCTTTTTCTCCTGTTGATTGTTTACCAGGGAAACTTGCATTTATCTCTCAATCGTCGGCGGTATGCACAACGATCCTAGATTGGGCAAACGACAAAGGGATCGGCTTTTCGGCCTTTGTTTCTATTGGCAGCGGTAGCGACGTCGATTTCGATGACATACTTGATTATCTATCGCGGGATAGTAAAACCGAAGCAATTCTCCTCTATGTTGACTCTGTAAGAGACGCTCGTCGGTTCCTCTCTGCAGCGCGTGCGGCATCACGAAATCGCCGTATCTTGGTACTCAAGGCTGGGCGTCATCAAACTGGTACCCCTAACGTCTCAGCGACTGCTGCTTCTTTTGATATTGTTTACGATTCTGCGATTCAAAGAGCTGGTATGTTGAGGGTAAACAATACTCATGAGCTGTTTGCAGCGGTTGAGACACTCACTCATTCGGTGCCTCTTCGTGGTGAGCGCTTAGCGGTTATTACTAATGGTATGGGGCCATCCCTAATGGCGCTAGATACCCTAGCTGATAAAGGCGGAAGTCTCGCTCAGCTATCTACGGATACCATCGAGGCGTTATATACAGTTCTCCCAAAAACGTGGTCTAAAACCAACCCTATTGATTTGGGAGGCGATGCGACGGCCGATCGGTATTGTAAAGCCGCTCAAATTATTCTTGATAGCGAAGACATAGATGCGCTACTGATCATGCACAGCCCCTCAGCAACGGCGGAGTCGACAAGTACTGCTCAAAAGCTCATAGAGACTGTCCAAAAACACCCTAAATCCAAACGCTTTAATATCCTCACTAACTGGTCTGGCGAAGCTACCGCAAAAGAAGCAAGACTTCAGTTTACCAAACAAGGGATCCCTACCTATCGGACGCCGGAAAGTGCAGTTACTGCGTTCATGCACCTCGTAGAGTACCGTCGAAATCAATGGCAGTTGATGGAGACACCCACCACCACCGACTCTTATACCACTGAACAACTCGATAAGGCGCACGATTGGTTAGCCGGACATATTTCAGCACTTCCTGATTCAACAGGCTCGACCGCTCTAGAATCTCACGTGTGTGAACAACTTTTTGATCTATTAAATCTGCCGACGTTACCCACTTGGCTCGCTCACGAGCCTACGGAAGCGATACATCTTGCCGATAAGATTGGTTATCCTGTTGCGGTCAAACTACGCTCACCCGATATTGCCCATAAGTCTGATATTCATGGTGTGATGTTAAACCTGAAAGACTCTCAGGAAGTCGCAAATGCCGCTCAATCTATCCTCGATCGAACTCGCCTCTCCTACCCTGATGCTCGAATCGAAGGTCTGACCGTCCAACAAATGGCTAAGGTCGCAGGCGGTCAAGAGATTAGGATAAAGGTCCTAGCCGATCCTACGTTCGGCCCTGCTATTTTTATTGGCCAAGGAGGGTCGGATTGGAACATCTCCAAAGAGGCGGTGACAGCATTGCCTCCACTAAACATGGCACTGGCTCGATATCTGATCATT
>NZ_AP045843.1:0-237926 GCF_059725495.1 Vibrio sp. KUL80
GATATTCAAATGAGAAGGGTTATACGTGCAATCCTTAACAAAGCCGCGGTCGATCTTTATCTCTGTGAATGGGATAGACGAGAGCTTTGTCAAAGAAGAGGATCCCGTCCCAAAATCATCAATGGAAATACCGATACCATTTAAACGAAGTCTTGCTAGGTTCTTAAGCAGACACACCGATTCCACATAAGCATGAGCCTCTGTCAGTTCAAAGGTGAAATAGCAAGGATCCACACCATGCGTTTGACACGTCTCCAGAAAGCTATCGGTGAAGTCCTCACGCAACAGGTTACGATCATTGATATTGATCGCGACGGGGTAGTGAAGTTTACCCTGTTCATAGTCTTGAATCGTGTTGCGAAGGATCACGTCAAACAGCTCACCATCCAGTGATAGGCGCTCTACGTGTGGTAAAAACTCCGCAGGTGAAATGAACCCCTTAATTGGGTGTATCCATCTCGCCAATACTTCAAAACCAATCACCTTGCCGTCAGCGAATCTAACTTTAGGTTGGTAGTAGTTCTTTATCTCTCGATTAGCCAGGGCCAGAAGCACCTCATCACCATTAATGCTTTGCTTGGGCATTCGAGAGCGCATTGACTTACAAAGCCCGCGAATCCGGCTGATTTCCTGTACTAATTGCGAATCTTTATAAGGTTTTCTTAGATGACCTACTGTAGAGAAGCTGAATCGCTTACAAATGATTTTGATGGTATTGCTTATCGCATCGCCCATCCCCGTGCAAATGACCACGGCAGACTTAACATTCATGCTACCCAATTCAACAATAAACTCTATGCCGTCCATCTCGGGCATATCCACATCGAAGAGGATGATGTCGTACTGCTCACCTTTGACGAGCTGCAACGCTTTGGCTGCGCTATTGGCGCAGGTGACGGCTCCATATTGAGCTAAACGACTGCTTAGCACAGTAAGTTGAATGTCGTCATCATCCACTATCAGCATCTTCATAATTCAACCTTCTGCATTGCTAAGTAGTTGTTTACATGAGCGACTTGTTGATTCATTTCCTCAATCAGCTCATCCAATATCCATTGCACTTCATCCAGCTCACATTGTTCTATCTGCAAAGCCATGTTCTCCACAGATTTAACACCCAGGATCGCACTGCCTCCTTTTATTTTGTGAGCCACTTTTTTGATCGCCGATACGGTCTCAGCTTTCCTGAGCGCCGTTATATCTCTTTGCATAGAATCAACAAAGATGGTTGCTAACTGAGCACGTTCACGCTCTGGAAATCCGAGAATCCAATCGGGGAACTCTGTCTTACTTTCTAAGTGATGAAATACCTGCAGATGAAGCTCTTCAAGCGTGTACGGTTTATTCAGTACGCCACTAAACACACTGCGACTCTCCTCGAAAACTTTCTTGGTATCGTTTATCGCCGTGCAGACAATAATTGGAATGTGCTGCTTCAAAGGGTTTAAGTGAATCGTCGTCGCCAAATCAACACCATCCATATCTGGCATGTGATAATCAGTAAAGACAATATCGACAGACTCTTCACAGATAAACTTGATTGCACTCTCGGCGTCAGAAAAGGCATCGACGGTTACACCTAAATACTCCAATTGCAATCTCATGACACTCAGGTTGATACTGTTGTCATCAACAATGACAACGCGCGCTGCAAACTTAGCTGATGGTAAAACACCGTCTGACCCCATCACCTCATCGGTATGTTCAATAAGGGAATAGATTTGATCCAGATAGGAAGACTCATTGAGATTGAGCACAAAGTCATTACCGCGATGCAATAGAACCAACTGTTCATCATTGTCGTGAAACTTGACCGAACTAGTCTGCATTCCCCAACTGCTGAGCCACGACGTTAGCTCTGGGCGAGATTTCGGTACTAACTTGACCTCCACGTGGTCTTTGTCTGAGTAATACTTTGCTTTTTCAAACGGTATGGACAGTTCGAAGCAAGTTCCCTGTCCAAGTTCAGAATGACACTCGATGCAACCTTGCATCAGCTCCACCAGTTGGTAGACAATGCTCAGCCCAAGCCCAGTACCCCCAAACTTTCTAGTAGTTAGGGCATCTTCAGCTTGCTTAAATGGCTGGATAGCGAGATCTATTTGTTCTGGAGTCATGCCGATGCCGGAATCGGATATCGTTAGTCGTAAATGCTCATCTTCAACTTGATATTGAACCGACACCACTCCAGATGCGGTAAACTTAATCGCATTCGAAAGTAAGTTAGCCAGAACCTGCTTAATACGAACGCCATCGCAGTGGATCTTATCGATAGCTGATATCTGTGGCGTAAACTCAAGATTGAGTGCTTTCTTTGCGGCCATTGCCTCAAATTGACGAACCACCTCACTGACCAACGCCAGTGGGGATGCTGGCTCATAGACCAATGACAACTCGTTAGCTTCTAGCTTTGAAAAGTCTAGAACTGTATCTACCAGCCGGCTCAAGTGTGACGCGGATTCATAGGCTTGCGACTGCAAAGTTGCGACTTTCTGCGAGAGTACCTCTGTTCTCATAAGCTCTAGCGCCCCTTGCAAACCAGCAATCGGGGTTCTTAGCTCATGACTCATCATGGCAAGAAAGCGCTCTCTGACTTTCACTGCCTGACGCTCTTGGTAATTTGCCTCTAAGATGCTGTTCTCATAACGTTTTTGCTCAGTAATATCACTGATAGTGGTCAGCAAAAGTGAAGAACCACTCGCAGGATCCTCGATAGATTTACTGGCTACCTGAACATCATGAAAATTCAACTGACAGCCCTGCATGCGATACTGACCTTGTGGAAGGTTTTCTAACTGCCCTAATAGCAGCACATCCGTCGCCCGATGCTCATCATACAATAGGCATTTCTGACACTGCCCTTTTTGAAAACTCGGACAGTTGGACAACTGAATATCACCATCGGGTTTAGCGATAAAAATAATGCTGTTGAACTCATTAATGATTTCTTGCAGTCGCTTTAACTCAGCGTCTTTTTGCTTTACCTGACGTTCGCGATGCTCAACCTTTAACTTGCTGTTCAACTGAGTCAGATACAAGACGCCCAATAGAGCAAACACTAAGATTAGAACCAACAGACTGTAATACCAAACAGTCTGCTTCTTATAACCATCTACCATTTCAAACTGTCGATAACGGTTCTTTATCTTTAGTATTTCTCCTTTATCAAATGTACCAATCAACTGATTAATCAAAGCAAATAAAGCGGTGTCTTGGTGCTTGACTGTAAACGCTAAGTTGAGCTCAAGTTCCGCATCGATAAGCTTATACTGCTCCCCGATGAGATTACTCACTGTAAACGTACTGGCGACATCTACCGGTAAGTAAATCACTGTTAACTTGCCTTGCTCTAAATCCTCCAACATAACCTCAATATCGTCATAAGCCACCAAATTTAACGTGGTCTCTGTTTGCAGTTGTTCCACATGACTAATCTTGGTTTGAATAAGGATCCCTGCTTTGGAGTCACTCTTGACCATTCCTGAGTCACCCATGACACCACGATATTTCAGTGTCATAAAAGGCTGTGTCACCAAGTTATGCGCAACAGGATTACGGCCAACGTAACTGACGACTCCCAAATCAGCGGAGGACTCGCTGTCCAATGGCAAATATTGAATATCAATCCCAACTCGGGATCCAAGCATGGACATGAAGTCCGGAATTGCACCTATGTAGTTCCCTGAAGATGACTGTGAGATGAGCGGTGGAAGATTATCACGCATTGAGTACGTCACGATTTCATCCTCATGAAGCGAATGAAAAGACATCAGCGCTTTATCCAGTAAGTAATAGGGATTCGATGACGAAAAGTAACTCGGCAGTCTATTGTCATTGGCAAGCTGGATCACTTTGTTAATGATATCCACCAACACGGGTTGCTCGAAAGATGCAACTAGTCGAACTTCTTCTCTCGATAGCCATTTAGGAAACTCAATTGAGGCATGCAGATCGTTATTCAAATCCACATAGTTTGCAATGTTGATGTAACTTGCTATCAAAGCATGTGCCTTGCCAGACTGAACTAAATTTATGCCTTGTTCGAAGTTGTCCGTCATAAAGGGCTTCTGTTGAGTTTCTCGGCGGATCACATCGCAATAAATAGAACCACTTAAACATACCCATCGCCTCCTCTTTATAGGTCTAGTTTTGTTGTGAGGGTCAGCAAGGTAAACCGCTGTCGATGTCTGATAAAACGGGTCAGAGAAAAGAACTATTTTACGTCGTTCTTCTGTCATGCTGTAACCCATTGCAATATCCACTTCACCACGACTCACTGCATCGAAAACCGCATCAATGTTTGGATACTTTTTGAGGGTAATAGGAAGGTTGAGGATGGTCGCTAAGCTGCTCACATAGTCATTTGATGTCGAAAAATACTGCCCTACATACTCCCCAGGACCATCTTGACTCTGCCTTGTCGCTAACACAGCAACCCGAAGTTTGCTCTTTCTCGTTAAATACTCTCTCTCCAGCTCTGACAACATCAGTTCGTCAGCCAGTAGCAGCCCAGAGAAGCTAACGATGAATAAAGACAACACAGACGTTAACCAACGATTCATAAGGCAGTACTCTCTTTTCCATTGAGTACGCATCATATGAATGACGCCCTATTAGTCAAACGTCCCCCCTAAGAAGGAGGTAACCTAACCGATTGATAATATGGAGCTTAACACCCATTGTAAGATAGCTCTTACATGAATCTCCTACCATTCCTACACATTTGAAGTGCAAGCAAGGGTAAAAAAGGGGCTGTTGAGTAAAGTAAGAAAACTAAATCTAGAGTTAAATGATGAGAGACAACGCTATATTGACTTAGAGCTACTCACAAAGCCTCAAATCCTAAATAGACTATGCTTCAAATGATGAACTAACGAAGTTTTGAGAAACCCTATTGATGAACTAATACTCCAAAAAGTCTACGCTGATTAAATCATTCGCATGTACAAAAATATATTGAAATTAGGACATGCCTATCCCCAGTAACTCGTTGAGTGCTTTGATCATGACGTATGTCTTCATAAATTGCAGGCTATGATTACGAAACGTGAGTAAAGCTCCAATTAGCTACTTAACACGATACATAACGGTTTCGGATATCGAACGCCTTTGATAATCATATTTCTGTTTTTACCTTTTGTTCGAGTCATAGACCTATTAGCAACCGCCGGATTACGTAAACAACCTTTTCCTAGTACGTTGCACCATCACGCGGACGGGGTTTGGAAGCCAGCGTTCCTAACCTCAATCGCTCTGCTGTTCATCTTGGTATCGTATGCGCCACCTCTAGAGAACTCGTTGATTGAGCGACGTGTTTGTTTGAGCAAATTAGGGAGTATTTCCAAAATTGTTACTTCTAAGAATGCAAGACACGACGCTTGACATCGGTTCCATGCTTTTTGAATACCGTTCGCCCAATAACATCAACAGCCTAGCGCAGATTAGTATCTAGTGAAGCGGTCAACAAACTAACTATGGCATCATGAGCTCGGCGACTGATACGAAAACATCGAGGACAAACTAACGGAGCATTTGTCTATCGAAAACGAAGTCAATACCGCCCTCAAGCGCACTTAAAGGTAAGGGAAAATGCGTTTTGCCACTGCAGCAGTTGCGATAACGAGATCATTAAACAATCATGGTCGGCCATGTCTATTCTGCTTAGGTTACTGTTGCCCTCCTAGCACATTTCTGTCAATCCAAAACGAGAGTGAAAATTGATTAACTAAGAAATTATTATGCTTGCGACTGTTAGTAGTTTTATAGCGAGGCCTCAAAATGAAATAAAAGTCAGCGTATGAACATCACTGAACGGTTTCACGGTTCGGAATTGGTTCATTCGACTTCCTATTGTGAAGATGGCTCTTAAAGCATATCGGAACATTCATATTTCGATACTCCTTTGAGATAGTTGGAAAGCCATCCCACCTGTTAACAGGTGGGATGACTTTAGTTAGAACAACTAACCCTCTATTGGTACCACAAGCACATCAACTGGTGAACTATTGATAACTTGTCTAGATGCTGACACAATTTTGCTCCAGAAGTTATGGTGATGACCACATATCAATAAATCAAAATCGTTCTGCCCTATAGCAACTTTTAGTTTGTCACCAAGGTCGCCTGTACCAACAATAAAGTGCTTCAACTGGCACTCTGCATGAGCAGCAAAACTCTGCAATTGTTCCATTGTTTTCTTGTCTAATGGCTGTTGTTCCGGTTCCACCATCATATCAAATAACATGGGATATAACTCTCCATGTGTGCTATCAATGTGGACTAGAGAAACATCGGCATCTAGTAACTTTGCTAAGAAGGTAGCTTTATCGATCAACATATTGCTTTCAGGAGAAATTTCAACAGCCACCAATATATGTTTGTATTTCATAACTACTCCGTTTTTTGTCATCAATTTATTTAATCATAGTGGCTTCCCAAATGTTTTCTATCGAATAGGTCTCAAAATGAAGATAATACATTCTAATAATCACAAATACTAATTTTCGTTCATTGATGTGAGAATGATTTTTGTCAAACATCAGCATCCGGTTATCTAGACCTTTTTCTTAGATTGACAAAAAATCAATCAAGAATACGCTTTTGACCATCAAACAAAACATTTCCAATTGAGATACCGTAGATTAATAAGACAACGCTATCCTGTATAAATCTGCTTCATCCTTGACATATTAAAACCTTTCGCTAGTTCTACAAGGTATGCAGGCGTGGGATTATCGCTCTAACTACTCGAAGCGCTCAAGCCCTCAATAGGAAAGCCGAATGCAGAGCGACAATTCAAAATCCATTGTTTATACCAAAATGAAAATTTAGTGGCTAAACCAGTCCACAGACAACACCCAAAAAAGCGAGTAGGCAGGCATCGCATAAAAAATTGAAGAATGCTAACAATATAAATTTTTGATACATTAGAATTAATCGTGTAGGCGCTTAATTTGATAGTAGTAATGTGCATCAAATATTGCCAGTGACACTTTATCCGTTTGTTTGTTCGTTTTTTGCGGCAACAGCCTTCAAGGTTTGGTTATAACGTATATGTTCATACCCTAGTCTGTTGCCGCTCTCTTTTTTTATAACTTCACGGAAGAAGATTGATTATTCCTATACGAATTGTTTTGGATGTATCAAAAGCATTGAACGACATACGCTATTATTTAAAGCGCACGCGAAATGTTTTCATTTGTAACACCACTCTTTCGATTGATTAATTGTGGTTACACCTCAAATTTCACTTTTGTACAAAATGCATTGTGACAATTCAAATCGACCGCACTCGATAACTATTTTGGTTTTCGAGTAGGATTTATGACGAGATATAAATGAGCTTCGCATATAAGCTTATGCGACACTTTGAAAAATCCATTCTTTATTCGCCACTTACGAACTGAAGTCTAACCGAAAATCAACAGTATTACTAGGAAATGAAATATGAAAAAGAAACTAGCCGATAACTCACAACAGTCGTTGACTTTGCACACACAAGTGAAAAAAGACCAAGCAAAAAAAACTAACAGAACTCAAAAACAAAAAATAAACGTTAAGCGAAGAATTGAAGATATTTTAGAAGAAAGAGAGTTGGCCAAACTATGGAGTCTCTAAGGCGATTTGGAATTTATAAAACAAAAAGGTGTCGTTGCAACTGACGTAAATTGTTTGCACACTACCGTTATTTGGTTGTTATAGACAAATAAAATTTAAAAATGAGTTACACATCATTGATGAGAATACTATATTTTATCAGTGAACTATCAAAAGAATGAGGTATTAACCTCGCAAGTTTATATCATTGCAGCAGAAACTTGCTTGTTGTCTATGTTGTCTCAAATTAGTCTTTACCCGAAGCTCTTCCAAATCTGACATTGTGAATTGTAACAAATAGATATGAAACACTTCGCACCCCAAATAAAACATAGATTTAGACAAATTTATACATTTAGGCATCGAGATGAAACGTACGGGTTCTTACATTTAAAAACTCATAAGAAGCCGCCACTTTCTTAATAAAATCAATATCTCCAGAAATCAAAACATCCGCAAACATAGCCATGCTAGCATGACGCCCCCCATCAACAATAGGCATCGATGATTTTTCTTTGTAGACCTTGCGATCAGAAAAACAGCTTAACGCATCCAAAACATTATAAATATAATTAACCTTTTGATAGTTTAACATTTCAGAGAATAGGGTTTCTGATTTATTATGCATACAAGATAAATATTCTAAGTATACATCAGAATAATCCAACTTTCTTCCGCAACAAACTTGGTCGACAACATTGCGTCGCTCAATGCAGTGCAATCCTTTTTGATTAATACTAGAGAATATTTTTCGCTGCTCGTCATTCAACAACAAAAAAGGGTTACCAGCGCAAACCCGAGAAGACCCTTTACTCATTAACATGTTAAACTCAAATTCTTCTTTAATTTCACAGGCTTCCTGCTCTAATTTATATGCTAAATCCCCAAACTCACGTTTTAACAACATTATATCTTCATGCATTGATTTGTGAATTTTAGAATATGTCGCTACTTTTGAAGTATTGAAACCCATAAATGGATTAAATCTAGCACTCACATAAGTATCATAATCAAAATCCTCTACAATCCCATAAGTGTTTGTATCAATTGTCTGATTTATAGTGTATTCATTAAATATCTGATAACTATCAATTATATTCATACTTGAATATTTTTTCAATTTCAAACTTTCAAATGACAACGAACCAAAATAAATCGCTCCAAAACAATTCAAAACATCAAGTAGCTCACTTTCTCTCCCAGCGGAATTTTTAATATCTCTCAATGTTTCGCTTGAATAGACAATCTGGCAATCACGAAAGATCTTCTTCCCTGAGTCAACCAAATCGTGCCTGACAAACATATGTAACATGCTAACATCTAAGTAAATTATCAATTCCCCTTGATGAGGTATAAACCCGTCTATAATATCTTCCAATCGTTCAGTTAACGTCATCTCTATTAATCCTAGTTTTGCCATAGATAAAACTCCGTCTTCTTAGGAAACGTAATTTACTTTCATCGTTCACCTTCAACTCCAATTAAGATTCATATTATTGGTTTTTTCCCTTGATGTTTAATGTAACACCGTTTTATTTCCTAGTTCACAACTGCCGTATCAGCATACTATCCGCTAACAGAACACTCACCATATTTTCCTCAAAATATGAGCAAACATATTGAACAGGAGAATAGCAGACAGCCCATTCAAAATACCCATTAACGTTGAAATCAAAACACTTGTCGGGATGATGACAACGAACATCAAATCTTAAGTCCCTGCACAATCACAATCCATTAGCAACCCACAATTATTTTCATTAAAAACGCTTACTAAAACGGAGAGAATTATCATACAAGATACCATTAAAGACAGGCGTTGTTGATCAAATCAGCTTGAAGATCAACGACGCCATACATCGCTAGCCGTTAGCTTCTAACAGGCATACCTAGTCCTATGACTTTGTTTATCGCTTTGACATTCGCCATGATTTCACCCACTTGAGCGTTATAACATCTCAAGCTCAATTTACCGCTGGTTAGCCCTTTATATCGAGACATAGCAGTCTCAGATATTGAGCGATTATGATAACCAGACTCGGATTTCCACTCCGCTATTGTTCCATTTTTCAGAGCCTCTACAGCTTCATTTCTGGGATGCCCATCTTCCCAAAACGCTGCATTTTTTCGAGGTGGTATTAACGGAGTACAACCCTTATTTTTCAGGGTCTCGTGGCAAATTTTTGTGTCATATGCTCCATCGGCGGATACGGCAGCGACCTTTCTGCGTAGTGGGTTGAGCAAGGTCGGTAACACTTCACTATCGCCAACATTAACAAGACTGACTTCCGCACTAATAGCTTCGTGAGTATCCACGTCTACAGCTAAGTGCAGCTTGCGCCATGTTCTACGTTTTTCTGCCCCGTGCTTTTTCACTTTCCATTCACCCTCACCAAAGACTTTGAGGCCTGTCGAATCAATGGCTATATGACGAATAGCTCCTCTAGATTTATTGCGATATTTGACCTGAACTGTCTTCGAGCGTTTACTGATACAGGTGTAGTCAGGGGACGTTAGTGGAACATCCAATAGCTCAAAGATAGAGTCGATAAACCCTTGAAGAGCACGCAATGGAAGAGAGAAGATGCCCTTAATCATCAAGGCAGTTTCAATTGCTGTATCAGAGTACTGAAAGCCTCTCCCACGCTTACCGTGATGAGTTTTGCATCGCCATGCATCGACGGCTGAATCATCTATCCAGAACGTAACCGAACCACGTTTACAAAGAGCCTTATTGTACTCCGCCCAGTTAGCTATCTTCTTCTTCGCTTTACCCATATCACCACCGTTCCAACCGCTTCAAATGATCAGATCGCAGGACTTGGAAAAGGTTCAACTAATTTAGGCAACAACGCCTTAAAGACATATAAGTCATTGAATATAATTTTAGATCTTATTAAGTTCCAAATTTATAATCAGAATAACACATTTACGTAGTACAAATTAACCTGCAGGAGAACAAACATGAATGTCATAGCCTATAGTTGGCTCATTGGGAGAATAGTTTTTAAATTTCTAATGAAGATCATAATCATAAGCTGGTGTCTTTTTGTAACGTTAACGCTTGGACAAGCGAGTCAATACTATTATTCGAGCCAAGTAGTACATCGCCATACACTTCAACAATGGCAAACTCTCTACCCAGATCAACAGGCGATCACACTTCAGTACATTGACCATTGTGTAAACAACCGCCCTAGACACCAAGCAACGTATGAGGAAATTTCACTTTACGCATGCGGAAGAAATCTTGGAGCATACGCCTTGATTGACGAATTGAAACAAGCCGACCAAAAACTCGGCCAATTTGCTTGGCCACTTTCTTGGCTCAAACACGCTTACGACCAACTAACGATCACAAAACAATGAGATTTCACACAGTCCCTTGGCCTTATTGCCTAAATCGGCTTAAGTACAAAGGCAACCTAGATCGGTAGCATCTTAAATTTGTATATACTGAGTTTCAGGTATACCTAGTCCTGTCAGCTTTTTGAATGCTTTGTTCATGGCGTAAGTCTCACCAACTTGTGCGTTACAGTTACGAAACGTGAGTGAGGCGCGTATTAGTTACTTTACACGATACATAATGTGCCTATTGGAAGCTAACAGGTGGGTTCTGTAGGATAGTTATGTCCTTTACCTGATTTGATCAGGTAAGGACACGCTTTATTGGCAAGTGGTATTTGAAAAAATGGTAGTCGATTGCAAACACATATCCGAGTTCTAAGAGTCTTAATGATTTCCGCAACAGATCTCCGCAAAATGTGCTCTTATCAACAACACGAACTTTAAGTCCCAAGATCAAATCAGAGTTTCACATTCACGGTCTTACCTGTTTTCTCATTCAATTCATGCGCAATTTGATGAATTGGTTTGATTTTTATGCAGATAATAGACTTGGATTATACTCCTGTCGTTTTGAAATCAATGCTCATGCAATACGTGCATTTCAATTAGCAAGCGCAACTACAACTACATCTTTATGCTTGCGTTTAAGCAGTTGTGCTAACCAACGGTGGGTATATAGTTGTCAGTGTTTTGTTTTAGATGACCAAGGACAGCACGAGCCCCATGAACAAGTAACCTTCTCAAAGAGCCATCGCCTCTTTTGCTTGTGCCTAATAGAACTCATTTGCCTCCCGTAGAAAACTGTTTAGCTACAAGCCTGATCCAAGCAGATACTTGCCGAGCATTATTGAATAATTTGGGATCACTGATGCAAGCTGCCAATACTATTGCCGTCATTGGCCCTATTCCTGGGATTTGTGCAATTCGCTGCGAATCTTCATTAAGTTGGTGTCAAGAATCAATTTGTTTGTCTAGCTCTTTGACTTATTTATCTAGCTGGTCTATTAATTCTTTCAACTGTGATACCAGACTACAGATAATCATTGTAAGCACACTTTCTGCATCCTCTAGAATCAAAGGAATTTGTGTATTTATCGCTGAAAACCCTTTAGGTATGACGATGCCAAATTCACCGAGTAATCCTCTTAGTTGATTAACTTGTCCCATTATCATTGAAACTAGTCGTTCACAGGCTTGCCCATCTCAACCTACTGCCCTTTGAACAATTACTTGTATATAATGCAGTCAATCCTGAGTGATTAAGCATGAGGAGTGTCCCTACCATTGGCTACATCAGTTAATTATCTTAGCTTTATGCCAAAGTTTTATTCTGGAACAACTAACTGGTAACAGTACAATATAATCATAATTGACCGTGGTTCACTCACTCTTTGAATTGATGAAGAAGCTATAAGCGAATGGATGCAAAGGCAAACCGTGCAAACGCGGTAGGCTTCATCGATTCAATTAGTTAGCCATTACAACCACACTGATGGTAAAGCGTACTTTCTTGCCATTGAGGACTCCCCAATGTTTTCTGACTCTGTATTTAAGCTCGCTACCATCCCGCCAGTTTGTTCTCACTACACCTGCATAAGCCGTCGAGTTAAGGTGGTTGAGATTTCATTTAAACCCAGAGCTAAGAGGAAAATACCACATCTAACCATTGATGCTACTTGGCTCAAGATATACGGTGAGGGAGAATGGAAAGTGATAAACATAGAACTAATAGGAAGCGTCGAGTCTGCCGTAAACTCCATCTTGCTGTTGATGCAGAGACACAGAAAATTATCCCCGCAGAGCTGACACTATCAAGTGTGATTAATAAGCACTATCTCTTTTAAAGATGCTAACATTGAGGCTTTTCAATATACTGTCATATATGTGATGGTTCGCCAAAACGTTAGCAAAAGGTAAAATCATTCCTAACCATTTATAGTTTTTATTATAATGCCGTATGCCATACCTTGCAACTGGACCATATGTGTAAACGCTAGCTCCTAAATACTCAAGGTATTCTTTAGTTATATTGTTGTGTGTCTTGAAATAAACAATTTCAGCATTGTATTGACTCTCTAAACAATATTCTATTGTTTTTATTACATTGAACCAATAGATAACTTCAGAAGCAGAGTAACTACAAGCTATAACTACTGCCTTTTCATCACCATGAACAATCAACTCATTTGGAACGATAGTTATTTCGAGATTCTTCAACACACTAACTAACTGACGTACAGTACCCAAGTACATCATATGATGACCAATTAAAGTTCCGACTTCATCATAATACTCAACACATCTATTTCTTGACACACGCTCTTTGTTGACGGAACAAAGTAGTTCACGGTATTCTTGCCCCCATCTTGCGTTATAGGAATCCGTAATTATTTCATTAACATGTCCATCGATAGGTTTTGACTCAAAGAAAATTTTGCTACTTGAACAATAGAAACTATCGCTAGAATTAACGCTGAGGAAATTAAATCTCCTTCTTCCAGTCTGAAGCTCAACTAAATTGTCCTTTTTTAATAATTTCGAATACTCCATTGTAGCTTCTATACCCAATCAACTTGAAGATGCAGGCTTGAACACCTGAAAATTATCATTAATTCGAGACGTCAGCGAGCCTGCAATCTCTGGAAGAGTCACAGTAAAGAATTGGGTAATGGCTTCCTTGAAATCCCGTTTACTTTTGAAGTAAACGTTATTCCTTGACTTCTCATTCATAACCTTCCAAAGCCGCTCTATTGGGTTAAGATTCGGGCTGTAAGGTGGGAGATAATGCAGTTCAATATTAAGGACAAATGCCGCATCTCTGACTAAATCACTGCGGTGATATCCAGCTCCATCTAAGATGACATGGAGCTTGTGATTTAACGGGTAGCTCTCTCTGAGTTTACAGAAAAATCGAACCATGTTTTCACTGTTAATGCTGTCGTATTCGCTAACAATGGTCGCTCCAATATCTGATAGGTTCAAAGCACCAACAATGTTCAATCGGCTACGATTACCTGTTGTTTCCAGAACTTTACTTTGACCTGTACGTATCCAACCATGGGAGAGTTTGGTTGACAGTGTGGGGGTGAACGGCATCGATAAACACTATCGATTCATCCTCGCCACAGCTTGCTTTCAGTGCTTCATAAGCCTCTATGAACGCTTGCTGTTTTTCCTCATCGAACTTATGTGGAACGCCTTTCGGCTGTTTGTAGCTGAAACCATTGTGATGAAGCCATTTGTTCATGCCAGGAACACTATAGTGAATCTGAAACCTTTCAAATACGTACGCAATAATCTCGGACGAATGGTGGTATGTATTTTCAGTTAGATGCTGAACCAACTCTTGGGTTTGCTGAGCCGATAGATAGCTTTGTGAACCGCCATTTTCAGGCTTGAGCTTGTTCGACTCTAGGTAATCTTTGATATGTTGACGAACAGTGGATTCATGAATAAGAAGTGCGTCTGCAATTTCTTCGGGGCACCAACCATTACTCGCATGAATAACCGCTTTTATACGGTCACGAACTCGTCCGTCACGCGTTGTGCTGTGCTGGATTTTTAGTTCCTGCTTCTGTTCATTGGTCAGAGTAATTTTCATAGTTGCTAGCATGATCCTCTATTCAGGAAAAATCAAGCGTCTTCAATGATCACTGGTATAGGCCTGACACGATTTGCAAAGCTCTGAGTTGCTTTTTCAATGAAGGCGTTGTCTTTCCATTTTCCCATCTTGAATATGTTCCTTTATCGATTTTCAAGAATTCGTGTCTTAATTCCAAACGTTCAATGGCTTGAGATTGACTCAAGTTTCTATCAGTCCGCGCTCTCTTCAAAGCCCTACTAAACATAAAGCCCTCCAACTCTAATGATTCCTTAACTTAGAATAGTATAGATAATGAGCTTTGTTGCAGAAATCAAACAAGCTACATCAGAATCTTAAGATCAGAGCGAATAGACTCATTCACTTACTTTGATTTCATGTCAAAACTCAGAACCAAACTACTAACTAACTGGCGTGAGCATTGAATCGGCCAACCTCCTGTAGACACTAATTTGATTTACAATTAGTAGTCCACAGGAGGACAAATGAACAAGCAGTTTACCGATGAATTTAAAATCCAAGCCGTTAAGCAAGTCACCGAGCAAGGATACACAGTCGCAAGTGTGTCAGAGCATCTTGGGGTCTCCACCAATAGCCTCTACAACTGGATGAAGAAGTACGGTTCAGACAGTAAGCATTATCAGCAAACGAGTGTGCAGGAAGCTCGGATAAGAGAGCTTGAAAAAGAGCTGAAGCGAGTGACGCAGGAACGCGATATCCTAAAGGAAGCCACCGTGTTTTTCGCCAGCGAGTCAAAGAAAAATACGCGTTCATAAAATCCAGACTCGATAAATACCCTGTACGTCTAATGTGCCAGATTCTTAGTATCCAGCGCAGTGGCTTATATGCATGGCTAAAAAAGCCGAAATCTGCCAGAGCTATTGAGGACGAACGCTTACTGGGCTTGATTAAGCACTCTTGGCTTGAAAGTGGTTGTGTCTATGGTTATCGCAAGGTTCAAAGTGATCTAAGGGACTTAGGCGAGACATGCAGCAGGCATCGAGTCGCCCGCCTGATGCGACAGGAGGGACTGAAAGCTCAAGTCGGATATAAGAAGCGCCGTGGAATGTATACTGGTCAGCCAGCACTTATCGCTGAAAACATATTAGACCGTGAGTTCTCGCCATCTGAGCCGAATCAATCTTGGGTAACAGATATCACCTACATCAGGACACACGAAGGTTGGCTGTATCTAGCTGTCGTGCTCGACCTCTATTCGAGAGCTGTGGTTGGTTGGTCAATGAGTTCAAGGATGGAATCAGAGCTGGTAACACAAGCACTTCTCGCTGCGGTATGGCGTCGAAAGCCTAAAAGTACAGTGCTAATCCATTCTGATCAGGGAAGTCAGTTCACGGGCTATGAATGGCAGGCGTTCCTCAAAGAGCATAACCTGATACCGAGCATGAGTCGCAGGGGAAACTGTCATGACAACGCAGTAGCGGAAAGCTTCTTCCAGCTTCTAAAACGTAAACGGATTAAGAAAAAGATCTACCAAACAAGAGAAAAAGCACGTTCAGATATTTTCGATTACATCGAGATGTTTTATAACTCTAAACGTAAGCACAGCCACGCTGAGAATATGCCTCCACTGGTGTATGAAAAGCTTGGAATTTACAACTAGTCGCTGGTCTACAGGAGGCTGGCCGATTCAGCATCTCATAACGACATTACTAAAGTTTCAGAATTGAATCAAAAAGCAACTAATTTGACAATCTGAAATTCTAGTGAATTGATGTTTAATAGAAATCTCTAAGGTTACATGATCCGCAATTTATACAACGTTGGATACAACCTAATTTACGTTTTATCTTTGGTAAAATCACTGGATTTGATATTGCTCTTACAATATCGAATTTAATTAAGTAAACACTCAGCTTGTCACCTTGTTTCATTGGTCTGTAGTATTGTACGATTTCTGCTCCAAAAACCAGTACACAAAAATCAACGACGGGCTTTCCTGCCACAAATATATACACAACTTCTTTTGCTTCCCACAACGTTTCTAAGTAAAAACATGAAGCTTGTACAACTAACTCAAAAAAATGCTCTGAGTTGGCGAAATAGCCCAGTTGAACTAAACATGCTTTATCTACATTATCTTTTGACATTTTAGGAAGCGTGGTGAATTCTCTGAAGTCCATATCTATAATTGAAGACCAATGGCCAACAATTGAACCAGCTTTGTTTTTGAGCAAAATTGCGTGATGTTTATATTTGTCAAAATTTGATAGCTCTGTTCGAAAATGTTCCAACGCTGATACATTTGAGTAAAAATTTTCAAATTTCGAAAAATGCTCAACACTGGAATGTATCACTATTTCGCTTGCCGTATTTTCTGTGACCTTATCGTACGAAAGAACATTTAAAGACAGATCCAATGACTTTATCAACATATCTACAATGGTTGATGTTTTCTTTGGATATCGCTCTTGGCTGTCTATATTCATCAAAAAGCTTATTGGATCCTTCTCTAGCACCTTTACAATAAGCATTTGTTTATACAGAGCAGGTGTGCTTTTGCCATTAATCCAACGCGAAAGAGTGATGGAATCCAGACCACCAAAATCCCTATAGAATCTACTCTGTAACAAGGCTATTAGGGTTTTCCTAGAAATGCCCTCTTCTTTTAACCAATCTAAAAGAAGAAGTCCGAAATTACATCCTGGCATTATTTCCAATTCTCGATTATTAAGTTACAGGTTCACCATTAAGTAGTGCATCACCATCCATTCCATTAATGTCGACCCGCTAATTCTATAGTGTCCACTCAATTCAGTTACATCTTATTAGTTGTACAAGTTCTTCATCCCTTGCTCATTAAGGAAACGCTATTCAATAGTAAATAGACTTAACATAGTTTTATACCGTGAAATTGCATCAAAAATTGCCTCTTGTAAGGATAGCGGAACAGTTAACGCGGATAGATTAAGAGCCTTAACCTGGCTATCTAGTTTCAGTTGTGCTTGATTCAATAGCTGTTGTACAGTATTGCTAGATAGAGCTTCTATTGAATTTAGATTTTTACGAGTCCGTTGGAGTTCATAGTCGATAGTCACCAAGGCCAACAAAGCTTCGATGTGTTGATAATTATTTAAATTAGTTTGATGTTCAATATGTATTAGGTACAAGTCGATACTACATTCAGGACAAATAGTCAACGAACTAGTGCCCTGCGTCGGCTGTTTGCACACACGACAAATCGTCTGTGTATTTTGATTTAGGTGAATCATGATACTTTGATAAATTGTAATAGAATAATTTTAACTTCCGTCTAATCTCAAAGGCGCAAATATTTCCGACGCCATTGGACCATGCTGTATTAACTTTCCTGAAGCTTAAAAAACCGAACGTTTTTTGCCAATCTAATGGATATTTCCGCTAAGCTGTCAGCCGCTTCACTACTTTCTTTGATGGCTTGAAATGTCTCTTCGACCTGGTCTCTTACCGAAGTGATGCTTAGGTTTATCATCTCCGTAGTAGTACTCTGTTCTTCCGTCGCCACTGCGATTTGCGAATTAAGTTCATTAGTAGCTTCTATACTGTCTGTGATTTTCGAGAATGCGTTACTAGCGGAATCGGCTTGAACAACGGTATCAGTAAGCATGGTTTGACTTGCATTAATGGAGTCGACAACATCAGTCGTATTTTTCTGTAGTGTGTTGATCTTTGCGTCTATTTGCTCGACAGCTTCTTGCGTTTGTTGAGCAAGCTGCCTCACTTCATCGGCAACGACAGCAAACCCGCGACCTTGTTCTCCTGCTCTAGCGGCTTCAATAGCCGCGTTTAACGCCAGTAAATTAGTTTGTTGGGCAATGTTATTAATCACCACCATGATGTCTGCAACTTCATCTGTACCAGATTGCAAAGTGGATATGTCTTGTCCAAGGTGTCCCATTTGCTTAGCAAGACCAGATACTTTAGTGATTGTATCCAGCATTACATCTGAACCTGTCGATGCACAGTTGCTTGTGATATCTGCTTCTGTGGATGCAGTATTGGCATTTTCTGCTACCTCATTAATAGCAGCCGACATCTCATTTATGGCAGTCGCAACTTGGTCAGTTTCTAGTCGCTGCGATTGAGCATTATTAAGAACATTATTATTAACAATAGAGAGTTGTTCAGACGCGGCGGCGAGCTGATGTCCACAATTACTCACTTCTCTGATCACATTGTGAATTTCATTTTCCATGTGTACTAATTCAACACACATTTGACTAACTTCATCCTTTGCTACTCCTACCGTTGTCGTTTTTGTGAAGTTACCAGATGACATTGAAAATATCTTTTGCTTTGCCTCTTCAATGGGTTTAGTAATACTACTGCCTATCACACAAGTTAGTACAAAAATTATTGGCATCGTAATCAACCAAACGATAATCAAAGTGACAAGAGATTGCTCTCCAACTTCTGCGATTTGAGACTTCATCTCGAATTGCTTACTTATCGCACTTTCTCGCAATGCGGCGATATCGCCAGCCATTGTGAACCCAAGCATTCGCATTTCTTCCCAAAAACTCTGCTCTGTTTCAATTGTCACTACGTCTCGACTGAGCCTGTCATGTAGCTGAATAAACTTCTCAAACTTTTGCTTGTAAGTTTGAATATCATCTCGCATTGATATCAGTAAAGACTTATCTGAATCACGAATATCGTTGTTTAGACTCAGAGTGATAAGATCAACACTAGCATCAAGAAGCGTTATCGCATTAACGGCATACTTCCTTTCCTTAGTATCTTGAAATGTCAATGCGCTTATTTGTGCCGTCAATAGGTTAACCTCAATCAATGCGGTATCATTATTGGAACTTGCCATTTGTTGATACTGAGCGAAACTTCGATTGTAATTTTGTGTAGATATATAGTTAATTAGAGAAACAATCGACATTGCGATAATACTAGTTATGAAAAGTAGGAGCAGTTTATGTTTTACAGTCGTTACTCTTTTAAGCACGAGAATTGCCTTACAATAGTGTGTCTAGAACCATGACATTAAGGCCTTTCGATTGGATTAACAAACTCACAAGAACAATGATTTATGCATAAGCCACTGATTAAAATGTATTTTTTGGGATTTGTAATCTGGGGACTACAAATAGTTCCTCCATGCCTTACAGAGTCGGCATGAAAATTAGAAATAGTCTGTTAAGTAATGTGGAACTGTTTCGATAGTTAACTTAGGCGTTGTTGCCTAAATTGGTTGAACCTTTTCCAAGTCCTGCGATCTGATCATTTGAAGCGATTGGAACAGTGGTGATATGGTTAAAGTGAAGAAAAAGATCGCTAACTGGGCGGAGTACAATAAGGCTCTTTGTAAACGTGGTTCGGTTACGTTCTGGATAGATGATTCAGACGTCGATGCATGGCGATGCAAAACCCATCACGGCAAGCGTGGGAGAGGCTTTCAGTACTCTGATACAGCGATTGAAACTGCCTTGATGATTAAGGGCATCGTCTCTCTTCCATTGCGTGCTCTTCAAGGCTCTATCGACTCTATCTTTGAGCTATTCGTCCCCTTACTACACCTGTATCAGTAAACGCTCGAAGACAGTTCAGGTCAAATATCGCAATAAATCTAGAGAGGCTATTCGCCATATCGCCATTGATTCGACAGACCTCAAAGTCTTTGGTGGGGGTGAATGGAAAGTGAAAAAGCACGGGGCAGAAAAACGTAGAACATGGCGCAAGCTGTACTTGACTGTAGACGTGCATACTCACGAAGCTATTAGTGCGGAAGTCAGTCTTGTTAATGTTGGCGATAGGGAAGTGTTACCGACCTTACTGAACCCATTACGTAGAAAGGTCGCAGCCGTATCTGCCGATGGAGCATATGACACGACAAACTGCCACGAGACTCTGAAAAATAAAGGTTGCACTCCGTCAATACCACCTCGAAAGAATGCAGCGTTTTGGCAAGATGGGCACCCCAGAAGTGAAGCTGTAGAGGCTCTGAAAAATGGAACAATAGCGGAGTTGAAATCCGAGTCTGGTTATCCTTATCGCTCAATATCTGAGACTGCTATGTCTCGATATAAAGGGCTAACCAGCGGTAAATTGAGCTTGAGATGTTACAACGCTCAAGTGGGTGAAATCATGGCGAATGTCAAAGCGATAAACAAAGTCATAGGACTAGGTATGCCTGTTAGAAGCTAACGGCTAGCGATGTATGGCGTCGTCTACGAGGTTTTGCACTCCTAGCGGATGTTGTGAAAGATGTTCGCTTCATCAATGGAGTAAAAAAATGGAGACTCATCCACAGGCTACAGCATGATCTCCATACACCACATTTGACAATAGCTCATCTTTTAGCCTAGTCCAGAATTGAGCCTCTTAATTCCATGCAATAGTAAAGCGCAGCTTAGCTGAGTCGGTACCACTACACGTGCCTGGTGCTGTCCACTTAGCCGTAACATCATTAGCTAAGTGATTTGCATCTATTTTACCAGCAGAGCCCGTTAACCATGGAGTACCATCACTTAAACGTAATGACAAATCAGCACCAGCGCAAGATGGGGAAGACAATGCAGTATAAGAAACATTAGCGTTGCCGCTGGGGATGGTAAGAGGAGAGCCATCCACTTGCGTGGCTAATGAAAAGGATTTTTCTTTGCTGACTGTGTTACCAGGGCCTACTTGAGGGATATCACCGATATTAACCGTATCATCCGCTGACAGTGCGATAGTTTTATAGGTTCGAGTGCGAGTGAATGTAATGGAATTTTGTACCTCTTTGTATACTGGACCCGCTTTCATTGACTCTGTTTGATATGTGGCAGAGCTATTCAGAGCTGGTGTTGTAGAGAAGTTAACTGACCACTGGTTCTGAATACCAATCGCCTTCCATCTAGTCTCTGGTGGACTTGCATTGCCACAATTCACGCCCGTCCAATTCCCATAACATTCATAAGGTAAAGGAGGGCTACCATTAGATGATGAGATTAAGGCACCTGTATAACTGATGATCCACGTTGATGCGCTGGGAACGGGTGCAAAGAAGGGGCCTCCCGGGCTCGGAATATGATTACGCGCCCCCCATGCCGCAACCCTCACGCCTTGTTTATAGCTACCTTGCTGCCTATATGCGTTTGGTTCAAACCTATAGGTAAGCGTAGAGCCACTGAACGTAAAACCAGTACTCAAAATATAAGTACCAGGGGAAGCAAAGCCATTTAGGTTGATATTTGTGACCTTGACACTATCGATATACGATGTCGACTCTATTCTTGCTACTTCATCACCAACCGTTAAGTAAGCGGCCAATACTGTGTTATTCATCGCGTGAAGTAAGAATAGAATGCATAATAACTTAATTTTCATTTGACAGCTCCTGCAGTTCCGCAACTTGATGAATGATCATGGCATCGACACGTTGGCCAAAAGCACTAAGTCGCTGCGCTTGGTATTCTCCCTTCCCTTGAGCATAAATACGACTTGGAGCAATCCCGTTATTCATCAAATAATTGGCGACCGCTTGCGCTCGGCGTTCAGAGAGTTTTTGGTTATAGGATTTAGAGCCCACAGGAGTGGCATAGCCATCTAAATGAATACTTAAGGTATTATCTTGGTTCAGTTTCTCTAATAAGGTGCTCAGTTGAGTGCGAGCACGTTCATTAATAATGGCCAAATCAAAATTAAATGGTACATAGGTTTGATAGATAATTCTGTTGTTAACGGCTTTCTTTTCTGTAGGGCTTAACTGAGCCGATGGGGGCGTCGGCCTTAACGTTGATTCAACCGTGCTTATTTTGGGGGCTGACTGGGATTCTTCACTACTGAAATTCCAACTTAGCTCTAACATAGTCGCGCGGTGGTCTAATTTGTTTAGCTTGCCTATAGAGTCAACATACTGATAGGTTAATCCTACCGTCATATTAGTATTGGGAGAGTAATGTACTCCACCACCAATCACGGGGGATACCCCCTCTTGATAACGGTCATTTTCTCGCCCAAGCCATACCGACGCGCCAAGCTTTAGCGCTAGACTTAACTTTGGTGTGGCGGGGTAAAGCAACCGACCGCTGACGATAGCTTGCTGAAAATCATAGTCATAACGACCTGTGGAGGTGATCCAGGATCTATTATTCAAATGTTGATAATCAAGTTGTGTAGCAAAGTAGTCGGAATATTGATAGCCAATGAACACCCCGCCCAAAAACTCGTCATTGTCTGTCAGTGTGTTATGCAAATAGCTACCATAGCCGAATTGTCCCCCAACATAAAAAGCGGATGATGATTGAGCTAAAACCACCGGTGTTGCAAGTGCGGTGGTTACTGCCGTTGCTACAACAGCAAATGTAATTAATTTCGTCATAATCTATATTCCCTTTGACGTTTTTTGATCTTTGAAGTAGAAGCTCTTCTGTATAATTATTGTTAAGGGTATATTTGCGTAAAGGTTACGGGAGTGTTGAAAAAACCTGTCATTGCCGTTGGAGAAACGAAGGTGTTTAAGCTTAGTGTACAGGCTTTATTATTGGTCGATTGGGGGAAATTGCAAAATGGGGTAGTGTTATCAAATACCACAGATGTCCCGCCATCATCTAATGTAAGCCATGTGCCTGCGGTTAATTCAATCTGAGTAAGAGATCCACTAACAAGGTGTGGGGTTGTTGCTATTAATGCTGTAGAGAACCCAGTGTGACTGCAGCTGATGTCAATGTTCAAAGTACCAGCCGTCCCTGTTAGAGAGCCTTTTAGCAAGCTTCCAAGATCATAAGTAGATGGTAGTGTAATGTCGCAAGTCGGGATAACATACGCCACATTAAATGTCACTTCGACAGAAGGACCGGTAACAATGGCTGCGTTACAGGGCAAATTCACTAGTAGTAACAATGAGCACCTCCTCCCCCATCGAGCAACGTTAATGTGTGCTTTCGTGGTGGCCGCTTCCTTCATAATATTCATTATCATAAGGTCTCATCTTTTAGTTGTTGGCATTGTTCTTTTGCCTGAGTAATATCGCAGACGTACTGACGTAAGCCACCGAAGTCATCAATAGCCGAAAAAGCAACACGTTGTGCATTTCGATTAGGTAGGGTCACTTGAGTCTGACTAAAGGGAGGCATGCGCTTAAACGCGTCTGTGACCAATGATTCGTCGCCGTTGATAGCAGTTATTGCAAAATAGTAAGGAGTCGGATTTAGAAAACTCCATGTATCTCCTTGCCTGCGAATAAGTATCTGCATTTCAGCGTTTTCACGCCCGCTTTTGATGGCTTTAGGGCGATACATCATCTTCACAACAATTTGTGATGCTAATACTAACCGGTTTTCACTTAAGCCGTCTTGCTTTGGTTTTGGGGGGATTTCTTGAACATGCACAGTAAACAGAGACTCACGATCTTGTTTAAATGAGTCGGTTTCTAGCTTTGATACCTGTACCACTTGTTTGCCACCATTCGGCTTAACAGAAAACACACCAGGGGTAACAGCAAAAGGTATACTGTCAGTATCTTCTGTGTTTTCTATCCAAATTTGTGCACCATAGGGCTCTGTACTGTTGTTTTCTACCGTTACTGGGATCGCCCTGTTTTCAGCGTTATAAATGAAGCGCGTGCCTGACAACACAAGCGCGCTTTGGGCGAAAAAACTGGCGGTGATACTTATTGTTGCCAACATAGTTAAAATAATCTTACTCACAAACGACCTCAAAAAGTTTAGTTAGGTTGGGTTTAATATGGCTTAAGTTGACATTGCACCGAGTTGTTCCTTGAGCAACAGAAATTGTACTAGCCTGTTCCTGTGTGGCTATCGTAACAATCCCATTAGGAGCAATTGAGCCTAAGTGGTATCCCTGAAATTCAATATCGCCACTGTCTAGTTTTTGACCCTGTGTATTTTTTACTAACAGCGTATAACGATAAATATGGCGACTATCAATAACGTGATGAATGATGCTGCCTTCTAATGGGATGACTTTTTGGATTCCGGTATCTATTTCGGCCCAAACAGGAATAGAGCTCACATCAGCTTTGATGAAGTTTGATTGATAAGGTTGAAGGGTAATTAATGCGTAGCCATCTGAGTTAGTTCGAGCATTGTTAACCTTGATGCCATTCAATCCGTTAACTTCGACAACCGCAACAGTTTCATTTCTATTTTTTGATAACATCACGCCACTTGGTGAAGTCCATAGTACGGACCCATTTGCTCCCAACGACATGGATGAATAACCATCTCTGTAATTGACACCGGCGTCAAATTGAGCGTTATCATGCTCAAAGCTCAAGTTGCTACTCATACCAAAGCCGCCGACATTCGTGTTGTAACTGACTTGGTCGGTTACGTTACCTGTTGCGCTCGCGGTCATAGTAAAGTCCGAGTTAGACCCTGCTGATGCAGTGGTAGTTACATGGTGGTTGGTATCTCCATATTGAAGTGGCATAGATAAAGTTAAACTGCTTGTTACTTCTTCATTACCACCATTGTCGGAATAACCGATAGAAAGACTAGAGCTTATTGTTTCCCACCACGTGTTATTTATAGATAACGTGGCACCGATATCGCTTCTGTTTTGGTCCCAGTAAGATTGCTGCCACCCCCTTAGGTTGACATTAACTTCGTCAAATTGAGAACTAATTACCGCTTGAAAGCGATGCTTTTGTCGTTGACGTTCGCTGTTCATTTGCTCAGGATAGAAAGAGGAATAACTCACATAATCTTCATCGCGGTAACGGTAAGCCGCAAGCTGCAAGTTGGTGCTGTCTGTGACTTGGTAAGCGTACTCCGAACCTAGAGTGATACCATTTAGGTGTTCACCATTGTTATAGTCGGCAAAAGAAATGCCGCCCTTTAAAGATAAGGCTCCTAGCGTGGCCATGTACCATGTGGTTCCCACTCCGATATTTTGGTACTGTTCATCTAAAATTAGCCCAGCACCTGCGGTAAATGCTTTAAAGCCGTAGCGTCCTTCAGCAAACACGAAATTACGTTCGGAATCGAATAGCCCTTCAATGCTAAGGCTTTGATGTCGTTTACCTATTGCAACACTAAAGTCTGCGGTGTGCTCTCGTAATAGAGAAGGCATAAATACTAATGGATATGTTTTGTTTTCGACATTACCATCAATGTCTTCAATTTCTATATCAAGATCCCCTGAGCCGAATACCGAGAATCCATCAATTTTATAGGGCCCTGGTGCGACCACTTCGGAGTGAAGAATGCGACCATGTTGACGCACCATAATGCGTGACGTAGTGTTAGCAATTCCCGATATGTCAGGTAGATAACTATCGGAGGAGTCGGACATAAGTCGGTTCGAGGTCAGTCCAATACCTCCAAAAGAGACACCGTCTACAAAGTTGCTAGAAGTATATCCCTTACCGATAACTACATCAGCGTTAATGGATGTCAATGGGCGCGTTGCATACAGGTTTGACAGATTGGTTTCAGTTTGACCACCATGGCTCCAGCTACTTGTAAAATCGGCGTGTGTAACCCAGTTAAATAGATTGACTTGCGCATCAAATGAGCCAAATGCTGTTTGGTTTCCTTCGTTATCTATATTTGCGCTTAGGCTGTAGCCAAGTTTTCCGCCATTAATTCCTTGTACAGCCTTGGGCCGCATCGTTGTGTTATCAATAAATTTTTGTGGAATAGTTATTGTTAACAAGGGCGCGGAAATATCAAATTCAATGGAGGTAAATTCAATGCGGCTTAAATCGATACATTGAGCGTCACTTAACGTTGCTTTATATCCCTCAGGCGTTAAATTTGTTGATAGACTATTAAAAAAGTCAGTGGTGAAGCAAAGTTTGTCAGCTTGTTCTTCTTTTGATGTTATGATGAGTTCACGTCGACCAATGCGATGGTTGTTTATTACCACTGTCGTTAAATAACGTCCAGCAATAATACCGCTTGACGAGCGTAAAGCTTTAGGGTTTCGGTTCTCACCCTTCAAAAAAGACGTATCAAACTGATAAACATAATGCTCCTCTGAAACACTTACTGCGGAATAAAAAATGCACAGTAGGCTAAACCAACGTAGGATTAATTCTATAGACATAACGACTCAGTTTAATTCGTCCGAGATTTTAAAAAACAAATGCCTCACCTTGGGTAAGTAAGGCGAGGCATTTAGCACTTAGTTGTAGATAACGTGGTAGGTACCTGTGGTATTAAAAGTACCCGCAGTAGTAGAAGCAACTAACTGAGCTTCAAACTCCATCCCTGCTAGAACTTCAGCATTAGTGTATTGAACATTCGTAGTTGTGCTTGTAATAGAAACATTACCACCTGTTGGTTTGCCTGTTAATGTCATGTATGCACCGGTAGCTGTGCCTGTAGCGTTATCAAAGCCTGAACTGGTCATATTGCCGCTAGACCAGAACACATCTGCTGTACCAGTAGCAGTACAGGCACCGCCACCAGAAGCTTTTGAAACGATCTCGAAAGCTACTGCTGTACCCGATGTACTAGGTGCAGTGCTGCCTAAGTCGACAATGTTACTTGGTGTTGGTACGCCACCTACTTCAATTGATGTGTCACAGGTGGCGCTAGTCACTGAGCCTACAAAGTTAACAGAGGCTGTTGACGCTGCTTGCACTGCAGTGATTGACGAAGCTGCCAATACGGTGGTAAGCATTAATTTATTCAATTTCATACTTTATTCCTTTAACTTTTAATTGCGATTTAATCCAAAAATAACCATTCTTGTTGCTATGACTAAGTAACCCCAGAAAGGTCAAGTCGTTATTGCTGTAATAATCCCTCCAATTAAGTGCGTCACAATTTGACCTGAACTGTCTTCGAGCGTTTATTGATACAGGTGTAGTCAGGAGACGTTAGTGAAACATCCAATAGCTCAAAGATAGAGTCGATAAAGCCTTGAAGAGCCTTATTGTGCTCCGCTCAGTTAGCTATCTTTTTCTTCGATTTACCCATATCACCACCGTTCCAACTACTTCAAATGATCAAATCGCAGGACTTGGAAAAGGTTCAACCAATTCAGGCAACAACGCCTATCACATGTACATGTAGTACTTACTACAGAACCAGTGAACGTCACTGTGCCTGTTGATGCGAAAGCATGGGCGCCTAATAACGAACAACATGCCACCGCGACTGCTTTTTTTAGAAAAATTCACACTCGTTGTTTTTAACCGTCATTCCGCACCTAATTCAGGAATTTAAATAGTGTGATCCAGTGATCATTTACAAGACTTAGTAGCATAGGCAGCTTGACCGCGATCCCCAGTTTTGATCTATTACTGTTATTTAACGGTCGCTTATTATGTCTGCTCCTCAACCTGTTATTAAACGTCTAGATCACCTAGGGCTTATCGCTGCTTTCTGCCACGAGGTCGACCTGCCGGGTATCATCGACCGCATCATTCCTAAGTATTCGGAGCATAACGTTTCACATGGTGATGCTGTGTTGGCTATGATCCTTAATGGGCTAGGCTTTCATAGCCGCACGCTGCACATGTTCTCTGATTTTTTCGAGACCAAGCCGATTGCCAAGTTGCTAGCTAAAGACATTGAGGCACACCACCTTACTGATGATGTACTTGGGCGCACATTGGATGCTCTATATGAAGCCGATGTCTCTGCTCTTTATCAAGCAATTGCAGAGCATGTGGTTGATAAACTTGGACTTAAAACGGACTCCGTCCACCTCGATATCACGAGTTTTCATGTCGATGGTGACTACGAGCAAGACGAAGACATTAATGCTATTAAACTAGTCAAAGGCTATAGCCGAGACCACCGTCCAGAGTTAAACCAAGTGGTCCTTGAGCTGATTTGTGAAAACCAAGCAGGCTTACCCGTTTACATGCAGGCACTCAGTGGTAACACCAATGACGCTAAAGCCTTTTCTGAAGTGACGAAGAAGCACATACATTGTCTAAAATCCGCCCAAAATAGTCGCTACTTCATCGCTGACGCTGCGTTATATACCGAAGACAGTATTCGTTCGCTGGATGAGCAACAGCAAAAATTTATTACTCGCGTTCCAATGACCATCAAGTCAGCCAAAGAAGCGCTATTGGCTCTAGAGCCAGAGCAACTAAGTAGCATAGGTAATGGTTATTCAGGTTGCTGGATTGACGCTAACTATGGTTCAGTTAATCAGAGGTGGTTGTTGGTTCACAGCGAACAAGCCACCAAGCGAGAAGAAGCCACGTTTTACAAAAACTTAGATAAAAAAGTCACCAAAGAGCTTAAAGCGCTGGGGCAACTAATGAAAAAGCAGTTTGCTTGCGCAGTGGATGCCGAGCAAGCGATGAACGACTTTGCCAACGAGTGTCATTTACTGGGCTTTGTACATACCACCGTAGTGAAAGAGCCGATCTATGCAGGTCGCGGTCGCCCTAAAAAAGAAGCAAAGCCAACAGGCTACCACTACTACATCGATGCGACGCCCTATACCGACCTAGAAAAAGTCAAACTGGCGAGGCTTAAAGTGGGTATGTTTATCCTCGCGACCAACGATACTGATAGTTCAGAGCTGACAATGGCGGCACTGCTTGAGCATTACAAATCCCAGCAAAAGGTCGAGCGCGGATTCCGCTTTTTGAAAAGCCCAGAGTTCCTAACCTCATCCATTTTTCTAAAGAAGCCCCAACGTATTGAGGCGCTCTTGATGATCATGACGCTAAGTCTTCTCGTTTATGCAAGTTTAGAGCACAAAATCCGAGAGCAGCTCACCAACACAGAAGAGTTCTTCCCGAGTATGGTGAAGAACAAAACAACAACGAAACCGACAGCGCGTTGGGTGTTCTTAAAATTCGAAGGCATCGACACGCTCGAACTAGGTGGTCAACGTTTCATAACGGGAGTCCAAGAGCATCAGACTCGGCTAGTCAAATTACTTGGTTCGCTATATGAAGCGGTTTATTCCTGAATTGGCTGCGGAATCTCGGTTTTAATATTGGGTTTCAGAACCCGTTTAAAAGTTAACCAAAACAGTTCTAAAATTACAATTAGCATCCACACGTGAATTTTGGCATTAAAGCTAACAATCCAATCGTTAATTTTATTTATATATAATAGTCACGTTATTTGTATTTAGAAGAAATTAACGGTATGAAAGATAGTTATTTTGCCACTTTTATCGTTAATCCACTACGTTAATGATGAAATATAAATAATATTGTCAATAGCACAAAAATGTAGTCATTTAATTTTAGATTGAGGTTTTGTGTCCATGATTAAATTTGGATCTCAGTTACAAAGTTGGTTAATAGAATGTGATATTTCTAGGAAGACGTTAATAGCGTTATTGCAAAACAGATATTATCGGGAATTTGGTGGACTCGACGCTATTACATTATCGCGTTGGGTAAATGGCAAAAGCACACCAGCATTGTATAAACAATTATTGATAGCTAAGGTTCTAAATAGAAATCACATTGACTATTTAAAGAATGTTGCGAACCAGAGAAGGTGTTCGCAAGTTATAACAGAAAGTGTTGATAGATTGACAAAATCATTGGATCTTTCTCTTAACGTTCTTTCGTATAAGAATGTGCCTAGCCAAGCAATTTGTGAAATTGTTCGTCAGACGAATATTGAACACTCAAAGCAGTTCGAGAATTTTTATTCAAACGTATCAGCGTTAAAGGGTTTTCGACAAGAATTGCTGAAGTTAGACAATTGCAATCATCATACGATCTTATTGAAGAATAAGCATCGTGCTATTATAGGTCACTGGTCTTCAATCATTGAGTTTAAAGCAGAGAGGTTGTCTTCTTTACCAACCGCAGTAAAATCTAACTATCAAAGAGCCTGTTTCTTTCAATTAGGTTACTTCACTAACTCAGAGCAATTATTTCAGCTTATAGTAGCGGCGTCATGTCTTTATTTGTTTCAACAATGGGCTGAAACCGATGTTGCTTATGTCTTTGTTGCAAGTAAAATAGTAGTTGACTTTTGTACATTAGCTTTTGGGGCAGAAGTGATAAAATATTACAGACCCACGAGTACTGGTGACAAATTAGCGATCTGTTTACTTAAGATAGACATTGCAAAGGTCATATCTAGCCCCATTATATTGCCTAAAATTGTCAAAAAGCTAAATTGCATTACAAACTGTACGAACTGTGGCTTATGTAACCTTAAGGATTATGTTCATTTAGTTTAATGTACATAATCCGTTACGTATATTTCTCGCCAATTTGGAATATTACAATGTTATTATTCAGTTAAGTGGGTAGCAAAAGATGGGATTTTACATCACAACTAAATTGACAGTAAAATTGTTGGATAACTGACTTTGCACAAGTTACAAAGTGTTCCCCTACTTGACCAATAGTTTAAATTTAGGGATACAAATACAAAACAATTTAAGTATAAAACACTTTTGTTAAAACACCAGTAAAAAAAGCAACCACATCCAGTTCTCAAAACACAATACTAACTGGCCTAACTAATAAGACAGTCACTATAGCCGTCGAAGGTTACAAATTTGTTCAACATTGTTTCAGACAAATTTACTGGGCGATGAGATTTCGACAAAGACATTTCAGAACTTACTATTAAAACACTATTAATTTCAACAAAATAATATACAATAGAACACGTAATCTTCAAACGACAATCGAAATAGTTTTAACATAAGAGACATAGTAGTAATGGATTGGACATTTTATTATAAATCACTTAGTAGATTCTCTCCATTGACTCCCGAAGATGAAAAAATGTATGCACGAAAAGTCAATACGGGAGATAGGTCCGCACGAAATGTGCTAGTGGAGCATAATTTACGATTGGTCATAAAAATAGCTAATCAATATAAGGAGAACGGATTACCATTATCAGATCTGATTGCAGAGGGTAATATTGGACTGATAAAAGCAATTGACAAATTCGATCCTGAGAAGGGAGTTCCATTGGCATCATATGCATACTATTGGATACGACATCACATCACTGAAGCCATTATGAATCAAGTCCGAATAATCCGACTGCCCATACCTGTATTAAAAGACTTGTCTCGTTATCTTCGTACTCAACGTCAACTTGCACGAAATGAAGGCCCCACCCCTCAAATTGAGGCCATTAGTCAATACTTGAAGGAACCATATAACAAAGTAAAGTTTACTCTTTCAGTAAACTATCAAGTCAGTTCATTAGAGACCTCTAATGAACTTAGTGACGAAACACATATTATTTGTAATTTGGCATGTGAAAATAACTACTCTCCTGAGATTATAATAGGCGAAACGGAAACATTTGTCGCTGTTTTAGGATGGGTCGATATGTTATCTAAACCTCAACAGTACGTCCTCATAGCTCGCTTTGGATTAGATGGAAGTACTCCTAAAACATTACAAGCTATTGGTACAAACATGGGCATTCATTGTGAAACCGTTCGGCTAATTCAAAATAGAGCGTTAATCAAACTTAGAGCATTTAAAGAGAGTACAAAAACCAATCAAATTGCTCTATAAGCAAAGAACTAGTTTTGAAATATTACAACTAACAACAAACCTTGAATCAGCCATTAAACCAATCAATACGCCATACCGTAACAGTTAACAAAGTCTAACACATTTAAAAACCTCTAACACTTAGAAATGACTTTATCTCTATACTCACTAGGTGACATGCCGAACTTTCGCTTAAATTTTAGATAAAAAAAGCTAGTATTTGTAAATCCTACTTCTAGAGCTAATTCGTTTATGCTCACACTTTTTAATTTTACCAGTTCGCAGAATTTTTCAAATCTAATATCTCTGACCAAGTCATTAAATGTTTTTCCACTTTCCTTTTTAATTAATTTAGACAAATTGTAATTCTTCATATCCAACTTGGCAGCAATGTCGTTTAGGTTAGCATTTCTCAAATCATTCTCAATATAACAAACCACTTGTGAAAAGACACTGCCTTCTAAATATTCATTATGTATTATTTCTGGCGTTTCCTTAAATAGTTCAATAACCAACAACCCAAACAATAGTTTTGTCCTCATAAGATTATTATGACTTACAACCGCCGACTGAAAAATAATATCATGCAACAAACATTCTACATAATAATTATCACAAATATCAAACACAAACGCTTTTGGGACGGCGGTCTTGTATATTGAATCAATTAGAAAATTTGAAAACAGACTGTTATTGTTCACGAATTCAAAGATAAAATTAAAATAACATCTTGGGACAGTAAAGTTAATGACAGTATCACTGTCATCTAATGGAAGAATCTTGTGCACCGTATTGGGACCAACAAAAATTAAATTTCCACTCCGTAGTTCAATTTTACTACCTTCTATATACCTTACGGAACGTCCACGAAAAACATAACAAAGTTCAATATACTCACGACTATGAGCTGGGTATTCCATATAACGAGTATGTTTGCTAACGAAAATCATATTACTTTTCAAACACTTATCGTTGATACTTCCACTGGAGACTCCAAAGAAGTTCGAACTAGAAAAATTACGACGCATAAGAAGTATTTCTGATTCACTTTTCATTGTTAACTCACTTTATATAGCTGTCAATTTAACAATTCGCTCACAACACGATATATGTAGTAGTTACTTTAACCTAAATATTGTATTTTAAGCGAGGTTATCAAACTAGAGGCCGCTATTGTTAGCGCTCTATGCTTTTTTTGTCTGACACCTGCTTATTTGTTTTTAAGTGATCGTTGCTTGCAAGTTAAGTTAGCAAACCAATTCCCGTCTTAGATATAGGACTGTCGCGTTACTTATTGAGGATACAAGTGCCTCTAACAGTTAAAGTTACTATGTCACGCTTTCAGGTACAATATGGTGTCGTTGACCTTCACGCTGATTTGATCAACAACGGCCATGTGGTACGTCGCTTGTACAATCTGGCTCGACTGTCCCTACTAACATTATTGATTTGGGTGTAACGAATGTAAGTGCGTCAGGCTCAGTAGTTCCGTTTGGTATTGTTTCACAAGTGAGTGGTTCTTGTGCGGCGACCGGCACAGCAGAGACAATCCGGTCAAGCTCAACGATGACAGCTTCTGGTTTTGATAACAGTTCAGTCCGCACGGCAACTAGCGCAGCAATGTCTTTAAAAGCTGAACCAACATCAGGTGACGTTACTATTAACAGCACAACAACTGTGGCTTAGTTCACTAACGCTGAGGTTCTGGCGGCTACTGGTATGAAATTTGAATCGCTACTGACTGGTGCTGCTACAGCAGGTAGCTTTAACACGACAACTACTCACCACGTTGTTTACATTTAAGTAAGTTACTTATGCGTCTCACACGTTTGCTAGGAGCTATTGTCAAATGTGGTGTATGGAGATCATGCTGTAGTCTGTTGATGGGTCTCCATTTCTTTCACTCCATTGATGAAGCGAACATCTTTCACAACATCCGCTAGGATGTGCAAAACCTCGTAGACGACGCTACTTCGTCTCTGCACTGCGCATTAACGTGTAGGCCATCATCAACGTAGTCTTTCTATTTCCACAGTTCTTTGTCTTGTTCGTGCGTAAACGTACTGTGGCGAACATCGATTCTATTGGGTTGGTTGTCCTGATATGAACCCAGTGCTCTGCTGGGTAATCGTAGAACACCAGCATTTCAGCTTTATCTTTCACCAAGCAGTCGGTTGCCTTTGGATACTTAGCTTCAAAGCGCTTCTAGAAGGTTGAGAAGGCGTGATAAACATCATCTCTAGTTTCTGCCATCCATATATCTTGCAGTGCTTCCTTCATTCGTGGTTGTACGCTTTTGGGCACCTTGTTAAGCACATTTGCCGTCTTATATACCCAATACCGTTGCTGAGTCGTTTGAGGCCAGCACTTAGCAACCGCTTTCCAGAAGCCAAGGACTTCTTTGCGTCCAGTGTCATCGACACCAATGATGACGAGTAAGCAGAGCTTGTCGTCCATCCTAACGTGACAGTAAACACCGTCAGCCCAAACGTAAACATAGCGACGCCTACCGAGGTCACGCTTACTCCACTGTTCGTATTCAGAATACCAGCGCTCTTTGAGGCGACAGATGCTATTGGCTGACAGGCCTTTCGCATCCTAACCAAACAGAGACTCCAGAGCAGACAGCATATCGCCCGTAGATATCCCTTGAGATAGACTAACGGGAGCTGTGTTGCAACACTCTTTGTTCGCTTGAGATACGGTGGTATCAAATTGCTACTAAATTTGACGCATTCCCTGAGCGTTCTCGTACCTTAGGAAGTTGCACTTCGACATCACTGACACCTGTTTGCAAGGTTCGCTCAAGTAAGAAACCATTGCGAACAATGGCTTGCTTGTAGTCAACCATTACATTCTGATGTTGAGCTAGTAGTTGTTGAAGCTCAGCTTCAACAGCTTGTGCAATCAAATCTCTAGCCCCTTGACGTATCAGTTCTGTAAGTGGGTCTTGTGGTGTATTCAATGAAACAACCGTATTATCAGTCATGCGGTGTACTTATCTGTTATTCGTTCTGGGAAGAACAGCATCATCAGATTACACCGCAACTTCCTTTCTGTTCCCTACACCAGAAATCATCAGCATAGCTCATTCAAGGGAGTTCCTCTATTTTGGTTTTCTTGGTTGTCATTGTTCACCTAGTTAGTGATTGCACTCACTTAACTCAGTGTCCGAAACTTCTAGGGCGGATCTAACCTCAAATTGTCGGAGCTATCTACAACGGCTCTCTAGCTACGCGGAAAGAAGGTAAAACCGCCAGAAACCATCATGATTAAGATTTTGCTCTAAGTTGCAGGAACTTTCATAGCTTAACCATACAGATAAACCGCCCAACCTGTACTATTACACGGATATTGTGTTTGGATTACAAAAAGAACACGGATAATACGTTACACCACGTACACATAACATACACTTAGCTCAAAACTAAGCCAGGCATTACCTTTGTTAAAACAAAACACGGATTACTAGATCATTAGCACGGATAACCTGTTCAATAACACGGATTACATGTGACGTTAACGGATAATTAGATCATTAAAGAGTATATGTAGGTTCTTTTTGAGCAATCAAAAATACAAGATGAATGAGACAGCTATGTACTTGGCGACTCATAACTGAAGAAGACAGGGGGACGTTCATGTTATACGGGTAAAGTGTGTTGCTACACGGGACAAATGATCACTAATTGGTTAAGTGCTTGTCAAGTTTGAGGACAATACTTCGTTTGCAAACCCTGTTCCTAGTAATTGCTCAAAAAGATAGCGTGAGCGGTAACTCGTTTGTTTATACAATTACCTTTAGACGGAGAATGTGTACTCATACATAGCCAAACACGGATAAACTGCATGGAAGATTTCGATAAATCAATAACTTATAACAGGTAACTCAAGAAAAACACGGTTAATATGATCATAAGGTTAGTAAATACACGGATAATACGATCAATACTAGGGAGAAAACTGAACAGAATGAGATCAACTTAGCAAAAGCAGTCCATTAGCACACGGGTAATATGATCAATAAGCGATTAACTCTGGTCGATGTAAGTTAATTTAAATGTAGAAACGGTGATATATAATTTAATATCAATAACATATAACACATTAGATGATTCATCCTTTAGTGATTCCAACACGGATAAAGTGTTTTATTACGAACATAAACACGGATTAAGAGTTATATGATTGAATGAAAACCTATCATAATCACCCTCATACATGCGTACACGAGACAAAAAATACGAACAACTGTGATACCACACTCAAATACCGCCTGTTCCTTAGACGAAACACGGGTTATATGTGCTGTCAGCAACAAAATCACGGATAAACAGATCAATCACAGTTGAACCTGGCTTCGGGAGACGAACTCGATATCCAACACCTGTTCCAACATGCTGAAAACGATCTAAAGGCAGTTTGGACACGGATTATTTGTGGTAGAACACGGAAAACATGTAATAAACACGGATTTGGTGTGATGACTACACGGATTTGGTGTTATACTAGGGTCATTCGGATTAATAGAGAAGAGACCATGGTTAAGGTCAATACAGCAAAAAAACACACTCTTCCAAAACAGTTCAAAAAAGCTCATAAGTTAGTGTTTTCGCAGCAGGATCTAACCCAACGCGAAGCTGACCTCTTCGCTCTAATGATTGCGCACATGAAGCCAGAAGATTGGGACAATAATGAAACACCTGTCTATGAGTTCACCTCAACGCAGCTATCTCGATGGTTAGATATCAACCCAAAAGAGTTAGCAAAGACACTAAAGCCGGTTGCGGACCGATTGACTAAGAAGAACATTGGTTTGCCCGTCGATGACGAAAATGATGACGTCCAAGAGTTTGATTTTATTTCTATTTTTAAAAGAGTGAAATACAAAGATAGAAAGCTAACAATGATTCCTAATGATGAGCTTAAAGAAGCTTACATTGAGTACAACAACAGCTATGCGCTTATCAACACGCAGAGTTTCTTCAGTCTTAAAAAGGAATATGCAAAACGACTCTATGAAATTTTGAGTCGCTTCAAAGGTGGTGGGACCTATCTTCAAACGTTTGATATCTCTGACTTAAAGGGCCTTTTCGGTCTCCATGACCCTGGAGGTAAGATTAAGTCAGGTAAACGCTCCTTTGCCAATAACAGTGTCTTTATTGAACGTTGTATTAAAGCAAGCATCAGAGGGATAAAAGATGATCCAGAAACGAATCAGGAGATACTTTTTTTCGATTCACCTGACGGAAGTACTCATGGGTATGAAGTCTACCGTGAAGGTAGAAAGATAGCCAAAATCAAGTTCTTATATCGTTGGGTAGATAAGAAAAAGCCCATACAAACACTCAACCTTGACGAGATCAAAAAGGTCATATCAACATTAGAAATGAAACGAAGAGACGGCTTTGAACTAACGATTGATGAGCTAAAAAACCTAGCACATTCCTATACCTCTATTGGAGAGAATGAACGTGCTAGCAAGATCAAACTTGCTGTCCAGCGACGAGAGAAAGAGCAAGAAGAACTTGTGGAAATGCAAAGCTCTCTCGAGGCGTTCATGAACGAGTTGAAGCAAATAGCTCCTGATGATAATTACTAATTAAAACAACAATATATATAACTTATCCCCACCCTGAGTAGGCAACTAAATTGTTACTCAGGGTGAGTCTCCAGAAAAACGGAAAATCTGTCATGTTTTAGAGGACTAGGAGATCAACTGATGCGGATATACAGATCAAATAGTAGGGTAAAAAGATCAAAAAATCGGGCTATGTGATCATTAACTCGGATAAGGTGATCACATAGACGGATAAAAAGTAAATGAAACTCCTACTTATCCTTTAAAATCATAATGTTAACTTCTTCCATAGATCTAATAGATCTAATAGATTCAATACTTTTTAATAGTATATTTAATAGTTACCTATAGCTTATGTGTAAAAACTAGGAACTCTTACAAATATGAACGAAAAATCTGAACATACTTAGCCTTTTGTACCGCCCCTTCCCCACTTCACCCATCATTGCTCTCTTGTATACAGCACTCGTACTCTTCCGAAAAATAGCAAACAAGCATTATTGATAGTTACAAGCCGTTTTTTTTGCTTTATACTGTCAATAACGTCATGTTGTTATCATTAAAGGATTCTGATAGTGAGTACTAATTTTGAGTTAGCAAACAGAATTGAGAAAAGAGCCGAAGGCCTATCCAAAAGCGAGATCTCCAGACGAGATGCAATTATCGACCAGACTTATGTTGAGATTGATGACAAAGAGATCTCTAACTTACTGCTCACTCATTGTGTTTCTAAGGCAATGATTGCTAGTTACTGTGGTGTATCACTAAACACCTACATTTCTTATGAAGAAAAGGCAATCGAAGAAGGCGTTATGGAGCCAGCGATCAAGTACAAAGGCAAGTGGCAATACACCCCACGCCACGTACACGCGATGATGGACTATCTTGGCCGAGAAAGTTGGTCAGACAAATACCAGACATGCGTCATCAACGTTCAAAACCAAAAAGGTGGTACTGGAAAAAGTACTGCTACGATGTCTCTAGCCACCGAACTTGCACTCGACTTTAACTCACGACCAAGGATCTGTGTGATAGATCTAGATCCACAAGGTTCACTCCGCGTATTTGTCGACCCAGACGCCCTTGAAGAAACCGAGTTGGATATGTTGACGACAGTAGAGCTAATGCTTGGTGAAGATGCTCCGAGTGGACTCTACAACGATTACATAGAACAAGGCTACAGCCATAAAGAAATCGTGGATATGTCTTTGCTAGGTACTCACCTTCCAAATCTGTTTATTCTTCCTGCGATACCTTCAGATGAAGCATTTTCAAGTATTGCCTGGCAAAATGGTCTCGCTTCTGGAGATCTAAGCTGTCTTAAGCTTCTTAAAGAAAGAGTTATAGATAATTTGCGCGACGAGTTTGATCTAATTTTCATAGATACTGGCCCCCATGTTAACCCATTATCCTGGAACGCACTCTACGCATCGAAAGTTCTGTTAGTTCCAGTTACACCACACAAGCTTGATTGGCAAAGTACTATTCAGTTTTATGAGTCACTGCCTAATCAGCTAAGAAATCTTCCTGATGGTGCGGAGGGTATCGTGTTCGAGAAATTCTTGATAACCAATCGTGATACTGAGAACAATCGTGACGATGCTATTGTCGATGTCATCAAAGATGAGATGGGATCGTTAGTCTTAAACAATCAGATTCTAAAGAGTAGTGCTTTTGAAGCAGCGGCTCGTAACTATCGAACTGTGTGCGACATTCGTAAATCAGACAAGTTGTGTCCCGATACCCAACTTGACAGAGCACAATCATCAGTGAGTGCTGTTGCTAACGAATTCAAGAACCTACTTAAGGATAACTAATGAGCTTTTACGAAACCAAGCGAAATAGAAATCGCAACAAAGAGACCGAGTCACAAGTTATCTCTCGAACATTTGTAATGCGAGACGGTAGTAAACACAATGCCTCTCGCGTTGTAGTTCCACATAGTGATTTAAAAACGCTAGTCGAGGTTCACCCATTGAACCCAAGATATCAGGAAGCGCTGACCGAGGAAGCCTTGGAAGACATACTTCCATCGATTAGAGAAACTGGTGTTATTTACGAGGGAATCGCGGAAAGCATTGAAGGCAAGTTTCTTGTTTTGGACAGCTCTCGTCGACTTGCCGCAGCCGAAATCGGTGGTGCAGACTTGCCTCTTTGGGTTTTCGAGGAAGGCTCTGAGTTGAGCCGCACTGATGCAGAATACTTAACGGAAGTGTCGAGACTGCATCGTCCTTTGTCACGTCGCGAACACGGCCTCTCTTTGATAAAGGCAATCACAGAAGACGAGTCGCTACAGGATTTCTCAAAGCTAATAGAAAGGTTCAGGTTTAAGGCATCTCAGGAACGTACCGTTCGCAGATATATTAGCGCTGCTGTATTGCCGCAAAAGCTAATAGATCTATTCCCGGATTCTGAGGGTATTCCAAATGATTACTACGACAAGCTAAAGAGTATTTGTAAAGCTGTAGGCAAAAGCGAAGGTGTCACTCAAGGAAAGCTAGAGCATGATATTCCGTTCTTTGAACGTTTGTCCCCTATCCTATTGCGCTGGTTATCCGATCAGAACATCTGTGTTGACGCATCGTTGGAAACAGCAGATAAGCAAGCATTTGTCCTCAATGAGCTGACTCGTTTATCTCAAAATAATAAAACGAACCCTACCCCACTCTGGTCTCAACCAGAACGTATTTATGACAAAAGTAAATTTACTTATGCTGAACTGACCCGACATTCGAGTGGCAAAGAAATTAGACTGAAATGCAGGCAATTAAGCAAAGAGCAAGAACAGAGCATCATCCAGCTTATCGCTTCATTCAGGTAACAAAGAAACTAAACGCAGTTGAACTATCAACTGCGTTTTTTTGACTTTACCAAATGGGCAGACAGCCAAAGACTACACTGGTGTAAGCGAACTAATATCTGACTATATTAGTCATTACCCCAATTAAGTTACAGTGTAACCTGTGCATTCTGCAACATATTCCCGGTTGATAGTCTCTGCTTTAAAAAAATTAAAGTCTTGTATCTTTTTCGTCAGATTCGCTTTTGTCAGAGACAATGACAGTTCAAGCGTAGTGTTGGTTTAAATCCTTTATAAACAATGCGTTACATGTGTTTTATTGTCTTTGACACCGGTGTCATAGTGGGAGTTGTATTGATTTACGAAGCGGTACTGTAGAGTCGAACAGTTTTCTTTCAGTAAAAACTCCAAAGGGTTCTTGTTTGGTTTAATATGGCTGCACAACAAATCAGTTCTTCGACTACCTCAACAGAATAGTCAAAATCTCTTTCAACGAGATCGCAGGGCAAGCTTAGGCGTTTGAATAATAACTGGCTAATGTCTTGCACGGTGATTCCTTGTTATCGGTGTTTCGAATGCCAGAAACCTTGCCCTATTCGATTTCAGTTTTCAACACGTTTTTAAGCGTCAAGCCCGGTTTTGCGCGGGTTAATTCAAAACGCATTTAAGTTCTCGGCTCTTTTGTAACTAAAAATAGTCGTGGAATTAGCCAGTTACGCACCAAGTTTAGTCAACATGTAGAGTATGCGTGAGTACCATTTTTGTCGCTCCCCTACTCTCTTTTTCCTCTCTTTTGATACTGCTTTGGGCGTGACCCTTCGGGCAGGGCTTTTCGTTTGAATCTTTTGGGCCTGGCCAAAGTGTCTTTTGGCATTGAACGGTCACCCCAGTGCCCTTTCAATGCCGAATCCACTAGATGCCCAGGCCCAAAAGGATATCACTGCAATCCTAAACGCCGCAGTATTGACCTCGATTCGTTCTCTATGCGCCTGATGCGGTGCGCTCTCGAATGAGTTCAACACGGCACTTCGTCTTCGACTCAGACCCCTTTTCACTGCCTTGTCGTAACTGTCGTAAGGGCGGCTGACTTATGCCCTCGCCTGTTCCCTTTTTCTGTTTGGGCACCACTTCCGGCGCTCGCAACTGTTAACCCTCCTACACCAGAGCCCCATTCGCAAGGGTATATGAACGCTGCGCGCCCTTGCCAATGAGAACCATGGTGAAGGTAGGGACAGCCAAGCGGCTCCGAAAAGTGATACTCAACCAGAAGGAACAAGCCATGACTCAAGCAGCTCTCGCCCTAACCTCCACTAACGACAAAACAGCGACCAACGTCTCGCCGTTGGAGAGCGAAAGCTCACCAAAAAATGATGCCTCGATGGTGCTGCGCACGGAAAAAGAACTTCTAGATGCGAAACACGAACTGGCTTGGTTAGAGGAGGCCCACGATGAAGTCAGTGCCAAGGATTTGGAGTGGTATTACGGGCGTGTTGCAGAGCTGGCGAGCGCAATTTCAGACTATTCATCGAATGATCACTAAGGAGAAGACTATGAGCACTGTTCTAGCCCCAACCACCGTCATCAAAACCATCGAGTTCAGAAGGTTCAATTCGACGAACTTCATGCACTGCGTCCATAAAGCGCTGGTCATTCGTGACGGCGACAGTGGCGAGGTCGTGCAAACCTATTCGGCGCCAGAGTGCGGTTGGTCCATTGACACGGTGGCAGAAAAAGCCCGTCAACACCCCTGTGGAGAGTTAGACAATCTCGATGCCACCCTGGGTGATTGGTGGATAGGCAGTACCGAGTTCTAGTTCTAAACGTCCGGTTGCCCGCAAGGGCAGCCAGTTCACACCAATGGGAGGGAATCCTATGTTGCATCAACACACGAACCATCACATCGGCCATCCCCTACTGCATGCACGTCATCAGTTAAGGCAAGTCAAGGTCGAGCGTGAAGAGCACAAGAAGGCCAAGAGTCTGCATCAGCTGTTTGAAATGGTGAGAGCCATCAAGGTAGCCCGTGACAACCAAAAAGCCCTTCGTCGCGCCAACATCGACGCACTGAAGCAAGCGGGTTTTTATCAAGCCGTCTGCCAATGTGTGGGCACAAAGCGTTGGTTTGATGTCGGCGATTTTGACGCGCTGGCGAGTCAGTTGTCGAACCAAACCTCACTGAAGTCCTGGCAGTGGGAGGTGATTGGTGACTCTCTTCTGCAAGGCATTTTGATGTTCAGTCGTTTTGACAATATTGCACCGGCACTGCTGTTTGAAACCGGCAGTCGAGGGTTCGAACTGGTGTCATTCCATTTTGATTACGCATCCCAGAGGAGAGATGAATCATGAACGCACTCAACCAACAACCAGTGACCTATGACCGCCAAGGGCGTATGCGTTATCACCCTACCTATCACCCCAACCAAGGGCGTCCATGGACAACGCGAGATGAGCACTATCTCATCGAGTGCTACGAAACCGACGGACCAGAGCTGGTCAGTCTGACGCTTGGCCGCACCATCAATACCGTGATGACTCGTGCCTATGAACTGCGAAAAGCCGGACGGATGCCAAAACCTAGCTGGCACAAACGAGAACTGAAACAGGAGCACTAACCATGTACGTCCCTAACCATTTCGCGGCGGTGTCCGAGCTCACCGGTCGAGACTTTAGAAAAGGCGCGGTCGTCACCCTAAAACGCCGGTTCGACGTCTACATCGATGAGGGCGTTGAGCGCTGCAACCTCATCAATTGGAGCCACGAGTTTCAAGCCCACGTGTTTCTGCAGCTGTCCGTGTCCACCGTAGACGGTAAGCCGCTCTACTTTGTTGAGACCAGGAGCAACGTTGGTAAGCAGTTGCTTCAAAGCGAGTCTTTTCAAACCATCAAACTAGTGAAAGCGCACTTAAAAGGGCGCGTGTAAATCTGTTCAACAAAAAGGAAATGATTATGTCTGAGTACCATTTTGAGATCCCTGCCGTTCGAGGTATTCAAGCGGGCCGAGTGTTCTATAGCATCGCCGCGCCATACGGTGTCCTACAGCGTTTGGTTGGCTTTGATGTGGGTAATGTCTTGACCCGCTCACAGCGTGATGTGATCCCCACCCGAGCAAAGTAAATTTCAAGCTACGTGAAAAATAATAAAGACAGCTATGTGTTGCCGTCATTGACCGGCACGATAGAGGATGAGCCCGAGTTCAACGAATCCGAGTTTCCTAACGTCGGCCTGCTTCGCATTAGTATGGACAGTGACATCTTGCTCTCAGATGATCAGCACCGCATGACCGGCATCATCGATGCAATGATGGAAGATACGGATTTGCGCAGCCATGTGATACCACTGATGTTGTTCGTGGGCATTTCGCTGCAAGACCGCCAGCAAATGTTCTCAGACATCAATGGCCATACCGTGAAACCAAGTACCAGTCTGAGCGATACCTATAACCATCGAGACGCACTGCCGATGTTGGTCGTGGATCTCGCGAAGACGCTACCCGTGTTCGAGGGTCTTGTTGATTTCGAGCGCAACGTGATTGGCAAGGGCAGTGACTACCTGTTCCCCGTCAAAATCTTAAAAGATGCCACTGCTAGACTGCTTTGCGTGAAAGCGTCCGACAGTCTCGATGACGAGCAAAAAAAGGTCGCGGCCGATTTTTGGCAAGCGTGCGCCAAACCGCTACTGTGGTCTGCGTTCCGCCTTTGGCATACCGAAACGGCGGAAGATTTTCGACGCCAATACCTCTCTTCGCATGGCGTTTTCCTCAACGCCCTGGGAATGGCGGGCAGTGCGCTACTCGCCCAGTACGGGAACATCGAAAAGATCTCTAAACTGAGTTCGCTCAACATCAAGCGTGATAGTGATGAGTTTGTCGGTCGCTGTATCGATGAGGTCAACGGCAATATGCTGACCAATGCAACGGCCATCAAACTGACGGCCATTAAGTTGCTCACGTACATGAACGTACCTCTTAGCCCAGAGCTCAACGCGCTTGAAAGGCAATACTTCCCCGAGAGTGATGCGCTCACGGATGAGCACAAAGAGGAATCGACCACTGAGGTGATTGAGGCGCCAACCGTCGAACCCACGGTGGTGAATCACCTCTATGCGCCGCTGATAAAAGACCGATTTCCCGAGTTAACGCCCGAGCAAGTCGAAAACCAGTGCGATCAGTATGAGGTCGTGGTGACCGGCTTTGGGGAAACCGTGGAAAGCGCTAAGCCAACCATCGTCTGCATGCTGACCCGCATTCAAAAACCCTCAACCGTGCTTCGCACCATTCGTGCGAACTTCAAGAAGACCATGGCCGCGTAAACCGATGGGCGCGGGGAAACTCGCGCCCTGGAGACCAAGGAGAGTCATCATGAACAACATGCGCAGTTTGTATTACCAAATTCAAGGACTATCACAGCAGGCCGCGAGCGATAGTGGCCCCAGTTACGAGGATTATATTCGCCTGTTCACCCTCTACTTTGAGCGTAGCTTCAAAAAACGTCCACTCGAAGCGGTGAAAATTGCCAATCATTTTGGGTACGACGAGCTCAGCCAGTTCTAACGGCGCCTGCAAGAAAGAGGATTTGAACGATGCAAAATCATATCGAGTTTAATACCGGTTGCGGCTATTCCGCGCATGGCCAACACATTGACGCTGACGTTGTCGAGACACAAATTGTTGATGGCCACGTTCACTATCGAGTTCACTTTAAAGACAAGACTCGCCACATCAATGGAGAGGTTTGGGTGAGTGAGTTTACTCAGAGAGCCATCATGTTTGCTTACGATGGCGGGAACTATAAGGAGGTCTAACCATGCGACGCGAAGTCAACGCAATAGAGGCCAATTCGAAAGCGATCATGGGCACGGCTGATACCGCGCGCTTTATGCTTAGAGAAGGCCGGTTTTTTACCGCTGCGACGTTGGCGAAGGCGGCACGGATACCGATCAGCAATGCCTCGGGTAATCTGTTTAATATCGTTCACGCCAAGAAGTACCGAACGGTGGAGAAGGGTAAGCCGGTGAAAGTTAAGGTGATCAGTATCCGTGGTATCGAGCATGAGAGCGCCCGTTATCGTGGTTTGGTCCATCAACTGCTCCATCAACCCTGGGACCCTCAAACTGACAGCAAACAATTTATTACCGTCACAAATAGGGAGGTTTTCTATGACTCTGAGTCATAATTTGCTCGCGAGTCACTTGGCTCGCCACTTACTCAAAGCCGATCGCATGGTGTGGGAAGATTTGCCCGCTGGTAAGCGTGGCTCGGTTCGACCCGACGTTTATACCATCGAAAAAAGCTTCGCTAATCCAAATCCTATCTCTTATGAGGTTAAAGTGAGTGTGCCGGATTTCGGGCCGATGTGACCAGCGCCAAATGGAAGCACTATTTGGATTTCTCCTATGGGGTGGTGTTCGCCGTGCCAAAAGGACTCATTACCAAGAAGGATTTGCCGACGGGGAGCGGGCTCATCACCTTCAACGGTGAGTTTTGGAATACGGTGAAGCGGCCAACGTTTCACCCGACCAAACTCGATGACGAGTTATTAATGAAACTGCTTATTGGTGGCCAGCAAAGACAAACAGAGCCCGAGGTGATTCAATGCCGCTCGTTTGATGATTATCAACATCATCAAACGCTGCGCAAGAAGTTTGGTAAAGACATTGGCGCCAAGCTGAGCTTTATCAATGAGTACCCTGACATGAAAAAAGATCTCATCAAGATGCGACGTAGCTTTGCCAAGCTGTTTGATATCGAGCTCGATCATTGGTGTTTTGAGCGGCAAGTCGCCTGGCACATCGAAAAATTGGAGATAATGGCACAGGAACACTCAAGGAAGCAGGCCATAGCCAAGGAGCTTGGCCAGATGCAGCAACGCATCAATATCGGCTTGCAGCGTATCATTGACGATTACACCAAATAGGGGGCTCGTATGGACGATGGCTTGATAGAGAAACTGATGGTGGCCAAGGGCTATCTACAGAACATCACCGGTCACCATCGAGGACCGAACGGTGAGTGGGTGCCTGATTTTGGCGAAGTCTCGGGGCTTGAGAAGCGGCAAGCACTGTCAGTGGTACGAGCTTACTACCGGGGTGAATCCATTCAATCTATGACGCTGCACTGGTAGCCAACCAAGAAAGTGAGCACACCCAATCGGACGTTGTTGGTGAGAGTGGCGGGCGTCTTTGGCGGGTTTGGTCGCAAAGGGAAGGGCAGTTGCTCTTCTCTTTTTTGTTGTGCAGCTGATTAGGGCTTGTTGCGGTGTCGGATGAGTGTGGGTTTGCTCAAGCTGCGCCTTGTGGTGTCGTTTGTCGCATCTTCCTTTAAACCGTCGGTCATCGGTCCCTTAATAGCAAGGGTAGTATGAACGCTTCGCGCCCTTGCTATTAAGAGCCAGTTAACCGTCTGGGCAGTCAGGCAACAACGAACCCACACAAGGAGCGCCGCCATGACTGAGCAATACGTTTACTACACTTCACTGTTCACCAACGAAGAACAAACGGCCCTGGCACACGCCGCCAACATCTTAAAATCGAAACTGATGATTGCCGAGCAGCCAAGCCTAACCTCACCACAAATCGTCAAAGACTACTGCCAATATTCCCTTGCCTCTTCCGAGCGTGAAGTGTTCGGCGTCCTACTACTCGATTCGCAAAACCGAGTTCGAAACAGCATCGAAATTTTCGAAGGCACCATCGATTGCGCCAGCGTCTACCCACGCGAAGTGGTCAAAGCCGCGCTTTCTGAAAATGCTGCTGCGGTTATCTTTTACCACAATCATCCTTCGGGTGTCACCGAACCCAGTCAGAGTGACCGCCGCATCACGCGAAGTCTCAGTGACGCTCTGGCGCTTGTCCAAGTCCGTGTCCTTGACCATCTAGTCGTTTCATTCGAAGGCGTCGTGTCGTTCGCGGAACGTGGTTGGATTTAGCATTGATGCAAGGCGGCTTAGCCGCCTTGAGCCGATTGGCTTCGGCTCTTTGGGTCATTATTCAATGTGTGGATAGTAACTACTTTGTTCATAGACGGGCCGAACCCTAACTCGGCCAACACATCTTTGACCCATTTCGTGTTTCACTCTTCCTGAGTTGTCAAACTAAAGTCGAATTTTTGACTTACTTTATGTAATGTGGAAATCTCGATACCGCAACGTTTAGTGGAAAGGTGATTTGATAGCATGGAGAGTAAAATAAGGGGCATTAGTCAGGACTATTGGACGAGCCGACTAACACCCTATCTGACGGTAAGAACAACTCGAGATAGTACTCAAGGTTACAAAGCCCATTACCATCCCGAGCTATCTATTGGGATTATGCTTGCAGGTCAAACATGCTTGTCCCTTTACAGTTCCAATGTGCTATTAAATGAAGGTGATGTGATTCTTATTGAGCCTAATATGGTTCACGCCTGCAATCCTGTAGACAACACTCCTAGAAGCTACCGCATGCTTTACATAGATAATCAGTGGTGTTGCAATGCACTATCGAAGCTATTTGGCTACGAAGTGAAAAGCTTTAGAGTTGATCATATCTTGTTCTCCGACCAATCGCGTGAACTAGGTATTGAAAATTCAGTCTCGATGCTCATTAATCATGAATCACAGCATATCGCCTCATCAATCGAAAACTCAATACTCGATCTATTAAGTCGATGCTGTTCACCTAGCATCGGTGACAATAATGATGACCTAGCATACAAAGTCAGAGATTTGCTTCTGAAAGACATTGAAAATGCTCCACAACTTGAAGCTATCGCCAACCAGCTTAGATATAGCCAAGAAACCCTGATCAGAAAGTTCAAAAGACAATTTGGGATAACTCCTAAATCATTTCTAAGCAACTACAGGGTCGAGAAGGCAAAGGTGCTTCTGAAGGGAGGTATGGAAATTACTGATGTCGCGAACGAGCTAGGCTTTTTTGACCAGAGTCAGTTACATCGCACCTTTGTGTCCTACACAGCGTCAACTCCGGGGCAATATCAATTGATTAAGTCAATTATCGACAATAATGATTAAACTGAGTACTGCATAGTAGTTGGGTGTTTTAAATGGATGCCCAAATATGTCGTACTCTACTTTTTTCCCAGTTGCATTTCCTGCACTGGCTATAGCTCATTTTCTAGCGTTATTAAGTCCTGGCCAAGATTTCTTCTTAATCGTTGCTCACTCCATTCGTCATAGGCTGCAAGGGAGCCGCTTCATTTGCTTAGGTGTTGCTCTGGGGAACGCGCTCTATATTGGAGTAGCGATATTTGGTTGGACCATAATTCGTGATAATCAGGCTATCTATCTGGTCGTTGAAGTAGTCGGAGGGTTATGGTTACTGTGGTTAGGCTCTGCTTTGCTAAGAAGTAAAAAACGAAATACTGATTTAGATTTCGAACAGTTAGAAGTACCGTCGGTCCTAAAACAATTAGTGCTAGGTTTCAACTCGGCGATACTCAATCCAAAGAACGCCCTTTTCTATATGAGCTTGATGACAGTGATCCTGGGTAATGAAGTTACACTTACGCAGCAAGTGTCATGCGGAATGTGGATGTTTTTCGCGGTTTTAGTTTGGGATTTATTTGTCGCATCTATGATCGCGCAACCTAAGGTCCAAAGACCCTTATCAAATTATATTCACGTGGTAGAAAGAGCTGCTGGGTTAGTACTCTTCTTCTTTGGGCTCTCGTTGTTTATTGGTTACTTGCATTAGAAGTTTTGGCTTACCAGTGTCCAGCTTCGAGATAACTACTCCGGCTAGCTCAGATTTGCCCCGAAACGGTTTAGTTCCTAAATTGCATGATCTCTTAAACCTTTCTGTTGCCTTAGCTTTTTTAATGATTCAATATGCAATATAGGTCACAAGAGCAGTCTGCAACGGATACTGAATAAGGGGCGACAATGCTTGAACTGTTTCAACACGAACATCAACCTGTAAAGCAATATTGGCTACTCATGAAAGTAGCGCCTCTAGAACGATTACAACAGATGCAGAAAGGTCTTATCTATATGAATAGTATTGACTATTTCAGTAATCTAAGAGGAGAGGATGGGGCAAAGGTTCGCAGTGACGAATTGGAGTCTACCTTCGCGCAATTTCAAACGGGAGTCCTACGCAATAATCACAGAGTAGAGATCACTTTGAGTCATCCGTCTTTTGGTGAAATAGATTTGCCAAAAGGAACCAACGTTTCCATGGGAGTTCCATCACCCCAAAACACTTTTATTTTCTGTATGACTTGTGTCGCTGAAGACAAGAAAGGGAACATTCGAAACCTAAAAGGTGATAAATATCATATGGATAGAAGAATGAAAAAGTTTGGCTCACATACACTAGTCATTAATCAACCTGCAAAATTCTTTGAGCGATATTCTGACGCTATAAATCGAGTCGATGGTTTCTTTGTTAACGACTACATGGATGGAGGCTGCGGTATTGTGGACTATAAGAAACTGTCCAAACATAAAGGAAAAATTGGACTGTTTATTAAAGATAAGCACTATGATTGGCAACGTGAGTATAGGTTTGTACTGGGGGCAAATGACTCGCTGCTAAACGCAAGTGGAGCGCTAGAGTTAGATATTGGTGATATTAGTGATATTAGCTCAATAATTGAAACTCAATGCTTAATTGAAGAACCAATGACTGTAACACGAGGCATAGCCTCATTGGGAGCGGATGGAAAATACCACTGGAGAAAGCTAGATAACTAATTGTTAGCTATGGTTACTCATTCTCACTCTGACACCTTTGATGTCGAGTTATAACCAGAGCGTACAACGTAGTCGTAACACGCCTTTGCCCCAAACCTTCACAGAACCTGCAAACGGAACACCTGAGCAGTGCACCAATAGACTAAGTTGAACTAATCCGTACTTTGTTCTCTTATACGGAATTTTTCCGTAATTCGACCCCGCAACTATATGCCGATTCACATAACAGGTTGATACCAGTTGAGTTTCATAATGAATGGCAGCAACATAGACGGAATGCAAAGACGGAAAAAGTCCGTCTATAAAGCGTTGAACTAAGCCGCTTCGCGGAGATCCGCATTTTCCCCTCATCGATGAGCCAAACTTATGATGTATCCATTGAAAGAGGAATACATCATGACGCCATTAAGACAGCAGTTTATCGATGAAATGACGCTTCGGCGTTTCTCTCCACGCACCCATAAATGTTACCTACGCTGGGTTATTGAGTTATCGAAGTGCTACCAAAGCTCACCCGATCGACTAAGTGATGAACAAATCCGTCAGTATTTACGCTCGTTAACCAATGAAAGACATCTTCGCGCGAGTACTTGCGCGCAGGCGCTTAATGCCATTGTGTTTTTCTATCGAGCGGTACTAAAGAGAGAGTTTAAGGAGCGACTTGTCCCTCCAACTAAGCGGGACAGTAAAATACCACAGCTGTTAAATCGCCACGAAGTAAAGGCTATCATCAGTCACTGTCGCAGTTTGAAATATCAAACGGCACTCGAGCTTTGTTATGGATGTGGATTACGAGTGAGTGAAGTCGTCGCTCTCGATGTAAAAGATATCGATGGTGTGGCGAAACGTCTGCATATTCATCAAGGCAAAGGTAAGAAAGACAGGTTTGTTCCATTGTGTGATAGCCAATTAAACCATTTAAGGAATTATTGGCGTCACTACCACCCAACCATCGCCCTTTTTCCTAGCCGAGAGCCAGAGCAACACCTTGATATCAGCTCAGTGCAGCGGTGTTTTAAGGCGGCAAAGCGTGCTTCGGGTGTTAAAAAGGAGGGAGGCATTCATGCTTTGCGACATGCTTATGCTACCCATCAACTTGAGTCAGGTATGCCACTGAATGTCTTGCAGCGACATCTTGGTCATACGAGCATAAAAACCACCTTGAGATACACACATTGGATTGGTCACTATAGCGAGGGAGAAAGTCATAATGAGTTTGACCTGATTGAGCAGCTATGGAGTGCCGAATGAGTGTCTTATCTCCTTATCAAACTGTGCTCACTCAAGGGTTGGATGAAATTAACAAAGCTAAGATCACGCCAAGGCAGTGGCAAGTGCTTCACCACTTGCGAGACTGTCGGACGGAGCGAATGGGCACCTATGATTGGCGGTGTGAGAAATGTGGTCATGACGTGACTTGGTACTGCTCTTGTCGAGATCGTCATTGTCCCAATTGCCAAGAGCAAATGAGGCAGCAATGGCTTGTGAAACGTAGCCAAGATATTTTACCGGTCGTGTATCACCACTTGGTATTTACCTTGCCTCATGAATTCAATGCGATGATCAAAGCTTACCCTAGAGAAGTTTATCAGTGCTTGTTTCATTCAGTATGGACAACGTTACAAGCCTTTGCCAACCCACGTCATCATCTTAAAGGGCAACTTGGAGCGCTGATGGTTCTACACACTTGGGGCAGAAACCTTAGCCAGCACACTCATGTGCACTGCTTAATCCCAGGTGGTGTATTAACCGAAGATAAGTCTTGGGTTCCAACGAGAAAAGAGGGCTATCTATTTCCAGTAAAAGCACTGTCAGTTCGCTTTAAAGAGAAATGATGCAGCATGTTCAACAGGTGATAGATACTTATGAAAACATACTCTTAGAAGTGAGTAGGAAAGCATGGGTAGTGTACAGCAAACCGGTCTTACACAGCCCCCTCGCCGTGGTGGGGTATTTGTCTCGGTATTGCAATCGGATCGGGCTTAACCCTCACCAGTTGAGCTATGGTAACAATGGTAGTATCGAGATGACTTATAAAGATCATCAAGCACAGACATTGAAGCGAATGAGTTGTAGCCCGGGAGAAATGCTACGACGGCTACTGCTTCATGTGCTGCCTAAAGGGTTGATGAGGATCCGTTACTATGGGTTTTTAGCCAATGCAGTACGGGCTCGTGCTTTATCAGAAATCAGAAAAAGTATCAGTGAAGTCCCGAATGAAGCCGCAGAGGTACCGAAAGAAAAACCAAGTTGCCCCAAGTGTAAACGCCGATCTATGGTCTTGATAAGATTAGCGATACGGCCGCGAGTCGTTGCTGAAAAGGAACGACTGAGCTAGTTGCTTGATAGCAAGACAAAAAATCGCAGTTGAAGTGCGAGGGAGAGGTATCGTTCGCTTCAAAAATGGTTATGCAACAAGTATAGTTGGCACTATGGAAATGGGTGGCTACGGTGTGAATGGTGGGTGATAGTGGACCTCACTTGGACAGAGTAGCGATGAACGGGCAATGAGCGATAAAAAGCAAAATCCATAGAAAGAAGCGGCTCAGTCCAACAGGCATTTATCGAGTGTGCTGCGACAATGGATAAATGCTTAAGCGTTAGGTGCGAAGAAGTACACATTTAAGCAATCTTGGAATTAATTTGATGAATCAGTTCTTTATAGTGGTAGAACAAAATATCGAAATGTTGGGCATAGCTTGGTTTGTTTGTACAATAGTAGCGACTCACCTAGGCGTAAAAAAGGGTGTTCCACTCCTTGCCTTTCTCAATGGTTTGTTAATGGGGCCGATTGGACTGCTTCTAGTCGTGCTAGTTAAAGATCAATTGCGTTTTTCATGTCCAAATTGTGCAGAAAGCGTTATGAAAAAAGCGAAGATCTGCCCGTACTGTAAAACAGAGCTACGCAGCTAGAGTTTAGTTCTCACCTAACAATTTGTTCAAGCAGACAGCTAACGTTTGGCGATTTTGGCTTGGTTGAGTTTAGTGGTTACGGTGGCTTTGTTTGAGTGCAGTGGTAGTTAGCTGCTACTTAACAAGGCGTTAGGCGCTCAGGAGGTAATAATGGTAGCTGAATATATGACGAGCATAAAAGCTGCGTGGGAATTGGCTAAGGGTGTCAAAGTCGCTACAGATGCGATAGAAGATGCAAATATAAAGCTGCAGATGGCTGAGCTAATAAGTGCGTTAGCTGACGCGAAGGTTGAAGCCGCAGAGAACGTAGAGAAGCTCGCTGAGCTAGAAGGCAAACTTCGTGCGAAAGAAGAGCTAATGTTTGAAAATGGCGCATATTATCGTATCCAAAACGATAATAAAATCGGGCCGTTCTGCGCAACATGTTTCGATAAAGATGGCAAAGTAATACGACTCCAAAGAGTAAACAATGCCTTTGGTACACACTCGTGCTTTGTGTGTCAGTGTACGTATTAAGCACGCACCTAACAAATTGTTTAAGCAGACAGCTAACAGTCGGCGATTTTGGTTTGGTTGAGTTTAGTGATTACGGTGGCCTTGTTTGAGTGTGGTGGTAGTTAGCTGCTACTTAACAAGGCGTTAGGCTTTCAGAGGGTAACATGGAAATATGTCTAAGATCGGCTACTACTAATGATTTGGAGTTTCTTCACTTTCTGAGAGACCAAACTATGCGTAGTTATCTTGAACAAGCAGGTATGTCAGTTTCATACGATTCATATCAAGCACGTATTCAACTTGAGTTTCAGTCAGCTCAGATAGTGGAAGTCGACAACCAGTCAGTAGGTTTGTTTAAAGCGGTTTATCAACACGAAAACAACCATTGGCAAATTGTACAAATTCAAATATTACCTGCTTTCCAAGGTTTGGGCATTGGTAGCAAGCTAATCACTGAACTCATCGATACTGCGGTAAAGTCTGAAGCTAAAGTAAGGCTAAGTGTAATTGAGTCAAATCCAGCTAAAGTGCTTTACGAACGCTTGGGATTCCAAGCCATAAGTCGTGAAGGTTCAGAGTGCTTGATGGAGTTAAAAGCCTAACAAATAAGGATTAAACGCTGCGAAGCCAGCGCTTAATCCCAAGTGTTGAACAAGCCCGATGCCTCTATATAAGTAAATTGTGCGATCTTTGTCTGCGGTGCTCTCACCTTGATGATTTTTCAAGGCGAGCGCTGCCATGATAAAGCCAAGAGTATAGCTTTATCAGAAGGTTAGCTGTTGTCCGTCAGTCTCTAGCGTTTACGTTTTCTCCCGGTTTGTACTTCAACATTATCCTTATTCTGTCTGCCTTTCGGCTATCTCGGTCGAGTGACCCCAACACAAGCCATCTCATGCTGGCAGCAAGGGCAGAAGCGTGTTGCTTTATTCTTGGTCACAGGCTCAAGGTTTGGGAGCTGATAAAACAGCCCAAGCAGCAATCGCTGTATACGCCTAAGTGCTTGTCGAGCCTGTCCTCGCAAGAAGCCATAGTCACGAACTCGTTGCAATCCTTTGGGAAGTACATGCTGTAAGATGAGCATCAAGAACTGAAGAGTGGGTAGTGTTCGCAGCTTCCATTGTTGGGTTTGGCTCTCTTTGTATCGGAACGTCACTGTGTTTTCTTCTACCTTGATGATATCGCTATCAGGCAATACGCCTCGGTAAAGATAACGTGATAGATACTCCAGTGCTGGCTGGCCTTTTCCCACACATCGACAGTCAACCACCCATTTGTGGGGGAGGCGCTTGGGGAGCCACAACTGTGGATGTTGCTCTATCACTTCTAACAACCTTGCCCGCCATACCTTAGCCAGAGCGAAGGCATTAAACAGGTATTGCTTGTTATCTTTGTGGCATACTTCTCTTGATGAGTCATACCGCCCACCTGCGACAATCACGTGTAGGTGGGGATGCAGATTTCGCTGCCTGCTGTGAGTATGCAGTACGGCGGTGAATCCGAGCGCGCCTTTGTTCTGTCTTTGGGCAAAGCTTTTGAGCACACTCGATGTCACTTGGAACATGGCACTGTAGAGGGTTTTAGGGGCTCGCCTAGCCAACGGTCTTAACTGGTAAGGTAACGTGAAGGTCACCATAAAGTAATGAACAGGCAGCAACTTCTGTTTTTGGCGCTCTAGCCAATCAGAAGTGGTGCGGTGCTGGCACTGGGGGCAGTGTCGGTGCCCACATGAGAGTGGCAGCCGGTCGTCATGATGGCAGTGAGCACAATACCATTGTGAGCGACCTTGCTGCTCTGTTTTGCAGCGGAGCATGGCTTGGATAGCTGAACGCATGTCAGCTGTGAGTTGGTTGTCGTAATGACGTTCAAAAACATCGAGATGGGCGCGGAGTAGGTCGATAAAGATGCTCATACTTCCTCCCATTGAATGACGAGTGCATCGGTAAGCTGGTTAATTGCCAGCGCTGCATCTTTTTGTTTCAGTTGGGTCATACGGGTATAGCGAGCCGTGGTGTTGAGGCTACCGTGTCCTAGCAAAATCTGCAGAGAGCGTAAATCCAGACCTTGCTCAAGTAAGTGAGTTGCAAAGCAATGTCGAAGCGAGTGCGGTGAGATGGGCTTACTAATACCACAGTCTTTAAGGACCAACTTCATGGCCTTTTGTACGCCACCTCTGTCCATAGGGTTATCAGTCATAAGCTCTTTACCAGGAAAGAGTAGCTGTGGGTGACGGTGAGTCAGCCAGTAGCTACGCAGTGCGTTTAGTGTGCGCTGTGGAAGTGGCACCAACCGGTCTTTGCCTCCTTTTCCATTACGAACATGTACCTGCATGGTGTGGGCATCAATATCTTGCACCTTTAGGCTCAGCCCTTCCCTCAGTCGTAGCCCCATGGAATACAAGGTAAGAAAGAACACCTGATAGCGCCGTTGTCGTGTCATCGTGATTAGCAATGCTACCTGTGGTGGGGTTAAGACATCGGGCAGTTTTTTGGTACGAGGTGGCCTGACAATATCGAGCCACTCCCACTCTTTGGTCAAAGTATAGCGATAGAAGAACTGCAGCCCACAGCGGTCGAGCTTTACGGTACTCCAAGAGTGGGTTTCGATGAGACTTGCGAAGTAATGCTTGAGTTGGTCAGTCGTTAAGGTGTCGGGACAGCAGTCGTAGAACTGGGTAATTCGACGTACTGCACGAGAGTAGGCATCGATGGTGGCAGGCCGTTTACCTTGCAGTTTAAGATTGGTAAGGTGTTGGTCATAAAGGAAGTTGTAGCGTTCAAGTTCAGCGGGTGTCATGATATTTACTCCTATGTTGCCCATTGGGTGATGGGGTTATTAGGAGTATGGTGGGTTGTGCGCTTTACTCTGCCGCAGAGCGGCTTCGTTCAACAAATTGTTCAAGCAGACAGCTAACGTTTGGCGATTTTGGTTTGAATTGAGTTTAGTGATTACGGTGGCTTTGCTTGAGTGTAGTGGTAGTTAGCTGCTACTTAACAAGGCGTTATAAGCTATTCGGACCTCTACCTTTTTAACCACTTGTTGAATAATTCTTCGGCCTGTTTTGCTCCTTCTGGAGTCACGACCACAGATTTGTTCTTGTTAACGGGATCTTGTATTAGTCCTTTGCCATAAAGGTGGTTCATTACGTCAAAATTGATACCTTTCCACGCACGGTATGAACCATCAAATTCTGATTTGTCGTGCATGGTCAAGAAAAGAAGGGTAAGAGCTAACTCTGAAGCTTTATCTATGTCGTAATTCATTGATATGTTTCCAAAAGTAGAGTATTGGCTAATAGTAATTTTAGTCAAACTTCATCAAAATGGTGAGCATCGCTTATAACTAATTGCTCAAACGGACGCGTAACGTTCGCTACTTTTGGTTCGGAGCTTAGTGTGTTTGTTGGGTTAGTCGTAAACGCCGGATAGCAAAGCGTTAGAACTTATAAGGATTATTCATGCTAGGGAAGCACCAAAAAGGGTACGAAGAGTTTTATCACTCGACTCATGAAAATGAGCATTTGGATACAAGAACGGAACTCCTAGTTGGTTTGTCCGCAGCGATGGCAATGAATTGTTTACCATGCACTCGGTATTACTTATTGGAAGCAAAGAAGGCCGGGATTTCAAAGGGTGAGATTTCAGATGTTACAGCGAAAGTAATGGCGGTAGCTGCTGGTCAAAAGAAGCTTCAAATGCAAGAAGTACTTACAAAATACAGAATTGACCTGGATAGCTTTGAATAGCGTTCTAATAAGCGTTTAAGAGCGACTCCGTAACATGTGCTGGTTTCGCTTCGTTCAAGTGTGGCACACGTTACTTCGCGCCTTAACGCGGCGTTACTTTTCCAAATGTGGACTAATCCGTTACATTCTAATTTAGTAATATAACTGGCACACTTCTGTCCAAAAACGTTTCACAGAGCCAAGCTTTGGGACAAAAGCGCCTTAGTTCTACTACTCTAAAATTCTTCTGCCTTGTTGTTGCGTGTTACATTCTCATGGATTGACCGAATCTTCTATCGAGAGGTCGCTAGTTAACATTCCAGAAAAAGTAACTTTAAAGCACTAGTGCATAGCTGTAAGCTTGATATTTTGAGTTGTAGGTCTGTTCACTTCGTCGTTTTTAAAACGCTCTCGAATTTCATTTAGCTAGACCACTAAATTTTCTCGGTCGTAATTAGCAAATGTGTCATAAGCAACTCACGAAGAGAGCAAGACCATTAAAAAGGCGATAAGATGACTGATGACGATTTAAGAGCCGTATTAAAAGAGGCGAATCACATAGCCGATATAGGGCGAGCTATTCATTACTTAAAGACAATGCTTTTCGACAAGGGTTTTTGTAGCGCCAGCACTTTCGATGTATGGGCTGATAACTACCAAGCCGATAGGGGTTCCTTAGTTGCAGAGGCAATGCTACTAGAACAAGCGCTTAATAGTGAACAGGATGAATCACCTGACGCCTGTTGGGTCGATTAGTAGATATTGCGATATGGAGAAAGCTCAATGAGCCACAAAATTAAAGTTAACCTATTGCCGTGGTCATTCGACAAAGCTAAAAGAGTGGCTAAAGAAATTGCAATGGAAATGGAAGTTAACGTGTTCCTTGAGCGTGAAGGTAGTGAGTTTTATGTGTGTGCCATGGCCGATCTTGAGGTGATTGGGTATGAACTAACCTGTATCAGGTATCACAAGAAAAAATCTGGCATTGCTGGTCAATCAACCAAAATCTACGACACTAAAGACCAAGCGGAGCGTGAAGCAGTTCGGTTTATTGGAACAGGGCTTAATAGTGACGATCGAAATACAAGTATAACTACAAAATACGCACCACATCCTTATTTAAAGTGGGAAGATTTTCCACATTAGGTTCAGATAGCAACAACTTTAGCCGCTAACTGACTTTAGACTCGGTGTTATAAACTAACCACACGTTGGTGATGCAAAAAGTAACCCTAACAATCAGCGCATCCAAAGCACTTAACTCACAATTGTCCGGTATGTTAGAACACTCAGAATCAAGGTGTGAGATCAACGTCATCCGGAATCGAGGCTCAATGAGGGACAGAAGCGAGTTGCACTTAAGTGAGGGAGGTGCTAACGCCGTAGCCAATTTCCTGCTTATCAACAAGCTCTAAATCGACAGTCCCTCCAAAACTATCAACAACATGGAATTTCATTTTCACCTTATAATTAGGGTATCGTTGATGGCAGGTCGGCCCATATGTCACCCCTGTTATGTACAGTATTGATTCCGTGAACTCCGTAGTTTCAATTATTTTTACGTGTTCATAAAACTTTCTACCCGGTGTTGCAATGTTGTAGTTTCCCCAATGATTTCTTTTTACGAGGCAGTATGCAGGTCCCCAAGTGCCTGAACCACCTGCAAATCCAATATCTCCAGCCCAAAAGACTAAGTAATCAGCACCCATACCATCGTCGCGAAGTTTGACAATTCGAAAGTTATGAGAGGAGGAGCCGATCGTTTCAGCGTGTTGTAATGCGCAACCCGTAACATCTTCCATTTCTTTAGCAGACAACGAAGAGTGGCCATTACCTTCATAATATTTAATAGCCACCTTTTTAGGGTTGTTCTTTGCTGCAACGCTCTCAACAGAAGCTAAAAATTCAGACGAAAAAGCTTCGAAACTGTGCTCTTTGTTTTTAATCGAGAACTCTTCTGAGCCTTTAATAAAATGGGTGTACTCGATGAAATTTGCTGTAGATTTTTCAGTGTTAGAAGCTCTTTTCAATCGGCCCTTCACCTTGTTATGGTGCTTTTTGTACTCGCTTTCATCTAGGTCATAGGATGAATTTTCATTTAAGTATATATCTGAGAATTGTTTAGAAGACCAATCCATAAATTTCAATAAGATTTTGAACTCTTCAATTTTTTGATTTTTTTTGTTCATCACAGTTCTTATTTGTCTCCGATTGTCCCCAGATATACACAAATGTCGCTAATCCTTCAATCATAATGTCCTTGTCATTAGGAAAAAGGAGAAATGACATGACAAACAAAACACCTGCGAATGGGCCAAGCAAAACGGGAATCCATCTGGTCGAGGCCGTGGGAATAATCCGCCTCGTTCAAAATAACTGTATGGATGAATTCAATGAATGAAAACCTTAACTTCGCCATCCTAGTGGATGGCGAGAATGCTCAATCAAAAAAATATGCTGACATTCTTAACGAAGTCGGGCGTAAGGGAAGCATAGCTATTAAATGGGTGTATGCTGACTGGACTCTACCTAACAATAAAGGTTGGAAAGATATTCTGCTCGATACTGGTTCTTCACCAAAGCAGCAGTTCCATATTGCAAAAGATTCGGTTGATCATGCGCTTATCATGGATGCAATAGAGATTATTTGTACCAACGACAAAATTAATGCGCTGTGCATTGTAAGCAGTGACGGTGGTTTTGCGGGCATCGCACAAAGAACGAGAGAGAAAGGGCTCCACGTTATGGCTGTAGGTAAGTCAGACACGCCCTCTCATTTCCGTAATGCGTGTCATAACTTTGTCTATGTAGAAAACCTATCTCTCGACGAAAATGAAGACGAGGCTAGAGAGCTAGGCAATCAACCAGACGACTTGGAAAGTTTGTTGCTAAAAGCTTATTGGCAGCTTGTTGGTGATGCTGACAGCGTATACTTAGGCGACTTAGGTACAAAGCTAAAACAGCTAGATAGTGCTTTTGATTCACGAAACTATGGTTATCGATCGCTGAAAAAGTTAATTCAAAACGCTTCAACACCTTTGATAACTCACAGTGAGAGGGAAGACCGTTGTTACGTTAGATTGATTGAAGAGAAAGGCCATATCAAAGCTACACCCAGACGAGTCAGCAATTTTGCATTTATTCTCAATGAAGGGAAGGAGTATTACTTTAGAAAAGCAGATTTACTTTACAACAATCAATGGGAAAGAATTAAAGAAGGTCAAGAGGTGTCGTTTCAACGTTCGGCTAAATGCGATGGTAAATCACCATGGGCGTCGAACGTAAAATGCACTTAATGTCATGATTTATCAATATGGAGTCTGGCCGTATGGATAAACTGGGCTCCATAGCAAGGTGTGGGACTACTAGTTCGCCGCCCTCAGCAAATCACTTAGTAAATGTTATCAATGCCCAGTAACGACTTTCTCCCTATCAAGTCCTGATGACCTTTACATATCCCACCTATAAAACAGCTCCGGATTGTGGGCTCACAATGGGACAAAAGTGCCTTAGGGAGTCGATCCTTTCAATGTTATTAAATCATAGATGACATTGGATGAATGTGTGTTCTACGATAAATGTGTGTTCAATGAAACTAAGGTGATTCTATGGCCTATCGTGAAACCTCCCTATGGAATGAATTAAATGAATTACGGTGCTTATTGGCCTTCAAGAAACTGGAAAGTTTGGGATTCCCTAGAGGAAAGCAAAGCGAATTTTCTCGTGATATTTCTCAAAAGTCTGGACTAGAGGTCGGTAATATTAGCGCCAAAATTTGTAACTATAAGTCTGTTGCAGGTGTAAACAATGAGTCCAATGCATCGATCAACACCAAACAACTTTATTCCCAATACGGGCATAAAAGTATAGCTGAATTGGAAGAGTTAATTACACTCCACGAAAGAGCTTAGGTCTTCTGCAACTATGGATTTGACATCGTTGAGCGGCTTGCTCTCGGTTGGTTATCTGCCTGTTTTATCAACAGGTTGTCGAGCCTTCCGACTTTCATTGGGACAAAAGCAAGTGAGGAGGCTACTTTATGGCCATTGACATACTTATTACTCACCTGATACTTTACAGACTAGGTTTGACGCCACCTAGACCTGACTCGTGGTCAAGGCGCTTTCATCTTAACTAACTAATGAATCAGTACTCATTGGGAGTAGTGCATGAGAGTCACATTGCATGTCTTTAGCCCAATTAACGAGGATTGATACATGTCTAAAAAAAACAAGTATCCAGTATACCCTTCACAGCTTAAACAATTTAAAGAATCAGCTAAGCAATTTGCAGTCCTGATTTCTAATGAGTCAGAAACTTCTCTAATTTCAGCTTTCAAGCGAAATGATTGGCTTTCCCTTGCGTTAGGCCATAAAGGCCATAGTGACCTCACCTTTTTTGCAAAATCTTGTAGTGACGCCGACTCTTCTGAAGAGTTGTATTTGTTCTGTGATGATGACCAACTTCAGGGTGCGATTATTGACACTTTTTCTTTAAAGCTTCCGAATGTGTCCAAAGAGGTTATTGAAAGGGCAGCATTTCAAATGAAAATGGATGAATATACAAGAATGTTAAGTATGCCATTGACAGACGAAGAAAGTGAAACTCTATCAAAGCTTGGTAGTTACGGTATGGACGATACGTATCGTGGCTAAGCTTAGAGGGGACGGAAACGTCTCCTCTTTTTATTGGTCTGAGTGTCTTGCTCAGGGACAAAAGCAAGGTACGAATTAGGCAGTTAATCTCGTCTGTTTCGTAGAGTTCGTCTTGCCTCATCACGAGGACCACCAATTCCATCAACGTCCATTGTGCGGTGATAACTGTTGTTTGACTCATGCGTGCTAAGGCACTCTATACACAGATAACAACTGGGGGCGATCTTCACTCGCTCAAAGGGGATGACTTCATCACATTCGGAACAGCGCCGTTGTTTGATGTGAGGCTCATTAAAAAGACACTCAAACTCTTTATCAAAATCAGCTTGAACCGTGAACCTAGATGAATGATTCGGCTTTACAATGACCCCTTGAACACCCTCTTGACAAAGAAATTTTGCAAACTTACTTGCTTCAGTGAATGATGCGAGTTCTTTTGAGAGTATCTTGTTTGGCTTCGCTTCCTTTACTCGCACGGCATTCACTCGGATGACTTTACCCTTTTCGAGTCCAAGCTCAACAACAGTCTCATAATTTTCCGGGCAATTGTACATAAAGCTGCTTTTCTTTAAATAGTCTTTTAGCAGTACTAGGTGCCCGGAAAAAAGAGGAAAGAAGTCGATTCCCCTGATCTCTTTATGGTATTCGCCCGTGACAACTTCTTTCCCACAGACATTTTGGCTAGTGGAATTTGAGCCGATGAGAGATATGCTGCACAGGCTCAATCGGTTGTCGGCGTTGATTTGAAATCTGGAGATAAACCCTCGGCTACACCCTGAGAGGAATGCGGTACTGTTGATACCAAGAAACTCACGTGAAAGGAGTTCGGACCCTTTTACAGAGAAAACAGGACATAACAGAAAATCGTCACCCATGAAGGTGATTTTATCCGGTGCAGCTTGTGTCATTATTTACTTTCCACGCTTTGCCAAAAAATGGCTGTATCTAATGGTTAAACGTTTAACTGTGTATTGGATAGATAATGTCAGCACTACACCTATAAAACCACCAGTTAACATATTTAACGCTGCTACACTCATTTACACACTCCCACTAATGAACTGAATTTATACGGCTTCACACCTAAATATTTTATGCCATACGTGAAAGTATCGTGGAATAATTGAAATTCCTTATGGAATCAGAAAAAATCAACCATGATGACCCGTCTAAACCCCTTCTCACGAGAACGTGTATAACTGGAAAGAGACCTGCTAGAACTCCCATATTATATCGCTCAATGGAACAAAAGCGCAGTACGTTCAGATTCGGAATCTAGCATCAAACTCTTCAACGATTCACTAAGTCTTGTAGTTGGCGTAATATGGTAACTAGTCAGAAGGAGTAGTGATTTATACTCTTTGGAGATTACCTAAACTATCTGTCTTGTAGGGAACTGTTTGTGAAGTTTAAACTGTTAAGTGGTTGGGGGATATCTGCCGGAGCCTCCATATTTAATATTTCGGAAGAGTATAGAAAATTAGCCTTAGCAGAGGCAGAGTCTCTTGGTCATTATAGATGCCCTAATAACTTATGGGAGCGACTGCATACTGAGTTTCCAAAATTAACTTACGCTGAATGTAAGAAGAAACAGCACTTTAAGGAGAAATTTTTCAATCAGTTAAAGAGTGATATTGAAGAGGAAATATCGCGCCTGTCTAAGTTGTATGGCTCAGAGGCTAAAGCTCAACCAAGAAAGCCGAGCAAGCTTAAGCCAATATCAAAAGGTATTGCTCAAGCGAGAAATGATAGACCACGCATAGGGCTTGGCTTGGAATCTCAAGTAGTTATTCCAAGGGTAAATGCTAAGGATGTTGTAATAGACAAACATACAAACGCTGAACTGGTAAAAGATAAGCATATTTTGTATGCGGCTGGTTGGAGCTTGGAAGGAGCGTTTACTAAGTAAACTCTCGTTAGGAACGCTTTTGAATTAAGTCCCTGTAAATTATTTTCACTACTTCGTTCTTAGCGCATGACAATGATCGGGACAAAGGCTCCTCAGGCTCAATTAACTTGGTGTCAAAGACTGGTGGTGTTGTGTCAACCTTTGTGATGATATACTTTCGCTTAGATTTAGCTCAGTCCTAAGCTGTCTTTGTCAGTAAGAGATCAACGAATGAAAGAAATGATTATATTGTCGCTCCTAGTTGTTGCTACGCAGGTAAATGCGACTTCTTGTTACAGCGATAGCTACGGAAACACTTCGTGCTCGAATGGGGTGTCGGCTTATAACGACGATTATGGCAACACTACATACAGCGATGGTACGTCGTCGTACTCTGATGGTTATGGTAACACTACGTATAGTGACGGTACTTCATCTTACTCGGATGGCTATGGCAACACCACATACAGTGATGGTACGTCGTCATACACCGACGACTATGGAAATACAACGTTTTCTGATGGCACGTCATGTTATTCAGATAGCTACGGAAACACTACTTGTAATTGATATTGGTTGGCTTAACGCTGATGCACTTCGCCAACACCGAAGTGCATTGGGACAAAAGCGCCTTAGAGTAGTTAACCTTTTAAATCTGTTATGAAGGTACATCTTTAGCGCTAAATGAGAGGTATGATTAGTCTCGGTTTTGCCATTCTTCTGCAATGAGTTGCCAGTTTACCTCACGAGGTTCCGATGTTGAATTAGACCATACGTTCCAGAAATCAGGATCATCAGATTGCGGCCTTTGCTCTTCAGTCAGTTCTTTCATTCGAACTAGAACGGGTAACTCCGAAGCCCATCCTAGTAAAATTGCATGGCGTGATGGCAACGAAGGAAGCTCCCTTAATAAGCCCCTCATGTTATCGGGAACAAGTCTATGGACTTGTTCTTGGTCTCTATCATTGCTGATTCTGTGCAATAGAAAAGTATTGCATTGAGATAAAACCGTCGGGGATAGTTCAGAAGGTCGCTGGGATGATACGACTAGTCCTAAACCAAATTTGCGCCCTTCACGAGCGATTTTTTCAAATACTTTGCAGCACACATCGGAGACAGATTGGCTCTCACTTTCTTCCTTATAACGTTTGATGAATGTATGGGCTTCTTCTGCAACCATTACTGTTGGAAGTGGTTTTCCAGTCATTTTCCGGTAACGTTGAAGGGCTTCAAATGTTACTCTAGAGATAACCGCTGTTACGAGGTGAATAATTTCATTTGGAACGAGAGAGATCGATCACGGTTATTGCACCATGCGTGTCTTTCCCAAGAAAAGTGTCTAACCAGTTTGTTAGGCTGATAGGTTGATCCGAATCTTTAGTGACAGCACTAATTCGAGTATCACCTAACATTGTACGAATTCGAGTTAAAAGAAACTCTACGAACTGCTCTGTTCCTGTTTCTTGTGCTAAAGCTTCTAGGTATGCGACAAAGTCATCCCCTTCAAAACGAACGGGTGTATCTTCACTTTTAGGAAGTAGTTCTTGTTCATCACCGCCGAGAGCGACATGAGATTCTTTTAAATCAGCGATCAACCTGTCTGTATCACTGACTTCTGGCTTAGCAGGCCACTGTATTCCTCTTCGAGAGGACAGAAAAGTGTTTATAGTGCTTAGTAAGCTGTTGAAAGGTTGGCTAGCAATTTTCTCGTTTAGTGTGGACAGACTACTTTCCCATGAAGTCAAGCTCTCAACCAAACCCTTGGCATGACCGCCATTTACATATATCTGACCTTGACTTGCTAGTTGCCTTATAGAAACGAGAAGTATCCCGCAAAAGTGTTTTGCTTGAATTGTTATGTCGTCTTCTGACAAAACATCATTTCTCATGGCTCTCAAAGCACGGCGCAGTAAAGGGAGCTGCACTTTTGAACTTGCTTGAGTGAAAGCTCCCCATTCGGAGCTGTTCCATAGCCATGAAGGTACTTTTAAATCTAGTTCTCCTGCCTCAGAGTTAGCATCAACGCGTAGTAAATTTCCCTTATATTTTGACAGTGGGCCAAATGCTCGATTGTATTCACCATTAGGGTCTAAAATTATAAATCGCGCATTCGGAGTCTGCTCCTGTCGTAACACAGCGTCTAACGACCATTGGATCAACCCTGCAACAGAGCACGACTTCCCACTTCCGGTGTTACCCAAAACAGCTACGTGTCGCCCAAAAAGTCTGTCGGGATCAATTTTAATTTCTGCATTATTGGCTAAGGGGCTATCACCTATCTTAACTCTTCTATTCTCACCTGATTCGATTATCGATCTTAATTGTTGGTCAGTTGGCAGGAGGACTGAATCACCAACAGAGGGAAATGCATCTGTGCCTCTAGAAAATTTGAATCCATCACTTTTTCTATCGCTTCTCAATGTGCCTACAGGATTGATACTCAGCTTTTTTAGTGGGAAAGGTAGATCGATCAATCCAAAATCTTGCAAGCCTTTTCGTTTAGGGTAAGGCGAATGTTCAATTCCAATCCATTCAACTTGTCCAACAAGAAACCCCTCATCGCTGCTTATCAGGACATAGCTGTTTATTCTCGGGAAATTGCGAGGAGAACCTCCTTGGAGAGACACAGAGTCTGGGGAGTCTATTTCTAAGGATACTCTAATTTCGCTCGGAGATACGAAACCAACAGTTCCGATTCGTAGCTGCTCTAATCTTTCAATTGGTAGGTAACTCATAGTGTTACCTCAGGGGTAGTGGTATAATTTGAGGATTCCGACTGGACGAAACCTCGTTGTTTTAGTAGCTTAGCCATTTTTATTGATGCTTTATCTATGGCTGGTTTGGGTAGATAGTTATCAACTAAAGTTTTGAGGTCTCCTAAGTGATCGCCCATCAGTAACGTGATTTGCGCTTTTCTTCCACTTTTTCTGATGAAACTCATAATTCTTCCAAGTGGGTCACCGAAAGCGATAATTACTAGGTGAGTAGATGGAACTGTTAGCATATCCTCAATTACGCGGTTTATGTGCTCATCACCAAAGCTATAGCCATATGTGACCAGCGTGCTGTTTGGACGACTAGTTGCTGCTGCTAAATCTCTAAATAGCTCAACATAGGGGTACTCTGCGGTTTCTCTGTCTTTGACTGAATTAGGGTATATCATTAGCTGTTCATAGCTATTGCTTTCGTGACCTTCAGCTTCTAGAAACGGCTCAACAGAGCGTGCTCCAAAGGGTAGACCAAAACGCCTTATCGCACCCTCTTGCTCATGCCAGTCAAGAGAGCCATGAAGCTTAGTAAAACGGGCCACACCCTCTAAATATCTTGGTTCCCCACGTATTCCCGGAGGGTTATAGTGATAATCAACTTCTAACCTTGAGGATCTAAAAACGGGAGCGATACTTCCAACAAAACGATCTATGAGTCTTAAACCAGCAAGTTCAGCACCAACCTCGATAATTCGATCGTAGTTCGTTGTGAAAATATGCAACCTATCGCGTGTGGCGGTTCTACTCGCAAAGCTCATTAAGAAGCTCACAAGATAGTTGAAAGTTTCTTCTTTCCGTTCTGGTTCAGCACTTTTAATTAAGTATTCTCCGGTACTGACAGATTTTGAGAACTCACCTAGGCATCGAGACAACTCCCCCTTAATCGCATCTAAATCAGCTTTTAGGTCTCTATAGGCTACAAATGGAGCTGGAGGGTTTACAGGTTGCGGGGTATTCAATACCGTCAGAATCTCAAGTCCCTTGATAAGTTCATTAATAGCTCTAATTTGATCTTCTATATTTCCCTGTGCGCGCCCAGCCGCAGTGGCAGCGTTTGTTGCGGATGTATTTATTTCGCTTTGACAGACTGTTAGATCACTGATCCACCCCATTCCTGCGGGTGGTGCACCCGTAGCAGACATTTGAATAGACGTACTCAAACCTGCACCGATCAATAGATTTAAATGTTCGGATTGGAAAAGAGCGGTTAACCAAGGCTCGATATTTTGGCGTAATTTCTCTATTGATATTTCAGAGCCCTGCTCTCCCCATGTGCTATTCGTTGATAGGGTAAAAGGATGAGAGTCACTTTCCTGATTGGGGTTTGGTGTTAGCTCAATAATATCGGGAACACTGCCAACTTTAATGTGCTGAATAGTCATAAATACACTTCTTATATTTGTGTGAAAGATTTAGCGTTGGGGGACTCAAACGACGACCATTTTGTTTACAACTTAAGCCATTGGCCTTGACCCTCACGTCTCACAACTCTCCGAAATCCTTAGTGCATCTTCAATCTCGACACCAAGGTATTCAATCGTGCTTTCTAACTTAGCATGACCAAGAAGCAACTGGATAGCTCGTAAGTTCTTGGTTTTGGCGTAGATCAAAGAAGCTTTGGTGCGGCGAAGTGAATGCGTTCCGTATTGAGTTTTATCTAGTCCAATGTCAGTAACCCATCGATTAACCAATGTGGTGTAGTAGTGATACGAGATGGGCTGCCCCTCTCTGCGTGGACTAGGAAACAAGAAGTCAGTAGGTGACAACGCATTCTTAATGATCCATTGCGATAACGTCTGCTGAGTCTTGGGAGTGATCTCAAAGTGAACTTCTTGGTGAGTTTTCTGCTGTTTAACTATGGTTTTGGACATCACGCAACCACTGCGACTAACGTCTTGCACTTTCAAGTTCCTTAAGTCGCATGACCGAAGCTTGCTATCGATGGCAAGGTTAAAAAGCGCTAACTCGAACAGTCGTTCTTCAAGCTCCAACCGAATTCGAATCCGCCAAATATCCTCTAATTTGAACGCTTTCTTCTGACCAACTCGTTTACCTTTGTTCCAAGCCACCATGATGTGCTCCTTACTTCATAAAAATCACTATTAAGTAAGGCATAAATCAGTGAAAACCCCATGTTTACTGGTAGAATGCACGCATTATTTTCGAAGCAAAGAAAACCGAAATGAACCAACAAGAACAACAATTCCTGAAGGAGCTTGAAAGCAAGCTCTGGACAGCGGCAGACAAGCTACGATCAACGCTAGACGCAGCGCAGTACAAACATGCAGTGTTAGGTCTAATCTTCGTTAAATACGTCTCTGATGCGTTTAAACTGCGTCAGGACGAGATTAAAGCTGACCTTGCTAACCCAGATCACGAATACTACCTAGACCCTGCTGATTTTTCTGAAGAAGAGTTGGCAGAAGAGATTGCTATCGAGCTAGAGCAACGTGACTTCTACACCGAGAAAAACGTGTTCTGGCTGCCGACGGAATCACGTTGGCAGTTCCTACAAGATAACGCACCACTTGTGATTGGTGGTGCTGACCTCGAAATTGACGGTAAAGTGAAGAAGATTACTTCTGTTGGTCACCTTATTGACAACGCTCTTGAGGGTATCGAACGTGACAACCCGAAACTGAAAGGCGTACTTAACAAATCTTACTCAGGTTTGAAGATCGATCAGGCTAAGTTGAATGAGCTTATCAACCTGATTGCTACAATCCCGTTTGTTCATGCTGATCTAAACAGTAAAGACATCCTCGGTCATGTATACGAGTACATGTTGGGTCAGTTTGCGCTTGCCGAGGGTAAGAAAGGCGGTCAGTTCTATACGCCAGCTTCAATTGTATCGCTAATCGTTGAGATGATTGAACCATTTGAAGGTCGTGTCTATGACCCAGCAATGGGCTCCGGTGGTTTCTTCGTACAGTCAGAGAAGTTCATTGAGCGTCATGCTAACGAAAAGAAAGTTGATGCACTGACGCAGAAACAGAAAATCTCTATCTACGGTCAAGAATACAACCACACGACGTGGCAGCTAGCAGCGATGAACATGGCGATCCGTGGTCTTGACTACGACTTCGGCAAAGAGCCTGCAAGTACATACACTAATGTACAGCACCCTGATCTTCGTGCTGACTTCATCATGGCAAACCCTCCATTCAACATGAAAGAGTGGAATACAGGTGTTGATGATAACGATCCGCGCTTCAAATACGGCCAACCGCCAGCAGGTAACGCAAACTTCGCATGGATGCAGCACATGCTTTACCACCTTGCTCCTGATGGTTCTCAGGCGCTTCTATTGGCAAACGGTTCGATGAGTTCGACAACCAACAATGAAGGTGAGATTCGTAAAGCGCTTATCGAGAACGATCTTGTTGAATGTATGGTTGCGCTACCCGGTCAACTGTTTACTAACACTCAGATTCCCGCATGTATTTGGTTCTTAACTAAGAACAAGACTGCTCGTACTGACAAAGCAGGTCGTAAACTGCGTGCTCGCAAAGGTGAAGTGCTGTTTATTGATGCCCGTAACCTTGGTTATATGAAAGACCGTGTTCTACGTGATTTTAACTTTGATGATATCCGCAAAGTTGCTGACCTTTACCATGCATGGAAAACGGGTGAAGAAGTTAATGGCGTTGGCTATGAAGACCAAGCTGGTTTCTGCAAATCAGTAACACTTGAAGAAATTACCAAACATGACTTTGTGCTAACTCCGGGCCGTTATGTTGGCGCGGCTGAGGAAGAGGACGATGGCGTTCCTTTTGCTGAGAAGATGGCAACGCTGACTTCAAAGTTGGCTGAGCAGTTTGCAGAATCAGCAACTTTAGAAGCTGAGATTAAGAAGAACCTAGCGGGGTTGGGTTATGAGCTGTGATTGGGAAATGATTCCATTAGGTGAACTCATTACTTTGCAAAGGGGGCACGATCTTCCCTCTTCAAAAAGGGCTGAAGGAAGTATTCCAATTATGGGTTCGTCAGGGATAACAGGCTACCATAATGAAGCCAAATGCATTGGTGAAGGTGTCATTGTAGGGCGCAGTGGTAACTCAATGGGCGAAGTTTCGTTTGTAGATGAAGACTACTGGCCTCTTAATACATGCCTTTATGTGACTGATTTTAAAGACAATGATCCTAAATATATCTACTACTTATTAAAAACGGTGAATTTCGATCAGTTTAATTCTGGCAGCGCTCAAAAATCGTTAAACCGAAATGCTGTTTATCCTTTTGAAGTCCATGCTACAAGGAATAAAGAGGTACAAAGGGAGATAGGCAGTAGTCTTTCGCGTCTAGAATCCAAAGTAGCTCTCAATACTCAAATCAACCAAACCCTAGAAGAAATGGCACAAACCATCTTCAAGTCATGGTTTGTCGATTTCGACCCAGTCAAAGCCAAGATGAATGGCGAGCAACCAGAGGGTATGGATGCGGCTACTGCCTCGCTATTCCCAGAAAAGCTCGTTGAGTCTGAGCTAGGTTTGATTCCGGAAGGATGGGATATTTCACCTCTATCTAACTACATCAACATCAAACATGGCTTCGCTTTTAAAGGTACATATTTTTCTGACCAAGAGACAGACGACATCTGTGTAACTCCCGGGAACTTTCGCATTGGTGGCGGTATAAAGCTAGATAAGCTTAAGTATTACGATGGCCCTATTCCTGATGACTATATCTTTACCAAGGGAGACCTGATGGTCACCATGACGGACTTGAGTAAACAGGCGGATACTCTTGGGTATCCTGCTTTTGTTCCTGAAAGTGAAGGTAAAACTTATCTACACAATCAGCGAATCGGAAAAGTCGAACTTAAGATCGAACAAGATATCAAAAATTATCTCTATTCATTTTTCTGTTCAAGCGGCTACAGAAATGAAGTTTTGGGCGGTGTGACTGGTTCCACAGTGAAACACACAGCTCCTAAGAAAATAATGGCAATTGAGGTCGCTCTTGATCTGAAGGTTGCAGACAAATTTAGTCAGTTAATTGCTCCTCTATTCGAAAAGAAAGCTCAAAACTTAGTTGAGAATTCTTACCTTGAAAAGCTTCGAGATACGCTTCTTCCTAAATTGCTTTCCGGCGAAATCGAGTTAGAAACGGCAACCGAGAACTAATCAAAAGGACAATAAGACGTGTTTAAGATTGATACCGAATCTAATCGAATTTCTAGGATCGAAACTAAACGTTTTAGTGACTTGGGGTTCAGAGAGCGTGACCATTTGCAGGAGTGGTTAGCTAATCAACCCGACGCACTTGGTGAAGAGTTGCTTATCATCCAGAAGGAGTTTGATGGCTTTGATGATACGAGAGAGCGCCTCGATTTGTTGGCTTTAGACAAAGACGGAAATCTTGTCATCATCGAAAATAAGCTCGACGACACTGGACGAGATGTCATGTGGCAAGCACTCAAATACGCGTCTTATTGTTCTAACTTAACGAAGTCACAAATCGTGGAAATTTTCCAAAGCTATTTGGAGCGCTTCTGCGGTGGTGGTGACGCACGAGCTCTGCTTTGTGAGTTCTTAGATGCCCCCGATCTAAGTGAAGTCGTTTTAAATTCAGGTATCAACCAACGTTTAATGCTTGTGGCTGCAAACTTCCGCAAAGAGGTGACGAGTACAGCACTGTGGTTACTTAATCATGATATCCAAGTTCAGTGCTTTAAAGTTACGCCGTATGCGATGGCTCAGGAGCTGTTTCTCAATGTCGAGCAAATTATACCGACCCCAGAGGCTAAAGAACTGATGATTGGTATGAATGCCAAAGAAGCAGAAGAAAAAAGCACATCTATCGAGATTAAGCACCGCCATAAAATTCGTCACGAGTTTTGGGAGCGGCTACTCGAAAGTATGACCGATAGTTCGTGTCGCATGTTCGATAATATTAGCCCGAGTAAAGACCAGTGGTTAGGTGCTGGTTCTGGTGTGAGAAATTGTCGGTTCAATTTAATATTTGGTACTAAAGAAGCTCGTGTTGAGCTGTACCTCAGTCGACAGGCCCCAGAGGAAAACAATTTTGTCTTTGATGCGTTATTTAAGCAACGATCTGATATAGAGACGAAGTTCGGCTCTCCGATTGATTGGCAAAGGCTTGATGGCAAAAAGGCGTGTCGAATAAAAGTGAGCAAGGAATTTGACGGCTACAACCGCGAATATTGGCCTGAGATCATCGAATGGCTAATACAAAACATGACAAAGTTTGAATTAGCTTTTAAGTCAGCGTTGCTTGAAGTCAATCGTCAGTTGAAAAGCACCAGCTTTGAGGAGCAAGACGCTATATGAAAATAACGGAAGACCAATTGGAACAACTCTGCCTTGATTGGTTCATCGGTGAAGGCTACCTCTATAAAAATGGCTACGACATCGCACCAGATGGCGACACTCCAGAGCGTGATGACTATCATCAAGTGGTGCTCAAAAAACGTTTGCTTTATCAGTTAGAGATCCTAAACCCTGAACTGCCGGAAGAGACTCTCAATCAGGTCGTGAACACGGTAAGCACCCCTGAAACTCCGGTATTAATAAAAAACAACCGAGCATTCCATAAGCTATTGATTGAGGGGGTGCCCGTTGAATACACCGTCATTGAAGATGGTCAGCCAACCCCAAAGCACACCCATGCCCGTTTGATGGATTTCACTAATTCAGATAACAATGAGTTTTTGGTGGTTAATCAGTTCACCATCACAGGTACTAAAGGCAATCGTCGCCCAGATGTGGTCGTGTTTATTAACGGTCTTCCTATCTCAGTTGTAGAGCTAAAGAACCCAGCGGATGAACATGCTGACATTTGGAATGCCTACAACCAGTTACAGACCTACAAAGATGAAATTGGTGAGTTGTTTGCGTTCAACGAAGCCATAGTCATTAGTGATGGTTGGACGGCTCGTGTTGGTTCACTAACAGCAAATAAAGAACGCTTCTTGCCTTGGAAGACTGTCTCTGGTGAAGATGATAAGCCATTGCTTGAGTTCCAGTTGGAGACAATGGTACGCGGCTTCTTCAACCCCGATCTTTTGTTGGATTACATTCGCTATTTTGTCTTATTCGAAACTGACAACGACAAAATCATCAAGAAAATCGCTGGCTACCATCAATTTCACGCCGTTCGGGCAGCAGTAGAAGCGACAGTAAAAGCGAAGCAAGCCGATGCTAACTTGCCTTTGGTGGCTGACAACATTGCAAAATATCAGGTTCAGGCGACAAAAGGCTTAGATAAAATTAAACCCGGAAGTGGTAAGGCAGGTGTCGTTTGGCACACTCAAGGAAGTGGTAAGAGTATCTCAATGGTGTGCTATGCCAGCAAACTGCTTCAGCAGCCAACTATGAACAACCCAACGATCGTTGTCGTCACAGACCGAAATGATTTGGACGGTCAGCTCTACAACACGTTCGGCATGGCACAAGAGACGCTCAAACAGATCCCACAGCAAGCTGATGATCGTGATGCCTTGCGAGAACTATTACTTAATCGTCAATCAGGCGGCATCATTTTCACCACCATTCAAAAATTCGCACTTTTAGCCGATGAAACCGAACACCCAGTTCTATCGGAGCGAGCAAATATTGTTGTAGTTTCGGATGAGGCACATCGAAGTCAGTATGGTAACAAGTCCAAACTGGTTGAAGTAAAGGACGAAAATGGCGCTGTAAAAGCTCACAAGTACGTTTTTGGTTATTCTAAGTACATGCGTGATGCTCTGCCTTATGCCTCGTTCATTGGCTTTACAGGCACTCCTATAGCCATGGATGACAAAGACACTCGCGGTGTGTTTGGCGAGTACGTATCAATCTATGATATTCAAGATGCCGTTGATGATGGTGCAACCGTTCCGATTTACTACGAGTCACGCTTAGCAAAACTTGATATCAATCAGGACAAGATCGAAGGTCTAAATGATGAAGTTGAGGATGAAATTGGAGAAGACGAAGAGACCGCAGATCGTGAGAAAATCAAATCACAATGGGCTGCGTTAGAGAAGCTTGTTGGTGCGGAACCTCGAATACAGCAAGTGGCAAAAGATCTCGTTAATCATTTCACAACCCGTACTTCTACATTTCCCGGCAAGGCGATGATTGTAGCGATGAGTCGTGAGATCTGTGTCGACCTGTACGATGCTATTGTGGCAATAAAACCAGAGTGGCATAACGATGATCCTGAAAAAGGGGCAATCAAAATTGTTATGACAGGTAGTGCATCAGACAAAGAAAAGATGCAGCCTCATATTCATGACAAGAAAACGAAAAAGCTTTTTGAGAAGCGTTACAAAGATACCGAGGACGAACTTCAATTAGTGATTGTGCGCGATATGTGGTTAACAGGCTTTGATGCACCGTGTTGTCATACCATGTACATCGATAAGCCGATGAAAGGCCATAACTTGATGCAGGCTATCGCCCGAGTAAACCGTGTGTTTAAAGACAAACCCGGTGGCCTAGTGGTGGATTATATCGGTATTGCTAACGAGCTGAAAAATGCCCTTAAGACTTATACCAACAGTCAGGGAAAAGGTCAGCCAACTGTAGACACAGCAGAAGCCTTTGCTGTGTTGATGGAAAAGGTCGATATCATTCGAGGCATGTTTGCTACGCCTGTTGATGGTGACATATTCAACTATCGGCCTGACTTTGAAACAGACGCTCTTCGCTTGCTCCCCGGTGCTGTGAACCACTTATCAGGCTTGTCACACAGCGATAGTAACGGTAAAGAAGTGAGAGATGGCAAGCGTCGCTTCCTTGATATCATGGCGGCGCTCACAAAGGCTTACTCACTCTGTAACACAATGGATGAGACCGCTGGCTACAAAAACGAAATTGCGTTCTATTCTGCAATTAAGGCCGCATTCATCAAGCACTCAACAGTTGATAAAAAGCGTACTGATGAAGAGCGTAATACCGCTCTGAAACAGATATTGGATAACGCTGTAGTTGCTGATGGTGTGGATGATATTTTCTCTATGGTTGGTCTTGATAAGCCTAATATTGGACTGTTGTCCGAAGAGTTCCTTGAAGACGTCAAGAACATGAAAGAGAAGAACCTTGCCGTAGAACTATTAGAAAAGCTACTGCGAGATGAGGTCAAAGCTCGCATGAAGAATGATGTGATTCAGGAAAAGAAATACTCTGACCGTATCATGACTACACTTCAAAAGTATCACAACCGCAACATTGAAACGGCTCAGGTTATTGAAGAGCTGATTCAGTGGGCAAAGGAAATGCAGGAAGATGCGGAGTTACTAGATAGACTTAACCTTTCAGTCGACGAAATCGCTTTCTATCGTGCGTTGGTAGAAAACGAGTCTTCGGTTCGAGAGTTGGGGGATGACAACCTACGTAAGCTTGCTATAGAACTGACTAATCAACTTCGTAAGTCTGCAACCGTAGATTGGCAGAAGCGGGAGAGTGTACGAGCTCGAATGCGTAACCTTGTTCGTCGATTATTGCGCCGCTGGAAGTACCCACCTGATGCCGCAGAGGAAGCCATCAAGCTTGTGTTAGAGCAAGCAGAAGTTCTAGCTGACGGCTGGTATAAGTAAATACCAAAGGCAAGGTTCATACCTTGCCTTTTGAATATCTATGCACTTGTCATTTGATTAAAGATCAACTAACCGCCATTTTCAGTCAAAAATAGTAATCAAAATGGAATAAATTAGAGCTATTGATCTAAGTGATTTATGTCCAGAAACGTGTTTCAGTGGATGGTCAAGACAAGAGTAGGGAAGCATTTTGTGATCAGTTTAATATAAGACGCGATGGTCCTTGAAATGGTGTGTATTTTAAGGACCGTTGGGTCCCGCGGGTTGCAGGGCGGCATAGAGCCCTGTCCCGCTTAGGTGATCCAATTGCTTTGCGAGTCCTTTGGGTCGTTTGGACGATGGCTATCGTCTTTGTGGTCGGGCTCCATGGGGTTGCGCTTTACCTTAATAACCACTGTGCCTGCCATTTTGTCATGCCAACCTTGCTTTCTTTTGTCCCAGATAACCCAAAAGAATCCCAGTCTTATTGGAAGCGTCGAGAGGATATAGCCAAAATAACGAATGACTAAACGAAAGGTGGGCGGCTTTCGACCTGTTCTAGCATCGACGATTTTTGCCGACACCAACATTTTGCCTGGCGTAGCCTGATGCTTTATCCAGAAGGTTAACAGCACCACGACGGGAAAGATTGTGTTCATCAACAAATCGAGCACATCGAACCAAATCGAATCTGGATATTCGTCATACCGCCATAGAGCGCAATGAAGATAACGATAAATGAGATGATGCCCCTAAGAATCGAATCGACAATGGTTTCGCCTAACCTCGCCCAAAATCCGACGTAAGTCACCGAGTGTGTTTGTTGCTCGGGTTGATGATCATTCACTATGCTCACCTTGTTGCTTATAGGTTGTTCATCGTGCCCTTGATTGCCGTGGTTTTGAATGATGGATAGCTAGCGATGTTACGCCGCGTGCACCAGAAGCACGGGTAAAGCGAAAGGAAAAGCACATGGTTATTGATGTAGTGCAAGAATTGCTCAAATAAACACCAAGATTGGGTCAGTGTTAGACGTTTAATATTAACCTGATTACATATTGAGGCTATAGTGGTTTGGTTGACACTGGTGTGATAAGTGAGGGTGATATGAAAATTTTATCCGTAACGACAGAGCAAGCGGCAGCGCTTCTTGAACTGACTGAACCTCAATTGCTGCAATGGACCCAAGGCGGTGGCTTGCACTACAAGGGTAAACCGATCATCACGCCGCCGCTTAAAGTAAACGGCAAAAAAGGCGTCAAAAGACAGTTCAACTACACCGATGTGTTGCGAGCGCAAAAAGAACTGTCGTGTGAGAGGTCTGATCGTGATCTCTCGTGGCTTAAAAGAGAAAGCAGCAAGGCATGAAGGTGGCTGCGGATCGTTGAGAGGAGAGTAGGGATGAATTCAGCAAATAGGGATCTGACGAAAGTTCACCATTGCGGAACAGTGTGTATTTGGATGATGCAACGAGAAATGAGTAAGTCGATTGTCAATTTTCGTAGCGCATGCCAAGGCAAAACTTTGGTACGTGATTATGATCCTAACTCTTCCGATCTGGACAATCGGCTGTTGATGTTAGAGTTGCAGGCGAAGTGTATTGAATCATTGGCCGCGTCTCTGGCTAATGATTGCAGTCCTCGCCATGTCTATGATGATCTCGTGAATCAAGAAGTGCTTTCCATATTTGGCAGTGAGAAGACCTTGAATGCTTGGCAAAACTATTGCTCTGAACTTGCCAAGCTAGTCAATCTACCGCTATGCCTCGGTTCGCATTTCAACGAAACTCATTTGGTTCACTAATGATTGTTGGACGAGTCGAGCGGGGAAGCATGGTAAAACGATGCCTTTCTGTTTTGGTACGGATTGGTACTGGTCTGATGCTGGTTATCGTGCTCCATTTTCTTTTTTACGGTGAGCCGGACATTTACGATTTTCTTACGAACTACATGTTTCTGTTTATTTGACTTCTCTTTTTAAGGATGTATGGCATGGAAGTGTTGGTATTTTTAGTCTTGGTCGGTCTGGGTATCAGTACCATTGGTCGTGTGTGGCTTCAATGGCGACAACTTGATGATAGCAAGTTGTATAAAAACCCACGTCGATTGTTTTCAACCAAGAAGCAAAAGCCTATTTTGAGGCTGTTGGTGGTCGGTATCGTCATCGCGATGCTGTCTTATAAACTGATGCTGATTTCTGCTTAACGTCTTAAAGTCACTCTGTTAGCTTTGTTGGGCGTTCTCCCTTCACTTCGTTTCACTGCGCTTCGCTCGGTTCATTTCGCAGCCATGTTGCTCGTATCGCTAACTTGAAGCACAGGCGTTGAGCCAAGCTCAATGTGCTTCTAAGTTCCAGGTACCCAATCACCCAACGCTGACAGCCGGTGCCTAGCACCTGGCTGCGATTCGTCGTGCTGCCTCATCCTATTTCACTTCTGTTTGCTAACTGCGCCTACGGGCCGGTTTTGTTGTGTCCAATACCCTTTCTTTGCGTCGTCTCACCTCGGATGCTCGCTGCCTGTTAACCCTCCTACGTCAGAGCCCCATTAGCAAGGGTATATGAACGCTGCGCGCCCTTGCGAATGCGAACCATGCCGAAGGAAGGGACAGTCAAGCGGCTCCGAAAAGTGATACGACCAACTAAGAAGGACAGCGTTATGACATACCCAAACCCAACCACTACGCGCAGTAACCCAACAAGAAGCGACCAGCGTCTCGCCGCTGGGCGCGAAAGCTCTCCTAAAAATGATGCTCTAAGAGCAAGTTCTGAGCGTGAAGTGGAACGTGCCAAAGAGGAACTGGCCTTTTTAGAGGAACACCACAGCGAATTGAGCGCCGAGGACTTGAACGCGTATTACGCACGTCTTGCCGCTCTAACTTTGACCATCGAGCAACACCCATCCAACCCAGCATAAGGAATAGCATTATGACAACAGTAATCGAACTCAACGCAAGCAGCGCCTACGACCTCACCCTTTTAGAAGATCAAGGCACTCGCATGCTTCCAATTGGCCACCTGTTCTTGTCAGAACTGAACGTTCGCACCGTGAGAACCACCGAAGAACAAGATGCTGAGCTTAAAGCGTCCATCAAAGCGCAAGCCATTATCCAAAACCTTGTGTGTCTACCCGAGACGCAAGACGGCTACGGCGTAGTGGCAGGCGGTCGCCGTTTTCAGCAGTTGTTGGCACTGGTCGATGACGGCGATTTGAGTCTAGATGATGTCGTGCCTGTGAAGGTGCTCACCGAGCAGCAAGCCGAGCACTACGCCGAGCAAATGTCGCTGACCGAAAACATCACTCGCGCCGCGATGCACCCTGCCGACGAGTTCACCGCCTTTGCCAGCATGATTGAGAAAGGGGCGAGTGTCGAAACGGTCGCGCAGCACTTTGGTAAAACACAGCTTTACGTTCATCAGCGCATGAAACTCGCTGGCGTCCATACCGAGGTATTGGAAGCGTACAAGGAAGGCGAGTTAAGCCTTGAGAAAGTCATGGTGTTTACCATCGCGCCCCCTGAACACCAAGCCAAAGTGTGGGAGAGCGTGAAAAAGAATCCGCGCATGTACAGCGATAATCAGCTTCGAACGGTACTCAAAGAGGAAGCACTGGAAGATAGCCATTACTTGGTGAAGTTTGTTGGCCAAGACGCGTATGAACAAGCCGGTGGTCAAGTGACCTCGGACTTGTTCTCTGAAAAAGTGTACTTCGAAGACCGCGCCCTTGTCGAAACCCTTGCCAATGCCAAGCTCGATGAAGAAGGCGACAAACTCAAAGCCCAAGGGTGGAAGTGGACGCAAAACATCTTGCAGCGCACCTTTAACGAAACCAAAGGCTATCTTGAGTTAACACCCAATAAAGGCCAGTACAAGAAAGCCGAAAAAGCGCTGGCTGGTTGCATCCTGACCATCGGTTGGAGCGGCGAAGTGTCAGTGACAAAAGGGCTGGTTGCTAAGTCTGAACGTAAGGCACTCAAAGCGGTACAAGCCGCCGCGAAAAGTAGTGAGAAAGGCAACGCAAAAGGCGAGGGCGGTTCAAGCGAGAGCGCAGCGAGTTCGGTGGAAGTCGAATCCACTTACTTCAATGCTTTGACTGACGATTTGCAAGCGCACCGTTTGGCGATGGCGAAACATGCATTGATGCAGCAAAGCCAACTCGCTATCGATTTGCTGTACTTTACGATTTGCTTAAAAGAGTTCGAAATGTACACCAGTACCCCCGTTGATGCGGCTTTGCATAGCACCTACACCGAGCCAAAGCAGGGTGATTTTGGCGAAAACCTAGCGCACGAACGCATTTTGGCGCTAAGAGAAACACTGGATTCATCATGGTTAGAAGCCGACTCCTATCAAGAACGATTCGACGCGTTCGTGAAGCTCGATGCAGAGGAAAAACAAAAGCAGGTTGCGTTCGCGGTGGCGTCAAGTCTGAAACCATCGATGGCTACAGATAACCACCGATTCAACTATGAGTTCGTGTACCAAATGCTTGAGTTTGATGCCGCCGATTATTGGAGGCCAACAACTGACAGTTTCCTTAAACGCATCAACAAAACGGCATTGCTCGATATCGCTAAACCCGTGATGTCACCGGAATGGTTGGCAATGGGGGAGGCCATGAAAAAAGGCGATATCGTGGCGCAGCTTGATACGTGGCTATCCGGTGGTGACGACTCGCTCACTAAGAAGCAGAAAGATCACTTTGCCAAATGGATGCCCGAAGGGTTCTAACTCACCATGGCCGCTCTTTCGAGGGCGGCTTTGCGCTTGAGTAAGGCCGCAGCAAGTGGCGCGATGCCGTGAGTTCGCCATCGTGCCTCTCTTTACATTGCTGCCGTGGTTTTTCACTCATTAACCCCTGCAACGCTAGGTAAAAAATCCGCACGGTGCCACTCACCACGTTACGATACAATTCAACAAGGAGAACCACGATGGCTAACGATATGAGTAATTCCGGCGACATCACACAAAAAGACTTGCTCAAACTCCTGTTTGACCAAGCGCAGCACAACGCGACCCGTGAAGAGGTGAACGCGTTGGAAGCGCGTATGGAAAAACGCTTCGACAAAGTCGATGAGCGCTTTGAGAAGCTTGAAACCAAGATGGATGACCGCTTCGATAAGGTCGATGAACGCTTTGATAAACTCGAAACCAAGTTCGACAAGTAATTCGACCGCCTTAACTGGCTACTTATCACCACGCTGGTTGGCGTTATCAGTTCGCTTGCCCTTCAGCTGTTCAACTAATTCGCTCTTATCCCCTCCATCGAGGGGATAGCCTTCACTCTGTTTGTCTCGAATCCGTCCATTGCTAAATGTGCTGCAATGGATGGTGTTTTTGCGTCTCCCTGTTTTTCGTGTCCTTGTTACCCCTCCCCGAATCAACGCACCACGGCAAGGGAGGCTTCGCCGCTGTGCGCCCTTGCCGTGGTGCGCCTCTCGGCGTGCGGTCAGTCAGACACACAACAGGGAGTACCACCATGAAAACGCAATCCATGACACGCATTTTTATTGGCGACGCCAACTGGGACTTGTACCTTGACGCAAACGAAACCGTTTGGGCTATCCCAAAGCCAGAGTGCGCGGGGGCGAAGTCGTCGTATTTCGGCAACAAGCAATACCTTTTGCGCTTGATGCAGCAAGGCATATCACAAGGGGAAGTGACCGAAGCGGGCCTTGAGTTTTTACAAGGTCTGCATCACAAGTTTATGCCGGGTTGGAATTGGCTGACTTTCCATCGAGATTGAAGCACAAAGGGCATTGCGCCCTTTTTCTTGCTTGCCTGTATGCATAGCAGAGTTCAAAAACTATTGGTAAAGTGGTTGCCAGTTTCAGGGAAGTCCATCGTTTTTGGGGAGAATATGAGCTACTACGATCTATACCGTCATTTACTATTTGCTATTTTTGTCGTTTTCTCACTCGTAGCGACATTTGGCGGTGTCTATTTGAGCCGCTACAAGAAAGAAGAAAGTGGGGTCGGAAGATATTTTGAGTCTTTCGCTTTTCTTTTTCTTGATAGTCATAAGCTCACAAAGGAAGGAAAAAAGATCCAAGTCGTGTTGAGAAAAATATTACTGGTCTCTGGCTGCCTGTTCTTCTTTGGTTTTTTCCTGCTTGCTATGGGTTTGGTAAGATAACCATAGCAACTTAACAATACCAAGAACGCCACTTCAACTTGTCTTCTGCTCCCTTTGATGGGCGTTCTCCCTTCACTTCGTTTTACTACGTTTCACTTCGTTTTACTACGTTTCACTCGGTTCATTTCGCCGCGCAGCGGCTCGTATCGCTAACTTGAAGCACGGCTATTGAGCCAAGCTCAATGTGCTTCTAAGTTCCAGATACCCAATCACCCAACGCACTCCGCCAGTCCTTCGTTCATGGCTGCGCCTCGGCCTCGCCTCGTTACCTTTCGCGCTTTGAGCGAACGATGAGTAATTCGGTAGTGCGCACGCATGCCGTCTCTTCCTGGCTCCTATCACCACGCCCATCGACGCTGAACTCTAGCTATCTCAAAACGTTGCCCCATTCGCAAGGGAGGGCGAAGCCGCTATCGCGCCCTTGCCAATGTGTCCCCGCCTTGAGGTAGAGGGTTCAGGCGACAAGCGAAGTGATACTCAGACAACCAAGGAGGCCGGTCATGGCTACACACCACTCTCAAACTCATCCTAATGCTCAAAGCGCAACCAACGTATCGCCGTTGGCCACTCAGACAACTGCACAAAATGATATCTATGAGCAAGTCACGCAGCGCGTGATTGCCGCGCTAGAAACCGGCGTGAAACCATGGGTGCAACCGTGGAATGGTGGCGTCTCCTTCATGCCTCAAAACCCTGTCACGGGCACACACTATTCAGGTATCAATATTTTGCTGCTTTGGATTGCGCAAGATGAGCGCGGTTTTTCTAGCAATCAATGGATGACGTACAAGCAAGCGATGAGTGTCAACGCTCAGGTGCGTAAAGGGGAGAAGGGCACCAAAATCATCTTCTACAAAACGTGGGATCGCGAAGACGACAGCGGCGAAATCGAACACATTCCGGTCATCAAAGTCTTCACCGTATTTAACGCTGAGCAAATCGATGGCCTAGCGATAGAGCCGCCTCAAGAGCACTGTGTTGATAAGTTCGAATCCATCGAGGCGCTGGACCGCCTTGCTGAGTCTACTCAAGCAACAATTCATCACCAAGGTATTGAAGCCTTTTATCGCCCTTCGCAAGATTGCATCGTGATGCCGCCCCGTGACGCGTTTCATTTCAGCGCAAGTTACTACGCGACCCTATTCCATGAGCTTACCCACTGGACCGGTCACGCTTCTCGTTGTGACCGCAACATCAAGAACCCGTTTGGCTCAAAAGATTACGCCTTTGAAGAGTTGGTGGCCGAGTTAGGTGCGGCGTTCGTTCTCGCAGAATACGGCGTGGTCGGTGAGCACATCCAACACGAAAACTATCTCGCTGACTGGCTGAAAACCCTTCGAAATGACAAGAAATTCATTTTCAAAGCGGCGTCCCTCGCCAGTAAAGCGCATCAGTTTATTAACGCGTTCAACGCGCAGCCACAAGGAGCCACATCATGAGATTCTGTGATATCCCTAACGGCGAATCGGTGATTTGCCGCATCAACCCCCTTACCGTTCAGCGCATGGAAGACGATCACCCCCATTTCTTCCTGACCGAGTTGCACCCCTTCACTTCCATCCAAGCGCATAAAGCTGTGATAGGGGAGAGCACGAGCTTTTCCCCGATTCATACCTATCAAGTGAGCGTCGATTTTCTGACAACGTGTCTCGGTTTAACGCTGCCAAGAAAAGCGGGCTGCCTCTATGTGCCCCGTACTTACCTGATTTTGGAAATGATTGACGGCACGCCTGTTAACGTCGATGAGCAAGGTGAAATTACCAAGGCGAAACCACTCTGATGGGAGGGCAAAAAAGTGGCGAGCTGATGTCGGTTATACCGTTATCTGGCTCGCCTAGGTTAAAGAACATAAGAATGTATATTAATTTCTATACGAGTTACCCGAAGGCAAACTATTGAATGATCACATCCTACAGAACGGAGGTTGGCCCTGTAGGACGGGTCGCGCTGTTTACCCCTTCCCGCCTTGTACTCTGCCTAGCCGAATCACTTCATAGGAAAATGGTCAGCCGCAGCGAACACAGCATAAACAACACCGTGCATAATAGTGCGCGCTTTTTAACCAGATTAAAGTGATCGGCTTTACACAATCTGTTCCTTTTGGTGTGTTCGCGGTCAATAAGGTGGTCGCCAGTGCATGGCCCTGGCTCCGCTTTCCACCTTGCGATGCCATTGTCGCCGCGCCAATGTCCTCTTGATTTCACCTTTTGGTGAACGGTGAGCGGCAAAGTTGTAATGTCACTTTATAGCAAAGTTAAAATGTCTCCTTTTTAAGTTCTACAGCTACTCTCATTCTTATGTGAACTCATTTAAGGAGCATTGGGATGTTGGTAACTATGAGTGACAAAGACCTTTCGCGTTATAAAGTAATCAATGATGTGTGTGAACGTCGTTTACGTCGTGTGGATGCTGCCGAAATCCTTAATCTAAGTGAACGCCAAGTACAGAGACTTATGAACCGCTTACGGGAATCCGGTGCAGCAAGTTTGGCTCATGGGGCTCGTGGCAAGCCAAGTAATAATCGTCTACCTAGTCATTATCGTCAGACTATCTTGTCTATTGTCCGAAAGCACTATGCGGATTTTGCTCCGACATTAGCGCAAGAAAAACTGTTAGAAGTCCATAATTTACCTGTTTCCAATGAGACATTACGCCAATGGATGATTGCTGATGGTCTTTGGGTTCCACATTCTCAACGTCAGCCTCGGATTTATCAGCCTCGCTATCGTCGTGACTGTCTTGGAGAGCTGATACAAATAGACGGCTCTCACCATGACTGGTTCGAAGGTCGAAGCCCTAAGTGCTGTCTCATCGTGTATATCGATGATGCCACCGGACGTTTGATGAATTTGAGATTCAGCGATACGGAGTCGGCTTACGATTATATGGTGGCTACCAGACAATATATAGATCAGCACGGTAAACCCGTCGCGTTCTACAGCGATAAACATTCCATATTTCGCGTTAACCAAGAGCAGCACAAGCGTGTAGGTATCACTCAATTTGGACGAGTGTTGCGTGATCTAGGTATAGAGCTAATATGCGCTAACAGCTCTCAGGCTAAAGGTCGTGTCGAACGCGCCAATAAGACACTCCAGGATCGATTGGTAAAGGAAATGCGTCTTCATAATATCGATACGATTGAGCAAGCGAACGCATGGCTACCCTACTTCATCGATGACTTTAATTCCCGCTTTGCTAAACCAGCAAATTACCCCAAAGACTTACATCGCCCTATCAGAGAAAATGCAGACGAACTTGATGATATTTTTTCGTGGCAAGAAACCAGAAAACTATCTAAATCTCTTACATTTCAATACGATAAAGTTGTTTACTTCATTGATGCGACGGAAGAAAACACACGTCTGGTGCATGAGGTTGTTAAAGTACTGGATTACCCAGACGGTAGAATTGCTGTTCAATATGGCGAACGTAAGCTGAGTTTCAAGATTTTCGATAAACTCGCGAGCGTTGATCAAACACAGATCGTTGACAACAAACGTCTCGGTAAAGTATTAAAATTTGCGCAGCAACAGCAAGATGAGTTTGAGAAACAGCAAAAGCGAACCCGTAGTAAGTCAGCACCGAAACGGACGGCACAAAAAAGAGCAATAGAGCAGCTAAAAGCACTAAACCCAGTGTTAGTTAACCCTAACGAGTTTAAAGCCAGTTCTTCTAAATGACAAAGCTATATCAAAGCCTAAACAGTACTAATTCAGACCTAAACTACAGCATAAATTTAGGCTTTGATGCTCGCTTTCTCCCAATACTTGCCATACTATGCCTCAACGTTCCTCTGTATCTAGATGAATGTTTATGCAGTTTTCATGTGATGATCGTTTTTACTGCATAGCCGATAAACAATAAACCAGCAATCCTCTCTAAGAGCGGCATAATACGGACTAAATGCGGCTTTACTTTTGGTGCGGTGAACAAAAATGGCACCAATGAAAACCAACCTAAACATATTGCTGTAATAAGTAACCCGCACCCTAATTGGATGGTTAGTTCGCTGTTTGGATTTAAAAACTGACTGAAGACACTTAAGAAAAACAAAGTGGCTTTGGGGTTGAGAAGGTTATTGAGAAAACCTTGCCGCCAATATCCATTTCTCCTGTTAAAGGTCTTAGCCTCCTCAATGTTTAACGATGAGTTTGAGCAAATAGCACCGATGCCAAGGTAAAAAAGATAACATGCACCTGAATACTTGAGTATGCTCATCAGTAGGTCTGAGTTGGCAGTAGCATACTTCACTGTCAGTATTGAGTATGCTATATGGATCCAAATAGCTGACGAAACACCAAAAGCTGTCCTGATGCCACTGAGCCTGTTTCCCGAAATAGTATTTCTTACTACTACGAGAAAGTCGGGACCTGGGGTTACTATAGTTATTGTTGTGATGCTGATAAGTGCAATTAGTTCGTTCCAGTTCATTTCTATCCTTTCCTCTTGAAAAATTGGCGCTTTATGTAAGTTATGGTTCAATATTGTGCCAAAGAGTCCGTGGAAAAATACGGTTGTTTATTGCGTTAAAATGCGAGAAATTAGGAGTAATATTTCCCAAACCCCTTAGATAATGAAAAATACAACCGATAAACTAACTAAAACTGACTTAAATATCCTTGAGGCTCTCCAAGAGAACAGCCGTATCACGGTCAGTGAACTGGCCGAAAAAGTTAACTCAAGTGACACCCCATGTTGGAGGCGGTGGAAAAAGCTGGAAGATAATGGATACGTGCTTGGCTATAAAGCCGTTCTTGATCGAAAGAAACTTGGCTTATCTGTTGTAGGTTTTAGTCAGATTAAGTTGAACAGCCATCACCCAGAAGATACCGAAAAGTTCGAGATTGCCATCCAACAATTTGATTGGGTTCTAACATGCTTCTGCGTAACGGGTGAGGCGGACTTTATGGTTCAAATGGTTGCTGAAGATTTGGATACCTACTATGAAAAGGTTTCTGAGTTGAGGCGCTTACCTTATGTGTGGTCAATTCAATCAAGCGTCGCAATCAAAGAAATAAAAAACTCACACTCAGTACCAGTAAAGAACAAATCTACCGCATAATACGGCTTTAGCGCTGTAGTCTGGCGTGAAAGGATACTCCGAAACCATGTATTGCGCAATAAACCTCGTTAAGTGCTTACCTCAGGAGCTATAGGGTAAATATGACTCAGGGAGCTAATCCATGCTTTGCATGTTTCGCACAATATATTGCATAAAATGAATCTGATACTACGGTTTGGTGATGCAAGCTAATGTCCAAAAACGTTCATCAAGATAACCTCAATATCTTATTTTGACATTCACTCATATCCTCTCACCAACAGGATATTTCTACTTTGCTGGAGGGAGGACATTTTAAAGTGGGATTGACAGAGTAAGCTCGCCAGTCCACACGCATGCCGCTTCTTTGGTGTTGAACCCCTCGTTATTGCTCACTGACTTTACTCCCTCTCAAATCGCTTCCTGTTGCCAAGGGAGGCTTCGCCGCGTTGCGCCCTTGTCAATGCGGGCCCGCTTTGAGGTTGGGAAGTCAGGCAATAAACGAAGTGATTCTCAACCCACAAGGAGGCCCATCATGGTTATGTACTCGACTCACACTCACCTTAACACCCAAAACGCGACCAACGTATCGTCGTTGGACGCTCAGGCAACTGCACAAAGCGATAGCTCTCGCCGTCAAACCCGTTTGACGGTAAAGGCGTTGAAACAGGTTGGCCAAGATTTCGAATTCTATCCGACGACTCAGGCACAAATTGATGTGGTGACCGGTGACGTGTTGTCACTACTGGAAACCCACAGTTTCGATAAGCGTCATCGTCACGATGTTCGATTGCTCGATGTCGGGGCAGGCGATGGGCGGGTATTGCAGGCCATGACAAAAGCGCTGGCTGTGCATGACGAGTGCGAATCAATGAAGCAGTTCGCCATTGAAAAAGCCACCGTTCACACTGACACGTATCGAAGCAAAGACATTACCTTGCTTGGCACGGATTTCGATGAAACCAACTTTATCAGCAAAAACGCGGATATCGCGTTTTGCAATCCCCCTTACAGCCAGTTTTCTCGCTGGATGCAGGCGCTTATTAGTCAACTTAACTTTAAAGTGCTCTATGCTGTTATCCCTGAGCGCTGGCAGCTCGATGGCGGTATCGCTGAGGCTATTAAGCAGCGCGGCATCACCACGACCAAGGTGCTTGCCGAATCGGATTTCTTCGACGCAGACCGCCAGGCCCGTGCGCGTGTTCACGTGGTGCGCTTTGCTTTCAACGACTTTGAGAAAGAGACCGAGCGACACAACCAGCGATGTTTAAGGCGTGATAGCTATCGCTATCGCCCTACCATTGGCCTTAATGCGACGTGTCCGTTTCAGCAGTTCATTGAGAATGAGCTAGGACTCAAGAAAACCTACAGCGAAACCACCAATAAATTCTATGAGCATGCGGAGAAAGAGCGCATTCGCAAGCAAATGCAAACCGAGGGCACGCCATGCTTTGAGGTGGTGAAATCTCGTGGCGTGCTGTGGGCGCTGCTCGATAGCTACGAACGTGAGTTGGCCCACGTTCTCGATGAGTACAAGAAAATCAGTGCCCTCGATGCGGCGTTGCTGCAAGAGCTTGGCGTGAAATACGATTCGATACGTGATGGCGTCAAAGAAAAGCTGTTCGGGTATCGTAATGTCTATTGGGGCTTACTGTTTGATGAACTCGATACCCTCTCAAGCCGGTTAACCCAATCCAATCGCGAAAAAATGCTTAATACCCTCAAAGCCAATGCATTGGATTTCACCTATACCAATGCGGTGTATATCGTCTCGTTTGCCGTCGAAATGGCCAACGAGCTGATAGAAGAAAGCTTGATAGAGGTTTATAAAGATCTCACCAGTGAAGCGGCGATAAGTCGTCACTATGTGTCGAATCAGCACATGTACCGCGATGACTGGCGACACAATCACGATAACCCCAATCAGCAAGCCAAGTATCTGCTGGACTATCGATTCATTAGCAGCCATTGGAACAACTTTGGTAGCTACTCTTATGAGAAAGGGCTCAACGATGGCGCCAAAGGGTTTTGCAACGATTTGATGGTGGTATTTAAGCTGCTTGGCTATGCCAATATCGGCGGGGATTGTGATTACCGGTCGATGAGTGCGGGCGACAAATTAGTGATCACTGGTATTGACCCTCAAGGCAAACAAGTCGTGCTTGTGCATATTCGTTTCTATCAAAACGGTAATCGTCATTTGAAGTTCAATCAACAAGCCATGCTTCGATTCAACGTGACAGCTTCACGATTGCTTGATTGGGTGCGTAGCAAAGCAGAGTTTGAAGCGGAAGCCGAGGTGAAAAAGTCAATCGATGAGGCAACCTGGCGCGTTGGGGATTCGCTGAAAGTGGCCGTGTCCAGTGTGTTGGCGCTGACTAATAAAAAAGTAGCCTAGTAGTCGGTGAGTATCAGTAAGTTTTGGGACGTGACAGCGTCCCTTTTTTTGTTCAAAGTCAGTAGATGGTGGCTACAGCATGGCTCTCGTATGGCCATGCTGTTCGCTTTCTATTTGTAGGAGCTATATCCGACTGAACGCTTTAAAAAAATTCTTTGGGTGTTGGTGAAACCTGATATGATCGTGGTGATTGACCTTTCTCTTACCCTCAAAAGGCTCTGCGATATAGCCCCAGTTTGAACACCTTGAAAAGTAGACCACGTAGTCTATTTTTACCCCATCCCATTTGCTGGACACAACGGTGTTTTCATCATTGCATTCTACCGACTTCACTTGAATTCTGTAGAACAGCTGGCCATCAGAAATCAATACATCGGTTTTCATACCATGGTCAATCATGGGCAAAAAGACTTCCCAACCGTCGTACATAAACCAACTTGCCAACATTGTCTCGTAAGAAAGGCTTTTGTAGTGGATCTGGGCTTCGGATGGAGTGTGGAGGGTTTTTACAGGCATAGTGATATCCTAATAACATGCTCAGTGTTCCGTCAGCAGGAAACACTCAGACAAGCCCACCATGATATGGCAGAACTCAGATTAGGATCCACAATGTCTTGTTAGAGTGATCATTTGCTAGTAATGGGAGCTACCCTGATCGTCTACCGTGTAGTGGCTGCGTAGATCATTAATACTAGTCTTCACATGATATGTGAGTGAATCGATGGATTGCTTTAAAATTAACCGAAGCTCAATATTTAGTCAACAATGGGGCGCTGGCGTTGGCCTTTTCCTCTGTTGGGCGTTACCCTACGGGCACGGCTTTTCGTCGCTCCACTCCTCGTCTCGCTAACTTGAAGCACAGATATTGAGCTGAGCTCAATGTGCTTCTAAGTTCCAGAGACCCAATCCTTAACACAAACCCTAAAACCAAAACCCAAACCCAATTTCACAGTGATTGAGTAAGTGTCCGTAAGGGCAGGGCAAGTGGTGTCCACGTCCGTTCCTGTTTTCTGCCTGAGTATCCCCCCGGCGCTCGCACGCTGTTAACCCTCCTACACCAGAACCCCATTGGCAAGGGTATATGAACGCTATCGCGCCCTTGCCAATGAGAACCATGGTGAAAGCAGGGACAGCTAAGCGGCTCCGAAGTGATACTCAAACAGAAGGAACTTACTATGACACAACTTCACCCAACCCTAACTACCACTAACTCAATCACAGCGACCAACGTGTTGCCGTTGGATTACAAAAGCTCTCCTAAAATGATATCTCTAAGAGACAAAACCCAAGGCTTTAAAATTGCGCCAGACAGTGAAATTCATCCCCTTGAATTACTCTCTTTTGGCTTTTCTATTAAAAACGGTGAATTCTTCCCTGCCGATATTGAAGAAGTACAACGCCGATTTGAAAACCTGTTTATGACGGGAATCATTGAAAAATCGTTTGCCATTCTCGATTTGTCCACTGACTCACAAAAAATATTCTCTTTCGATAACTGCCCGTTTTAACGGGTGGTTTTACCTGTCCTTTGACCAATAAGGAAAATATGATGAAAAGTCTAACTAATTATACTCAAGACCGTCTGACTCAGGCATTTGATAAAGCGAGCGCTTTCTTTGCGTTTTCAAGTAGTCAGCTTAAAAAATCTGCGAAAGAAGGCGTGCGATATGTCAATGCGGGCGCTGGTTTGATTGTGCCAAAACACAATGCTAAAAATTTGCTAGAAGAAATCGACCAAATTCACAAAGAGGGTATCGCGCAAGATATCAAAGAAAATGGTAAACATGCGATTATTCGTCGCGAGCTATTTAATCATGAATGCTTTTACACCGGTGATATTGATGATTGTGTTGATGCGTTAGCGGATTACGGTTACACCGAATCCGATATTTATCATGTGTTCTGCGAAGTCAGACAGACCGAAGATGTTTAATCAAGATGCCTAGATATTAGCGGTCACTAATATCTAGGCGCGTCCATTTGTATGAAACTAATAAGGATTAAGTAAAAAATGAACATTCAAAATAGTACACTAAATTCCGAAGAAATCAAACCCACAACTTATGTTTGTACTGCTGTGCCATTTGAATTAGGCGCCGTCGTGATGACAATGCACATTGCTGAATTTCTTGCGGATGACCAAGCGGTATTAATTCCACTGCTTTTGCGTCACCAACAAGGTGATTGGGGGGATATCTGCATCGAAGACAAAATCGTCAATGATGGAGCAACAAAAACAGGGCAGCGTGTTATGTCCAGCTTTAAAGTCAAGGGCGAAAAAATATGGATCATTACTGAATGGGATCGCAGTTGTACCACGATATTATTTCCGAGTGATTATTAACCTTTTTGTATAGTAGTGATAAAATGGTGTCCTTTGACAGGGCACCATTTTTTGCTTATGAAATACTCATTAATGACATGGCTGATTTTACCGAGTGTTAGCTTTGCTTTCTGTTTTGAAGAAGCAGGTCAGCACTATGATGTTGATCCGTTTATTCTTAGAGCTATTGCTAAAGTGGAAAGTAATTTTAACCCCAACGCGACAAACGAGAATAAAGATAAACACGGTAACGTCGTTAGTCGTGATTACGGCTTGATGCAAATCAATTCCACTTGGTTTCCTAAATTGAGTCAATTTGGTGTGAATGAATCTACCGTGTTTGACCCGTGTTTTAATGTCTCCCTTGGTGCTTGGGTGCTCAGTTCTAATTTTGCTACGCACGGCACGAATTGGAATAGTGTGGGCGCTTACAATGCAGGCTTTAAAGAGAGCAACCAAGCCGCACGCGACATTTATATTCAACAAGTACAAGCCGCGTATTACAGCATGATGCCCCTTACTCGCCTTCAAAAATAAAACCCCTTCCACGATGTTTTCAGATGGCATTCTGTAAAGAGTGCCGCCGCTCGCTTCACGTCAAGTTCAAATCACTGGCGCGCCGCGCCAGGTTCACGCCGTGAACCACTCCCAAGAGCAAAAAAACAAGCGAACCGAGCAAGGACAAGTCGGGCGACTTGGCTCAGTCTTCAAAAAGACCCACACACCACGACATAATCTGGCGATTATGGGTGGTTGTCTGCGGTAAGTGATTGAAAAGTAAGAGGGCCAGAAGTCATACCTTTGAATGAAATGACACTTTTTTGCGGCGTTTTGGCGATTGAGTGTCCCTAAAAAGGGTGCAGAAACAATGAATAAGATACGATTCACTACATCATTTATCGACCAAGTGGCCCTGACAGGTCGAGTTCAAGAGTTCTTTGATGAGGGGGTGCCAGCGCTTTACTTGCGGGTTTACCCCTCTGGTAAGAAGAGCTTCTATATCCGGTATCAACACGACGGAGTACGAGTGCACCGCAAGTTAGGCAACATCAACGACCTCTCATTATCAACGGCTCGAAAGCAAGTGCGTGAGGAAGTGAACCATTCGCGATACCTAAAAGACATTGAAGACTTACCAAGCATAACGCTTAGTGCGTTCTCAGAAGAGTTCTTTCGCCGTTATCCTCGCCACTGGAAACCGAGAACCTTAAAAAAGAATGAGAGTGCCTTTCGCTTACACATTGCACCGATGTTAGGGGAGCGTCCAGTCCACACGCTCGAACGCAGTGATATAGAACGTTGGTTTGGAAAACTGACACACGTTAAAGGCACGGCTAATCAAGCGCTAGTCTTGTTGTCGGTGATGATGAAGCAGTGTGAATCATGGGGTTATCGACACCCCAATACGAACCCTTGTCGTCATTTCAAACGTTACAAAGAAGAAGGCAAGACGCGATACCTTGATGCAGATGAACTGCGGTCATTATGGCAGGCTCTAGACAAGTTTGAGAGTACTCATCCTGCTGTTGTCATGGTGATTCGTTTGCTGATATATACAGGTTGTCGAAGCTCAGAAGTTCGGTTACTGCAATGGAAAGACTATCGGGGAGGGCATTGGCATTTGCCGGATAGTAAGACAGGGGCTAAGACAGTTTACTTGTGCTCCCAGGTGAGAACCTATCTTGAGGCGTGGTCATCAAAAGGGGAGTACCTATTTCATGGTGAAGATAGCGCTAAGCCTTTGTCGAGCAATCAGTTAACGGCAGCTTGGGCAATCATTCGAAAGCAAGCCAAGCTTGAGGATGTGAGACTACATGATTTACGCCATACCTACGCCAGTATCGCGTTACAGTCGAAGGTTAATCTTCTTGTGCTCAGTCGTTTACTTGGTCACGCTGACCCTGAGACGACATTAAAGTATGCACACTTGAGTCGTACCGATATCCATCAAGCGGCCTCTTGTGTCTCAGAGGTGTTAGCTAAGGGGATGTGCTCATGAACTTTGAAAAGCTCACTCAAAAGCGCGTTGACGGCTTAAAGCCACAAGTGACCCCCTATACACTCTGGGATACCAAGCAAGTAGGATTAGGCGTGCAAGTTCACACTGATTCATTGTTTTATGTCATCAGAGCAGAGAAGGGCACAAAACGGATAGCACCTGTTGACAGTCTGCTTCTAAGGCAAGCTCGTGAAAAAGTGAAGCGTGACTTTGAAAAGGCCGCGAACCGCTCCATAGCAGGAAATGTCCGGTTCGATGTGTTTGTACAAGAGGAGTGGTTATCCAACGTCTGTTCAACGTGGAAACCAAGTTCACAGCGGATAGCGCGAAGTGCATTAAGGTGTCACTTAGTCCCTGAGTTTGGTCGGTATCCTCTTCATCGTATCGATAACCGCCATGTGCAGCGCTGGTTCGATGAACTCAGTCGCACCTTTGCAGGTACTGCCAACCGAAACCTTGATGTGCTTCGCTCAATTTTCAGTGCCGCTGTGAAGTATGGATACTGTGACTCTAATCCATGTGACGGTATCAAGCAAAATCGAAAGCGCACTCTGAATCGGTTTCTAAGTAAAGAGGAGCTCGCCCAACTTGATAACGCATTGAGTACCGTGAGTCAGTATGGCGAAATGGAAATGTGCTGCTGTCTAGTACTTCGATTGATTTTGCTGACAGGATGCCGAATTTCTGAAGTTACAGGCTTGCAGTGGTCATATGTTAAAGGCGAAGAATGGCACTTGCCCGACAGCAAGACGGGCGCCAAGGTAGTGTATGTTGGAAAGGAGGCTCAAGCACTCTTGCGACAGGTACGAAAGCGATACTCTGTATCTATCAACAACGTGCAGGATGATGTGTTTCCGCTGCTCAGTCGTTATGTGTGTCGGAAGGTGAAAGTGTCGGTCGTTTGGCAACACGTTAGAAGGCTCGCCCATATCGAAGATGTGCGTATTCATGACTTGCGGCATACCTTCGCCAGTTATGCCGTGATGGAAGGGTATCCTTTGCCAATGGTTGCGAAATTACTGGGACATCAGCGCATATCATCAACGCTTCGTTATACTCATGTCAGTGATACTCAAGTGCAGGATTCTGCACAGTGCATCGGTGATGTATTGAGTAATATAGTATCTAGTAAGCCCGATAAGCCAACCGACAAAACACCTCTAAAGAAACAGCAGCACAACAAAAGCAATAAGAAGACTAAAGTGGTCAAAAATCGCAATAAAGGATCCAATCAATCGACTTTGACTGATGAGGAAATCAGGCGCATCAAAGATGAGTTGGACTTTGCTAGTTGGTAATTGCTTTGATTTAGGAGCGCGTCACAGAAAGAGCCACTTGACGTGGCTCTGGATTAACTTAGTTTTGAACAAAAGCGTTAATTTCCATACCTGGCTTCTCAGTTGTCACATTTCTCAATCGAGGCATGAATAGTGATTAACTTGTTCAAATAGAGCAACACGTCAGTAACATCACTTGATTCAGGGTTGGTGTGAACTAAATAATCTTCCAATTGAATCAGATATTCACGTGCTTTCTGGGAAAGGAGAGGGTCATAAGCGATTGTAACAGGCATAAGTGCCTCCGAGTGTTGCTGACAAGTATTCACCACTCAGAGGTCGTAAGAATGGGTGGTGAACTGAACAAGGTTAGGACTACCGTACACTCGGATACGGCCTGACCGAAGTCAGCCTCGCTCGGTCCACCATCATTAGGTTAGTTCAGCCTAACAAATAGACAAAACCGTGAAATTCAGGGGTGCTAAAGCATCACGAGTTGTCATCAGTTAAGGTAAAAGCTCGTATCGAGTGTTTAACGGGGTCCTAAACCCGCCACCGGATTTTGTTGTTGAATCAACATGTTATTCGTTGAGAAAATAAAATCGATCAACAAGTTAAGTAGGTGGTACACCTCACACCCAAGCTAACCTCATCTGATTCGTTGAGCTTCAGGAGGTAACATTATATAAGTTCTCACAACAGCTATTTCACGCTGAAAAAAGTAGGAAGTGTGGCATCATTTTTCCTATTGGACCGAAAGCCGTAATAGCGGACTATTTTGAAATGTTTATCCAGATACTTAAGCCAGTTGTGTTGTCGATTGAAATCTCTTTGATGAGCCAATCGTCAGACATTCGTCAACAGAGATCTGTTCGATTGAGAACCTTTGATTTCAGCCATAGAGAACAAATGGAACTATGGGGCTGACTTGGCAATGCATCACTGGGTCATGTCACGTTACCGCTGAGTTTGATGGTTCGATTTTAGGTCTGGTATAGGTGCTGCAAAGCTGAGTTTTGGATTTGCAGTGCGGACAATAATTATGCCTATGCTACACCAGTCCTTTCACATATAATCACGCCCACGATAAAAATGAACATTGAGCTTTTGGCTAACTTTAAGTGGAAGAAGTGAAGAACTTACCACTTGATTTAGCAACTTTACATAAGGGTTATAGATAAACTATGGAATTGAAAGAAGGTTATATCTTCGACTATATCAGTGGAACACAGGTCAAAGCTACACCAGAAGAATTAGAAGCCGTCCAGGTTTTTTCCGAAGTTCTAGTAAAAGACTATGGTTACCCTAAGTCGTTGATACAAACCAGACCTCAATGGCGAGTTAAAGCTCGTCCTTCAGATACTAAGAAAGAGTACCCTATTGATATTGGAGTCTTTTCTAGTGCTGAGCATTCTGATGAAAACATCGAAATTGTAATCGAGTGTAAGAAGAAGAATAGAAAAGATGGTCGTGGTCAACTGGAAGACTACCTACGTTTTTCGAAAGCGAGAATTGGCGTATGGTTTAACGGTAGCGAAAGAGAGTTTATATACAAAACTGAAAAGGATGGGAAAGTCGAGTTTTCTCCATTACCAAACATTCCTCGACATGGAGAGCGTGTTGAAGACATTGGTAAGTTTAAGCGTGAGGACTTAAGACCTGCAACGAACTTGAAGTCTGTCTTCAAAACGATCCGTAACTACTTAGCTGCCAATGCGGTTGGTATAACTCGAGATGAAGTTTTTGCACAGCAACTAATAAACCTCATCTTTTGTAAGATCTATGATGAGCGTTTTACTAGAAAAGATCAGATTGTTACTTTTCGTGCAGGTACCGATGAGTCTCCTGAATCGGTAAAAGCGCGTGTAGATACTCTTTTTGAAAAAGTAAAATCTCAATACGATGATGTAATTGAAATTGCAGACTCTATTTTGTTAGATGCTAAATCGTTAGCGTATGTTGTAGGTGAGTTGCAGTTGTACTCTCTTCAAGATAGCTCTCGTGACGCTGTTGGTGATGCTTTTGAGGTATTCATCGGCCCATCTTTAAAAAGGTGGCCAAGGTCAGTTTTTTACTCCGAGAAATGTGGTAAAGATGATCATTGATATGGTCGATCCTACACCTGATATGAAGATTGTCGATCCAGCTTGTGGTAGCGGTGGTTTTCTTGTCGAGGGCTTAAGGCATGTGTGGAAAAAAGTAGAAGAGTCGGGACGGGAGTTCGGCTGGCCTGAAAATGAAATAGAAGCTGAAAAGCAAAAAGTAGCAATTAAAAACTTTAGGGGTATCGATAAAGATTACTTTCTTAGCAAAGTGGCAAAGGCTTATATGGCGATCCTTGGTGACGGTCGCGGTGGTGTATATTGTGAGAATAGTCTCGAGCGACCTGAAAACTGGTCCAACGCAACAAATGATGGTATTCATTTTGGTACTTTTGACCTTGTTATTACAAATCCACCATTTGGGAAGAAGTTAGCTATTGACTCAGAAGATCTCTTGAAAATTTATGATCTAGGCTATAAGTGGAAGCATGACTCGGATGCAGATGAGTTCCTCAAAGGGAACCTTCAAGATAAGCAGCCCCCACAAATACTGTTTATTGAGAGATGTTTAGACCTGCTGACAGATGGAGGGACACTAGGTATAGTTCTCCTTGAAAGTATTTTTGGAATGCCAAAGTACAGATATGTTGTCGACTATATAGAGCAAAAGACTGACATCAAAGCGATTGTTACTATGCCTGAGGACTTATTTCAACCTCATACGCATGCGAAGTGTTGTGTACTAATTTGTGAAAAGAAACCCACCAAGTATAAAGACTCAGATAAGATATTTATGGCTGATGTTAAATGGTGTGGTCATGATAGTCGAGGAAACCCAACTATCAGAAAGAACGAAAAAGGGGAAGATGAGATCTTGGATGATATTCCTAAGGTAGCAGAGATATACAGAGCAGGGATGGCAGGCAAATGATAGGTTATTGGCTGTCATCCGATGACGTTAGAGATAGAGTCTATATCCCTAAATATTACAATCCTGAGATACAAGAGCAACTTGCCGCTTTATCAAGCAGTCATGATATAGTAAAAATATCAACTCTGATTGAAGATAAGGTCCTTGAGATTAGTACGGGTCATGAAATTGGTAAACTGGCTTATGGTACAGGTGATATTCCTTTTGTAAGAACATCTGACATAACCAATTGGGAAACTAAAACATCGCCTAAGCAAGGTGTGAGCGAAGATATCTTTGCTGAATATAAAAAGAAGCAAGATGTTCAAGTAGGCGATATTTTACTAGTTAGAGATGGTACATACCTTATTGGTACTAACTGTATTATTACTGAGTTAGATGAAAAAATAGTTTATCAATCTCATATATTTAAGTTGCGTGTAACAGATAAATCTAAGATTGATCCTTATTTATTGTTCATTCTAATAAACTCACCATTGTTTCAATCACAGATTAGAAGTGTTCAGTTTACTGCTGATACAATAGACACTATTGGCAACCGTCTTTTCGAATTGAAACTTGCAATACCAAAAGATATCTCATTAAGAGAACGTATTGCAAAAGAGGCTAGAGAAGCGATGAGAGCCAGAGAAGTTGGTAAAGCTTTTATTAAACACGCCCCAACTTTGATGGAAGAATGTCTAAGTAAGAATAGCAAAGCTCCGATAGATTTATTCTTAAGTAGCTCATGGGAAACTATATTAAACAACATGAATTCAGATACTGTTACGTCTGAGTTCGGCGAGTTTGAAACATTTTGGCTTGACAAATCATCTATAAATGAAAGTATTTATTTGCCTAAATACTATGATCCTGATGTTTCTAATGAGCTAAACTCATTGGCTGCTACTTGTGACTGTGTATCTATAGGTCAATTAGTAGAAGATCGTGTTCTGGAAATAAAAACTGGTGATGAAATAGGAAAAATGGCCTATGGTACCGGTGATATTCCTTTCTTAAGAACTAGTGATTTTTCTAATTGGGAGATAAAGCATGATCCTAAACAGGGCATTTCAGAGGAAATTTATCAATCTTATGCTAGCAAACAAGATGTTAAACCTGGCGATATACTGCTTGTTAGGGATGGCACTTACCTTATTGGTACGTCGTGTATCGTAACAGAGGATGATTCAAACTCTCTTTATTGTGGTGGTTTATACAAAATAAGGGTTTGTGACAATTCCAGGCTAAGCCAATGGTTACTGTTAGGTCTATTGAACTCATATATTGTAAAACGTCAAATTAGAACCAAGCAATTTACTCGTGATGTTATTGATACGTTAGGGAAAAGATTAGACGAAGTTGTGATACCTATTCCTAAGTCTGACGTGGTGAGATATGAGTTGAGTAATAAGATCAAATCTATCATTGATGATCGAATGAAAGCTAGAAATGTTATCAGCAATTTAGCTGAAAACATCTAATAGGATAGCACAGAGGAAGATTATCAATATGGTGGCTGATTCTGTGCTTGTAATAAAATCAATGTAATAATCTATCCCATATCAATTTAATAACAATAAGTACGTGTTAATTGATAATAGTTGTAAGTCCATGTGAGAAGGATAAATCTGTTTTTCCGGGTGTAAACGTTTATAATTTCATCTTCAGATAATGTTCTATCCAAAACTCTTTCTAAGTTGCTTGGACTATGTGTGATTACCAAGCGACTCCACGGTACTGTCTAGAAGCTGATTTAGTTAAGGAAAGCTCTTGGATAGCTTTGAACTAACATCAACGAAACTTATGAATACCTAATGAGTCGAAATGGGTTTAGGGTTGATTAGGAAGGTAAATGCCCAATAAGTCTATTTAACCCAATCACTTTAGATAAATGGGTCTGAACGTACCCTGTCACTATCGTTTACTCGATGTGACCATGCCAGACCGGTTGCTCTAAATCAGTTCTGCCCCTTTATGTATATGGAATCCACGTATTTGCAAAGTGACAGAGCAGTAAAAGTTAAGATGCGTACGTATATTCGGCTTCTTCTTAAGGGAGCTACCCTCTAGCCTTAGATGTTTGCGCACCTACTGTCCTCAACGAGTTTTCAGCTTGTTTTAGCATTACAGAACGGCCAGGTTTTCAGTAGGTTGGTCTTACCTTTTGTGCTTCATCATTTTGCAAAATTTATTTAATCAGCGTTCAGTAGAATTGGTTTATGAGCTGTCTCATGGCGAAGCATTGCCCATGCTCTTGAGCGAGCTGCCCCCAATAATGGCAACCACCACATCCTTCCATCGCAACGATGGAGGGTTTTGCGTTAGCAATGAACTCTCTAGCTTTTTGTCGGCTAAAAGCTTTGTTAAAAAGAAGTTCACCGTGAACACTGATATAGCAGACCTGAAGAACGTTTTTAGCTAAATCGATAGCGATAACATTAGTAGTAAGCATGGCGGAATCCTCATGTATCTCAGCACTGAACTAAGTGTAGAGTGCGTAGGGGAAAGTGGATTCCATACATCAAGTTTGGTATCGAGAAATTAGTCAGTATTTTCATTAGTAGACCTTATCAACAAACCTTAACAGTTTGGCCTGTGTGCCTTGCCCGCTAGGAAGCCACTCACATTAGAGTTGGTGGCCTTCTAACGGGAAGTATTGTGATTAACTAAGCGTAATATGCATCGTAGTGTGGTTTGTCATTCGTACGAATTGCTTCATCAATTATGTCCCAAACACCTTGCAATTGTGCTTGTAAGGCATCAGGTAGCTCTACTCCAAAAGATATAGATTGTGCATGGCTACGATCATTTATAAATTCATACAAAGTTGTAGCTTTAGCAGAAGAGTTTTCTATCCCTATTAATAAATGTTTTTCTAAGAAACTATTGTTATTTGCTCTGAATGGCTTATTGAATCGAAAAGTAAAATATACCTCTAAGATTTTTCGTACATATGCTTGAACTGAAACAGCATCAAATCGCTCCGGGTTTTGTACGGCTTCTTTTATCTTAGCGATTAAGTAAGCGTATTCAGATTTGTGGTCTTTTAATTTCTTTGGTAATTTCTCTATCATTGAAGCATTCTGCTTTCGATTTACTAAGTAGAACTCAGCTCGTTTAGGTTTAACAACTTCACCATCACGTTTCACCAGTTTGTAGTAATCAAACCATGTCTTCACCAAGTTGAAGAATTCGAAGTTATGCGTTGATATAAACAACTGTTCAACTTTTTCATGATTCAGTTTATCTTTTATAATCCCAAGTACATTGTAAATGTGATTCGAATCTAAACTACAAATCGGGTCATCCAAGTACACTATCGGCTTCGTGTCTTTTAAAGATTCATCTTCCAGTTCAGTGATAAAATATGCGAATGCTATAGCCGTTCGTTCACCATCAGATAGGTGCTTTGCTGGTCGCCCTTCACGAACGAACTGGTAAGTTTCACCAACAGGTTGTATTTCAATGTCAGTCTTACCGAAATACAACCGAAGATTATCATTCAGGTTATCAGCCCCTTGCTTAACATTCCGAAGTTCTGCCTTAATCTCCCTTACTCGGGTATTCAAGCGGATAATTTCAGTTTGGGTGGCTTGGTACTCATCATTGAACGCTTGAATCTGTTTTATCGCTCCCGGATGATCATATTCACTAGTTTCAACATAAGCATAGTGGCGTTTGATCGCATTACGCGCTTTGGTTTGTTCGGCTCCATGCTGTAATGAACGACGATTATGTTCGTTTATTTGCCCATTTAACATCCACGTTAATTTTGACACATCAGGCATTGGATAATCTGATGGTGAAAATGGAACAACTTCTTCCATACGTTCACGCTTATCTTCCAAGGCTTCAATAAGTGAATTCTTAATAACAGTGACTCGTTCATCTAGTGGCTGAATTTTATCACTAAGTGAATCATAGTCTTGTTGTAAGTCTGAATATAGGTTGGTAGCTTTAGGAATAGAGTGCGTTAGTTTAATATCTTGTACTTGCTTGATTGCGTGGTTAATTTTTTTTGATAAATTTCTGTAGGAATCAGAAAAATACGCATTTAGTTCGTCAATACGTAATTGTTCCAAAGGGTTTTTACAGAAGTGGCATACCTCTGATTTGTGATGATGTTTTAGACCATCTTCAACCCATTTACGAAGAACAGCATTGGCTTCAAGTTCGTCGATGGTTGTACGGGTTACAGATTCCACCAGAATCGATTCTATATTACCTAATAAAGTCGTGATATCAGGGATGCTAATGGATGCAGGTGGTACAGTATCTGCTTGCTTGGAACGTGCGGTATCTATCAGTTGATCAAGTTCTACGTCTGTCTTTAAGTCGCTAGCTGCAACTTGCGTCAATAACGGGGTAACGCCTGTACGTGTAAAAGTAGAACCGCCTAAGACGTTCAAGGCACTGACCACTTGACCGACAGTTTTCAGTCGATTATCTTTTTCAGCCTGTTTCTGGATGGCAAACTTTCTATACTGATCACGTTCGAATTCTTTGGCTGGAACATCAACTTCTTCTATGTGTTTTAGCTCTGCTTCTAATTCGATATTAGGTTCGCCGACTATCAACACTGGATTCACACTTGAATTAATAAAGTTAACGTTGTCCTTGATGTAATCAGAATTGAAGACACGAAGATTTTCGATAGGCTCTAATACTGCACTTGATACCGATTCGCCGTCATTACGCTCAAGAGTAAAATTGGCGCTTGCAAAGTCTTCATGAAGGTGTCCTTGCTGCATGGCTCTGAAGATACGTGATAGTGTCGTTTTGCCTGAATAGTTAAAGCCGTATATAAGGTTAAACTGTAGGAATGGTTGACCTGCATTCATTTTGGTGTCTTTGAAGATACCGAAGTTATTTATTGATTTTATACTCTTAAACATCAAGTGATCCCGACTAAAATAATCGGAATATTGTACCATTTTTATTGCTCTAACTATGTGATTTGGGTGTGATATTGTCTTTAGACTCTAGGCAGATTTCGATACATCAAATAATGCAAATTATTGTCATGGCTCACATTCGTAACTCACATTTGTCCACAAATGAGTTGAGAAGGCTATTTTACTTGTGATCACTATGCAATTCTATCACGCCGAAGAAGTGGGTTATAGACAGGGTTAGATGCCTTAGAATCAACAAAAAAATGGCCCTACAAACCATCTAGCGTCGCACATTTTAACGTAGTGTAGTGAGTTTTACATACCCCAACCCTTTCAAAAGAGCGCTAAATCCCCGATAATACAACTGCAAGATGAAAAAGTATGACCTGACAGTAGATCTGTTCAAATTGGCCCTGAACTCTTCTCTAACTCCCCACACACCATTGTAAATCCATAGGAGAGGTTATTGGACAAAGCTCTAGTAGGGGTCACACGACGATTCGGAAAATATTGTACGCTAAGAACTTAACCAGTTGATTTTACTTAGACGGGGCTAAGGTGCAATGGTGTAGTAAACTTTAATTTAAGTGTCCGAATTGACCGTACTATTACAGTTTATACAGACCTTTTGCTTAAGTTAATTAAGCTTGTGAGTACTTATCTCTCTTATTTGACTCTAGGTACGCTTTTGCACAGAAACTTAGCGCTAGAAGCACATATGTAGCTGTTACAAGCGCTATGACAACCTCAAACTCAAAGTTGAAAGCAGTATTTCCTAAATAAATTAGCAGCCCCGAAGCTGGACACACAATGCAGCATGCTTTAAGCACATAGTTTTCAAAACCCAGCCCATTCAATAAATATCTAGCTATTGTTGCCAAGCCAATCATGAGCTGACTTACGGCAAATATTGCCACATGACTCATGCTGTTCAATATCACAGGACTTTTGTTAGTTATAACCGACGGGGAAAGTTCTCCTGAAAACCAGACAATAAAACTATATACAAGCCAAATAATTATAAAACTGTATGCGCTGATTTTGGCGTATTTTGCTATCTCATTTCGATTGTCCATTTCTTTTCTTGTGATTATCAGCAAGGCGCTTCCATATGAATATGACAACATCACGATAACCATAAATATCGTAGTCAAAACCCCATAAGTTGCAGAATTGATAACTCCTGATTTGGATATCACTGCTAATATAAAGAAGTAGAACACTGTAAACTCAAACAAATCTTGGACGAATAGATTTGAGAATAGCTTGATAAGCCTTCTAGAAACCAATGTATCAAAAACAGGTCTTATTCTTATGTCTTTTTGCCTAAAGAATCCATATGAATAAATAACCAAACTTACACTCAATCCTGTTAACGTTCCTATCGCAACTCCTATTGCACCAAGTCTTGGAGATCCGAATTTCCCAAAAACTAGAACGTAGTTTACCGATATGTTTACCAACGAAGAAATAATTGAGCTGTAAGCAAGGATTTTTGGCTTTTCAACTGACTTGAAATATGAAGAAAATGCAAATATTAATATATTTATTGGTACTCCAAACGATAGAAGAATAAAGAAGTTATATGCTATTTTTGTCACATCTTCACTCATTGAAAAGAAGTGCTCAAAAATATATTCGCCAAACAATATGCAGAAAACGATGAATAGCAAACTGATAGTCATCCCAATAACGAGTGTGGTATTAAATACCTTTTCATATTGTTTGTACTGCTTGTCCTCTAAGTGCTTTGCCCCTTGCATTGTCAGAGCCAAAGAAAATGTTCCAATAGAGCCAATGATGTAATACATAATCGTATTTACTATAGTCACTACAGCGTAGCTCTCTATGTTGTATCTACCAATAATCGCATTATCTGCAAATGTGAATGCAACACCAACAAGATACGAAATGTAGATCGGTATCGATAATCTGTGAAACCTACCTAAACTACTCATAGCGAAATATGCTTGTGTTCTATTCCATACCCCCGAAGCTTGTTCAACGTCAACTTCAGGTCTTCCTCTAACACCTCAAGGTCAGCTTCGTACATCAAATGCATCTTTTTGACAGCATCGCCAATCACGATACTTTCATTTAATGCACACACTTGATCTAATCCCACTTCATTTAACTTTATGATTCCTTTTTTGCAAGATATTACACCAGAATTATCCTTATTCTTTCGCATTTTAAAATTGCCTTTAAAGTTCACAATATTCACTTTCATATTATGATTTCTCCTTTAGTGTTCTTACAACGCAAATCGCTACCAAAAATACTATCTGTTGTGGCTTGTGCACAAGCTCTGCATCCACCTTTGCATTTGGCTAATAGATTGCATGATTTACACTCGCCCTTAATGTCACTCAAACCGGAATTTCTTAGAGTTTTAAACATATCAGAGTTATACCATATATTCTGCAAAGAGCTTTCTAATATATTCCCAGCTTTAAACTCCGGTATTGATACCATCAATGAACAACCATAGACATTTCCATAACCATCTATCGCCATGCTAGTTTTGCCCGCTGTACAGCCAAACGAATTTTCAGAAAATGGTTCGATTGTATTCTCATCGACCCATGCAGATAGCAATTCTGGTTGATTTTTGTTAAGCAACGGAAGATAGAGTTCCCACGGATAATTTGACTCACCTGTAGATACGATTCTCAGATTAATGGGCAGATCCCCATTTAACTTATCAGTACTTAGTCTGATTAGTAGTTCAGCCCATTTGCCGAAAGGAACTATATAAGAAGTGTTTGCTGAGCCTACCGATGCTAACAACATAATTGAGGCTGCTTCTATGCCTTGTTCACTGATAAACTCAAGAGTTTCATATAAATACGAGTAGTTAACTGCGGTAAGTGTGATAATTGCTTGAATCGGCACCTCGTGCTTTTGCAACAGAGAAATGGCATTTTCCATTTTATCAAAAGCGCCAATGTACCCTCTGCAACGGTCGTGAATCGCAGCACTTGGACCATCTATGCTAATGCAAACTTGGTTGACATTGGTTCTAGATAACTTTTCCGCAACTGACTCGTTAATCATGCTGCCATTGGTGTTGATGTAGTAAAGAAAATCCAATTCGTCAGCAACTGATAGAATCTCGAATATGTCTTTTCTTAAGAAAGGTTCTCCGCCTTCAAAGCTAACTCGCAGAACATCCATCTCATCCAATTCATGAAGAGCTTTGGTAATTGAGCTTAAACTTAATTGGTGAGTTTTCTGTTTTTTGTCATTAGACGAGGCTGAACAAAAGTCGCAGGCAAAGTTGCAATTAGGGGTAATTAGAAAATCACAATAAATAGGGTTCTCGACGATATTCATCTTTGTTGCTCCTAATTTTCACGGTCTGCTAAATAGCAGACCGTTTTTTATAGTGGATTAGTGTTTGCCCCACGCACCACCGATTTCAACTACAGGCTTTTTGTATTCCTTCTTCATAACGTATTCCTTAACTTTTTCTAAAATGACAACGACATTGTTGACTTACTCACCATATCAAACATGGCGCATATCGAAAGAGTGAATGGTTAAATTATGAGCAGGCATCACATGTTCATGAAAAAAAACAACCTATGTTTGACGTAAATCAAACATGGTTAGTTCAAGTAGGGGTCTGGAATAAAGAAGTAACTTATGTGAGTCAGGCAGTCGAAACGTTGCAGCGTGGGTAGGTTTGGTTCCTTATCAGTACTCTACGGGAGGAAAGCCCCCGAATGCTTGGCATATCTAAGCCAGGAAATAAGGAGCTTCGAGAGCTATTTGTTCATGCCGCACGCGCAGTCATTTGGCGAGATGCGTCGGCAGAAAAGTATTTTGGCTCTTGGCTGATTTAGCTCAAGCGGAGAAAGCCATTTAATGTCGCTCTTGTAGCGTTAGCTAACAAACTGGCAAGGATTGCATGGTCAGTTATGGTCTCCCACAAGGCCTTTGAGATAAGAGCCTAACGAAGATTTGCAGATGATAATGAAAGATGACATAACGGTTAGACCACCAGATTGAAGACCTGATGGACATTTTAGCACTATTAATGCTGTCACATTTTTGAGGACAATCTGGCGCGGATCTCATCGTAGAGCGAAACTAACGCACGTCTAACAAAGACTCTATATACATTAGCGCAAACCAGCTCCGTTATTTGAAGTTATCAACTTGCAAAACGGGGCTTACCATACATTCTGTCCACAAATGATATACGAAGGTTCTTTTGCTTGTGTGATCACCAAGCGATTCTATCGTTCTGTTGAAGTGGGTCATAGAGAGGAATGGTTGCCTTTGAATAGACAAAAAAATGGCCCTGTAAACCATTTTGCTTCGCAGATTTTAACGTAGTGTGGTGAGTTTTGCATACCCTGACCCTTTCAAAAAGGCACTGAATCCCCGATAATACAACAGCAAGATGGAATGTATGACCTAACAGTAAATTTGTCCAAATTGGCCCTGTTACTTCCTTCAACTCCCCACACACCACGGCCGATTGATTCTCAATCGAAATGGTTGTCTGGAAAAACCTAAAAGCAGTAAAAACATAGACTTAAATGGAAAGAAAATAGTAATTCATTAGAGGGGAAAATTTTCAAAAACTCGTTTGGAACTTTAGGATATTTACAATAACATTATTTGGTTTCTCAATGAATTGCTATTTAGCCCATGCATAGTATGGCTTAGAGACCTATTTAAATTGACTTTGAATTGCTTTTCAATGGATTGTCATTTATCCCAATAATGCTCTTACTTTCAGTATGTTTTTGATATTTTTCACAATGGGTTTTAATTGATACTATATTGATGTTCATTGAAGAAAAAGGACTCAACATGTCTCGTTCATATCCATTGCAGTCCTCTTTAAGAGGGCAGTTAGAGAGAGATTTCATTACTTGGAGAGATAGGGAAAGGCTCAGTGATGCAGAAGCGACCCGTCAGCTTTTGTCCCTCGCCCTTCGTATAAAACTGAATGATGTGGAAGACGATAGGCCATCGAACCGCGAGCTGATGGAAGAGATGTACCGACGGATTCGACAAATTCAGGGTGTAGAAAATGCTACACACAGGCAGACCTTTGATGGCCCGTCTTTTCACAGAAATAAAGATGATGCGTTGGAATTGCGTAATATGGTCGTCGCTGATGTGAATGACAAGGTGGATGCGTATTTGGAAGGGGTGAATAAAGAGTCCTAAATTTAACTCTTTATTCACGGGTTGGAAGGGGAGTTAACGCTCTAATTCTTTTTCGAGTTCACGCTCCTCTCGGTCATTATGTTGATGGTCTTGTTTATCAAAGTCTAGTTCGTGCTGAGATTTCGATTGGCTACTTTCAAAGTGTTCCAGTGACTTCGATTCATTCTCTAACATTATGTCTCTCGACTGCCTGTCGAGTTCAGTTTGCTGTGGTTCCTTGTCCTTATTTAAATCATCACGATGCTCAGGATCTAGCTCAGAATAACGGTCTTTTTCATCCATCTTGCTGATGCACTCTTTAATGTTTCTCTCCAAGTTATTTGAGTCGATAATATCAACGTGGCGACCTTGAAGGTTTTCCATGATTTTCGTTATGTTGTTTTGATTTAAATCCGTATTGCCTTGGCTAAGGATAATTATCACATGTTGGCGAAGTTCATCGGCGGAAAGATTCTGAATGTCATTCTTATGATTCACATTGACAATATCAAACTGGCCGCCCGTGTTATCACGAACCTGATACGCATCACTGACAGAAGTCGTGATAATCGACGTGTGCAAATCGCTGCCCTGATGAAAGTCGGTGTGGTGCTTTGATTTCGTTCCTAATAATCGTGGGTTCACCTTTAACTCGTTATTGATATCACCCTCATAAGTGAGATAAGTTATTTCCACCGCTTTGGTTTCTCCTTTACTATCGTGAATGTTCGTGACCATAGCGGGGTGAGTTGAGCGAGTTTCAGACGAATAGACGGCGCCGTGATAGGTCACATTCGGATTATTAGTATCCTTTATACCAAGTTTGGTCAAATAATGCTCAGCGGGTGTGTCGGTAATGGCAATGCTCTCGCTTTGATATTGTTTCGCTCGCGCTTCAAATTGTGCGATATGTTTGGGTTTGGTGGCGGTGAGTTTGTCGTGATTGAGGTTTGCCTCTAATTGATAGTCTTTGGGGTTATCCAACATACTATTCGCATGCGCCATGGCGTCTTTGTAGGACATTGATTCCTTGCTCATAATAAGGTTAATGAGTGAGCCTTTTTCCCCTGTTGTATAGTCTTTGAAATAACCACGATACTCACCCGTTAAGGTCACTTTTAAGGCGGTTTTTCCGGTGCCAAAGGTTAAATAGTCGCGGTCGGATTTTGAGGCATTGGGTTTGCCTAAATAATGCTTCGCAAGGCTTTCGGTGTACTTAGGCAGTTCGGTATCAATACGCGCTTTGTATTTATTCCAGTCAAAGTCGCCACTGGCATTTTGATAGCGAATGTCTTCATGAGGTAGGGGATTATCATTAAAATAAGTATGAATGGTAGGCGGTATTTGATCCGCAGTTTCAATGGCGCTGGCTTTATTCACCTCTTTCGATAGCCAGCTTTTCATCATCGCTTTAGTATTATCGGTATATAAGCGAACGTGCGTCGTGGCTCGGCCAAAATCAATATAAGCACGGCGCAAATCCGTTAATACCCCTTTGCCTTTAATGGCCGTAATAATGTGGTCATACGTTGCCCCCTGCGCCATATCAGCTGTGCGTGTGTACGCGTAATCCCAGTGACCGTCTTTCAAATCATCTGGCTTAATTGATAGTCTTTGGCCATCTGCGTCGATGGCGGTGATGCGCTGTTTTGTCGCACTGGTGACCGTGTACTCAACGTTGGCTTTGATGCCTCTCGCTTTATCGGTAAAACGCGTCATGATGGCGTCATTGGTTGATAATGGCTTTTGTGAAACCGAGAACAGACCGGTGAACTTATGCTCTCGATGCATGGGTAAGAAGGGTTTTTCTTTGCCTGTGTCGGTGTCTTTAATGGTCACGATACCATGCTCGCTATCGACGTGGGTAATGACGCTGTACTCCCCTGGCTTAGTGCTCAGAACCAACCCCTTTTGATACGGCATCATGGTGGCAAGCTCTTCACGACTCGCACCTGTCGAACGCAGTCGGTTGGTGATGATGTTTTCGGTGCCGAGCTCTTTCATGGTTTGTCGTCCTTCGCGTATCGGCTCGGTAATGTCATCCCGCTCTTGGTTGGTGTAGGCGATGATAAGTGTGTTAGCGCGCGTCTCTGGTGTTCGGCTTAGGTAGTCTTGCGCCACGCGATGAGGCAGCATTTCCGTGGCTTGCTGCGCTGCTAGGCGTTTGTTTTTCTGGTTAGGGTCGAGCGTTGAGATGACGTGTTCGGTGATGCCGTTGGTATCAGGCGCTTGCTGTCGCAGTTTATCTAGTGCACTGTCTGGCTGCTTATCGACAATGTTGTGCACGGCGCCAAGCGTTTGTTTATTTTGCTGACGAACGATGTCGGTCATGTAGGCCGTATCGATGCGGCCTTGGTTCATGGCGAGCTCAAACGGTTTACCCGCACTCAGTGACAAAAGCTGCTCTCTATCGCCCAAAAAGGTCGCTTTGGAGCCACTTTGAAGCACAAGGTTGGTAAATTCTTTGGCTTGCTCGTTGCTTACCATCGAACTCTCATCAAGAAAGAACAGGGTATTGTGATAGTTGTCCGGGACTTGGCGACCGCTTCGGATGTCGGTCAAAAGGCTTTCAAGGGTTTGGGCTTTGACGCCTTTGGCTTCAAGCTCACCTACGGCGGCGTGGGTTGGAGCGAGGCCAATGATGCGGTTGGGTTTGGCTTTGCTCGCAGCCAGAGCGTCTGCAGAAAGGCGGATAAGCTCGATATTGGACTCAAGCATGGTTGATTTACCTGTACCGGCTAAACCCTGCACCGCAACAAAGCGGTCTTCGGTACGAGATATCAGGGTGATGGCGTCCTTTTGCCCTTGAGTGAGCCTCGGTTTGCCGTCAAGGTAGCGCGTGATTTGACGCTGAGTGGCAAACGCCGGTGCATCGTCCTTGCCTTTGTCGATGTTGGACAAGATGTGTTTTTCCATTTCGATGGCGGCGTGCGTGGTCCAGCGGGTGCCATCGCTGTATTCTGCCGATAGGGTATCGGTGTGTGCGTTGAGCGCATCGATAATGCTGTTTTTGGTAACGGCATTGCCTTCGACCTCAAAAGCATAGCGAACCGCTTCGACCACGAGCGCTTTTTGGGTAAAACCGGCCTCTCGCTCGGACAAGTGATTCAAGGCAAACTCTACGGCTTTTTCTGCCGTGGTGCGGTTTTGGATTTTAAACACCGTATCGAACGCGGCGGTAATGTCGCTTTTCAGTGTCTCCGTGGTCACCTCTGATAAGTAGCGGTCGTGGGTGGATTGATACGCTGAGACGACTCGCTCAATTGACGAGGGGCGTACCTCGTTCTTATTAAGTAGCACGTTGGCCTTCTCTTGATTATCCGTAAAGATATCGACGCGCTCACTCTTGAGGCTCAGCTCTTCGGTCAACTGCTTTGACAGGGCGTAGCTCTTGGACGAAACAATGGTGTGGGGTTTGTTGTCAATGTGTGTGGCCATTCGCACGTAGTCGTAGTGAAGCGGTGCGTCTTTTAAATCCTGGCGCGAGGTGGTGAACGGCTCACCTTTGTGTGGCGTCAAGGTAATGGTCTCCCCTTGAATGTCACTCACCACATATTGGTTGTGCGCTTTGAGGCCCGATGCAAAATGTGAGGCGGTCGAGTGAAGCCTTTCGCCAATGGCGATATCGAGTCGGTCGGGTTTAAACAGTTGGTAGTTCGCGGATTTAAACGACGCCGATTGAGGGTTTAGTGTCAGCTCATCGCCAGTTTGTTTGTCCATCGCTTGAACGGTATTGCTGTAGGGATTTGAGCCAATCACAAGGTAGTCCACCGGTTTTTTGTATTTCCATGTGCGCAGCGTCATCCCCGCTTTGTAGTGTTGAGCGATTTGCTTTTGACTTGATGACAGGTAATGGGGCACTTGCGTGTCTACTGAAACCGACACGCCCGAGCGTGCCAATTGCCCCTCGTTTTTGAGCTGGTCTCGGATAGCGGTTTCTAGCTGCTTTTGCTCCGGCTTAGAGGTTGCCAAGACTTGCACTTCGGCTTTGTTTGGGGTATCAGCGTACACCTCAGCAATATGCTGCACGTTTTGCTTGTGCAGGTACAAGTGACTGTTTGATTGGCGGTTGTTGACCCACGAAATGGTATCAACGTGCCCTTTTGAGAGGACATCAATCGCACTGTGCGCCTTAAAACCTTGTCGCTTGGAAACGTTATTAACAAACAGTACCTTGGTTTGGGATATTTTTGCTTTCAGTGAGAGTTCAATGAGCTCGTTGGCACTCATTTTCCCCGCATCATCGATGATAAGCACGTCTTTGTTGGTCATGGAAGGGGTGTTACTTAAAAAGCCCGTCATGGTGTGGCGATTGTCCTTTGTGAATAGGTTTTTTATCCAGGTGGCAAAGGTTGGGCTTTTGCGTGTCACCTTTTGGTTGTTGTCATGCGCGGCTTTGCCCGTTTGAGAAATAAAATGAATCCGTTTTCCTGATGCATTGCCGACATTAAGAAGACTCTCGGCGATTTGCTGTGAGTGACCCGCGACATTAATAAGCTGAAATTGCCCTGTGGACTCGTAAACGTGGGTCACTTTGTTTTGGTTTTCTTTGCTCAGCGATAAGGCTTGCATCACATTGCGCTCTGGCCTCACCCTCATATTGGAGGCTCGGCCTTGAGTCACCTCAATGAGCGCCTTCTCGGTATCAAGCAACTGTTTGGTGGTAAAAGTGCCTTTGGTTTCTAAAGGGATGAGCTCGCCTGATTTAATGGCGTGATCAGCGACCATTTTCAAATCTAGAGCATTGGCTTGCACGCCTCCTTTGGTAAAGTCAGAGGCCGCGAGTTCAATGACCTTTTCGAGCCGCAGGGCAGTGTTGTACTGGCCAAGGTGTGCGATGGCTAAGCCAAAGGCTTCCTTGGCAACTTGATTTGGGTCATGTTCCTGCTTGGTGGCTTTTTGCGCCTCGGTCACCAAGGTTTCGGGCTGATAACCGTTGGCCTTGACGGTCTGTTGCCATTTTGTATTGAGGGTGGCATCACTTTGGTGGGTTTTGGCTTTACGGGTATCGAGGGCGGCAGCATCTTTTGACGCCCTCGACTGATAACCCAAATCCAACACGCTTTGCTCTATCTGTTTGCTTCGGGTTGAGAACGCGTCTTTCAAGTTTTCAGGCACGCCAGAAATATCCATCTGGCCGTTGCCCACGCCGTGGGTTTGATAGCCGATAAGCTCGGCATCATGGGCGAGCTTGCTGTGATATAACGCGCCGTAGTACTTTTGAAAGTTGTAGATACGCTCGCTGGAGCCATTAATGACGCCGCCTTTTTGCTTTATGGTCGAGGCGAGGGTGCGAAGCTTGTCTTCATCGTCACGGGTCATGTTGGCCGCCAACGCATGAGAGTGAACTTGAACATCGTTCTCACGGCTGGTTTTGTGGCGAACGACCGCAAAAATCATCGAGTCGGTGTTCACAAACTCGCGCTCCCCTTTGTCATTCTTAGCGACTACCTGCGCGACGTCTTTCTCGATCTCATCAAGCACGTATTTGACAGCATTGTCGTGCAAATCAATCAGACGGCTATCACCGCCTGCAAGGGCGAGAATGGACACGCCTTTCGGGGCTGAAAAGGTCAAGTCTAACCCGCTCTTGTGGTCGCTTCGTTTGCCTTTGATGGTCTCCTCTCCGAGCTGTCCTGACAGCACCGATTCTAAGGTGGCTTGCTCTACGGGTTTGCCAAGCAATCCGGCTTCTTCGGCCAGTTTGCCGTGCCAAAAGGTGTGCTCGCCTTGGCTTTGCTCTTTGAGGTAGTAGTTTTGGGAACTGGAAGACGATCCGTCTTCACGCTCGCCGCTTGGCTCTAGCACCATGTCGGGCAAGTCTTTGGGATCTTCTTCTTTGAGATAATACTGAGACGCGCCAGCGGCGGATTTTAGTGGACTGATGGACATCATAACGGTGGTTTCCTTGTCGTGGAAATCACCAAAAGTAGGGGCGCTTAGACGTGATATCGGCAAAAGGATAAAGGCAGTCGCAAGGGTTTCCCCTTGCGACCTGACCTTATCTTACTTCGCTTCGTAGGCAAGGCTTATTCGAAGGTCATTGGTTTGGCTCTTATAATGAAGCTCACACAGTGAGTCTCGAAAGAGCGCAGTTAATAACACCGTGGTGCAACACAGCACCACGAGCACCACCAGGGCGGTTTTCTTCGGCATAACTTGCCTCCTAGTAAGTAAGAGGCTATTATCAAGTTGCTTATACATGATAGGGCCTCGTTTGAATTTATAGTTCATCCGGGGCTTTTTCACATCTGCATTTAGGCAACGCTTAAACACAGATGGTCTAAGCGCCCAGAGGCATTGTATCAGAATGAAGCAGCTTGACTACTTTTGGTGACATTGATGATCGACGCGTCGAACTCACTGAGGAAAAGATGCTTAGACAGGGTCATCCAAGGCTTAGTTTTGATGTTGTACGCCACACTCAACAGGTTGAAGTCGGGCCTGAAAAGGGTGATACCAAAACCGCCTAGAATATTTTGTACTGGACGGATGTGATTGAAACCCGCCTAAGCATCCTCCAAGACCGTACCATAAAGCAGTAAGTGAGTGATAACGCCGCGAAAAGTTTGATGAAAAATTCACATTCATTCGTTTTATGAATGTAAAGCGAGTTAGATGGCGTGCGCCAGCTTTGGATGTTGTAGACACAGAGGGGCAAACGGAATGTCGTCGTCAAAATCCATCGGTGGCTCATTGTACTGTGGCTGCTGGACGGGCGGTTTTTGCTGAGCGGGTTGCTGTGGCTGTCCCCATCCTTGCTGCTGTGGAAGTGGCTGCTTTTCGCCATTCGCTCGATTACCCAGCATTTGCATGATGCCATTAAAGCCACGCACGACCACTTCGGTGGTGTAACGGTCTTGACCACTTTGGTCCTGCCATTTTCGGGTTTCAAGTTTGCCTTCAATATAGATCTGCGAGCCTTTTCGAAGATAACTTCCCGCGACTTCGGCGACGCCACCAAAGAGCGCGACGCGGTGCCATTCGGTTTTCTCGCGCTGCTCGCCGGTCGCTTTGTCTCGCCACGTTTCTGAGGTGGCGAGGGTGAGGTTGGCGACGGGGTCGCCGTTTGGCATGTAACGTACTTCTGGATCTTGGCCCAAGTTGCCCACCAAAATCACTTTGTTGATCCCACGTGTTGCCATGGTATTACTCCTTGTGTGAGTGATTAATTAGATATCCGCATAGTGGATATTTCGCCAAAAGGTGTTTTGCTTCTTGAGATGTGACGATGAAGTAACGCCACTCTTTTTCGATAAGAATGTCGAGTGTGACAACGTCACATTATTTAAAATCAGTAAGGTCTGTTGCCCAAAAGATTGAGGCTCAGTTGGAAGGGGGTTGATTCTGCTTGAACGCGGCATCACTCGCCTCCCATGCTTTGGTGTGGGCGTTCTTTGAACGTGGGCTCTAACGATTTAAGCCATTTAGGTGTATCCCAACATTCCACACTATTGGCAACGGCGTCATTGAAGGACTTTTTGGCGGTTTCATTGTCCGCAAGCATGGTGTTTGCGCTGAGTGTCAGAGCATAGATAGGGTGGTCAGTGACGATGAATTTCGCATTATCGACCGTCAAAGGAAAATCGCACTTTTGATTTAACGACTCCAAAGTGAGCCTCAATGCCTCTTCACAATGCGGGCAAAATTGCTGCAAGCTCTGCATAAACGCATCGTATGAGTTCAAGCTTTCGGTATCCTGTGCATCGGCCCACAAAGGTGTTGAGTTAAGGGCTGCGACTAGAATAATGAGATGTTTCATTGAAAATCCTCTTGTGATTAGTGGAGATTAGTTTGAAAGGTCATGGACTTCGGGCTCTTGCTGAATCGCCGCTTCTTCCACTTCACGCTGCGCATTCTCTTGATACTGTTGCTCGCGTTTCGCTTCGTCCTCTCGCAGCGCGGTGTTTCGCATATCATTGACCGTGTCACTGGTCATCACAGGGCGAATTTCATCGGTCTCGAAGTGCATTTGCTCATCGTCTTCAAAGCGCGCACGTTGCGCATCGTAAAGCTTTTGAGCTTCTTCGCGGCTAAGGTGAATGCCTGGGGCCACCACTTCGTGATAGACCGTTTGTTCATACGCTTTTTGCATAGCCTTAGAGAGCACAATGTTGCGCTTATCAAACGCTGCAGCGACATCGCGCATCTTATCGAACTGCAAATCAAGGCGAGTGATGTAGCTTGTGCCTGGACTGCGTAGATAACATTGCAAGTCATCGAGCGCTTGGATTTCACTGGACGAGACGACAGGACGGGTGATGGTTTGGTGACCGAGGGACACACCATCACGCAGGGTATTCGCACCATAGGACACGTTCTCTTTCGAGACATCGACCTCTTGCTCGCCCAAATCTTTGGATGAAATTTGCGCCATTTGTGCCGAGGGTGCGCGGAAGTAGAAACGGGTGTTGAGCAGGTCAAACATTTCGTCAGCGGCATTGCGGCCATAGGTTTTGGTGAGCTGCGCGTAGGATTGAAGGCCAATTAAGAAGCAGCCACCAAACTTACGTACCTCGGCAATGATGGAGCCAAGCTCGGGCAGTTTATGAAGGGATGGCATTTCATCCATGATGACCCAAATACGGCGGTTTTCGTCTTCTTTGAGTCCCAAAATGGCGTTCGAGGCAATGGCCAGCCACATGGAGATAAGCGGTCTAAGCGAGGCGTGTTGCTGCGCGTTACTTGATAGGAACAACAACCCTTTTTGCTCATCGTCTTGAACCCACTTGGTGATAGAAAACCGCTCTCTGAGTTTTTCAGGACGCTCTTTGTCATTGAGTCCATCCAAAAAGCGAAGACTTTTGATGTAAGTCGCCAGTACCGATTTGATTGAAATCGCCGTCTTTTTGATGTCATTCGAAACCAATGACGCCGATTCGGTCCCTTTTAGGAAGCTACCAAGGGTTTCAAGCTCAGAGGTCAGAATGAGCGTGAGCAAGCGCTCGGTGGTGCATGGCTTACCATCGAGTGTCATGCGATAAGCCGTGGAGGAAAAAATCGTTCGTGCGGAATCGACCCAGAACGGATCACCGTCGCCGTGCTGCGGAATCAGTGCTGCGGCCATGTTCTCAAAATCGGGCGCTTCAAAGGCATCACTCCACACATCCCAGTTGGTGCAGCGCTTATCAAAGGGATTGAGAATGATGTCTTCGTTTGGATCATAGAACTTGCTTACAAAGGTGCAGCCTTTATCGTAAACAATCGCCTTATCGCCTCGCGCCTTTATCCAGCGGACGATCTTGCGTATCAGTACCGACTTACCGGCCCCTGTGGTGCCGTCAATCAATAGCTGCTGAACTTCAAAGTGTTGCTTAAGTAAGCGGTGACCATCGAGCGAGAATTTGGAAATAGAGCCATCGCCATAGCCGCGCTTTTTGTTGTCTTTGGCGCAGGCTTTGAGCGCTTTGGTGATAACGGCGGGCTCAGCCAGTTGAAAACCCCGAATGTGAAAATCTTTACTTTGCTCTTGGCCTTGGCGCTTAAAAAACCACAGACAGAGACTAAAAATGCCGAACGCTGCTAATAAGCTAATGAGAAAGTAGACCTTGGCGTCATACCAAAGCGCGTCATGCAAATCGAGCAATACTGGATTGTGGAGCTGATTGCCAAGGGTGTCTTTGTAGCGCTGGCCCTCCCAAATAGTGGTGACGTCGCTAGTCAGAGACTTGCCCAATTTCGCGTACATCCAGTTGCGCCAGTAGTAGAACTCGCCGTAAAACGAGTTCGGTTGGGACCGTATCGCCACGAGCGCAAGGGTCATCGCGACCACGCCCCACGCCAGGTACTTAGCCAACACATTGTTCACTTGAACGAACATACGGATGGAATGGAAGGTGATTTGGCCACCTCGTGTGAAGTGACTGCCTTTTTCTCGACTCGGATTGTGCATACGCTCTCCTTGTAGGCACGTAAATAGGCGCGCAACAGGCTCGGCGGCCCGATACGTGACAGGAAAATAACGGTGTAGGGTGGTGCTTAGTCAGGCCGCAAAGGGTGCGGCCTGTGGTTTAGTAAACCCAGTTCGCGATGCGGTGCTCGACTGGAATAGGTCGGAAGCAAGGGTATTTGACTTGTAGCCCGTATTGAACAAGGCCATTGAGTGGCATAAAGGCTCCAGCGCCATTGTATCGAGTAAACAGGTCGGGCTCTTTTTTAAGTCGGTACTCGATGGTCTCGTAAATCAGATTTTCGATAAACTCGGTGCGATTCTGTGCGTAATAACTCGGACCATTAATTGGACCTCCTGGGGGGCAAAACCACGGCGTGACGTTAGTTCGAATTTGGTTGAGATTACTATCCAGCAGCGCCTTTTGGGTGCCCCAAAGGTACGCTTTGAGTACATCATGCTCCGGCGTGCCCCTCTCATTGATGTGCATTATGAAATAGGAGAGGTTGTCGGGTCGCTTCATGTTTCTCTTGTCGATATCAAAAAGCTCGCTCGATGCGTACTGCGTGTTTAGCTGAACTATCAATGTCTCCAGTTGCGGGCTTTTTTGCCACGGCGCGGCGTGAGCGTGTGCCATGCTCAGTAGCAGCACAAATAGGGTCAGTAGTCGTTTCATCGGTGTGCTCCTTTTGTCACCATTTAGGCTATTGTAAGCGTATGGTTGCACACTTTGCTAGAACCGTTGAGAAATTAAGACGACTTATTAGGGTTTTGGTCATGCAATTGATACCCATCGGTTTTCGCGCTCTTTTTTGTCGGGGTAAGGTCGCCATCAATTTGGTTGTTGACCTCGGTTTGTAGCTCGGATTGACCACCATTACTACTGCTTGGTGGCGGCGCCTCGGCTTGGCCTTTAAAGTGACCGCCTTCAAGGATGATGTTGGCCCTTGCATTACGGAAAGTGGCGTCATAGAACAGGTCATCACTGCCTTTGGCTGCTTTGACCTTGGTTACCGTGGTTTCGGTATCGCCTTGATAACTCGCAGCGGTGTCAGCGGCAACCGCTTTTTGCTGCGAGGTCAAGGTCACAGGGTGGCCATCGGCGGTGATGTAATCGCTTTGTAGCTCAGCATAGCGATGGGCAGGGGGCTCGACATCGAAGTTTTTAATAAAACTGTCGCTTTGCATGTATCGTTGATAATGTCCTTTGACTTCCGCCAGTTGCTCAGGAGTGCGGGCGGTCATGAGATTGGCAACTTCACCTTGCGACATGCCGGTACCTTTTTCCAAATAGTCTTGGAAACCAGCAATCGCACTTTGATTGAAGGTCGCGCTGTCGGTTTTCAGTGTAGAGTTCATTTGCGTCAGGGTATCGAGCACGGCGTTGGATTGATTGACGCTGGTCGCCAGAGATTGATTGCGCTGATAGTTGATGGCAAAGTCGTGGGCGTATTGCTCAGCGCCCGTGCGGTTTTCTTTGGTGTCCACTTGACCGGCAGCTCGAACCATCGAGTTGGCGCCTTGGGTGAATTGCTGCGTGCTTTGAGTGAGCGCTTGTTTTTGCTCAGCGGTCATGTTTGAGTACGCTTCCCTCTCTTCATCGCTCCATTTCACGCCAGCATTGGCACCAATCAATCCAAGTACCTTACCTGTTCCCACATCGATACCAGCACTCGCCGCGTGAAGGTAAGCGCGAGACTGGTCTTTAGTCCAGCCGGTGGTCTCTGACAGGGTGTTGACGGCGCTTTGCATCTGCGATTGCCCTTGTGAAATCGTGCCATCGGTGGTGTGGGTATGGCCATCGCCATAGCTTTGGCTGTGGGTCCAATTGTCGTTCCAACGGTCACTGATATTGAGCCCTTTGCTGATGTTGTCACTCAGTGCGGTCATATGCTGCGTCTGCTTGGTTTGGGCGTGGGTGTATTGGTCTTGGACACTGTTTTGGACCATGCTTTGCACCTGCGCTGACCACAGCGGCGTCGATTGGGTGTTTTCCGCATGATAGGTGTGTCGATTGCCATCGCCGTGGTAGGTTTTCGTCAAACTGCCATTGGGGTTTTGTATCGTGGACACGCCCGACATCATCACCAGGTTTTCATCGAACTTATTGGCGTTGGTGTTGTTGAAACTGTGGTTTTGCATCTGCAAGTTACCAAAATCGATGTTACCGGTGGACGCCGATTGTGACACACGGGTGTTGGTGGCGTTTATCATGCTGGCCAGTTGATAGTTAAGTCCTTGCACTACAGCGGCGCCGCCGCTCAGCACTTTCCCGGCCAAGATGGGTATCGACATCATCAAAAAGCCTGTCATGTAGCCAAATCGCTGATGAAGCTCATCGAGCGCATTGGCGTTAGAGAGCGACAGGCCATTAAACGGGTCAGCTCTAGGTATGGACATTTGCTCTAAGCTGATGGTCATGATGCCGTTTAAGATGGCGAACAACATCGGCCACGTAGCGAGATAGAAAAAGGTGCGAAGATAGTTAACCAGCACTAACTTAGTCAGAGACGGTATCATCGCTGCTGCCGCGACTAAGAACGAGACACTACAAAACACAAATAGCATCAAGGTTTGCATCATGGGTAAGAACTCGCGAGCTTGCATGCCGAGCGTTGCCCACGCTGAGGTTTGCTGCATTTTGTTCGCGGTGTACGCATAATTCATGGCGTTCGCAGAGGGGTCAAGGGTGTTGATGCCGTATCGCAAAGCGTTCATGGCCATGTTTTGTTTAAGAATATTGACGGCGTTGTCGCTGATACCAATATACTTGTCGTAGCTTCGATTCAGCGCATTGTTTAAGTGCGCCTGATAAACTGCGGCATTGGGGCCATAGAGGTACGTCGCCATATCGCCCAACACATCGGTCGCTTCGCCCTCTATGCGCTGCTTGAGTGACGGGTATTCTTCTCGGCATGTCTTAAAGGTGCCATCCATTTTTATGATACCGCGAAGTGGGCTCATGGATTGACTATCCAGAAACGCAAAAATGTCCGGTGCACCAAATAACTGAGACCAGGTGTATTTGCGGTTAATCACGACATCATCAATTAGGCAGCTTTTGAAAAAGTCGTTGAAGTCCTTCCTGAGTTCGAGATTTTTAATGGTGGATTGCCTTGAAAGCCGATACAAGCTTGAACCAAACATCATGCCGGTGCGCCCATAGCGCTCATCGTCTACGGTGGTGAACAGCGCTTCCAAATCGTCGGTGATGCCCACCATAAAGGTCGTTGCGGCCCATGAAGGCAGGGCAACCAAAAGCGGCACATTATCCACCGAGTAGATCGAGTGGGGCTCGGTCATATCAATGATTTGCATGCGTACCTTGGTCTCAATCAGGCAAGCGGGCATTAAGGTGAAAATCGCCGCCCAAATGGCTAAATGCTTCGGGTTTCGCGTCGCGGCAAAGTAGAACGTGGTTAACACGGTCCCAATCGCGGCCGATATTAACATCAAGGACGCGAAATTCTCGGTGTTAAAAAAAGTGGCGATGGCGTTGAGGATGGTCGTTATCACCGCGCCTTGGGTGTAGGTGTAGTACTCTAATGTCATCATGTTATTCGTCTCCAAAGGTGATGTTGTCAACCAAATCGCCATTGAGCGTGGAGTAATAGCGGTCATCGGCCATTTTGTGCGTTTCGATAAGCTGCGCTTCTTCCACTAACCGTCGGATTTCTCGGTCGGCCAATCCAGACGTAAACTGTTTGGCGTGATAGATGTTATTGGTGATGATAACGACGTCTTTGGGATCAATGGTGGACGCGCTCATCGACACCTGCACCACGTTCAACATGTCATTGAGGTAGCGATTAAGTAGCTCGACCGCAATCACTCGCGAATGGGCTCCAACGTCGGGGTATTTATAGGCGCGGATAGCGCTTCTAAAAATCACCAACACCGGCGTGGAGGTGTACTCCAAGAACGACTTTTGTTCGTCGGTCAGTGGCTCATCATTGACGAGCTTGGTGTAGATATCGACAAGCAGGTTATGAATGCGAGTTTGTAGCCCTTTTTCTTTGGCGAGTGTGTATTCATCTTTGGTTGGCGCAAGGCAGTCGTCGTACTCATCACAGCGATAGACGTTCATTTTTCCGCCATCGAGCAGTGCATGCATGATGTTGTTGTTGTCCTCAAGCAAGCTGGCGTAATGGCTCGGATTGCCCGCCGCATCGTAGATAAACGTGCCGGACAGAGACATCAAAAACTCGGCCAGTGCATCGTCGCCACTTAAAAAGCCATTGCCTGCAATGGTGGACCACACGAGGTTTTGACTGGTCTTGGTCATCGGTTTCAATGAGGCGTCGTTGTTGGCGTTGTTGAGCTGCGCGGCGGTTTGGCCACCCACACCACACTCGTGCTGCGCCGCGACCCAATCACTGAACACATTGTTATGAGTACCAATCGACGCACAAACGTGCACCTTGGCTTCGTTGCTGGCAAACCCCATCAGCCCGCCTACCGTGGCTTGCGCGGCTTGGCAGGAGCTCATGGATTGATTGAGCCATTTGTCAGCAATGGACTGCAAATTGTCTCGAATTTGTTTGATTTGTGGTGCCCAGGTTTGCAGCGCTAAGTCCACCGCAAAAGGGACGGCATTTTGAACCACCGCTTTACCAAACTGAACCAGTTCATCGGCGTTGATGTGGGAAAAACCACCCATAAAGGCGTCGATACCGCCACAGCCCATTTTGACCGTAGGGAATGTGACGGTGGCGAGCTGCGCGTTTTTGATAGGCGCGCGCACATACAGTGAACCGCCGTTGTAGTAGTTGGCCGATTGCCCTTTGTAGGCGTTGGGCTGCGACACATTGGTGTGATAGCCCAAATCGTTAAAAAACTCATCGAGTGAGCCTGACACGTTCGCCGCCGGTGACGATGCAATGTAACCCATTGTTAATGCGAGTGTTATCGCCTTTATCCCCCATGTGTTCTGCCAAGTGCGCACCGAAAATGGGGATAAGTGGGCGCAGGTGTTGCGGCAATAAGTCTTTTTCATCGCATCGCCTCAATCACTTCAGGGTCGTTTAAAGCGCCTTGCACGCTTTGTGATAGGTCCCATTCATTTACATTGCCGACCGAGATACGTACATACTTGCGCGTATTGACGTTGATTAAAAAGGTGGCAGGAACGGTAATGTTTCTTGGGTTTTCAAAAAAGCTCGACGCAATATCAGGCGTGGATGGGATAGGGGCCGGGTATTCAGGTAGCGAGCGGCCATCGAGCGTAAACGCGTACGTCTCCAACCCCATCCTTTGCGTGAACCGCTTAAGTGTTGGTGCAAACGTCTGGCATTCATGGCACAAACCGGTAAAGAACAAGACCATGGCGTACTGCGGCTCAGTCGTTGACGCATGGACGTTAGACAGACCGAGAAAAAAGGTGAGCACCGCAACGAGGATACGGTCACGGAGTCGGCGGAGAAAGTGAGTCATAATGGTTACCTCGGCAGCATAGTAGTAGTGAAAATGTCAGTGATGAACTGCGCCACGGCCTTGGCCCGCCACGCAGATACGAGCGTGTTCTGTGTTGTCATGGTTATGTCCTGTAATTGAAAGGGTGGCGCATGGAGCAAGCCTGGAATGCCTTTGTAGAAAAGGCGCTATTGGTGGACGACTACGTCCAGATTTTGGTGTTGGTGTTAGTGACTATGGTGTTGTTGTGGTTCGTGTGGGCCACATTTAAGAATTAGCGCACCCTTAATCCATCGATGTCGCGGTCTGCGGATGGACTTTTATCTGGGTGTTTATGAGACGAAATCGTTAAAAATCGGGCACCTGATAGTCGGTGGCGACGTTGTAAAAGCGGCCAAGCAATTCATCTTGTGCGATGAAGCCATAGGCAAGCGGCTTAAATTCGCCCGTGGTCGGGTTCACCAAAATAAGCGCAGGCTCAAAAGGCACCACGACTTTGCCCTCATTGAGACGGTTCTCTCGTATCCCCTCCACAAACACGCCGTCTTCGGACAGGCCCAACAATTCAATGTCGTAAGTATCCGCAAATTGCTGCATCGAGGGGGCAAGCTCTTGGCTAAGCACATCGCCGCCATTGTAGACAAAGAAAAACCCCCACCCTTCGTCTCGCATCTGCGCGACGGCCAATACCTTCTTCGCCCGCTCCATTTCCACAAAGGTGCCCCGTGCCGCTTGCTGAACGGGGTAGTCTTTGGTGTAAGAGAGCTCGGGGTTTTCTGCGAGCACCTTTTTGAAGGTCATACCGGTTTGGGAGGTTTTCTCGCCAATGTATTGATGCAGCTGCATCACCAACTTTTGTTTTTGCTCATCGTGTGGATTGATGGTGGCATCGGCCAGCGCTTCTTGATACATGGCCTGGAACCACGCCAGTTGCTCAGTGGCGCTCAAAGGCTTTGGCGGCGCCGTCTCTACGGGCGGCGCGGTGTTTTGAGGCAGTGGCTTCGGCTCTGGTTTGGGCTCGATCATTCTTGGCTCGTTATACCATCGCCAGCCGGGGGGCTGCTCGGTATTTGCCAGCCCTTGCCATGACAGAATAAGCATGAGAAGGAAAGCAAGAGAACGTCGTTTCATCCGTTGCCTCCATACGCGCTTTGTAGACGCGATTGGATTTCACTGCTGCTTGGCAAGTCTGCATTGGCGTGCATGTCGCCATAGAAGTCCGAGAAATCAATCACGTCAAAGTTAATTTGCTGAAGCTGCTCAGGCGTGATCGGGTCACATTTAGCAGAATTTGGCCCGCCAAAACTGATGCCCAACTGTCCTCTTACCCCTTGTACTTGAATGATGCGAGCAAGCTTGCTGCCGAACACGCAATAACTTTGCTTTTTGCGAAGACAAACACCCAGAACACTCTCTGCGCAGTAATCCCCCAAATATACGGTCACGCCCGCTTCTTTTGCTTCTCCCAAGGCTTGCTCTTCACCGTCACATCCAGCAAGGCCCATGTTGGTGCCCCAACCGCCGTCATCGCAGCAATTGGCAAACCCAAGGGGCTTGTCGGTGCATTGCAAATTCTCGCCCGAGAAGATAAGCGGCGGGTCCCCTAAACCTTTGGCCGCTTCTCCTAGCGCCGCCAAACTCGAAGCGGCTTTGTCAAAATCACTCGATGGCGTTGGCATTGGACTATAGCAATCCCCATCAAGACAGAATGACACTTCACCACATACCATGTTGCTCGCTCGGCATTCGGTTTCGGTGCACTCCTTGGAGAGTTCATTCTCAACACACACACCGTTTAACATCAAGCTGCACGTGGTGTCTAACGTGGTGCACTCGGCAAACTCCCCACAGGTATCATCGAGTTCGCATTGGTGAATGCGTTCGTATTTCCAGCAAGGGAGGAACGTAGGTATCCCATTGACGGTTCGTGTTTCTTCTCCTTCGACGCAGGTTTCAGAGACCATATGACAATCGGCCAATAGCGTGCATAAGGTTTGCCATGTGAACGTGTTACGTACACAGGTGTGCCCCACTAACGTGTAGCTGTCAGGGCACGTGGGAGTTGCGCGTTCGACGTCTTCTACGTGAGCGCAGATTTCCCATGATTTTGTCCACCCTTTATGCTTGCCTTGTCGGCAACTGTAGCTGGTACTGGCCTTTAACTCCCCTTTCCAAGTGGTTATTGGCGGCATTATTGACCCATCCCACCTACGATATGAGGTGGAGTTCATGCAATTCCCCCCTCTTTGATAGTACCTGTTAGCGAAGTCGTAACGACACTCGGTTCGTGTGCGACGACAATCGATGCCATCCAACGTCCATCCTGACTCACACACATACGTCACCCCAATCGAGTCTACGGTCGCGACGGGAACTCTCTCACAAGGGACGGGATTGTTCGTTGGTGCGTTGCACTTTTTGGTCACAGGGTAGGGGTAGCACTGTTGACCTGATTCGCAATCGACATAAGGGTTGCTGTTGCCGTGGGCGATATCGAAAGCATGCTCTTGGCCAATCAAGGCAAACTCATAGGCCGGATCGTTTTGTACATTGGGTTTGCCTTTATTGAAGTTGTCCTGTATTGCCCCTGCCTGCTCATTCGAGAAAAACTCTGTGGTCTTTTGATCGTTGATTTGCGCGCTACTGAGACCACTTTGCGGTGGATTGTGCACGCCACTGACGCACGCTGCGTCAGCGCAGTAATCATTGACGTTAAGATGTCCTTGAGCTTGGTTGGTGATACCTTGCTGTGCGCTCTGTGCCCAACCCACGTTGTTTTGATAGCGCTGCTCTTGACTCAACGCGCTTGCGTTTAAGACGAGAGGAACACTGAAAACCAAAGCCGCAAGCAGTCGATGAATATTGTTCATTGTGATCCCCTTGCAAGAACGGCATTGACTACCTGTGGGTTATCGCCTCGGCTCAGTGTTTGCAAGGCTTGCTCTAGCGATACATTGCCTCGAACAATGTCATAATCGCTCGTTGTACAGGTCTGTTTTGGTAAGCAGTGTCCTGGCTTAATCGCTACAAAGGTCGGCACGTCGTGGATGTTAAAGGTGTGAAACCACTCGGGATTGATGGCAAAGCCGCTTTCAATCAGTGGTTGGTCTGGCTTTGGGTGTACCAAGGATTGAATGCGATTCGCGGTCGCCGGAAACCCTTCGGGCAGTACCCCTCGGATCACCAAAGGCACTTGCCATTTTGCGCTTTGCGCTAACAGTGCACGCAGCGAGCTATCGGGCATGGTGAGTGACACAAAGACCATCACGCCACTTGGCGCCGCGTAAGGATTGGGCGTGGCCTCGGGGATATCGATAGCGCCTTGAAGATGTCGTGGATCAAGTTGCTGTTGCCAATGCTGCTGCATGCGCAGCGCTTCTTCGGCAAACGGCGCACTGGCGTCATTCGCCGCTTGCGTCCATTGCTCGACACTATCGCGCCCTGCAAGCGCCATTTGCTGTTCACGCTGCGCGAGTGCTTGAAGCTCGGCTTGAGAATAACCCAACTCATTCGCGACCACGTTGGCCGCACCGATAAGCGCAAGTATCACCATTGCCTTGTTTGTCATGTTCACGATGCTTCTCCTTATACTTCGGTACTGCCGACCCACTGCTGACCTAGGTACGCCTCAGCGCCGCACACTGTCCACTGCGGTGGAAAACATGCATTCAAGTCGCACAGCCTTTCGTGACTCCAGCCTTCGCGCGGGGCAATAATGAGCGCAAGTTGCTGACCTTCTAAGCTCATCACCAAGAGGTTTTGGTGTTTACATTCGGTAAGAATGTCGGGCTCGTGAGCGGTGAGTTGATTAGTGATAAAGGTGATCATCGTGACCTCCTAGGTTTAACGAAGACAAATTGGGTTTAAAAGCTACATTGACCCTATTTCAATTGACTTATCGTGGTGAGTTCACAGCAGCGGCCTCAAATACCCATGCATACGTCTTTTCAATCTCTTCAATCGATTGATACAAAGGCGGTATGCAAGTGTATCTGGATGCCCATCGAGTTCTGGGTAAGTCACGACCTATCGTTTCATCATCAATATGGTGCTTGCGATAATGTTCAATGAGCGCAACGTCTAGACACTCACCCTTGCCGTGACATTGGCTGCACCAACTGGTATCCGCAACAGTATACCCATAGTACTCAAACAGCCCAGGCGCGCAGCTATCACACACTTGGCAAGGAAACGCTTGCTGGTCGTGATGGTTCATGGCCGTGAAAAACTCGCCAGGGCCAAGCGTCAATCTTGTTAGTGGCTTTAGCTTATTGAGTAGTCGCTTTCGGCTCTTACGTGATAAATGAAGCGGTTCTATTAGCCTATCCAATGATGGCACTTGCTCCGTATCTTTAAAGCCAAAATAGACATTCTGAGCGTCGCATTGTGTTAAGAAGGCATCGAGCACACTCTCTAGCGACGCTTGGCCGGACGGCGTTTGATGCTGTTTTCTAAAAAAACCAAAAAGGTGTCGGATGCTCATGTTCTTCTCCTATAAGAAAACACAGTTGCGTTTACGCCACTGCACAAACCCGAAGTTGTCACCGGTTGTCGGGTTGTCGTGGCCCATTTCCCAAATGGCGGTGGTCGTCGTATAAGGATGACACCATCCCGCATCAGGATACGGCGCACTCATTTGATAGCGATAGCGTGACTTGGGTAAGATTGGCATGGCGTGTTGATAACAAATCGCGCCGTCTTCGCCGCGTGTTTCCCATACGATGCCCTCACGGTGAAGCTTATAATTGAGCCGTTCCATAATGAGCGTACCGGCTTGTATAGGAGTGTCGCGATAGTTCGTCGTGCCCGTCAGTGGGTAGGCGCTCCCTTGAGAGCCAAGACACCAAAACAGCGCATCAAACGGAAGCACGGCGTTACTGGTTGTGGCAATCGCTTCAGGGACGCAGGCCAGTTGAGCAATCGGGTTACCGAACACAATGGCCTCTGGGTTTAAAATGAACGCGAGTTCATCGTCATCCCACAGTGGGTCGATCTCTGTCATATAAGCCACATCAAAGGCATCGGTGGCCATGCACGCACTTGATTGGATCAGCTGTAACCAATAGATCACGGGGTATTTGTACCAATGGGCGTGATAGAAGCCTCCGTCACTGCTGTCGCCTTCCCTTGATGTTGTGCGTCCGCCTATATTCGGATCATTAGCATCGCCAAGCTCCATGCCCATATTCACCATGCAATAGGGTATTCTGGTGACATCGGTTAGCGCGTAGGGCTCCCAGTACCCAATATTGAGTCCAATTTGCATGTAAACAGGGGGCGGCTTTGGGCAATAAGAAATAGGCATGTTGGGGTTGTTGGTATCTGGGTACTGTGAAGGGATGAGTGGCACTGAACCAACCGTCATTGGAAACATACACTCCCAACAAATATCAGAAATCGGGTTAATAAAATGGCCGGTACACATCGCACCAGCGTGAGCGGGAAGAGTTTTGGTGAGCAGCAACGCAAGCAGCATACTCAGTCCTATTAATCCCATTATTTTTTTAAAGGCCGGTTTCATTGGGTGCCCTCTATTGCTTGGATTGGAGCCGCGGTGTCTAGCGGGGCCGCTGAATCTTGTTCGCTCACATCAATTTCACGCACTTGCCAGTAGTGGCCTTTTTGCCTCACCACGCTTGGCACTGCTTTGATGTGCATGCGGCGAGTCAAATCCCCTTGCTGAGCAAAATACAGTCGGGTGTTGAGCACGGTAGCCACCTCATTAGGACTGCCCCCGGTGAGAATCCATTTGATGGGCAAATTACTCTCAAAGCCCTTCGCCCACTCAAGCTGCTGATGGTCGCGCCCATCGAAGAACACTAAGGTCTTTTGGTACTCAAATTGAGGTAGGTCCACACCTTGGGGCCACGTCTTAGTATCAAACGGGTTGATGCGTTGCCCCGCTTTCGCAATGACGACGCCACTTTGGGGTAGGACGATGTCTTTGGCGAGGGTCAAACTTGGATCGACATAGAACACATCAGGCTTTGACGTGCGTCCAATCTCGACGGGATTGGGGGTGTTCACGCTGCGTTTCACTTGCTCCGTAAATTCGTCTTGCATTTGTGCGAGCTTACCGGTTTCCTCAAATCGCCTGAGCCTGGCCTCAATCCACGACAGCATGTCTACTTCACCAACCTCGAAGGTGGCACCCAGGCGGCCCAAATCCTTAGCATTAATGGTCGCAGAGAGTAAAAGCGGAAGTATGATCAAGGTATGTCGGATCATGATTTGTCTTCTTTTTGGTAGTACTCAATGATGGCGCGCTGTATCTCCGGCGTGACGTCGTGAACGCCTTCCACTACTGCGGCATCAACAAAAATTCTGGCGTTGGTTTTGGCTTGGTAATCGGCCAGCACTTGTTTCATGACGGTGGCAAAGTGATTGAGTCTGCGCGATTGCACGTCAAAATCGTCTTCACTTTCGACAAGGGTCTTTTGGTAGCTATCAAAGGTGCCTTTCATATCAAATCTCACCAATGGCGCCTCAGTAGGGGCGATTAACCAGTGCGTGAGTACGGTCGTGGTGATGCTCACACTGATGGCGATGAGAATGAGGGCGAGGGTTCGGTTCATACAACCTCCTGTTTTCGGCGCATTGCTTGTTCGAATTTGGCGATGTCGTCACCGTAATAATGCTGTGCGGTGGCTTCGATGGCGGGCATGAGCGCCATGCCTTGGTTCATCAAATCCTCACAATAGGTAAACTCGTGAGGCTCAGTACTCAAACAGGCCCGAGAGAACGGATCTGAGAACACGCGGTGATAGCTCACTTGGCTACCCGCCTTGATGCGCGCACAGCTGTATCCGGCTTTATTCGCTCGTGGGAAGTTCTTGATGACACGCTGCTCATATTCGGTGAAGGTTTTCGGGTTTTCTTTAACAAAGGTTTCAAATCCTTCCCCTTGTCTCAATGTGATATGAATATCGGAGTTGTTGTAACAGGCCCGCGCTTCGGCATTAGAGAAGAAGTCCTCAATCCCCTGTGTGACCGTGCAAAATGAGCCACCAAACTTACGCGCGGTTCGATAGCCTTCATTGATAAACGATTGCGCCTGTGCGTTGGTGCCTGACATCAAGCTCCACGCTTCCTCGATGATGCACATTTTCTCGCGAGAGCGGTCCCCTGACAGGTACATTTGTTGGTTGATCGACACGATGAGCGCAAAAATGACGGGTCTTAGTACTTCATCACTGAACCCATCGAGCTCTAGAGTGGTGATGTCGATGTTGGGGTCAAGCATCGACGGTTTGTTGAAGGTTTCCCCGTAAATGCCGTCGGTGCAATACTTGTTTAGCTGAATACCAATGTCACGGATTCGTTGGTCGTTGTTATGCTGCTTCGCGTGCTCAAACAGGGCGTGTTGTACATGGTCCACTAACGTGTCGGTGCCATGGGTTTCCCAAGCGTCCATGATCGCATCACCTAGCACCGCATTTTGCAGACCACTCAATGCTTCATAAGGCGAGGCGATGGTCGCAAAAAGTGCCGTGATGTTACTGAGCACTTCTTTCATCGGATCGACGGTGTTGCCCTCATCGTCCTTATGCATCCCTTTTTTGGAGGCTTGTTCCACCAAGGTGCCCAAATGGGTAAAAGGGTTAAGAAAGATGCGGGTATGGTCGAGATAGGTGCCCTCAAGCATCAGCGTGAGCTTCTTATAGCCCGCGCCTTTATCGAGAATCCACACCTTGCCGCCTTTGGCGTACACCATTTTCGCCAGCTGCTCGACTAAGAAGCTTTTTCCCGCGCCCGAGCCGCCGGTTAGGGCGATGTTTTTGTTGTCGGTGCCACAATTGAATGGGTCAAAAAAGGTGATTTGCCCGCGAAGCGTCGGCAGCATCAATCCATTGGTGAAGCGTTTGGCATCCAAAACAACCGGAAAGAAGTTCACCAAATTACTGCTTTTGAGCGGGTGCATGCGACCGGCGCGCACTGCGTCATTCCAGAACCCATCGGTCATCATGAACGGCAGCGTGGCAAGCAAGGCTTGAGACTGGATCATGATGAGCGGGGTCAGCGTTAATCCTGTCGAGGCGAAGGTGTTGGTGGCCGCCGTGGTATCAATGAGCTGCTGCTCCGGGGTGGTAAAGAGCGTCAAGGTCATCGCCATGGTTGATAAGGTGTAGTCCCTATCGGCGAGTCCTCGCTGCAGCTGTTGACGCTCTTTGAGCTCATCGCCAGCTGTCGGTGAAAACATGGCCATCGGGGATTTCAAGGTCTTGGTTAAATCCGCAATTTTGCTGTTGTTGGATTGCTCAACCTGTCCCGTGACCTCTTGTCTGAAATTCAACGTCAATAAATGGGGGCAGCGAAGGTGCTTGGCAACGTCTCGAATGGAAGAAAAACACTCCGGCATCATATAGAGGCGAAAATCCCCAGGCATGCGCGTCAGCCCAAGCGAGACAATGCGCGATTGACGCTCAAACCCTTGCTCATTGGTGTGACGAGTATCAATGTGACGGCGGTTGATCAAATACTCCCCATCGGGGGCCAGCATTTGTTGATTGAGCGGCGCGTAGGGGTTGTATTGCTTGCCCTTAACGTGGGTTTGCTTGGCATCGAAGTTCAGCACATCGCCCACAAAGCTCTGCAAGGATTCCGGCGTCATGCGCTCGCTGTAAATACCCAACTGCGTAAAGGCGGTTTCGACGGTGTAACGAAGATGGGTAAGCGTCTCTTCATCGTCCACCTTTGTGGTGGAAACGAAGAAGAACGCGTGATAATCGCGTAAGTCAAAATGGTGCGGCTGGTTGTGAAAAAACCTTCGGTGGCGGCGAACTCGGCGTACTCGCGCTCTTGTTTGGCAAGTCTGGCACAAATGCCACCGCGACGGGCCATGACTTCCTCATTGGCGGCGAGGTAATCGGCCACTCGGTTATGTCCAAATAGAGATAATTGATAGTCCCATTTGTCCCCTTGAGGGAGGTCGCTCACCACCTTGTTCAAATCGCGGATAAGTTCGTCATTAGCCCCGCTTAATACACTGAGTGACAGCCCAAACCCAATCGAGCCGGTGTTATGAAACACATTAGAAATAGTGTCAAAGGTGCGATAAGGCAGTTCATGATGAAGGTGCGCTTGCTCGGTTTTGGCATCGTCATAGAGCCCTGAGAAGTCTTGGCCACTCGCTTGCTTAAAAAGCCGATTTAGTACATTCATGCGTTAGTCCTTCCATATAGCGCTGGCAGGGCGACCGGTCCATCGACTCTCATCGAGAATGAAATAAATGTGCGTGGTATCGATGTAACGGCCATCTTTGTCGGTGAACGGAAAGATGGTGACTTTCTTTTTCACTTCCATGGTGCGCTCAGGCTCACCGTGGCGGTTTCGCATTGGGAGAGTGGTGAACGACGGGGCCCCGGCGTTGACCGAAATGTTGGGTTGGGCTTGACCTGGCACATTGCCTGTGGCGTACACATCGAGGTTGTCACGCACCTCGTTCATCGTGGTACAGCCAGCCACGCCGCCGACCTCATTACAGCTAAAGTCTTCACCCAGCCCTGCTGCGCACCCTCCTAGTAGGCATAGAAGCAGTGGCATAGCAAGTGTTGAAAAGGTTGAAAATTGACTCATGGTTTGACTCCTAATGGGTGACACCAAACGAGGTCGGGGTCGAGTTAGACGGTACTGGGGTCGCTGCAGGTACTTGAATGCCGCGTTTTAACACATCGTTAGCCAGTGGGTTCGTTGGGTTGGATGCTGTGGTTGTCCCGCCTTGCTGCGCGCCCACTGGCATGACTTGGCCAATGACATCCAGCACGCTATTAGAGCGAGAGGCGTTTTCAGCGGCGGCCATCACTTTGGCTTCGTAATCGTCAGCAAGCAGCGGATCTAATGGAAAACCGTCCAAAAAGACGATATTGACCACGGCGCCCGGATTGACTTCGACGATAGGGTGGTACATTTCAGCCAGCTTGATGTAGTAATCTGCGAGCTTCGCTCCCACACTGGAGGTGGCGTTACCAAGCAGGTTCAGCGCGGCGTCTTCGCCTTGAATGGTTTGCACCGAGCCAAGCGCTGACGTAGACGTACTTTGAGACAGCGCCTTACCCGTTTCGCCAAGGCCAGTGAGAATGCCCGCGACGCCCGCCATTTGGACAATCTCCCCATTTTTAAGAATGGTGGTGCCGCGTATGCCGTTACGACCAAAGTTAAAGGCGGTGCCTCTCACCGGTATGTCTAGAATATCGCCCTTGGGCTGAATGCAGCTCATACGGTGCGTCCGGGTGATGCCACGGCTTGAGGATATCTCACCGTATACGGAGCCTGTAATGGTGCAGTCACCGAGTTTCGACTTTTGACCGTTCGGGAGTATGCCCTCGTTGACGGTCTGAAACACGATGGGGGAGGTATCGCCTTGACCAAGCACACCCGCATTTGCATCGGCGCCACCGGTGACCACGGCGGTGACAAACGTGCCCGTTGGCACGTAGTTATCAATATTGCGCTTACCCTTGGCTTCATCCACGGACGCTTGCCAGAAAAAATCGAAACTGTCGAAGGCGTTTTGAGCAAAGCGGCCTTCATCGGTTTTGTTGTAGCGAAGCGTGTTCACATCGGCGTCTTTGTAGGTGGCCTCGATAGACGGTCGAGGGGGCAGCGGTCGTGCGCCAAAGGTCTCGCCGCCTACCACGGTGCCATCTGGCGGGGTATAAGTGCTGTCACCCTCTGCCGAGTATGGAGCGTCCTCATCGGCACTTTGCCTGTCAATAAGCCCAGTTAGACGAGCAATTTCCCCTTCGAGGGACGCGATTTTATCTTGGTTCTCACCGCGTACTTGGTCTGTCACGGCGCGTTCGGTTTCTCTGCGGTTTTTACTGAGCTGCTCTAAGGTATCGTTTTTAAGACGGCGTAACTCCCCGACCAGCCCTTTTACCGTGTCAGTCAAATCGTCGATGGTTTGCTGCTGAAGCATTAGAGCGGATTGATTGTCTTTGTCGGTAAAGTCGGACTCGATAATGGCCCCGAACTCCACAGGTTCGACTTGCTTGGCCTCGACTGGGGCTTTCTTTTGCGTCAGTTTGTAGACGCTCAGCGCGGCCACGGCGACCAAGACCAGTGCTATCACGGTAATGGATTGGTTTCGTGAGCGGGTTTTTTTGTTGATGGCGCCGCCATCTTCAAAGCCGCCTTCTTCATCGCGAAACCACTTTTTCTTTAGGTTATCGAACATGCGACGCTCCTCCACCGGTAATGAGGTAAAGGACAGTGTGCTCACCTGGCTTTAGGTCGTAATCATCGAGGGCAGCGCTTCGAGCGGCATAGCTGTAGAACTGCGCGGTGGTTAAGGTCATCGCTTTATTCGATTGATTGCGCACTTCGTAAATGATGCCGGAATAGTCTTTACCCACGAGGACCGTCTGTGGCACCACGGCGAGCGGTGAGGTGTCTTTGGGTAGCGTTTTTGGATCAACAGGGTGAATGCTAAACCCCGACACTGGCGTGCCATCACGATAATGTATCATCATCGCCTCAGTGAACGCGGCGATAGCCGTAGGGTAGTCGAACTCCAAATCAAACACTGTCGGTTCGCTGTGCTGATGAAATTGCGGCACAAACTCGGTGACAATCGACGGGGTTGCCTTGGGTGTGATGAACAGGGCGAATAAGCGCCCTTTTTCTGTGGTTAAGTGCGCGGTAAAAGGCAATCCCACATTGAGCTTGACTGAGACGGAGCCAGTTTTATCGTTTTGGTTACCCGTGGCGGTACAAAATCCTGGCGGGCAAGTGATGTTGATGATGCGATCATTTTTCACCACCAAGCGGTTAATGTTGACCGATGACAGACTCACAGTAATGGTGTCGCCATCGGTAAAGGTGTAGGACGCTTTGGAGACGTTGTCCGCCAGAGCGGTCGCCGACAAGACCAGCGCGAACCACGCCAGTAACGTTTGTTTGACCATGCGTTAATCCTCTTTTTTGATGCCGACGAGCTCTATCGTGCCATTGGTGTAGGCCATCTGGACCCAATAGGTGACTTGCTCTGGTTCAAGGGGGCGTTTGCCCACTGCTTTGGACAAGGTGCCGGTTTGTTTAAATTGAAGGTGCTCTAAATTGACTTCGGTTCGATTGGGGGCAGGCGCAAAGGTGCTTGATACGCCGCCCTGTTTGATGTTTTTCGCATCCAACATCAATACCGGTTGCACGCTCGGGTACGAGGTTGGCGAGACGTAATCGAGTAACAATCCATATTGGCGTGTTACGTTTTGTGGTGTGACGTTGAGTTTTAAGTAGAGAAAGTATTCCCCCATCATCTGTAAGTAGGCCGCGTCTACCGTGCCATGAGACACCGAAAAAGCGCGAGAGAGAGTAGGGGGCGTCAGTGTGTTCGTCTTGGTTTTGTAGGCGTACACAAGTCCGAGCCCCAAGAGTGCGTTAAGGACGCACATCACCAGAAAGCCTGTTTTTAAAATCGCGTTGAGATTTTTTACTCGGGTGATGGCGTCGTGTTCATGGTGAATATCCATGAGCAACCATCCTTTGACATTGATGAACTAAGAGAGCCAGTAACGGCGAAACGCAGCAGGCGTTCGTTTGAAGAAGGTTTTATTGGCAGAGGCGTCCCCCCACCAATAAAAAGCCAGTGCGATGATGTGTTGTCCGTATTGCAGTTTGATAAAGCCCAACCCGAAGAACCAACCCACAGCAAGACACAGTCCCACCATTTGGTGCTTCGCCATGAACAACAACACAAATATCACCGCAGCAGGCAGTCCTTGGTCTAGAGGTAGACCAAATAACGATTTTCCTCTGTTCAAATACTTGGGTATGACATATTTGTTGTCGTTCTCGTTGGACATGATGTCGTCTCCTTAGGTTAGGCCAACCAATGGTTTCGCGATTTCCCAGAAAATCATCGTACCCGCAAAGCCACCGATACCGACAAGCCAGTTGCGCTGCATACCACCGGCAATCAAACCGATAACGGCGGCAACCACCAACAGAACAAGCTCAACGGTCGAGTCTTCACCGGCGGTCTCTTGCACGACTGATTTACCCGCCGCAAAGAGGTCGGCGGCATGTACAGGAGACACCAACGTGAACAGTGCAAAACAAGCGAAAAGTAGCGCGGTTTGCGGTTTCTTAACGCATTCAAGTAATTGATTCATAATAACTCCATGATCTATCAATAAGATCTTCTATCATTAAAAACTACGCATTTGGCTCTTGGATGGGTTGCTCCCAGCGAGGGCCAAAGCGAGTGAGGTGGTCAGAGAGCCGTCTTGCGGCCTCTTCCCGTTTTGTACAACCGCTCGCTGCTTTTGAGCGGTTGAGCAAATCGTTGACTGTCGGCGTAAGCGTAGCGATGACAGACGTGCCACCATCTACAACCGAATGTTTCGCCGGTAACCCCCAATGAGCACCGAAGCGCGTGAGGTGATCAGACAGTCGTTTGGAGGCTTCTTGCTTTTTTCGGCGGCCGCTGAGTCGTGCTGAACGATCGAGCTTGTCGTTCATCGCCGACTCAAGTACAACGTTAATGGTGATTGTGGTATTTCCCATAGACCCTTCTCTACGTTGATTATTTTCCTTTAGACAAAGCTACCGCCGGAATGTGAACACATACTATTTTGAAAAAAAATGAATTGTTGTGGCAATATAATGACCAGTAAAACGATGTCGTTATTTGCGTTATCTGTGTGATTAGAAAATACGTTCAAAAGGAGTGAGTCATTCTCGTTTGAATGTTTATTTTCTACACTTTATAACTCTTACAAATTTTTATATTATTGGCTATGGGTCAATTGGCCCGATTTCGCAAATAATTTTTTTTGTTGACGAATTGTCGACGAACTGTCGACGAGTTTTCGTCAACAAAATTCATTAATTCATAAAGTTACAACGGTTTTCTAAAAATATGTAAATTGTCCGCAATGTGATATAAATCAAGGAAACGATATGAGTATGTACAGCAAGAACGGGGTATTATGGGGTATAGTTTTATTAGTAGTAACATTCTTTATTTATGATTTTTACAATAATACAACATCTGATAGTATTAACAATAAATTGAAAGGGAAACCACTCGCCGCTTATGAGTTTTATCCCATCATTGAACTAGAGGGTGGAGCGATAACTCTAGATAGAAATAAGCTCAATGAGGCCATTACCGTTCTATCAAATAAAGCAACAGAAGATCCAAAAGCAGCCAATGACTTGGTGTACCTCATCGAAAGTAACTCCGCCTCTCTACTCGTAGATGGTGATAATAATGGCAAGGTTGCAGACTTGAAGAAGCGTTACTATCTAGGCGAACCCGATCACCAGGAAATGCTATTGACGTTAAAAGAAATTGTCGCCGGTGTCGGGAAAACACTGAGTGGGACGCCAATAGAAGTGGTTCTTCATGATACGCGAAACCCAATCAAATCGATCGTTGCAGTGGAGAACACGATTACTGGTAGACGGGTTGGGGATAGCGTCACCAATCTCGGTGTAGAGTTGGTTAAGAAGTACGCTAGAAACGATATTAAGAACACCAATATTGTTGCTTACCCTTTGAAATTGAGTGATGGTCGTCTTGTGAAAGCGACGACAATACCGGTTTATGAAGATGGGATTTTGGTAGCGTTCATTTGCATTAACATCGATGTCTCGCAGTTCAGAAATAAAACAAAGGTGAACGAGATAATTGATAATTTAGTTAGGTTGTCACCAACAGAAAATTACACGGAAATTCAGGAGCTTGTATATATGCTGAGTCAAGAAGAGTCGTTCTTGTCATCGGATCGACTAAATTATCAATTAGAGAAACCATTACTGATAATTCAGGAAAAGAACGGCTTGCTAGCCTGTGCTTATATTAACCCTGAGACTTGTACGAAAACAGGTGAGGCTTGTGCTATTGTTTCTGGTGTGAATAAATACGAAGACATGTTGAACGCAAAGGTTATTGCGGTGTCTGAACGGGCTAGTGAGCTAGGTATCAATGTCGGAGATACAGGGCAGTCTGCATTAAATAAATTTAAATAATAGTAGAGTTAATATAATTATAATGGTCGATATTGTCAGTCTTCATCATTTTTTGTTTCTAATAGTGTTACTTATATTGATACATTTAACAAATGGCCGATGTGTACCAATTGTGGTTGCGTTCGGAGGTGTGGAAGCACTTAGTCATTTGATTAGAATCGATTTACTGCTCAAGATATCTTTATTCGTCAATGTTGTGGTGTTGTACTATCTTGCTCGATTGGTTGTTTTCCAACGGTGCAATAAAGACTATAACGAAGTTGAGACTGAGCTGGGTAAAGTAACGCCTAACATTGTAATTGCTATCTGTCGCACCCCTTATGTCTACGCTTACTTAGAGACAGGAGAGGTCATCAGGTTACGTGATTCTCTAAAAAAGGTAATCAAAAAAAATATATATTTGAATAGTCTGTCCAGAGCTATAGCGACCTGCCCCGAAGTTACGTGCGTTGGGACAGGTCGTTACCTCTATAATGGTATTACTTTAACAAGTGAATCCATAGTAGCAAGGGGTAAAGAGGCGAGTAAGAAACACAGTTCTTAAGTCTGAGTTTGTCTCTGCTTCGAACAAGCTCCTCATGGTAAAGATATTGTTTCTTACCGTTTTGGGAGAGCAACCCAGTAGTTTGCTGGTATTTAAGCTCGACATGCCGAGAGAGTAAAAGAACAAACATCTAAACTGATGTTCCGTGAGTTCAGGAAACACTCGATGCAACTGGCTCTCTTTTTCTTCTGGTAAAAGTTGGCGCAGATTCATGACACGCCTCCATTTTCTGATACAAAAATGCAGGTAACGTGCTGAAAAAAAAGGCAAATGGGGTTAACGATCGTGACAGATTCACGACGAGCAGGTACTATCAACATAGCTCTTTCCTTATTTACGGATAAGGTTGAGTTAGCTTGTTGTCGGTGTTCCACCACCGGCAGCAAGCGCCTGTCGATTAGATTACCACCAATTAGTATAATAAACAATCAAAGCACTGTATTTAAAAACAGTCATTCGTATGCATATACAAACTACCTCCAGTACTATTTAAGTTCTTAAAATCAGCAAGCTACAGTTCGAAACATTCTCCACGCCGAATTTCTGGTTAACTTTTGATCAAAAAAGCACTTGATCTTCGCTCGATCTTTGTTTACCGTAAATATGCAACATGTGGCCTAGTCAACCACGTGGATGTGCTTTCCGGAAGGCGTTGTGTGTGGGTCGAAAGACCTATGCACAACCTCCGAGTTACGTTGTAGGTAATATTTGCGCGAGAAGGTTTGCGCAATGAAGGAAGTTCACCATGAAAATGACTAACCCAATACAAAAGAAAAAGCCAAGTGTTCTTCTCGTTAACGAGAGCACTTGGCTTTTTTGCGTTCTAAGGAGGCCAACACAAGCGACCATACCTTAATTATTGCAACGAATCGGTATCTTTTGCGCCACAGCCTTTGCCCCATCACAAGCGAACGCTAGCAAATAGATACTCATCGTCGTTGTCTACAACTGATTTTCCAGAGAAAGGAGACAGATTGTAGAAAGCTATTCATTTAACACGAATCTTGCCAATTGAGTGTAACTGGCGAGAAGGCTTTTTACAACCCAAATTTATGGGACTAATTGCTTATAATGCCAATGCGCACGCTCAAGCCCCCTTGAGTAACAAAGAGCGGTTCTTTGATGAACTGCCTTACTACTGTCATTGCTCATTAATGAAAGGGGCAGTAGTGTCGCGCTCACGATTGGAAGCGGTGCACTATCCTTTCGTTCAAGCGAATCGCAAGGACATGCGGTCTTGGATGATTTTTGATCTCGACCACGACAACGCGTTTATTTGGTCTGATGTTGGTTTGCCGCCACCAAACATGATCGTGTCGAACCGTCACAACAATCGCTCTCACCTCTACTATGCCATTGACCCCGTTTACTTTGGGCCAAGAGGACGGCAAGGGCCGAAGAACCTATTGGCAGCGGTCTATTACAGAATGCGCACCATGTTACAGGGTGACGTTGGCTATTCCCACTACATTTCAAAAACGCCCTTTCATCCTCGATATCGAACCTCTGAAATTACAAACCATGTATATTCATTGGTTGAGCTCGCGGACTACGTGGACTTTAACCAAAGCACCTTCACGGTGGTGAACGCTACAAAGCAACTCGACCATTGTAAAGAGGGGCGAAACTCAGCGTTATTTAATGCAATTCGACATTATGCCTACTCGCTGGTTAGCGACTATAGAGAAGACCGTAACTACCAAGGTTTTTTCCATGCGCTGTTGAGTTACGGACGTTCGATCAACCAGACCTCATCGTTTTCAAAGTTGAAGAATCAGACGCCGCTCGATGCCAAAGAATTGAAAGGGATCGTTAAATCTGTGGCGAAATGGACGTTTGAACGCTACGAACGCGCCACCATCGTTAAGAAAGTCGCCAAGGGCGTGATGAACCTGGCAGAGACTGACCTAAGTTTGGTGGACAAGCAATCTCTGTCGGCAGATCGCACCAACCAATGTAGAACTCAGGGAACGCGTCAGGCCATCATCGATGCGACCTGGAAATTGGCTGCGTCTGTGGGAAAACAGCGTATTACTCAGATACAAGTTGCTAAGGTCGCGGGAGTTTCAAGACAGACAGTGAGTCGTTATCGTGGGGTAATCCACGAAGTCATTGGCAAGGCCAGCTACCACATTCCTTTGCTGAGTCTTGGCCAGTGTTTTGGAGCGAAGCCAGTTGTCAATTACGGTGGTTTTCAGTTACTACGCCTTTGCGAAGGCACGGTTAATCAGTTCAAGGTAAAAGTCGCTCGGTTATTGATTGTACTGCCTAAAGGGTTCGCTTTACGCCGGACTGATTTTTGGCCTCGTTCGTTGAACGATTGTCCTTGATTGACGAAGCTCAATTAGAGGGTTGATTGTGTTCGACACGACATTAAGGCAGTAAGGAGTGCGTTGAAAATACAGCAGTGGCCACTAGGGTACTTTTTGTCCCCTTGGTAATTAAGATGCGACAGAATCGCTTGGTGATCACAAACAAAACCTGGGGCCCGGTAACTCGGTTATGGACACAACCTAGTTAGAGTACTGAGTCTAACTAGGTTCGTCCAGATGAGAAAAGTGTCTTACAACCTTAAACACTTGTATGTTTATTCATCACCAGGGGGAGCATTGACATTTGATGGGCTATTGTCACTGTTTTCAGGTGGTTGATAGCCAAACCTCCCGTTGTCACTAGATGAATCTGATGATGGTTGATAACCTTTTTTATTTCGTTCAGGTTGATAACCATTATTTTGCTGCTGTTTGCCATCAGACATATTTACTCCTTTATCCTTTTCGTAACTCTACATGTGAGATTTCACTCGCTAGTATGATAATACCAGCTGTTCCATTTTTCGGTCTTTCAAACTTTCCAGTTTCAGATAGGATCCAAGTTTCTTCAAGATAGATTTGTTCTTCATTGGGAGCACTTGAGGCGAATGACTTATCTGAGTATTTTCCGCCTAACACTTCTCCATTTTTCAATGTCACTTTTACCCAAAACGGCTGCTCTTGAGAAAAAACGTAATCCCACGGCTTACCAATAGGATGAATGGAGTTACCCTTGATGATTTTCAATTTCCTTACTTTTATCCAGATCCAGGATAATAATATTGGGTTAATCAAAATCATGTACAAACTAGAAACGATAAACCAGTGTTCATGAGACTTAGTGAATTCTTGGTTGGTTGTGGCAATGAGCAATGGAAGGCAGACTGCGTAGTTTATACAGCTATATGCAACCGTATCGATTAACTGCTTACTTGTATCTCTATTAGTATCGGCAATGAAAATAGAGTACACCTTCAGGCTTATAAAGCCAGGTATAACAAACGCGATAAAGATTACTAGCTTATCAAATTCCCAGATACTCATAAATTCCCTTGTTTAAACATTACAAGTGACATCGGCCTCCCCCATAAGGTACTGCTACACTTAACGTGATGTGTAAAGCACCTGAGACACCATGTCACACCACAACTATTTCGTCGAATTCAACTTAGCTAGTTGTTGCGTTTTCTACAGCCTTTTCTCATTTACCAAGCGCCAATATTGATAGCCGAGTGCGGTTAATCGGCAGGAAGTAGAATTAATGGCTGCAAAGTACATAAATTCTGCGTCTACAGGTACTACTAAACCCACACTTTGGTACTTTTGCAGGTCTTTGAATATCTTAACCTTCTCAGGATCTGCGCTTGCATCAGTATCTTCGTAGGAAGGGTCTAACTTATGCTCAGAATCTGGAGTTGGAAAATATTGGTTTATTTTTCGAAGGGTTTCAAATGGTACTTTAGGTGGAATAACACGTAATGGGGTAAAACTAGTGACGTTAGTTTTAAATATTGGTCGCTGATCCCAAGCCCCAAGCCCCAAGGGCCTCATCAACGTACGCATACAGTGAACCAGGAGTAATATTACCACGAATGTCCGCAGCTCCCCCTTTGAGAGCATCAATCAATAGTGAGGTGAATATTCCTGCGCCGTTTGCTTCCAAAGCAAATTCACTATCTCTACTGGCTGTTAATACGGACATTCCTTCTGCTAATTGTGCAGTACCATTTCCCGATAGGCTTGGTGAACCCATGGCACCAGAATGACAACAGTCGAATATTATAACCTTGTTTCTAGCCTTTGACTGATTGGCCAAAGCTAATATTTCATCCATGGAGACACCTTCATCGTACTTTTTAGCGTCAGTTGTGACCAAGTATCCACCTGTACTCTTAATATAGCCATGACCAGAAAAATAGAGCAATGCCATATCGCTATCGCCCGTAAAAAGCTGTTCAATCGCCTCACGAAGCACAGACCTTGTAATAACTATGCTTGGGCAGGTTATCGTTTTTACCCCAAAGTTAGGGGAGCCGTCTCCATTAGATTCCAATATCGCAGCAAGAGTATTTGCATCGTTAACACACCCACCCAATGGCGACGATGGATAATCGTTTATCCCTATGATCAATGCTTTTTTCATAAGTCAAACCTACTTGTTCTTTCCTTCACCCATCATTTGCTCAATAGCTGATGCTATTTTATCCCAGTCCCAGCTTATAGTTCTGTTACGCTGCAATCCTGAAGGGAGGTTACTAGTTGTATTGGCTCCATCAACATATACACCAAATACAGGGACATTTTGATCTTTAGCCATTTTTATTTCTTTAACCACTCCAGTTGCACTCGCCATAGTTTTACCACTTAAAACGATAAGCATATTACATTTGCCAATCTTGCTTTTTATCAGTGCTTCCCATTGTGATTGAGGCAGCGAAGATTTCGACGACCAATCTTCGATTGCGAACGGGGTTTTTGAGTTCTTAGATTGGCCTACAAATAGATTCTTTTGAGTGACATTGTGATCAAAGTCAAAACTGATAAATGCTCTTGGGTTTGCCATCTTTTTTCTTCCTTATCTGTTTGATTAGTTGATTACAGCAGGATCGATATAGCCAAGAACCACTTCAATCATGATGTGACTCATAAACAAGGCAAAGTATTACACTTCACAAATCCGTTACCTGCACTAATTAACTGACCACATTAGCAAACCTTCATTCTACGTGTATATGATATAAGTCACATTGCATTTAGTTGATATTGAAAGGTGATTTGACTAAGTCTTTTTAACGGATTAGTAGAGCGATTTATAACAGAGATGGGACGTAAACGTTCCTAACGAAAAGGCTGGCACCAAGTTGCTTCAAATTTTGCTTGCGTCTTTGCTAATTAACTAAGGTATGGCAAAGTGGCTTAGTTCAATGTCCAGCCAGGCTGGAGCAGATCATCATGATTACAACGTACTTACTTCGAATAATTTTTCGTAGGGCAAACTCGCGTTAAAAGAATGTGAATGAGCAAAACTACTAACCAGAAAAGGGGCATTTTTGATTAAGAGTATTTTGTGCAGCAGCCTGTTGCACAAATTGGGAAACAGCCTGTTTCACAAGTAAATCTCGTGATGGTTTCATTCGTTCTAAACACGTATTGGGGCAAAACCTTCGCAGAGAAGAAGGCAAACTAAGACAAAAAGCACCGAAAAGTTTCGAACTTTGTCCGCCGACACTTGCTATTTTTCGGTTGAAGTTCCGTGGCCCCTTAACGTTTGCCAATCTACAAAGATGCGGCCTTTGTATCGCAACGCAGGATAAGGAATTGTGAAATATGCACTTTGTCCACATTGGTTGCAGGTGTGTGGAAGTTGATTGTGTTGTTCAACGATTGGTATCAATGAGTTGTAGCGGAACAGACCGTTCCCACATTCGCAGGGGAACTCGACCCTCTCTACACCACCATCCAACATTTTGAAGATCTGTTTAGGTCTATGCTTTCTCATAACTAACGCACTATAACTATATTTACCTATAACAATGGATACAACCAAATTCAACTGCGCTATAACCTCTAGACCACATGATACAAGCTATTTAGAAACACAGAACTTTGAAATCCCCGACTCATTCGTGAATCGACGGTGAACGAGTTTGTCCTGGTCCAACAGCAAGTAAACCGCACATTCGTTTTCTTCGAACACGCCGACGCAGTATCCGTTATTGTCAACTTGAGTTGGTCGCGCATAATCATCAACAAAAAAAGCTTCTACATTGACGACTTTCACGAACTGAACCGGCAATAGCGAATCTCTGTACTTCTCAAAATCCCGAAATCCTTTGAAATTGAAGGACTTTTTGAGCCCGTTCGAGAGAAGTACCTCCACGACTGCTCCAAATGAAGAGTTATTGTCGATAGCGACACCCCTATCATTGAGCGTCAGTGTGTTTGATTGTGAGCGGATTCGAATAGAAGGCATAAGGTGAAAGTGCCTGTGATTATATACAGGTATTATGGTTGGTTATTCTATCCAAAGCAAGACTGCTGTCAGCACGTTTTACTAAAAAGTACACTAATCTTTGATCGTATAGTGAATAAGCTTCATACTTTTCACTTTTTGGGGCCAAGCATTCTTTAAAGAAAAGTAAGTATTACAGAACTCAGAAACCAACTCATCTCTCTCTTCTTTGGCATCTTCGCTGCCCTTGAGTTTTTTTAGTTTCTCAGAGATTTCAATTAAATGCTCTATCTGATCGTCCACTACGATTTTTTTGAAGCTCGAATAGTTTGAAACATGTGTAGTGTACAATGCGGAAAGTTTATCACCGCAAGCAATACACTCATATTCGCTTTTCCGTAAACTACTAGTATTAAAATGGTCCTTAAGACCAGACAGCGATTCGTCTAGATCTTTATAGAACTTATTGTTTCTGTGTTTGAAACCCCATACCCAGCCGCCTAGGGTCCCTATCACCAAACAGACTAATCCCCAAATTGCGTTGCTCGCAATACCGACCCCAATTGATCCCCAATCCATAGTTGAACCTCGTTAAAAACTTTAATAAACATAATGTTAAGCGACGACGCCTAGTGCTCGACTTTTGGTTTACTTAGATTGACTCAACGGATGAAGAAGAATGTGGGCCTGATAAGAATTTTGATTCCATTCTTTCATTTCCGCTACAAACATCCCATGTTGGTTGATCGCATCAATCAACTCTGGCGCCCGCTCCAATTGAATAAGCAGAGAAATTGGCGAAACTTGATTGTCGTTCTCATCAATGCAGTTGATAATGTGATCTTCAAGAACGTACAAAATACCTGGCTGCGCTGCAGCGCTTTCATCAACCAGTTGAGACTCAAGACCTTCTTGCTCGTTAAGGTAAACCAACAAGTTATACAGTCGCTCCGCACCTTCAGTCTTGGTTTTCTTTGCTTTTTCGTTGAGTTCGTACAAACGTTCCTCCAAATTTCCGTTTACATGACGTCCTACTTGAAGCATCTGCTTCAACTCTCTTTTGATGTTGTTGTACTGCTTCATCTTGAGTTTCGGTTTCAAATAACGAACGAGTATTTCATTTCGCTTAGCAACAGGCATATGCCGCGACGAACCAGCGACCTTGAAAAGCAAATGTAGAAGTGAATCGCTCACCACTTGGTGGAGATTACGGTAGTAGTCGAAGTCTTTCAAAGAACGCATGTAGTTTATGAGTCTGTTATATCACCGATAAGTGGCGGGAATAATATCAGGAACGAAAACCTAGCTTCCTTGATCTACCCGAGTTTTCTTAACGCTTGCTATGGTCGAACGGCTGCAACCAAGCAAGGTTTGGATTTGAGACCAACTTTTCCCTTCGTCCAACAACAAAGCAACATTATTCCTCAGTTGGTGATCGGGCTTTCTGCCTTTGTACTTACCAAGGGCTTTTGCTTTCTCAATTCCCTGAGCCTGGCGTTTTCGCCTTGTTTCGTAATCATCCCTGGCCATCGCTGCCGCCAAATCGACCATGAACTCAGTTAACACTTTTGAGATCATCGAGCCTTCGATACTCTCAGTAAGAACAGTATGAGTCATCGGTTGGTCAACCACCACAATATGGATGCCAGCATCAACTAATCGCTGCTTGAGCACCTTCCATTGTTCATAAGGTAGTCTTGAGAGTCTATCGACCTTTTCGATAAGCAAGACATCATTTTTATGTGCGTCATCTATTAATCTTGCAAGTTCAGCTCTTTCCAGATTTGAACCTGATTGATTCTCCACATAGAAACTCGCTATATGTACACCTTTTTGCTTAGCGAACGATAAAAGCTCACCTTTTGCCCTTTCTGCGTCACGTTCAGCAGTTGATGCTCGTAAGTACGCTCTGATGAACATGATTACCTCTCTTGGTTCATTTTGAGTCTAGTTCGCATTAGTAGTTCGCGTAGGGTATGAATTCTTGATTTTTCGAACCAATTCTACCACCTAAATGAATGGTTCGCATTAGGTATACTGTAAGTAAACCAACTTATCTTGCTTAATTTTCTATCGGTGCAACGAATATCACTTAATGATCATCTTTGTTGCAACTTGCAACCAGTGGTGTTTGAGGCTACAATTTTGATATTGCATTTAGATCTGACTAAGGTCGGTTTATCATTTAATTCAACGAGGAATGAGTTATGGCAACTACGGGCGTTAGGCTTGATGAAAGCCTTGTAGATCGAGCGGCGATTATGGGTAAAGCCCTAAACCGTACCACCCCGAAGCAAATTGAGCATTGGGCAAAGATCGGTGAAATGATGGAAGATAATCCAGAACTCACTTATGAGTTAGTATTACAGGCAATCATCAGCAAAGCTGAAATAGAAGCAGGAAAAACGACAGCTTATGAGTTTGATGAAAGTATCGAAGATTGAGCAAACCAGCTCATTTGCCAAAAAGGTAAAGAAGCTTCATAAAAATCAAAAATCGGATTTAGACAAAGCCGTGCGCGCTATTGTTGATAATCCAGCTTTAGGTGAGTTGAAGAAGGGCGATCTAAGTTTCCTTAGGGTTTACAAGTTCAAGATGGCTAAGCAACTTACTTTGCTTGGTTATAGCTATGATGAGCATGGAACCTTGACGCTTACTCTTATGGCTGTCGGTAGCCATGAGAATTTTTATCGAGATATGAAAAACTCAATGTATTGATCGCAACGGGCTTGTCGCAATAAGGGAGGTTCTTTGATTCTAAGGGGGTTGTTGCAAAAACTCAGCTCAAGGTTGAAACTATCTTCGTCTGTGGTGATGATTGGTGAGTTCGATGACCAACCCTGAGTTCAAATGGAAACACTTTGCCCCTGAAATCATTCTTTGGTGCCTTCGTTGGTATGGTTCAACGACAATGAGCTATGCCAACCTCAGCGACATGCTGCAGGAGCGAGGAATCTCGGTCAATCGCTCAACCATTTATCGTTGGTTCATTGAGTATGCCCCGGTACTACGTAAGAAACTGCGCCGTTATCAGCTCATTCGAGCAGACTCTGCGTGGCAGCTCGACGAGACCTACGTTAAGGTAAAAGGAAAATGGCATTATCTGTATCGAGCTATCAACAAGCAAGGCGAGACCCTGGACTTCTATTTCTCCCATAAACGTAATAAAGACGCAGCTTATCAGTTCTTCTCGAAACTGTTTGGTATCTGTAGCACTGTGAGTTTGTTAAGTGCTTTGGTTATGACATGTTGCATCTATTTGAGGAAAATCTTAAATTAATAGTTCATTCGATTTCTGCAACATAGCCTGCTTTAATACTCAGAAAATATTGATAATTTTGAGGAAAGATATGACTATTAGACCTCAGATAAAATTACTTCCACAAAAACTATGAATCTAAAAGCTCTTAGAGTGTTTGTCTCTGTAATGGAGGAAGGAACTTTAGCTCGATCTTCCGTAAAGCTACATATCAGCCAACCTGCAGCGAGCCGTTTACTAATGCTTCTCGAAGATTCTATTGATCTAACGTTGTTTATAAGGCATCGAAAAAGACTCATCCCGACACGTGAAGCTGAGGCTTTCTTACATGAAGCAAGGCTAGTTCTTGCTTCTATTGATAACATTCCTTCTGTCGTAAAAGACATCAAAGCTCAAATCAGCTCTAAGTTGAGAGTTATATGCATGCCGCGACTGTCTGATAGCCTTGTAATGCCAGCTGTTAATGAGCTTTTAAAGAGTAACCCAGATGTTCGAGTACAGGTTACTCTCCAAGACTTTCAAGGTTTAGAGCGACGGTTGAACTCAGAGCAGTTTGACATTGGGGTAACCTCAAACATCGTACAAGGACAAAAAGAACACACGGAATGGATAGGTCACCTTCCCATTTGCGCTATTGTCTCGCGAAAGTCAAGACTGGCTACACGACGAAGTATATGTGCTAAAGATGTGATAGAGCTTCCTTATATCGCTTTAACAGAAAATACGATGATAAGGCCACTGGCGGATCGCCTCATTTCGGAATGTGGACATCTAATCAGACCCAAAGTTGAAGTTTCGGCAGTGAGTGCTGCATGTCGAATGGTTAAAGAAATGGAGGGTTTCTTTATAGCGGATTTTGCTTCAGCTGATTGGACCACGCAACCTGATCTCATCGCTATACCGTGGGAACCCTCAACGACACTAGACGTTGGTATTTTCTATCCCACTACGTTCGAGCCTCCGGAGATGGCTAGGAAGTTTGTTGAACATTTACGTAACGTATCTGATCACCTGATTACAAAACATGCGCCTTATTGAGCTTGGCTTCTATAGTAACTTAGGTTTCAACGTTGTGAATAGCTAAAAAGTGTCGGTAACCACCCGTCAGATTGCATGAGTAACCTTTTCCCAAAAGCAATTCTTTCACGCGGAGGGATTCGAGGTGTCTCTTTCTTAATCTTGAAAGCCTTAAAGTACGATGAACGCGATTAGGTTCAATTAAGTCTATTCAGTGAGGTTATTTCCATCTAGCTATTGCCAAATCATCATTCCAAATGTTGAGTAAATCTCTGTTTAAAAGTATTTTTTCTCTACTTCCTGTTCACGGTTTAGTCGCAAGACGTCTACATCAAACCAAAATCCGTTAGGGTCACGACTCTGGGTGTGAGATGGACTTAGTTCATTTTATCTCTATATCAAAGCCGCTATCAAAATCCAAAAATGACTGATAGGAATGCTCCGAAATATGCACTAATGCTATCGGATTCCTAGTTTCGATAAAAAGTTAATAACCTATTTGTATGAAATCATCCAAAAGTTCGAATTTAAACATGACGTTTATGTGGTTACTGTTAATAAGTCGGTTGTCGATGTAGCAGGCTGCTATCGTGTCCAACCGTTTTCAAAGGGAGATTGAATTATGAAATTAGTGCGAAATATTCACCATATGATATTAGTGGTCACAGCTGTCGTTGCTTTTGGTATGACGGTCTCGACGAATGCTTATTCGAAAGACTATCCCAGTAAGCCTATCACGGCAATAGTACCTTTCGGCGCAGGCGGAGGGACTGATAATTATGCAAGGACATTGGCGAGTTCTGCTGTTGAAGTACTAGGTCAACCAATAGTAGTCGTCAATCGCCCTGGAGGCGGGGGCTATCTAGGTGCTAAGTTCGCTGCAGATGCAAGGAAAGACGGGCACACCATATTGTTTCAGTCAGGTGGATCTTTTATTCTTGGCGGTATGATGCAGCGCCGTCCAGTGGACCCGTTCCAAGACTTCGAGCCGGTCGCTATAGTGGGGCAGGTTAACACGGGTTTAATTGTTAGTAAAAATAGTCCTTACGAAACGATACAAGACCTCATCGAGTCTGCAAGAACAAATAGGTTAACATGGGCCCACTCCGGCCGTGGTGGAGTGCATCATATGGCGGGTGCTGCATTTCAGAACATACAAGCTTTTAACGCGAAAGATGTTCCCTACAAAGGAGGCGGTAATGTTCGCACAGCGGTAATGGGAGGTCAGGTTGATTTTGCGTGGGCGGGAGTCCAACAAATAGCAGGTTTTGAAAGTGAACTGCGTGTTTTAGGTGTAGCAAATAAAGAACGTGACCCAGTTCAAAACGACTTCAAGACGTTTGAAGAGATCGGTGTTGATTATGCGCGTTTTGCTTCACCAGTAACAATTTATGTTCCTAAGGGAACAGATCAGGAGTTGATTGACAGATTGTCGAGCCAAATACAGGACATACTAGCTCAAGAATCATTCAAAACTAAAGCTTCAGCCGCTGGATTGCCAATTATGTATATGGGGCCTGAACAGACAAAAGACTACTTAAAAACGCTAGCTGAAGAGTGGGAGCCTATAGTAGAAAAAGTGAAAACAGAACTGTCGAAAAGTTAACATAGCCGGGAATATCACATTATGATAATTAATCATGAAGAGACAAGTGAGCAAAGGTGGAGCAATATTGTCGTTCTAGCGCTATTTATGACTGTAGGCTTTTTGTTTTTCGTATTCTCTTTTTCAATCGATGATAGCTATAGTGGAGAGGGGGTAGGACCTCGTTTGGTGCCACAGATAGCCTCAATATTACTTATCTCTATTTCTATGGGAATGCTGTTTTTTTCACTGAAACACAGGTTTTTTTTTCTAAGACTAAAGTTGAAAAAAAATTTTATTTCTTCACCTATCTCTGAAGAGAAAGGTCCAAGTTTAACTGATAAACTTGGATCAATAAATAGATCAAACGCAATCTCCTTAAGGGTGTTACCACTTAAAATACTGTTGGTTAGTATCATATATATATATCTGTTCCAATGGTTGGGATACCTGTTATACCCGTGATCATTGAAGGTGCTTGATTTTCCGTAGAAACAGGATCATGCTACACATCATGAAAATAACGCTATCCTCCAAGAAGAAAAAAGAACTCGAAGCGATGCACGACTCAACTCGTGATGGTCGAGTGCGTGACCGTATTAAAGCGGTTCTTCTTACTTCTGAAGGCTGGAGCAGCGCAATGATTTCTCAAGCACTTCGTATCCACGAAACAACCGTTGTGCGTCATATCAATGATTACCTTCAGTCTGAGAAGTTAAAGCCCGATAATGGTGGTAGCCAAAGCCGACTTTCTGCCGCCCAAACCATGCGGCTCATTGAGCACTTGGCTGAGTACACGTACTTTCATACCCATCAAATTGTTGCCTATGTGGAAACCGAGTTCGGTATTCGTTACACTGTTTCGGGTATGAATAAGTGGCTGCACCACAATGGTTTTTCTTACAAGAAACCCAAAGGTGTGCCACACAAATTCTGCCCTGAGAAACAGCGGAATTTTGTTGAGTATTACAATAACTCCCTGAAAAATAATGAAGCCCCCGTTTTGTTTATGGATGCCGTTCATCCTACTCAGTCAACAAAGCTCAGCTATGGCTGGATTCAAAAAGGTCAGGATAAGCTCATCGATACAACGGGTAGCCGTACACGCCTAAACCTTATTGGTGCTCTGTCACTGGAAGACATTGGCGCAACGGTCACTGAAACGTATGACACCATTAATAGTGAGAGCATTGTTCGTTTTTTCTGGAAGCTAAAGAAAGAACACTATCCACTGGAGCAAAAAGTACACCTAATCTTAGATGGAGCGGCCTATCATCGAGCCGAGTTGGTGAAAGATGCAGCAAAGGTGCTCAATATTGAACTTCATTACTTACCGCCCTACAGTCCGAACTTAAATCCGATAGAACGGCTCTGGAAAGTAATGAATGAGACTGTATATGACTGTGGTGGGTTAGGTAAGGCATTGAAAGTTTTTGCGCTGCCGATGGAGATGAATAACCAACCGGTGTCAATTCAACGGACTCTAAAACTTGAAGCTAACAAAGAGTCTAGGCTTTTCGTAAGGGTTACCCAGGAAGATGGTCACCGAGCTTGGACAAGCCCAATTTATATAAACAAGAGTATGACTAAAAACACCAACTAAATTTAGAGCATGGCTTATAACGGGATTGTTGCAACAATCCCCTCGAGATACCCAGATCCTTTGCGATGCGGTGGATGCTTCGCCCTTGCTGACGTAAAACGTGTATTTCCACTAGTTGCTCCTGATTGATCATAATCCGCCGCTTTGTCCATGTTACGAACGGATAGTTTGCCTCAGGTGGGTCAACTTTAAATCGGCGTTAGTGGGTCATTTTTACATCGGCGCTGACAATGTGGTTCGTTTGGCAATAATCATGCTGTTTAATCAAAGATTAAATTAGTATTTCATACCATATAACTTTATGGTAAATAGCTTATGTTTAATGAAATGCAAGAAGCAGAAAAAGCAAGAGGTGGTGTGCAACATTACAATCACCCAAGATTTAACATAACATACATAATGCGCACTAAGGGGTAGAATTTAACCTAGCAAAATGTACTAAGTTCTTGAGTTGATTTGATATCTCTAACTTATCTTCAGAATCAAGATTGGGATAACAATCCTTTAGTTTTGAAATTTCAGCAACAAGAGATTCAGGAATGCGAACCTGAACGGTTTTTTCTTTTTTTGGGCGACCTGCACCCTTACGAACACCACCATGTTTAGGCTTGTTATTCAAGAGATACGACATTGCATCATTGAGAACAAGAACAGGATAACGTTTTGCTGAGTAGTAACAAAGGAACTCAGGCTCATCATCGATACATCGAATGCACAATTCCTTTATCATCATATGCTTACGATGTAGTTTTTCAGGGTTTTTCTCGCCAATAAAAGAATCTTCTATCTTTTTAAGCTCGTATTTAAATACCTTAACTTTACTCGAAATGCTCATAATTCCCTCTCTTTGTATATATAAATTATAGCTGAGATCTTGATTTTTGCACCATTAATCAAGTGATGAAGATCTAAAAAATGGCGCTTGATTTTTGCACCATTTTTCAAATTGACGTAATTAACGTATTAGGCATATGCGCAGTTTGATGTAAGAGTAAATTAGAAATATCCTTACGAGCTGACGCGCGGTTTTTAGCATCTGTTTACTGATTTAGCTATGGTTCCGCTTGTCTGCTCATGCTAGTTATTGAAAGATGGAGCTTTTCAACAACTAACACGAGCCCAATTTAACTAATCTAGTGAACGACGAAACGCATGACTGTAAATACTCGATATCCTAGTCTGAGCTTTTTCTATAGCAAAGGCACAATAAACAAGCTCTTGCAGTTCTTCAAAATACAAGTCAGAGAAAAACTCACCATAAGCTTTCTTAGTCTTTGGATCTTCTATAGCTAGCTTGCTCATATTGATTGAGTCATTCATAAACCTTTCACCAACTTGATCGAATAACGCAATATACTGACGAATATCGGCTAGATCGCTATCATTTATACGAAGTAATGCTGCAACATAAGCACAACGTTCTTCTCCCCAATCACGACTCATAGCATTTTCTGTGTGTTTTCTGAGCTGATAGATTAACCTACTAGATTTTTTGAAGCCTTCCGACAAAACAACCTCTTAAATATTCAAAAAGCTACACAGACTAAGGAAAAAACAAGATAAAGCAAGCTAATACTGACTTTGAGAACGAAAAACCTTCGTTATGGACGTCATAGGATAAGAGGCAGGAACAACACCTTTGCAGTAAACCAACTTCGTGCGCTGTTAGTAAGTCGTGCAAGGCAAACCACTCAACATAATTCTTATCCCATAATGCGCACTTGGGTTTTAAATTGTAGACAAGTGTTATTGTAGATTCGCCATCGCACTGATAGTTGATTGCGCCAAAGAGAAATCATTTAATACCGATATTTTAGACTCTCGTTTGTCCTTTGATGGTGATAAGCGACAAGAAATTTTATAGGGTTCTCCTGAATAAGTCTTAAGCCAAGCATCACACGGTGATGACGCAGTCAGCGTTAAACCATAATAAAGATAGTCAAAAGAACGGTCATATCTATCATGCAATGCGTAATCATATGTGACTGTACCATCATCACTAATAATCATTACATACCCTGTGATATAAACCCCTTGTAAATAATCAGGCACGAGACGAACGAGTTGAGATTGAGCCTTATTTTGTACTGTGCTTTGTTCTGTCGCTGCACTCTTAGGTAATTCAGGTTCATCTTGTAAAACGAGCGACCAAACATAGAAAGGCGATATAAAAAAGAAAAACAATGCCATGATGCGAAAATATAACCATGAGTGTTTAGGCTTCTCTGTAAGCTTTGACGGTTGGCTATACCAATGTTTAAGCGTCTGGCCTGATAGATAACTAAACGGTGCTCGCATATCAACCTGTTTTCCGTTAAAATCTTCAATATCGATCTGAAAGATTTGATTCGTATCGTATGTGCCAAAAAAGTCTTTCGGTCTGTAAGTTTCGGTATAATACGGTTTGTTGCCCTGCTTTGATTTCCCTCGACGGTAAGAGGCTCTATTGATATGAGGTAATATTGAGCTTGATTGCTGTTTCCCTTTTGACTTAACGAGTTTATAGAAATCATAGAGCGTTGAAAAAATAGGGATACGAAAGTGATCGAGTCGGGTACAGCAAATGAAGTGCTCACCCAGTGCATTCAATGCCTGTTTATCAACAGATTCAGGGTCTTGAACCGCAATATAGATATCCCAACCTAATTTACGAATCATCACGAGCTTTTGGATAAGTTCTCTACGCCCTTTTTGATTCCAATCCCTCGAATTTAACCAAAAGACACCCTCATCAAGAAAAAGCCCACCAAGTTGTTTTTTCTCTTCTTCTGGACACCCTCGCCCTAACTGGTCTAAGTCTTCTAATCGAAACACAGAGGGAACACGGCTAATGACCTCTGCTGTGTTAGGACAGAGATTTTCAGGAAACACGTCTACATTGGTAGCGACACGTGAACCACGAGCTAGGTACTCTTTCATCTTACGCGCTAGAAATATACCTTTACCAGCTCCTAAAGTTCCATAGACAAAATAACAGGACATATTATAAAGCCCCCTTAGACGCTAAGTTAATTATTTTACTCTTAATTAAAAACACATGACTGGTAATATGAGAGACAGCCATAATATTAAAACACTGAAAAATATTACCAGGCAACAAAGAAAGACCGGCAGCAACATTACCAGTTGGCTGAACTATTGTAACTAAAGAAATACCTTCTATTGCAGCCATAAAAGTCAAATACAAACCCACATACATGGTAATTAAAGGTAGTGGCTTACGCCCTCCCCACCTACGCCCCGCGCTCGCGGAGCGGCGCAAAGCGCAGGAGCGAAGTGCGGAGAAACTAAAGCCAACAAGAAACGAAAGGTTTAATGGGTTCCTGTTGGATGACTCGCCATTAACGCTTTGATGCTCTGCAAGGCTAGTTTAGCAAGTGATGAAGGATGTTTTGCGATTGCTTTGATGGGGAGTTATGGCTTCGGGCATTTGAAGTAGTCACGACCAAAAACGGCAGTGGGTGCCCTTTTCCCTTCGGGAGGATCGAGTTTTTGAGTCCATTACTTCCACTTGTTAAAATATGTTCATGTTCCCAAAGAAGAGAAAGAAGACATGAACTCATCACTGCAACTAGGTACTTATTATAATGTACAGTTCGTTGCGACATTACCTGCATTTTTAGATCTTAAACATGAAGACTTACCAAAAGATAGAGTAGTTCTTAGTATCAACAAAGAAGACATACCAAGTGAACACCAATTTGACTGGTATAGAAATACGAAAGTTATCAAGTACGATGTAGAAAATTGGAAGTGTGTAAACCTTGAACACTTGAGTGAATCAATTGAGGAGGTGACACTCAAGCCCATAAGTTAATGCGCATTACAGGAATTATGTTACGGGCTCCATTTATAAAGCGATTCTCTTTCCTAACATGTACGGTGCCGCGCTGGCACCGACAATGAGTAAGTCTCTCGCCCACCCTTTACTGCATTGCGGCCAAGGCAAACCACTCAACATAATTCTGAACACATAATGCGCAGTTTGATTTGATTGATGCTGTGAGAATGAGCTTTTGACGTTCTTCATTAAGCGGTACTTCGTGTGGGAATACGCTCACTTTATCCGACGCTAATACCTTGCTGCGTCGAATACCCACAAACTGATTAGCCGCGTGTCGGTGGACATTAAAGTTTGAAACTTTTCTAATTCCGACGTGCGTTACTATCGTGGCTACCAGAACCCAATGCTGACAATAAAGATCGAAACTTAGACTCAACCAACGTAGCTATCCAATGAAAGTGGGACAACAAAGTTTGAAACTCGCTTTTGGACATAAATGTTTCAGGTGCTTTGCTAATTTAGCGACATACGGATAACTTTTGGTATGGCAAATCCATTTGATGCAGTGTTCAATTTCACTAGAATTGCTTCTCAAAGCAGAGTCCTTAGGCGTTGTTATCTAGGTGAGTCAAATAACGCCTATCACCCATTTGGGTGATGAACTGTCTCTTGCCATCATCTACGTTACATGTGAGTACCCAAATAACACCACTACTTACTTATAAGGGAATATTGGAGGTATTTATGAACTACTCACAGAAAATAAAATTTACCGTGATTTGCCTAGGCACAATCACTCTATTCGGGTGTGGCGGTAGTGACTCACCTACCGTGCAAGGTGAAGAAGTCATGGGTAAACTCATTGATGGTTATGTATCTGGTGCGAAGATTTTTATGGACTTAAATTTCAACTCCATACATGATTCTAATGAGCCTTACACCATTACTGGAAGCGACGGGTCGTTTCAATTTTCAGAGTCAGAAACTAGCTCTCAACCGTGTTGGAAACATGTTCCAATAGTAGCATTTGTGCCTATTGGTGCAATAGATAGTGATGAGCCTGCCATTCCCATCGCTGAACCTTACACAATGACTTACCCGCCATTGTCCTTTGCCCAAAGTAACTCTGAGATTTATGTCACCCCTCTGACTACTAGAATCTGGAATGGAGCAAATGATGCTTTGCACATTGATGGCCTAGTTTCAACTTGCACTGACTTACTTGATAATGAGAGCGTTGTGCAAAATCTCAGCCAAATTATTGCAACAGAAGAATCAAATGTGGCAGAGACTTTCTCTACAACAACATTGAATCTATATTCAGACTACATTGCAACGGGTAATACTGAACTTCATGCTAAAGCCAAAGAATCAGTAAGTAAACTAAAGGAAGCGTATAATAGTGAAGCAATGCTACGGGAGAGCACACCAGATGCAACCTATATTCGAGTGAGTTATTTTGTAGATGATGGTGATACCATAAGGTATCAAAATATAACTACCGAAGATGGCTATATTATCAAGTATGATCATGTTGATAGTGATGATGTCAGCTTTGTGATTTCCAGTGAAACACATGAAATTATGAACTACAGCTATAATGATGATAGAACCATCAAGCTAGAAACCAGTTTTTTATTAGACGATTTAACCATAGATACAAGAACTTACTCTTGCACCTACGATGAAACGTACAAGCAAATGGGTAATGGATTAACTTACAGCATTGAGAATCAAGCCCATGAAGATAACATTATCGATATGGATGATTGCAAAACCATAACGTTAGCATCTTCCCCATCAAGGCAAGTGCTGGGTGTACGAACACGCACTAACTCATTGTTAACCAACAAAACTCGCCTAAAATATCCTGCAGATTTACTTCACCCCGAGTATGAACGGTATTTTGATCTTGGTAATAACCCTAACAACATTTCTATGACAGAACTTAACTCATTGGCTTTCATTGAAATCGATTTTGAAAGCGAGCAGAGTTATGGCGCTCCAAGCTGGGCAAGGGCGCGTTATGACTATACTCAGTCAACTAACTATCTCGTAAAGGAAGTACATGAAAACGATAGTTTTTATGCAAGAGTAATTGAGTATTTCGACGGTCAAGTTGAAACTATCTGTGGCGACTCGCTGGAAAGCTTAGATAGCAACTTACCTAGTGATTGTTACTAGTAGTAATAGTTAGAATTACCAATAAAAACTGGGATTACTACTTAAATATTCGCTTATCAGCTGGTTTTGATGGCGCGCACCTAGCTTAGAGAGAATTTGCTTAATTTGGGTGCGTGTCGTTTCTTTCGATACACCTCTAATTTCAGCAACTTCCGAACCATTAAACCCTTTAATCAATAGTATAAACACTTGGTACTCTGCATTACTCAATTTCTCAAAGATAACCTTATCAAATACATTTTTCTGATAGCGTTCCCAGTTTTTTTCTAAGTGTTTTTGTGCAAGCCAGCTGTCCGCCCAGCAGCACATTACTTCCCATATCTGACCCAACTGGACACTCTGTGTTAGTGTAAGTTGACTACTACAGTGTGTACTCAAAGCCATTGTGTATCCATCTGGCATCCTATAGAGCCCACTATAACTGTGATTATAGCCGATAGTTGGAACTAAAATGTCTAGAAATGGTTCATTCTTGATGTGCCTGAAAGGAAGCATTTCTTGAAGATATACCAATTTATTGTCCAACTTACGTTGGAGGTAAGTTTTTAGGTAAATATCATGCTCTTGAAGTGCTTGATAGATGTTGATTTGATGTTGACTAAACCCATTCACACATTGAACAATCGCGTTATGTTGTCTATCCAAGATAGACAACAATGTGCTTTCAAGGCCCAGATTGGGCAGCTCTTTTTCGATTAAATTTCCAATGAAAATAGATGGAGCATAGCTATTGGAATCATTACCAGATGATAGCTTTATGCTTCGCATATTTATCCTTCTTGGCAGTTAAGAAACTACGATACTTTTCGCTTAGAAAATAGCCCATTCATGCGACGACCTATAGTTCACCGCTTACTCACATTTGAACAGCGTAAACTCGATAATAAAGTTACCCGCTTCCCTGTGTGCCTCACAAAAACAGTATGTACTCTTATACTTGATATTTCAAATAAAGTCAGCCCACCAGAAGGGTTGGTGGTGAGCTTACAATGAAGATAAGAGCCAAAAGTGTTGCTAAGTGGTCGAAGTAGGCATGTATTGAAGCTATACAACCAGTCATTAGTAAAAATAAGGCTATTTCTAATAGGTATTACTCGCGTATTTGTTACGCAAGCTTGGAATGGGGCAAAACCTTCTTAGAGTAGAAGGCAAACTACGACAAAAAAGCCCGAAAAGTTTCGAACTTTATTGTCATAGTTCTAGTCTTTATTGTCGAGTTTCAAACTTTAATGTCCACCGACACCGCGATTTTCTGCACGGGCATGGACTCAATGCGCACGTATTGTTTTTCTGCAATCGTCACGGCAGGCAATGCCGCTACGCCCACCTGTTGACCCGCTGCAATTTGAACGTCTGGCAGTGTATTGAAGCCGATTTCCTGCCCACTTGCCAAGCTGATAACGGGAATTTGTGACGCTGTAACTTGTTGATTGGGTGCGATTTCCACTGCTGGCTGATTAGCAATGCTCACTTGTGGTAACGACTGGATAGTCACTGGCGGCAAGCTTTCAATCGTTACATCTGGCATGGATTGCACCGCTAATTGCTGACCTTCTACAGGTGGGGTGAAATCACCGGTACCATGCTCAAGCTCTACCTGACCAACACCTGTAATGAGCAAACGGCCGAACGTCCCTTTGTTAGACTTGTAGAGCAATTTACGGCCAAGCTTGACGCGTTCGCCGGTTTCTTGGATTTCGACCTCTAACTTGCCTTCTTTCGATTCGATATACGGGTCAAAGAAAACCACTTGTGCGCCTTTGGGTACTGTATCTAACTTCTTAACGGCGTTAGTCTTGCCACCGCCCGTGGTTGCCACATACAAGGTGTGTTGTGGTGGTAGCCGAACATTGCTGTTTTTCGCTCAGGTAACCTAAGCGGCTTCGACTTTTTTCGCATCTTTTCCCCCTTTCAAAGCGGCATCGTTAGCGGCTTTTTCAGCTTGTAGCCGCTTAGTAGTGGTAAAGCCTGAGAACCCAAGACCGAAGTTGGCGACACCGAAAAGAATCTCTTCTTTGTACTGCTCAAACCAACCAAGCCATGTTAGCCCGTATTTTTCAACCAGCGGTGCGGTGGCTTCTAAGGCCTTCTGTTTGGCTTCTTCATCAAACTTGAAATCGACGCCCGCCGCATTCGAGAGGTATTGCTCCGACAGGAATAAGCCCATTTGTGTCATACCGACAACGGCGGCACTATCAATGGTTTCCTGTTCGGTTTCTTCTGTTTCGGTTGGCTCGCCACTTTGCTCTGTATCGATTTCGGCTAAGTCGTTTAAGGCAGCTTGGTAATTGGCATCATTAGCGGTGCTCCTTGGTTTCATTAACATATAGATGAACGAGATAATGCCAACGAGGGCTAACAAGTAAGTTATAGTGCGTTGGCGTGATGGATTAGGTGTAGCTACTTCGTTGGCTTCAAGCTTTGTTGGCTCTGGGTTTGAAGCCACTTCAACTACCAGTTTGGGTAACGGCTTCGGGTCAGCTTCTTTCGGTGACGTGGTCACTTAATCAAAGTCCGATTTGATTGCCTTCATATGGCTAGTTATCCAATCTTGGAAGGTTTCCCCTTTACCTTGCTGAAAACCGCAACTTGGACAGTTGTAATACAACCGCCCTGTATTGAGTTTGTTTTTAGGTGGCTGACCATCTTTCAATATGCGGTGTTCTCCCACCGCATGAACGGACGCCACGTGATTGCAATCAGCCATGTGGCATCGCACATACCCTTTGATTGGGTTCTTACTCGCCATTCACGACCCCTTCTAATTGCTGCAATCGCTCGTTGGTAAGCTTCATCCACACCAAGCACAGCCTCAGCGGTGCCATCAGCTTTTTGGCAAACGGGTTGGATGAGATTTGTTTAACTTCCTGCTGTGACTACTCATCGCCCGCTCAAAGGCGGTGAGTAGTCACCCGCTCTCTTCCCCCCAAATTTGTCTAAAGCTACCAAAACCTAACTGTTAACTAACCTAAGTTTGCTCTCACATCTGCAATTGTAATGAAGAGTTTGTTTTCAGCGTCTTGAAATGAATGAAAACCATAGCGTTCATAGAAATGTTTTGCACCGTCTTTAGCATCTACGATAACTACTGGAAATGCAACGCTGTCACTAGCAGCTAATAGCTTTCTGAGTGCATCGACAAGCAGCCACTCACCAAAGCCTTTCCCTTTGAATCGCTCATCGACAGCGAGACGGGCAATTAAACCACCAGATGTGGAAGACTGGTGCTTTTTTTGTAACTTGTCGGGCAATACCTTTAAGTCAATTGGTGTCATTGTTAGCGTGTAAAAGCCGATGACTTGTGAGTTGTCATTATCATCTTCCAATACAAACGTTCTTGTGTTGTCTTTCTTTGCTTGCTGACTCGCCATTACTTTGAAGTAGTTATTAAGAGCTTCGATGCCACAGTTGAACTGGTTTCTATCGTGTTTAGCTTTATCTAGAAGTACCGTGTTCATCATTGAGTTTTGTTCTCGTATCGCCCGGCAGCAGTTTTTAGTTTCGCATTCTGTGTTACAGGATGATCCAAAGCTTCCATTAGCAACATAGCATCAGCTTGACTCAGCTTTAAAGCCTGTTCACGTTCGATGACTTGTTTAGCTTTTTCGATAGCAGCGCTTAAAACAAATGAGTTGATGCTAGACATGCCTGAGATTGCGGCGGCCTTAGTTAGTAAGTCTTGTGTATCGACATCAACTCTAGCGGTAATGCGGGGCAAAGTGGTAGCCATAATGTTATCTCCTGTTGTGTCAAAATGTCACATCGAGATTATGGTCTTAAAATGCACATTAAGCAATAGCTGTGTCACTTTGGCACGCAAGCTAACAAATAACTCAGTGTGGGAAATGCTCTGTGGTATCATATTTACCTTATCAAGGCTTATTCGAATTCCTACCATTCAGTAGCAACCCAAACACGAAATGATGTGATGGACGCCCCCGTTAACGGCTTCGATGAGCCAGAATTAAGGTGTTAGCACTTAATTACGAAGGAGCATCCATCATGAACATTAAAGTTGTTGGTATCGATATTACCAAATCCGTCTTTCAAGTTTGTGTCCTACTTCATTACTTCATTACTTCATTACTTCATGATAACAAGGTGGCATGGAACAGAAAGATCACCAGAAGTGATTTGATGAAAAAGCTGAGTCTGCTTCCTGAAAACACTCTCATCACTGGGCTCGGCAAACGCAGAAACATGGATTTGAGGTCGTGTTGATTCCTGCTCAATTCGTTAAGCCGTTTGTGGGTCACCAGAAAAATTATGCGAATGATGCCAGAGCTATATGCGAAGCATCTCAACGACCAGGTGTTCATCCCGTGCAACTGACTTCTTCCCGCCCTATCGGGCGAGGGTTTTCATATCGTTAGGAGAACAATTTCTAGTTCATCACGCTTTCACTAGACTGGATTGCTCCAATCCCCGATCCAGTCGCTCCCTAGACTAACCCGCCAGTCCGGCGGTTTTTATATTCTGTGCTGCATTGATTCATGTACGAACCCACAACCATAACAACGCTTTGAGCTAGGGAAGAAGCGGTCTATCTCTGCGATAGTGCATCTAGCCCATTCCACTTTGTACTTCAATTGGCGAACGAACTCGCCCAATGAAGCATCAGCGATATGCTTTGCTAGTTTTGGATTACGGGTCATGTTCTTCACAGCTAACGACTCAACACAAACGACTTGGTTTTCGTTAATGAGTTTGCGAGACAACTTGTGCAAGTTATCTAATCGACTATCAGCAATTTTGGCATGTAGACGTGCTACTTTCTGGCGTGCCTTGTCGCGGTTCTTACTGCCTTTTTGTTTCTTGGTTAGTTTACGCTTTAGGTAGGCCAGTTTCTTTTCGTAGCGTTAGGTGTGGCGAGGATTATCAACTTTCTCACCGCTATCTGTGATGAATAATAGGTTATTTAAACGCTGCCTTAGTCAGTCTGATTGATTGCTTGTCATGCTTTGAATTTTGGGTACTTGGCTCGCTTTTCCCAGAAGTTCTTGAACGCATCTTGCTGGTCGCGCAAAGCCTGTTGAAAGATAACGCTCGATACTTCTTTGAGCCATTCAAACTCTAGCTTTAGAGGTACTAAGCGTTTTTTCAGAACTGAATGAGCGATAGATTCACCGCTCTCATAGTATACGTCAGTGCGATACTTGAGAGAGTTATTCCAGACAAAGCGACTACAGCCAAACGACTTTGCTAGTAGTTCAGCTTGCTGCTCTGTTGGGTAGAATCTTTCTTTGAACTTACTCATTAGTGAAGGAACGCCCATGATTTAAAACATTCTTCCCAACATCACTGGATAAATCAGCTTGCTGTAAAGCAATCACACCAATGACCTATTCACGACCTAGTTTGTGACTACTGACCGCCCTATTGGGCGATGCTTCTTATTTCGTTAGCCGTTGCTCGATAGTATCGAGACTTAAGCGGCTTCCATAAGCAGAGACGATTGCCCAACCGCCTTTAATTCCAGAATGCCTTTGTCGCGGATATTCAGGGCGGCATTTAAGTCGCGATCTATATCCGTTGTGCCACAAGATGGACAGTCCCACTTGCGAACCGATAAGGACATTTCTTCCATTTTATGACCGCAACAATGACAAGTTTTAGAGCTGGCGTACCACTGATCGAGCTTTACTAGATGCTTACCTTCCTCTTTCAGTTTGTACTCTAGCTTAACGACAAAGCTATGCCATGAGGCATCCGCTACGTGTTTCGCCAGTTTGCGGTTTTTCATCATATTGGCTGATTTGAATGTCTCAACTATCACCGCTTGGTTTTCGTCAACGAGAGTTCGAGAGAGTTTGTGTTGAAAATCAGCACGAGCGTTAGCCACTTTTTCGTGGCTCTTCGCCACAAGTAATCGTGCTTTCGCTCGATTGGCGCTCCCTTTTGCCTTGCGGGATAGCTGACGCTGCTTGCGTTTGAGGTTTTTCTCAGCGCGTTTTACAAATCGTGGAATGGCTGTCTTCTTGCCGCTCGACTCAATGGCAAAGTGAGACAAACCTAGATCAATGCCTGTAACTTTGTTTACCGTATGGAGCAGGTTAGGTGCATCCAGACCATCATCAACGAGGATAGATGCGTAGAACTTGCCCGTCTTGCTCAAGCTGACAGTAATGCTCTTAACCTTGCCTGCGATCTGACGGTGAATGTTCGCCTCTACAGGCTTAATTTTCGGGAGCTTTATTGCACCATCAAGTACCTTTACGCCTACACAGTGATAACTAGATTGCTTCCCGTGCCTACGCTTAAATTGGGGATACTTGGCTTTCAGCTTCGGGTTAAAGAAGTTATCAAAGGCTTGATGAAGGTTGATTACCGACTGCTGCAAAGCAATTGAGTCATATTGCTTTAGCCAATGATATTTGCGGGATTTCTTGGCGACAGCAAGCAGTGGCTTAATGTCCTTTTTAGGATTCAATGCAACGCCATGCTTGTGGTACATGTGAGATTTTAAATGCAGAGCTTTGTTGTACGCGAACCGGACAGCACCGAACTGAGCCATTAGAAACTCAGCTTGCTCCTGTGTTGGGTAAATGCGTACTTTGGTTGCTCTTAGCACTTAAGTTACTACACTGTATGTATATACAGCATTATACTTGCTTGATTATGCCTGTCTATTTTAAAGTGCTATCGCACTTTCGCCTTATATCCCCGCCCTCATCGGGCGAGGGTTTACGGCGAGATTGCTAAATTAATTAATATTTCTGTAAGAAAACCATCAAAAACACTCTTTATAGTCCTGTCACGTTTAGTATTAAGAAGTATAGAGATATGATAAAAAAGGCAGCATTGGCATTAACGATTACAGGATTTTTGTTAGCGGGCTGTAACAGCAGTACTGACGACAAAGAAGCACCCCTAGGTGAAAAAGGGAAAGAAGAGTACCTTAGCTTTGCTGCTGGGGAAGTTCACTGGGTCACGGTCGGTGATTTGATGCCAACACAAAAAACATTGGGTTTACTTCAAAATGACTACAAATTGGGTCGTTGGCAACTAGAAGAAGAGAAGTTATTTGAAGAGTTTTGCGAAACTTACGGCCTGCGCGATTCTGTAGATGACTTTGATGAAGATAGCGATTTCAATGATCCAGACAGCTTTGTGTGTAAAGACCCACGAAACGAAGATGGTGAGATCTCGGAAGATCAGAACGGTGTTGAGCGCATAATGAGCTGGGTTAATCCAGTGATTGTGGGTCCTGATGGTGCCCTTTATCTGACCGATGGTCACCACACTTTTAGCCGCTTCAATGATATGGCTGAGGGTGGTCCAGATACCAAAATTTTAGTTCGCGTAGCAGACAACTTTGCCTTTGATGCCGAGAACAAACGTATTGACATGAACGCATTCTGGCAAAAAATGCAAGACACAAAAAATGTTTACCTGTTTGATAACGGCGAAGCAATCAAACCAAGTGACCTTCCTAAAGACCTTGGGAAAGCCGATGAAGATAATCCAAAAGGATTAGTCAATGATGACTATCGTGCCCTTGTTTACTACACGCGTGATATAGGTTGGCATAAAGGAAGCGCAGAGTCGATTCCATTTCTTGAATACTACTGGGCCGAAGAACTGCGCAACATCATCGCTGTAGAGGGCGCTGACACTATCGATGAGTACAGTAAAGTGGTTCTTGATGCATCCCGATACATGGTGAGCTTACCTGAATACTATATCTTAGGGGATAGTGAAAAAACGGCGGCGGAACTTGGCCAACTCTCTGAGCTTGAGTTCACTGACACACAAAGTGTTATTGAGGAAATCATTTGTGAGTGGGACGAAGATGATGCCAAAGACGGGAAATTGAAACTGGGTAAACTCGGTTGGGCATTTTATCAAAATGGTACCGATATTGAGGACTTCCCTTTCCCTTGTAACAACCTAAGTGATTACGAGAACCGTTACGACTTAGCCCGCTAATCCTGAAGGGATGCAAGCATAATTCGGCTGATAAAGCCGTTATGAGTGCTTGCATCTAGCACTCTCTAACCCGTTGTCACTGCGCAGTAAACAGTAATAACAACAAGAATTACACCTAAGCTAATGTACGCCTATTTTTTGCTTTACAGCTCAGAGCAAGGTCATTAGTATGCGCACAAACTACGAAGAGAAGGCAGAGTGGGTCAATCATCGCTGTTGACAGTCGATAAACGTTAATGACTCATCAAGGGTCAACGTCTCTCAAGCTCCACCACTTTTAGAAAAGGCCGCTGTTTTTACCAGCGGCTTTTTGTATGAATCTCTTTCCCCTGAACCGCCAACCTGTGAGGATCTGATTTGAGCACTCTATTTAGTGAAAGCCGTATTGGCAAGATGACCCTAAAAAACCGTTTTATTCGCGCGGCAACATGGGAGAATATGGCAACAGAAGACGGCCGTCTGACCAACAAGTTATATGCCATCCATGAGGAGCTCGCAAAGGGTGAAGTCGGCTTGATTGTCACCGGCTACGCCAATATTGTCGCCGAAGAAAAGCCTAACGCAGGCATGATTGGAATGTACAGCGATACGTTTATCTCTGAATATCAAAGACTGACTGATCTGGTGCATCAACATGGCAGCAAGATAGTAATGCAGCTTGCCTATGGCGGTACCAAAACTACTTACCAGGTGGGTGAGCGGGTGATCTTTGCGCCGAGTGATGTTGCAGAGAAAGGAACTCAGACCCAAGGTAAGGCAATGACTAAGGCGGAGATTGACTACATCGTCACTGCTTTTGCCAATGCCAGTCTGCGCGCTAAACAAGCTGGTTTTGACGGGGTTGAGATCCATGCGGCTCATACCTACCTGATTAACCAGTTCCTTAGTCCTTATTATAATCGTCGTGATGATGAGTATGGTGGTAACCTAGAAAACCGGATGCGATTCTTGCTTGAAGTCTTTGCCGCGACTCGTGCTGCGGTCGGTGATGACTTCCCTATTATGGTAAAACTGACTGCCAGTGAGTTCTTTGATGGTGGTTTGAGCTTTGCTGAAACCCGTGTTATCTGCAAGCAATTGGACGCGATGGGGGTCGATGCTATTGTGGTCTCGGGTAATGTACACGGTAAGGCCGACAGCATGGTCGGTGAAACCCATGACGGTTATCAGATCCAGTCAGAAGGCTATTTTGCTCATTACGGTGATGTGATCAGCCGCGAGATCAACGCCCCAGTGATCACTGTGGGTGGACTGACCGATATCGCCGCCATCGAGCAGTTAGCAACCAACACCAATATTAGCTACTTTGCCCTGTCACGTCCCCTGTTGTCAGAGCCGGATCTGATCAAGCGTTGGCAACAGGGAGATCGTCGCCCGGTGAATTGCGAGCGTTGCTCGAAGTGCCGAACCAAACGTGGCAATTTCTGTGTGGTGAATAAAGACAGGAAAGCCATCTTAGCTGAGATGTAACCGAGATTCCGCAGCATATTTAAGAATAAACCAATTCATACAGCTTTCCTAACAAATTCAGCAGCCTCGTTTGATGCTCTTGCAAGCCGGTGATGAAGCGCTGCTCCCCAAGGAAAGCGTATCGATCCCCTCAAACTTCAAAAACACTCACCGTGCTGTGGGTTTTGACGTGGTTTTGTTAGGGACAAACTGTAAGCGCATCATAAACCCCGCATTCTAATCGCCAAGCACCAATAATAAGATCAAGTCTCCAACCAAAAGGAGATTTTATAATGGCAAAACGATGTTCTAACCAAGAATGGCAAGCTCTCTTAGAACAATATGAAAGTAGCAATATTACTCAACGCGTTTTTTGCGAACAGCACGGACTGAGTTTATCGACATTCTTCGCCAAACGGCGCCAACTTCAAACCGCAATACGACCAACGCCAGTTGGATTTGTCAGAGCTGAAGTCGTCGAAAAGACAACAAAGTATCAAGCTAAATTAGGAACGGCTAACATGACGCTGCTAGTCAATGATGTTGAACTTAGCATCCCCCAAGGCACGCCAGCAGTCTATCTGGCAGAACTTGAACTCACCAATCATCACCACAGACGATGATAGTTTTAACCTTGAGCTGATTTTTTGCAACAAGCCCTTTTAAGGAAAGTGTAGAACTAACTTTGCTCAATGTGGTTGCTGATTGCCTGAATCGCTTGGGTCAAGGGTAGAATTTGCTCGGACGGTAGAGGTATAGCTGTTCGGATTGGAGGTATAATCAAATAAGCCATACCTCCTCCATACGGAGTCAAAGTACATTCAACCGAACCGTCTCTTACATCGATAGATAAGCTATCAAGATCGACGGAAAGCAGCATTTTTTTTAGTTCATTATCTGCATCCAGAGTGGATAGAAGCCGAGTGCAAAAATCTCCACTTGTTTTGCCAGTAAACATTCCCCCGCGACAGCCTTTGAACACGATATTCCCCTGACATGAATGAGTCGTGTTATGGGAAAAAACAATATTCATTGCACACGTGCCACCCATCCAACGCTTGCTGAACTCTGGTTTAATCTGCAAAGTTTCCAGGCCATCGGGTAAGCCACTAAAGTGTACCGTTCCTTCGTCTGACTGCTCAGCATCTCCCCAATAAGGGGAAAATGCTAATGCATGATTATAAAGGGCTGACTGCGCCATGCTAAGGGTGTTAGGTTTTGCACTCATGAAATCCTACCTACGTCCATCTATTATTCGTCGTCCTGTTCTCCAGTACGGATGTTATAGGATTCCGCCACTGGAATAACAAACACACGACCATCACCACGATTACCATCACCAGTTCGAGCTGTTTTTATGATGGTCTGAACCGCATCATCTTTCATGTAGTCTTCGACAACAGTCATAATCATCTCTTTTGGTAGGTCTTTGTAACAAATGTCGCCAACCTTAAGACCACTCTGACGACCTCGACCAATCACAGGCACTTTGGTGAGTGCTTGAATATCCGCTTCAGCTAATGCGTCGGTTACTTCTGCCATTTTTTCTGGTCGGATAATAGCTTGAATTAAAAACATAATGTCATCCTCTATATTCATTTATACCTGTGATTACGCGGTTTTAGCATGCGATTCTGGTTCAATTACAAATGTGGCTTGGATACCGGTAGGCACCAGATCATCATTAATTTTTCGCCACTCAACTTGAGCTTCTTTGATGCCTAAAGGCTGGAACAGAGGTTGCTTGACCACAAATTTCAGCCAGACAACAGCATATACAAGAGCCAACGCCACCATGATTCCGACTAGGTTATAGATTGCGTCTGCCATTTCTGGCACTGGGGCAATATTTAAGATGGCATAGCCAATACCTAACGAGCCAATAATTTGCGGAACAGGGTAGAAGCTAGCCTTATATGGACGACGAGCTTTTGGATATCGGAACCGTAAGATGATGACATTGAGGTGCGCAATGATGTAGCAGAATAGCCAGGCACAACACGCAGACAGAATGTAAACAATCAGGTTCGGTGAGTTAACAATGCCTCCAAAGAAGAACGCTGCAATACCACCAGACATAAACAGGATGCCAACCCACGGGGTTCTGAATCTTGGGTGAATTTTGCGAAATACTTTAGGGAGTTCGTGACTCAAAGCCATACCATAAAGCATACGTGGAACAACGCCAATCACGGTGTTAATGGTACTGGCACTGGCAAAAATTGACACGATTGAAATCCAGATCATACCGGGCTTACCAAGTACGGCGAGTGCCATGTCAACGTGTGGATGATTCGAAGAGGCAAGCTGCTCGGCTGGTACGTATTTCAATGAGGCAAACCCATATACAAGGTTAACAGCAAAGATAACGACCAGACCGGCGATCATGGCGCGTGGAATATTTTTCTCGGCCTTTTTGGTTTCCTGAGCTAAAGGCGTTACAAACTCAATACCAATGTACAGCCAAATCGCTAGCGCCGTTAAGCTGAAAACCCCTGTGCCCATAGCATTAAATGGTATTTCAGCAATTTCCGGGGCTGGTAGAGCGCCTATTCCGGTTAGCCCGATAAATCCTAAAAGAGCAATCGAAATGATCATGGTAAGAGCGAATACAATCTGCACGCGAGCAAAAATATCAACTCCTACAATGTTCATCACCATTAGAAATCCCAGAATTAGTCCCCCGAGTAAAACCGGTGACAGGCTGGGGAAAAAGGTTTCGCTTAGCACTGCTCCTGCAACGGTAAGCTCGGCCGGTGCAGCTAACAGATTTGGCACCAGGTAGCCAAGTAAGGTGGCTACCACTGCTGGTAATGCCCCCATCGCAACACGCGTGTAGGTGCGAATACCACCGGACGCAGGCATCATACATGCCAGCTCAGCATAGCTTTGGGCAGAAAAATGTTGCAACAACCAAGCTGCTATCATTGCGATAACAAAGCCACCGCCTGCGATACCCATGCCTTGTCCCAGTGAAACTAACGTACTCGAAGCAACTACACAACCGACTGCAACCGCGAAACAAGACCAAAACCCTAGGGTCTTTTTGAGTTTAGTACCCATCGTTGTATCTCCTTTACATTTTTGAGTGCTATCAAACACTCATATGACAAGCTACTAAATATAAAAGGTTGAGAGCAGCTTGTGGCCCTATCTATGGGCATCGACACGCTTAGTTAATTTCTAAACGCCAGCTCTTTGAACAACAGCTTTCTTTCATACTATTGGTCGCATTACCTCTTGTATTGAATTTTTGCGACATGTCATTTTGAAAACTGGTTTAACTCGCTTATAAGGTGCGACCAGCAAAGCGCTCATAGCCTAGTTCGCTGATATCGATAGAAGGTGTTTCGTCACATGTTAGTTCTGCTAACACCGTCCCCACAGAAGGGGAAATGCCAAAACCATGCCCTGAAAGTCCGCATCCCAAAACTAATCCGGGTACATCTTCTACTTTGCTTAGGACTGGTACCTTGTCCTCACACCAATCAATTATTCCAACCCAGCTACGTACAACTTTTGCGTGTTTAAGTGCAGGAAGGTAACTAAGTATTCCCTGACATGTTGCTGCAGTGGCTTCTATTGGTGTGTGATCTGCTGTACTACTTACAAGGTCTGAATTCAGCGGAGAACCGCCCCCAAAAACGAAAGAGCCATGAGTTGTTTGGTGACCATAAAAGTCAGCCATTGCAGTGCCAAGCATTTGATAAAACATTGGTGGCTGTGCGTCAGTCACCAGTGTATCCAGTGCGACTGGCTTCATAGGAACATCAACGCCAACAGTCTGGGATATTCGCCGGCTTTCAAGCCCTGCAGCTAACACAACTCTGTCGGCTTCGAATACTCCCTCGGTTGTGACGACTTTGCGTAACTCTCCTGCCACCATTTGTAATGACAGCACATGCTGCTCTGTCAAAAATTGAACGCCAAGTTTACGAGCAGCGTTATGGTATGCTAAAGTGGTTTGTAGTGGGTTTGCATGACCATCAGAGGGACACCAACTCGCTCCAATAACTTCATCGGACAGGTGAGGGCAGATTTCTCGGACTTCTTCTCCACTGACCATCTTTACATCTAGCCCTTGAGCAACCGCGGTAGCCGTCAAGCCTTTGAGAATTTCGATGTGATCATCCGTTTTACCCAAGCGCAGGTTTCCATGCTGATAGTATTCAACATTGGTTCCTAATTCCTCTGAGAGATGTGGCCAAAGGTTCTCTACCCCATACATAGCGAGTGCAAGTTCACGTTTGTCTCGTCCAGATTGACGTACTCCACCGCCATTACGCCCTGAGCCTCCGTATCCGAGCGCCGCACTCTTTTCAAGAACGATGACCGATTTTCCCTTTTTTGCTAGATAGTAGGCGGTAGAACATCCGATAATTCCACCTCCTATGATGATGACATCAGCTCTTGTTTTCATTGTGTCTTACTCCTTCTCACCAAATTCCATGTTGGCATATTGCGCTATACTCAAAGGTTTTAGTGGTGTTCGAATGCGCATGGCTCCAACCTCGGTTATATCCAGTGAACAACTATCTGCAATGATTTCGGCAATGGTTACGGCGCACATGCGTCCCTGACAGGGGCCCATTCCAGCCCGGGTTTTGCCTTTGATTTGAGCAGGGTGTCGTGCGCCCTGAGCGATAGCTTCACGGATTTGGCCTGCAGTGATTTCTTCACAGCGGCAGACCATGGTTTCGTCGTCTGCAGGAACCAGTGTTTGACGGTTTGGTGGAAAAACATGATCAAGAAATGGGCGAATTACTTGCTCTTTTTGAAGGTCTTTCTTGTGTTTTATCGCTAGTTTGTCTCGTTCGCTGGCACTGATTTTCTGTAATTTGTACGCACTGTCGAGAGCAGCTAAATGTCCTTTGGCTGCTGCCATTGGGCCACCACCAATACCAGAGGAGTCGCCTGCAATAGAGATTCCTTCTGCGCTGGTTTGTCCCCATAGGTCGAGAACAGGTTTCCAGTAGCGTTGCGGTTCATACCATTCATGTTCGCAGTTAAGCGCTTGACTCAATCTCAGGTTGGGAATGACCCCTTCATTCAATAAAACGGATTTTGCGACAATATCGACCTGCTTGCCATTATGGGTGAAGCGCAGACCTTCAGCTCGCTCGCAACCGATAACTTCGAGATCTCTGCAACCCATGTAAAGAGGTACTCCCGCTCGTTTCACCTTCCATCTCATCTGCATCCCTTTAATAAGGTAGCTGGATCTGAGTAGAGCTTTAGGCAAAAATGGAATCGCTTTTAGGTAATCTTTAAAACCAGCCGTTTCGACCATCGCAGCGATTTCGACACCGTTATCAACTAAGTGGCAAGCTGCCAGCAATAGCAGAGGTCCACTTCCGGCAATAACCACTGGCTGATCTGGGACCATATTTGCGGACTTGAATAGAATGTCCGCCGCGGCAGCACCCATCACACCGGGTAGCGTCCAGTTTTTCATTGGTACTGGGCGCTCTACTGCGCCAATACCAAGCAGCATTCGCCGTCCCTTTACTCGTTTCATTGCCCCTGAAGATAAGAGATCTACATTGAAATCATTGGTGATATTCAAAACAGTGGTGTTAGGCATATATGTAACACCGGAACCACGGAAAGCTTCAATAAGAGACTTACCTGCAAAATAGTCCTTCCCTAGCACATGAGCATTTTCCGAACGACTACGCTCCATAGAGCGGTAGATCTGCCCGCCGGGCTCTGGCTGTTCATCAACTACTAAGGTGTTAACCCCTAAACTGTCGGCAGTGACTGCCGCTGCTACCCCAGCTGGGCCTGAGCCAACGATAATAAGGTCGTAAATTCTATCCATTTGCCAACACCTTTTTTCCGTCTTGACGATTGACAACCATACCGTTGCGTACCTGGATAGCGCACGCCTGCTGATTGGGGATGCCATCTATCTCCATTAAACACTCGAAACAGACGCCCATTTGGCAATACCCAGAACGATGTTCACCACTTATCGGTGAAGTTCGGTTGTGACCAGCACCTGCAGCCATGACTGATGCTAGAACGGTTTCACCAGCGGGTACCTGCAACTGTTCATCCTCAAAGGTGATGGTTACAAGTTCAGTGGTAGGAGTGTTTTCAGACAACCTTTTCAACATTCTTAATTCCTTGCAGGTACCCCGAAAAGCACCTATTTACAATTTGTTTAATCTGTACAAGTTTCACAGCCAAGAATCGCTTCAAGTTCAATTTCAACTAGTTGACTCGGACGGTTTAATTTTGGCGTTTCAACCATGGTGAACAGTGGTTTTACTTCTTTGAAATACTCACTAAACGCGCAAGCAACATCTTTGGCCTGCCCCATATCAGTGACGTAAGCCTTCACTTTATAGACATCTTTCGCTTCAGCGTCCGCTTGCTTCAACAGATCGATAAACTTGCCGAAAATGTACTTGGCTTGTTCGTAAGCTGTAGTACCAAAGACAGTGCCATCTGGTTGAACGGCTGTCGTTCCGCAAACATGGATTTGGTTTCCAATCTTGACCATGCGTGAATAGCCCGTAAATTCTTCGAGTTTTGAGCCCGTGGTATAGTTGATTCGTTGCATGTTCTCTCCTTATTTAAGTACAGGCTCATCCCAAAGGTTCAGTGAAACACCAATACCTTTTTCAATCGCGTTACGATAAATTTTTGTTGCCCATGCAACGTCTTCTACTGGCATCCCACCAACAGACATCACTATGATTTCATCGTCGTTTTTGCGACCCGGAGTCACGCCAGCAACAATTTCGCCAAGGTCTTCTAGTTCACTCTTGGTTAATGTTCCTTCCTCAACCATGTCCATATAACGCACCCCTACCAAAGGGATAATGTTGTGTGCAGGTTTCGGCACTTCTTCGTACCACGCCTCATATAAACCGGTGTTATCCAGAACCTTTCGAATATCGGAAGCTTCCATACCATCATCAAGTCGGCAGCTCGCAGGCATTGCTAAAAAGGCACCTGGTTTAACCCATTCACGTTTCACTTCTGGGTAAGTCATTGGGTCTCCGGTTTCTCCAGAATTACAGTAGGTAACTAGGTCTGAATTACGCACGACTTCTTCAACGGTATCGACGATCTGCACATTCGTGATTTGTGGATATTCAACGGAGAGCCAGGTGATAAAACTGTCTAAGCTCGTTTTTCCACGGCCTTTAATCTTGATTGTGTCTACACCTGGGCAGGCAGCAATAAATGCCGCTACTGTTGTTTTTCCCATAACGCCCGGCCCAAGCAGACCGATGACTTTAGAGTCCTTACGAGCTAAATAGCGAGCCCCCCACACCGGAATAGCCCCAGTTCGATAAGCGGACAGTAAATTTGCTGACATATAGGCAAGTGGTGCACTTGTTTCTATATCGTTGAGGATGAACATGAGAATAGAGCGAGGTAGGCCTTTCTCGCGGTTAGCGATATTGGAGCCATACCACTTAACGCCACAAGTTTGAAAGTCACCACCCAGGTAAGCAGGCATTGCCATTAGACGACGATCAGCCGTTGGCTTAGGCATATTCGGGAAAGGCGATTCATCAGGGAAGGTAACCATTGCACCATGCGAGTCGCTATTTGGGCCCGCCATACGGTAGTCTCCCTTTTGCAGGAGAACAAACATCTCCTCCATTGTATCGACGCAGCCGGACATATCGGTTACGCCAGCCTTAATCATGTCTTGTTCAGAAAGGTATATAAAATCAATTTTTGTGCTGTCTGACATATCGTCACCTATATCCATATTATCTGCTGTGGCTTCTTACTCTACTCATATGCCCGCGTTTGTTGTTGCAACGTTGACTGGGTGCTTAATGAGTTATTGCTTTCAATACTAATGCTCACATTTAGATGTGTATTGTAATTTTGCGACATTGGTCATAATCAAATACGCATAGCTGACTTGGCATTCACCTTGCTTATCTCACTTAATACTCAAGCATTTAAGGATTAGCTATGTCTGTCTCTTCATTGTTATCGAATATTTCTGGGATTCACTCTAAGCAACCTTTTTTTGTCTTGAGTTCAGAGCAATTTCTTACTCATCTCGCACCAGACATCCCGGAGGTTTCCCATTTCTATAGCTTTAAAGCCGGTAGTTCTAAAGAATCGACGATAGCAATCCCGGATGGCTGTATAGATATCGTGTTTGACTGTGATTCAGTGTCACCTGCTGCGCAGGTCTGCGGGACAAGATTAGAAGCAGGAGCTGTCTCATTTGACCCCGGCCATCAGTACTTTGGTGTTCGATTTGTTCCCGGAGTTCTCCCAGACTTTTTAACCATTTCAGCGCAAGAACTTATTGAGCATGAGTTAGATTTGCACGATGTAACCACGGGGTCCGAATGCCTGCTCGAACAGGTAATAAAGAGTGAAAACTTTTCGCAAAAAGTAGATGCAGTAAGTCAGTTTTTGAAGAAAAATCAACGACGAAAAACCTCTGAGTTAACCAATAAAGTGATCGCAAAGATCCGTCTACACAAAGGAAATATTCAAATTAAGGACCTGGAGCGCTTTTCAGGTTATAGCACCCGCACTTTGCAGCGTATGTTTAAGAATGATGTTGGTTTGACTCCGAAAGGATTTAGCCGTGCTATTCGTTGCCAATCAGCGGTTTATGATATCAATCACTGTGACGGTCTCGCTTTCTCTGATCTTGCTTTTGACCTTGGATTCAGTGACCAATCCCACTTCCTCAGAGAGTTTAAAAAGCTGGTTAATGTTACCCCACAGGAATATCAAAATAGGGTTAAAGAAAAGGCCTATCTTGAACGCATCCATTGCTATTGATGGGTCAATTTTGGTGCAAACTGCACCAACGGTGAATTCATTTACAAAGTTCAGCGAGAGATAGGCTGAGTAACTATGCGGCACTCGATGCAATGAATGTACAACTCTGGCTGACTTTTGACAAGGGAGCAATTATGGATACTCGCGGGAACGATTTTTTTTCACAAGCAGTCCGTAACCAAGCAAGTATGAGAGATAAACAGAAGCATTGTGATGGATTTCAAAAACTGTACATGGCTAAGTGAATCACACATAGCTCAAAGACAGATGACGTGTAATTAAAGAATTTATGAAAGTTGGTACCGGTCCTTCTCTCTTAAACAGCAGACCAGTAGGCTGACAATGTGTTTGTAAAGACTTAACTTAACTGTCAATGGTGAGCTCCTCGCATTTGGTCCCATTTAACGACAAGTTTCTAGAGCTTGGGGGCCGAACGCTTGGAGCTCTTTTCTACCTACGTAGAACCACTCTTTCGCAATACTCGCTATTGTGCTCAATAGTTAAAACCGCGCTGTAGTGGTCAACAAATTCCGGACACTAACATAAGCCGATTTTCGGCAGTAACTGGCGACAGCCCATCATTTGCTTGATGAGGCCGTTGCCTATTGTAGTAATCCATCAAGTAATAGCTGATATCTTTCTTTGCCTGTGTTTGGGTCAGGTACCCAGTAGCTGGTATCCACTCGGTTTTAAAGCTTCTAAATAGCCTCTCCATAGGAGCAGTATCCCAGCAGTAACCTCGACGACTCATACTCTGAGTTATGCGATATCGCCAAAGCCTTTGACGGTATTTTAGGCTACTGTATTGGCTTCCTTGGTCTGAGTGGAACATCACGTTGCTAGGTCGTCCTCGTTGTTCCCAAGCCATATCCAAGGCTTTGCAAGTCAACTCTGCATTGGGTTTGTCTGATAGCGCCCAACCCACTACTCGGCGGCTAAATAAGTCGAGTACAACAGCCAGATAACTCCACTTTGAACCTGACCAGATGTAAGTAATATCGCCACACCAAACTTCATTTGGAGTGGTAACAGAGAATTCACGCTTCAACCTATTGGGGATATCTGGTCGCTCTAGCTTGGCTTGCTTATAGCGATGCGAACCTGGTTGTTTGCTTATCAGCTCGGCTTCTTGCATAAGCTTGCGTACTTTGAAGCGTCCGACATCGAAGCCTTCAGACTGCAGCATAGAAGCAAGAGTCCGACTACCGGCAGCGCCACGACTCATGTTAAAGAGCTGTTTAACTCGGCTAGCTAACCGAATACGATTAGCATCCGGCTTTCGTTGTTTAAACTCGTAGTAGCAGGAAGACGAGACATCGAACAGCTCACAAAGAATTTTGACCGGTTCATGCTCCCTCAACTGGTCAATTAGCGAGAACGTTCGAGTTCGTCCGACATTAAGAGAGCTGTGGCTTTTTTTAGTATGGATTTTTCTCTTGCTAAGCGATTAATCCTAGCCTCTAACTCTTGGATCTTCTGCTGTTCTGGCGTCAGAGCTTTAACAGCTGGCGTTTCTCCGCCACGCTCAATCTTTAGTTGGTCGACCCAGCGTCGCAAGGCCGTATCACCGATATCTAAGGAGCGTGCAGCTTCAGATATCGAGTAACCTTGATCAAGAACTAAGCTTGCAGCATCTACTTTGAACTCAGAAGAAAATGTACGTCGTTGTCGTTTTGTCATTGAACACCTCATTTGTGGTGGAGACTTTACCACCTAATTTGGTGTCCGGGATCATTAAACCACTACACGCCATATCCTTTACATACTTTGAAAGTACTTTTTTAAGGCTGACCTTGTTGTCATATGATCGTTCGTACGCTTCGTGATCATCTATCTCGTCCACTCGAAAAGCATCTCTTATTGAGTCTTCTGTGCGATCGTAGTGCTCCAGCGCAGAGATGAGAGATGACGGATACAAATCACCATAAACCGTTGTAAAACTCTTACTCTCGTTGGCGAACTGTTTCCATGGTTCGCCTTCCGGTTTATCAGGAATATCGCCCTCCTTCATGCCATCGTAGCGACCTTCAATCCGTTCTAGTTCGATAAGTGTGGCTTCTTCCGCTTGCCTTAGCGCAGCCATTAGAGCCATCACTGGGTCTTTTCGAATCTGCCATGCCCTATCGCGCCGATTCGATTCAAAAGTGACTACTCACCGCCCTATTGGGCGATGCTTCTTATTTCGTTAGCCGTTGCTCGATAGTATCGAGACTTAAGCGGCTTCCATAAGCAGAGACGATTGCCCAACCGCCTTTAATTCCAGAATGCCTTTGTCGCGGATATTCAGGGCGGCATTTAAGTCGCGATCTATATCCGTTGTGCCACAAGATGGACAGTCCCACTTGCGAACCGATAAGGGCATTTCTTCCATTTTATGACCGCAACAATGACAAGTTTTAGAGCTGGCGTACCACTGATCGAGCTTTACTAGATGCTTACCTTCCTCTTTCAGTTTGTACTCTAGCCTAACGACAAAGCTATGCCATGAGGCATCCGCTACGTGTTTCGCCAGTTTGCGGTTTTTCATCATATTGGCTGATTTCAATGTCTCAACTATCACCGCTTGGTTTTCGTCAACGAGAGTTCGAGATAGTTTGTGTTGAAAATCAGCACGAGCGTTAGCCACTTTTTCGTGGCTCTTCGCCACAAGTAATCGTGCTTTCGCTCGATTGGCGCTCCCTTTTGCCTTGCGGGATAGCTGACGCTGCTTGCGTTTGAGGTTTTTCTCAGCGCGTTTTACAAATCGTGGATTGGTTGTCTTCTTGCCGCTCGACTCAATGGCAAAGTGAGACAAACCTAGATCAATGCCTGTAACTTTGTTTACCGTATGGAGCAGGTTAGGTGCATCCAGACCATCATCAACGAGGATAGATGCGTAGAACTTGCCCGTCTTGCTCAAGCTGACAGTAATGCTCTTAACCTTGCCTGCGATCTGACGGTGAATGTTCGCCTCTACAGGCTTAATTTTCGGGAGCTTTATTGCACCATCAAGTACCTTTACGCCTACACAGTGATAGCTAGATTGCTTCCCGTGCCTACGCTTAAATTGAGGATACTTGGCTTTCAGCTTCGGGTTAAAGAAGTTATCAAAGGCTTGATGAAGGTTGATTACCGACTGCTGCAAAGCAATTGAGTCATATTGCTTTAGCCAATGATATTTGCGGGATTTCTTGGCGACAGCAAGCAGTGGCTTAATGTCCTTTTTAGGATTCAATGCAACGCCATGCTTGTGGTACATGTGAGATTTTAAATGCAGAGCTTTGTTGTACGCGAACCGGACAGCACCGAACTGAGCCATTAGAAACTCAGCTTGCTCCTGTGTTGGGTAAATGCGTACTTTGGTTGCTCTTAGCACTTAAGTTACTCCACTGTATGTGTATACAGCATTATACTTGCTTAATTCTGCCTGTCTATTTTAAAGTGCTATCGCACTTTCGCCTTATATCCCCGCCCTCATCGGGCGAGGGTTTACGGCGAGATTGCTAAAATATGCGATCACGGTACCTATCACCGTTGCAATAGCTATGACAGCGTTGCTTGCATCGATATCTACCATTTCCATCCCTATAAGCAGCATTGCAACAACATACCCTATAGAGATCCCAAAAATAATCATTAGCATGGTCAATTCCCGTATCTATTTAGCTTCGCTAAGATGGAGCCGATTATACCGATAATCCAACTATTTAGGCGGCGTTTTACACGCTTCATACCTCATATCAGTACATTGAAAGCACGTTCATTAAGGTATAGACGCCATTGACTTGCACACGAGATGCTGACTACAAAGAGCTTCTGCTCAAAGAGTGCACTACCTTCATTGCAGAGCTTCAAACCACACCTATATCGCCACCAGCGAGTTGCAGTACTGAAACAGTGAAAGCACGCAGACTCATCAGTACTTGTCAGCGCTATGGCGTCTCTGGCTATCCAACCGCCATAAACGATGCATTAGAGTCGGCAATACGAAGCTACCGAGCCAAATATCTACAAGAACATTATCCACTCATGTGCCAAGCATGGTCCCCGAGAACTGAGTACAAACAAACACTCTCCACAGTGGTTACAGAACTCTCCGTTGAATATCTGGGTAGTCGCTCGGAAGCAGAACATGGGAGACTCAAGCAAACCTGGGTCAAAGAGCAGCTTATTGAATTTAGTGCATCAGTACGGCAAGCATTAAGGTTTTATCGTGGGAAGCTGTCTGGTTTTAGTAAATTAGAAAGGGCGCAATATTTAAACGACCATGGCGACAGGGTGCAGCGTTTGATTGGCATTATTCAGTTCATGCACGTCAAGTTGGGCCTGTTCGGGCCTCATGAGTTATCTGTTTTAAGTGAACTAACCCAAATCTTGACCATTACAGGGAGGAAAGTATGACGATAAAGACCTCTACGAAAGACTCAATACCCAACTACGAAGAAGTTGAAAATCTTGGGGTTGTAATGGCAAATGTGTTATACAAGCACTCTGCCTTTTCAAATACTTCAATCAATCTCACTGGGCTTTTCAAAGGTATCAAACCGATCTATAAGGACCTTCATACCTGTCGCTTCGAAGCTCAGTCAAAGGCAATAATGGAAGCAGAACGACTCGGAGCAAACGCGCTAGTCGGCATACGCTATGAAACCAGTCATATCGCGCCAAACTATATCGAACTGCTTTGCTTTGGTACTGCAATACAGGTTCGCGAACTTAGCAAAACCTAATTACTAATAACGAGGATTTTTCTCAACGTGTTCAACACTAATATGACAACAATGGACAGAGCCAAATATTTGGAGATGACCAACAAAAACCCTGAAGATGAATTGCTAGGTAAACTGCTGACAACGCTCGGAGACCAAAGCGCTGAACGTATTCAAAGTGTTGCCAACCGAATGGATATTGACGTTCTCAAGTCAATGACACAAAAGCTATCAATCTACCTTGAAGTTGCATCAAAGGAAAAGGCACAAGAGGTGATTGCCAAACTCCAACAAGAAGGATATAGCGAACAGGAACTGAGAGAGTTCTTTCAAGGTCTTACGGAGTAACGATTCACTTTGCTGAATAAATAGACGTTATGGTCGGAAAACATACGGGGTAAATACCCAAAATTATGTATAAATAGTCACCAAAATGAATAATATTTAACCAAAGGAAATTATAAAATGACTTCCCACTCTCAAGCTATTACGCTTTTGTGTTGATAAGAAAGGATGGTGCATACCATCCTGATCTGCACCAGTAGTTTTGGACACCGAGTTAAGTGAGTACAATCACTAACGAGGTGAATCATGACAAACAAGAAAAAACATATTATCCACTCTGCTGAATTCAAAGCAGAAGCTCTTAAGCTAGCAGAGAAAGTGGGAGTAGCAGCGGCAGCGAGACAGCTCTCGTTACACGAATCTCAGATCTATGGTTGGCGAAAGGCCGCCACTAAAGACACCAGTACCAGTCAGCGCGAAAAAGATCTAGCCGCTGAAGTCGCCAAGCTCAAAAGGCAGTTGGCCGAACAAGCTGAAGAGCTAGATATAGTAAAAAAGGCCGCCACCTACTTCGCGAAAAATCAAAAGTAGATTGCTACGAATTTATGCTTGAACACCTGCTGTGCTTCAGTACTGTCCGCATGGCTAAGGTGTTCAGCGTTTCACGAAGTGGGTTTTATTACTGGATTAAGCATCGCCACAAGAGCATTCAGCGTGAGGTAACTCGCCAAGAGCTTGATACGAAGGTCAAAGAAGCTTTTAACAATAGCAAAGGCCGTGATGGCTCAAGGCGTATCCAGAAAGAACTGGCTGAGAACGGTAATAGCCATAATGTTAAAACCATTGCCGCCAGCATGAAACGTCAGGCTTTAACACCCAAAGCGGCACGCAAGTTTAAGTGTACTACGGATAGCAAACATAAAATGCCAGTTGCTCCAAACCTGTTGGTCCAGGATTTTGAGGCAGAAGCTCCGAATCAGAAATGGGCGGGTGACATCACCTATGTGGCGACAAGCGAAGGGTGGCTGTATTTAGCTGTAATTATTGACCTTTATTCACGACAAGTTGTCGGTTGGTCTATGGATACCAGAATGACGGCAACGCTGGTCTGCGACGCGCTATCGATGGCTCTCTTCCGCCGTGGGTTCCCAGAGCAGGTTATTGTTCATAGTGACCGAGGTAGTCAGTATTGCTCAAAAGACTATCGAGAGATAATAACCACTTATAATCTAAAGCAAAGTATGAGTAGGAAAGGAAATTGTTGGGACAATGCTTGTGTTGAGAGCTTCTTCCATTCAATGAAAGTTGAAGCGATCCAGTACGAGCCGATCATGACGCGAGACGAGATGCGGCAAACGATCTTTGAATATATAGAGGTTGATTATAATCGAACAAGAAGGCACAGTGCTCTTGGGTATCTGAGTCCAGTTAACTTTGAAAACCAAAATGTCGCTTAATGAAGTGTCCAGTCTAGCTGGAGCAGATCACTCGACAATAAAGACTAGAACTATGACAATAAAATTCGAAACTTTTCGATGCTTTTTGTCGTAGTTTGGCTTTTACTCTGAAAAGGTTTCGCCCCTTTCTTCGTTAGAGCAATTGATCTACAACGACAAGTGACCCTATAGCTACCGAACTTTTGCTAATGCCAAGACGTCTGATGGGTAGGTGTGGATTGCGGTGGGATATTGCAATCAAATCCTTGCTTGTAACAATAGGCTGACTTATAATTTGTACGTTATTTGGTACAACTTGGAGTTCAGTATGAGCCGTATTCATTTCGATCAAGATATTCAGCCATTGTCTGAGTTTCGCTCAGGTGTAGCTTCTTACATCAAACAAATCAATAAGACTCGTCGTCCATTGGTCATTACGCAACATGGCAAAGGTGTTGCAGTTGTTCTTGACGTTGCTGAATATGAAGCCATGCAAGAGAAGATCGAATTACTAGAAGAAATGCGCACAGCAGAAGCACAGTTAGCTTCTGGTCTTGGTATTTCTAATGATGATGCGCGTGCTCAAGTCTTGGGACGCATTAAAAAATGAAAGTAGTTTGGTCTCCATTGGCGCTTCAGAAGCTAGGTGACGCAGCAGAGTTCATCTCTTTGGACGGTCCATCTGCGGCAGAAAAGTGGGTAAACGACACTTTTGATAAAATTGAATTGCTTGGAAGTATGCCTGAAATGGGACGCTTTGTGCCTGAAATGCCCCATACCAACTATCGTGAAATCATCTTTGGTCACTATCGTATTATCTACAGCTTAAGTCATGAAATCCGAATATTAACAGTTCGTAATTGTCGTCAGATGTTATCGGAAGATGACGTGTAAAATAGCGTTCTAATTGAGCTATTGCATAACTCAAGCTCTATACGCGTCGTTGGCGAGGTTTTGTCCAGAAGCTTCTCAGTGCGATCATCGCTAGCAAGGTTATGCCCCATTCCTTGCCAGTAACGTTCAATCTCACAAATAATGGAGAGGTGGTTTGACCTACTTTTTCTTATCTGTGTAATGTCTAGTAAACTGGGGCCTTACCAAACCTGCGACTTCACAAGAGACTTAACGCGACATGATTTACTTGTGTACGGGTGGTTGTTCCTATTCCGCTTCAAACGGCCTCCAGCACGCGTTATGAGAGCAAGCATATGGTTTTGCTTGCGCACAACGTGTAGATTACTCTAATAGTCCACAAGCACTTTAGTACATATGTTATTTAAGTATCTACCCCCAGAGAGAGTTGACGTACTTCAAAACCTATCTATCAGATATAGTCCTTTGAAGTCATTAAATGATCCTTATGAAAGCTTACCTTTGATAGATGCATCGGAACTAAATGATAAGCTGAGCACTGAGACCCACAAAAAGTTAGAAAAAATGTGGGAGGATCTGCCTGAGCATGAGAAAACTTTGCACAATCGTGAAATGTTGGATAAAGCTAAAGCAAACCTTAGCGAACAATGCTCCAATGAATTCACTGTTCCACAGCTAAAAGATCAAGTAATGGACTTGTTTGGCGAACACTTTGGCATACTGTCCCTTTCTAGATCTAATTCGAATCTTTTGATGTGGTCTCATTATGCAGAGTCGATGAAAGGGTTTGTTATAGGGTTTGACCGAGATAATGAACTTTTCAAACGGCCAACAGCTAACGGTCAACCAACCGAGCCAAGAGCCGTCACATACTCTGACGTTAGAAGACCTTACAAGGCTTTATCAGGCAAAGAACACTGTTCTATCCTGACAAATAAGCCATTGGACTGGGCTTATGAACAAGAAGAACGTGTGTTTATGGCGTTTATGCCACCTGAGTTCAGAACAGGGTATAAAGACGGTTTTGGTTTAGACGTATATCTCATCCCATTCTCAAGTAGTGCAATCTTAACAATTTATATTGGATGCAATGCTACGAAGGAAACCAAAGCAGAAATATATGAAAGCATTTTGAATAACCAAATAAAGTGCAAAGTATATGAGACATCACCATCAGTAACGCACTATCAATTAGAGTTTAAAGAAGTTTTACTCCCCTTAAACCTTTAATCTTAATGTCTCCAAATACAAGTTCATTTGAGTCGATAACTCACTTTTGTCGAGTAGACGACACTTGTTGCCAAGTGCCGCCCCTCTAAGAACCGTACGTGCAACTTTCACTGCATACGGCTCAAGCCTCCACTAAGGCATCGTTTGATACCCAGCAACTCATAAAGCAGTTGGAACAGGTTCAACCCAAGAGTTACGCGCTTGTCTTTTTGACTTCCGCTTGGCCAAGTACTCTTGATAATCGGGGTCATAAGGAGTCGCAGCACTTCGGATTTTCACATGTCGTTCTATAGGCACTTTTGCTATTTGGAACAGATTGAATTGGCAATCCATGTCCATAATTTTCTGCCAACCATGAAATTGCCATTGGCCTTTTCGGTTGAGAAAATACTTGTGAACAACCCAGTCTTTAGACTTAGTTGGATGACGCCTAACTGCCCAGTGCCATAGTGCTTGGAATAGCTTGTGGCCTACATACCCGAATACTTGTTTAGCGACGCAGTGGCGGTAGTAATTCGCCCATCCTCTGAGTTTCGGATTTATCAGTTTGATAAGGTCATTAACGGGTATAGTAGCGTGCTTTTTGACAAGTTCACGTAGATTTCTTAAGAATAACAGCGTGTTGGACTTGCTCGGTTTAATGAGCAATTTCCCTTTGTACTTCCTATGGTTGAAGCCCAGAAAGTCAAAACCATCATCAATATGAGTAATCTTCGTTTTTTCTTCGGATAAGGTTAACCCTCTTTCAGCCAAAAAGTCAGCAATCAACGGTTTGATATCGCTCACTAGTACTTCCTTTGAAGAGCAAGTGACCACGAAATCATCAGCGTAACCAATGAAGTTAGCTCTAGCACCTTTTCTGAGAGCTGTGGATTTTATGCGTTGTTCTAACCCTGCGAGGGTCATTAGCATCAAGGTTGGGGAGATTATCCCTCCTTGTGGCGTACCCTCATCGGTGTCGTAGAACAGGCCTTTATCCACAAAACCAGACTTTAGCCATTGCTCTAACATTCGTTTATCTACGGTGATATTGTTCATAAGCCATTGATGCCCGATTTTATCGAAGCAGGCTTTAATATCGCCCTCGAGAACCCATTTTGCTGATTTCTTCAGAGCCAAGCATTTAAAACATTGACTGATGGCGTCAGCGGTGCTGCGGTTTGGTCTGAATCCATAGCTGTTGAGGTCGGCTAGTGTTTCAGAAACAGGCTCAAGTGCAAGCAGGTGGAGCGCTTGTTGCGCTCTGTCTATCATGCACGGAATACCTAGAGGTCTGAGTTTGCCATTCTTTTTGGGGATGTAGATACGTTTGAGTGGCTTGGCTTTGTAAGTCTTGCGACTTAGTTGATTGACTGCTTTCATACGGCGATTATCTGTGTTCCAGATAATGCCATCTATTCCAGGCGTTTTACTGCCTTTGTTTTGAGAGACTCGCTTAACAGCAAGCAATTTTGCTGAGCGAGAATGAGTTAAGAGCCACTGTAAGGATTTCACCTTACCGTATTTCTTTTCTCTTGTTGCTTTTGCGATACGCATTTGAAGCTTTAATACGTGCGCTTCAGCGGATTTCCAGTCGATAGACTGCCACTGAGCACCGTCAGAAGATGCACTAATCTCTTTCGAGATCACCATTTACTTTTCTCCTTAAATACAGTTCTTCAAATTCTCTCGCAATGGGAGACCAGTCGGAAGTGGGCCCACTTTCGTGATCAGGCACAAGCCTGTATCTGCATCATTACAATGCAGCTTTCGCTTTCTCCGACCTCCTATACCTGCATCACTATCGGTCGCAAAGACTTTCCCATAGGGAGTGATACAGGCTTACCGTGTTCCGTATGTCACGCAATATCAGGTTAGATGCCCGCTATAGTGCGGAGGGCTTAATTGATCACGAAAGAGTATAGGACAACCTCTTTCCAACTCTCGTTGCCTTTTGGCTACAGCGTATTAACCACTTCCGCTGTTTCATCACATAACGCACCTTAAACGGATTCACATTCGTTCATCATACTGATTATCTAGCACTCACCCGATTTGTGGTTATCAGGAGGATCAACCTCTCACGATTTCGATCCCGAGCAATTGTTTAATTGCTCTTCGTTACATTGTCAGAGCCGCTACTTTATTCAGGCTCGTAGGTTCATCTGGTGATACAGATGGTTCACTCTTAAAGCGGTGAACAGCGCTTCATACGACTTCACGTCGCACGTCCAAAATCGAGTTACGAGGACTATTTCTTGTATGTGATCACCAAGCGATTCTGTCGTACCTTAACTACCAATGGGAAAAGTACCCTAGTGGTCATTGCAGTATTTTCGACTCACTCTGCGTCTAAATAAATCTCACATAATATCAATATAATCAATGAATTACTGCTTTAGCGTACAATAATTTCCGAATCGTCGTGTGACCCCTTGTTGAGCCCAAGTTGGGAGCGGCAGGAACATCAACATCATTAACAACAGTGTTGGTTTCATAGCTGTCTACTCTTGAGTTATTGGTCAATAGTGACAGTAAACCGCATTTCACCAACTTGCGCTACTCCGATTTTCAGTTTGCTGGCAACCGTTGCACTAGCAACGGCAACTTTTCGTGATTTATCTGCAACATACCGTAGCGTGCTTTTGCTACATTATTAACGGTATGTGGTGTTGTATGTATGTTTGCTAACTGTTACATTAAGGTTTGTTTGGATTTTGTTGTTGTTAATGGCTTGGTTTGTGTTCTGCGGTGTAAATTTGAGCTATTTCAAATTGTTCCAAAGATAAGTGCCAATCGCGTTTGTCAGTTTAAGGAAGTAGTGACAAAGTATGACTCTCATTCAGCGCTTGCGCCTCATATTGTTACCAATCATATTGCTCGTTTTCACAATAACGGGTGGTCTGGTTTACAAGACCGTTTATCAAAGACATCTTGATAGTGAGTATCAGCGCTTGTCGACGATACTGGATTACTTCTATAAGGATTATCAGCTAGAGTTAGTCTCTGCGCAATCGGCATTAGACTTAGTGCTAAGTGGCACTGAACTCGCTGACTACTTATACCAGATTGAAATCGGTTCTTCCGCTCATGCAGTCAACGAGGTGCTAGATAGCCAACTTAGCCTGTTACAGCAGCGTATACCTGGCGCACACTCATTGCAGATTGTCGACTTATTGAACGATAAGACCTTCTCCGCAGGTGATGATGATCTTTTCGAAGCCTTAAGCCGCTCACCTTTGCAGACTCACACCGATGATAGCTACCTTGTGACGGATAACCGTGACAATCGGCTCCACGAGCAGCACATTGTGTATTCATTAGATGGTGATTTGCTGTTAGGAATGATCCGCTGGTTTTCACCCGAGTTGCACTCTGTCAGTTCGCCTACCCATAGTAACGCGACATACCGAGCGAGATATGATGCTAACGCATTGTCTTATCAACACCTTCTCGAAACGATGTCTGATAACTACCAGCATGGTTTCGCTATTACCTTAAAACCGAGTTTGCCCGGAAGTGACAACATTACCCATATCGTCGGCGCGTTCGAGCTTGGTGGCGATCTGTTTGTCCGTAAGGTGACAGAGTTTTTCACCATCGAAGTGACGGTAGATGAGCATAATATTAATGCAGCGCTGAGTGATCTCCGCTGGCAATTATTTGCCCTTAGCTTGGTACTAACCGTAGGCAGTTACGTTGCGATTTGGTCTGGCATTCGACACCAAGTGATTTCGCCAATCCGCCGACTCGTCAAGTCGTTGCAAGATCCCTCAGATACGCCAAAACTAGCACGACTATCGGGTGTCAGTGAAGTGGCTAGCCTCAATAATGCTTATGTTGATCTTGTCGAGAGAGTACGACATATCTCGGCATACGACCGTCTTACAGAGCTTGGCAATCGGCGAAGTTTTGATCAATGCTTAGAGCTGGAGATGGAGCGAGCAAAGGCCAATAAAACAACCCTAGCAGTGCTCTACATTGACTTGGATAACTTCAAGCGGGTAAATGAACACTTTGGTCATCAGCAAGGTGATGAACTATTGTCGCAGTTTTCCCAACAACTGCTCAGTTTTGTTTGTACGCGCCATGCTATTACAGCTGCACAAGGGCTGCGTATTGTTGACTATGTTGCGCGTCTCGCCGGCGATGAGTTTGGGATCATCCTCAATAACGTGCCTGATGCTGCGGCTGCGGAGGCCGTCGCGCTAGAGATTAATCATCACTTTAGCCAAGGTATTGAAATTGATAACAAGGTGCTCGACGTATGCGTCAGTATCGGTGTTGCCGTTTATCCAGAGGTAGCCCAATCGCAGCAAGAGTTAGTGGTCTATAGTGATGAAGCGAAACTGCAGGCTAAGCGGCGTGGTAAAAATCAGGTTCAAGTGTTTACTAAAGAGATTGCCGACGGGCTTGAGTTGCGCAAGTTTATGGAGACCGAGCTATTAAAAAGCTATCACGACGATCAGTTTGAGCTGGTTTTTCAACCCATGTATCACAGTACCTCACTGCAAATCGTATGTTATGAAGTGCTATTGCGCTGTCCGTTACTCGCCATTCATGGCATAGGGCCAGATAAGTTTATCCCAATTGCTGAGGCGACAGGTATGATTCGGCTCATCGACCTCTGGGTGTTAGAAAATGCGTTCAAAGCACAGCGCCGGCTCATAGCTAGAGGCTATAGAGGCAAAGCTGCCATTAATATATCCGCGGTCGAACTAAGCAATCCACAGTTTCCATCACAGCTTGAGCGGCTACTTGAACAATACCAGATTGATCCTGAAACCATCGAGTTGGAGATCACTGAAACCAGCTTGGTCGACAATACAGAAAAAACCGCAGCAATACTTTGGGAGATCAAATCAACCGGCGTCAATCTGGCGTTGGATGATTTTGGTACTGGCTATACTGGGTTATCTCAGTTGGCGAAATACCCGATAGATACGCTGAAGATAGATCGCTCTTTCATTACTAACCTAACCCCCGATAAACGCGGGCAACAATCCACGTTCAACATGATTGTCCAATTAGCAGAGATGTATCAGATTGACACGGTTGCTGAGGGGGTTGAAACCGAGACTGAGTTTATGGTCACGAGTCAACAATGCACTTACTTGCAGGGGTATTACCTCTCAAAACCTCTGTCTTTAGCAGGGCTGATTGAACAAATTGAGGCACCGATCGCGGTTCAAATAAGTAATTGCTAATGATACAAATGCTAATATTGTCAATAAAACACCCATACCGTACAATGTGTTTATAATGATGTAGTGGATTGGAACCATTGTAGTGAAAAGGGATATTTTAGCAGTCTGGATTGGCGTCGCACTCGCAAGTCCAAGTGTCGCAGAGGATTTGGACTCGATTTTAGAGCTCGATCTTGAAGATCTATCAGCGTTTGATGTCGAGATGGAAACGGCAGCCAAAACTACTCAGTCTCTCAATGACATTCCCGCATCTGTTTACGTACTCAGCAACGAACGAATTGTACGCAGTGGTTACACGACCATCGCCGAACTCTTGTCCTTAGTGCCGGGATTCTTAGTGACTAAGTACAGCGAAACCGGTTTTGATATCTCGAGTAAAGGGTTTCACGATAGCTTTTACAATAAACTGTTGATTATGGTTGATGGGCGAAGTGTCTACAGCCCAATCTATGGCAGCACCTACATGGCCGACCTTGATTATCTGATCGCAGATATTGAGCAAATAGAGATCGTGAGAGGCCCAGCAGGCACCATGTGGGGGGCGAACGCTGCCAATGGTGTGGTTAATATCATTACTAAGTCGGCACAAAATACCCAAGGGACCCATGTATCGACATACGTCGGTCAAGCCGACAATTACAGCGCCGAAGTTCGTCATGGCTTTGCAGTTGGTGATTACTCGTTCGCCAAGGTGTTCTACAAGTATAAGCATTCACCCACAACGCTAGACGATAACGCCCGTTTTAGAGAGAGTCATCAATACGGAGGTGCTTACGAGTCATACGGTGATAAGCACACCTTGCTATTACAGCTTGGTGGTGAAACCTCGAAAGAGGGCATAGTAAATACTTGGTACACCTTTGATCCAGACAGCTTTTACTATACTCCGAGTGAACATGAGAGTGAGCTAAATAGTCACTCTTGGCACCTTAACTTGCGTCATCAATATAACGCCTCATCGGCAACCGACATCAATACCACTTTTTTTGTCAATTACGACAAAGACAATGATCCGTTTGCTGCGGGTCGCTATCTGCACGCCGAAGTGGATAGCTTTGCAAATACCGAACTAACGCAAGCGATATCGTTAACCTTGGGTGGTGGTGTGCGTTGGGTTGATATCGACTTTGCCAAGCATATCTCTGAGTTCGATTATCGCCACTTCCTCGCTGGCGAGCGCGCTGCGGCGCATAGTAGTGATATTTCTGACTATTCATTAAACCTATACGGACAAGCGGAAGCTTGGTTGAGTGACAGCTTCAAGCTAGTGGTGGGCGCAAAAATCGAATACTTCGATCAAAACAAAACCTCGGAGTTATCACCTCAACTGCGGGGTTTATACAATATCAACAACCAACACTCTTTATGGGCAGGTATAGCACGCGCGGTTATGCTGCCAAGTTATATCGATACCCAGATGGACGAGCTTAACGTGTACGGTGGCTACCCTGATCTCTATTTGTCCGACACTGAGTTGGAAAATGAGTCGGTGGTTACCTTTGAACTTGGCTATCGATACAGCCCCTCCGCTCAATTGGAGTTTGATTCGGTACTGTTTGTCTCACAGTATTCCAATTTGCGCGGTGTGAATTATATGGACTGGACGCTGCCTTATTATGACGAATCGAGGTTAGGGGAGTCTGATGTCTATGACCCTTGGGTTTCCGGAGCCGCGATTTCTTATCTCAATGACGATTATGATGCGCAAACTCGAGGGCTAGAACTCGCGGTGAGCTTTGTGCCATTAGAGCAGTGGTCATTGTATGCGAGCTATGCCTATTTATCGGTGAAATCAGAATGGACAGGACAGGCACTAGAGGGCGAATGGCAGACGTCGATTGGTAGCTATGGCATTGATTACTACGATATCAACTCTCAGCATACTGCGACCATTCAAAGCCTCTGGTCACCCACAGAGCAGTTAGACATCGACGTTATTGGTCGCTATTTCAATCAGCAATTTCCCCAGACTTCTGCCGATTATCAGGTTGATCCCTTTACGGTGCTAGATGCGAGAGTGGCATGGCAACAACAGCCAAATCTGCCAAGCGTTGAACTTATTGCACAAAACTTGTTAGGAGCGGGGCACAGTTACCTCAATCCAGAGCTTATTACCTCTGCTTATATAAACGAGCGAAAATGGTACGCGCGTGTGACTTATGATTTTTAGGTTCAACCACCACCTCAAGGCAACCCTTGTTCGCCTCGTGGTCACGAGCGTTGCAATAATTTGCCTCAGCTGTCTGACCAGTAGTTTGGCGGCTGCGTCACAACTAAAGCCTCACGAAGCAAAGGCGGTCTATCTGTACAAGATAGCCAACTATATTCGCTGGCCTAACAGCAGAAACAAGACTGAGATCCGCTACTGTATTTTCGGTGATAAAGCGCTGAGAGGGGTTTTTGATGGCATCGCAAACAAGAAAATGATTGGTGATAAGAAGTTAGTTGCGGTAACTGCGATAGAAGAGTGTGATTTGGTGTACATGGGCAACAAATACCTAATTAACCCTTTAAAACCCTACCAGATAGCGGTGGGGGATAAACATCAGTTTGCCGCCAATGGAGGCCAAATTGAGCTTAAGCAAAATAAAAACAAGCTTGAGTTGATTGTTAATTACCCTTTGCTCAAAGAGAGCGATGTGCGGTTGAGCTCTAAGCTACTGAAGATTGCAACGGTTATTGAGGAACGCTCGTGATCAAGTATCGTTCAATTAAGAATAAAATCTTAGCGCCTCTACTGGTGAGTATTGTGGTGGTATTTGTTCTGTTTCAGTGGATCAATGACCAGTTTCAATACAATCTCTATCGAGATGCGAAACTTACTCACCTGCAGACGCTAGGTCGCACGGTTTCGTACAATTTACAGGCACCGCTACTGTTTGAGGATGCCGAGTCTGCTCAAGAGCAAATCGACACCTTTCAAGCGGATGGCTCTATTCTGTCAGTCATTCTCAATGATACCTTAGACAATACCGTTGCAGCTTATCCATCCAAACAAGACAAAGATTGGTTTCAATCCATTAAGTTCAATTGGGAGCTCGAAGGCTCGCTCTATGCCTCAGGCAAACTGTTTGTTTATGTGCCGATCGAGGTTGAAAATGAGTTGTTAGGTAAGCTAAAGATCGTCGCGGATGTCGACTACAACAAAGGCACTCTGCAACATTTCATCGAGGTAGCTAGCCTAATCGCGTTACTCGGGGTTGGTGTGCTCTACTATCTATATGAGCGGCTTAGTCGGTTGATCTTGGTACCGGTATACAAGATCAAAAACTCAATGACTAAGTTGTTAGGCTCTTCCGGAACCATGGAGCCAATCACGATAAAACAGTATGACGAACTCGGTGATTTAGTCGAAGGCTATAATACGATGATTGCGCGTATTCATGCCCGTGATCTGCAAATCACCGCTTCTATGGACAAGCTTGAGAGAGAGCGAAACTTCGCCAATGAGCTATTTGAGTCGCTAGCTCATGGCATGCTCGTTGTCGATAGAAAAGGCATTATCAAACAAGATAACCGTTACGCCAGTCGGCAGTTTGGGCTGCAAGGCTCTATGATAGGCACCAATATTAATCAGTATTTTCGCTATAAAGACAAGCACACCATTTTAATGGCATTACTTGGTCGCGAGCACCTTACCGATGATAGGCTGTCGATAACCAGCTCGACTGGAGAGAGTAAAACCTTAAAGGTATCGAGCTTGCAAACCACAGACTCTGAGATGGTACTGTTTTCAATTATCGACATTACTGAAGAGCTAGCTAGAACCTACAAGCAACAACTAGCGACCAGTATTTTTGAGAATAGCCAAGATGCCATCCTAGTTGTTGATAAGTGCGGGCAGATCCTAATTGTTAATCCTGCGCTAGAACGGTTATTTGGCTATCGAGAAGCCGATATTATCAATGAATCCATCTATGAGGTTTGCTTAGACCATGAGTTAAAACCAAGGATTGATACCATGCGTCAGTCAGCGCTCGAAAAGGGATTTTGGGAGGGAGAGCTTGCCTCACCTCATGCGGATGGCACGCTGATACCTATTTGGGTTCATGCTAGGTTTATCTCGGCAACTAGTCACAGTCTTAATATCGATAGTGACCTAGTATTGGTGTGTCAGGATCTACGCGATCGCAAGGAGATGGAACGACTTGAGCATATCGCGTCTCATGACCCACTCACCCAGTTGGCCAATCGCGCTAAACTGCTCACCGACACGCAAGCGCTTATTGACCAGAAAAGATATGGTGAATTTGGCTTGCTGTTCTTAGATCTCGATGGTTTCAAGCTAATTAATGATCAGTGGGGTCACGATGCAGGGGACTTTGTACTTAAAACGGTGGCGGCACGCCTTCAAAGTGCTGTTAGAGATAGTGACCTTGTATGCCGCCTTGCAGGCGATGAGTTCGTGATTCTGATGACTCAGTCAACACTACAGCGTTGTGGTTCTATTGCAGAGCGGGTACTCGATGTGGTGTCGAGTCCAATTCTGTTTGAAGGTCATACTATGCAAGTTGGCGTCAGTATCGGAATTCATATGACAGAAATTGACGATGACGAAACGGACGCGATTGCGGTGATAAAACAGGCGGACAGAGCGATGTATCGCGCCAAATTTCTTGGTAAAGGCCAGTTTTCGACCAGTCGAGATCACTAAGCCCCTGTCGCTAAACGGCAACGGCGCAGGACTGCAGTCGAAGAATTGCCGCGTTTTTCCTAGCAGTGATACAGTTCGCAAATACCATCGCTGTATACAACAAGTTTTCCACTACTTTCTATGCTTAAAGTTGTCTATAAAGTGCTGCGACTCAGTGACATGGTAAGCTGGCGGTAAACACCCTATTGCAATAAAAAATGGAAGGTGGTTAGCCTTCCGTTTTTGCTGTTCTTGGTCAACACCGTATGTTCCAGGGCATCACCGATTCTAAGTCTTCTGGTGCTATAGCTAAGCGCTCGAAGCACTCAGTCAGATAGTCAGATGGCAACAGCCCGTTTGCCTTCGCCGTCTCCACCAAGCTGTAAAGAACACAACTACTGCGGGCACCTCGTTCACTTTTGGTAAACAACCACGCCTTACGTCCCACCACGAACGGCCTAATAGCGCGCTCGGCCCTATTGTTATCAATACTCAGTCGACCATCATCGAGGTAGCGAACCAGTTGCGACCATTGACCCAGCGTATAGTGAACCGCTCGACCTAACGCGCTTTGTTTAGGGACTCGTAGTACGGTCTTGTCCAACCATTTTTGAACTTCTTCAGCTCGGCTTTCGAGGTCGATTGACGCTTCTGATAACGTTCATCGGCTGTGGCGCCCTGGTCTTGAAGCAGTGTTTCTGTTCGGTACAGCTTCTTAATGTGAGTCAGAGCCGTGCGAACTCCACCGTCATCACTGCCTTGCACCTTCTGAGCGTCAATAAACTTACGGCGAGCGTGAGCCCAACACCCAACCAAGTTGGCGTCCGTGTCTTTATATCCCTGATAACCATCCACATGCAGATAGCCTTGGTACCCCGCTAAAAAAGCACTCGCATGTGAGCCTGACCGGCCCAGTTGATGGTCATACAACACGATATTACGCGCATTCTCATCGTAAGACGGGGGCGTGGGTCCGTCACTGCCTGAGCAATACACCCACATGTACGTTTTACTCTTATCACTGTCAATGACCTTGACTGGTGTCTCATCCGCATGAAGCCAAGACGACGCCAGCATATGTTGGCGAAGATGTGCCCAGACCGGCTCTAACACGGTGGAGGCTTGAACCATCCAATCGGCTATCGTGCGTCGATTCAGTGTAATGTTCCAGTTATCCAGCAATGAAGCAACTCGAGTCAGAGGGAGTCCATATTGGAATTTCATCACTATCATCTGAGCGACAAGACTGGGTGTGGCGATACTTTTCGGGAACACAGTCGCAGGCATGGGTGCTTGGTGAACCTCTGTGGTTTCCCCTTGCTGCTCACAGTGACGACAGACGCATTTAGGCCGAACGTGCTGCTCTACCTCGACCTTAGCAGGAATGAAGTGCAGCTTCTCTGAGATATCTTCGCCAATACAATGCAGCGTTTCACCACAATCCGGGCAGTGCGTTGCTTCAGGCTCATGTCGAATGACCACTCTCGGTAGGTCTTTAGGTAGCGGTTGACGCTTAGGCTGGCGGCGAGTTTTCGGCTCGTCAGAAGGCTCTGGGGTATCAGGCTCTGACGCGGTGATGTCTTCATCCACATCAAACAAGGTACCTTGATGGTCATCCACGTCTGCGCTCGCACCAAAACGATGGCGGCGAGCCAAACGAAGCTGCTCAAGAAGGTGGTAATAACGCTGCTTGAACTCATCTCTTTCTGAGAGCAAAGCAGCAATCATCGACTCAAGTTCGTCAATATACTCTTGAGGTTGGGCGTTATCGTGTGAGGAAGAACAGGTCGTTTTCATGGCCTGTATTATACCATGAAAAGGCGATAATTATCTGTATTTGTTGACTATTTAACCATTATTCCATCAATGTTTGTGCATCTACTCTTTGGTGCCCTGATAAGGTAAAGCCGGCGAGTAACGCGTCGAGTTCGTGAGGTTCAAGTGTTAAGGTTTTGGTCCCTTGACTTGGCCATCGAAATCGCTCTCGGTCGAGTCGCTTGTACCACAATGCAAAGCCAGTGCGATCCCAATAGATCGCTTTCACTTTGTCTTTCGCTTTGTTGCAAAACAGGAAAAGAGCGGAGTCAAAGGGGTTGAGTGCCATACGCTGTTCAACTAAGTACGATAAGCCATCAATGGATTTACGGAAATCGACGGGGGTGGGATAAAGGTATAGATGCTGAAATTCAGTGAAGGTTTTCATTGGTTCACCTCACGAATAAGTTCAGCGACCCATTGTGGAGAGGCATGCTCAGGTAAAATGAGGCTCACCACACCGACGGTTAACTCGAAAAACGATGGAGAGCGATTTGTTGTGATTGGACTATCTTCTATGGTAACGGCAGCTGGTTCTACTTTAATGAACTCGTCGTTCGAGTGGTGACTCTCGAGACGGTTGCGTTGGCGGTAAAAGGCTTGCTGGTTGATACTATTTTGGCGGCAGAACTTGGCGACAGAGAGTCCGCTGTCTTGTTGTGTCTGGATCAGTGTTGCCCATTCTTCATGAGTACGGTTTCGGACAGTTCGTGGCATAGGGTCAATACTTTCGTTGATAAACATACCCTCAACATACCGTGTCACCTGGCTGATTGTTAGATGGGGTTTACCGCCAGCTTACAAAGATGCTGACACTAGTGTAACGTATCCTTTCACCCTGAGTGAGAGTTAAGAATTCTTGACATCCCCCACCAAATTCGGGAGGGAATTCCCATCACATGGGCGAATACTAAATTACTTTCATGGCAAGTTCCGGTTGTTAGCGGCATTGCTGCACTACTCACTTTACAGGTGAACAAGCGATGTTCTCGCTCTAAAGCATTCAGTACACCAACAACATCAGCGTTGTTGGTGTAACCGCACTCAACACATTCAAAACGCGCGTGAACTTTTTGGTTATCTTTCGATACATGATCACAGCAAGGGTATGCTTGGCCAGTATACTGAGTTGGGACAGCTACAACGATCCCACCATTCTATTGCTGCTTATACTCAAGTTTACGCCTAATGTCATATCAACCCTGCTCAAGAATTGATTTGTTGCACGTTGGAATGCCACTACTGTGGCTTGATACGCTCTTAACGGTCGAAACTATATCTGATCTCGCTATAACCTCTTCTCTTATGTAGCTTTCGGTTGCGAGCAGTCACATGTAGATCCTCGTTCGGGGACTACAGCAACATCAAATTAGCCCAAAAAGACCTGGAAGATACAGACTGACAGATGGAACAAAAGTGATCACAAGTAGAGTCAATATTAACACTACGCAGAACGGTACTATAGCCTTGATGACACTTTCAATACGAGCCCCACTAACGCTACAGCCTACAAATAATGCCGTGCCCACTGGTGGCGTTGCAATACCTATACAAAGATTGAAAATTAACATCATTGCAAAGTGCACTGGATGCATTCCAAGCTGAGTCGAGATAGGCATGAAAATTGGAGTGAATATTAACACCGCTGGCGTCAAGTCCATAAACATACCTACGATCAGAAGTATCACATTCATTAATATAAAAATGATGATTGGATTATCAGATATCGATAGCATCCAATCACTAATCAGCACAGGAAGGCCGGTAAATGCCATAGCCCAAGACATTATTGTAGAGGCACCAATCAGGAACAACATAATTCCTGTTATCTCAGCGGTTTCTGCACAAACGACTTTTAGCTCGCGCCATCCAATAGAACGATAAACAAGAGATAAGCCTAACGAGTATAAAACCGCAATACATGCTCCTTCAGTTGCAGTGAAGATACCTCCAACAATCCCTCCAATCACAACAAATATCAGCCCAAGGCTAGGGATTGCTCGCAAGACGATAGAGAGTTTTTCAGCGTGACTTTTTGGTGCGCTAATACTCTTATAGCCTTTTCGCTTAGCGATGACATACGCTACTATCATGCAGCTTAATCCCATGAGAATCCCAGGAAGGTAACCAGCTATAAACAGCGCAGCTATAGATGTGCCTCCGCTTACAACTGAGAATACTATTAAAGAATTACTTGGTGGAATCAGTAGTCCTGATGGACAAGATGCTATGTTTACAGACGTTGAAAAAGACTTGTCATATCCCTCTTTTTCCAGCTCTGGCGATAGCGATTTACCTACTGCGGCAGCCGCTGCGACGGCGGAACCGGAGACAGATCCAAACAACATATTCGCTATCACATTCACATGAGCTAAGGCACCGGGAATCCGCCCTACTAACAGCTTGGACAAGTCAACTAATCTCGAGGCGATACCTCCCCGATTCATTATATTGCCCGCTAGAATAAAGAAAGGAATAGCTAGCAGACTAAAACTATCAATGCCAGTAACGAGCTTCTGCCCGGCAGTCATTAAAGCGACTTCCGGTGGAAGGATTGTAAACATGATAAGTAATGACGACATAGCAATTGCAATAGCTATTGGAACGCTGATGGCCATTAACAAGCTAAACAAACCCAGTAACCATAAACCAACAGTAAGGTCCATATTTAAATCCTCTCCCTATGATGGTTCAGAACCTGAACACTATTAATTAACAAATAGGTGATCATAATAGAACCAGAAATGGGTAGTATTGCGTATACGTAAGACATTGGAATATTTAATACTGGCGAAAACTGTTGCATCGTCCTGCTCATAAGCAGTAACCCGCCTTTAATCATTGCTAGATAGATAAAAGTACCACAAATAAAATTAATCATGATCTGAAAGTACTTCTTCCATTGCTGGTTTACGGAGTCAATAAGAAGAGTAATAGCTAGATGCCCATTTTTACCAAAAAGATAACTGGCTCCGAAAAGACCAAGCCAGATCATTACGTAGCGTGATAGTTCATCTGTAAACGAGCTAGGATCATTTAGTACGTACCGGCTAAAAACTTGCCAAGAAACGCTGGTGACAAGAATAAATATTGCACAACCACATATTGAAACCAGCATTATGTCTAGAAGGCTTTTTACAGTACTGAAAATTGAATTTACCACTTTATTACCTCATAAAAGGCCCATAAGCATGGGCCATCAGTCAGTATTTATAGGTTCTGAATTTCTTCGACGTAACCCGCTATTGCTTCGTTTTGTTTAGCTGCATCAATCATTGGTTGAACCTTTTCTATAAACTTTGACTTATCTACCTCTACAAAGCTCACACCAGCTTGTTTACCAAGCTCGATATTGTGCAAGTCAATCTCTTTCCAGATATTGATTTGCTCCTCCATCGACTCTTTGGCTGCGGATTTAACGATATTTCTCTCTTTCTCACTTAACGAGCCCCAAGTTGCTTCGGAAATCATAATCAGATCAGGAGTCATCATGTGTTGGTCCATTGAATAATATTTCGCGACTTCTGAATGTTTCATTTCGATAAGGCTTGGAATGTTGTTTTCTGCAGCGTCTATCACGCCTTGCTGCAGGGCAGTATATACTTCAGTAAAAGGTACTGGAGTAGCTTTTGCACCTAGTAGTCGAATCATCTCAATCATCGTAGGGGACTCTGGGACACGAATTTTAAGTCCTTTTAAATCATCTGGGGTCTTAATCGGCTTTTTACTGTAGAAACTCCTAGAACCTGAATCATATAAAGTCACACCAATGAACCCTTTTCCTTGACTAGAAGACAGCAGTTTTTCAGCAGTTTTACTTCTCATAAAGGTATGCATATGTTCTGTATCTCGGAACAAATAAGGAAGCGAAATAGTTTTGTAAGTCGGCTCGAAGGATTCAGCCAATGACCCCATAATTTTGGCCATGTCTAAAGCGCCTGTTACAACCTGCTCAGCTTGCTCACGCTCAGAGCCAAGCATTCCATTTGGATATATACGCACCGTCAATGAACCATTTGACTTTTCTTTAACTTTTTCTGAAAAGATTACCATGCCTTTGTGTGCCGCACTCTCGAGGTTCATCGAGTGACCTAAAGTCAATGTCTTAGAATTTACAGATAGAGATAGTCCCAAGGCTGTTAAGCAAAGCACAAGCGTTGATGTTTTCATCATTAACCTCTTTAACATTATTGAACAATAAATCTGTTCGTTAGGTAGCTAGATTGAAGTCATGTAGCTAAAATCGTGACCAATTAGGGGTTTACGAGTGAAAGCTAAAATAGACCAATAATAATGAGCATTCCCTAATATAAAGGGAGGTAAAACTAACATCTGTTTAGAATAAGTGATCTTATAAATATTCACAGACTCAATAAATATTTGCACAGCTTTATGTTTTCATCAAAATAATTAATCAATTTTAATTTTCTATTGTGATGGCGATCTCCTATTGAAATGGTGTTTCAATAAATGTTCGGTTTAATATTATTAAAAATAATATTATATTAATAGTATATTGATACCCACAGTTAGCTTAACAAGGTAATTCACTATTGGTAATTTATTTATTATTTATGAGTGATTTACAAATCGGAAAAAAAGCAATATTACTCAATAGAATTTAAGAATGGATCTTAATTTCTATTGAGTATATAGAGGGAGAATGTCACAGTTGACTTTGGGTATAACCACCATTCATGTCACTTTATTCACTGTGTTCTTCACCAATAGATTGGTTAATGCGTAATCGTTCTCGATAGACGTAATATTGATTTGATGTCTAGTATACGCTGACTGGGCGCTTTGAATGGGCTGTTAATCAGACGGTGAGCAAATAGTTAACCTTGCAATAGTAAATTAGGGCTTTTATCGTTACTCAGACCACGTAAGTACCTTAGTACCATTTCGTTGCTCTTCCAATCTCCAAGTTGTATGAGTTGGGTTAAAGATAATCCAGCGTCATAGCCATCTTGTAAAGCACCGACTCGACTAGAATGACCGCTCCAAATACAACGGTGCCCATTACTAGATGTTACAACGTCACCCTCTTTCTCTAATTTGTTATGAGCACGTTGGTAGATCCGATCAACAGTCATCCCCGACATTGGGGTTTGACGATAACCGTCTGGTCGACTTCCCTTTGTTGTAAGCCAACAAAATACGTAATCCTCATCACTTAAAGTATCACAGTAGCGTTCAAAGTAGCGCTTGAATACTCGAGCAAATCTTCCTGTTAAACGTTTAGGCTCGGGGCTGATAGAAGTTTTAGAAGTGACACGTTCTATGCTTATGTCACCATTATCGATGAAGTTAATGTGTTTTTTACGGATTTTACCAATTTCGTTTTCCCGTAGCAACGTACCGTACGCGACGGTTAATACGGTTAAATCGCGATACGGAACTGCGAGGGACTCATTCTCCCACAGTATCATAAGTTTATCTAGGTGATGTCTTCGAAACGGTTTAGCCTGCAGTTCAATCACTTGCGACCCAGTCAGTTCCATCTCGTCCTTGAGTAGTGATTTAAAGAAACTTGTCAATGCCGGTGTCTTGGTTATATCTTCAATGCCCATGACTTTGTGAAACAAGCTTATCTGTGCACGATACTGTTTTAAGCTGTTTATCTTGACGTTAAATTCTAGTTTGAGCCACTTAAACCAGTTTAGAAGCACCCATTCATTAATGGGAAAACTATAGAGCGACTCAGTTTTGCAATACTCATCCCATTTACGAATTACAAACGCCAACATTTTCAAGGTATTCACACTGTAACCACCGCGATTTTGTTCAAAAGCCTGTAAGTTTGCTCTTACCATAGGAAGTAGTGGCCAATCTGGCGCAAAACTCTCGCTGAGATCGGGAAAGTTAAGTTTGAAGCGGCCAAGCTGCTGTTGTTTTTCTTGCCACTTATTGACGGTATCTTGCTGAGATTTTAACTGTGACAGCGTCACCTGAGTTTGTTTTGCCGTAGGCACTCGTTGTCGGTTCATTTCAGCGCGTTTCATTAACATAGTGTGATATAAATGTAATTATATCACACTATCGTGATTTTCTACAATTTCCCCATTAAAACGCCCACAATATACCCATAAGACCCCGTCTTCACTGATGAAAAGCTGTCGTCCGTCTCTATTGCACTTGTCTTTTTAGTCATCGTATAAATAGCTAGACGATGTATTGAATAATGGAAACTTCAGGCATCTGATGGAGACAAGAACGCATCGCTGGTGTAGAAAAGAGAGTACTTAATGTAATAGTAAACACTAGAACAACATTGCCTAACGATCGAATTCCAAGAAATAGGCCTGGTTATGGACGTAGAGGTAATCTCAAGACCGCCGAATAAAAGCACGACTAGCGGTGTCTTACGAAGGCTCACCGAAGATCAGTTCCCGGTTTAAACTGCTCTGTTGGATAGCTCGCTGTTTCAGCTGCCTATATTTTGCAATGTTATAGCTATACTCTGTACTATTTTTACACTATATGAGGCTTTATTCGCCTAAGATTTAGCTCATTTAAAAATCATTAGTAAAATATAAAAGAACGTAATTTATCTAATCAAAATATCGTTTTAATATCTTACTGTGACTTCACATAATGACTCTCTTTAAAAGCCCCCTGTCATTGAGCCCTTGGGAAAGGAAAACGCTCAATGAATTGCTTTGCCCCTCATAACTATGGTTTTCTACTTTCTTCACAGTTTTGAGGGTATTTTTTTTAGGTTTGCTTTTTCAACTGTTGTTAACGCAAGTTTAAAGTTGACCCACCTATCGATGTTAAGCGTTCAAAAAATACAATCACTACTTTGAGAGCAGTATGGCACAACATTTTCTGTCGGTGCTATTAGTAAAGTGAAGCCCAAACGAAAGTTTCCCCTGTCTTGGCCTCATCGCATCGGGTGACCAAACAAGCCTCGATTCCCTTGAGGAATAATGAGGTGGAACGTTGTATTCACAATGTTGTGAATCTATGGAAATTAGTTTTAAAACCACCACGGATGCAGAAGATAAATTCCCGAAGTTGGGTCAGACACTTAAAGCAACGGTTCAGTTTTTAGCAATTGAACTTCACTTCTGAACTCATCTTTATTAAGAAAACAATTAAAATTAATTGAAGCTTATTTGATAAAAATCAACTAAATAGAGATACTACTTTACTTTCATAAAAATGAAGCATTTCTTTAATTTCTATGAAATACACCAAAAATAAAGTGTGATTTTTTTAAACGAGAACTAATAAATGTGTATCAATAAGAGTGTTTCCCGCCGTGCGTTTTTAGGTGGAATGGCTAGCGTAAGTACAGCTGTAGCATCGACATCGTTATTAACCGCCTGTAATAGTGATAGTTTATCAGACGGCAAACCCGATATTTCGGGCGTTAAAGTTGCTATGCTTGCAGATGTTCACTTTCATGATGTTTTTGGTGACTATGATTTTTCATATTTTAACAGCGAAGTTACTATCCGCAGCATGCAAGATTCTGTTGAGTCAACTCGCATGTTCAATGAAAATTACTTTGCATTTATTGAAGCTCTCGAAGAATTAGGCCAACAAAATATCAAGTATATTTGCCTTTTAGGTGATTTCTCTGACGATGGACAAGTTGATACACTCAAAGGATTCAACCGTGTTGTTAAACCTTATGTTGAGAAATACGGGTTTGAATTTTTTATTGCTAATGGCAACCACGATCCAGTGAGGCCTTATGGTGACCACCAGACAAAAAACTTCCTAAATCATGTTGGCGCCAGCATTGAAGTCACTAGTGATCCAGACCGCAATTTTACTCCGAGCAATGTGACTGTAGCCCAGCACCAGACAGATGGTATGTTTGGGAGCGGTTATGATCATATGTTTCATGCTCTTAGCCAATATGGCCTGCAAAGCAAAGACAGCTACTTTTACTATGAAACACCGTGGGGGTCTGAAAAATTCGAGGAGAGAGGGCTGTATATTAAAGGGGCAGACGGCACAGAAACATGGTGTCCAGACGCAACATATCTAGCAGAACCGATTGAAGGCCTTTGGATTTGCTCTGTTGACATGAACGTATATCTTCCTAAAGAAGACGGCAACTGGTCTCATGACTCAATCGGGTGGGAGGATGGCAAAGTACACAAAAAACCTGTTTTCGATTGGCTAGCTGAAGTTAACCGCCGGGCCGATGAGCTGAGCAAGACCTTAATTGTTTTCAGCCATTATCCATCAACAGAATACCTCAATAGCAGCGCCAACGACTTCTTCTACTTATTTGACGACAGCTCATACAATGATAAGCGAGTCCCAAATTCAGACACTAGCGACAGCGTTATTGACGCTGGAGTAAAATTACAGTTTGCGGGACACATTCATGTGAACGACACTTGCCACTACCAAAATAGCAAAGGTACGCTCATCAACGTCCAATCCCCTTCACTAGCGGCTTACAGCCCCTCATACAAGGTTGTTACTTGCCATTCTAATACTTTATTTGAGATTGAAACCAAAACTATCGAGGATGTCCGGAATTTTGATACCTTGTTCCCGTATTACCAAGAGGAGCTTGAATGGCGTGAGTTTGTCGGTGCCGAAGTGCCTTGGAAAAAAATGCTTGATGCGACCAACTATCGCGATTTCATGTTCAAACACCTCGATGTGCTGATGAATGTTCGTTTGATGTCTCAATGGGGTGAAGACATGTTGCTTCTCGCCAATAATCGTACTCCTTTATTCTGGACATTAGTATTATCAAAGCTTGTTTACAACCTAAAAAATGAAGAAATTGTCGGCTTGGTTGAAAGAATGACGGCTGAGACTTCTGATAATGAGATCATCGACTTCGTTGAAGAGCACACCTCAGGTACTGCCGATGACATGACGCAGGCAATTGAAGCTGCTGATGTACATTGTGAACAATTCTTGTTGTCTCGAAATCAGTTGATGGAAATCAGCTTCGATCAGTTGTGTCTGATCACATTATACCAGCGAAATGCAGATGAAATCGCACTTGAAGATCTTAACTATACCCAGCTCATCCCAATTAAAATCTTAATGGAATCTTTCAAGCTGCACGATGCCGATGGAGATCTTAGTAATATTGACTGGGCTCAGGATTATGTTGGTGGTAACCCAGCGGCAGGTCGCGATATTAAAATGACCGACTGTTCTTTAAATGACATAAAAACCAAATTTGCAGCTTTTTCTCGTATCTATCACCAGTTCAGCGAAGCGCAGCCGGCTGACCATTTCTATGTCAATCTGAAAAATGGTTCTATTGAAGATCTAGCAGGTAACAAAATCATATAACCAATGTTCAGGGATTCCTGCTTCGCGCACCCGTCTTCGTACGGAACTGTCCTGATTGTGAACGTACCAATGACCACGACATCAATGCAACACAGAATATAGCAACCGCCGGACTGGCGGGGTTAACTTAGGGAGCGGATTGGAGTAATCCAATCCCGTGAAGGCCTGTTGACTCGATTTGACTCGGGCGAACTAAGAACCCCCTTCCTTTATGAAGGGGGCAAGTCAACACTTCTAAGTTTTCGACGATTAATTGACAGCGTAAGGGTTGGTAACATTTAGGGGTAACAATTGCTTACCAAGATCAGTCCAAGGCTCATAGGTATTCCAGCACAATGGAGAACCACGCTCTACACCATTTGATGTAGAGTCTGCAAATTCGATAGCTTGGGTGATTATCGGGAAGAAGCGAGATAACGCATTATCGTTGTTTAATCTCAGCTCCATTCTTAGCTCACCACCTTGATTCTGTTCATTTGAATCATGATAGTAGAGGGTTTCAAGCAACTGGTGATCACCTACTGCAACAACCGTTGAATGAGCATCCGTCTGTGGTTTCCTATCGTCATAATAAAAGTGTTTTATTTTCCTTACATCTACCGAGCTTGGCAAAGTAAGATCAAAATTTCGGTTTTCTTTTCTACTGAAAAAGTCCCCATGAACCAGACGTCCGTAATGATAGTGACTAATTGTCGTATTATCTGGTGGGTTGTATATATTATTTTGTCGTACGCATTGATATGTTTTTTCCTCTGTCGTCATTATTATCGGTATAAAAGGATGTTGGTACATTTTTACTCTGGGTGTTTCGTAGTCTACGGAAGCTTCTATTGATAAATTGCAGCCATTACAAAGCACTTCGTCCGATATTTCGGCTTTTAAACCAAGCTCCAAAAAGAGATCAACGCTGCCTCCGATAGTAGAAGTAGCGCGCTCAAAGGCTTCTCGCTCAGCACCTTCTAAAATATACTGTTTACGTATAGTTTCTGCTGCGCCAGCGGCACGCCCCTTTATACCCATTCCGGCCAATTTAAATTCTGGATATAGACCAAGACCTATCTTAAGAGATGATTCAATTGTATTGTGTGGCGCAACGTTTGTTATACCATCAAACGGGCTGGTAAAATCAATATTCGTGCCGTTATGGCCAAGTGGCACATTTTCCAAATCTAGCTTTAGTCTTGTAACCGGGAAAAAGCGTAAATCAGACCTAAAGCGTAATGTCGATGATGACGCGATGGTTATCCCCGTCTCAACGCCGACACCTAAATCAAACTCAAACTCGATGCCAGGCCCCGGCTTTACCTCTAGCAACTCCACGGTTTTGCCTGCAAAAAAACGCTCTAGCTTTTCACCAATTAAAGGAATTTTAGTCAGTGCAACCACTTGTTTGGTAGGCGAGAATTGAAATACTTTCCCAAACTTGGCTTGCGCGATATCAGCTGATGCTTCACCACTGGCTGAATGAGTGCAAAATCCATTCACCAGATTTTTGCTAGTAAAAATGTTCTCAACCCAACAACGGCGCGAGATCTCAGCGCACATTTGCAATGCTATGGTCGAATCACCACCATTATTGATGCAAAACGACCTACCTTGTTTCAGATCCAGCTCAGACCCTTCGTTTAAAATACGATCTTCAGGAAAAGTTAATAGTAGTGCTCCATTATTGAATTGGCGGTTATCGATACTATGTTGTTCTCGAATTGCCTTCTTTAATAGAGCAGCCTCAGCATCGGGATCAAGCGAATCATCAACGACAATGACAGACAATGGAGAATCATCGCTAAACAATTCGAAAGGAAGCGTCATTCCGTAATACAGGTATTCTTCTTCGTCTTCATCTTTACCGATTCGAACTGTGTAAAGGTCGTTACCAAATGCGACTAGTGAATTTGGCTCCTCAGTCGGTATAGGTAAATCCTCAAACCTAGTAGGTGAACGTTCTATAATATCTCTTACTTCCGGGGCATTTTCAGGAGTGTTCACCTCAACAATGTTAGACATAGAAACACCGTTTGGCCCTTCGATGGCAAGATAGAGAACATAATCTTCACCATGACGAACATCAACCGTGCCGTAGTTGTCATTGAAATCGAATCGATCATAAATAGTTAGAGGATCTACTGGGTCGGCCACATAAAGTTGATAGGTAACGGACTCCAAGACTTCGCCATCAAAAACAGCGGGAAGCCACTCTACATATAGTTTGTTATTGTCAACTAGACTGCTGATAGCAGGAGAATGAACAGTAGCTAGCGGTGACTTACTTTCTACGGTAACCGGAACGTCAATTTCTGCTAAAGGCTCTGCATCTTGACCAGATTTAAAAACAGTTGCAGTAACAAGAAGTTCTCCATTGCTACCTGGTGCAACGAAATAACCATAGTTAGTCGTATCTACAGAATGTATAAGAACTGGTGAGTTATCAATAACTGCATTCCATTCAACATGGATTTCATCAGATTTATTGAGTGGTAACTCAACTAACTGACCGCCTCGGACCGACATAGTGTCCGGCAAACATACTTCGAGATTCTCTACATCGTGACAAACTAAGTCACTATTTGGCGGTGGGGGTGAATCAGGCTCTTTTTCTGGGCTACACCCAACGAGTAAAAGCCCTAAAAAGACGACCGCATGACGTTTCATTGAATTATTATCCTTATATGAGTTGAAGAGTTTTGTAGCGGGAAATCTGTGACCTCCATTCCAAAACCCACGAACACTATCATAAACAACCCTTATATCTCCATGGCAGATGTGTAACAAAAGCTAAGTAAAACAGACTGTTAGCAAGTATATTGTAGTGAAACTAATGTAATGTTGACTTATGGGATGGATGTTGTTTATTTGCTGCCCAATCTATTTCTGGGCAAACTCATAGACAATTTCCACCATGCCTTCCATAGTTTCTTCAGCCCAAAATTAAAAACCAAGTATCCTCAGTTCTAGCGAAGACATAGTAAGTATTCTAGCTATGACTTCGTTGATGTGAAGGCACTCGATGGTGCAATCAAACTCCCGAAAATGAAACCAGTGGAGGCGATCATTCACCGTGAGATCACAGGCAAGGTTAAGAGAATCACTGTCAGCTTGAGCAAGACGGGTAAGTTCTTTTTGATTATGGACTCGAAGCGTCTAGCTCGTGTCACTCGGTGAACAAGGTTACGGGCATTGATCTAGGTCTATCTCACTTTGCATTGAGTCGAACGGCAGAAAGACAGCTAATCCACGATTGGTAAAACGCGCTGAGAACAAACTTAGAGACAAGCAGCGTCAGTTGTCCCGCAAGGCAAAAGCACAAAATAGACCTAAGGTTTGCTTGTTTGTTGCTATATGCTATGAAAAAGTAGCGAACGCTTACGCTGATTTTCAACACAAACTATCTCGAACTCTCGTTGACGAAAACCAAGCGGTGATAGTTGAGACATTGAAATCAGCCAATATGATGAAAAACCGCAAACTGGCGAAACACGTAGCGGATGCCTCATGGCATAGCTTTGTCGTTAGGCTAGAGTACAAACTGAAAGAGGAAGGTAAGCATCTAGTAAAGCTCGATCAGTGGTACGCCAGCTCTAAAACTTGTCATTGTTGCGGTCATAAAATGGAAGAAATGCCCTTATCGGTTCGCAAGTGGGACTGTCCATCTTGTGGCACAACGGATATAGATCGCGACTTAAATGCCGCCCTGAATATCCGCGACAAAGGCATTCTGGAATTAAAGGCGGTTGGGCAATCGTCTCTGCTTATGGAAGCCGCTTAAGTCTCGATACTATCGAGCAACGGCTAACGAAATAAGAAGCATCGCCCAATAGGGCGGTGAGTAGTCACCAATTTCGCTGTAAACCCTCCCCCCAGGGACTGGGAGTAATCACATTAAGATTGCTTGGCCAATCGAGTTTGGCCAGCCCAAGCAGTGCGCTTTTGCATAAGGAACCGATAGGTAAACGCTGCCGTAAGGCCACCAATAAATAGTGCGAAGTTGGCTAGTCCATCGATAAAGAACGCGGCTATGATGGCAACTACACTGGATACCGCCAGCGCATACACACTATTCATATTGATGCCATTCTTATACCAATACTGCCCCTGTGGAGACTCAGTATATAAAGAGGGTACATGGATCTCTCCCTTCTTCAGAATAAAGTAATCAACAATGATAATGCCGTAAAGTGGACCAATCATGGCAGCAAGCACATCAACCGTGTAGTGGATAACCTCAGGGTTGTTAAACAAATTCCAAGGCGTAAGAAGTACAGAGCCGAACGCTGCAATAAAGCCGCCAGTCTTAAAGCTAATCTTCTGAGGTGACACATTTGAGAAATCAAATGCCGGCGCTACAAAGTTAGCTACGATATTGATACCGACGGTGGCGAAGATAAAGGTCAGTGCACCCAGTACAGTGATCATTCCAGAATCTAAGCGCTTCACTGTTTCTACTGGATCGACAATCATCTCACCAAATACAGGGATCGAAGCCGATACAATAACTACAGCAAACAGAGAGAACAGAATAAAGTTAACCGGCAAGCCAAGAATGTTACCTATCTTTAGCTCTTTATAACTGGTGCAATAACGAGAGAAGTCACTGAAGTTAAGAGTCGGGCCGGCAAAATAACCCGCGACCAGCGCTGTCGCGATTAGCATCTGCACGATGGCATCGCTACCGAGTAGGCTTTCTTTACCTAGGTTAAAGCTGATGTTTTCCCAGCCAGCTAAGTTGATCATGTATGCACACAAGGCAAACATAGCCAAATAGATAGCAGGACCTGACCAGTCGATCAACTTACGAATCATATCCATACCGAACATAAATACGATAGCTTGCAATAACCACATGGAGCTAAAGCCGATCCAACCAAGATAGGACAGACCGATAAACTCATTGTTGGATAGGTGCTCCATGCTTGGGAAAAAGTAAAGGAGCAGAATGATGAAGGAGCTAGATGCCAGATAAGTTTGGATACCATACCAAACGACAGCAATAAGCCCGCGCACTACCGCAGGAATGTTTGCCCCAAAGACACCGAAAGACATACGAGCAACCACCGGGAAAGGCACACCCGCTTTTTGCCCTGGTTTACCCATCAAATTAGCAAATAGCAGTACGATTGAGATGCCCGCTAGCAAGCTAATAAATACCTGAATACCATTGAGTCCCAGCGCAAATAGACTAGCTGCAAATACATAACCACCTACGCTATGAACGTCTGACATCCAAAACGCAAATATACTGTACCAACCCCATTTCTGTTTCTTCTCCGGCGCTAAGTCTGCATTACTTAATCTCGGACTTTCGGGAAATTCCTTGTTCATTGATATATCTCCATTACGATTGTATACAATAACAAGGAATACAATTAGTGTGCCAAATTTTAACACCTATACATTTAAAGGGCTTTATAAAGATTAGAGGGATTAATATTGCGCCCGTTCGCACCAATATAATCATCATTGTACCGAAATGGTGCTTGATTAAGCGGAAGTTAACTTCCTTACTACAGCGACTAATGTCAATGAAGCTAAATGTTTATTGTATACAACTAGCACTCTAAAATTTGGAACTATTATGGTATACAACTTGCAAGAGTATCAGGACGAAATATACAGATTCCTGGGTACTATAAAGATGTCTAACGATGAGAAGGTCTACCAAAAACTGCTGCGAGCTATTGTGGAGCACAAACTCGCCCCCGGAGCGCGCCTGCCCGAGGATAAGTTGTCTGAAGCCTTTGGTATTAGTCGTACTGGTATTCGCAAAGCACTTCAACGACTGGCAATAGAGCGCTTTATAGTTATAGAGCCTAACAAAGGAGCTCAGGTAAACGAGCCTAGTCGCAAAGAAGCTGTAGACGTATTACAGAGTCGTGTCCTGATAGAGCCTTTGTTGATCACAGATATCCTAAAGCACTGGGACGATACCCAGTCCCTGTATTTTCGTACTCTAGTCTCAGAAGAGCACAAAGCCGAGCATCAGGGGGACCGTGCCGCCTCTATTCAATTAACCGCTCGCTTCCATTACGAATTGGCGCGCCTGTCCAAAAACGCGGTGCTAGCTGACCTTATCCAACAGCTATGTCTGCGCTCTTCATTGGTCATTGCGGCTTTTGGCTCAAAGAGTAGCGTAAACTGTGAGTGCGGCAGCCATAGCGAAATCATAGACCTGTTAGATGCAGGAGAGCTCATAAACGCGCAAGCCTGGATGGCCCACCACCTAGAGCTAATCAAAGACTCTCTAGATCTAGACAAAAAAACTAAACAACCTATCAACTTTCAACAGCTTTTCTCGGAAATGGAGCAATAGATGAAGATAAACCTTATCAACCCCAATACCTGTCAAGGAATGACCGACAAGCTTTACATAAGTGCACAACAGGTTGCTTTACCAAGCACACAAATCTACGCCAATTCTCCAGCTAATGGCCCTGAGAGCATAGAGTGCGCCTTAGATGAAACCATAGCGGCAGCGGCCCTTTTAGAACAGATCAAACTGGGAGAAGAGCAAGGTATGGATGCTCATATCATCGCTTGCTTTGGTGACCCTGCTTTAGATGCCGCAAGAGAGATAGCCACCAAGCCTGTGATCGGCATCGCAGGAGCAGCCTTTCAACTGGCTAGCATAGTTGCGCATAAATTTGGTGTAGTGACTACTATGACTCGCACCCTTCCAGCAAGTAAGCACCTACTGCAGCGATATGGCTACGATCACCTTTGTAACGGTGTACGCGCCACGGATATCGCCGTGTTGGATCTAGAAGCTATCGACAAGCAGACTTATGAGCAACTCAAGCAAGAGTGCCAATTGGCTATCTCCCAAGACGGGGCTGAGGCCATAGTTCTTGGCTGTGCAGGCATGTCTGACCTAGCACAGGAGTTAAGCAATGAGCTTAAGGTTCCGGTTATCGATGGAGTGTCAGCAGCAGTTAAACTCGTCGAATCACTCAATCAGTTAGGATTGACCACCTCTAAGGTCGGTCAATATGCACCGCCTCTTGCTAAACAATTTCATGGCCAATACCAGCACTGGAGTCAATAATCCATTCCCTCAATTAAGCCGTTCAAGGAATAAAATATGAACCAAGACAACCCTCGTGATTACATTGGATATGGGCGAGACAATGTGCCGGATGTTAACTGGCCAAATGAAGCAAGAATAGCACTGCAATTCGTCCTCAACTATGAAGAGGGCGGAGAAAACTGCGTGCTACATGGCGACAGCCACTCTGAAACCTTCCTATCGGAGATAGCTGGCGCAGAAGCCTACCCAGAGCGCCATATGAGCATGGAGTCCATGTATGAATATGGTTCTCGCGTAGGTGTATGGCGCATCTTAAATGAGTTCAAACAGCGTTCACTACCACTATCCATATTTGGTGTGGCCACTGCTCTTCAGAAAAACCCTCAAGTAGTGAAAGCGATAATTGAAGAGGGTCATGAGGTTGCTTGCCATGGCCTTAAATGGATCCACTATCAGCATATGCCTATAGAAACAGAGCGAGAACATATGCAGCAAGCGCTCAAAATTATCAAAAAACTGACGGGAAAGGACTCTATAGGTTGGTATACGGGTAGAGATTCACCCAATACTCGAGCATTGGTGGCCGAGCAAGATGGGATTTTATATGACTCAGATTACTATGGTGACGACCTACCCTTTTGGACTCAGGTTACTAACAATAAAGCCACGGGAGGTACTCGCCCTCACCTAGTGATCCCTTACACTCTAGATTGCAACGATATGCGTTTTTCATCTCCTACCGGATTTAGCCAAGGAGACGAGTTCTTTCAATATCTCAAGGACAACTTCGACTGTCTGTACGCTGAAGGAGAGACCAAACCTAAGATGATGTCCATTGGACTTCATTGCCGCATCACAGGCAAACCGAGTCGCTTTATGGCACTAAAACGCTTCTTAGATTACGTGCAATCACACGACAAAGTGTGGATTACTACTCGAGAAAAAATCGCGAAGCATTGGTACGAAAACCACCTTCCGAGCTAGATCATAACGCTTAAAAAATGAATGAATACCCGTTTATATTGATCTGTGGCGGTAATCAAATTAGCTAGCTCTTGATATAGTTACAGTTTGTCGCATTTAAGCGGGCTAAGCTTCCTTTGCGAATATGAAGTAACAATTACGAGCATGGTGTAATGTTTAATAATAAGTCAAAAGTTGAAAAATGAACGGTTAAAACAAGAGTTATTGGACTTAAAAGCGCAGTATGAAAGTAAGATAGAAGCAATGTGCCAACAACTTTTATACAATACTGAACAAAACAATACTGAGCCAAAACAAGCTTAGCATTGACCTTATGCTGAGTAACCTAAAAGGTGGGATCATATGCTTCAAGCTATCCGTGATGGGATGGCAACAAGTGCGCACGCTCTTAAAAGTGAAAACCATGAGCTTGAGAAGCTTGACGAACTCTTTAAACATACACATCAAGCCCTGTCCCGACTTGATTCTCGTGCGGAGAAGATTGCCTATCAGGCTAATCGTAGTAAGGAGTCAGTTACCACACTCGATAAAACAGCAAATTCCATTGGCCAGTTAGTATCGAGTATTCAGGAGATTTCTGATCAAACGAACTTACTAGCATTGAATGCAGCAATAGAAGCGGCACGAGCTGGTGAAGCGGGACGTGGATTTGCAGTAGTCGCTGGTGAGGTTAGAGCACTAGCGGGTAAGGTTGTACTAGTGGTATGTGTTTTAGGACTAATATCATTAATAAGAGCCTATCGCGCAGGGAAGTTAGACCACTATCCTCAAACAAAAGCACAAACTTTGTGGCAAGTCAGACTGACCTGTATTTTTTGTGTAATTGTGGCAATAGTTTCTATCATTAACTTACTCAAAAAGGAAAATTTTCCCTCAATAGGGGGCTGTTGCAAAAACTCAGGTCAAGGTTGAAACTATCATTGTCTGTGATGATTGGTGATTTCAATGATCAACCTTGAAATCATTCTTTGGTGCCTTCGTTGGTATGGTTCAACGACAATTAGCAACATAGAATATGTTAGATCGTAAGGGAATATAGCTGTAAGTGCATGATTAAAAATAGCCTAACTTCCTGCCGAAGTGGAAGTTAGGCGAGTATGAACAAATGTCGCTCACAAACAGCATCTATTAGCTAGGAACAATAGTGCCAGTTGACAAAATACTTCCAGCTCACAGGAAGTACCTTATATACTAATACCAACTATCATATTATTATTAGCATCAAAGTCCTTTTGATTAATCTACTGCTAATTATGTATAAGCCTCAACGTTAGGTCGTGCGATATGACTAAATTAACTCCAGATTATCCTCAAAAGACATATCACTCACAACCAGTTTACTGTAGAACCGGTCTAACGTTACAAAACAGCCAGAGAAATTAGATGCGTTAAAACCACCGAAGACGCAAATGCGTGGCTTCTCCAACTTATCGCCAACTTTAACCGTCATTTTGCTAAGCCAACTGCATAATTCGGAGCATTCCGATCCGTCATTTCCGAACGAGCGGAATCACCAAAATATACATGTTATGTAATCTCCCCGGTTACCTATCCATTTCTAGTTAAAAAACCACCTCAACATCAAACAAATGGCTCATGAAGGCGGATCTCTCCCGTACTTGAATCTTCTCTGCGCAACCAAAAATCAAACTGTTCTTCGTTTAAGGTCCTCAGTGATTCATAACTTCGAATCGTGGCCCACGCTCGCTTTCGGAAACCGTTTCCTACCTCAAGCAATTTCTCTATCGGTACGTGATCTGACTCGGTACCATTATTGAGACACTTTACTTGGCGGTGAACAATGTCCCTTCTAAGCTTGCCTTCCTTTTTAAGCCGGTCAATGTCAACTGCATAGAATGAATATTTGTCCACATTTAACGTGATAGTTTCAGCGCTGTAAACACCGCTTGAGGAACAGATGAGCCGCATACTTGTTACGTTTAGGAGAAAGAATAAAGTCGTTCGTCTGCCCTTGTTTGCTGATGGCACGATAGAGGTACTGTCATTTCCCTTTGACCTTGTCGTAGGTTTCGTCTAACTGCTAAGAGAAGTCTCTGTTGATAAACTGATAGCGTCGGAAGACCCTGTGCAGTTTCGGTGTGTACTCAATAGGCCTACGATAAATGGTTGAACGGTTTATAGAAATACCGCGCTCTTAAAGCATGTCGTTAAGATGCGCATAGCTCAAAGGTGTCGAACCATATCAACGGATGGTCCACATGATGATCTCTAGGGAAAATGTTTCCATTTGAAGTTGGGATTATCCACTCAAAGCTCACTTGCTACCAATTGGCAATACTAGAATAGTCTTACTTACCTGCTGTTTTTGCAACAAGTCCCATGCGATAGAGATAAGGAGCGGCAACAGACAATGGCATCAATGTCACTCTTAACCAAAGCTTGAAGACCGTTGCCACAAAAAGAATGCAGTATTGAAATGAGAGACAGCAACAAACAACATGAACATCCTTGTTCTTATTGCTAAGCCAAACTAACTACTGTTGTTTCTACACCATCATGGGAAATAAGATGATGCTCATCAATCTTAATTACCTCACTCTATCTTCTTGCTTTTACGAATTTTTTCAACTCATTAGCATTTCCCTCATAAACTATTTTCAAAGTGCTTATAGAAACTTCGTGGTTTTAAGTAAAATTACCCCATCGATTCTAAGGTTTAACTTAATCTGCAGCGCACACTACCCTAAACACCCTCTGCCTATTTAACACCCCGCTGCAGACACAATAGGCATTGGCCCCATAGGAGATAAGCATTGACGACAACACTAGGCTATTTTGACGTTGCCAACGCAGCGTGTGAATTTGAAAGAGAAAAACAGTGGTGGTTAGCAGGGGAGCACTGGCAACGCGCACGAGAATACACAAAAGGGGCAAATAAGTTTTGGGCTGAGCACCGCGCTCAATATTGCTTCAAGCGAGCAGGTATTCAAGCCAAATGCCCCATAACAGCCACATTGAATTCTCCAAACTTCATACCTGGGACATTTCAATGAACGATACTTAACTGAACCAAGAGATCCTTTATGACATTGATTCATCTATTCACTCACATCGCCTTACTTGGTGTATGCGCGAGTTCAGCCCACGCGGTTGCACAAGGTAACACCACGATTAATTCATTCAATAAAGCAAAGAAAATCATGCAGCAACAGATTTACACAGACCCATCCATGCAGAGCACTCTGTATTGCGGCGCCCTCTTCGATGCAAAGAGAAATGTGTCTTTACCCAAAGGGTTTTACACCGACAAGTACACAAACCGACTCAAGCGCTGGGAAGCCGAACATATAGTGCCCGCAGAGAACTTTGGTCGCACCTTTTCAGAATGGCGAGACGGCCACCCAAGTTGCCTCAACAGCAAAGGCAAAGCGTTCAAGGGCCGACGATGTGCTGAAAAAGTGAACACGGAATATCGTTTGATGCAATCCGACCTTTACAATCTCTACCCCGCCATTGGCAGCGTCAATGCCGCTCGGCAGAATCACAACTTTACGATGTTGCCTCAAGCCAAATCCAATTTTGGGCAGTGTGACATGCGCATTCAAGACCGAAAGGCACAACCACCTGAGCAAGCGCGAGGACGAATCGCTCGTACCTATCTTTATTTTGAGGCGGTCTACCCTCGATACTCAATGAGCAATGCGCAGCGCCAACTTATGAAGGCGTGGGATAGACAATACCCAGTTTCTCAAAAAGAATGTACAAGAGCGGCCCACATCGAACGCATCCAAGGAAACCCCCACCCTATTCTCAGCTCTCGTTGCCAGCAATAGGATAAAAAGCTCAACATCACTCGTCAGCATCTTGACCTAAAGGCAAAACTGGCGCTTTTATTATTAGTAGTAAACTGTTGAATTTTAAAAGGAGTGAACCCATGCCCAACGGTACAGTAAAGTGGTTTAACAACCAAAAAGGATTTGGTTTTGTTCAAACCAACGGTATCAACGAAGATATTTTTATTCATTACAGCGACATTCAAATCGAGGGGTTTCGAGCCTTAAGACCAAACCAAGCCGTCAGCTTTGATATTGAGCAGACTAAAGGCGGACTGAAGGCGTTGAACATTAAACCGCTCGCCCACAAGGTTGCTCTTTAAGGTCCGCACCACCTCATTGATTTACCATCAAAAGTAGCCGTCGCATTCCTATCTAATGGAATACCTCTGGGCGCTTAGACTATCTGTGTTTACGCGTTACCGAAAAGACCCCGAATGAACTACAAATTAAAACGAGGCCCGCCCATGGGATTTGTTGCAAAAAATCAGAGGTAAGCGGAAACTATCACCGTCTGCTTTAATGATTGGTTAAATCAATGACGAACGAGTTCAAATGGAAACACTTTGCTCCTGAAATCATCCTTTGGTGCATTCTGCACTCTGTGATTAGTTGCAACACCCCCAAAGAGATCCCACTTTCTAGTTGAAAGTGTACAAAATTCCAGACCTGCGATGCTAGGCGTACGCAAGTTGGTTGAAGAAGAAAGCACTAAAGTATTGCTTAACGAGTTAGCATAGACGACCTTCTTACTCCCAAGCTTTTGAAAAATCGTGATATTTAAACGCTTCGGCCAAACCAGTTGTTTGTTGCATTCGTAATACTTCGTCCTTATCCATTCCCAACTCATTGGCAATGGCTTCATCTTGCCAGTTCATTGCCTTCAATCTCAAAATTAAGCTAGCTGTTAATTCAACTTGGTGGATGCCTCTCGCTACATTATGCCGAACTGAAGACGCAATTCTCTGATCTAATGAATTATGCAAAATACTTACGGGAATTAAACCTTTTAAACTCTCATTGATGCTGATATCGTTTTTGATAAGTTTCGACCGATGATAACCATCTACTATAGAATAGTTCCCGCTTTTACTATTAAAGCCTCCAACTACAACAGGCATTGTTAAGCCATCTGTTATTATAGAACGTGTTAGCAATCGATATTCAGGTGGCGCAACCTTATTGGGGTTATAATCATTATCAACTACATGTTCAGTCGGTATAAGTTTAATGTTCAGTACAGGATGTGGGATCTCTATTATATTATATGCAACATCAGAAAGTAAATTATAAAGCTTACGCCTTTCCTCCAATGACAGATCACCGCTTTCATGTACTGTATTAAGATACTCTATAAGGATAACTAAGTTATCAAACATTCATTTCCCCGTTAAATAATCCTGATAGATTTTAATGTAACTATCCGTAAGTTTCTTTGTCTGTGAAAAAGAAAGATTACGACACCAGTAATCATTCTTTATCAGTGTTTTACAGATACGTCGCCAGCTTGGTACTTTTCTTTGATTTTCTAAATTCTTATCGGCAAAATCTGGAATTCTGTAAACCCCAAACTTTTTCCCATTATTCTTCCACCAAACAAGAAACTGAAAAATACGGCTACGATAATGACTGGAAAGATGGGGAGGCATACTATTTAACAAAAACTTGCAATACATCTTATAGCTGTATCCATCTGGAAGTTTAAAGCGGTAATAACCTAAGATATGACCTTGTTGCTTACTATATCTAGCCCCAAAATTGCACCCTTCAACTCGAGCTACAAGCTTTTCCCATGTTTGAGGTTCCAGAATATGATATAACCACAAACCTTTGCGTTGATCATCACCAAAAGGTTGACACAGTCTCTGTTGATGTAAACTTACTCCCGCCTTGTGCATTAAATCATATATGAAATTATATGACCACCCAAACTTTCCATACGCAGCCCAGATGTCTTGCACTTTCCAGTCATATATGGGGTAAGCGAGATACAAATCTTGAGAAATCTCTGTTGTCCACTGATATTTGTTAAGCTTATTCTTTTTTCGATTTCGAATAGTATTATAGCGGTTTAACGATTCATCAGTTCTTATACCAATCAAGGCTGCTATTGTTGTCTTTAATTTCTTAGATAACCATAATCCGTACTCTTTTACGAATTCTTCAAATTCCATAGCGTATCGATAAAAAGGGAAAAAATTATGATCGGTAATCACTTCACACAATGGGTTGTTGACTTTTGGAACTTCTCTTACCCAAGCAGCTTGACTAGATGGCTCCCAACAAATCCATTTAGGTTGATATTGAGATACCGCATTACGAAGACTAAGTGGTAAGCAAACCCAATGCATCTTAACGTCATCTCGCTCAGCTATTTCTCTTATATAATTCAACGTATGTTGATATTGTGCCTCCATATCGACATAAAGCACCTGCACTGGCAAGCACCCTCGCCTCCTAGCTTCTTCAATAGCTAAATGTAAAAGCACTCCGGAGTCTTTACCTCCAGAAAAAGCCACATAAAACTGACCTAGTTCTTCAAAAAGAATATTGATTCTAACGCGAGCTTGAGTATTGACATCGCAATCTAACAGTTTTTTTTGTGTCATTAAGATATAAAACTAACTATTCATTTTAATATACAATGTCCCATAGCAGCCGCCGATTAAAGTTGGCATACGCAGAATTAATAGTGTAGCGATGCAAACTATTGCTTAAAGGAAATATGTATGCACCGCTCGCTTTGTTGCACAAATCGAGTGAACCAATCAGAATCTCACTATCAGATCAGGGGGTCTTCATTCACTGACTTTGATTTCATGCCTAAGCCTCATTACAATACCACCAACTCGCGCAAGTGTTAAAACTCCTTGATCAACAGAAGTTCGCTCACGTTCCAGATTGACGAGGATATCTTAACTGAGTGGAAACAACCTAGGCAGGACTGACGGAGTAGACCAAGACTGTTTAGTGAACTCACTATAACGATGTTTCACGTGGTAAGACGAATTTTCCCATTACCTATGAGGGTTATTCTGTGTTTAGATTGGAGAAAGCCCGATTGGTTAGTCCTCACTATACCTATATAAGCCGAGGATGTAGAGGTGAATTTCAAAGCCTCAACACCAGGTGCCATCCAACACCTGACCGTTGATGCAACTAGGCTCAAGGTATACGGTGAGAGTGAAAAGTGAAAACAGAAGTATGGTTACCATAAGCGGTCATTGTCGGACACCGCTATGTATCGCGCAAAGCAACTACTAAGGTGCCTTACTGACACTTCGAAATTACAACGCACCGGTTGGCGAGACGTACGCAATGATCAAAGCACTCAATAAGCTAACTGGGATGGGTATACCCGAAACTCTATATGTTGTTTAAAATGCGAACGATTTAGCTAGCGAATTAGGCAACATATATGGACGCACCTCAGAATGCAATGGTTGATTCAATGATGCAGTCACTAACATATATCCGACGTCTTTCTGGGTCGATAATAGGCGTGCGCCATGATGCAATCCGCTCCTCACTGTCTTTTCAAAAACTCGGTTTCAAGAACCCTGTTGGGCTATCAAAGTGGAATAAAGATGGTTCGTCGTTTATTCATCAGCTATTGTAAACTTAGTTGCTTATCTAGGATATCTCATTAAAACTTGCTACTTTTAGTAAAACCCACCTTCTTAGAGGGTAAATTTAGCTTTCAGCCCCTCTGAGGGGGCATCTCCACGCTGTTAGTTCATCTTCAGCTCCAACTGAACCTCATATTCTTGGTCTTTTTTGTCTTGATGTCTAACGGAACGCCGAATTATGTCCTCGCCCAAAAATTATTTCCCCATCGTTTCTTTCGAATATGAGCAAACTTATTGAACAGACGAATTGCAGACCGCCCCTTCAAAATACTCATTGACGTTGAAATCGAAACTTTCGGAGGGACGATGACATCTAAATGAACGTGATCAAGCTGAATATTTAGTTCCAGTGCCTCACAATCTTTCATATTGCAGAGTATGTAGAAAGACTTGTACAACTCTTTGGTAACGTTGCCCTAGGAACAATCACAACCAAAAGGATTGAGGAGGTTATAGTTGTTCTTTAGGTGAACAAACAAGTTGTGATTGAACACCTTAAGAAAATCTACGGTCAATGAAAAACGTCATCATGCAATCGTGATTATAGATTGTGCTGGATGACACTCCAATGACGTTGCGAAAGGTTCAATAATGCCAGCATAATAAAACTCTCGCCTTACTCTCCAGAGCTAAGCCCAATAGAGCATGTATGAATGTAACTCAGACAACACTATCTCGTTAACCAGAGCTCTATCCATTACGATATCGTGTCGAAAGTATGAAAGACATCGAATCCATTCTTGAACAGTACGGTTAAGTTACCAAAATTTGCACAATTAGATGGACCTGAACAGTTACTTTTCAAGATTGGTACTATTACCGAGCCATAGATAAATACGGTAATGTGATTGATTTTCTCCTGAGTGATAAGCGAGATGGAAAGGCAGCGAGAGCCTTTTCCAAAAAGCCATCGGACAACATGAGTTACCCGAAAAGGTAATGATTAACGACAGCCATTCCAACGCGCTGGCTCTGTATCATATAAATTTTAGGCTTTAGCTAAACGGTTTGATGCTCAACCTCATTGAAGTCCTTCAAGTGAAATACCTGAACAAAATTGCTGAGCAAAGCCACCGCAGAAGTAAAAGGGAAAATGAACCAGACACAGGTTTGGAAATCTGACGAAGGTGCAAAGCCGACTTGAGTCGCAATAGAACTGTGGGCGATGATTAAAATTGGTTATCACGGCAACTCAGATGATTTATCAGTTTGAGATGAATTCTACGCGCTTGCAACCAAGTTGCGTCGGGAAATCAATACATTAACGCATCAGCATAACTTTGCGACATAACCATTTTTGCATTTTCCACGTTTATTTTATTTGGTCTGAACAAAACGTTGCCCGTTTTTCTGCCCATCGCTTTTTTGTTGGGTCGGAAGAAAGTTCAGCTACTTGCCGCCATATAATAGACGCTTTTTGGTACTGATTGCAACGTTCAAGTTCCGCAGCTCGTTGAGTGAGTGCAGGAGCTCCGCTTTTGCGTTGTTTTTCATATGAATGCATAAGTTACCCTTTTGTTCTTGCGTCAATTGTTAATCATATATGAACGTTTAGAAACATAATCAACATCCGCGGATGGGTATTTAATATATAATCATAACATCCTGAATTTGTTGATTATAATTACGAATGAAAGCAAAAACCACTCTATTTAGTGCTATCAAAAACATTAAATAGAGTGAACTGTCACCATGAACAAACAGGAGTCTAACACACACTAAAGAGCTATTAACGAAGTAAATAGCAACCAAGTACACTGTTTATCCGCGAACACCGTAATAACAATACTATTATAATCCCCATCACTTATACAAAACCAATGTCAATAGAAAAATGACAGTTGACGAGCATCACATACCATTTATCTTTAATTGACTAATTCATCATTATGGGAGGAGTAGTCAAAAAAAATGAAAGCAAAATCGATATGTTGCATGATAACGTAAAAACTAAAGTAGAATCAAAACCATTAACGACAATGATTAATCAAACGATACTTCGAACATTTTTCGTTAAGGAACCATTCGAAATGCGGATGTGAAATTTCCACACCAACAATTCAATGCACTAGTACAAAAGAGCGAAACTCATCTCAGTCAAGCACACCAAGCCCCACCAAAAGTTAGCATTCTCAATATTTATTTTTTCCAAATGCGTATAAACAACCTAGTAAGAACACATAAAATAACCTAACTCGTTACAGAGTTTTATAAAAAGATGTTTGTATATATGTTGTTTATTAAGGATTTTATTATGAAAAAATCAAATTGGGTATTGCTACCGTTGGTTACAACCTTGAGCAGCACTGCTATTGCTGCTTCAACCAATACGATTACTTTTCAAGGAGAAGTAACAGACCAAACTTGTACCGTGGCCGTCAATGGTGAAGACGCAAATCCAATAGTTCTCTTACCAACAGTGTCTAAAGCGGATCTTACGACATCTGGTGATGTGACAGGCGCTACAGATTTCAATATTTCAGTTTCGGGTTGTACAGCTGATGCGAGCGGTGTATCAATCTCTACCGTTTTTGTAGGCAATCAAGTAACAACTGCTGGCAACCTCGGAAATACAGGAACTGCATCAAACGTTGAGCTGCAGATTGTAGACACGACAAGTGCGCCTATCAACTTTAACAATGTATTTGAGGGCTCAGATGATTTAGCTTTAGCCGCTTCCGAAACCGAAAAGACCGCGACATATAAAGCACAATACTATTCAACTGGAACAACTACGGCTGGTACAGTGTCTGCGTCACTACAGTATGCCATTTCATATCAGTAAATAAACTCATACGGGCGACTCAACGTTGCTCGTATATACCCTCCAAAGAATGAGAGTTTTAGTTATGAAACCTATCACTTATACTTATTTAGTTATAATTTATGTGTTTAGCTCTTCTTGCCTTGCTAATATAGTTATGACTGGAAGTCGAGTGGTATATAATGAAGGTCACCAATTCGTTGAAATTGACCTTAACAACAAAAGCGATAATACATTTCTAGTTCAAGCATGGATAGATGATACGAGTAATAGTTCAAAGAACGTAGATTACGTGATCGTACCGCCTTTAGCTAAACTTAATCCACATTCTGGGCAAGCAGTAAGGTTAGTAGCTACGAATTCCAATAATTCATTTAAAGATAGAGAGTCTGTGTCTTACTTTAATTTTTTGCAGATCCCTTCTAACAAAACCAACACGGAAGGTGTTTCTCAAAATAAACTAGTCGTAACCGTAAAGCATAGAGTAAAAGTATTCTTTAGGCCCAAAACCATTTTAAATTATAAAGATAACTTTACGACCAACGTTAAGGCTAAATTAATACATCATGAAGGAAATAACTTATCAGTAAGAGTTTATAATAATCGACCTTATCATTTATCTATGTCAGGTTTTGTGAAATTAATTTATAAAACTAATGAATTTACGTCACCAGGAAAAATGATATCGCCGTATTCATACGAGGACTTTAATTTTACTCTTCCTATGGGTTTTTCTAAATACCACGAAAATGGCGTTATTGAGTTCCATTCCATCAATGACCAAGGTGGAATCGAACGAAGGCATTATAAACTAAAATAAGTCAATGGTTTAAGGTTAACATGGCATATCGAAAAATAGTCATCATTTTTGCTTTATATCAGCATTCAGCGTTGAGTCATGACTTTGATCTATCTTTGTTACAAGGAAATGTTGATCTAAGTATACTGTCACACGAATCCAAGTTTCTACCTAAAGGAGTTAATGACGACAAAATTGTGGTCGACTTGTATTTAAATGACAAATTGGTTATGAAAAACGCAGCTATAAGATCTACATTTAATTCAAATAGTAGCAAGCATGAACCATGCTTGATTGAATCTCAACTTAAAATGATTAGTTTGGATAATCCAGTACATTCTTTGCCTTGTTATTTCGTTTCAGACATTGCCCCTTCATCTACATGGGATTACGACTCATCACGATTTAAGCTAAAGTATACAGTCCCACAATCTTTATTGAATAAACCCAAGCGAGGTGAAACAGATCCCGCCACTTGGGATGAAGGGATTACGGCACTATTTGTCAAGCATAATTCCAACTACTATATAACAAACTACTCGGGGGTAGATACTAGTCACTACATAACAAGCAATTTAAAAACTGGACTTAACTTCGGCCTTTGGCAATTCAGACATGATGGTTTTTTTCGGCGAAATAATAACGAATCAAAATATAATGTAATAAATAGCTACTTACAACGCCCGATTGCATCCATAAACAGCAGCGCAACGATTGGTGAGTCGAATACTTCAGAAGGACTATTTTCTAGTCTAGCGTTTACTGGACTAAAATTAGAGACTGACAAGCGAATGTGGCCACAGAGCCAACTTGGTTATGCCCCTGAAGTTAGAGGTCAAGCATTAACTAACGCTCATGTATCCGTCATTCAAAATGGACAAGTCATTCGTGAAGTGACTGTTCCACCAGGCCCATTTTTGATTGACGACCTAAACGATACTAGGAGTAATGGGGATTTACAGGTTGTTATTCGAGAGACTGACGGGGCGGTCAGTACGTTTACAGTTCCATATTCATCAGTTCCGTTATCTATCAGACCAGGAAACAGTGATTACGGTATTGTATTAGGAGATGTTCGTGGTTTTGATTCAACCGAAAGTTGGTTTGGTCAAGGTACTTTACAAACTGGCGTTAGCAATCGAGTGACAATCAACTCAGGTTTTAGAGTGGGAAACAGGTACCATTCTTATCTTACAGGTGGTGTAGTTGCAACTCCGATAGGAGCGTTTGGCCTAAAAGGCATTTATGCGTTTACACAAATACATGACAACGAATCTACAACTAACGGATGGCAGCTTGAGTCTTCTTACGGTCGTTCATTTGTAACAGGCACTCATTTTTCGTTGTTAGCGTATCGTCATTCCTCTGAAGACTACATGAGCTTAGAAGACGTTCTCAGTAAACGCGTACTGAGAAAAGACTATGACTTAGCGAACACAAGAGAGTATTTAAATCAGAGAAATAGGTTTACGCTGTCGGTCAGCCAAACATTGCCAAGTTATGGAACGTTAAATCTCAGTGGTACTTTGGTAGATTATTATAATGCTGATGGTACTAGCATTAATTATCAGGCAGCTTACAACAATAGTTGGCGTAACGTTTCATATAATGTTTCATTAGGTCGTCAGTATTCTTTGAATATTGGTGGTACCGCTACACATGAAGACACTTTGTCTATTGGATTTTCGATACCTCTAGATTTATTCAATCGTGGGTCGACCGTCGGTTTTAATTATGCCACAAGCTCCTATGGAGATTCAGCGACGACTAATGTAACAGGGACAATTGGAGACAAATCCAAGGTCGCATACTCAGCTTATGCAGGACTAGAGAATGGTGATAATACTTACGGTGCAAATGTGTCTACGAGAACTAGAGTTGGAAGTTTCTCACTAGGGTCAGTGTCAGGAAACGGATATACACGCATTTCTACAGGTATGTCGGGAACAATCGTAGTACATAGGGATGGGATTACGTTGGGCCCTTATGCAAACGAGTCATTTGCGCTAGTTCAAGCTGAAGGGGGTAGCGGCTTGGAAGTATTGAACGGACAAGGCGCAAAAATTGATGCGAATGGGTACGCTATTCAACCGTCTTTGATGTCTTACCGCCCTTCTAGTGTTTCCCTAGGAGCTTCTGCAGATACGTTTAAAACGGTTGAACTTAAAACGGGCAGTAAGCATGTAACTCCGTATGCAGGAGCCATTTCAAAAGTTACGTTTGAAACGGTGACTGGTGCTGCTGTTTTAATAACAACTTTATTTGACGAAGGTGAATATCCTCCAATTGGAGCTACTGTTTATAATGAAAATGGTGAGGCTGTAGGTATGGTAGGACAAGGTGGTCAAGTCTATGTTCGTCTAATGAAAGGGACAAATAAAATATTTGTTCGCTGGGGTATAAATCAAGAATGTGGTATAGGAATTGATGAACATATCTTCAACAATAACAAGCCTCTTCACAGTTTTACAAGTGTTTGTGAGGTAGCTCAATGATACGTCGCAGTTGGGTAATTTCGGCTTTCGTGTATTTCTTTTCATTCCATGGATATGCTACGTGTACGAAGCTTAACACTACTAATAGTACGTACTTATCATCGGAAGCCATTGCCGCCGGTTACTACGTTAACAACAATGTGGTTGGTGCAGCTGATGGGTATTTTGGGGATTTAGGATTGCCATCTATTATTAATGTAAATAGTGGTTCCGCTTTTCAACCAGATGGCTCAACATTGGCATATTCAGTGGCTTCATTTCTAAACTCAGCGAATCGAAGTCCCTATGGTGAGAAGCAAGTGCTTTTTCGTTGCGATATCTCTGACAAAAATGAGTTGTACGAATATTATTCCGTAAATGGAGACGATCACCGGAGAGGACACAACGAAGTTGTCGGAATTACTGGAGCCTACTATTCAGACTATAGGTATGCAGCTTATCGATTGACAAACCTGTCTACGGGTGAGTATTACACGAGACACTGGAAAGCGAGAAAATTAGATCCTTCAGACCTGTTTAGTGATGACAATTACATCTATGTGCATGCTGGAGCCTTCAGTGATGTCGCAATTGAACTGATTAAGGTAAGCAATGCATCTACTAACTATGGTTCTAACACCGGTAGATATTCTTCGTCGTATGTGGGAAATCTAGGTTATATCGCCTTCAAAGGAGGAGGTCGAAGCTCAGGATTATCAGTAGGGTGCGACCACGGCGGAGGTTGTTACAGCGGGTGGTATGGAGACTGGCCAGGTGCATGGGGTTGGCAGAATCAAATTACCTTTATCCGAGGCGCCTATTGCGAAGTAACGGATTATACGCCTTATGTTTTATTTCCGACCATTAGTAGGAATGCGTTGAATCAAGGAGAAACACTAAGTAAACCGTTTTCGTTCGGGCTAATGTGTGAGACTGATGCAGTATCTGGTACATCGCAAAATACGAGTACAAGTGCTTCAGTAACTGCAAGACCAGTTTCTGTTGGCTTTTTAGTTAATTCCAGTAATGCCGTTACGCAAGCAGAACTCCTTGGATTAAGAACCGCTGGAGGGGGTCTCACTTACCTACTGAGCAATGATTACGGGCAAAGCGATACTGCAAAGGGCGTAGGTATTAGGATATATGATGGTTCGAACAATGCTCTACAATTGTTACCTAACGTTCAAACAAACACCGGAAATTCAGGCGGGTGGTATGGTTTTAAACAATTGACTCAACTAATGTCTAACGAATCAGATCATGATGTTTATCGCGGGGATTTTATAGCATCACTAGAAAAATTGCCAGGGCAATCAGTTACGTCGGGAAAAGTATATGGTCAATTACAGATTATTGTCAGCTTTCAGTAAATTAGCTTCTACCCTATTGCTACTACTTTTAACTAGAGATTCGTTTGCAAGCGTGAACATCGACAAAACTAGGTTGGTCATTAATTCAAATGAACATTATTCAGATCTGACGCTGTCCAATCTCGGGACAGAACGGTCATTAGTGCAACTTTGGGCGGATAATGGAGATTTTCGAGTATCGCCCTCTAATGTAAATATTGGAGTAGCTATTTTACCGCCTCTGTTTGAATTAGAGCCTAGGGAAATTAGACAGATCAAAATTGTAGTGAATAAAGAAGAACTTGGTTCACAGGAGTTGGAGAGTTTAATTTGGTTGAACATATTGCAAGTACCGAAAAAAAGAAATGTTGATGACCACGTAACGTTCGTTACATTACCACTACGGTATAGAATTAAAGTACTGGTCCGCCCGGTTGGGCTGGCCAAACCAAACTTAGAAGACTATAGGAAAATTATCTTTGTTGCCACTAAAGAAAACCTTAAGGTCTTTAACCCTACTAAATGGCATGTAAACCTATTATCAGTTCGTATGTTTGATCTGAACTTTGAAGGAATCACATTACCACCGTCAGGAAGCATTTCATTGCCCACAACAACATCGACTAAAATTAACGATAGTTCAATACTGAAATATACGGTGATCTTAGATGATGGAAATTACGCAGATTTTACTACTACGGTAAGGATTGATTCAAATTAATTAAATAAAAATCTCACTAACGATCAGTCGCTACATAGACTTATTCGATGGTATATGTAGTGAACACAATGAATAGTTTAAGGATCAAACTAGGTTACAGAATGTCAAAAAATAGTTTTGGAAGTCTTCTATCATGCTGGCTGAAAGAAGATAACACTTCTAGAAAAAATTTAATCGCTTTATTGCAGAACAGATTCTATCGAGATTTTAGCGGACTGGATTCTATCACTCTGTCGCGTTGGATTAATGAAAAGAGTAAGCCTGCACTGTATAAGCAGTTGCTTATAGTTAAAGTTCTGGGCAAAGACCCCATAAGATTTCTCACTCACATTGATGAGCAAGAGCGATATCCAAAGAAAGTTTCATCTATTGTAGACATGCTAATCAAATCACTAGACTTGTCTTTGAATGTTTTGTCCTATGAAAACATTCCTGAGAGAACCATAAGTGAAATAGTAATACATTCGAACGTAAAGCATTTTGAACAGTTTGATGGGTTTTACTCAAATGTGTCAGCATTGAGAAAATTCCGTGCAGAGTTGTCTAATTTTGACAAATATAAACATCATGCAATTTTGCTTAAAAATAAAACTGGTACCATTGTAGGCCATTGGTCTTCCATCCTAGAGATTGACTTTAGAGAATTCACCACGCTTCCTAAATTGTCAAAAGATAATGTAGCTAAAGCATGCTTAGTTCAACTTGGCTATTTCGCCAACTCAGAGCACTTTTTTGAACTAGTTGTACAAGCTTCATGTTTCTACTTAGAAAGGTTGTGGGAAACGAAAGAGACTGTGTATATATTTGTAGCAGGAAAGCCCGTCGTTGATTTTTGTGTACTGGTTTTTGGAGCAGAAATTGTTCAGTACTACAGGCCGATGAGTCAAGGTGACAAACTGAATGTGTATCTAATTAAATTCGACATTGTAAAAGCAATATCTAACCCGGTAATTTTACCAAAGATAAAAAGTAAGTTACGATGTCTTCAAAATTGTAAGGATTGCCAACTATGCAACCTCAAAGACTTTAGTCACTTTGAACAGAGTTAGTCGTTATTTGATACAAATAGTCTATTTCTTCAAAGGTCAAAATCTCTTTAACTCCCAAATTCTCTTGTTTTGAACTATCTAGGAGCTCGGCCAACACTCTCCTTTGTTTTTGGTTGAGCTGGTTAACTTGTTCTATCAAACGAGAAAACTCAATTTCTGTCATTCTATTTAATCCCCAACACTGTACCAATCTACATCCGAAAATAGAGAAAGAAAATTAATAAATCTGTCACTAAGTTTTTTGTCTTCTGGAATCATGTAAAACTTACTTGAACAATTAACACATTGGAATTTTCCCCAACCTATCAAAATCGCATGCTCCCAAAACTTCATTTTCGATGCTCTATAAAACTCAAATCTATTACAAATAGGGCAATACGTTACACCACTATATCTTGAATTGTTGCCCATTAAATACACCATTTATGCACAAGTAGGATACGCTTATTGCTACTGGATATGTTACATAACAAATCATTCAGCTAGTTAGCTTTGATGACAATATGCATTTATCATTGCTAACTTTACGGCCAGTATGTTCTAACCCTCTAATTTTTGTAATAAGAAAAACCCACAACAAAACAGAACAGAACACTAAGATTGACTATAGTGAAGTTGTTTTAACTAAGCACTCCCATTCTGTGGAATCTAACTAAAATATAGATCTGATTTACAACATTTTTTTGGTCACAGCCTGATTTCAAGCACCTCTTGCTTCATATGATAATTTTGATTTCATTCAGTTATACTGTTTGGTTTCCCTTTCATGATCGAAGAAGTTAAAGTATGTTGTAGTCCAATTTCAAATATGTGTTAGTATTATTTTTTGTGTTTTTTTAAAGAAAATTCGTTCCGAATTGAGGCTAAGTCAATCTCAGGTGATTGATCTACTGAGTTTGAAATCTGAGTTTTTGACAATAGACAAAGGAACCTATTCAAGATGGGAGAATGGTAGAACAAGCCCCTCAATAAGAAAGCAAGTTAGAGCCCTACAAATTATTTCCGACTTGAAAACCATAGTCGATTATTCGAATACAATTGAACAAGATGGTATCGTCGAACAGCAAATTTACAAGAAGAGATTTCGCTTTATCAGTGAGAACTCTTGCGACAGATTTTACTGCGACAACAGTGACATTGTTCTCATATCAAATGATATTGACAAAAACATAAACGAAATCATAGCAAGAGCTTATTACGCCAGATGGAATCAAGAATACAATGATTTAATAAGGTTTTTGCATCAAGAGAAAGTGTATATGGCGAGGTGTTTAGAATATTACAACACTAAAGGTGTCTTGTTGGGACATCATATGATGCATTTGAGCACAACAAAGAAACTTAACAGGATATTTTCCAGACTAAAAATTGACCCAGTGTCAAACAACATAATTGATGAAGGAAACGAACTAATAGTGACAATAACGTGTAGCTATTCATCTTCCGAATCAATTTATTGGTTTAGTGTTATCAAAACTATAGAGTATTGTTTAGAGAACGATTTTAACGCAGAGATATTATATTTAAAAGTACACAACAATGTCACAAAAGAATACCTAGAACACTTAGGATCTTCAATTTAAGCGTATGGTCCCAAACTAGAATGTGGAATTAAACATCATAAGTCGACCTACAAATGGTTGGGGCTACTACTTCCTTTTTCTAACGTAATAGCGAATTACCGCGTATATAATGACATCCTAAAAAAATAGACGTTACTTTCATTGAACGCGCCAACTTGACAACGCAGGATAAGCGTATTTAGTTGCTAATGCATCAACAAATACCAAAGAGTTAACAATATAATCGCGATGTAAAGCACACAGCATAAATAGTCAAATATTTTCGCATTACTTTTCATACCTTACAACCTCATTATATTTTACATTATTATTGTCCCTGTAAAGGCATAACCTTGCATAAAAAATTGCTGCTCTTCAAATATGCCTTTCAAAGTATTTATGTCATTCTTAGTTTCTACTTTTTCCACAATCACCCTTATGTTGTTTAGCTTGTTTTTTAAGGATTTTAAATTACTAACAAAGATAGGTGAATTAGTAAACTCAACTTTCACAAAATTGTATAGACCTTGGTTCAGTTCACCTTCCCTAAGATCTTGCTTTATTATATCATAATCATCTACCGCTAAGATCACTTTTGATTTGGATAAAAATCTTAATCCTGTCTTTATTTTTGGACAGTCATTGCAAAAAACAAACTCTCTCTCTGTTATTTCGACAACCAATAGAATGTTGAACCTCCTCAAATTTATGTTCAACATCACTATTTCATCCATAAGAGAGCTGTTGCATAAATTGCATCGTTCAATATTTAGAAAAATATACTTATTTCGAAACTTTTCTATATCTGCTTTCGAGTGCAAAGTTGATAACCATCGAGAAACTAAGTTACTAACATGATAATCAGTATTAATTTCATACTGATAAAGTGTCGCCTTCTGTACGGGCGAAAGATTGACTGCACTAACTAAACACTCAAAACCAATACATGTGCCAAAACGGTTAACGATAGGCTCGAGCTTATAATCATGGGTTATACTATGAAAAGCATACTTATTTTTACTTAAATAAGTATTTAGTGTAGGGCAACTCAAATTGTACCTCAAATCACTTGCAGAACACCTATATAAGGATTGTCTAACATTTTGGTGAATACTTAGTTAGCATGAAGAAAAAAATGTAGCACACACTGCTAACCCTGATGTAAGGCATTTTGACACTACAATTGTTGAGAATAGATAGGATTTCAATAGCTTGATGGTTTTGTTGCCTAAATTAGTTGAACCTTTTCCAAGTTCTGCGATCTGATCATTTGAAGCGATTGGAACGGTGGTGATATGGGTAAAGCGAAGAAAAAGATAGCTAACTGGGCGGAGTACTATAAGGCTCTTTGTAAACGTGGTTCGGTTACGTTCTGGATAGATGATTCAGCCGTCGATACATGGTGATGCAAAACCCATCATGGTAAGCGTGGGATAGGCTTTCAGCACTCTGATACAGCGATTGAAACTGCCTTGATGATTAAGGGCATCGTCTCTCTTCCATTGCATGCTCTTCAAGGCTTTTTTATCGACTCTATCTTTGAGCTATTGTTCCACTAAAGTCTCCTGACTACACCTGTATCAGTAAACGCTCGAAGACAGTTCAGGTCAAATATCGCAATAAATCTAGAGGGGCTATTCGCCATATCGCCATTGATTCGACAGGCCTCAAGTCTTTGTTGAGGGTGAATGGAAAGTGAAAAAGCACGGGGCAGAAAAAGTTGAATATGGCGCAAGCTGCACTTAGCTGTAGACGTGGATACTCACGAAGCTATTAGTGCGGAAGTCAGTCTTGTTAATGTTGGCGATAGTGAAGTGTTACCTACCTTACTGAACCCACTACGTAGAAAGGCCGCTGCCGTTTCCGCCGATGGAGCATATGACACGAATAATTGCCACGAGACTCTGAAAAATGGAACAATAGCGGAGTGGAAATCAGAGTTTGGTTATCATTATCGCTCAATATCTGACACTGCTATGTCTCGATATAAAGGGCTAACCAGCGGTAAATTGAGCTTGAGATGTTACAACGTTTAAGTGGGTGAAATCATGGCGAATGTCAAAGCGATAAACAAAGTCATAGGACTAGGTATGCCTGTTAGAAGCTAACGGCTAGCGATGTATGGCGTCGTTGATCTTCAAGCTGATTTGATCAACAACGCCGCAACAGAGCTTAACTTAACATGAGTTCTTCACTTGTTCTTCTGAGATGTCTTCGAGAACTCTTCAATCAATAATTTATAGAAAGCATTGTTTCTATTGCTTGCTTTTACTAATAAGGCTGAGTTGTTTACGTTTGAAATGGGCAAGTCCAAGTCCCTTTTTACAAAACCTTCTGGTAGCTTTTGAGGTGTCGCAATAATAGTTGCAGCGCTTAAACATTTTAAACTCGAAAAGATACTTGAAATAGAATCAACCTCCGCTACTATATTTATATCTTTTCCTACTTTCTTCATAAGTGATGTTTGTATTGGCGTATCAGACTCCCAACCTTTGACTGCTGGTATTACAAATGGCAAGTTGAGAATTTCATCATTAGATAGTTCTTTTAACTTATCTGGGACAACCAAGGAGTAATTCAAGGTTGTGAGTACTCTTTGATAAATACTTTTGGGTAACGATTCATTGAACATATGAACACCGAGATCAAGCTGGTCATCTAATAGCTGCTTCGGAGAGTCATCATCCCAACTTGTGAGCCTAAACTTTGCATTTGGAAATAGAATCGAAAGTCGCTCCAATATATCCGAACCATAGAAAAAAAGCACATATCCTGTGGCCGAAATAGATATTGTTCTTGTTACGGATAATGGGTCAAACTCTTTAGCTTGCATAAGATTTGAGAGTGTAGACAAGCTAGATTCAATTTCTGGCAATATAGCGCTCATGAACGGAGTTGGCACATAACCTTTCGAAGCGTCTTGGAAATACAATTCGTTACCTAACTGTTCTCTAAGCTTTGTTAGATACTTGCTTACTGAGGCTTCACTTTTACCAAGTTCTTTTGCAACCGTTTTGAGTTTTGGATAACGATGCAAAAGAACCAACACCTTAAGAAGATTGTAATCTAGCTCCGATCTCATGTACTATGCTACCTTCTCTTTTATATTCAGTATCGAAGATACGTTGAAATAGCTCATAAAACTAGGTTTGATATACATTTCCCCCCGAATGATGACTTCTCTTGATCGAACTAAAGTCAGTTAAGGTCAAGGATCTTAAAACCCAATAAGCAATTTCATTATTATAATAGCTTACTTATTGGTCTGCTCCAACAAAACTGTCAACTTCGCCTCAGATTGTCCAAGTTCAATGGTAACCATAATACAATTTCTATAACTCAAAAATCCAGTTTGACAAAAATGGGCTATTTTCGTTTAGCTTTATAAAGCTCTTTGTCCGCCCGCTCTATCGCACGTTGAAACGACTCCCCTTTTTTCAGTGCTGTCACTCCATAACTGACCGTGACCGTCAGTCCATGGTGATTCACGACATCGCTACCAATCGCGTGTTGTATTTTCCTCGCCACATCATGAGCAAAGTCCACTTCGCACCCAACGAGAACCACTAAAAACTCATCGCCACCAAGCCTTAATACATAGTCATTATCTCGAACGCCATCAACAAGCTTATCGGCTATGTACTTGATAGATTGATCGCCAAACGCATGACCAAACTTATCATTGATCCGCTTTAGACTATCTCCATCGATAGCGATGATACTCGTCGGTTGCGACTCAACCCGGGCAATAAAATAGTCATCATTGAGAATACTTCGGTTGTATAGTCCTGTAAGCTCATCTCGCTGAGCTTGAATCCTGACCTCTTTCAAAGCTGCACGACTAAATTTGAGCTCGGCAAACTTTCGAAACAGCAAATAACTCATAAAAAAGTAAACAAACAGCAACCAAAAATAGTCGGTAAGCACTTTGAAAATGGGTACCCGATAGACAAAGATAGTTTGATTGTCAGCCACATGTTCTTCGGTATGGGAAAATCTCTCGAACGGGTAATCCGCGTACTTGATGATATGTTGCTTGTAGGTACCATAAGATTTTTGAGCGATTTGTTTCCCATTCGCCAGCAGCGCTGCTTCATCAACAGGCAAATCTATCGAAAAGTCTCCGATGATCTCGCCTTGATAGCGAACTGGACTCGAGATAGAGATAACCAATTGTCCATCAACCAGTTGATTCGCATACAGTGAAGAGATGACCACATTGTCACTCAGTTGGCGTTGCGAGGCATATTTCGCACAGCTGTTATTGGACTGGCATTTCTCTCGACCAAAGTACGCCTCATTGACCACAAAGTCGTCATTCTTAATGTTGGTAAATAGCTTATTGCAGATAAAAGAGCGGTATTTGATCGGTACAAAGGCTCTTTGATAGATATCATCGAAGCTTTCGAGTAAGCGATTAAACTCAAGCAAGACAACCGCTGAGTGCGCGCAAATTTTGCTGTCGTCCATAGAATAAACCCGAGCGAATTTTTCACCATACTGCTGCTTGGTGTAAGACAGGATAGAAGACATATCGGCTTCATTGCTCGCACTATTTTCGATTCGTTCACTCAAGTACTTAGAAAACAGAACCACATTCATTTTATGTTGATCAATAGCGGTCGTGATTCTGGAAAAGTATTCGAGCTCCCGTTTGACGAATTGATCAGACATGACCATGACGGTAAAGGTAAACGCGGTCAACGAGATGATCGTTGACCTCAAAATAATAGAAGAATCAAACATATAAGATAACGACTCATTACTTAAGCATCGTGATAAGCTCAACGATATTGTTCGCATTGTATTTTTTCAGAATACGTGCCTTGTAGGTGCTCACTGTTTTTGCACTCAGGGAGAGTACCTCTGCGATATCAGCATTGCCTTTTCCCTGTATTAGGTAATCGAGCACCATTTTTTCTCGTGTGGAGAGCGGTTTGCCCAATTGACGCTGCTGATCTTTGTGCGGAAACTTGAAGTAGCTATACCCTTGCAGAATGCTTTCAATAGCACCGCCCAGCGTTTCCAAACTCTCCGATTTATAGACGAACCCATTGGCATTTAGCTTCATCGCAGTGTCTGCGTGTATTGCATTTTTGTCTGCGGACAAAAACAGGACCTTACCTCGGTACCCTCTCGCACGAATACGCGTTAAAAAGTCAAAGCCGTTGCTGTCTCCTAAATCAACATCGAGTACGAGCAAATCATAGTGCTGACTTGTCGCCAACTGCAGCGCTTTCTCTGCACTAGGCTCTGAGTCTACAGCCGATATATAAGGAAGCTGCCCTATTGTTGATTTAACCGCGGCACCTACGATTGGGTGGTCATCTACCACTAAACATTTCATACCTGCCCCTTTACTCATACATCATGCATACCGCTTCAATGGGCATAGGTTTGCCCGTCAGAAAGCCTTGGCACACTTCGACCCCCAACCTTTTTAGCTCATCAAACACCACTTCATCTTCAACGCCTTCAGCCACCAGCCTCAGCTCCAACTTTTGCGATAAATAGCGAATGGTCTTAAC